>NZ_CP062253.1:832500-3232500 GCF_014863585.1 Pseudomonas gozinkensis | reverse complement strand
TCCTTGGGGATCCGGTAAGCCACTTCAAACGGCTTGTTGGCCTTGCGCGCCTGATCGGCGGCCATGCTCGCGTCACCGTTGTAGGTCAGCGCCAGGCAGACGCTGCCGTTGGCCAGATCACTGATCTGCCGGCCGGTGGCGACGTACAGCACCGAGGGCTGCAACGTCTGCAACAAGGCTTCGGCAGCGGCCAGATCGGCCTTGTCGGTGCTGTAGGGATCTTTGCCGAGATAGTGCAGTGCCAGACCGATCACCTCCTGCGGCGAGTCGAGAATGGCGATCCCGCAATCCTTGAGTTTGCTGGCGTATTCAGGCTTGAACAGCAGATCGAGGCTGTTGAGCGGCACGTCCGGTAGCCGTTGCTTGACCGCTTCAACGTTCATGCCCAGGCCGAGGGTGCCCCAGGTGTAAGGCACGCCGTAGCGGTTGCCGGGATCGACCGCCGCCAGTTTTTCCAGCAGATCCGGATCGAGATTGGCGTAGCCCTTGAGCCCTTCGTGAGGGATTTCCTTCAAGGCGCCAGCCGCCAACCCACGGGCCAGCACGCTGGACGATGGCACCACCACGTCATAACCGCTGCCGCCAGTGAGCAGTTTGGTTTCCAGCACCTCGGACGTATCGAAGGTGTCGTAGCGCACGTGGATGCCGGTTTCCTTTTCGAAACGCTGCAAGGTTTCCGGCGCCACGTAATCGGCCCAGCTATAGAGATTGAGGGTTTTCTCTTCGGCCTGGGCGGCGATGGAGACAGTAAGCAACAAAGCGGGCAAACACAGCTTGAAGACGGGAGCCATGACGAACACCTGACCGAAGGAAGTGGTGGCAGGATGCGCCGTCGGATACATTCGAGAAATATCAAGTTTGTTAACCTGACTTTATTCCGGAGTAATGTGATGCTCGGTCAGCTGCATGATATCGATCTTCAGCTTCTGCGGCTGTTTCTCGGGGTGGTCGAATCCAACGGATTCAGCGCCGCCCAAGGTGAACTGGGGCTGAGCCAGTCGAGCATCAGCCAGCAAATGGCCAAGCTTGAGACGCGTCTCGGCTATCGGGTTTGCAACCGTGGCAAGGGCGGATTCAGCCTGACGCCCAAGGGCGAGCAACTGCTTATTGCCGCGCGGGCGCTGTTCGATTCGATCGAAACCTTCCGCCATCAATCCAACGGCGTCGCCGGGCGCTTGATCGGCGAAGTGCGGCTGGGCCTGTCGGAAGCGGTCGATCAGTCGGTTCTGCAACGGGTGGCGGATGCGATCCGGCGCTTTCGCGAGCGGGACGAATCGGTGCGTATCGAGCTGATCAGCGCCATGCCCGGTGAAATGGAGCGTCTGCTGCTGCAACACCGGCTGGACCTGGCCATCGGTTACTTCTCCCAGGTGCAGAGCGCGTTCGACTACCGCGAACTGTTCAGTGAAACCCAGCATCTGTATTGCGCGCCCGGCCATCCGCTGTTTACCGACGAGGCGCCCGATGATGCAGCGTTGCAGGCCTGTGACCGGGTCGATCACCCGTACAGGTTTCTGCGCAGTGACGAGCCGTTTCAGGGCAAGGTCTGCTCGGCCCGCTCGGAACAGGTCGAAGGCACCCTCGCCTTCATTCTGTCCGGCAAACACGTCGGTTATTTGCCCAACCATTACGCCCGCCAGTGGCAGGACAAGGGACTGCTGCGACCGGTGCGCGAAGGCGAGTTGAGCTTTGACGTGGCGTTTCATCTTGCTCGCCATCGAGCCCAAGTACCGGGAGACGCGCAGAAAGCGTTTGAAGAGGATCTACTGTCAGCCTTTGGTCGAACCTGATCATTTTTTGGAACGCGGAGCGTCCCGGGCTGCATTCCCACGCAGAGTGGGAACGATCATGCGTTGCCCTCGCCCCTCGCTTACGGCATCCTGCGCACCCATTTTCCGACCCGGCCCCGCATTGCGGCACGCAAACCACCATGACCGTCTCTGAAAAAGCCCCGCGCAACAACGATCTGATCTACGGCCTCAACGACCGTCCGCACTTCACCGCAACGGTGTTTGCCGCCCTGCAACACGTGCTGGCCAGCTTCGTCGGCATCATCACCCCGACCCTGATCATGGGCGGCGCCCTCGGTCTGCAAAGCGAAATCCCGTATCTGATCAGCATGGCGCTGTTCGTCTCGGGCCTCGGCACCTTCGTTCAGGCCAAGCGCTTTGGCCCGGTCGGTTCGGGGCTGTTGTGCCTGCAAGGCACCAGTTTTTCCTTTATCAGCGTGATTCTCAGCGCCGGTTTCATGGTCAAGGCCCGGGGCGGCGGCACCGATGAAATCCTGTCGACGATCTTCGGCGTGTGCTTCTTCGCCGCCTTCATCGAAGTGGTCTTGAGCCAGTTCATCGGCAAATTGCGCATGCTGATCACCCCGGTGGTGACCGGCACCATCATCACGCTGATGGGCCTGTCGCTGATCAAAGTGGCGATGACCGACATTGCCGGCGGCTTCGGCGCGGCGGATCTGGGCGCGGCCAGCCACGTGTTCCTGGCGGCGCTGGTGCTGGGCACCATTGTGGTGTTGAACCGGGTGGATGTGCCGTTCCTGCGGTTGGGCGCGATCGTTATCGGCCTGACCCTCGGCTACGTGGTGGCGTGGCTGATGGGCACCGTGGATTTTGCCAACCTGCCCGAAGTGCCGGTGGTCAGCGTGCCGGTGCCGTTCAAGTACGGTTTCAACTTCGACTGGGTAGCATTTGTGCCGGTGGCGGTGATTTTCCTGGTGTCGCCGCTGGAAGCCGCCGGTGACCTGACCGCCAACTCGATGATTTCCCGGCAGCCAGTCAAAGGCCCGCTGTACATCCGCCGGATCAAGTCGGGTTTGCTGGCCGACGGCCTCAACTCGGCCATGGCCGCCGTGTTCAACAGCATGCCGATGGTGACCTTCGCCCAGAACAACGGGGTGATTCAGCTGACCGGCGTGGCCAGCCGCTACGTGGCGTTCTTCATTGCCGGCCTGTTGGTGCTGCTGGGTCTGTTCCCGATGATCGGTGCGGTGCTGCAATTGATGCCGAAACCGGTGCTCGGCGGCGCGGAGCTGGTGATGTTCGGCACCGTGGCCGTGGCCGGGATCAAGATCCTCGCCGAGGCCGGCCTGCATCGGCGCAACATGCTGATCGTGGCGATTTCCGTCGGCATGGGCCTGGGCATCGCCGCCGTGCCGGAAGTGCTGCGCGAACTGCCGCAAGCGTTGCGCAATATTTTCGAGTCGCCGATCACCGTCGGCGCGCTGTGTGCGATCGTGCTGAATATCTTCCTGCCAGAAGAGTTCATCGAGCTGGAAGAGGATGACTTCGACCCGGAAGCCTCTATCCTTCAGGTCATGGAAAACCCCGAGCTGCCGGCCAAAGCTGAACCCGCAACGAAGGCCGCTGTCGCACAGTTGAACCGTTGATCCTGTCCGCTCATTGAAAAAGGGCTGATACCGGCCACGGTTCAGCCCTTTTTCAATGAGAGAGCATCAATGCGCCGTCTCCAAGCCGTCATCCTGTCCCTGCTTCTGCTCTCCCTCAGCGCTTGTGCGTTGTTTCCCAATCGTGATCCGGTAAACATCAATGTGGTCGGCCTCGAACCGCTGCCTAGCCAGGATCTGGAAGTGCGCTTCGCGATCAAGCTGCGGGTGCAGAATCCCAACGAAACCGCCATCGACTACAACGGCATCGCGCTGGATCTGGAGGTCAACGGCCACTCGCTGGCGTCGGGTGTCAGCGATCAGACCGGCTCGATTCCACGGTTCTCCGAAACCATTGTCAGCGTCCCGGTGAGCATTTCCGCGTTCTCGGTGTTGCGCCAGACCCTGGGCCTGAGCCAGACCCAAACCCTCGACAACCTGCCCTATGTGCTGCGCGGCAAATTGGCGGGCGGGCTGTTTGGCACGATGCGATTTGTCGATACCGGCAAGCTCAGTCTGCCCAGAGCCAGTGCTGCCACCTGGTAATCCACCAAAGCCATTGTGGGAGCGAGCTTGCCCGCGAAAGGGCCGTGTCAGTTGACTCAAAGGGGGCTGATACACCGCCTTCGCGAGCAAGCTCGCTCACACAGGGTTATGTGTGAAAACGCACCCCCGGTTTCGCCCGCTCGTCGACGCTCAACTCGAACACATCCGGCCGCGCATAGTGGCCGACCACGTCGTAGTCGTAGCGGGCGCGCACCAGTTCATCGGTGTCGATCTCGGCGGTGAGCAATCCGGCCTCGCCGCGCAACGGCCCGGCCAGCACGTCGCCCATCGGCCCGACGATCACGCTTCCACCGGCGATCAGCGGGCGATCCCCGGGCCAATTGGCGATCTCTACGCCCAGTTCATCCGGCGAGGCCTGCACCTGACAGGCGCTGACCACAAAGCAGCGCCCTTCATGGGCGATGTGGCGCATGCTGACCTGCCACATCTCGCGCTCGTCCACGGTCGGGGCACACCAGACCTCAATGCCTTTGGCGTACATCGCCGTGCGTAGCAGCGGCATCATGTTTTCCCAGCAGATCACCGCGCCGAGCTTGCCGACCTGAGTGTCGAGCACCGGCAGCGTCGAGCCGTCGCCCTTGCCCCAGATCAGCCGTTCTGTGCCGGTGGGCATCAGTTTGCGGTGCTTGGCCACAAGGCCTGCCTGCGGATCGAAATACAGCGCGGTGCAATGCAAGGTGCTGCCGGCCCGTTCGATCACGCCGATCACCAGATTGGCCCCGGTACGCGCCGACAGCCCGGCCAGCGCTTCGGTTTCCGCGCCCGGCACATCAATGGCGTTGGCAAAATAACGGGCGTAGGCCTCGCGCCCTTCCGGCAAGCGATAACCCAGTTGCGTGCCGAATCCCTCGCCTTTCGGGTAACCGCCGAGCAAGGCTTCGGGCATCACGACCAACGAGGCGCCGGATTCGCTGATCGCGGTTTCCCAGCTCAGGATCTGTTCCAGGGTTTCAGCCTTGCCACCGGGCAAGGCGCCGATCTGCAGGGCGGCAACGATTGATTTGGGCATGGCGGTCACTCCGTGAGGTTCAGGTGTTGCTCATTCTCCGGCGCCACGGGATCATGAATAAAGACCGATCCACTGCTGAATGATATGAACCAGATGAATATCGCAACCGTCGACCTCAACCTGCTCAAAGTCTTCGAAGCCCTGCATGAAGAGTCCAGCGCCAGCCGCGCAGCGTTGCGTCTGGGCGTGACCCAGTCGGCGGTCAGCGCGGCTCTGCGCCGGTTGCGCGAGGTGTATGGCGATCAGTTGTTCGTGCGCACCGGCCGGGGATTGGCGCCGACGCTCAAGGCCAACCAGTTGAAACCGGTCGTGAGCGATGCGCTGAACAAATGCCGGCAAAGCCTGGCCATGGTCGATCCAACCGCCAACCACTACGAAGGACGCTCGGTCACCGTGGGCCTCTCGGACGATTTCGAAATCGCTTATGGCCGCCGGCTGATCGAGGAAATCGCCCGCCGCGCGCCGAAACTGCGGCTGATCTTCCGTCAGACCCACAGCCAGATCGTCGCCCGGGCGCTGATGGAGCGCAGCATTGATCTGGCGATCACCGCCGGCGGGTTCGCCGAGCGGCTGCTCAGTCGTCAGGTGTTGGGTGAAGGGGGTTACGCGTGTCTGGTGGATCCGGCGAGTCTGGCGCCGGGCCAGCAGCAGATCGGACTGGAGGAATTCGTTACCCGTGAGCACCTGCTGGTGTCGTCGGGCGGTTTTATCGGGATCACCGATGAGGGGCTGGCGGCGCTGGGCCGCAGTCGCCGGGTCTGCGCCTCGACCACGCATTTCGCGGCGTTGCCGCATCTGCTCAAGGGCAGCGATGCGGTGGCCACCATTCCGACCCACGCCGCGCAGGCGATTGCTTCAATGAGCGGGCTGGCACTGCTGCCCTGCCCGCTCGCGTTGCCGCGTTACCCGATCGAACTGGGCTGGCGCACCAGCACCCAGATCGATCCGGTGGTGCTGGCGGTGCGCGAAGCGATTGCCGCCAGTTTCAGGGCCGAGTGATTACTTGTTGGCCGCCATCAGGCGATTGACTTCACTGCGCACCATGTTGGCGAATTCCGGCGGCGACATGCCGTCCAGTTCGGCGCGAACGAATTCGGCCCATTTGCCCTTGCGCTTGGAGCGCTCGCCGAACAACCGCGCGGCTTCGCCCTTGGCTTTGCCCAGATTGTTCTGCCAGAGTTCGAACAGTCGGGATTTTTCATCTTCCAGCGCGGCGCGCTCTGCGAGGGATTTGTCGGCCAGATTGAAACTCATCGGGAATTACCTGCTGCATGAAATGGCGACATCTTACACGCTGGGCAGAAACCTCTGACGCTGGTTTTTGCTCCGGATGGAAAATCGCTGCAACTTTTCAAGTCGCGCCGCACTCCATTGTTCACTGTCCATTCACCTGCAAGGAGTCACCCAATGGCCCGGAAAACCGCCGTTCAAGCCGCCGAAGACCAAATCAAGGACCAGGCCTTCAGCGAACTTCAGGCGCTGATCGAAGAGTCGGAAAAACTGCTCAAGAGCAGTGCCTCGCTGGTCGGCGAGGAAGCAGAAACCCTGCGCGGGCAAATCGCCCAGAAATTGCAGCAGGCGCTGGATTCAGTCACCAGCGTGCGTGATCGCACCAAACCGGCGGTGGATGCCACCGAGAGCTACATCGGCGGGCACCCGTGGCAGACCGTGGCGATCTCCGCCGGCTTCGGTCTGGTGGTCGGATTGCTGCTCGGTCGCCGCTGAGCGCGAACAAAAAAGGCGAGCCATGTGGCTCGCCTTTTTCATGTCCGGCAAACACTCATTCGCCGGCCAGTTCACGCAACTGCGCCAGGGTCTGTTGATCCAGCTCGATCCCCTTGGCCAATGATCTGGCCCGCTGCAAATGCCGCCGATCCCCCGGCAAGCGCTTGAGACCTACCCCGTGCATCTGCCGTACGAGTTCCTGACTGCGTTCGGCGAAGCTTTGCCCGGCGGTCTTGCTCGGGTCGATGACGATCAGCAACTGGCCGGTCCACGGGGTCTTGGCCCCCGGATGATTCTTCCAGTCGAATTCGAACGAGAAGTTGCCACCGGTCAGCGCGGCGGCAAGCAACTCCACCATCATCGACAGCGCCGAACCTTTGTGCCCGCCAAACGGCAGCAAGGCGCCGCCTTCCAGAATCGCTTTCGGGTCGCAGGTCGGCTGGCCGAGGCTGTCGACGCCCATGCCCGCCGGCAGTTTCTCGCCCTGGCGCGCGGCGATCTGCACGTCGCCATGGGCGATGGCGCTGGTGGCCAGGTCGAACACGATCGGCGCACCGTCGGCCCGTGGCGCGGCGAAGGCGATCGGATTGGTGCCGAACAACGGCCGGTCGGCGCCGTGCGGCACCACGCAAGTCATGCTGTTGACCACGCTCAACGCCACCAGGCCTTCATCGGCGAAAGGCTCGACGTCCGGCCACAACGCGGCGAAGTGATGGGAGTTGCGGATCGCTAGCACCGCGATCCCGGCACTGCGGGCCTTTTCCACGAGCATTGCACGTGCTGCCGCCAGTGCAGGTTGAGCAAAACCATTGCCGGCATCGACGCTGACGAACCCTGAAGCCACGTCCTCGACCTTCGGCACGGCCTTGCCGTTGACCCAGCCGCTGTTGAGCGTCGAAACATAACCGGGAATCCGGAAAACCCCATGGCTGTGAGCGCCGTCCCGCTCGGCATTCGCGCAATTGGCGGCCAGCGTTCGCGCAACTTCGGCCGAGGTGCCGTGACGGGTGAAAATCGTTTGCAGCAATTGAGTCAGCTCATCCAGGGACACCGTGGAGGAGATTGCATGATCGTGTGGCGCAGACATCTGAAGCTCCAGAGTAATTATTGGAGGGAACAACAGCGAACGGACAACCCGCAACCAGATTAACCACATGCGGCCGACAGCCTGTCAACCCTGCCATGCGCATCGACCCGCGCGCGATATGTATTTACCACCGGCACCGGGCAACGTTTTTTTAGCCTCGGGTTTCGATCTACCCACGCGTACAAGCGCCCTTATCGAGACTCGAGATGTCAGCCGCCACTCCACCGTTGTTATTCCCCGAAACGTTCGACTCACCGGGCCTTTGGCCCGCACTGGGCAAGGCCCATGGCTTGAGTGACAAGGATTTCAGATGGCTCGCCCATGCCAGTCTGGCATCCGACGCCCTGCGCCGCCAGCAGGAGCCGCCCATGGCTATCGAGCGAATTCTGCTCCACATCACTGGCGAGCCGCCCATGCCATTGGCTGGCGCCTTTGTTATCGGTGAAACGCCGGACGACAAGGGGCTGATCCTCTATACCCCGTATGCGGGCATCCAGAAATTCCACAACCGTGCCGAATTGAAAGAGCGGCTTGAAGGGCGGCTCAACGATATCGAAGAGCAGGACACACTGCTGCCATTCCTGGCCTTGCCCCAGCGCCAGCAATTACAAGGCGCCGAGCGTATTTCAATGACGTTCACCAGCGTTGCCGGCGACGTCTTCGCCGAGCAATTGGCAGACTTTCGACAGAGCCTGCTGATGAATGCCGAAATGATGTGCCAGGAGCTGAAAAAGCTTCCGACCCTGACCCAGCTTCTGGGTGCGGTGCTCGATGAGCTGCTCCAGTCTCACTTCGGATCGTTGTCGCAAAGCCGCACTCAAGTCAGCTTCAACCGACCGACCGGAAACAGTGGCGAACGGCAACACATGAGCGACCTCTTGAGTCTGAGTGATGCGGTATTGATGTATTACCGCCATCAATACTGGCCAACCGAACAACCGCCCCGCTTTTCCAATCCGGGCAGGACACCGGCCACCGATGATCAGGCGCAATGGGAAAAGGCTGTCAAACAGGCTGCGAGCAAACTGCCTGCGCTGTTGTTCCAGCACCTGGAGCGTTACTGGGAAGCGCCATCCGCCCTCGGACTGTCGCGACGTTCCTTCTTTGGCCAGGCACTGGAAGATCAGGCGCATTGCGAATGGATGATCAAGCGCGAAAGCGGTGTCATCGACGCCGGGCAATTCAACACGCTGCAGCAATTGATTCGACCGGTCACTCAGGCCGTGCGCTTTCCCGTCGTGGAAAACGTGCGTCTTTGGGAGCGCGAAGCCAATTATGTAGAGCTGGCGGGCTCGCTGATGATCAGTGAGCCTCACGCCTTCCTCTACACGCCCGCTCACGGCTTGCAACTGCTCAAGGACTACGAGGACCTCAAGGATACGCTGAAGGAAAAGTTCATCGCCAAGGGCCATGAAGATGAGCTCTATGGCCTGTTGAGCCTGGACGAGCGCAATCGTTTTCTCGGTTTCGGGCAGCCGCAGGTGTCCGGCGAGCGGATTGTCGGTGACATTTTCAGGATTCTGTTCGAGTCCATCATCACCAAACAACGGCAGAACATCGAATATGCACTGCAAGTCTTTCGCCACAGCGATGGGGCCGTGAACCTGCATGCGCTGTTCGACAAGAGCCTGGACATCCGCTCGATGATCCACGAGCGACTGCAGCCAATCGATATGGGGGGACGCTGGAGCACGCATCCGGTGATTTCCGGCAACCAGCAACCGTCCGTGGTGCTGGCGGACAAGGCGCTTGCAGCGATCAAGACATTTGACTCGGTGGCTGCGCCAGTCCTTGAGCAGCTCAGGGCGCAGCCGATGGCGAACCTGGCGATCCAGCGCTATTGGCTCGAGCGTTTGAAACCGGATCTGGCGCAAGCCTGGTTCGTCGGGGTCAATGGCGAGGCCAGACTCAGATTGCTCAGTGGCTCCCTGAACGCCTCAGTGCAGGCCATTGTCAGCAATGTCATCAATGCCGATCAGCCGAGCCGGGCGCAGCGCTCCGCCCTCAACGGCTTCCGACCGGATGCCTACGCGTTGACGCTTGAGTGTCCCATCCAGCCGAGTCCAGTCACCCTTGCCCATTGCGTCTTCATCACCGAGCGTGGCGGGCTCGACGAGCAACACTCCGGACGCGCCGTGTTGTGGACTCCGGCCCTCGGGCTGGAGGTTTTCGATAACGTCGCGGTTGCCCGGCAGGTATTGAAGCGGCGCCTGAGCGACAGTGACCGGCGCCTGTTACTGCTGGAAAATATCGTGCCTTCGCAGTACCAGCCTCATCAGCGGTACAGCCTCGGGCCGTTTCAATACATCGATGGCAACGTGTTGCACGAGCGCATGCAGTCCACCATCGAGCACTATCTGGTTCGTTGCCAACATGTGCGCGAGCGGATCAAGGACAGCGCCCGTCGTGATAGGGCACTGGCAGGGCTGCGCGGTGCCGGTCTGTCCACCAATCTGCCTTTGGCCAGCGCACATGCCCAGGCTATTGCCACCCGGCAAACGCTTCCCGCCTGGCTGGGCATGGCACCGGTCCAGGAACAGAAGCGCCATGTCGAACTCCTGGAGCAGTGGTACCAGAGCGTGACTGACGACAAGGATTACCTGTCCGGCGTGCCGTCGCTGGTGGGTCATGTCGAGCAGACATTGAAATCAATGCTCGACAGCCGTTTCCCTGGCAGTCGGCTGGACCCGCGCGAGATTGAAATCACCCCCAATCTGGCATTGGCCGGCCCCGCCCGGTCCCTGGTGGAGTTTGCCCTCAATCACATCAACATCGCCCAGGGCACCGGTTTCAGAATCACTTCGAAAAACGCCGCGACGTTGCCGGCCGGACTGAATCAAAGCGCCGTAACACAAATGCTGCTGTCACTGGCGATACCGACCACCTATGCCCGCAAAGTCATACAGGCGCTGTCGGCAAGCGATCCCGAAAGCCAGAAACGCAAGCAACGTTTTTTCCGTCAATTGCCCTGGCAGCTGCTGCAGCATGCTCACGCAGCAAAACTGCAGCAACATCTTTCAGGCAGCGCCTACGGCCTGATTCAGCAGGTGCTGGACATGCCCGATGCCCTTGCACGAGCAGCCGTGCATGGCGCCCACGCCATCGCCTGCCCGCTGTCACTGATCAAGACGGCCGGCGCGACTGCCCTGCCCGTTCAGGGGATGTATGTTTTCACTCCGGGCAGCAGGCACAAGGGCCCTCTGGTGCTCTATGCGCCATATGCCGAACAGGTTTTCCAGGAGTTCGAGAACGAAAACGAGCTGATTTCAGCCCTCAACATGCCCGGTCGTTTACAAGACCTGCTGCTGCGCCGGCTGCAGGGCAGCGAACGAGCGATATTGCGCAACCTGCTGGTGTCTTCCGTCGGTCAGCCCAGCGAGATGAAACTGGCCATCAGTGCATTTGAAGGCAATCTGCTGGAACACCTCTACAACGACAATCTGGTGCTTCTGGAACAGCAGTTGGACGCCCAGAAAAACTCCGAATCGCAATTCGATTGGGAGACAGCAAAAATCCTGTTCAGTCAGGAAATAAGGCAGCTCAGCAATCTGCTGCCCGGCAAGCTTGGCTACATTCCTGTTCTCTGGAAAGCCTATGACGAATTCAAGGGCTCTGCCGAAGCCCTGCAGAATCACCACTGGAAACGGGCGCTTAAATCCTTTGTCCGGGGCGCCGAACAAATGATCATGGTGGGGTTGATACCGCAGGCATCGGACGAAGCAGAAGCCGTTGTCGAGGAGGTCCAGGACATGGCTGAAACAGCAGAGCTGGCCGACATTGACCCGACCGCGCCCCAACGCACGATGCTTCAATCGTACGAGTCCATGGACGTCGCGCTCAAGGATCTGAAATTCGATCCGGGTCAAGGCACCTATCTTCAGGTATCGCGCAACCGCCATTTCGCAGCGGTTGAGGGCAAGGTGTATCCAGTCGTCAAGAGCGGGAATGCCTGGCGTCTGGCAAACAGCGTCCCGCAAGGTCCGCTCTTCCAGAAAAACGGTCCTCGCCTGGTGCGAGTCGCCGATCACCAGACCGTTCACTACGGACAGGTGTTCGGCAGATTGGTCGAACGCCACAGCATCACAACCCTGCGCCGCACAATGCTCAACATCGAAGCGCAGGGGATGGAGGAAATCCGCATGAGGTTTCCTCTCAAAGCCCAGGCGCTGGTAAACGCGATCGATCTCGCCCGACGCTATGCCTTCTATTGCCTGCATAACCTGGTCCCGCTCGCCAACGGCCCCATCCATTCACGGGTGAGCCATTTCCTGGAGGACTTTTTCAATGTGCCGACGATCACACCCGAGATTCTCTCCAGGATCAATGCCGCCATCCTGCCGATCTGCAACGCGCTGGTAGACCCATCCGATGAGTTGCTCGATACCGAGCGCTTCGTGGTCGGCTCTAACAAATGGCTGCACGATGTCATCGCTTTTGTGCTTGAAGGCGATGCACAGAAGCGGGTGCACTTCACCGAGCATTTTTTCCGACAACAGCTGGATCAGTACAAACCCTTTCTTCTCGAGCCGTTCGATGTAGATGGGCATGCGCAGGCGTCAACGTTGATTCATGAGTTTTCCCATCAATTCAGCAAGGCACTGGACATCACCACCCTCAGGGCACGGGAACCTTTCAGCGACCTGATTTCGAGGATCACCACTGGCGGTTCGAAGCTGTACAACGACCTGCACGCCGATCAGCGTTCAGCCCTGTCGCTCAGCACGCCCCGCGTCCGGTTGTTCGCCGAATGGAACAGCGTGTTCAAGACCTGGGTCGATGTCGACAAGGTGCCGGGCATGGAACTGACTCACAAAGAAATCCTGCGCTTGACCGGCGCGCGGAACCTTCGGGAGGCGCGTGATGCGTTCCTCGACCAACGATCTCCGGACGCGCGCATCAATGTCATTCTGCGTAATGCCGACTCGATAGCCCGCCTGATCTGCGAAGTCGGCCGACAGCTGGATCCGGCGCCGGCCCCCTGAAACAGCCAAAAAAATGCGCAGGCTCATCGCCTGCGCATTCTGCATGGTGGCGCTCGGAATCAGTCCTTCTGATCGCGCAATACATTGCCTGATGCGCCATCGATACGGAATTCGTACACCACACCGTCAGCCTTGCGCCCTTCGCCTTTCCAATAACCGTCGTTGTCGGCCTCGATTTCATAGACTTCGACATACCCGGCCTTGGTCTTGGCAGTTTCGATGGCCTTTTCGATCGTGATCCATCCTGCACCAGGTCGGTCCGCCAGCGCCACACCGGCACTCAGAAGACTGGCTGTGGCGACGAAAGCGGCCAAGGTTCTTTTGATCATTTTTTCACTCCATCTATGGTTAATGTTCGCGGGACGTCCTGGTTTTTTGGGGTGTCTGAGCGAAAAAAGTTCCATGTTTGATGGGTAAATGCCATGACGGTTGTTCTCGGCGCCTTCCCCTCAAGGTTAGAATGCGGGAAATCAGGACGAGTCAATGACCCAGAACACCCTCTCGGAAGCCGAATACGATGCGATCACCGATGCCGCCGCGCATTGGTGCATGCGTCTGCACGCCGTCGACTGCACCGATGAAGAGCGCGAGGCGTTCGAGCAATGGCGCGATGCACACCCGCTTCACGCGTTCGAGTACGAGGCGATGGTGGAGATCTGGGACGTTGCCGAACACCTGCCGCGTCCGGAGCCTGCGCCGGTCGTGCCGATTCGCCAACCGGTCAGCTCATGGCGCCAGTACGCCGTAGCGGCTTCTGTCTGTGCGCTGGCCTTGCCGCTGGCAGCCTGGACCGGCTGGAACCTCGGCTGGCTGCCCAACAGTTATCAGCATTTCGCGGCCACCGATAATGTCCGCCATGTCACCTTGAGTGACGGCAGCCAGGTCGAGCTGAACCTCAACTCCGAGTTGACCTACAGCAACTACAAGGACGAACGTCGCGTTACCCTGAAAAAGGGCGAGGCTTTCTTCGAAGTCAGCCATGACCTGAGCCACCCGTTCATCGTCAGGGCCGCCGAAGGCAGGATTCGCGTGACCGGCACCCGCTTCAACGTCTGGATGTATGAGGATCAGGTGAAGGTGAATCTGATCGAAGGCTCCGTCCTGGTCACCAGCAACTCTCGACTGGGCGGTGATGGCTTGCGTCTCGGCCCATCGATGCAGGCACGCTACAAACACGGCGATGACATGCCGCAAATCAGCCAGACCTACGCCAACGACAACTCCCTGGCCTGGCGCAGCGGCAAACTCGTACTCGACAACCTGTCGCTGAACGAAGCGTTGCCACAGATCAACCGCTACCTGGCCAAACCCCTGATGCTGGCCGACAACTCGACCGGCTCGATCCGGGTGGGCGGCATCTACAACATCAAGGAGCTGAACAGCTTCGCCAGTTCCCTGCCCAAAGTGTTGCCGGTCTTCCTGACCCGCAACAAGGACGGCAACCCCGTGATCAACCCGATGCCGCAGCAACCGCCAAAAAACTGAAGGCCGTTCCCGTGAGGGAGCGGCCTTCTGCTTTTGTGGTTGTCAGCGTTCTAGACCGATCTGGTTACTGAGCCGCGACGTTCCCCGCTTTTTCCAGGTCATCGCGCACGGTCTGCACCTGATACTGCGGATCGGCCTTGATCTGCTGTTCGGTGAACGGCAACACGCTCCACTGTTTCTTCGAGAAGGCCTCGGTCTGATCCCGGGAATATTTCGACGCCGGATCGCTGGACAACGAGAACGCCAGCAGGCCCTGGGCATGCGGCCCCTTGTCGTCGAACGTCACGACTTGCAGGTAACTGGTGCCGCTGACCACTTCCAGCTTGCCGTCTTCGCGCGGCACGCTCTGAATGGCGTTGTAAATGCCCAGCGTACCCGGGCCACCATGGATCGGCGTTTGCTGGCCGCCACTGCTGACCACCTGCACATCGCCCCAACGGGTTTTCGCGCTCAGGCCCATTTTTGTCGCTGTCTCGGCCGACGCCAGCATGGCCTCGCGCAGTGCTTTGGCCACTTCAGGCTTTTCAACGGCCAGCCCGCGCGGGGTGTGCTGTGCATCCTTCGGATCGAACGCCACGCGCCAGGCCTGCGGCAATGGCTGCATGGCTTGCATGATGCTCTGGAAATGCACCAGCCCGACGCCCGACTCCAGATTCGCCCGGCCGTCCCACGCCTTCAGGCTGCTGCACACCGATTTCAGCGCGGCTTCAGGCTGCGAAGCACAGAACTTCAACAGATCCGGTACCACCTGAGTTGCCAGGAATACCTGATCGTCCATCACCATGTGTTGCAGATCCTGCACCGACACCGGGCCTTTCTTGCTCAGGGTCGCCAGACGATCCAGCGCAAAGCGCGAGCGCAGCCCCAGCGGCTGCCCGTCCTGGCTGATCAGCGGCGAGAAGCCGGTCAATGGTTGCGCCGGGTTGGCCAGCCAGGCCGAATCGTTGGAGTGCTGCACGAAGTCCTTGCGCAGCAGCTGTGGCAACTGGCTGGAGGCGTAGATGCCCTTTTGTGCGGCTTGCGGATCGTTGTCCCAGGCGCAGGCGCTGTTGGAACCGTCGAGCACGATCATTTTCAGACCGGCGCGCGGGTCGCTGCATTTGGCCAGTTTGTCGGCACTGACGTTCGGCACCACCGACAGGTTCATGTACACCGTCTGGCCTTTGTCATCCACGGCCAGAGTGTTGACCCACGGGATGCCCTGGATCGTGTGCACCGAATCCTGCAGATCCTTGAGATTGCCGGCGCGGTTCATGGCGTACCACTGTTTCAGCACCCGGTCGTTGTCGAGGTTGGCATCGCGCAGGCTGTAGGCGTACTGGTTGTTCCAGTCGAGCTTGCCGGGCCACTGCACCACCGGGCCGAACTGCGAACTGTAGACATCCCGCGATACCGGCATCACCTGACCGTCCGCCTGTTTGACCTGCACCGTGACGGTCTGCTTGTTCATCGGCAGGGACTTGCCGTCGAGCAGGTAACGGGTCGGATCCTTCGGATCGAGCTGCAGGCGATACAGGGTGAAATGCTTGGACGAATCGACGGTGTGGGTCCAGGCCAGATGCTGGTTGAAACCGATATTGATCATCGGCAGGCCCGGCAGCGCCGCGCCCATCACGTCGAGTTTGCCGGGGATGGTCAGATGCATCTGATAGAAGCGCATGCCGCCGACCCAAGGGAAATGCGGGTTGGCCAGCAACATCCCGCGGCCATTGAACGAACGCTCGCTGCCCACCGCCACGGCGTTGCTGCCACGATCCAGTGCGAAGCGTTGCTGGCGCGTGTCCGCCAGTTCATAAGCCCGCGCAGCGTTTTCAATCTGCGCTGTGGCCTGCGGCGGTGCGGCACCCGCCAGGGCTTCGGCGAACTGACCGACACCGCCTTCGACCAGAAGACGACGCGTCAGCTTCACCAGGTCTTCGACGGCGATATCGCGCACCCATTCACCCTGGCACTGTTGCGGCAACCCCTGCTGGCGACGCTCCGCCAGATAACGGTTGTAACCGGCAGCGTAACCTTCCACCAGGTCACGCACTTCAACGGGCTGCGCCTGCCAGAAAGCGCTCACGGCCTGCGGGGTATTGAGCCATTGGAAGAAGACGTCGCTGACACGGTTCTCGCGCTCTTCGACCGTTAATTGCTCCGGCCCGAAGTATCGTGACCGCTCGCCGTTGACCGTCACGATCTCGTTGGCCAGCAGGCACAGGTTGTCCTGCGCATAGGCGTAACCGATGCCGAACCCGAGACCGCGTTCGTTTTCCGCACGGATATGCGGCACGCCAAATCCCGTGCGACGTATGTCGGCACCGGCCTGGGTGGACGGACTGAACGCATGCGCCGACAGACTCAGCCCGAGAAACAGGCCGGCAAGGGTCAGTCCGGTTAATTGCCTGGAAATAGTCACGCTCGCTCCTGATTGAAATGCCGAAGAGCGAACCGCCCGCCACCGTGAACACGTCGGGCCCGGCTCGCTCTGAAATCACCCACGCGCCACGCGCAATGAGCCTGTCCAGAAAACGAAGCCGCGGAAAAAAAATTTAGTCGGCCAAACACCCCTCTCGTGCCGCAATCACGGGGAAAAGACAAAACCACGACAAATTTTCTACATTTTTCGCTTCATGATTTGTCGGGCTGAAACGTCTTGTTTAGAGAGAGCACGAAAAACCTTTCCTGATCAGGCTCTGAAAGGAGTAATCGCATGTACAACCCACTACTACCATCGGAAGGTAGCCAGACCCCCAAAGGAGCGCCCATGGGTTCGCACGCTGACGTATTCGGGCAACGGGTCGAGCGTCACGGCAATGAACGTATCCGCCTGTTGCTCAAGAGCTTCGGCCTGCGCACCAGCCTGATTCGCCTCAAAGTCATCGATACCCTGCTGGTTGCCGCCGAGGACGACCGTCGTCTGGGAGTGCGTGGCGTGCATAGCCAGTTGCTGGATCTGGACATTCCGTTGTCCTTCCTCAGCGTGCGTGAAGTGCTCAAGCGCCTGTGCGCCGAAGGCGTGATCACGTTCAACGACGACAAGAGCTACAGCCTCCATCCCCAGGCTGCCGCCGTGCTCAACAACGATTGAAGTGCGCGGCAGACGCCGTCAGGGCTTGACCTTGCGGCGCATCACGCCGTTGATCACTACGACCACCACTGCCACACCGATGGCGATGTACTGGAACGTTTGCTCGCTGAGCTTGCCGGCGTTTTGCAGCCAGGACAGGCCGAGCATGATCAGCAGTACGGCGAGGGCGATCAGAATCGAATATTTCAAGCGTTGCTTCTGGGTCATTACAGGTTCCTGAACCGTTGGAATGTATCGGGTTTGTATCGGCGTTGATGCCATGCGCATACCCTTTCACGGGGATACGTCGCTGCAAACGGGGTCTCATGTTACAGCCGATCAAGAGCTTTGGCTTCAGGCGGCTTTAACCATGAGGATTTTCGAAATGCTGCGTCGAATCACCTGGCTGATTCCTGTCCTTGCACTGCTCACCCTGAGCGGCTGCATCATCTTCCCCCACGGCGGCTGGCATGGCGATCATCGCCACTACGCGCCGCAAGGTCCGGGCTACTACTACCATCGTTAAATCATCACACCGAGGGTGACGCCGGCGTCCTCTCGTTCAAATGCAACAACGGATATAGTTTCAACAAAAATGCCCACAGGATCGTGGGCATTTTTCTCAAGATTCCATCTTCCATCCTGTCAGGCAATTCGCCTTCGCGAGTAGGTTTCCCGCCCTGCGCAACATCATGCAAACCCCCGTCATAGAGCGTCACAGCAATGACGTAGGAACCGTCTGACCCCGCCTCTACCCTTTGCGCTCTCTCTCGAATCTCGTGGAAGCGTATGCAAAGAACTCTCATCAATCTCTCGCCCCGGCAGGCCGTCGGTTTCTGCCTCGCCATCATGCTGTTCGAATGGCTGACCTACATGGCCAGCGACATGGTCATGCCGGCGATGCTGACCGTCACTCGGGACCTTGACGCCGATGCCCGTCATATCCCCAACGCCTTTAATCTCTACCTGATCGGCGGCGTATGCCTGCAATGGCTGATCGGACCGTTGTCCGACCGGTTCGGCCGTCGACCGTTGCTGCTGGCAGGTTGCGCACTATTCAGTGCTGCGTGTGCGGCGACGGTCTTCACGTCCGGCATTGAAGTTTTCAATGCGTTACGGCTGCTGCAAGGCATGGGACTCGGGTTTGTGGTGGCTGTCAGCTATCCCGCGCTTCAGGAAGTATTCTGCGAAGCCGATGCCGTGCGCCTGATGGCGCTGCTCGGCAATGTTGCACTGCTTTCGCCGCTGATCGGTCCCCTGCTGGGCAGTTTGTTGCTGGAGTGGCTCAACTGGCGCGAACTGTTTTTCGGCCTGGCCATGGTTGCCGTACTTGCATGGATCGGACTGTATGCCTGCATGCCTGAAACCATCGGGGTCGTCCGTCGTGATGGTAATCAGCAGGTGCCTGTAACCTTTTCCTTTCGCCAGATCGGTGCTCGCTACCTTGCGTTGTCGCGCAACTCAAACTTTGTCGGGACCTGCGTTGCACTGGGCCTGATGAGCCTGCCACTGATCGCCTGGATCGGTCTTTCACCGCTGTTGCTGGTCCAGTCACTGGGGCTGACAACGCGAGAATATGCCCTGTGGCAGATTCCGGTTTTCTCGGCGGTCATTCTCGGCAATCTGATCCTTGACCGATTGCTGCCCACACGTGAATTGCCGCAATTGATTCGCCTGGCGCTATGGCCGTATTGCCTCGGGCTGCTGACGCTGTTGGCAGTCGCAGTCACAAGCCTCTCTCTCATCGCACTGATTGCCAGCCTCGCGCTGTACGCCGTGGGACTGGGCATGAGCAACGCTGCCCTGTATCGGCTGGCGCTGTTTTGCAGCGATGACAGCAAAGGGCTGGTCTCGGCCGCGATCGGCATGATTTCGATTGCCGTGATGGGCGTCGGTGGGTCGTTGATTGCTGCTATCGGCGGCGGCCTGAGTCTGGACCTCTTTGCTCTGTGGGCCGCACTCGGCGGCCTGCTGAGCCTGCCCCTGCTCAACCGGTTTCTGCCTGCTCCGCCAGTGCCGACCGCTCAACCTAACGATAAGGACGTCTGATGTTCCAGTTCCCCCACAGCGACGCGCTCTGCGCGTTGACGCAACCCTATTGCCCGGAATCCGTGCCGGACGGACTGTTCGACCTGGCCATGGCCGAGATCAGCCGTTTCCACAGCCTGCACACCCCAGGTTACGAGCACTGGCTGAACGCCAACGGACTGGCGGTGGACGATCTGGAGAACCTCGACGACTGGTCGCGTCTGCCACCGATATTCGCCGGTTTTTTCAAGCAGCAACAATTGCTCAGCCCCACCGGCACCCACGCGCTGGAGCTGACCTCCTCGGGCACCAGCGGTCAGAAAAGCCGCATGCGCTATGACGAACGCAGTCTGGGGGCAGCCCAGTGCATGGTCGAACGCATTTTTCACCATTATGGCTGGAGCACTCCGCACACGCCCTGCAACTACTTGCTTCTGAGCTATGAACCCGAGGGCGCGATCAGCCTGGGAACCTCCTTTACCGATCAGTTCCTGTGCCGATTCGCACCGGTCAACCGAGTGGCCTACGCCCTTCGCCGTACCGGCGGCGGCCATGAGTTCGACAGTTTCGGCGTCATTGCAGCCCTGCAATCATTCGCCGAAGAAGGCCTTCCGGTGCGAATTCTCGGCTTTCCCGCGTTTCTCTGGCAGACCTTGGAGCGCATGCGTGTCACCGGCGTTTCTGAGTTGCAACTGGCACCAGACTCGCTGGCACTTTTTGGAGGCGGCTGGAAGACCCATGCCGCGCAGGAGATTCCCCGCCAGCGACTGTACGAGCGCATTCACCGACAACTGGGCCTTGAAGCCACCCGCTGCCGTGACGGTTACGGCGCGGTCGAGCATCCGGTGCCTTACCTTGAATGTGCACATCATCATTTCCATGTTCCCGTCTATTCGAAGGTCTTCGTGCGCAATCCATCCGACTTCACGGTTCTGCCGTATGGCCGCCAGGGCTTGCTGAGTTTCGTCTCGCCCTACATTTCATCGAGCCCGGCCCATGCCGTGGTCATGAGCGATCTCGCCACCCTGCATCCAGGCGCCAGCTGTGGCTGCGATCTGGCCGCAGACTGGTTCGAACTGCATGGCCGCGCCGCGACCACGGCTGGCAGAAGCTGCGCCATGGCCGCTTCCGAACTGCTGGGGAGGCACTGACATGTACCTGATCAACGGACAGCTGCATGCCGACTACCGGCTCGCCGATGCACTGGAACAACTGGACCTGGACCTGCCACAACGCCTGGCCACGGCCCTCAAGCATGAAAAAGTCATCGATGCGCTGGCCGCATTCGCCGCACGACTGCATGATCCGGATCTCACGCTGCCCCTCGACCCCGAACACCGGCAATCCCTGATCGGGCTCTGCCAGCCAGAGGCGTTGAAGTGCAAACTCGTACGCGAGCTGGGTGAGCAACCGGATACCTTGCGCCGCATCGATTACCGCCAATCGCGCTTCGAACGCTGGAGCCCGCTGGGTCTGGTGGTGCACATCACACCTGGCAATGCGCCCCTGCTGGCATTCTGCGCGGTCATCGAAAGCCTGCTGGCCGGCAACGTCAACTGGCTGCGTCCCAGCAGCAGTGACGAAGGACTGACAGCCCGGTTGCTCCATGCACTGACACAGTGCGACGCCACCGGTCAGATCGCAGGACATGTCGCGGTCATTCCGGCAACGACTGCGCAAGTCGGACAACTGTGCCAACGCGCCAACGGCGTTTCGGCCTGGGGCGGTGAATCGGCTCTGCAATCCATCCGGCAACAACTCCCGGCCGGATGCCGCTGGATCGACTGGGGTCATCGGATCAGCTTCGTTTACCTGACCCCCGAGGCACGCTCGCCAGAGGCGCTGGACGCGGTGGTCGACGAAGTCTGTCGTCTCGACCAGCAGGCCTGCTCCAGCCCGCAATGGCTACTGGTGGACAGCGATGACGAGGAAATTCTGCGCGGTATCGGCAATGCCCTGGCAGAGGCGTTCGAGCGTCGGGCCCAACACTGGCCGGCCCTGATGCCTTCGATTCAGGAGGCTTCGCAAATCACCACCGTGACAGCGATGGCACGACTGACTCACAGCTTTTGCGGCACCACTGGCCAAGTCTGGGAGGCACCGGGCTGGCGGGTGATCTGGACGCATGACCGGCAACTCGCTCCCGCGCCGCTGTTTCGCAGTGTGCTGCTCAAACCACTGCCACGCGCGCAAATCACCGAGACCCTGTTGCCCTGGCGCAACGTGTTGCAGAGCTGCGCCCTGATCTGCACCGAACACCAGACGCCAGAGCTATCGCAAGCGTTGATCTCAGCGGGCGTCACGCGAATCGCCCCCACCGAATCGATTCACGAAGGTTACGAGGGCGAACCCCACGACGGTGTCTATGCCTTGCAACGCTTGAGTCGGCGGGTGTCGGTCAGCCTGCCCGTGGCGACGCTGTCCACCCGTGCCACGCTGGATCCGCTACCGGTGCCGCCTTCCATCGAAGGTCGCCCGATCATGACCAAGGAAACGTTTGTCGCCCGCCCGATCAATCCGGCCGCCCGGTTGTACTTCCGCTCCGGGGGCAGCAGCGGCGCCCCGGCGTTGTCGGGTTTCAGTTACCGCGATTTTGATCGGCAAATGCGTGCCACCGCCGATGGTTTGTTCGCGGCGGGCCTTGATCCGGCCCGGGATCGGGTGATGAACCTGTTCTTCAGCGGTGGACTGTATGGCGGTTTTTTCAGCTTTTCCAAAGTGCTGGAGCTACTGCGTGTCACTCATCTGCCGATGGGGGCGCCAGCCGATGACGATTACCGCGAAATCGCCCGGATAATCATCGATCAGCGTGTCACTACGCTGGTGGGCATGCCGAGCACCCTCCACCGTCTGTTTATCAACGAACAAGCCCGATTGCGTGCCTATGGCGGCATCGACAAGGTCTTCCTCGGTGGTGAACACCCCGGCGAACAGAGCCGTGCGTTGATGCGCAGTTGCGGGGTCGGGCTCATCCGTTCGGCCATTTACGGCAGTGTCGATGCCGGGCCGCTTGGCCATGCCTGCCCGGCGACCCCCGACGGCGTATTCCATCTGATGAGCGATATTCAGCACCTGGAAATAGTCGCGTTCGAAGCCGATCGGCCGGTGACCGGCGATGAAACCGGGCGCCTGGTTTTCACCTCGATAGAACGGCAAGGTCAGGATGTTCAGCGATATGACCTTGGCGACAGCGGACGCTGGATTCCCGGTCGTTGTGCATGCGGGCTGCCTGCTCCACGCTTCGAGTTGCTGCAGCGTCACGGCCGGCTGCTGCGCATCGGCACTGACTTCATCTGTCTGGAAACACTGACGCAGCATCTGCAAGTCGAATTCCAGCTGATCCTCGAACACGCACCCGACGGGCTGGAGCGAATGCGGTTTCGCAGCTCCCTGTCCGGCCGCGACCTCCACCGCCGCCTGCAGGATTATCCAACGTTGGCGACCCTCATCCGGACGGGACTGCTGACAGTGGACGCAGAACTCTGTGCGGTCGATCAGTTCGCCCGAAACAGACACAGCGGGAAGACGCCGCGGGTGATCGACAACCGTAGCGAGAGTCCCGCCCCCTGATTTGCAAGGAATGCAACATGAACACAAGGATTGAGTTGAACGACCTCGTGGCGTTTGTACGTCGCCATTCAGGCTTTTACGCACACCACTTCGCTGAAGTGCCCGAGCACGTCGCTTCGCTGGCTGAACTGCCGGTGATCGATCCCGCTGCCTATTGGGAAGGCAGCCAGGATCTCGACCGCTGGCCCGTACTGACCGGATCCATGGAAAACGCACTGGTGTTCAAGACAGGAGGAACCACCAGTACCGGCAGATTTTCGGTTTTCCGACGCCAGGAGTGGCAAACGCTGGTCGCGGATTTCGGCCGCAGTCTCAGTGGCCAGTTGAGCGCGGGCGACCGTATCGCCAATCTGTTTTTCGCTGGCGATCTCTACGCCAGTTTCATCTTCACTCACGATGCGCTGGCACAGGTGGAAACGGACGTCGTCGAATTTCCGTTCACCGGTCATGTCGATTCGCTGATCCTCGCCGATGCCATCGTCCGGCACCGGATCAATGTGCTGGCCGGTCTGCCCGCCCATTTGCTGACCTTTGCCGCCTGGCTTGAACAGCACGGGCGGGTTCTGGAGGACGTGACCACCCTGCTCTATGCCGGGGAAAGTCTGTTCCCGGCACAACGGCGACGACTGGGCCGTGTCTTTCCCGGCGTACGTATTGCTTCTCTGGGTTATGCCAGTGTCGACGCCGGTTTCATCGGTGCCAGTCAACGTGACTGCGCCCTGGGTGAACACTGTGCGGCCGAAGGCCAAAGCGTGCTGGAAATTCTCGACGAGGAGACCGGAGAGGTGATTGACGCGTGCGACCGTGTGGGGCGACTGGTGGTGACCAACATGACCCGTCAACTGATGCCGTTGATTCGCTATCCGGTCGGCGATCGTGCCTGTTGGCGAGAGCCCCGCAACACGCCACGACGTAAATTCGCGTTGATGGGACGCTGTGCCGACAGTCAGCGGGTACGCGTGGGGATACTGACCCTTTTGCTGCAGAGCATCGGCCAGACCGTGCAGCGAATTACCGGCAGTGACGACTGGCAACTGGTGATCGAACAGGACGGCACGAAGGATATCCTGTGCCTGCGGTGGGCACCGGATGACCTGTCTGCGGAGGGTGAACAGGTAGACCGGTTACTGCACCGTGCGTTGATCGAAGACTATCCATTGATCGAAGCGTTGAGCACCGGGCATTTGCTCGAATTGCAGATCCGGCGCTGCACGATTCAGTCGTTGTCACGCCATCCACGGTCAGGAAAACAGCAGCGTGTAATCGATCGGCGTGTCTACGACAATCTGCACCGGGAGGACCGTTGATGGAGACGCTGATCCTGCGCAGTTACCGTAACAGCGACGCCCGTGCCGTCAGCCGACTGTTCAGAAACGTCTACGGCGACCAATACGCTCAGCCTCATGTTTACCTGCCGCGAATGATCACGCAGAACCATGCCGGCGGTCGCTGGCATTCAATGGTGGCGGTGTCGGAGGATCAAATACTGGGGCACGCGGCCCTGATTCACGACAAAGGATCACGCATCGCCGAACTTGCATTGAGCGTGGTGGATCCACAGAGTCGAGGACAGAATGTTGCCACCCGACTGGGCCGACAATTGTTGATTCATGCCCAGGCACTTGGATGTCGCGGCGTGACGATCAAACAGATGACCCATCATCCCTACACGCAGAGGATGGCCGCCCGTCTGGGGTTTCACAACATCGGCTTGCTACCCGACCATGCCCCATCACCCTTTGGCGAACCGGTGCCGGAATCGTTGGTGCTCGGTTATCTGCGGATCGACGGATACCAGCGTCCGTTGCCAAGACTCGAATGGCCGGATGGCTGCCGCGAGTTCATGCAGCAGATGGTCGACCGGTTTGGAACACGGGACAACGCATCACCCTGGATCGGCGAACCCATACAACTGGATCAGCGTTGGGGGCGCTATGACGGCGTACTGGAGGCGCTTGACGACGGATTGCTCAAGCAACTGCAGGAGTTGCCGGACCATTGGCTGATTTCGCTCAGGCTCAGACTGGCGCAGGGTTTCGACAGCGCCTGGCATCAGTTGTCGACCATCGGTTTCAGGTTCACTGGATTGGCACCCGATGAAAAAGGGGCAGGATGGCTGGCGCTGTTTCATCGCGGACTCCCGCCAAAAACGCTCACATTGCACTGTCCGTGGATGCAGCTTCTGCAGGACGACATCAAGGCTCCATAAACGACGAGGCCCGCTCCGTTGCCGGGGCGGGCCTGCCTGATCACGCCTTGGCGCTGACACCTTTGTCGGTCGGAGGCTTGCGCTCGCCCCCCTGCCCGTAGGTCTGCAGGTTCTGCAGCACATAGATGGCTTTCTTGAACTCGGGGATCAACGTATTCGCGTACTTGTTGCCCTTGAGATTGTTGTTCTGGATGGTATCCAGCTGCGTCGCGAAGTACTCCAGCGCATTGAACTTGGCGTCCGGATCCTTCTGTACGCCGAAGCGATCAAACTTGTCGCCGGCGTTGAGCAAGGTCATGGACGTGATCTCGGAAATCAGCCCCCGGCTGCGCAGCATTGCACTCAGACTACCCAATTGCTTGGCCGAAACATTGGTCGGATCGAAACCCTTGATGTTCTTGTGCAGCCCCTGCTTGTCCATCTCCGCGGTACTGATCGCGGTGGGGTCGTTGCCGACCAGAGCCAGCATCTGCTTGACTTTCACGCTTTGAGAAACCGGTTTGCTCGAGCTTCCTGTGTCTCGAACCAGCAAACCCGTCTTGGGTTGCCAGGCACCGGTATAGCCGATAGTCATGAGCAGGCTCCTTGCGAGGAAGACATGAAAAATTCCTTGTTGAACGACTTTTGAGTTGCCCGGAGTATCGTCCGGCAAACTAGTGGCACCAACTCCTTTCTGCATTTTTTTACAATTCTTGTACATTCACGATACAAACCGGCAACAGGCCCGGAAATGCTGGACTAGAGCGTTTATGACAATGAGATGAAAGTGGGTTCATTGCTCTAATGTTCGGGACGGTTAGTTCTTGTGTGTCAGTCCCGATACGTTCCTTTGGTCGGGCTCGCCTCTTTTAGGACGAAAGTACCTAAAGCTTCCCGACGTCTCGACGATACGCTAGGAAACCCGCGCTGTTTTTCCCCTGCCCACAATAAGAATCCCTGCTCAAGGACCGGTTTCCATGCCCGCATTCCGCACCATTCAGGCTCGCTACACGCTGTTTCTGGTTCTGTTCATACTGTTGCTGTCGGTGCTGACCGTGGTTGGCATCAGCCAGTTGGTCGCGCCAAAATTGCGCCATACCGAAGAACAGGTGGTGCTCAACCGCATCGCTGAAGTGGCCGAACAGATCCAGGGCGAATTGAACAAGGTCCAGGCGCAACAGCGCAGCATCACCCAGACCATCCCGCTGCTCGACAGCGCTGCCATCGACACGGTGTTGCCGGGGTTGGTGGATCAATACGGCGAACTCAAAGTATTCGGCGGCGGTATCTGGCCGTTGCCCGGCCAGCGTGAGGCCGGGCGCAACAAGTTCAGCACGTTCTGGCACCGGGATGCTTCCGGCAAACTGGCGGTGAACACCTTCTGGAACAGCGACGCAGCCCCCAACTATTACGACCAGAGCTGGTACAAGGGCGGCATGCAGACCCCGCGTGGCCAATGCGCCTGGGCGGCAGCCTATAAAGATGACGCCAGCGCCGAACCGCGCACCAACTGCGCCATGGCCATCCAGAAAAACGGCAGCGCCTGGGGCGTCTCGACCATCGACGTGACCCTGGGCTTCTTCAACGACCTGGTGGCGCGCAAGGAAAAAGACCTCAACGCCGAAATGCTGATCGTCGAGGGCGACGGCAAGATCATCAGCAACAGTTCGCGCATCAGCGGACCGATCGTGCTGAAAAACATCAGCGAACTGGCCGGCGGCTCGACTTTCGCCAGCCAGGTCAAGGCCGGACTGCAAAACCGCGAGCAGGCGCAGCGTGTCGAGTTCGACAACAACGGTGAAGCCAGCACGTTCTTCATGCGTCCGATCGAAGGCACCCCGTGGTTTCTCGCCACCGCGCTGCCGACCAAAATGCTTACCGCGCAACGTGACGACGTGCTCAGCAGCCTGAGCCTGTTGCAGATTCCGCTGGTGATCCTGCTGGTGCTGTTGCAGGTCTACGCGATCCGCCAACTGGTCTCGCGCATGAAAGCGCTGAAAGCCAACATCGATTCGCTGTCCAGCG
This sequence comes from Pseudomonas gozinkensis, assembly GCF_014863585.1. Classification (NCBI taxonomy): domain Bacteria; kingdom Pseudomonadati; phylum Pseudomonadota; class Gammaproteobacteria; order Pseudomonadales; family Pseudomonadaceae; genus Pseudomonas; species Pseudomonas gozinkensis. Next base: position 3,205,388 of record NZ_CP062253.1, on the reverse strand, counting down.
GCGATGCCGATCTGACCCGGCGCATCACCATCCGCGCTGAAGATGAACTCGGCGCCATCGGGCATTCGGTCAACACCTTCATCGCCTACCTGCAGAACATGATCGGCGAAGTCACCCAGGCCACCGGTGCCATGGCTTCCAGCCTCGACAACCTGCAACGCACCTCGGCGCACACCAGCCAGATTCTGCTGCGCCACGCCTCAGAGACCGACCAGACCGTTACCGCGATCAACGAAATGAGCTCGACCGCCGAAAGCGTCGCGCAAAATGCCGCCGAAACCGCCGCCTTCACCCAGCGCGCCAACGAAAACGCCGACCGATCCCGCGTCGTGGTCGGTGAAGCGTCCGGCAGCGTGGTGGCGCTGATCGATGAAGTGGCGAGCGCCACCCACAAGGTCGAAAGCATGCAGCAGGATGCCCAGCGCATCACCGAAATCCTCGGCGTGATCGGTGCCATTGCCGGTCAGACCAACCTGCTGGCACTCAACGCAGCGATTGAAGCGGCGCGCGCCGGTGAACAGGGTCGTGGTTTTGCGGTGGTGGCGGACGAAGTCCGTGCCCTCGCCGCCCGCACCCAGGCCAGCACCTCGGAAATCAACGAAATGTTGAGCCGCCTGACCCAAGGCGTGAGCTCGTCGGTCAGCGCCATGGAAAACACCCAGGCCAGTTGCCAGTCGGCCGCCGATGCCACGGCCCGGGTCAACGCCGGGCTCGATGAAATGGCCGGATCGGTCAGCCACATCAATAGCCTCAGCACGCAGATCGCCACCGCGGCCGAACAGCAAAGCGCGGTCACCGAAGAGATCAACCGCAGCATGGTGCAGATACGCCACATGGTCGATGAGCTGGTGGAAAGCGGCCAGGCCAGCGAACTCAACACCCGCCAGTTGCTTGAAGCCAACAGCCGGGTGAGCGCAATCATGGGGCGCTTCAAGGTTCGCTGACAGTTTTGTCATCTTGCGCTCAGTGGCCTGTCAGCTTTGATCTACGATCATGTTGGCAGGCCTGCCTCGTATCACTTGGAAACACTCCGTTGATGCCCGGCAGGAAAAACCGGTCAAAATGCCTTCCTTTTTTGACCGTTCCACCTTCGAGCCGAGAGCCCTCCATGCGAAACCACCTGCGTCTGGCCGCCCTGAGCGCCCTGTTGATTTCCTCCCTGGCGCAAGCCGCCGACCTTATCCCGATCGAAGTTCATCGCGACGCCAACTGTGGCTGCTGCAAAAAGTGGATCAGCCATCTGGAGGCCAATGGCTTCAAGGTTGAAGATCACGTCGAAACCGACATGAGCAGCTTCAAGCAGCAGCACGGCGTACCACCTCGTCTGGCGTCCTGCCACACCGCGATCATCAAAGGCAAATTCGTCGAAGGCCATGTCCCGGCCGAGCAAGTGTTGGCTCTGAGCAAACGTGACGACCTGCTGGGCGTTGCCGCACCGGGCATGCCGATGGGCTCGCCGGGCATGGAAATGGACGGCATGAGCGATGCCTATCAAGTGATCGGCCTGAAGAAGGACGGTGGCGATGTGGTGGTGGCGGATTACCCGGCCCATTGATGACGGCGGGTTATCTCGGGCTGTTCCTGGCCTCGTTTGGCGCAGCGACCCTGTTGCCGCTGCAATCGGAAGCCGTGCTGGTCGGACTGTTGGTCAGTGATCGTTACTGGCTTTGGGGCCTGCTGGCCGTAGCCACGCTAGGCAACGTTTTGGGTTCGCTGGTGAACTGGTGGCTGGGACGCGGGCTGGAACGGTTTCAGGACCGGCGCTGGTTTCCGGTCAGCCCCAGGCACATGGCACGCGCCCGCCTTCACTACCAACGTTATGGCCACTGGTCGCTGCTGTTGAGTTGGTTGCCGGTCATCGGCGATCCGCTGACGCTGATCGCCGGCGTCATGCGCGAACCCCTCGGGCGCTTTCTGCTGATCGTCACCCTCGCCAAAGGCGCCCGCTACGGGGTGCTGGCGATGCTCACCCTCGGCTGGCTCGGTTGAACGATCGGGCCCAAGGATTGCCTGTGTTTAACGTCGCCCTAATCCGGCCGTTCCAGCATCGGCCGATTTCTTGTGGAGTTGTCCTATGTCTGTTTCGCTGACCCGCTGGCTGCCCGGTCTGTTGTTGACCGCCGCCCTGCCCCTGCTTGCTCATGCCGAAGGCCCGCAATACGGCCCGCAGCTGCAAGGTTTCGAGTATCCCTACACCCTCAAGCACTTTGCCTTTCAGTCCCAGGGCAAGTCGCTGCAGATGGGTTACATGGACGTCGCCGCCCACGGCAAGGCCAACGGGCGCACCGTGGTGCTGATGCACGGCAAGAATTTTTGCGGCGCGACCTGGGACAGTTCAATCAAAGCCTTGAGTGAAGCCGGCTACCGGGTGGTCGCTCCGGATCAGATCGGTTTCTGCACCTCCAGCAAACCCGATCACTACCAGTACACCTTCCAGCAACTGGCGGCCAACACCCAGCAACTGCTCAAGACGCTGGGCATCCAGAAGGCCACCCTGCTCGGCCACTCCACCGGCGGCATGCTCGCCACCCGCTACGCGCTGCAATACCCGGATCAGGTCGAGCAACTGGCACTGGTCAATCCGATCGGCCTGGAAGACTGGAAAGCCCTCGGCGTGCCGTATCGCAGCGTCGATCAGTGGTATCAGCGCGAACTTAAAGTCACCGCCCAGGGTATTCGCGACTATGAACGCACGACCTATTACGACGGCCGCTGGAAACCCGAGTTCGACCGCTGGGTCGACATGCTCGCCGGCCTGAGCAATGGCCCTGGCAAGACTCAGGTCGCATGGAACTCGGCGCTGATCTACGACATGATCTTCACCCAGCCGGTGTACTACGAGTTCAAGGACCTGAAGATGCCGACCCTGCTGCTGATCGGCACCTCCGACACCACCGCCATCGGCAAGGACATCGCGCCGCCCGAAGTGAAAGCCAAAATCGGTCACTACGAAGTGCTGGGCAAGCAGGTGGCAAAACTGATTCCTCAATCCACGCTGGTGGAATTCCCCGGTATGGGCCACGCCCCGCAGATGGAGGAGCCGGCGAAGTTTCACGAGGCGCTGCTGGGCTGGCTGGACAAAACCAATCCCGTTCGTTGAAGAGGTAACGCTGATGGCGATGCAGATTGCGGTGATCGATGACTGGCAGAACGTGGCTCGCGACGTGGTCGACTGGTCGGTGCTGGGCAGTCTCGGCGAAGTGACCTTCGTTCATGAATACCCGGCGGACAACGCCGCGCTGGCCGGGCGTCTGGGCCGATACGAAGTGATCTGCGTGATGCGCGAACGCACGCGCTTCGATGAAGACCTGCTCAAGCGCTTGCCGAACCTGAAGCTGCTGGTCACCGGCGGCATGCGCAACGCGGCGCTGGACATGCCGGCCGCCGCCCGCCTCGGGATCAAGGTCTGCGGCACCGACAGCTACAAGCACGCGGCGCCGGAGCTGACCTGGGCGCTGATCATGGCCGCCACCCGCAATCTGGTGAACGAGGCCAACGCCCTGCGCGCCGGCCTGTGGCAGCAAGGTCTGGGCGGCGACTTGCACGGCAAGACCTTGGGCATTCTCGGACTGGGCAGCATCGGCCAACGGGTGGCGCAATTCGGTCAGGTGTTCGGCATGCGCGTCATCGCCTGGAGCGAAAACCTCACCGCCGAGCGCGCCGAGCAGGCCGGCGTCACTTATGTCGGCAAGCAGCAATTGTTTGAACAGGCTGACGTGTTGTCGGTGCATCTGGTGCTCAGCGAGCGCAGCCGGGGGCTGGTCGATGCCCAGGCGCTGGACTGGATGAAGCCGACCGCCCTGCTGGTCAACACCGCGCGCGGGCCGATTGTCGATGAGGCGGCGTTGATCAAGGCCCTGCAGAAACAGCGCCTCGGCGGTGCGGCCCTCGACGTGTTCGATCAGGAGCCGCTGCCGGCCCTGCACCCGTTTCGCACCCTCGACAATGTGCTGGCCACGCCCCATGTCGGTTACGTCAGCCGTCAGAACTATGAGTTGTTCTTTTCGCAGATGATCGAAGACATTCAAGCCTGGTCAGCCGGGGAACCCGTCCGCCTGCTCAACTGAGCCGCCTAGCCTTCGCGGGCAACCCTGCCCGCGAAGCAGCACCGGCTGTCCGCCCGCCAACACAACTGTCCGCACCGCAACAGTGCGCCCGCACTTTCCAGGCGCCCGAAATCGTGACCGACCAGTCACCATCTTGCATCATCGCCCCCGCCAAACATGCACTTCGTCGGGGCGTACCCTCTCCCGAAGCCACGGATTTCGTGAGCCTGTAACAGATTGTCGAACAATTCATCCGATTGGCCTGGCCCGCTCTAGGATCTGGCCTAGACTGGTTTTCGCGGGGTAAAACCGGCCGGTCACAAAGCAGAAAATTAATCGAAACTTTTGCTGATCGCGACGAGTCATCTGAAAGGCAGGGCCAAAGCGACTGGTTCAACTCTTGCAATGGCCCCCTCACCCATTCTGCTTGCGCGTGTTGGGTAGCGTTTGCTCACCGATGCGTGGCGCGTTTGCGCCCGGCCACAGGACCTGGCCATGGACATCGCTTGTTCAAGACAAGAATCAGATCAAAAAGACGGGAGATTCATATGATCAGTGCGGCATTGGATATTCAGGGAGAACGGGCTCATCAGCCGATGGGTGAATCGAGCACCGTAAGCGTTCCCGGCAGCCGATCGATCAGCGTCCCGGGCACCAAGACGCTGACGCCGGTGGCCAGTCAGAACCCCAACAAGAAGAAAGTGCTGTTCGTGACCTCGGAAATCGCCGATCTGGTGAAAACCGGCGGTCTGGGAGACGTTTCTGCCGCACTGCCCCGCGCCATGGCGCACCTGCATGACGTCCGCGTGCTGATCCCCGGTTACCCACAGGTGATGAACAGCGAAAATCCAATCCACATCATCGGCGAACTGGGTGGCCACGCCGCGCTGCCGCCCTGCAAGATCGGGCGCATGGACATGCCCGACGGCCTGGTCATTTATGTGTTGATCTGCCCTGAACTCTACGCCCGTGACGGCGGCCCTTATGGTGCCAACAATGGCCGTGACTGGCCGGACAACCACATTCGTTTCGCCCGTCTGGGCCTGGCCGCTGCCGATATCGCCGCCAACCTCGCACAAATCCACTGGTGCCCGGATCTGGTGCACGCCCACGACTGGCCGGCCGGGCTGGCGCCTGCCTACATGCACTGGCGCGGGCAACGTACGCCGACCCTGTTCACCATTCACAACCTGGCCTATCAAGGCGTGACCAGCCTGGGCTCGTGCCCGGAACTCGGGATTCCCGCCCACGCCCTGCAACAGGAAGGCATGGAGTTCTACGGCAAGATGTCGTTCCTCAAGGCCGGCATGGCCTATTCGAGCCACATCACCACGGTCAGTGCCACTTACGCCCAGGAAATCACCACCCCGGATTTCGGCTGCGGTCTGGACGGTTTTCTCGCCGCCAAGACCCAGCAAGGTTTGCTCAGCGGCATTCCCAATGGCATTGACGAGAGCTGGGACGCCGCCACCGACCCGCATCTGTTCGCACCGTTTGCCATCGGCGACTGGGAAGGCAAAGCGGTCAACGCCGCCCACGTGCGCGAACTGTTCGGTCTGCAAGACTCCGAAGGCCCGCTGTTTGCCGTGGTCTCGCGTCTGGTCTATCAAAAAGGCCTGGACCTGACCGAAGCGGTCTCGGAATACATCGTCCAGAACGGTGGCCAGATCGCGATCATCGGCCGTGGCGAGCCGGAAGAAGAACAGGCCATGCGCGAACTGGCGCTGCGTTTCCCCGGCCAGATCGGCGTGCGTATCGGCTTCAACGAAACCGACGCCCGACGGATGTTCGCCGGCAGCGATTTCCTGCTGATGCCGTCGCGTTATGAGCCGTGCGGGCTGAGCCAGATGTACGCCCAGCGTTTCGGCTCGTTGCCGGTGGCGCGCAATACCGGAGGTCTGGCCGACACTATCGAAAACGGTGTCACCGGGTTCCTGTTCAACGAATCCACCGCTGACAGCTATCGCGAAGCACTGAGCCGCGCGTTCAAGGTATTTGCTTTTCCGGATCTGCTCCACGCCATGCGCTGCCGGGCGATGGCAGCACCGTTCAACTGGTGCAAGGCCGTCGAGCCCTACGCCGAACTCTACGAGCAACTGGTGGCCAAGGCGCTGGGTAAAACGCACCACAAATAACCAGGGAGGTTTTCAACGATGCCGTCACGGACACCTGAAAGCTGGCCCCACGGCGCGATCATGCTGGATGCCGACCACACGCAGTTTGCGCTGTGGGCGCCGGACGCTTTTTACGTCAGCGTCGAGCTGGACAACGGCCAGTCCCTGCCCATGCTCCCGCAGGGCGATGGCTGGTTTGTCATCAAAGCCCGCTGCCCCGCCGGCAGCCGCTACCGTTTCAACATTGATGGCGAACTGGAGGTGCCCGACCCGGCCTCCAGGGCGCAGGACGGTGATCTCGACCGCCACAGCGTGGTGGTCGATCCGCATATCTACTCTTGGAGAAACACGACCTGGCAAGGTCGGCCGTGGAACGAGGCGGTGATCTACGAATTGCATGTCGGCGCTCTCGGCGGTTTTGCCGAAATCGAGCAGCACTTGGCGAGATTGGCCGGACTGGGTATCACCGCCATCGAGCTGATGCCGATCGCGCAATTCCCCGGCGATCGCAACTGGGGCTACGACGGCGTGCTGCATTTCGCACCGCAGGCCAGCTATGGCACGCCTGAACAACTCAAACACTTGATCGATAGCGCCCACGGTTATGGCCTGGCGGTGATTCTCGACGTGGTCTACAACCACTTCGGCCCCGACGGCAATTACCTGCATCGCTACGCCAAAGGCTTTTTTCGCGAAGACAAACACACCCCGTGGGGCGCGGCCATCGACTTTCGGCGTCGCGAGGTGCGGGACTTCTTCGTCGAAAACGCCTTGATGTGGCTGCTGGAATACCGTTTCGACGGTCTGCGTCTGGATGCCGTGCACGCCATCGAAAGCCCCGATTTCCTGCCGGAACTGGCGCAGCGCATTCGTCAGCAGATCGACCCGTCCCGTCATGTGTGGCTGACCATCGAGAATGAGCTCAACCAGTCCAGCCTGCTGGAGGAAAACTACGACGCGCAGTGGAACGACGACGGCCATAACGCTCTGCACGTGTTGTTGACCGGCGAAACGGACGCCTACTACGCGGACTATGCACTGCAACCCACCGAGCAACTGGCCCGCTGCCTGAGCCAGGGTTTTGTGTTTCAGGGTCATATCACCCGCCACGGCGAACCCCGTGGCGAACCGAGCGAGCATCTGCCGTCCACCGCATTCGTGCTGTTCCTGCAGAACCATGACCAGATCGGCAACCGCGCCTTTGGCGAGCGCCTGCATCAATTGGCCGACCCTCGCGCGATGGAAGCAGCGACCGTGCTGCTGTTGCTGTCACCGATGATTCCGTTGATGTTCATGGGCGACGAGTACGCCGCCGAACAGCCGTTCCTGTTTTTCACCAGCCACCATGGCGAACTGGCGAAGCTGGTGCGCGAAGGTCGGCGGAACGAGTTTGCGGCTTTCAGTGCTTTCTCCGATCCGCACAAGCGCGAGCAGATTCCCGACCCGAACGCCGAGCAAACCTTTCACGCTTCACAACCGCGACTGGTCGGCAGCGGCACACCCCGGCAGCGGGCGACACTGGCGCTGTATCGCCAGCTTCTGCAATTGCGCCATCAATACATCATTCCCAACTTGTCCGGCACACAAGCGCTTGGCGCCCAGGTGCTGGGGCCCGGCGCTGTCAGTGCGCGCTGGAGGCTGGGCGATGGCAGCGAGCTGCGAATCGACCTGAACCTCAGCGATACGCCGGTGGTCAACCTTCCACAGGCCGAATCGGTGTGGCTGTTCCGTCAGCCGTCTGCTGCCGGCCTATCGGATGAGGGGCAACTGCCCCCGTATTGCGCGCTCGTCAGCCTCACGGCCGCAACCCCTTTGCCACCCTTGGATGGAGAGCGCCTATGAGCGATGCGCAACTGGAAATTCTCGCCAGCCGAGCCGGCCTTGCCGTCGACTGGATCGACGCCAACGGCCGTCCGCAAAAAGTCGCCCCGGCGGTGCTGCGCAATGTTCTGACCGGCCTCGGTCACCCGGCCGGAACGGCCCAGGAAATCGACGCCAGCCTGCTTGAACTGCAACAAGTGCAGGAAAATCGCCATCTGCCGCCGCTGCTCACCGCAGACGTCGGTGTGGGCCTGGATCTGGCCCGCTATTTCGAACCCGAAACCCCTTGCGAGATTCACCTTGAAGACGGCTCGCGCCTGAGCCTCAAGCTGGATGCCGAGGCCGTGTTGCCCGGCGAGATTCCGGTCGGCTATCAGCAAGTGCACATCGCCGATCAGCAATTCACCCTGGCCGTGGCACCGGAACGCTGCTTCAGCGTGGGTGATGCAGTGGACAGTCCGATCCCTCGCGTCTGGGGCCTGAGCGTGCAGCTTTACGGCTTGCGTCGCCCCGGCGATGGCGGTTTCGGCGACACCCAGGCTTTGGAAGAGCTGGCCCGGGTGGCCGGCGAACGCGGCGCCGATGCGTTGGCGATCAGCCCGCTGCACGCGATGTTCAGCGCCGACACCGGGCGCTACAGCCCCTACTCGCCGTCCAGTCGGCTGTTTCTCAATGCGCTGTACGCCGCTCCTGGGGCAATCCTCGGCGAGCGCGCCCTGCGCGATGCGATTGACGCGGCCGGCCTGAACGATCAGTTCGAGCAACTGGAAAACCTGAAACTGATCGACTGGCCGAAAGCCGCCGAGGCCAAACTGAAACTGCTGCAAGCCTTGTACGACGGTTTCATCAGCGGCGAGCACCCGTTGCACGCCGACTTCTCCAGTTTCCGCGATGCCGGCGGCGAAGCGCTGGAAAACCACTGTCGCTTCGAAGCCATCCAGGAAATGCGCGCCGCCCGTGGCGAAAACCTCGACTGGCGCCAATGGCCGGAGCACTGGCACGACCCGCGCGGCGCCGCCCTTGGCGCGTTTGCCGAAGAATACGCCGAACGCATCAGCTACTTCGCGTTCTGCCAATGGTTGATCCACCGCTGCCTGGAGCGCGCCCAGACCACCGCTCGCAGCGCTGGAATGGGCATCGGCCTGATCGCCGACCTGGCGGTAGGCGCCGATGGTGCAGGCAGCCAGGCCTGGAGTTTTCAGGACGAACTGCTCGCCTCGCTGACCGTCGGCGCGCCACCGGACATTCTCAATCGCTCCGGACAGGGCTGGGGCATTTCCGCGTTTTCCCCGGAAGGCCTGGTGCGCAACGGCTTCCGTGCGTTCATCGACATGCTGCGCGCCAACTTCGCCCACGCCGGCGGGCTGCGCATCGACCATGTCATGGGCCTGCAACGGCTGTGGGTAATCCCCAACGGCGCACTCCCGGCGGACGGCGCCTACCTGTATTACCCAGTCGATGACCTGTTGCGTCTGCTGACCCTTGAATCCCATCGCCATCAAGCGATCGTGCTCGGTGAAGACCTCGGCACCGTGCCTGATGGCCTGCGGGAAAAACTCATCGCCCGGGCCATGCTCGGCATGCGCGTGTTGTTGTTCGAACAGGACAACACCCGTTTCAAACCGATCCTCGACTGGCCGGACAATGCCCTCGCCACCACCAGCACCCACGATCTGCCGACACTCAACGGCTGGTGGCATGGCCGCGACATCGACTGGAACGCGCGGCTCGGGCTGATCGACGCCAACGGCGAAATCGACTGGCGCCGTTACCGCGAACGCGAGCGTGAAGGCCTGCGCGGCGCCCTGAGCCAGGACCCGCAAAACTTTCGCGAGGAATCACACGAGGCCGATCAAGTGGTCGACGCCGCGGTGCGTTTCCTTGGCCACACCCGCGCGCCGCTGGTGCTGCTACCACTGGAAGATGCGCTGGGGCTCGACGAACAGGCCAACCTGCCTGGCACCATCGACACCCATCCGAACTGGTCGCGCCGCTTGCCGGGCACCAGCGAGGCGCTGCTCGACGGCGTCGACGCCGCACGACGCCTGGAACTGCTGGCTTGCGCACGTCTTCAGGCAGCCGAGCGTGACCGATGAGTGCACTGCCTATCCAGACACTGCGCGCCACGGTCCGCCTGCAATTTCATCGCGGTTTCACTCTCGATCAGGCGGTGCCGCTGGTGCCGTACTTCGCCCGACTCGGTATCAGCCACATCTATGCCTCGCCACTGCTCGCCGCCCGCGCGGGCTCGATGCATGGTTACGACGTGGTCGACCCGACCCGGGTCAATCCGGAACTCGGCGGCGAGCCAGCCTTGCGCCGTCTGGTCGCCAGCCTGCGCGAGCACGGCATGGGGCTGATCCTCGACATCGTCTCCAATCACATGGCCGTCGGTGGCGGTGACAACCCGTGGTGGCTCGATCTGCTGGAATGGGGCCGGCTCAGCCCCTACGGCGAATTCTTCGACATTCAGTGGCATTCGCCCGATCCGTTGATGGAAGGCCAGTTGCTGTTGCCGTTTCTCGGCAGCGATTACGGCGTCGCGCTACAGGACGCAACCCTGCCGCTGGTGTTCAACGCCGAGAGCGGCGCCTTCCACGTCGAGCACTACGAGCATCACTTCCCGATCTGCCCCGGCAATTACGCTGAACTGCTCAAGTCCGATGACGCCCCGAACGACGCGCTCAAGGCCCTTGCCGACCGCTTCAGCGCGCTCAGTTATCAGACCGATGCCCGCTCGCTGGCCATCCCGCTCAAGGAAGAACTCCAGCAACTGGCCAGCGACCCCGGCGTTCTGCAAGCCATCCAGCGCAACTTGACCCACTACGACTCGAAGACCGAAGAGGGTTTTCAGCGCCTGCACCAATTGCTGGAGCGGCAAAGCTATCGTCTGGCGAGCTGGCGCACGGCGGCGGATGACATCAACTGGCGGCGTTTCTTCGACATCAACGAACTCGGCGGTTTGCGCGTCGAACGTCCGGCGGTGTTCGAAGCGACCCACGGCAAGATCTTCCAGTTGATCGGCGAAGGCCTGATCGACGGCCTGCGCATCGACCACATCGACGGCCTCGCCGACCCGCGCAGCTACTGCCGCAAACTGCGCCGTCGTCTCGACCACCTGGCGCCGGGCCGGCACTTGCCGATCTACGTCGAGAAGATCCTCGGCGACGGCGAAACCCTGCCCACCGACTGGTCCGTGGACGGCAGCACCGGTTACGAATTCATGAACCAGTTGTCGCTGCTGCAACACGACCCGGACGGCGAACATGTGCTGGGCGATCTGTGGAAACGCCGCACCGAACGCCCCTCTGCGTTTATCGAAGAAGCGCAACTGGCGCGCCAGCAGATCCTCAACGGCTCGCTGGCCAGTGATTGCGAAAGCGTTGCCCAGGCGCTGCTGCAAGTGTCGCGCGACGACCTGATGACCCGCGACCTCACGCTCGGCTCCATCCGCCGGGTGCTGCAGGCGCTGATCGTGCACTTCCCGGTCTATCGCACTTACATCACCCCGATGGGCCGCTCGGCGCGGGACGAAGTGTTTTTCCAGCAGGCCATGGACGGTGCGCGGCAGACATTGAGCGAAGCCGATTGGCCGGTGCTGGACTCCGTAGCCGGCTGGCTCGGCGGCCAACCGTGGCGGCGCAAACCCCGTGGCCGTTCACGCAAAATCCTGAAACATGCCTGCGTGCGCTTTCAGCAGCTCACTTCGCCGGCCGCCGCCAAAGCGGTGGAAGACACCGCGCTGTATCGCTCGGCGGTGCTGTTGTCGCGTAATGACGTCGGCTACAACACCGAGCAGTTCAGCGCGCCGGTCAGCGACTTTCACGCGGTGAACCAGCAACGTCTGGCGAGCTTCCCCGACAACCTGCTGGCCACCGCCACCCACGATCACAAACGCGGCGAAGACACCCGCGCGCGGCTGGCCGTGCTCAGCGAACGCAGCCACTGGTACGCCGAACAGATCGAGTTGTGGCGCGCCCTCGCCCGACCGCTGCGCCATGACGATCAACTGCCGTCGTCGGCGGACGAGTTGATCCTTTATCAGGCGCTGCTCGGCAGTTGGCCGCTGGACCTGCGCGATGACGATCAGGCCGGTTTCGCCGACTACGCCAAGCGTATCTGGCAGTGGCAGCAGAAAGCCCTGCGCGAAGCCAAGCTGCAAAGCAGCTGGAGCGCGCCGAACGAGGCTTACGAAAACGCGGCTCAGGCGTTCACCGAACAATTGCTGTTGGCCCCCGAAGGCGAACTGCTGCGTGGGGCGCTGGCCAAGACCGTCAACAGCATCGCGGCGGCCGGCGCCCTCAACGGTCTGGCGCAAACCTTGCTGCACATGACGGTGCCGGGCGTGCCGGACCTGTACCAGGGCAACGAGTACTGGGACTTCAGTCTGGTCGATCCGGACAACCGTCGGCCGGTGGACTACCGCCTGCGCGAGCAGACCCTGACGGCGGCGCCCGCAGAGGAGCTGTTGTCGGGTTGGCGGGACGGGCGAATCAAGCAGGCCTTGATCGCCCAGGTGCTGCGGTTGCGCACCGAACACAGCGAATTGTTCCGCCGCGGTTCGTACCAGGCCCTCGAGGTGCTGGGCAGCCGGGCGCACAACGTGCTCGCGTTTGCCCGCGAGCATGGGGGGCAACGGGTCATCGTGATCGTGCCGATCCGTTGCGCAACACTGCTGGAAAACAGTGCCCTACCCATGGTCGATGCGCTGCGCTGGGGCGATACGCGGGTGGTTTTACCGTTCGACGCCTCTGACGAAAATCTGAAGGGACTTTTTTCAAGCAGCGCAGTCACAAAAAACAGGGAGCTGCAGGTCAGCGCCGCGCTGGGGGATTTCCCGGTCAATCTGCTTATCCAACACGTCTAGCAGCATGAGTTCAGTTCAGGAGCATTGCGATGAGTACCGACGATAAACGCATTCGCGAATTCGCCTATCAGATCTGGGAATCCGAAGGTAAACCCGAAGGCCAGGATGCCCGCCACTGGGAGATGGCGCGCAAACTGGCCGAAGCCGAGGCGCTGGCACCGAAAAAATCGCCCAAGGCTGCCGGCAGTAAAACCGCTGGCAAGACCGCCACCAGCAAAGCTGTCGACGGCAAGGACGCTGTGGCCAAACCCAAGGCCACGACAGCCAAGGCCAAGCCTGCCAGTGCCGCCAAGGTTATTCCCCCGGGCGAAAAAGCCGCCGAGAAAAAGCCCCGCGCGCCGCGCAAGCCGCCAGCGGCCTGACGCGTCCCGAACCGTTGAACTGAACGACCGTGTGGCGGGTTAGCCCGCCACTGAGGGCGCGCTCGTCCTCAAGAAACACCAATAACCCTGTGGGAGCGAGCTTGCTCGCGATAGCGTTGTGTCAGTCGACATCAATATTGGATGTCCATCCGCAATCGCGAGCAAGCTCGCTCCCACAGGGAAAGATGACCACCCCCGATTTTTTGCAGGAGCACCTATGACCCGTCCAAAGAAAACCGAGCCCGCCGCGCACGCCGAACCCTCGCGCATTCGTGAAGGCCTGCCCTTCCCGCTCGGCGCGACCTGGGATGGTCTGGGGGTGAACTTTGCGCTGTTTTCCGCCAACGCCACCCGGGTCGAACTGTGCATTTTCGACGATGCCGGCGAAGTCGAACTCGAACGCATCGAGCTGCCGGAATACACCGACGAGATCTACCACGGCTACCTGCCCGATGCGCATCCGGGGCTGATCTACGGCTACCGCGTCTACGGCCCGTACGACCCGGCCAACGGCCACCGCTTCAACCACAACAAATTGCTGATCGACCCTTATGCCAAACAACTGGTCGGCCAGTTGAAATGGTCCGAGGCGCTGTTCGGCTACACCATCGGCCATCCGGACGCCGACCTCAGTTTCGACGAACGCGACAGTGCGCCCTTCGTCCCCAAGTGCAAAGTCATCGACCCGGCGCACACCTGGGGCCACGACCAGCGCGTCAGCGTGCCGTGGGACAAGACCATCATTTACGAAACCCACGTGCGCGGCATCAGCATGCGCCACCCTTCCGTGCCGGAGAACGTGCGCGGTACGTTTGCCGGGCTGATGGTCGACGATGTACTGGAACACATCCGCAAACTAGGGGTGTCGACTGTCGAGTTGTTACCGATCCACGCCTTCGTCAACGACCAGCACCTGCTGCATAAAGGCATGACCAATTACTGGGGCTACAACAGCATCGCGTTCTTCGCCCCGGACCCGCGCTACCTGGCCAGCGGCAAGATTGCCGAGTTCAAGGAAATGGTTGCGCACCTGCACGAAGCCAATCTCGAAGTGATTCTCGACGTGGTCTACAACCATACCGCCGAGGGCAACGAGCAAGGCCCGACCCTGTCGATGCGCGGGATCGACAACGCCTCGTACTACCGCTTGATGCCGGATGACAAGCGCTTCTACATCAACGATTCCGGCACCGGCAACACCCTCGACCTGAGCCATCCTTGCGTGCTGCAAATGGTCACCGACTCGCTGCGTTACTGGGCCAGCGAAATGCACGTCGACGGCTTCCGTTTCGATCTGGCGACCATTCTCGGTCGTTATCACGACGGCTTCGACGAACGTCACAGTTTCCTTGTCGCCTGCCGACAGGACCCGGTGCTGCGTCAGGTGAAAATGATCGCCGAGCCCTGGGACTGCGGTCCCGGCGGTTATCAGGTCGGCAATTTCCCGCCGGGCTGGGTCGAGTGGAACGACAAGTTCCGCGACACCGTGCGCGCCTTCTGGAAAGGTGACGACGGCCAGCTCGCCGACTTCGCCAGCCGCATGACCGCCTCCGGGGAAATGTTCAACCAGCGCGGGCGCCGGCCTTATTCGTCGGTGAATTTCGTCACCGCTCACGACGGCTTCACCCTCAACGATCTGGTGTCCTACAACGACAAGCACAACGAGGCCAACGACGAAAACAATCAGGATGGCAGCAACAACAACCTGTCCTGGAACCATGGTGTCGAGGGCCCTACCGACGATCCGGAAATCAACGCACTGCGCCACCGGCAGATGCGCAATTTCTTCGCCACCCTGCTGCTGTCCCAAGGCACGCCGATGCTGGTGGCCGGTGACGAATTCGCCCGCACCCAGGACGGCAACAACAACGCTTATTGCCAGGACAGCGAGATCGGCTGGGTCAACTGGGACCTGAGCGAGGACGGCAAGGCGCTGCTGAAATTCGTCAAACGCCTGATCAAATTGCGCCTGGCCTACCCGATCCTGCGACGCGGGCGTTTTCTGGTCGGTGAATACAACGAGGACATCGGGGTCAAGGACGTGACCTGGCTCGCGCCGGACGCCACCGAGATGACCACCGAACACTGGCATGACGCGCACAACCGCTGCATGGGCATGCTGCTCGACGGTCGCGCCCAGGAAACCGGGATCCGCCGCAAGGGTGCCGACGCCACGTTGCTGCTGGTGGTCAACGCCCATCACGACATCGTCAATTTCACCCTGCCGGAAGTGCCTGAAGGCAGTTTCTGGACCTGCATGATCGACACCAACCAGCCTTCGATCCGCGGACAGGAACGGTTCACGTTCGGTCACGAATACTCGGTCACCGGGCGCTCGCTGCTGCTGTTTGAACTGCAACGCGAAGAAGAGGACTGACATGGACTTGCCCGGCTATCTCTCACGGCACACGCCGGATTACCGCGACACGGCTGCGCTCGGCAGGTGTCTGCGGGAAATGGTCGAGGCTGGCCTCGACCATCTGCCATTGCCCGGCAGCGGCCGTACGCTGGAGCGCTGGCAACGGCTGTCCGAGGTCGGCGGGCATGATCTGGGGCTGTGCAAGCTCTACGAAGGTCATACCGATGCTTTGGCGATTATCGAGCAACTTGGCGGGTCGCCGACGCCGGGCAGTACCTGGGGCATGTGGGCGGCCGAACCACCGCAAGCGCGGGTTCGGGTCAGCCGTTCGGGGCAACTGGTACGGTTGAACGGACGCAAGGCGTGGTGCTCCGGGGCGACGGTGCTCAGCCATGCCCTGCTCACGGCGTGGGATGAGGACGATCATCAGCAACTGGTGGCCGTGGCCCTCGATCAACCGGGCGTGGCCGTGACCGATCAAGGCTGGCAAGCGGTCGGCATGGCCACTTCCGGCAGCGTCGAAGTGCTGTTCGATGATGTGGAGGCCCAGGCGATCGGCGACCCGGGCGACTACCTGCAACGTCCGGGTTTCTGGCATGGCGGGATCGGGATCGCCGCGTGCTGGTATGGCGGCGCAAGGGAGCTAGGCGAACGCTTGCGTCAGCATTGTGCGCGCCGCGAAGAGCCCCACGCACTGGCCAGTCTCGGCGCCGTCGACAGCGCCTTGCACGCGGCCGCTCAAGTGCTGCGTGTCAGTGCACTGGACATTGACAGCGATCCCCACGCCAATGCCGAGCTACTGGCCCGCCGCGTACGCGCCGTGGTCGAGGATACCGCCGAACAGGTTATTCGCGAGACCGGTCGGGCACTCGGCGCCGGGCCGTTCTGCAAGGACCCGCACTTCGCCCGCCTGGCAGCCGACTTGCCGGTGTATCTGCGCCAAAGCCACGCTGAACGTGATCTGGCGGCACTGGGCCAACGGATCGCGCAGCAGCCGCGCGAGTGCTGGGCCCTATGAAGCGCAATCCGATCGTCGGCGAGGGAACTTCCCTGCATGAATGGCAGGGCTCCCGGCATTTGGCAGCGGTGGATAGCATCGACATTCTCGATCTGGTCCCGCCGGGATCGCGGGCGGTAGTGATTGCGCCGCATCCGGACGATGAAGTGCTCGGTTGCGGCGGACTGTTGCAACGGCTCGCGGCGGCGGGACGTTCCCTGCAATTGATCTCGGTCACCGATGGCAGCGCCAGTCATCCGGGTTCGGATCGCTGGCCGGTGGAGCGTCTGAGCGTGGTGCGCCCGCAGGAATCCGCCGAAGCCCTGCGCCGTCTCGGCCTGCCCATGCACCAGTTGCAGTGGCTGCGCGGCGGTTTCCCCGACACCCAGGTCGCCGCGCGCGAATCGATGCTGTGCCAATACCTGACCCGCTACCTGCAACCCGACGACGTGATCTTCACCACCTGGCGCGAGGACGGCCACAGCGACCACGAAGCCGTTGGCCGCGCCAGCGTCGAAGCGGCGCGCCGTGTGGGCGCGATCTGCCACGAGCTGCCGGTCTGGACCTGGCACTGGGCAACCCCGGAAGACGCCATCGTGCCCTGGGAACGGGCACGCAAGATTCTGCTCAGCCCGGAACAGGTTGCGCGCAAGCGTCACGCGGTGCATGCGTTTGCCAGCCAGTTGGAGGGCGATCCCGAAGCCGGCTTGGCTCCTGTGCTCAAACCCTATGTCATTGATCGACTGCTGCAACCGTTCGAGGTGGTCTTTCTATGAGTGTCGAGGATCGCTACTTCGAAGGCCTGTTCGCGGGCAATAACGACCCCTGGGGATTTCGCCAGCGCTGGTACGAGCAGCGCAAGCGCCTCGTGACCCTGGCGGCCCTGCCCCGCCCGCACTACCGGGCCATCTTCGAGCCGGGGTGCGCCAACGGTGAACTGAGTGCGGCGCTGGCCGAACGCTGCGATCGGCTGTTGTGCTGCGACACGAGCGCCGCCGCAGCCAATCTGGCGCGGACCCGGCTGAGCCTGTTCGACCACGCCGAGGTGCGTCAGGGTCGCCTGCCGGGCGACTGGCCCGCAGAAAAATTCGACCTGATCGTCTTCAGCGAAATCGGCTACTACCTTGATCGACAGGATCTGACAGAGGTGATCCGTCGCATCAGCGATTCATTGACGGTGGACGGCCAACTGCTGGCCTGTCACTGGCGCCCGCCCATCGAAGGTTGCCCGCTCAACGCCCGACAGGTTCATGACCTGATTCACGAACAGTTGCACCTGCCGCGACTGGTCCTGCATCAGGAGGCGGACTTCCTGCTTGAAGTCTGGAGCCGCGAACCGCGCTCGGTGGCCGCGTTGGAGGGGTTGCGATGATTGGCATCCTGATTCCCGCACACAACGAAGAAGCATGGCTTCATGACTGCCTGCACGCCGCGCTTCGGGCCGCCCGACATACAAGTCTGGCCGGCGAGCCGGTGGAAGTGCTGGTGATTCTCGATAGCTGCACCGACCGCTCGGCGCAGATCGTCAGCCAATACCCGGTGCAGGCAATGACCATCGAGGCCCGCAATGTCGGGCAGGCCCGAGCGTTGGGCGCGCAGCGACTGCTCGAACGCGGCGCACGCTGGATATCCTGCTCGGACGCCGACAGCCGCGTCGCCGAGGACTGGCTGGTGGAACAACTGGGGCTGGGCACGGATGCCGTATGCGGCACCGTCACGGTCGAACACTGGCACGAGTCGTTCGATGAAGCCGCACAGATTCGTTATCACCGAGACTACCAGGCGAGCGAAGGACACCGGCACATCCACGGTGCCAACCTGGGCGTCAGCGCACAGGCCTATCTGCGGGCCGGTGGCTTCGAACCCCTGGCGTGCGACGAGGATGTGCAGCTGGTGCGTCAGCTGGAGCGTTCGGGGGCCAGCATCGCCTGGAGCCATCGTCCGCAAGTCGTCACCAGCGCCCGTCTGGACAGTCGCGCACGCGGTGGTTTTGGCGACTATCTGCGACAGTTGGCACAGACTGAATAAAAAAAAGCGGATCAGGTTGATCTGTGACGCGACGAACCGCCCGTCTTGAGCAATACTCTGCTGCGCAGCAATCCAGGGTTCGGAGCGCTGCAGGGCTATCCACCAGCCTTCACGGGTCGAACACGTCTGGAATGACCAGCGTTTGTACGACTGAGGGCGAGACACAACAAGGACGTATCACTCATGAAACCGTTATCCCTCAGCGAGAGCGGCCTGCCGGCGCAGATCTGGAACAGCGCCCCGCAGCTCGACAACATTCCCGTCATCAACACCCACACTTTGGTCCCGCCCGGCGCCCGCGCCGTGGTCATCGCCCCGCACCCCGGCGATGAAGTGGTGACCTGCGGCGGCCTGCTGCAACTGCTTTCCAGCCTCGGACATCCCTTGCAATTACTGTCGATCACCGATGGCAGCGCCAGTCATCCGGGCTCGCGCCAGTGGTCGGAAAAACGCCTGAGCGTGTTCCGCCCCCAGGAAAGTGTCGAAGCCCTGCGCCGCCTGGGCTTGCCGATGCACAGCCTGAAATGGGTGCGCGGCGGTTTCACCGACAACGCCCTGCTCGACCAGGAAACCCAACTGACCGATTTCATCGTCCGCTACCTGCGCCCCGGTGATGTAGTGTTCAGCACGTGGCGTGAAGACGGCACTGCCGATCATGAAGTGGTCGGCCGGGCCAGCGCCAAAGCGGCACAACAGGTCGGCGCGACCTACCACGATGTGCCGGTCTGGGCCTGGCACTGGCCAGAACGGGACCAGGCGCAGATCCCGTGGCATCGCGCGCGCAAGCTGCGCCTCGACACCTGGACCGTCGCGCGCAAGAGCCACGCGACCCATGCCTACGCCAGTCAGCTCAACGGCGAACCGGCGATCGGTATCGCGCCGCTGCTGCCCAAGTCGATTCTGGAACGCATGCGACTGCCCTACGAAATCGTCTTCGTCTGATCGCACAAAAGTCAGGAGCCACAAGATGCCTTTGGGAGCTGACCTGCCAGCGATTGCGCAGGTCAGCCAACAAAGGTGTTCGCCGTATTGATGCCTTCACGGGCAGGGGCATTCAGCGTGCAGAATCTGCCAAAAACTACAATTTTAAAATCAAGCGACCATTCGTCGAAAATACGCCCGCACCTGTCATATCTGACAGGTGTGCATTTCATTGTTATGCGCTTAGATCTCGCCTGCACTATCCCGAAAACGCAGGAGTAATGATCATGAGTCAATCAAACCAAACCTCACAATCGTATTTTGAAGATTTCCAGAATGAAGAACCGCGAGAAATTAATGAAGCGTCTGATACAACTAAAAATGGCCTGACCCTTCGCAAACTGGAAGGTGGTCAAATTCTATTGGATAAAGAATTAACAATATCTTGGGAAACTAAAGCACGCCTGGATCCAAGTATTTTGTCTACCGAGGTAGAGATTACTGGTGACGCCTATGGAGGTGTAGACATCGAGTTCTATGATCAATCAGCCAAGCTTATCGGCACTGAAAGACTTTTAGATGGGTCAGTAACCTTCCGTTCGAATACACCTGTTGCGTACATCATCATCCCCTATGACGACCCTCACGGACGAGCCGTAATAAATCGCGTGCGCTGGAGTAAACAATGATTTTCAGCGTTTTCGAATTGTCAGTGGCACCCAACAGAGACAGCGCGCTTACTTCTACTTCCCAACCGAGAGAGCGCTGTTTATAACCAGCAGATTCTGTAATTGATAACGTGCAGTATTTATCGAGTAAGCCGAGGCTGCGATATTTGGATCTTTGAAGTTGATTGAAAAAGACAAGGTCAAAAGATCGCAGCCTGCGGCAGCTCCTGCAGGGATACTGGATCAGAAGGAACCGTCGGGCCTCGCGTCAGTCGCATGCATAGGCATACCGGATTCAGAGGAGTGAACGTGTCCAGCGATCCCAAGCGTCATGTCGTCGACGCGCCAGTCATTCACCGCCTGCGGGTACTGACGGTCAATACACACAAGGGTTTCACCGCGCTCAATCGACGTTTCATCCTTCCGGAACTGCGTGAAGCGGTGCGCAGTACCTCGGCCGATCTGGTGTTTCTGCAGGAAGTGGTCGGCGAACACGAGCGACATTCCAGCCGCTACAACGAATGGCCGCAGACCTCGCAGTACGAATTCCTTGCCGACAGCATGTGGAGTGATTTTGCCTACGGACGCAATGCGGTCTATCCCGATGGCCATCACGGCAACGCCCTGCTGTCGAAATACCCGATCCGCGAATACCGCAACCTCGATGTCTCGATCACCGGCCCCGAACGGCGCGGGCTGTTGCACTGCGTACTGGATGTACCAGGGCATGCCGAAGTGCATGCTATCTGCGTGCACCTGAGCCTGCTCGAAAGTCATCGCCAGTTGCAGTTGCAACTGCTCTGCCAGTTGCTCGAATCCTTGCCCGAGGATGCCCCGGTGATCATCGCCGGTGACTTCAATGACTGGCAGTTGCAGGGCAACGTCGCCCTCGCCCGCCGCGACTACCTGCACGAAGCTTTCGAACGCCATCACGGCCGCCCGGCCAAGACTTACCCCGCGCGCTTCCCGCTGCTGCGACTGGACCGGATCTACCTGCGCAATGCCAGCAGCCACGACCCGCAGATCCTCGGCAACAAACCGTGGACGCATCTCTCGGATCATCTGCCGCTGGCGGTCGAGGTGCATTTGTAACGCGATACTGACAGCTGTCTTCACCCACCAAGCGATGCGGAACCGGTCAGCTTTCGCGGTTCCGCGGACCGACTGTCGGCTGCAATACATCTCTGCCTCACGGCTTTCGCAGTGATTGGCCCTACAAACAAGAACTTAGATAAATGCGCAAAAACATAACGTTGCATCATCCGTTTTGGCCCTACCACTCATCGTTCAATTTCTTGACGCAACGGCTCGGGTCTTCTTAGCTCTACCTTACTACCCCCGGAAACATTACTCGGGGCGAGCCTCAGGTCACTCGTCAAGACGAGCGTCCACGGGTTCGCCACGCTCCATTCGGTCGCCCCTCGTTCGGGGTAGGAGAGACGCCAAGGCGAGATACCGCGTGCGATAGCAAGGTAGAACTCCATGAAAACTTCACTCACCTCACAAGAGATCAAAGTCACGTTTTGCACTGTTTCAAGTTCTATCTTGCTGTGCTCGTCCATGGAGGCGCAGGCAGGTCCTGTGGCGGACGAGGCGACACCCTGGTATCGCCAGGACATTCCCGTGATGACCCTTCCCGCCACGATCGTGACCCCAGGCCCGCAACGCCTGAGCCCGCAACCGGATCTGCGCGGAACAAACCTGATCACCGAAGACCTCGCCCCCTCGGCCTGGGATCAACTCTACGGACAGACGTCCCGCCAGGCGCAAACCGACGTCCTCAGCCCGGGCTTCGCCACGCCCGGAACCGGCGACTTCAAGGGCCCCGCCGTACTGACCCTGAAAAGCAGCAGCGGCCACACCCAGCAGGTCGGCCTGATCGGCGGGATCAATCAGATCAAGGCCAATGGCAACGGACTGATCACCAGCCGCGCCCTCGCCGACCCGACCACCGACACCCTCAACCTGCAAGGCCAGAGCCTGGGCGCTTACTACAGCCTGATCGGCCCGCAGGGCTGGCACGTCGATCTGTCGGCCAGTGGCGGTCGGGTCAGCGGTTTCAGCCGTAACGAACAAGGTGCACGCCTGGCCACCGAAGGCAGCGCGATGACGTTGTCGGTGGAAGGTGGTTTTCCGATCGGTCTGGGGGAAAACTGGGTGGTTGAACCGCAGGCGCAATTGATCAACCAGCGCATCACTCTGGACACGCCCTATGCCGGTTCGGGCAACGCTTCTTCCAGTGATATTTCATCGTGGAGCGGCCGGGTCGGTGCGCGCTTGAAAGGTAGCTACGATCTGAACGGCTTGCCGGTCGAACCCTACGTGCGCACGAACTTGTGGCACACGGTGTACACCGGCAACACGGTGACGCTGGATCAGGTGGACAAGATCAGCAGTAGTCGCAAATCCTCGACCGTGGAAGTCGGACTGGGGCTGGTGGCAAAAATGACGCCGACGGTCAGCCTGTACGTGAGCGCCGACTACAGCAGCGACGTGGACGACAACGACCTGAACGGGTTGATTGGCAGCCTCGGCATCCGGATGCGCTGGTAAGGACGAGCCTCAGATGATCGTTCCCACGCTCTGCGTGGGAATGCAGCCCGGGACGCTCCGCGTCCCTTCCAGAGCTGGAACGCGGAGCGTCCCTTGAGGCATTCCCACGCGGAGCGTGGGAACGATCTTGCGTAGGGGGTCAGGCTTCGGGTTTAAGGATCAACACCGCCAACGGCGGCAGGTTCAGTTCCAGTGACAACGCCTGCCCATGGCTGGCCACCTCTTCGGTGAACGCCCCACCACCATTGCCATAATTGGAGCCGGCATACGTGTCGGCGTCACTGTTGAGCAATTCCCTCCAGCGCCCGGCAAACGGCACGCCGACACGGTACGACTGGCGCGGCACCGGCGTGAAGTTGGCCACCACCAGCACCGGCGTTCCGTCCTTGCTCCAGCGCAGCCAGGCGTAAACGCTGTTGATCGCATCGTCGCCAATCAGCCACTGAAACCCTTGCGGCGCATCGTCCTGCTCATGCAGCGCCGGTTCTTCGCGGTAGAGCCGATTCAGGTCGCCGACCAGTTTCTGCACGCCCTTGTGTTCCGAATACTGCAGCAGATACCAGTCCAGTTGCTGGTCGTGATTCCACTCGCGCCACTGACCGAACTCGCAGCCCATGAACAGCAGCTTCTTGCCCGGATGGGTCCACATGAAGCTCAGATAGGCCCGCAGGTTGGCGAATTTCTGCCAGCGGTCGCCGGGCATCTTGTCGATCAGCGAATGCTTGCCGTGCACCACTTCGTCGTGGGAAATCGGCAGGATGAAACGCTCGGACCAGGCGTAAACCAGACCAAAGCTCAGCTCGTTGTGGTGATGAGCGCGGTACACCGGATCCTGCTGAATGTAATGCAGCGAATCGTGCATCCAGCCCATGTTCCATTTATAGGCAAAGCCGAGACCGCCCTGCTGGGTGCTCTGGCTGACGCCCGGCCAGGCTGTGGATTCCTCGGCGATCACCAGCGCGCCCGGTGCTTCCAGCGCCACCACGTCGTTCAAGTGGCGCAGGAAGTCGATAGCTTCCAGGTTTTCCCGGCCGCCATGACGGTTCGGCACCCACTCGCCGGCCTTGCGCGAATAGTCGCGATACAGCATCGATGCGACCGCATCGACCCGCAGCCCGTCGACGTGGAAATGCTTCAACCAGTGCAGCGCCGAGGCCAGCATGTAGCCGTGCACTTCGGTGCGGCCCAGGTTGTAGATCAGCGTGTCCCAATCCTGATGAAAACCTTCTTGCGGGTTGCCGTACTCATACAGCGCCGTGCCGTCGAACTGCGCCAGACCATGGGTATCGGTCGGAAAATGCGCCGGCACCCAGTCGAGAATCACCCCGATATCAGCCTGATGGCAGGCGTTGATGAACGCCGCGAACTCGTCCGGCGTGCCGTAACGGGCGCTCGGGGCGAATTGCGACAGCAACTGATAACCCCAGGAACCGCCGAACGGGTGCTCCATGATCGGCATCAGTTCGATGTGGGTGAAACCCAGTTCCTTCACATACGGAATCAAACGCTCTGCCAGCTCCGGCCAGGTGTACTGGCGGGCCACTTCGCCGAGATCGTCGAGTTCGCACTGCCAGGAACCGGCGTGCAGCTCATAGATCGACAGCGGTGCATTGTGCTGCTGGCGCTCGCGTCGGCTGCTCATCCAGTCCTGATCCTGCCAGTCGATCTGCAGCGGCGAGGCGACTTTGGACGCGGTGTCCGGCGGCAGGCTGGTGGCCAGCGCCATCGGGTCGGCCTTGAGCGGCAGAATGCCGTGAGCGCCAAGAATTTCGTACTTGTACAGTTCCCCCGCCTGCAGGCGCGGAATGAACAACTCCCACACGCCCGACGGATGCCGCAACCGCATTGGATGCCGTCGCCCGTCCCAGACGTTGAAATCGCCGACTACCGAAACGCGTCGGGCATTGGGTGCCCACACGGCAAAGCGCACACCATCGATGCCATCGACGGTTTTCAGCTGCGCACCGAGGCAACTGCTGAGGTCGCGGTGATTGCCCTCGGCGAACAGGTACAAGTCCATCTCACCGAGCAGCTGGCCGAAGCTGTAAGGATCTTCCGCGACCTGTTCGCCACCGGCCCAGCGGGTGCGCAACAGATACGGCCGTGCGTCGTCGAAATGGCCGACAAACAGCCCCGGCGTTTCCGTGGCTTCCAGCGGACCGAGCTCTTCGCCACTGTTTTTGTCCAGCACCGAAACGTTCAACGCGCCAGGCAGATACGCCCGGATGAACTGCCCGCCGGCGCCATCGCCGTGGGGGCCCAGAATGGAAAACGGGTCGTGGTGTTCCGCGCGCACCAAGGCATCGATGTCCTTCGCCTTGGGCAGCAATCTTTCATTAGCGTGACCCTGTTCCTTGTTCGAGAAACTCATGACTACTCTCCACCAAGATCGGAAAAGGGTTTGAGCCCCGTCAATAACCCATACAGACCGTGCAGCGGCACGGGCAGCCAGGTGGGGCGATTTTCGGCTTCATAGGCCACTTCGTAGGCCGCTTTCTCCAGACCGAACAACGCCAGTGCGGCGTTGGCACCTTCAGGATCTTGCCAGGCATGATCAAGACTAGCTGCCGCTTGGCGATATGCCTGGAGAAATGCTTCCCGGGCTTCACGCAGGTAACGTTCCGTGACACGCCGGCGCGCGGTTTCGGCTTCGGGACTGTTGTCGACGTTGTGCACATTCAGGGCCATGGCGGCGGCATAGTCGAAGGAACGCAGCACACCGCTGACATCCTTGTACGGGCTGTGCTTGCCTCGGCGCTCGGCCAGTGGCCGCGCCGGCTCGCCTTCGAAGTCGATCAGGTATGCGTCGCCCTTGATCACCAGCACCTGCCCCAGGTGCAGATCGCCGTGAACGCGGATCCGCAGCCCGCCAGCGGACTGCCTGGCCAGGTCCTGCACGTGGGCGAGGATGGTTTTCCTGTTGTCGAGCAAGCGACCGACCAGCTTCTGATCCGCTGCATCGAGTTCGCCCTGATGCTGCTTGAGCAGTTTCAGTGCGTGCTCGACCTGCGCCCCGACGTCCTTGCCGGTCGCCTGCGCATCCTTGGCCGAACTGACCTGCGGCGCGAAGTCCTTGTTGTCGCTCGGCGCTGCCAGCACCTGATGCATTTCCCCCAGACGCTGGCCGAGCATGCCGGCAAAATCCTTCAGCTCACCCAGGGCGTTGTAGTGTTGCGCCTGCTCGGACATGGCGTCCGCCAGCTCATCGCGCAACGCCCGCTCGAGGTTGTTCTGCGTCCATTCCCAGGCATCGCCCTGATTGCTCAGATAGCCTTGGGCAATCATCAGCAGGTTGTCTTCGCCCTTGCCGTCACGGCGAATCACCGAACCGAGCAGCGGAGAGATATTGGCAAATCCGGCAGCGGTCAGGTAAGCGCTCATCTCCAGTTCCGGGTGTACGCCGGAAGCGACTTTGCGGATCAGCTTGAGCACCAGACTGTTGCCGATCACCACCGAACTGTTGGATTGCTCGGCAGACAGATAGCGCACTTCGGACTCCGCGCCCAGGCCGAGTTTTTCAAGTTGCGACGTTGCCTCGAAACGGATTTCGCCCTCACTGGATTCCAGCACCGCACCGCCCTGCATGCCTTGCAGCACCGCGCGAATAAACGCTTCAAGACTGAAAGCATCGGTGATCAACCCGACCTGACGAACCCGGCGCACCCGCGCCAGGGCCAGTTGCTGAGGCAATGCCGGCCCGACCTGGTCTTCGGCAATGAAGCCGAATGGCAGTTGATAGCGACTGGTCTGCCCGCCGCTCTGCACTTCGATTTCGCTGAACAGCACCGGATGCTGGGCATCGCCGAAGCGCACGCCATAGGCCAGTTTCACCTGGTCGATGGCAGCGTCCTTGCCGGCGAACCAGCGGCGGTTCTGCAGCCAGTTCGGCAGGATCGCCTGTTCGAGCGTGGCTCGGGACGGCGCCTCGAGCAATTCTTCCATGCGTTTTTTCAGCACCAGCGTGGTGAAGTCCGGCAGGCTCTGCGCCGGCTCGACGTGCCAGCTCGGCATCTGGTTTTCCGCCGCCAGGCCGAACCAGTAGAAACCGTAGGGCGGCAAGGTCAGCAGAAAACTCAACTGGCCGATGGGCGGGAACGCGTTACCGCCGAGCATCTCCACCGGCACCATGCCGACGTAGGCCGACAAGTCGAGCTCCACCGCTTGCGCGCTGCGAGACACGTTGGCCACGCACAGAATGGTTTCGTGCTTGCCGTCCGGGCCGGTGTATTCACGGGTGTAGGCCAGAACCCGGCGGTTGGCCGGCGACAGCATTTTCAAAGTGCCGCGACCGAACGCCTTGGATTGCTTGCGCACGGTCAGCAGGCGCCGGGTCCAGTTCAGCAGCGAATGCGGATCGCCAGCCTGGGTTTCGACGTTGACCGACTGATAGCCGTATTGCGGGTCCATGATCGGCGGCAGCACCAGACTGGCCGGATCGGCGCGGGAAAATCCGCCGTTGCGGTCGATTGACCATTGCATGGGCGTGCGCACGCCGTCGCGGTCGCCGAGGTAGATGTTGTCGCCCATGCCGATCTCATCGCCGTAATACAGGGTCGGCGTGCCGGGCATCGACAGCAGCAGACTGTTAAGCAGTTCGATGCGGCGGCGGTCGCGCTCCATCAACGGCGCCAGACGCCGACGAATGCCAAGGTTGATCCGCGCGCGACGGTCGGCGGCGTAGTAATTCCAGAGGTAGTCGCGTTCCTTGTCGGTGACCATTTCCAGCGTCAATTCATCGTGGTTGCGCAGGAAGATCGCCCATTGGCAGTTGGCGGGAATTTCCGGGGTCTGGCGCAGGATGTCGGTGATCGGGAAGCGATCTTCCTGGGCCAGCGCCATGTACATGCGCGGCATCAGCGGAAAGTGGAAAGCCATGTGGCATTCGTCGCCATTCACGCCCTCGGCGTCGGTGTCGCCGAAGTACAGCTGGGTGTCTTCCGGCCATTGGTTGGCTTCGGCCAGCAGCATGCGATCCGGGTAATTGGCGTCGATCTCGGCGCGGATCTGCTTGAGGACGTCGTGGGTTTCCGGGAGGTTTTCGTTGTTGGTGCCGTCGCGTTCGATCAGATACGGAATCGCGTCCAGCCGCAGGCCGTCGATGCCCATGTCCAGCCAGTAACGCATCACCGACAGCACGGCTTTCATGACTTGCGGGTTGTCGAAGTTCAGGTCCGGCTGGTGCGAATAGAAACGGTGCCAGAAGTACTGGCCGGCCACCGGGTCCCAGGTCCAGTTGGACTTTTCGGTGTCGAGAAAAATGATCCGGGTGCCGTCGTATTTCTGGTCGTCATCCGACCACACATAGAAGTCCCGCGCCGCCGAACCGGGCTTGGCCTTGCGCGCCCGCTGGAACCACGGGTGCTGGTCGGAGGTGTGGTTGATGACCAGTTCGGTAATCACCCTCAACCCACGTTTATGCGCCTCGGCAATAAAACGCTTGGCGTCAGCCATCGTCCCGTAATCGCTGTGTACGCCCCGGTATTCGGCGATGTCATAACCATCGTCGCGGCGTGGCGAGGGGTAGAACGGCAACAGCCAGATGGTGTTGACGCCGAGTTCGGCGATGTAGTCGAGTTTGGCGATCAGGCCGGGAAAGTCGCCGATCCCGTCATTGTTGGAGTCGAAAAAGGATTTGACGTGAACTTGATAGATGACCGCGTCCTTGTACCAGAGCGGGTCCTTGATGAAGGTGGCTGCCTTGGGTTTCTTCGCCATGTGAAACTCCTGTTCAATTCAATAAGGGCGCCCTGCGCAGATCACTGATCGCTGATCGTTCCCACGTCGAGGCGTCGAACCGTCCGCGTGGGAATGCCGCCATGGGCGCTCTGCGTCCGCTTTGGGACGCGGAGCGTCCCGGTATGCATTCCCACGCAGAGCGTGGGAACGATCAGGAACCGATCAGGAAGAGGTAATGCGCCAGATTCCGAACGGCTGATATGCCGGGTCGATCCGCATGAACTGGTACTTGCCGTGCCAGTCCCAGCGATGGCCGTTCATCAGGTCTTCGCCATGGGTAGTGGCATCGTCCGGCAGGCCCATTTCCCACAACGGCAACTCGAAATTCGCCTCCTGCACGTTATGCGGATCGAGGCTGACGGCCACCAGAATGAAGTTGCTGCCGTCCGCGCTGCGCTTGCCGAAATACAGAATGTTGTCGTTCCAGGCGTTGTAGATCTTCAGGCCCAGATGGCTGTGCAGCGCCGGGTTCTGGCGGCGGATGCGGTTGAGCTGGGCGATCTCGGCAATGATGTTGCCGGGCTGGTTGAAGTCGCGGACGCGGATCTCGTACTTCTCGGAATCGAGGTATTCCTCCTTGCCCGGCACCGGCGCCGACTCGCACAGTTCGAACCCCGAATACATGCCCCACAAGCCAGAACCCATGGTCGCCAGCGCCGCGCGGATGAGAAAACCGGGACGCCCCGACTCATGCAGGAAAGCCGGGTTGATGTCCGGGGTGTTGACGAAGAAATTCGGCCGGTAGCACTCGCGCCACGGCGATTCATTGAGCTCGCTGAAGTAGGTCGCCAGTTCGGCCTTGGTGTTGCGCCAGGTGAAATAGGTGTAGCTCTGGGTGTAACCGACCTTGCCCAACCGCGCCATCATCGCCGGCGTAGTGAAGGCTTCAGCAAGGAAGATCACTTCCGGGTACAGCGTGCGCACATCGGCGATCAGCCATTGCCAGAACGGCAGCGGCTTGGTGTGCGGGTTGTCGACGCGAAAGATCTTCACGCCCTCCTGCACCCAGCCAACCACGATGTCGCGCAACTCGACCCACAGGCTCGGAATCGCTTCCGGCGCATAGAAATCGACATTGACGATGTCCTGATATTTCTTCGGCGGGTTCTCCGCGTATTTGATCGTGCCGTCCGGCCGCCAGTTGAACCAGCCCGGATGCTGCTTGAGCCAAGGGTGATCCTGGGAACACTGGATGGCGAAATCGAGGGCGATTTCCAGACCATGGTCAGCGGCGGCTGACACCAGCCGACGGAAGTCCTCGCGGGTGCCGAGCTGCGAGTGAATCGCTTCGTGGCCGCCCTCCTCGCTGCCGATCGCATACGGGCTGCCGGGATCGTCCGGGCCGGCGGTCAGGGAATTGTTGCGGCCCTTGCGGTGGCTGCGGCCAATCGGGTGGATCGGCGTGAAGTACAACACGTCGAAGCCCATGTCCTGAATCATCGGCAGGCGCGAGTGCACGTCATTGAAAGTGCCGTGGCGGGCGGGATCGTCGGTGATCGAGCGGGGAAACAGTTCATACCAACTGGCGAATTCCGCCAGTTCGCGTTCGACGTCCACCGGGAATTCCGGGCTGAGGCTCAGATAGGCGCGGTGATCGGCCTCGGCCATCAGTTGCGCACTGCGCGAGTGCAGAAACAACGCGACCTGCTCGGTTTCGAGCAGGCCGGACAATTCGTGATGCAAGCCGGCCAGTTGTTCGCTGAGCTGACCTTCGCTGCGCTCGGCGGCCTGCTGCACCATGGTGCGCCCTTCTTGCAGCTCGAGACTGACCGGGACGGCGGCGGTGTGTTTTTTCTCCAGTTCGTACTGAAAACTGGCGAACTGATCGATCCACGCTTCGATCAGGAACAGATAACGGCCCATGCGCAGCGGCTGAAACACACCGCGCCAGCCGTTGTTGCCCTGATCGGTCATGACTTCGGTCTGCCAGGTTTCATCGCCCTCTTCGCGCCAGCGGATGCGTACCGCCAGTTTGTCGTGACCGTCGGCGAACACCTTGCTGGTGACTACGATCTCCCGGCCGGCAATTGCCTTGACCGCAAACTGTCCGCCTTCGAGGGTCGGTGCGGTGTCTTCAATGACGATGCGCGGCAGCAGCAGGGCCTGCGACAGCGGTATGTGCGGGTTGTAGCTCAGTTCGGAGGGTTTTTCAGCAGTCATTGAGCATCTCTCCTTAACGCCCCAAGGACGCTCGTTTGCCTGTTTGGCGGTCACGGCCGGGCCTGCGCCCGGTGATGAACTCTCTCAGGTTCCGAGCAGCCGTCGCCGGAAAAAGTTCACAGGGATTTGTCCCGCCACAAAATCGGATCGATTTCGCAGTGAAGTGGTCAACCCACTTAAGCACTTCCCACGCCAAGTGCCACACGGAGGTTCACCCGATGAGTATTCCGATTCCCGCCGAAACCCCTGATCCGAACATCGACAAACCGGTCCTGCCCGAGACCGAGCCGCAGCCGATCCCCGAACAGGAACCGCCTGGCACCACGCCACCACCCAAAGAGGAACCGCCGACGACGATGCCGCCGGTGATCGTCTGATCAATTAGGGTCGTCGTGATCTTTTTCAAAGATTTTCACGATCCTTGGCATCACGTTGAAAATCCCCAACGCCAACAACGTACTGAGCAGCGCCGTCGCCTCGCGGCCCAACCCGGCCGCGACGCCGATGGCGGCAGTCATCCACAGGCCGGCGGCGGTAGTCAGGCCTTTGACATGGCCTTCGTCGCCTTCATGATTTTTCAGGATGGTCCCGGCACCGAGAAAACCGATCCCGGCAATCACCCCCTGCACCACCCGGCTCATGGCATCGGCCTGGGACCCGGACAATTGCGGCACCAGTACAAACAGCGCCGCGCCGAGAGCTACCAGCATGTGCGTTCGCACCCCGGCGGCCTTGCCTTTGTGCTCACGCTCGAACCCGAGAATCCCGCCCAATATCGCCGCCATCAACAGACGCACGGTGATCCGCGTCAGTTGCGATGCATCGCCGATATCGGCGAATTCGGCTTGCAGGGTTTCCCACACTTCATGCCACCAGGCGTTCATCGTGCAGTCCTTGTGAAGGGGCGATAGAGGGTGGACAGCGCCGACCATTAATCGGTTGCGTAGAACGATCGGCCAAGCGCGGGCCCTAACGGTTCAGATCCCCCGTGAAAAAAGGACAGCCCCATGCCCCTTCGTATCGATGAAAGCAATCCGGAATCGAAAGTCTGTTTTTTCACCGTTGAAAATGGTGAAGAGATTCGGATCTGCGACACCCTGGAAGTCAGAACAGATAGCGAAAAATCCATGTCGTTCGTCGAAGTGGAGGGACGGCGCATCTACGTCACCGAAGCCGAAGCTGACGCATTGACCGTCGCAGGCGCCCGGGATGGACGTAAACACCTGAAGGCCGATGAGAGTGATTCGGTGATTTGACTGACCTCGATCAAGAACCGGCGCAGACGTCTGGGATAGGCGTCTGCGCCTTGGCCTGCGAGCTGCTTCAAGTTGTCGCAGGCACTGGTGCGATACCCATCTGATACGCTTTTTATTGAAATACCTGAGTCTGTTATGCAAACAGATCGGCGCTCATAGTTCCCTGGCCTGATGGAGGCTGATGAGCGAACGACCATGAGCGAACGAATCCCCGTCCGAACCGTAGAAGCATCTCCCCAGATAAAAAAAGTACCGGCGCGCCCAATGAAGGCGAAACACGCCACCAGCGACAACCAGATCTTCACCCGCAGCTTCACCGGCCTGTTCCGCACCTTGCGCATGAGCGGCGCGGGGTTTCTGTTTCTGCTGTTCTTCGGCACGGTGTGGCTGAACTGGGGCGGGCGTCAGGCGGTGCTCTGGGACCTTTCCGAAAGCAAGTTCCATATCTTTGGCGCGACCTTCTGGCCGCAGGATTTCATTCTGCTGTCGGCGCTGCTGATCATCGCCGCGTTCGGCCTGTTCGCCATTACCGTGTTCGCCGGCCGGGTCTGGTGTGGCTACACCTGTCCGCAGAGTTCGTGGACATGGATCTTCATGTGGTGCGAGAAGATCACCGAAGGCGAACGCAACCAGCGGATCAAGCTGCAAGCGGCGCCCTGGAGCCTGAACAAACTGGCACGACGTGCGGCCAAGCACACGCTGTGGCTGGCGATCAGCGTGCTGACCGGTTTGACCTTCGTCGGCTACTTCACCCCGATCCGGCCGCTGGCCGAGGAGCTGCTGACTCTGCAGATCGGTGGTGTCAGCCTGTTCTGGGTGCTGTTCTTCACCGCCGCGACCTACATCAACGCCGGCTGGCTGCGTGAAGCGGTGTGCATGCACATGTGCCCGTATGCGCGGTTCCAGAGCGTGATGTTCGACAAGGACACCCTGGCGATTTCCTATGACGTGGCCCGTGGCGAAAACCGTGGCCCGCGCAAACGCGAAGTAAAACCGGCCGAAGCCGGCCTCGGCGATTGCATCGACTGCCAGTTGTGCGTGCAGGTCTGTCCGACCGGCATCGACATCCGCGACGGCCTGCAAATGGAATGCATCGGCTGCGCGGCGTGCATCGACGCCTGCGACTCGATCATGGACAAGATGAATTACGCCCGTGGCCTGATCCGCTATACCTCCGAGCGTGAGTTGCAGGGCGGCAAGACGCATTTGCTGCGCCCGAGATTGATCGGCTACGTCGCGGTGCTGGTGGTGATGATCGGCGCCCTCGCCCTCGCGTTGGTTGAGCGGCCGATGGTGTCGCTGGACGTGACCAAGGACCGTGGCCTGTTCCGTGAGAACGGTCAGGGCCAGATTGAAAACATCTACACCCTCAAGGTCATCAACAAGACCCAGCAGCGTCAGGATTACAACCTGACACTGGTGGACGGCGACGGCTTCCAGCTGCAAGGCAAGACCGAGCTGAGCCTGGCGCCGGGCGAGATCGTCGACGTGCCGGTGTCGGTGGCGATGACCACCGAACGTGCAGCCAGCAGTTCGCAGACCTTGAGCTTCAAGATTGCCGACAGTGATGAGCCCGAGGTTTATAGCGTGGCGAAGAGCCGGTTTGTTGCGCCGATGAATCGCTGATCCCTTAGACTGCGGCGCAGCCATTCGCGAGCAAGCTCGCTCCCACAGGGGAATGCGATCAACTGTGGGAGCGAGCTTGCTCGCGAATGAAGGCGAAACGGTCTATCAGAATGAAATCAATCCGGACCCAAGATGAAACGCTACGAAAAATTCGCCGACGACATCGCTGAACTGATCCGCTCCGGCGTCCTCGGCCCCGGTCAACGGGTGCCATCGGTGCGCTACGCGAGCCAGACCTACGGCGTCAGCCCGTCCACGGTGTTCCAGGCCTATTACCTGCTGGAACGTCGCGGCCTGATCCGTGCACGGCCGCGCTCCGGCTACTTCGTCAACACCCACGCCCCGAGCCCGTTCTCGGAGCCGGTGATCAGCAGCCAGGTCAACGAGTCCACCAAGGTCGACGTCAGCGAACTGGTGTTTTCGGTACTGGAATCAATCAAGGACCCGAGCACCGTGCCGTTCGGCTCGGCGTTTCCCAGCCCGACCCTGTTCCCGCTGCAACGCCTGTCCCGCTCACTGGCCAGCGCCGCCCGGGAAATGGACCCGCGCATGGTGGTCACCGACATGTCGCCGGGCAATCCGCAACTGCGTCGGCAGATCGCCCTGCGCTACATGGTCGGCGGCCTGATGCTGCCGATGGAAGAACTGCTGATCACCAACGGCGCCCTCGAAGCGCTGAACCTGTGCCTGCAAGCGGTGACCGAACCGGGCGATCTGGTCGCCATCGAAGCCCCGGCGTTCTACGCCAGCCTGCAAGTGCTGGAGCGCCTGAAACTCAAAGCCGTGGAAATCCCCGTGCACCCGCGCGACGGCATCGACCTCGGCGTGCTCGCCCAAACGCTCGAGCGACACCCGATCAAGGCCTGCTGGTGCATGACCAGCTTCCAGAACCCGATGGGCGCGACCATGCCCGAGGCCAAGAAACAGGAACTGGTGGAACTGCTGAAACAGCATCAGGTGCCGCTGATCGAAGATGACGTCTACGCCGAACTCTATTACGGCCAGCAGGCGCCGAAACCGGCCAAGGCCTTCGACACCGAAGGTCTGGTGATGCATTGCGGCTCGTTCGCCAAAAGCCTGGCCCCCGGTTACCGCATTGGCTGGGTGGCCGCCGGCCGCTACGCGCAGAAAATCGAACGACTGAAACTGATGACCTCGCTGTGCGCCTCGATGCCCGCGCAAGCGGCCATTGCCGACTACCTGCAACACGGCGGCTACGACCGCCACCTGCGCAAACTGCGCTACGCCCTGGAAGAACAGCAAAGCGCGATGCTCGCCGCCATCGCCCGTTATTTCCCGGCGCAGACCCGCGTCAGCCAACCGGCCGGCGGCTACTTCCTGTGGCTGGAGCTGCCACCGCAGATGGATTCGTTGAAGTTGTTTCAGATGGCGCTGGCGCAGGGCATCAGCATTGCGCCG
This sequence comes from Pseudomonas gozinkensis, assembly GCF_014863585.1. Lineage (NCBI taxonomy): Bacteria > Pseudomonadati > Pseudomonadota > Gammaproteobacteria > Pseudomonadales > Pseudomonadaceae > Pseudomonas > Pseudomonas gozinkensis. The sequence goes on along the minus strand of NZ_CP062253.1, from coordinate 3,170,455 downwards.
GGGCCGATATTTTCGCCGACCCAGCGATTCAGGAATTGCATCCGGTTGAACTACGGCAGCCCGTGGACCGAGGACGCGGAGAAAGCGATGGAGACGTTGGGGCGGATAGTGCGGTCGTTCTGACAGACTAATGACTCTGCATTGACCCCTTCGCGAGCAAGCTCGCTCCCACAGAATCCGATGTCGTTCACAAAGACTGTGGCCAACACAAATCACTGTGGGAGCGAGCTTGCTCGCGATGGGGCCAGTTCAGGCAATGCAAGTCCTGAGGATTAGCGCCCGCCGCCGAGATCGACGAAAGTCCCCGTCGCATACGAAGCCTTGTCCGACAACAACCACACAATCGCCTCCGCCACTTCATCCGGCCGCCCGCCCCGAGCCATCGGAATCGCCGACTCCAGCTTGCTGACCCGATCCGGATCGCCGCTCAACGCATGGAAATCGGTATAGATGTAACCCGGACGCACTGCATTCACCCGAATCCCCTCGCCCGCCACTTCCTTGGACAAACCGATGGTGAACGTGTCGAGGGCGCCTTTGGACGCCGCGTAGTCGACGTATTCGTTAGGCGATCCCAGCCGCGCGGCGACCGAAGAGACGTTGACGATGCTGCCACCCTGCCCGCCGTGTTTGGGCGACATGCGCAGGATTGCGTGCTTGGCGCAGAGGATCGGCGCCAAAACGTTGGTTTTCATGATTTTGAGGATGCGGAACTCGGACATTTCGTCGACCCGGGATTTTTGCCCCACGGTGCCGGCGTTGTTCACCAGTGCAGTGACGCGACCCAGTTCGGTGTCGACCCGGTGAAACAGCGCAATCACTTCGTCTTCGATACTGACGTCGGCCCGGACGGCGATGGCCGTGGCGCCGCGCTCACGGATCTGGTCGAGTACGTGATGAGCCGCCTGTTCGTCAGACTGGTAATTGATGCAGATCCGGTAGCCTTGCTCGGCAGCCAACAACGCGGTGGCGGCGCCGATTCCACGACCGCCGCCGGTGATCACAATGACTTTATCCATGCTGGCTTTTCCCCCGATGCACACGTAACAGTCGGGGCAAGAATAACCGTCATCGCAGGGTTTTGCATGACCTGCGATTAGCGACTCAGCTCACCGCCAATTGTTTGCCGCATACGATGTCCTGCAGGAACCGATCCGCCGGCATCGGGTGACCGAGCAGATAACCTTGCAACGAATCGCAGCCCAGTTGCGTGAGGAAGTCTTGCTGCACGCCGGTTTCCACGCCTTCAGCCACGATGCGCAAACCCAGAGCCTGACCGAGGGCGACGATCGCCGAGACGATGGCGGCGTCGTCGCTGTCGTGTTCCAGATCGCGAACGAAACCGCGATCAATCTTCAGCTCGTTGGCCGGCAGGCGCTTGAGGTACATCAGGCTTGAATAACCGGTGCCAAAGTCGTCGATGGACAGGTCGACGCCCATGTCGGACAGTTCCTGCAACACCGTCATGCTCGCATCGGCGTCGCTCATGGCGGTGGTTTCGGTGATTTCCAGGGTCAGGCTGTTGGCCGGTAAATGGTGGGTGGCCAGCGCCTTGGCCACGCTGCGTACCAGCCCTGCGTGGCAGAACTGCAACGCCGACAGGTTCACCGCGATCCGCCAGTCGGTGTAGCCCAGCACGTACCACTCGCGCATCTGCCGGCAGGCTTCGTTGAGCACCCATTCACCAATCGGAATGATCAGCCCGGTCTTCTCCGCCAGATCGATGAATTTGTCTGGCATCAGCATGCCGTGGACCGGATGTTCCCAGCGCAGCAACGCTTCGGCACCGACCGGGTGACCGTCAGCGGCATGGAATTTGGGTTGGTAATGCAGGCAAAACTCGCTGTGCTCCAGTGCTGCCCGCAGGTCCTGCAACAGTTGCAATTGCTTGCGGGCGTTGCTGTTCATCGAAACGTCGAAGAAGCTGTAACCGTTCTTGCCGCCGCCCTTGGCGTGGTACATCGCGGCGTCGGCGTTCATCAGCAGTTCCTGGGCGTTCTCACCGTTGCCGGGGTACAGGGCGATGCCGACGCTGGCGGAAATCTGCAGGTCGTGCTCGGCCACCCGGAACGACTGCGCGATCAAGCCGACCTGACGCGCCGCCAGACCCAGCGCATCGTTGGGCTCGGTCAGGCGTACCAGCAGGACAAACTCATCGCCGCCGATCCGCGCCAGGGTATCCAGGCTGCGCAAGTCTTCACGCAGGCGCACCGCCACTTCGCGCAGCAACTGGTCGCCCATGTGGTGACCGAAAGCGTCGTTGACCGGCTTGAAGCCGTCCAGGTCGATGAACATCAGCGCAAAACAGCCGCCCTGTTCGTTGACCTTTTTCATCGCCTGATTGATCCGGTCGTCCAGCAACATGCGGTTCGGCAGGCCGGTCAGGGTGTCGTGCAGAGCCAGTTGGGTGAGCTCGCGGTTGGCGACGGTCAACGAATGGGCCAGATCGGCGGTACGGGCTTCGAGACGGGCGTCGAGAATCGAGGTCAATAGCGCGATGGCCAGCACCGCCAGCGTGGTGATCAGTACCAGATTGTCCAGCCCGTTGCCGTTCAGGCCGCTGAGTGCCGCGCCACAGAAACTGCCGTCAGGAAACCGCGCCGCCGCCATGCCGGTGTAGTGCATGCCGACAATCGCCACGCCCATGACAATCGCCGCCCCGGCACGGAACAGCCGCACGTAAGGCGACTGCTGACGCAGACGGAAGGCGATCCACAGCGCTGCCGCCGACGCGCCAACGGCAATCAACAGCGAGGCGCCGAACAGCGTTGGATCGTAGTCGATGCCCGGTTGCATGCGCATCGCGGCCATGCCGGTGTAATGCATGGCGCTGATGCCGGCGCCCATGATCAAGGCACCGAAAGCCAGTTGCCAGGCCGGCAGTTTCGGCTGGCTGACCAGCCACAGGGCAAAACCGCTGGACAGCACCGCGATCAGCAATGAAAGCGCCGTGATTGAAATGTCGTAACCCAGGCTGATCGGCAGCTTGAACGCCAGCATGCCAATGAAATGCATCGACCAGACGCCGATGCCCATGGCAAATGCTCCGCCGGCCGTCCATAAATGCACGGCGCGGCCCTTGGCAGTGGCAATGCGCCCGGTGAGATCGAGCGCGGTGTAGGAAGCGAGGATCGCCACACACAACGAAATGAAAACCAGCGTGAAGGAATAGCTACCGATGAGCATGAGAATTCTCGTGACCACCCCGCCGTACTGCGTCCGTTCTCAGCGGGGCCAAATGCGCCGATTGTACTGATTGCTCAGAAGAACGCACTGACAAAGTAATCAAATGGCCATCAACCCGATGAAACGCTTGTTTGATCGTCTGACAAGGCTCTGGCCCGGTGGCCAAGACACGGAACAGATCGCTCCCGGCAGAGCGACAGATCGTTCCCACGCTCTGCGTGGGAATGCAGTCCGGGACGCTCCGCGCCCCTTTCAGAGCTGGAACGCGGAGCGTCCCTTGAGGCATTCCCACGCGGAGCGTGGGAACGATCATGGCTTCACGTCAGCGGTTATCAGTGGTTTCCAGCTGCCCGTCCCAGCCACCGCCCAGCGCCGCAATCAGCTGCACACTGGCGATCAGGCGGCTCTGCAGGATATTCAGAACAGTGCGCTCATTACTCAGCGCCGTCGCCTGTACCACCACCACGTCGAGGTAGGCGATCACCCCGGCCTTGTACTGGTTTTCGGTAAGACGCAACGAATCCCGTGCCGCATCAAGGGCTTCCTGGCGCACGGCCGCTTCGTCTTCGTACACCTTCAACTGCACCAGATAATTCTCCACCTCGCGGAAGCCATCGAGCACAGTCTGGCGGTACTTGGCCACGGTCTGGTCGTATGCGGCTTCGGTGCGGTCGACTTCGGCGGAGCGGATGCCGCCGTCGAACAGCGGCAGGGTCATTTTCGGCCCCACCGACCAGAAGCGGTTCGGCAGGCTGATCAGGTTCTGCGAAGTACTGCTGCTGTAGCCGCCGCTCAGGCTCAGGCTGAAGTCCGGGTAGTACGCGGCCTTGGCCACGCCGATGTTCGCGTTGGCGGCGATCACCGAGCGTTCCGCCGAGGCGATGTCCGGGCGGCGCTCGAGCAACTGCGACGGCAGGCTCAGCGGGATCTGCGGCAGCTTGGGAATGTCCTGGGTCTCGGCAATGTTGAATTCGGCGGGCGGCTGGCCGGTCAGGACCGCGATGGCGTTTTCGAACTGCGCCCGTTGCCAGATCAGGTCTACCAGATCGCCCTGGGTGGTTTTCAGCTGGGTCTGCGCCTGCGCCACCGCATCACGCCCGGAAACCCCGGCGTTGTATTGGTTCATGGTCATTTTCAGCGAGCGTTCGTAAGCCGCCACTGTCGATTCAAGCAAGCGTTTCTGCTGATCGATCACCCGCAATTGCAGGTAGTTCTGCACCAGTTCCGACTGCTGGCTCAAGCGCATCGCCGCCAGATCGGCGTAGCTCGCCTGGGCGCTCGCTTCATTAGCCTCGAGTCCACGGCGCAATTTGCCCCAGACATCCGCTTCCCAACTCACGCCCAGTTGCGCGTTGTAGGTGTCACGAATGCCGCTGGAGGAACTGCTCAGGCTCGAACTGCTGCTGCCGGTGCCCTGGCTGGAGCGGGTCTTGCCCGCGCTCAGATCAACGCTCGGATAAAACGCCCCGCGCGCGCTGCGCACCAAGGCCTGGGCCTGACGGTACTGGGCTTCGGACTGGGCGACGGTCTGGTTCGAGCTATTGAGTTTCTCGATCAGTTCGTTCAACTGACGGTCACCATACAGCTCCCACCATGCACCGCGCGCCAGGGAGTCGCTCGGGCTGGCCTGACGCCAGCCTTCGGCTTCCTTGTACTGGGCGATTTCGGCGGTCTGCGGGCGCTGGTAGTCCGGGCCGACGGCGCAAGCACTGAGCATCGCCACGCACAGTGACAGGCTCAGCAGACGCGAGCCGCGGACACTGGCCAGTTGGATAAGCGAACGGTCATTCATAGCGGAGTTTCCAGAGCGGCATCGGTACGTACGCCACGCCATTTGTTGAAACGATGGCGCAGCTTGTCGAGATAGAGGTAAACCACAGGCGTGGTGTAAAGGGTCAGCACCTGGCTGAACACCAGCCCGCCGATGATGGTCAGACCCAGCGGCTGGCGCATTTCCGCGCCTTCGGCCCGGCTCAGCAGCAACGGCAAGGCGCCGAGGATCGCTGCCAGCGTGGTCATCAGGATCGGTCGCAAGCGTTGCAGACAGGCGCTGCGAATCGACTCCAGCGGCGCCATGCCCTGATGACGCTCCAACTGCAACGCCAGGTCGATCATCAGGATCGCGTTCTTCTTCACCACGCCGATCAGCAGAAACAGTCCGAGCAACGAGATCAGGCTGAATTCGCCGCCCAGCACATAGATCGACAGCAAGGCCCCGACCCCGGCCGACGGCAGCGTCGACAGAATCGTCAGCGGGTGAACGTAGCTCTCATACAGCACGCCCAGCACCAGATACACCGCCAGCAGCGCACCAAGGATCATGAACGGCTGGCTCTTCTGCGTGGCGGCAAAGGCATCGGCGGTGCCGGCCATTTTCGCGATCACGTCTTCCGGCAGACCGAGCTTGGCAATCGCCCGCTCGATGGCGGCGCTGCCCTGCTCCACCGTCACGCCTTCGGCCATGTCGAAGGAAATGTCCTCGGAGGCGAACTGGCCTTCGTGGCTGACCCGGTCGTCTTCCAGACTGTTTTCGTAGTGGGCGAAGGTCGACAGCGGAATTCGCGCACCGTCCGCCGTGATCACCTGAACCTGCTTGAGCGTCACCGGATCCTGGGCGTATTTCGGATTGACCTCCATCACCACCTGATACTGGTTGAGGCTGTCGTAGATCGTGGAAATCTGCCGCTGGCTGTAGGCGTTGTTAAGTACCGCCGTGACCATTTCCATGTCCACGCCCAGGCGCTTGGCCTGATCGCGGTCCACGATCAAGGTCACCTGCTGCGCACCCGCGCCCTCGCGGGCGTCGATGGCGGTCAGTTCCGGCAAGGCCCGCAGCGCGGTGACCACTTTCGGATACCACTCGCGCAAGGCTCCCAGATCGCCACTTTGCAGGATGTAGCTGTACTGCGAAGTGGTCTGCTCGCGACCGCCGCCAAATTGCAGGTCCTGGTCGGCCATCAGCATCAACTGCGCGCCGGCGACCTTGGGCATTTCCTTGCGCAGGCGTTCGATGACTTTCTGCGCCGACAGGTTGCGTTCCTTGATCGGTTTCAGGCGTACCAGCATGAAGGCGTTGTTGGTGCCGTTGGTGCCACCAATGAACCCGGCGACACTCTCGACCGCTTCGTCCTTGAGCACGGCGCGGCGGAAGATTTCCATTTTCGGCTGCATCACGCTGAACGACAGACCGTCGTCACCGCGCACAAAACCGATCAACTGGCCGGTGTCCTGCTGCGGCATGAAGGTTTTCGGCACTACTACATAGAGGGCAACGTTCACCCCGACGGTGATGATCAGGCTCAGCAACGTCAGGCGACGATGGCGCAAGACCCAATCGAGGCTGGTGGCGTACTTGCCGACCATCCAGTCGTTGGTGCGGCGACTCCAGCGTTGCAGGCGGTTTTCCTCGCCCGGCGTATGGGGTTTGAGCCAGCGGGCGCAGAGCATCGGAGTCAGCGTCAGGGAAACCACCAGCGACACCACGATGGCCGCCGCCAGGGTGATGGAGAACTCACGGAACAGGCTTTCGATGATCCCGCCCATGAACAGGATCGACAGGAACACCGCCACCAGCGAGACGTTCATCGACAACAGGGTAAAACCGACTTCCTTGGCCCCGAGGTACGCGGCCTTCATCGGTTTGACGCCTTCGTCGATGTGCCGGGAAATGTTCTCCAGCACCACGATGGCATCGTCCACCACCAGCCCGGTGGCGAGAATCAGCGCCATCAGCGACAGGTTGTTGAGCGAAAATCCGTAGAGGTACATCACCGCAAAGGTGCCGACCAGCGACACTGGCACTGCCAGGGTCGGAATCAGGGAGGCGCGGAAATTGCCGAGGAACAGGAACACCACCAGGATCACCAGTGCCACGGCGATCAGCAGGGTCATTTCCGCTTCGTGCAGGGTGGCCTTGATCACCGGCGAACGGTCCATCGCCAGGTTCAGTTTGACGCTGGCCGGCAGCACCGCCTGCAACGCCGGCAACTGCGCCTTGATCTCGTTGACCGTCTCGATGATGTTGGCGCCGGCCTGGCGGTTGATCACCAGCAGCACCGCCGCGTCATCGTTGAAAAAACCGCTGTTGTAGCGGTCTTCCACGCCGTCGCTGACTTTGGCCACGTCTTTCAGGCGCAGGGCCGCGCCGCCGTTGTAATGGATGATCAGCGATTCGTAATCCTTGGCTTTCTCCAACTGGTCGTTGGCCTGAATCTGCCACAGGCGCTGATCATCTTCGACCGACCCCTTTGGCCGACGTACGTTGGCTTCGGCAATGGTCTTGCGCACATCGTCCAGCGCCACGCCGTACTGATTCAGCGCCTGGGGTTCGAGTTCGATGCGCACCGCCGGCAACGAGCTGCCGCCGATCTGCACTTCACCGACGCCCTGCACCTGGGACAGGCTCTGGGACAGGATGGTCGAGGCCAGGTCATAGAGCTGGCCTTTTTCCAGCACATCCGAGGTCAGCGACAACACCATGATCGGTGCCTGCGACGGGTTGACCTTCTTGTAGGTCGGCATGCTGCGCATCCCGCTCGGCAGCAGATTGCGTGAGGCGTTGATTGCCGCCTGCACTTCCCGCGCCGCGCCGTTGATGTCGCGGTCGAGGTCGAATTGCAGAATCACCCGGGTCGAGCCCTGGCTGGAGCGGCTGCTCATGGTATTGACGCCGGCGATGGCGCCGAACGAGCGCTCCAGCGGCGTGGCCACGGTGGACGCCATGACTTCCGGACTGGCACCGGGCAGGCTCGCCTGCACCACGATCACCGGGAAGTCCATTTGCGGCAGCGGCGACACCGGCAGCAGGCCGAAGCTCACACCGCCCAGCAACATGATCGCCAGGCTCAGGAGCATGGTCGCCACCGGGCGCTTGATGAAAGGACCGGACAGGTTCATCGACCGCAATCCCCGCCTTCACACAGTTTTCCTGTGGGAGCGAGCTTGCTCGCGAAGACGATGGCACATCCAGCACGGGTGATAAATGACCCACCGCTTTCGCGAGCAAGCTCGCTCCCACAGGGGTTATGTGCCAAGACAGTCATACCGCAACCTCTTCAGCATTGGTTTTGCCGAAGCGCCGGCCGAGACGATCGAAGTACAGGTAGATCACCGGCGTGGTGAACAGCGTCAGCACCTGACTCACCAGCAACCCGCCGACCATCACCAGACCCAGTGGTTGACGCAATTCAGCACCGGAACCAGTAGCGAGCATCAACGGCACCGCACCGAACAGCGCAGCCAGCGTGGTCATCAGAATCGGCCGGAAACGCAACAGCGCCGCCTGATAGATCGCCTGCTCCGGCGCCATGCCCTGAGTGCGTTCGGCGTCGAGGGCGAAGTCGATCATCATGATCGCGTTCTTCTTCACGATACCGATCAGCAGGATGATGCCGATGATCGCGATCATCCCCAGGTCATTGCCACTGAGCAGCAACGCCAGCAAGGCCCCGACCGCCGCCGACGGCAAGGTCGACAGAATGGTGATCGGGTGAATGTAGCTCTCGTAAAGCACGCCCAGCACGATGTACATGGTCACCACCGCCGCCAGAATCAGCAGCAAGGTGCTCGACAGCGAGGCCTGGAATGCTTCGGCTGCGCCCTGGAACTCTGTCTGCACGCCGATCGGCATGCCGATGTCCTTCTGCACCTGCTCGATGATGTCCACCGCATGCCCCAGCGCCACGCCGGGCGCGAGGTTGAACGACATCATCACCGCCGGGAACTGGCCGATGTGGGTGATCGCCAGTTGCGCCTGACGTTCCTCGACATGGGCCAGACTCGACAACCGCACCTGCCCACCATCGGTGGTCTTGACGTGAATCTGATCCAGCGCCTGCGGACCGATCTTCTCCCCGGCCTGAGCCTGCAGCACCACGCGGTACTGGCTGGCCTGGGTATAGATGGTCGAGATCTGCCGCTGGCCGAACGCGTCGTACAACGCATCGGTGATGTTCGACACCGACACGCCCAGCCGTGAAGCGGCGTCGCGGTCAATCACCAGGAACACCTGCAAGCCCTTGTCCTGCAAGTCGCTGGCGACGTCGGTCAGCTCCGGACGCTGAGCCAGGGCCTCGACCAGACGGCCGCTCCAAAGGCTGAGCAATTCGGAATCCGGCGAGGACATGCTGAACTGGTACTGCGTACGGCTGACGCGGTCTTCGATGGTCAGGTCCTGCACCGGCTGCATGAACAGGCGGATGCCGACAAGCTTGTCCAGCTGCGGTTGCAGGCGGGCAATCACTTCGGTCGCCGTCAGATCACGCTGACCATGGGGCTTGAGGTTGATCAGCAACCGGCCGCTGTTGAGCGTGGCGTTGTCACCGTCGACACCGATGTAGGACGACAGGCTTTCCACCGCCGGATCTTCGAGAATCACCTTGGCCAGCGCCTGCTGGCGCTCGCCCATGGCGGCAAAGGAAATCGACTGCGGCGCTTCGGAAATGCCCTGGATCACCCCGGTGTCCTGCACCGGGAAGAAGCCCTTGGGCACCACCATATAAAGGAACACGGTCAGGGCCAGGGTGCCGATGGCCACCAGCAGGGTCAGCGGCTGGTGCTTGAGCACCCACTGCAATTTGCGCCCGTAAGCGGCAATCATCCAGTCGATGAACGCACCACTGGCGCGGTAGAAACGGCCCTGCTCATGTGCTTCCGGCTCACGCTTGAGCAGGCGCGCGCACATCATCGGCGTCAGGGTCAGCGAAACCACCAGGGAAATCAGGATCGCCACCGCCAGGGTAATGGCGAATTCGCGGAACAACCGCCCCACTACGTCGGCCATGAACAGCAGCGGAATCAGTACCGCAATCAGCGACAGGGTCAGGGAAATCAGGGTGAACCCGATCTGCTTCGCGCCCTTGAGCGCCGCCTGCATCGGGCTGTCGCCCTCCTCGATAAAGCGCGCAATGTTCTCCAGCATCACGATCGCATCGTCGACCACGAAACCGGTGGCGATGGTCAGGGCCATCAAGGTCAGGTTGTTGACCGAGAACCCGGCCAGGTACATCACACCGAACGTACCGATCAGCGACAGCGGCACGGCCACCGAAGGGATGATCGTGGCACTGGCACGCCGCAGAAACAGGAACGTCACCATCACCACCAGCGCGATGGCGATCAGCAGTTCATGTTGCACGTCGGTGACGGAGGCGCGGATGGTCTGGGTCCGGTCGGTCAGCACGACGACGTCGAGGCCGGCCGGCAGGTTGTCGGTGATGCTCGGCAGCAGCGCCTTGATCCGGTCAACCACTTCGATCACGTTGGCACCCGGCTGACGCTGGATGTTCAGCAGAACGGCCTGATTCTGGTTGGCCCACGCCGCCAGACGCTCGTTCTCGGCACCATCGACAATCTGCGCGACATCCTTGAGCCGCAGCGGTGCGCCGTTGGCGTAGGCCAGGATCAGGTTGGCGTAATCCTTGGGCGAGGTCAGTTGGTCATTGGCGTCGAGCATCGACACCCGGGTCGGGCCGTCGAAGTTGCCCTTGGGCTGGTTGACGTTGGACGCGCTGATCAGTGTGCGCACGTCCGACAGGTTCAGGCCGTTGGCAGCGAGCGCCTCCGGGTTGACCTTGATCCGCACGGCCTGACGCTGGCCGCCGGCAATGCTGACCATGCCGACGCCGCTGATCTGGGCGATCTTCTGCGCCATGCGCGTATCGACCAGGTCATTGAGTTTGGGCAACAGCATGGTTTTCGAGGTGATGGCCAGGGTCAGCACCGGGGTGTCCGCCGGGTTGACCTTGTTGTACACCGGAGGCGCCGGCAAGTCGGTCGGCAACAGGTTGGTCGCGGCGTTGATCGCGGCCTGCACCTGCTGTTCGGCGACGTCCATGTTGATGTCGAGGCTGAAACGCAGGGTCAGCACCGAGGCGCCGCCGGAACTGGTCGAGGCCATTTGCGTGAGGCCTGGCATCTGTCCGAACTGACGCTCAAGCGGCGCGGTAACGGCACTGGTCATCACGTCCGGACTGGCGCCCGGATACAGGGTCATGACCCGGATGGTCGGGTAATCGACCTGCGGCAAGGCCGAGACCGGCAGCAGGCGATAGGCGATCAGACCGGCCAGCACGATGGCCAGCATGCTCAGCGTGGTGGCGACCGGGCGGAGGATGAACAGACGCGAAATGTTCATGCGCCCTTCTTGGCCTTGTCAGTGACGGTGGCGTCAGGCGCGGTGGCGGCGGACTTGCCTTGCAGGTGTTCGGTCGGGGTGGTCGGCACATCCTTGCTGTCGTTGACCACTTCCACTTCGCTGCCTTCCTTCAGACGGTCAGTGCCTTCCAGCACCACGCGGTCGCCGGCGGCCAGGCCTTCGGTGATCACGGTGTTTTCACCATCGCTGGCGCCGATCTTCAATTGGCGGATGGTGACTTTCTTGTCGCCGTCCAGCGCGTAGACGAAGGTGCCGTTAGTGCCGAACTGGATGGCCGCCGACGGAGCCAGCACTACACCTTTCAGGGTGTCAGCCAGCAAGTGAACGTTGACGAACTGGTTGGGGAACAGCGACTGATCGCGGTTCTCGTATCGCGCCTTGAATTTCAGGGTGCCGGTGGTCACGTCGATCTGGTTGTCGAGACTTTGCAGTACACCGGTGGCTTGCAGTTTGGTGTCGCCACGATCCCAGGCCTCGGCCGGCAGTTTGGCGCCGCTGCGATAACGGGCGAGCACGGTTTCCAGGCTGTTTTCCGGCAGGGTGAAGGCCACGCTGATCGGCTGCGTCTGGGTGATGACAGCCAGGAACGTGGTGTCGTTGGCCGCCACGAGGTTGCCGACGTCGAGCTGACGCAGGCCGACGCGACCGGCAATCGGTGCGCGAATCTTGGTGAATTCGAGATTTAGCTTGGCGTCGTTGACCGCCGCCTGATTGGTTTTCACGGTGCCGAGGTATTGGCCGACCAGGGCTTCGGCGGTGTCCAGCGTCTGCTTGGCGATGCTGTCTTCCTTGTACAGGCCGCGATAGCGCTCGACATCGACCTGGGCGTTCTTCAACTGCGCCTGGTTCTGCAGCAAGGTGCCTTCAGCCTGGAGCAAGGCGTTCTGGTACGGGCGCGGGTCGATCTCCGCCAGCAGGTCGCCGGCCTTGACCATTTGCCCTTCCTCGAAATAGATCTTCACCAGTTCACCGCCGACCCGGCTGCGCACATTGATGGTGTTGAGCGCCGTTACCGTGCCCAGCGCCTTGTAGTACAGCGGGAAGTCGCCAGTGACCGCCGGCGCTACGCGCACCGGAATCGGCCCCGCCGCGCCGCCGAAGCCCGGACGCATCATCCCCGAACGGCCGGTGTGGCCGGCCTGCGCCTTCTCGCCGCCCTCCTTGTGGGTCGAACCGGCGGGCCAGAATTTCCAGCACAGACCGGCAATGACCAGCAGGACAAGCAGGCTCAACAGCCAGCGACGGGAGTTTCGGGAAGACGATTGCATGGAGTGATTAACCATTGGGCGCGTGGGCTTCTTTTACGGGAGGCTGAACGATAAGCACTGGCCGGGATTTAGCAAAGCAGCTTTACCGGCAATTTACCTTCAACTTACGTTTCAAGGTGTGAGGCAAAACACTGATACACAAATGAAAACGGCCTGGACAGAGCCAGGCCGTTAACAATTGTAAAAGCGCTTATTTCAGAACGGACAATGCCGCTTCATAGTTAGGCTCTTCTGCAATTTCCTTGACCAGTTCGCTGTGCAGGACGTTGTCGTTTTCGTCCAGAACAACCACCGCACGGGCGGTCAGGCCTTTCAGCGGGCCGTCAGCGATGGCCACACCGTAGTTCTCGATGAACTCGGCGCCGCGCAGGGTCGACAGGTTCTGTACGTTTTCCAGGCCTTCGGCGCCGCAGAAACGCGCCTGGGCGAACGGCAGGTCAGCCGAGATGCACAGCACCACGGTGTTGCTGATGTCGTTGGCCTGAGCGTTGAACTTGCGCACGGAAGTGGCGCAGGTCGGAGTGTCGACGCTTGGGAAGATGTTCAGCACTTTGCGCTTGCCGGCGAAGTCTTTCAGGGTGACGTCGGACAGATTGCCGGCTACCAGGGAAAAGGCTGGCGCCTTGGAACCGGCTTGTGGCAGTTGGCCGTTGACTTGAACCGGGTTGCCTTTGAGCGTGACTTGAGCCATGAACGGAGTCCTTCTTAACGTTGTTGGGAAAGCATGCAAGAGGCGGAAGTTAACCACGAAATTGTCCGACGACCTATGCCTGAACCGAAATTGTCATGTGCTGGCGCCTGAAACTGGATACACATTCTCCAGTCTCCCCACCTTCCTGCTCTCAAAGAGGGTGATGCTTGTTAAAACGCGAGTCTGCATCTTTTCTTTAACGACCTGTCGATTCAGTCCCAAGCCGTTCGACTAAGCCATGAATCCCTCACTTACCTTTGGAGAAACACCATGCGCTTCATGATCATTGTCAAAGCCAGCCACGACTCCGAAGCCGGCGTGATGCCCAGCGAGCAACTGCTGACCGACATGGGCAACTACAACGAAGAGCTGGCCAAGGCCGGCATCCTGGTTTCTGCCGACGGCCTGCACCCCAGCAGCAAAGGCGCCCGCGTGCGCTTCAGTGGCGAAAACCGCAGCGTGATCGACGGCCCGTTCGCCGAGACCAAGGAGCTGATCGCCGGTTACTGGATCTGGGACGTGAAGTCGAAAGAAGAGGCTATCGAATGGGTCAAGCGCTGCCCGAACCCCATGCCGGGCACTGAATCGGAAATCGAGATTCGTCAGGTGTTCAGTCCAGAGGATTTCGGTGCCGAGTTCACGCCGGAACTGCGCGAACAGGAAGAACGCATACGTGAGCAAGCCAAAAAACACTGAGTACCGAAAATTTGCGCAGGTTCGCTTTCGTGCACAAAGCAACGTGAACCTGCGCACAAAACCAAAGAATTAACCCCTTAGACTGGCTAACCCCCGATTAACTGCTAGCGTCAACAGACATGTCCTACAGGCTTGATAAGAAAGGGATTACGTCGTAACGGCCTAGAAAGTGCCGAGTCGTCCACTAAGCCACCAGGGAACCGGGGAATCATGTCCAAGAACAACAGAGTCAACGTCTTGTGGTCAGCGAGCGTGCTGACGTCGGTCTTCAGCGGCCGTTCGAAAACGCTGATCAAGGCCGCCGGTTACGGCGTGATGAGCATGTTCGTCAGTTGCGGCGTCGGTGCTCAGGATTTCACCGCCAGCCCCGAAGAAGCCCGGGCCATCGCCAAGGAAGCCTATCTGTACGGGTTTCCGGTGGTGGAGATGTACAAGACCCTGTACACCCAGGCCATCGACACCAAGAGCCCGAACTACAAGGCGCCGCTGAACAAGATCGGCAACACGGCCAAGGCCTTCACTGCGAAAGACACTGCTTTCGTTACGCCGAACGCCGACACGCCCTACTCGTTTGTCTGGATGGACCTACGTGCCGAACCGCTGATTCTCACCCTGCCCCCCATCGAGGAGCACCGTTATTACTCGGTGCAACTGATCGACGCCTACACGCAAAACTTCGCTTACCTGGGCACCCGCAGCACCGGCAACAACGGCGGCCACTTCATGATCGCCGGGCCGGACTGGCAGGGTCAGCAACCGGTCAATATCGACCGGCTGTTGCGCAGCGAAAGCAACATCACCTACGCGCTGTACCGCACGCAGTTGTTCGACGACAAGGACCTGACCAAGGTCAAACAGATCCAGAAAGGCTACAAGGTCGAAACCCTTAGCCAGTACTTGAAACAGAAAGCCCCCTCACCGGCACCGAAGGTCAACTGGCCGAAACCGACGCCGACCATGAGCGAAACCCCGGACCTGTTTCGCTACCTGAATTTCATGCTGGCCTTCACCCCGCCGCAGGATGTCGAGAAGGACCTGCTCGGCCGCTTCGCCAAAATCGGTATTGGCGCCGCAAAGCCGTTTGACCCGAAGACACTCAGCCCCGAACAGCGCAAGGCGCTGGAGGACGGCATTGCTGATGCAAAAGCCGAATTCGCCGCCTTCAAGAAAGAAAAGGTCGAAACCCATGAAGTCAGCAGCGGCGACTTCTTCGGCACTCGCGATCACCTCAAGGGCAACTACCTGTATCGCTACGCCGGAGCCAATATGGGGATCTTCGGCAACTCCGCCGAAGAAGCGGATTACATCGGCTATTTCGTCGACAAGGACGGCCAGCCGGCCGATGCCTCGAAACACGACTACACCCTGCATTTCGCCAAGGGCGCCCTGCCCCCGGCCGACGCGTTCTGGTCGCTGACGATGTACGACGGTCAGAGCAAATTGCTGGTAGCCAACCCGCTCAACCGTTACCTGATCAACTCGCGCATGCTCCCGGACCTCAAACTCGACGCCGACGGCGGCCTGACCCTGTACGTACAGCACAAGAATCCGGGCAAGGGCAAACAGGCCAACTGGCTGCCGGCACCGAACGGGCCGTTCTACGGCGTGTTGCGCCTGTACCTGCCGAAACCGGAAGTGGCCAGCGGCGAATGGAAAATGCCGCTCTTGACCCCATCCGACCCACAACAATAAACGGAGTGCTTCATGGTCAAGCCTTGCGTTGTCCGCCCGTTGCTGGCGCTGTGCATGATCGGCAGTCCGCTGGTGTACGCGGCCGAAGGTGGCGTCGGTCGGCCGATCACCGGCCAGCAGGTTTTCTCCAATGCCGGTGTGATTCCGCCGGCACCGGGCTGGGTGATGTCAGTGACCAGCATCTGGTACGACGGCGAGATCAAGGGCAGTGGCGGCGCGCCGATTTCCGGTGAAGTCAGCGCCGGGATCAAGATGAAAGTCTCCTACACCATGACCAACCTCACCCACGTCTGGGACACCGGAAAGGGGCAATGGAATTACGCCTCGGCCATTGGCGTACCTGTGCAGTACACCGACATCGATGCCGCTTTCACCGGCGTACGTGGCCGCACCCTGGGCAACAGCGATTCCGGCACCCAGTTTGCCGATGCGCTGATCACGCCGATTGCTGCCGGTTACCACTTTGACGAGCTCAACCACATCGCGTTTTCGCTGCCGATCTACATCCCGACCGGGGCCTATAACGATGATCGTCTGGCCAACCCCGGGCAGAACAACTACACGTTCATGCCCACCGTGGCGTTCTCTCATCTGGACGGCAAGGGCGGCGAACTCACTCTCTCCGGCAACCTGCAGTTCTACACCGAGAACAAGGCCACCGATTACCGCACCGGCGACATCTTCACCCTCGAAGCCCTGTGGACCCATGGGTTTGGCAATGGTTGGAACGCCGGGCTGGTCGCCGGTTACGTCCAGCAGATCAGCGATGACAAGGGCGACACCGCCGACATCCTCAACGGCTTTCGCGGGCGCTCGGTGGGCGCCGGCCCGACCGTCGGCTGGAGCGGTAAGTTCGCCGATGCCCAGGCCAGTGTCAGCGCACGTTGGGTGCCGGAGTTCGACACCAAGAACCGGCCTGAAGGCAACGGCGTCGCCGTGAACATGACCCTGGCGTTTTTCTAGACCGCGGCCGGCTACCTTTATAGCCGGCCATTCGATCTTCACCTGTCGAGAAGGGAAGCTTCATGACTGCACTCACCGACCTCAACGCCCTGCAAGCCAGCATCGCCGAAGCGGTGCTCGGCCAGGATCAGGTGATCCGGCAGATTCTGCTCGGCCTGCTGGCCAACGGGCACCTGTTGCTGGAAAGCCTGCCGGGGCTGGCCAAGACCCGCACGGTCAAGGCGCTCGCCAAACATCTGGACGCGAAGATGAGCCGTATCCAGTTCACCCCCGACCTGCTGCCCTCGGACATCACCGGCGCCGAGGTGCTGCATCAGGTCGATGGCAAGAACGAGATCCGCTTCCAGCCCGGCCCGCTGTTCGGCAACCTGATCCTCGCCGACGAGATCAACCGTGCGCCGGCCAAGGTGCAGGCCGCGCTGCTCGAAGCCATGGAAGAACGGCAAATCACTGTAGCCGGCAACAGCCATGCGCTGCCGGAATTGTTCATTGTGGTGGCGACGCAAAACCCGATCGAACAGGAAGGCACCTACCCGCTGCCCGAAGCGCAGATGGACCGGTTCCTGATGAAAGTCCTGCTGGATTACCCCAGTGCCGACAACGAAAGCCAGGTGCTGCGGCTGTTGCGCGCCGAGGAGTTTGCCCAGGGCGCCAGCACCGCGCCTACCAAGGGTTTCGAGCTGGCGCAGGACGTGATCTTCGCCGCGCGCAAGGAGGTCAGCGCAGTGCACGTCTCCCCCGCCATCGACCGCTACCTGATCGACCTGATCAACGCCACTCGCCATCCGGCTGACTACGACGAAGACCTGGCCCGCTGGATTGCCATCGGCGCCAGCCCGCGCGGTGGTATCGGCCTGGACCGCTGCGCCCGCGCCGATGCGTGGCTGCAGGGCCAGGATTTCGTTTCGCCGGACAACGTACGCGCCGTGGTGCACCCGGTGCTGCGTCATCGCCTGCAACTGAGCTACGACGCGGTGGCCGATGGCGTCAGCGCCGATCAGGTGCTGGACCGGATCCTCGACAAAGTTGCCATTCCGGCCTGAGGTCTGCCATGGAAGCCGTCGACGGACTGGTCTATGTCTCACTCGCGCAATTGATGGCGCTGGAGTTCAAGGCCCGCGACCTGAGTTTTCTCGCCCGCCAGCCCCAGGGCAGCATCCTCGCCGGCAATCATGCTTCGCGCCTGCGTGGGCGGGGTTTGAACTTCGATGAGTTGCGCCGCTATCAACCCGGTGACGACCTGCGCCACCTCGACTGGCGCGCCTCGCTGCGCACCGGCAAACCGGTGGTGCGAACCTTTACCGAAGAGCGCGACCGCCCGGCGCTGATCGTGGTCGACCAGCGCATGTCGATGTTCTTCGGCTCGCAACGCAGCTTCAAATCCGCCGTCGCTGCCGAACTCGGAGCACTGGCGGCGTGGATGGTGTTCCATGCCGGCGATCGGGTCGGCGGACTGGTGTTCAACGATCAACGCATCGACAGCATCGCGCCGTTGCGCAGCCGCAAACGGGTCGAAGCGCTGCTGAGTCGAATCGCCCAACAGAATCAGGCGCTGAACGCCGGCAACCCGGACGCCGAAGACGAAGATCAACTGGACAAGGCCTTGCAGCGCTGCCTTGCGGTGGCCGGGCATGACCATCTGATCTGCATCGTCAGTGATTTCGCCGGAGCCGGCGAACGCACCTTGCAGTTGATGCGGCAACTGGCGGCGCACAACGACGTGATCGCCCTGCAAGTCTACGACCCTATGGCGCTGAAATTGCCGAGCGACGGCCGGCTGTTGGTGACCCAGGGCCAGTTGCAAGTGGAGCTGGCAGTCGAGAAACGCAGCGTGCACCAGCCATTGGGAGATTTCCTCGGTGGTCGGCTCAAGGACGTCGCCACCCTGCTGCGCCGCAGTCAGGTGCCGTTGATGATGTTCAGCACCGCCGAAGAAGCGCATCAGCAATTACGCGCCGAACTCGGTAAATCCAACGGTTCGAGGCGATGAATCCGAACGTTCCGGACATCGGACAGCTCAAGGAGCTGGGCCTGCCTGCGCCGGTAAGCTACGCACCGCAGACCTGGGGCTGGTGGGTGTTGCTGGCGGTGTTGGTGCTGGCCGCGTTGCTGATCGGTGTGCGGCGTTATCGGCAATGGCGACGGGATCAATATCGGCGTGAAGCGCTGGTGCGGTTGGCGCAATTGCGTGAGCGCAGCGATGACCTGAATGCGTTGCGCGAATTGCCGGAATTGCTCAAGCGCGTCGCCCTCTCGATGCCGAGCTGCAATCCGCCTCCTGTGGGAGCGAGCTTGCTCGCGAAGGGGCCATTCCAGTCGACATTTCCTTTGACTATGAGGACCTCTTCGCGAGCAAGCTCGCTCCCACAAGGGGTTGCGGCGCTGGAGGGACTGGATTGGCAAGCCTTCTTGCAGCGGCACTGCAAAAAGCCGCTGCCGGCGGATTTGAGCGAACAACTCGCGCTACTCGCCTACGCCCCCGACGACGCGTTGCGCGCCCTGCCCGCGCCGCAGCGTCAGGCGCTGTTCGATACCTGCCAGCACTGGGTGGAGCGTCATCATGTGGCAGCTTGATTACCCCTGGCTGTTGCTCCTGCTGCCGCTGCCCTGGCTGGCCTTCCATTACCTGCCCGTCTACCAGGAAGCGCGCAGCGCCGTGCGGGTGCCGTTCTTCGGCGCCATGAGCCGCGCCGTTGGCGAAACACCGGCCAGTGCGGGCACCCGCAGCAATCGCTGGCAGCTGTGGCTGAATGTGCTGGTGTGGGCCCTGTTGCTTCTGGCCGCCGCCCGCCCGGTGTTCGTCGAAAAACCCATCGAACGCCAACAACCGGTGCGCGACCTGATACTCGCCATCGACCTCTCGCAATCGATGGAGACCGAGGATTTCACCAACGCCGCCGGCCAGAAAATCAATCGTCTGGCCGCCGTCAAAGAAGTGGTGCAAGGCTTTATCGACAAGCGCAAGGATGATCGCCTCGGCCTGATCGTGTTCGGCAGTGGCGCTTATCCGCAGGCGCCGCTGACCCTCGATCACGCCAGCCTGTCCTTGCTGCTGGAAGACACCGGCATCGGCATGGCCGGCCCCAACACCGCCATCGGCGATGCCATCGGTCTGAGCCTCAAGCTCCTGGACAAGGCCCATGAACAGGAAAAAGTCCTGATCCTGCTCACCGACGGCAACGACACCAGCAGCGCCATCACCCCCGACCATGCCGCCGACATGGCCGCCGCCAAAGGCGTGGTGATTCATACCATCGGCATCGGCGACCCCACTGCTTCCGGTGAGGCCAAGGTCAATCTGCAAAGCCTGCAACAGATCGCCCAGGCCACCGGCGGCCAGTTCTTCCGCGCCGAAGACCGCACCGCGCTGGATCAGGTTTACAGCACTCTCGACCGGCTCACGCCCCATCAAGTGAAGACCCTCAGCCATCAACCCCGGCGCGAATTGTTTTACTGGCCGCTGGGCGCGGCGCTGGTGCTGCTGACCCTGTATCACCTCGGCGCCCTGCTGCGCCCAAGGCTGGCGGTTGCCCGTCAGCGGCAGGAGGCCTGAGATGGAGATCAATCTCGGCGACTTCCACTTCTTGCGTCCGCTGTGGTTGCTGCTTGCGCTGTTCGCGGCGCTGCTGCCGTTGATCTGGCGCCGCAGTCGCGACTTGCAGCGACGCCTGCGCGGCAACATCGCCGAGCATCTGCTGCCGCACCTGCTGGTCACCCCGCAGGACAACCAGCGCCTGCGCCCGGTGCATCTGCTGTGTGCGTTGCTGGTGCTGGGCGCCGTGGCGGCAGCCGGGCCGACCTGGGAGCAGGACCGGCCAGACTTTCTGGAGAATCGTGCGCCGCTGATCGTGGCCGTCGACCTGTCGCCGTCGATGGACGCCAGCGATGTTCCGCCGACTCGCCTCGAAGCCGCCAAACACACACTGCACGACCTGATTCGGCGCCGCGCCGGTGCGCGCACCGCGCTGATCGCCTACGCCGGCAGCGCGCATCTGGTGTTGCCGGCGACCGATGACCCGGCGTTGCTCGACAGTTTCATTCAGGCCTTGGGCACCGGGCTGATCGACAAACCGGGCAAGAATGTCGGCGCCGTGATCGATCAGGCCAGGCGCCTGCTGGAGGCCGAGAAAACCCCGGGCAGTCTGCTGTTGATCACTGACGGCGCCGACACCGCGCAGCTCGATGGACTGGGCAAACAGTTGCAGGGCACCGGGTTGCAGGTGCTGGTGCTCGCGGTGGGCAATCAGGACGGCGGGTTGATACAGAATGCGGACGGCCAGCCGCGCACCGACAGTAACGGTCGCCCGGTACTGGGCAGCTTCGACCCGGCGGCGATCAAGCAACTGGCCTCGGCACTCGATGCGCCGCTGGGCAGCCTGACGCTGACGAACGACGATCTGGACTGGGTCGAACTGCACGCGCAGCAGCACTTCCAGAGCGTCAGCGCCGAGCAGCAGCAATTGCACTGGAAAGACGCCGGTTACTGGCTGTGCTGGCCGTTATTGCTGCTGGCATTGTTCAGCGTGCGCAAGGGCTGGAGCGTGAACTGGATGCCGGCGCTCGCTCTGGCCGTGGGCCTCGGCTGGCCGTCAGCGCCAGCGCAGGCCAATGCGCTGACCGACGCATTCTTCACCCGCGACCAGCAAGGGCGCTGGGCTTTCGAGCATGAGCATTTCCCGCAAGCGGCGGCGCTGTTTGTCGATCCGTACTGGAAAGGCGTCGCGGCCTATCACGCCGCCGACTTCGATCTGGCGCTGGCGACCTTCGCCCGGCTCGACACGCCCCAAGCGTATTTCTATCTGGGCAACATCTACGTGCGCCGCTTCAAGTTCGATCAGGCCATCGCGGCTTATCAGCAGGCGTTGAAGCTGCAACCACAATTCCCCGAAGCCACGGCCAACCTGGCACTGGCCGTCGCCCTGCAAAAAGACACCGAAAGCGCCGAACAGAATGCCCCCGAAACCAAGCCGGACGAGGTCAAGTTCGACAAGACACCGGGCAAGGGTCAGAGCAAAGCCGTGACCACAGAACAGGCGACGTCGGATGCGTTGTGGCTGCAGAACCTCACCACCTCACCGGCGAAATTCCTCCGGCAGAAATTCAGCCTGCAGGATCAGGCGGAGGCCCGGCCATGAATTTTCTAACGCTCGCTGCCGCCATCGCGGGCAAGCCCGCTCCCACAGGGCTTTGTGGTGCGAACACAAGTGAAGTGAACACAGTTGATCTCTGTGGGAGCGGGCTTGCCCGCGATGAGGCACGACCAGTCAATACAATAATCAATGCATTGCTCCTGTTCAGTTTGATCAACTTGAACGCCTTTGCAGCTGAACCCCAACTCAAAGTCCAGGCCCACCTGCAACCCGCCGACGGCATCAAGGTCGGCGGTCTGGTGGAGCTGCAACTCGATGTCCTCACCGACACCTGGTTCACCAGCGCCGCCACCCTGCCCGAGCTGAAGCTCGACGGCGCGCTGGTGATGCCACCGGACGGTCAGGCCCAGCATCTGAATCAGACCATCGACGGCCAGGCCTTCAGCGGTCTGCGCTACAGCTACCTGATCACGCCCAATGCCGCCCGGACCTTCGACATTCCTGCGCTCACGGTGCGCGCTACCCCCGGCCAGGCCACCGCTGAAATCAGCGCCCGCAGCCAGCCGATGCAATTCAGCGCCACCCTGCCACCGGGCTTCAACCCCGGAGAAACGCCGCTGGTAGCCACCGGGCTGCGCTTCAGTCAAACCGTCACCCAGTCAGCCACCCCGCTGAAAGTCGGCGACAGCCTCACCCGCCAACTGACCCTGCAAGCCGACGGAGCACTGGCCATGGCGCTTCCGGTGCCTGCGCTGAGCGAAGTCAAAGACCTGAGCCGTTATGTGAAGACGCCACAGGTCAGTAGCCTCGATGACGGGCGCGGCAATATTCTGGGCGGTCAGCGCATCGACAGCGTCAGCTACCGCATCGACTCCGCCGGGACCCACAGCCTGCCGGCCATCGACGTGAAATGGTGGGATTCACGCACCCAACAGATCCGCACCGCACAAGTCCCGGCGGTCACTTTCGAGGCCATTGCCAACAGCGCCTACAAACCGGTGTTCTCGATCACCGAAGACTTGCGCCAACTAGGCCAGAACAGTCGCCTGCATCTTTCCGGCCACTGGCTGGTCTGGCTGGCCGCGCTCGCGGGACTGGTCATCGCCGGTTATCTGGGCCGGCCTGCACTCAGCCGAGCGCACCGTCAATGGCAACAGCGCCAGCTAGCGCGGCAACAGGCCCGTCAGCAATCAGCCGACTACGCGTGGCAACAGGTCGCCGGGCAACTGGCCGGACAACCGCCGCAGTTGACGGCTCTGTACCTGTGGCTGCGGCGCTGTGGTCTGGGCCTGAAACTGACCCACGCCGGGCCGCGCCTGCAAGGGCTGTTGCGCAGCCTTTACGGGCGCGACCCGGCCGCTGGGCAGGCACTGGGTCAGCTGCGTCAATCGTTGTCTACGCTTCACAGTCAGGCCGAACAGCAGCAGGCCCGCCCGGTCCCGGCCCTGCGCCCGCTCAACCCCGCTCACGAGAAGGATTTCCCATGACGAACCCGATGCTGCACCGCCAACGATTCGGTCTGGCCCTGTTGTTCGGCCTCGCCTTGCCGCTACTGGCACAGGCCAGTGAACCGCTGCCGTCGTGGAACGACAGCCCGGCGAAAAAACACATCATCGAGTTTGTCGAGGCAATCACTGATCAGGCCGGCAAGGACTTCGTCAAACCCGCCGAACGTATCGCCGTGTTCGACAACGACGGCACGTTGTGGAGCGAGCAACCGGCGTATTTCGAGTTGCTGTTCGCTTTCGACGAGGTCAAGCGCACCGCCGCGCAGCACCCGGAATGGAAGACCACGCAGCCGTTCAAGGCTGTTCTGGAAAACGATCACAAGGCACTGGGCGAAGCCGGCATGGACGGCCTGCTGAAAATCGTCGCCGCGACCCACACCGGCATGACCACGGAAGCCTTCGATGATTACGCGAAAACCTGGCTGGCCCAGGCCCGCCATCCGAAAACCGGCAAGCCGTACACCGAAATGATCTTCCAGCCGATGCTGGAAATGCTCGACTACCTGCGCAGCCAGGACTTCAAGACCTACATCGTTTCCGGTGGCGACACCGGCTTCATGCGCGCCTTCGCCGAGAAGGTCTACGGCATCCCGCCAGAACAGGTGATCGGCACCACCTTCGTGACCGCGTTCGAATACAAGGACGGCAAGGCCTCGATCGTGCGCACCGCCAAACTGGCGCACAACGACGACGGCCCGGGCAAACCGGTGAGCATCGATTCGGTGATCGGTCGCCGGCCGATCCTCGCCTTCGGCAACTCCGACGGCGACCTGCAGATGCTCCAGTGGACCGCCGCCGGTCCCGGCAAACGCTTCATGGGCCTGGTGCATCACACCGACGCCAAACGCGAATGGGCCTATGACCGCCAATCCGATATCGGGCGCCTGGACAAGGCCCTCGACGAAGCGAATTCCCGAGGCTGGACCGTGGTTGACATGGCGAGCGACTGGCGCCGGATCTACCCGTTCGATCCGCCCGTACCCGAGCAAGTGAAGTAGCAGCAAAAAACGTTTGTCGTGCACCCCACCCCCGCGCTAAAGGAGCAAGTCAGATGACTCGCATACGCAAGTGGATACCCAGGCTAGCCCTGGTGGCGACTTCAGTCATGGCCCTGTCGGCAACCGCCTCAGCGGCCGAAAAACCCAACATTCTGGTGATCTTCGGCGACGATATCGGCCAGACCAACATCAGTGCCTACTCGATGGGCGTGGTCGGCTACAAGACGCCGAACATCGACCGGATCGCCAAGGAAGGCATGATGTTCACCGACTACTATGCGGAGAACAGTTGCACTGCTGGGCGATCCACCTTCATCACCGGCCAGACAGCGCTGCGCACCGGCCTGTCCAAGGTCGGGATGCCGGGCGTACCGGTCGGCTTGCAGGCCCGTGACGTCACCATCGCCCAGGCGCTGAAGGCCCACGGTTATGCCACCGGTCAGTTCGGCAAGAATCACCTCGGCGACAGGGACGAGTACCTTCCCACCAACCATGGCTTCGATGAATTCTTCGGCAATCTTTATCACCTCAATGCCGAAGAAGAGCCGGAACGCCCTTACTGGCCCAAGGATGATGCCGAGTTCGTCAAGGCTTCCTCGCCCCGTGGCGTGATCCACAGTTTTGCCGACGGCAAGATCGAAGACACCGGCGCCTTGAACAAAAAGCGCATGGAAACCATCGACGATGAAACCACTGCCGCCGCGCAGGCGTTCATCGAGAAACAAGCCAAGGCTGACAAACCGTTCTTCGTCTGGATGAACACCACCCGCATGCACGCCTTCACGCATGTGCGTGAGTCCATGCAGGGCCAGAGCGGGATGGTCGGCAACGAGTATGCAGACGGCATGCTCGAACACGACGGCGACGTGGGTAAGCTGCTCAAGACCCTCGATGACCTGAAAATCACCGACAACACGATCGTGGTCTACACCACCGACAACGGCCCGAACCAGTGGTCATGGCCGGACGCGGCCACCACGCCGTTCCGTAACGAGAAGAACTCGAACTGGGAAGGTGCTTATCGGGTGCCGGCCATGGTTCGTTGGCCAGGGCATATCAAGCCCGGTGAAGTGTCGACGCAGATGTTCTCCGGTCTGGACTGGTTCCCGACCTTGCTCGCGGCCGTGGGCGATCTCGACATCAAGGATCGCTTGCTTAAAGGCGCGGACGTCGGCGGCAAGAACTTCAAGGTGCATCTGGACGGTTTCAACCAGTTGGACTACCTGACCGGCAAGACCGACAAGAGCGCGCGTGACGAGTTCTACTACTTCAACGATGACGGTGAACTGGTGAGCATGCGTTACAAAGACTGGAAGTTCGTCTTCTGCGAGCAGCGTGCACCGGGCGGCTTCAAGGTCTGGAGCGAACCGTTCACGTGCCTGCGCGTACCGAAGATTTTCAATCTGCGCATGGACCCGTATGAACGCGCCGACACGGTCTCCGACCAATACTTCGACTGGCTGGCGAAAAACGACTACCTGATATTCCAAGGGATAAGCCGATCCGCCAAGTTCCTGCAGACCTTCGTCGATTACCCGCCAAGCCAACGTCCGGCGAGCTTCAGCATCGACCAGATCCGCGAGGAAGTGGACAAGAAAATCGAGGAGAAAATGAAAGCGGCCAAGTAAGCCTGCGTGACCGCCGCTCGCCGTCGTTGGCGAGCGGCACTGTTTTCGGCTTGTGACCGAGGTGGTCCTATCGCTGGCAAGCCAGCTCCCACAGGGTTTTCAGTCGTACACAACATTTGTGTTCACTAGAGATCCCTGTGGGAGCGGGCTTGCCCGCGATGAGGCCCGCACAGTCGCAGCCATTCTTGAACCGGAACAAGGCCATCTGCATGTCCTCACGTGTCGCCAGCAAATCCCCGGCCCACCCCGTCCCGCAAACCGCCACCGCGGCGTTGCTGATCCCCGCCCTGCTCTTGTGCATCTCCGGCGCTGCGGCGCTGGTTTACCAGGTGCTGTGGATCAAGCAGCTGTCGCTGGTGGTCGGGGTCGAGGTCTATGCGATCACCACCGGGATCAGCGCCTTCTTTGCCGGGCTCGCACTGGGTGGCTGGCTGTTCGGGCGCTGGGCGGATCGGCTGAAACAACCGGTGTTGCTGTATGCCGGGCTGGAAGTGCTGGTGGCGGTGCTGGGCGTCGGCGCGACCTTTGCCATGAGCGTGGCGGCCAGCCCGTTTGCCTGGTTACAGAACCATGTCGGTCTGCTGGCCTGGCTGTTGCCGTTCCTTCTGGTGGGCGCGCCGGCCGTGCTGATGGGCGGCACGTTGCCGGTGCTGGTGCGTTCGCTGGCGGCCAGTCCGGGCAAGGCCGGTGGTCAGTTGTATGCGGCAAACACCCTGGGCGCGATTGCCGGCACGTTGCTCGCGGCGTTCCTGCTGATCGCCACCCTCGGCGTGCGTGGCAGCGCGCTGGCGGCCGCGATGCTCAACCTGCTGGCCGCCGCTGGAGCCTTGGGCTGGCAGCGCCTGCGTCCGATGCCGGTCGAAGCGCCGGTCAAACATCACATCGAAAAGGCCCCGGATCGCACCGCCCTGTGGCTGTATTCCATCGCCGGCGGCGTGGCCCTCGGCTACGAAGTGGTGTGGTCGCAGTCGATCGTGCAATTCATGAGTACCCGCACCTACGCCTTCGCCGTGGTGCTGGCAACGTATCTGGCCGGGCTCTTTCTGGGCAGCGCCCTGCTCGCCCGACGGGTCGAACGGATCCGCGATCCGTGGGGCGTGTTCGGCCTGCTGATCGCGGGCGCGGGACTGATCGCCCTGCTGGAAATCGCCGTGCTCGGCCGCTGGCTAGTGATCGCCCAGAGCCAGGCGGAGATCTGGCTGCTGACCCAGGGCGCCGGTGAACTGGCCGGCATGAGCGCGCGTTTCGCCGTGGCGGCGCTGGCCATCGTATTTGTCCCGACTCTGTTGCTGGGCGCGGCATTTCCGTTGGCACTGCGCTTGAGCGTCGGGCAGGAGCGTATCGGTCGCGACGTTGGCGCGGTGGTGGCGTTCAACACGCTGGGCGGGATTGTCGGGGTGATGCTTTGCGGTTTCGTGCTGATCCCGCTGCTGGGGCTGGTGCGCACGCTGGGCCTGCTGGCGATCATCGCCGCCGGCATCGGCTGGTTCGCCGTGCGCAAGGGTCATGGCGTGAAGAAAGGCCGGCGTCAGGCGGTAGTGGCACTCGGGCTGTTGTCGGTTGCGCTGGCGGTGCTGACGCCCGTGAACAAACTCGCCAGCCTGCTGCCCGGTGCGCGCAACGGTACGCTGGCGTTTTACGAGGAAGGACGCGGCGGCACCGTGGCGGTGGTCAGTCAGGGAACAGGCCGCAATGCCTTCCAGCGTTTGTACATTCAAGGCGTGTCGAACACCGGCGATGCCATGCCGTCGCTGCGCTACATGAGGATTCAGGCGCTGCTGCCGCTGTTGATCCACAACGGCGAACCGCACTCGGCGCTGGTCATCGGTTTCGGCACCGGCATCACCGCCGGCGCGCTGCTGCGCTATCCGGGGCTGGAACACCGCGTGGTCGCCGAGTTGCTGCCGGCGGTGGTCAAGGCGGCGCCACTGTTCAAGGGCAACTTCAACGCCGCCAGTGACCCCGGCGTCGACGTGCGCCTGCGCGACGGCCGTCAGGAACTGCTGCGCAGCCCGCAGACTTACGACCTGATCACCCTCGAACCACCACCGCCCTCCGCCGCCGGCGTGGTGAATCTGTATTCCCGCGACTTCTACCAACTGGCCGCCAGCCGCCTGGAAAAACAAGGCCTGGTCGCGCAATGGCTGCCGCTGCCGACCCAGAACATCGACGACTCGCGCTCGCTGGTGCGCAGCTTCCTCGACGTGTTCCCCTACGCGACGCTGTGGACCAGCGAGTTCCACGAGATGCTGCTGGTGGGTTCACTGGCGCCCATCGAACTGGACGCAGGGAAAATCACCC
The DNA here is from genome assembly GCF_014863585.1 of Pseudomonas gozinkensis. Lineage (NCBI taxonomy): Bacteria > Pseudomonadati > Pseudomonadota > Gammaproteobacteria > Pseudomonadales > Pseudomonadaceae > Pseudomonas > Pseudomonas gozinkensis. The sequence continues at coordinate 3,142,279 of NZ_CP062253.1, read as the reverse complement.
AACGCCTGCAACAGGACAGCGTACGCGGCGCCTTGCAGGACGTCGGCATCGGCTCGGCGGCAGCGCTGCTGTCGACCTGGGTCACAGACCGCGCCGGGCTGGAGCGCTTTGCCGCCGACGCACCGGCAGTGACCGATGACCAGCCGCGCATCGAGTACGCGCCGTGGGTTCGCACCAAGGAAATCACCCGCGTGCTGCCGGCGCTGCTGGATCTGTACGTCGCACCGCCGCTGGTCAACGCCGATGCCGGGTTCGACGAGCGCATGCAAGCCCACCGCCAGCGCCTGATGCAGTTCTACCGCGCCAGCCTGCATGCCTACGACGGCGACCGCGATGCCTGGGGACGGGACATTCGCGAGGTGATGCGCGGGGATGGCGGTAATCCGTATTTCCGCTGGTTCGTCGGCGACTGAGCGAGACTCGAGGACTTTTCGACGCGAAACAGGTAGGGTGCGCAACATCACAATGCCACCACTGGATCGCGTCGCAGTTTTTATGGAGTTGTCATCGCAATGAGTTGCTGGACCGTCCTTGGCCTGTCGGCCGACGCCGATGTGCGCACGATCAAACGCCAATATGCCGTCCTGCTCAAACAGACCCGCCCCGACGACGACCCCGAGGGTTTCCAGCGCCTGCGCGATGCCTATGAGCAGGCGCTCGCCTACAAGGAATGGCAGCAGTATCACGAGCAGGATGAAGAGCAGGACATCGAACAATCCTGGGACCTGAGCGGCCTCACCGTGGTCGAGGTCGATGCGCTGCAACTGGCGACCCGCTCGCTGGACGGGCTCAGTGTTGAAGAGCTGAAACGTCGCCATACCGTCGCCCTCGAACAAGGCTGTGCGCACATCTTCGAGGACACGCTGCTGCATCACTGCATCGAGCACCCCGAATCCTCCGACACGCTGGTGGACTGGGCGGTGCCGACCTTTTTCTGGTTCAGCGCCTGGCAGCGCCTGGAGCTGGATGAGGAATCGATCGAGCTGTTGCTGGCCCGGCAGCGCACGCGTATCACGCAACCGATGCGTGAAGCCCTCGAACAGGAAGACGTTGACGGATTTCTCCAGGCCTACGCCCGGTGTGCACATTTCAAATGGCTGACAATCGAACAACATCAGAAATGGTTCGACCATACCCTGAGCCATTTGCTGCTGGATGCGCCGGTCTGGTATCCCGAAGTTTTCGAACGGGTGCGCACCCATCAAGGCTGGCACGGCAGCACGGGCAATCCCTGCCCCGACGGTGAATGGCAACGCCTGCTGGCGCGAAAAAATGCGCCGCTTTACCTGGCGAGCCAGCAACAGCTGGCCATGGAACCGCCCGCCACCCCCGAACACCGCGCCGCCCGCCTGCTGCTGGGCACCGGCTCGTTCAGCGCCCGCCGCGCACTGGCCCGGCGCCTGCGCGAGGACGACTGGGCGCAGTGCCGCAAGTTGAGCTCCGAGCTGTACGCCAATCACCCAAATGTCTGCGCGCAGATGCCCGGCGGCACCGCGTTTTTCTGGCAAAGCTGGGAACTGAGCTTCAATGACTGGCCGACGTATGTGGGCGTGGTGCTGGCCTGCCTGATCGGCTCGTTCACCCATTACATTCCCCTGGGCGTGCGCTTCAGCGGATTGATCAACATTGTCATGCTCACAACGGTGGCGTTCGGGGTGGTCGTGGCCGGACTGAATTGGCTGGTGCACGACTTTGCCCATCGCGCGTGGTGGCTGGACGACTGGCTCAGCGCGCGCCTGTGCCCGGCGTTCCTCAAGGATTCGCCACCGTTCGGGGTGCTGCGCGATCTTGTCCCCTGTGCGCTGATGGTCGCCGGGCTCAGTTGGTTTCTCGGTCCGATTGCCGGCGCCGTGTACGCTGGCACTTTGGCGATTTTCGGCCTGATACGCCGACGCCAGGTCAAACCACACACCTCCTGGGAGGACACCCGCACGCCTGTGAAAGTCTGCATGTCGATACTTGGCATTGTGGCTCTGGCGATTGTCCTTGGCGTGTTCAACCAGATCGCCAGCCAGGGCACGGTCAATCGCAACCAAGGGTTGCAACCGTGGACCGAACGCTTGTGCAGTCGCCTGCCGATCACCACGACCGAATGCAGCGCACCGGCCACCGTTGAACAGTGGTATGGCAAGGCGGCACGACCATGAACGCGAAAATGCTGTTTCCGTTCGGTGTGGTGATCGCACTCGTCGTGATGGGTCTGACGGGCGCGACCCGACCGTTGCTCCAGATCGACCTTTGGCTGGATGAGCTTGACGCGCCGATCACGGCACAAGCCAATGCCCTGAGCCCGGTCATCAACTGCATCAACCGGGTCGATGTGCAATGGCGGGTGGCCTACGACCGCTACATGAACCCGCAGTCACCTCAGCCACGAACCCCGCAATGGTTCGCCAGTCTCAAGGCTTTCGACGACAGCGACGCGTTCAGTGTGCGGGACATACAGCGGGATGCCTGCTTTCGAGGCATTACCCGAAAACTCGAGCTGCTGAACCATCAACCCGTTCTGGCACAAAAAGCCGATGAGTATGTCCGGACGCTGGAATATGCCACGACCGTGATACCGCCCTCTCGGTACGACAGAGAAGCGAGCTTCTTTTCGGCGTCGCAGCAACCGTCAAAGGAAGAAAGCGAAGCCATCAGACGGGCATCGGAAGACTACAACCGCGCCTCGACGGCCCTTCGACAGGCGCTGCTGCCGCTGGACGCGGCACAACGCCCCGAACAGCTGAAGCGGCTGGAAACACGACTGGGCAAGGACATCCATTGGTATCTGCTGGCCTACATGATCCAGGCGCGGGAAACCGTCGACGTGCTCGACCAGGCCATGAGAAACCGCACACTCACCCCGCAATTGCTCGCCGACACCACCGCGAAACTGCAACAGGCATGGGATCGTCGGGAGCCCTTTCTGAGATCGCCCTACACCGTTTTCCAGTCAAAGACCGATGCCGCGCAGGATTTGTGGCTGCACATCGGTGTACCCGGAACTGAATATCTCGAAGCGTTGAACACCCTGCAAAAAGACTGGCAGAACCATGCAGAGCCGCAGCGCCTGAGCGATGACTTCTATGCCGTGACCCGCAGCTACGACGGTCTGCTCAGCCATTACAACCGCCGCGCCCGAGCCGAGTTCTGATGACAGCCTGCCGGATCGCCCTCAGGGGCGACCCGGCGTGCCCGTCTTACTTGGCCTTGAGCTTGAGGTAGGACTGATGCAGATCCGCCGCCCAGCCGTCGATCACGCTTTTCACGTCATCGGCCTTCATCACCTGCGAATCGTTTTCCAGCGGTTTGCCGGTGCCCTTGCGCACCACCTGCGCGGCCACCTTGTTGGTGCCGCCATCGAGGAACACCGCCTCGGTCGCCAGCGTGGTTTCCTGATCACGAATGCCGCTGGCGGTGCTGACCGCTGCGGCTACCAGGGCAATCGGAATCACTTCATAGGCATGCAGGCCTTCGGTCTTGCTGCTGACGGCGGTGATCGCCGCGCGTACCACGATCACACCTGGCCCTGGGCCTGAGGCCAGCGGCAGGGATTTGCCCAGTTCACGCTTGAGCGCCTGATCGTAGTAGCTGGTGATGCCATTGAGGGTCTGCTGCGGAATCTTCACGGTGGGTTGCGGTTTGGGATAGAGCTGGGTCGGTTCGACGTAGACGCTGGTGAATTTGCTGATATCGATTTTCGGGTCAATCCAGCGCATCACCTCAGCCCCCGACGGGGATTTGGCCTCCCTCAACTGGCTGTAGTCCTTGAGGAAGCCTGAGTACTCGTCGGGTGCGACGGTTTTGCTGGAGCAGCCCACCACGCCCAGCGTGGCAATGCACAGGGTGCTCATCATTACGGCTAGCTTCATGCTGTAACTCCTGTCGGAAGGCCGGATTTATTGCATTGGGGAGTTACAGGTATAGCTAATACCGCGCCGATTGCGATCCAAAAACACAATATTCACACCACATCGCCCCCGCTCATTTGACAGATAGGGATGAGGCGGCAAAGCTGCATCAAGCTTGAACGCGCGCCCGACGGCAAATGCACCTGGACTACGGAAGTCGCAATGCCCAAGCATAAGAATAAAGCTGCACCGCTTCAGCCTGATGCTTCACCGACCTCGATTTCACGTTACCTGTTTCCTGTCTCCATCGGCGTGCTGCTGGCCGCCGTGGCGGGGATCGGCTGGTTTCTGTTCAGCCCGGCGCCGGTGCCGGTCAAACCGGTTCCCGTGAGCGCCCCGCTTGTGGCGCCGGCCAAACCTGCCCCCACCGTGGCGGCGGCGCCTGCGAGCATGGTTGACGAGCAGCAATGCCAGGGTTGTCACAGCGAGCAGGTCAAGGATTGGCAAGGCTCGCACCATCAACTGGCGATGCAACCGGCAAACGCTGAAACCATGCTCGGCGACTTCAACAACGTCACCTTCAAGGGCGAAAACGAGACCACCCGTTTCTCGCGCAAGGGTGATGATTTCTGGGTCAACACGCCGGGTATCGACGGCAAGAACGCCGACTTCAAAGTTGCTTATACCTTCGGCATCACCCCACTCCAGCAATACCTGATCGAAGTCGGCGAAGGCCGATTGCAGGCGCTGGGCGTCGCCTGGGATACCGAGAAAAACCGCTGGTTTCACCTCTACCCCGGCCAAGGCGTGAACTTCAAGAATCCACTGCACTGGAGCAAGCCGAGCCAGAACGCCAATTTCATGTGCGTCGAGTGCCACACCACAGGTTTCAAGCGCAACTTCGATGCGGCCAGCAACACTTTCGCCAGCCACTGGAACAGCCTCGGCGTCGGCTGCCAGGCCTGCCACGGCCCGGCGTCGAATCACCTGGAATGGACGGCGAAGAAAACCGACCTGATCCACGCTGGATTCGCCGTCGATCTCAAGGACAAGAACGCCACCGTCGAAATCGAAACCTGCGCCCGCTGCCACGCCCGCCGCGCACCGTTGGGCGATGGCTACACCGTCGGCAAACGCTTGATGGACGATTACCTGCCCAGCATTCTCACCCGCGAACTGTATGCGCTGGACGGCAAGATCAAGGACGAAGTGTTCGAACACGGCTCCTTCGCCCAAAGCAAAATGTTCGACAAGGGTGTGCGTTGCAGCAACTGTCACAACCCCCACAGCACCGAGCTCAAGGCACCGGGCAACGCAGTGTGCCTGCAATGCCACAACACCGCCGGCAAGACCTCCGTCGAAGGCGTAGACGGCAAGGGCTTGCAAGCGAAGAACTACGACAGCCTCGAACACACCCGCCACACCCTGGGCCAACCCGGCTCGCAATGCGTGGATTGCCACATGCCCGGCAAGTTCTACATGGGTAACGACTTCCGGCATGACCACAGCTTCAGCATCCCCAACCCCGAACGCGCGCAAAAACTCGGTACGCCTGATGCCTGCCTGACCTGCCATCAGGGCAAGGCCGGCGACAAGGTCACTGCGCAATTCAAATTGTGGAATGCCTCGACCACGCCTCAAGCGCCTCGTTACGACGAGAGCCTGTGGCTGATTCGCAACGGCCAGCCGGGTGCGGCGCAGGCGTTGTATGAGCAATTGCAGCGCAGCGATTTGCCGGCGATCCAGCGGGCGACGTTGCTGGCGGAATTGCCGCTTTATCCGAGCGAACAAGCCCTGAAACTGGCGACGACAGACCTGAAAAACCTGGCGCCCCAGGTTCGTGAAAACGCCGTGCGGGCGATCAGCGCGTTTCTGCCGCCACCGGAACGTTTATCGCTGTTGGCGCCGTTGCTGGGCGATCCGGTGAAAGCGGTAAGAATCGCGGCGGCGAGGGATTTGCTGAGTCTGGCCCGCAATGGTTTGGGCTCGGCGCAGGCCAATTGGGAAGCGGCGATTGCCGAGTACGAAGCGGTGCAGAAAAGCCTGGCCGAACGCGCCGAGGCCAACCTGAATCTGGCAATGCTCTATCAGGCCAGCGGTCGCAGTTCGGAGGTTGAAGGCCTGTTGCGCACAGCCCTGAAGCGCGACCCGGATTTCTACCCGGCATTGGTCACGCTGGTGCAATGGCTGGAGGCCAATGGTCGTGTTCCCGAGGCCCGGCAACTGCTGGATGAAAACCTCAAGGAGCATCCGGATGCCGCCCTGTTGCAGCACACCCGGGGGCTGTCGCTGATCCGCGCCGGCAAACCGGCCGAAGCCATGTCGCCCCTGCGCAAGGCCGCGCAATTGGAACCGCAGAACGCGCAGTACGGTTATGTGCTGGCGGTGGCGCTGCACGAAAGTGGCAAGGTGGATGAGGCATGCGCGCTGCTGGAGGCACAGCTCAAGCGGCAACCGGCGAACCGTAATGCGCGGTTGTCGCTGATTCAGTGGTATCTCGACAGCGGGCAGGAGCCGAAGGCGCAGGTGGTGTTGCAGGGGTGGAAGAAGCTGAATATGGGGGATCCGGCGTTGAAATGAAAACAGGCGGGAGCAGCACTCTGCTGCTCCCGCCTGATTGCGTCACCAGCTCGAAGTCTCTCCGCTGCGCAACGCCATCTCCCGCCGGCTGTTCGCCCGCATCGCCTTGATCAGCGACACCGTCCCCACCAGCAAAATCGCCGCACCGAACAGAAAATCAATGTTGTACAGCTGGAAATCCTGCACCGGCCCCACCAGCACCGTGCGCACCACGCCGATCCCCACGAGCGTGGCGAGGAAGTCGATCCCCGGCTCATCACGGTAGAACACCAGCAGCAACGGCAGGCACAGCACCAGCAGCATCAACAGCACCACAACCTTGAACGAGCCTTTGCGCTCGACGCTGAACGCGCATTCGTGGGGGCCGTAGGCTTTGTAGTCCTCGTCGCGGATCATCGAGTTTTTCTCGTTGATGTAGTCGGCGCGGTTGTACTTCTGGATCGGCGTGAAGGTGTTGGACATCTCCATCAGCGTGGTGATGTTCTTGAAACGCAGGTCGATGCGCTCGCTGCCCTTGAGGTAATACAGCACCGGTTTGTAGCCGTAGCGATAGGTGTCGAAAGGAAATTCGGTAACCCGGCCCTGAACGCTGATCGGGCGCGATTCGAGTTCGGCGAAGGCGCTCTTGTCGGTCGAGGCGAGGTTGCGGCTCAGGGGCAGGACTTTCACCTGTTCGAGGAAGATCGGCGTGACACCAAACGACCACTGCAACGGTTCCAGGCGCAGACGCAGCTCGTTGCGGCCCAGGTCATAGCGGTTGAAGGTGCGCTCGGAGACCACCACCGCGCCGCTGAGCATGAACTCGCCGCGCAGGTTGTTGGTGATGCGCAGGGTCAGCTGATCCTTGCCCAGCAGCGCCGCTTCGGTGTTCGGCGGCGTGCCGCACCAGGCGGTGCTTTCGCCGACGCCGCCGAGCTGACCGCCACGGTTTTCATTGAACACATAGATGTAACCGGCCCACAGCGTCACCATCAACAGCAACGCGGTGATGCCCAGAATTTTTTTGCCCGGACTCACTGATCAGACTCCCTTCTTCGTTCCGTCGTCCAGCCGAAAACCCGCTGGCGACGGGGACTCTACCAAAAGGCCACCATCGACCCAAGGAAAAATCCCCGATTCATCAGGGTTCTAAGGGTTTCCCCTGCATCACCTGCGCCGGAACAGCGGTCGCGGCTCAATCACCGAGCGCCCGTACAACACGCTCATCCCGGCCAGGCCCTTGAGCGCATCCTCGGCGGATTTGTCCTCGCGCACGGCGAAGCTGTCGAAACCGCACTGGCGCATGTGGCTGAGCTGGTCGCGCAGTACATCGCCAATCGCCCGCAACTCGCCTTTCCAGCCGAAACGGCTGCGCAGCAGATAGGCCTGGCTGTAGGCGCGGCCGTCGCGAAAGCTCGGGAAGTCGAGGGCGATCAGTGGCAGTGAGGTCAGCCATGGCAACAGGCTTTCGACGCCGTCGTCAGGGCCCAGCCAGACCGCGTGGGTCGAGGGCGATTCGAGCCAGTGGGCCAGGGGCAGAATCAGCATTTCAGTGCTGTCAGCCGTTTCAGGCGAGCGAATCAACGTCCACGGATCGTCGAGCACGATCCGCGCCCCGCTCGCCTCCATCCTCAGCAGATTGTTCATACCGAAGCCTCCAGCGCTTTCGGGTAAACCCGCTCCTTGAACGGCTCCAGACCGATGCGTGCCACGGTATCGACGAACAGTTCTTCGGCCTCGCGATAGCGCACGAAAGTGCCGATGATCCGTTCGATCACCTGCGGCACTTCGGCGGCGCTGAACGACGGGCCGATGACTTTGCCCAGTGCGCTGTTCTTGCCCTGGGCCCCGCCGAGGGTGATCTGGTACCACTCGCTGCCGTTTTTATCGACGCCGAGAATCCCGATGTTGCCGATGTGGTGATGGCCGCAGGCGTTCATGCAGCCGGAGATGTTCAGGCTGATGTCGCCCAGATCGTGCAGGTAGTCGAGGTTGTCGAAACGCGCCTGAATCGCCTGGGCAATCGGGATCGACTTGGCGTTGGCCAGCGCACAGAAATCACCGCCGGGGCAGGCAATGATGTCGGTCAGCAGACCGACGTTGGCGGCGCCCAGTCCCTGCTCTTTCGCCAGTTGCCACAGCGCGAACAGCTCGGACTTGGGCACGTCCGGCAGGACGATGTTCTGCTCGTGGGCGATGCGGATTTCGCCGAAACCGAAGTGCTCGGACCAGTCAGCCACGGCCTGCATCTGCGCATCGGTGACATCCCCCGGCGGCGAGGCCAGACCCGGTTTGGTCGACAGCACCACGCTGGTGTAGCCCGGCACTTTGTGCGGCTGAACGTTGCGTGCGACCCAACGGGCGAACGCCGGGTTGTCGGCCAGGTGCGTGCCGAAATCCAGATCGGTGCCCGCCAGCGTGCGATAGCTCGGCGGCACAAAAGCACTGGCGACCCGCTGGTATTCATCCTCGGTCAGTTGCGCCGGGCCGTCCTTGAGGTGTTGCCATTCCTCTTCGACTTCCTTGGCGAACGCCTCGATGCCCAGCGCCTTGACCAGAATCTTGATCCGCGCCTTGTACTTGTTGTCGCGTCGGCCGTGGCGGTTGTAGACCCGCAGCACCGCCTCGACGTAAGACAGCAAATGCTGCCACGGCAAGCCATCGCGGATCTGCAGACCGAGAATCGGCGTGCGCCCCAGACCACCGCCGACGATCACTCGCAGCAGCATCTGGCCGTCGCGACCGGGATAAAGGTAGAGGCCAATGTCGTGCATCATGATCGCCGCGCGATCCTGCTTCGCCGAGCAGATGGCAATCTTGAACTTGCGCGGCAGAAACAGGAATTCCGGGTTGATCGTCGACCATTGCCGCAGAATTTCCGCCAGCGGGCGTGGGTCGATCAACTCGTCCGCCGCGACCCCGGCGAAGGCTTCGGTGGTGATGTTGCGTACGCAATTGCCGGAGGTCTGGATCGCATGCATGTTGACCTGCGCCAGACGTTCGAGGATGTCCGGCACTTCGTGCAGCTCGATCCAGTTGAACTGCATGTTCTGCCGGGTGGTGAAGTGGCCGTAACCACGGTCGTAATCCCGGGCAATGCTCGCCAGTGTGCGCATCTGTTCGGCGCTCAGCGTGCCGTAGGGAATCGCCACCCGCAGCATGTAGGCGTGCTTTTGCATGTACAGGCCATTCTGCAGGCGCAGCGGCAGGAACTCTTCTTCGCTCAACTCCCCGGCCATGAAGCGCTCGACCTGATCGCGAAACTGCGCAACGCGCTCGAACACCAGCGCCCGGTCGTAATCATCGTATTGGTACATCGGCCTACTACCTCGTCAGGAATTTCCTGTGGGAGCGAGCTTGCTCGCGATTGCGGTGTGTCAGGCAACGGCAATGTTGGCTGACACACCGCAATCGCGAGCAAGCTCGCTCCCACAGTTTTTGTAAAAGCACTATGACGTTGCAGCGCAGCCCGTTACAGATTCACCTGAACGCATAAAAACCGTATCAGGGCGCGGCAGATGGCCGCACACAGCGCCTGGATCTGATCCGCATAAATCAACAATTCCTGAGCCTGTTTTGTTTCCGGTGGGGTTTCTACAGTGCAGCTCGTGCCAGACCGGGTGGCCTGGCAAGACTTTGCAACCGTGGATGAACTGACCATGAGCACAGCAACAATCGGACAGGCTTATAACTACAAGGTCGTCCGCCAATTCGTCATCGCGACTGTTTTCTGGGGTGTCGTGGGCATGGCGATGGGGGTATGGATCGCCTCGCAACTGGTATGGCCGGACATGAATCTGGACCTGCCGTGGACCACCTTCGGCCGCTTGCGACCGTTGCACACCAGCCTGGTGATTTTCGGTTTCGCCGGCAGCGCGCAATTCGCCGCCAGCTACTACGCGGTGCAGCGCACCTGCCAGGTTCGGCTGTACTCGGACAAACTCGCCGCGTTCACTTTCTGGGGCTGGCAATCGGTGATCGTGATCATGCTGGTCACCCTGCCGATGGGCTACACCACGACCAAGGAATACGCCGAGATCGAATTCTCCGGCGCAGTGTGGATGGCCGTGGTATGGGTCGCGTACGCCGTGATGTTCTTCACCACCGTGGTGCAGCGCAAGACCAGGCACATTTACGTCGGCAACTGGTTCTTCGGCGCGTTCATTCTGGTGATCGCCATGCTGCACGTGGTCAATCACCTGTCGATCCCGGTGGACTGGTTCAAGTCCTATCCGGTGTATGCCGGGGCCACCGATGCGATGGTGCAGTGGTGGTACGGGCACAACGCGGTGGGGTTTTTCCTGACTACCGGGTTCCTCGGGATGATGTATTACTTCGTGCCCAAGCAAGTGAATCGGCCGGTGTATTCGTACCGGTTGTCGATCGTGCATTTCTGGGCACTGATCACCCTGTACATCTGGGCCGGCCCGCACCACTTGCATTACACCGCGCTGCCGGACTGGGCGCAGTCGCTGGGCATGGCGATGTCGCTGATCCTGCTGGCCCCGAGCTGGGGCGGAATGATCAACGGCATGATGACACTGTCGGGCGCCTGGCATAAATTGCGCACCGACCCGATCCTGCGCTTCCTCGTGCTGTCGCTGGCGTTCTATGGCATGTCGACCTTCGAAGGCCCGATGATGGCGATCAAGACCGTCAACGCCCTCTCCCACTACACCGACTGGACCATCGGCCACGTTCACGCCGGGGCCCTCGGCTGGGTGGCGATGATCACCTTCGGCGCGACCTATCACATGGTGCCCAAAGTCTTCGGCCGCGAGCGCATGCACAGCACACCGCTGATCAACCTGCACTTCTGGCTGGCGACCATCGGCACCGTGTTGTACATCGCGTCGATGTGGGTCAATGGCATCACCCAAGGCCTGATGTGGCGGGCGATCAACGAGGACGGCACGCTGACCTACTCGTTCGTCGAAGCGCTGCAGGCCAGCCATCCGGGGTTTGTCGTACGTTTTGTCGGCGGGGTGTTTTTCCTCAGCGGCATGTTGCTGATGGCCTATAACGTGTGGCGCACGGTGCGGGTGGCGGATGTTGCGATTGCCCACCGTGAAGCGCAGATCGCCTGATCAAGGGAGCCGGTCATGTTCGATATTTTCTTGAATGTGTTGGGCGTGGTGTTTCTGTGGCTGGCGGTTGAGTACTGCTTGCGGCATGAGACAGCCGAGAGCCTGGATGAGGCGAGTCTGACGCCGTTTGCGGATGATCCGGAGGTGGCTCGGCGGGTGGAGTTGGCCACCGGTAAAGCCGTGAAAGCCGTGGCGCCGGAGATAGCCAAACCTGGCTGGATCAACCTCGAAATGTGAGTTACTGCCGTTGATATTGATCGTTCCCACGCTCCGCGTGGGAATGCCTCAAGGGACGCTCCGCGTTCCAGCTCAGGAAGGGACGCGGAGCGTCCCGGGCTGCATTCCCACGCAGAGCGTGGGAACGATCAGCTAGTGGGTTGCTTTTGATCTTAGGTGCGGTCGCGAGGGATGAGGCTCTGTAACTGTTGCGCGAGGAAATTCGCATCGAAAGCAAACGTATCCGGATCCTTCAACCCATTGGTCTTGCGCCACTGCCAATCACCATTGGGCAACCCCACCAGCGAAACACTCCCGTAACGCGCCGCCGTCAGCCCCATCACCGCCAGCGAAATCTGCCCGCCACTGCCCATCACATCCGGCACGAACTCCACCGGCTTGCCGGCAATCACGATACTCAGCTTTTCAGTCTTGAAGGTTGAGGTTTCCACCGGGGTGCTCGGCCCGAACGCCACATACGGTTCCCGACTCACCTCCAGCAAACCCGGCGACTGCACCGGTGCCAGCCATTGCTGGATCTGCCCGAACAATTCGGTAATCCGCTCAGCCCAGGTCGCCGACTGTGTCTCGAACACCTGCTTTTTGTGCGCTTCGCTGTCGGCATAGTGGCGAAGCATCTCGCCCAGTTGCTGTACATCGTCCATCTGATTGCCCTCGGAGAGTAGCGATACCGCGAAGGTCGATCATGGCAGGTTCAACGACTTGACGTACGACAAAGCGCGACGCGTTCACCGCCTGCTCTGCGTAGATAACGACGAACGGTTGGTTTTTTCAGGGTTCACCTGTCAGATCTGACAGTAGGCAGACACGGATGGGCGGTGTTTGATGACGGTAGCCGTTGCGGCTCACGCAATCACCGTCATGAACTCTGGAGTGCAGAAGATGAACAGTCCGTTTGTGGTTTATCCCGCCAAAGTGGTTGGGGGAGTTCTAAACCCGACTTACTACCCCGACCTCACCTTGAACGTTCACTTCGGCATACCGCTCGCACTCTTCACCGTCCCCGGTGACTGGCTCCGACTTTTGATTGATCCCTGGGATCAACAGACGGTGAACGACAGTGGATGGCTGATCATCAACAAAGGCACTCCCCTATTCATGAAAACCATTCAAACGGGGGAAGAAGGCAAGGCTTTCTACTATGACGTGCCTAAAGCTCTTTTCAGTGACGGCCCCAACACGCTGGTGGTGCGGGCAACGAACACAATCCAGCCCGGAGGAACGGATTCAATTGATCTGGTGACGCTCGTCCACATTCCGCGCGCGGGAGGAGAAGTAGTGGGTTCCGGGCCCAATCCGAACCTTACTTTAACAGTGTCCCCCACGAGCGTAGGTCCCACAGAGGCGGCAAAAGGGGTTGATGTCACGATGCGCTACACCTACATGCGAACAGGTGACGTCGTCACTCTGGATCTCGACGGAAGGTTTAAAACGCATAGAGTGACTGCAGCAGACGTTCAACTTGGCTATGTGCAGATTAAGCTCTTCGCTCAGGACCTCTGGCAGGACAATAAACAATTCGCCATTCGATTCCGTGCGGAAACCAGTCTCGGCGACTCCTCAGGCCCGCTGGCGATCTGGTCAAAAGCCACCGAGATCGATGTGCATGTGAAACAGCCCGACCTTGATCTGTTAAAGCCCAAAGTACTGGAGGCCCGGCTATCTAACGGCACAGTCATGGATTTCAACGCACACTTTTACGACAAGGAACATGCCACGGTCGAAGTGGAATACAAAGGGTCTGCTCCTAGGCAAAAAGTCAGAGTTTATTGCATCGGACGCGCTGAAACCTACGGCAGCACTACCCAGGAAATTTCTTCTGCCGGGCAGAAATTGACGTTTCTGATCCCTCGTCGAGTGATTGTCGACTCCATCGCCAACAAGATCCAATTTTCTTACACCGTCATTCTGCCGGACACAGTGATCGAGCGCCCCTCTAACGACCTGGACGTCCACATCACCCGACAGATGCACCTCTGTGGCGTCCCCACGATCAATGCTGCCAGAGACAACCTCAGGCTTTACGCCCCAAACCCCCTCGAAGCACCTTATACGGTACGCATCTCATTAACCATTGATGGTCAGACACGTCTCGACAGCAACGAGATCCCTTACGTCCAAGGTGCCTATATGGACTTCAGGATTCCGACAGGCTGGGTAAGCAACAACCGAGGCAAGACAGCCTACTTCAACTACACCATCAGACGCACGAATAGCACGGACCCCATCATTTTTTCGCCGTATTTGAAGGTACAGCTTTAAGCATTTTTTTGACTAAACAAGACCAATGACTTGGCGACCGGTTACACCAAAGTGAGGGCAAATCATGCAAAAAATGATCTACGCACTTGCGATAGCGCTGCTTGCCGGTTGTTCGCAAGTGGCGAAGACACCGCCCGACATGCGCGCATCCATGCGCACAGACGCGGACAGCTACATCCAGACGGTGGAGCGCTGCACGAGTTACGTCGCCAGCGCGCAATGGATCTACCGGAGCTACGAGTGGACGCTTTCCATCAAGCCAACCGACTGTGCCAGACGGACACCTCCGGAGGGCACGGCCTATTTATGGGACGAGCTCACCCGTGATTATTCCAACAGCCGTTACTGGACAAACACCCATGGCCTGCGCCACCAGTTGATCTGTCATCTGATGGTTGCCCGGGACAAACCGGAATGGAACCTGGAGCCCTGGCGTCCTGACGTAGGGCTTTCAAAAACAGTGGCAGAAGGCTGTAACCACGAAAAGCCGTTACCTGAAGCTGCACCCTGAGCGCAAGCAAGGACATCAAGATGAACAGCAAGGGCGCAATGAATCTGAAGAACATCGTCCTGAGTATTCTGACTGCAACCGTTTTGGGTTGTACTCAAGTCGACACCGATTCACCATTGCCGGTAGTGAGCAACAACCCGCACGCCGAATTGACCGGACCTCAGGTCGTCGAGTTGTTGAACACGCTCTATAACCGCCAATTTCCAAACTGTGACAAGAACGATAACCGACCTGCCTTTCTCTGTTCCGGCATCGTTTTGCGAGTGACTGACAAGAACCCCGGCGACACGCACCACGTCTGGAACCCAAGCCCGACCTCGATCAATAGCGGAGGGGTTTCGTTTTCCTACCTCAGGGCCGACTCGAAATTCGGGCGGCTGGCATGGGGCAAAGGCAACGGTTTCATGCTGTACCCGATCTTCGGTGCGCCCGTCGACAAGGTCGACCTCGATGTACTCTGTGCCTTCCCGATCGATGGCTGGACCTGGAACCGAAAACCGCCCTGCGGCCCTTATGCCTCGTTCCCGGCAACGAGCCAGCGCTGTCAGAGTGCCGGGGTGGCCACGGCCGAACAATGGAAAAAAGTATGGGACACCTCACCCAACAGTCATAACCTGCGCCAATGCGGGTTTGACGTTTCCGAAGCCACCGGCAAACCGGC
Source organism: Pseudomonas gozinkensis (assembly GCF_014863585.1). Lineage (NCBI taxonomy): Bacteria > Pseudomonadati > Pseudomonadota > Gammaproteobacteria > Pseudomonadales > Pseudomonadaceae > Pseudomonas > Pseudomonas gozinkensis. The sequence continues at coordinate 3,127,126 of NZ_CP062253.1, read as the reverse complement.
GGGAGTGCCCTTCTATCAATCCATACGGGCGCGGGGAATGTTGAGCCAGATCCCCGCGCATTTCACCGAACAGAATGAAATCGTGATCAAGACCTGGCCACAGAACCTGCAGAACACACTCCCGCTCATGGCGTTCTTCTTCATAGCCGGCGGCACCAATGCCGGGTTGGCCGAAGCGCAGGGCAACCAGAAGGATTTTTACGACTCCACAAACCCGAAGATCTGGGTACCCGTGATCCGCCTGTTCCCACCGGCCACACCGGCCAACGAGGCGACGTTCCAATACGTCGACGCGGATCAACTGGTCAAGCCGTAACCCGACGCAGCCGCGCCATGCTCAACGTATCGACCCATTGCCCGTCGCGTACGGCGTAGTCGCGAAACAGGCCCTCGGTCTCGAAGCCGAACTTGCGGTAAAGACCGATCGCCGCCTCGTTGTCGGCGTACACCGAAAGCTCGACCCGGTGCAGGTTCATCCAGTTGTCGGCGACGTCGAGCGCCGCCGACAACAGCTTCGAACCCACGCCCTTGCCCTGCCACGCCACCGCAACGGCCATGCCGACACTGCCGGCATGGCTGCGACGAATTCGCGAAAAAGCCTCCAGCCCGAGATGCCCGATCACCGCACCTTGATGCAGCGCCACCAGTTTCACCATCCGTTCGTTCTCGGGCATCAGCCGCTGGCGCCAGATCTCGGCAGACTGAAACGGCATCTGCAACACCTGCCGGGTCACGGCCGGGTCGTTGTAAAGCGCGGTGACGCCTTCGACGTGGGATTCGTTGAAGCGTTCGAGGTGAATGGCGGGGTTGTGCTCAGGCATGAAAGATCCCTCCTGGATCAGTGCGTGGCCGGTCACTGTAAACCGCTTTTTCACGGATTCGCCATGACTGTTTAAAGCCGTTGCCCGAAACGTCCGGCAAGCCACAACGCCTTGCGCCATTGCCTACGCATCCGCCAGAATCCGCCGGCTTGTGCGCCTTGAGGGCGGGCTCTATCGTTTCCGGGTCGCTGATGAATCAGCGATCGGGTTTCGCAGCCCGGATCAATCAAGGCGCCCAGCGTGTCGTTTCCGTTCAGCATTTTGGCTGAACGCGTAATGGCGGTTGTGCGCGGGATACCCTCGGGTATGCCGGGTTCCTTGATTCCCGGTCTGCGAACCCGCGTACAACTGCCACCTCCCTTCGTTTCGCAGCGAACCGTGGCAGCTCCATCAATCAGGGAGTTTTACCATGATCAAACCAACGCCAAACCCACCCGAAACCGATCCAACCTCACCCTACGAAACCCTCGATTCCAAGAAATTCCACGAAGCCGCCGAACGCGCCCTCGACCATTACCTCAATCCGCTGCTCCCCCGAAAACCGCTGCTCAAACCCGGCACCCGCTACCTCATCGCCCCCGGTATCGACAGCGAAGAACTGCTGGCCGACGCCTGCGAAACCCTGACCTCGGCCAAAACCATGGCCAACGACTTCGCCGGGCTGGTGGACGGCTCGCACCGGCATGTACTTTTGGGGATCGCACAACTGATCATGCTGGGCGAACTGGCGGTGAATCGGGTGCTGGATAACCTGGAGGTGGCTACGGATTCGGCGGCTTGATCCGCTGAAACAAACAAACGGCCTGCGGGCCGTTTGTTTAGAAAAAGCGGATGAACCCATCATGACCGCTCATCGCTACTGTCAAAGTTGACAGTGGCGCCGCTCCGACCGTTTGGTGCTCGATAGCTTATTCCCGCTGCAACTTGCAATGGTTGCCGCTGAACCTGCGAAGGAGCGTTGTCCATGAGCACCCCGATTCCGACGTTTAAATTTTGCGAGACGCTGGGCGGAACCCCCATACCGAACCCGGGCAGCGCACCGACTGCAGGATTTCGAATCGGAGGGATGGGTGGCCCGCCGGGTGGGCCTTACGTAATTACCAACAACAGTGTGCCTCTGATCACAGGTAAAACGTATAACGCCAGTGGCGAGTTCATCGAGACGATCCTCAATCCGGCTCCCGGCTCGTACAGGCTCGAGTTGCGGGCAAATACGAGTTTGCCTGCTACAGACTCATGGATCCTGACGGTAACCGACGTGAACAAGCTGCCCGCACCAATCCCCCGCGAGCGGCAGGACGACCCGACTGACGATCCTCGTTTTATTGATCTGGCGTTGCTCGGCAAGAACCCGCTGCAGGTGATCGTGCTGACCGCTGACAACCGCTTCGAGGCGGGTGACACGGTCAATGCCACCGTCACGGTCAAAATGCCGAACGTGCCGGACGTGGTGGTTCCGCTCAGCGGAACTGTCGCCACTGATCAGTTCGGGCAGAAACAACCACTTGTCCTGCAGGCGGCGAACAACCTTTTCTCGACCGGGGCCACGGTGCTGATCGACTACAAATTGCTCAGAGGAACAACACCGGTGGGCGACTCGGACACTGCCACAGCGCAAGTGATCGGTGTCCCTCTGCCCGATCTTTTTGCGCCACGGTTTCAGAAGTCGATTGCCGGGAAGCTAGACCCACTGGACCCGGCCAACCTCCAGGGTGCCAACGCCCAGGCGGAAGTGCTCGATGCCCTTCCAGGTGACACCGCGAAAATGATCGTCCAGGGCGCTCCCGGCGTCGGTTCTCCGACCTTCACTGCGATCCCTTTCAATACCAACAAACGCGCCAATTTCGCGCTGGACAGTGCGTTCATTGCCGCGAACATGGGTAAACCGATCACGTTTTTTTATCAGTTCTTTCGCAATGGCAATTCGTATGAGTCGGAGAAACTCGACGGTTCGGTGGACAGAATTACGGATTCCGACTCGGCACTCCCAGTGGGGAGGATCGACGAGATCGAGTCGCCGGATCTGGATCTTGCGAAGCTGCTCCCAACATCCCAATTTCGGTTGGCTGCGTGGCCACATCAGCAGTCAGGGCAGACGGGATGGCTGAAATATACGGGAATCGATAAAAATGGAGCGACGGTTGTTTATGACGATTTGAAAGGAGAACCTCTGAGCTCAGGGCCGGGACTGATTCGCTCCGCGCCGGTAAGTTGGTTGAACTCGCTTCTCGCTGGCAGCAACCTCAACCTCTCATTCAAATTAAATTTCTCCGATATCCCAAACTACTCAGAAGCCGTGCTCTTTCCCCAGAAAAATTATCGGGTCATTATTTCTGGCTATGAGGACTGGGAACAAGCATTACCCGGAACTGAGTTTCCAACAGGATCGCCCGTGACCCTGAAAAGTGGTTTGACCGTTACCACAATCAGAGCGGCAACCAACGGTGGAGTGAGTGGCCTGTATGCAGCAGTGGGATATCCAGGATTGGGCAAAACCACTATGAATATCCACTACAATTGCTCAATCAGGTTTAGCTGGGAGTACGGGCAGTCATCCAGCGTTGAGCTATACCACCTCTATAACTCGTCTTCCAGCAACTCGGTGAGGTTTTATGACATCAACGGGCAACCCCTGTCAGCCGTATTCATTCCAGTTTCCAATGACGGCATTACTCTCTTGCGGTACAACGCACCTGCCGGGCGTTTTATTGGCTCCTTTGAGTGGGACGCCAAGAACGAAACAGACCAAGGCTGCTGGATCAAAAGCATAAAATGGATATGAAATCAGCAATGCTCAAAGGGCGCGTACATTTAAACTCACCACTTTGAAACCACAAGGAGCAAGAAGGACGGATAAATTTAATTAAACACATCCGTCCTTCTTGATGCCGTTACTCAAACCACTCCCCCCGGTCACTGAACGTACGTCTGATCAACTCAACCAAAACCTGCACCTCCCCGCCCCCCTGCGATTCAGTGTTCACCGCCAGCCACGCCTGCAACCGCATCGTTTCTTCAAACAACCCCGGCAACGCCACCAATCCGCGATCAAACCGGCTCATGTACATCGGCAGCAAACCAATGCACGCGCTGCACCGGATCATCTCCAGCATCAGCTCATAGGACTGCATCTGCACCACCCCGGCCAGGCGCTGTTCTACCAGTTCATTCCACGGCCGGAAGCTGTCGATCTGCCGGTCATGCTGCCATTGCACCAGCATGAAATCGGCGAGGTCATCCGGACTCTCTGGCCGCGCAGTGATACGGGAGTAACGTTTGGCGATGTGTGGCTGGTATTCCAGTTGTGCAAGGCGTTGCGGTTCGCTGGTGGCGAAGGTCGGGCCCGGGTGAGGAGTGTCGCCGTGGGCCAGCCACAGCACGATGTCGGCACTGACCGCGCGCAGGGCCAGTTCGCTGTCGAGGGCGATGATCTCGAGGCGTACGCTGGCGTTGCGGCGCAGCAGTGCGATCAGGTCGCGGCCGAGGATGTCGTGCAGGATCGATTCGGCGACGGCCAGTCTTATCAGGGGCTGCTCGATCACCGGCAGTTTGCGCTCATGGGCCAATGCAATCAGTTGCGCCTGCAATTGCTGGCCTTCGCGGGTCAGGCTCAAGGCGCTGCCCTGAAAGCTGAACAGCGCGCATTGCAGTTGCTGTTCGAGCTGCGCCAGTTGTTTGCGCAGCAGGGTCGAGCGCACGTTGAGGCTGCGGGCGGCCTGCATGAAGCAGCCGCAACGGGCGCTGACCAGAAAGTATTGCGCGACGTCGCCGTCGAGGTTCGCCGCTTGCGCCAGCCAGGGCTCTTCCTTGTCCCGGGGCCAGCGAAAATCGGCGTTGCTCTGTCGTGTTGCGGGTTCGGTGAATGACATCGATGACTCCCTGTCGATCTTTGTTTTTTATCGGCTTCCAGCGCTATGAGAGGTCTTCTGAACCCAATGGATACCCGTGGGAGCTGGCTTGCCAGCGATGAGGTAGTCACATTCAGAAAATCTGTTGCCTGACACTACGCCATCGCTGGCAAGCCAGCTCCCACAGGATTATTGGGTGATCTCAATAACTTTGTTCAGCTCCCACAGGGTTCAGTGGTGGATCTGAATTACAGTTTTTCCTCCAGCACCTTGTTGAGCTCGGCCCCGTCGATGCTCAGCGTCGCGGTATTGAGCATGCCGTCCAGATAGGCCTGGGCGATCTGCTCCTGACGTTGCGCACGCAAGGCCTGGGTCAGTTGGTCGCGCAGCTCGTCGAGGGTCGCGGTGCGGGCCGGTTGTTGTTCGGTGAGTTTGATCACGTGGAAGCCGGCGCTGCTTTGAACGGGATCGGAGACCGCGCCAACCTTGAGTCGCGCCACCGCACCGCGTACTTCCGGTACCAGTTGCTGCAACGGTTGCAGGCCGGTATCGCCGCCGCGTTCGGCAGTGAGGCGATCCTGGGAAAACTCCTTGGCCAACGCCGCGAATTCCGACGGGGTCGACTGCGCTTTCTTGCTCAACTCCGTCGCCTGCTTGCGCACGGCCTCAAGATTCTGCGGTTCGTTCACCCCGAGGAAAATCTGGCTGACCCGATACAATGCCGGGGTCTGCCAATTGGCCTTGCCCGCGTCATAGGCCTGCTGCAATTCGGCGGCGCTCGGATAGTCCGCCGGCACTTTGCTGACCGACTGCAAATAGTCGCGGAACACGATCTGCTCGGTGGCGGCGCGGGTTTGCCGCACCACGTCCGGACGCTGCGCCCAGCCTTGAGCATCAGCCTGTTCCAGCACGGCTTTCTCTGCCAGGCGTGAACGAATCCAGCGCTCCAACGCCTCACGATTGCCACGCAGTTGCTCGCGGGTTTGCGGTGGAACAGCCGCCAGCAATGCCTGCAACTCCTCCGGCGAGACCTGCTGATTACCCAACCGCGCCACCGCTGGGCCGGCATTCGCTGCAATCACCGGCGCCGCTTGCTGGGCGGCGACCGGGTCATTACCCGGCCGCACCACCAGCGCCACGGCCACCACCAACAGCGCCACCGCAGCGGCGCTGATTACCATGGCAGGCTTTGTCACAGCGCGACTTCCTCTTGCTCAACTTTTGGTGCCTGGGCAACGGCAGCGCTTTGAGTGAAATCACGCAGGTAAACGATGAACTCCTGAAGCAGGCGATCCCACAATTCCAGGTTGCCGCGCAAGTGGTCATTGCTGACGCCCGCGGCCACCACCACATCCATCTCCATCACCAGAAACTCGCCCTGCAACGACAACCGGGCAAACCGGCGGGTCGCGTTCCACTGCTCGGCCACACCGGCCGGCAACTCACCCTGCACGCGCAAGGCGCAGCTGAAGGTGAAGTCGACGTAGCTACCCTGCTCCGCCACCGCCGGGTTGCCGAAACGCACGGCATAACCGATGCCCTGGCTGGCGCTGAGCAACTGGACGATGCCGTTCTGCTCGGTCTGGTTGACGCGGTAACCGGCGGCTTGCAGTACGTCGGTCAGGGATTGCGGGGATACGTGGGAGATCAATTGAGTCATTACTTCTTCCTTGTCCATGAGTCTTTTAATCAGTGCGCGATCGCGGCTTGCGGCGCATCGAATTGAGTCTTGTACAGTTCATCGCCGAAGCCCTGAGCCAGTTCATCGAACTTGACCCGGGCGCTGCCGGCGAAGGGCTGGCGGATCTTCATCACCTCGGCCACATCGATGTTTTCGTAGGCGGTGAGAATCTGCTTGGCCACGCCGTACATCTGCTGATTCTTGACCGAACATTGCTGCACTTGTGTGTCACGTTCGGTCAATTGCGCTTGAAGCTTAGACCGTTCTGCCTCTTTGGCACGGGCCATGACCAACAACTCGTCATAGGCTTTCTTGAACTTGCCGGTCTGCTCGTTGCTGGCCGCCACTTGCGCCTGGGCCTGGCTGTGCAGGCTTTGCTGCTGCCCGGCCAGTTGCTCGGCGAGGCCTTTGGCCTTGGCCAGTTCGGCGGTCAATTGCTTGATTTGCGCCTGGGCAGCCTTGGCTTCGTTCTGCGCCGCCAGTTGTGCGGCGCTGGCCTGGGCCTGCTGGCTTTGCAGGGCTTGCAGCTGCTGGGTGGTGCTGCGCAACTGGGTGCGCAGGCGTTCCTCCATGCCTTCAGCGCTCGCCCCGGTGGCGATCAACATCCCGAGCCCAAGCCATAAAAAGCGGATTTTCATAACCCTCTCCCGGCGCTTTAGAAGCGCGTATTGATCTCAAGCTGCATGACGTCGATGTCGAACGGCGCGCCATACACCGCCTCCGAACTCAGCCAGCGGCCGGTGGCGTAGACGTTCTTCGCCAGACCGTAATTGCCGCCCAGGAAGTAGCCCTTGGCGTTGGTGCCGCCGAGGTGGAACGACGAGTCGTTGAAGCCGTCCGGCAAGGCATCCGGCTGGATGTACTTGTAGCCGGCGAACAGGTTCCAGTCGCCCTGCTTCTTCAACTCCAGCGCGTTACCAAGGGTGAACTGGACCATCCACGCATTGGCGCCGCTTTCGATGTTGCCGTTGCTGTCGAGGTTGTTGACCAGTTGCCCCGCCGAACGCTTGCGCATGTCGCCTTCGTCGTAGCCGAGGTTGTGGATGTAGTTGCCCTGGCTGCGCAGTTTGAAGTCTTCCGGCAGGTCGGCGTCCCACACCACGTTGAGGTCCAGCAGGTTGAATTCGGACGCCAGGCCAACGAATTGCGGTTGCGGCGTGGTGGTCGGATTGAGCGGGTTCGGCGTGATGTCACGCAGCAGGAACACGCTGTTGCCCTTCTGCATGAACGCCGCGCGGGTGCCGTCGCTGTCGCAGCCCGGCGCGCCGGCCCAGGGCTCGCAGGGGCTGGAGCGCTGGCCTTCGATGTCGTCGAAGCGGTAGTAGGCCAGCGCGCCTTTCAAGCGGTTGTTGCTGTTGATCGCCCACTTGGCGCCGATCTGCGCGCCGTACAGCCATTTGTTGTCGCTTTCTTCCTTGTCGAAGCCGTTGCTGGTGGTGGTGTCGTTGGTGTAGTCCACCGGAAACGCGCCGACGGTGCCGAACACGCCCCAGTCGCGGCTGAGCTTGTGGTCGAAAATCGCCGCCACGCCGTCGAAGTTCAGGTCGTTGGAGTACAGCATGTCGGTGGACATGAACGGGTTGGCGAAGCGGCCACCGGTCAGGGTCAGCTCATCCGACGGCTTCCAGGTCAGGTAACCCTGATCGAGCCAGATGTCCTTTTTCGAGAAGCCGCCGCCGAGGTTCTGGGTGGTCGACACCGGGTTGTTGTCCGAGCCGGTACCGATGCGGATGCCGGCGGTCCATTCCGGCGAGATCACTGCTTTCATGCCCAGCCGGGCGCGCAGGCGGAACAGGTTTTCGCGGTCTTCGCGGGTGTTGAGCAACGGCGGCAACGCGGTGCTGCTGTTGGGGTTCACGTCGTACGGGCCGTTGTTGTTGAGCTTGGCGAAGTCGACGATTTCGTTGCTGTTGCTGCCCGAGTAGTAGCGCGACTCGTCACGCAGGCGAATGTCGCCGTCGAAGCTGATGCGCGACGCCCAGTCCGGGAAAGTGTTGGGCGCGGCCCAGTTTTCCTGTTTGGCGGTGGCCATGACCTCAGCCTTGACCTGATCGCGGATCTGGTCGCGCACCGCGGCCGGCACGTATTGCACCCGCACATCGCCTGGTGCGGCGACCGGCCCGGCCGCCACAGCGGTGGACGCGGCGGCCTGCTTGGCCTGGGCCGCTTCGTTCTGGGCCTGGGCGATCAGTGCGTCGGCCTTGTCCTGTTTCAGAATGCCCTGCTCGACCAGCAAGCGGATCAGATTGATCGTGGCGTTCTCCGAGGGCGCAGGCGCTGCCGCGGCCTGACCGACCAGGGTCGCGATGACCATGCCGACCGCCAGGGACAATCGATTCACGTTGGAAATCATCTGCACACAACTCCTTTTCATACAGCTTTATGAATTCGGTTAACCCGGACGCCGCCCTTGCAGGGACATGCGCACAGGCAAGGTGATGGAGGCCGGTGGCCGCTCGCTCAGATGGGGCGCGTTACGCAATGCGGCCAGCACCTGACTGTCGATCTCGGGGTTGCCGCTGGACTTGATCAGCTCGACCCGGGTGATCTCGCCGACGCTGCTCAGCCACACATCGGCCTGCAGCGAAAACGCGAGGTTGCGCAGGTCGGGGTTCTCGCGCAGCAGTTTCTGGAAGGTGAACGCAAGGAACTGGCTGTACGTGCCGTTGCCCAGTCGCCCACCGCCGGAACCGGCCATGCCGCCGCCCTTGCCCGCGCCGATGTTGAAGGCGTCGCTGCCGCTCTGGGCGTCGCCGTCCATTTGCATCGGGTTGGCCAGGTCGTCCGCCGGTGATGGCGGTGCTTCTTCCTCGGGCTTGACCTCTTGCGGCTCGGGCGTTGGCTCGGGCTCGACGATTTTTTCTTCCACCGGTGTTTCCGGCTCCGGCGGTTTTTCCGGCGGCGGAGGTGGCGGTGGCGGCAACGGAATGATCGTCGGCACCTTCGGCGCTTCCCGGCGGATGCCGCTCATGTCATTGGCCCACTGCCACAACAGGAATGCCGCGACGGCGCCCAGCAGCAGCCCGGCGCCCCACTTCACGTAACGCAGTGGCGACTTCTTCACCGGCAAAGGCTCGATTGGCAGTTGTGCAGTCATCACTCAGCCCTGCGTCGGTTTGCCGGTGACGAGACCGACCTGGGACAGTTCGAGCCGGCGCAGCAGATCCAGCACTTCGATGACCTTCTGGTACTGCACCGTGGCGTCGCCGCGCACGATCACCGGGAAGTCCGGGTTCTGCGCCTTCTCGATGCGCAGGCGTTCTTCCAGCTCCGGCAACGTCACCGGGTAGGCGTCGAGGAACACCTGGCCGCCGTCGTTGACCGAAATCGCCTTGGTCTTGGCCTCGGACAGCGACACCGCGGCGCTGGCCTTGGGCAGGTTGATCTGGATCCCGGAGACCTGCGCGGTAGCGGTGAGGATGAACATCACCAGCACCACCATCAGCACGTCCACCAGTGGCGTGATGTTGATGCTGTCCACTGCGGCATCTTCGTCATCGTCGTGGGAGGCATTTACGGACGCCATGTCAGTGCTCCTCAGGCCGGTACGGAGTGGTTGGCGTGATGGCCGCGCTGATGCGCCGCTTCACTGGACTGGCCTTCGCCGTGCATCTCCGCCAGACGGGTGATGAACTCGTCGACGAACACGCGCATGTCGGCGCTGACTTCCTTGTTGCGGGTGATCAGGCGGTTGTAGCCAAACAGCGCCGGGATCGCGACGAACAGGCCCATGGCCGTGGCCAGCAAGGCTGCCGCCATACCCGGCGCGATGGCGTTGATGTTGACGTCGCCGGCCATGGCCGTGCCGAGGAACACCACCATGATCCCCAGCACGGTGCCGAGCAGGCCGATGTACGGGCCGCCGGCGATGGCGTTGGACAGGGTCGAGAGTTTCGAACTCAGCTGCTGGTTTTCCCGGGTGCGCACGCCGTCCATCGAGCAGCGGATGGCTTCGATGGTCGCCGCCGAAACCGACGAGGTATCGGCGCCCTGCTCGCGGCGGGTGCGGATCTCTTTCACCGCCACCTGATACAGGCGCCACAGCGGCGAGTGCTGCAAACGCTGGGCGAGTTGGGTGTCGTCGGCGAACATCTCCAGGCGAGTGCCGACCTTGGCGAATTGCACGCGGAAATCTTCGTTGGCGGCAGTGACACGGCTCAAGGTGCGGTTCTTGCGCAGCATGATGATCCACGACTGGAACATCATCAGCACCAGCACCGCGATGATGACCCAGGCGTCCACCGGTACGGCGTTGAGCAGGAAGCCAAGGCTACCGAAACCGAAGCCGGACTGTTCTTCATCGACGCCATAGGCGACCAGTTTCGACTCGGCGCCCTGGGAGGTGGCGTCGGCCAGCAACAGCGGCGCCGGACGGGCGACTTTCGACAGGCGCAGTTCATCGATGGCGCCCACGAACGGCTGGAAAGGACCTTCGTGCAGATCGGCACCGATGGCCATGACCGAGTTGAACGCCGGCATCGCCTGAGCCAGTACCGCACCTTCGCGACCGTTGATGTACAGCGTCACTTTCGCGCCTTCGGCAGTCAGTGCGACGTGCTGCCATTGACCTGGATTCAGCGGTTGCGTGGCCACGGCGCGCTGGCCGTCGATTTCCACAAACGGCACGCCCTGATTCACCCCGACCAGCAAGCTGTGGGTGCCTTCGCGGCGAGCCAGAATCAGTTGTTCGCCATTGGCCTGATCCAGACGCAGCCAGGCGCTGAAGGTGAACGCGCTGCCAGCGTTGTGCTGCAACGACGGACTGGCCGGCAGCAGCAACGGCTGACCGCTGAACTGCAAGGCCCGCCCTACTACGCCGTCAATGGCCGCGCCGGTCGCGCTCTGCGCGGTGTTGCCGTAGGCGGTGGTGTCTTTCGCCGGGGTGCCGGTGGCGCCGTCGAAGTGATAGAGCGCGGTGTAATTCGGATCGAATGTGAGCTGACCGTTGCCGGTGGCTGGGGCTTTCTGGTTGCCGTAATACATCCAGATGTCCTGACGCTGACCGCCCTCGACATTCGGCACATCGACCCAGATCAGCGCCATGCCCATCAGCGCGTCGAAGCTTTCGATCTGGTGGTTGAGCACGGTCTTGTCATCGGCGGCGACGAAACGCAGGTCCGAGCCGTCCTCTTTCACGCCGTCGAAGGTGAAGTTGCCGGTGTGCAGGCGCACCAGCAGCGCGGTGCGGCCCAGAGCCTGATTGATCCCCGCCCCTTGCGGCGTGGTGTCGACGGCGATCTGTTTGCGGTAATGCCAGTCGTCCTGCCACCAGGCCTGAGCCGTGGCCGGGAGCACGAAGCCCAGGCAGATCAACAACGAAAGGAAAAGGCGCTGCATGGAAGTGCTCCTTGTTAGAAAGTGGCCTGAAGGTTGAAGTGCAGGCGCGATTCCTGTTTCGAGGTGTTCGGCCCTTCGAGTAGCGGGTAGCCCCAGTCGAGGCTGCCGGACAGCCATTTGCTCAGGCTGGCGCGGGTGCCGAGGCCGACGCTGGCCAGGGCGTAATTGGCATCCTGGTCCGGCAGTTCGTCGCGCAGATAGAGTTGCGCGCCTTCGGCGAAGGCGTAGAAGCGCCAGTCCTGCATCCAGCCGCCGACGTACTTGGCCAGCGACGGTGTGCGCAGTTCTTCGCTCAGCAGGAAGCCGTCATCGGCGGTGCGTTCGGCGGCCAGATAGCCGCGTACCGAAGTCGCGCCGCCAGCAGAGAATTGTTCGTTGGAAACCAGCGGTCCCGACGCCAGCTGGAACGCGGCTTTGCTTGCACTCTGCCAGTCGCTGTCGAAGGTCCAGGTGAAATTGGTATCGCCCTTGAGTACGGCGAAACTCGGGTTGGCGCGGTAGCGTTTGTAGTCGAAGTCTTCGTCGGAGCTGCCGTAGCCGAAGATGCTGCGAGTGGCCGCGACCAGGCTCAGGCCGAGGCCGAGCTGGCTCTTTTCGCTGTAGCGATAGCCGTTGTAGGCGAAGGTGAACGGCGCGTATTTGAGCGGCACCTTGTCGCTTTCGCCGGACAGGGTCAGGCGTTCGTCGAAGTCCTTGAAATCGATGCCGGCCGACAGCGAGTTCGACCAGTTGCCGCTGGACGGGATCGTGTAGATCGCCGCTACGCCATAGGAATGGCCCTTGCCGAGCACGTTGCTGCCGCCGATGGTGGCGACGTTGCTGTCGGACTGGTAACCGGAGAACTGCACGCTCCAGCGCTCGGTCAGCGGCGCGGTGTAGGAACCGGACCAGACCTTGGCGTTGTCGGTCTCTTGCGGTGCGGTAAAGAACGTCAGGTTGACGCTGTGCCCCAACTGCCAAAGGTTGTTGTAGCCGAGGCTGGTGACGGTGCGCAGTTTTTCGGTGTCGGCACTGTAGTCGTTGTTCAGCCCCACGCTGGCGGTCCACGGGTTCTGGTCTTCGACCTGCAAGTCCACGTCCATGGTGCCGGGGCGCTGACCTTCGCGCACCAGCGGCATCACCTGGCGGCCCGGGGTCTTGTTGAGCTGCGCCAGTTCGCCCTGGACCTTGGCGAAGTCCGGCACCTCGCCTTCTTTCAGCGCCGGGACGTTGTCGCGGATGTCCAGCGGCGAATAGTGTTTGGCGCCGACCACCCGCACGCGGCCGACCTTGGTTTCGCTGACTTGCAGGTAGACGATGCCGTCGGCCACCGCTTGCTCCGGCAACTCGACGAACACCGATTGGTAGCCGCGTTCCTGATAGGCCTTCTGCAAGGCATCCCGCGCACCTTCGATGTCGCTCAAGGCTTTTTGCGGGCCGAGGAACGGGTACACCGCTTCTTCGATCGCCCGCGCATCGAGCACGGTGTTGCCGCGCACGAAGTATTCGTTGACGTCCACCAGACGCTGCGCCGCTGCGTTCTCGGCCTCCTCGGCGAACGCCGGCTGCGCGCCGGCCGTCACCAGCAGCCAGCCCCACAGCGCCAGCCGTGACGTGAAAATCTGATCCACACTACCCCCTGAAATTCGCGATGACCTGTTGGCGCTCATGCGCCTTGCGTGTGCGTCAATGACTGGCGTTGTTAATTGCTGACGTGCGAGGCCCCGGTGTGCTTGCCCAGCCAGGTGTGCAGCAGCGCGAAGTTCAGCGAGAACTCGGGCATTTGCAGCAGCGCGCCGCAGAACACTTCACCGATGATTTTCTGGATGAGCTGCACCGCGCGCGGCTCGTTGAGCAGCGTGGCGATGTCGCGACTGAGGACGTTGAAGCTCCAGACTTTCTGGTTCAGGCCCAGGCCGACGAACCAGCGGAACAGCAGGTTGTAATTGAGCTGTTCATAGAGCTGCTGCTCGCTGGGCACCGAATACAGCAGTTGCAGGAGCAGGATGTGCATGACCGTCTGCGGGGCGATCAGCATGCCGGGTTGGGCATTGAGGTCGTGCAGGAGGTCGCGGTGGGCATCGAGCAGGTCGTCGATCTGCGGGCGCAGCAGCACCAGCGAATGGCCCGGCGGAATGTAGCTGGAGACCTCTTTCAAGGCGCCCTGCCAGTCATCCTGCGACACGATCCAGACCCACGGCGCGCCGTAGCGATACACCGAAACCGGCTTCTTGCGCGCGGCCTCGACGATCTTCGACAGGCGTTGATCGAGTTCCTGCATGCCCACTTTCGAGTAGCGTTCCATAGTCCCCATTGCCTCACTCCCGGCGTCCCGCCTCGGCTTGTGAAAAGCGCCCCGAAGGGCCCCTCAAGCGCGTTACATAGGCATGACCGGACTGGCGATGTGCTACCGAACTTTTGTCATGAAAGCTTCATTAATGAATTGGAGCAGGCCCTGAAGACGTAAAAAGCGTGGGGCGAGCCTGTTCGCTCCCACGCCTTAGATAGTGCAGAGAAACGCTGAGAGTCAGCTTTTCATATCAAATACGCCGTTGGTGAGGTCTATTTTTTTAGGCCCTGCCGTATCGCTGTCGGGTGAAGCAGCCATTTCGAGATTGAATACTCCATGGACTCTCAACACATATTCCTCGATGGTGACAGTCAGAGAGCCAGATTTCTGGGTATAGGAAAAATTGTAACTGTCAGTCAGGACGTGATATATGATTTTGGGCAACTGCTCATCTTTAAAGGTCTTTGTACCCTTAAACCTTTCAAACTCCATCGTCAGCGTACTATAACCCCTGGGGCCAATATAATCGGACACATCGACTTTAATCACATTTCCTACTTCGCTGAGCGAAAATTTGTTTGCCCTGAAGTTACCAAGTGCACTAGCTTGGAAAATAAAACTACCTGTAGTCGCCATTTGCATCACCTGTTTATGAAAGGGTTAATAAAGAACGTCTTAAGGTAATACTCGCCCCTTCAAAGACGACGTTCTGACGCAAATTATTGCGCGCACCAAAGACACCGCGTCTACTGTCAGACCTGACAGTAGACGCGGTCTGCTATTGGTAGCACGCTGCGTAATTTCGTCTTCAGGTGTAAACCGGCCACACATCAACAATCTTTCCCCCCCGCATCGCCAGCAGATCACCGAACTGCAGCAGAACGGCTTCTGTCTGGGTTGGTCGTAGAAAGACCTGATCTTCTACGTTCAGCCCCACGGCATTCGAACCATTGACCATTTCCTGATTCGAACTCCGCCCGTAAACGCCATTGCTCTGCAATCCGGGCGGTGATTCGAATTCGGCCATCCAGTTGCCGCCGTAGATAAAGAAGGTCTGACGTTGATTGGTGTCCCACCACGAAAACAGCTTCGACTTGTCATCCAGCGCCGGAATGTTCACGGCCCCGGTGCTTTTCAACACCGGGGTGGCGATGTACGCGGCGGGTTCATGTTCGACCAGCGACGGCAGATCGTAATGAGTCGGCTTGAGCATCGCCGTGCCCACCGACACTTCACTGCTCAGACTTTCGTTTTCATGAATGCGATAACTCGGGCTGCCGGCGGTGTTCAGGCACAAGCCGTCATGCCACAGCGCCGGATATTGCTGCCGGGTGAAGTCGACGCAGCGCTGATAAATCACCATCACCCTGGCGAACAGTTCCTCGGGCGAGCCGAGAATCCCCGGCACGCCCATGCCCACGAACGGGTCGTAGCCCATGAACCCGGCAAACTCCAGGTGCTGCGGGTTGGCGGCGATCAGCGCGAGCATCTGTCCGAGCACGTTCAGGTCGCTGACACCACCCCGGTGCAGGCCGACGTCCAGCTCGATGTTGATCCGCATTCGGGTGCCCAGGCCTTGGGCCAGCGCGAGGTATTGCTGCAGGCGTTCGGGGTTGTCGATCAGCCATTGCAGTTGCTTCGCCGGGTCGAACGGGCCTTTGTGGGTCTGATAGAACAGCTCGGCAGAACGAACCGGCAATGGCTTGCCGAGCAGGATGTCGGACTGCGGAAACGTCACCGCATCGTGATTGAGAAACGGCTGATGAAACGACATCAGCCTCTGCGTTCCTGCCCTTTGGCTGATGTAACTGAGCAGGCCAGGTGACGGCAGGGATTTCTCCACCAGCCGCAACTGCTTGCCCGCGCGTTTGACCGAGCGCATCACCACCTCTATGTTGTGGTCGAGGCGATCCAGATCGATCAGCAACACCGGGCGCATCGGGCCTTTGGTCTTGAGTTCGTTGTTCAGCGCCCGGAAATATTCACTGTAAGGCCCGCCGCGATCCCCAGGCCGCAGCCATGCGCCAACACCCACCAGCAAAGCGCCGACACCCAAAGTCCCGAGCACGAAATTACGTCGATTGACCGCCATCAGCTCACCCCCAGAATCGACGACAGATGCCCGTTGAGAAACTTGCCGCTCGGGTCCAGCGCCTGGCGTACCTGAATGAATTCCTGCCAGCGCGGATAAAGCGTTTGCAACGTACGGGCGTTGAGCGTGTGCAACTTGCCCCAGTGCGGGCGGCCGTTGTACTTCCAGAAAATCGGCTCGACGGCGGCAAAGAAGTTGTGGTGGTCCATCTGGTAATGCTGGTGGACCGAGATCGAACAACTGTCGCGGCCCTCGAACATGCTCAGCGGAATGTCGTCGGCCTTCACGTAGCGGTACTCGATGGGAAACCAGGTGCGCAGGTCCTTGTCGCGGATCAGTTTGAGAATCTCGCGCAGGCAGGCCGGCCCGTGCTCGGCGGGCACCGAATATTCCATTTCGTTGAAGCGCACGGTGCGCACGTTGGCGTAGATGTCGAACGAGTCGCCGACCCGGTCATCGAAACTCGCCAGGTGCCGCAGGCTGTTGAGCAGCGAACTGCGCAGGCCCGGGAAATCGCTGCCGTACTTGTCGATCTTCTCGATCAGGGTCACGAACTCGTTGCCGCCCTCCTCTTCGGGCGGAATCGGCGGCGTGGGCGGGTCGATAGTTTCGTTGAGGGCGATCGACAAGGCGTAGTCGGAATGGGTGACGACGAGCATTTCCCAGTGCTGGTTTTCGCGGGTGTTCTTGTCGATGTCTTCCAGCAGTTCTTCGGTCTTGGCGATCCACTGGGTTTCCCGCAGGCGATAGGCCGGGCGGTTTTGCAGGCGAATTTTTGTCGCGACACCCAACGCACCGAGGGATACGCGGGCAGCATTGAACACTTCAGGGTGACGCTGACTGTCGCAATCCAGCACCTCGCCGCTGGCCGTCACCAGTTGCATCCCGCAGACGTGGGCCGAGTAGGACTGGAAGGTTTTGCCGGTGCCGTGGGTCGAGGTGGAGATTGCCCCGGCGAGGGTCTGGTAGTCGATGTCGGCCATGTTTTGCAGGGCCTGGCCAATGTCCTTGAGTGGCGTGCCCATGCGCGACATCGGCGTACCGGCAGCGAATTCGGCTTGCAGGGTTTTCGGATCGTGATCGAGCAAGCCGTTGAAGTAGCTCAGCGACAGCAGAGTGCCGTCGGTGGGCACCAGCGCGCTGAAGGAGTGCGCCGAGCCGACCGGGCGAATCTTGCCCGGTGCCTGCTGAATCAGCGCCGTCAGTTCATCCAGATTTTTCGGCGCCACCCGCGCCGCCGGCAGGCAACTCTGCCCGCCCGACCAGTTGCGCCAGGGAATCAGTCGCGGCGCGCGCATCAACTGGCCCAGCGCCGGATTGGAAGCCAGCGCGCTGAACGCGCCGACGATGCTTGCCCGTTGCAACAACTGCCGGCGTGTCAGATCTATCGGCATGCCAGGGTCCTTATTGTGGGAGCGGCTGGTCGGCCATGAAGCCGATCAACTGAAGGAATTGTTCTTCCGAGCACTCAACGCACTGGCCCATCGGCGGCATGCCGTTGTAGCCGTTGATGGCGTGGTCGAGCAGCGTGTCGGCGCCCTGCTGGATGCGCGATTCCCAGGCCTTGCGGTCACCGGTCAGCGGCGCATTGGCGGCGGGATTGGCGTGGCAGAGCTGGCAGCTGTTGGCGTAGATCTGCGCCAGGGCCGGGTCTTTGGGAATGCTGTTGTTGGTGCTGGCCGGGGGTTTGGGGTCTTCGCCACAGCCTGACAGCGTCAGGAACAATGGCAGCAGTAAAGTGAATCGGCTTGCCCGCATGACAATCCTCGCGTGTGGCATCACTTATTGTTGTGATCTCACCTTAAGCCAGCGAAGCCAGCGCGTTGAGGGCATTGCGGGACAGCGAAGGGAGCATCCTGGGCCAGTCGGGTTCCCTGAAGAATCGGGCATTCCTGAAAACCTGTGGGAGCTGGCTTGCCAGCGATAGCGGAGTGTCAGTCGATGAAGCCGGTGAAAGTTGCGGCCTCATCGCTGGCAAGTCGAATCGTCGCACCGCAGCTCCCACAGAGTTCGCGGTGTTGCTCCCCCCTCTGCCCTGCGCCTTTGCGTGACATTCGCGTGACATTTGCGGGTTTAAATTTCAGTGAATTCAGGCGTATAACCTGTAAAGCCTTTTCCAATCGGCCCGCCGACATCTTCTACGGGGTAGCGACATGACCACAGCAAACATTCTTGGCAACCTGTTCCCTTCTGTCAGCGACATCCCGGAAAAATACCGCCTCGACGGTCAGGTCGAGCAACGCGAATACCTGGTCGATGGCCAGTTGCGCCGCTGGGACGGCCCGCTCGCCACCGTGCGCAGCCCGGTCTATCTGCACGGTGACAATGGCGACGAACAGGTGATCCTCGGCAGCACGCCGCTGCTGGACGCCGACACCGCCCTCACCGCCCTCGACGCCGCCGTCCGTGCCTACGACCGGGGCCAGGGCCTGTGGCCGACCATGCGCGTGGCCGAACGCATCCAGCACGTCGAAGCCTTCCTCGGGCGCATGCGCCAGCAGCGCGACGCCGTGGTGAAACTGCTGATGTGGGAAATCGGCAAGAACCTCAAGGACTCGGAAAAAGAGTTCGACCGCACCTGCGACTACATCGTCGACACCATCAATGCGTTGAAAGAACTCGACCGTCGCTCCAGCCGCTTCGAACTGGAGCAGGACACCCTCGGCCAGATCCGCCGCGTACCACTCGGCGTGGCACTGTGCATGGGGCCTTACAACTATCCGCTGAACGAGACGTTCACCACGTTGATTCCGGCGCTGATCATGGGCAACACCGTGGTGTTCAAACCGGCGAAGCTCGGCGTGCTGCTGATCCGTCCGCTGCTCGAAGCCTTCCGCGACAGCTTCCCGACCGGCGTGATCAACGTGATCTACGGCAGCGGCCGCGAGACCGTCAGCGCGCTGATGGCCAGCGGCAAGATCGATATCTTCGCCTTCATCGGCACCAACAAGGCCGCCAGCGACCTGAAGAAACTGCACCCGAAACCGCATCGTTTGCGCGCAGCATTGGGGCTGGATGCGAAGAACCCCGGCATCGTCCTGCCAGAAGTCGATCTGGATAACGCGGTGAGTGAAGCGGTTACCGGTTCCCTGTCGTTCAACGGCCAGCGCTGCACCGCGCTGAAGATTCTGTTCGTGCATGAAGATGTGGTCGATAGCTTCATCGAGAAATTCAACGCCAAACTGGCCAGCCTCAAACCGGGCATGCCGTGGGACAGCGGGGTTTCGCTGACGCCGCTGCCGGAGTCGGGCAAGGTCGATTACCTGCACGGGCTGGTGGCCGATGCGCAAAGCAAAGGCGCCCAAGTGGTCAACCCGAATGGCGGCGAAGCGCGAGCCTCGTTCTTCTACCCGGCGGTGCTGTACCCGGTGACACCACAGATGCGTGTCTATCAGGAAGAGCAGTTCGGCCCGGTGGTGCCGATCGTGCCGTACCGTCATCTCGATACCGTGATCGACTACGTGCTGGAGTCGGATTTCGGCCAGCAACTGAGCATCTTCGGCACCAACCCGGTGGCGGTCGGTCGTCTGGTCGACACCTTCGCCAACCAGGTCGGGCGGATCAACCTCAATGCCCAGTGCCAGCGCGGCCCGGACACCTACCCGTTCAACGGTCGCAAGAACTCCGCCGAGGGCACGCTGTCGGTACACGATGCGCTGCGGGTGTTTTCGATCCGTACCCTGGTGGCGACCAAGTTCCAGGAACCCAACAAGGACCTGATCAGCGAAATCATTCGCGGGCGCGATTCGAACTTCATCGCCACCGACTACATCTTCTGAGGAGGAATCAGCGCTGAGCACTTTCAGCCCCCACCGCTGGCCGCCGCTGTTGCGGCGGATCCTGCGGCCGTTGCTCGACCCGTACCGGCGTTACCGCCATGCACGAACGATCCACGCGGTGCGCGTCGCGCTGGGATTGCTGGCGACGATCTTGCTGACCACCGGCATCAACCTGCCCCACGGCGAATGGGCGTCGGTGACCATGCTGGTAGTCATCGGCGGCTTGCAGCATCACGGCAACATCGGCAAGAAAGCCGCCGAACGCGCCACCGGCACCTTGATCGGTGCCGGCGTCGGTTTATTGATAGTGGCGCAGCAGGCATGGCTGGGCATGCCGTGGCTGACCTATTTTGCGATGGCGGTGGTGTGCGGATTCTTCTCGTACCACGCCATCGGCAAGGGCGGTTATACGGCCCTGCTCTCGGCCATCACCGTGTTCATTGTCGCCGGGCATGGCGACAACCCGATCACCGACGGGCTGTGGCGCGGGGTCGATATCCTGATCGGTATCGCTTTGGCCCTGGCCTTCTCCTTCGCCCTGCCGCTGTACGCGGTGTACTCGTGGCGCTACAACCTGGCCGATGCGCTGCGCGATTGCGCAACGGTGTACGGGCGGATCATCGGCGGCCAACCGGTGACTGCCGACGAACACTTGAAATTGATGAGTCGACTGAACGCGGTGATGGTGCAGTTGCGTTCGCTGATGCCGTCGGTGTCCAAGGAGGTCAAGGTGTCAATGACCGAACTGGACGCGATCCAGCGCAACCTGCGCATGTGCATCAGCACCCTGGAAATCCTCGGCAACATCCGCCCGGACGCCAACGACCCCGACGCCATGGCGCACCTGCAAGCAGCGCTCAAGGCTGAGCACCGGCATATTCGCGTGCAATTGATCGGCATGGCCCGGGCGTTGAAAACCGGTGCGTCCGGCCGATTGGGACGCCCGGTGGAGTTGCCGGACGCCAGCCTCGACACGCCGGTCTACAGCCCACTCGATGGCTACCGTTTGTTGACCCGGCAACTGGCCGCCAACGTCGGCGAGATGCGCCAGCGCCTGGCGAAGACTGCGCCGCGCTGGAACATCTGAGTTTTACTGCGCGGCCAGGCGCCGCGTCTTCAGGCCCCAACCCTGTTGCATGCCGGCAGCGGCCAGCAAAATAGCCGCCACGCCGATCCATTGCAGGGTTTGCAATTGATGGCCGAAGGCAAACCAGTCGACGAAAATCGCCGCAATCGGGTAGATGAACGACAGGGCGCCGGTCAATGCGGTCGGCAGTTTCTGGATCGCGCCGTAGAGCAATACGTACATCAGACCGGTGTGGACGATGCCCAGCGTCACCAGGCTGGCCCAGGCACTCGGCGCCTCGGGCATTGCTGAGAAATGGGCGAACGGCGCGAGCAACAACACGCCGGTGCAAACCTGGATTAGCGCAATCAAGTGCGGCGGTGTGCCAGTCAGGCGCTTGATGATCAACGCTGCGATGGCGTACAAAAACGCCGCCCCCAGCGCCAGCGCGATCCCTGTCAGGTAATTATTGCCACCCTCGCCCTGCCCGCCGTGGGCACTGACGATGGCCAGCATTCCCATGAAAGAAATCGCCAGCCAGAACAGCTTTTGCAGGGTGATCTTCTCGCCCAGGAACAGCGCCGCCAAACCCACCAGCATGAACGGCTGGACGTTGTACACCGCCGTGCCGATGGCAATCGAAGCCCTCGAATACGAGGCGAACAGCAACACCCAGTTGCCGACGATTGCCACCCCGCTGAGCACCGCCAGCAGGAAGGTGGTGCGGGTCAGAATGCCTGGGCGCAGAAAGCCGAACGCGGCGCAGATCAGCAGCAAAGTCCCGGCGCCGAACACGCAGCGCCAGAACACCACGTCCAGCACCGGTTGCCCGGACACCAGCACGAACCAGCCGATCGTCCCGGAAATCAGCATGGCGGCGGTCATTTCGAATGAGCCGCGACGGAGTGTGTTGTCCATCATCAATCTCCTTAATGTGTGGCAAAAGTATGCCAAGCGGGACCGCGGCTTCTCCAGCGCAAAAAGCAGGCTAAACTCGATTTCTGCCTTTTTTATCGAGGGTGGTTTGCGCCATTCGCCTAATGCGGGAGTTTTTGTATGACCGACGATATCGACCAGATCCTGATCGGAGCCTTGATGGAGGATTCGCGACGCTCGCTCAAGGCGCTGGCGCAGATCAGCGGGTTGTCCTCGCCCAGCGTGGCCGAGCGCCTGCGGCGTCTGGAGGAACGTGGTGTGCTCAAGGGTTACACCGTGGAAATCGATCCAAAATGCTTCGGTTATCAGTTGCAGGCGATTGTCCGGGTGCGACCATTGCCGGGGCAGTTGCAGGAGGTGGAGCGGCAGATTTTGTCGATTCCCGAGTTCACCGAGTGCGACAAGGTTACCGGTGAGGATTGTTTTATCGCCCGTCTGCATGTGCGCTCGATGGAGCAACTGGACACCCTGCTCGACCGCCTGAACACGCTGGCGGAAACCAATACCGCGATCGTCAAGAAGACCCCGGTGAAACGGCGATTGCCGCCGATGGCATGAGCGGCGTAAATTGAGTTTTTTCCGGCGAAGGATTGGCGGCATGAGAATTCAGGCAATGATGCTGGCAGCGTTGATGCTGGCAGGGTGCGGGACGGTGCAGACCGTGGCGTTCAGTGACAAGCATTCCACGGAGCAGTTGAAAGCGAACAAATCCTATTGCGGCGCTGTACCGCGTATCTACAGCGGCGTGACGTACGACTTCTGCATGCTGCACGCCGAAAAGCCGGATGATGTCGATGCGTTCAACTACAAGAACGCGACGCCGGGTCTGCTCGTCGATGCGGCCGTGTCGGGAGTGCTCGATACGTTGCTGTTGCCCTACACGATCTACAAGCAACAGGCCGACGGCAGCATCGAGATCAATTGATTGCCGGCTCTCTTTTTCGCAGGCAACAAAAAACCCGCTTTCGCGGGTTTCTTGTTTTTAGCGGTGCAGCGATCAGTCGTCGCGGCTCATGATGCCGAAGATCTGCAACAGGCTGACGAACAGGTTGTAGATCGATACATACAGGCTGATGGTTGCCATGATGTAGTTGCGCTCGCCGCCGTGGATGATGGCGCTGGTCTGGAACAGGATGCAGACCGACGAGAACAGCACGAAACCTGCGCTGATCGCCAGTTGCAGGCCGCTGATCTGGAAGAACATGCTCGCCAGCGTCGCACCCAGCAGGACGAAGAAACCGGCGGTGATGAAGCCACCGAGGAAGCTCATGTCCTTGCGAGTGATCAGCACGTAGGCCGACAGACCACCGAACACCAGTGCAGTCATCGCGAACGCGGAGCTGACGACTTCAGCGCCACCCTGCATGCCCAGGTAACGGTTGAGGATCGGGCCGAGCAGGAAACCCATGAAACCGGTCAGGGCAAATGCCGACACCAGGCCCCAGGCGGAATCACGGAGCTTGTTGGTGAGGAAGAACAGCCCGTAGAAACCGATCAGCACCACGAAAATATTCGGGTAGCCGACCCGCATCTGTTGAGCCACGAACGCCATCACACCGCTGAATGCGAGGGTGAGCGCCAGTAGACCGTAAGTGTTGCGCAGGACGCGGCTAACCTCTAGCTGCTCAGCCTGCACGCTGTTGTGAACTGCGTAATCCTGTTCGCGCATGGCGACACTCCTGTTGGTTTGAAACGTTCAGTCGCAAAGATCATAACAGACGCTCTGTAACAAGCCATGCACAGAGTTTGACAGTGTGTTTCATTCAGGTATTATGGCGCCCGCAACGCAACGGAGGTGTGGCCGAGTGGTTTAAGGCAACGGTCTTGAAAACCGTCGACTGTAACAGGTCCATGAGTTCGAATCCCATCGCCTCCGCCATATTTGATACGACAAAGCCCTGATTATTCAGGGCTTTGTCGTTTCTGGCTTTCAGGAATTTTGCTCATCTCTTAATAGATCATTTCCGCAAGTTTTCGGCCATTTCCGCAACCGCACCTACTCTCCCCCTCTGCCGCGAAATCTGATAGCTCGACCAAAAAATGAAGTGAGCGTTTGAGATTAGGCATCTTGCATCTTTCAGCCGTATTCGCCGCCCGAAACGGCAGCGAATTACTTCCTGCCGCCACACCTCGAGGTTAACGAATCACTCCCCCGTCACCGTCGTCAAACCGCTACTGCTTCAACCCTTCTGGAACGCCGGACAAAAGCCAACACCATCAGCAACCCCAAGCCTGCCATCGTCGCCCCTGCCAGGGAAATCGCCGGATAACCCAGCCCTGCGTTGATCACTGCTCCTCCCAGCGCCGCACCAATCGCATTGCCAAAATTGAAGGCTCCGATATTCACCGCCGAGGCAAGATTGGGCGCGTCTCTAGCGGCTTCCATGACGCGCATCTGTAGCGGCGGCACTAGGGCAAAACTGGCGATCCCCCAAATCAGGATGGCCACGGCGGCCGGCAGTGGCCAGCGCATAAGCACAGTGAACGCCAACAAGACCAGAATCAGCACGCTCAGCGAAACGACCAGGGTGCGATCTATCGAGCGGTCCGCGGCCTTACCGCCCCACATGTTGCCGAGCGTCAACCCGACGCCGTAAAGCATTAGCATGGCAGTGATGTAGGGACTGGATGCATGGGTCTCGCTGCTGAGGATCGGTGCTATATAGGTGAAAACGGTGAACATGGCGCTCGAGCCGACTACGGTCAAGGCCAGCGCAGCCAGCACCTGGCCGCGCCCCAATACACGAATTTCCGCGATGGCTCCAACGCTTGGTGTCGCCCGCACGTCAGGCAGCGCAAACCACAACGCGGCCATGGTCACCAAGCCCAGGCCGGTAATCCCCCAGAATGCGGTTCGCCAACCGAACAGTTCACCAAACCAGGCGGCCAGCGGCACACCGCCAATGGTCGCCAATGTCAGGCCCATGAACATTGCCGCAACCGCTCCGGCACGTTTTTCGGGGGCGACCACGCTGGCGGCTACGATGGAGCCGACACCAAAAAATGCACCATGGTTCAGTGAGGTCACCACCCTGGCAACCATCAGGCTGTAGTAATCCGTGGCCAGGGCTGACATCAAATTGCCCAGAGTGAAAATCGCCATCAGCCCGATCAGCAGATAGCGCCGGGGAATCCTGCCGGTGGTCAGGGTCATCAACGGCGCACCGAGCAATACGCCCAGCGCATAAGCACTGACCAGCAAACCGGCCGCGGGAATGGAAACGCCCAGATCCGCAGCGATACCCGGAAGCATGCCCATGGGGGCGAATTCTGTTACGCCGATGCCGAAGGCACCGATAGCGAGCGCGACAAGTGGTGGATTGATACGCATGAAAGGCTCCTTATCTATGCCGCAGATGCTACGATCCTGTGCTTTCAAGCGGTAGCTAGCCTATTTGGCAATCACCTTTGCGCAGGGGGCACAAGTGGATTTCAACGGCAGGTCGGGTGAAATGAGCGTGTTCACCACGGTGGCGCAGGAAGGCAGCCTGTCAGCTGCAG
The DNA here is from genome assembly GCF_014863585.1 of Pseudomonas gozinkensis. Taxonomy (NCBI): domain Bacteria; kingdom Pseudomonadati; phylum Pseudomonadota; class Gammaproteobacteria; order Pseudomonadales; family Pseudomonadaceae; genus Pseudomonas; species Pseudomonas gozinkensis. The sequence goes on along the minus strand of NZ_CP062253.1, from coordinate 3,101,796 downwards.
CGCGTTCACTTGGTCTGACACCCTCGGCAGTCAGTCGGATCATCGCGCGGACCGAGCAACGCCTTGGCACCCGCTTGTTGTTGCGCACTACACGCGCGATCACCTTCACTGCGGAGGGTGAAGCGTTCCTGCGCGGCGCCCGGCGTATCCTCGCCGACATGGACGAAGTCGAGGAAGCCATCGCCGATCAAGGCGTACCCAAAGGGCGATTGCGCGTCAGCGCCGCCCTTGGCCATGGCCGGCTGGCCATCGTTCCCTTGGTCGCAGCATTCAGCGCCCGTTACCCGCACATCGTCGTCGACCTCACCCTCGGTGACGAAGTGGTCGACATTCTCGGCGGACAGGCTGATGTCGCGATCCGCTTTGGCCATCTGCCCGACAGCCCGCTGACTGCGCGCAGGATCGGCGTTACCGGTCAGGTCGTGGTGGCATCGCCCGAGTATCTGCATCGCCATGGCATGCCCCAGGAACCCGAAGACCTGCTAAAGCACAACTGCCTGCGCTTCAACTTCCGGCGTGCCGAACCCAACTGGCCGTTCATCCGCGACGGCAAAGAGTTTTCCCTGAAAGTCAGCGGCAACATCGAATGCAGCAGTGGTGAAGCGCTGGCGCAACTCGCGCGAGTCGGCGCCGGCATTGCACGTATCGGTGAGTTCACCGTGAGCGAAGATCTACATCGGGGTGCCCTGGTTGCGCTGTTGGAAACCTGGAACCCTGGGGACCAAGAACCTATTCACGCGGTGTTCGTGGGTGGGGCAACAATGCCAGCACGGGTGCGATTGTTCGTGGACTTCTTGCTGGAACATCATCGTATGTAAGCGGAGGCGAAAGCTGATCTTTGTAATACTCGTGATATTGAAGCGATTGGAGCTTTTCAGGGGCGCTAGTAGACGTCCGTCATTTTCGTTACTGAACCAGTAATGAACCTTGGTGGTGATGGGCCGCCCGCAAGTCAAGGTCCCTGGTGAAGGACCGCTATCGACTCAAAGCAGACAGTAAAACTGAGCCAGCCAGTGCTGAAATTGCTCAATGAGTCAGCAGAGCTGATCGACTGTAACCCCTCTTATCGAGAAATCTTCTGCACTGGAGCAGTACGCTGTTGTGGGCGAAGCACGGCTTGAGCGGTTGAAGGGGTGGACTCACTTGCAATTAGCTGGTGCCATTGAAAAAGTGGTTTCGATTCGCACCCATTCGAAATTGAAGAAGTCACGCCCAAGACCCTGGCTCTATTCGCAGAGGTGCATGCGGGCGGCTTTCATACCAAGCCAGAGCACCGGCTGCTGAATCAGGCTTCCTTTGCAGTGGTGCCCGACGGACGTCTGAAAGTCTACGTCTTGAAAGCGCAAGGGGCAGTGGTAGCAGGGGCTTCGATGTACCTGGCCAGCAATGGCATTGCCTACCTTGGAACGGCGGCCACCCAAAAGGATGCCCGGGGCTGCGGCTACCACGGAGCCCCAAAAACGACAAAGCCCTGAATAATCAGGGCTTTGTCGTATCAAATATGGCGGAGGCGATGGGATTCGAACTCATGGACCTGTTACAGTCGACGGTTTTTTAAGTCCATAACAAAAAATAAGTAATTTCAATGAGTTATGGCAAAAAGCATTCCGCTTTGATTGTGTGCAATTGTCACTCGGTACGGCCGCTAACGGCCAATAGCGGACTTTGACGCCAGCCATGTGTATCGCCATTTATGTTCCCCTCCCCCCTGGCCAAGGTTTGGGTCATGGGGCACACCTCAACAGCACGCGATCGTAGTTCAGGGCTTTGTTGCGCTCAGGTAATGTGTAGGGTGCTCGGCAATGTTCTCCCGCCCATTTGATGGTGAGCGTGCCTGAATCCTCTTCTACCAGCGCCAGGGCTTTACCGTTCGGATCGGAAATAGCCAGTTGTTTACCGGTAGCATCTTCCAGCGCAGCGCCAAATGGAATGGCCTTGTTCTGCGCATCAAACAGCTCGAACTGCACCCGGCGGCCGGTCTTGCCAACATATCGCGCCAACACCACGGCGCCTCGCCTTGGCACGACTTGCTGAGTTGCGTTATCGATTTCAATGTCCGCCCCTAGATCCCGGGTATCCAGGCTGATCCAATTCACTCGATAGGGCTGGGTATTGGGGACTACGGCAAAGCCATTCGCGCCGGTTTCCGCACCGCTGTAGCTGCCGATCCTGGCCCCGGAGACACCCGGCACTTCGGCCAGGGCAAAGGTTTCGCCCACGGTCTGCCCCAGATTGACGCCTCCCGCATGAGCGACCACGGAACCGGCCAGATTAACGTTCTGCGAAGCGTAGCCGCGCCCCTGGCTATAACCTGCGCTGATATCCGCCACTGAAGTTCGGGTACTGATGTTGGCCGAGCCCGAGCTGTAACCTGTGCTGCTGGTACCGCCTTGCAATGAGTAATAGGTATCGCTGGTTTCCGACAAATACCCGTTGATACCGACTTGAGTACTGTCGCTGTTCTTCTGTGTGTTCGCCGAAACAAAGACTCGTGGCGCTCGAGGCTTGGAGCCCAAGGGAAACGACAGGGACAGGTTGATCAACGTGTCATTGTTTGAAGACCCGACATCCCCGACATCCTTGGTATAGGTCACGCCGACGTTGTAACTGACCTCCCCCCAGTAATTGCTGTAACCGGTAGACAGGCTTTGGGAACCACCGCGTCCCCAGTAGCGCTGGTCGCTGGCGTTCAGGTAAACGCTGCCATATTGCTGGTTGCGGCCCAGGCTTTGGTTAATGGTCAGGTCGGTACGGGTTTTCGAGTTGCCGGTGGGTTTCTGGCCGTTGTTGCTGAGCGCCTCGACGTGGTTGGTCAGGGTCCGGTAGCCTTCGGTCGAATAGCGATAGGCCGCCAAAGTGAAGTTGGTGTCGGTACCGGTGAACGTCTTGGCATACAACGCCCGCAGGCTATTACCCTGAACGGTCTCACCCGCAGTAAGGCTGGATGAGCGAGTCAGGTCGACCGAGACTGCGCCTATCGAAGTGTTGCGCCCCGCACCGACTGACAGCGCCTTGAAGTTCTCCGAGGCCTGGACACCGACGATCCCGGTGAGGTTGCTATTGATGCCGTAGGCCAGGGTACTGCTGACAAACTGTGGCAACGCCAGGCCATCGCTGTTGCTGCTGTACTTGCCCGCCGAGACGCTGTACTTCACCTGGCCTTCGCGAACCATGATCGGCAAGCTGGAAAACGCTTGCACGGTTACCCGCCGACGGCCATCAGCTTCGATGATGGTCACTTGCAGGTCGCCATTGGAGCCGCTGGGGTAGATATCACTGATTTCAAACGGGCCTGGCGGTACGTTGGCCGTGTAGAGGATGTAATCGTTCTGCCGGATCTCCACTATGGCACTCGTTTGCGCCACACCGCGAATGATCGGCGCATACCCACGCTCGCTGTCAGCGCGCATACCTTCGTCAGAAGCCAGTTTCAGACCGCGATAACGAACACTGTCGAACAGGTCAGTGTCGGAGAAAATATCACCGGCACTGAATTGGCCTTTCAACGCGGTCACGTCATGTTGCAAATAACTGCGGTTGCTCTTGAACGTAGAGGGCTGACCAGTACTGCTCCTGAAGTTCGATTCATTACGCAAGCGCCAGCCGCCCAGGTTTAGGCCGTTACGCAGACCCAGATTGTTGGAGAGCGTGGTGGCGGAGTCCGTGCTGTTACGGTTGCTGCTCAGCTGATAATTGATAAAAGCGGCCGAGACGCCACTATCCCATAAGGCAGGATCGACATAACCGCGCATGCCTCGCTGCATGGCGATCTGCGGCACACTGGCCAACAGCCGCAGACGACTGGCGTCGTAGCGCAAGGTGGCCTTATCAATCAGCGCAGGCAGGTCATAGCAGGCTTGCGGCTCATTGGGGTTGAATTTTCCGGCCGCCTGCAGCTTGTTCATGTCGATGCCCAATTGCTGCAGCATGCTCAAGTTCAGACAGGCTTCGATCACGCCGTTTTTCGGGTTGCGTTGGAAGTCGATATCACGACGCCCCACCAGCACTTCGTTGCTGTAGAGGTCGACCCGATAGTTACCCGGCAGCACGCTGTTTGCGGACAACAGCAACTGCAGATCAACCGATGACTGGGCGCCTTGCAGAAACGAGGTATTGAACTGTTCAAGTTGATCAGATTCTATTTCCGCCGCTGCGACAAACAGGGGGAGCGCGCTGGCAACAGCGATAAAAAGCGGACTTGACAGAGTACTGGCATCCGGGCGTCGCGCGCACGCAAAGAAACCCGATATTTCGCTTGGAAATAAAGACATGAAAAAACCTATATCACCTCCGATACGAACGACTCAACGGAGCGAAGATAAATACGGCAAGAAGTACGACTGCCTTTCAGGCAGGTACGTTAAGGCAATTCCTTGTTCAAGCTGGCTTGGCTTGAAGTGCCATTGGCGAGCTTTACGATGTAGTGATCTTGCGCACCGTAGTCGTTGATACTGGTAAAGAGTACATGGGGTGTAGTTGCATTGCTAAATGACTTGATGGTGAACTCTTTGCTTTCACCCGGAGCGATCATCGTTGAATCAAAGATTTGTTCGGTCAATGTTCCGGATTGAAGTTTTATGTCCGCCATAGAGACATGAAAGAGTCCAGGATTATTCATCACCAACACTGATTTACCAGCCCGATTCTCCAGGCGCCATAACAGTTGGGTTGGCGCCAGATAGGCATCAGAACTCAGTCCGGCCGGTCGGAAAAACACCTTGATGCGTTGGCGCACAGCGAGCTGTAATGTGTTTTTCTCTTTTGAAGCCTGAGGAATTTCCTGGACATTGAGCCAGACCACCGACTCCTTGTCGGACGGCATTCCGGCGCCCTCATAGATCACCCGCAACAACTGCTGCTCCTTGCCCATCACCCGTGCCAGCGGTGGGGTTACGGCGAAGGGCACCGAGTTAACGCCGGGTGTATCTGTATCGACCCAAGACTGGATCAACACGTTTTCACCGCTATTGCGCACAGTGATGCCGGCTTCCTTGTGTTTTCCGTCAAAGACCAGACGGGTAGCGCTCAGTGAGATGCCGGCGCTGGCTTGCGACGCCACGAGCAGACCGAGGAGTCCCAGGCCGAAAGACAGGGATGTACGACGAAACATAAAAAGTACCGTTTGGTTCAAAGGGTGCGCAGGGCCGATAAGCCCCACGCTGGATCCGTTAATTCCCGGTGATTATTCGTATTGCAGGGTGAACGGCAGGGTGGCGTCAGCGCGACCGGCGATTGCGGTGCCCGCAGCACCAGTGGTGACATAGGCAGCGGAGAATTTCAGCGTACTGCTGCCATCTTGCAGGGTATCTTCGATTTTTGCCGTGGCGGGAGAGCTTAGATCGATCTGATTGTTGTTGGCATCGAACAGCGCAATACCAACGTTTTTCGCAGCACCTAGACCACCGATCACATTAAGCACCTTGGTTCCTTCAACGATGCCAGAACCGGCACCCTTTTTAGGTTCGAAGATCATCGACACTTTGGTGCCCGCGTTGCAGCTGATTTTCATGCCGAAGTTTTCGGCGCTCAGTTTGCCAGAGCCCGTCGGAGACGCAGCAGTTCCCATATCCTTGATCGAGACATCACCCATCGCAACCGAGATGGTCTTGTTCAAATCAGCGCCATCAACGGAGCATGCATCGTTGTTGATGATGCCAGTGAAGTTGATGGTGCCGGTGCCGGCTTTAGTTGGCGGTTCTGCTGCTAAAGCGCTGCCAGCAGATACAGACAATGCCAAGGTTAATAGAGCCAGAGGTAGCGTGTTCATTCTGATTACCATTGTTTGGGTTGAAGGTTCTAAGTGGTGCAGAAGCACGATATAGATCCCACCCATACAGGAACATCAGACGATTCTTAAAGGAGGACAGACAGTGGAATACAGATAAGCACTAGCTGAAAAGTTTGCGCTCAAAGCAGTAAGTCAATAAATCCTGATCACTGTTAACTTCCAGTTTACGCATCGCAGACTTTTTTTGCGTACTGATAGTCTTGGCACTTCTACTCTGGTTCCGAGCTATATCACTGACACTTTGTCCAGACACGAACAGACGTAATATTTCGTGTTCTTTAGGGGACAGGCTGGCGAACCGATCGTCCAAAACAGCGTTGGACTCCATCACTGAGCTGGAGACAGGTCGGGCACTTTGGAACGGATTGCCTCTGGCGATGGCCTTGAGGGCAACTTGAATTTCGTTGTGCAGCTGACTTTTCTGAATGACCCCGACAACGCCCAGTTCATGCAGCCGGGTCAGGATCAAGGGGCTGGAGATCATAGTCAGGACCAGGACTTTCACTGTCGGGAAATGCCGTTTCAGATACTCCACAAGCTTGAGACCATCGCCGTAAGGAGAGTCCGCAGGCATGTTGAAATCGGTGATCACCAGATCGACAGAATGACGTTCAAGCAGGTTGATCAGCTCGTTGGAGCAGACGGCCTCCCCCACCACACAAAAGCGTTCGTCACGTTCAATCAGCTCACGAACCCCGAGCAGCACAATGGGATGATCGTCAGCGATGACAACGTGTAATTTTTTCATGTCAGTTTTCCACAGTAAAATCGAGGTTATTCAAGACTATTCAACAAAGCATTCAGCCGATCAAGTTGAGTGTTGACCTCCAGAATCAGGGTCGGCGTGATCGAGCCCGCCATCAGTCGAGACTCCAGTTCGGCAAAGGCAATGGCCATGGAGCCAGCCTGTACGGCGCCCAAAGCCCCGGCCATGCTGTGCAGTTGTCTTGCAACGGTGTTGCTGTCACCACTGTCCAGCGCTGCAAGCGTAGTCTGCCTGTCCTGTTTCATCGTACAGATGAACAGCTCGCGCATTTTCGGTGAGAGCTGCACCGAGTCAGCGGGGACCTCATGCGCAAGGCTGTCATCGGCGACCGAGGCATTCGGGGATACTGGCTTCACGCAGCATTCCAACAATTTCGTTCGCAAGGTTTTCAGATTCAGCGGTTTGACCATCCAGGCGTTCATACCCACTGCGGCGCAGCGTTCACCCTCCTCGCGCAGAGCGTTGGCGGTCACTCCGATAATGGGTAGATTCACATCATGTTGGCGCAGGGTCGCAGCAAATTCATAGCCATTCATGATGGGCATGTTGATGTCGCTCAGTACCAGATCGAACAGACCGGGCGACCACTGTGCAAGGGCCTGTTCGCCGTTACCCGCAAGTACTACCGAACAACCCAGGGCTTCCAGCTGTTCCTTTATGATCTGTGAATTGATCGGGTTGTCTTCGGCCACCAGAATGTGCAAGTTCAGGCTTCGGCTTTTTCCCGGCAGCACCTGCCGGTCAGACTCGTCGACACCCTGATCCGCCAGGTAGATGCTCCAGGCAATAGCACGAACATCATAGGCGTCGACGTTCCAGCCACTGCCCAAATACTCCGGAGGATTATGCCCGTCAGCAGTGGCAATGATACTTGCTCCCAGCCAGGGTAGTTCGTTGCCGGACGGCAGCATGTCCACCAGCAATGTCGACGGCTCCGCATGCAGCAGATCAGGGCTGAGTGAGCGCGCCTCTATACCCAGCCGGTTGAGCCAGGCGCAGAGATGGTGCGTCAACTCCTGGACTGGCGCCCGAACATACACAGCCGACGCTCCCGGCTTGAACTCAGGACAATCGGCCAGTTCCCCCGGCACATTCTCAAGTGACAATTGCAAAGAAAAGCTGCTGCCCAGACCCGGTTCGCTGACCACTTTCAACTGCCCTGCCATCAGCTCACACAGCCACCGGCAAATCGCCAGGCCCAACCCCGCTCCGGAGCCGTTGACGCCATCGCGAACCTGATAGAAAGGATTGAATAGTTGCGCCTGCTGAGTCTGGGAGATACCGCTCCCCGTGTCGCTGACTTGCCATTGCAGACTGACGTGTGAGCCATCGGTTTGCAGCACCCGAACCCGCAGCACTACCCGGCCATAGTCGGTGAACTTGATGGCGTTGCTTAGCAGATTATTGAGAATCTGCCGGATGCGTTGCGGATCACCCCGCACACGGTTCGGCAGCGTTGCGTCGATACAGGCATAGAGTTGCAAACCCTTGGTTTGGGCGAATGCGCTGTAGGTACGCAGGGTGTCTTCCGTCAGCTCCAGTGGGCAGAACTCCTGAGACTCGATGATCATCTGTCCTGACTCGATCTTCGACACATCCAGCACGTCGCTGATCAATTGGAACAAAGTCGCGGAAGAGCGTTGGATCGTGTGCAGGTAAGCCTGTTGACGCGGCTCAAGCTCGGTCAGGCCCAGCAACTCGAGGGTGCCGAGTACGCCGTACAGCGGTGTACGAATTTCATGGCTCATGGTGGCCAAAAAGAGTGTCTTGGCCTCGTTGGCCGAGTCGGCCGCCCGGCGTGCTTCTTCAAGGGCTGCTGCGTCCTCGATATGCCGGGTCACATCATGAAAGACGCAGAGCCAGGCATCCTGGCCTTGATAACGAGTGGAAACAAACGCGACATGCAAATGGCGCCCATCAACCTCGAGTTCAGCCTGGCCAGGCTCGGTGAGCCCGTGCTGTTGGCTGAGGGCGCTGATCACTTGGGTAGTGTCTTGCCATTGCTGGGCACGTTGGTTTTCCAGTAACACTTTATGGTCGCTGCAGCGCACCACATACAGGCCGGCTGGCGCGGTGTCGATCACGGCACGGTTGAACGCTTCACTTTCGGCGATGCTCAGGTGGGCCTGATGTGCAGGGAGTACGACTCTGCTTTTATACCAGCGATTGAATGCCCATCCGCAACCCAGTCCGGTCAGGACTAGCGCAGCCAGGCAGAGCAACGGCCACAAGGCGTAATCCAAAAAACTTTTGAAGCTGATGGTGTAGATCGCCGTCCATGGATGCTCATCATGGCTGGTCAGTTTAAAGACCAGGCCGTCACGGTTGAAATTCGTGCCGTCCTGCAACATACGTTGCGGGTCGAATGCGCCAACCAATACCTTACCGGACGGCGAAATCAGGGTGAATTGGTCGTAGATCGACCACTGCATGATTCGCTCAATGTTGTTGACCTGAGAAAGGTTCAGCAAGGTCGCGAGCGCTACCCGAGGGCTGGCGCCTTGAATATTCAACGTGCTCGAAGCGAGATCAATATTGATGTAGGCAACGAGTGTCGGCGCCATCACATCATCAGTTGCTGCACTGTACAGATTCCAATGAACCTGATTGTCCAGCGACTGATCATGCAGTTGCTTCCTGACCTGCGCCACGACATCGCCAAATATGCCGCCCTGAATCTGCCCATCACGGCGTATGTGCCCGGTGGCCGGTACCGTGATATCGAAGTTGTCCGGGACGTTGAACAGAAAAACCTGCGGTGACTGATAGTGTGACGCGGACCAGAAAGCGCTGTAGTAATCGCTCAGGTGTGCGGCCAAGGCAAATACTTTTGGCTGTTCGCCGACCGCGATTTTATCGGAGGCGATTTTCACGCTGAAAGGCATCGAAAACGAAAACTGCCGACCTTCATAAACATCCGGTCCTTGATCAGGCAGGTTTTTTTGCTGAAACAAAGGCGAAACCCGGGCGTCCAGGACAGGGCCTTTGGCGCTGTACCGCTGGACGGCCTTGAGGAAAGCTTCCTGTTCGCGGATGTTTTCCATCAACCGGGCAAAATGAAAGCCCATGGTGTCGCGCTGCTCTTCCAGCGTGCGCTGTATGCCCAGGTAGCTGATACCGATTAAAATCAATACCAGCGCGCCGAGCACTATGAACCCCTTGTTCAGACGCAGGGAGCTACTGGCCAGTTTCTCCAGTAAAGCGTTGGGATGATTCATCGCACAGCTCCGCCGGCGACGAGCCTATAGCCGTTGGACACAATGACCTCAAAAGCAAGAGACGTTAGGGTGGATCAGTACATGTTTGCCGGACCATCATGGCTCAACAACTGCTGGAACTGATCCGGGGAGACCGCATGGGAGATCAGGAAACCCTGGACCTGAGTGCAGTCGATCTTACGCAACAGAGCAAGTTCTTGCGCGGTTTCGACACCCTCAGCCACCACGGTCAATCCTAACTGTCGCCCCAGGCCGACAATACTGGTCAAAGCTTGCGCCAGCTCTTCGTTGTCATTACAGCCCTGTACGAGTGACCGATCAATCTTCAATTCGGTAAACGGCGCTGACACCAAGTTCATGTAGGAGCTGTAGCCCTTACCAAAATCATCCTGTGACAGACCAAAGCCTTTGATCCGCAAACGACAGGCTCCAGCGTAAAAGTTGCTTATATCGTCTGGGACCGAGCACTCCATCAACTCGAAGCAAATCCTCCCTGGAATGCCTTCATGCCTGAGGACAAACTCTAGAATTCGGTCAGGCAAGTCGTGCCTGTTGAGCAGGTGCGTGGGCAAGTTGATCGACACAGGAATGTCATAACCCTGCTGGCGCCATTGGGCCTGGGCCTCTATTGCCTGTTCCAGAACCAGCCATAACAGGCGCTCTTCCAGATCAAACGAAATGAGTGCGGGCAGAAACATCCCCGGCAGGAGCACGCCGTACTCGGGGTGAACCCAGCGAATCAGCGCTTCAGCAGCGACGATACGTGCATTGACCAAGGCTTTCTTGGGTTGAAACCAGGCTTGTAATTCACCGTTATCCAACGCATCAAGGATTGCTTGACGGTCAATACCGGCCAGGGGCAAAGGCTGAGCGATCTGTCGTAGTCCCTGCAATTGATCGATCAGACAGCGCAGGGCAACAGCATTCACCGGTTTAGAGATCAATCCTATGACCTTCACTTGCAGGTTGCTGGCCACCAGGCTTGCCCCCATCAGCATTCGGCGCGAAGCTGCACTCATGATCGCCAGCACTGGCCGCGAACGTAACGCCGCCAGCCCCTGAATGAATTGCACGCCATCCATGCCGGGCATCAGCAGGTCGGTGAGTACCAGATCGAAATCGCGCCGTTTCAAGCAGTCCAGCGCTTCTTCGCCGTCGCAAGCAGACTCCAGATAGAAATCCCCCAGTTCACTGAACAGATGCTGCAAGTACAACTGCTGGAAGGGATGGTCTTCGACTATCAAAATGTTACACGGCTTCATGGGCTGCTCGTTCATAAGGAGCCAGGTAATTAAACAAGGCTCGCAACGTAAAAGGTTTGACCAGGCAGTGATTCATGCCGGCCGCTAGACACAACGCTTCCTCTCCATGCATGGCGTTGGCTGTCGCGCCAATGATCGGCGTAGTACAACCCTGGCGACGCAGCTCACGGGCCAATTCGTAACCGTTGAGTCTCGGCATGTTCACATCGCTAAGGACAATGTCGAATGGTGTGCTGCGCCAGAGCGCTAACGCCTCTTCACCGTCGCAAGTCAGCTCCACGGTGCATCCAAGCTCCTCAAGTTGGTCGCGCAGGATCAGCTGATTGATCACGTTGTCTTCGGCTACCAGGATGTGCAGATTAAGTTTGTGCAGGTCGCGCTGGTCTATCCGCGCCTGAGGCTTGGCCATACGCAATCCCTGGGCCCGGCTCACTGCCTGATAAATCGCGAACAGATCATTGAAGTTGACCTTCCAGCCACCGCACATTGCCTGCGGCTCGTTGGAACCATCGCTGGTGGCCAGCACCAACGGGCCACCCCATTCGCGCACCAAGCGCTGTTCGAGGATGCCGGGGTGCAGCTCGATCAACACGCACTCCTGACCAAAATGCTGGTGCGCCGGACACCCGATTTGCGGGCGGGCACCCCAGCGCCGCAACCAGCCGCTGATGGCCTCGGCCACCTCACGGATCGGCGAGACTACGTAAACCACTTCGGGCAACAGACCTGTCATGGTTGTCGAAAGTGAGCCGATCGTTGGTTCTTCCAGTGGCAAGGTCAGGGAAAAACTGCTTCCCAAACCCAGTTCGCTGACCAAGCGGATATTGCCGTTCATCAGGTTTGTCAAACGCAGGCAAATAGGCAGGCCAAGGCCTGTACCGGCGATTACATTGGTGTTGCCTCCGGTCTGGTAGAACGGTTCAAAAATGAATGGCTGATCGTCATGAGCGATGCCCTTGCCGGTGTCCGAGACCTGCCATTGCAGACTGGCGCGTTCGCCATCGCGGCTGAGCAACTTGACCCGCAACACTACCCTCCCTGAGTCAGTGAACTTGACGGCGTTGCTCAACAGATTGTTGAGGATTTGACGAATGCGACTGACGTCACCGATAACTCGATCCGGCAACTGCGGGTCCAGGCAGGCATACAGCTGCAGGCCCTTGCTCTGGGCCGCCGCCGCATATCCCTGAATCACTTCTCGTACCAGTTCCAGTGCAGAAAACTCGCTCAACTCCAAAGCCAGTTGCCCAGCCTCGATTTTCGACACATCCAGCACATCGCAGATCAACTGCAGCAATGTCGCCGAGGAGCCTTCGATGGCCTGGAGATAATTTTTTTGCTGGGCGTCCAGATTGGTGCGCGCCAGCAATTCCAAGGTACCCAGCACGCCATATAACGGAGTGCGAATTTCATGGCTCATGGTCGCCAGAAACAAGGTCTTGGCTTCGTTGGCTGCATCGGCCAACTGCCGGGCCTCATCCAGTGCAACTTCGATTTCAGTGCGTGCACTGATGTCGCTGAAGGCACAGAGCAAGACGTCTTCGCCTTTGTAACGGGTGGGCGCGCAACTCAGATAAAGGTGCCTGCCTTCACTGGTTTCGAAGTAGTCGCTCAGGCTGGGCTCGAGCGTATCGAAGGCTTGGCGGATCCAGCCAGGGCACAAATGTTCGCGCTCGCCCCCCTGCCCTAGCCAATGTTGGGACAGCGTATTTTCCAGCACCACCTGACCGTCGGTGCGCCGCAATACGCACAGTGCTACCGGTGCAGTCTGGATAACGTCGCGACTGAACCGCTCACTTTCGATCAGGGCCTGAATCCGCATGATTGCAGGGTTGATGAAGCGGCGCTCCAAACGATAGGTCAACAGCCACACCAGGCTGATGCTGAACAGGCAAAACAACAGCGCGGCACCCAATTGCGGCCACAGCCCCAACAGCACGGCGCGCAAGTCGAGGGAGTACGCGAGTTGCCGATCTGAAGACTTCAACTGCTTGCGCAACACGATGTGGTCGGGCAGCCAGCCGTCGCCGACAAAGCCAAAGAAATCTTGCTGCTGAAGGTCTGGCAGATTCTGACCTGAATGCGGATTGCGGCTGTTGCTGAAAAGCGGCATGCCTTGAGCGTTGAACATCGTGAACTCGCCTGCGCTGTGATCGCTCAAGGCTCTGGAGACTTCCCGATCATCCATTTCCAGGCCCAACCAACCCGAGTTCATATCGCGTTCGTCCAGACGAATGAATATGTACAGCTGTGAATGCCCTGCCGACTTATGCGTCAGCCACAACTCTCGCAGGGCAAGGCCGTTGTCACGCTTAAGAACTTGAAGTTCATTCAGCATGGTTTCGGAGAAATCCCCAACTGCCGGCGTAGCGTTATAAAGGCGCGACACCGTGGTCTCGATATCACTGCCGACGTAGATCAGGTTGACCTGTTGCGCTTTCAAATAATCGCGCATGCGCTGGGTTAGCCAGATGCTCCATTGCGTGCCGGGCGTATCGCCCAGCAGCAGATGAATTTCTTCGTCGGACGCTGCCGTTTCGGCCTGCCCGTCGTAGCGCGTGGCTGACAAGCCGAGGCTTTCGAGCAGCGCTTCACGGGTAGTGAAAAAGGTATGGGCTTCGGCAATCGCACTGCTCATATAGCCGCGCCGCTGGGAGACTTCATTGTTGAAGGTGAACAGCAGAAAGTTATAAACGCCGCCGAGGATACCGACCAGCAGCACCAAGGCAAAAATACGCAGCAATCGCCGCGCCGCGTCGGGCGTGGAAAGGATCGGATTGAACTGGTGGAGATACGTTTTCAGTTTCATACCGCCACTTTAGGTGGGGCAGAAAGCAGGAAAAATCAGACGATCCTTAGTTTGTTACAGATAATTCATGATGAACGTGACGTCGGTATCGGCAGTGCCGGCTTCAAGTTCGCTATCGGCCAAGCGGATGTAAGAGGCGGATAAAGGAATTTTGAAGTCTGTGCCCGTTGGGTTGAAACCGCTGAACGGGTAAGGAGTGTCCAGGGCGATGGGCTCTCCTGCCTCGTTCATCAGCTGTAAGCCGATGCCTTTGGCTGATGATCCGGAACTCAGTGAAACAATGCCCTTTTGCTGATCAATCACCGGTGTATTGGCTTTGAGCTGATAGGTCACTTTCTGGATGCCACGCTGGCACTCCTTCAACGCGATGTTGTACTTGATCATTCGAGGGGTATAGCCACTCTTTTCGAACTCGTTCAGCTGATAGTCCACGCCCATTTGGACGGACACTGCAGGGGTCTGGCAGGAGGCAGTATTCAGGTTGATTGGATTGACCAGGTTGTACGTGACAAGCAGCAATTCGCCGGCCTTGAATTGGCCCAATTCGCCAGCGTCGACCCTGCTCTGCAATGACAGTTCGGCGGACTTGAAAATTTGAAGCGTGTGCGCGCCACTGCCGGTTGACCAAAGATCACCGAGACTGCTGGGGCGAGAGATGGGCGGTGACAAGTCCCCGAGAGAGACACTTCGCTTTACACGGAAAGAGAGTCCGGTCTTGCCCAGAGGATAAGTATTGCCGGAAGGTACACCGAGCGCTGGCGTCATGTAAAATCCGTAAAGATGCCATGACTCGCATTTATACCAAACTCCTTCTAGTTGAAGAGTTTCCTCGTATATGACTGTACCTATGGGGGCGTCCTGGGGGATCGCCAGGCTGTCAGCGGTCAAACGGGCTCCGAAATTCAGGGTGACCGCTTTGCCACTCCAATAACTGCAATTCGCAGCCATTGCGCCGGGGCCGTAGGCAAACGCCATCACACAAGCGATTTTAAGCACGGCGCACATTAGTGTTTGTTTGTTAGAAAAAATCATGCTGACAGCGATACCTGGAGATAATGGGCCCCGTACCTTAGCGACCGTGAAAAGCGGCGAACATCAGGCAATTCTTAGTTTGTCAGCAGCCTCATTCTGACGGATGAGCCCTGATACGCCGTTGGCAACTTCAGGAAATAAACATTCCTTAAAAACTCAAGATCCCAGCCAGACCTGTCGATGCAGTCCTTACAACCCTAAGGAGCATCACCATGAACGGTAAACGTGTGTCGGTCGGTATCAGCCTGTTCTTCGCGCTGAGCGGTGCGTGCCTGGCAGCAACGCCGTCAGGCCAGGGCGTCATCCAGTTTCACGGCAGTATTGTCGAATCGGGTTGTAGCTCCCATGTGGGGACTCGTTCGACGTTTGAGTTCACCGGTTGCCCGAACAAGGTCAGCGGCGACTCGGTCAGTGTGCGTAGCGTTGCACCGGTTCCCTCGGTCAGCGCGCTCGATCATTCGCGAGTAGACGTGAAGTTGGTCGTGGCCGGGAATAAGGATGGCCGTTACTACGATCAGCAATACGCCCTGGTTGATGCCGCCGGCAAACCGCTGAACTCAGGCGCTTATCTGATTACGTTGACTTCGCCTTGAAGTGAATTGCAGAAAACGATCAATACCGAGCCGACAGCCGATGTACTCAAATATGGCGACAAAGTCCGCTTCCTCAACGGTTAGTCGACTCGGATTGGGCTGAAACGTGGCTGTACACATCACGCTGAAGCCGCTCCTGATGGTGGCGAGCAGCAACGGCGGCCTTGCTAGAGTCGGCGGTATCGCGGATCAGCGCTTCAGTGGCCAATACGTCGATAAGCTGGAAGGCCTCCTACTGACAACATCCCGCGGGTTTCCGACCCCGTGTCCTTTGAAAGTCCTCAGGGTCCCCGGCGCTTTTTGGCAGTCCCAGCGAAAGTAGCGGTCGCTATCGACAAGTGTTTCGTTCGATGACCGGGCCAACAAGCAGCCTTATCGAAAATTGCCGCATACCGTTGAACCGTTAAGTCTCTGGAAAGCTCGCAAAGCATTGCAGCCTCATGTTGCAGCAAGCCGATTATTTCGACGACGCTGCTGGCCTCCGCAGCGGTGAGTTTGCGGAGAATGCTTAACAGGTCAGCAGCGCAGTTTTCATTCACCGACGCGGACTCAACCAGTCTCAGCTGTAAATTCTGAATGTCACGCAGAGACTTCATATGCTTGTCCTTAGTCATGCGAGTTAACGATTGTTTAACTCCCGATTTTCAGGGCACGTAGGAATCCTTCCTATCAGACTGATCCTAAAGTCATGCATGAAACCTCCCAATGCAGGCACCTGACCGAAGTGCGAGGCGCCGCAGTAACGCCCAGCCTCGTGCCCCACCCTTGTCGACGCGCCACATCTCGCCCGACACACCGCCAATGCTCACCGCCGAATGGAGTCTTCCGAGAACGTCGGGAAAATCATTTTGACGATGCAGCCTGAGGACTTGCTTTGAGCCTGGCCAAATCGGGATGAAGACACCTCCTGAAAAAATCAGCAAGACGATTTTGCTACTATCGCGCTATAGCCCAATTGCACGAAGTAAACCTCAGGTAATTACATGTTCGACAGAAGCGATTTCGATCAACTATCGAGTGAACAGCAGATTTGTAGTGCTGCACGAAGTGAATGTCGCGGTCTCTACTACGTCACCTATCCAAACGACGCCTTTCGATTTTCTGAGTCGCAGGAGACCATCAGAATAACTCGCGCACCCAAACGGCATGGTGAAAACGGACTGCAATTCTGGCTCCAGGCGGAGTACCTGGATTGGCGACCTGAAAGTGACAGCCGTTTCCCACAATACATATCCGACGCCAAGTTCGAGACAATCCCGGAAGCTTTTTTCAATCAGATGATTGTGGATCGGACGATTGATTTGATTGCTCCGCTCAAGCAACCGCTGCATGAGCGGACAGGTTTTGTCGGAGCGTTGTTGATGTACTCAATGAAGACGGATTTCATCGTTTCACTGTTCGCGGAGTATGACGACGAGTACATCCATTTCCATTGGTACACGATTTCATAAGCTCTGCCACCAAGGGCTGAACGCGGACGTTTCCGGGATCCGGAAGTTTTGCCCCTTGCCCACGCATGCCAGCCCAAACTATCACGCCAGGCTGTTCACTTGCGCGCGCAAAGAGGCCCGCCAGAGCGGGCCTCGATTTCCAGCATTTATCGCTATACCGGTTTGACTATTGCAGTCGGCGGCCTGGCCTCAGGATCGATCTTGAACCAGATCGAGTACATCGCGGGCAGGAACACCAGCGTCATGATGGTGCCGACGAGCGTGCCGCCAATCAGGGTATAGGCCAGCGTCCCCCAGAACACCGAGTGTGTCAGGGGAATAAACGCCAGGATCGCCGCCAGGGCCGTCAACAGTACTGGTCGCGCACGTTGTACCGTGGCTTCGACGACAGCGTGAAACGGATCAAGCCCTTCTTGCGCGTTGTGATGAATCTGACCGATCAGAATCAGCGTATTACGCATCAGGATCCCCGACAGTGCAATCAACCCGACCAGCGCATTGATGCCAAACGGCTGATTGAAGATGAGCAGTGTCGGCACCACACCAATCAAGCCTAACGGTGAGGTGAGGAACACCATGATCATCGCCGAGACCGAACGCACCTGCACAATGATGATGACCAGCGTCATGGCGATCATGATCGGCAACAACGGCAGGATCGCCTTGCCGGCCTTGCCGGACTCTTCGATCGCACCCGCTTGCTCGATCCGGTAACCGGAAGGCAGTTTCTCGATGATCGGCTGCAGTTGCATCAGCAGCGCACTGGAAACATCCGGTGGCTGCAAATCTTCGGCGATATCGCCGCGCACGGTGATGGTCGGGGTGCGATCACGTCGGCGCAGGATCGGATCCTCCATGCGCACATCGACTTCGCCTATCTGCGACAACGGGATTCGCTGCCCCGACGCACCGACCAAGGTGAAGCCTTCGATTTGCTGCGGATCGAGCCGGATATCGCCCGCTGCCCGCCCCATGACCTGCACTGAACGAATATCCTCGCGCACCGCCGTGATCGGTACTCCGCTCAGCAGGAACTGCAATTGCTGTGCAACGGCAGTCGATGTCAGTCCCACTGCCTGCAGACGGTCCTGATCCAGGTTGAAATGCAACGACGGCGTCAGCGGGCCCCAATCAGTGTTCACGGTTCTCATCATCGGGCTGTCCTGCATCACGCCCCGCACCTGCTCCGCGATCACGCGCAACTTCGCAGGATCAGGCCCCATCACCCGGTAGGCCACCGGGAATGGCGAATAAGGACCAAACACGATTTGCGATGCCCTGAGGCGCGCTTCCGGGGCGAGCCCTTGAGCGACTGCTTCACGAAAACGCAATTTGAGGGTTTCCCGTGCCTCCTGACTGTCGGTCAGCACCACGATCTTGGCGAACGACGGATCGGGCAGTTCCGGCGCCATGGCCAGGAAGAAACGCGGTGCACCCTGACCGATATAGGCCGTGACGATTTTTGCCTCGTCTTGCTGTTGCAGCCAGACTTCGACCTTGGCGGCCGTGGCGCTGGTCTGCTCGATGGACGTGCCGTAGGGCATTTGCACCTCGATCATGACTTCAGGACGGTCAGAGGTCGGGAAGAACTGTTTCTTCACCAGGCCCATGCCCGCAGCGGCCACGAAGAACAGCGCGATAACCATGCCCGCGACCCACCACTTGCGCGCAATGACCCGGGTCAGAACCCGGCGGAATCGGTTGTATCGCGCCGTGTTGTAGATCGCCGCGTGTCCACCCTCGACAGCCTTGATGTCCGGCAACAGTTTCACACCCAGATAAGGAGTGAACGCCACGGCGACGACCCACGAAGCGATCAGAGCGATGCCCACGATCCAGAACATGTTACTGGTGTATTCGCCGGCGGTTGACTGAGCGAAACCGTTCGGCAAAAAACCGATCGCAGTGACCAGTGTTCCGGACAGCATCGGCGCCGCCGTGTGGCTCCAGGCATAGGCAGACGCCTTGATGCGATCGTAGCCCTCCTCCATTTTCACCACCATCATTTCAATGGCAATGATCGCGTCATCGACCAGCAAACCGAGCGCCAGGATCAGTGATCCGAGGGTAATACGGTCGAAGTTCTTGCCGGTGGCTGCCATCACCACAAACACGATCGCCAGGGTCAACGGCACGGCAGCGGCGACCACCACGCCAACACGCCAGCCCATGCTCAGAAAGCAAACGAGCATGACCACCAGCAACGCGACAAAGAACTTGACCATGAACTCGCCGACGGCGGAGTCGATATTCACTGCCTGATCGGTGACCTTCGAGAGGCTCATTCCCAAGGGCATTTCCACATTGATCCTTGCGGTCTCGGCATCCAGCGCCTTGCCCAGATCAAGACCGTTCCAGCCTTCACGCATCACAACGCCGAGCAACAGCGCATCTTCGCCGTTATTGCGCACAAGATAGGTGGCCGGGTCTTCGTAACCGCGTTCGACCGTCGCCACATCAGACAGCTTGAGTGCCCGCCCCTGGACGATCACAGGGGTGTCGCGGATTTTCTGCAGCTTGTCGAACGCACCATCGAGACGCAGAAAAACCTGTGGCCCGCTGGTGTCGATTGATCCGGCCGGGGTCAGTACGTTCTGACTGTTAAGCGCGGCGAAGATGTCCAGCGGTGACAAGCCCAAGGTCGCCAACCGGTCATGGGAGAACGAAACAAATATCCGTTCGGCCTGTTCGCCGATGATGTTGACCTTCTTCACCCCCGGCACATGCAACAAGCGCTGCCGCATGGACTCCGCATCGCGGACCAGAAGACGCTGGGGCTCGCCTTTGGCTTTCAGGGCGAACAGCGCAAAGGTCACGTCCGAATACTCGTCGTTGACCATCGGCCCGATGACTCCGGCCGGCAACTTGACGGCTTCATCGTCGAGTTTTTTACGTGCCTGATAGAACTCCTCCTGCACTTGCGCAGGCGGCGTGCTATCGAGCAACGAGACCATCGTGAAAGCGAGCCCTGGCCGCGTATAGGTTTCCGAGCGGTCGTACCATTTGAGTTCTTGCAGGCGTTTTTCCAGGGGTTCGGCGACCTGATCCTGCATCTCTTGTGCAGTCGCCCCCGGCCACGCCGTGATGACGGTCAACTGCTTGACCGTGAACGGAGGATCTTCGGCACGCCCCAACTGGAAGAACGCCAGGATGCCTGCAACGGCGATCAGAAAAATCAGAAAGACCGTGATCGCGCGCTCGCGAACGGCGATGGCGGAAATGTTGAATCGTCCTTCGCTCATGGACGACTCCCGGCAACGGTCGCCGCATCAGGCCCGGGTACTCTTACTGGCTCACCTTCGTGCAACAGATGAGCGCCCAGCGCCACAATCTGTTCGCCGACGCGCAGATCGCCAGCCACTCGCGCAGAATCGTCGCTCAACCCCTGCACCTGAACCGGTCGCCAGGTCACGGTTGGCGGGGAGCCCGCGATGACCCACACCCCAGGGCCTTCACCTGCGTCGTAAACCGCAGCGACGGGCACCTGCAACGACGCGGCAGGTGTCGAGCCCTTGGCGATTCTGAGGGTGACTGTCGAACCTATCGGCGCATTGGCCAGTGCGCCTTCCAGTACATAGCGCGCCTCGAACGTACGCGTCGTGCGGTCGGCCGAATCCGAAAGCAATCTCAATTTCGCCTTAACAGCACCCGAGGCGTCGCCATAGAGCGTGGCTTGCGCGGTGGACCCTGCTGAGGGACGCAACGTCTCGGGCAAGTGCACGATGGCCTCGCGCTGCCCTGCCCGCGCCAGTCGAACCACCGGTTGTCCAGGGCTGACGACTTGTCCGGGTTCGGCGAGTGTTTCCACCACAACGCCGTCGGCATCGGCAACCAGCACCGCATAACCGGAAGCATTGCGGGCAACGTCCGCTTGCGCTTCAGCGGCGCTTAGTTGCGCCTTGGCAGTATCTGCGGCGGCTTTGATCTGATCGTAGGCCGATGCGGAAATGGCGCCGGCGCTGACCAGGGTGCGATAGCGGGCTTCGTCATCGGCCGTCTGCCTGGCGCGGGCCCGGGCGGCGGTGACCGACTCCTGCTGCGCACGTGCCTGCAGTCCCAGGTCGATGGGGTCAAGCCGCATCAGCGGCTGACCGCGTTTGACGGTTTGCCCCGTGTCAACCAGACGCTCGAGCACCTTGCCCGACACGCGAAACCCCAGGTCGCCCTGAATGCGCGCCGTCACAACCCCCGTAAAGGATCGAGAACCGTCAGCCGCAGCCTGAACGGTGGTGGCCCGGACCAAAGGCGCCTGCGTACGCGGGTCGGTGACGGAGGAAGAATCACCGCACGCCACCAGCGCGAGTGGCAACAGGCATGCGGCAATGGGGATAGTTCGGAGCCGGCGCATAGGTTCCCTTACTGGAATAGGATGATCATCATATTCTCATGCTCGTGACCGTTATCGTCAACAGTCACTTTTCGTGAAGTATTCGATGCTCCAGTTCTTCATCATTCGCGCAGTTATTCCTTTGGGATAAGGCTCGATCAGATCAGTTATCCTCAATTGACACGATGTGACCATTACGTAATATGGTCACGAAAATCTCGTTAAGGAACGCCGATGCCTCCCCTCCGCCCGATTGCTCTTTTGGTTACCGCCAGCCTCACGGCAGGTTGTGCAGTGGGTCCGGATTACCACCGTCCGGATGCCCCGCTTTCGGACCATTACCTGGGCCAGTCTGCTGTCGAATCGCGGTCCGGATCGACTCCGGACAGCCTTGTCACCTGGTGGGAAAGCTTTAATGATCCGCTGCTGACCAACTTCATCAATCAGGCGCTGCAGCAGAATCTGGACCTGGCGCAGGCGTCAGCGCGCGTCACCCAGGCAAGGGCCGGCCTGGGCGCCGCAAATGCAGCACTGCTGCCCTCGGCGAACATCAGCGCACAGGCGGCACGCGCTTATCAGTCCGTCGAGACGCCACTGGGCCAGGTGTTGAATTCAACACCGGGCCATGACCGTTATGGCAATGCTTACGAGGCCAACCTCGAGGCGGGCTGGGAAGTCGATGTCTTTGGCGGACTGCGCCGCGGGCGTGAGGCAGCACTGGCTGAGTACCAGGCCTCAGCAGCGGGTCTGACCGCTACACGACTGGCAATCGCCGCGCAAACGGCCGATGTCTACATCACTCTGCGCGGATTACAGGCACGGCTGGATATCGCCAACCGGCAAGTCGATACCCGGCGCGGGTTGCTGGAGAAAGTTCGGTTGCTTTACGGCAAGGGTCTGGCCGCGGATTACCAGGTGCGTCAGGCCGAGGGGGAATTGTCGCAAGTCCAGGCAACCGTTCCGGTACTGCAAAGCGGTCTGGAGGCGGCCCTGAATGCGATGGACGTGCTGCTCGGCACGCCTCCCGGCACTCACCGCACGCAACTGGCACGTGAGGGCGAAATTCCCGATGTGCCGTCGTTGACTGCACTGGGTACTCCGGCAGATCTGCTGCGGCGCAGACCGGACCTGATCGTGGCCGAACGCCGTCTTGCATCCTCCAACGCGCGCATCGGTGAAGCGATTGCCGAGTACTACCCGAAATTTTCTCTCAGCGCCTTGCTGGGCAGCGCGACAGCCGTGTCCGGGGGCAATCTTTTCACTGGCGGCGCAAGCCAGTCGGCCGGTGTCCTGGGTTTGCGCTGGCGGCTATTCGACTTCGGACGCATCAATGCCCAAATCGATCAGGCGAAGGGACAGGAAGCTGAAGCATTGGCCGCGTATCGCCAATCGGTACTGCGCGCCACCGAAGATGTAGAGAACGCGCTGTCCTCACTGGTGAACCGGCAAGCCCAGACCACCACCCTTACCGGCGGCGAGGCGGCGCTGACTCAAGCTCGCCAGTCCTCGTTCACCGCCTATGAAAAAGGTACGGCCAGCCTGATCGATGTCCTGCACGCCGACGAAACACTGCTGCAGGCATCCGACGCCAGAGCGCAAGCGCGGACGGAATCGGCCCGTGCAGCGGTGGCGGTATTCAAGTCGCTGGGTGGAGGATGGAAACCCGGGAAATCCGTTGCGGCACGCATATAGCGGGAACAGGAAACCTGGTTGGGGGACGTGGCGCTCTGGCCCAGTTCACCTGAACAGGTGATCCGGGTTGGCTCAGGGCATCAGGCTACGCAGAATGAGGTTGGAGGTCAGCGTGGGCGCTACCTCGATAAAATCCAGATTGTGCTGCAGCAACAACGGGTTGACGAAGGGACGCAGGGCCAGATGAATCGCCTCGACGGTCTCGTCCAGCGGGGTCTTGCGCTCGAACTCTCCGAGCTCCCGCCCTTCACGCACGATGTCGAAGATAAAGCGCTTGATCTGGTCTTCATACATCTGGGCACTGGGCCAGCGCTCCCCCGCGGAGAATGCCGCGATGTCGTAGAGCTTGCGGTCATTGAAGAACAGGTCGACACCCGTAGCTATCACGGTTTTCACGAGTCGGCGCAAACGCTCGGTTGGCGAAATCGCCTCTGCGTTAACAGCCTGTTCTACCGCTGCAACGATTTGCCCCAGACAGTTTGTGCAGATCGCTTCGCCGATCGCCTGTTTGGAATCAAAGAACTTATAGATGTACGCCTTGGAAAAACCGATGGCCCTGGCCAAGTCGGAAACCGTGGTTTTGCCATAGCCGTATTGGCTGAAGTGTTCATTGGCTGCCGCGACAATCTGATCACGAATGTCGTGATCGACTGGGCCACGTGGGCCTGGCGAAGATATGGATGGCTGGTTCATGGACGTAGCTTACTCACCCTGTCGAGGTCTTACAAATCGTGACCAATAGAGTACATATTCACGAAAAACGGCTGTCTGAAACGGGCTGACATTCAAGTCATCGAACAGGGCGGATCGGCCCGTCTACGGCGTTTCCACTTCATCGACCGGCAACACCGGCAACGAAGCAAACATTTCGGCGCGGCATACCTCAAGGATCTCATCCGCCAATGCGGAATCATCCGGGCAGGCGCGTGACAAGACAATTGCGCCAACCGCCCGCGACAGCAAGTCGATCATTTTCTGTCTCCCCTCACCCTCCGCGGCACCCGGCCCTGTCGGATATTTTTCCCCCAGGGTTTGCAGGGTGCGTTCAATGCCTTCGGCAAACGTCGCTTTCACATCGTCCGTCTGACGCGCCGCGTCGCCACACAGCGCGGCCATCGTGCAGCCGGTGCCGCGTCCGTCACGATGTTCTCTGTTCACATAGACGTTGATGAAACCGGGAACATCAAGCGCCTGGGCACCTGTCAACGATTTACCAAGACTGCAGGCCGAGGCTTCGGCCATCAGGTCGGCCTTCGACCCGAAGTGCTTGTAGAAGCCTCCATGGGTGAAACCGGCAGCCGCCATGAGATCCGCCACACCGACGCCATCAAAGCCACGTTCACGGAACAGCTCTGAGGCCGTTTCAACGATGTGTTCTCGATTGGCCTGCGCCTGGGCCTTGGTCACTCTCACGTGCAATACCTCGTGTTCAGCGGGAATTTCTGCGTCCGATGATACATAGATGTTGGCCATAATCAAAACTGTTGACAGTTTAGATTTCGATCATCATCCTAATTTCGCACCCCACCGATCTCCATCAATGGGCACGGAAGATTCATCAGATGACCAAGCAGACTCTGTTTACCCCTTACACGCTAGGCAGTCTCACGCTGTCGAACCGCGTCGTTCTCGCACCGCTCACACGTAACCGCGCAGGCCAGGGCTTTGTCCCCAGCGAATTCGCGGCGACCTATTACAGCCAGCGCGCCAGCGCCGGTTTGCTGATCAGCGAAGCTACTCAGATTTCCCGACAGGGCCAGGGTTATCAGGACACCCCCGGGATCTACACCCAGGCGCAGATAGACGGTTGGCGTACAGTCACCGATGCCGTCCACGCCAAGGGCGGCAAAATCTTCTTGCAGCTGTGGCATGTTGGCCGCGTCTCACACGCAGACCTGCAAGAAAACGGCGCCGCACCGGTGGCCCCTTCTGCACTGCGTGCTGCTACCAAAGTGTTCGTCAACAACCGCTTCGAAGACGTTTCCGAACCCCGAGCGCTGGAACTCAGTGAACTGCCGGGGATCGTCTCCGATTTCCGCCAGGCTGCGGCCAACGCAGTCGCTGCCGGGTTCGATGGCGTAGAGATTCACGGTGCAAACGGCTATTTGCTGGATCAGTTTCTCAAGGACAACGCCAATCTGCGGACCGATGACTACGGCGGCTCGATTGAAAATCGTGCGCGTCTGTTGCTCGAAGTGACGGCGGCTGTCGTCAATGAGATCGGGGCGGATCGCACCGGTGTGCGCCTGTCTCCCGTGTCGCCGGCCAACGGCGTATCCAGCAGCGATCCGCAGGCGCAATACGATTACGTCGTCGAACAACTCGACGCCCTCGACGTGGTTTACCTGCACGTGGTCGAAGGCGCGACCGGCGGCCCGCGTGACGTGGCCCCCTTCGATTTCGGCGCCCTGCGCCAGCGTTTCAAAAACACCTATATCGCCAACAACGGCTATGACCTGGACCTGGCGAATGCGCGACTCGCCGAAGACCAGGTCGACCTGATCGCCTTTGGTCGCCCGTTCATTGGCAACCCGGATCTGGTGGAGCGCCTCGAGCGTGGCGCGCCGCTGTCTGCGTTCAATCCCGCCACCCTGTATGGCGGCGGCGCGGCGGGTTACATCGACTACCCGACTCTTGCTGAATCGAGCGTCAGCGCAAGCTGAGCGCGTTCTGTTTCTCACCTCCTGAAAGAGAGATACCCCATGAGCACTCGCCCTACTGTTCTCATCACCGGCGCCTCCACCGGCATTGGCGCCGTCTACGCCGAACGCTTCGCGCAACGTGGCCACGATCTGGTACTGGTCGCCCGCGACAAGGCCCGCCTGGACACACTTGCAACTCGTTTGCGCAGCGAGCACGACGTCGCCGTCGATATCATCCCGGCAGACCTGACCCAACTCGGCGACCTGACCACCATTGAAAGCCGCCTGCGCGACGACGCCCGCATCGGCATCCTCGTCAATAACGCCGGCGCCGCACTGTCCGGTCACTTCGTCGATCAAAGCACCGACAGCGTTGCGCAACTGGTCGCCCTCAACACCACGGCGCTGGTGCGGCTCGCCAGCGCCATTGCTCCACGCCTGGCCAAGGCCGGTGAAGGAGCGATCATCAACATCGGTTCGGTGGTGGGTCTGGCGCCGGAGTTCGGCATGACGGTCTACGGTGCGACCAAGGCCTTCGTGCTGTTCCTGTCCCAGGGCCTGAGCCTGGAACTGTCGCCTCAGGGCGTCTACGTGCAAGCCGTGCTGCCCGCCGCCACTCGCACGGAGATCTGGGATCGCTCCGGCATCGACGTCAACACCTTGAGCGAAATCATGGAAGTGGGTGATCTGGTGGATGCCGCACTGGTCGGTTTCGATCGCCGCGAACCTGTGACCATCCCGCCGCTGCAAGAAGCCGAGCGCTGGGATGACCTGCAGGGCGCACGTCAGGGGCTGCTGGGGCAAATCCGCCAGTCTGCGGTTGCCCAGCGCTACCAGACGCCACAGTGATTTTTTGCTAGCGAGCATGCGCGCAGGATTCGATGCAGGTGCATGGCACTGCATCGAATCCAGCCCGCTGTCCGGAGTGACAATGAATTCAATGCAGACAACTTCCCGTACGGGTTCGCCGGCGTCATTCGTCGACGCGGCAAACCAGTCGATCACGGTCAACGGCATTCCCTTCGCCTACCGCGACACCGGGCCCGCAACGGGTGTGCCCCTCGTAGTA
This sequence comes from Pseudomonas gozinkensis, assembly GCF_014863585.1. Classification (NCBI taxonomy): domain Bacteria; kingdom Pseudomonadati; phylum Pseudomonadota; class Gammaproteobacteria; order Pseudomonadales; family Pseudomonadaceae; genus Pseudomonas; species Pseudomonas gozinkensis. The sequence goes on along the minus strand of NZ_CP062253.1, from coordinate 3,075,147 downwards.
TTCAACCATTGGGGCGCTGTGCTGGATAACTTCGACCCTGCGATCATTGATGGCCTGGCGCAAACCAGACGCGTCATCACCACCGACTATCGCGGCATCGGCAACTCGGGTGGAACCGCGCCACTGACGGTGGGTGAAATGGCCGACGATGCCATCCAGTTGATCCAGGCGCTGGGGCTGAAAAACGCTGATGTGCTCGGTTTCTCCCTCGGCGGTTTCGTCGCTCAGGACATCGCCCTGAAGGCACCTGATCGGGTGCGCCGTTTGATACTGACCGGCACCGGACCGGCGGGCGGCACCGGCATCGACAAGGTCGGCACAGTGTCGTGGCCATTGATCCTCAAAGGCTTGCTGACCCTGCGCGACCCCAAGTTCTACCTTTTCTTCACGTCGTCAGCCAATGGGCGACGGTCTGCCTCGCAGTATTTACGACGCCTCAAGGCACGCAAGAACAATCGCGACAAGGGCCCGACGCCCCGCGCCTTCCTGCGGCAATTGAAAGCCATCACGGCGTGGGGCAGACAACCGCGGCAAGCGCTCGAACGCTTGCGCACGCCGACGCTGATCGTCAACGGCGACAACGACATCATGGTGCCCAGCGTTAACTCGTTCGAGCTGGCCAGGCTTATCCCCAATGCACAGTTGGTGATTTATGTGGACGCCGGACACGGCGGGATTTTCCAGCATCACGCCGATTTTGTGGCCAAGGCGCAGGCGTTTCTCGATGCGTGACCACGTCGCGCAGCAACACTGCAATCCACCGACTACCCTCCGTACAACCAGCAAGAGCCGCACCCCGATGAAAGCATTTCTGATTGATGGCTATGGCAAGAATCCCGGACGCATTGGCGAAGTGCCCACCCCCACGGTCGGTGCCAACGACGTCTTGATCGAGGTACAGGCGAGCAGTGTCAACGTGCTGGATTCAAAGATCAGCAAAGGCGACTTCAAGCTGATCCTGCCCTACTCCTTTCCGTTGATTTTGGGCAATGACCTGGCGGGCGTCGTGGTTGAAGTCGGCCCGCAGGTGACACGCTTCAAACCGGGAGACGAGGTATACGCTCGCCCGCCCGAAGCGCGGATCGGGACGTTCGCTCAATTGATCGCCGTGAATGAAAACGTGGTCGCCCTGAAACCTGCCAACACCAACATGGCGCAAGCCGCGTCCCTGCCCCTGGTTGCACTGACCGCCTGGCAAGTACTGGTCGAAACCGCTCGGCTGCAAAGGGGCCAGAAAGTCCTGATTCACGCCGGTTCCGGCGGCGTCGGCACCGTTGCCATTCAGCTTGCCAGACACCTTGGTGCGTTTGTTGCCACAACCACCAGCACCGCCAATGTCGAATGGGTCAAGGCCCTGGGGGCCGATCTGGTGATCGACTACACACAGCAGCACTTCGAAAATGTGCTGCATGATTACGACGTGGTGCTGAACAGTCTCGGCGGCGACGTGCTGGAAAAATCGCTCAAGGTCCTCAAGCCCGGTGGCCAGCTCATTTCCATCTCGGGGCCACCCACTGCACAGTTCGCGCAGGAGCAAGGATTGTCCTGGTCATTGCGGCAAGTGATGCGCCTGCTGAGCCTTGGTATTCGTCGCAAAGCGCGCAAGCAGGACGTCAGTTACTCGTTCGTGTTCATGCGGGCCAATGGCGCTCAACTGCAACGCATCACCGCGCTGGTTGAGGAAGGGGTCATCGAACCTGTGGTTGATCGCTCCTTCCCCTTTGAATCAACGGCCGAGGCATTGAAGTACGTTGAGCAGGGTCGCGCCAAGGGCAAGGTGGTTGTTTTACTCAAATGACCACGCCGCCGACTCATGAATCGACCGTAGAAACTGCACGGCTTTTATTGCTTGAGCGGACATCAGCCGAGGTGATTTCGCCAGAGGAGCAGCAAGTGCCTCAACCGGATGTTGCGCAGGTTGAACCGCCCGTTATCGTTTGGCGCAGTTTGATGCTTGAGCCCTAGGGCGAAACGGGTTGTATGTGAACTCGTCAGGCCGTCGCGATCGACTCGACAAGATGAATTTCCGTGGCATTGCGCCCGGCCAGCCAGGCCAGCACAGACGCGGCGACCAAGACAGCGGCACTCAGCTCGAAAGTGGCTTTGTAACCACTCAGATCAAAGGCCAGACCACCAATGATTGCGCCGCCGGCGATTGCCAGTTGGACAATCGCTACGAGCAAGCCGCCTCCGGCTTCCGCGTCATCCGGGAGCGTTTGCGCCAGCCACGTCCACCAGCCGACCGGCGCGGCCGTGGCAACCAGCCCCCAGAGTCCAAGCAGCACGGCGGTCAGCAGCGGTGATTTGCCGAAGCTGACCAACGCCAGCGCGATGGCCGCCATGATCAGCGGGATGATGGTCAGCGTGCGATAGAGGCCGCGCCCCATAAACCGTTCGATCAGAAAAGTGCCGATAAAACCTGCCAGTCCCAACCCCAGCAACATGAACGACAAGGTTGAGACACTGACGCCAGTCACACCCTCAAGAAATGGCCGCAGGTAGGTGAACAGCATGAACTGGCCCATGAAAAATGCGCTGACGGCAACCATGCCCAAGGCCACTGGCAACTGCTTCATCAGCCGCAGGACATTGCCGCTGCTTGCCTGGCGTTCGGCCTTGAAGGACGGCAGGCTCACCAGCAGCCACACAGCGGCAAGCACAGCGACCGGAACCACACAGAAGAATGCGCCACGCCAGCCGATCAACGAGCCAAGAAAGCTCCCCGCCGGAGCGGCAATGACCGTAGCCAAAGCATTACCGCCATTGACGATAGCCAGCGCACGGGAAACCTGTGCCGGCTTCACCAGTCGCATTGCAGTCGCCGCCGACAGCGACCAGAAACCACCAATCGCTATCCCGATCAAGGCACGCCCAAACATGAATGACGGGTAGCCCGGGGCAAGCGCGACGACCGTTCCGGAGACGATCATCAGCAAGGTCAGGCCCAGCAGAAGCTTCTTGCGTTCGACGCGAGCAGCGACTGAAGCAATCAACAAACTGGTGATCAATGCAAAGGCACCGGACACGGAAATCCCCTGTCCTGCCTGGCCTTCGGTGATGTGCAGGTCTGCTGCGATGGGCGTCAGCAGGCTGACGGGCATGAACTCTGAAGCGACCAGGGCGAACGCGGCCAGCGACATGGCCAGCACGGCGCTCCAGCCGCCTGCTCTTTTGGAAGGATCTGTAGAGGGTAACGTCATGAAAACTACCTGTGGTGCGAAAAACGTGTGGATGTGATGCGCAGGGGCAAGCAGTTTGTCGCCCGTCCGGTCACTGCCCCTGAAACAGATAGACACATTCTCCCGGTCAATCCGGGGCTTCCCTAGCGCATTCCTCTTGAATGCTTGCCTGATCCTCTGGCGATGCAGGGTGACGGATAGGAAACGTCTCGCGCGCGGATTAGAGTTCGGTCAACAGGAGTGAGCCCGCATGATCCCAACGTCCCTGCCCCAGGAATCGCCTTTGGCCTTGCACATCGACCCGCGCATGAGCGCACCGGGTGACTTCTCCACGGCCATACCCGGCCTGACGCTGTTTCGTCGCGACCAGCCGGCGCCCCCCGTTGTGTGCATGATCGAACCCAGCCTGATTCTCGTGGGCCGCGGCGAAAAGCGCTTGTGGGTCGGTGGTGAGGGCTACAGCTATGATCCTTCGCGGTTTCTGGTCACCTCGCTGGATCTGCCCGCCAACTCCGAAGTGATGCTCGCCAGTCCCGAGCAGCCCTGTGTCGGCCTCGTACTGAAACTGGATGTCAGCATGCTTGCCGAGGTCATCACCAAGAGCGGTTTACCCGCGAAACGTCAGCCATCAACGGGTACGGGCGCCGCGATTGGCAACCTGTCGTCAGCGCTGGAGGACGCGCTCGATCGCCTGCTGGCGTTGCTCGATGAGCCCGAGGCGATCCCCGTGCTGGCACCGCTGATTCTGCGAGAGATCCACTATCGGCTGCTGCACACCGACCAAGGCCCGCGACTGCGGCAGATCACTGCCGTCGATGGCCAGGGTTATCGCATCGCCAAGGCCATCGACTGGCTCAAGGTCAACTACACCGATGCCCTGCGCATCGACGATCTGGCCGCGCGGGTGCAGATGAGCGCGCCGACCTTTCACCATCATTTCCGCCAGCTCACCGGCATGAGTCCGTTGCAGTACCAGAAATGGCTGCGGCTGAACGAAGCCCGCCGACTGATGCTGGTCGAGCGCCTGGACGTTTCGCGCGCGGCGTTTGCGGTCGGCTATGAAAGTCCTTCGCAGTTCAGCCGCGAGTACGGCCGGCTCTTCGGCACCGCGCCGAGTCGTGACATAGCCCTTTTGCGCGGACAGCCATTCGAGGCAGAAGCGCTCGGCACAATTGCGAACTGAACGAAAACCGGTGATGCGCCTCGACGCGTGTCACCGCTCATAACAATGCACGTCAACCGATGATCAAGCGGGTGAACCATGGAACTACGAATCAACCAGAAGACTTACCAGGTCGATGCCGACGCCGACACGCCCTTGCTGTGGGTGATCCGCGATGATCTGGGCATGACCGGGACCAAGTACGGCTGCGGACTGGCGCAATGCGGCGCCTGCTCGGTGCTGGTGGACGGCAATGTGGTGCGCTCGTGCGTCACGCCGGTGGCGGGTGTGGTAGGCCGCGAGGTCACCACAATCGAGGCCATCGAAGCCGATGACGTAGGCAAACGGGTGGTCTCGACCTGGGTCGATCTGCAGGTCGCCCAGTGCGGGTACTGCCAGTCCGGGCAAGTGATGGCCGCCACGGCCCTGCTCAAACAAAACCCCAAGCCCAGTGATGCGCAAATCGAGGCAGCGATGGTCAACCTGTGCCGCTGCGGTACTTACAACGCCATTCATGCCGCCGTGCATGAGCTTGCCGGCAAGGGAGAAGCGTGATGAACGTTCGTATCGACCCTTCACAGCACGCGTCAGTACTGGATCTGCATGAACCGGTCAATGTTTCGCGCAGGCGTTTTCTGACCGGCACCGCCGTCGGCGCGCTGGTGCTCGGCTTCGGTCTGCCGCTCGGTGCGACACGCGTGCAGGCTGCCGTTGCAGCGACGGCCGAGCGCGGCACCCAAGTCCCGGCGTTTCTCGAGATCCGCCCGGACAACCGCGTGCGTCTGCTCTGCCCGTTCATGGAAGGCGGACAAGGGACCTTCACCGCCATGGCACAGATCGTCGGTGAAGAACTGGATGCCGACCCGGCGACCTTTCTGGTCGAAGCGGCACCGCCCGGCGAAGCCTATGTGGTGTTGGAAAACGGCATGCGCATCACCGGCGGCAGCATGTCGGTACGCATGAGTTACCCGGTCATGCGCCGCCTCGGTGCCCTCGCCCGCGCCATGCTGCTGCAGGCGGGTGCGCAGCAACTGGGCGTGCCGGTGAGCGAGTTGAGCACCGAGCCTGGCAAGGTGGTGCATGCGAAGTCGGGCCGCTCGCTGGCCTACGGTGAACTGGCCGAGCGCGCGATGGATCTGCCGGTTCCCGATCCGGCCTCTGTGAAACTGCGTGACCCGAGCCAGTTCCGCTGGATCGGCAAACCGGTGAAGCGCCTCGATGCCTACGACAAGTCCACGGGCAAGGCGCTTTACAGCATCGATCTGAAGGTCGACGACATGCTGCATGCCGCGGTTCAACATGCCCCGCGCCTGGGGATGACGGTCGGCAACCTGCGCAACGAAGACCAGGTCAAGGCGATGAAGGGCGTGCATTCCGTGCACCGTCTGCCGGGGGCCGTGGCGGTGGTCGCCGAGCGCTGGTGGCACGCCAGACGTGCCGTCGAGGCGATTCAGGTCGACTGGCAAGAGCCCACGGCCGACAGCAAAGTGCGGCCGATGCCCGCCGACTTTTCCAGCGATGCCTGGTTCAAGCGTCTCGCTGAAGATAAAAGCCCCGCCAAAGATGATGAACATGAAGGCGATGTGGCTTCGATTCTCAAGGAGACCAAGACCCGGATCGACGCCACTTACCACAACCAGTACCTGAACCATGGGCAACTGGAGCCACCTTCAGCACTGGCCCGGTTCAATCCGGACGGCTCGCTGGAAGTCTGGTTGCCGAATCAGGCGCCGGACATGTTTCGTGCCGACATCGCCAAACGCACAGGGCTGGATCCGTCGCGCATCACCTTGCATTCGCCGCTGCTGGGCGGGTTCTTCGGCCGGCATTTTCTCTATGACTCGGCCAGTCCCTACCCTCAGGCGATCGCGCTGTCCAAAGCGGTGGGTCGCCCGGTCAAACTGATCTGGAGTCGCGAGGAAGAGTTCCTGCGCGACGTGCTCCGCCCCGTTGCCGCCGTGAATTTCCGTGCCGCACTGGACACCGACGGCTGGCCGCTGGCAATCGAAGCGATCAGTGCCACCGAAGGCCCGACCGAGGCACTTGCCGGCAAGCAGGGCGAAAAACTTGACCCGACGGCGCTCGAAGGTTTGTCCGGCAAATCCTACGCAATCCCCAACAAGCGCATCGCGCAGATCTACGTCAAAGGTCCGGCGATGTTGGGTTACTGGCGTTCGGTGGGCAATTCCCTCAACGACTTCTTCTATGAATCGTTCCTTGATGAACTGGCCGACAAGGGCGGCAAAGACCCATTCGACCTGCGCCTGCATTTGCTGCGTGACAACAAACGCCTGACCACGCTGCTGCAAGCGGTGGGTGAACTGTCGGGCGGCTGGAAGCGTGGCCCGTTTACCGCCGAGGATGGCAGCCGACGTGCCCGCGGCGTGGCCATGGCTTCACCGTTCGGTACAGAGACTGCGGTGATCGCCGAGGTCTCCCTCGAGAATGGCCAGGTCAAGGTGCACGACATCTGGCAGGCGATTGACCCCGGCAGCATCGTCAACCCGGCGATTGTCGAGGCTCAGGTCAATGGCGCCGTGGCACTGGGACTGTCGCAGACGTTGGTGGAAGAAGCCGTGTGGATCGATGGCAAACCCCGGGCGCGCAACTACGACTTGTATCCGATCCTGCCGCCTGCACGGATGGCCCGGGTTCATGTGCGTGTGGTCGAGAGCGGGGAAAAAATGGGGGGCATCGGTGAACCGCCGTTGCCGGCCGTCGCGCCCGCCGTCGCCAATGCGGTGGCAACGCTGACCGGGCAACGGGTACGCAGCCTGCCCCTGAGCCGACACACCTTCACTTGATCCGCGCCGGAGCGTTTATGAACAACAGCCGATTCGCAAGAACCGCTGGCTGGCTGGCCGTGCCGTGCCTGGTCGCGGCAGGCCTGCTGGCCTGGTATGTCACTCGCGAGCCTGTCTCGCGCCTGGAAACCCATCAGATCGCCGCGGCCGATATCGACCCGGCGCTGGTCGCCCGTGGCGAATACGTTGCCAGGCTCAGCGATTGCGTGGCCTGTCACAGCGTGCCGGGTGGCGCACCATTCGCCGGCGGCCTGGAAATGGCCACGCCGCTGGGCTCAATCCATGCGACCAATATCACCCCGGACACCGAAACCGGCATCGGCCACTACAGCCTGGCGGACTTCGACCGTGCCGTGCGTCACGGCGTGGCGCCGGACAGTCGCCGTCTGTATCCGGCGATGCCCTACCCGTCCTACGCCAAGCTCAGTGATGAAGATGTTCGAGCGCTGTATGCCTTCTTCATGAAAGGCGTGGCGCCGGTGAAACAGGCGAACATCCCGAGTGCCATTCCGTTTCCGCTGAACCTGCGCTGGCCGATTGCACTGTGGAACGGCGTGTTTGTCGACGCCGAACCTTACGTGACCAAACCGTCGCAGGATGAACAGTGGAACCGTGGCGCTTACCTCGTTCAGGGCGCCGGGCACTGTGGCAGTTGCCATACGCCCCGCGGCCTGGCGTTCAACGAGAAGGCACTGGATGACTCCGGCAAGCCGTACCTTGCCGGCGCCTTGCTCGATGGCTGGTACGCGCCGAGCCTGCGCGATGACCACAACACCGGCCTGGGCCGCTGGAGCGAGCCGGAGATCGTGCAGTTCCTCAAGAGCGGGCGCAACCAACACGCGGTGGTCTACGGCTCGATGACCGAGGCGTTCAACAACTCCACGCAGTTCATGAGCGATGACGATCTGACCGCGATTGCCCACTACCTGAAGTCGCTTCCCGGGGATCGCGAGCGGGATGGCGCACCCTGGCAGTATCAGGCGGTTTCGGCAGCCGAACGCCTGGACTCGCCAGGTGCTCATACCTACGTGACGCGCTGTGCGTCGTGCCACGGCCTGGACGGCAAGGGTCAATCGCAATGGATGCCGCCGCTGGCCGGCGCCACTTCCGCACTGGCCAGGGAAAGTGCCTCGGCAATCAACATCACGCTCAATGGTTCGCAGCGTGTCGTGGCGGCCGGCGTGCCGGATGCCTATCGCATGCCGGCCTTCCGTGAGCAGCTGTCGGATCAACAGATCGCCGAAGTGCTGACGTTCATGCGCAGCACCTGGGGCAATCAGGGCAGCGCCGTTGATGCGCAGACGGTCGGCAAACTGCGTGAACACACCGACCCGGCCAGCAGCAGCCCGATCATCCTGCAGATGCGCTAGGGAGAGCTTGATGGAAAGCATCGACTTGCTGGTCCTGCGCACGGCGCAAGACCAGCAAGTCGCCTGCTGACGTGCGGCATTAAAAATCGATCTGCCTGCCACCGATTTGAGTTTCCGTGTCATTCAGGCCGGCAACCATGGCCGAAGCACTGATCGCGTTTTGATTCGCCCAATCACGAAGCCTTGTAAACTCGTCCTTGCGCATTTTGCTCATGGGTACCAAGCGCGAAATAGTCGTTTCGAAATCAGCCATCGACAGATCGCTTGCATCATCAGAACCACTCATGCGCCGTGAGAACGCTTCAATCAGCGAATCCCCGACCCAGGCTTCGATTTCAGCACCAGACAGCACAATGTCCTGACCAAAATTCGACTCGCCTCCTAAAGCAGACAATCGATCCAGATCGAACTTTTCAGGGTCACGCTTCAATTTCTTCAGGTGTATTTCAAGAATCTTCTTTCTTTCCAGTGTCGACGGGAAATCAACGAAAAATATTTCGTCGAACCGCCCCTTTCTCAACAACTCCGGCGGCAGGCTATTGATGTTGTTGGCGGTAGCAAACACAAAAACAGGCGCCGTTTTTTCTTGCATCCAGGTCAACAGCGTGCCGAATACCCGTGTAGCCGTGCCACCGTCCGATGCTCCTCCGGAAGAACCGGAAAGACCTTTTTCAATTTCATCGATCCACAGGATGCAGGGGGAAACAGCTTCTGCGGTACGCAGGGCGGAACGAATATTGGATTCTGAAGAGCCAACCACCCCCTGGAATATCTTGCCCATGTCCAATCGCAGTAAAGGCATGTTCCATGACGACGCTACGCATTTCGCCGTCAGCGACTTGCCGCAACCAGGAACGCCAGTCAAGAGCAAACCTTTCGGAGTTCCGACACCGAACTCCTTGGCAAGCTGCCCAAAACACTGGCTGCGCAAATGGAGCCACTTCTTGAGCGTTGCCAGCCCCCCAACATCCTCAAGATTCAGCTTTGAGTCGATGTATTCAAGGATCCCTGTCTTTCGTATGATTTGTTTTTTCTCGGAAAGCAGATCGTTTACGGTGTTTTCATTCAAACTCAGACTGGATACCAATGAACGAGACAGACTATTGTCAATCTCCAATCCCGTGAGCCCCAATGCAGCATCAATGAGTTTGTCGTTGACTTCACTGGAAAGGTCAATCTTGACGCTGTCATTACCTTGCCAGGAATTGACAAAGTTATTTATCTGACCCTTGACCTCGTCTCTTGATGGCAAAGGAAAATCAATCAGCGTGATTTCCTTTTGAAGATCATTGGCAATTTCAAAGCTGGGCGCTACGACAATGCAATTACTTCGATACCCACGTGAACGGATATTGATGGCCAAATCTCGAAGTCGGCGGCGATAAACCGGATTGCAGCTTGAGCCAAGGTAGTTATGAGCATCACAAAAAACAAAAATATTCTTGCTGCCCTCCTCCTTCGCCTTTTCTTCGCAAAAATCCAGGGCCATTTTCAAATCAAAGGTTTTATCTCCGGCCACGACGCCATTTATCTGGACGCCCATCGTCGAGTTCCAGACGAATAAACGATGGCTCAGCGTCTTGGCAATTTCAGAAATCTCATTGAGTGCACGTTCTTCCTCGAAGGTCTCAATGACCAAAATCGCATAACGCGCCTTGAGGTAATCTGTGATCTGCTTGGTGCGGTTCATGCCTGTTATCCCTGCGCTTGAACTGAGTTATAGATGAATCGGAAAACCGGTTTTGGTAACGCCAGAATTTGAAACAACAAACTCGACTACTCGTTTGGCACGGAAAAAATCCATGTCGACTCTGTCGCTGCTTTGAATAATCTGCTTGTGCTGATAGGGATGTTGCGCGTTATGCCGATACCGACCCGCCAGCGTCAAATCTACAGCTTTAACAACACGAATCATGGCTTCGTTCTGGAATATCTCTTTTGGCGTATAGCCGGTATAAAGTATCCAGTTTTTCTCGCCATCGACGGCATGTATTAATTGCTCCAGGGCTAGCGCCTGATCGAGTGGTTCCCCCCCGGACAGCGTAACCCCGGCGACGTCCAGTGCATTTATCTTCTGTGCCAATTCATCAACCGACATCAGCGTACTTGCTTTGCGAGCGTGGGTACTTTGATTGAAGCATCCCTTGCAATTCAGCGCACAACCCTGCACCCATAATGTCAAGCGCAACCCAGGCCCGTTAACGCTGCTCAACTCCATATGGTGTACGTTGATTTGCATTCAGAAATTCGCACTGAAGATTTTAAGGGTTTGTTCTTCATGGACGACGGTATATTCCGGCTTCCACTCAGTCACAAGTTCCGCAGTAGGGCTGGATAGCAGAGATTCAAGCTCTTCAGTCAGCCGTGTGCAAATATCACCTTTTACGCCACGCACTTCTTCCGTAATTTCATCGCCCGTGACAGTGACGTGAATGCTGTATTCGTAGTGGGGTCCAAACTCAATCTCGAACCCTTGAAGCGTTTCTTTTACTTTTGATGGAACACCTGATGCGTCTATGCGCCGGACGGTTTCATCGACGGCTACGCTGATATACGCTTTCTGAAAACCTAAAGCCAAATCAGCCATTACCGCTTCATCACCGGCGGAGACAGTGTCCCGTTCGATAAGGAGTTTGTAGGAACCCTCCTCGACTTTACAAACGAACAGATTGAAGTTATCAGCCGTTTCAGCGCAAATCGCTCTAAATTGCTGTGTGCCCATATAACCGATTTTGCTCAGAACCTTTTTACTGAAGTCGCTGGCAAACATGGAAACCAAACCGGTTGTTGGGCTAAGGCCCATCTTGCCGAAAGCTTTGGCAATAGCTTCTTCATTGGCATAAGAAAATTCAAACTTTGTACAATGGGACATTGTTAAAGCTCCAGCCGGCGGCCGGGAACAACTTCTTCGGCGTTCTGGATAGCTGCCAATACGGCAGGGGCAACCTCAAGATTGCGCACAGGTGCCATCTCAGCCTCAGGCGCAGTATCTTTTGAAATCGAGGCTGGTGTGCCAGAGTTGACAACCACCCGACGTCGTTGTGCTGGCTGTGGCGCTCCACTACCCGAAAGAAGGCTTGCATCTATCGTTTCCAACAGCTTTCTGACTACAAGTATCGGATTGGAGGTGAGCTTCTCATATAGGCCAATGCACAACAACACATCTGCTCCATCACCAAACTGCAACTTGACAAAGTAACTTTGACTCTCGCTGCCACAGATACCAATACCCGAGATCTGATTCAGTTCCCGCGACAGCTTTACCCAACTTTGCCCATCAAACGACGCCACAACCAACTTTGTCGCCGTTGCGGCAAAAGCGTTACTACCTGTTTTAATGTCGTCAGAATCAAAGTTCTGGTAACTGACCAGAATTTTCTCCCCCGCCGGGAACCCCAAAGCGGTTGCCAAATATTCATTTGTCGAGAAATCGACATCTTCGTGAAATTTCAGGCTTTTTGAAAAAATGTAAAGGCCGTAGATGGCTATCAATCCATAACCGATTGATTTCACCGCATCTTCCGGCGCAAGAGCCGCAAGACCTGCAAAAACAAGAACACAGATGCCGTAACCATAATTTACGGCCTTTTGCGTAATGAATTTTTTATCCCTGTAAAGCTTGAATGTTTTACCGGGGATATATTTTGTTGCAGGTATAAACAGCACACCGCCCGCACCAAAAAAAACAAAACAGATAGCCCCCATTGCAGCTTGACGATATTGCCCACTTTGCAGCCCTTCAAGAAACATCCAAGCGCCGCCGACGATAAAAACAGGTAGGAATGCCAGTACTATAATTCCAATTATCTTGCCTTTGGTGGCAACCATCATTTTCCACAGTGGGATAGTCTTTATCATTCACGAACCTTCCAAGTTGGTGTACAAGCGCGTAGTGAGGGATGACTGTAGAACGAGTCATGGCCCTATGCTACATGACGTCCTTTGCTTTATCACGCGCACTAGATGGTCTGAAGTAGCCGTGCGTTTGGGTCTGAATTCGATCAGCCAAGTACGACAAAGCCCCGATAAGTCGGGGCTTTGTCGTTTCTGGCGTTCTGAAAGTCCTGCCCGTCGGGATAAGCCCGAGCCGACCATCAGGCTGGCAATGGACATACCCGAACAGCCATCGACCCAACCGGGAGGCGCAGGGATACGCCATCCCCCCAACATTCCTACCGGCTCGCCCTACATACCAAAGCGTTAATTTCGAAAACCCATGTCTGGTGGTCAGTCGTACTCCTTTGCCCAAAGATTGCCTTCGGCCAGGGCAGCAACCTTGCGCCGCCTGTGCGATTTATCTAACTCAATGGGTGTTCAAAATGACTGACGAGAAAAACGGAACCACCCGTCGTGGCTTGATCACGACGGGGGCCATGGCCGCAACCCTGGCAGTGGCATTGCCGGCGCTGGCGACACAGCAGACACCGGCATCCGCGTCAGAGGCCAGCAAAAACGCCGGCAGCGGCAGCCGCTCGGGAATGCTCACGGTCAAGGATGGCACGCAGATTTTCTACAAGGACTGGGGCCAGGGCCAACCGATCGTTTTCCACCACGGATGGCCCCTTTCCGGTGATGACTGGGATGCGCAAATGCTGTTTTTCCTCAGCAAGGGCTTTCGCGTCATTGCCCATGATCGACGTGGCCATGGTCGCTCTTCGCAAACTGCCATGGGCAACGAAATGGACACCTACGCCGCCGACGTTGCCGAGCTGATGGCGCACCTGAACATCCGCAATGCCGTGCACATCGGCCACTCCACCGGCGGCGGTGAAGTGGCGCGCTACGTGGCGCGGTACGGGCGCGGCCGGGTGGCCAAAGCCGTGCTGATCGGCGCCGTGCCGCCGATCATGTTGCGCACCGCAAAAAATCCCGGCGGCCTGCCGATGGACGTGTTTGACGGTTTGCGCAAGGCTCTCGCGCAGAACCGCAGCCAGTTCTATCGTGACTTCCCGAGCGGGCCGTTCTACGGCTTCAACCGCCCCGGCGCGAAAGTATCAGAGGCGATCGTCGAAAACTGGTGGCGTCAGGGCATGAACGGAGGGATCAAGGCGCAATACGACTGCATCAGCGCGTTCTCCGAAACCGACTTCACCGATGACCTGAAAAACATCGATGTGCCGACCCTGGTGTTGCACGGCGAAGACGATCAGATCGTGCCGATCGCGGATTCGGCCCATCTGTCCATCAAACTGCTCAAGCACGGCACGCTGAAAACCTACCCCGGCCTGCCCCATGGCATGTGCACCACGAACGGCGACACCATCAATGCGGACCTTCTGGCGTTCATCAATGCGTGATGTGCCGGGTCCGCGCCCCCACGGCAAGCCGCGTAAAACCCCGTAAAAAGAAAAGCTCCGATCAAGTCGGAGCTTTTTTATTGGGCGAATCACACACTCGTTGTGGCTTTCTACCGAGCCATCATCAACGTCTGATCAACCGGCAACGCCGGGCGCAGCTTGGGCACTACCTGCAATTCAATCGGCGTGCCGAAAAACGCCTGACAACGCGAACGCAGCCAACGCTGAGCACAATCGTTATGCGCAGCGGCGCGCCAGACCATGGAAAGCTCCCGCGATGGCAGCAACAGAGGGGCCGGTTCGGCCCTGATGCCCTCCACCGAGGCCATGGCCCTGGCCACGTAATCCGGAACGATGACAAGCATGTCGCTCTGCGCCAACAACCTTGGCAAGGCACTGAATTGCGGCACCGCCAGCACCACTTTGCGCCGACGCCCGAGCAGGTCCAGCGCGTGGTCGGTGTCGTCCCTGGCCTTGCCCATGGATGACACGATGGCGTGCGGTCGCTCGCAGAACTCATCAAGCGCCAGCAGACCCGGGCGCATGTCCGAGCGCAAAAGCATCGGCCGGATCGACCGCAGGCTCTTGCGCCGGGCGTTGGCCGGCAGATCGAGCGTCGGGCTGATTCCCAGAGAAATCTCGCCATTGAACAGCCGCTGCGACATCTGCTGCTGATCGACCCGCAGCACTACCAAGGCAATGTTCGGCGCCTCGATACGCAGCTGACGCAGCAGTCGCGGGAGCAACGCGTATTCGACATCGTCGGACAGGCCCACCTGAAAGGTCGCCTCGCTGGTGCCCGGCTCGAAGGGCTGGCAACGACTCAACGCCGCGACAACGCCATCCAGCGCCGGGGTCAGGTTGGCGAAGATTTCCTCGGCCCGAGCCGTCGGCTCCATCACCCTTCCCGCGCGAACGAACAACGGATCGTCGAACAGCACGCGCAAACGCCCCAGCGCCGCACTGATGGTCGGCTGGCCGAGAAACAGCTTCTCGCCGACACGGCTGACGTTGCGCTCATGCATCAGCGTCTCGAAGACCACCAGCAGATGGATGTCGACACGACGGAGATCATTTCTGTTCATGAAGTTCACCACCCGGCACGCGGCCATTGAGATCGACGGAGAGCTCATTAAGGTTAAGGGCGTGCCTGGCGGACGTCTGTGGTACTTGGGGTCAGCGAGATCATGCGTTAGGAGAGTGTTTTGATACTTTTGTATGAACCCGCCTCACCCGGATACCTGCATCGGGCTGAGAAACAACTGCTTCGATGGCCGTTTTTTCGGGTTTTTTGTCCTAGCTGAGGCAGTGCTCCGCCACTACGATGCTGAACCGTTTATCTGCTCCCCCGCCCACACCAGCAGCGTGACCGTGCCTTCGGTCGGGCATAAACTCGAACGGGCAAACACAGGCACCCGTGCCGAGGGATTCGCATATTCTTGATGGGGCCTCGCCAGTACCAAGGCGTGGCCCGACCCGTCACAACTCTTGGGAAAAAAGCAATGAACAACAATCCCATCAGCAACAACCCCGGCGAGCCGGTGGTATTCATTGTCGACGACGATGCAGCGCTGCGCGAATCCCTCGGCAGCCTGTTGCGCTCCATTGGCCTGAAGGTCGAACTGTTCGGGTCGGTCGCGGAGTTCATGAAGTATCAACGTCCCGACACCGTCAGTTGCCTGGTACTCGATGTGCGCCTGCAAGGCAGCAGCGGGCTGGATTTCCAGAGTGAACTGGCCACCGCCGGCATCAACGTGCCGATCGTGTTCATCACCGGGCACGGCGATATCGCCATGACGGTACGCGCCATGAAAGCCGGCGCAGTTGACTTCCTGACCAAACCGTTTCGCGAACAGGACCTGATCGATGCCGTGTGTGCCGCGCATTCGCGAGACAAACAGCGCCGGGAGTCCGGTCGACATGCCGATGAACTGCGCGCGCGTCATGGAACGCTGACACCCCGTGAGCAGACGGTCATGGCGCTGGCGGCCTCGGGCTTGATGAACAAGCAGATCGCCGGGGAAATCGGCCTCAGTGAAATCACCGTGAAGATCCACCGGGGCCAGGCCATGCGCAAGATGGGCGCGCGGTCCTTTGCCGACCTGGTGCGCATGGCCGAGGTCATCGCGGCGCAGCCTGTCAATCGGTGACGGCACGACACCGGGCGCAATGTCTTGCCTGATGGCGCATGTTTGCGCCATCAGGCAAGACATCGACAGACTCGGCACAACTAACACTTAGGTATATCCCTTTCATACATAGTCATACTTCGATTGACCCAATGCAGCGGTGCCAGAGAACAAGTCTTCGAATAACATCTTTATTCAAACAAACATTTCTCAATACAACGATTGGTGAATAACAGACAGTCGCCAACAACCGTCATGCCTGAAAAACAACTCAAGACTTTTCATCCTCCTCATTAATACGCCTTTCATAGCGTTTGCATGCTTCATCGAGAGAACACGAACTGCCGTCCGATAGCAAAAATCTGGAAGAATAAATGTCTATCATCAAACGTCGCGCACAACTTCTTTGCTCAGACGCCTTCGCCTGGCTGGCCGCCATTGCGGTCGGCAGCATGATCTATATCACCAACGCGTACCTTGATCTGGACGTTGCGCCGACGCTGTTCTACATCACGCTGGTGTTCATGTCCGCGAACATCTTCCCGGTTCCGGTATTCCTCGCCGTCGCGCTGGGTTGCCTTACGCTGCTGACGGCCGACTTCCTGGTCGACGAAGGCTACCGCGATCACCGGGGCATTGCCGGATTCGTCAGGTGCGTGATCGCGCTGACGACCATTTCCCTGCTGGCACTGCGCAGCAAGCGCGCCACTGAAACGCTGCGCCGCAAGGAAGCGTTCTTTCTCGGCGCACAGAAGCTCAGTCACACCGGCAGTATCGGTTTCATCATCGATAAAAAAGTCAGCGTGTCCTTGTCATGGTCGGAAGAGTCCTCGCGCATTTTCGAGTACCCGTCGAACGTCGCCCCGACACTCGCCTTGGTCAAGTCACGCACCCATCCCGATGATCTGCCGGTGATCGATCAGGTGCTGGACCAATTTGCGCGCCGGCAGGAACTGATCGAAGCAGAGCACCGGCTGCTCATGCCCGATGGGCGGATCAAGCATGTGCAGATGATCGCCAGCCCCTTGCCCAGGTATCGCGGGCGCACGGAATACGCCGGGGCGCTCATGGACATCACCCTCAGCAAACAGTCCGAAGAGGCACTGTTTCACTCGCAAGCCACCCTCGCCCATGTCACGCGCCTGACCTCCATGGGCGAACTGGCCGCCTCCATCGCCCACGAAATCAATCAGCCGCTGGCGGCGGTCATCACCAGCGGCGAATCCTGCAAACGCTGGATCAACCGTCCGGAGCCCAATCTTGAAGAAGCACGCCGTTCGCTGGACCGGATCATTCAAAACTCCGTCAGGGTCTCCGACGTCATCGCCTGCATTCGGGCCCTGTCGCGTCACAGCGAAGTGCAGCGCAATGTCGAAGTGTTCGACGACATCGTCAGTGACTCGCTGACGCTGATGCAACATGACATCTGCTTTCATGAGGTTCGCCCGTACGCCCAACTGGGCAGCCGCGGCGCACTGATCAAGGGCGACCGGGTGCAGCTGCAGCAGGTCATCATCAATCTGATCATCAACGCCTGCCAGGCCATGGCCAACGTGCATGACCGGGCCCGGACGCTGCGGATCAACAGCTCGATCCTGCACAACGAGGCCATGCTTGAAATCGCCGACTCCGGCATCGGCATTGCCGAAGACATCCTGCCCTCGCTGTTCGATCCGTTCTTCACGACCAAGCCAACGGGCCTGGGCATGGGGCTCTCGATTTGCCGCTCGATCATTGAGTTCCACGGCGGGCGCATCTGGGTCAACAGCACCGAGGGCGTCGGCACGCAGTTTGTGTTTGCAATTCCATTGGCTGCCCTCGAACACGATCGATGACCGTCATCCACCCCTGATGTCGCCCCGTGGCGATATGGAGATCAGCATTGTCTATCGAAAGTACAAACCCTGGCGCTGGACCCGAAACCCCGCAATCAAGCCGTACCGTCGTTTTCGTCGCGTACCCGCAAATGGGCCTGCTGGATCTGACCGGTGCGCAGACCGTGTTCTGGGCGGCGACCTGCAGACTGGCGCAACTCGGTTTGCCCGGTTATGCCCTGCACACCGCGAGCCTGCATGGCGGGCCGGTGCGGACCGGCGAAGGCCTGGTGGTGCAAACCCGACGACTTGATGAGCTAAGCAACGAGCCGATCAATACGCTGATCGTTCCGGGCTCTGCGTCCATTCGTCAGGCCATGCTCGACAACGCGCCGCTGGTGGACTGGTTGCGCGTCACGGCAGCCACGGCCAGACGTACCACGTCGGTATGCAGCGGTGCTTTTTTCCTGGCTCAGGCCGGATTGCTCGACGGCCTGCGCGTGGCGACCCATTGGTTGATGGCCGACATGTTCGAGCGGCTGTTCCCCAAGGTCGAACTGGATCGCGAAGCCATCTTCGTCCGCCAGGCTTCGGTGTGGACTTCTGCCGGCGTCAGCGCGGGGATCGATCTGGCGCTGGCGCTGGTCGAGGCCGACAACGGCCGCGATGTGGCCATGCAGGTCGCCCGGCGCATGGTGGTGTACTACCGACGCCCGGACAACCACGAACACTGGAGTCCGTTACTGCAATCGCAATATTCAATCGCGCCCGAGCGCTAGCCGGAGACGGTGGTCATGAACGCACCGCACAAACTGTATCTGGTCAGTCATCCGCCCTGCGTCAGCCGCTATGGCACGCACACGTCGCTGTCCACCGCTGAGCGCGTGGAGATCATCGACGCATTGACCCAGACCCTGGGCGCTACGCTGAGCATTCTGGCGCGACTCAGACACAGCCAGCAGACACTGCAAGCCATCAGCTTTTTACCGATGCAGACACTGTTGCGCAGATTGCTGAATGCCAATACCCGATACACCGACTTTCTCGTCACCGTCATCACGGATCTGGGCGGCCATGCCCAGCGCGACGCGCTCTATCGCCTGAATGACGCCGCAGAGCCTTTGTGTTTCGCCGACTGCCTGAAAGGTATCGATCGCGCCCTCAGAACGCTACGGGCCGCCGATGCCTTGTTCCGCGACTGTCGCGCCAGCGCAATGGCCAACAACGACTACGCCAGCCGGCAACTTTTCGAAGCCTGCAATCGGCATAACGGTTATTTTCTTTCGTTAATAAACAACCACTTGTTTCATGAATATTGATTAACTGTCGCAACTAACAAAAAAACCAACCAAACATACCCACGTATACTATTCCACAATTTTTGAAAGCGTATCTTGCAAGTATGGCGGGCGCTACAGCCACCCGCAAAACACGCAAGGTTTCCCCATGTTCAACTCAGCTATTATTTCAGTTGTCGATGATGACGAACTTGTTCTGGTTTCACTGGACAGCTTGTTACGGTCTTGCGGTTATACAGTCAAGACGTTCACCAGCGCTTTTGCCTTTCTTGAATCGAGCGCGCCAGAGCAGACCGGGTGTCTGATCTCGGACATTCAGATGCCCGGCATGTGCGGGGTCGAAATGTACGAGGCGCTGGCGGCCAGGGAGATCCACATACCGACGATCTTCATCACCGGCAAGCCGGGCCTGCCCCCCGAGTTCAGTGCCCGCGTGAAGACGCCGGAAGGCTATTTTTCCAAACCGTTCCATACCGAGGCACTGCTGGCCTGCATCGAGCAGGCGCTGACGCGCCGACGTTGAGCGGCCCTCTCGAACAACTTGATGCAGAGCCGCCGCCTCTGCCCAAGCGATAAACCTCAAAACAAAAAAAGGCCCCGCAAGTTCATCACTTGCGGGGCCTTGTCTTTATGAAGCCCGGCCGAATGCAGCCGGGCCGCCAATATCCGATCAGTAATCCCAGAACGCCGCAATCCAGCGGAACGCCTCACCCTCGACCGCCACTCGGCCCACCGACGGGAACGGCAAGTGGGTCGCGACAAACCACTCACCACTCGCCGCCGCCTCTCGCATCAGGCGTACGCGGACACGCACCGATTCTTCAGGGTCATGCTCGAAGCCGTTGTGCCATTCCGGGTGCTCGAAGGCCACCGGAAACAAGGCGTCGCCGGCAAAGGTCAGGCGTTCGCCGCCCGAATTGACGTAGACGATACTGTGCCCCGGCGTATGGCCGCCGGTGAGTTTCACCACTACACCCGGCGCCACTTCGTATTCATCCTCGAAAGTACGCACCTGGCGGCGGTAATCGTTGATGAACTGATTGGCCGTCGCGCGCAGAACGTCAGGCACCGGCGCCGGCATCACGGTCTGGGTGAAATCCGGGTTTTCCCAGAACTCGACCTCTTTAGCCGACACGTGGATGCGCACGTCCGGACGCAGTCGGCTCTTCACTTCGTCCACCAGCAGACCGCCGACATGGTCCATGTGCATGTGGGTGATCACGATGTCGGTCACGCTGGCCAGATCGATGCCCGCCGCTTCCAGCCGTTTCGGCAACTGGCCGGCCCGAGGGAAGCCGGGAAACTGCCCGCCCAGTCCGGCGTCGACCAGAATGATCTGCTCGCCGCTGCGCACCACCAGCACGTTGAGTGCCCAGTCGAACGCGTCCGGTCCCAGGAACATGTCCTTGAACCACGCGGCGCGAGCCTGTGGGTCGGCATTGGTCGACATGGTCGAGGTCGGCAGCGGCAGCACGCCATCGCTGATCACCACCACGTCGATGTCGCCGACCTGCAGTGCGTAGCGTGAAGGCACCAGCTCCTGGGCCTGACCGAAGTTCGACGTGAACGGCAGGCTGGTGGCTGTGCTGGTGTGTTGGGAGTGATTCAGATAGGTAGACATGGTCGCTTTCCTTTTGGCTGAGTCAGGATTTCTCGGAGGAATGCCGCAAGAGCGAAATAGCGCTCCTTGACATCGAGTGTGCATCGCGACCACGACGACCAACACCATACGCGGGTATAGGGGTTGAGCCGGATTGAGCGAGTACGACCGGCGCTGAAGTGGCTGTGCCCCATACCAATGTATATTCGCGCGCCTGCCCGCAAACGCGGACACTACGGCACACCGGATCGTCGAAAACTGGCGGTCACTCAGCCCTCAAAGCAGTCATGAATTCGATTCTTCTTAAACCCGACCCGCTCACCTGTTTGCTCGCGCAACCGCGCCCCCTGGTGTTCCTGGCGTATCCGCAAATGGGTTTGCTGGATCTGACCGGCGCACAGACCGTGTTCTGGGCAGCGTCCAAAGCCATGGCCGAACGCGGTTTGCCTGGCTACGCGTTGCACACCGCAAGCCTCGACGGCGGATTGATCGCTACCGCCGAAGGGCTTTCGGTCGACACCGTGTCCCTCCACATCTTTGACGAAACCACTATCGATACGCTGATCGTGCCCGGTGCGCCGAACATCCGGCAGGCCATGCTCGACAACGTGGCGCTGGTGGATTGGCTGCGCGCCGCATCGGTCAAGGCCAGACGTACCGCCTCGGTGTGCAGCGGCACCTTTCTGCTGGCCCAGGCCGGGCTGCTCGACGGATTGCGCGCGACCACCCACTGGGGAATGTGCGAGATGCTCAAGGGTGGTTTTCCGAGTGTCGAGGTCGACCTCGATGCGATCTACATCCAGCAAGGCAAGGTCTGGACTTCCGCCGGGGTCACCACCGGGATCGACATGGCGCTGGCGCTGGTCGAGGTCGATTGCGGCCGGGCGGTGGCGTTGCAGGTGGCGCGGGAACTGGTGGTTTTTCTCAAGCGTCCCGGCGGTCAGGCGCAGTTCAGCCAGTTGCTGCAAGCGCAGATCGACGACAGAGGCGCCTTCGACGAACTGCACCTGTGGATCAGCGAAAACCTCGGCGACACGCGCCTGAACGTCGAGTCCCTGGCCCGGCAGGCGCAGATGAGTCCGCGCAACTTCGCCCGAGTCTACAAACGCAAGGTCGGTCGCACGCCGGCCAAGGCACTGGAGCTGTTTCGCCTGGAGGCCGCGCGACGGATGCTCGAGGACTCCCAGCGCAACATCGACCAGATCGCTCTGCTGTGCGGGTTTGGCGACGAGGAACGCATGCGCGATACCTTCTATCGTCACCTGTCGGTTTCGCCCCGGGAATACCGCAGCCGGTTCTCGCGCTGACGCCAGGCGGCGCAATGGCACCGGGCCCGCAGACGTTCAAATACTGTCGCTATACACACGTATAAGTACGCCGTCGGACCGAGCGGCGTATCGTGCGGGAATGGCGGGCGTCCTCGACGGGCTACCCGAGATCAGCCCTGGTAAAGCAATGTCCCACACCGCTGTTGTTTCGGTTGTCGATGATGATGAGTCCGTGCGCATGGCGCTGGACAGCCTGTTGCGCTCCCACGGCTACACCGTGCAGTTGTACCCGGACGCGGAGGCTTTTCTGGCAATGACTGCGTCGCCCCGCCCCGGCTGCATCATCTCGGACATCCAGATGCCCGGCCTGTCCGGCATCCAGATGTACGACGCGCTGTGCGCACGCGGCATTCGCATCCCGATCATTTTCATCACCGGCTACCAAGGGCCACCGCCACAGGTCGACGCTGCATTTCCCGAGCCCCTCGCCTACTTCCCCAAACCCTTCCCTTGCGGCGAACTCATCACCTGCATCGAAAGCGCGTTCAATCGCGCCGTTTGACCGCCCTCTTCCTATACCTGTGTATACCCCACCTCACACCTAAGCATATCGGCACTGACCCTATGTAGAAGTGTCCCGCCGCGCCTTCCCCGATAGCATCTTCTCCAGCGAATCGAACCGGTTCTGCGGTTGTTCACAACAACCAGCTTCGTGCAGACCGGGAGACGGTCACGCGTGAACAGACAAGCCGTTCAACGATCAGAATTTCCTCAGGAGTCATCCGATGAAACAGCACATTTTAGTGATAGGCGCAGGGTTTGGTGGAGTCTGGAGCGCCTTGAGCGCCGCACGTCTGCTGGACCAGCATGATCGTAACGACGTGCAGATCACCGTCCTCGCACCCCAGGCAGAACTGCGCATCCGCCCGCGCTTCTACGAGCCGGATGTCCACAACATGAAGGCGCCGCTGGGTGAACTGTTCGATGCGGTCGGCGTGAAATTCGTCAAAGGCATCGCCGACAGCATCGACACCACCAGCAAGCAAGTGACCTACAGCGATGCCTTCGGCACACAAGGCACGCTTAACTATGACCGCCTGGTACTGGCCGCCGGCAGTCGCGTGATTCGCCCACCGCTCAAGGGCATGATCGAACACGCCTTCGACGTCGATCAGATCGAAGAAGCCACCCGCCTTGAAGCCCATATCAAGTCCTTGAAGAACCAGCCGCCGAGCGCTGCGCGCAATACCGTGGTGGTCGCCGGTGGCGGTTTTACCGGGATCGAAACCGCCACCGAAATGCCGGCCCGTCTGCGTGCCGCCCTGGGTGACGATGCGCAGATCAAGGTCATCGTGGTGGATCGCGCACCGCAGATCGCCGCGACACTGGGCGACGGCATTCGCCCGTCCATTGTCGAAGCGTCCAAAGAACTGGGCATCGAGTGGGTGCTCGACGCTTCGGTCGCTTCGGTCGATGCCGGCGGCGTGACTCTGGCCGACGGCAAACGGATCGAGTCCAACACCGTCGTCTGGACCGTTGGCTTCCGCGCCAGCCCGCTCACCGAACAGGTGCCGGGCAGCCGTGATCCGCAAGGTCGTCTGCACGTCGACGGTCACCTGAAAGTGCTGGGGCACGTGGATGTCTTCGCCGCCGGCGATGTGGCTTATGCCGCCACGGACGATCTCGGAAACTACGCCGCGATGTCCTGCCAGCATGCGATTTGCCTGGGCCGTTATGCCGGCAACAACGTGGCGGCTGATCTGATCGGTGTCGCCCCGATGACCTACAGCCAGCCCAAGTACGTGACCTGCCTTGACCTCGGCGCCTGGGGCGCGGTGTTCACCGAAGGCTGGGACCGCCAATTGAAACTGGTCGGGCAAGAGGCCAAAGACCTCAAGACCCAGATCAACACCGTGTGGATTTACCCGCCGGCCGCCGATCGTGCAACCGCACTGGCCGCTGCCGACCCGTTGATTCCGGTGGCCTGATCCCCCGACGCTCCACGATCACCATACTGCTGCGCACTCCCAGGCGCCCGCCACGGTTATTTTGGCGGGCGCCTTTTTTTGTGCTCACGGAAGCAGAACGGCATCCGACGGCAGAACAAACTGGACGATCGCACCGCACGGCTGATTGGCCTCGATCCACAATTGACCGCCATGGGTCTCGATGATCGAACGGCAAATCGACAGTCCCATGCCCAGCCCCGTGGGTTTGGTGGTGTAGAACGGCGTGAACAGCTGCCCGATCGAATGCGCGCCGAAACCCGGTCCCGAATCACTGACACAGACCCAAATCTGCCCAGCCTCATTGGTCTGCGTGCAGATGCGCAGCACTCCCTTGAGGACGCCGGCACCGCTCATGGCTTCCAGGGCGTTCATCACCAGGTTGAGCACCACTTGCTGCAGCTCGACCCGGTCGCCATCGACCCGCGGCAAACCGGACGCCATCTGCGCCTCGACCGAAACCCCACCCTTCTGCGCCTGGCTCTGGGTGATCTCGATGACTTCGCCAATCACCTCGTTGAGGTTGACCGGCTCCTTCGGCTGAGGGGCCTTGCGAATGAGCCCGCGAATACGGTCCAGCACTTCACTGCCTCGATGGGCATCCTTGACGATGCGCTCCAGACACAGACGAGTTTCTTCAAGATTCGGCGGCTCGGCACCCGACCAGCGCAGCGCGGCCTGGGCGCTGGCGAGTATCGAGGCCAGCGGCTGGCTGACCTCATGGGCAATTGAAGCCGACAGTTGCCCCATTGTCGCGACGCGGCAGGCATGGGCCAGCTCCGCCTGTATCTCGCGATAACGCTGCTCGCTCTCGCGGCTCTTGACCTCGCGCTCGGCGACATCGCGGTAAAGCCGTGCATTGACCAGCGAGATCGCCGCCTGTGAAGCGACCAGCCTGAGCGCGGCGATCCGCGAGGGGCTGAATACCCGTGAGGTCAGGTTGTTTTCCAGGTACAGCGCGCCGATCAGTTTCGCCTGATTGAGCAACGGCAGGCACAGTACCGAACGCGCGCGACGCTGGCGAACATACGGATCGGCAGCGAACGACGGTTCGGCCAAGGCGTCATCCAGCACCAGATTTTCCTGCGTGCGCAGTACGTGGTTGAGGACCGACTCCGGCAGCAGCTTCGCCGCCACCGGCGCATCGCGCAGATCCAGCTGCGTGGTGTCATCGCGAGTGGTCGCCTCGGCGACGATCCGCTGCTCGCCCTGCTCCGTCAGGATCAGCACGCCGCGTTGCGCGCCGGCCTGTTCGATCGCGGTGCGCATGATCATGTCGATCAGCTTTTCGAGGACGATTTCACTGGAGGCCGCTTGCGACACCTTCAACACAGTGGCCAAGTCCAGATGCTCGACCGGTGTCGCGATAGTACTGGTGGGACCGGGCAGCGGTTTTTCGACCCGCAGAAACGGATGCTCGGCCTCCAGTTGTCGCACTTTGCCCTCGGCGCCCCAGCGCTGGTAGCCATAGTGCGCGTCCTGCAGATAGACCCGGGCAATCTTGTGCAGCCCACGGTTTTCATAAAAGCGCGCGGCGAGCTCGTTGGCCAGTGCTTCGATCTGCAGGAAGCCGCTGTGCTGAGCCCGTTCGATCGCCTGCTCATAGCAATGCTCGGCCTCCGGCAGCCGACCTTCAAGACGGGCGATTTCCCCCTCCAGCAACGCGGCATGGCTAGCGAAATTGTCCGGGCAGAGTTCGGCCCAGACCTGTAACTGCCTATGGTGCGCGGTAATGACGTCGAGTTGTCCTTGCCGTTCACCGGCAGGCTTGGCGCTGCGCAGGGCGGCGAAGGTCAAGGCCTGGTAGAAGCAATATTCGGCCTCTTCGAGGAACGAGTGCGATGACCGAAGCAATTGTCGAGCGGCTGCGCCGGCCTCCGCCGCTGTCTCGTACTGACCGGCGAAATAGCAGGCCTGCAAGGTGCGAATCCAGTGCCAGCAAATGGCGACCAGCGAGTTCTGGTGTTCCTCGGGGTGGCGCTCGGAAAACGCTCCCGGGCCGATATCGCCGAAGGTTGGTGTCTGGCCACGGAGCATCCGGATAAACGCCAACTGGGTCTCGATGAAGTCGATGACCACGCCGAAACCGATTTTTCTGGCGTACGCCAGCCCGCGCTCAGCCTCCTCCTGCAACCCGGCCAAGGGCTCGCCGGTGGCCAACAGATTGGAAACCCGGCTGTTGCCGGTAAATGCGGCAATCGGCAGATCGCCGGTGCGGTTCGCCACTTCGAATATCTGGGCCAGTGGTTCAAGGCATGTGCGTATCGGTTGAGCCCAGCGCTTGGCAAACAGCCAGAACGCCAGTTGCGTACGTGCCTTGTAGCGTTCCAGATCGCGCCGTTCGACCAGCCGACAGCCCAGCTCCGCGAACGCCAGGCCGGCCGGATAGTCCGCGAACCGCCGCCCGGCGATCCTGGAGACGTTGGCATAGGCCACGCACGAGGCATCGCTGTTGCCGTATTCGATACTCAGGTTGATCGCCCGGCACATGGCCAGGCCCGGAAGATTGCCGTCCATGTGGACCGCCGTGACGATCAGCTTGGTCAGTGCTTCAAGGGTGGCGAGCGCGGTTTCATCCACCATGGGCGGCAGGTCGATCAATGCTTCAATGGGGCGGTCGCCCAGCCGTTGCGCGATCCGCTGATATTCGTCACGCACCTCGTCGTCATCGGGATGAGGCGACCACTCGATCCCCAGATAACGCAGGAAAGTCAGGCAGACCGCGACCGCGTTGTCGCTCTGATTCAGAATCAGGTAGAGATCCGCTTGCAGGCAGGCAACCCGGGTATTTTCGTTCAGCGTCTTTGCACGACGTGACAATTGCCGCAGGCGGGCTTCGGCTGCCCCTAATTGTCGGGTGAGGAATTCGCACAAGGCCCGGCCGGACTCCAGCGCAAACATCAACTCACGCTGATGCTCCCAGCCGCCCTCGTTCAGCAGCACTGCGCCCTGGGCGAAATACGTCAGCGCCGAAGCGTAGGCCGTCGATGCCCTGGCCCGTTCACCCGCCAGCAGGTTCAGCTGCGCCAGGTGTTCGCGCTCCTGTTGCCGGTCCATCAGCACGGCGCCACGATTGAGCTGGCCGACCATCTCGAAAATCTTTTCTGCATGCTTGTCTGCCGGCGTCTTCTCCACCAGCAAACGCCCGATCCGCAGGTGGTGCTGCGCACGTAAAGCCTCATCAATCAGCAGATACGCGGCTTCCTGGATCCGGTCGTGAACAAACCCATAGACGCTGTCCTGACGGGTGATCAACTCGTGACGAACCGCCGGCCACAACACCCCGTGAACCTGCGCGACAGACAAGTCCAGAACGGTAGCCAGGGATTCAACATCGGCGACGTTGCCCAGGCAGGCCAGCTGCTGCAACGCCTGTTGCGTTTCAGCGGGCAGCCGCGCCAGTTTGTCGAGCATCAGGTCGACCACATTGTCGGTGTAGCCCTTGGCGTGGATGCGTTTCGCGTCCCAGACCCACTGCCGGCGGTCATGGTCGAAGGTCAGCAGATTGTGCTCGACCAGCGCTTGCAGGAACTGAATGACGAAGAAGGGATTGCCCCCTGTCTTGTCCCGAATCAGTTGTGCCAGTGGCGCGATGTACGACCGCTCGGAGTGCGATGACTCGGCGACCAACTGCTCGATGTGCGATCGGACCAGCGGCAATAAAGTAATCTCCTGCACCCGGCCGCCCGCCGCTTTGATAGCGCTCAACCGGGTGGTCAACGGGTGCGAAGCGTCCACCTCATTGCTGCGGTAGGCGCCGATCAGTATCAAGTGCTGCAGGTCGGAACGGGTGAGCAGCTCCTCCAGCCAATTGAGCGTCGCGACATCCGGCCACTGCAAATCGTCGAGAAACAGCACCAGTGGATGTTCGGCGCGGGCAAACACGCCGATGAACCGTCGCAATACCCGCAAGAACCGGCGTTGCGCCTGTGGCGGTTCCAGATCCGCCACCGCCGACGTATCGCCGATGATCAGTTTCAGCTCCGGGATCAGGTCCGTCACCAGCCGCGCTTCGGCGCCCAGGGCTTGCTGCAGCGCATTGCGCCAGTCGGCCATTTGCGAATCGCTCTGGCCCAGAAGCGTGCGCACCAGGCCTTGAAACGCCTGGGCCAGGGTCGAATAAGGCACGTCGCGCTTGTACTGGTCGAACTTGCCGCTCGCGAAAAACCCGCGCACCGGCACCAGGGTTTGATGCAGTTCGTGGACCACCGAGGATTTTCCGATCCCAGAATACCCGGAGACCAGCACCAGCTCCGGTCGGCGGCTGACGGCGATCCGTTCGAACGCAGCGATCAGCGTCTGGACTTCCGATTCCCGGCCGTAGAGTTTTTCGGGGATCAACAAACGGTCGCACGTTCCCTGTTCGTCCAGCGGAAATTCATCCAGTTGCTGCTGGTGCCAGCCCGCCAGACAACGGCGCAGATCCTGCTCGACGCCAAGCGCAGACTGATAACGCTCCTCGGCGGTCTTGGCCAGCAGTTTCATGACGATTCGCGACAGCATCTGCGGCACGGTCGTCACCCGTGCACTCGGCGGCATCGGCGTGCGAGCGATATGGCAATGCAGCCATTCCATCGGATCGGCAGCGCTGAACGGCAGCGACCCGGTGAGCATTTGATAGAGCGTGACGCCGAAGGCATAGAGGTCGCTGCGCGAATCCACCGAGCGGTTCATCCGGCCCGTCTGCTCCGGCGCCATATAGGCCAGGGTTCCGGACAACGTCTCGGGCGGCTCGGCGGTCTGGCGTTCGCGAGGCAGGCGCGATGCCAGGCCGAAACCGGTGAGTCGGGCATGGCCGTCGGGGCAGTTCACCAGAAGGTGCGCAGGCTTGATGTCTTTGTGAATCAGGCCGCGCCGATGCAACTTGCCCAGCGCCACCGCGACGCTGAGGGCCAGCGGCAGAAAAGTTGCAACGTCCATGGGGGCCGTCAGCAAACGGGCAAGCGGCACACCTCCCGGGTCTTCGAGCACCAGTTGCACGCGGCCATCGTCCTGCGACAACTCAAGGGGGCGCGCCGCCCAGTCGCCCTCCAGTTGGTCTTTCAGGGAAAACTCGTGAGCAAGGCGCTCGACGCTGGCGCCCGACGGTTGTTCCAGAGCGAGTGAGGCAATCAGGACATCAACGTCGCGGCTGCCAGAGGCACGCCTGCCCCGGTGGAGAATGCGTTCTCCGTCGTCCCACAGAATCTGCATGCCTTCATTCATCGCCGTCGCAGCCGTTGGTAATCGCTGGATCATGGGGCACCGTTACCTGTATGCCGTTCGGCACCCTTGCTAACCGTAGCTGAGAGAAATGCAGGGGGAAAAACCAACGAAAATCTTTGCAGTAAAACCGACACGCGGCAATCAAACGAAGGTGTTAAGGGAATGGAGCACGGCCGGCGGGAGAATCCTGACCCACCAGCAGCGCGGCGGCAGTAAACGGCGATCTAGCGTTGAGTAGATGGCTCGGCTGCCAGAATTTCTTCCAGAAAGTCTATGAATACATTGATACGGCTGGAACCCCGGTGATTGGGCAGATACAACGCATTGATGCAGCAGCTCGCATTACCGGGGTTGACCTCATACTTCTCCAGCAACCGCGTCAACCGACCCGCCTCGACATCGGCGCGCACCAGCCAGTCGGCCAGCAGGGCCACCCCGCGCCCCGCTACCGCCGCTTCGCGCAGGATGTCGGCGTTGTTGCTTTGCTGGCGGCCATGCACATTGAGCTGGATGGTTTCCTCGTCGCCCTGGAACGTCCAGTGCTGGTGCGAACCACCGTAGTCGAAGCGCAGGCATTGATGCTCGAGCAATTCTCGCGGATGCGCCGGCACAGCGTGACGGCTCAGGTAATCCGGACTCGCCACCACCCAGCGCTGGAAGCCGCCCACGCGCTTGCTGACGATATCGTCACTGACCACCGACGATCCCAGTCGCACCGAGACATCGATCTGCTCGCTCAGCAGATCGCTGACCTGATCGCTCAACGACACACTGATTTCAAGCCCCGGATGGCGGTCGAGCAATACCCCCAGTTGCGGTGCAATGATCTGTCGGCCGAATTCCACCGGCACACTGATGCGCAGGCGCCCCTGCGCCTCACTGCCACGGTCGGCGACAACCGCGTCGGCCTCGTCGATGGCATCGAGAATGGCCACCGCTTTCTCGAAATAGGTTTGTCCGGCGACCGTCACGCTGGTGTTGCGTGTCGTGCGATTGAGCAGGCTGGCACCCAATTCGTGTTCCAGCCCCGCCACCTGGCGTGTCACCGAGGATGTGGAGATGCCGAGTTTGCGCGCCGCCGAGGAATAGCCACCGCAACGGACGGTTTCAACGAACATCTTCAGTGCCAGCAACTTGTCCATAAGCGGAGCCCGATCGAAAGGAAACGGTGATGATTGTGCATCACCGTTCGCCAATCGTCTTGTAGGACCGTGCTTCATCGGACACAGCGGTGCCTGAGGTTCAGGCATCGGCCTTGCGGCTCAGGAACAGCGCCAGGGCCAGCGCCGGCAGCAACGCCACGGTCACGGCGGACAGGTTCCAGCCAAACTGCTCGTAGAGCGGACTGGCCACCAGCGATCCCAGGGCGCCGCCGACGAAGATGCTGGTCATGTACACCGCATTCAGGCGGGCCCGGCTGTGCGGGTCGATGGCGTACACCTCGCGCTGGCCCAGCACCATGTTCAGTTGCACGGCGAAGTCCAGCAGCACCGCGCAAACCACCAGCCAGACATAGCTGCTGCCCGGCAGCGCGGCGATCAGCAAGGAGGCTGGCGCCAGCAACAGTGCAACGA
This sequence comes from Pseudomonas gozinkensis, assembly GCF_014863585.1. NCBI lineage: Bacteria > Pseudomonadati > Pseudomonadota > Gammaproteobacteria > Pseudomonadales > Pseudomonadaceae > Pseudomonas > Pseudomonas gozinkensis. The sequence goes on along the minus strand of NZ_CP062253.1, from coordinate 3,044,441 downwards.
GCGTTCCGCGCCGACCGTGCCCGGCATCGGCCAGCCGCCCGGCAATCGGCGCTGCGATCGCGCCGACGGCGCCGACCAGGGCAAATATCGCCACTTGTGCCTGACTGAAACCGTGGTGCCGCATCAGCTCAATCGGTGCGAGGGTCCAGAACAGGCTGAAGCTGGCGAACAGCAAGCCCTGATACAGCGAACGCTGACGCAGAACCGCATACCGACGGGCCAGCGCAAACACCGAGCCGATCAGCGCCACGTACGTCGCCTGATGGGTCGGGACGCGGCGCGGCAGGGCAATCGCAGTGATCAGGGCGATGACGGCCATCAGTGCCGCTGCGCTGAAAAACACCCCGCGCCAGCCGAACACTTCCACCAGCAGACTCGACAGTGGCCGCGACAGCAGAATACCCAGCAACAGGCCGCTCATGATGTTGCCCACTACCCGCCCACGGGTCGCTTCTGGCGCCAGGTGCGCGGCCAACGGCACCAGGATCTGCACCGCCACCGAAGTGAGGCCGATCAGCAACGACAGGACAAGGAACATCGACGGCGAGTGCGTCAGACCGGCGCACAACAGCGTCACGCTCGCCGCTACGGTAAACCCCACCACCAGCCGGCGGTTTTCCATCAGGTCGGCCAGCGGCACCAGCAACAGCAGTCCCAGTGCATAACCGAACTGCGTGAGTGAAACGATCAGACTGGCATTCGCGCTGGACAGGCCGATCTGCGGCGCGATCAGTTCGACGATCGGCTGAGCGTAATAAAGGTTGGCCACGACCGCGCCGCAGCAGAACGCCAGGAACGCGACCATCAGGCCGGAAAGAGAAGCGGATTGTTCGGCCTTGGCCGCCGCTGCCGGATTGCCCGTAAGCATGATGACACCTCGATGAGTTTGGAGAAGTGACGCCAAGGCTAAGGGTCGCGCGGGCCTTCGAGTATCCATCCCTCGGGCAATTGAGTGATGCGTCAAATGCAACGACCCCGGGCGTTGCACTTGGCGCAACGTGCTATTGCGCGGTCTGGCAATACTCGGACGCAGGCGTCTTCTCTACCCTTGGGCACCTGGCGCAGGGCTTTGCATCGGCGCCCTTCCCCGGTCGTTCAAGGAGTTGCCGAGATGCCGCATCCGTCCACCACGCCCACTGCGTGCCTCTTGGGCAACCGCTCATGAACGGCCACTTCATGAGATCCAGAGCGCTTTGGATCAGCGCAGCAGCCCTCGCATCGTTCGGTGCAATCGCTGCCCTGGCGCTGATGTGGCGTCCGGCAATTGCACCCATCGAGCGCCCGCTGACCTTCGACTCCGCACAACTGCAACGCGGCGCACACGTCGTCGAGGCGGGCGACTGTGCGGTGTGTCACACGCGACCCGGTGGTCAATACCTGGCCGGCGGACTGCCGCTGGTGACGCCGTTCGGCACCCTCTACAGCACCAACATCACCCCGGATCCACAGACCGGCATCGGCCAATGGTCGTTGCCGGCCTTCGAGCGGGCGATGCACGAAGGGATCTCCCGCGACGGCCACTTCCTGTACCCGGCGTTCCCCTACGTTCATTACCGGCGCATGAGCAAAGACGACATCGCCGACGCCTATGCGTACCTGATGAGCGGGCCGGCCGTGAACTCGCCGCCACAACAGAACCGCATGAACTTCCCGATGAACATCCGGCCACTGGTGTCGTTCTGGAACCTGCTGTTCCTGCACGGGAAGCCGCTGACGCCGGTGACGCAGCAATCGCAGGCGTGGAATCGCGGGCGTTACCTCGTCGAGGGGCCCGGTCACTGCGCGGGCTGTCATTCGCCGTTGAACCTGATCGGTGCCGAGAAGTCCGGCGAAAGCCTGGCCGGCGGCAGCGTGGATGGCTGGGACGCGCCGTCACTGCTGGGCATGGCGCGCCGTGAAAACTCGTGGAGCAGCGAGCAGCTTGTCAGTTACCTGCGGGCCGAAGTGGTCGACGGACATGGCGCCGCAGCGGGACCGATGCGCCCGGTCAGTCTCGGTCTGGCGCGCTTGCCCGTGGAAGATGCACAGGCGATTGCCGAATACCTGCTGAGTCTGCCGACGAAAACCACAATCAACGAGATTCCGAACGCCAGCGCTGAACCTGCGGATCCATCTTCTGGCGCCCTGCTGTTCGCAAGCGCCTGCGCCGGCTGCCATGCCCAAGGCGCGCCGATGCGTGAAATCGACGGCCGCCCGGCACTGGATCAGACGTCAGCGCTGCGAGCCTCAAGCCCGCGCAACTTTCTCAAAACCGTACTCGAAGGCATCCCGGCAGAGCCCGGCCAGCCGGGTCCGGTGATGCCCTCGTTCGCCGCCAGTCTCGACAACGCCCAACTCACCGTTCTGGCGACCTGGCTGCGCCATCAGGCCAGACCCGACCAATCCTGGACAGACCTTCCTGCCACCCTCGACGCGCTACGTCAGGAGACGAAATGACTCGGATCACCCTCAACGTCAACGGATCCTCCCAAGCTCTCGAGCTGGAACCCGACATGCCGCTGCTCTATGCGCTGCGCAATCACCTGGGCCTTAACGGCGCCAAGTACGGGTGTGGCCTGGGCCAGTGCGGCGCCTGCACCGTCATCGTCGATGACAAACCGGTGTTTTCCTGCCTGACACCCTGCGCGGGCCTCGAGGACAAAAAGGTTCGGACGGTCGAAAGCCTGGGCACCGCCGAACACCCCGGTTCTCTGCAGCAAGCGTTCATCGACAAGCAGGCCGCTCAATGCGGTTACTGCATCGCCGGGATGTTGATGCGTGCGCAGGCACTGCTGGAAAGCAACCCGCACCCCGACGAACAGACCATTCGCGAACACATGTCCGTCAACCTGTGCCGCTGCGGCACGCACTTGCGCATCATCGAGGCGATCAGCCTTGTCGCCCGGCAAAACGGGAGCGCGCTATGACGACGATCAATGAGGTCGATCACAGTCGCCGTGCGTTCCTGCGCGGCGGCGCCCTGCTGGTGGCTTTTGCTCTGGTGCCAGTCTCGCGCCGCGCCCTGGCCGATACCGAAGTCGATACCCTGGGCACGGTCGTGCTGGCGCCGGACCTGCCCGGCAGCCTGCGCACCAATCCCTGGCTCGATGCATGGATCCGCGTCGGCCCTGATGGCATTACCGTCTACACCGGCAAGGTCGAGCTCGGCACCGGCGTCAAAACCGCGTTGCTGCAAATTGCCGCTGAGCGCCTGGAGGTGGCCCCGACCGCGATCAACCTGCTCACCGCCGACACCGCACTGACGCCAAACGAAGGCTACACCGCTGGCAGCCACACGATTTTCGACAGCGGCACGGCGCTGTTCAACGCGGCGGCCCAAGTGCGCGAGATGCTGCTGGAGTCGGCCGGGCGCAGCTGGAACGTTGCGCCGGCGTTGCTGACGACTCGGAACGGCATCATTCTCGGCCCGACCGGGCAACGCATGTCCTACGCCGACGCCGTGCAGCAGGTCGATCTGCACCGCTATGCAAAATCCGCATCGCCCTCAATGCCGCCGGCATCATTCAAGCTCATCGGCCATTCGCTGCCACGCCTGGATATTCCGGGCAAAGTCAGCGGCGGCGCCGCGTTCGTGCAGGACATTCGCCTGCCGGGCATGCTCCACGCCCGGGTCATCCGCCCGCCGCGTCCCGGCTGCACGCTGGAAGCCATCGATACTGAATCGATCAAGACGCTGTCCGGGGTGGTGCAGGTGATTCGCGACGGCAATTATCTGGCAGTGGTGGCGAAGGATGAATGGCAAGCGATCAAAGCCATGCGTCACGGATACGCCTCGGCGCGCTGGAGCGGCGGACAGGCGATTCCCCAATCGCGCGACATCCACACCTTGCTCAAACGCCTGCCCTCGCGTCGCTATCCGATCAGCCATGAAGGCACGCCCCAAGGCACGACCGACAACCAATATCGCGCCCGGGTGACCAAGCAATACCTGATGCACGGCTCGATCGGCCCGTCCTGCGCCGTGGCCTGGTTCAAGGACGGCACCCTCACCGTCTGGACCCACACCCAGGGCGTCTATCCCCTGCGTGCCGGGATCGCCGAAATGTTGCGGCTGCCGCCCGAGCGCGTGCGTTGTATCCACACCGAAGGTTCCGGCTGCTACGGCCACAACGGCGCAGACGATGCCGCAGCCGACGCAGCGTTGATTGCCATGCGCGTTCCGGGCACGCCGGTGCGGGTGCAATGGATGCGCGAGCAGGAAAACCTCTGGGAGCCCTACAGCTCGGCGATGGTCACCGAAGTGCAAGCCAACCTTGATGCGCAAGGTCGGTTGCAGGACTGGAACTATGAACTGTGGACCACGCCGCACAACGAACGCATCGTCAACGCCGGGCGCTTGCTGCCCGCACGCCTGCTGGCCCGGCCGTTCGCCTCCGCGCCGTCGGTGCCGATCGCTCAGCCGGAAGGCGACGGCGATCGCAACGCGGTGCCGCTGTACACCTTGGGCTCCTCGCGCATCGACATGAACTTCGTCACCGAGATGCCGTTCCGCACCTCGGCCATGCGCTCGCTGGGTGCGCACATCAACGTCTTCGCCATCGAAGCCAGCATCGACGAACTCGCCGCCAAGGCTGGGCTCGATCCGGTTGCCCTGCGCCTGGCACACCTGACCGATCCCCGAGCAAGGGCCGTCGTGGAGCAGGTTCGCGATGCGGTCGGCTGGCCACAAAAAAGCAGCGAACCCGGTGCAGGCATTGGCTTCGCGTTCGCTCGTTACAAAAACATCATGGGCTATTGCGCCATCGCCGTGCGTCTTCGAGTGCATCCGCAGACCGGCGAAGTGCAGATCGATCACGTCGTCACGGCGGTGGATGTGGGGCAGATCGTCAGTCCCGATGGCCTGCGTAACCAGGTCGAGGGCGGAATCGTGCAGTCCACCAGCTGGACGCTGTATGAAAAGGTCGCCTATGACGCCGGCGGCATCCGCAGCTACGACTGGAGCGGCTATCCGATCCTGCGCTTCTCGCAACTCCCCAAAAAGGTCGACGTCCATCTGCTCGACCAGCCGGGGCAACCGTTTCTGGGTGCCGCCGAAATTGTTCAGGGCCCCATGGCGGCCGCCATCGGCAACGCCGTGGCGAATGCCACCGGCCGGCGTTGGCTCAACCTTCCGCTGACCCGCTCGCAACAGCCTTCCTGAACTGCGCCATGTTGCATTTCACGCAATGCAGCGTGGCGTCGCGTGTGGATTATCAAGCGCCGGACAGCCGCTTAACGTAGGGCCATCCGGTGCCGGACCCAATACCCGACACCATCCACCGACCCTTTTCGAAGAATGGAGCCCCCCATGACACAACAACTGTTCCGTCCCATCGCCCTCGGCCCCTACACACTTCCCCACCGGGTGGCGATGGCGCCGTTGACACGCTCGCGTGCCGGCCAGCCGGGCGACATCCCGACGTCCATGAACGCCGAGTACTACCGCCAGCGTGCGAGTGCCGCGCTGATCATCACCGAAGCCACGCAGATTTCCCGCCAGGGTCAGGGCTACGCATGGACGCCTGGCATCTACAACGATGAACAAGTGCAAGCCTGGCGTGAAGTCAGCCGCCAGGTACACGAGGCCGGCGGGTTGATCTTCATGCAACTCTGGCATGTGGGCCGCGTATCGCACCCAAGCTTTCAACCTGACAACGCACTGCCGGTGGCGCCAAGCGCATTGCCTGTGCCGGGCAAGACCTTCATCGTCGACGACGAGGGCAACGGTGTCTGGGGCGACGTACCCGTACCCCGCGCACTGCAAACGTCGGAAATCGCCGCCATCATCAGCGACTACCGCCGCGCCGCGCGCAATGCGCTGAACGCCGGGATGGATGGCGTGGAAATTCACGCCGGCAACGGCTATCTGCTGGATCAGTTCATCAACAGCAACAGCAACCAGCGCACTGACGGTTATGGCGGCACGCTGGAAAACCGTGCGCGCCTGTTGCTGGAAGTGGTGGCGGCCGTGGTCGACGAAGTCGGTGCCGACCGTGTCGGCGTGCGCCTGACGCCCATGGGCCGCTTCATGGGCATGGGCGATGAATCGCCGGAAGCCACATTCGGCTACATCGTGCGTTCGCTGAACCGCTGGAAGCTGGCCTACCTGCATCTGGTCGAGCCGGCCGTGGTCGGCACCGTCAAGGATGAAAACTTCGACCCGCGCTGGGACGCGATCATCGCTCAGTTGCGTGATGCGTGGGGTGGCGTGCTGATGATCGCCGGCGGCTACGACCCCGAGTCGGCGGAACAGGCACTGGCCGACGGCCGTGCGGACATCATCGCGTTTGGCCGACCGTTCCTGGCCAACCCCGATCTGCCTCGGCGAATCCGTGAGTGCCTGGCGCTCAATACACCGGACCCGAGCACGTTCTTTGGCGGCGATCAGCGTGGCTATACCGACTACCCGTTGCACGCCCACTGATACGCTGAACACCTGACGCACAAAGGCCTGCCAGATCGGCAGGCCTTTTCGTTTCAGCGACCGTTACTGCTTGAGAATCAGCAGCGGCTCGCCCTTCTTGACGATGTAAGTCGCCAGTTCCGAGCCCTTCTCGTTGCCGACGTTCTTCGCGATATGCGCTATACCCGCCGGGATGAACAGCGAATCACCCGCCTTGAGCGTCACCGGTGCCTGGCCTTCGAGACGGTATTCGAACGTGCCGCTGATCACGTAGGCCACTTCCACACCCGGATGCGCGTGGTTGGGCGACGTGACGCCCGGTTCGAAGTCGACGCGGGTCTGGATCACTTCGCGATCCGCAGCCCCCAGGTCCTGACGGACCAGATCGGTTCGGCTCAGGCCCTGCTGCCAGTTTTTCGCCGGGGCGGCGGATGGGGTGTCAGCCGCGTGGGCGAGGCCGGTCATCGAAACGAGTACGGCGGCTGCGGTCATCAGAAGTGTGCGGCGCATGGTATTGCCCTCTTGGAAGTAGTGATGTGCTGGTAACTACTTTGGGCGAGGCATGTACGCGGGATGTGTCCTGAGGTCGGGGTTTGTTACCCGATTGTGTATGGCGGCACCATTGATACACGCGCATACAACTCACAGCACTTCTGACAGCCATTGCCTGAATGCCACGATCTTTTTCGACTCGGCATTTTCCTGGGGCGTGACAAAGTAGAAACCCGAACTGGACTTCAGCCTCAGATCAAAAGGTGCCACCAGCCTCCCGGCGCGCAAATCGTCATCGACGTAGGTCGAGCGCCCGATGCACACGCCCTGCCCGTCAATCGCAGTCTGCACGGCCATCATTGCCAGATCGAAAGTCAGACGCGGGCCTTTGGCCGTGAGCGGTGGCTGGCCTGCCGCGTGCAGCCAGTCGTTCCAGTCGTTGGCGGTCAGGCCGCTGACTTGCAGCAACGGGTGATGGGCCAGATCCGCCGGCGTCTTCAACGGCTTGTCGCCGGTCAGCAGTCGTGGGCTGCACACCGGGAAGATCTCGTCGGACATCAACCAGTCAGCCCGCAGCCCGGGCCATTCGCCGTTACCGTAGCGGATCGCCGCGTCAACGCCGACCTTGCGAAAGTCCACCAGTCGGGTCATGGCACTGATCCGCACATCGATCTCGGGATGCGCCTCGCGAAACGACGGCAGACGCGGCAACAACCATTTCGACGCCACCGACACCAAAGTACTGATGGTCAGGACGCTGTGGTCGCTGGACTCCAGCAAACGCTCGGTCGAATGGCGCAACTCCCGAAATGCTGAACGCACACCGGGAAAATAGGCGCTGCCCTCTTCCGTCAGCGCCAACCCGTCCTTCGAGCGCAAGAACAGGCGCACGCCGAGTTCATCCTCAAGGCGACGGATCTGATGGCTGATCGCAGTCTGCGTGACGCTCAATTCTTCGGCGGCGCGGGTAAAACTCAGGTGCCGGGCCGCACATTCGAAGGCTCTCAATCCATTGAGCGATGGTAGTCGGGGGAGCATATGACCTCTTCAGTCCATGAGATTTTGTCATACGCTAGCACTGGATTTGTCCTTTGCGAAGCAGCGTGGCGATAGCCGATTCTGAGGCTTCATCAGAAAGGAGATCCCATGAAACTGTACTTCGCCCCCATGACCTGCTCGCTGTCGCCGCACATCGTGTTGCGCGAACTTGGACTGCCGTTCGAGCTGATCCGGGTCAACAACCAGACCAAGCAAACCGCCGATGGCCGGGACTTTCGCCAGATCAATCCGAAGGGCTACGTGGCCGCGCTGATGCTGGATAACGGTGATGTGCTGACCGAAGGTCCGGCGATTCTGCAGTACCTCGCCGACCTCGTACCCGGCCATGCGCTGGCCCCGGCCAATGGCACCTGGGAGCGTTCGCGTCTGCAGGAATACCTGAACTTCATCAGCGCGGAAATTCATGGGGTCAGCGCGCCGTTGTTCAGCAGCGAGTTTGCCCAGGCGAGCAAAACGATCTTCAAGCACAAGCTGTTCAAGCGTCTGGATTACCTGAACCGCATCCTCGCCACCCAGCCCTTTCTCATGCAGGCGTTCGGCGTAGCGGATGCCTATCTGTTCACGGTGCTGAAATGGTTTCCGACCTTCAGTATCGCCATTGAAGACTGGCCAGCGCTGGCGAACTACATGGCGCGCATCGCCGAGCGTCCCAGCGTGCGGGCTGCCATCGCGGCAGAGGACGCCACGCACCCGGTCCTCTGACACGCCCGGAAATCCGGTACCAGGACAGTTTGCTCTTCCCCGCAGGATTGCTGATTTCATCGCCACAGGCGCGTTTCGCGAGGTGAAAGTTGTTGAATGCCCCAGCGCTTCTATAGTGAAGGGGTTCAAGCCCTCCTCCCGTCGAGCGTCCCATGGCCAGCACCGATCAACTGATCATCTGCGAGCATTGCGACTGCGTGTACGAAAAAGTCACGCTGGCCAAACACCAGAAGACCCTCTGCGTGCGGTGCGGCGGCGTGCTCCAGCGCTACAACGGCCTGAGCGTGGAGCAGCGCCTGGCCCTGAGTTTCACGGCGGCAATGTTGTGGCTGTTCGCCAATTTCTACCCGGTGATGAGCATCAGCATGAAGGGCCTGAAAAACAGCGCGACCCTGTGGGATTCGGTGCTGGCCCTGAGTCAGGGGCCGATCACGTTCATGGCGATGGTCGCGGCCATTTCGATCATCATCGCCCCGGCCTTTCAATTGGTCTTGTTGATCTGGGTCTTGAGCTTCGCCCTCGCCTCGCGCCGTTGCCCCGCGTTCAAGCTGTGCATGCGCTGGCTGGAGACATTGCGACCCTGGAGCATGCTCGAAGTGTGCCTGCTCGGCGCCATGGTCGCGGTGTTCAAACTGGCGGGCATGCTCGACGTCATTCCCGGCATCGGCCTGTTTGCCTTGGCCGTGCTCAGTCTGTTGCTGATCCGCATCGCCGGGCGCGACGTGCGTGAATTGTGGGAGATCCTGTGAAACGACCACCGACGGCAACCGAACTCAACCTGTGCTTTTGCCACAGCTGCGGACTGGCCTGCGACATGACCGGCGAACCGCACCAGTGCCCGCGTTGCGACGCACCGCTGCACCGACGCAAGACCAACTCGCTGACCCGCACCTGGGCCTACATGTTCGCGGCGCTGGCGTTTTACGTACCGGCGAATCTGCTGCCGGTGATGAACACCACCCTGCTCGGCAGTGGCGCCGACAGCACCATCATGAGCGGCGTGCTGGAGTTCTGGGAACACGGCGCGTGGGACATCGCCCTGATCATCTTCATCGCCAGCATCGCCGTGCCGGGGGTGAAATTCGTGGCGCTGACCTTGCTGCTGGTCACCGTGCAACGGGACAGTCATTGGGCGCGCAAAGAGCGTTCGAAGCTGTACCGCTTCGTCGAGCTGATCGGCTATTGGTCGATGCTCGATGTGCTGGTGGTGGCGCTGGTGGCGGCACTGGTGAAATTCCAGGCGCTGGGGGATATCGAGCCGCGACCGGGGATTCTGTTCTTCGGCCTGGTGGTGGTGTTCACCATGCTCTCGGCCATGAGCTTCGACCCGCGCCTGATCTGGGACAACGCGCCGGACGAAGAAACGGAAGAACCCCGGCACTCGACTGAACAAGTGCCGGGGCATCAAACGACTTAAATCAGATCTGCGCAGTACCGCCGTCAACGAACAACTCGATACCGTTAACGAAGCTGCTGTCATCCGAGGCCAGGAACAGCGCAGCCTTGGCAATCTCGCTCGGCTCGCCCAGACGCCCGATCGGCACGATAGACGCCAGTTGATCGAACAGCCCCTGGGTGTGTTCCGCCGGCACCAACCCTGCCAGACCTGGCGTACGCACCGGGCCAGGGCTGATGGCGTTGACGCGGATGCGCCGTGGTTTCAGGTCCAGCAGCCACGACCGGGCGAAGTTGCGCACCGCCGCTTTGCTCGCGCTGTAGACGCTGAAGTTCTCCGTGCCCTGCACCGACGTGGTCGATGAGGTCAGCAGAATCGATGCGCCATCGCGCAGCAGCGGCAAGGCCTTCTGCACGGTAAACAGCGTGCCCTTCACGTTGGCGTCGAAAATCCGGTCGAAGTGCTCTTCGGTAATCGAGCCCAGCGGCAGCATGTCACCGCCGCCGGCGTTGGCGAACAGGATGTCGAGGTGCCCGGCCTTCGCGGCGATCTCGCTGTAGATGCGATCCAGATCCTCCAGATTCGCCACATCTCCCTGAATGCCGATGGCTCGCGGGCCGATGGCGGCGACCGCTTTGTCCAGTTCGGCCTGACGACGGCCAGTGATGAATACGGTAGCGCCCTGGGCGACGAACTCCTGCGCCGAGGCCAGGCCGATGCCGGTGGTGCCGCCAGTGATCAGTGCGATTTTGCCTTCAAGTCTGTTGCTCATGATGAATCTCCAGTAACCGTTTCGAGGAAGGTGACGGGTCGTAGGTGAGCCGTTGGAAGCGACTTTAGGCCGATGGATTGAATTGAAAAATCCGCTAAATCGGTTTTGTTTGTGCACACGCATGCACAATACTCAGCCCTGTCCAATCCACTGAGCCCGAACCGATGAATCAGTTAATGGCGATCCGCACCTTCGCCCGCGTCGTGGAAAGCGGTTCGTTCACCAAAGCCGCCGACTCGCTGAACCTGCCGAAAACCACGGTCAGCAAACTGATCGGCCAACTGGAAAACCACCTCGGCGTGCGCCTGCTGCAACGCACCACCCGCCGCCTCACCGTCACGGCCGACGGCGCTTCCTATTACCAGCTGACCCAACAACTGCTGCATCAACTGGACGATATCGATCAGGGTTTCAGCCAGGCTCAGGGACTGCCGCGCGGCAGAATCCGCGTGGACATCGGCGGCTCGACTGCGACGATGCTGGTCATCCCCGAACTGCCGAAGTTCTTCGAACGCTACCCGGACATCCAGATTGACCTGGGCGTCAGCGACCGCCCGGTGGATCTGATCAGCGAACGCGTCGACTGCGTGATTCGCGGCGGCCCCCTGACCGAACAAACCCTGGCCGTGCGCCGTCTCGGCGAAGTGTCCTGGACCACCTGCGCCACGCCCGACTATCTGCAACGCCATGGCACCCCGAGCCACCCGCTCGAACTGGCCAGCCATCAGGTGATCGCCTACCGCTCGGCCTCCACCGGGCGCATCCTGCCATCGAACTTCCAGCGCAACGGCGAACGCCATCAGATCGAAGGCAAAGGCCTGATCAGCGTCAACGAGAGCAACGCGCATCTGGCAGCAGGCCTTGCTGGTTTGGGGATCATCCACACCTTCAGCTACACGGTGAGGACGGCCATCGAGCGCGGCGAACTGGTGCCGATCCTCGAAGACTGGCGCCCGCCGGCGTATCCGTTTCATGTGCTGTATCCGCCGAACCGGCATTTGAGCAATCGGGTGCGGGTGTTTATCGATTGGCTGGTGGAGCGATTTGCGCAGGTTGACTGAGCCCCGGATCCGCCCAGGAACGGGTTTGATTGTGCTGACGTCATCGTCGGATCGCCGCCCGGACCAAGCCCGCTCCCACAGGATTTGCGCCGTCCTTGTGGGAGCGGGCTTGCCCGCGATAGCGTCGGTCCAGACACCTTCATTCCCACCGGCAAGACGCGCCGTTTCGTCTAACCTGACCTTGCACCCGACGATGACTGCCCATCGTCGGCGCACTGATCTTGATGCCCACGAAACGGAGAATTCCATGCTCAAGCGAACCCTGGCACTGACCGCTGGTTTGGCCCTGTCCCTGTCCGCCGTGCTGGCGCAAGCCGCGGAGGTGTTGAAGGTCAGCGCGATTCCCGATGAAGCCCCGACCGAGCTGCTGCGCAAGTTCGAGCCGCTGGGGTCTTATCTGGAGAAGCAACTGAACATGAAAGTCGAGTTTGTGCCGGTGGCCGACTACCCGGCGGTGGTCGAAGCATTGGCCACCAACCGTCTCGATCTGGCCTGGCTCGGTGGTTTCACCTTCGTTCAGGCACAGCTGAAAAGTGATCCAAAGGTCATTCCGCTGGTGCAGCGCGAACAAGACGCCCAGTTCACCAGCAAATTCATCACCGCCGACCCGAACGTCAAAAGCCTCGCCGACCTCAAGGGCAAGACCTTCGCCTTCGGCTCCGTGTCGTCCACCTCCGGCAGCCTGATGCCGCGCTATTTCATGCTCAAGGACGGCATCAAACCGGAAAGCTATTTCAGCCGCGTCGGCTACTCCGGCGCCCACGACGCCACCGTCGCCTGGGTGCAGGCCGGCAAGGTCGACGCCGGTGTGCTCAACGCCAGCGTCTGGCAGAAACTGGTGGACGCCGGCAAGGTCGACACCAACAAGGTCAAGGTCTTCGCCACCACCCCGGCCTACTTCGATTACAACTGGACCGTGCGCGGCACCCTCGACCCGGCGCTGGCGGCGAAGATCAAAAAAGCCTTCCTCGACCTCGACCCGGCCAACCCCGAGCATAAGAAAATCCTCGACCTGCAAGCCGCCAGCCGTTTCATCGAAACCAGCCCGGACAATTACAAAGGCATCGAGGAAGCCGCCCGCGCCGCCGACTTGCTGAAATGACGCTGCGCCTCAAACAGGGTTTTCTGCACCACACCAATGGCGTGGAGGCCTTGCGCGGCGTGGATTTGCACATCGAGGCCGGCGAGCAGGTGGCGATCATCGGCCCGTCCGGCGCCGGCAAATCCAGCCTGCTGAATCTGCTGGCAACGGCCATTCGCCCCAGCAGCGGCGACATCGAAGTGCTGGGCGAACGCGCCTGGCATTTGTCCGCCCGCCAACGGCAACGCCTGCGTGCGCGCATCGGTCTGGTGCATCAGGCGCCGCCCCTGCCGCCCCGGCAACGGGTGGTGACGGCGGTGCTGGCTGGCAAACTTGGCCAATGGAGCCTGGGCAAAAGCCTGATCAACCTGCTGCATCCGCTCGACGTGCCCGGCGCCCGCGCCGCACTGACGCGGCTGGATCTGGCCGACAAACTCTTCAGCCAATGCCAGCAACTGTCCGGCGGGCAATTGCAGCGGGTCGGCATTGCTCGCGTGCTGTATCAGGCGCCGGAAGTGTTGCTGGCCGACGAGCCGGTCTCGGCCATGGACCCGGTGCTGGCCGGGCACACGCTGTCGATCTTGTCGCGCCATGCCCGAGAGCACAACGTCACGCTGGTCGCGAGCCTGCACGCGGTGGAACTGGCGCTGTCGCACTTCCCGCGCATCGTCGGTCTGCGCGAGGGGCAAATCCTGTTCGACTGCCCGTCTGCGCAGGTCAGCCGCGACATGCTCGACACCCTCTACGCCAACGAACAACTGCAATCCCCGGCGCCCGCCGTCGCGCCGCTGATTGTGCAGATTCCCCGATGCTGAGCGCCGACACCCGCGACCCCGCCGCGCTGCCACGGTTGCTGCTGACCGGGCTGGCGATTGCCTTGCTGTGGCCCGGCATCCAGCTCAGCGAACTCGATCTGGGCGTGCTGTTCCACGCCGACAGCCAGAGCGAAATGGGCCGCTTCGTCTCGATGTTCTGGCCACCGGAGCATGATCGCGAGTTTCTTCAATTACTCCTCAAAGCCACCCTGCAAACCCTGGCCATCGCCACCGCCGGCATGGCCCTGGCGCTGCTGTTGGCAGTGCCGGCCAGCCTGCTCGCCAGCCGCGCCCTGTCGCTGACCGCCGCCTCCCGCAGTGGCCGCCCGAGCCTGTTGGGCCGACTGCTGCGCTGGCCGGTGCGCGGACTGCTGATCTTCCTGCGCAGCGTGCCGGAAATCGTCTGGGCGCTGCTGTTCGTGCGCGCCGTCGGCCTCGGCCCGGCGGCGGGCGTGCTGGCCATCGCCATCACCTACAGCGGCATGCTCGGCAAGGTCTACGCCGAAATCTACGAATCCACCGACCAACGCCCGGCCCACGCCCTGCTCCAGGCCGGCAGCGGCCGCCTCGCCAGTTTCGCCTACGGCGTACTGCCGAACGTCGCCGCGGAACTGCTCTCCTACACCGTCTACCGCTGGGAATGCGCCATCCGCGCCTCGGTGGTCATGGGCTTCGTCGGCGCCGGCGGCCTCGGCCAACAGATCGACCTGTCGATCCGCATGTTCGCCGGCGGCGAAGTCGCCAGCATGCTCCTGACCTTCCTCCTCCTCGTCCTCGGCGCCGACCAACTCAGCCGCCTGCTGCGCTGGAGGCTGGCATGAAACGCCTGATCAATCCGTTGCTGATCCTTGCCATTGTCGCTGCTGTCATCGCGTCGTTTGCCTATCTGGGGCTCGATCTCGAAGAACTCGGCAGCCCCAACAGTCTGAAACAGATGGGCCTGTATGTGGCGCGCTTTCTCAGCCCCGATCTCAGCTCCGACTACTTGACGGCCATCCTGCGCGGGTCGATGGAAACACTCGCCATGTCTGCGCTTGGCACCCTGCTTGCTGCCGTGCTGGGGCTGTTATTGGCACTCCCCGCTGCTGGCCGATTTGGCTGGTTTTTTCAAAGTGCCGCGCGCCTGCTGCTCAATGCACTGCGCGCGATTCCTGAACTGGTGTGGGCTGCGTTGATGGTGCTTGCGGCTGGGCTTGGGCCGAATGCCGGGACACTTGCGCTCGCCCTGCACACCACGGGCGTATTGGGGCGGTTGTTTGCTGAGGCGCTGGAGAACACACCGCCGGAGCCCGCGGATGCAATTCGGTTGCAGGGGGGAAATCCGGTTTTGGCGTTCTGTTACGGCACGCTGCCGAACCTGGCGCCGCAGTTGCTGGCGTACTGTTTGTATCGGTGGGAGAACAATATTCGGATGGCCAGCGTGCTGGGGTTTGTCGGGGCTGGGGGGTTGGGGCAGATGTTGTATGTGAGCTTGAGTTTGTTTCAGGAGGCGCAGGCGGGGACGGTGATTTTGGCTATGCTGATTTTGGTGTGGGGGGTGGATTGGTTGAGTGGTTGGAGTCGGGGGCGGTGGGTTAAGGCTTAGGGTGAACTGTCTAAGAATACGATTTAAGTCGATCTTTCTAGGAAAAGTATATGTCGCAGGATCAAGTAGTTACGGAACAGGAAATCCAAACACAAACCACCTCAGACGGCAGATCAGAAACTGAAAAAATATTAGATGATATAAACTCCATAATTGAAAAAATCATCACAAATCACCCCATTACAAAAAATAAAAAAATACAAAAAAAGATCTACCAACTCTTTTCAACCTGCGCCGCCCACAACATCATTAAAAACAAAGACAAACAGCAACCCACTGACTTACTTACCTTTGATATAGACATAGACGCTGTACTACAACACCTAGCACAAGACATGCGTGACGATTGGTTCTTCGACGTCATTCAACATCGAGACCTTTTCGAAAATAAAAAATACTTACACGATAACTTACAAAAACTAATATTAGACGGCAATGGAAAATACATAGGCGCAAAAAGAACAGTCTACGACATCCCTAAAAAAAGCATAGGATTAAGATATTCCCTCGAAACAGATTTCTACGACAGGTTTGTATACCAAGCAATTTGCTCATTCCTGATTCCGTTTTACGACCCCTTGCTATCCCACAGAGTTCTCAGCCATAGGTATAACGAGAATAGAACTTCCGAAAGGTATATATTCAAAAGTAGAATAGACTTATGGACCACATTTGAAGGCGTAACCAAAACAGCACTTCAAAACAATCAAGCTTTATTAGTCACAGACCTCATCAACTACTTTGAAAATATTTCTATAGAAGCTGTGCGATCCGCATTTGAGGGAGGAATAGATAAAATCATAGCGAGCGGCCCAAAAAAACTACTTATTAGAAACGCAATTACAACACTATGCGAACTATTATCTCGCTGGGGATACAGTGAAAACCATGGTCTCCCTCAAAACCGAGATGCTTCCTCTTTCATCGCAAATGTCGTACTAAACGCCGTCGATCAAAAAATGATCGAACTAAATTATGATTACTACAGATATGTTGATGACATTAGAATAATTTGCGATTCGCCACGAACGGCCAAAGTCGCACTAAGCGAGTTGATAAATCAACTTAGAACTGTCGGCATGAATATAAATTCAGGAAAAACCAAAATTCTGACGCACGAAAGCTCTACAGAAGATATCGATGAAAGCTTTCCCTCAACTGATGATCGCAGCCTAACAATAGACTCTATGTGGCGATCCAGAAGCAGGAGAGTAATTGCAAGATCAGCTAAATACATCCACCAACTCATTTGCGAATGTATAAATCAAAAACAATCACAGTCGCGGCAATTTCGCTTTGCGGTAAATCGCCTAATCCAATTAACCGAAGCAAATTTATTTGACATCCAAACAGATCTAAGCACAGAACTAAAAGCACTAATAATCAACACCTTCGAAGACCATGCTGCCTCTACCGACCAATATTGTCGAATACTATGGACATTAAAGCCAACATCCGACGAGCTATCTAAAATAGCTGTTTATTTGCAAGACCACGACCGTTCAATTTACTCATGGCAAAACTTCCATCTTTGGATTCTACTTGCAAAAGCAAAATTTAAAAGCGACTCCCTTATCGAGTTCGCAAAAAACAAGCTCTCCTCAGATGTGCTTCAATCTGAATGTTCTGCAATATTTATTTACTTACGCTGCACTGACGAAACTGTACATCT
This sequence comes from Pseudomonas gozinkensis, assembly GCF_014863585.1. NCBI lineage: Bacteria > Pseudomonadati > Pseudomonadota > Gammaproteobacteria > Pseudomonadales > Pseudomonadaceae > Pseudomonas > Pseudomonas gozinkensis. Next base: position 3,027,424 of record NZ_CP062253.1, on the reverse strand, counting down.
GCAACCGCTGATCCAAAAATTTAGTATAGATTGGCCTTTTTATCATAAAAGAAATTTTATGTTAGCTGTAAGCGACTTCTCTAGGGATGAGCTCGCACCACTTCTTCCACTCCTGGATACAAAACTTCTGTGGACAGGCATTCGAGCCAAGCCTTATTTCGAAAACGGAATCCCTTTAATTGATCGGGAGCCAGCAAGCGCTTTAAGCATTTACGAGGAGATAAGCCCCTATGAGTAACCCCAAAAAAGCTTTTCTTTTTGTGCGTGACTATAGTGAACAAGGTGACGACCTACTGTACATCTGGGATGGCAGCAATATCGAAAAAACGTCGGCAGAAAAGATAATCAATGAAGATGCCGAGCTAATTTGCCATGACTATTGGCTTATTGCGCCAGCGATATATCAAGCAACAAAAAAACTACCAAGATCAATCACCGACATCGAAGAATTACGAATTTCCACATCAGGCAGAAGAACGGACAGAGAATTAAAAGAAAAAATTGACATATCCAACTCCCTAAGCAAATTCGCAGATAGCACCATAGTAAAGAATTATTTAGCAATATTTAATCGAAAAACCTTGGTTGACGAGGAGGTACTTTCCGCCATAGGGGCAGCATTAATAGCGCTATCAGAGAAAATAGAAATCGAGGCTAAACAACAGAATGAATGGGAGCGATTCGTACAGATAGAGCGCCCAGTCACAGAACAGTTAATAATATCAACGTCCGAGGGAATTGGAATAAATACAGACCAGTTACGATTACACAAAAAAAATATCGACTTCGAATACTACATGGCGCTAAAAAATTTCTCCTCGAAATATAACATGCCTTTAGAAGTTCCCACAGATGAAGCCATAATAAAATTCCTAGAGCCCAAAGGGTATGACTTCACCGGGGTAAATGTTGACTACGTTCTAAAATTCGTACCGATGCAAGATAACTTTGCGTTCGACGCAATAAATCTTTTGAAAATCTCAAAATCACGAAAAGTTCTTAACCTAATCCCTCTTAGCCAAAAAAGAATATTCCCCATTACAGACATATTCGGCTCCATAACCTCTCGAATTTACTACAAGGACCCACCACTACAAAACCTCGCAAAGCAACATAGAGATATATTGTACCCAGACGAAGGAAAGTTACTTTCATATGTAGATTTCGATCAATTTGAAGCAGGAATAATGGGCGCTCTATCTGACGACACTGAATTGCTCGAACTTTACAAAATTGGCGACTTGTATGAAGCAGCATCGGAAGAAATTTTTAAAGATAAAACCTTTCGAAAACAAGCAAAACGACTATTTCTTTCATACGCATATGGGATGAAGAAGCCCAGTTTATACGATGCGGCAGCCAACTATGGTGCCGACAGACAATTAGCCAAAGACTTTTTCAACAGATTTTCTGATTTTGAAAAATGGAAGACCTCTATCCATAGTGAATACAGCGCAAACGGAGTTATAGGAACATCTATGGGTAATCATATGAGACGAGATAGAACAGGAGCATTATCGGAGCAAGAAAAAAGATCAGCTGTGAGCCAAGTGGTTCAAGGCACAGCGTCATTAATATTCAAAAAAGCGCTTTTGCGCCTACGCGAAGACTCTCGGTTTGAAATAAAAGTACCTATGCACGACGCAGTGCTTTTCCAGCACGACGCTAAGTTTGATCCTGCTATTGTTGCATCGAATTTTGCATCAGCTATGACAGAGCACTTTCGGGGGAAAATAACCGGAAAAGCATCTTTAGGTAACTTTTTTCAGACTGAAAAATTTTGAATTACAAACCCGCTGAACTTATATATCTCCAAAAAATCTGGAAAGAGTGCGAAATTATTTTCAGATAATGAGTCCACCTCTCTTTTCTTGATCAGTGAAGGCATTGTGATAGCATGCTTGCGCCTCCCCCCGGAGAGGGGGAATTTTTCTACATCCCGCAAGGAATATGCCCCGTGAAAGACTTCGTCATCAGCGTTAACAACACCGTCCTCTATCTCTCCCTGGCATTCATCTGGCTGGTCGCTATCGTCGCGATTTTCACCAGTGGGTTCTTGCCGGCGCTGGGTATCTTCGTGGCCGGCACCCTGTGCTGGTGCATCATTTCCGGCTTCTGGTTCGTCCAGTCGGCGACTTACGAAGAACTGCGCAAGCTGAACGCCAGCAAAAACTGAAACATCAGGGTGGAGCCGTAAGTGCCCCACTCTCGCCTGAGCGCTTGGTTCCGTGCCAAGCGCTTCTCTCTGCTGTGAACTACTCGCACGATCCCGCCTTCTCCGACCTCCAAATAACTTCGCATTTTCCCTTTCAGCCAATAAGGGTCGGGACTGTTTTCAGGAAATAAGCCCTCACCTTTGAGCGCTTAAACAAGCCCGTTTAAAGCAACGCGCCGTAACTTCCCCAAGGCTACAACGCCTTGCGTCATCGCCTACGACTACGCCAGAATCCGCCGGCTTGTGCGCCTGGCATGCGGCTTTTATCGTTCTGGGGTCACTGAAAATCAGTGATCGGGTTTGGTAGCCCGGTATTTCCAGGCGCATAGCGCCACCTCTTTGCAGGGATCGTTCTCGTCTCTGCTTTTTTATGGTGGCCGTGCGCAGGGCTTCTTCGGAAGCGCCGGGTTCCTGGACCGGTCTACCAACCTGAGCATGGCCACCACCTTACGTTTGGTAGCGAAGGGTGATGGCTCCTAGATTGCTTTCCAGGAGATACATCATGATCAAACCAACACCCAACCCACCCGAAACCGACCCCACCTCCCCCTACGAATCCCCGAACTCCAAAAAACTCCACGACGCCGCCGAGCGTGCACTGGATCACTACCTCTTCCCCGCCGCCGGGATCATGTCGTCCTTGAACGAGCCCGAGCGGATGTACCTGGCCAATCCGAAGTTCAACACTGAATGTTTGCTGGCCAATGCCAGTGAAAACCTCGGGGCGGCCAGTGAGATGCTCAGCAATTTCGCGGCCACGCTCGATCCGTCGCATCGCAAGACGGCGATCGGTATTGCGCAGATTGTGATGATTGCCGAGCTGGCGGTGAATCAGGCGCTGGATCACGTTGAGCTGAGTTAAACAAATCACGTCCGGTAGAGGCGGCTCTCGGGCTGCTTCGACGGTTAGTTGCAACTTATAATTCGCTATATACCAATCCAGAAATATAACTTTTCTCGATTAAAAACTGGAGCATTGTAATAATAAAAACCGTGCTCTTTAACTAAAAATTCTAAATGCTCCTTCCGTTAGATTACTTCGCTACATCATTTGACAGAGTCAAAAGCCCCATCAAAACTGCAAACGCGATTCCAAGGCATGGAGTCGCGTACACAGGAGAAATTCCTTGCCAATGGAATTTCAGCACATACGGAAATAGCGAATAAGGAAATTACAATGAACCAAGCTATTCAGGAAAAAACCTCGATCCTGCTCCAGCAAACCGCCATACCCTTTACCCTTTTCAATCAAAACGACATCCAGATCACTTTGAATCTGCCCAAGGCATTGCAGATCAATCGCGACGGACAGGAGGTGTACCCTCCGAAACCTACTCCGGGAGAAGGAGCTCCCATGCTGCACAACAATACGAAGTTCCCCATCAAATCGGCAAAGTTCACCATCAAGCTCGAAGATGTAATCGATGGTTCGAGCAACGTGATTGCGAACGTACGGTGGTGGAGTGACGAGATTTTCGACGGAAAACAGACCATGGAATTCATCGTCGAAGATATTCGTCCCGGTGAAGTGGGCATTTGTTCTCCCACCACTGCCGGGTACAACCAGGTCCGCTGGGCTACTTCAGTGTCGAGCGGGCGCGGTATGGAGACTTTCACTAATAAATTGGATCTTGTCTCGCTCACCTTCGGCCCGATTGAAGCAAACGGCCCAAGCGGAAACCCGACCGGCCCGATTATCCAGATCGGCTGATTGAGCTGTACGGCGGCGCCCGTTGAAACGGGCGTCGCATTTCCTCCTGTGATCCCCCGCTGTATTGCTGCACAACTTGCACATATGAACCGCATTCAACCCGACTAGCGCTCCCCGAGCAGGCTCTTGACCCCTCCCCACGATCAACGTAAGAGAGCGTTCAACGTGGTCACCTGTTCGGGGCGCAATCTGCTTGACGCATAAATGGGGACTCGCATAAGTCAGTCCCCACTTTCCAGGCGGCCGTAGTGTTCAGAAAGCATTCGTGAACCCGTCCAACTTCACAAAATCGCCACTTGAAAGCTACCACTCGTCGTTTCTCTGCCGGAACGTCCAATCACTACTAATGTTTATCTGACTTCAAGACAACCTCGAAGAAACCGGTAGTCGCAGTTCAGACATTCAATGTGTTGATGATTTCGCAGAGGACGCGCCATGACCTTAAGCCGATACGCTCGCCGACTCAGTGTTTCTGTTCTGGCCCTGGGTTTTCTGAGCAGCAATGCTCAGGCCGGCGGCATTCTTATTTATGAAGCAGGTCAGGAAGGTAATGGCCTGGCCAATGCCGGGGCCGCTGCACTGGCTACCGATCCCAGTGTATTGATGAGCAACCCCGCCGGACTCACCGAACTCAAAGGCACGCAAATCAGCGCCAACGGGCAGTTGATTCTGGGTGACATCCGCTTCTCACGCGACAGCAACAACCAGTTTGATGGCAACGAGGGCGGCAATGCCCTGCAGTACCTGCCGGGTGCCAGTTTGTTCGTCAGTCACCAGATCGATGATCGCTCGGCCGTTGGCTTTGGCATGTATGGCAACTTTGGTCTGGCCCTGGATTACGACGACGATTGGGCAGGTCGATATTTCAATCAGGAAGCCGCGGTCATTGGCGTGTCCTTTCAGCCGACACTGGCGCACAAGTTCACCGATGACCTGTCGATCGGCATCGGCCCGCGCATCATGTACGCCTATTACCGGAATGAAACAGCGATCAACAACAACCTGCTCGGGCTGCGCGACAGTCCCGACGGCCAACTCGAATACAAGGACACCGACGTCGGCGCCGGCATCAACCTCGGTCTGCTTTATCGCTTGAGCGAACGTACGCAGATCGGCCTGGCCTACACGAGCAAGATCGACCTGGAGTTCAAGGACAGCCCGAGCGTGCGCAAGGTCGACAACCCGATCATCAATGCCGCGCTACGGCGCCTGGACGTCGACTCGCTGGAACTGGACATGTCGGTGCCGCAAACCGTTTTGCTCAGCGTCGCCCACGACCTGAGCCCGCAATGGAAACTGCTGGGCAGCCTCGGTTGGCAGGACTGGAGCCAGTTCGGCGACATCGGCGTGGAGGTCGACGCCAATGCGGCCGACGTCAGCCGGACCGCCGACCGCAAATACAAGGACACCTGGCACGCTTCGGTGGGCGCGCAATACCAGATGACGCCGCGCCTGCGCTGGAGCATGGGGCTGGGGTATGACAGCTCGGCGGTGGATGACAAGGATAGGACTGTCGACAACCCCATGGGCGAGGCCTGGCGTCTGGCGACAGGCGTCAATTACCAGATCGATGAAGGACTGGATGTCCATGCGGCCTACACCCTGGTCTGGCTCGGCGATATGGACGTCGAACAGACCAAGTCCCGCTCCGGGGAAACCCTGTCCGGCACCTACCGAAACGCTGCGCTGCACATCATCGGTGGCGGCGCGACGTGGCGTTTTTGAGCCTTGAATGCCGAGGCACTTTTGTCTCGGCTAACCGTTTTCCTGACTTCTGAAGGACGCCGATATGAGCCCGGTGATAAACAAAATCAAACATGAATTCATGAAAGCGCTTCCACCCACGATCTTCTTTTTCGTGATCTTGCATATCGTTGCTTTGATCCGTGCGCTCATGATCAAAGGATCGGGGGTCGACCTTCCGGTTTCAGCCTCTGTTCTGATCACGTCCCTCATTCTCGGAAAGTCGGTATTGGTCGCGGACATGCTGCCCTTCATCAACCGTTTTCCCGATAAGCCGCTGATCTGGAATGTCACCTGGAAGACACTCATGTACAACCTGGTCGCGCTGATCGTCCATTATCTGGAACGGCTATACGACTACTGGAAGGAAGCCCCGAGCCTGATGGATGCGAACACCCTGCTGTGGTCTTCGATGAACTGGCCCAGGTTCTGGGCGGTGCAAATACTGCTCCTCACGCTGATATTCATGTATTGCGTGATCGCAGAACTGGCGCGTGTCATCGGACGTGACCGGCTGAAGGTGATGTTTGTGGGGCCGCTTCCACCCTCCGAGAGAATCTGACCCGCGGCCTCCGGTTGCTTAGAAGAAAAGCAAACTCAAACCACACTATGCGCAGCGATGTTGCAGTACTGCCCTTTGAAATACAGCAGTGGCTGGCTGGCCGCCGCTTCTTGCAGGTTTAACGCTTTCACTTCACCAATCACGATCAGGTGATCACCGGCGGCGTGTTCGGCGTGGATTTCGCAATCCAGCCAGTGCAGGCTGCCGGCAATAACCGGATTCCCCAGCGGCGATGCCTGCCAGTCGACGCCGTGCCACTTGTCCGTGCCTTTGCGCGCGAACTGGTTGGAAATCCGCACTTGCTCACCGGACAGGATATTGACCGCGAATCGACCGGCCTGGCGGATCCTCGGATAGCTGGCCGAGCTGGACATTACGCTGAACGACACCAGCGGCGGGCTCATCGATACGCTGTAGAACGACTGACACGTGAAGCCCACCGGCTCGCCATCGATGTGGGATGTAATCACCGTGATGCCGGATGCGTAGTGCCCGAGCGCTTCGCGAAAGCTCAATGGCTCGATAGCAGTACTGGGGAATGACATACAAAATCCTGAATGTTGGGTGCAACTCGCAAGTGCCAAGGAGGGCCTGAAGCCGTTGGATGGTTTCCCGATCTAACGCTTCAATCCCCCTTCAGCCCGGCATTAGTTCGAGAGTTCTCTGCGAACGATTTCTGCGCCTGCACTCAAGGCACTCAACTTGCCTCTCGCTACTTGGCGAGGTAATGGAGCCATTCCGCAGTTGGTGCACGGATAGAGCTTGTCGGCATCGACAAACTGCAGTGCCTTGCGCAGGGTATTGGCGACTTCCTCCGGCGTCTCGATGGTATGGGACGCCACATCAATGGCACCCACCATCACTTTCTTCCCGCGAATGAGTTCGATCAGATCCATCGGGACATGAGAGTTGTGGCATTCCAGCGAGACGATATCGATGCTGGACTTTTGCAGTTTGGGGAACGCTTCTTCGTATTGGCGCCACTCTGAGCCCAGCGTCTTTTTCCAGTCGGTATTGGCCTTGATGCCGTAGCCATAGCAGATGTGCACGGCCGTTTCGCATTTAAGCCCTTCAATGGCCCGTTCCAGCGTGGCAACGCCCCACTCGTTCACTTCATCGAAGAACACGTTAAAGGCTGGCTCATCAAACTGGATGATATCGACACCGGCGGCCTCCAGTTCCCTGGCTTCCTGGTTGAGAATCGTGGCGAATTCCCAGGCCAGTTTTTCGCGGCTTTTATAGTGACTGTCGTAAAGCGTGTCGATCATGGTCATTGGGCCCGGCAGAGCCCATTTGATGGGTTGGTCTGTTTGCTGACGCAGGAACTTGGCATCTTCAACGAATACCGGTTTCTTGCGAGCAACCGCACCCACGACCGTCGGCACGCTCGCATCGTAGCGATCACGAATCCTGACGGTTTCACGTTTCTCGAAGTCGACGCCGTCGAGGTGTTCGATAAAGGTGGTGACGAAATGCTGGCGGGTCTGCTCGCCATCACTGACGATATCGATGCCTGCCCGTTGTTGTTCTTGCAGCGATAACCGCAAAGCATCCTGTTTGCCTTCGACCAGTTCCTCATCCTGCAACTTCCAGGGCGACCAAAGTGTTTCAGGCTGCGCAAGCCAGGAAGGTTTTGGCAAGCTGCCAGCAGTCGACGTGGGTAACAGTTTTTTCATAACGATTTGCCTTGTATTTTTGATGAGTCAAAGAGCGTAGTTGGCCGACCACTGTTCAAGAACAGCCTGGTAGGGTTTGATGAAGTGCTCTTCGACGAACTTTCCCTGTTCAATAGCCAGCCGGCTACGTTCCTCTCGGTCATAAACAATTCGGGTAAGTGAATAATCTTCGTGCTTCAAGCTTGGCTGATAGGATTTGCCTGCGGCAGAGTTCGCATTGTAGATCTCGGGCCGGTAGATCTTCTGGAAAGTATCCATCGTGCTGATGGTGCTGATCAGTTCAAGATTGGTGTAATCCGCCAGCAAGTCGCCGGAAAAATAAAAAGCCAAAGGCGCAACACTGTTCGGCGGCATGAAGTAGCGAACTTTCAGCCCCATTTTGCTGAAGTACTCATCCGTCAAAGAGTATTCATCCTGCTGGTATTCAACACCCAACACCGGATGCTGGTTTTCAGTTCGGTGATAGGTTCGGCTGCTGGAAACGCTCAGGCAGATCACCGGCAGCTTGCTGAAATTCTCTCGGTAAGCGCTTGAATTCAGGAAGCACTTGAACAGTTTCCCGTGCAGATCGCCAAAATCGGCTGGCGTGCTGAATCCGGCCTGCCCCTTGTTATGCCCCAGCAACACAACGCTGAAATCATAATCCCGGACATAGGAAGAGAAGTTATTCCCTACGACGCCCTCGAAGCGCTCGTTGGTTTTTCGATCAACAACACTGGTCTTCAGCACCTCAATCAGGGGAATTGAATGACCGCTGCGTTGCGCATCAACGTTCATTTCAACGGAAATGATTTCAAGTTCAACGCCATATCGATCGCCTTGAGGATTATCCCAATGGGCCAGAGCGTTGAAACGGTTGTCGATCATCTTCAAGGTGTTGCGCAAGTTCTCCCGACGACTCTCACCCCGAGCCAGGTTGGCGAAATTCGTGGTAATGCGGGTATTTTCAGAGGGGTGATAATGTTCGTCGAAACGAATGCGCTTGATAGCAAACTCAAAATCTTTGTTCATACAGTCCAGCACCTTGGTCCTTGAAATAAAACCTGAGTCCATTGATTGATGCTTTTCAATTTCTTTCTGGTTTTACTTGGCAGCCTTTAATTAAGGTGCATTCTAGGCCGGGCCATTGACTGACTGAAAATGAATTGATTTCACTGAATCGTTAGCCCTGTTCACGATGCAATCCAGGAACAATCTAACCCCCGACCGCAAAGATGATAATGGGGCCACAAACAGCCAACAGCACGTTGGACACCGCATAACAAACCGTGAAGCCAATCACCGGCGTATTGCTGCCGGACTGCTCGATGATCTTGTTCATCGACGCGGCTTCGGTCTGCGCCCCGGCCAGACCGCCGAACAGCACCATCGGGTGCAGGCGCAGGATGTAGCGACCGAAATACAGCGCCACCAGCGGCGGCAGAATGGTCACCACTGCGCCGGAGATCAGCAGTGACACGCCTTGCTCCTTCATCGCCTCAAACGCGGCGGGCCCCGCCAGCAAACCGATGACCGCGCCGAAGGCCGTCAGGCCGAATTCGGAAAATGCCCATTGCGCAGCCGGTGGCAGCGCGCCGACTTCCGGGTGACGTGAGTTGTACCAACCGATGGCCAGCGCCACCACCAGCACCCCACCGCCGATACCCAACTCCACCGGAATCATGCCGATGTGCGTGGACAGCAGCCCCAACAGTGCCCCCAGAACCATGCCCAGGGTGTGCATCGCAATGTCGCTTTTATAGCCCTGCTTGCGAATTCGCCCCAGGCGCTGCGCCAACGCTTCGACGCTGGAGGTGCGCCCCGTCACGCGGATCACGTCGCCTCGGCGCAGGACGGTATTGGGCAGCAGCGGCAGTTCGTAGCCTTGCCGGCTGATGGTGTTGAGAAAACAGCCCAGCCTCTGGGTGTTTTTCAGTTGAGCCCGGACTTCGTGGAGGGTCTTGCCGGCGAATTCTTTCGAAGTCAGGACGATGTCTGCCTCGCGGGTTGGAAACGACAACGACAGGGGATGATCGATTTCCGGCCCGATCCAGTGGCTGAGCGTGCCGACCGCCTCACGCAACGCATACACGCCGACGATATCGCCTTCCATGAGCACGAAGCTCTCATCGCGCTCGATGACCTTCCCGCCTCTCACCACGCGCTCGATGCTGAGCGAGTCATGCAACCTTTCAAGATCGGCGATGGACTGTCCGCAGGCCTGGCCGACGGCTGCCACCTGATGGGCGCGCACGACAATGCGGGTATAGGAAACGGTGATCGCGTCTTCGTCTTTCTCGATCCCCAGCTCCAGTTCCAGCTCCCGTGCCGAGGCCTTGAGGTCGACCCCGAGCAACCGTGGCGCAATGCTGCCGACGAAGACAATCAGGCCGATGGTGCCGAACAGATAGGTGATCGCATACGCAATGGCCATGTGGCTGTTGAGCATGGCTTTGGCGGCGCTGTCGATCGGCAGTTGGTTGAGCGCGCTGGTGGCGGTGCCCATGATCGCGGTGTCGGTCAATGCACCGGCGCCGAGCCCGGCGGTGAAGCCGGCGTCGAAGCCGTAGATCGCGTTCATCAACAGGATCGAGCCCAAAGCGGTGGCGCACAGCACCACGGAAAGCACCACCAGCTTCAAAGTGCCTCGATTGAGGCTGCCGAAAAACTCCGGCCCGCTCTTGAACCCCACGGCGTAAATGAACAGCACGAAGAAGATCGACTTCAACCCCGCCGGGACTTCCACGCCGATCTGCCCGATCAGCAAGCCCATCAACAATGCGCCTGCCACAGAGCCCAGGTGGAAGCTGCCGATGTGCAGGCGGCCAATGAACACGCCGGAAGCAATGGCCAGGAACACGGCGATTTCGGGATCGGCGCGCAGGGCGTTCAGGAAAAAATCGAGCATCTGACGGACTCCCGCTCAACGCCGGTTAGGTATCTTTCGGTTCTTTGGCCGGTGCCGCGAACCAGTTGTCTTTGGGGACTCGTTTTTCTTGCTCGGGATCGCCCAGATAGTGCGGCGACATGATCTGCACGCCGTACTCGTTGAACACATCCTGAATGTTCGCGTGCAGCATGCTCAGCAGCTCCGCACGCGGTCGCGGCAGGCTGGGAATGGCCTGGGCCACCAGACGATATTCGGGGTAAAAATCGGACAGTGCGGTCTGGAACACCTGCGCCGGTGGATCCTGCAGGACACCGGACGTGCGCCGGGCTGCCTCCAGCAACATCGCCTCCACCTGACGCCACGGGGTGTCGTAGCCGATGGTCACGACCGTATCGACCACATAACCCGCCCCTTGCACGGTGCGCGAATAGTTCTTGGTGACGGTGCCGGTGATCATCGAATTGGGCAGGGTCAATACTTCACCCAGCCCTGTGCGGATGCTGGTGGTGAACATGCCCAGCTCGGTCACGGTGCCTTCGTACTCGCCGATGCGCACGAATTCGCCGGGACGCAAGGTGCGGGTGTACGTCAGGATCAGCCCGGCAGCCGCCTGCCCCACCACGCTGGAGGCACCCAGCGAGATCATCAGGCCGATCAGCACCGACAGGCCCTTGAACGCGTCGGTGCCCGCCCCCGGCAGATACGGATAAGCCATCGCCAGTGCAAACAGCCAGATCGCCAGCGAGGTGAGGCGCTGGGTGGGTTGCAAGGTTTCGTGGTTCAGCCAGCTGAAGGTGCCCGGCGTCGCCATGCGCCGGAGCACCCGCCGACTGAAGGCCGAGGCGCCACGGGCAATGAAAAAGATCGCCAGGGCCACACCCAGACCGGGGATCGCTCCGACAATCGCTTGCAGCAGATAGCTGGCGACTTCGATCAGGTAGTTGTTGAGGCTTTCACCCCACGGGCGGGTGTAAGGAAAGCGTGAAAGGACAAAGCCCAGCCATTCATACGTCAGCAACAGGATGACCAGCCAGCGCAGCAGCCAGAACAGGCGTATCACCAGCGGATACAGGTAGTTGGCATCAATGACCTGCACCTGCCCCACTTTCAGCGCGCGGGTGTGCCGATGCATCAGGTCGGGCAAGCGCTGCAGCAACCGGCGCCGCAACCAGGCGATGCTCCACAACAACGCCAGGTAGATGCCCGTCGCGACGGCTGCCAGACCGGCCGAGCGCAGCATCAGGTGCAAGCTTCGCGCTTCGCGGGTTTCCGCCACCACCAGCCGCAGCTTGTCCGCCGCCCCTTGGGCAGCCTGCTGCACAGAGCTGTATTCGAGTTCGTCGACGTCCTTGGGGGCAACGATGAAGGCACGCCTGTTGCCCAGCAGCACCAGGTAGTCTTCCTGAAGAGGCTCAACGGTCACCGTCGGAGCATCCGACTCATCCAGTGCTTCGCTGATGACGGTTCTGGCGCGTTTGACCCGCGAAGCCGGTGCCTCGCCCAGCAACGTGGCGCGAAACACCATGATGCTGCGGTTGGCGAGTTTCAGCTCGACGAAATCATCCGTCGACTTGGGTTCGTCCACGGCCAATGACAGTGCCGACCAGCACAGACCGCAAATGACCAACAGGACGGCGAACAACCTGCTTCGCATAACCGGGTTCCTTGCGCCACGGGTGTGAGGACTGAGCGTTCAGATCGCAGCCTAGTTCAGCGCCCATTACTTGTCAGATTTGCCCGCAGCGATCAGGCGCGAGTAGCGCAGTCGTCACGGTCGACTACACTTGCGCGGGTGCCTGACTCCAGCCCTGAAAACGATCCGGTCTGCCCGGTATTGCCCTTCCGGGCGGGAGGGCATCCTTGCAACGGCGAGGGAGGAACCGCCTTCAATCGCACTCGATGTTCAACCGGGAGCGCACATGCACCGAATACATCTCTCATTCGTGTCCGTCATGGTGGTTGTCGCCCAGGTCGAACCCGCCCACGCCGAAGACTCTGCAGAACTGGCCAAGGCTGCGCTCAATCCTGTCGCGGCCATGTACAGCCTGCCCGTGCAATACAACTGGGACCAGAAGATGGGGCCCACCGGCGAGGGCATGCACAGCGTGACCAATATCCAGCCGGTGCTGCCGTTCACATTGAACGAGGACTGGAACCTCATTTCGCGCACCATCCTGCCGGTCATCGACCAGCACGGCCTGGCCCCCAATGGGGCGGCAGACAAGTCGGGTGTCGGGGATATCACGCAAAGCTTTTTCTTCTCCCCCAGCAAATCCACCGATAGTGGCTGGATTCTGGGGGCGGGCCCTGCCCTGTTGATTCCAACCGGCAGCCACGAACTCTTGAGCAACGAACAATGGGGCATAGGTCCGACCGCCGTGGCACTCAAGCAATCCAATGGCTGGACCCGCGGCATACTCGCCAACCATATCTGGGGCCTGGACGGCAGCCCGCCGGACGACAAGGAAAAGGTCAACCAGACATTCCTGCAACCCTTTTTGTCCTACACCACCAAGACACTCACCACTTACGGTATCAACACCGAGTCGACCTATGACTGGCAAGCACGCGAGTGGTCGGTACCCATCAACCTGACCGTCACCCAGCTGCTGAAAATCGGCGGCCATCCCCTGACGATTCAGGCAGGCCCGAGGTATTGGCTGGATCGATCGGGCGACGGGCCCCAGGGCTGGGGCTTTCGGGCAGCCGTGACGTTCTTGTTCCCGCGTTGATTGAGGCTCGCCCTGAATGCGCAGTGCAGGAAAAAGTGCGACTCAGGCCGGCATGAGATATCGTGCCGGCCTCGAAATCGACGTGCATTCATGGAGGAAAAAGTGCGGATTTACGTGACAGGGGCATCGTGTGTGGGCGTGCCCATACTGGGACGCCTGAGACTCAAAACATTATTCGTCGTCATGTCAGGCTTCATTGCCCTCCCCCAAACCGCCATATCCCTCGCGGATACTGCCAATGGAAAAGCCCTCTATTCTCAGCGATGCGCCGTGTGCCACGGAGCCGATATCAAGGGCACCGGCCCGTTGGCCAGGAAAAGCAATCCGCCAACACCTGACCTGACAACCGCCGCTTTCAAGAAACGGCTGAGTGATTATCCGGGCGTTATCGTGTCCTCGGTGATTCTTCGCCCCAACGGGGATTTGATTCCAAAGACCTTGCGCGAGAATGGCGTGAAGATCCCGCCGCACGCCTGGAGCGTTAACGACTTTCGCGACTTGAATCAATATATGAGCGGTGTGATTTCCCATACGGACAAATGAAAGGGATTGGGTGAACAAAGCTATAAATGCCGATAACTCATTTTCAAGACCGCGTGGACGATCTTCGCATCCGCACCTACGATCCTTAGGCTTGGCCATTGAAAGCCAGGACTGCCGCCATGGAATCAGGGAGCGTCGTACATGCTGAAGAAAACGTTGTTTGCTACATCGCTGTTAGCAACCTTGATGATTGCCACGCCCGTCACGGCAAGCGCGGCAGTGAGTGTGGATGAGACCAGGGGCATCGCCAAGGATGCCTATGTTTTCGGCACACCGATGGTGGATACCTATCGGGTCATGTACGCCTTCTCGATTGATAAAACCAATCCGCAGTACAAGGGCCCCTTCAACAGCATCCTTAATGTCTCCCGGGTTTTCACACCGGCAGATACTGCATTCGTCACCCCGAACTCTGATACGCCCTATTCGTTTGTCGGCCTGGATCTGCGCGCAGAACCAGTGGTTATCAGTGTCCCGCCGATGGAGAAGAATCGGTATTTCGTGTTCCAGTTGATGGATCTTTACAGCTTCAACTTCGCGTACATCGGTAGCCGCACCACGGGTAACCAGGGCGGCACGTACATGATTGCCGGGCCCGACTGGAAAGGTGAAAAACCCAAGGGGGTAGACAAGGTGATCAAGGCCGAAACGGAAGTGGTTTCGGTGGTAGGCCGTACTCAGCTGTTCAATCCCGCTGACCTGGATAACGTCAAGAAAATCCAGGGTGGCTACAAGGTGCAAACCCTCTCCGCCTTCCAGAAAAAGCCGCCTCCCAAGTCGGTGACCCAGGTGAACTGGATAAAGCCGATATCACCTGCTGTCGAACGTACCTCCCCGGAGTTCTTCAACCAGATCGCCTTCCTGCTGCAATTCGCCCCGACCCACCCGAGTGAGGCAGCGTTACGCAAACGCTTCGCCGAGATCGGTATCGAGCCGGGAAAACCTTTCGACGCCTCGAAACTGTCACAGGAACAACAAGCAGCTCTGGTGGAAGGTATGAAAGACGGTCAGAAAGAAATCGACCAATTGCGCACCTCGTTGGGCGGTAAAACAGACACCCTGTTCGGTACAAGGGAATACCTGAAGAACAACTATGTCGTCCGCGCGACAGGCGCACAAATGGGCATTGGCGCGAACTCGCGTGAAGAGGCGATGTACCCCATCTACGACAAGGACGCCTCGGGTCAGCCCCTCGATGGCAGTCAGCACAAGTACACACTGAGATTCGCCAAGGATCAGCAACCGCCAGTTCAAGCTTTCTGGTCTTTGACCATGTACGACCTGCCAAAACAATTGCTGGTGGACAATGCGCTCAACCGCTACTTGATCAACTCGCCGATGCTGCCGAGCCTGACAAAGGATGCTGACGGCGGACTCACTTTGTACATCCAGTATGAGTCTCCGGGTAAAGACAAAGAGGCTAACTGGCTGCCGGCACCCAATGGGCCGTTTATGGTCACGATGCGCTACTACTGGCCGAAACCGGCATTGTTGTCCGGGAAATGGCAGTCACCACTGATTGAGCAAGCGAAGTAACCATTCAATTGCCCTGCACCAGATTGGCGAACGGCAGTCCAGTGACAATACCGGGCTGCCTGTTTGCCAAAACCGAACCGCTAACCCCAGGCGGTACACGGGAGTTGCCTTTGAAACTCGCTACGGCATAACGGCCACCCGGCCGCGTTTGAGTATCCACCTGGCCGCTCGCAACATGGGCGTCGATGTAGTTGAGCACACGATTTATCCGCCCCGCGTACTCAGCGCGGGACGCTTGTGCAAAAGGTTTGATCGTCATGTCAGGTATTCAAAAAATCGCAAAAATGGGGCAACAGCCTCCTTCTGCTTCAGCTCGCCTTTTTGTCGGAGCCCTTTATGTTCTCGATCAGGTCAACGACATAATCTTGATTGAAACCCGCCACGAATGACCAGAACAACAACTTGGCGTAGGCCGCATACCCCTCGGCATGCTGGCAAAAAATATCGTTGAAGATTTGCCTCAAACATTGCGGATCGTCGTCGGGAACGATCACCGGAAACAGATCGCCCTTGATAACGCCGGAGAGGAACAAAAGATACAGAAGCCCCGCCAAAATCCCGCCTATGAATGAAGGCAGTATCAAAGCGAACCATGATCTGGAGAGGTTTTCGATTTCCGGATCAGTGAGTATCGACAGTCGCCTGTGAAACCCAACGTAACCCCCGATATTCCCGGCGATACAAACGATAAAGGGTACTTTGTAGTCGGGCAGACTGTAGGTGACGATAATCGCCAGCACCAACAGGGCGATGAAAATCCAGAATATCCGCTTCCAGATGATGTTCAGGTCTTCCTGACGATTCATGATCAGCTCCCTGATCTTGATCCTGTGATGATTTTTTAGACGATAGACGAATCCTGTCGAATATCTGGAGGATCAAATCGAAAAACGCCTCCACTCTGGGGCGCTACAGCTTCAATGCCTTCGCCATGATGACCGTGCGCTCAGCCCCGTGAAACTCGTCTCGTACCTTTTCAAACCCAAGCGAAGCATAGAAGCCTTCTGCGGTGATTGAAGAAGGAACACGCAGCCAATTAAGGCCTGCATTTATGGCAAGTGATTGAAGCCTCTCCATCAGTTGCCTTCCGATACCCTTTCCTTGATAGCGCGGGTCGACAAACACACTTCGGACAATGTCGTGATCCAGACTCGCGGTTGCAACGATATGGCTGCCGGCTGCAGCCACGAGGACTTGACGCTCAATCAACAGATGAAGGATCGCCGGGGGAGAAAAGCTTTGCGCCACTTGCTCGATGATTTCGGCGGAGTAGTCCTGAACGTTGGACTCGCGCAAAGCACTGAGGATCGTTCGACTGATCGCTGGCGCATCTGCATTCGTGGCGTTTCGAATCAGGTAATCCATCAAGCCCGCTCCTTGCGTGTCATCACTTGATCCTAGAAGGATTCGGCTTTATTGCTCCAAAACAGTGGCAAGTCTTCAGAAACGCTCATCCAGTATCGCCGGCAAGGTAATGTCCCTGACGAAACTGGCTGAAGACAGGCTCAAGATCATGCGTACCACCTGCACCACGTCATGCACTGGAATGAAATGGCCTTCGCCACGCTGCTCGGCAATGGTTCTTGGCGTGTGCAGTGAGTCTTCGGTATTCAGGTAGCCCAGGTTCAGACAGGTCACGCCCAGCCGTTGCTGACGGTAGCCCTCGCGCAGTGCGTCGGCGATGCCGCGCAGTGCGAATTTGGAAGCGCCGAAGGTGACTTCGGGGCGTCCGCTTTGCGGCAGGCCGGAGGTTGAACCGGTCAAAATGATTCTTGGGTTGGCGCTGTTGAGCAGCAACGGAAGCAGACGCTTGATCAACAGAATGGTCGAGGTGATGTTGCAGGTGACGATGGCTTCCACTTGCTCGTCCTGGTCGGACAGGAAGTCATAGGCCGGGGCAAAGGCAAGCTCCTCCCAGATACCCAGGTTGTAAATCAGCGTATCCAGACCGCCAACAGCCGCAACCTGTTCGATGACCCGCGCCGCCTTGGCCGGTTCGCCGAGGTCGACCTCAATCCAGCTTACGTCGATGCCCGCCCTGGGCGTCAGGTTGTCGGGGCGCATCCGGGAGACGCCGATCAACGTGTCCCCAGATTCGCCCAGTCCATCGATGAAGGCTCTGCCCAACCCTTTGCTTGCACCGACCACCATGGTTTTCATTGATTGTCTCCTTGACTGCCTGCTGACATGGGACTGGTATGCAAGCAGGCGAATCATGGCTTGGCAAGTCGCCATACAGCGCTTTCGCACCATCGAGCAAAAGCAGATCCACAGTCGGTGGCAAGTCGCGAGCCAGGGTGACCAGCGCATCCCCTTCGCGAATTTCAATCAGATCACTCACCCCGCCCTCAACAAAATTACGCCGCGCCAGCTCAATCTTCGACGGTTCAAACTCGCTGCCGATCAGCACACCGCCACCGTTGTCCCGCAGCGCTGCCGCCAGGTGCAAAGTGGAGAGGCCAAACGAGGTACCGAATTCGACGATGGCTTTGGCCTTGGTGCTGCGCGCCAGCATGTACAGCAGTTTGCCGGTGTCGCGGGAGACGGGCAGCCAGAGGTCTTTGAGCATGGCGTAGAGTTCGCGGTATTCGGTTTTGCTGTGCATCAGGCGTTCGCGTTCTTCGCCGGATACGTTGTTCAGCGCCGGGCTGGTGGCGGCGCTGGCCTGGGTGTAGAGGCGTTCGATGAGGGTCGCCAGCGGTTCGGTGGTCAGGGTTGTCATGATGGTTTTCCGTGAGTTGAGAGCTAAGGTGGGCAAGGATTTCTCACTCAGCCCGCGCACCGACGCGCAAATCACCGACCGTGCCGAGGGGATGGCGGACATGTTCAGCGCTTACGTGGTGGCGCTCGACGCCCGCTGAAGCTGCTGATACGCCATCACCAACTGCGCTTGATTGAACGCCAGATTGCGGCCGCTGGGGTTGGGCAAAATCCAGACTTTAGCGCCGCCAAATGTATCCTCCTGCAGCCCCCATTCAATCGATTTCCTGCCGGATAGCCCGGCATACGCCGCCTTGCCGAGAAACGCCACGAAGCGCGGCGCGTACCGGGCGATCTTGCGCTCGAAGCTGACGGCGGCGGCAGTGAATTCCTCCGCCGACAGTTGATCCGCACTCGCCGTCGGCCGCTCGACCACAGCAGTCAAGCCGCAGTGGAATTGCAGGATCGAGCGGTCGTCTTGCGGGCGCACTTCGTGAGGCGTGAAACCGGCCAGGTGCAACGTGCGCCAGAAGCGATTGCTGCGCCCGGCGAAGTGATGCCCCTGCTCTGCCGCCAATAAACCCGGATTGATCCCGCAGAACACCACGCAAAGGTCTTGCGTGAGGATGTCCTCAAGCCCGTTCAACCGCAGATCACCTTCACCGCATCACGCGCCTGCCCAGCCAACTCTTCGCGGGATTTACCGGCGCGTGCGCGGATCGAGATGCTGTGCAGCAGCGATGAGGCGAGCATGGCCCGCGCCGCTGCATCCACATCACCGTTCAGCTCGCCGGACTCGATCGCTCGTTGCAGACGGGCTTCGAGATCGGCATCGAGCTGGCTCAAGCGCTGGGACAGCACGTTGCGGATTTCCGGATCCTCGACCGCTTCGGTGGTCGCGGTGCCGATGGCGAAGCAGCCGCGTGGCTGGCCGTCGCCGGAGAAATAGATCGCCAGTTGCCCTTCGTAAAAACCGGTCAGGGCCTGTTCCAGGGTAAGGCTGCTGTCGTTCAGCGCGGCCTGCATGGCGGCGTGGGCGGTGGCCCAATATTGATCCAGGGCCTTGATGTAGAGCGCGTGTTTGTCGCCGAACGCGGCGTACAGGCTGGGGCGGTTCATGCCGGCGGCGCTGGCGATGCTGTCCAGTGAAGCACCGGAATAACCGGTGTTCCAGAACACGCCAAGGGCCTGCTGCAGCGCGGTTTGCGGGTCATATGCCCGTGGACGACCACGGCCTTTTCCTTCTGTCGGTTTATTTTGTGCCATGTCGTACAAATTCCTTGCGGGGAAATGAAGTCGCTCATATTCTTACACCATCGCACAAAATTAAGGAATCAGAAATTCCTTGATCGGCAGGTTTGTTGTAACAGCGCTCGAACCGGGTCTGGCGACGACGAAAACAGCGGCACGGAGTGATCCTCCCCCACCGCGAATGGATTTGATGACTCACGCATTCAATGCCGTCCAGGCGCCCAGCCTTTTGGAGAGCCGTTCATGACTCAGCAATTCGATCTCACCGCAGAACAAGCCCGCTCGCACCCCGTCGACGCACCGCCGAAAATGCCGCTCAAGCAGAGACTGCGCCCGGTCTTCATGTGGGGCGTTCCCGCGCTTGCCGCCGCAATTGGCTACGGCCAGTACGTTGCCAACGAGCCCTTCGTTTCCACCGACAACGCCTATGCCCGCGTGGCCAAGGCCTCGATCAACGCGCGAATTTCCGGGCAAGTGGTCGAGATCGCCGTCGACGACAACCAGCCCGTGCACAAAGGCCAGGTGCTGTTTCGCATCGATCCCAAACCGTTGCAGATCGCGGTCGACCGGGCCGAAGCGCAACTGGCCAACGCGCGCCTGCGCATCGACGGCCTCAAGGCCAGCTACCGCCAGGAACTGGCCGAGTTGCAATCGGCGAAAGCCTCTGCGGATTACGACCAGAAAGAGTTCGGACGCAAGAAAGCCCTGATCGCCACCGAGTTTGTGTCGAAGGCCCTCTACGAGCGCGCCGAAACCGACCTGAAAGTCTCACGCCAGCGCATCGCGTCCATCGAACAACAGATCGCCAGCACCGTCGTTGCGTTGAACGGCAACCCGGACATCGCCCTCGACAGTCACCCGACCGTGCGCGAGGCCAAGGCGCAACTCGATGAAGCGCAGTTGTATCTGTCCTACGCCACGGTGACGGCGCCGGAGGACGGCATCGTCGCCAAGGTCGATGACTTGCAGGTTGGCAATTACGTGAACAACGGCGCGCCGGCGTTTGCGCTGATTTCCGACCGGGAAATCTGGGTCGAGGCCAACTTTCGCGAGACCCAGTTGACCCACATGCGCCCCGGCCAGACCGCGACCATCACCCTCGATACCTACCCGGATCGCCCGTTCAAGGCGCACGTCATCAGCATGAGCCCCGGCGCCGGTGCCGACTTCGCGCTGTTGCCGCCGGAAAACGCCACCGGCAACTGGGTGAAGGTGGTGCAGCGGGTGCCGGTGCGCCTGGAACTGGACGAGGCCGACCCTGCCCTGCCGCTGTTCTCCGGCACCAGCGCCACGGTCAAGGTCGATACCGGGCACCGCACGCCATGGTGGCATCCGCTCAAGTCGTTGTTGTCTGCGGGTAATTCGTGATGAACAGCTCAACAGCCGATGCGCGGGCACTGCGGTTTGTCGCCCTGCTCGCCACTTATATGCAGTCGGCCAACCTGCCGTTGCCGAACGCTGCACTTCGGTTGATTCAGGGCAGTCTGTCGATGACCGACGATCAGGCCGGATGGATTTTTACCGCTTACCTCGCGGCGAGCGCAATCACGATGCCGGTTGCGCAATGGCTCGCCGCACGCTTGGGGTTGAAGCGGGTTTACCAGACCGCACTGGTGCTGTTCGGCCTTGGTCTGTGGCTCGGCACATTGGCCGGCACGCCGCTGGAATTCATCGGCGCACGCATCCTGCAAGGTCTGGCCAGCGGAGTGATTGCGCCGTTGTCGATGGCCATCGCCCTGGAGACATTGCCAGCAGAAAAGCGCCCGGCCTTCGGCCCGAAATGGACAGCGCTGGTGCTGTTCGGCATCGTCAGTGGCCCGAGCATCGGCGGTGTGATCTGCGAGTATTTCGACTGGCGCCCGATGTTCTACCTCAGCCTGCCGCTGACCGGGTACATCCTGATGGTGGTGACGTTGCTGCTCGCCGAGAAGAAAGCAGACCCGCGTCCGACGTTCGATTTCTTCGGTTTCGCCAGTTTCACGGTCGGCATGATCGGCCTGCAGATGCTGCTTGATCGCGGCGAACGGCTGGACTGGTTCGACTCGCCGGAAATCTGGATCGAAGCGCTCGCCTGCGCCCTCGGCCTGTACCTGTTCGTCGTCCATGCGCTGACCCGCAAGATTCACTTTCTCAGCAAGGGTTTGTTCGGCGACCGCAACTTCATGCTGTCGACGGTGATGTTCTTCGCCCTGGGATTTGTGCTGCTGTCGACCATGGCGCTGACCTCGCCGATGCTCGATGAAATCCTCGGTTATCCGCCGGACACCACTGGATTGCTGACCGTCCCGCGCGGTGTCGGTCTGGTGGGTGCATTTGTGCTGATGATGCGCGCCCCGGCATGGATCGACGCCCGGTTGTTCGTCGCCGCCGGCATCGCGCTGGTGGTGTATGCCAACTGGCTGATGCTCGGTTATTCGCCGCTGATGGACTGGACGCCCGTGGCCGTCACCGGGTTCATCCAGGGCGTGGGGCTGGGCATCCTGATGCCGGCGCTCAGCAAGACCGCCTTCAGCACCATCGACCCGAAGCTGCGCCCGGAAGCTACCGGCTTCTTCAACCTGATGCGGGTTTACGGCAGCACCCTCGGCGTGGCCGTGGTGCAGATCTTTTTCTTCAACAACACCCAGGCGATGCACTCGGCGCTGGTCAGTCAGCTCACGCCTTATCGCGTGGCCATGCCGACGTCGTTGCCGGCGCTCGAAGGCCTCAACCATCTGGTCACCCACCAGGCGGCGTTCGTCGCGGTGATGGGCCAATTCAAGATTCTGATGCTGGCGATGCTCGTGGTGAGTCCGCTGGTGATGTTCCTGCGCAAACCTGTTGCGGCCAACTGATGACGTGGAGTCTGAACCATGAAAGCTTTTATGCGCTTCACCCCGCTGGCGATGCTGGTGATATTGTCCGCCTGCACCGTCGGCCCTGATTTTCAGCGGCCTGCCGAGCGCGCGTCGCAGCATTACGATCAAGCGGCCGAACAGCATTTCGCGATGGGCCAGCGGCTCAACGGCGATTGGTGGTCGGCGTTCCGCTCGCCGAAGCTCGATCAAGTGGTGCGCCGCGCCATCAACGGCAACCTCGAACTGGTCGCCGCTGACGCCACCCTTCGTCAGGCCGCCGCTTCAGTCGCGGCAGCGGAAGGTGTGCTTTATCCGCAGGTGGATTTCGCTGTCTCGGCCGGGCGCCAGCGCACCCACAACGGCCCGCAACCGGTGGTCTCCAATTTCTACGGGATCGGGCCACGGGTCGCGTTCGATCTGGATGTCTTTGGCGGCAACAAACGCGCGGTCGAACAGCAGCAAGCACTGACCGATCTGCAAAAGCATCGCTACGAAGCAGCCTGGCTGACGTTGACCGGCGACGTTGCCAGCCAGGCCTTGCTGCTGGCGTCGGCCAACGCGCAGATCGGGGCCGTGGAAACCCTGCTGGCCAACGACGCGAAGAACCTCGATCTGGTCCGCCGAGCCCAGGCGAGCGGCAGCACCACGCAAATCGATGTGTCGCTGGCCGAAACCCGCCTCGCCCAGGATCGCACGCTGCTGCCGCCCCTCGCCCAGCAGCGCGATGCGGCGCGTCATGCGTTGTCGATTCTGTCCGGTAAAGGCCCGGCGGACTGGATCGCGCCGGACTTCAGCCTCGACGAATTCGCCTTGCCGTCAAACATCCCGGTCAGCCTGCCTTCGGAAATGGCCCGCACCCGGCCGGACATTCTGCAAGCCGAATCCGAACTGCACATCGCCAGCGCGGCGGTGGGTGTCGCGACCGCCAACCTGTACCCGCATGTCGAGCTGTCGGCCTCGCTGATGCAAGCCGCGGCGGGCAACGGTGGCGCCGCGCTTTGGGGATTTGCCGCCGGGCTGACCGCGCCGATCTTCAATGGCGGCACGCTTCAGGCTGAACGCGAAGGCGCTGTCGAGGGCTACAACGCGTCACTCGCGCGCTATCAACAGACGGTGATTCAGTCCTTCGGCCAGGTTGCGGACACCTTGCAGGCGCTCAACCACGGCGCCGAGCAAAACCTGGCGCAGGACGATGCCTTGCGCGCCGCCGACACCAGCCTGCGTCTCAATCGTCAGGCCTACGCCCAAGGCGAAACCAGCCTGCTGCAGGTGCTGGAAGCCGAACGCGCTTACCAACAGGCACTGCTCGGGCAGATTCAGGTGAAGACCGCGCGTTATCTCGACTCGGTGCGCCTGTTCGTGGCGCTCGGCGGCAATTCGGTGGGTGTGTTCGATCAGAAACTCGCCGCCCGCAAGACCTCAACGCTTCTTTAACGGCAGATACCGGAGACACGACATGACTTACGAAGCCTTTCACGATGAACTTCGCGACACCCGAATTGCGCTGAACAACGGCGCAGGCTCGATGCCGGCCGTGGGGTTCGGCACGCTGTTTCGCGATTTGAGCACCACCACCGAAGCGGTCAAATGTGCGCTGGAGGTGGGCTTCCGCCACTTCGACTGCGCCGAGCGTTATCGCAACGAAACGCAGATTGGCGAGGCTTTTGCGCAGGTGTTTTCGGCGGGGCAGATCCGTCGCGAAGACATGTTCGTCACCACCAAACTGTGGAACACCAACCATCGCCCAGAGCGGGTGAAACCAGCGTTCGAAGCCAGTTGCCAGCGGCTGCAGGTCGACTATATCGACTGCTACCTGATCCACACGCCGTTCGCCTTTCAGCCCGGCGACGATCAGGATCCACGGGATGCGTTCGGACACGTGATCTACGATGGCGAAACCCGTCTGATCGACACCTGGCGTGCGCTCGAAGCGCTGGTGGATGAAGGCCGCTGCAAGTCCATCGGTCTTTCCGACATCACCCTCGATGCACTGAAAGACATCGTCGCCGCCGCACGGATCAAACCGGCGGTGGTGCAGATCGAATCCCATCCGTACCTGCCCGAGTGGGAGATGCTGGAGTTCTGCAAGGAACACGGCATCATCCTGCTCGCCTTCGCCCCGCTGGGGCATGGCATGGAGCCGAATGTACTCGACGATTCCGTGCTCACCGGAATCGCCCGGCACGTACAGAAAACCCCGGCGCAAGTCGCTCTGGCCTGGGCGGTGCAACGGGGTACGGCGTTCCTGACGACCTCGGCGAACCCGAGCCGGATTCAGGAAAACTTCGATATCGCGACCTTGCCGCACCGGGCGATGCGCGAGATCAAGGAAGAGATCACGACGCGGATCCGCTTCAATTCCGTGGTCGAGACCGGCGTACCCGGTTTCATTCCCCGCAAGAAGTGACGCATGGCAAAGGGGCGGCCTCCTGCGAGGTCGCCCCTATACTCTTTCCACCTGACTGTTGAGACGACACCGATGGACGTCTTCCAAAGCATGCGCTTCTTCATCGCCGTCGCCCAAAGCGGCAGCTTCACCGCCGCTGCCGAGCTGCTGGACACCAACACCACCAACGTATCCAAAGCCATCTCCGCCCTCGAAGCGCGCCTGCACACACGGCTGATCAACCGCACCACCCGCCGTCTGGCCCTGACCGAAGCCGGCGTGCGTTATCTGGAGCGCTGCGAAAAAATCCTCGATGACGTGCGCGAAGCCGACGAAGAAGCCGGCACCGCCCAGACCCTGCCCGTCGGCCGCCTGAAGATTCACACCATGTCGGCCATCGGCAACCACTACGTGATCGACGCCATCGCCCGCTATCGCGAAATCCACCCCACGGTGATGTTCGACCTGACCCTGACCAACCGCGTCCCGGACCTGCTCGAAGAAGGCTTCGACATGTCCATCGTGCTGGCCCGCGACCTGCCGGATTCCGGCTTCGTCGCGCAACGCCTGGGCATCACCTACAGCATCCTCTGCGCCTCACCCGCCTACGTGGCAAAGCGCGGCCAGCCGCAAACCCCCGGCGAACTCTGCGAACACGAGTGTCTGCGCATCGTCAACACAGTGATGCCGGTGGAAAACTGGACATTCGAAGGGCCCGCAGGCATGGAGACCATCACCATCCCCGTGTCGCCCTTTCACATCAACACCGCCGACGGCATGACCATCGCGATCAGAAAAGGCATGGGCATCGGCATTCAGCCAATAGCATCGGCCGTGGATGGTTTAAGGGCGGGAACCTTGGTGCGGGTATTGCCGGAGTATCGGCTGGAGGAGTTGAACCTGTTCGCGATCTATCCGTCGCGCAAGTTCGTCGATGCGAAGATCAAGACCTGGGTGGAATTTCTGAAGCAGTCGATCCCGCAATTGCTGGCATCGGATGAAGAGGTTGTCGGAGCGAAAGCGCTTTGAGTGCAGCAGACATGGAGTGTCGACCCTCCATCCCCTGCACCGGACTCAACTGGAACAGCCAGTGCCCATCACTTGATATTGCAGAACGTGGCGCTCGCCATGGGAATCTTCGTAGGTCATCTGCACCGGCACCGGGGCGCATTCGTTGGCCGGTTCGGTGATGGAAATGACGTGCTCGATGTCCAGATTGGTCGAAGAACTGTAGGTCTCGACCGGGATATTCGCCGCGTCCGCGTTATCGGCGTAAGCGTGCGCACCGAAACTGCCAAGCATTAAAACCAGCGCGATTTTCTTGAGGCTCATGATGTTCACCGTCTCGTTGAGGACCGTGTTTGTTCACGGGTTGGAGACGATGCTAAGGGGTGGGGTGATGCTGAAAAATCGGCAGGCTGGACAAACACTGTTGCCGGATTTCGTATGAATGCGTGCGGTGTATTTTTTAATACTGAACCATGAAAAAATCCTGAATCTGTAACTGTTCATCCGGCAAACCACGAGCGAAATTAGGCCACTCCCCAGCCTGAAGTGAAGTGAGCACGCACCGTGGAACTGACCGTCAGCACTCTCCTCGTCACCTTCGCCGGTGTGTTCCTGATCTGCTTCATGAAGGGCGCATTCGGTGGCGGCTTTGCAATTGTCGGGATTCCGCTGCTGTCGCTGGTGATGGATCCGATCACCGCTGGCGGACTGCTCGCGCCGTTGTTCGTCGCCATGGATCTGTTCAGCCTGCGCTACTGGAAGCCTTCCACCTGGTCAAAACCGGATCTGAAGTTGTTGGTGCCAGGATTGATTGTCGGCATCGGCGCCGGTTATTTGCTTTTCCGGGTACTGGATCACCGCGCCATCGCCATTGTCATGGCAGCGGTCACGTTGTTGTTTGTCGGTTTGTGGTTCAAGGCGGGTGCCGAGGTCCACGTGAAGCCGCGTTCGTCGCCCAAAGCGGTGGCCGCCGGTATCACTTCGGGCATCACGACGATGGTTGCACACTCCGGTGGACCGCCGCTGGCGATCTATCTGCTGCCACTGGGGTTGAGCAAACAGATGTATGCCGGCACGACCAGCCTGTTTTTCACGGTGGGCAATCTGCTTAAAGCCGTACCGTGGCTGCTGCTGGCCAAACCCACGGGCAACGTGCTGACGTTGATGCTCGTCAGCCTGCTCGCCGTACCCTGCGGCGTCTGGCTGGGCTGGCGGCTGCACGCCCGGCTGGATCAACGCCAGATGTACCGCGCGTGCTATGGCTTGCTGGTGGTCACGGCGCTGAAACTGTTGTGGGACGGTGTGGAGGGGTACATGGCCTGAACGGAGCTCAGGCCAGATCCGGATTATTTGAACACCGGCACGGCAACCGACTCATCTGACTGCTGAAGATACTCACGCAACCGCCCACCGATTTCCGCAATCTTCGCCTCTCCTTCTCGCAAGGCCTCGGGGTTGGTGTGTACGGAGTAATTTCCCAGCGCCAGTTCAAAGGGGTGAGGCTGCGCCGAGCCGATCACGAACACAGTGTCTTCGCGCAGGGCCTTCAGCGTCACGGCGCCGTTGCCGGGTTCGAAGACCGCCATTTCACCGGCGCTGACCAGATCGGGTGCCGCCAGCAATCCACGGCTGACGCTCAACCATAACGATTCGTGACCTTCAGGTGGCGTGTAAGTCCAGGTCTCTCCGAGGCCCAATGTGACCAACAGATAATTCATTCCCGCCGGCGCCCGAACCGGGCTCTGGACACCCTGGTGCAGGCCGAGAATCACCCGTGCCGGCCCCACTTCGGGCATCGCGCCGGACGCCAGGTACTGGCTGTCGACACTGGCGTTTTCCAGCGCTGGCGGCAGCGCCACCCACAGTTGGAACCCCTGGATCCGCTCGGAAGTGCCGACCGACATTTCCTTGCCGTGCCAGACCCCGCCACCCGCGCGCATCCACTCGACGCCGCCGTAGTCGATCATGCCCTTGCCCGAATCGGCATCCTCGAAACGCAAGTTGCCTTCGGTAATCAGCGTGACCGTGGCGATCCCCGAGTGCGGGTGCATGGGCATGCGGTTGATGAACGAGGCTTCACCTTCAAACAGATCGAGGAACACAAACGGCTTGATCAACTGGCCCAGATCCGAAGGGCTCATCAACCGGACAATCGAGCCATGCCCGTTGCCGCTGGTACGGTAGCGGATGGCACGAAGGGTATCGGGTTCGCGGGTGTAGCCAGAAAGTTGTTGCTGGACGGTCATGATGATTACTCGATTCTGTTGCGGGGGCGCTCAACAAACAGGCTGAAGCGCGGTGAAGGAAGCGACCCTTCACCGCGCACGAGGATCAACCGCGGCGAGCGTCGAGGCTGAAGCGGCCGGCGCCGAAGGCCACGACCTGCAACAGGCCACCCGCCATCGCGATGTTTTTGAAGAAGTGGATGAACTGGTTCTGATCGGCCAGTGCACTGTGGAAGGCCAGCGCAGTGAACACGCTGAACAACGCCAGGACGGCGGCGACGGTGCGGGTGCGGTATCCGGCGATCAGTGCTAGGCCACCGCCGACTTCGACGATGATCGCCACGGCCAGCGCCACTTGTGGAAGCGGCAGACCCACCGAGCCGATGTAGCCGATCATCATGGCCGGCGCAGCCAATTTGGAAAAACCGGAAAGGATGAAAATCACACTGAGCAATACACGACCGATCAGCGCGGCCGAAGCCTGTTTCACGTCGGAATGATTCTGGTGAGCAGAGGTGGATGCAGCGAGATTTGCGGAAGACGTCATCAGGGCATTTCCTTCAATGAGGGTGCGATTCGACCTGAATCGCCCGGGTGAAGAAATGTTGCGCCTCGGCTACTCATCTGAATAGCCGACTAATTTAGATCATTAGTGTCGATAAAATAGATAAGCTGCTCACCTCAGACGAAGGACTTCAATCGTAATTCGAGGAACCCGGCATGATCTCCGACCCAGGCACACCGACACTCGATCAACTGCGCGTCTTCCTCACCGTCGTGGAAGTCGGCAGTTTTGCAGGGGCTGCGCGCAAACTTCACCGGGCCACCTCGGTGATCAGCTATTCGATCGCCAACCTTGAAATGCAGCTGGGCGTGACGCTTTTTGATCGCCAGACCACCCGTAAACCGCAACTCACCGAAGCCGGGCGCACCGTGCTGGCCGAAGCCCGGACCATCGCCAACGGCGTGCATGGCCTGCGCGCCAAGGTCAAAGGCCTGCTTCAGGGGCTGGAAGCCGAGGTTCACGTGGTACTCGACGTGATGCTTCCCGCCGAACGGATCGTGGACGCGCTCAAAGCCTTTCAGGAGGAATTCCCCACGGTTGCCCTGCATTTGCACATGGAGGCCCTTGGCGCCGTGACCGAGCGAGTGATCAACCGCAACGCAGTCATCGGTGTGAGCGGCCCCATGAATGAAAGCATCGACGGCATTGAAAGAGTCGGCGCCGGCAACGTCGAGTTGATTCCCGTCGCCGCGCCAAATCATCCGCTGGCCCTGGCCGAACAGAACGCGCCGGGAGCCGGACGCGAGTTCACGCAACTGGTGCTGTCCGACCGCTCGGAACTGACTAAGGGCAAGGAGTTTGCGGTGCTCAGCAACCGCACCTGGCGGCTGGCGGATCTGGGCGCCAAGCACATGTTGCTGCGCGAAGGCATTGGCTGGGGCAACATGCCGACGCCGATGATCCAGGAAGATCTGGACAGCGGCCGGCTCGTGCCACTGAACCTGCCGGAATACACCAGCGGCAAATACCCCTTCAGCATCATCTACCGCTCGGACCTGCCACCGGGCCCCGCCGCACGCTGGTTGATCGAGCGTTTTGTTCAACAAGGTGCGGCGCTGCAGGCAACCCGTTGAGCAGCGGCTGAAATGCACGTCGGGACAGGACAAATCCGTCTACGCTCCAGCCACCCCCTCTGGAGTGAACGCCATGATCCGCGCCCTGCTCACCGCTTCCCTGCTGCTGGCCCTGAGTGTTCCGGCCCATGCCGACGTGACGCCCTTCCCTGCCTCGTTCCGCACTCAGGACATCGCCGTGGATGGCGCAAAAATCCACACGCGCATCGGCGGCAAAGGCCCGGCGGTGGTGCTGTTGCATGGTTTTGGCGACACCGGTGACATGTGGGCGCCGCTGGCGGCGGATCTGGCGAAGGATCACACCGTGGTGGTGCCGGATTTGCGGGGCATGGGCCTGTCGTCGATCCCGGCCGATGGTTACGACAAGAAGACCCAGGCCGGTGATATTCGCGCGGTGCTGGCTTCGCTGGGCATCGAGCATTCGGTGGTGATCGGCCACGACATCGGCACCATGGTCGCCTTCGCCTACGCCTCGCGGTATCCGCAGCAGACCGATCGCCTGGTGGTGATGGACGCGCCCGTTCCGGGGATTCCGCCGTGGAATGATATCGTGCGCTCGCCGATGCTCTGGCATTTCGATTTCGGTGGACCGGATGCAGAACGGCTGGTGGCCGGGCGTGAGCGCATCTACCTCGACCGCTTCTGGAACGAGTTCGCCGGCGACCCGAAAAAGGTCGACGAAGCCACCCGCCAGCACTACGCCAGACTCTACGCCCGGCCCGGCGCCATGCACGCGGCGTTCGCCCAGTTCCGCGCAATCCGCCAGGACGCGGTGGACAACGAGGCGTCGATGAAGACCAAACTGAAGATGCCGGTGCTGGCGATCGGCGGCGAGAAGTCCTTCGGCAACAACGAAGCCATCGTGATGCGCAATGCCGCCGACAACGTCACCGAACTGGTGGTTGCCGGCGCGGGGCATTGGCTGATGGAGGAAGCGCCCGTCGAAACCACTCAAGCGATTCGCAGGTTTATCGCGCAGTAACCTGAAAAGAGCCCTCGTCATCCTCGACACGTGCGGGTAGTTGACGCACGCCCACCCGAATGTTCAGATGCCGCCCTGTTTCAGGTGTCCCATGCCGCCGTGCATGGGGTGAAACGGGAAACCGGTACGTTCTTTTCGAACAAGTCCGGTGCTGCCCCCGCAACGGTAGGCGCGTGATGCTTTCGACACACCACTGTGGCCAGACGGCCATGGGAAGGTGAAAGCGTCCATACGCGCGAGCCCGGAGACCGGCCTGAGATGTCTGTTTGGCAAAATCCTGCGGTGGGCGGGCATGGGCCGGTGTCGGCGTGTGCGCGATGCCTTCTCCTGCATGCTCTTCTGCGAAGATCCTTTCGAGAAGACAATGATCAAACCTTTCAACTCTCCGGCTCCATCCCTGTTGTTCGGCTGCCTGTTCAGCCCCCTGTTGCTGGCGGATGACACGCCGCTCGAACTCCATCAGCAAATCGTTTCCGCGCCGTCCGTGGAGTCCACCACCGTGGCCGACATGGCGCAATTCGGCAGCAAGGTCGAGATCGTCACCCGCGAGCAGATCGAGCGCGCCGGCCCCAGCGCCGATGTCAGCCGCGTAATGCAGATGTTCATTCCCGGCCTGTACGTCGCGCCGAAAAACGGCCCGTTCGACTACGGCACTTATTCCCTGTTGGGCGGGCGCAACGACGACACGCTGATCCTGCTCGACGGCGTGCGCCTGAACAATCGCCTGTACGGCGGTTTGTACCTGGACACGCTGCCGGCCAACGCTATCGAGCGCATCGAAGTGCTCAAGGGTGGGCAGAGCCTGTTGTTCGGCACCCAAGCGGTGTCGGGGGTGATCAATATCGTCACCCGCAGCCCGCAGAGCCGCAAAGCGTCCGGCGAAGTGAACATGGGTCTCGACACCTTCGGCGGAACCACCGGCGATGCGCGGGTCGAGAATATTTTCAGCAACGGTTTCGGCGATCTGGGTTTGCTGGCCTACGTCAGCCATAACGTCTCGGACGGCTATCAGCCGTTTCGCAATCGCGACCTGAAAAACGTCACCGAGAAGAAACGCGCCTATGAAGTCACGACCTTCGGCGGCAAGGCGATTCAGTCGTTCGGCGATGACAAACGCCTGGAGCTGTTCTACCAATACGCTGACGCCAACCTCGATTTCGCCCGCCCGGTCGACAACCACAAGACCACCAACGACCGCATCCAGCAGATCGCCACGGCGACCTTCGAGCAGACTATCAACGAGCGCCTGAGCTACTTCGTCAAAGGTCATATCAACGACTGGGACACTCGCTACACGCGCATCAACAACACCGCCAACGGCGGCACCAGAACCATCAACCACAACGACTATTGGGGCTTCACCGACTGGGGCGTGCAGGCCGAAGGCAAGGCTGAACTGCCCGGCGGCCACGTGCTGGTGTTCGGTACGGACAACCAGTGGTTCAAGGGTCAGGACGACGTGCTGATCATCGACAACGACAAGGCCGAAGCCCACGCGCTGTACACCCAATTGCGCCCGCAGATCGACGCCCTGCCAGACTGGCACCCGAGCATCGGCATCCGTCACGAAGCCATGGGCGGTGGCGACAGCGCCACGGTCGGCATGCTCACGTCGCTGTACGACCTCAACGAAAACTGGGCCCTGCGCGGGCAGTACGGCACGGCCTACAAACTGCCGAACGCCGAGCAATTGTTCGTCAACGAACCCGGCGACGAGTTGGGCAACCGTAATCTGAAACCGGAGAAAAGCCGTAACGCCGAGCTCGGTCTGGATTACAAAGGCCTGCTGCTCGACCGTGAGTTCAGCGCCAGTGTCACCCTGTTCAAACGCAAGATCGACGACCTAATCACCCTCGACGATATCCAGTGGGTCAACGGCCAGGGCCGGGTGCAGATGCGCGGTTTCGAGGCGGACGCCAGACTCGCGCTCAACGAGCAATGGAGCCTGCAGGCCGACATGACCCGCAACCTCACCGAGTCGCGCGCCGGCGTCACGCTGAACGATGTGCCGAGCTTCTTCGCCCGTTCACGCATTGGCTATGAGTCGGTCGACCGGATGTGGGGCGCCGGCGGTGCGATCCGTTACATCCGCGATGTCATCAGCTCGAAACAGGTCGAGTACGGTCATTATACGGTGGTGGATGCCGACGCTTATCGCTACCTCGATGGTGCCCATCAGCACCGGGTAAGCCTGCTGGTGGAGAACCTGTTCGACCGCGACTACGTCACCAGCCGCTCGAACAACGTCGACAACCTCGGGCGGCCGTTCACTTCCGAAGTTCGCTACACGTACCGCTTCTGATGGCTGACATCATCACTACCGACGGCGTCGATTCGCATCCGGACTGGTCGCATGTTCCCGAGCATGCGCGCCACGTATTCCTCTGCACCGGCCCGCGCTGCACCCAGCGCGGCGCCTTGCAGTTATGGAAAACCCTGCGCCGGCATCTGCTGGCGCATGACCGCATAGAAACGCCGGGCGGCGTTCTGCTGACCCGCACTCATTGTCAGTTCCCGTGCAACCTGGGGCCGATCGTGACGGTGTACCCGGAAGCCTGTTGGTATGGCGTGCGCAGTCACGCGGATGCACAACGGCTGGTCGAAGGGCATCTGGTGGGCGGTGAAGTGGTCGAGGATCTGCTGATCAGGGCGCGCCCATGAGAAAGCTCGTTTTTTGGGGCGCCCTGCTCTGCGCATGCCCCGTTTGGGCCGACAGTTACCGCAACTGTGGCGAGACCTGGAACGCACCGGCCGCACCACCTTCGCGGATCGTCGCCCTCAATCAGCACGCCGCCGATCTGGTGCTGGCACTGGGTGCGAGCTCGGCGCTGGCGGGCGTCGCCTACCTGGATGACACTGGTGCGTCGCAGTCCGAGTATTTCGGGGCGCCAGTGATTGCGCCGC
This sequence comes from Pseudomonas gozinkensis, assembly GCF_014863585.1. Taxonomy (NCBI): domain Bacteria; kingdom Pseudomonadati; phylum Pseudomonadota; class Gammaproteobacteria; order Pseudomonadales; family Pseudomonadaceae; genus Pseudomonas; species Pseudomonas gozinkensis. The sequence goes on along the minus strand of NZ_CP062253.1, from coordinate 2,993,906 downwards.
GCTATCCGTCGAGCGAAGTGCTGTACGCGCAGAGGCCGGATCTGGTGATCGGCGGGTTCGCCTCGGCCTTCGGCCATGGCGTGACGTCGCGCAGCGGGCTGGGGCGCAACGGCGTGGCGTCCTATCTGCTGGAGTCGGCGTGTAACGGGCACTCGCTCGACTACTTCGAACACATCCGCAACGACCTCTCGACCCTCGGTGCGCTGCTGCACAAACAGCCGCGAGCCCGGGAACTGAGTGATGCGCTGGACGCCGATCTGAACCGCGCGAGAGCTTTGGCCGGCTCAGGCAAACCGCTGTCGGTGTTCTATCTGGACAGCGAGGTCAACGGCCTCGACAGCGAGGGCCGACGGGGTTTCGTCACTCCGCTGCTGGCTGCTGCCGGGGCGCGAAACCTGTTTGCCGACATCAACCAGTACCGCGTGACCGTGAGCCGCGAAACCCTGCTCACCAGTGATCCGGACGTGATCCTGTTGGCCGATGCGCAATGGTCGCCGGCCAGTCGCAAGCGTCAGTTGCTTAGGCAGGATCCAGTGTTATCGACCCTGCGCGCAGTGCGCGAGAACCGGATGATCGACATTCCCTTCACCCATTTGCTGCCCACAGTGGACAGCGGCCGCGTGGCGCTGGGATTGGCGCAGCAGTTCAGAGCGCTCCGGGCGACCGAGCCCAATCATTGACTGCATCAATAACAACCATTAATTCAATGAAGTTCTCATATCGAATCCAAAGCGTAGGATCTGCTCCATACCAACCCACTGCACACGGAGTACAGAACCATGAAACGCCAAACCCTCTTCGGTATCGCCTTCTCGCTCTTCGCCCTGAATGCTTTTGCGGCGACTGAAACCGACCCACTGTTCAGCGATGCTGTTGCCTCTGCGACTCAAACTGATCCACTCTTCAGTGATGCCGTTGCTGCTGCGACCCAGACTGATCCGCTGTTCAGTGACGCTGTTGCCTCTGCGACTCAAACCGATCCGCTGTTCAGTGATGCCGTTGCCGCGACTGAAACTGATCCGCTGTTCAGCGATGCGGTTGCCGCGACCGAAACCGATCCGCTGTTCAGCGATGCGGTTGCCGAAGGTGGCTCTGACCGTCTGATCGAACGTCGTAACGTCTGAATGCTGGGTTTTACCGCAGCACTCGACAAAAGCCCGGCCTTAACCGCCGGGCTTTTTCATTCGGGTTACTCCATGCATTTCTTGGGGGTCATGCGGATGTCTTCAGTCAGATTTTCAGCGCTCTGTAGCTCAGTTCCCGACACCGCTTCTTTTTTCGCCGTCAGTTCGATCGGGTATGGACCGGTCTGCGCCAGAACTGCCTGTGTCCTGGCAATGAATGCTTCGTCGCTTTGTGTGTAGAAGATCCATTCACGTTGCCCGCCTCCCGTCACTGTGCATATCCATTTGGCCAGGCCTTTATCCTGTAAGGCCGGCAGTATCAGCTTCTCCATTTCGGCCATGCGCTTGCCGACCCGATATCCCGGCGCGTGAGTCGGGGAGGAATATTTCCAGGTGATTCGGGCTTTGAATGGCAACGCCTGTTTTTCAGTTGCCGAGATAGAGTCCACTACGGCGAAAGTCCCGGGAAGAGGCGTAGCTGGAAAATCAGATTCCTGAAACTTACTTTGGATATCGGTGCGTACTTGCATCCTTACCGCGTCGTTATCGAGAAGCTCTTCAAGCGCTTCCGCTTTTCTGATTTCCCGATCCTTTACGCACCTGTCGTACTCAGTGCTGTTGACCGGGCCTGCAATCAGGCATTGATCGGGCGCGGCCGGGAACCGAGTCGGTTCATGGCTGGAACAGCCTGCGACCAGCAGGCTGGCCAATGCCAGAAACGGAAGCTGTTTTGTAAAGTACTGCACGCCCGAAGCGGATGTCATCCGTGAGCGCCCGGATCCTTCAGTGACCATGAACCTTTTTCCTTGAACCTTGAGCGGTTTTACCTATTTCAGGACTGGGGTAGTTATCGTCACTGCGAGCACTTTCTTAAGAAGAGATAGCAACGCCGCATCAAAGTCGACTAGAAAGGGGACAGATCTATTTTTCTGTCTTCAGCTGAAAGACCTGCACTTTTGCTACGCTGGCGCACCGCTTGCCCCAGGACCAATGGCACATGGAAATTGCCCCGCACTTCATTCTTCATGAAACCGAGCACTGGATCGTCAACCACCATCTGGCCAGTGCACTTCCCGGCTATCTGATGCTGGGAACCAGGATCAAAACCAACTCACTGACCGAGCTGTCGACAGAGGCATTGGCGGAGCTCGGAGGGCTGCTCGCAAGAACCCAGCAGATCATTGAGCATTATCTGAAGCCCAAGCGTCTTTATATCGGCCGCTTCGGCCATGAGCCGGGTCTACCTTTCCACTTCCATTTTATTCCGGTCTATGACTGGGTCGAAGACTTGTTCTGGAGAGACTCCCGCTATCGCCTGCTCGAATCTTTTGCCTACGCCGAGAATCCCTTGCCATCGACCGATGGCGCAGAGCTGACGCTGTTCGTTTGGCGAGAATTTGCCGAGAACCCCACACCGCCGGCCATTCAGGGCCGCTCTGTTGAAGAGGTGATCGAAGCACTGCGCAACGCCTTCAACTGATCAACCCCTCGAATGAAAAGGAATTCACCCCATGTTTCAACGGAACAAACTGGTTCCAGAATTGATGGTCACGGATCTGCAGGCCAGCCTCGCGTTCTGGGTTTCCTGCCTGGGCTTCAACGTAGCTTATCAACGCCCGGAAGATGGCTTCGCCTACCTCGACCTGAATGGCGCTCAAGTCATGCTCGAGCAGGTTGATCCGGATGCAGGCCAGTGGCTGACGGCGGAACTGAGCAAGCCCTTCGGAAGAGGCGTCAATCTGCAGATTGACGTTGAGGTGGTTGCTCCCATCATCGAAAGACTCGGCGCCGCCCAGGTCTCACTCTATAAAACCTGCAAAGACACCTGGTATCGCGCTGACGACGTCGAAGTTGGCCAGCGTGAATTTCTCGTTCAGGATCCGGACGGTTATCTCGTAAGACTGGTACAACGTCTGGGCGAACGTCCTGTTTGCCCGATTTGATCAAGGACGATAAAAACAATGAAAAACGCTTTCGGTCTGCTGCTTCTGATCTGCCTTTCGGCCAGCGCAAGCGCTGACGAAAACCCCATCGGTTTCCGCTCCGCCACGCTGTCGGACGCGCGCAACGAGCGCCCGCTGGACATGGTCGTCTGGTATCCCGCCAAGACCACCGCCCCCGCACAATTGATTGCCGACGACGCGGTGTTCGTCGGGACTTCGGCGGTGCGCGAGGCGCCGCCAACAGCCGGCGATCATCCATTGCTGGTGCTGTCCCACGGTTTCAGGGGCAACTGGAGCAATCAGGCATGGCTGGCCAGTGCGCTGGCCCGCCAGGGTTACATTGTCGCGGCGGTCAATCACCCTGGCACCACGACTCATGACCGCAGTCTGAAAGCTGCTGCACAGTTGTGGCAGCGACCTGCCGACATAAGCCGTGTGATCGATGCGGTCATCGCTCAACCGGAGCAATTTGGCGCAGTCTCGAAGGGCCGAATTGCAGTCGCCGGCCATTCACTTGGCGGCTGGACCGCTCTGGAAATTGCCGGCACACGCTTCGACCCTGAGCACTTTGCCGAGGACTGCGCAGCCCATCAAAAACTCGCCAGTTGCTCCGTCTACAAGACGATCAACGTCGCCGACACGCCGGAGGCGAAGAGCCAGATCAGCGCGGATTTGAGCGACAAACGCGTCAGCGCCATCGTTTCACTGGACCTGGGCCTGTCACGCGGGATGACCGACGCCAGCCTCGCCGCGTTGCCGGTTCCGACACTGGTGATCGGCGCGGGCGTACCGTCCGAAGACCTTCCCGCCCAACTCGAATCGGCGAATCTCGCCACGCGCCTGCCTTCGGCCACCTCGCAGTATGTCGAGATCAGCGACGCCAGCCATTTCAGCTTCATGTCCTTGTGCAAGCCCGGCGCCGTGGCGCTGCTCGAAGAAGATTCGCCGGGCGACGGCATCATTTGCGAGGACGGCGGCGCTCGCTCGCGGGAGGTGATCCAGCAACAGGTGGTGGCGTTGATCGACGGGTTTCTGAGCCGGTCGGCGCAGAACTGATCGCAGTGTTGCCTGCACAACGCGCATAGGTCAGGATCCCTCCCTTTTTGACAGGCAGGAGCAATCGTGGAACGTCTCTTCGTTTATGGAACCCTGGGCCCTGGCCGGCCGAATGAGCATGTGATGCTGAACATCGGCGGCACATGGCAGGCCGCTTCGCTGAAGGGGCGCCTGTCGCAGGCCGGATGGGGCGCGGCAATGGGCTTTCCCGGTCTGGTGATTGCCGAGGATGGTGATGTGATCGAAGGCTACGTCTTTGCCTCCGAGAATTTCCACCTGCACTGGGCGGCGCTGGATGAGTTTGAAGGGGCTGAGTATCAGCGGGTGTTGACCAAGGTGACGCTGGATGACGGCGCCGTCGTTGAGGCTTTTGTCTACGCTCTGCGGTAACCAACAAAACCGAGGGCGTCTGTGGCTGACCGTGAGCAACTCCACCGAAACGGCTACGTGCTGCTGCGCCAGGTAATTGCGCCGGCATGGCTGGACACTCTGCGCGTTGTCTTCGATGCAGGTGTGAAGCCTTCAAGCGAATGGCCCGTGCCCCGTGGCATCGACTGGCGCCATTCGCAGCTGGACACTGACCCGACCGTCCAGGCCGTGTGCCGATTGCCACCATTGCTGGCGGTGGTCGGCGAGTTGATCGGCGAGCGCTTCTTCCTCTCTCAGGTCGAGGGCCGCGAACCGCTCATCAATGGCGGCCACCAGCAGTTGCACCGCGACTTGTCGGCGCAACGCCCCGGCGACACCGTCAACGCGCTGGTGTATCTCGACGACTACGGCCCCGAAAACGGTGCAACCCGCATCGTTCCCGGCAGTCATCGCTCTGCTCTGAGCGAGCCTCCGTTCGATTTCACCGACGAGTCCCGATCCGTGCAACTGACGGGCAGCGCGGGCGACATCCTGATCTTCGATGCCGACCTGATCCACGCCGGCAGCCTGAATTCCAGCGGCGCACGCCGTCGCACGCTGTTGATCACCTGTTTTTCCGAATCGCTCTACGCCACACACCTGGAAACGGTGAACCTCAGAAACATACAAATGGACACGGCTGAGCGGTTCGATCCGGCAGACTTTGCGTTCGGGATCATGAAATCATTCATTTGACTTGATTGCCTCAGGCAACTATATAGTTGCCTAAAGCAAACACATGAGCCTCACACCATGTCCTCGATCACCGACCGCGCCGACATCGTCCGGCAATTCAACCGTTTCTACACCCATCAGATCGGCGTGTTACAGGAGCATCTGCTGCAAAGCGATTACTCGCTGACAGAACTGCGCATCCTCTACGAACTCGCGTCCGGCGGCGATCTGACCAGCGCCGACCTGCGGCAGATGCTCAGCCTCGACGCGGGTTACATGAGCCGGATCATCAGTGGTTTCGACAAAAAGGGCCTGATCCAGAAAGTCCCCTCCGCCACCGACGCCCGCGCCAGTCAGTTGCACATCACCGACCTCGGCCGCGAGATCCTGGCGCCGCTGGAGCAAGCCTCGCGGCAAGAGGTCATCACCCTGCTCGAACGCCTGTCCGATCCGCAGCAACTGCAACTGATCGCATCGATGAAGCAGATCCAGACGCTGCTCGAGGGCGGTCAGCCGACGACCTATCTGCTGCGCGATCCGCAACCCGGTGACATGGGTCTGGTGGTGCATCAGCAGACCGCGATCTACAGCCGTGAATACGGCTGGAATTCAGAGTTCGAAGCGTTGGTGTCAGAGGTCGTCGCCAAATACCTGCGCGAATTCGACCCCACGGGCGAGCGCTGCTGGATTGCGGAAAAGGACGGCAAGGTGGTGGGTTCGGTGTTCGTGATCCGCCACGACGAAACCACCGCGAAACTGCGCATGCTCTACGTGGATGCCAGTGCGCGGGGCTTGGGGATCGGCAATCGGCTGGTCGAGGAATGCCTGCGGTTTGCCCGGGATGTCGGCTACACAAAGATGATTTTGTGGACCACCAGCAATCTGGTGGATGCCCGCCGGTTGTATCAGCGGGCGGGGTTTGAGCTGGTCGAGGAAGAGCCGATTCACAGCTTCGGCAAAGAGCTGGTGAGTCAGACCTGGGCGATCGAGTTGTGAGGTTTATGCCCGCGGTGAGTCGTCGTAGTCAGGCAGGACGATAGCGTCGGCTTTCGGCGAAAGGATTTTGCCGAACAGCTTCTTGAGCCCCGGCGCAGTAGCCATCCGCAGCACGGCATGGCCGAGTGCAATGCCCAGACGCGAATGCGGCGAGGCCAGTCTCGGGGCGAATTTCGGCACGCTTTGCGCCTGGGCCACGAATGGACGCATCAGCGCTTCGTAGGCGGCGAAGGCCTGGCGGTGATCGGCGTGGCGCCCGAGTTCTCCGGCCAGCACGTAGGCGCCGCACAGTCCAAGACTGGTGCCCATGCCGCTGATGGGCGACGCACAGTACGCCGCGTCCCCGAGCAGCGCGATGCGCCCCTTGGACCAGCGGGGCATTTTGACCTGACCCACCGCTTCCAGATAAAGATCAGTCGTATCATCCAGCGCAGCGAGTACGCGAGGCGTTTCCCAACCGGCATCGGCAAACAGTTTTTTGAGCAAGGATTTCTGTTCGTCCTGCGCGAGCTTTTCGTATCCGCTCGGCGCCTGCTGAAAAGACAAAAACGCTCGCGTGGTGCCCAGGTTGTCAGGACGTAAACAGACGCAGCGACCGCCCGGCAGGTTGTGCCAGCGCATCACCTGGCCGTCGCTCGGCTGTCGAGGCACGGTGAAATAGGCCGTGTAGAGATCGAGCGGGCGCCGCTTCACTTCATCGCCGAACACCTGATTGCGGGTCGTCGAACCGATGCCTTCAGCCACGATCACCAGATCGAACACCTGCTCCCCGCCCTGCTCGAAACGCACGAGAACCTGCTCGCCATCGTCCTTGATGGTTTCAATGCTATCGCCGAACCGGTACGTGACCCGGTCCTCGCTGTGCTGGATCAACAGCTTGGCAAGTTCACCGCGCAGGATCTCCAGTTCCGCGATTGGCCCGTCACCGTCAAACGCATCGACTCCGATGAAGGCTCGGGTCTGGTTGTCCCGATCAACAAAAGCAATGCCCTGCTCGTGAGTCGTGTTCGCCCGAATCAGCTCCTCCAGCCCCATCCGCCGCACCACTTCACGCCCGGCGCCACGCACGTCGATGGTTTGCCCGCCATCGCGAAACGCCGGCGCCCGCTCGACCACCGTGACGTCCATACCTTGACGCGACAGCCAATACGCCAACGCGGGGCCGGCGATGCTTGCACCGGTGACGAGTATTTTCTGTGGTTTCATTCTGCGTCCTGCGTTTCAGAAATGGCGGTCGTGCTGCCCGGCAACGTGGTGCGGTAGACCTCGATCACCTGCCCGAGAAAGGTCTCGATAACTGCACGATCCCGGTCGTCGAGCGCCCCCAGCACCGCGCTCAATCCATTGAGCATCGGCGCGATATGCCGATAGGCCTGCGCCACCGATTCCGGCACCGGGCACACCAGCACCCGACGTTTGTCGTTGAGCTGTCGCTCGCGAACCACGTGCCCGGCGCGCTCCAGCCGGTCGATAACCTGGGTGACGCCCGCCGTGGTCACGGACAGACGCGAGGCAAGCTCGGTCGGTGGCAACGGCCCGTCGGTGATCAGATGCTCCAGCGCCGCCACGTCGGTCTGGTTGATGCCTAGCACCACGCCCAACTGGCCGGCCGCAGCACGGGTCAGGATCGCGATCTGTTGCAACTGCTGTCCCACTGCATCGCTGGCGATCTGCAGGCTGCGTGGATCTTCGGCGGGATTGGGCGCAGATGTGGGTGATGACATACGCAGGAGGTGTCCGGGAATTGAGGATGGTTCGGTCTGGGGCTAGCGACACTAGCATATAGCTAACTTGCTTAGCTAGTTTTGTGATGCTGGTCCCAGACGCTCATCCTTTGTAAAAAAAGAAAAAAGGGGACTGATTTATTTTTCAGCCAATAAATCAACCCCCTTCTCTTCAGCCCCTTTTCCTTAATTCTTCATGCATCGTTCACCAACTGCTCGAACTGACGGGTGAGCTTTTCGAATCGAGGTGCATCACATGCCGGACAAAGGAAAGGCATTCTTCGTCCCCTGAACATGGACGTCAGACCACTGCACTTCACACAACGCAGATGTGTTTCCACATAGGCAGTCAGAGGCTCGACAAGCTGGTCATTCAATCGACTGGCGAGAAAGGCGATCTGCGATCGATCAAACTGGTTCGTCAAACTCAAGTGACGCAGATGCGTGCAGCGAGCGAGGACAGTGATGTCATCGACCTCGAACTTCGCGTTGGCCAGCGAAAATCGGGTGAGCCTGGAAATACGACTAACAGGTTCGATTGATTCAAGGCGTAGAGCTGAACCGCCACCCAGGCTACCGCACAGACGCAGCTCGGTCAGTTCACTTAGCTTCTCAAGCCCGTCGAGGCGTCGTAATTTTGGGAAGTCTCCAATTGCCAGATGCGTCAGGCCACTCAGTCTGGAAACAGGTTCCACCGTTTCAATTTTTGGTGCCCGTTCCAGTGTCAACCTTCGTGTATTGGTTAACCGCTCGATCCCCTCAAGCGAAGCAAGCTTGAGGTTGTAAAGGGACAGCTCCTTGGCTTTACATCCAGAGAGCACCGTCGGCCATGTTTTTGCCGAAATGTTCCGTAGATCGAGTTCGTCGCTTTCGGCCAGTTCTTGTTCAGAGAACGGGCGATCCAAACACAGCCCCATGGCTGACATCCTTAGAAATTGTTCCATAAGACGAAACGTGAAGCCTCCCAAGTATCAAGAATCAAAAGGGGACTGATTTATTCTCGGAGAATAGATCAGTCCCCTTTTCTCGGATTGATGAAAGCATCTCATAAACCCTTGCCGATTTACCCGTCTAGTCCCCTCTCCCGCGCTCGCTTACTGTTCCCCCAACGCCAAACCACGGGAGATCAGAATGCACAAGCGAACACTCGGCAACAGCTCACTCACCGTATCGGCCCTGGGTTTTGGCTGCATGGGCCTGAGCCACGGCTACGGTCCCGCCACTGAAACCCGGCAAGCCATTTCCCTGATCCGCTCAGCAGTTGATCAAGGCGTGACGTTCTTCGATACCGCCGAGGTCTACGGCCCCTACTTGAATGAGCAAGTGGTCGGTGAAGCACTGGCGCCAATCCGTGATCAAGTGGTCATCGCCACCAAGTTCGGCTTTACCTTCGGCGACGACAATAAACAGCAGATCCTCAACAGCCGCCCCGAGCACATCCGGATCGCCGTCGAGGGTTCGTTGCGTCGGTTGAAGACCGATTACATCGATTTGCTCTACCAGCACCGGGTCGATCCGGATGTGCCGATCGAGGAAGTGGCCGGCGTGGTGAAAGAGCTGATTGGCGAAGGCAAGGTCAAACACTTCGGTCTGTCGGAGGCCGGTGCGCAAACCATCCGACGCGCCCATGCTGTGCAACCGGTCACGGCGCTGCAAAGCGAATATTCGTTGTGGTGGCGCGAGCCCGAGCAGGAAATTCTGCCGACGCTTTGGGAGTTGGGCATCGGCTTTGTGCCGTTCAGTCCGCTGGGCAAGGGTTTCCTCACCGGCACCGTGTCTGCCGATACCACTTACGGCAGTGACGATTTTCGCAGCATCGTCCCGCGCTTCAGCCAGTCGGCGTTGCAGGCCAATCAGGGGCTGGTGGTGTTGATCCGGCAGATCGCCGCGCAGAAACAGGCGACACCTGCGCAGATCGCACTGGCCTGGCTGCTCGCGCAGGCACCGTGGATCGTGCCGATTCCCGGTACAACCAAACTGCATCGCCTGGAAGAAAACCTCGGTGGCGCTGACATCACGCTCGACGCCAGCGAGCTCAAGGCGATTGATACGGCACTGGCGCAGATCCACATCGAGGGCGAGCGCTATCCCGAAGCTCTCAAGGCGCGGGTCGGCCGATGAACCGACTGCTCGCGCCATTCGTTGCCATGTCACTCATCAGCGCAGAAGCCCAGGCCGCCAGTGAAATCCGCATAACCCCGAACGGTTCCCAACCTTCTGTCCAAGGCGCGGCCGAGAACTTCACCGGTACGGTGCGCGTGGACGGCCTGTTCAAGGGCGATCTGCCGGCGCGTGTCGGCGGCGGCACGGTGACCTTCGAACCCGGTGCACGCACCGCGTGGCACACCCATCCGCTGGGGCAAACGCTGATCGTCACGGCCGGGGTTGGCTACGTGCAGCAAGAAGGCGGGCCGCGTCAGGAAATCCGCCCGGGCGACATTGTCTGGATACCACCGAATACCCGTCACTGGCATGGCGCCACAGCGAGCAACGGCATGACGCACATTGCGATCGCTGAAGCCGAGGACGGCAAGACGGTCACCTGGGCAGAGAAAGTCTCGGAGACGCAATACGCCGGTAAATGAAGGATGGAGCTTTTCACGATGACCACTTTCGCACGCAAGACGACTGCCCTCCCCGCCCTGATGGCGCTGTGTTTGAGCGTCGGGGCGATGTTCAGCGTTACCACTCAAGCAGCGGAGGCACCGCAAGACATGACCAGCCCACAAGCCAGCGCCGACACACTGTCGAGCAAGCAACAGTCGATTCCGCTGATCGCCGCGTTCATGGCGACCAGCGACATGCCCAATCTCAACGTGGCGCTCAACCAGGGGCTCGACGCAGGTCTGACCGTCAGCGAAACACGGGAAATTCTCGTGCAGCTCTACGCCTACGTCGGCTTCCCGCGCAGCCTCAATGCCTTGAATGAGTTGATGTCCGTGGTGCAGGCGCGCAAGCAACGCGGCATTGAGGATGCGCCGGGGCGTGAACCCAGCCGGGCCATTCCAATCGGGGATGAGTTGCTGGCGGCTGGCACCGCCAATCAAACGAAGATTTCCGGCGGCCCGGTCAAAGGCCCGGTGTTCGAGTTTGCCCCGGTGATCAACCGGTTCCTGCAAACCCACCTGTTCGGCGACATCTTCGAACGTGACAACCTCGACTGGCAAAGCCGCGAACTGGCGACTGTCGGGGCACTGGCGGCGACGCCGGGCGTGGAGCCGCAATTGCGCTCGCACATGCTGGCGAGCCTGCGCGTTGGGTTCAGCGCGGCGCAGTTGCGCCAAGTTACCGAGCAGTTGAAAAAACACGGCGATCAACAGACCGCCGAACGGGCCAACACCGCGCTGACCCAGGCCCTCTGTGGTTCAACCAGTTCCGCATCGACCTGTGGCCGAACGGTTTCAACGACGGGCAAGTGACTCGGAACGTACTGCGCCGCAAATGCAGATCGCCGATCTGGTGGCGCAATTCCTCAAAGAAAAACAGCTGGACTGACCGTCCCCTTCTTTCGACTGCCGCCCTTTTGATTGCTCAGGAGCTTCACGTGAAAAACACGCTCAAAGCCACGTTCATGTCGGCACTGGTCGGCCTATCTGCCGGCGAATCCCTGGCCGCCGACTTCAAAAAGAACCCGTTCACCCTGGCCTATGACGGCGCGCTCACCAAGAACGAACCGGGCAAGGTCAACATTCATCCGGTCAGCTACAAACTCAATGGGCTGGACATCGCCGCCAACGTCTACACCCCGGCCAACTACGACGCGAAGCGAACCTACCCGACCGTGGTCGTCGCGCATCCCAATGGCGGCGTGAAAGAGCAAGTCGCCGGTTTGTACGCCCAGCGCCTGGCCGAACAGGGCTACATCACCATCACCGCCGACGCGGCGTACCAGGGTGCCAGCGGTGGTCAGCCACGCAGCATCGATAAACCCGCGTATCGCATCGAAGACATTCACGGCATGGCCGACTTCATCAGCCAGTTTGCCGGTGTCGATAACAAACGCCTGGGCCTGCTCGGCATTTGTGGCGGCGGCGGTTATTCACTGGCGGCGGCGCAAACCGACAAACGCTTCAAATCGCTGGCGACCGTCAGCATGTTCAACTCGGGCCGGGTGCGCCGCAATGGTTACAACGACTCGCAAATGGACAGTATTGAGCAACGTCTGCAACAGGCTTCGGCCGCCCGCGCGCAGGAAGCCGCCGGTGGCGCGGTGTTGTATTCCGGTGATGCCAACCTGACGGATGAGCAGATCGCCAAATTGCCGTTCGAACTCTATCGCCAGGGCTACGAGTATTACTGGAAGACCCATGCGCACCCGAACTCGACCTTCAAATACACCACCAGCAGCCTCCTCGACCTGATGCGCTTTGACGCCACCAACCAGATCGAGCTGATCAATCAACCGTTGCTGATGATCGCCGGCAGCAAGGCCGACAGCCTGTACATGACTCAGGATGCCTTCCCCAAAGCCACCGGCACCACAGACAAGGAAGTGTTCATCCTCGAGGGCGCCACCCACATCGAAACCTATTGGGTGCCGCGCTATGTCGACGCCGCCATCGGCAAGCTGAGCGCGTTTTACGCCCGCACCTTGTGATGAACGCTCTGGGGGTCGCGCATCCGAGCGCAACCTGCTTTCATGGATTAATTCCGCGCCCCTCATGAGAGGTTTTCATCAATGTCCCGCGCCAATCTCAACGACCTGCTGGCCTTCGTGGTCATCACCCGCGAAGGCAGCTTCACCCGCGCGGCCGCACAACTGGGCGTCTCGCAATCGGCGCTGAGCCACACCATGCGCACTCTGGAAACACGGCTGGGCGTGCGCCTGCTGACGCGAACCACCCGCAGCGTGTCGCCGACCGAAGCAGGTCAACGCCTGTATCAATCGATGGCGCCACGCTTCGATGAGATCGAACTGGAACTGGCCGCGGTCAGCGACTTTCGTGACACCCCGGCGGGCAATGTGCGGATCTCGGCGTCCGAACATGCGGCGAACAATATCCTCTGGCCCAAGCTGTCGAAAGTGTTGCCTGACTACCCGGACATCAAGGTCGAAATTACTGTCGACTACGCCCTCACCGACATCGTTGCGCAACGCTATGACGCCGGTGTTCGCCTGGGCGAACAAGTGGCCAAGGACATGATCGCCGTGCCCATCGGCCCTTCGTTGCGCATCGCCGTCGTGGGCTCGCCCAAGTACTTCAAAGACCGACCGATTCCGAAGGCGCCGGGCGATCTGGCCGCGCACAACTGCATCAACCTGCGCCTGCCCACCCACGGCAGCCTGATGCAATGGGATTTTGAAAAGGACGGCCGCGAACTGAAGGCCCGGGTCGAGGGGCAATGGACGTTCAACAGCAGCGTGCCGATTCTGCGTGCGGCAGTGGCTGGATGTGGTTTGGGGTTTCTTCCGGAAGATATGGTCGCCGGGGAATTGGCTGACGGCAATCTGGTGCGGGTGCTTGAGGATTGGTGTCAGCCCTTTGCGGGTTACCACCTTTACTATCCGAATCGCCGGGAACATTCGTCGGCGTTTGGGGTTGTGGTGGATGCGCTGCTCTATAGAGGCTGAATGACCAAATACCTGACAATCAACCAATCAACCAATCAACGAAGCCACAGAGCGCGCCCTCGATCACGACCTCATCTCACAACAACGGGTCAGCAAATCAAGCGCTGGATCAGATTGGGTTGAAGAGTTGAACGCTTGCCCTCTGCGACCACAAAGTACGCAGCAACAGAGGGCCTGAGCGTTGGCCGATAGCTGCCGGTGGTTATAGGCAACGCATTGTTGATTACTTTGCTTGCTCGATCAGCGGGGAATGCCAACTCCCGGACAACAATTGCGGTTTCGGCCAGTAGTAGCGCATTGTGACCATAAAGGGCCCATCGGGTGCCGGTAGCCAGTTAGCCTCTTTATCTTTGCCCGGCGACTCATGCTGGATGTACAGAGTGAGCCCGCCGTCGGCATCCTTGGTCAGGTTTGGCAGCATGGGCGAGTTGATCAAGTAGCGATCGAGAGAATTCTCCACGAGCAATTGTTTGGGCAGGTCGTACATCGTCAGAGACCAGAACGCTTCCACCGGCGGTTGCTTACCCTTCGCGAATTTCAGTGTGTAATTGTGTTGGCTACCATCAAGGGGCTGACCCGAGGCGTCCTTGTCGTAAATGGGATACATCGCTTCTTCACGAGAGTTCGCGCCAATCCCCATTTGTGTGCCTGTCGCACGGACGACGTAGTTGTTCTTCAGGTATTCCCGCGTACCGAACAGGGTGTCTGTCTTACCGCCAAGCGAGTTGCGCAACTTGTCGATTTCTTTCTGGCCATCCTGCATGCCTGCCACCAGCGCAGCTTGCTGGGCGCGCGACAGTCTTGAGGCGTCAAAAGGTTTTCCCGGCTCGATACCAATCTCGGTAAAACGCTTGCGCAACGCGATTTCGCTCGGGTGGGTCGGAGCGAATTGCAACAGAAAAGCAAGCTGGTTGAAGAACTCCCTGGATGTACGTTCGATGGCAGGCGCTATTGGCTTGATCCAGTTCACCTGCGCAACCGCTTGGGGGGCTGGCTTGTTTTGGAAGGCGGAAAGGGTTTGAACCTTGTAGTTGGCCTGGATTTTTTTGACGTTATCCAGATCGGCAGGATTGAACAACTGAGTACGGCCTACCACCGACACCATTTCCGTTTCGGCCTTGATGACTTTGTCTACGCCCTTGGGCTTTGCACCTTTCCATTCCGGCCCGGTAATCATGTACGTACCGCCCTGGTTACCAGTGCTACGGCTGCCTATGTACGCGAAGTTGAAGCTGTAGAGGTCCATCAACTGGAACACGAAGTAGCGATTTTTCTCCATCGGCGGGACACTGATAATCACCGGTTCTGCACGCAGATCCAGACCGACGAACGAGTAAGGCGTATCAGAGTTCGGAGTGACGAATGCGGTGTCTGCCGGTGTAAAAACCCGAGACACATTGAGAATGCAGTTAAAAGGGCCTTTGTATTGCGGGTTGCTTTTGTCTATCGAGAACGCATACATGACCCGATAGGTATCCACCATCGGCGTGCCAAAAACGTAGGCTTCTTTCGCGATATTCCGGGTCTCATCCACGCTAACCGAAGCTCCCGCCGTGATGGGCACGGCAGCCATAATGGTTGCTACCAGCGATGTGGCGAACAACATTCTCTTCAGCTTTTAGAAAGCTCCCTGATTCCACGGCGCAAGATTTGGCTCCAGTGCCAACCCTAAGCATCGTAGGTGTGAACAGGAAGATCGTCCACGCCGGCGAGATCGGCGACCCGGACATCCCGCCTAACTCACCGAGATCGCCTTTTTCCTTAATGCATTTCAAGACAGCTTCTGCGCGAGTGACGAATAACCCGTCATGGCTCGTTCTCAATAGCAGCGATGGCTGCCAGATAAACGTCATTGCCGATACCGACCTGGCTCCACACCTGTCGTTCCTCTGCGCCTTGACGGTCGTATTGCTCATCAGCATCCCAAAGAGTGAGGATTTGGGTCGGGAACAGATACTCATAACGGTCGAACTCATGGGGGCCGGAGTCGTCCGAGGCGGCCATCAGTGAAAACAATTCAGTCGCAGATACCGAAAAAACATCAATCCCTCTATACATGACGTTGAACCGAGAGTTTCCGGAGACGCCTATGAACTGGACTTGATCGCCTGCGTCGCACTCAAACTGAATGGAAGATTCGCAAAAGTAGTCGAGGCGACCATGGGTGTGTTCAAGCGGGAATCCATTCACAGACATGGCTTCCCTTGCTGCTTCGCGAGAAGCACCAAGCCGGATGGGGCCAATGGCTTCACGCGGTAAAATTTCAAAAACAGGCATGAATACTCCCTGTACATCAACAATCCAATGATTAAACCTGCACTCTTGCCTCTATGGCAGGAGCCGTAACAACGGCTCAGGAATACACGGAACCCGGCGGCATTTTCATGTCACACAGTGAGCAATTGCAAACTCCGTTTCCATGGATTCAACCGGTCGACACAGCCCACTGATCCCGTTTCAGCCCGTAACACTGACACCAGGCGGGCACCGCGGAGAGCTGCAACTCGGCGTCATACAAATGCTTCGCACCGATCTTAAGCGCAGCTTTTTGTGAGCGAATGTTTGTCGGCGCGATATGGAAATAAACCGTGTCGTACGCCTTGAAGGCATGTGCCAGCATCAGGTCCTTCAACTCGCGATTGGCATCACCGCCCCACTTCGCCCGCACCAGAAAGGTGTACCCGATAGCGATACTTTCCGGCAGGTCGGGCGGCACGTAGTAACTCGACATCCCGACAATCTGCCCGGACTCGCTATTGGTGATGGTGAGCGCTTTGGCGGTGGCCAATCGAGCGGCGAAATACGCCTCGAATACCGGCCGTTCATGGCGATCACTGGCGGGATGGCCGGCCCAGATGCCTGGATCACTGGCGGCCAGAAACATGCCCTCGAAATCACTGTCGGTCAGCGGTCGGAGGCTTAAGGTGCTGCCGGACAAAACGGGTTGCCAGTTGAAGTCGTTCACGATGGTGGTGTCCTTTCCGGGTGGCTTGGGGATGGAGCCAGTCTAGGGCAGCAGAGCGCCGGAAAAAGATCCAATACGGCGGTTATTGAAGGAGCCATCGGAGGTTGTTTAAAGGTTTCCTCCGTCCGTGTTTAAAGACACTCAGCGTTACTTCCTCAAGGCTACAACGCCTTGCGTCATTGCCTACGACTAAGCCAGAATCCGCCGGCTTGTGCGTCTGGGACGCGGGTTTTATCGTTTCCGGGTCACTGAAAAACAGTGATGGGGTTTGGTAGCCCGAGTTAACTAGTCGCATAGCGCGCCATTCGCAGGCCTCCCAAGGTCTGTACTTGATGGTGGCCATGCGCAGGGCACTTTCGAGTGCGCCGGGTTCCTAGTTACCGGTCTACCAACCCGCGTATTGGCCGCCACCCTTCGTTTGGTAGCGAGGGTGAAGGCTCCTTTTAAATAATTAGGAGTTTCACCATGATCAAACCAACACCGAATCCCCCGGAAACCGATCCGGTATCCCCCTACAAATTCCCAGACTCACGAACGCTTAACGAAGCCGCCGAACGCGCCCTCGACCACTACCTCACCCCCCAACAACGCATCATGGGCAGCCACCACAAACACGACCCCATGTACCTGGCCAACCCAGCGTATGACACCGAATCTTTGCTGGCCAACGCCAGCGAATCACTAGGTTCGGCGAGCGAAATGCTTAACAACTTTGCGGCCACGCTGGAGCCTGCTCATCGCAAGACTGCGATCGGGATCGCGCAGTTGGTGATGTTGAGTGAGTTGGCGGTGAATCAGGCGTTGGATCATGTTGAGGTGAAGAGCTAAACGCTTTGCCCTCTTGGGTAACCGGCTAGTTCGGAGCGACAAAGGGAATAAGCGTTGGCCGAAGCTGCCATGGGGAATGGCAGCTTTCGACTGTGGATTCAACCGGTCACAGCCAGGCTCCATCGTGCCTTAGCGAGCAACCGAATGAAGACCTGGCTGTCTTCAACAATGATCTGCGGGATGAAGATTGTCTATTAGGCTCATTGGAGTCGAGCGGGAAATCTCGCTACGAAACAAGTTCCCGATTCTAGTGTGGACACCACGCTCAGGTTGCCCCCGTGCGCAGTGGTAATTTGGGAGGCGATATAAAGTCCCAAGCCCAAGCCTTCACCACGTTGCCCAGCCTCTGATCGGGTGAAAGGTTCAAACAGTAAGGGCGACAAGAACGGCGGTATCGGCGTGCCTTGGTTGGTCACAGATATAATAATTTCGTCCAATTCAGTAACGGCCTTAATAGTGATAGGCGACGCTAATGAGCCGTGGGTGACGGCGTTCCCCAGCAAGTTAGAAAGCAACTGACTGATACGCAGAGGGTCACAATAGACACCGGTCGGTATGTCTACCAATTCATTAAATGTAGCTCGAGGATGCGAGATCTGAACCTCATTCAGAGTCAAACGTAGTGTGTGGCCCAGATCATCGACAAGTTGGCGTCTGATTGGAATTCCGCCCCCCATTCGACCCCGGGCAAAATCCAGCACGTTTTCGATCAGGGTGCCCATGCGTGTGGAGCTGGTACGAATGGCTGAAATCAAGTTAAGCGATCTTTTGTCCGTTGTTTTGGTTTCCAGCAGATCGGCGCTCATGCGAATGGCGCTCAATGGGGTGCGCAAATCATGCCCGAGTACGGCGACGAATTGTTCGCGCAACCTTCCGTGCTCCTGGGCATTAGCTAACTCCGCTTGGGTCATCTCGAGATTGTTCTGGGCATCGAGGCTCATCGCTATCAATTGAGCGAAAAGCGTAAGCGTGTTGGCAATGGCCGGTTCATCGAGATGAGCTGGCACAGAGTCGATTGCACACAATGTCCCGAAAAACTCGCCGTTGGCCTTTATGATCGGAATAGAAATATAGCTTTCCAATCCATAGGTTCTGGGCGTGTGATGCAGGGAAAAAACGGGATGTTCACTGGCGTGGCCGAAAATGACCGGTTTTCTGTGCTGGCGAATTTCATGACAGATCGTTGACTCAAGCACCAGCTCGTCGCCGGGTTTCAAGCCGAACTCGATGGAGTCATCTACTGCGCACGCCACCCAGTTTCTATCAGTGACCCTGGCGACAGCGGCGAACCGCATTCCAGTGAGGTGCTTGACCATGCTCAATATCACCGGCACAGCTTCGATGCGATGGATAGCATTAATGTCTTGAGAGAATTCTGGGTTGGTCATGGATCTGCGGTTCAAATGAGTGCGTTCAGAGAGTATTCCTAATTTCCTAAGGTATCCAATAGGCTGTTTCATCAAGCTTCAGGTCACCAGGGTCAAGTCCAGCGAGTTTCATAACGGCCGCCTCTGGCGCTCGACGAGGTAGAAATCGACTTCGAGTTGCCCTTTCGTCAACGACTGTATAAGGACATTTTTGATCGTTGGGAGCGCGTCTGGCATGAGGGTGAATACGATCTGATTCCTCAGTGCATGGCGCAAGCGTACATCCGGCACGATGAACTGGGTGACCGCACGTTAACGCCTGAAGAATATGCCAAGGAAATTGCCAAGGCTCGAGAGGCACGCCCCAATACCCGTTTCGTTATCTACGAACACAGTTTCGTCGGCGACCGCGCTTGGTTTCGCTAGGAGCAACGCGAGTTGTAGTCGTACCAACCGGGTTTGGTTGCGCTTGTCCTGCTCCCCCGAAAGGACTTGTGGCGCTGGCATTGCACACACTTAATCTGATGAGCATGCGTCAACTAGTACGTGACATTGAATTGTTTGCCTCGCGAGCCTCTATCCATGTCGTCGCCCCGCTGTGCCCTTTGAGTGCTTCGGTATTCGACTTCACCCAAACCGATCAGTTAATGCAGCGCGCCTTTCTATCGACTCAGGAGTAGATCAAAGAGGGAGGGTTGATCCGTACCGGGGTTCCGGATTCGCTACTGGCTCACACCCATCAATCTTTTTTGAAGTTATCTCGAGGTCAACCTTCCAGGCACATAGGCACAATGTTACTTGCGGACACTGCCGAACCTGGAGCGAGACTCAGTATCGGAGTCGAACTGAGGAAAAGCCCGGAGAAACTGGAAGATTTGATTGGCCAGGAAAACGAGCCGCCAACAGGGCGGCTCAGTCACACGCGAATGATTTAACTCAACAGCAATCTTAAAGGCCAATTTACTGTTTCATTTCATCTTTCTTCATTGCGTCATCGGACATTGCGTCCTTTTTCATCTCGTCTTTCGACATGCTGTCTTTTTTCATGGTGTCCTTCGACCCTTTATCCATCTTCATCGAGTCTTTGGACATATTGTCTTTTTTCATCGTGTCCTTTTTCATGGCGTCCTTTGACATCGTGTCTTTACTCATGCCGTCATTGCTCATTGTATCGGCTGCATACACGCTGGCTACGCCTAATGCCAGACACATGGAAAGTACAGCGGAGGCGAGTTTTTTCATGATGTAACTCCTGAAGCGTAGGTTACGAATGAACGCAGTTTTGCTGCGCGTTGATGCTGCAAGACACGGTTCAACTACCGCCGAACCAGTTGTATCCCTGGTCTTCCCAGTAGCCTCCGCTATAGGTGTTGCTGACAAAAATGGCCTGTATATGTTTGGGGTTCTTGTAGCCGAGCTTGGTCGGCATGCGCAGTTTCATCGGAAAACCGTACTGACGGGGTAACACGGCGCCGTCATATGTCAGCGTCAACAATGTTTGCGAATGCAATGCAGTGGCCATATCGATGCTTGTGTAGTAATCGTCGGCACACTTGAAACCGACATACTTTGCATCCGTATCAGCGCCTACCCGCTTCAGAAAGTCGCTGAACCGAACGCCCCCCCATCGGCCTATTGCGCTCCAACCTTCCACGCAAATATGTCGGGTGATTTGCTCGATCTGCGCCATGGCTCGCAACTCTTCAAGCTTCCAACTTCGCTTGTCGGCCACCAGGCCAGTCACTTCCAGCCGATAGTTTTCCTCGACCACAGTGGGCGCTTCATCGATGCCGTAAAAGGCATTGAACGGAAAAGGTTTGGTAATCATGGATTGCGGGTAGGTCGGTGCGAGCCTGTCAGGATCAAACAGCCATCCTTGCACCCGGTCATTGAAGCGCGACATGGAGGACAGCGCGGCTTCGACGTTGTCGTTGTCGGTGATGTTGCAACCCGACAGCATTGCCACGCCACCAAGGGTCAGACTGCGCAACAAGAACGAGCGCCGTGAGCGATCATCGATTCGCGCTGCCAATATTTTCCGGGCGTCGATCAGGATAGACGACTCGTCAGGTGCTTCATTGCGCTTTTTCATACGGATTCCTTCCGGCCGACGATCATCCCCCACAGAGTCTTGGGAACCAAAGCGACCATCACCAAATGAACCACAAGGAAGGCCATCAACAGCGACATTCCAACAAAGTGCACCTGCCGCGCCCCTTCATAACCGCCTAGCAATACCCGCAAAATGGGGAACTGCACGGACTTCCACAGCACCAGTCCGGAAGCCACCATCACAGCGACGTCGAACATGACAAAAAGGTAAGCGATTCGCTGAACCTGGTTATAGTGGCTCGGGTCACCATGGCCCAATCGCCCTCTCAGCGCCGCCCAAAAATCATGAAAAACACCTTTTGGTGATACCGGCAAAAACCTTTTAAGAAGACGACCGCTGGTGACATTGATGCTGAGGTAGACGATGCCATTTATGGCCAGCAACCACATTGCCGCGAAATGCCATTGCAGTGCCCCGCCTAGCCAGCCTCCAAGTGTCAATGACTTGGGAAAGCTGAAGTCGTACAAAGGTGAAGCGTTGTAGATTCGCCAACCACTGGTGACCATTACCAACACGGCCAACGCATTAATCCAGTGAGTCAGCCTCAACCAGCGAGGATGAATACTCTTCGGCGATAGATCAGCAACGCGAGTTGTTCGGGGCAGGGCTGACATGACCAGTTCCTTACGTTGTGTTGTAAGGATAATGACCATCTATACATCCCCAAATCCTCACGAAAAGTTAAATAATCCGTGATAACTCTGACTTGGTATAAAGCTGGCAATTAGGTTTATATGATTTTTTATAACCTTTCGGTAAAAACCAAGGCCGTACCAATTTGTCCTTGTTGCCGGGCTAATGCCTGTTGTTAGCGAAGATGTTCATGACAAGTCCCTCATCTCTCGAAGGGCACGGCTGGCCAACCGATGCAAGGTCGATAACCAGCCAAAAGCTGCCTTGATTTATTTTTCGCGGGGGTGCATCCGGTTCGCTGTCTCCTACGTAAGTACGTCACCCTCATACGAAGGGTTGAAAATCAAGGAGACGTATCATGCACACGCTCATCAAACGCTTTGCGATTGCCTGCTTTACCCTTCTATGCATCAACACCGGACTCAGCTTTGCTGCGGATACCGTGATGGTTGGCGGGGCAGCCATGTACCCAAACAAAACCATCGTAGAGAATGCCGTCAACTCTAAAGACCATACGACGCTGGTTGCAGCTGTCAAAGCCGCCGGCCTGGTCGATACACTTAATAGCAAAGGGCCTTTCACCGTCTTCGCTCCCACTAACGCGGCCTTCGCCAAGTTGCCGGCCGGAACAGTCGACACGCTGGTCAAGCCCGAGCACAAAGCCGATCTGACCAAGATCCTCACCTATCACGTGGTACCCGGTACTCATACCGCCAGGCAACTCATGGAGGACGCCAAAATGCATGGCGGCAAGGTCATGCTCACAACCGTTCAGGGAGAGTCTCTTACTGTCTGGCTGCACGATGGCAAGTTGTGGGTTGAGGACGCCAAAGGCGGAAAATCAGCTATCACCATCGCCGATGTCATGCAGTCCAATGGAGTGATACACGTCGTCGATACAGTGTTGATGCCAAAGTAAATGATGAGAACTCGCTGACAATTGAGAGCGACTTCGTTTTCTGGTGGAGGGCACTGGTCTTGCTCAGCTAACTTACGGAGAGCAGGGTCAAGTGCCTTCGAGGTTGAATCATGAGGATTATTTCGACTGCTGATCTCGTCTACAGCACCCAAATACTGTGCATCTACGGAAAATACCTTCATGGACCGAAAAAAAAGCAGACCTGCCAGCGCCGACTGGGTAATCCGCAGTGCTCAACCCGGCAACATAGAGCGTATCGAAGCATGGTTCGGCAGCCACGGTTATGACCCACACCGTCACGACACCTACTCGATAGGCCGCACCTTGGCAGGTGTGCAGAGTTTTCATTACAAGGGGTCGCTGCGCCATGGTGTGCCAGGCAACACACTTGTGTTACACCCTGACGAACTGCATGACGGTATGGCTGGCACTGATGCAGGTTTTCATTATCGTATGGCCTACGTTGATCCTGGACTGATCCAGAACGTCCTGGGTGGGCAACCTCTGCCCTTCATCGCCGGTGGCCTCTCGAGCGATCCACGCCTGTACCACGCCACCGAAGCATTTGTGCGAGCGGTGGATCATCCGCTGGAAACGCTGGAGGAACAGGACGCCTTGTATGATCTGGCAATGACATTGTGTGCCGTAGGTGGCAAGCCGCCTGGTCGCAAACGCCTGGATTATCGCTCTGCCGAACGCGCCAGGGCTTTCATTATGGAAAATCTGCATTTAAGCATTACCCTGGAGATGCTGGAGCATTCCAGCGGACGCGAACGCTGGAGCCTGTCACGGGACTTCAGGACGCTCTATGGCACCAGTCCCTACCGCTTCGTCACCTTACGTCGTCTGGACCGTTTTCGTGAGCTTGTTCTTGACGGTTTCACACTGGTGGACGCCGCGCTTGCTGCGGGCTTTCACGATCAAAGCCATATGACCCGACACTTCACGCGCTGCTACGGGGTCCCCCCCATGCGTTGGCTGGAACGCTTGCGACTGGCCCGCTGACTTGCAGGATCGTACAAGAACAGTAGCTACCCTGTTCTATAGGCTGACGACTCCAACTACAGAGGATCCGTCATGTCTGAGCCCCTTCATCCACAAGCATCATCCCCCGTAAACCTCGCGCAAAAAGCTTCATTGATCGAACAGCAGTGGAGCCCCAGGGTCGTTGCGGAAATGAACGACTACCAGTTCAAGGTGGTTAGAATCGAAGGCGAATTCATCTGGCACTCACATCCGGAAACTGATGAAGCATTTCTTGTTCTGGAAGGCACCCTACGCATCGATTTGCCGGAGGGATGCGTTCATGTAAATCCGGGTGAGTTATATGTGGTGCCACGCGGCGTGGCGCACAGGACCGCCTCGCGAGGTGAAGCGAAACTGATGATGATCGAGCCACGAGGCATTTTGAACACGGGGCATGAAGACGGTGAACGGACTGCCTTGAACGACGTCTGGATATGACTCGACGCCACCATGCGTAACGGCGGCGTCCGCTTTTGGCCGTAAACATCAGCTTCTGCCCGAAAACGCCACGGTGCCCCCATGAAAACCGCCCTGATCTCCGACACCCACAACCTCCTCCGCCCCGAAGCCCTCGCCGCGTTCCAGGGCTGTGACCAGATCATCCACGCCGGCGATATAGGCAACCCGGACATCCTCGCACAACTGGCCAAAATCGCCCCTGTCCACGCCGTGCGCGGCAACAACGATCTCAACAGCCCGTGGGCCGAAAATCTCCCAGACCTTCTGACCTTCACCCTCAACGGCTGGCCAACCCTCCTCCTCCACGACATCGCCGACGTCCCCGCCGATCTCGATCCGGGCATCAGGCTCATCATCACCGGCCACTCCCACAAACCCCGCATCGAATGGCGCGGTGATCGTCTCTACGTGAACCCCGGCAGCGCCGGCCCTCGGCGTTTCAAGTTGCCGGTCACGCTGGCGATCCTCGAGATACAACCCGACCGCATCGAACCGCGCCTGATTTCCCTGCTGGATCCCCCCGCCTGAAACCGCTACCGTTCCCCTCATCCAGAACAGGGAACCCACGCGCCATGTCCATCGCCGACAACCTCCTCGCCTTCACTTTCGCTGCCACGCTGCTGACCCTGACGCCCGGTCTCGACACTGCGCTGGTGCTGCGCACCGCCACCGTCGAAGGCAAGCAGCAGGCGTTGCGTGCGGCGTTGGGGATCAATGCCGGTTGTCTGTTGTGGGGCGCGGCGGTGGCGTTTGGGTTGGGGGCGTTGATTGCGGTGTCGGAGCTGGCCTACAACCTGTTGAAGTATTGCGGCGCGGCGTATCTGGCATGGCTGGGGTTGAACATGCTGCTGCGCCCTCGCCGCTCGCTGGCACCGGCCGAGGGCGACGGCAAGCCGGGGGCAAACTGGTTTTTCAAGGGCATGCTGGGGAATGTGCTGAATCCGAAGATCGGGATTTTCTACGTATCGTTTCTGCCGCAGTTCATTCCGCAAGGTCAGCCGCTGGTGCCGTGGACGTTCGGGCTGGTGAGCATTCATGTGGTCCTCGGGCTGATCTGGTCGCTGGTGTTGATTGGCGCGACGCAGCCACTGTCCGGTTTCCTGCGTCGCGAGAAGGTGATTCGCTGGATGGATCGCACCACGGGGATGATTTTCGTGCTGTTTGCCGCACGGCTGGCGTTCAGCAAGCGTTGAAGCGCCTGCGCTAAAAAATCTTCGGTCGAGAGCTGCCACCTTCATCAAACTCCAGGCTTGCCCACCACATATGGATATCCGTATATTCGGACAACCATATGTACTGAAGGCATCGTCATGCTCACCCCCGCCTCCGTTTTCAAATGCCTCGCCGACGAAACCCGTGCCCGGGCCACGCTGTTGATCACCCGTGAAGGTGAGTTGTGTGTCTGCGAACTGGTTTGCGCGCTGGACGACAGTCAGCCGAAAATCTCCCGCCATCTCGCGCAACTGCGCACCTGCGGCCTGTTGCTGGATCGTCGCCAGGGCCAGTGGGTTTATTACCGGCTGAACCCCGATTTGCCGGCATGGATTCGCACGCTGCTTGAAACCACGCTCGCCGCCAACACCGCCTGGCTGGAAGAAAACAGCGCACGGCTGGCGGCCATGGGCGATCGCCCGCTCAATACGTCTGCCTGCTGCTGAGGACCGAAAATGCGCGTCCTGTTCATGTGCACCGCCAACAGCTGCCGCAGCATTCTGTCGGAGGCGATGTTCAACCATCTGGCGCCAGCCGGTTTCGAAGCAGTCAGTGCCGGCAGTTTCCCCAAGGGCCAGGTACTGCCGCGCAGCCTGACCACGTTGCAGGCGGCCGGAATTTCCATCGCCGGGTTGAGCAGCAAGGGCAACGAGGCCTTCGAAGACAACCCGCCGGATATCGTCATCACCGTGTGCGACAAGGCCGCCGGTGAAGCCTGTCCGGTGTACTTCGGCCCGGCCCTGAAAGCCCATTGGGGGCTGGAAGATCCGTCGGATGTGCACGGCGTTGAAGGC
Organism: Pseudomonas gozinkensis; assembly: GCF_014863585.1. Taxonomy (NCBI): domain Bacteria; kingdom Pseudomonadati; phylum Pseudomonadota; class Gammaproteobacteria; order Pseudomonadales; family Pseudomonadaceae; genus Pseudomonas; species Pseudomonas gozinkensis. The sequence continues at coordinate 2,968,092 of NZ_CP062253.1, read as the reverse complement.
ACCATCGACGCCGCCTTCCACGCCACCCTCGCCCGAATCGAAACCCGCTGCCGGGCCTTCCTCGCCCTGCCCTTCGCCGAACTTGACCGTGATGCCCTCAAGCGCGAGCTCGAACGCATCAGCACGCTGTAACCGGAGCCGACATGACCGACCTGCCCAACCTCGATCCTTCACTGGTTCAAAAAACCACGCGTGGCGAAGACGCGCACAAGCCGCGCATCCTGTTGCTGTACGGCTCGACCCGCCCGCGCTCCTTCAGCCGCTTGCTGGTCGAAGAAGCCGCACGGTTGCTGGAGCACTTCGGCGCCGAGACGCGAATCTTCAATCCTTCGGGCCTGCCGCTGCCGGACGATGCGCCGGGCGATCACCCGAAAGTCCAGGAACTGCTCGAACTGATGCAATGGTCCGAAGGCCAGGTCTGGTGCTCACCGGAACGTCACGGTGCGATGTCGGCGGTGTTCAAGGCGCAGATCGACTGGGTGCCGCTGGCCCTCGGCGCGGTACGTCCGACCCAGGGCAAAACCCTGGCGGTGATGCAGGTCTGCGGCGGTTCGCAATCCTTCAACGTGGTCAATCAACTGCGCGTGCTGGGCCGCTGGATGCGCATGTTCACCATCCCCAATCAGTCGTCGGTGCCCAAGGCTTATCTGGAATTCGACGAAGGCAACCGCATGAAACCTTCGGCGCTGTACGACCGGGTGGTGGACGTGATGGAAGAGTTGGTGAAATTCACGCTGTTGCTGCGTGATCGCCCGGACCTGGTGGATCGCTATTCCGAGCGCAAGGAGTCGGCGGAGGAATTGATGCAGCGGGTCAATCAGCGGTCGATCTGAACAACCGCAACGCCGCGAACGGTGGCCCGTCACCCGGGTCACCGAAACTTTTCCGCGCCCGCCGGTCCCATCACCTAACCTCAATGTTTGTGTGATCAACCGGAATCGGCCAGTCCCATGCGTAATGCATTGAAGTCATTGATGTTCGTCGCTTTGATCCTGTTCGGCTCGGGGTTCGTGGCGGTGTCGGCCGGCGACTTGCCTGGCACCGCCGATGTCAGCACCGGCGCCCCGCTCCCCGGCGTCACGCAAAGTGATCTGCAAGCCCTGCAACTGCGCCTCGACGGGCTCAAGCAGCAGATCTCGTCCGCCAACAATTACAACCAGCTCGAAGGCCCGCAGGACCGGGTGCAGACGTTCATTCTGGACATTGATCGACTGTCGGCATCGCTGTTGCCGCAGCAGGCGCAATTGACCGTTCAACTGGGCGTGCTGGGGGCCGCGCCGGCCGAAGCGGTCGCTGCCGAACAAGCCGATATCGCGGCGCAGCGGGCGACGTTGATCGAGCAAAAAAACAAGGTCGATACCGCACTCAAGAACCTCGCCACCCTCAAGCAGAGCGCAACGGATCTGATCACCCAGATCGCCGGCATCCGCCGCACGTTGCTCGAAAGCGAACTGACGCTCAGCACCCACAGCATTCTGAATCCCGGTTTCTGGACGCCCCTTTTCAATCCATCGGCGGACGACCGCCAGCGCCTGCGGTTTTTCGTCGAACAGGTGCAACAGACCGGCGCGGAAGCCTGGCAACCCGGCCAGCGCCTTTACACCGCGCTGCTGGTGGTGCTGGCCTTCATCGTCTGGACGCTGGGCCGGCGGCTGGCCGACCGCTGGCTGGCGTGGGTGTGCATTCACCGCATGCCGGAGGGTCGGCTGCGCCGCAGTTCACTGGCGTTCGCCTCGGCACTGGCGACACTCGCGACCACCGCCATCGCCCTGCAATTGCTGTACTACGCCTGCACCCGTCACGTGCCGTTGCCGCCGATGCTGGCGACGTTTTCCGATGAGTTCGAGAAAGTCGTTTACGCCTGCGTGCTGATCACCGGCCTGAGCCGCGCGTTGCTGTCCACCGAGCACCCGTCATGGCGGCTGCCGGGGGTGGCCGACGAGGTCGCACACACGCTCCAGCCATTCGCGCGGATCCTGGCCGCGACGTTGTTGGTGCTGGTCACGGCGGTGCAGGTCAGCAATGCCTCAGGGATGAGCAGCCAGATCGTGATCGCCGGGCGCGGAGTGATTGCGATAGTGGTGCTGGGCATCGTCACGACGTTGCTGATGCGTGTCGGCAGAGTGCGCAAAGTCTTGGTGGCGGCTGGGGATACGCAGGTGTCGGGCAACACCTTTGCAGGGGTGATTTACACCGTAGCCACCCTGTCGATGGTGCTGTCGTTCGGCGCCCTGCTGACGGGGTATGTATCGCTGGCGCGGTTCATCACCTACGAACTGGTGTGGGCGTTTATCGTGTTTTCCGGGTTTTACCTGCTGATGCAGTTGCTCAAGGACAGCTGCGAGTATTTCTTCTCGCCCCGCCATTCAAGCGGCAAGGCGCTGAAACAGCTGCTCGGTGTGGGTGATCGACGCCTCGAACAGGCCTCGACCCTGCTGGCCGGGTTCGGTCGGGCTGCGCTGTTGCTGTTGGCGGTCATCACACTGTTTGTCGGCGGAATCGGCACCACCCTGGGCCAACTGGCCAACAACATCGGCACGATCCTCGGCGGCGCCGGCCTGCGCAAACTGAACATCGTCCCCGGCCATTTGCTCAACGCGATGCTGGCGCTGCTGATCGGCATCTACCTGATCCGCGCCCTGCGCCGCTGGCTCGACAACGAGTTCCTGCCAAAGACCGACATGGACCCGGGCATGTGCGCCTCGCTCAGCACGCTGTTTTCCAACATCGGTTATGCGGTGGTGATCCTGCTGACCCTGTCATCGCTGGGCGTGCAATGGACCAACCTGGCGTGGATCGTCAGCGCCCTGTCGGTGGGCATCGGTTTCGGCTTGCAGGAGATTGTGAAGAACTTCGTCTCCGGGCTGATCCTGCTCACCGAACGCCCGGTCAAGGTGGGCGACCTGATCAGCATCAGCGGCGTCGAGGGCGATATCCGCCGGATCAACGTGCGCGCCACCGAAATCCAGCTCAGCGACCGCTCGATCGTGATCGTGCCCAACTCGCAATTGATCTCGCAGAACCTGCGCAACGTCACCCTCGGCGGCAGCGCCCAGGGCGTGGCGACGCTGGAGCTGATGTTCCCGCTGGATATCGACCCCGAACAGGTGCAGAACCTGCTGTTCGACACCTACAAGGAACACGAAACCATCCTCGAAAAACCGGCGCCGTTCGTGCGCTTCAGCAAGCTGACGCCGGACGGGATTACGTTGACGGTGACCGGGTATGTCGCCAGCCCGAGGATTGTCGGGACGACCAAGAGTGATCTGCTGTTCGAGATTCTCAAGCGGCTGGGGGCGGCGGGGATTGAACTGGCGAAGCCGCCGAGTACCTGAGGACAGGTCGACTACCAGAGCACCTGTATGTGGAACGTGCAAAATCTCTCGCCTCAAGAGATTATGGGCACTACGCCACTATTCATAAGGACAGACTCTGTGGAAGCCTCAACGACCATCCGTAACATGATGGCCAACAACCGAATTGTTGTTCCTGCCTACCAACGCGCCTATGCCTGGGAAACGCCCACCGAAGGCTCAAGCCGTACCACGCAAACGGATGTGTTTCTCTACGACCTTGAGTCGTACCGGCGCAGCAAGACTCGAAGTCCCTATTACTTCGGCCACTTCCTGTTTGAGGAGACGCAAGGAGAGTTCAGGGTGATCGACGGTCAGCAACGTCTGACCACGATCAGCCTCTTCCTCGCAGCGCTATTCGCATGCCTGCACCGCAAGCGGCCGCTCACCGAAGATGAACAGGACTGCTACAAGGACCTGATCAAACGGGAAAGGCAAATCCGCTTCAAAACAGTCGACTATGACAATCAGGTCTATGTCGACTATGTAATCAATCAATCCAGACACGACATTCCTGCCTTACAGACCACTTCAGCCAAGCGGCTGATCATGGCCTTCGATTACTTCAAGATGATGTTGAGTGATCAATCTGAAGAGTACATGACGGACATGCTCAGAATCGTTTCCCAAGCCTCGTGCAGCACGCACCCTGTAAGGGATGAAGCGGAAGCGATTCAGATGTTCATTTTCCAGAATAACCGCGGAAAACGACCATCCAATCTGGAGGTGGTAAAAGCGCAGTTCATGTATGCCATCCACCTTCACGGAGAGGACCAACAACAAAAAGACAGCCTTATCGACGAGATCAAAAATCGCTTCGAGACCATTTACAAGTCGATATCGGCGGTTGAGTACAAAATCAATGAAGATGAAGTGCTGCAGTTCACTCTCCGTGTTCATTTCAACTCCCTCTGGGAGAGCGGGGCATTGGACAGAGTAGAGAAAATGCTGGCCGGGCCGTCACCACTCGACTTCGTACAGGCGTTCACTGACTCCCTGGCCATCAGCTTTGAGCACTTATCGGTATTCTTTGGCGAGGACGAACAAAAAAACTTCCCGATCCATTCATTGGTAAGCCTTGGCGGGATCGCGATCGCACTGCCATTCATTCTAAAAGCCTATCGATTTGGCCTGAGTCTCTCTGACAAAAACAGGCTCTGCGTGGCTTTTGAGAGCCTTATCGTCCGTCATCGCCTGATTGGCACGCGTGCGGATGTTACTTCTCGCATCAATGATGTTTACGAGAATTTTTTAACCGAGAACTCATCGATAGCCCCCATCCTTGATCGGATCGAGCGTCTCAAGACTTCGAGTGACTGGTGGTGGGCCTATTGGAACAACGAAAAACTGCTTGTTGTCCTGGATGGTGAGATCAACCACAGAATCGCGAAACACCTGCTGTGGAAATATGAAGTTCACCTTGAAGGGGATGGACACCGTGGCTATGCACAGCGGCGCTACAGTGACACTAAGCGACCCGAGTTGGAACACATCGCCCCTACTACCGAACCCTCGTCGCTACCCCACGGCTATGACACCTACGACGATACCTTCAAACATGAATATCTGAACTGCCTGGGTAACTATCTACTGCTTTCCAAATCCCATAACTGTGCAGTAGGCAACATTCCATTCACGGAAAAGCTGAAAACCTACACCCATAACTTTCAACAGAGAGAGATCAATAGTTTTGTCAGCGATGGACGCGTCTGGGGGCAGGATGCAATTCAGGAGCGGCATGAAAAAATCGTTGCCGCACTGATGACTATGCTTTGAATGTGGAAATGAATCGGATCGGACTTCGACGACACTTCGAATGACCGCTTCCTGACCGACAGCCTCAGGCTACCACCTGAGGTTGACACGTCAGCTCAAGCGGAGTCAGGCCCCACAACGTAAGGATCCCTGCCCGGTTACAGCAAAACGGGATCAGACTTCAGTGGATCCAATCGACTCTGGACCCGCTTCAGCCTCCAGTTTCAGGCGATCCGCCTTGCTGATGTACTTCGGCTTGTTGCTCTTGGGTGCCAGTTTGGCGTTGGCCTTTCTGGATTTTTCCTTGAAGAGCTGTTGCAGTTTTTTCTGACGGTTCATGGTGTTTTGGCCTGCTTGAAAGTTGTTGAATGATATCAGCTTGAGTCCAACACCGATTCTTTGTGCGTTCCTAAGCGCAATCGAGCCTGTCACGCAGAAACTCGATGAAACGTTGCGTCTTGGCCGGGAGCAGTCGCGTCTCTGTCAATGCGTAGACCGAAACCGGTGGTGCCTGCCATTGCGCCAGCACTCTGCGCAATGTTCCGCTCGCCACATCCTGGACGGCGATACCTTCCGGTAGCAGCGCGATCCCCAGATCCAGAGACGCCATGCGCCGGAGCATGCCCACACTGTTGAGTTCAAAACGTCCACCGACCTCCACCTGTTCGCTCCCTGTTTCACTGGTAAGTGTCCAGCGGTCAGAACCGGAGCCGCGCATTCTGAGGCACTCATGATTGATGAGTTGGGCAGGTTGCTCCGGCTCACCGAACAGTTCGAGATACCTGGGCGATGCGTAAAAACCACGTTTCATACTCGCCAACTTGCGGGCAATCAGGTTTGAGTTCGGCGGTTCTCCCATCCGAATGACGATATCGACCGGGTCGCTGACCAGATCCACCTGCCGTGGTGTGAGGTCGAGATCGAAGCTGATACCCGGATATTCACGGGCAAACTCGGCAATCAGCGGCGCCAGATAAATAGTGGCAAAGTCCACCGGCATCGAAACCCGCAGCAAACCACTGGGCCGGGCAAGCATTTCGCCCAATTGCTCATGCGCCAGCCTCGCCTCTTCCACGATCCGTTTGCAGCGCTCGAAATAAAGTTGCCCGGCCTCCGTCAACTCGATCCGGCGTGTCGTGCGGTGCAACAGACGCAAGCCGATGGCCTTTTCCAGGCCACTGATACGCCGGGAAAGCGTTGAGTTGGGCATGCCCAGCGATTCAGCCGCCCCACGAAAGCCGCGCATTTTCACAACTTCCACAAACAACGCCATGTCGTTCAGGTATTCCAAAAGATTGCTCCACCAGTGGATCAGTCATTTCAATTTTGACGGATTTATCCCGAATTTGAATTGACTGATGATAGCTCCATCACTGCTGAGGAGCACCGCGATGAACCCACTTTTTTCTGAAATCCAGGTCGGCCGCCACACCCTCTCCAACCGTATCGTCATGGCACCCATGACGCGTTCGCGCGCCGATGATGACGGTGTACCGACGGATCTGGTCGCGACTTACTACGGTCAGCGCGCCAGTGCCGGGCTGATCATTTCCGAAGGCGTGTTTCCCGTTGCACTCGGCAAGGGCTACACACGAACGCCGGGTATCGAAACCGCCGAACAGGTGGCGGCCTGGAAGCAGGTCACGGACGCAGTGCATGCCCGTGGCGGTCGCATCTTCATGCAACTGATGCACTGCGGACGGGTGTCCCACCCTTCATTGCTCGCCAACGGCGCTCAGCCGCAGGCGCCCTCTGCCATCAAGGCCGCTGGACAGACCTACACCGCCAACGGTTTGCAGGATTTCGTCATCCCGCACGCCCTGACCATCGTCGAAATCGCCGCCGTCGTCGAAGGCTATCGCCAGGCTGCACGCCGCGCGATCGAGGCGGGTTTCGATGGTGTCGAGCTGCATGCGGCATCGGGTTATCTGCCGGAGCAATTCCTTTCTACCGGCAGTAACCAACGAGAGGACGAATATGGTGGCCCGGTTGAAAACCGCGTCCGCTTCGTACTGGAAGTACTCGCCGCCATGGTGGATGAGATCGGCGGTGACCGGGTCGGCATCAAGATTTCGCCCGAGATGAACTTCAACGACATCGTCGATGCCAACCCGCAGGAAACCTACACGCACCTGGTCGAGCAACTGCGCGCTTTCAATCTCGCTTATCTGCATGTCGCGCTGTTCGGTGCCACGTTCGACTACCACGCAGCGCTGCGACCTCTCTTTGCCGGGCGCTACCTGATCGGCAGCGGTCTGGACAAAGATACCGCCGAATCCCTGATTTCCAGTGGCAAGGCCGATGCGGTGGTATTTGGCAGTGCGTTTCTCGCTAACCCTGACTTGCCCGAGCGTTTGCGCAGTGGTGCCGAGTTGAACGCTGCGGACAAAAACACCTTTTACGCCCCGGGCCCTGAAGGCTACATCGACTACCCGACCCTCTCCGCAGAAGCTTGAGGAGCGCAGCCATGCTCACCACCGCACGTTTGCAGCGCATGAACCACGGCAGCCGATTCAGGGCGTTCACCCTGCGAGGCGATCGACATGCGAAACCGATCGACCCGTTTTTGGGCGTCGATCACGCCTGGATCAGCGGACCGACGTTTCCGGCCCACCCTCATGCAGGGTTCTCGGCGGTGTCTTACCTGTTTATGGATTCGCAAACCGGTATCGATAACCAGGACTCACTGGGCAATCGCAACCTGATCCAGCCCGGTGGTCTGCACTGGACGGCGGCGGGCAATGGCGTCGTGCACGAGGAAGTTCCGGCCGAGCCCGGCAAGACCGTTCACATGCTGCAGATTTTCATCAATCTGCCGGAGGACAAACAGTCGCAAGCACCGTTTGCCTTCAGCGTTGAATCTCAGGAGGTGCCGGTCGTTCATTCGCCGGGCGTGAAGGTTCGAGTACCTCTGGGCAGCTTCCGAAACGTTGTGTCTCCTCTATCGCTGCCAACCGACGTGCGACTGCTGGACATATCCCTGGAGGCCGGGCGCGAACTGAGTGTCTCGATTCCCGAAGGCCATGTGGCGTTTGTCATGCCCATAGACGGCGAAGTGTCTGTCGATGGCCACCCCTTCGATCTGTCCGATCCGAAAGTACCGGTCAATCTCCCGCAAAGGGCGGATCGGAGCGTCATCTTGAGTGCGCCGACCGGCAACGCCAAGGCCGTCGTATTCTCAGGCACGCCCTTGAACCAGCCGGTGCATTGGCAGGGCCCGATGGCGCTCTCTTCTTCAGAAGCCCTGACCGCCGCCGTGGCCCGCTATCAACGGGGTGATTTTGGAAATCTGAATCTTCGCTGACTCCACCACCGGGGGCATTCCCCCCATTTCAAATGCCAGGAGAACCACCATGACGTACGAAAACTTCAGTGCCGACAATGCTGCCCTTCTGCTGATCGATCACCAGGTCGGGACCATGGGCTGGGCCAAATCGATGGCTTTCGAAGAACTCAAACGCAACGCCCTGATGCTCGCAAAAGCCGCACGCATTCTGAAGATGCCCGTCGTGCTGACCTCCAGCATGGAAGAGCACGCACAAGGTCCGCTCCTGAGTGAGCTTGAGCAGATCCTGCCGGCTGAGTTTGCGAACCGCATCAAACGCCTTGGCATCGTCAACGCCATGGACGACGAACACTTCGCCGCCGCAGTGAAGGCGACCGGTCGCCGGAAACTGATCATCGCCGGCGTCACCAACGACGTCTGCACCGTTTACCCGGCACTCTCGCTGGTGCGTGATGGTTATGAAGTCCAGGTCGTCGCCGATGCCGGCGCTTCACCGACCAAGGCAGCCGATGACATCGCATTGCGCCGCATGGACAAGGCCGGTGTCACGCTGACCAGCACCAACCAGTTGATTGCCGAACTGGCCGGTAGCTGGGCGACGCCTCAGGGCGGTGAATTGGTGCAGGTGTTGATGGAGTCTTTCGGTAGCTGATTGCGCTGGATTCATTGCCCGGTGTGGCGCTGGCAGGCGCAGCACCGGGCAAACCGGACTTCAGAAAAGATCGCCCTCATTCAGTATTCCCGAGGGTTTCACCCCAGCACGTCAGTGATCCACTGCACCTGCTGCTTCAGATCCTGCACCTTTTGCTCGCATACCCCATGCTGCGCCCGAGCGAAGTGGCTCAGCGTCTGCTGCTTATGCCGCAGCCGATGCTGCCACTTGCTGACAAACGCAGGATTGCGCGCTTGCAACTGTAGCGGCCCGAAGTACAGTTCCTCGGCGGTATACATCACCGGCCCGCCCCGCTCGGCCACAATGATTTCGTAGTCGAAGCGGTTTTCGTGCAGCACTTCTTCGCAAAGGATTCGGTAACCGTTGTCCATCAACCATTGGCGCAGCGGTTGCTCGCCGCCGTTGGGTTGAAGGATCAGACGTTCGCGGCCGCTCAGGCGCGTCTTGCCGGCCTCAAGAATGTCGCGGATGGTCTCGCCACCCATGCCGCACACAGTAATCGCCGTGATCCCGTCTGCCTGTTCGACAGCCATCAAACCATTGGCCAGGCGCACGGCGATCTGCTGCTCAAGATCGTTTTCGCGCACAGTGCGCTGCGCCGAACGGAACGGTGTCTCGGCCATTTCGCCCGCCACCGCCGTCGCGATCGCGCCACGGCGCATCAGCGCCACCGGCAAGTAGCCGTGATCCGATCCGATATCGGCCAGCCGCGCACCGGCGGGCACGTGCGCCGCCACCCGCTCCAGGCGCATGGACAATGTCTGTTCGTTCAACCGCAACCCCTTTCACTCTGAACGCCCGGCACCGGTGGCCGGATCGGGGCGCGATTCTGGGGGGCAACGGTGGGGATTTCAAATACGTGTGGTCGGATTCGTCGCCAGGGCACAGGTCAGCTCGTTCTACGCGTCAACCACGCGCCCCAGAACAGGCTGCTGAAAAACCGGGTGACCTCGCCAAACCCGGCTTCATGCAACAGCTTTTGCACCGCTGCCTCGGAATGCGGAGGATCGGCACCCTGAAGAATTTTTCCCAGTTTGCCCTTCACCTCATCGGCGCTGGCACCGTTCTGGCGCCAGCGTTGTCCCCACGCTTCCAGCAACAACGGTTGGCTGGCATACGCGTAGTGATTGCCAGCCACGATCAGCGGAGCACCCGGTTTCAAACGAGCCCGAATGGATTGCAGAAGCGCTCGCTTGGCATCATCACCTTCCAGATGATGCAGAACGCCGATCACCGTAGCAGCGTCGTATGACTCATCGGCAGGCAAATCGTCGACCGGCCCGAGATGCAGATCCGTTCGCGCCAGCAAGTCATGTATCCGCAATTGCTCGGTCGCCGCCGTCAGCATCGGCTCGGACGGATCAACCGCCATGAAGCGCCAGCCTGGCTCCAGACGCCCCATCGCTATGATTTCCTGAGCTGTTCCGCCTGCGCCAACCGCCAGAATCCGCGCCGAGCCTACGTTACCGAGACTGGCCGCCAGCATGCACGCGGCAAGGTCGTGGCAAGCGTCATACCCCGCCAGGGCAATCCGGCTTTGCTTGCCGTATTCATTGGCGCGGGAGGTGTCGAATTTTTGAGTAGAGGAAGCGTTCAAGGGCGTTTCTCCGTGTCCTTGAAGCACCCTACGTCACGAAGATCGATAATAGAAATTCATTGATTTTATGCGGTGCATTCCTGTCAGGAATGCGGAAGGTCCCGATGCCTAGACCAACACCGTCAACCAGGCCGACACCAACAACAAAAACGCCAGCACGGCATTCATTCGCCGAAACGCCCGTGGCGATCCAAAGAACCGCGCGCTGCCCACGCCCAGCAGCGCCCACGCCGTCATGCACGGCAGGCAGACCAGCAGAAATACCACCGACAACAGCAGCATCCGCGCGCTCTCGTCGCCGTTGCCGCCAAACACACTCACCACCGCCACGGCCATCATCCACACCTTCGGGTTGATCAGTTGCAGGCCGGCGGCACCGAACACGCTGAAGCCTGTTTCACCCTCTGTCGCCGAGTCCAACGACGGCGGCGTGCTGCGAAAGATCTGCCACGCCAGCCAGCTCAACCACAACACCCCGGCCCAGGCCATGGCCTGCTGCACACGAGGATAGCGCAGCAAGGTTTCCCCCACGCCGAGCCCGACCACCAACACCACCAGCGCCGCCGACACACACGCGCCGAAGATGATCGGCACTGTCGCCATCAGGCCGCGCCGCGAGCTGTGGCTCATCACCAGAATATTGGTCGGCCCCGGGGTGATCGAGGCGACGAAGGAAAACAGCAGAAATGGCAACAACGATTCCATGACAGGACTCCCGAATCAGAACAGGAGCTCATGGTCGCGGTTACGCGGGGTTCAGTCTGGAAGGTTTGAGCAGCGCTTGCGGTAATCCGCCGGCGTCAGGTGGTAGGCACGACGAAACCAGCGCCCCAGATGGCTCTGATCGGCGAAACCGAGGGCGCTGGCGACGGTGGCGGGTGTTTCGCCGCGGGCCAGCAACTGGCGGGCGCGGGCCAGTCGCAGCTGAATCAGGTAGGCGTGTGGTGCCAGGCCGAAAGCCGCCTTGAACGCCCGCGTCAGTCGAAAGCGATCGACCCCGCAGGCCTGGGCCAGATCGTCCAGCCCGATGTCCTCGAAGGCATGGGCATGCAGATAGTCCCGCGCCACCTGGGCCACTCGTGGCAGACGCGGATCGAACGGCTGACGCTTACGCCAGTCGAGGTGGGACGTCAGCGAACCGAGCAAGGTGTCGATAGCGGTCTGGCGCACGATGCGCAAGTCACCTTGATGCAGGGCGTTGAAGGCCTGATTGATGGCCGTGGACAGGCGCGAATCCTGACTCAGGGTATCGGTGAAGCCGAGCTGGCTATTGTCCGGCGCATGCTCGAACAGTACGCGCAATTCGCGCTCCAGCCAGTGCGGATCAAGGTAGAGCATGGAGTAGGTGAAGCCCTCCTCCGTCGGCGCGTGCCCGTCGTGGATCTCCCCCGGCTCCAGCATGAAAATCTTGCCCGGCGTACTCAGATGGCGCACGCGCCGGCAATGAAACTGCTGCACGCCCTGCTCGGTGACGCCCACCAGAAAGCTGTCATGCCAGTGCGGATCGTAGGCGTGGCCCTGGAAATGGGCACGAATCGACTCGATGCCGGTGTCGGCATCCTGAGACAGCTCGATCCAGTTGCGTTTGTCCACGCAAGGCTCCGAAGGCAGTGTTGGTCGTTGAAGACCTCTAAGTTACCGCGACTTTGCGGAAGCGTTTAGAACATTTGTGCACCTGCGCCAAGCAGGCGATCAAGCAAATTTAATGAACCCTGAGTGGCATGCCCCGCCTAACCCAATGACCATCAGGAGGTAGCCCATGCAACTTGAAACCACGTGGATCGTACTGGCCGTCGTTCTTTTGCTCATCGAATTGTGGGCGATCAACCGGGTGCGCAAGAGTGAGGGGAAAGCCAGCAACAAAGGCGTCTGGATCGTATTGATCGTGTTCGTGCCGCTGTTCGGGCTGATCGCCTGGGCGCTGGCCGGGCCCAAGCACGTCACGCAGGCCTGAAGCCCAAGGCAAGCAAGAGCCCCGAACATTCGGGGCTTTTTGTTGGCCGCAGGTTTGTATCGCAGTGTGTACGAACGCCTCCCGGATACATGCCCGCGCATCAGCTGACGAAAACGGAAACAGCGCAGATACGTGGCCAGTCTTTAATGAACGCCAGACACGAAGGGTTCAGCCAGAACCCGGCCCTCGCCGATCATAAGGAGACTTGCCATGAAGCACGCACCACACGCCACCGTCACCACCGGGAAAAACCGTCGCTGCCTGCTAGGCCTGTCGATTCTTGCCACCGCGCTGCTGCAGTTTGGCGCGTTCGCTCAAGCGCAAACCGCAGCACCCGAGCCGGTCAAGACCGAAGCCGCCAGCGTCAAAGCCGACCTGCCCTTCGGCCCGCTCAAGCATGTGAAGGCCGGCCTGCTGGACGTGGCTTACGCCGAAACCGGCCCGGCCGATGGCCCGGTGGTGATTCTGCTGCACGGCTGGCCGTACGACATTCACAGCTACGACGACGTCGCGCCGCTGCTGGCGGCCAAGGGTTATCGGGTGCTGATGCCGTACGCTCGGGGTTATGGCGACACGCATTTCCTGTCCGACAAGACCGTGCGCAACGGTCAGCCGGCGGCGCTGGCCAGTGACGTGATCGACTTCATGGATGCGCTGAAGATCAAGCAAGCCGTGCTCGGCGGCTACGACTGGGGCGCGCGTTCGGCGGACATCGTGTCGGCGCTGTGGCCTGAACGGGTGAAGGCGCTGGTATCGGTCAGCGGCTATCTGATCGGCAATCAGGCCGCCGGCAAGAATCCGCTGCCGCCCAAGGCCGAGCTGCAATGGTGGTATCAGTTCTACTTCGCCACCGACCGTGGTGAGGCGGGCTACACCAGGAACACCCATGATTTCGCCAAGCTGATCTGGCAACTGGCATCACCGAAATGGGCCTTCGACGACGCCACCTTCGACCGCAGCGCCAAGGCGTTGCAGAACCCGGATCACGTCGCGATCACCGTGTTCAACTACCGCTGGCGCCTGGGTCTGGTGCAGGGTGAAAGCCAGTACGATGCACTGGAACAAAAACTCGCCACCGCCCCGTCGATCAGCGTGCCGACCATCACGATGGAAGGCGATGCCAACGGCGCGCCGCACCCGGCACCTGAGGACTACGCCAAACGCTTCACCGGCAAATACCAGTTCCGGCTGATCAACGGCGGCATTGGCCACAACCTGCCGCAGGAAGACCCGAAAGCCTTCGCTCAGGCGATCATCGACGCCGATCACCTCTGAAGCAGCACGCCAAACGGCTCGTCATTTGACGAGCCGTTTTTCTTTGGACGGCCGATAACCGAAATAAGCGCTGTAGCACTTGCTGAAATGGCTTGGCGACACGAATCCGCAGGCCACCAGCACGTCCACCTGGGACAGCTCGGTGTGTTGCAGCAGACGTCGGGCCTCGGTGATGCGCAGTTCCATGTAATAACGCTGCGGCGTGGTGCCCAGTTGTTCCTTGAACAGCCGCTCCAGCTGACGTCGGGAGCGCCCGGCATACACCGCCAGTTGCTCCAGCTCCAGTGGCTCCTCCAGATTGGCGTCCATCAGCTTCACCACTTCGCGCAACGGCGCGCTGACGCAGATGTTCTCGGTCGGTTTGATCCGCCGGTAACGGGATTCCTCGAAGGCCAGAATGTCTTCGATGCCCTCGACCAGCGCCTTGTCGTGCAGGCCCTTGATCCAGTCCAGCGCCATGTGGAATGCGCCGGACGGACTGGACGCGGTCAACCGGTCGCGGTCGATCACGTAGGGTTCGCTGCTGACTTGCGTGGCCTTGGAAATCTCCGCCAGCGCCGGCCGATGCTCCGGGTGAATCGCACAACGATAGCCTTCCAGCACCCCTGCCCGGCCCAGGAACCATGAGCCGTTCCACAACCCGGCCAGAATCACGCCGGCCTCGGCGGCCAGTTTCAGCAGTCCGATAAACTCGTCGCTGGCTTTCAACTCCGTGCGGTAACCGCCGCAGATCACCAGCAGATCCAGTTCTTGTATCGCGCCCGCCTCCAGTCGCGCATCCGGGCGAATGACCAAACCCAGATCGCTGATCACCTCGCCATCGCTCAGGCCGAAGGTTCGGGTGGAAAACAGACCGGGCCGCAGCAGGTTGGAGGTAATGATGGTGTCCAGCGCCTGGGTAAACGCTGGCAGGGAAAAATGCTCCAGCAGCACAAACCCGGTGCGGGTCATGCGTCCCGGGCCGCTGGCGGGCTCGTTCAGGTAGCGAAGGTTCTTGCCCTTCATGCCACCGCTGAATTGGCGTCGTTCGATCAAGGTGTGGTCCATCGGTTTCATTGTTGTAGCGCCATGCTAACCGCCGGGGCGGCAAAATACTCGGGAATGAACGCAATTCGCCCCAACCGGTACGCGCGTACCGATCGGGGCGAAAAAGACCTGCGAAAAACCGCGATGAATCAGGACGCGTCGATCCAGATGGTTTTCAGCTCGGTGTACTGGTCATGGGCCCAGATCGACTTGTCACGCCCACCGAAACCCGACTCTTTGTAGCCGCCGAAAGGCGTCGAAGCATCGCCCTCGCCGAAGCAGTTCACGGTGACGATACCGGCGCGGATCCCCCGCGAGAGTTTCAGCGCATGGCGCAGGCTGCCGGTGTACGCCGAGGCTGCAAGGCCATAGGCTGTGTCGTTGGCCAGGCTGATCGCTTCGTCGACGGAGGTGAACGTGGTCACGCTCAGCACCGGGCCGAAGATTTCTTCCTGAAACAGACGACTGTCACGGCTGACGCCATCGACGATGGTCGGCTCGACGAAGATGTTGTCGGCCGTGTTGCCCCCCGCCAGCACCGAAAGATTCTCATCCCGGGCATGGTCGAGGTACGAGCGGACCTTCTCGAAGTGCGCCTTGCTGATCATCGAACCCAGACGGTTTTCCGGGTCAAGTGGATCGCCCATTTTCCAGTCGGCCAGATGCACCTGCACACGCTGTAGCAACGCGTCCTTGATGTCCGAGTGCACGATCAGCCGTGACGAAGCCGAGCAGTTTTCGCCCATGTTCCAGAACGCGCCGTTAACCACGTGCTGGGCAACCAGATCGACGTCTTCGACATCGTTCATCACCACTGCCGGGTTCTTGCCGCCGCATTCCAGCACGATGCGCTTCAGGTTGGATTCGCTGGAGTACTTGAGGAACAACCGCCCCGTATCGGTCGAACCGGTGAAGCTGACCATGGCGACGTCCGGATGACGGCCCAGCGGTTCGCCCGCCTCCTTGCCACCACCGGGCACCACGTTGAACACACCGGCCGGAATCCCCGCCTGATGCGCCAGTTCGGCTACTCGCAGGGTGCTCAGGGTGGTTTCCTTGGCCGGTTTGACCACGATGGAGCAGCCGGCGGCCAGCGACGGGCCGATCTTCCACGCGAGCATCAGCAGCGGGAAATTCCACGGCAACACCAGGCCCACCACCCCGATCGGTTCGCGCACGACCATGGTCACCGCGCCGTTACCGGTCGGGGCGGTCGAGTCGTAAATCTTGTCGATCAGCTCGGCGTGCCAGCGCAGGGTGTGAATCGTCTCGGGCACGTCGATGTTCTGGCATTCGCGGATCGGTTTGCCGCTGTCCAGGCTTTCCAGGACCGCCAGTTCATGGGAGTGGTCGTCCAGCAACTGGGCGAATCGCAGCAACACCGATTTGCGTGCCGACGGCGCCAGCCCTTGCCAGCGTCCGTCTTCAAACGCGGCCTTGGCGGCGGCGACAGCGACGTCCACGTCCTGAGCACCGCAGGCGGTAATCTCGGTCAACACTGCTTCAGTCGCCGGGTTGGTCGTGGTGAACGTCTTGCCGGACAGCGCGCTGCGAAACTCGCCGTTGATGAACGCCTGATTGCGAAACTCAAGCTTCGCCGCCAGTTCGCGGTACTGCGCTTGACTCAGAAGATCGGCCATTTCAAACCTCCGCGACGACGCGCGCCACATTCTGTTTGAGGGTTTTGATCACGCTTTCCAGCACTTCCTTCTCGGACGCTTCCAGCGGCTGCATCGGCTTGCGCACACCACCGGCCCGCAGGCCGACCAGTTCGCTGCCGTGCTTGATCGACTGAACGAACTTGCCGCTTTCCAGCACGTCCATCAGCGGCAACAGCGCCGACATGATCCGCCGGCCCTTGTCGAAGTTTTTCTCCAGAACGCAGGCCTCGTACAGCGCGATGTGCTCGGCCGGAATGAAGTTCGAACCGGCGCAGACCCAGCTGCGCGCGCCCCAGGCGAAGAACTCCAGGGCCATGTCGTCCCAGCCGCAGGACAGCTGGATCGAAGGATGCGAATGCGCCAGACGATGCAACTGGGCGGTGTCGCCGGAGCTTTCCTTGATCGCGACGATGTTCTTGCAACCGGCAATCGCCTCGAAGAACTCAGGGCCCATCGCTACGCCCATCCGCGCCGGGTAGTTGTAGAGCATGATCGGCAGGCCGGCGGCCTTGTCCACGGCCAGCACGTGGGCGGCGATTTCCTTTTGCGTCGGCAAGGCATAGGGCGGCGAGCCCACCAGAATCGCATCGGCTTCGATCGACTTGGCATGCTCGGCGAAGGCCACCGCATCTTCGGTGCGGATCCCGCCCGTGCCGATCACCAGCGGAATCCGGCCATTGATCACTTCCTTCGCGCGCTCGGCCACTTTCAGCCGCTCGGCGGTGGTGTGGGCGTAGTACTCGCCGGTCGAACCACCGATGACGATGCCGTGAACCCGCGACTCGATCAGGTACTCGACCACTTCGGCAAACGCCGAATAATCGATCTGGCCATCGGCGGACAAAGGCGTAATGGCAGGGGTAAAGATGCCGTCAAAGTTCATAGGTTTTTCTCCAGTGGTTGCAGTGTTCAATGCATTGGCCCGAAGCCGATAAGGCCCGGGCAAGGTTCAATTCAGCGAGGCAGCCTGTTGCAGGTTGAGCGAGCGGGTTTCCGGCGCGAGCACCCACGACAGCACCAGGCCGACCAACGTGACGGCCGCCGCGATGTACATGGTCTGGGCAATGCCCAGCGTGCTCAGGGAAACCGGCACCAGATAGGTCCCCGCCGCTGCGCCGATGCGCGACAGTGAAGTGCCGACCCCGACCGCGAAGGCTCGGATTTCCGTGGGAAACAGTTCATTGGGGTACACCAGCGTCAGCACCTGGGCGCCGCCGATGAACAAGGCGTAAACGGCAAAGAAGGCGAGCACCAGCGCATTGGGCCCGGCATGACTGACGGCCAGCCCGAGCAGCGCAAGGCCGGAGCAGAGAAAGCTGTAGATCAGCAGATTGCGTCGGCCGACGCGGTTGATGATCCGGGTCGAAATCACGCAGCCGATGACAAAGAACAAGGTAATCGCCACCGACCCCATGGACGACCAGTCGCCCTGCAGATTCAGCGCGGCCAGCACCTTCGGCGCAAAGGCATACACGGCGAACAGCGGCACCACCGAGCAGGTCCAGAACACCACGACAAACAGCATGCGTTTGCCGTAGCCGGAGTGCAGCAGATTGAAGATCGTCAGCTTCTCGCCCACGCGATGTTCGGGGAGATTGGCCAGGGAGAAATCGTTGCCGTAGACCTGTTTGATGATCGCTTCGGCTTCGGCGGCGCGGCCCTTGCTCAGCAGCCAGCGCGGCGACTCGGGGGTGCCGATGCGCACCAGAAACAGCATGGCGCCGATGATCGCCGCGCTGGCCAGCACCAGCCGCCAGGCATCGGAGCCCCACAGCTTGAACATCAGCTCGCCCACCACATACGCCGTTGCGGCCCCGGCGAACCACATGATCGTCAGCGTCGCCAGACGCGGGCCGCGATATTTGCGCGGCATGAACTCGACCAGCAGCGAAGTCGCGACCGGGTACTCGATGCCGACCGCCACTCCCAGCAACAGCCGCAGAAAAAACAGCGCCACCGCCGAGTCGACCCACAACTGCGCCAGCGACGCCACGATGAACAGGCTCGGCCCGACAAACAGCAGACGCTTGCGCCCCAGCACATCGGTCAGCCAGCCGCCGAGAAAACCGCCGAAGAAAATGCCGATCAGCGCCGAGGCGGCGATCATGCCTTCCCAGAAATCGTCCAGCGCCAGAGACCTGGACATGTGCACCAGTGCCACACCGATGATGCTCAGAACATACCCGTCGACAAAGGAGCCACCGGCCGAACGGATCGTCAGCAGACGATGAAAGCCATTGAGCGGTACGTCCTCGATTGATACAGCAACGTTGTTCATTTCTTGTCCTTGTATTCAGTGCATCGCTACTTCAGTTCATCGCGCAGGGCGGGCGATGAGCGTTCAACTTTCGCGGCCGGCGCGGTATTGCCCCCACTTCAGGTTCATGTTCACGCCCAGCGACAGAAAAGGTTCGGGCGGGTTGCCCGACGGCCCCGGGGCCTGCAGCAGGAAATCGATCAAGCCGTCGCGCTCCCCGGCCAGCCAGTCGGCCAGCAACTTGCCGGTGACCGTGCCACGGGTGACGCCCAGGCCATTGCAGCCCAGCGCGCCGTAAACGTTCGGCGCCAGTTCGCCGAAGAAGCCGTTGTGGTTCCGCGACATGGCCAGCGCCCCGCCCCAGGTGTATTCGAACTTCACCCCCGGCAGCATCGGGAAACGCTGATCGAACGACGCGCGGTGCCGGCGCACGAAGCGCTCGTTGTATTTGCTGTTGCTACGGCCATCGGGGTTGAAGCTGAAACTGTTGCGGATCAGCAAACGATTGTCGGGAGTGCGCCGCACCGTGGTGCCGAACGGGTCGGCCGGGATCGCGCCCCAGAACGGTTTGCCGCCCAGACGCACCTGCTCTTCATCGGTCAGCGGGCGGGTGATGCTGGCGTAGGTGTAGATCGGCAACATGCGGCCCTGCAGAAAACCGAAGCGCATGCCGAACGAGTTGTTGGCCAGGATCAGTTTGTCGGCAGTGATACTGCCGTGAGCGTGCTTGAGCAACGTCTTGGCGCCGTATTCCACTTCCAGAATCGGCGTGTGTTCGTAGAGGGTGACGTTCGCCGGCAAACTGTCCGCCAGGCCCTTCACCAGCGCCGACGGCTGAACCAGCACCGCCCCGGGGGTGAACAACGCCTTGCGATAGAAACGGGTGCCCAGATGCTCGGGCAGTTCTTCGGCCTCGATCATCTGATACGGCTGACCGAGCTTGTCGAGCCCTCGGCGATAAGCTTCCAGCACCGCGATTCCGCGTTCCTCCACGGCGGCCTGATACTTGCCGCAGGCTTTCATCTGGCAATCGATACCGAACTGATCGACCAGATTGCGCAGGATCGACTGACCCTCCAGGTTCAGCTTCAGACTGATCCTGGCCAGATTGATATCACCGATATAGTCCTCGGCCCCGATGTCGTGGGGCAGATCGATCGCGAAACCGGCATTGCGACCGGACGGCCCCAACCCCACTTCCTGCGCTTCGATCAGCACCACTTCATCGTCGGGGAAGTTCAGCGCGAGCTGGCGTGCCGCCGCCAGACCGGTGAAGCCGGCACCCACGACGACCCAACGCGCCGAACGGTGGCCGCGATGGCCAGGCTCGGGGCTGCGTGGCCGGCTCAGGTGGAACCAGCCACAGCTGTCATCATCGGCGGGCAGCGAACTGACTTTCATAGTGTTGAACCGTTTATTGTTGAAATGACAAATCGAACCCGACACGAAGCGAACGCGCGGAATCGCGTTGAATGAAAACAGCCATCAAAGTTGCGTTATCAAATGCGCTTGAATCGGTTGGAAGTTCGCAATGACGGCTCTTCGCCCGGCGTTTGCGCCACTGGATAACCGTCACTCGAACCCGGGAACAACCCGCTTACTTGGCCGCCGCCCGCGCATCGCTCAGCCAGCTGTCGTAGCTTTGCTGGTGGGCCTTGATCCACTCGGCGGCGTGGCGCTTGATGTCGGCCAGGGACTTCTCGCCCTGCTGCATCTTCAGGTTCTGCGCGCTTTCGTCGGCGGTGCTGATGCTGACTTCGGAGAGGAACTTGCGGGCCACCGGGTTCTTCTCGGCGAACTCCTTGTTCATGACAACGTTGACCGTATCCACCGGGAAGCCGAGGTTCTTGCCTTCGTAGAAGGTGTCCTTGCTTTCCTTGCCGTCAGGCAGATCGGTGTACGGCACCGGCAGCCAGACCACGTCGCGGCCTTCGACCAGCACGCTGGAAATCCACTGCGGCACCCAAGTGAAGAACAGCACCGGTTTGCCTTGCTGGTAACGGGCAATGGTGTCGGCCATCAATGCGAAGTACGAGCCACGGTTGTCGACGACGGTCGGTTCCAGGCCGTAGGCCTTCATGTGGTGCTCGACCATGACTTCGCAGCCCCAGCCCGGGTTGCAACCGGTCAGGTCGGCCTTGCCGTCACCGTTGCTGTCGAACAGCTTGGCGATCTCCGGTTTCTTCAAATCCGACAGGTCCTTGATGTGATAGGCGTCTGCGGTTTTCTTGTCGATCAGGTAACCCTGCAGCACGCCTTTCATGATCTGCCCGACCTTGACCATCACGTCATCGCCGCCGGCCTTTTCATAAAAGGCTTCGTGCAGGTGCTCCCACTCATGCACGGTGAAATCCGCGTCGCCGTAGGACAGCGCCAGGAACATCGCCGGGTAATCGGTCTCCTTCGGCTGCTTGACGTCGTAGCCAAGCTCCTTGAGCCCGGCCACGACCACTTCACCGCGAAAGCGCTCTTCGGCGATGGTCGGGAAAATCGGCGTGATCGACACACCCGCGCCGGGCTTGTTGGCGTCCGCCGCGAACGCTGCCGAGCACAGGATCGTGCCCATGACTGAAGCAACCACACCCGCTACGACGCTTTTCTTGAGATTTGCCAGTTTCATGTTTCACCACGCTTTGGAGTTTTAATCGGTGAGCAGAAAGGTTCAGTTAATAACCGCACGAGCAACGTTCTTCTTTTTCTTCAACTTCATGACCAGGCCGACCGGGCCGCTTTCATACCAGCGCTGCCCGGTGGCCAGATCGGCACTGCGTTCACCCATGGCCTGGGTCAGGCGATCAAGGAACACCGCCAGCAACACCAGCCCTGCTCCGCCGACACTGGCCAGGCCCATGTCGAGGCGACCGATGCCGCTGAGCACCATCAGCCCCAGCCCCCCGACCGAAATCATCGAGGCGACTACCACCATCGACAGCGACAACATCAAGGTCTGGTTCAAACCGGCCATCATGGTTGGCGCGGCCAGCGGCAATTGAACCTTCATCAGCATCTGCATCGGTGTGCAGCCAAAGGCCCGCGCCGCTTCGACCTTGTCCGCCGGCACCTGACGAATGCCGAGGTTGGTCAGCCGTACCAGCGGCGCGACGGAGAAGATGATCGTGACAATCACACCCGGCACGTTGCCGATGCCGAACAGCATCACCACCGGCACCAGGTACACGAACGCCGGCAGGGTCTGCATGGCATCGAGCACCGGGCGGATGACCATTTCCGTGCGGTCGCTGCGGGCACACAGAATGCCCAGCGGAATCCCGATCACCGCGCAGAACAACAGCGAGGTCAGCACCAGTGCCAAGGTGACCATCGCGTCGTTCCACACGCCGATCAGCCCAAGCCCCGTAAGGGTTGCCACGCTGAAGATCGCGATGCGTTTGCCGCCGATCTGCCAGCTGATCAGCCCGGCGATGATGATGAACACCGTCGGCGGCAGCGAAAGCAGCCCCCACTGGACGCCGTCGAGTACCTGATCGACCGGCCAGCGAATCGAGCGGAAGACATCCCGGAAGTTATGCACCAGATATTTAAGAGCCGTTTCAACCCACGACCCCAGCGGAATATTCAAACTCTGGAAGGGATCCAGAAAGTTAAAGTCGGACATGACGCTACCTCGCACTTGCGTACTGCGTGATCATTCTTTTTTTAAACAGGAGCTCAGCTATTACCGAGGCAACTTAATAAATGCCCTTGCGAGATCGACCCTTTATAAAGCCCAACTTCATCAACTACCGGCATTGGCGTGGATGAAGCCGCAACAAGATGAAAGATCTCGCGCAAGGAAGCGTCGGCCTTTATTGGAGTTTGACGACCCGGTTCGTAAACAATGCCCGAATCGGTTTGTGCGATATCACCGGCGCGCAATATCCGGCTGGTGTCGAAACCGTTGAAGAAATCCCGGACATATTTGTTCACCGGGTTGCACAGCAGCTCACGGGGCGTGCCGATCTGCACCACGCGCCCGCCCTCCATGATCGCGATGCGGTGACCGATGCGAACGGCTTCTTCAATGTCGTGGGAGATGAAAATGATGGTGCGATCCTGCTCGGCCTGAAGCTTGATCAGCTCGCCCTGCATTTCGCTGCGGATCATCGGATCGAGCGCGGAGAACGCTTCGTCCATGAGCAGGATGGCCGGATCGTTGGCCAGCGCCCGGGCCAGTCCGACCCGCTGTTGCATGCCGCCGGAGAGTTGGTGAGGAAAGCACATTTCCTGCCCGGAAAGCCCGACTTGCTCAAGAGCGCCCATGGCCCGGCAGTAGCGTTCCTTTTCGCTGACACCGCTGATTTCCAGGCCGAAGCTGACGTTGTCAATGACGCTCATGTGCGGCATCAGGGCAAACGACTGGAAGACCATGCCCATGTCTTTGCGGCGCACCTGCAACAGGTCCTTGTCGCCCAGGCCGGTGATTTCCCGGCCATTCAGAAAGATGCTGCCGGAGGTCGGTTCGATCAGGCGATTGAACAGTCGAACCATGGTCGATTTGCCGGAACCGGACAAACCCATGATGACAAAGATCTCGCCTCGTTTGACCGAGAAGCTGGCATCGAATACACCGATGGCCTGGCCGGTCTTTTTGAAAACTTCCGCTTTCGATGCGCCTTCTTCGATCAACTTCATGGCCAGTGATGGCTGAGTACCGAAGACTTTATAAACATTCTTTACGCAAATTATTTCGTCGGAGCGAGTCATACCTTGCCTCCATCGCGTAGTGCATATTCGGGTTCAAACAATATGCAATCGAGCGAAACTGGTTTAGAGCGGCAGCGGTAATAGTTATATGTCGTCACGACGGGTTTCCTTTTATTATTTTTGGGACCCCAGGAACGAGGGACGTTTCAAATTTATTAGCATCCCCCGGCTTAATCCAACGACATTTACAGGGGCATGTTGATAACGTCGGGTTATGGATCGCGCCAGCGCCGACGTAACGAGACAGACATCGCTCATCCGCGACCGGGACTATCCTTGCTGCGACGCTGGCGTATCCCTGACCGCAGGCTTCCGCTACCCTCGTCGCGCTTCACCCGCACCCCGCAACATCAGGAGGCCGTACGAATGACCAAGCATGTCGACCCCGACACCATCTTGTTGAAGATGCCGTCCTTGAGGGCCGTAAAGGCATTTGTCGCGGCCGCGAAGTACCAGAGTTTCACCCGCGCCGCCGAAGCACTGTGCGTTTCCCAGGCTGCGATCAGCCGGCAGATCCGCGAACTGGAGAGCTACCTGGGGGCACAGTTGTTCACCCGTGTCGGGCGCGCCGTCGAGCTCACGTCGGCGGGCGCGCTGTTCTTTGATGCCGCGCAGCTGTCATTCGTGAACATCGCCCAGGCTGCCGAGCGCATCCGCAGCAGTCAGTCCGGCAAGAAAGTGCTGACCATCTGCTGCTCCCCGGCGTTTTCGGCACTGTGGCTGTCGAATCATCTGCCGGAGTTTTTTGCCCAGAGCGAAGGCATCGAGCTGAACCTGATCACCACCCAGAACTTCCTGACCATGGAACCCGGTGTCCAGCCTGACGTGTTCATCACCAAGATCTCGCGTGTCCGCGAAGGCTACCGCAGCTACCCGTTGTGCCATGACCTGATCTACCCGGTGTGCACGCCGCAGTATCTGGAGATGCATCCGGAGATCTCGACCATCGAGGGTGTGCGCGATTCGGCCCTGCTCAATCTCAGCCCTTACGGGCGCTCGCAAGTGGCAGAGCATGTCGATTGGGGCGTGTGGCTGGCGTTTCAGGCCATCGATATCGATGACCGCCCGGCAACCAGCCCGCAGATTTTCAATGCCAACGACTACAACCTGCTGATCAGCATGGTGCTCACCCATCAAGGCATCGCACTGGGCTGGAATCATCTGGTCGCACCGCTGGTGCAACAGGGCTTGCTGGTGCGCCCGATTGAACAGGAAGTCCAGCTGCGCAACAGCTGGCACTACCTGGCCTGCCGGGAAAATGCGGACAACGAAGACGCCTTGCGCCGGTTTCGTGAATGGATCCTGTCGAAGTTTCCCCGCCGCTAGCCATCGGATTAGTTATCAATTGCCCGACGAAAATGTCGTTGGAGCCGCACAACCTTCCTGACTCATTGTGGAGCGGCGCCGGCCGGGATCTGGCCGGTTCCCCTCACAGGAAGGAATTGTTGAATGTCACTCTACGAATTCTACCGCGACTTTGATTTCCTTAAGGCACCGGCCAAGACCCGGGAGATCCTGCAAAACAGCCTGCTGGATATCGTCGGCGTCATGGCCGGTGCCGCGTCCAACGACACGAGTGTGGCGTTGCGCCGTTTCGCCGTTTCGCACTACCCCGCTGGCGAGTACGGCAGCCGTCTGCTGTTCGACGGTCAGCGGGTGAGCCTGCTGGGCGCGGGTTGGGCCGGCGGCTTTTCAGCCGACAGCCTCGATGCCCACGAAGGCCACTTCCGATCCAAGGGGCACGCCGGCGCGACCGTGGTGCCGGCCTTGCTCGCCCTCGCCGATGCCCTGCATCACCAAGGCAAAAACATCAGCGGACATGAGCTGTTGAGCGCTCTGTGCCTCGGCTATGAAACCGGATTGCGCGCCGGAACGGCCTTGATGGCGACCTCCCCGACTTATCACGCGTCCGGCGGTTTTTCGGCGATTGGCGTGGTCTGCGCTGGCGCCCGCTTGCTGGGTTTTGACGAATCGACCTTTCGCCATGCCTTGGGCATTGCCGAGTACTTCAGCGCCCGTTGCCCGATGATGCGCCTGATCGCCTTCCCGACCATGTTGCGCGATGCCCACGGCAGCGGCGCCTTTGTTGGATTGAATGCGCTGCTGATGGCCAGGGAAGGCGTGACCGGCGCGCCGGCGGAAACTGTCGAGGACGCCTCGGTCGCCGAGCACTGGCGTGATCTCGGCCAGCGCTGGGAAATCGACAGCCAGTATTTCAAACCCTGGCCGGTGTGCCGCTGGGCTCAGCCAGCATTGACCGCGATGCTTCAGTTACAAGAAGACAACCCTGCGCTAAACGCTGACCTCATCGAGACAATCCGCGTCGAGACCTTTTACGAGTCGATGTGCCTGCAAGGTCACACTCCGGCGGATGCCGATCAGGCGCAATACGCCCTGGCCTTTCCGCTGGCGGCGCTGATCGTCAGGGGCAAACTCGGGCCGGACGAAGTCACCGGCGAATCCATCCACGCCGCCGACATCCGCGCCTTGAGCACACGCATCGAGATCGTCGAAGCGGCCGATATTTCCGCGCGATTCCCCAATGAAATTCTTTCACGCGTCACCGTCACGCTGAAAAACGGCACTTCGCTTGTCAGCCCGGTCACGGCGGCACGCGGCGATCCCGAAACGGCCTTGAGTCAGGGGGAGCTGGAACAGAAGTTCGACCTGTTCGCCTCAAGCCTCGGCAGCGAACACCGCCTCGCGGTGAAACAGGCGATTCGCAGTCTGGGCCAGTCTGCGTCGGCCATCGCCACGCTTGAGCCGATCTTCGAACGCGCTCACCCATAACCTCAACGCATCGATTGCCCGCAGGAAATGTCGTTTGTGACGGCTTTACCGGCACAGATAGGCTGAGAGCCATACCGGCCCCAAGCGCATGACGAGGAAAACAATGAACAATAAAGACACCGTGTTTGACCTGATCGCCCAGCGTAAACCCTGGCACTCGCTGCCGGGCGCCCTCTACAAGGATGAAAACGTCTACCGCCAGGACCTCGAACAGATCTGGCACAAGGACTGGATTTTCGCCGGGCACACCTTCGAAATTTCCAAACCCGGCCAGTACTTCACCCTGCAGATCGGTGATTACCCGGTCGCGGTCGTTCGCGGCAAGGATGGCGAGGTTCGGGCGTTCCATAACGCCTGCCGCCATCGCGGCGCCAAAATCTGCGAACACGAGCACGGCAAGGTCGCGAAGATGGTCTGCCCCTATCACAAGTGGACCTACGAGCTGGACGGCAACCTGCTGTTCGCCGGCAACATGGGCCAGGATTTCGACAAGACCCAATACAACCTCAAGTCGGTGCATTGCGAAATCGTGCACAGTTACATCTATGTCTGCGTCGCCGCCAAGGCGCCGGACTTTGACGGCTTTCGCAAGGCCGTCAGCCCGTTCATCGCCCCGCATTACCTCGATAACTGCAAAGTGGCGTTCGAGTCGACCATCATCGAGAACGGAAACTGGAAACTGGTGTTCGAGAACAATCGCGAGTGCTACCACTGCGACGGCTCCCACCCGGAGCTGCTGAAATCCTTCGTCGACAACCTGTCGGTGGGCGGCCTCAGCGGCGAAGACGACCCACAGTTGTCGGCCTACTGGAACACCTGCGAACAGGCCGGATTGCCGAGTCGCCTGGTGATGGACATCAACGGTCAGTACCGCATGACCCGCATTCCGCTGTCCTCCGGTGCCGTCAGCTACACCATGGACGGCAAACCGGCAGTGAACGGGCGTCTGGACAAGACCGCCGAGCCGGACATTGGCGCCTTGCTCTACTTCCATTACCCGTCCACCTGGAACCACTTCCTCGGCGACCATGCGCTGAGCTTCCGGGTGTTGCCGATCAGCGCCACGCAAACCATGGTCACCACCAAATGGCTGGTGCCGGACACGGCGGTGGAAGGCGTGGATTACGACCTCGAACGCCTGACCAAAGTCTGGATTGCCACCAACGATCAGGACCGCACCCTGGTCGAAGGCACCCAGCGTGGCGTGACCTCTCCGTCCTATGAACCGGGGCCGTACTCGGAAACGGCGGAAACCGGCGTCTGCCAGTTCGATGACTGGTACTGCGCCACGATGCTGGACCGGCTCAAGGGGCCGATTCCGTTGAAGTCCGTGGGCTGATCGGCATTCGCGGCAACGCCGGTTTTTTCAGGAGATCTGACGTTGCCGCGTCGCCTGCCAGCAGATCAACGAACCCACGGTCACCAGCACCGCGCCCTGCCAGAACTGCATCTGCAGACTGACACCCAGCCACAGCGCGGCGAACGCCGACGACAGCACCGGCGCGCCGTAGGATGCGGTCGCAAGCAAAGTCAGGTTGCCGCGCAGGATGCCGATGTTCCACAGCGCATAACCGCCGGCCATGGCGATGCCGGTGGCGATCAGTTCCAGGGAGTTGCCCAGCGTGAATGCAGAAATCCGTTCACTGCTGAAGCCCCACTTCACCCACAGCACAATGGCCGTCAGCACGAAAAACAGCACCACCAGACTCTGCCCGTTGGCATAGCGGCGTGTGACGTTGCAATACAGCGCAAACGTGATCGCACAGGCCAGCGCCAGGCTGTAACTCAGGGGATTGGAATTGACGTTGGCGATGATCCCCGGCAGCGACAGGCCCTGACCGCTGACCACCCAGAGAATGCCAAACAGCGCGAGCGCACTGCCGGGAACGATGAACCAACGGGTCTTCTGCCCGTTCATGAAGATCGCCAGCACCACCGTCAGGCACGGCCACAGGTAATTGACCACGCCCAGTTCGATCGCCTGTTGCCGGTCACTGGCAAACCCCAGCGCCAAAGACAGACACACCTCATACGCAACGAACAACCCACTGCCGAGCAGGAGATAGAGTATTGACGTGGAGCGAAGACGCGGTCGCCCGAGAAACATCACCAGCAGGATCGCCCCCAGGGTGTAAATCATCGCGGCCCCGCCCAGAGGACCGAAATATTCACTGACGCCCCTGATCAACCCGGCAGCGGTGCTCCACAACACAATCGCCAACAGCCCGCACGCCGTGGCGGCGCGCTCGCCTCTTATCTGCATCTTTGCCTCTGGATCAGAATCGCGATTCGACCACACAGGCTAACGAGGGAAACCGGATCGATACAGCAACTTTTCATCCGGGCAATGAGTGCGCTGCCGTTATCGATCCTGCTCCCGACCTTGATCGTTCCCACGCTCCGCGTGGGAATGCAGCCCGGGACGCTCCGCGTCCCTTCCAACGGCGGACGCGGAGCGTCCATGGAGGCATTCCCACGCAGAGCGTGGGAACGATCAGCGCGATTAGTACTGAAACGGGCAGGCCTGCGTCCCAACGTCGCAGGCACGGCACCTTGGCAAACGCCACACAAGGCTTAAAATCGCGCCTCCTCTTGCAGTCGCCCGAACGGCGCCTGCCCGCAGCCATGACAACCCTCAGGTTTGAACAGCCGGCCACTTTCACGAAGTGCGCCAGGCTCAATCGTCCTGCCCGTTCGGCGGTCGTTTGTCTTCAACACACTTCGGCTTGGCACTCGCATGCGCAGAGGCGCACGTTCCGCTGTTCGATCACTTGAGGTTTTTATGACACCGCGTTTGCTGGCCATGGCGCTGGCGCCCCTGCTCGGGCTATTCATTGTTGCCCTGGGCAACGGCTTTCTGTCTTCTTTGACCACCCTGCGCCTGGGCGCTGCCGGCGAATCGGCGACGATGATCGGCATCGTGTCCTCGGCCTATTTCATCGGCCTGACGCTGGGCGCGATCTTCAACGACCGACTGATCCTGCGCATCGGCCATATCCGCGCCTACAGCAG
Source organism: Pseudomonas gozinkensis (assembly GCF_014863585.1). Taxonomy (NCBI): domain Bacteria; kingdom Pseudomonadati; phylum Pseudomonadota; class Gammaproteobacteria; order Pseudomonadales; family Pseudomonadaceae; genus Pseudomonas; species Pseudomonas gozinkensis. Next base: position 2,938,749 of record NZ_CP062253.1, on the reverse strand, counting down.
CTTCGCCTCGCTGATCGCCGCGACCATCCTGCTGCAAGGTTTGTTTTATGACACCTGGGGCTGGGTCGTGCTGCGCCTGATCAACGGCTGGGCCACGGTCGGCGTGTTTCTGGTGATCGAGAGCTGGTTGCTGCTGGCCGGTGACGCGAAGATTCGCGGGCGTCTGCTGGCGCTGTACATGATCGTTCTCTACGGTGCCGGGGTGCTGGGTCAGGCATTTTTGGGGAAAATCACCGGGCTCGGCGACACCGCGCCGTTCATGGTGGCCGGCATGCTCGCGACGTTGTCGGTGCTGCCGATCGTGATCCTGCCGCGGGTTTCGCCATTGCTGGAACAGGTCGAACCGCTCAAGCCACGGGCACTGCTGGGCGTGTCGCCCACCGGACTGGTAGGCTGCTTCGGCTCCGGTGTCACCATCGCGGCGATCTACACGCTGCTGCCGCTGTACCTGCAACGCATCGGCCTGAACGTCGGCGAAGTCGGCAGCATGATGGCCTGGACGATCCTCGGCGCGATGCTGCTGCAATATCCGGTCGGGCGCTGGTCCGACCGCAAGGATCGCCTGCAAGTGCTGACCGTGCTGTGCGCCGCGTGCACCCTGCTGTCGCTGGTGATCGTGCTGGTGCCGCTGTCCTCGGCCATGCTCGCGGCGGCGCTGTTCCTGCTGGGCGGCGGCGTGTTCGCGTTGTATCCGGTTGCGGTCAGCCACGCCGCCGACCGTGCGCCGGTTGAAACGTTGGTGCCGATGATTCAGGGCATGCTGCTGATCAACTCGCTGGGCTCGGCGATGAGCCCGCTGCTGATTTCGCCGGCGATGAACGCCCACGGCGGAAGCGGCCTGTTCTGGGCCTTTGCGCTGGTCAATCTGAGCATGGTGACGTTCTTCTTCTGGCGCCGTGGCAAGCGTCCGGTGCCGGCCAACCCGGCGCCGTTCGCAGCAGCGGCAACCTTCTCGCCGACCGGCGCCGAGCTGCGGGTGACCGAGGATCTGCGTCAGGCAGCACAGGACCATCCTCCGATGGTCGATGCATTGAGTGGCGAAGCGGCGCCGCCAACGGGATCGCGCTACGAAGCCAGTTGAGTTTCTGGCAGGCATAAAAAAACCGGTGACGTCGTCACCGTTTTTTTTATGCCGCTGAATCAGTGCGGCGCCCGAGGAATGGTCTTCATCAGGTCTTCGGGGCTGATATGCCCCACCACACTGCCCGGCTGCGGCAGATTCAGGATGTGGCCCTTCATCTTGCCGATCACGTGCATCTCGCACGGCTTGCAGTCGAACTTCAGGGTCAGCACTTCATCACCGTGAATCAACTGCATCGGCGCAACTTTGGTCTTCACGCCGGTCACGCCTTTGGCCTGTTTAGGGCACAGGTTGAAGGAGAACCGCAGGCAGTGCTTGGTGATCATCACCGGCACTTCGCCCGCCTCTTCGTGGGCCTCGTACGCCGCGTCGATCAGTTTCACGCCGTGACGGTGGTAGAAGTCGCGAGCCTTCTGGTTGTAGACGTTGGCCAGGAACGACAGATGCGCCTCCGGGTACACCGGCGGTGGCGTGGTCTCGGCCTTGCGCGAACCGCGCGGGTGGGCGGCAACGCGGGCGGCGGTCAGCGCTTCGATCACTTCACGGCGCAACGACTTGAGCTGCGAGTTCGGGATGAAGAACGCTTGCGGCGCATCCAGTTTGATCGAGGTCGCGTGGTACTCGGTGGTGCCGAGCTGGCCGAGCAGGTCGTGCAAGGTGTCCAGCGCCTGTTCCGGTTTGTTGGCGACGCCGAACGGGCCTTCCAGCGCGACGCTGGCGCTGATGCCCTCTTCGCTGGTCACGGTCAGTTCCAGACGTTCTTCACGCAGCTTCGCCAGCCAGCTCACGCCGATCCGACGCTCGGCGGAGGTCTTGAGCAAGGCCTGCTGCCAGTTGTGGTCGAGGTTGCGATTCAGCGGGTGGTTCGGGCGCAGCTTGTACAGGCCTTCGGGCATTTCGTTCGGCTCGACGCGGTAGCGGTAGCGCTTCTCGCCTTCTTCCTCGAACTCGCCCTTGGCTTCGGCGATGTTGGCGCGGAAACCGACCACTTCGCGCTTGACCAGCACATTGAGGCCATCGCCGTTCGACAGCGGCTCGTGGGTGATCACTTGCATGTCACGCTTGCCGACTTTCTCGACCGTGCCCACTGCCAGACCGGTGAAGGTCGGCGAATCGAACGCGCCGATGTCGATCTTGCGCTCGCTGACGAAGTAGTCGGTGCTGCCACGGTGGAAGGTCTTTTCCGGGTCCGGCATGAAGAAATGCGCGGTGCGGCCGCTGGAGGCGCGGGCCAGGTCCGGGCGGTCGTTGAGCACGTCGTCAAGACGCTGGCGGTAATAGGCGGTGATGTTCTTCACATAGCCCATGTCCTTGTAGCGACCTTCGATCTTGAACGAACGCACACCGGCCTCGACCAGCGCGCGGATGTTGGCGCTCTGGTTGTTGTCCTTCATCGACAGCAGGTGTTTTTCGTAGGCGATCACGCCACCCTTTTCGTCTTTCAGGGTGTACGGCAGACGGCAGGCCTGGGAGCAGTCGCCACGGTTGGCGCTGCGCCCGGTCTGCGCGTGGGAAATGTTGCACTGACCGGAGAACGCCACGCACAACGCGCCGTGGATGAAGAACTCGATGGCGGCATCGGTTTCATCGGCGATCGCGCGGATTTCCTTGAGGTTCAGTTCACGGGCCAGTACCAGTTGCGAGAAACCGGCCTGATCGAGGAACTTGGCCCGCTCAAGGGTGCGGATGTCGGTCTGGGTGCTGGCGTGCAGCTCGATGGGTGGAATGTCCAGCTCCATCACGCCCAGGTCCTGGACGATCAGCGCATCGACGCCAGCGTCGTACAACTGATGGATCAGCTTGCGTGCCGGCTCCAGTTCGTTGTCGTGCAGGATGGTGTTGATGGTGGTGAAGATGCGCGCGTGATAGCGACGGGCAAATTCCACCAGTTCGGCGATTTCGCTCACCTCGTTGCACGCGTTGTGGCGCGCACCGAAGCTCGGGCCGCCGATGTACACCGCGTCGGCGCCATGCAGGATGGCCTCGCGGGCGATGGCCACGTCACGGGCGGGGCTGAGCAGTTCCAGGTGATGTTTGGGCAAGGACATATATAGTTTTTAGTCAGGCTGTCACGGTTGAGGCGCGCATTGTAGCCGCGAAACGCGTGGCCGGCACGCCTGTGCTGCCGGGTGGCAGCTGCCGACAATTCCGGGAGCATCGCAATCCCTGTGGGAGCTGGCTTGCCAGCGATCCCGCCAGCACCCAAAACCCTGTGGGAGCGAGCTTGCTCGCGATAGCGTCGGGTCAGTCAATAATTTCTTCGGTTAACTGTCCGCTATCGCGAGCAAGGGAAGTGTCACTGGACTGAATCAGGCCTTCGCAGCCATCGCAGTCACTTCCACCTTCATCCCTTCAACCGCCAGCGCCGCCACGCCAACCGCCGCACGTACCGGCCAGGGCTTGGCGAAGAAGCGCTTGTACACCTCGTTGAACGCTGCGCGATCAGCCATATCGGTCAGATAAATGGTCAGGTGCAGCACGCGGTCCATCGAGCTGCCGGCCTTTTCCAGCGCCACTTTCAGTGCCTGCAAGGTGCATTCGCTTTGCGCGGTAACGTCGCCCAGTTCCAGGCTGCCGTCGGCACGGGTCGGGATCTGGGTCGACATCAGGATGCCGTTGAATTCGGTCACGTCCGAAGAGATCGAGTCTGCATCCGGATCCGGGGTGTAGGTAATGTCTTGGTTGGCCATGGGAAAGTCCTTCGCTGGCAGTGAGGACGGCGCCATCGCGCGCCGTTTCGGGCGGCCAGTTTACAGACACGGCAGCGGGTTTGAAGCCATGGCGGATTTCGGGGTGGTTTCGGGCGGAGGTTTCAGCGTGTTTGAAGTGCGCGTAAACACCTTTCGACGCGAGCGTTTAAAGACACCTGAAGTTACGCGCCATTGCCCACAAATCCTTGCGCCAGAGCCTACGGCTACGCCAGAATCCGCCGGCTTGTGCGCCTTGGGGTCGGCCGGTAACTTGGATCGGGTCACTGATTCGCAGTGATCGGGTTTAGTAGCCCGTTGGTATTTGAAGAGTGCACAAGTGTCTGTCAGTCAGGTATTTCCATACCTGGATTTGATGGTGGCTGTGCGTAGGGTGCCCCCGGGCACGCCGGCTTTCTTCTTTTCCCCGGTCTACTAACCTGCGCACAGCTGCCTCCCCCCCTTGTTTAGTAGCTCGGGTCTGGCGGCTTCACCACAGGAAAAGAATGAATATGTTCAAAGCAACTCCAAATCCCCCGGTCACCGAACCGGCCAGCATCACCGACCCGACGTCCCCCTACGAATGCCCTGATTCGAAGAGATTCAACGAAGCCGCCAACCGCGCCCTCGACTACCACCTCGGCCCGATCTCAGCCCACATGATGGCCGCGCCCTACTGCCCCAACCGCCTCTACCAGGCCAACCCGGCCAGCAACACCGAAGCCCTGCTCGCCGACGCCGTCGAAACCCTCGGCTCGGCCAATGTCATGCTCAACAACCTCGTCGACCTCCTCCAAGGCCCCCACCGCAAGAACGCGCAAGGCATTGCGCAGATCGTGATGCTGGCGGAACTGGCGGTGAATCAGGTGCTGGATAACGTTGTTCCGACGGAGTAAGCAAAAAGTGGCGCGGACAGTCCCGCGCCACATTTTCCAGCTTTTCTGTTTCTCATACAGAACCTAACTAACCGCAAGAACTTTATCGTACTCAATTTCGGGAAATATAATTTGCTCTTTACCCCCCATAGAAAAGTAACTTCCGTGATTAAAGCTTCTCGCCGCCGAACCATCAACTGACTGTTCATACACAACCGTGGCGCTCTTACCATCTTCATTAAACTTCACAACTAACACCTTCCCTCCAAAAAAACCATTAGATGCAAGCTCGAGCTCCGACATATCAGCCGGAAAATTAACAACATTCACTATTTTGATATCAGGCATTTCATCATCTCACAATAAGTATCGAACCAAAGGGAACCATTAGCAACAAAGACCAACAAGAGAAGAAAAGGGGGAGCAAAAGGGGACAGCAAAAGGACAGCAAATGGGGACACCCATTAGCCGGTCTCAAGTCAAGGTTAAGAGCCACCACGCCCTGCAGTTTCAGCTGCAGGATTTGCTCTTCCACTCAACCTGATCGGTTGAACCCGTCGAACCCGTTTTCTCTTCACTGGCTACGACCAAGTCGTTCCAGACACCCATTTGGATCAAGCGGTAGCGATACGACCAGCACCGCCCTGGCAGTTAACTGCCCCAGAGAAACGTTGGTGCCGCCAATGCGTCCAAAACGTGTCACAGAACTGTGGCTCGTGCAAAACACACGTCCAGTCCCGGCTGGCTCACCTGGCAGACGACCCGGTTACAACACACTCAGGCGGTGATGGTCGGTCGCCACTCAGATTTAGTGGTTCGAGCCCAGTCCCTTTTTGGTTGACCGACCATCACCTCATTCGCCCCTCAGGCGAAACAGCGTCTGGCATCAAAAGGCTGTCTCTCCTTCAGGATGTGATAACTCGCTCGCGCCAGCTTGTGTGCCAGCGCCTTGGTAGCGACCACGGCGTTGGTCTTGGCTTTCTTCTTCTCGAAAAAGCGTTTGGCATCTTCGCTGAAGCGCCGGGCGAAATTAGCCGCTTCGATATAGGCCCAGATCAGATAAGCGTTGCCGTTCTTGGCGTTGCCTTCACCTTTCTTTTTGCCGTTGGAGTAATGCGCACTTTTTACGCAGCGAGCGTAAGAGGCGAAGTGGCCTGCGTCGGCAAAGCGCTCGATATTTCCGGTTTCCAGCATGATGATCGTGGCCAGTACTTCGCCAATCCCGGGCATCGTTTTCAGCAAGGAAAACTCCGGGCGCAGACGGGCTTCGTGCAGTAATCGCTCTTCAAGAAAATCAATCTGGGTCTGCAAGGCCTGGACAATGGCTACATTCGCTTTCATTGCCAGAGCCACATCCGTCGGCAGGCCCAGCCTGTCGACGGACGTGGCTGACAGCCCTTTGACTTCATTGCAGCTCAGGCGCTGACCAAACTGGCGCGCCATGATGTTCTCCACGGACAGAATGTGCTGAGTCCGACTGCGTACCAGTTGAATACGTTTGCGCGCCAAATCTCGCAGCGCACGTTCTTGCGGCGGGTGGATATATCCGGTCGGTAAAATCCCGAGTCGCAGCAAGTGCGCCAGGAAAGCCGCGTCATCCTTGTCATCGGCATGCTTTAAACCGTCGTAACGCTTCATCGCCACGGGATGGGCCAGCTTCACCTCGAAACCCGCCGCCTTAAGGCCATCGACCAACCAATACCAGTTGTACGTCGACTCAACTACGACGCCGATCAATTCAGCACGATGAGGCTCGAGCAGCGAAAGGATCGGCGTTAGTTCGTTGGGGCAGCGTCGACTGACCAGTACCCGATCCGTTTCGTCGGTAACCACCACAACACTGTTGTTCGAATGCAGGTCTATGCCACAGAATTTCATCACGGCCTCCTACGCAAAAGACTAAGTTCGCACCTTGAATTTTGCGCCACCTCCGTGAGGTGGGGAGGCCGGCCAGATGATTCTCAGATTTATTTTTCAACCTTCAAAGGTGACAGATTTATTTCTCGCCCCCTTTGACAGACAAAGTATCAACATAAACAGCCACAACCGCACCTGATAGAAATGACAGTTTTTAATACCCATTTAGAACAACCAAAATTCCGAACAACCATAAGAGACAACGGACACAGACTTATTTAATAACCCTCAGCCCAAGCAGATACATTCTCTGACACATCCCGCCTGTCTCAGCCTCGCCACCTTCTAAACTTCATCCGTCAAAACAAGGACGTAAGACCCATGCCCAGAACCGGACGCACCGTGCTAGCGAACTACCCGCATCACATCGTGCAGCGCGGCCACAACAGACAGGTCGTATTCGCGGGGCCAGAGGACTTCGAGCGCTACCTCTCTGACCTGCGAGAACTCAAAGAAGCATTAGGTATTAAAGTTTATGCATACTGTTTAATGACCAATCATGTCCACCTACTTCTCGCCCCAGGAGAAGCAACGTCCAGCCTTGGCCAGCTCATGAAAGCCCTCGCCGCACGGATGACGCGGTATCGCAACAAGGTTGAGGGGCGGACTGGCACGCTATGGGAAAGTCGCTACAAATCCAGCGTTGTTCAATCCGACACCTATCTATTGGCTTGCAGTCGCTATATCGAATTAAACCCGGTGCGGGCCCACATGGTGGCGTGTGCAGAAGACTATCGCTGGTCGAGTTTTGCGCTACGCCTGAACGACTTTTCAGAAAGCACCTGGCTGGACAAAAATCCTTGCTTCCTCGAGTTAGGACCTGACGGTGCCTCCCGACGTGAGCGCTATAAGTCTTTCGTTGAAATGGCTACACCCACCAATGAATTGCAACTCATCAGGGGCGCGCTGCAGCGCGGCCAATTGACCGGCAATATGAAATTCGTCGACGAAATCGAAAAAATCACCGGAAGACGCATTCAGTTCAGAAACAGAGGACGGCCAGAGAAAAGGGCTTAATATCAAAAGGGGACGATTAAATAAATCCGTCCCCTTTTGATTCCATTAAATAAATCCGTCCCCTTTTGATTCCAAATCAATCTGTCCTACTTTGCGAAAGATTCGGTTTTTTAACTTCAACCCAAATAGGTTCTTGTTGGCCAAGCGCGCTAGGCGCGGGACCTGAACCGCTGTCCGGCTCCTCAAAATAAAATACAAAATCTGATCCTCGCACCTCAACATCTACCCATGCCCGACGATAGTTTAGCCTCACATAATCTTCAACCTCCTTCTGAGTCCTGTAATTTGAAAAAACAGTAGTTTGATAACGTTTGCCAGCTACACGACCCATGATAGTTTTCCTCACCAAAACCAGAACAAAAGGGGACAGATTTACCCCCCTCCACCAAAAAAAGTATCGACATAAAAGCCCAAAACCGCACCTGACAGAAATAACAGTTCTTAATACTTATTCAGAACAAACGAAATTCTGAATAACCATAAGAGACTACGGGCGCAAACTCATTTAACTTACCCCCTCTTCGAACCAGCCAAACCATCTCCATCACTACCCCATCCACCGCCACCACTGGATATCCCCCCAATCCCAATTATGCTCAATGAAACCCCGCCCTCCCGCGAGGTCGTGATTCTGTGCACGCTCCACGAAACAACTGATCCAGCATCAGCCAAAGGCCTCGGGTACGCGACGTTGATGAAGTGCTCCGGCCTACAAAAACAAGCACGACGGAGAACCCCCATGGCCGTACTCGACAGCATGTCTACAGGCAGTGCCCCGCACCACAGTGTCAGCCGAGAAGAACGCAAGGTCATCTTCGCCTCGTCCCTCGGCACGGTGTTCGAGTGGTACGACTTCTATCTCTACGGCTCACTCGCCGCGATCATCGCCAAGCACTTCTTTGCCGGGGTGAACGAGACCACGTCGTTCATCTTCGCCCTGCTCGCCTTCGCCGCAGGTTTTGCGGTGCGGCCGTTCGGGGCGATTGTGTTCGGGCGGTTGGGTGACATGATCGGGCGCAAGCACACGTTTCTGATCACGATCGTGATCATGGGTGTGTCGACGGCGATTGTGGGTTTCCTGCCCGGTTACGCGACCATCGGGGTCGCGGCGCCGATCATTCTGATTACCCTGCGGCTGCTGCAAGGCCTGGCGCTGGGCGGTGAATACGGCGGCGCGGCGACCTATGTGGCCGAGCATGCGCCGAAGGGCAAACGCGGGTATTTCACCTCGTGGATTCAGACGACGGCGACGTTGGGGCTGTTTCTGTCGCTGCTGGTGATTCTGGCTTGTCGTACGGCGCTGGGCACCGAGGCGTTCGAGGCCTGGGGCTGGCGGATTCCGTTCCTGCTGTCGATCCTGCTGCTGGCGGTGTCGGTGTACATCCGGCTGCAACTGAACGAGTCGCCGGTGTTCATGAAAATGAAGGCCGAAGGCAAGGCGTCGAAAGCGCCGCTGACCGAATCCTTCGCCCGTTGGGACAACCTGAAAATCGTGATCATGGCCCTGCTCGGCGGCACCGCTGGCCAAGCCGTTGTCTGGTACACCGGGCAGTTCTACGCGCTGTTTTTCCTGCTGCAAACCCTGAAGATCGACCCGCAGACCGCCAACCTGCTGATCGCCGGTTCGCTGCTGATCGGTACGCCGTTCTTCGTGATTTTCGGCAGCCTGTCCGACCGCATCGGGCGCAAGGGCATCATCATGGCCGGGTGCATTCTGGCGGCGGTGACCTACTTCCCGATCTTCCACGCGTTGACCCAGTACGGTAACCCCGACGTGTTCATCGCCCAGGAAAAGAACCCGGTCAAAGTGGTCGCCAACCCTGACCAGTGCTCGTTCCAGTTCGATCCGGTGGGCAAGGCCAAATTCACCAGCTCCTGCGATCTGGCGAAAACCATCCTGGCCAAACGGGCGATCCCGTACGAAAACGTGGTAGCAGAACCGGGCACCGTGGCCCAGGTGCGCATTGGCGACAAGGTCATCGAAAGCTTCGAAGGCACGACCCTGCCGGCTGCGGACTTCAAGACCCGCAACGATGCCTTCACCGCCGGACTCACGACCGCGCTGAAAGAAGCCGGCTACCCGGAAAAAGCCGACCCGGCCAAGACCAATTACCCGATGGTCTTGCTGCTGCTGACCATCCTCGTCATCTACGTGACCATGGTCTACGGCCCGATTGCGGCATGGCTGGTCGAGCTGTTCCCGGCGCGCATTCGCTACACCTCGATGTCGCTGCCGTACCACATCGGCAACGGCTGGTTCGGCGGATTCCTGCCGACGGTGGCGTTTGCGATGGTCGCCGCCACCGGGGATATTTACTACGGCCTGTGGTATCCGATAGTGATTGCGGTGATGACGGCGATCCTCGGGATTTTCTTCATGCCGGAGACCAAGGATCGGGAAATTCACCACACCTGAAATGACTTCGCTCAATGCTGTGCGTGGCGTTCACGCACGGCATTGAGCGTTGTCACATATCCGTCATTCTCCCTTGGTAACGTCTTCGCGCCCCCTCGCTCCGACCATCAAGGTGACCCTCCCGGTGTACTCAAGCCCGACGCGCCAGACCCTCATCCTGCGATCCGACAACATGGCCAGCGACGATTTCGGCGCCCTGTTCTCGCGAATGTTCGGCAACCGTTACAGCGACACACCGCCACCATCCAAGGACATCATCATCGGCGGCGTTTACGGGCGGTACGAAGGCGTGAGTTTCCGGCGCATGCATTACCGGGGCGATTTCACGGTCGCGTTTCCCGAGCCGTTCGACGAAATCACCTTTGTCATTCCCACCGCCGGCAAGATCGTCTTCAACCATGAAGCCGTGGGGCTGAGCGATGTGGGGCTGGCCATCGACAAGGCTGACCTGCGTTCGATGCGCTTTATCGACGATCACGCCCAGCACGGCATGTCGATCAGCCGTGCGGCGCTCACCGAACGGCTGTCGACCCTGCTGGGCAAACCGATCGTGCACAAGCTGCATTTCGAGCCGAGGGTGGATCTGAACAGTCCGGCGTTTCAGGGCATCCGGGCGCTGATCGATCTGGCCACCGGTACGGAATTCGATCTGCTGTTGAACGCCGGTTCGCTGATGCCGTCGCGCCTGCGGGAGATGCTGGTGGACGCGGTACTGGAGGCCTGGCCGCACAATTTCAGCCAGGCCCTGCGTCGCCCCGAGGCGCTGATTGCGCCACGGCATGTGCGGCAGGCGATCGATTACATTCAGGCGCATCCCGAGCATTTGGTCAGCGGGACGGATCTCGCGGGGCTGGTGAACGTCAGCCTGCGGGCCTTGCAGGAAGGTTTCCGCCGGTTCGTCGGTACCTCGATTGTCGCGTACCAGCGACAGGTCAGGCTGGAGCGAGCTTGCGATGCATTGAAGCAAGGCCCGTCGTCATCGGTGACCGACGTGGCCCTGCGATACGGATTCAGCAATGTCGGCCGGTTCTGCCAGTACTTTCAGGATGCCTACGGCGTGAGCCCCGCAGAAATGCGAAAAGGACTGCGATAGCACAAGCTTGCTCGCGATAGCGGTGTATCGGGTAGTGATGAAGCTAGATGTGCCGGCCTCATCGTCGGATCGCCGCCCGGGGCAAGCCCGCTCCCACAGGTTGTTTGGTGATGCAGATATCTTGAGCACACCGTGAATCCCTGTGGGAGCTGGCTTGCCAGCGATAGCGGCCTGTCTGGCATTGAAGATGTCAGAACTGATAACTGGCCTTGAGCCCGCCGCTGAAACCGTGGCTGTCGCCGCCACCGCTGGCACCGACTTCGGCGCCCAGGCTCAGGGCACCGAGGTTGGCCATCAGGTTGACGCCGCCGCTGAACTGATCGCGATTGTCGAACGCCGCGCGCTGCTCGATATCCAGCCCCAGCAGATGCCCTTCGCTGTCGACCTGATGATCGCCCAGTACACGCTCGTAGCCGACCCGAACGCCCGGCACCAGTTGCCATGCGCCCATCGGCATCGGGGCGAAGGAAACGTCGAGATTGGCCACCGCACTGCGCCGGGTTTGCTGAATGTCATCGACATTGAGGGCCAGTTCGCTGCCCTTCTCCTGGAAACCTGACAGGTCCAGACGACTGACCCGCACGCCGAGGCTCGGCTCCAGAATCACAGTGTTCAGCGGCATGCGATAGCCCAGCGCCAGTGTGGCACCGCTGAGATTGCCGTGGGTGTCGCCCTTCGCCGACCCGAGGCCACCGCCAAGATCGCGCTTGCTGTCGTAGTCGACGTAACCGGCGCTGATGTTTGCATCGACGAACAGACCACGTTCCAGACCGGTGAAGCCATAACGGGCACCAAGGTTGAAAAACGTGAAATCGGTATCGGCCTCGCCGCCCGCGCCGCCCACCGAGCCTTTGCTGTAACCGATCCCGCCGCGCGCACTGAGCTGTTCGGAGAAACGCTGAGTGACGCCAACCATCAGGCCCTGACTGTGTTCGTTGCTGCTTTGCGCATGGGCCGATCCGTCGGTGCCCAGGTAACCGGCGAGCGCGGTGCTCCACAAGCGGTATTGACCGACCTTGAGGTCGGTGCCGCTGGCGAACGGAGCGGCGGCCTGCTCGATCATCGCGTTCTGGCGCAGCAGGTAACTGGCCGCATCCGCGTGTACCTGACCACCGACCGTGGACTCGACGCCGCCCAGGGTGCCCGCGTCGATGGCCGATTGCAGGTAATAGTTGTAAGCGCTGTAGGTGCCCGACAGGCTGGTGTTTTGCAACTGCTGCAACAACTGCGCACCGGCCGCCGCGTTGCCGATCAGCCCTGCCTGACCAGGCAGACTGTTGTACTCGACCATTTTGCCGCGCAGCACATAAATGGTTTCCTGAGACACACCGAGCCCCTGTTTGAGGTAATTGTCCATGCTGCCGTACTGCGCGGTCACCTGATCCAGACCCGCTTGCAGGTAACTGGCCTCGACGCCCAGCAGCGGCGCGTAGATCGCGGCCATGCTCGGCGGCAGCATCGCCAGGGTCTTGGCCACGCGGGCGGCGGTGTAGTCGTTGGTCGCCAGGTAGTTGCTCATGATCGTGGCGTTATCCACGCCGGCGATGCTCAACAGTACGGCGGCGGTCCAGCCGGTGCGGTCCTTGCCCGCGGTGCAGTGGAACAGCGCGGCGCCGTCGACACCCGCCAGTTCGTTGAACAGAACGTTGAACTGGCCGCGCATGCCGGCGTCGCTGACAAAAGCGCGGTTGGTTTCCTGCATCATTGCAACGGCCTCGGCCGCACTTTTGAACGACACCGTGGTGATGTTCGAACCGGAGGCGGTGCTACCGATGATGTCGATGTTCTGGTAGGTCGCTCCGGCCGGCATCGTGTCGGGCGTGCCGGCAATTTCGCTCGGTGTCCGCAGGTCGTAAACCGCCTTGATCCCCAGGCCATTGAGGGTCGCCAGATCCGCCCCTGTCGGCGTCAGTGCATTGGAACGGTAAAACACCCCGGCGCGCATCGTGCCGTCATGGGCCGTGGAATAGGCGGTTGTGGTGCCGGCGATATCCCGAAAGTTGTCGATGCCCGCCAGACGCGGGGTATCGAGATCGGCGGCCTGGGCGGCAGCGATGGACAGACTCAGTACGGACAGCGAATACACAAGACGTTGAAACACGGGACAGCCTCACTGGAAATACGTTGGGCTGCCCACTATCTGCATTGAAATGTGACGGAATATGACAATCGTGCGAAGGCCGGATATAGCAGCGCGATCTGTCTGTTTGCCGCGTTTTCCGTCCGTTTCACACGCCCTGTTCGTGTAAATCCTCGCCCCGTTTTGACGTTTTTTTTGCAAGCATCGACGTAAAATGTCCTCCCCAGCCATCGTGGAAACCGTCAATGACCGACGCAGACGAAGAAATCCTGAACCAGGCAGCGCACTGGTGCCTGCGCCTGCAGGAGGACGATTGCACAGCTGACGAACGCCAGGCGTTCCAGCAGTGGATTCAGATCGACCCGCGCCACGCCTTCGAATACGCGAAAATGCTCGAGGTCTGGGAATTGAGCGATCAACTGCCGGACGAACGCGAAAAGTCGAAAAAACGCAAAGCCACGACGCTGCCCTGCAGCTTCGAAGAGTTCCAACGCAATCTGGCGCAGCGCAACTAGTGCGCCGCGATACGCTGGGGTGCTGATATGACCTGAAACTACGTCCGCTCTGGCTCGCCCAGACTCGTACTGTTTGAGCGAACAATTGCAGTGCTGACGCTTCGTCCTTTATTCAAGGTTAGAATCCGCCCGGTTCGGCTAACAGTTTAAGGATGACCCTGACATGTCCACCCACGACACCTCCCTCCAGGACACCGCCGCCCCTGACGGCGTCTGCTTCGGCTGCGGCAGCAGCAACCCGCACGGCTTGCACATCAAGAGTTTCTGGCACGAGGACGGCGTGCACGTCATGGCCGAGCATGTGCCCGAAGCCAAATACTGCGGCTGGCCCGAGCTGGTCTACGGCGGCCTGATCGCGATGCTGGTGGACTGCCATTCCAACTGGACGGCGATGGCTTATCACTATCGGGCCGAGCAACGCGAACCCGAAAGCCTGCCGCGCATCAACTGCGTCACCGGCAACCTCGGCATCAAGTTCATCAAACCGACGCCAATGGGCGTGCCACTGACGTTGAAGGCCAGAGTCGACGGTGAAGTCGGGCGCAAGACCCGAGTGATCTGCGAGGTCTACGCCGGGGATGTGCTGACGGCAGTGGGCGATTCGGTGTTTGTGCGAGTGGATACCGAACAGTTGGCAGCGGCCGCGCACGGTCGCTGAAGTCCGTCATTGAAGGAAAACACGATGCCCGATCGCAAAATCATCATTCCCGACTCCATGAAAACCATCGTCGAACGCGCCGGTTACGCTCCGGCGGTTCTGGTCGGCGATACGCTTTACTGCGCCGGTCAGGTGGGCCGCACAGCTGATTTGCAAGTCATCGAAGACCCCGAGCAGCAATTCATCCGCGCCTGGGAAAATCTCGACGAGGTGCTGAAGGCCGGCGGTTGCACCTTCGACGATGTGGTGGAGATGACCACCTATCACGTCGGCATGAGCCAGCACATGCCGGTGTTTCGCGACGTGAAGAACCGCGTATTCCCCAAAGGCTTCTGCGCCTGGACCTGCATCGGCGTCAGCGAACTGGCCCATCCGGGGCTGCTGGTGGAAATCAAATGCGTGGCGGTGCGCAGGCACGCTATACCTGAGTAACGCCATTCCCCCTCATCGAGGTGTTGAACGATGGACCTGACCCTCTATTACCACCCGCTGTCGTCCTACTGCCACAAAGCGCTGATCGCCCTCTACGAACACGGCGTCGCCTTCGAGAAACGCTTGATCGACCTGTCCAGCGAAGCCGAACGGGCCGAGCTGCAGGCGTTGTGGCCGCTGGTGAAATTCCCGGTGTTGCGTGATCACGCGCGCCAGCGCACGGTGCCGGAATCGAGCGTGATCATCGAGTATCTGGATCATCAACCGGGGCAGGCGAAGCGACTGATTCCCGAAGACTGGGAGACCGCGCTTGAGGTGCGTCTGTGGGACCGGTTTTTCGACCATTACGTGATGACGCCGATGCAGCAGATCGTCGCCGACCGCATTCACTCCGCCAATGGTGACCTGAGCAGTCAACGGGCGCTGCTGGCCACGGCGTATGGCATGCTCGAACAGCAACTGGCCGACCGCGAATGGATCGCCAGCACGGATTTCAGTCTGGCCGATTGCTCCGCCGCGCCAGCCTTGTTCTACGCCTGCACGCTGGTGCCGTTTGCCGCCGAGCAACCACGCCTGAGCGCCTACTTCGAACGGCTGGTGCAGCGCCCTTCATTCAGCCAAGTCATCGAAGAAGCCAAACCGTGGTTCGACTTCTATCCCTTTGCCGAGGCCCTGCCCCAACGTTTCCGCTGAGGCTCAGGCTTACGCCGGCTGGTGACTGGTCACGCAGTGAATCCCGCCACCACCGGCCGCGATGGCGTCGATGTTGATCTGCACCACGTCGCGGTTCGGATAGAGTTTTTTCAGCAGATCGAAGGCCTTCTTGTCCGCGTCCTTATCGCCGAACTCCGGGGCGATCACCGCGCCGTTGATCACGAAGTAGTTGATGTAACCGGCGGCGAAGTCGTCGTTGTCCTTGTTGAACTTGGTCTTGCGCGGTTTCAGCGGCGGCGAAACGGTGTGGATCTGCAGCGGGCGACCGTCGGCGTCGGTGGCCTTTTTCAGGATTTCCAGGTGCGCCAGGGTGACCTTGTTGTCGTAGGAGCGCGGGTCGGTGTCGAGGTT
This sequence comes from Pseudomonas gozinkensis, assembly GCF_014863585.1. Classification (NCBI taxonomy): domain Bacteria; kingdom Pseudomonadati; phylum Pseudomonadota; class Gammaproteobacteria; order Pseudomonadales; family Pseudomonadaceae; genus Pseudomonas; species Pseudomonas gozinkensis. Next base: position 2,922,913 of record NZ_CP062253.1, on the reverse strand, counting down.
GGCGATGACCACGCCGGGCGTGACGAAGCGCGCATAGAAATCGACGTGGGCGTCGGTGATGTCCTTGCCCTTGATACCCGGCAGCCAGATGATCTTGCGCAAACCCAGGCGTGCCTTCAGTTCAGCCTCGACGTCAGCCTTGCTCCAGCCGGGGTTGCGGTTTTCGTTGACCCAGCAGCTTTCGGTCATGATCGCGGTGCCGTGACCGTCGACTTCGATGCCGCCGCCCTCGCCCACCAGTTCGCTGCGCTGGTAGGTCGCCTGCGCATCGGCCGCCACGCGTTTGGCGATTTTCGCGTCCTTCGAATGCTGCTGCTTGTTGCCCCAACCGCTGAAATTGAAGTCCACGGCGCCCAGGCCATTCTTGTCATCGATGACGAAGTTGGCGCTGATGTCGCGCATCCAGATGTCGTCGAGGTTGGCGATCTGGTAGGTGATGTTGGAGGTGCCGCAGATCTCTTCGGCCAGGCTGCGTTCGCCGCTGCGGCAGTAAATGGTCAGTGGCTCGTAACGGGCGATGGCGCGGGCGATCCGGCCCAGCGCTTCCTGGACGTCTTCGGTGAAGTCTTCCCAGATCGCGTCCTGCGCGCCGAAGGCCATGTAGGCGCGTTCGTGCTTGTCGCCCTCGTCGGGCATGAACCAGCGACCTTCGCTGGCCGCCAGCACGCGTGCCGGGGACAGGCCGAGGCCCATGACGGCAGCGCCTACGCCGGCGGCGACTGAAACCTGTTTGATGAACTCGCGACGAGTCGGCATGTGTACGTTCCTGATGTGTAAGGGGCCGCCAAAACGGCCCGGAAAAATCACTTTGCAGTGGCGGTCTTGAACTTGGTCCAGGTACGCATGCGGGCACGCATGTCGGCCTGGGGAATATCCTTGCCCGGTATCAGACGAGCATAGGTCGCTTCGTCGAGGTAGATGTCCGGGTTGTTGCGCATCACCTCATCCACGCTGGGCCGGGCCTTGGCGTTGGAGGTCGGGTAACCGGTGAAATTGCTGATCGCGGCCATGTTCTCCGGGCGCATTACGAAGTTGATGAATTCGTAGGCGTATTCCGGGTGTTTGGCATCCACCGGTATGGCCATGGTGTCCATCCACACCGTGGTGCCCTCGCGCGGCACGCGGTACTGGAAGCGAGTCTGCTTGCCGGCGCTGTCCGAAGTACGCTGCGCCTGGGTCATGTCGCCGCTGTAGCCGAGGGACAGGCACAGGTTGCCGTTGACCAGATCGGTCACCGGTTGCGACTGGAACTTGCGGATGTATGGCCGCAGCTTCATCAGCAGATCACTGGCCGCTGCCAGATCCGCTGGCTTGGCGCTGCGCGGGTCGCGGCCCAGATAATTGAGCACCACGGCCAGCACTTCGTCCGGCGAGTCGATCATCGAAATCCCGCAATCGGCAAACTTCGCGGCCAGCTCCGGTTTGAACAGCATGTCGAGGCTGTTGACCGGCGCGTCGGCCATGCGTTGCTTGATCTGCTCGGCGTTGTAGGTCAGGCCGATGGTGCCCCAGGTGTACGGCACCGTGGCTTTGTTCGAATGTTCGTAATGGCTGCGCAGTTTTTGCAGGCCCGGTTCAATGTCGTTCATCGCCGTGATCTTCGAGGGATCCAGCGGCAACAGGCTGCCGGCGCGCATCAAGCGTTCGGCCACGGTGTCACCGGGGAAGATCAGGTCGTAGCCGCTGCCGCCGGAAAGCATCTTGGCCTCCAGGGTTTCGCTGCCGTCCATCACGTCGTAGATCACCTTGATCCCGGTTTCGGCGGTGAATTTGCTCAACGTGTCTTCGGCGAAATAATCCGCCCAGTTGTACAGCCGCAGGGTCTTGTCTTCGGCGTGCACGACTGGCATCAAACCGGCCAGCGCCAGGCCCAGAGCGCCCAGCAACCACTTGTGTGAGACAGGCATATCAGACTCCTTGAGGATTCCAGCGAGCGTGAAGTTGACGGCCGTCCTGGCTCAACAAGGCGCCGTACATTTCCGGGCGACGGTCGCGGTAGATGCCCCAGCTCAAGCGATCTTCACGCATGGCTGCCAGATCCAGGCTTTGCACCAGCACACCGGTGCTGGCACGGTCGGCTTCGGCGAGCATTTTTCCCTTGTGGTTGCAGATGAACGACGAGCCGTAGAAATTCATTTGCAGCGTCGCATCGGTGCCCGCCGTTTCGCGGCCAACCCGGTTGGAAGCGATCACCGGCAGCAGATTCGCAGCGGCGTGGCCGCGCATGGTCATCTGCCAGTGGTCCCGCGAATCCAGATCCGCGCAGCCCGGTTCCGAGCCGATGGCGGTCGGGAACAGCAGCACTTCAGCGCCCATCAAGGCGAGGCAACGCGCAGTTTCGGGGAACCACTGATCCCAGCAGATGCCCACGCCGAGGCGGCCGAACGCGGTGTCCCAGACCTTGAAACCGGTGTCGCCGGGGCTGAAATACTCCTTCTCCTGATAGCCGATGGCGTTGGGGATGTGGGTCTTGCGGTACACGCCCAACAGGCGCCCGTCGGCATCGGCCACGCTCAGGGAATTGAAGTAGGCGTTGCCAGCCTTCTCGTACCAGCTCAACGGCAGCACCACGCCCAGTTCACGGGCCAGCGCGGCGAAACGCGACAGCACCTGACTGTCGCGGTACTCCTCGGCCAGCGCCATGTGCTGATGGCTCTGTTCGATGCAGAAATATGGCGTGGCGAACAGCTCCTGCAACAGGATCACTTGCGCGCCCTGCGCGGCCGCTTCACGCACCAACTGCTCGGCGCGGTCGAGGTTGCTTTTCAGATCCCAGGTGCACGGCATCTGGGTGGTGGCGACTTTGAGCAGCGTCATCGGTCAACCCTCCACCGGCCAGGCTGGCTGTTGCTGGGTGATGCAATGCACGCCGCCGCCGCCATGGGCCAGATGATTGATCTGCACCGGCACCACTTCGCGGCCCGGGAACGCTTTGGCCAGGGTTTCTGCCGCCACATGGTCGGCCTCGATGCCGTACGCCGGCATGATGATCGCACCGTTGGCGATGTAGAAATTGGTGTACGAGGCGCAGAACACTTCGGCTTCGGTGTCCACCGCATCGGTGGCTTCGTACAGCTCGATCAGCTCGAACTTGCGCCCCTGAGCGTCGGTGGCCAGTTCCAGTGCGCGACGGTTTTCCCGCACGACTTCGGCATACACCGAGCTGCGATCGTGAGTCGCGTCCACCAGCAACACACCGGGACGGGCAAAGGCGCAGACACCATCGACGTGGCCGTCGGTCATGTCGCCGGTGACGTAATCCGGATCGCCCGGCAGCCAGATGGTTTTCTTCACGCCGAGCAGGCGACTGAAGATTTCTTCCATCTCGGCCTTGCTCACGCCGGGGTTGCGGTTGGGGTTGAGCAGCACCGATTCGGTGGTGATCAACGTGCCCTCGCCGTCCACGTGGATCGCGCCGCCCTCGTTGCTCAGCACCGTGCCGAAGCACTCGCCGCCCAGGTGATTGAGCACACGGCGAGCCAGACTTTCGTCCAGGTCATGGGCCGACTTGCCGCCCCAGGCATTGAAGCGCCAGCTCACCCCGGCCAGACCTTGCTCCGGGTGAACGACGAAACTCGGGCCGGAGTCGCGGCACCAGCTGTCGTTGACCGCCAACGGAATCAGTTCGATGTTCGGCCCGCACAAGGCTTTGGCACTGGCGATTGCCGATGGATCGACGACCATTTTCACCGGTTCGAACCGGGCGATGGCATTGGCGACGCGAGCGAAATCTTCCTGCACCAACGGCAAAGTGACGCGCCAGCCCGACTCCCACAGGGCCTGATTGTGTGGCCAGACCATCCAGGTCGCCGCGTGCGTCACCCACTCTGCCGGCATCATCCAACCGCTGTTGTTGTTTTTGTTCTGCTGCATGGTAAAAAGCCCTTTGAGTTAAGCCATTGTGTTCAATGAAAACAGCCTTGGCGGCGTTGACGTGCATGCTAATGGCGGCCTAACGGGCAAACAAACGATGGATTTAGCGGAAAACTGATTAGAGGAACTTATCGATCATGCTGAAACACTGGCCACCCCTCAGCTCGTTGCGCGGCTTCGAAGCCGCCGCAAGACTGGGCAGTTTTCACAAGGCCGCCGAGGAGCTGAGCCTCACACAGTCGGCCATCAGCCAGCAGATCCGCAGCCTTGAGGCCTATCTGGAGCAACCGCTGTTTTTCCGCAGCGGGCGCAGTGTCAGCCTGACCGACGCCGGCCACGATCTGCTCAGCACCACTCAGGCGATGCTGCAGCAACTGTCAGTGGGCATCCGTCGGCTGGGGCAATACCAGAAACCCAATCAACTGGTGCTCAACACCACGCCGGCGTTTGCCCGGCACTGGTTGCTGCCACGGCTGGGGGATTTCCGCCGTCAGCATCCGAAGGTGGATCTGTGGATTTTCAGCACCGATGAAGTTCCGGACATGGCGACACAAACCATCGATCTGGCGGTGCGCGACGACATCAGTTCCCAGGCTGAATGCAGCTTCAAGGTATTGCACGCTGATCGGCTTTACCCGGCGTGTCATCCGAACCTGCTGAGCGTGCCGAGCGGGCAGCGAACAACACTGCACGGCGAGCGGGAAATGGACTGGAGCCATTGGGCGGTGGAATCGGGAATCGATGTCGGCCAACAGGATCAGGGATTGAATTTCTCTGATCCGGGCCTGCTGCTGGACGCGGCGTGTTCAGGTCTGGGGATTGCGCTGGTCAGTCAGTTGCTCAGCCGTCAGGCGCAACAGAACGGGCTGTTGCAGCCACTGGTGGAGCAAACCATTCGCGGCCCGAACTGGGCGATGCTGACGCATCGCGACAGCGAGAACGACCCGATGGCGCGATGCTTCAGTCAATGGCTGTCAACTCAACTGGCAGAACCCGAACCGCCGGCTCAGACGACTGAGTATTGACCTGCGCCGAGCCGGCCTTCCAGCCGACCGAACAGTACGTAGTGCTGATAACCGCTGGTGAAAGCCCCGGTGGAAATCGCGTTCTTGACGTCCTGATTCATATGCAGGTATTGCGCTTCGTCGAAGTTCTCGGCACTGACTTCGCCATTGCGCCCAAGCCTGTCGCTGTCGACCGGCAAGCCGTTGATCGAGCGCTGGTGGAAGTCGACAATCCGGTTGATGGCGTGACTTTTCAGCGATCCCGTATTGGGGGACATAGCGTAGATGTGCAATCCGTTGTTCGCGCAGCGATTGCACATGTCGACGCAGTTCGACTGAGTGGACTTGCGTTCGGTCAGTTGCGCCAGCGGCATGTCCAGGTATTTGCCGACCTGATATTCGGTCTGATTGAAAATGGAACAACACAGGACGGTATTGCCATTGCAGTCCAGCACCAGCCAGTCATCCTTGAGCGTGCATGCCTGCTTGGGGTACTGGCGGACCAGATTGACCAGGTCGTCATAGGGCGGCAGTGCGAGTCGCTGCAGGGTCTTGCGATCAGTATCGGTCACCGACGGGTCGCGCTCGATCAGCGCCAGCGTCTTCTCCAGCGGCATCATCACTGAAAAGCCGCTCGAGAACTCGAAGCCCAGAGCCTGGCTGAACTGGCGCATCAGCTCTTCTTCTTCGATGTTGTCCAGGTAGCGGTGGTAATAGACCTCGATCCGCGTAGTCAAGCCATGTTTCTGCTTGAGCTCATGCAGTTTGATCATGTTGGCCTTGACGACTTCAATGTCGCCGCCCACGTGCCCTTGTTCGTACGTGTGCTGATAAAAGCCGGACAGCGAAATACGGAAGAACCATGGATTGGCGAGCATCGCCGTCTCCATGTTTTTCGCCAGGTTCAGATTGGAACTGATACCGCTGCGCAAACCGGCCGCGTTGATGATTTCGACAAATTCGCCGATTCGCGGGTGGATCAACGGCTCGGTCCAGTTGTACAGAAAAATCGATTCGACCCCTTCGGTTCGGGCCTTCTCGACGATCTTCCTGAACATGTCGAGTTGCATGGCTTTCTTGAAGTTGGCGTTTTCCGAGTTACCCATCGGACACGAAGGGCAGCTCAAATTGCACGCGCCGACAATATCGATGTACATATTCATTACGAGTGATCCTTGATTGAATAGCGGTGCAACCAGCCCTGCCGACTTTCGAGATCGCCGTTATTCGCTATTTATTTGACAGTCCCGGAACGCGGGCAGCAAGTTTCGGGCCATTGGCACGCTCGGCCATCAACTCCACAACCCAATCGATAAATACCCGCAGCTTTCGGCTGATATGCCGGTTCGGCGGGTAGGCAACGTACAGCGGCATCGGGTCAAGTTCCCAGCCCTCGAACAGCGCCACCAACTCACCCCGGGCCTCATGCTCCGCCGACATGTAGCGCGGCAGCCAGAGCACACCCAGACCGGCGATGCCTGCCGCCAGATAGGCGTTGCCATCATCGACTGCCAGGGCATGCCGGCCCTTGATCAACAGATTTTCCTTGGCGTTGCGCAAGGCGTAAGGCACCGGTTTGCCGGTGCGCGCCCAGAGAAAACCGACCACCCGGTGATGGCTGTCTTCCAGCTCACGGGGATGCATCGGGGTGCCGGCGCGGGCCAGGTAACCCGGCGCGGCATACACGCCCAGTTGCAGATCGGCGACCCGCCGGGCCATCAGCGACTGATCGCGCAGCTCCCCGCCACGGATAACGCAGTCAACGTTTTCATCGATGATGTCGACGATCCGGTCGCTGACGCCCATGTCGATCTGGATCTCCGGGTAACGCGCGTAAAACCCGGGCAGCGCCGGTACCAGAATCAGATTGGCCAAGGGGCTCGGTACGTCGACCCGCAAGCGCCCTTTGGGCTGGGCCGCGGCGCCGGGAAGGCTGGTTTCGGCGTCGTCCATGTCCGCCAGCAACTTGATCACCCGCTCGTAATAGGCCGCGCCGTCCGCCGTGACGTTGACCTTACGCGTGGTGCGATTGAGCAACTTGACCCGCAGCCGCGCCTCCAGTTGCTGGACGAGTTGGGTCACGGTGGTCTTGCTCATGTGCAAAGTCTCGGCGGCCTTGGTGAAACTGCCGGCCTCCACCACCCGGGCGAAGGCTTGCATCGCGTCAAAACGGTCCATACCCCACCTCTGATAGCGGCTCGATTGTTCGGGATTTGCAAACAGTGATCGCCAAGGTTGCGCGTTTATCACGCCGAGGCAAGCCCCTAGAGTTTCTCCATCGCAGGTTTTCACCCATTGAAGGAGACACCCCATGACCCGTGCCCAGCCAAAACGCGACGTGGTTTTCCCGCCCGGACGCCATGCGCTTTACGAGCGCAATCGTTATTCCCCGGCGGTTCGCTCCAATGGTTTTCTGTTTGTCTCAGGCCAGGTCGGCAGCCTTGAGGACGGCTCGCCAGAACCGGATCTAAAGCAACAGGTGCGACTGGCCTTCACCAACCTCAACGCGATTCTCGGCGCGGCCGGCGCCAGTTTCGATGACGTGGTGGACGTGACGGTGTTCATGGTCGATCCGCAATCGACCTTCGAAACCATCTGGGAAGTGGTGCCGGAGTTCTGGGGCGAGGCGCCACACCCGACCATTACCGCAGTCGGCGTGACGTGGCTGTATGGCTTCCAGTTCGAGATCAAGGTGATCGCCAAACTGCCGGAATGACCTGATATCGCGTCGATTTGCAGCACGGGCCGACAGTCTTCAGACTGTCGGCCCGCATTCCTTTTGCGATCCATCGCCATGTCCGACACCTTGTTGAAGCCCAGCCTGCCCGGCATCGCCCTGCGCCGCTGGCGCGTGCTGCACCGCGTCAAGCAGAGCCATGCCGCCGAGTTGTTCAAGGTCACCCAGTCGACGATTTCCCGCTGGGAAAGCGGCGTGCAGGCGATGGACCCGGACGCGCATCTTCAGCTCGAACGGCTGCTCGCGGCGCGACTCGACAGCGCCGCCGATCAGGCCCTCGCGCGACTGGTTACGGACAGCGCGCGCCCGGTTCATCTTGTCTGCGACCTGACCCATCGCCTGCTGGCCTGCTCCCCAACCCGCGCCGCGCAGTTCAGCAGTCCGCTGAGCGATCTGCTCGGGCAGTCGCTGTGGCGTTTTGCGACGGCGCAAATCCAGCACAAGGAGTCCTTGCTGGATGACACCGGTTGGCGAGAAGTCCCGGCGCCGCCGGCACTGGAATTCGTCACCGGCCACAATGACTCAACCCTCGTGCCCATCCGCGAAAGCCTGTGCCGCTGGACGCGGATCGCGCTGTCGGACGGCACCGCCGCACGGCTGGTGGAAACCCTGTAGGCCGCGCGCCGCATATTTTATGCGTGGACGATGAACGAGGCCGGGCCTAGGCTTTGAGCCCTGCTCTCTTTATCCCGGCCACAGTATGAACCTCGAAAAAATCAAGGGACGCCTCGACTTCCTGCGCGAAGCGGAACGGCTCAAGGATGTCCTCAGAAGCGCCCACACCTCCTCCGGACGCAGCGAAAGTACCGCCGAACACAGCTGGCGCCTGTGCCTGATGGCAATCGTGTTCGCCGACGACCTGGCCGGGCTTGACGTGCTGAAAGTCCTGAAAATGTGCGTCATTCACGACCTCGGCGAAGCCATCAACGGTGACATTCCAGCTGTCGATCAAGCCGGGTTACCCGACAAGGGCGAACAGGAGCGCAATGACTTACTGCTGCTCATCCGCTCTCTGGACGACGCGCTGCGAGACGAAATTCTCGCGCTCTGGGACGACTACGAAAACGCCAGTTCCCCCGAAGCCAAGGCCGTGAAGGCCCTCGACAAGCTGGAAACCCTTTTACAACACACTCAAGGGAAGAATCCGCCCGACTTCGACTATGGCTTCAACCTGGCCTACGGCAAGCAATACACCAATGCCGATCCGCTGTTCGAAACCCTTCGAACCCTGATCGACCGCGATACCCGAGAACGCATGAACACAAACATCACAATCCGCAACGAACGCCCCGAAGACATCGACGCCATCGCCCGAATCACCGAGGCCGCGTTCCAGCACGAAGAACACTCCAGCCACACCGAACATTTCATCGTCAACGCCCTGCGCCGCGCCGGCCAGCTCAGCGTTTCGCTGGTGGCGGTAGAAAACGACACGGTGGTCGGCCATGTCGCCATTTCCCCCGTGACGATTTCCTCCGGGGCTCAGGGCTGGTATGGCCTCGGCCCGATCTCCGTGTGCCCGACCCGCCAGCAGCAAGGCATCGGCTCGGCGCTGATGAAAGCCTCGCTGGCGCAATTGCAGCGCATTGGCGGGGTTGGCTGCGTGGTGCTTGGCGATCCGGGCTACTACGGCCGCTTCGGCTTCAAGACCCATGCCGGTCTGGAGCTGCCGGGGATTCCGGCGGAGTACTTTCAGGCGTTGGCGTTCGAAGGTGAGTTGCCGGTTGGTGTCGTCAGCTACCACGAGGCTTTTGACGCCACCGCGTAACCGGTCGCTGCCATTCAAAGCGGCAGCGAACGATCCTGAATCACCCGTTTCATCACCAGCGTGGACGTCAGTCGCTGGACGTTGGGCAGGCTGGACAGGCGCTCGTCGTAAAGCTGCTGAAACGCCGGCAGATCCCGCGCAACGACGTGCAGCAGATAATCGGGTTCACCGAACAGTCGCTGCGCCTCAACGACCTGTGGGATCTGCGTCACCGACTCCTCGAAAGCCTCCACCGCCTGGCGATTGCCCTCGCGCAGCGTCACAAACACCATCGCCGAAAAATTCAGCCCCAGCGCTGCCGGGGCCAGTTGCGCGCGATAGCCGACGATCACCCCGCTCTCTTCGAGCGCCCGAACCCGACGATGGCAGGGAGACAGGCTGAGGCCGACGCGATCGGCCAGCTCGGTGATCGAAAGACGACCGTCGGCTTGCAGCTCGGCAAGAATCTTCTGGTCAATCCTGTCCATCAGCATTTTTCTCCCACTTTAGGCCCTATGGACTGGAATATTTGAGAAAAGATTCTAGCCCGATATCTCTATTCTTTTTCGTGAACGTTGCATGCCTTGAGCCGATTGTTTGCGAGATCAAAATGTCCCTGAGTGTTTTTGTCGCCTTCTGGGCGGTTTCTTTTCTGTTCGTCATCACCCCCGGAGCGGATTGGGCCTATGCCATCTCGGCAGGGCTGTTCGGTCGGGTGGTGGTGCCCGCCGTGGCCGGTTTGCTGATCGGTCACTTGCTCGCAACGCTGGTGGTTGCGGCCGGCGTCGGCGGTCTGGTGGCGAGCAATCCCCTCGCCCTTTCGGTGCTGACGATTGGCGGCAGCCTTTATCTGCTGTGGCTGGGCATCAACATGTTGCGAAACCCCTCCACGCCCGAAGCGGCAGAGAGCCAAGCGTCCGGATCCTGGTCGCGCTGGACGATCAAGGGTGCCTGCGTCAGCGGCCTCAACCCCAAGGTTTTTCTGTTGTTCCTGGCACTGCTGCCGCAATTCACCGACCCGACCGCGGCATGGCCGGTGCCGATGCAGATCATCGCGTTGGGGCTTTTACACGCGTTTAGTTGCGGGGTGATTTATCTGTTGGTGGGGTTCGGCTCGCGTTCTGTTTTACAGGCACGGCCGGTGGCGGCGCGATTCGTCAGTCGCCTGTCAGGCGCAATCATGATGCTGATCGCCGCGATTCTGTTGGCTGAACAGCTCCCGAACTGAAACCTGGCGCTCGCCCCCAACGGCTGATCGAGAGCGCCCCTGCCTTCGAAACAGCGGGGGCCTTTGCTTTATTGATCGAAATGGTGTCTGACGAAGTCGCGACGCAAATCAGCGCCGCCGTTTCCATCCCCACCGTTGGCATCGGCGCCGGCGCGGGCTGCGATGCACAAGTGTTGGTCTGGCAGGACATGGCGGGGTTGCGAACCGGGCATCAGCCCCGATTCGTCAAACAATACGCCGACGTTCGTGGCGTATTGCTCGGGGCAGCTCGCAACTTCATTGACGACGTGCAACTGTCGAGGTTTCCGGGGCCCGAGCATTCATTCCCCTTAGAGAATGCGCAGGAGAAAAACCATCGATGAAAAGCTTCAGACAACGCGCGGCCGAAGGCCTGAAAATCGGCGACCGCTTCACCCTCTCCCGCTGCTTTTCAGCTGAAGACCTCCAGCGTTTTGCGCAGGTTTCCCGCGATTACAATCCTGTGCATTTCGACCAGCGTTTCTCTGAGGCACGCCACTTCAAGGCACCCGTTTCGCACGGATTGCTGACGGCCAGTCTGGTCACTGAAATCGGCGGACAGATCGGTTGGCTGGCCGCGTCGACGACATTCGAATTCAAACGTCCGGTTTATCCGGGGGACACGGTGACGTGCGAATGGCTGATCACTGAACTGGATAGCAAAGGACGCGGGACAGCAGTCGTTACTCTGACCAACGAGGGTGGTGTCGTCGTTCTGGCGGGTGAAACCCGTGGTTTAGTGCCAGACTCAAACGCGCGAGAGATACTTTCACTGATGCTGGCTGAAGGAGATCCCGATAACGGTGTTCACTCATCAGCGCCGTGATTTCAAGCGCCACTGAATCGATGACTATTTACATTTCGTGTCCTATACCTTCACCAAAGCGCTCTTGATGCCATTTCTGCGATCAATATTCTGTCCTCATGTTGTTTTTGCCCCGGACCGAAAAGAGCGCAAGCCATGCCCAGCCCGAGAACGCTGTACCAGAAGCACATCGACAGTCACACCGTCTGCACCCTCGACGATCAGGGCCACGTGCTGCTTTACATCGACCGCCAGGTCGCCAACGAATACACCAGCCCGCAAGCCTTCAGCGGCCTGCGCGATGCCGGGCGTACGGTGTGGCGGCCCGCAGCGACGCTGGCGGTGGTCGATCATGTGAACCCCACCGCACCGAAGCGCATCGCGACCATGCCTGACGCCGGGGGCGCGCGGCAGGTGTCGTACTTCGAAGAAAACTGCCGCGACTTCGGCATCGAACTGTTCGATGTGCTGGACAAACGTCAGGGCATCGAACACGTCGTGGCGCCGGAGCAGGGTTTCATTTTGCCGGGCATGGTGGTGGCGGCCGGTGATAGCCACACCACCACTTACGGCGCACTAGGAGCGTTCGGTTTCGGCATCGGCACTTCGGAAATCGAGCATCTGCTGGCAACCCAGACTCTGGTCTACAAACGCCTGAAAACCCTGCGGGTGACGGTCAACGGTGAGCTCGGCGCAGGCGTCACGTCCAAGGACATCATCATGGCGCTGATCGAAAAGATCGGTGCGTCCGGCGCCACCGGCTACGCCATCGAATTCACCGGCCCGGCCATCAGCGCCCTCAGCGTCGAGGCGCGCATGACCATTTGCAACATGGCCGTCGAGGCCGGTGCCCGTGGTGCGTTCATGGCGCCGGACGACAAGGTGTTCGCCTATCTGCAACTCAAGCCGCGTGCGCCCAAGGGCAAGGTCTGGGAACAAGCCGTCGAGCGCTGGAAAACCCTGCACAGCGACGAGGGCGCGGTGTTCGATCACGAAGTCATCCTCGATGTCGCCGCGCTGGAGCCGATGGTGACCTGGGGCACCAGCCCCGATCAGGCCGCGCCGATCAAAGGGCGCGTGCCGGACCCGGCCGCCCAGCCCGATCCGATCCTGCGTCAGGGTCTGCAGCGCGCCCTCGACTACATGGGCCTGACACCCGGCATGCCGCTGAGCGAAGTGACGATCAGCCATGCCTTCATCGGCTCCTGCACCAATGCGCGGATCGAAGATTTGCGCGACGCCGCTCGCGTGGTGCGCGGCAAGCGTGTGGCGGCCCACGTGCGGGCGATGATCGTTCCCGGCTCGACACTTGTGCGCAATCAGGCCGAGGACGAAGGCCTGGCGCAGATCTTTCTCGACGCAGGATTCGAATGGCGGCAATCGGGTTGCTCGATGTGCCTGGCGATGAACGACGACGTGCTCGCGCCGGGTGATCGCTGTGCGTCCAGCACCAATCGCAACTTCGAAGGCCGTCAGGGCGCCGGAGCGCGCACCCACCTGATGAGCCCGGCGATGGTCGCAGCCGCCGCCATCACCGGCCATTTGACTGACGTGCGCACCGTCGCGCTGGAGGCTTGAACCATGCAACCTTTCGACACCGTCAGCGGCAGCGCCGCGCCGTTTCTTGCGTCCAACATCGACACCGACGTGATCATGCCCAAGCAGTTTCTCAAGGGCATCGATCGTCAGGGGCTGGATCGCGGGCTGTTCTTCGATCTGCGCTTTCTCGCCTCAGGCGAACCCAACCCTGAATTCGTGCTCAACCAACCGGCCTGGCAGGACGCGGCGTTTCTGGTGACCGGCCCCAACTTCGGTTGCGGTTCCAGCCGCGAACACGCGGTGTGGGGCTTGAAGCAAGTCGGTATCCGGGCCTTGATCGGCACCACGTTCGCCGGGATTTTCTACGACAACTGCCAGCGCAATGGCGTGCTCGCGGTTCAACTGGACGACGCGCAGTTCAGGCGTGTGGCCGAGGCAATCAGCGTTCCGGCAACCGCGCGGATCAGCGTGAACCTGGCGCAGCAAACCATTGAGCTGGCAGACGGCACGCAGATCGAGTTCGAGATCGATCAGTTGCGTAAACAGTCGTTGCTGCTGGGACTGGACGCCATCGGCACCACGCTGCAACGCACCGAGCAGATCCGCGCCTTTGAAGCGCGGCATCTGGCGGACAATCCCTGGCTGGGTTGATGGCAAAAAAAACGGGCGGTTCATTGAACCGCCCGTTTTCATTCCACGGACAAATCGCGGAAGTACTCTTCCAGAAACTCCACGCACACCCGCAATTTCGCCGACTCGCTGAGCCGGGTCGGATAGACCGCCCAGACGTTGGCACTCTGGGTGTAGCCGTCCAGCACCTGCACCAGCCGGCCCTGTTCGAGCATCGGTTTGACGTCCCACATCGAGCGCAACAGGATCCCGCCACCGCTCAAGGCCCACTCCAGCACGATCTCGCCGCTGTTGGAGGACAGCGGGCCATTGACGCGCACCGTCTCTTCTTGCCCGTCCTTGCTCAGGGTCCAGATACCGAATGCGTTGTTGCGCTCCTTGAGCACCAGACAATCGTGATCTTTCAGGTCTTCGAGGGACTGTGGCGTGCCCCGGCGTTCGAGGTATTCCGGGGTGGCGCACAGCACGCGCCGGTTGCTCACCAGTTTGCGCGCCAGATGCTGACCCGGCAGGTCATCGCCGACGAGGATTTCCAGATCGAAGCCCTCGCCCACCAGATCGACCACCCGGTCGAACACGTCCAGCCGGATATCGAGTTTCGGGCACGCCCGGGACAACTGACTGATCGCCGGCGCCACATGATTGCGGCCGAAACCGAAGCTGCTGCAAATGTGCAGCGACCCAGCCGGCTGGTGCCGGGCCTGGGAAATCTCGCCGAGGAACTGATCGAAATCCCCCAGTAGCCTCTCCGCCCAGATCCGCACCCGCTCACCGTCATCGGTCAGCGCAATGCGCCGGGTGGTGCGGTGCAACAGCTTGGTCGCCAGCGTGGTTTCCAGCACCGAGATGCGCTTGCTGACGTAGGCCGGTGAGAAGCCTAACTCGTCGGCGGCGCTGGCAAAGCTGTTCTTGCGGATGACGGTGAGGAAAACCTTGAGGTCTTCGGGCAAGGGAAATTGGTCACGATTCGTGTTCATAGGCCGCATACTTCCGCTGTTTATCACGCATTTTGCGAAGGATACCATCGAATCACCGCCTCGCCACCCGAGCCCGGTGCACCGTGGTTTCCCGTCCATCCTCGATAAAAACAAACATGAGGACATGCGTCATGAGCGACTCCCTTGAGCAATCCCTGAACGTCGACGGCCCTCGCGCCGGCGGCTTCATCCAGCGCCTGCGCACCTACGAGATCGGCGTGATCCCGCTGCCGATCTTTCTCGGCATAGCGGTGATCGTGTTTCTGTCGGCCCACCTAGGCTTTCTGCCGAAGAACATGATCGGCGGACTGGCCGTGATCATGACCATGGGCGTGTTCTTCGGCCAGATGGGTTCGCGTCTGCCGATCCTCAGGGAAATCGGTGGCGGCGCCATTCTGTGCCTGATGTTGCCGTCGGTGCTGGTGTTCTATGGCTTCTTCGGCGCGCCAACGATCGACGCGACCAAAATGCTGATGAAGGAAGCCAACTTCCTGTACTTCGTGATCGCCAGCCTAGTGGTCGGCAGCATCCTGGGCATGAGCCGGTTCATTCTGGTCCAGGGCATGATCCGCATGTTCATTCCTTTGCTGGCCGGTACTCTGGCAGCCGTCGCGAGCGGACTGATCGTCGGCAAGCTCGCCGGTTACAGTGTCTATCACACGTTCTTTTTCATCATCGTGCCGATCATCGGTGGTGGCATCGGCGAAGGCATCCTGCCGCTGTCCCTGGCCTATTCGGCGATCCTCGGCGGCACGCCGGATATCTACGTCGCGCAGCTGGTCCCGGCGGCCGTGGTCGGCAACATTGCAGCGATCATCTGCGCTGGTTACCTGGCACGGCTGGCGCTGAAACGCCCGGCCATCAACGGTGAAGGTGCACTCATCCGGGCCCGGGCCGAGAACGACAAATTCAAGGTCAAGGAAGAAACCGGCACCAGCATCGACCTGCGGGTCATGGGCGCGGGGGTGCTGGTCATCTGCACCTTCTTCGTCCTCGGCGGCTTGCTGGAAAAGGTCGTCGGGATTCCGGGGCCGGTGATGATGATTCTCGCGGCGGTGCTGTTCAAATACGTGCGCGTGTTGCCGGAGAAACTGGAAAAAGGCGCGCAGTCTTTCTACAAACTGGTTTCCGCCGCCTTCATCTGGCCGGTCATGATTGGCCTGGGCATGCTGTACGTGCCGCTCGACAGCGTGGTGAAGGTGTTTTCGATCGGCTATGTGCTGGTGTGCCTCAGCGTGGTGGTGTCGATGACCGTCGCCGGTTTTTTCATTGGCAACCTGATGAAGATGTACCCCATCGAATCGGCCATCGTGACCTGCTGCCACAGCGGCCTGGGCGGCACCGGCGACGTCGCGATCCTGTCGGCCTCGAACCGGATGTCGCTGATGCCCTTTGCACAGATTTCCACCCGGATCGGTGGCGCCTCGACGGTGATTCTGGCGACGCTGTTGCTGGGTTTGGTCGCCTGAACGCTGGGTGAATGCCGGGGTCTGGCGCTTGTCGGAACCCCGGCGCCGCGATCAGGGTTGTCGATTGCTGGCGGTTTGCGTGCCCGGTTCGAACATCGCCTCGAACCGCGATTTGTTGGCCGCGTAATAGGCCGCGACCGCCTGGTCCGATGAGGTCTGGCGAGCCTGCATCATCAAGCTTTCCAGATCTGCCTGCGGGATCGAGTAGTGGGCAAAGAAGTACGCGACCTGCGGGTATTCCTGACTGAAGCCCTTGCGCGCCATCGCATGGATCTGCTCGGCGCCACCGAAAATCTGCTTCGGATCATCCAGATAGCGCAACGACCATTTGGAGAACATCCAGTGCGGGCTCCAGGCATTGACCAGTGACCATTTGTCCCGTTTCAGGTTGCGATCCAGTTCATTGAGCATGCCGCTTTCCGAAGACGCCACCAGTTTGTAGCCATCAAGCTTGTATTCCTCGATCGCCTTGACCGTGAGCTTGTACTGGCCGTTGCCCACCTCCGAGGTGAGGATCTTGCCTTCGAGTTTTTCCTTCACTTGCGGCTTGTTCAGATCCTCGACACTGGCCACTTCACTGATCGGCACCGATGTCGGGACGGCCATGCCGATCCGCCCTTCGTACAGCACGCCGAGGTCTTCGAGGCGATCCTTGTATTTGTCGTAGAACGCCTTGTGGGTACTCGGCAGCCAGACCATCGGGATCAGGTCGATGTTGCCGTTGGCCAGGGCCTGGAACTGAATGCCGATATCGGCCATCACCAGTTTCACCGGTTGTTTGAGGTGATCCTGGAGCGCGGCGCTGGCGAGTTTGACGGTGATTTCGGTGTCCGACCAGTTGACCCAGCCAATGCGCACGGGTGCAGGTTCGGCGCCTTGGGCCTGTGCAGCGAGCGTGGCCAGAATCAGGGCGAAAAGCGTATTTCGATAAGGCGAATGAGCGTTCATCAAGCGTCTTCCTGGGGAGGTGGGATCGGCAGGTATGTCTCAATCTGGACGGCCTTGCGGTTGAGGCGTCTGGCGCAATCCTATGCCTGGGCGAAGCACCGCGCAAGAAAAATGTACACCTGTGTCAGCGATGATTGACACGCCTGTACAGTTGACCTAATTTCAAGTCGCCGAGCCTGATGAAGCCCACCCCGGAGCGCACCACCATGTCCAGCGATCCCCTGTTGCAGCCTTACAAAATCAAGAACCTGACGCTCAGAAACCGGATCATGACCACCGCTCACGAACCGGCCTACCCGGTTGACGGCATGCCCAAGGATTTGTATCGCGCCTACCACGTCGAACGCGCCAAAGCCGGTGTCGCGCTGACCATGACGGCCGGTTCGGCCGCAGTTTCCAGAGACAGCCCGCCGGTGTTCAACAACGTCCTCGCCTACCAGGATGAAGTGGTGAAGTGGCTGAAGGACCTGACCGACGAATGCCACGAGCATGGCGCGGCGGTGATGATTCAGTTGACGCATCTGGGTCGCCGCACCCGCTGGGACAAGGCCGACTGGTTGCCGGTGGTCTCGCCGTCGCACCATCGCGAAGCGGCGCACCGCTCCTTCCCGAAGAAAATGGAAGACTGGGATATCCAGCGCATCATCAAAGACTATGTGGACGCCGCCGAGCGGATGCACGCCGCCGGCATGGACGGTCTGGAGCTGCAAGCCTACGGGCATCTGATGGACCAGTTCTGGTCACCGCTGACCAACGAACTCGACGGGCCGTACGGCGGCTCGCTGGAAAACCGCATGCGCTTCACCTTCGACATTCTGCGCGGGATCCGCCAGCGGGTCGGCGAGGACTTCCTGCTGGGCGTGCGCTACACCGGCGATGAAGGCTTGCCAGGTGGCTTCGATGCCAGCGAAGGCTTGCAGATTTCCCACCTGCTGAAAGACAGCGGACTGGTGGATTTCCTCAATGTCGTACGCGGCCACATCGACACCGATGCGGGTCTGACCGATGTCATTCCGATCCAGGGCATGCGCAATTCGCCGCATCTGGATTTCGCCGGAGAAATCCGTGCGGCCACCGGATTCCCGACCTTCCATGCGGCCAAAATCCCTGACGTCGCCACTGCTCGCCATGCCATCGCCTCAGGCAAGGTTGATATGGTCGGCATGACCCGGGCGCACATGACCGATCCGCATATCGTGCGCAAGATCATCGAAAAACGTGAGGAAGATATCCGTCCCTGCGTCGGCGCCAACTATTGTCTGGACCGCATCTACCAGGGTGGCGCCGCTTACTGCATCCACAATCCGGCGACCGGCCGGGAAACCACCATGCCCCACGACATTCCCAAGGCAGCACGCAAACGCAAAGTGCTGGTGATCGGCACCGGTCCTGCGGGACTTGAGGCAGCACGGGTAGCGGGCGAGCGTGGTCATGACGTTACCGTGCTGGAAGCGGCGGATCGCCCCGGCGGGCAGATCCGCCTGACCGCCCTCAGCGAACGTCGGCGCGAGATGATCAGCATCATCGACTGGCGCATGGCGCAGTGCGAGCGTCTGGGCGTGAAGTTTCATTTCAACACCTGGGCCGAAACCGACACGGTGCTGCAGCATGAACCGGATGTGGTGATTGTCGCCACCGGCGGCCTGCCCCACACGGACGTGCTCAGTGCAGGCAACGACCTGGTGGTTTCAACCTGGGACATCATTGCCGGTGACATCAAACCAGGCCGGCATGTCTTGATCTATGACGATGCCGGCGACCACGCTGCGCTACAGGCTGCCGAGGTCATCGCCGCCAGCGGCGCGAGTGTCGAAATCGTCACCCCCGACCGCAGTTTTGCTCCGGAAGTCATGGCGATGAATCTGGTGCCCTACATGCGCAGCCTGCAGGATCTGGATGTCACCTTTACCGTCACCTATCGCGTCGATTCGGTCGAGCGCCGCGACGGGCGACTGGTTGCAACACTCGGCAGTGATTACGGAACGGTGCACAAGCAGCGGGTGGTGGATCAGGTGGTGGTCAATCACGGCACGATTCCGCTGGATGACCTGTATTTCGACCTGCGCGGGCATTCGAGCAATGGCGGCGCGGTGGAACAACACAACCTGATTGCCGGCAAGACGCAGGACATCGTCACCGACCCGCAGGGACGTTTTCAGCTGTTCAGGATTGGTGACGCCGTGGCCGCACGCAACACCCATGCGGCCATTTACGATGCGTTACGGCTGATGAAAGACCTCTGAACGTGGCCTTCCCTTCTGTGTCGTGAGGGAAGTCGCTGAATCTGCCCACTACAGGCCGCGCCGGGCAACCTGGGCGCCGGCCTGTACGGCCCGCCCCACGATGTCTTCGAAGTTCTGCCCGGCCATCGACTGCAACGCAGCCGCCGTGACCCCGCGATAAGCCATCAAGGCATCCAGCAGAGCTTGCGGTTCCCGCCCCGCCAGCAGTTGACCGCCGCCCACCACCACCGCCCGTGCCGCCCGCTGCGCAATCCGCGCGGGAATGCCGGCCGCTTCGGCCTGACTGGCGAGCGCAGCGCACAACAGCGCCGGAAACGCCGGCCCGGTGCCGGACAACGCGCTCAGATAATCGACGCAGTCTTCATCGGGCATCTCGTCCGCCGAGCCCACACACTCGAACAATCGCTGCAGCCAGTCGCGCTCTTCATCGGTCATGGGGCCGGCCACGAACCACGGCGTATAGGATTGGCGGATCTCCACCGCAGCGTTCGGCATGGCCCGCACCACCACTCGCGCCCCTGTCGCGGCACTAAGGGTGGACGATGAAATGCCGGCCATCAGGGAAACCAGCGTTTTGCCTTGGGCATCAATCTGTAATTCACGGAACTGCTCAGGCCGCACCGAAAGCACGACGATATCGCTGCTGTCGACCAGCGACTGGTTGTCCCTCAACACGCGCACTCCCGGCGCAACATCAGCACTGCCCGAGCGGTTCGAGATCAGCAGATCACTCCGACTGATGAACCCCAGGTCCAGCAACGATTCGGCAATCGCCTTTCCCAGCCAGCCCGTGCCGCCGATGATCCCCAGCGTTCTATTGGTCATCGGGCAGCGCCTCTTCGAAGGTTTCCACCAGTGGAACAAACACCCCCGGCTCCGTCTCGGCATAACCGAACTGACCGAAAAACCGGTCCAGCTCGCGCCGCTTGGGTGACTTTCCGGTGAACACGGTGACGTACTGCGGGATTCGCCGGAACCGCACGATCACGTCTTCGGTGGTTTTCATCGAGATGTAGCCGATCTGCGTGAGATAGATCGTCCGGGCGCGGGCATCGGCCGCCCCCGGCTCGTAACCGAAACGGCGAAACATAGCGGCCAGCGCATTGATCCGCGCATCGTCGGCGAGCGCGATTTGCCCGGCGACTTCATCCGATTGCAATGCCCAACTGCGCACGGCGAATTCAAACTGCGAATCGAACAACGCGGGGTTCAGCCAGCATTCGAAAACATTGAGGATCGCCTCGGACACGCTTTCGGCATAACGCTCGCACTGCCCCACCAGCCCACCGGTGTTCTTGTCCCGCCAGCGGGCCAGCAGCGCCGCGAGCAGTTGCTCGCGATCTTCGTAGAACCAGTAGAAGCTGGTGCGCGACAGGTTCAGGCGCTTGGCCAGCGGCATCACCCTGACCGCATCGACCCCGGATTCCTTCAAAGCCTCATACGCGGCGTCCAGCCAGACGTCCACAGAACCGCGCCATCCTGAATCCTGAGCCTTGTTTTTTGTCCGTCCTGCCTGCGTCATTGCAATGCACCTGTCTTTGAGACTGTGACCGGACTTTACACGGGGCGTACACGTAATGTACATCGGCGTACATTTTTCATTTTCGAACGTTCCTCAGCGCCCATGGCGATCTCGATTCAATCGCTTAAAAACGCTGCCGAAAGGTCGGTTGTGCGTGCGCCAAAATCCCTGCATTGGACCGACATGACCGTTCGGCGCTTTTTCTGGCAGCCCTGCACAAACGGGTCTAGGGTTGCGTGGCTGGCAAAATGCTGGCCACTTGGCAAACGTCGCTCGACGAGCGCCATCAGCGGCACTGGAAGAAAAATCAGGGATGGTTTTTGTGCTTGCGCGGGTATTGCACTCTTGAAGAGTGAACGACCTATCCCTGTGTTTCGTTGCTTTCTATCAAGGACAGAAAGATGACCAACGTACAGGCGAGATTTCCCCGTTTGCCCCAGCGGCAACCCCCTTCATTGACGCCCGAGGCCAGGCCCGACGGTTTTGGCTGACGACGCTTGCGCGTGAGCCGGCGCTGCGGCGTCGCCCCTGCGCGAACCCTGTTTGCGGATTGATCAGATCCCGACGGATCAGGCTGTCACGTCGCCGAGAATCCCGGTTGCCGGTAATTCTGGCCGATGTCGTTCGCCTGCCTGTCTGGAAAGGCGCCCCTTCTGCGCAAGGGGTCGAGCGGCACACACCCACAAGGAAGGCCTCGATATGACCGGTTCAAACCACAACATCCCGCCCTATGGCGTCGCCATCCAGAGCGCGATCACCGGCGGCGATCTGCAGCAGATGAAGACTTTGTTGAAGCAGCGCGATTCAACGAAGCCGGAAGCGAAGGAGCTACAAACCGCGTACGAAAAACTGGCCAAAGAAGTTTCTCGACTGGAAAAACCTTAAGGCCATTTCCCACATTGCAATGGAGGCAATCAACATGTCAGCAACTCAGCAAAATGTCGGCTTGTTCCCGGTGAGCTACCGGATCGGTACGGGCCAGCCAGGGGCGCAGAGTCTTGCGCTGAACCTGCTGGTGTCCACGCCACAGCAGCATGTCACCGGCAACGCCGCCGTGACTCAGGCGACCAATCCGCCGCTCGACATCGACTCGGACGTCTGGGGCGAATACACCTACATGACGGTGATGAAGCCCGGCGTCAGCAAGATCCTGATCACCGCCCAGGGCAACCATGGCGGTCCCGGCTCCAACTCGATCATCAACTTCAAGATCCATCTGGTGGTCGGCACCGACTGGCGCGAAGGCGTGGCCAACTATGAGTACTTCGACGGCCAGCGCTGGCACGAACTGAACAACGTGCCGGCGCATCTGGTGGAGGTGCCTTCGAACGTCCTCCAGTCTTTCAATCCCGGTCCGGTGATCGAGCCGCACAAACCGGTTCTGCCGCTGTATGCCGCGCCGATTCAGGGTGCAATCGCCAGCGGTGATCTGGCCCAGATGAAGAGCCTGTCCGCACAGGCCAGACAGCAGCTGGAGCAACTGCCGCTGCTGCGCAAAGCCGTGGACGACGCCAACAAAGAAATCAGCCGCGTACAAAGTCGCTGATCGGCAATTGGAACCATAACTTTCACAAGGGAGCAGCATCATGTCGATCGGACTTTTTCACACCCGCCTCATCGCCAGCAATTCACTGCTGGGCGCACCGGTTCTGACCCTCGATATCGTGGTCGATACCGTCCGCAAAAAAGTCAGCGGAACCGCGAGCGTGTTTCAAAGCACCTGGCCACCGGTGAATTTCCATGCCCGGGTCTGGGGCGATTATTCCGAGGCCAGGCTCACGCCATCCACCGAGACCTACATCATTCTCACCCTCGACGGTAACCCGAGCGGCCCGCTGAGTCAGATTGCCCAGACTTTCCACCTCAAGGGCATTCTGGGCGACTGGACCAGCGGTTTTGTCGATTACCGCTACAACGAAGGCGGCCAGTGGCAGGACGTGCGGCACGTCGCCGTGCATCAGGCACCGAGCGTCGAGCCACTGCCGCCCGAGCACCACGTCCATCCGCTGTATGCGGTAGCCGTGCAAACGGCTCAGGCCAGCGGTGATCTGGCGCAGCTGAAAGTCGCCGTGCAGCAGGGCGAACAACAGCTGGCCCACGAGGACGCCTTGCGCAGTGCCCTTGCGCAGCTGAATGCGGAAATCGCGCGACTGGAAGCGCGCTAAGCGGTACGGCCCGGGCGCGGTCATGGGTGACCGCGCCCGGTCTTCCAGCCACTCGAGGTCAGTCCACTCGTGCCGCGCACAGGCCCGTGCGCAAGGATCTCCCATGACAGACAACCGCCCTGCCCGCTACCTCAGCGACACCGATCTCAAACGCTACGTGCCGGTGCACGTGGTCTGGGAAATCACCCTCGCCTGCGACCTCAAGTGTCTGCATTGCGGCTCCCGCGCGGGGCATCGGCGCCCCGATGAACTCAACACCCGCGAATGCCTCGACGTGATCGATTCCCTCGCCGCCCTCGGCACCCGCGAGATCACCCTGATCGGCGGCGAAGCCTATTTGCGCAAAGACTGGACGCAACTGATCCGCGCCATCCACGACCACGGCATGTACTGCGCGATCCAGACCGGCGGGCGCAATCTGACCCCGGCGAAGATGCAGGCAGCGGTCGATGCCGGGCTCAACGGGGTCGGCATTTCCCTGGACGGACTCGCGCCGCTGCACGACAAGGTGCGCAACGTGCCCGGCTCGTTCGACAAGGCCGTCGACACCCTGCGCCGGGCCAAGGCGTCGGGGCTGGCGGTGAGCGTCAACACCCAGATCGGCGCGGCCACGTTGCCGGACCTGCCGGAGCTGATGGACACCATCATCGAGCTCGGCGCCACCCATTGGCAGATCCAGATCACGGTGGCCATGGGCAACGCCGTCGACCATCCTGAGTTGTTGCTCCAGCCTTACAAGCTGCTGGAAGTGATGCCGCTGCTCGCCCGGTTGTATCGCGAAGGACTGGATCGCGGCCTGCTGATGAACGTCGGCAACAACATCGGTTATTACGGCCCTTACGAACATCTGTGGCGCGGCTTCGGTGACGAGCGCGTGCACTGGAGCGGCTGCGCAGCCGGCCAGACCGTACTGGCGCTGGAGGCAGACGGCACAGTGAAAGGCTGCCCGTCACTGGCGACCGTCGGATTTTCCGGCGGCAACGTACGCAGCATGAGCCTGCACGACATCTGGCATTACAGCGAAGGCATGCACTTCGGCCGCCTGCGCTCGGTCGATGACCTGTGGGGCTACTGCCGAAGCTGCTATTACAACGACGTCTGCCGGGGCGGCTGCACCTGGACGTCGCATTCGCTGCTGGGCAAACCCGGCAACAATCCTTACTGCCATTACCGAACCCTGGAATTGCAAAAACAGGGTCTGCGCGAGCGCATCGTCAAAGTCGAAGATGCCGCCCAACGCTCGTTTGCCGTCGGACGTTTTGACCTGATCACCGAATGCATCGACACCGGCGAAAAAGTCAGCAGCGTCAGCGACAGCGGCCAAGTGATTAAACTGGCCTGGATCAATCAGGGCCAGTCCTCCCCCGAGGAAGGACGCCTGCCGACGCAACTGGCCCTGTGCCGCGACTGCCTGCAATACATCCAGCCGCACGAATCGATTTGCCCGCACTGCCACGCCGACGTCGCCGCCGCCGAGGCCCGGCACCTGACCGACCGGGCCCGGCAGCAGGCTATCATGAAGACGCTGACCGGTTTGCTGGCGGGAGTGCCGGGTTCGTTGAGCTGAGACGGTGACGGCTGCCGTTTGCCCGCTCACCGCGAAAAATCTCGAACTCGCGCCAAAGCGCTGCATCCAACGTTTAAGCCAACGGAGGTCAGCGCTATGAACAACGACAGCAAAGCTCCACCCACTGATACGTCCGGCAAACCGGTCAATGTGGTGAAACGCGATCTTGAGGATCCGGACGACGACACCCGCGGCGTGGATGAGGTCATCACGCCCTCGTCGACCCGCACCAAGGAGCAGGACGCTGAGGAGTTACAACGCAAGGTCGACGAAATCGAACGCAAGGTTGCAGACGGCAACTGATCGGTTTGTCGAGGCAGGTCTTTGCCAGGTTTTCGGGCTACAGCGTTCGCGCCAGTATTCAGGGCCATCGCTGAAAAGCCCGAAAAACCTGACCGGCGATACCGTCCGGGAAATAAGTAGCTGTTTTCCATGAAATTTATTGGCTTCAGGGGTTCACAGATCGCAAGAGCGCTGGTAAAGTGCCGCCCACTGTTGCAGAGGTCCTCCCGGGACTGAAACCAATAGCTACAGGGGCGTCGCCAAGCGGTAAGGCAGCAGGTTTTGATCCTGCCATGCGTTGGTTCGAATCCAGCCGCCCCTGCCATTTTTTCCTCGTTTCACCCTCCTCCGCTTCACCTCTGCCTCAACGGCAAATCACTTCTTTGAATTCAACGTAATCGCCGAACGCACCAGTGCTTTCAGAGCCTTGGCATCGATCGTGTCGCCTTCGTGAACATCAATCGCCCGCCGGGTGTTGCCCTCCAGACTTGCGTTGAACAATCCTGACGGATCCTCCAGCGCCGCGCCTTTGGCGAAAGTCATTTTCACCACCGCCTTGTAGGTTTCCCCGGTGCAGATGATGCCGTTGTGTGACCAGACCGGAACACCGCGCCACTTCCACTCCTCGACGACTTCCGGGTCCGCTTCATGAATGATCGCCCGTATCTCGGCCAGCTTCTGGCCGCGCCAGTCGTTCAGTTCCTTGATTCTTGCGTCGATCAGCGCAGAGGGATTCTCAGTCGCCGCGCCGCTGCTGTCCTTCTTCATATCCTTGTTCTCCCGAAAACCTATTCTGCTCTCCAGCGTAGCGTCGGCTGAGCCAAACGCCGGGCAAAAAAAAGCCCCGCATGGTGCGGGGCAAAGGAATTGGTTGGTTGCGGCCAACCAAAGGAGCATCTTCAAAAGCGTCAACCGTCAGGCGTTACAGGCACTCCTGGGCAGCCCGTTCAAAACTCGACGGCATGAAACTCGACGCCAGCAAGTGGCGCTCATACAAAAACACCTTGCCGCCGTCCTGCGCCTTGTAGGCCTCCAGGACGTTGTCCGCCGCCACCTTGCTCGGCACCACGATCCGGTAGCTGCGCTGGGTCTGCGACACCGTCGGGTTCAGCGCACTGCCCTGCAGTTTCGGCACCACGCATTCGGCGTACTGGGCGGGCGTCTTGTGCGTCTGCAGGGTCAGCGTCGGATCATTCGGCGCAGAAGCGCAAGCGGTCAGCAATAAAGTGGCGAAAGCCATGGCAGGGATAAAAAAAGCACGCATGGATAAAATCCTGAAAATAAAAGGTTCGGTTCTTCGGCAACGTTCAGTGTCACGGGCACTGCCGTTGCCGTTTTTGCTTTAGGTGCTCAGCCTGCACTCACCAGGGCCTTGAGCGAATCGTCGAACTGCTTCAAGGCACTCAGTTGCAGGTCGCGCTGCTGTTCGATCCCGGCGGCGATTTCGGGCGCCGCCTTGTTGTGTACCCACACCGAAGGCAGTTGCTTCTCCACCGCGCCTTCGGCCTTGCCGATGTATTGCAGGTTGGCGTCGTAGAAGCGTGCGGCGAACCGGGCTTCGACCTGGCTGTTGCGTTGGGTCAGCAAGCGGTTGTGGGTGTCGAGCATCACCACAACGTCCGGATGGGCCTGCACCAGCGCATCGAGGCTGTCGTAGACGGTCACCGAGAGAAACTGTTGTTGCAGCGAACTCATCAGCCAGTCGATGGCCAGCTCCGGATCGGAGCTGTCGACGAAGGCGTCGCGGATCCGCGCATCGAGCGCATCCTTGGCACCGTTCACTGCCACGTCGTGGTAACGCTCGAGGTATTGCAGGTTGTCCAGGGTGTTTTCGCTGTACAGCACGCCAACGGTTTGCGAATGCTGCAGCGCGGCGCTGCTGGCGGCGACGGGCAGAAAATGGCACGACTGGGCATCGTCTGCGTAAGCCGGGGCTACAGTGGCGGCCACCCCGCCCATCAGCAGGGCGACTACAGCCAGTCGGGTCAAAGTCTTCATCGCGCAATTCCTTCAGCGGCGTGTTCGATGGAGGCGATTTTCCGCCCATCGACGCCAAAGCAGAACTTGCGTTTCTTGATGGTCACTATTACTTGAACCAATAGTTGCGCGGCGTGCAGACTGCTGCACACTCAATCACAACGAAAACAGATGAGGATTACCCGTGCGAACCTTTGACCTGATCCGCGATGCCGTCCTGCCCGAATTCCGCGACCGGGTGGCCGAATACCTGGTCGAATACGAAACCGTGCTGGGCCAGAACGTTGCCGATTCCGAACCGGTACGCGCCGTCGCCAATCAACTGCGCGGCTATTTGCGTGGCCTGAACACCACCCGGGTGCTGGGCATGGCGGATTGGGAAGAGCTGGATCGGCGCGTACTGGACACCTGGCTAGCGCCTGCTGGATGACACGCTAGACTCTTCAGGCTGCGCCCGCAGCGCCAGACCTGGAGGTGTCCCATGAGCAATAACACTGAACCTACGACATTCACCGGCTGGGCCGCCACCTCGGCCGGCGCGCCGCTGGAACGCTTCAGTTACAACCCCGGGCCACTGGGAGATGAAGAGGTCGAAGTCGCCGTTGAATATTGCGGCGTCTGTCACTCCGACCAGTCGCTGATCGATAACGACTGGGGCATCAGCCAATACCCGTTCATTCCCGGTCATGAAGTGGTCGGCCGTATCGTGCGAACAGGCTCGCAGGTACGCGGCCTGGAAGTCGGCCAGCGCGTGGGGATCGGCTGGTACAAGGGCAGTTGCATGCATTGCTCGTCCTGCATCGGCGGTTCCCATCACCTTTGCGCCACCGCCAAACCGACGATCATCGGCAGCCATGGCGGGTTCGCCGATCGACTGCGCACGCACTGGGCCTGGGCGCTGAAACTCCCGGATAACCTCGACCCCGCCCTCGCCGGCCCGCTGTTCTGCGCCGGCTCTACGGTGTTCAACCCGCTGGTGGAATTCGGCATCAAGCCGACAGACCGGGTTGGCGTAGTAGGCATCGGCGGCCTCGGTCACCTGGCGCTGCGGTTTCTCAATGCCTGGGGATGCGACGTCACCGCCTTCACTTCTTCCCTGAGCAAACAGGACGAAGCCAAACGTCTCGGCGCCCACAAGGTCGTTGCCTCGACCGACAGCGAGGCGTTGAAAGCGATTGCCGGCACCCTCGACTTTCTGCTGATCACCGCCAACGCCAACCTCGACTGGACGGCCATGCTCGCCACCCTGCGCGGCAAAGGCCGGCTGCATTTTGTCGGCATCGTGCCCGACGCGATTCCGGTGCACGTGTTCAACCTCATCCCTCAACAGAAATCCCTGTCAGCCTCCCCGGTCGGCTCGCCCGCCACGGCAGCGACGATGCTGGAGTTCTGCGCGCGGCATCAGATCCTGCCGCAGGTAGAGGAATTTCCGATGAGCAAGGTCAATGAAGCTGTCGACCATCTGCGCAGCGGCAAGGCGCGGTACCGGATTGTGTTGAACGCCAGCAAATGAACCCCCAAGGCGCGTGAGAATAAAACTCACGCGCCCTTTTTTTGCCTGAAAAACAGCTTTAATTCCGTGCGAATCCGAGCGCTTGTGCTTATTCCATAAGCAGAGCACTTGCCGTTTTTTTAATCTTTTATTGCTATTACTGATGCCCCTTATGATTGCTGGCGCCTGCACTCACTCATAAAAAGGATGCTCCATGCAAAAAAGCCTGCTGATCGCCGCACTGTTCCTGGCAGTCACCGGATGTGCCAGCTCTCCTCCGGTTTCCGTACATACCAAAGACCCCGTCAGTTCTACCCTGCAAGGCGATGCCACGCGGCCGGCGCAGGCGCAGTGGGTGCGCACCGAGTTGTACTTTTCGGTGGGGCCGCTGGAAGGCAAGGAAGGTGTGGTGAGCCCGGCGCGCTGGCGCGAGTTTCTCGATCAGGAAGTAACGACGCGGTTCCCGGACGGGTTCAGCGTGTTCGATGCCTATGGGCAGTGGAAGGACCACGACGCGAAAGTGCCCGAGCGGCTGGCCACCAAGGTGATTGTGATCCTGCACGAAAGCGGGCCGAAGCGTGAGAGTGACATCGAGGCGATTCGTTTGGCTTATAAACGGATTACAGGGGACTTGTCGGTGTTGCGTCTGTCTCAGCCGGCGGTGGTGTCCTTCTAGTCTGCGCTCTGTTGCAGAGCTTGCCGAGGTGTCGACACCAGGCGGCTCAACCCGGCCAGCAACAGCGCGCCCACCACCAACACCCCGATCCCCAAAAACGCCCCCAACCCCACCACCGTCACGCTGGAATACAGCATGTACACGCACAACCCGAAAAACAGCACCGGCAAAAGCGGATAAAGCGGCACTCTCACCGGCCTTGGCACCTCGGGAAAACGCCTGCGCAAAATGATTAACGCCAGGCTGCTCAAACTCAAAAACAACCAGTACACCGGCGTCAGGTACTCGACCATGGTGTTGAAACCGCTCTGGGTAAAACTGCCGAACAGCACCAGCAACAACGCCACCGCGCCCTCCGCCAGCAACGCCTTGCGCGGTACGCCATCGCGTTCGTCCCATTCACCGAAGCGTCGCAACTGCGGCACATCGCGGGCGGCGGCGTAGGTGGTGCGGGCGCCGACCAGCAAGGTCGAGTTGATGGTGGCGATGGCTGCGACACCGACCATCAGCAGAATCAGCAACACTCCCGGCGCACCGAAGGCGCGGTTCAACAACTCCACCGCCGGCGCGTTGCTCGCCGCCAGACCTTCGAATCCCAGCCCTTGGACGAACGCCCAGTTCAGCGCCAGATAGATTGCCATCAGCACCGTCAGCGCACCGAGCATGGCGATGAAAATACCGCGTCGGCCGTCGCGCACTTCCGCCGATAACGTCGCCGCATCGCTCCAGCCGCCAAACGCCAGAAAGACGAAGATCATCGCCGCGGAAAATCCCGCAGCACCAGTGTGCTCGGACACGACCGGATCGCTGGGCAGCGTCGGTTCGATCCCTTGCCACACCAACCAGACCCCGGCGCTGGCAATGCTCAGGAACCCGAGGGCAAGCAGCCCGACCAGCACAGTCTGAGTAATGAAACCAATGTGCTTGCCGGTCAGATTCAGCAGCACCAAAGCGGCAATGATCGCACCGGCAAACACCCCCGATCCGTAATGCCCCAACGGCACGACGGCGTTGAAGTAGTCGGCAAACATGAACGCCGACAACGCGATCCAACCGGTGTGCATCACCGAGAAGCGCGACCAGGCAAACAGGAAACCCATGCGCTCGCCATAAGCGGTGCGCAGGAAATGATAGTCACCGCCCGGATGCGGAAACGCGGTGGCCATCTCGGCAAAGCACAAGGCCCCGGCCATCGACGCCAGTCCGCCGAGCACCCAGACCCAATAGAAATGTTCCGGCCCGACGTTCAAGGCAACGGTCGGCGCGGTTTTGAGAATATCGGTGGTGATGACCATGCCCAGGGTGATCAGCAACGCTTGAGACACCGGCAGATGGCGTTGGGGGCCGTTGGTTTTGCTCATGGTTCGTTCCGAAGAGGATCCGCCATCCATGGCGGCAAAACTTAGAAGCCGTAAGTGGCGGTTGCGTAGTAATAAGCGCCATTGGTGCCGATCGGCGACAGCACGTCATACGGCAGGTTGCCGCCGTAGTTGATGGCCGAGCCGGAGCGCTCCGGGTAGTTGTCGGTCAGGTTGTTGCCGCCTAGGGCGATGCTGAATTTGGGGGTGAATTTGTAGGTCACCTCGGCGTCCAGTTGCCACACCGCACCGTAGGTCTGCTCAGGCTGCGAGTCGCCGAAATCGAACACCCGAGTGGTCTCGCCCTGGCGGGTCAGACGCCCGAGCAGGCCCCAGTGTTCGCTGGTCCAGTTGGCGGAAAACACGAAGCGATCCTTCGGTGCGGCGTCAGTCAGGGTGTTGCGTTCCTCGACGCCGACCAGCGCGTCATTGCCGATCCCTAAGGCGGTCAGCTGCGACGGCGTGCCCTTGGTGCTGGTGACCTTGGTGTGGTTGTAGGTGTACGCGGTGGTCAGACCCAGTTGCCCGTCGTAGAACGGCTGATGGTAGTTGAGCACCAGTTCGGCGCCGTCGGTGCTGGTGTCGGCGGCGTTAGTGAAGAAGTTGACGTCGTGCACGCCCGCCACGCCGAAGTTGTCATTGATGTAGCTTTCCAGCGCGTCGCTGCCGATTCGCTGCGACAGGGTGATGCGGTCTTTGACGTCGATGCGGAACACGTCCAGCGACGCATCGAAGCGTTCGTTCAACTGGAACGTCAGGCCGAGGCTGAAGTTCTTCGAGGTTTCCGGATCGAGTTTTTCCGCGCCCAGGGCACGGGCAATCGGGTCGTTGACCGACAGCACGCGGATGTCGGTGAGCGTGCCGCCGTCGCCGAAGTTGCTGGTGGTGTTCTGGAAACCGCTCTGGGCCAGCGACGGCGCGCGGAAGTTGTTCGACACCGCACCGCGCAACGCCCATTGATCGGTCAGCTTGTAGCGACCGCTGAGCTTGCCGGTGAGTTTGCTGCCCGCGTCGTCGTAATGTTCCCAGCGCGTGGCGGCGTCGACGAAGAAGCGGTCGGTGAGATCACCGGACAATTCGGCGTAGGTGCCGAACACATTGCGATCCAGATCCGACTCTTCACTCGGGCGCAGGCCGTTGGCGCCATCGGCCCCGGAGCCGCTCCAGGAAGCCTCGTCCCCGGCAAAGGTCAGGTAGTTTTCATAGCGATATTCGCCGCCCACCGCCAGCACGAAAGAGCGGCCGCCAAGGCGCAATTCGCGGCTGAAATCCAGGTTGGTGGTGGTCTGGCGCAACTCGTAGTCGCCGGTGTCGAAGCGGGTCGGCGAGTCCGCACCGAGACTCACGTTGAGAGTGCGACGGGTCGCTGATTCGAAGCGGTTGCGACCGTGGGTGACGCTGCTGTCGAAATCCCAGTCGTCGCCGATCAGGCCTTTGTAGCCGGCGGTGGCGGAGATGTCGGTGTTGTCGCCCAGCGATTGCGGCAAGTAGCCGTTGGGGTAGAACTGCGGCTGCTCGGACGGGTAACGATAGAACTCGTCGCCGGTAGTGTGACGCTCGTTGTAGGTGCCGAAGCTGTAAGCCTTGCCGCCGGCCAGCGGCAATTCGCCGTTGAACCAGGCGTTGACATCCCGCGCCACGCCGTCGCCCATCACGTAGTTGCGCTGGCCCGGGGTATCGGCGAAACCGTCGTAGCCGGCGCGGTTGGTCGGGTTGCGATCCTTGTACTCGGTGCCGCCGCGAATGAAGCCGCCCTCCTCACCCAGTCGCGTGCCGATCTTGGCCGTGGTCACGCTGTTCTGGCCATCGGTGGTGGTTTTGCCGATGGCGTCCTGATGGGTGTGATAGGCGCCGTAGCTGGTGGAGACTTCGCCGCCTTCGGGCGCATCATCGAGGATGATGTTGATTACCCCGGCAATCGCGTCGGAGCCGTATTGCGCGCCGGCGCCGTCACGCAGCACTTCGATGCGTTTGATCGCGCTGATCGGGATCGAGTTGAAATCCACCGGCGCCGTGCCGCGACCGATTTTCGACGAATCGTTGACCACTGCCGACGTGTGGCGGCGCTTGCCGTTGACCAGCACCAGCACCTGATCCGGGCTCATGCCACGCAGCTGCGCGGCGCGCACGTGGTCGGCGCCGCCGGAGTTGGACTGGCGCGGAAAACTGAACGACGGCAACAGCGTCTGCAACGCCTGACCCAGCTCGCCGCCACTGGCGCCGGCGGTCTTCAGGTCCTCGGCGGTCAACACATCCACCGGCACCGGCGAATCCAGCACCGTGCGCGCGGTGCCCCGAGTGCCGGTGACCAGCACGGTACCCAGCCGGGTGTCATCGTCGACGTGCGCAGAAGTTTCTTCGGCTTGTGCGGGAAGTTGCCAGATCGCACTGACAACAGCGACAGCCAGTAATGAACGGGAACGGTGAACCATGTGACAGCTCCTTTTATCGCAGCTAATACCCGTCCGCTGCCGACAAAAAGGAGTCGTCAGTCAGTGCACGGCAAATGTCTGCTGTAGCTTTTTTGGTGTTGGGATTTTCAGTTCGCCACGGGAATCCACGGCGCCCGCGCGACATTGGCGGTGTCACCGAAGGCCGGCAGTTTCTGCCCCAGATCGCGGACGTTTTTCACATCCAGATCCAGCAACTGCTGGCGGGTAATCAGGGTCGGCGGCACCAGCACCTTGTGCCCCGGATTCTCGCCGGCAATCAGCATCGCCAGGCTGCGCACGCTGATCGCGCCGGCCACTTGCGGATTGACCGCAGCGGTGGCGGCCCAGGCGCTGTCCGGCTCTTTCATGATCTGGATGTCGGCGGTGGAAATGTCGGCGCTGTAGATCTTCACCTTGCGGCTCAGACCAGCCTCGTCCACGGCAATCTTCGCGCCTTTGGCAAACTCGTCGAACGGCGCAAAAATCACGCTGATCCCCGGATTGGCCCGCAGCACGGCGCTGGCCTGATCGGCCACCGAATTGGCGATCGGCGGATTGAGGGTGCCGAAACGGGCCTTCTCGATGATCCCCGGATTGCTCGCCTTGACCTGGCTCCAGATCTCGTCGCGGCGCTCCATCGGCGTGAAGCCGCTGATGTAGACGTACCCGGCGTCGAAGCGGGTGCCGTTGTCCTTGACCGCCTGATCGAGTGCCAGACGCGCCAGCGCGTGGTGATCCTGCTCGACCTGGGTCACTTGCGGCGTGTTCAGGTCGACGTCGAAGGCGACGACCTTGATGCCTTTGGCGAGCGCCCGGTCGATCGGGCCTTTGAGGGTTTCCGCCAGCCCCAACTGGACAATGATCCCGTCGACACCGAGGTCGGCGGCCT
Organism: Pseudomonas gozinkensis; assembly: GCF_014863585.1. NCBI lineage: Bacteria > Pseudomonadati > Pseudomonadota > Gammaproteobacteria > Pseudomonadales > Pseudomonadaceae > Pseudomonas > Pseudomonas gozinkensis. The sequence continues at coordinate 2,889,335 of NZ_CP062253.1, read as the reverse complement.
GATCGATCATCTCGCCCTGGCTCGCCGCCTGTTGCCGCGCGTCGAACACCCGCAGGTTGGCGCCCAGCGCTTCGGTCTGTTTCTCCACACCGCGCAGGTAGGCTTCGGGGAAATCCCCGGAGAACAGATAGCCCACCAGCGCGATCTGTACCTGACCTTTATCGAACGGTGCCGGCGCGCCGGGCAAGGCCTTGGCCTGGGCATTGAGGGCCAGCGCCGAGAGCAACGCCCCGACGAGGCAATGACGTGCGAACTGTTTGATTGAACCGTGCATGGATCTTTCCTTGAAGCATCAATGAACCGGCTCAGCGCGCCCGATGCGCGAGGCCGAAGGTGAACATCAGGGCCAGCACCAGCACCAGTCCCTTGACGAAATCCTGCGCGTAATACGGCGCGTTGAGCATGGTCAGGCCGTTGAGCAATGAAGCCACCAGCAGCGCACCGACCAGCGTGCCGAACGCGTTGGGCTTCTTCGCCCCCAGCACGGCAAAACCGATCAGCGCAGCGCCCAGTGCATCGAGCACCAGGCCATTACCGGAGCTGACATCACCGCGCCCCAACCGCGCCGCCAACAACAATCCGCCCAGCGATGCGAGCAGCGCCGAAAGCACATAAGCCAGCCACTTGAAGCGCTGCACCGGCGCACCGGCCAGACGCGCCGCCTGCTCGTTGCCGCCAATCGCATAGAACAACCGGCCGATGCGCGTGCGCTCGAGAAACAGCCACACCGCCACCGCGACCACCGCCGTGATCAAGACCGGAACCGGCACGATGTCCCACAGTCGTCCACGACCCAGTGCCAGAAACAACGCACTGAACGAACCTTCGGCCTCGTCGCCGTTGGGCAAGGTCATGCCCACCGCAATCGAGCGCCCGCCCGTGGGAATCAGTTGCACGCCGATCACCAGGAACATGCTGCCGAGCGTGGCGAGAATGTCAGGCACGCGCATCTTCACGATCAGCCAGCCGTTGAGCAGCCCCACCAGCGCGCCACCCGCCAGGCTGATCAGCACCGCCGGCACCGCGCCCCAGCCGAGCACCACCATCACGTAACTGGCGATCATCAGGCTCATCGCCGCCACCGCGCCGATCGACAGATCCAGCCCGCCGACAGCCATGGTCAGCGTCACGCCCAACGCCAGCAGCGCGACAATCGACACCGACTGCAGAATGCTGAACAGATTGCCAACCCGCAGGAACGCCGGTTCCGCGACACTGAAAAACACCACGATCAACGCCAGCACCCACAACAGGCCGTAGCGGATCAGCGCTTGCACGAAGCGCTCGGACGGCGCCGGGGCGGATGACAACAGGGAACTCGAATCAGGCACTCGCTCTACTCCTTGGCGCGGCTTGAACAAAAGAATTGTGCGGATCGTTGCCGGCCAGCGCCGCGACCAGGGTGGCGCGATCCAGCCCGACACGCGGGTACTCGGCCACCACCGCGTGATCGCGCACCAGCAGGATCCGGTCGGCGATCTCCAGCGCCTCATCGACATCTGAGCAGATCACCAGCGTGGCGCGGCCAGCGGCGCTGTCACGCAGCAACTGTCCGATCTCACGCCGGGCACGCACATCGACGCCCTGAAACGGCTCGTCGAGGATCAGCACCCGGCCCTCGCCGAGCAGCCAGCGTCCGAGCACGACTTTCTGCTGATTGCCGCCGGATAGCGCGCTCATCGGCACATCGATACCGGCAGTCTTGATCCCCAGCGCCGCGACCTGCGCCTCTACCGCCGCCGCTTCAGCACGATTGCGGATGAAACCGCCACGGGTGAAGCGTTCGAGAAACGGCAAGGTCAGGGTTCGACGCAATGAAAAATCCGCCACCAGCGATTGGCTCGCGCGATCTTCGGCGGCGAAAAACACACCACTCTGGATTGCCTGCCGTGGCGAGCCCGGTTGCCAGTCGATGCCGTCCAGTTGCAATGATCCGGACAACGGTTTGCGCAGCCCGAACAGCACTTCGGCGATCTCGCTTTTGCCGGCGCCGAGCAAGCCGGTCAGCACCACCACTTCGTTTTCGTGCAGGGTCAGATCGAAAGCCTGGGTGCGCGGCAGGATTCTCACGCCGCGCAGTTTCAGCACTTCGAGCCCCGCCGCTCGCGGTGAGTAGACGTGGGCTTCCAGCGCCTGACCAAGCATCGCTTCCAGTGCCTCTGGCAATTGCCGGGCACTGAATTCACCGGCCAGTTGCCCGTCACGCAACACCACGGCGCGGTCGGCCACCCGTTGCAGATCGGAAAGCCGATGAGAGATGTACAGAATCGCCACGCCACGACTGCGCAAGGTGTCGATCAGACCGAACAGGCGCTGCGCCTCGGCATCCGACAGAGCCGCCGTGGGCTCGTCGAGAATCAGCAGGCGCGGTTGCAGGGCGAAGGCGCGGGCCAGCACCACCAGTTGCCGTTCAGCCTGGCCAAGGTGTTCGATCGGTTGCTCCAGCGGCAGCACCAGACCGAGCCCGGCGGCGATACTCGCGGCGCGCTCCAGCAGGCGTTTGCGATTGAGCCAGAAGTCGGCGTCGGGGCGGCACAGTTCATCGAGCAGCAGATTTTCCGCCACACTCAATCCGGGCGCGATGCCTTCGTTGATCTGCTGATGAACCGCGACGATGCCGAACCGGCGTGCCGACAGCGGCGAACTGAAATGCCGTGGCTGACCATCGATCCAGATCTCGCCGCCCTCGTGGGCCTGGCTGCCGGCGAGGATTTTCACCAGCGTCGATTTGCCCGCACCGTTGGCGCCGAGCAGCGCCAGCACTTCAGCAGGAAAAATATCCAGGCTGACCCGATCCAGCGCCCGGTTCGAGCCAAAGGTCTTGCTCAGTTCACGTACACGAATCAGTGGTTCGGAGACCACGGCGACAGGCGCACCCATAAAATTCCTTAACGTCGATGAGCCAGCGAACGCACCAGTCGATCGCCCAGGCTTTGCACGCCCTGGACGAGGATGACCAACACCACGACGGTGGCGACCATCACTTCATTGTTGAACCGTTGATAGCCGTAGCGGATCGCCAGATCGCCCAGTCCGCCGCCACCAATGACCCCGGCCATGGAAGAAAAACCGATCAGCATCACCAGCGTCAGGGTGATGCCCGCCAGCAAGGCCGGCAGCGCCTCGGGCAGCAGCACTTTGAAAATCACGTGGCGGATGTCACCGCCCATGGCGAGGATTGCTTCGATCCGGCCCTTCTCCACTTCATCCAGGGCGTTCTCGACAATCCGCGCAAAAAACGGAAAGGCCCCGATGGTGATCGGCACCACGGCGGCCGTGCTGCCCAGCGTGGTGCCGACCACCAGCCGGGTCAGCGGGATCAGGGCAATCAGCATCACCACGAACGGCAGCGAACGCCCCAGATTGATGATCGCGCCCAAGGCTTGATTGAGCCTCGGCAGCGGGTACAGACCCTGACGGCGGCTGATGAACAGCAACACCCCCAGCGGCAAACCGATCAACAGCGTGAACAACCCGGCGAGCAGCACCATGTACAGGGTTTCGCCGGTGGCGTTGAGCACCAGTTGCAGGATTTCGTTCCAGTCGATCACGCGATTCATGAGTGGGCCGCCCGCACGCCGTATTGCCGCAGAAAACTCAAACCGGGCGCGTCATGCCCCAGCGGCAAGCCGCAACTGGGCCGCAGCGAAGCACCGAGGGCGGACTGCGGATCGGTGAGCAATCTGGCCACCGGCCCCGTCTCCACCAGTTTTCCGTTGGCCATGGATGCGGCGTGATCGCAGATCGACTTGACCACGTCCAGCTCGTGGGTGATCAGCACGATGGTCAAACCGAGCTGGCGGTTGATGTCGCGCAACAGCTCCAGAATCGACGCCGTGGTTTCCGGGTCGAGGGCGCTGGTGGCTTCGTCCGACAGCAGATACGCCGGACGCGCCGCCAAGGCCCGGGCGATGCCCACCCGCTGCTTCTGCCCGCCGGAGAGTTGCGATGGAAAAGCTTCGGCCTTGTCGCTCAGCCCCACCAGATCCAGCAGCTCCCGAACCCGTTCATGGCGCTGTGGTTTGGTGACTTTGGCGATTTCCAGCGGCACCGCGACGTTGTCGAACACGTTGCGCGAATGCAGCAAATTGAAGCCCTGAAAAATCATGCCGATGCGCTGACGCTGGCGGCGCAGTTCGCTATCGGACAGCGCCGTGAGGTCTTCTCCGTCCAGCAGAATCCGCCCGGCATCCGGACGTTCGAGCAGATTGAGACAACGCAGCAACGTTGATTTACCCGCGCCGCTGCGCCCGAGAATCCCGTAGATCGCGCCATCGGGAATGCTCAGCGACACCTGATCCAGCGCCGGCGTCGACGCTGACGGATAGGTCTTGCTCAATTGCTCGACGACGATCATGGCTTGGCATCCGCCACCGGGATCACCGAGCCCTTGAAGTTCTCGGCGATGTACTTGGCGACTTGCGGCGAGGTCAGATCCTTGGCCAGTTGCTGAATGCGCGGATCGTTTTCCAGCTTCGGTGTGGTCACCAGAATGTTGGCGTAAGGGTTGTGTTCGGCCTTCTCCAGACCGAGCGCATCCTTGGCCGGCACCAACCCGGCTTCCAGCGCGTAGTTGCCGTTGATCACCGCCAGGTCCACGTCATCCAGCGCACGAGGCAATTGCGGCGATTCGATTTCGAGAATCTTCAGGTGTTTCGGGTTTTCGGCGATGTCCTTCGGCGTTGCCTGATCGGCCGCCGGGTCATTGAAGCCGGGCTTGAGTTTGATCAGGCCGTTGTCCTGCAACAGGTACAGCGCGCGGCTCAGGTTGGTGACGTTGTTCGGCACCGCGACCGTGCCTTTGTCCGGCACTTGGGCAAAGGTTTTGTGGCGATGGGAGTAAATCCCCAGCGGCTCGATGTGCACCGTGGCGGCCACCGCGAGTTTTTCACCGAGGGCCTTTTCCTGAGATTGCAGGTACGGCAAATGCTGGAAGTAGTTGGCGTCCACATCGCCGTGCACCAGCAGCTCGTTGGAGTTCACGCCCTGCGGGATTTCGATCACCTTGAGGTTGAGCTGCGGATCGAGTTTCTGGATGTACGCCAGAATCTGCGCGTGAGGCACCGGGTCGGCGGCAACGCGCAATGGCTCCAGCGCTTGAGCGCCAAACGAAGTCACCAGCGCGCCGAGGACGGCCAGGGTCAAGCCTGCTTTTTTCAACACTGCTTTTTTCAACATGGGAAAAATCCTTTTGCGAGTGATGGATCAGGCGTTGGCGGTCTTGCGAAGCGGTGTCCGGGTATTCGACGCATCGGCGTAGAAGCGCTGAGCGACATCGGGATGGGAGCGCAGTCGGCCCTTGAGGTAATTCCAGCCGACATCGCGGAACAACGGATTGAGCGGATCACTCGCCGGGCCGCGCGCCTCACGCAACAGCGCCGTCGGCAAGGGATAAAGCGGCACCACCGCATCCAGTTGCGCACCGAGAAAAAACGCAATGGACAAACGCTCGCTGCCCACCGGTGGCGACACCACCCGATGCACCGTGGCGCGCAGGTAACCGTTTGTGGCCAGCTCCAGCAGCTCGCCGATATTCACCACCAAGGTGTTGTCCCGAGGCAGCGCATCGATCCAGCGCCCCTCTTCGATTTCCACTTGCAGGCCGGCCTGCTGGTCTTGCAGCAGGAAGCTGAGAAAACCCGAGTCCTTATGCGCACCGACGCCCTGATTGCTCGCCGTCGAGGCTTGCCCCGGATAACGCATCAGCTTGATGTGTTCGTTGGGTTTGTCGCCGTACAACCGGTCGAAGGCATCTTCCGGCAGCGACAGTGACTGGGCGAATGCGCGCAGCAGACGCAGCGACATCTGGGTCATCGCCTGCTGCCAGTCGAGCAGCAGCGGCTTGAGTTGCGGCAACGCTTCGGGCCATTGATTCGGCCCTTGCAGCCGCGCCCACAACGGACTGTCGGCGTTCAACGGCAAGACGTCGCGCTCGGCGCCCAGATCGAACTGTTCACGTTGATCGGGCTGGCCTCGGGTGATCTCCGAGGCGGCGCGGTTGTAACCGCGAAAGTGCGGCGAATTGATCATGCCGACGGCGGTTTTCTCGCTGTCAGGCAAGGCGAAGAACTGGCGGGCGTAGTCCTGCACTTGTGTGAGCAGGCTGGTGTCGATGCCATGGCCGGTCAGGTAGAAAAAACCCACATCGCGGGCAGCGTGGCGCAAGTCATCGAGAAAGGCCTGGCGTTGCGACGGCGTACCGTCGAGCAGGGACAGGTCGAGGATGGGTAATGCGGTGATGTCTGAGGTGTGCGGCATGATTCACTCCCGTGTGAATCAAACCTGAAGAGTCCGTGATCGATTCAGCGTGTGCCGTCATGGCAATCGGGAGGTCTATCGGTTTGATGCTTTTGATTCGTCTATGAAACAAAACTAAACGATATTAAAAACACCGAACAAATATCTTTTTTGCATTAGCTTAGTTCGGTCTATCGAGGGGCTCGACTGACCTCAGGACCGACCGCAGCAATCGAGTTGCCGTTAGTGTCGGTCCTGAATCAGCTGACTGTTACAGACCGACGCGCTTCAACCCTTCGCGCATGCCCTGATCCGCCTGTTCGCACCATTGTTTGAGGGTGAGGTTCGGTGGCAGATTGCTTTCCAGGCTCTTGTATTCCCCATCCGTGAACACTTCGCCTTTACGGCCAGACTGTTCGCTCTTGTCGCCGTCACGCTTGTCGAAATCGCCAGGCATGTTGCCCACGAATGCGGCCATCTTGTTGGCGTTCTCGGTGCTGTCCGCTTTCAGGAACCCCTTGTCGACACAGCTCTTGATCAGGCCGGACATATTGCGACCGTTGTCGTATATCCCTTTCAGGGTGGCGGCGTCTTGCCCTTCAGCTTGGGCGAGAGTGCAGGTGCCAAAAGCGGCGGCCATGGCGAGAATCAACGAAGCGGTCTTCATATTTATTCCTTTAAATGTTGGAGAATTTTGAACTCTTTTTTGGGTGAAGCATGTTTTGGTTGAAGCATAACTTATTCAAATGACGCGCCGTGAAGTCCGCGTCATGGGAAATGCGCAGGCATGGATTCAGCTGACCACAGCCCCTTTGGGTCCACTGGCGATCAACGCTGCACCGCAGGCGGTTTTCATGCCGTCGAGCGCGATGGGCACACCATCGACGGTGTAGGTGCTACTGCCCTCGGCAATCGGGAAAATCCCCTTGCACAATGGGCAACTGACCTTGTGACCGAGCCCGGCAATCGGCTTGCCGTTGAGGTCGGTCCGAGAGAAGGCTTCGAGGACTTTGCCACCGTGAGTGGTGGAGTCGCCGAGGCGGATTGCGTCTTTCATGTTGTCTCTCCTTTGACCTGGTTACTCAGCCATCCACACGTCTTCGTACCCTTGGGTATCGATGATGAATTTTGCGCCCGTGGCGCAGGGTCGTCAGCCTTCGAGCCACCAGTTCAACAGCGTCTCGTCATCATCGTCATCCAGGTTCTGATAGATGTTGGCGTAATACCATTGAATCCCGGTTCTATCGCGAAATCGGTCAAAAACCTCGTTGATCTTGTTCATCCCGTTGCTCGCTGGAACAGCCAACGAAAGATTGCCCTCAAACACGCCGTCCAGCGTTCCACCCAGTTCACGCCGCACATCGACTTCCAGCTCAGCGATATCCGCAGCTGGAATGGAATCGGCGTAGATGTGAATGCAAAAGTTACCACCTCGTTCAAGCACTACCGCATGGGTGTTTTTGTTTTTGATCGATATGACGTCTCCGCGAGCCATATTCAGCGCCAGCCCGGGTGAGGACAGCAATTCATAGGCTGTCGCGCCTACATGACGAGCCGGGAGTTCCTCGTACACCGGGCCATCAGAGCGATTACCTGCAAATACCTGAATATGAACAGGACTGGTTTTATCGACCAGGCGACAATCCGGTTTTACATCTTTCATATTCGTCTAATCCCTGACCAGACAACCGTTTCCAAAGGGGTGAAATCAATACCCTTGAAATCGATTGCCGCATCCCTGAACGCCTCAGAGCAGATCAAGCTATCACTTCCTGATACCAGTCTTCTGTACTTGAAAAGATCGAGTTTCCAATCATCACCGAGAATTAATTTTTTGAACCTGATTGGCCAGCCCTTTTCCTCTACAAACGTAGAGGCTGGATCGCAGTTTGTCCGTACATCCAACTCATCGAACAACACAGCATTGTAATGTTTTGAGGAAGTGCGTTTTCCGCCCTCCGAAAGCACGTCAATCCTGACGCTATCAACCACATTCACGTTGAAGCTATTGCAGGCGGCTAAAAATTCGTCACTCACCACATAAAAAATTTCGAAACGCTGCGAATATCGAATTCATAGTTTTCATCTTTGGAAATTAAAACCATGCCCTCCGGAAACGGTGTACGCGGCCCGGGCTTCCCCCTTTCCGCGTACCAGGGAAAAAAACCAAATTCAACATCTCTTGTGCAGGAATAATATCTGTCGAAAAGATCAGCACGTAAAATCCCGGCAGGACAGCCTTGCTCCTCTTTCTGTGAAAGCACATAAAAATTCATAAACTCTGTGCTCGCAGTCAAATAGGTCTCACGCCCGACCAGATCACATCCTTCAGAGGAGTGAAGTTCACCCCTTTGATCCCCTCCGCGAGCTTCTTGAACTCACTGGAACAGATAAGCGTATTACTACCTGAAATCAGCCCCTTGAACTTGAACAGATTCCGATTAAAGCCTGCTGGCAATACAAGCTTTTTGAATCTGAAAATCAATCCATCCTCCTCTATAAAAGTCGATGCCGGGTCAGTTTGCGAGCGCGCATCCAGTTCCTCAAAAAGAACAGCATTGTAGTTTCTGGATGAAATACTTTCTCCAGCTTTGGAAACCACCTTGATTGGCACCGAATCAGTAACAGCAACATCCAACTCGCTGCAAACAGACATAAATTCGTCACTAACTATATAAAAGCGGGCAATGCTACGTATATCAAAATCATAGAACTTGTCTTTGGAAATGAGCACCATACCTTCTGGATAAGGCGTGTGAGTTTTGTAATGAATTTTCTCCGCATACCACGGAAAAAAACCATGCTCGACGCCCTTGGTATCTGAATAGAATTTATCGTAAAGATCCGCCTGCAAGAGTCCGACCGGGCAACCGGACTCTTCCTTTTGAGAAAGCACAAAGTATTCCATAATCCCTTCTCCTTGCTTATCCAAGTCTGCGCTGTGTTGTGCCAGGTACGGAAAGACTGGCTCTCAGTCTTGGATGAATCGCTGACCGGAGATCTGATTCCTTATCGAAATTCAGTGATTCAACTGACAACCGCCCCTTTCGGGCCGCTGGCAATCAGCGCGGCACCACAGGCAGTTTTCATACCGTCGAGCGCGATGGGCACCCCATCGACGGTATAGGTGCTGCTGCCCTCGGCAATCGGGAAAATCCCCTTGCACAATGGGCAACTGACCTTGTGACCGACTCCGGCTATAGGCTTGCCATTGAGGTCGGTGCGGGAGAAGGCTTCGAGGACTTTGCCACCGTGGGTGGTGGAATCGCCGAGGCGGATTGCGTCTTTCATGCGGTACTCCTCTGACTTGTGGATTGGCGACTCGCCGACTGACGATCACAGAATCACACCACTTCTATCTCATTCGAAAAATCGAACCCCTTCAGTCCAGATTGCTCTACCTGTTCCTTGAACCGCTCCGTCACAAAGATGCGCTTGATGCCTTCCTCAATCACGAACATGTCTCGCTCGGGCAGGTGGCGAGCGACAAGAACCGCTTTTTCGACTAATAGCCCGTTGGGATATTCCCGGTACTTTGATCGCTCCATGTCCAGGCATTTTTTTACCGGGTCGATCGGGAAGTAGCCGGAAAACGATTTGCGCTTGCTCTCGGTAATGACGGGCAAAAACTGCCCATGCTCAGCCAGAAAGTGTTCGGAGAGAGCCTCGACGGCATCCTCACTGAAGATGACAAACGGGAACAATGCGCAACTGACATCAAACTGGAAGTTCTTCTTGCCGCTGTCGCTGGCAGTCAAGATCAGTCTGACAGGCTCGATACTCTCGTCGAACCGTTTCCACTGCTGCGCCATGGTACGGCTGATAATGCTTTGCTGGTTGGCCGGGTACTCTTCAATAAATGACGAGTAGTCTCGGGTGTTCGATTTCAAGGTGAAGATTTTCATAGTCAATTACCCAGGACGTTGGCCCATTCAGCATTTCTTTGAGCGGATTGCAACGTCCCTCGCAAGGTTCCCATTAAAGGGCATTAAAGGGGACAGATTTATATAATGCAAAAAAATCCGCCTCCTTTAATCCTAGCTTTTACCCCTCTTTCCCTTTACCCCAAAGCTTTAAGGATCAAAAAAAATCCGCCCCCATTATTGAAACTCGATTAAGCTCGCTGCAGAAAACGGAGTAAAGAAACCTTGCACTACAAAATTAATCGACCAAACTACCCCTACTTAGTGAAAACAAATCAATCGATGTTTCTTCAAGCAACACTTCAAAAGCATCCGCACCTTTTTCTTCTATATATTTAAGTTCCGTGTCAAATAGTGGAATAATCCACGCAAAAACGCATGTAAGGCCATGCGTATCAGGCCCAGTATAAGAAAATGATTCATCTCCAAAAAAAACCGGAGGCTTGATCCATACAGCAGAGAGCGAATAATCATCAAAAACAACTCCCCCCCTCTGTATTAACTGGTTATTCAACAAGGCACAACAGGATTTAATAGCATCATCTGCGAGTTGCTTTACGATTGCGACCGCATTCTTGGGGATCTCATTCTGATCAATAGACAATAATAATTCGTGACGTATTACTTGTGCAGACACCGAAGACTTAAGCCCTACATGTGAAAGGCCCAGCGTACAAAATGTGACAACGCCTTCCACACTACCATCCCGACACTCAATTACTTGATAAGAATGTGCACCTTCAGAAAAGTCCCACCCTTGGTAAATTTTTCCAAAGTGCTTCTCTATATGTTCAACAATGCTCATTTTCGATTTCCTTCTCTACGGTTGCAGGATGGGCATTTTAGAATAACGCCCGTCTGGTAGTTGTCGAGAACCTCTTTTCGACTTACGCCGTCTGGGAAATCTCTTTTGCTCCACGGATCGGGATGGTGATCCATATCCCAATCTCGCGGACCTGTTCCTGGGGCAACTTCTACTTCTGTTTCGCACACAGGACAGATTTTGCCTCCGTTCGGTCCGGGAAGGGCACTATTCCATGCGTCCCTCACAGATGCCTTTCTCCATCCTCCACGACTCGTGACCTGACCTTTTTCATTTGTACCTTTAACCAATCCAAGCGGATCAATCCAACCATTGGCGTTTGGCGCATACTGGTAGATGTTAATGCCGCCCGCGAAGCCAATAGGATCCTGCGAAATAAACCGCCCAACCCTCGGATCATAGTACCTATATCGATTGTAGTGCAGCCCCGTCTCATGATCGTGATACTGCCCCTGGAACCGTATCGGGTTCGTCACGCCATGCTGCCGCGCCCATTCTGAACGCTGTTCCGTCACCTGCCCCCACGCCTTGTACTGCGCGGTCCAAGCCATGTTGCCTTGCGAATCCGTCAGTTCCTGCGGTGTTCCCAGGTGATCGCACTGGTACCAGGCCAGCGCATCAAACGGTAATGCCGTGGCTTTGTGATTCCACAACGGATCCTCATCAAGGCTGTATTCACCGCTGTAATCCGGCTGCCCCATGAGCTTGATCGGCGCGTGGCGCACAGCTTGAGCGATCGGGACAAAAGTGCCCGGTTCAAAGACGTAATGCACCGTTCGACCTGGCTCACCATCGTCCTGCGCCAGACTGCTTTCCCACGCAAGATTGTCGCCATCCCATCCGTAAAGCGTAAAACCGCAGCCCAGTTCACGCTGTTTGCGGGCGTGCTCGTTTCTGTTCCAGAGGGAACCTGCTTCAGGCCGCTGCTTGTAGTGCGCACGGGAGTTTTTGTGCAGGCGTCGTCCCAGTGCGTCGTAAGCGAAATCCACGCTCAGGCGCGGATCTTCGAAATGCACCAGTCGATCAAACAGGTCCCAACGTAGATCACTGCGTTGGCCGTTTTGCCAGCGCTGGATCTGGTTACCGCGTTCGTCGTAGTCGTAGTGGGTGCCGGCGTATTCGCGCAGCAGGTTGTCGACCAGTTTGCTGCGCGGTGGCGTCAGATCCAGTGGACGACGGATTTCGGCAGTCTGGTCATCCAGCAGGTTACCGGCCGGGTCGAAGGCGAACGTTTCAACGCCTTGACGCGTCACGGCGCTGAGCAGTCGGCCGACGGGATCGTAACGATAGGCGAGCGGGCCGCGGCGACTGTCGTTAATGTCAGTCAGTTGGCCGGCAGCGTCGTATTTGTATTCGCGCTTGAGCAGCGTGCTTTTGTCATCGCTGCGCCCCAGCAGTTGCTCCTGCAAGCGACCGGCCGGGTCCCAGCTTTGAGTTTGCAGCAGGTGATTGCCTTGGTGGCGGGCAACTTCGCGGTGCAGGTCGTCGCGTTCGTAACCGATCAGCTCATGCTCGTCCAGGCGCATGCCCAGCAGGTGGCCGCTGCCGTAAGTGAGCCAACTGACGCGGTGGCCGTCCGGGCGAACGGTGGCAACACGCTGGTTAAGCACGTCGTACTCGTGCTGCCAGATCGCGACGGTGGGCTTTTCCAGTCCGAGGTAATGTTGGTGTTCGCGCAGCAGATTGCCGGCCGGGTCGTGGAACCATTGCAGGCGGCTGTCGGCGTTGTCGGCCAGCACCATGTTGCCGTTGCCATCGTAGGCAAAGGTTTCGCTTTGCGACTGCTCGCCCAAGGTGGCGCGACGTTCAGTCAAACGTCCCATCGGGTCGAAGCTCACCGAGATGACGCGTTTGCCATTGATCGATTGGGCAAGGCGACCGGTTAGCGAGTCGTACTGATAGCGTGTGCTGCGCCCGTCAAATCCGCTCTCTTCCAGCAGTCGACCGACCGGGTCATAGTGGAAGTGTGCGCGTTGTTCGTTTTCGTTTTCCAGAGCCGTTAGCCGTCCGAGACGGTCCCAGCGATAGCGCAGGGTTTGCTCGGCGGCATCGACACGTTCGGCGATCAAACCGGCCGCGCTGTAGCTCCAGGTAGTGCAGCGATCGAGACCGTCGACATGCGTCAACAGCCGGCCTTCGGCGTCGCGTTCGAAGCGCTCTTCAGTCTTGTCCGGGTGCTTGATCAGCACCAGTTGGCCAGCCTTGTATTCGTATTCGGTGGCGTTACCGGCGGCGTCGGTGAAGCAGATCATCTGCCCCAGTTCGTTGTATTCCCAGGCGCTGGTCTTGCCTGAGCAGTCGACGTACTCGACCATTTGCCCGGCGTCGTTGTAGTCCAACGTCTTTTCGTTGCCGTTGGCGTCCTTGATCGCGGTGGGCTGACCGGATTTGTTGTAGGCGTATTCGGTTTTGTTGCCCAGCGGATCGAGCGCTTCGACCAGGTTGCCTTGGTCGTCATAGGCGCGTTGCCACTGACCACCCTCGGCATCGCTGATTTTGATCAGCATGTCTTGATCGTCGTAGGCGTAATGCATCACCGTGTGATCGGCACGGATGTGTTCGAGCAGGTTACTGCGTTCATCGTAGCTGTAGCGATCGGTGCTGCCGTCGGCATTGACACGGCGCACGATGTTCTTGGCCTCATCGCGGAAGAACCATTCCGAACGCTCGTCCGCGTAGCGAATGCGGTAGGTGTAGCCAAGGATGTCGTAGTAGTGCCAGGTCTCGTTGCCGAGGGCGTCGGTGACGTAGGTCAGACGGATGTTTTCGTCCCACTCCAGGCGCGTGTCGAAGCTGCCGTCGTCCGCCCATTCGCGGATGGCTTTGGCCTTGGAGCCCGGGCCGTCCCACTGCAGGTTCATGCCGCGTCCGGTGCGGTCGGTGTAGCGGGTGATCAGGTGATGCTGGAACTGATACGACCAGACTGCACCGTTCTCGTCCTGTGCTTGAATCAGGTCGCCATAGGCGTCGTACTGGTAGGCGCAGAGCTGTCGCTGCGGTTCGCCGTCAACGATTTGCCAGAGACCCGTCAGTCGGCCGTGATCGTCGATCATCGTACCGAGGTGCAGGTGGACTTTGGTGAAGTCGTTTTCCTGATAGGTGATCAGGTCCGAGAGCACCGATTGTTCGCCGTGCCGATGCTCGTAATGCAGCATGATCCCGGCGCCATTGCGCAGCGAAATGTTGGTCAGCACATAACGCTGGCCACGACGGACGTAGGTTTCCTTGCGTTCGAAACCGTGGCACAGCAATAGCTGATCTTCGCTGGCACGAATGAGGGTGATGTTTTCGATGGCGTCGTAATGAAACAGACCGACTTTGGGCAGCGGATAGCTGTGGTCACGGCCGTCGGCACCGTAGAAGGTCAGGCCATCGTCCACGCAGTCGAAACGTGTGGTGAACTCGCTGATCCAGCGGGCGCCGAGCTCGCTCTGATCGTAGGCGTCGAGGCGTGAGTTGTAAGTGCGTGTCCATTCGATCGGGAATGGGCCGGGCAGGCTGAAATCGGTATGGCTGAGGCTTTCCGAACCCAGGGAAAAGTTAATGCTGTGACGGGTGCTGGAGCAGGCACAGTTTCTTTTCGGGTTAGGGGCGTGAGTCGCCGGAGCCTGTCGGCCCGTCGCTCCCAGCGCCCCTTCCGAGGCCGTGCGCTTGGCCTGGCTGGTCTGATCCGGTTTGACACCGGCCCCTTGACCATGGGCATTGCGCTTGCGCCACACTGCCACGGCACTGGACAGTATCAACAGCAACCAGCCGATGGAGTTCTGAACGGACTCATCGTCCAGCTTACTCAACTGGGTGCGCAGCTCCGGGCCCATCGCTCGCAGTTTTGCGGTTTCCGTAGCAACCCGCTTCTTCACGTCATCGGGCAGCAGGTGATCGGCTGCACTGTTGGCCAAGCCTTTGCCTGCGGCTTTATAGGCGCTGGCCGCGGCGCCGAAGATGTTGCCGATCGACGCAAGGGGATCATTCTTGAATTGATCGACCGCTGCACTCGCCTGTGCGCTGGCCGCATTGAGATCGCCCTTGGCATCAAGCTTGCCATTGGCCACCGTCTCGAGGCCTTTGGCAATCTCGTTGATGACGTCCTCGCCCAGCTTGCCAGCGTCCGCCAGAATGCCCGGCAGCTTGCCTTTGGCCTGTTCAACGAAATCGTCGAGCGTACCGATGATGGACTCGTTCAAGTGTCCGATCAGGACTTCGATGACCGATGAACTGAGCAGCATCTTGCTGGTGGCCTTCATCTCCTGACGCACCAGAAACAGGGTTGGGCGCAAGGTCATGCGTGCTGCCGCCATTGCCGGTGGCAGCGGCAAAACACCGATCAGATTGATACCGAGACTGGCCCACGCGAGTAGGTCGCGTTTCTGCGCGTTCGACAGGGTGACGATGTCACCCAGCGCATCGACCAGCGCCATGATGTTGCCTACCACGGGTAAGGCGCCGGCGACGTTCTTGATCCGGTCGAGGGTGACCACGCCGCCACTGGCCGATTGCAGCCAGGCATCGAAGGTCGCCGCGCTGCTGGCGACATCCTGAATGTCGATGGCATTTAAAGGAACGATCGCAACCTGAGGTTCACGTTTTACAACAGCAGTTTCAGTGGTCATGACAGCATCTCACCCGCCAGCAGGCCCGGGGTTTGAATAAGAGTTTTTGGCAGGGCTGGAGCCGGAAGCGTTGGCAACTTGCCGCTCTTGCTCGCCGCCCCGAGAATCCCCGACGCACTCGGCATTGCCGCACTCGCCAGTTTCGGCAGCCCGGCAGCTCCGCCTTGCACTGCACCCTTCACCTGCTGCGCCGTTTGCATCGCGCCCATCCCTGTCTGTGCCAATTCCTTGCCCTTCTCCAACAAGTCCCAGTTCTTGCCCGGCAGCGCCTGCGCGACCATCGCCTGCACCTGACTCGGCACGTCTTCCGCACCCGGCGGATTCAACGGCCATTCCGGCTTGCCGATGTAGCTGCCTTCGCTCCAGGTGTCCGCCGGATCCTTGCCGAACAACACCCGCGCCGGGCCCGGTGCGGCGCCGGCCACACTGGCGAAGCCCTTCGCGTCGAGCTTGCCCTTGATGCTTTTGCCCAAGGCATCGATGACTTCGTAATCGCCTTCCTTGATGCCCTGACGCCCGGCGTACTGGTTGAACAGCTCCAGATTGCCCTTGCCCGGTTTCGGCGGTTCCGGGAACACGCCCGCCAGGGATTTCGCCCCGGTGTAGGCGAAGTTCGCCGCGTGGGCGGTGTACGGGCCGCTGGTGGCGTGGGTGATGCCGCCGGCGTTGTAGGTGGTGGCGCTGCCGCCGCCCTGGATCACCAGTTCGGTTTTGGCAGTGATGGTGATGCGATCGGCGTTGGCGGTGATGTTGAGTTTGGCCAGCAGGTTGATGCTGTCCTTCAGTGCCTTGACGTCGATGTCGCCGGAGGCCGCCACCAGCCGCCAGCCCATGCTCTGCACGAACAGACGCATCCCACGGCTGGCACTGGCCAGCAGGCGTTTGCCGATGGAGAAACTGGTGTGCCCGGTGCTGCTCAGCGCCAGGTGTTCGCCGGTGGCGATGTGGCTGGAGCGCGGTGTGGTCAGGGCGATGCCGGCGGGGCTGGCGAGCACCAGATGCGGCTCGGTGAATTCGGGGAATTCATTGGCGGTGAGGTTCGCCGGGCCGCTTCCGAGCACGCCCTGATGCTGCGCGTGCAAGGCCTTGGCCACGTCATCCTGATCGCCCGCTTCCTGGGCTTGAAGCTCTTTGGCCTGTGTGGCGAAACTGTCCTGTTGATCGCTGGCCGTGGCCAGACGCTCGGCGGTTTCCGGCAGGTCCTTGTGGTGTTTCGATTCGTTCGGGCGCGGTTCGGTGGTGATCAGCAGACCGGCACCGGCCCGCACGGCGCCGTGGCGGTCGGTTCTTAATTCAAAACCTTCACCCCGAGGCTGACCGCCGCTTGGACGCGGATGGGTCAGGTAACCGAGGTTGATCGCGCTCGCACCGTGATCACTGCGCAGCGCGATGCTGATCTCGCTGGTGGTGTCGTCGATGCGCAGTTCGTTGGCGCGGCTGCCCTTGTATTCCTTGCTCTTGACCGTGGCCAGGGTCTTGAAGTCCGGCAGCTTGTACGGCGGCAGGTTGGCGCCGTGGTACAGGCAACCGGTGATCAGCGGCTGGTCGGGATCACCTTCGAGGAAGGTGATCAGCACCTCCATGCCGACCCGCGGAATGTTGATCGAGCCAAAGGTTTCCGCCGCCCAACTGGAGGCCACGCGCATCCAGCAGGTGGTCTTGTCGTCGTGCTGGCCTTCGCGGTCCCAGAAGAACTGCACCTTCACCCGGCCGTACTGGTCGCAGAAGATTTCTTCACCTTCGGGACCGGTGACCACGGCGCTTTGCGAACCGAGAACCTTGGGTTTCGGGTGATCCAGCGGCGGGCGGTACGGCACGTCCCAGGGGATCGCGCTGAAGCGATTGCGATAGCCCTGATGGAAGTCGTCCTTGTCGTCGGAGGTGTCGCTGGTCACCGACTCTTCCAGCACTTGCGGCTGTTTGCCTTCGTGGAAGATTTCGGTGAGCAGCCACAGGTCGTTCCACGTCGGGTTGGCGTGGTCGGTCAGGGCCAGAAAATGCCCGGTGACCAGAATCGGCTGGTCGCTGTTGCCCTCGGCCAGGCGGTAGTCGCTGCGATGGCGTTCGAGGTTGCGATTGGCCAGGTGTTTGCCGCGCTCGCGATCCACGAAACGGCCCGGGTAATCGTAGTCTTCCAGGTCCGGTTGGGCGCTGCTTTTGGCGTCGCTTTCCAGCTCGATTTTCGGTTTGACGAAGTCGTAATCGCGCCGCGTGGTGCGGCTGGTGCGGGTGGCCAGACGCAGGCCGAAACGCTTGACCACCGGCTTGTCCGCCACCAGTCCGGAGTCCTGCTGATAGGCCACCGGCGCCAGTTTCGGGAACACCGTCTGGTCATCGCCGAAGGTCAGTTTGTGGCCGCTGGCGGTGTGCTGGAAGTGGTAGTGAATCCCCTCCTCTTCGCACAGGCGCTGGACGAAGTGCAGGTCACTTTCATCGTACTGGGTGCAGTAGATGCGCTCGGGATAGATCGCACTCAGCTGGAAGTGGTAATCGCTGGCGAGGATGCCGTGTTCTTCCAGCACCTGACTGATGATCTGCTGTACGGTCATCTGCTGGAAAATGCGCTGGTTGAAGCGGTGAGCCAGGTATGAAAGCTGCGGGCGCAGGGAAATCCTGTAGCGGGTCAGGCGCTTGCCCGCCTCGCCCTGGGCAATGCTGTAAACCAGCCCGTGAATCCCGCTGCCGCTCGGCGACAGTTGAAGAAACGCCAGTTTGTGCAGCAGGCTTTCGAGGTTGATCGAGGCCTTTTCACTGACCAGTTCCAGCTCGAATTCGAAGGGCGTGTTGAGGGCTTCCCGGCCGGTGAACGACAGCACCTGGAAATCGCTGTCCGCGCCATCGATGGTCAGGTTGAAATGAGCCTGGTTGGCCGGTGAGAACATTCCCTTGTCCCTCGTGCTGTGCTGCGATGCGCGCCAGATCGCTAAGGATCTGGCGGCAAAAAATTCTTTTGAAATTCATGATCTCGGCCAGCAGCGCCGGCCGAGACAGTAAAGCGATCAGCCGTAATTAAACGACTGGAGCACGCCAGTCATCGGAACCCGAAGTACCGGAGACTTCGTGGGTCCAGGTGATTTTGCGGTAGGTGAACTGCACTTCTTCCAGGTGGGTGAAGTGCGCGTTGCCTGGATCCTGGCAGTTGTGCATTTTGTTGTTGATGGCGACGATGATCGCGTCTTCCAGTTTGGTGGTGTAGTAGTGCTCTTGGGTGCCTTGCGCCGAAGTGCGGTACCACTGGATAACGATTTCGCTCATGCGCTCGCCGGAAGTCAGAGCTGCTTGCAGCAGTGGCGAAGCCTTGTCGTAGACCTTGGTGATCACAACTGGTTTGTGAACGCGCTGACCGGTTGGCTGACCGGATTGCGGGTCACGCGGGATGATCACGTCGTGGGTGAACGCCTGAACCATGACCTGGTCTTCGTGACCTTCCTGGTAGGTGTTGCCAACGGAGTCGGCGGTGAAAGCGCCGGCAGTGATCAGGCCTTGTTTTTCGCCGGTAACCGACATGTACGCTGGTGTTGCCATGGGGTGTGCTCCTTGCTCAAAAGACAGGACCGGACGGCGTGATTGCCTGCCCAGGTGGCGAAGGAGTTATCAAAAGTCGTGCCAGCTATCACATGGCCATTACCCATCAAGGGTTTACCAAGTCCGAGTGGGGTTTTTTCGATTTTTTCTGTAGGAAACAGCGAAAAAGTGCGCAAGAAGTTGCGCAGTGCTGTGCAACTTCTTGCGCACTTGGCTGAAGGCCTTGATCTACAAGGCCTCCAGCGGCTTACAGAGGGATTTTATTACGAACAACTGCGCAACTTTTTGCGCAGTTGTTCAATTCCGATCAGCGCCTGCAGGATCAGTATTCCAGTAACGCCCTTGGCCGCTGACTGCGCTGTTCGGCCGCCGAATCCGGCGCCTGTTGCAACTGAAAATCGAATTTCAATTCGGCCCGACGTCCCGCCGCATCCTCCAAAAACTCGACCTCCCCGACCAACCCTTCACGGGTCGCATACGCAAAGTCATCCCACAGGTATTTGTCCCCCGACAGGTTGATCTGCGTCGTCAGGTGCCGATGCCCCGGCGCAGAAATAAAGAAGTGAATGTGAGCCGGGCGCTGGCCGTGGCGGCCGAGCAGGTTGAGGCATTCCTGGGTCGGGCCCTGCGGATCGCAGCCATAACCGGACGGCACGATGCTGCGGGCGCGGTAGCGGCCTTCGGCGTCGGTGATGATCCGGCGGCGCAGGTTGTATTCGGACTGGCTCTGGTCGAAGAACGAGTACGTGCCCTTGGTGTTGGCGTGCCACAGGTCGACCGTGGCACCAGCCAGTGGCTGGCCCTGCGGATCGAACACCTGGCCTTCGAGCAACATCAGCGTGGCGATGCCCTCTTCACTGCCGTCGTCCATCCGGCATTCACCTTCGTACAACGGCGCACCGGCCACGTACAACGGGCCCTCGATGGTGCGCGGCGTGCCGCCGGTCAGGCCGATCTGCGCATCTTTGGCGTCCTGCAGCAGGTCGAGGAAATGCTCGAGACCGAGCCCGGCCACCAGCAACCCGGCTTCCGAGCGGCCGCCCAGGCGGTTGAGGTAATCGACGGCTTTCCAGAACTCGTCCTCGCTGATCTCTAGGTCTTCGATGATCCGGGCGGTGTCCTGCAACACCCGCAGGACGATGGTTTTCAAGCGCGAGCTGCCGCCATCGTTGGCGAAACCGGCGGCTTCTTCGAAGAATTTTTGCAGTTCGGCAGTGTGGGCAATCTTCACGGTCATGGTGTTCACCTCATCTTGTTGTTGTGTTTACTCAGCTCTCACGGATCAACCACATTCCCTGTGGGAGCTGGCTTGCCAGCGATTGCGGTGTGTCATTCAACGTGGATGGCCACTGATCGATCGCTATCGCTGGCAAGCCAGCTCCCACAGGTTTCCGCGGTGGATTCATTTTTTAGGCTCAGCGGTCGTCGGTGTGGATCGACGAGGGGTGGCGGCAGAGGCCATCGATCTCGATCTCCATGTAGGGAAACAACGGCAGCAGCATCAGGGTGTCGTGCAGCGCTTCGACGCTGGGCACGTCGAACACGCTGTAATTGGCGTAGTGCCCGGCGATGCGCCAGAGGTGGCGCCACTGGCCTTCGCGTTGCAGGCGCTGGGCGAGTTCCTTCTCGTCGGCCTTGAGTTTTGTGGCAACGGCCGGGTCCATGTCGGCGGGCAATTTCACGGTCATTTTTACGTGGAACAGCATGGCGTTCTCCTTAAGGAATCAGTGCCGGCGAAAACGCGCCAGACGCTCTTCATCCAGCGTCAGGCCCAGGCCCGGGGTGCGTGGAATGTGCAGGTGGAAGTCGCGGTACTGCGGACGCTCGGTGACGATGTCTTCGGTCAGCAGCAGCGGGCCGAACAACTCGGTGTCCCAGGTCAATTGCCTGAGGGTGAGGAACGCATGCGCCGAGGCCAGGGTGCCGACGGAGCCTTCAAGCATGGTGCCGCCGTACAGGGCGATGCCGGCAGCTTCGGCGATTTGTGCGGTGCGCAATACGGCGCGCGGACCACCGTTCTTGGCGATCTTCAGGGCGAAGACGCTGGCGGCGCCGTCGGCGGCCAGGCTAAAGGCATCCTCGACGCTTTCGATGGACTCGTCGGCCATGATCGGCGCCGGGCTGCGCTGATTCAGGCGAATCTGCCCGGAACGGTTGACCCGCGAGATCGGCTGCTCGATCAGGTCGATGCCGTTGTCACCGAGCACCTGACAGCCGCGAATCGCCTGGGATTCGTCCCAGTACTGATTGACGTCGACCCGCACACTGGCGCGCTCGCCCAGGGCTTTCTTGATCGCCACCACGTGTTTCAGATCTTGCTCCAGCGGGTTGGCGCCGATCTTCAGTTTGAAGATCCGGTGCCGCCGCGCTTCCAGCATCTGTTCGGCCTCGGCGATATCGCGGGCGGTGTCGCCGCTGGCCAGGGTCCAGGCCACCTCAAGGCTGTCGCGGACCCGGCCGCCGAGCAGTTCGCTCACCGGCAGGCCGAGGCGTTTGCCCTGGGCATCCAGCAAGGCGCTCTCGATACCGGACTTGGCGAAGGTGTTGCCCTTGGCGATCTTGTCGAGCTTGTGCATCGCGGCGTTGATGTTGTCCGCGTCCATGCCGATCAGCGCCGGCGCCAGGTGTGCGTCGAGGTTGGCCTTGATGCTTTCCGGGCTTTCGTAGCCGTAGGCCAGGCCGCCGATGGTGGTGGCTTCGCCGATGCCTTCGATACCGTCGCTGCAACGCAGGCGCAGGATCACCAGCGTCTGGTTCTGCATCGTGTGCATCGCCAGTTTGTGCGGGCGGATGGTCGGCAGGTCGACGATGATCGCCGACAGGTTTTCAATCAGGATCCGGTTCATTTCAGTGTCCATTCAAGCGTGATCAACCGAGGTCACCGCCACCGACCGGCAGGGTCACGCCGGTGATGTAAGAGGCGTCGTCCGAGGCGAGAAACAGGATCGCGCCGACCTGTTCGTCAATGCTTCCGTAGCGTTTCATCAGGCTGCTATCGAGGGTTTGCGCGACGATTTCCTGATACCAGGCCTGTTCCTGCGCGGACTGTTCGGCGCTGTTGCGCGGGATGCGTCGGGGCGGCGCTTCGGTGCCGCCGGGCGCGGTGGCGTTGACCCGGATCCCGCGCTCGGCGTTTTCAAAGGCCAGGCAGGCAGTCAGTGCATTGATCCCGCCCTTGGCCGCGCCGTAGGGAACGCGGTTCAGGCTGCGGGTCGCAATCGACGACACATTGACGATTACGCCGCGCCCCTGCTTGAGCATGTACGGCAAGGCGGCGTGGCAGCACCACAGCGTCGGGAACAACGAGCGGCGGACTTCGGCCTCGATCTGCTCGACTTCGTAGTGTTCGAACGGCTTGGCCCAAAGGGTGCCGCCAACGTTGTTGACCAGCACATCCAGGCGCCCGAACGTATCGACGGCGGCGCTCATCACCCGGGCGCAACCGGCGTATTGCTCAAGGTCAGCGGTCAGTGACAGAACGCCCTCGCCTTGCAGCTCGTGAACCAGTTCGGAGCGGTCGACGGCAATGACCTGCGCGCCCTCCTCCAGCAATCGCTCGCAAACCCGGCGACCGATGCCCTGCGCCGCGCCGGTGACCAGCGCGACCTTGTTGGCGAATCTCTTGTTCATGACAACCTCGCAATTCAAAAAGAAGATTCAGGCCGCCGCGAATTTCTCGTAGTAGAAGTTCGCCGGCGTGATGCCCTGCTCGCGGATGTACTGGCTGACGGCCTCGACCATAGGCGGCGGGCCGCACAGGTACACGTCGACGTCGCCTTCGTTGAGGTGGCGCGGCTCGATGTGCTGGGTGACGTAACCCTTGAGCGGGTGCTGACTCTGCGGATTGGCCACGCAGGCGCCGAAGCTGAAATTCGGGATGCGCGCAGCGAAGGCTTCGAGGCGGTCAAGCTCGACCAGATCGAAATCGTTGGTCACGCCGTAGATCAGGTGAACCGGGTGCTCGCTGCCCTGTTCGGCGATCTTCTCCAGCATCGCCGTGAACGGCGCCAGCCCGGTGCCGCCGGCCAACAGCAACAGCGGCCGCTTGATTTCGCGCAGGTAAAAGCTGCCCAGCGGCCCGGCGAGATTCAGGCTGTCGCCGGCCTTGGCCAGCCCGGTGAGGAAGCTGCTCATCAGGCCGCCAGGCACGTTGCGGATCAGGAAACTGACCTCGCCGTTCTTCTGCAGCGAGCTGAAGGAATAGGCGCGGGATTGCTCGCTGCCCGGCACTTGCAGGTTGACGTACTGACCGGGCAGGAACGCCAGTTTGCTCAGGGATTCACCCTTGAGCGACAGCGCGATGGTGCTCTCGGAGAGCTGCCGGACATCGCTGATCGACGCCAGGTAACTCGCCTGTTCGGTCTTGCACACCTGCGAGCCGACCGGCACCCGCACCACGCAGTCGCTTTCGGCGCGCATCTGGCAAGTCAGGACGAAACCCCGGGCCAGTTCGTCTTCACTCAGGGCGTCTTCGATGAAGTTGTCGCCCATGTCGTAACGCCCGGCCTCGGCGAAACATTTGCAGGTGCCGCAGGCGCCGTCGCGGCAGTCCAGCGGAATGTTGATGCCCTGGCGGTAGGCCGCGTCGGCAACGGTTTCGTGGCCGGCGGCCTCAATGAAACGGGTCACCCCGTCTTCGAAATTCAGTGCGATCTGGAAACTCATGGTGCACCTCGCTCACAGCGTCGAGCCCGGCTCGCCGCCGTCTCGATCAGATGTGGTAGATGTCGATGACCTGGCGGACGTAATCGTTCTTCAGCACGACTTTCTTGGCCTTGATCAACGGCTGTTCGCCGCGCAGGTCGAGGGTGTAGAAGCTGGTGCCGAAATAACTGTCGGTGACCTGATAGCGAAAGCTCAGGGTGTGCCAGTTGAAGCGCACCTGGCATTGCCCTCCGCCCTGCTCGACGATCTCGATGTTGCTGAGGTTGTGCGAGGTGCGGGTGTCGGGAATGGTGGCGCTGGAGCGCTCGGTCTTGATCCGGAATACCCGGTCTTCGAGGCCACCACGGTTGCCGTACCAGATCAGCGAGATTTCGCTCTGCGGGTCTTCGGTCAGGGTGTCGTGGTCGTCCCAGGCCGGCATCCAGAAACTGGCGTCGGCGGCGTAGAGTTCCAGCCACTGATCCCACTGGCCGTCGTCCAGATAGCGCGCTTCGCGGTAGAGAAAATCGCGCACGGCGTCGTAGAGGTTGTTCATCACACGGCCTCCACAGGAATCAGATTCGGTTCGATCGAAGCGGCCTCGAGCATCGTTTCCTGCCAGTACTTGTGTTGCAGCACGAACAGGCCTTCGTCCTCGGTGCGCATGCCGGACAGCAACGGTTTGAGGTCGATTTCCTCGGCCGCCGCGTCCGCACCTTCGACCCAATGGGTCGCGCCACGGGACATGTCGTTCCAGCCGCGCCCGGCGCCGTAGCCGGTCTGGCATGAGCGGAATTCTTCGAGATCATCAGGGGTGGCCATGCCACTGACGTTGAAGAAATCTTCGTACTGGCGGATGCGTTTGGCTCGGGCTTCCGCGCTTTCGCCTTTGGGGGCGATGCAGTAGATGGTGATCTCGGTCTTGTCGACGGAAATCGGCCGGGCGATGCGGATCTGCGAGCTGAACTGATCCATCAGGTACACGTTGGGGTACAGGCACAGGTTGCGCGAGTTCTCGATCATCCAGTCGGCGCGGGCCTGGCCGAAGTCCCGGGCCAGTTCATCGCGGCGCTCGTAAGCCGGACGATCCTCGGGGTTGGCCCAGCGGGTCCAGAGCAGCAGATGGCCGTGGTCGAACGAGTAGAAACCGCCGCCCTTCTTCGCCCAGCTGCCGGCGCTCATGGTCTTGATTTCTTCGCCGGCGTCGCGCTGCTGACGCTGGTTCTGGGTGGCGGCGTAGTTCCAGTGCACGGAGCTGACGTGATAGCCATCGGCGCCGTTTTCGGCGGTGAGTTTCCAGTTGCCTTCATAGATGTAGGAACTGGAACCGCGCAGCACTTCCAGGCCTTCGGGGGACTGATCGACGATCATGTCGATGATCTTGGCTGACTCGCCCAGGTGCTCGGCGAGGGTTTTCACATCGGCGTTCAGGCTGCCGAACAGAAAGCCGCGATAGGACTCGAAACGCGCGACTTTGGTCAGGTCGTGGGAGCCTTCGCAGTTGAAGCCTTCGGGATAGCCGGCCTCGCTCGGGTCCTTGACCTTGAGCAGTTTGCCGCTGTTGTTGAACGTCCAGCCGTGGAACGGGCAGGTATAGCTGGAACGGTTGCCGGACTTGTGCCGGCAAAGCATGGCGCCGCGATGGCTGCACGCATTGAGAAAGGCAT
The DNA here is from genome assembly GCF_014863585.1 of Pseudomonas gozinkensis. Classification (NCBI taxonomy): domain Bacteria; kingdom Pseudomonadati; phylum Pseudomonadota; class Gammaproteobacteria; order Pseudomonadales; family Pseudomonadaceae; genus Pseudomonas; species Pseudomonas gozinkensis. The sequence continues at coordinate 2,863,906 of NZ_CP062253.1, read as the reverse complement.
TGAGTTCACCGGCCTTGTTGCGGGCGATGAACACGGGTTGGCGACCCATGGTGAGGGTCAGAAAGTCGTTGGCGTTGGGGATCTGGCTTTCGTGGGCGAGGTAGATCCAGTTGCCTTCGAAGATGTGCGCCATCTCCAGTTCGAACAGCCGCGGATCGGTGAACATCTCCCGCTTGCAGCGGTAGGCACCCTTCTCGGGGTCCTCTTCAAGCATGGCATTGAGGTAGTCGATTCCCAGGGACATGGCCGGGGCCTCCATTGTTATTGTTCAGGCCAGGTCAGATTAGGGAGGCAACGCGGGCGGCAATATCCGAATCCTGCAGAGCGCTATCCGTTTTGTGCAGGATGGTGCGGCAGGTGCTTCAGATTGTTTCGGGGCGGGAATTCAGTGGCGGCGCTTGAAGGTCACGGATGGCAACTCGCCGAACTGCTGGCGATAGCTTTCGGAGAAACGCCCGAGGTGCAGGAAGCCGTAGTCCAGCGCCAGTTCGGTGAGGTTGCGCACCGGGCAGCTCGGGTCGTTGAGGCAGGCATGAATGCGTTCCAGCTTGCGCTGGCGGATGTATTGCATCGGAGTCACGCCGAGCTGGCGTTCGAACAGGGTGTAGAGTGACCGCGGGCTCATGTTTGCCTGGGCCGCGAGGTGTTCGGCGGGCAGATCCAGCTTCAGGTTGCGCTCGATATAGTCGAGGATCCGCTCGAAGCTGACGCTCGGCGAACTCAGGCATTCACGGCTGACGTTGGTGTTCATCAGCGAGATCAGTTTGCTGCCGACGATCTGCGCGTAATGCTCCTGCACCCGCAGCAACGGATCACTGGCTTCGGCTTCCTGGCAGATCATGCCCAGCAGGTTGGTAAACCCTTCCAGCTCGTCGAGCCGGTAATGATTGCGCAGAAAACGGATGCCGCCCGCAGGATGCAGCCAGCGCTGCTCGTCGCACACCGACTCCAGCACGCTGACCGGCACCTTGAGGATGAATTTCTCGCAATCGTCGGAATAGGTCAGGTCGACCGGATCGTCCGGGTTGATCAACAACAATTCGCCCGGCACCAGATGATGCTCACGTTTGTGCCCGCGCCACAGGCAATTGCCTTGCAGCAGTACTTGCAGGTGATACACGGTTTCCAGCGCCAGCGACGTCACGCGAACGCTGCCGCCATAGCTGATGCGGCACAGATCGAGGTCGGCGAGTTTGCGGTGATTGAGGCTGGCTTGCGGGTGGGTGGTTTTGGACAGGCCGATGAAATGCTGGCCGACGTGCTGGTTCACATAGTCGGAGACGGCATACGGGTCAGCGTGGCGAAACACGCTGCTGCGGTCGCTCAGCAGACGGCTGTCCATGGGCAGGGCACTCGATCTTGTATTTATTGTGTGATCACGGATGGTTCACCGATCACAGTACGCCGGCATGCAGGATCGGGCAATTGGACGAAGGTTTGGCCGTGCGGTGATCGAACGTTTTCCGCGAATCAGGATTGACGGCCCCCAACGAAAAAACCACCTGCGAACAGGTGGTTTGGATCAGAACGGCAAACGCGATCATTCATCGATCGGCATGCTGCTCCAGCATCGCGTAGGCCTCGCCGGTAAAACGATAGCTTTTGTCGGGCTGAAACACGATGACGCCCTCCTCGCACAAACGCTTGAGCACTTCCCTGACGCTGATGAACTGAATGCCGCTGACAAACGCCTGCAGATACCCATGCACCCCGCGCCCGCCAACGGCGCGCCCTTCCCGTGCGGCAACCAGCAACGCATCGATCACCTTGATCCGGATCAGGCTGGTGCGCAGCCCGTAATAATGCAGCAGCTCACGGATATGCTCATTGGTGCTGCGCTCGAAATCGAAGGCCCGCTGGCCTTTCGGGATCGGCAATGGCGTACCAGAGGAAGTCGATGCCGGGCTGGTTAACATTCGAATACTCCTTTTCCATGAAGGCTCTGTGATCAACCGCTGTGCGTAGCTATATATAGAAGGCGCACCTCACAGTGCGCCCCCTGATCAGAAGTCGACGGTCGCCGACAACTGCAATGTGCGCGGATAGCCCGGGGAGAACGCGCCGTAGGACGCCACACCCGACCAGTACTCACGATCAAACACGTTCTGCACCGTGGCGCGGAACGTCGTCGGCCGACCTTCGATCTTGGTGGCGTAGCGAGCGCCCGCGTCGACGCGGGTCCAGGAAGGCAGCTCCTGGGTGTTGGCCTGATTGACGTATTGGCTGTCGGTGTAGATCGCGCCGCCGGTCAGGGTGAAACCTTCGACCCACGGTGTATCCCACTCGGCCCAGAGGTTGGCCTGAACATCCGGCACGCCCACCGGTTTGTTGCCACGGTTGGCTGCGGTGGCCGAATCCGTCAGTTCGCCATCGAGCACGGTCACGCCGCCCATCAGGCGAGTGCCCGGCGCGACTTCACCGAACATGCTCAACTCGACGCCACGGTTGCGCTGTTCGGCCTGCACCGAGAACACGTTTCCGGCGCCGATTTCACCGCTCGGCTTCTCGATCTGGAACAGTGCCAGAGTCGTCATGAACGTACCGTGTTCGTACTTCACACCGATTTCGTGCTGCTTGGATTTGTAAGGTGCGAAGGTTTCGCCGGAGTTGGCCGCGGTGCCGGGAGCGATGTCGCCCTTGCTCAGGCCTTCGACGTAGTTGTAGTACAGCGAAACGTCTTCCCACGGTTTGACCACCACGCCCGCCAGCGGTGTGGTCGCGCTGTCGTCGTAACGGGAACTGACCGAACCCGATGCATTGTAGTTACGCGACTCGATGTCCTGACGGCGCACGCCGAGGGTCAACTGAATCCGGTCATCGAGAAAACCCAGAGTGTCGGTCAACGCGATGCCGGACAGTTCCGATTCGGAAATGCGCAGCACTTTCGGCGAGTTGATGTACTGCTTCGGCACGTCCACCGGGTGGTAGATGTTCGAGCTGATTGCCGTACCGTTGTTAATGCCTCGGGACAACTCGTCCTGGTAACGGGTCGCCATGACCGTAGTCGTGTGGGTGACCGGGCCGGTGGCGAACAGCGCACGCATCCCCACGTCAGCCGTCGAGCGGTCGACGTTGAATTTGTAGTAACCGGGGATGTTGCTCGTGTCACCGGCGTCGTTGAGGATTCGCGGCACCTGGTCGGACATGCGCTTGACGTCCGAGCGACCGCCACCGGCGTGGGCGAACACCGTCAGGTTATCGTTGAGGTCATACTCGCCGCCGAGCAAGGCCGATTGCTCCTTGGTGTCGGACCAGCCCCAGTCCTGCGGCAGGTTAGTGCGGCCATTCGGCGCCGATGGAACCTCGACGCCCGGCGCGATGGTGAACGGGCGCGAGGCCGCATCGAAGCTCTCTTTCTGGCTGATGAAATCCAGGTTCAGACGCAAGCGCTCGCCCTGATAGTCGAGGGCGATGGCACCGATGTTGAGGTCCCTTTGCTGATCATCCACCGCGGTGTCGCCACCCTGGAGGCTGCCGTTGAAACGCACGCCAAACTGGTTTTCGTCACCGAAACGCCGACTGATGTCCAGATGCCCGCCCACTTGCGAGTCCGATGCGTAACTGCCGGTGAAGCGGGTCAGGTCTTCGGCCAGCGGGCGCTTGGGCACGATGTTGATCACGCCGCCGACGCCGCTGTTGGGCGAAATCCCGTACATCAGCGCGCCCGGTCCTTTCAGCACTTCGACGCGCTCGGCGTATTCGGTGAACACCCGATAGTTGGGCGCGACACCGTACACACCGTCATAGGCCAGCTCGCCGAGGTTGCCCTCGCCTATCGCAAATCCACGGATGAAAAACGAATCGACGATCCCGCCGGTCTGCCCGGTGGAGCGCACCGATGGGTCGCGTTCCAGCGCATCGGCAACCGTGACCGTTTGCAGATCCGCGAGGGTCTTGGCGGTGTAGCTGGTCACGCTGAACGGCGTGTCCATCACGTCCTTGTTGCCCATCATCCCGAGCCGCGCACCACGGGCGACCTGGCCACCGGCGAGGACTTCCGGCAGTGCAGTCGCGCCGTTGTAGCGGGCGTTGACGTTGGTGGTGTCCAGCGTCAGCCCTTCGGTGGCGACGGCGTCCTGTTGCTCGGATTGCTTGGGGTCTGCTGCCCAGGCAGTGGCGCTTCCTGCGGCCAGAATTGAACTCAGCATCGCGGTGCGAATGGCCAGTGTGAGTGCGCGTTCACTGCAGGGTCGGCTTGCAACAGACATGACGATTGGGTCCTTCTCGAGTGGCTGAAAATGGTAATGACTCCTATTTGCCAGTCGACAATCAAAAAAGTATCAGCGTGGCCGAATATTTTTTTGAGCGGATCGCCCGGAGCAGGAAACGACGGAGGATGGGTTGGTCAAACCCACCCTCCGGCGCCGGTCAGTCATACAGGCATTGCAACGGGATGGAGACCACAGGCAGCGCAGGGTCGAACGCGTGCCGGGTGGTCTTGTACGGGAACAACTCGCCGCGCTCGATGGTGGTGAAAATCTTCGCCACTTCGAACGCCTGCCCGGTTTGCCAGTGGCGCACACAGACGCGTGGGTCGGCGTAGTCGAGCTGGATGCACGGCACGCGTTTCAACCCCAGTGCCCGCGCCGCGTTGAACCGGTGATTGCCGTCCATCACGATGCCTCGGGAGCGCTCGACGATGATCGGTTCGAGCCAGTGCCCGGCCTGGATGATCGCCTCGCGCAGGCGCTGCACGTTGAGCGGATCGACCTGCTCGGATTGCCGCACGTCGCACAGCGCACGCAGGGCAATCTGGTAACCATGTCCCATGATTCACCCCCGGTTTCAACAGGCATCCGCGTTGGCAACAAGCGCGTACTGGCTGGCCATGTCCCGCAGGCGCTGGGCCTGCTCGATGAGCGGAAGATCGACCATTTCGCCGTCGACTTGCACCGCGTGACTGCCCCCCGCCACCGCGTTCAGGACCCGGTCCGCCCACGCCAGTTGGCGGGCGTTGGGCAGGAAGGCTTTCTGCACCGTAGTGATTTGCGCAGGATGGATACACAGCTTGGCGCCGAACCCAAGCGACCGGGCGTAACGCGAGTCGCGCTCGACCACCGCCATGTCGCTGATGGCCGGGGTCACACCATCGATGGGCGCCGGCAAACCGGCCACCCGCGAAGCCAGCACGATGCGATTGCGGGCGAACAGAAACGCCTCGGGAATCTGGCTGCAGTCGATGTCCAGGGAGAAATCCAGCGAACCGAATGCCAGCCGTGCCAACCCGGGAATCGCCGCAATCGCCTCGACCTGATGCAGGCCCTTGGCGGTCTCGATGATGGCGACGATTTGCAGCTCGGGGTTCCACTTCAGCAAGCGCTCGACCACAAGCGACAGGCTCTCGGGGCATTCAGCCTTGGGCAGGAAAATCCCCGCGCAGCGCTCGGGGTAGCGCATGTCGCCCAGCCAGGTCATGTCCTGGCGAAACAGCGAACTACCGACGCTGTTCAGCCGGATGTAACGCTGGCAGGCGGTTTCGGGCGTGCTCTGCTGCCAGGCCCAGATCGATGCCCGGGCCACGGCTTTGCTGTTCGGATGAACGGCATCTTCGAGGTCGAGAATGATCGCATCCGGCCCGGCTTCGACCGCTTTGGAAAAACGCTCCGGCCGGTTGCCGGGGACGAACAGGTAGCTGATGGGAAGCGTGGCGTTGGTGCTGTGACGAACAGTCATCGGGACTCTCCTGAGCGTGCTTCGGTCGTGGGTTTTCAAAAAAATTCGAACACCTGTTACAGGGGAAAAACCGGGTTGATTCCAGGCGTATTGAATCAACCGTCAACACCTTGAATAACAAGGCGTTAAGGGATTTTTTAATCAATACGCGAGCGCTTACTTGAGCAGGCGAACAAACGGCTTCGCACTCCCCTGTTGTGTGTGTTCATTCAAAAATATTTGAAAACCTTACTTGATAATCGTTCCTGTTCGCAATATTGTTCGAGCCGCTGACAGGGTCGAGACTCAAATCAAGACCTGCGATTTTGTTCACGGAAAGTTCGGCGCAATGATGTCATTTACATGTCAGGTAATGGCACTTTAAAAGCGACAAGGTCATCTCTTATTGGCCTTCTCCTTGCCTGCCTGAACCTTAAGGAGTGGGGTTCTCATGAAACAGATTTGTGAAAATTTTATGAAAGAACATGCCCCTTGTTTAATTCCAGAGCGGATCGTTCATCCGCCTCCACCTCTTTAAACACTCGCACCTGACGAGCAGCAAGAACACGCAACATACATATGGCGATTATTTACGCCAGAGGTTTTCTATGCCTGAATTAATTGCGCCGCGAATAACAGAAACAACTGAAGCCCAATACCCAAAAGTGCTGAAACCGTTACTTGACCCTGTTATCGAAAACTTTCTTCTACATTCACCGGGAAAACTTGTTGAACTTGTTAAACAACACGGATCGCCGCTGAATCTGGTGTGGCCACATGCCTTTGAGGCCAACGTCCAGGCGCTGCAATCGGTGCTGAAGAAGCACAGCGTTGACTACGCGATTTTCTACGGCGCCAAAGCCAACAAGTCCCAATGCCTGCTGGCTGCGGCTGCATCTTCAGGCATCGGCACTGACGTATCGAGCCTGTTTGAGCTGCAAGCTGCACTGCGCGCAGGGACCAAAGCGCAACATTTGTGCGCAACAGGGCCGGCCAAAACGACCGCGTTTCATCAAGCGCTGTTGCAAGGCGGGTCGCTGATTTGTGTGGACTCACAGGAAGAGTTCAGCCAGCTAAAAGCGCTGCTCGACGCTACGCCGGCACCGGCCAAAGCCCGAGTTCTGCTGCGTTACAGGCCGACAAGTTGCCCGGCGAGCCGCTTCGGAATGGGCGCCGATGACCTGTTTCAGTGCCTGCAATGGCTGGCGGAATCTCGTGAGTCGTTGCACTTCGAAGGTTTCCATTTCCACCTCGGCGGCTACGGCTACGAAACTCGGGTACAGGCCTTCCGTGAAGTGACCGGTTTTTTCGATGCCGCCAGGGAAATGGGTCTCGACCCGTTCATGATCGACATCGGTGGTGGCCTGCCTATGCGTTATGTCGACCCGCAGGAGTACGACAATTTTTTGCAGAGCGACAACAACCCTGGTCATTATCAGAACCGTCGAGTACCCAACTCTTTTTATCCTTACGGCAGCAGTCTGACGGCTTGCCAGTGGCTGGACTTATTCCTGGAGTCGGAGCATTCCCCGGGAAAAACCATTGCCGGTTACTTGAAGAGTCAGAATATAAAACTGGCACTGGAGCCCGGTCGAAGTCTGGTGGACCAAGCAGCGATCAGCGTCTTTCGCGTAACCCGTACCAAACAACTGGCCGACAACAAAATTGTGATCTTTGCCGAAGGCAGCAGTTTCAGTGCGTGCGAAACATGGTTCTCGTCTGAATACCTCGTCGATCCAATCCTGATCACTTCGAAAGATTCAAGGCAAGTTCCTATGCAAGCCTACATCGCCGGACATAGTTGTCTGGATGACGATGTCATTACTCATCGATTGATCAACTTTGAAAAAACACCACAAACCGGCGATTTATTGATCTACGCCAACACCGCCGGCTATCAGATGGACTTGCTGGAAAACGAATTTCATCGCCACCCGTTGCCACGGCGGCTGATGGCGACATGTTGTACGGAAGGTAACTACGCATTCACACCTGACTATTAAGGGAAGACGTCCAGATGATACTGAATAAAGTTTCGGATCTTATTGGCAATACACCAATGTTGGGCATTGATGTTCCGGATACCAACGCCCGACTGTTGCTCAAGATAGAGAAGAACAATCCCGGCGGCAGTATTAAAGACCGTATGGCGCGAAACATGGTATTGGCGGCGCTCAAGTCCGGAAAGTTGAAACCCGGTGGCGTGGTCGTGGAATCGTCCTCCGGCAATACCGGCATCGGCCTGGCCATGGCAGCCGTGGAGTTTGACTTGCATTTTATTGCCGTGGTCGATCATCACGCAGCGCAGGACAAGATCGCGGTGATGAAGGCACTGGGCGCCGAGATCCGCTTTGTCGCCGGCACTTACCGGGAAGACGAAGTGGCCGTGGTCGAGCGTCAACGGCTGGCCGCCGAACTGGCCTCGCAGATCCCCGGCGCGGTGTTCATGAACCAGTCCGACAACGCGGCCAACGCCGGCGGCTATAGCGACTTCGTCCGCGAAACCATCGCACAAGCGGGTGGCCACATCGGCGCCTATGTCGGTTGTGTCGGCACCGGCGGTTCGATGACCGGCATCGCCCGCGGCCTGAAATTGCACAACCCGGACATCGTCACCGTCGCCGTCGAACCGGCCGGTTCCATTGTCTTTGGCCATCCCGGCTATCCGTACTACCAGTCGGGAACCGGCACCCCGGCCGGCGACACCGTCGGCCTGGTGCTCGACTACAGCTGCATCGACCTGGGCTTGCAGGTCACCGATTCCCAGGCCTTCGAAACCGCCCGCTACATCGCACGCAACCTGGCGCTGCTGGTCGGCGGCTCGACCGGCGGTGCGATCTTCAAGGCGCTGGAGCTGATCCACAAAGGCACGCTGACCGGCAACGTCGTAGTGCCGATTGCCGACGGTGGCGAGAAATACCTGCACACCGTGTTCGACGACAACTGGTTGGAAGAACGAGACCTGTTGGACCCGGGCGTCGCACCGCAACTGGATCGCTGGCTGGGCAAGACCCGCTGGCTGGAATCCGACGCCACTCCTCTGCAATTGAGCGTCGCCTGACGCGCCTCCCACACAGGAAAGTCTCTGTATGAAACCGCTGAAAGTCGCCATCTGCGGCGCAGGCCGGACCGGGCATCTGAATGCCATTCTGTTTAAGCAGCTGCCCAATGTTCAGGTTTCGATGCTTACCAACAATCAAGAGGTGGTCGACCGGCACCTCGCCAACCTGCCGATGCAGGCGCTGATGCCGGACGGCTCGACACTGAGCGCGCGACCGGATCAGGTCAGCACCGATGCCAGCGTCGTGGTTGCTGACGCCGACATCGTGATCATCACCGTACCGGCCCACGCACGACCGCAAACCCTGCAAGCCATCGCGCCGCATTTGAGTTCGAGCAAACCGGTGTACGTCGGCGCGATTCCGGGTTTCTGCGGCTTCGACTGGCTGGCCGAAGCTTCGCTGGGCGAACGCTCGAACGTGGTGATCTGGGGCATGAAGGATGTGCCGCACACCGCGTTCGATCTGAAGCCGGGCGTGTCGGTGAAGATGGGCGGCGGCAAGAGCCAGTTGTATGTGGCGATGCACGACCGGGAATCAGCGCAATCACGGCAACACCTGGAACAAATCCTCACCACGCTGTACGGCCCCTGCGTGACGATGCTCGACCACTATCTGGAAATCACCCTGACACCGGGCAACCCGATCATGCACAGCTCGGTGATCTACGGCTTGATCGGCCCGTATGGCCAGTGGCACCGCAAGATCTTCCCGCAGCGCATGTGCTGGTGGACCGAATGCCCCGAGCTGGGTGCTTATTTCCTTGAGCGTATGGATCAGGAAAGCCAGGAACTGTGCAGCGTGATCAGCCAGCGCATGGGCATCGATCTGTCGTCGGTCAAATCCCTCAAGCAGGAAATCGTCGAAGCCTACGGCGAGCAGATCCGCGATCAGAGCAGCATGCTGTCGATCCTGCGCACCAACCAGGCCTACAACGACATCCTCGCCCCGATGATTCCGGCCGACGACAACCGCGCCGGCTACGTGATCGAACGCGAAAGCCGCGCCTTCAACGAAGACGTTGCCTACGGCCTGGTGCTGCTGGTGGAAATGGCCCGGCGCTTCGAACTGAAAGTCCCCTACATCGAAGAAGTCCTGCAATGGAGCGTTTCCTACATGCAGGGCCTGCGCGACTCGGCGCTCGACTACTTCCCCCGCCATTGGCCGCGCACGGCGTGAGCGGGTTCAACTTTTCATTAATTACTCGACGAGCAGATAGCTGATATGGATGACTTCAAGACACTCATCGCCTACTCCCGCAAGAACGCCCTGCGACGGATGATCCGTTGCCTGTTTGCCGAAAACATTCTGGATCGCTCGGGCCTGCGCTTCTCCGCCGCTGGCAATGAGGCCACGTACGCGCTAAAAGATGGTCATTCCCAAGTGTTCTTTTCCAACATCGCCAAAGGCCCGGCGGACACCGTGGTCAATGACGGCGACGTGATCCTGATGACCGATGAAGACGTACGGCAGGTGATCCACACCCATCAGGATCTGCTGGATGTGCTGCGCGACAGCTTCGATTTCGAGCCGACCGATGAAGGCATCGCCGGGCTCAAGTCGGACATGGAAAACAGCCTGATGAACGACGCCCACGCCCGCCAACATCGCCAGCAATGGAACGCACGACTGGCCGCCGCCGCCCGGGAACAGGGCCTCGACAGCCTGACCGATTACCTGCGTCAGCACGCCAGCACCAAGGACGCCGCGATCCTTCTCGACCAGTGGGGCTCGCTGGAAGGTCATCCCTACTATCCGACGTGGAAAGCCCGCCCGGGCCTCAGCGATGAGGAAGTCGAGCAACTTTCGCCGGAGTTCAACGCCCAGGTGCCGTTGCGCATTGCCGCGCTGCGGGCCGACATGGCGAAAAGCGAAAGCATGCCCCACGTCACCGATTACCACAGCTGGTTTGCCAGCAATTTCCCGACGCAATGGGAGCAATGGAAAGCGTCGCTGAACGAAAAGGGTCTCGACGAATCCCAGTGGCTGCCGCTGCCGATTCACGCGTGGCATTTGCAGGCTTACGTGCTGAAGAATTTCGCGGCGGAAATCGCAGAAGGCATCCTCATTACCGACGGCCCGGACATCCAGACCCTGCCGACCATGTCGTACCGCACGATGATGCCGGTGCTCAAGGAGAGCGCGCCGCTGATCAAGTTGCCGATTGCCGTGTGGATGACCAGCGAACTGCGCAGCCTGCAAGCCAAGTCGATTCACATGGGGCCGCGCATCAGCACCGTCATCACCAAAATCCTCGAGGTCGAAAACGGTTTCGGGCAGCGCCTGGAAATCTTCCCGGAAGAAATCGGCGTGCGCTACAAGAACGCGATCACTCAGGACGACCACCCCGGCCGGCATCTGTCGGTGGTGTTCCGCGCCAGTCAGCAAGCGTTCGAGCGCAGCGATGAGTGTCTGCCGATCACCGTGGCTTCTCTGTTCACTCGCTTGCCGGGCAGCGGTCGCCCGTTGTTCACCGAGCTGATCGAGCGCGATGGCGTTCGGGCCAATGCCACGCAGGTCGAAGACTGGTTCCGCCAGTACGCCAAAATGGTCACCCACCCGGTGGTGGCGATCTACCTGATGTACGGGATCGGACTTGAGGCGCATCAGCAGAACACGATGGTGCTGTTTTCCCCGGATGGCAAAGCACGTAGTCTGCTGATCCGCGATTTCGGCGACGGCAGGACCTACGCTCCATTGCTGGAAGGACGCGGCTACACCCTGCAACCGCACGTGCAGCCGGGCATTCTGCCAACGGTGTTCGACGGCGATATCGAGCCGGTGCGCATGTTCGTGCTCGACGCGGCGTTCCTCACGCACCTGCATGAAATGGCCCTGTGGCTGACCAAGGAGTACGCGCTGGACAACAACCGGATGTGGGACATTCTGCGTGAGGAGACCGAGCAGGCGTTCGCGGCGGTGCGCGAGCGTGTCGCGCCGGATCTGTGGGAAGTCGAACGCAAGGCCTTCCTCAATGATCCGTGGCCGACCCGTTCGTTGTTGCGCATGCACATGATGCAGTACTCCAATTACCGGATTCAGCACACGCTGACCAACCCGCTCAATGTCGTTCAATAACCGAGGCTGACTCATGACCCAAGCAGGTGCCATCGCGGGTTCGCGCGTAAGAGTCCTGATTTATCTTCTGTTCGCGATCCAGCTCATTTCGATGGGCGCGATGGAAATGAGCGGGCCGTTCTGGCCTGTCCACCTGCGCGGGCTGACCTCGTCAGACTCGCTATTCAGTTTCGCCAGCATCGCCGTCTACGTCGGGCCGATGCTGGGCATTATTCTGACCAGCGCATTCTGGGGCCGTATCGGCGACCGCTACGGCCACAAGTTGATGATGATCCGCGCCCTCGCCGGCCTGTCGTTGACCCAGCTTGGACTGGCCCTGTGCAGTGACATCTGGGTGATCCTGATCCTGCGCTTCCTGCAAGGCGCCTTCGCCGGCTACATCGCCCCGGCCCAGGCGTATGGCGTGAGTATCGAGGCGCCTTCGCGGCGGGCGCGGCTTTTCGCGATCCTGCAGATTTCCACCAACGTCGGCTCGCTGCTTGGCGCGGTGGTTGGCGGACTGATCCTCGATTACGCGACGTTCTTTTGGATCAACATGATCGCTGCGGTGTTGTGCGCGATCTGCACCGTTGTCGCGGCCGTCACGTTGCCGGACGTGCCGCCGGTGAAGAAGGCACCGGTCGCCGACAAAGCGGCTCCGACCAGCAATAGCACCAGCGTCTGGCAAGGCACGCCCTTGCTGTCGCTGCTGGGCGTGATGGGCATTTTGCTGCTGGCGCGGATGCTGCCGCAGACATCGTTCTCGCTGTACGTCAGCTCGGTGTTCGAGGTCAGCAACTCGGTGGTCGGGCTGTGTTATGGCTTGCTGGCGCTGGGTTTCATTCTGTCGGCAACCGCGTGGTCGCGTTACTTCGAGCACCGTTCCCAGCAGGACACCTTGCAACGCATCACTTATGTCGTGATCGGCTGTATTGCGCTGACGGCACTCGCGGGCGTCACGCGTAACCCGATCGTGTTCGTCGGTGCCTACTTCATCTGGGGCGTATTGCTCGGCGCCACCACGCCGGTGCTGATGGCGCTGATCTCCAAGACCGCCGACAGCTCGCGCCAGGGCTACGTGCTGGGCATTGCCCAAAGCACCGCGCAGTTCGCGTCCATCGCCGGTATTTCGGCTGGGGGCCTGCTCAGCCAGGTCTATGGTTTGCAGTACACCTATTTGTTTGTCTGCCTCGCCTACATTCTCGCGCTGATTCCCATCGTTGCGTTGCGCTACCGGCCCATGGTCATGCAACCGAGCCAGATCCCGCCGGGCGACTGATCAAGGAGTTTGCTTTGAACATTGAACAACTGCGCGCCGACACACCGGGTGTCGAGCAACTGATCCACTTCAACAATGCAGGCGCGGCGCTGATGCCCGATCCGGTCATAGAAGTGATGACCCGTCATCTTCAACTGGAAGCCCGGATCGGCGGTTATGAAGCCGCCGGGCAACAGGCCCGGGAAGTAGAGGACGTCTACAACGTCATCGGCCAACTGATCAATGCGCGGCCCGAAGAAATCGCGGTAATCGAAAACGCCACGCGCGCCTGGGATATGGCCTTCTACTCATTGCCGCTGCGGCCCGGTGATGTGGTGCTGACATCGACCACCGAATACGCCGGCAACTACATTCCCTACCTGCAACTCAAGCAGCAGCGCGGTATCGAGATCAGGGTCATTCCCAACGATGAACAGGGCCAGGTGTCATTGCCGGCGCTGCGGGACATGCTTGAGGATGATCGGGTTGCCCTGGTGTCGCTGCCGGTGATCGCCACCAACGGTGGCCCGGTGCAGCCCATCGAGCAGATCGGCGCCCTCGCCCGCGCGGCCGGTGTTCTGTTTCTGCTGGATGCCTGTCAGGGCGTCGGGCAGATGCCGATCGATGTGCAGAAGATCGGCTGTCATATGCTCGCTGCCACCAGCCGCAAATACCTTCGCGGACCTCGGGGCATGGGGTTTCTCTACGTCGAAAAAACCTTGTGCGAAAACCTCGAACCGGCCTTTCTCGACCTGCATGCCGCTTCATTGCTGACCCCGGACACCTTCAGGATTCGTGGCGATGCCCGGCGTTTCGAAAACTGGGAATGCAACGTGGCCGCGAAACTGGGCATGGGCGCGGCGGCCCGCTACGCACTGGCGCAGGGCATCGAACCGATGTGGCAGCGCATTCAACATTTGTCGGCACACCTGCGCAATCGCCTGGCTGACGTGCCGGGTGTTACGCCGCAGGATCGGGGCGCGGTCAAGTCTGGCATCGTCACCTTCACCTGCCAGGACGCCAGCGCGGTGCACGTCCAGGCATGGCTGGCGGGGCAGGAAAAACGCATCAACGTCACCACCTCGACCTTCCGCTCGACGATGCTCGACATGCAGCAACGGGATCTGCCGGAAGTCAGCCGTGCATCGCTGCACGCCTACAACACCGAGGCCGAAATCGACGCCATGGCAGACGCCTTGATGAGAATGCCACGCGCCTGAAAACGGATTCGAATCGCGCTTGCGTCATGGGCTCTTTGTACACTAGCATTGGGAATACTTCTCAATTGCAAAACACTGCAGCCATGAGCGAAACCCTTCCCGCGAACAACGACAACCATCTGCGCGTGATCGAAGCGCTGTACAGCGGCCATCACGGCTGGCTGTACAACACGCTTAAGAAAAAACTGGGTAACGCCATGGATGCGGCGGATCTGGCGCAGGATACCTTCACCCGGATCCTCGCCTCCCAGGTCACGACCATCGAGCAGCCCCGGGCGTACCTGAGTTGCGTGGCGAAGGGCATCCTCATCAACTGGTATCAGCGCAAGGCACTGGAACGCGCCTACCTCGATGCCCTCGCGCATTTGCCGGCGCCGGAAGTGCCCTCTCCCGAGTTGCGCTTCGTGGTGCTGGAGACCCTGCACGAAATCGACGCGATGCTCGACACCCTGCCGCCGCTGGTCAAACGTGCGTTCCTGCTGTCGCAGATCGGCGGCTTGAAATACGCCGACATTGCCGAGCAGCTGGATGTCTCGCTGATCACCGTCAAGCGCTACATGAAGCAGGCTTTCGTGCAGTGCCTGATGCTGGTGGAATGAATGCTCACGCGACGCAGTGAACCGCCGCTCGATCCGAAAATCCTCGAAGAAGCCGCCGAATGGCTGATGCGCCTGAGTGAAAACGACCTCAGCGATACCGAGCGTGCAGAATGGGAATACTGGAAAGTCAGCAGCCCCGAGCGCAACCGGGCGTGGGCCCGCGCGCAGTTGCTGCAAAGCAAGTTTGGCGGCCTGCCGCCGTCGCTGGCGATGTCGGCACTGGATCGCCCGAGCAACCCGGAACGCCGCGCTGCCCTCGGCAAACTGGCCTTGCTGCTGGCAGCGGTGCCCGCCGGTTGGGGCAGCTGGAAACTGGCGCAATCGCAGCAATGGTCGGCCGATTACCACACCGCCGTCGGCCAGCGCCGCGAATTGACCCTGGCCGACGGCTCGCAAATCACCCTGAACACCGACACGGCCATCGACGTCCTGTTCGACACCCGGCAGCGGCTGATCCATTTACGCGAAGGCGAAATCCTGGTGCAGACCGCGCCGGACAACGCCGCGCAGCCTCGACCTTTTCTGGTCAGCACCCGTCAGGGCCGGATGCAGGCGCTGGGCACGCGTTTCACCGTTCGTGAATGGCAGCCGCGCACCCAACTCGCAGTGCTCGAAGGCGCCGTGCAGGTCGAACTGGCCGACAGCCCCCAGAGCGCACCGATCATCGTCAACGCCGGGCAACGTACCGATTTTTCATCTCAAGCCTTTGGCGCAATGAACCCGACCGATCGCAACGTCGGCGCATGGACCCAGGGCATGCTGATGGCCGACAAGATGCGGCTGGCGGATTTCGTCGTCGAACTGGCGCGCTATCGCCGGGGTTTTGTGCGTTGCGATCCAGCCATCGCCGATTTGCGCATTTCCGGGGCCTTTCCCATCAGCGATACCCAACGCTCGCTGAACATGCTGGCGCAAACCTATCCCGTGCTCGTCTCCGGGCACTTGAGCGGTTACTGGGTGACGCTCTCACCCGCCTGAGCAAAAAAATCACCACACGGGTGATACTTTTTTTGATCTCGGCTGGCAATGAAAGGAACAACCATTCCACCTCGTCCATAGGGTCACCCCTTCATGCTCGTTGCACGACCCTTGTTTTCGGATCGTCTGCTAAAGCCCGTTATGCGCAGTATGCTGCTCAGCGTTGTGCTGGGCCTGGCCAGCAGCGCGCTCGCCGAGGCAGCCGGGCCGACGCAACTGGACGCGGTCACTGTTCGAGCCTACAACATTGCACCCGGCCCGCTGGGCGTGACCCTGTCGAGCTTCGCCGTGGACGCCGGCATCGCCCTGTCGTTTCAGCCGTCGATCACCGAAGGCCTCGTCAGCCCGGGATTGTCCGGCAGCTACTCGGTGCAGGAAGCGGTATCCAGACTGCTCGAAGGCAGTGGTCTGGAAATGGTCGCCCGCAGTGACGGGACGTGGACGCTGGTGGTGCGCCGGGTCACGTTGTCGGACACCACGATCGAAGGCATCGACAAGCGCGCCGACAGCTTGCCGCCGGTGCTGGCGGGCGGTCAGGTCGCGCGTGGTGGACGTCTCGGCATTCTGGGTAACCGCGATGCGATGGACGCTCCGTTCAGCGTCAGCAGCTACACGTCGACGCTGATCAAGGACCAGCAGGCTGTCACGGTCGGCGACTTGCTGGAACGCGACTCTTCGGTGCGCTCCACCGGGCAGACAGGCGGGATTGTCGATTCGTTCTTCATCCGTGGTTTTCCGGTCGGCGAAGGCAATCTCGGCGAACTGGCATTCGATGGCGTGTACGGCGTGGCCTCCAACTACCGGGTGTTCACCGAATACGCCGAACGGATCGAACTGGTCAAAGGCCCCGGCGCTTTGCTCTACGGCATGTCGCCCAACAGCGGTGTCGGCGGCGTGATCAACGTGGTGCCCAAGCGGTCGCTGGACGAAGACCTGACCCGCTTCACCACCAGTTACGCCTTGAATACCCAGCTCGGCGGCCACCTCGATGTGAGTCGACGCTTCGGTGAAGAACGCCGCTTCGGCGTACGGGTCAATGGCAGCGTCCAGCAAGGCGATACCGCCATCGACAAGCAATCCCGAGAGGTCGGCATCGGCGCGATTGCCCTCGACTATCAGGGCGAACGCCTGCGCACCACGCTGGATCTGATCAACCAGAAAGAAAGTTTCGACGCCGCATCCCGCCCCTTCCTGATCGCCTCCGGCGTGGAGATTCCGTCCGCCGCCAACGGGCGCACCAGCGTCAGCCAGGAATGGGGCTGGTCGGAAACCCGCGACAAATCGGCGTTGCTCGGCGGCGAGTACGACCTCAACGACAACCTGACCGTGTTCGCCCACGCGGGTGGAGGAAAGTCGGATGTCGCGCGCATGTCCGACCAGACCCCGACCATCATCAACGAAGCGGGCGACACCTCGTCGATCCCCGGCTATTACAAATTCGAAGTCCAGCGCTACACCGTCGATGCCGGGGCGCGACTGCGCTTTGACACCGGGCCGATCAGTCACAGCGCCGCCCTGCAGGTCACCCGTTACCGCGATCATTTGTCCCGGGGCATTATTTCCGGCCCGGCGATCCTGTCGAACATCTACCACCCGATCGACCGCCCGAAACCTGCGATCGCCAAACCGGATACTCCGAAGGTTTCCGAAAGCGAACTGTCGGGCGTGGCCCTTGCCGACACCCTGTCGGTGCTCGACGAACGCCTGCAAGTCACGCTCGGCGTACGCCAGCAGAACATCAAGTCGGATAACTACAACGCAGCCGGCTTCGTCACCACGTCCTACGACAAAAGCAAATCCACCCCGCTGTTCGGGGTCGTCGTCAAACCCTGGGATCATGTCTCGTTCTACTACAACTACGTCGAAGGCCTGAGCAAGGGTGACATCGCGCCCTCCGCCGCCGCCAACGCCGGCGAGATCTTTTCCCCTTATGTGTCCCGCCAGCAGGAAGTCGGGGTCAAGCTCGACTACGGCCGTTTCATGTCCACCATCGCCCTGTTTCAGCTGGAAAAGCCCAGTGGTGAATTGGCATCCGGGGTGTTCTCGGTCAATGGTGAACAGCGCAACCGTGGCGTCGAACTGAACATGGCGGGTGAGGTTGCAACAGGCACGCGCCTGATCGGTGGCGTGACGCTGCTCGATGGCGAACTGACCCGCACCGGCGTCGCCGCCAACCGTGGCAACAAACCGGTCGGCGTTCCCGAAGTGCAAGCCAACCTCTGGGCCGAATGGGACGTCCCGCAGGTCGAAGGCCTGACGTTGACCAGTGGCGCGATCTACACCGGTAGCCAGTACGTCAATCAGGCCAACACCCAACAACTGGACGCCTGGACCCGCTTCGACGTCGGCGCCCGCTACGCCACGCGCATCGCCGAACGTCCGACCACTTTCCGGGCCACGGTGCAGAACGTGTTCGACCGTGAATACTGGTCCGGCGTTGCTTCCTACGGCGCGTTCTCCCAAGGCGCGCCTCGTACCCTGTTGCTCTCGGCCACTGTCGATTTCTGAAACGTCCGGCCCGGTGCGGCGCCTGGCGTCGTGGTCCGATCCGGCTTTTGCAAAGGCATACACCATGGTTAATGTTTTTCGCCACCGCCAGACCTTCGCCGCCCTGATGTTTGCGGGGCTGCTGGGATTGTCGATTTCTTCATTGATGCCGAGCCGCGCGCAGGCTGCCGAGCCGGATCCAGCCTTGGGCACCGTCACTGATTTGCAGGGCCGCACGGTCAAGGTTCACTTGCCGGTCCGCCGGGTCATACTGGGCGAGGGTCGCCAGTTGTACCTGGTAGCCGCCCTGGATACGCAGAACCCCATCGAACGCATCGTCGGCTGGCGCAAGGATCTGATCCAGTCAGACCCTGACACCTATAACGCCTACCTGCGCAAATTCCCCGACATCGCGAAAATCCCGACCTTCGGCGGTTTCGAGAGCGGCACCTTCGACATCGAGCAGGCGATCTCGCAAAAGCCTGACGTGATCATCCTCAACATCGAAGCACAGCACGCAACAGAGGACGCGCGCTACATCGAGAAACTCGACGCCCTGGGCATCCCGGTGGTGTATGTCGACTTTCGCAACAACCCCATGCAGAACACCGAGCCGACCATGCGCCTGTTCGGCAAGTTGTTCGGCAAGGAAGAGCGCGCCGAAGCCTTCATCGATTTTCGTAACCAGCAGATCCACCGTGTCACCGACGTCATCGAGAAGCGCCACCCTGCCCGCCCCAGCGTTTTCATCGAGCGCATCGGCGGCTACACCGACGATTGCTGCCTGAGTTTCGGCAACGAAAACTTCGGCCTGTTCGTCGATATGGCCGGCGGCAACAACATCGCCCGGCGGATCATTCCGAGTACGTTCGGGCAACTGAACCCTGAGCAAGTGATCGTCGCCAATCCCGACCATGTCGTGGTCACCAGCGCCGACTGGGAAGCTTTTGCACCGGGCGGCCATTGGGTCGGCGTCGGCCCGGGCGCGGACCTGACCGAAGCCCGGCGCAAACTCGCCTGGTACACCCAACGCCCGGCCTACGCCGGCATCAAGGCGCAGAACACTCAGGCGTTTCATGCGATCTGGCATCAGTTCTACAACAGCCCTTACCAGTTCGTGGCCATCCAGCAGTTGGCCAAATGGTTTCATCCGGAACTGTTCGCCGATCTTGATCCGGACGCGGCATTTCGAGAGATGCACGAACGCTTTCTGCCAGTGCCGTATGAGCCGGGCTATTTCGTCAGCCTGCAAAAAACCGAGGCCAAACCATGAGTTCGCTGGGCGAAGCACCGATTGTGCAGAGCGTCACCTACCGGCGGCTGGTGCTGCGTAAACGGCTGATCCTGCTAGGGCTGTCCGTGCTGCTGATATTCAGCGTGCTGCTCGATCTGGCGCTCGGACCGGCTCGTTACAGCCTCAGCGAAGTGCTCGGTGCGTTGTTCTCGCCGGACACCGCATCGGCCCAGGTTCGGGTGGTGATGTGGGACATCCGCCTGCCGGTGGCGCTGATGGCGGTCGCTGTCGGCGCAGCGCTGTCGCTGGCCGGTGCGCAGATGCAGACGATCCTCAACAACCCGCTCGCCAGCCCATTCACCCTCGGCATTTCTGCGGCGGCCGGTTTCGGCGCGGCGCTGGGGCTGGCCTTTGGCGTGGCGCTGTTTCCGCTGGCGGCGCAATACATGGTGCCGCTCAACGCGTTCATCATGGCGATGCTCTCCGCGCTGCTGATTCACTTCATGAGCATGCGTCGTGGCGTAACGGCCGAAACCATCGTCCTGCTCGGCATTGCACTGGTGTTTACCTTCAATGCGCTGCTGGCGCTGGTGCAGTTCTTCGCCACCGAACAAGCCGTGGCGGCCGTGGTGTTCTGGACCATGGGCAGCCTGACCAAAGCCACCTGGCCAAAACTCGGGGTGATCTGCGTGGTGATCCTCATCACCCTGCCGATCTTCGCCAAACGCGCGTGGGCAATGACGGCCCTGCGTCTGGGCGATGACAAGGCTGCCAGCTTCGGCATCAACGTGCGCAGCCTGCGTTTTCAGACGCTGATCATGGTCAGCCTGCTCGCATCGTTTCCGGTGGCGTTCGTCGGCACCATCGGTTTTATCGGGCTGGTCGGGCCGCACATCGCGCGGATGCTGATCGGCGAGGATCAGCGGTTTTTCCTGCCGGCCTCGTTGCTGACCGGTGCACTGATCCTGTCCGCCAGTTCGGTGGTCAGCAAGACCCTGATCCCGGGGGCGATATTCCCCATTGGCGTGGTCACGTCACTGATCGGCGTGCCGTTCTTCATTTCTCTGATTCTCAATGGAAAGAAAAACTCATGGTGAAGATCCGGCTCGACAACCTCGGCGCCCGCTACGGGCAGCGCGAGATCATTTCCGGTGTCAGTACCGCGACGTTTACCGGCGGCCAGGTCGTGGCCGTGGTCGGCCCCAATGCGGCGGGAAAATCGACGTTGTTCAAACGCATGGCCGGGCTGATCGACGGCCCTGGCGAAGTGATTCTGGAGGATTCGAAAAAGGGCACGCAGGGTATCTGTTACATGCCGCAAGGCCTCAACGCCAGCGCCCGGCTGACGGTGTACGAATCGGTATTGCTGGCGCGCAAGCAACTGACGCCCAACTGGTCGGTTCACGACGATGAACTGCAACGGGTGGACGAGATTCTCGATGCACTCGGGATCACCGAGCTGTCGTTTCGCAACCTCGGGGAATTGAGCGGCGGTCAACAGCAGTTGGTGTCAATCGCCCAGACGCTGGTGCGCGAACCGGAAATCCTGCTGATGGACGAACCCACCAGCGCACTCGACATGCACCGGCAGGTTCAGGTGTTGAACTTCATGAAAGCCCTGGCGCGTCGGCGCGAAGTGATCGTGTTCATCGCCATCCACGACTTGAATCAGGCGCTGCGTTTTGCCGATCAGGTGCTGGTCATCGCGGGTGGCACGGCCCATGGCAGCGGGCCCAGCCATGAAGTCATCACCGAGCCAATGCTGCGCACGGTCTACAAGGTCGAGGCGCGGATCGAGCAATGCAGTCGCGGGCAACACCATATTCTGATCGACGATATTGTCTGAAGGCTGGCCCTCAGAGCAGACTCCACGACACCCCGACATACATCGCCATCCCTTCGCCCGGTGTGGATCGTGCCGCGTCCAAGCCTTTATCGTCATAGCCCGGCGTAACGGTAGCGGCGTAGTGTTTGTCGGTCAGGTTGCGCATGTCCAGCCAGGTCTGCCAGTCGCCCTTGGGTGCGTTGTAACCCAGCGTGGCGCCGAAGGTGGCGTAAGGATCGGCGTAGTAGCTATTGGCGTAATCCACTGCGGTCTTCGAGACCAGTTGTGTGTTGACCGCTGCGAAGAAGCCCTGCGGGAAGTCGTAGCGCAGTTCGCCCTGGTAGTAATGCATCGGCAGACCCGGCAAGCGGTTGTCGCCGAAGCGATCGTCGTCGCGGTAATGGAAGTCGCTGAAGGTGTAAGCCTGACGCAGGCTCAACTTGCCGCCATCTTTTGCTGACCACAGATTGCTGTTCAGGCTGGCTTCAATACCTTGGTGCACGGTCGGGCTGGCGTTGAGTTCGTAAGGCGTGGTCGCGTTGGCGTCCGGCAATACCGAGAGCAATTCGTGGCGCACCTGAGCGTAATACCACGCCAGACTCCACTCGCCGAGCGCGCTGTCGCCACGGCCGCCGAGTTCCAGCGTGGTCGCGGTCTGGTTCTGCAGTTTGACCGGGTCGCGCTGAGTGCCGGTGGCGGCACCGCTTCCGGTCGGAAAGCGTACGTTGGAGCTGTAAATCAGCGACCACGGATGCGGCGCCTCGACCGAACGGCTGAGGTTGCCGAACAGTTGCAGGTCCGGCGTCACCTGATAGCGCAGGCCCAGACGTGGCGCGTAGTCCCAATCGCCGAGGCTGGTTTTACCGCCACCTACCGGATAGGTGACCGCGCTTTCGCGACGGGTGTAGATCGCGGCGAGGCCGCTGGTCAGCCAGAGGTTGTCAGCGATTTCCAGATCGTTGCCCACATGCAGGACGGAATCCGAACCCTGATAAGTGAAGTTGCGCATGTGCGTGCCCGGCGCATAGCGGGCGGTGTTGCCGCCGGGAATCCGCACCAGTTCGCTGGCACCGTCGTTGGGCAGATGCTTGGTCACTCGCAGGCCCACAGTGCTGTTGCTCTCCATTCCCCAGAGCGTGTCGCGGCGCTTGTAGTCGAACGTGCCGCTGACATCGGTGTACGCCACTTTCAGGCGGTTGGGGCCTTCGCGCAGGTCCATCGGGTAATCGTGATAAACCAGACCGGTCTGGATGCTCGAATCGTCGTCGATGTAGTACGTGGTCTTGTTGCCGATGAAGGTGCTGCCGGGCTGATCGCGGCTGTCGTTGCGCGTCACGTAGGCCGGGTTGGCCGCGCGCGGATCGTGTTCGATGGAGTGCTTGGTCACCCGCCCGGCGAGGTCGTTGTCGGTCTCGCGGTGACGGATGTAGAAGCGGGTTTCCAGATTCGGATTGAAGCGATAACCGAAGTTGGCGATCACCCCCTGGCTCTTGCTGGTGGTGTGATCCTGATAACTGTCGGAATGCGCGTCGGTCATCGACAGGTAGTAATCGAAATCGCCCAGTACCTGACCGGAGCTGACTTGCCGCTGGGCATAACCGTGGCTGCCCATGACATAGCGCACATTCAGCAGTGGCGCGTTGTAGCCCGTGTGGCTGACGTAATCGACGGCGCCGCCCAGGGCCAGCGCGCCGCGATCAAAACCATTGGCACCACGCAGCACTTCCACATGATCGAGCCACAGCGGCTCCAATAGCTCATAAGGCGTTCCACCGGGGCCGGTCAGCGGCAGACCGTCGAGCATCGTGTACAGCCCCGAAGCGTGGGCGCCGGGAGCGCGGTTGATACCCGAGCCACGAATCGAAATCTTCGTCCCTTCGTTGCCCGCTGACTGGGCATAGACCCCCGGCTGATATGCCAAAACATCCTGATTGCTCGCAACCCGGCCCTGCAACGGACGGCGCATATCGACGACGTTGGTGCCGCCGGGCACCTGCTCAAGCCGCGCCTGCGCCTCTTCAACCGACGCATCCTCCCCGCTCCGGTCCTCGGCGCCGATCAGCACCTGCCCCAACTCCAGGCGCTGGCTTTCAGCCAGGGCCGGACAGGCCAGGGTCAGCCCCAGCAAGGCAGTGGGCAGGGTTTTGAACGCGGGCATCGAGAGCACTCCAGACATACGGGAACGGGCAGTGAGAACTGCGACGTATGAAGGGACGAATGGAGCACATGGGGATTTGGTTTTTTGCCCGCGAGGACTCAGTAATACCGCCGCGGATCCGATTCGATCAGGCTCGCCAGTTTGGTCAGGGCGAAGCGCAGTTCTTCCTGGCTGGTCGGCGACATCAGCACCAGCCGCACGCACCGAGTGATCCCCGAGCGCTCCGCCTGGAACTGCGTGCCGCTGAGCACCAATACGCCGTTGGCCCGGGCGAGCATGGTGAATTCGTCGGCGGTCCAGGGTTCGGGCAGCGTCAGCCAGACGTGGTACGAGTACGGCTGGGTCTTGAGTTCGAAGCCGGCGAAAATTTCCTGAGCAATCGCCTGACGGCCGGCGGCCTCGTTGCGCTGGATGCGGATCAGTTTCTTGTCCAGGCCTTCGGTGATCACATTGCTGGCCAGTTGCGCGGTCAGCGGTGACGGCATCCACACGCTGCTGCGCACCATCGAGGTCAGGCGCGACAACAGTTTCGGCGGGCTGTAGAGATAGCCGACACGCAAGGCCGGCATGACCGATTTGGACAGGCTGGTCAGGTACACCGAACGGTCCGGCGCGAACGCCGACAGCGGTTTGATCGACGGATCAGTGGCCAGAAAACCATAAATGTCATCGTCGAGAATGATGAAGTCGAACTCTTCGGCCAGCGCCGCAATCTGCGCCCGGCGCTTTTGCGACATGATCGACGCCGTCGGATTCTGACAGGTCGCCACGCACACCAGCATCGCCGGTTTCTCCCGCAGACACAGCTCGCGCAACGCTTCGGGAATGATCCCTTCGTCGTCCATGGCCACGCCACGCAGACGGCGCTCGAGGCCATGGGCCAGGGAAATGATGCCGGGGTAACAGAGCTCTTCGCAGAGCACCAGGTCGCCGGCATTGGTCAGGGCGCTCATCGCGACCATCAGGCCATGCTGGGCGCCGGCGGTGATCACCACTTGTTGCCATTGCGCATCAGGCAATGAATGACGCAACCACTGCGCACCCGCCTCGCGATGGGCCGGGTGACCGCCGTCCGGCGCGTAATCCAGTGCCCGCGCGAAATCCGTGCTTTTGGCCATGCCCACCAGCGCACCGCGCAGCCAGTACTCCAGGGTTTCGCTGTAGGGCTTGATGATCGACAGATCAAGCAGCTCCGACTGCCCCAGATTCAGCGGCGCGGCGCTGTTGCTCGCCGGCAGTTCCAGCTGGCTCTGGCTCAGCACATACGTCCCGCGCCCCACCTCGCCCTGCACCAGACGCCGCCGATGGGCCTCGCTGTAGGCCCGGCTGATCGTGCCCGGCGTGACATTCAGAGTGGTGGCCAGTTCCCGCAAGGTCGGCAGGCGATCGCCTTCGTTCAACACGCCGTTACTGATATCGCGCGCCAACGCATCGGCAATCGACAAATACATCGGCTGGCTGAACTCGCTTAGCTGGGGAACCCACATGAATGATCACTGCCCATCGTAGAAATGATGAATATCCGAGCATATCACACGGAGGTTAGGCAACTAATAAATCAACCCAATCGATCAATTGAGTCGATTGATGCCACGATTGAATCGATACGCCCAGACACGGTGAAATATTTACGAAATAATTTATCGACTTATTAATCAAATACTTAAATTGCCAACAGCGGGAAAACAGCGACTGATAGCAAAAAAACATCTCGTAACAACCTGGCGGACTATTGAATCAACTCAATTCATTCAAATACACTCATCTCGAATCGAATCAATCGACTCAATTCTCCTGACCACTGCGCGACTTCGCCGCGCCAAGCCGAGACATCATGGACACAATCAGAAAGGACCTATCCCTCTCAGCCGTCATTGCGGGCTTCATTGCCGTGATCATTTCCTATGCCGGCCCGCTCATCATCGTGTTCCAGGCTGCCAAGGAAGCGCACCTTCCAAATGACGTGGTGTCATCGTGGATCTGGGCCATTTCAATCGGCAGCGGGATTACCGGTCTGTTGTTGAGCTGGCGTTTGCGTATCCCTGTGATCACGGCGTGGTCGACCCCCGGCGCGGCGTTGCTGGTGTCGATGCTGCCGACCGTCACCCTGCCCCAGGCCATCGGCGCTTATATAGTGGCCTCGCTGATCATCGCCATCGTGGGCCTGTCCGGCGCCTTCGACAAACTGATGAGTCGCCTGCCCAAAGCCATCGCCGCCGCCATGCTCGCGGGCATTCTGTTCCGCTTCGGCGCCGAGCTGTTTACCTCGATCAAGCTGCAACCGGAGCTGGTGCTGTCGATGATCGCGGCGTACCTGATCTTCAAACGCGTCTCGCCGCGCTACGCCATTCTGTCGGTGCTGATTGTCGGCTGCGCGGTCGCCGCCTCGTTCGGTACCCTCAACAGCGGCTCGATCACCATCGCCGTGGCTCAACCGGTGTTCATCGCCCCTGAATGGAGTTGGCACGCGATCATCAACATCGGCCTGCCGCTGGCGCTGGTGACCCTGACCGGCCAATACGTGCCGGGCATGGCGGTATTGCGTACCTCGGGCTACAACACCCCGGCCCGCTCGATCATTTCGGTCACGGCGATCGGCTCGGTCCTGATGGCGCCGTTCGCCTCCCACGGTTTCAACCTGGCGGCCATCACCGCCGCGATCTGCACCGGCCGCGAAGCCCACGAAGACCGTGACAAGCGCTACATCGCCGGCATCGCCTGCGGGGTGTTCTACATTCTGATGGGCACCTTCGGCGCGACCCTGGCCTCGGTATTTTCCGCCCTGCCCAAAGAACTGATTGCGTCCCTCGCCGGCCTCGCCCTGTTCGGCGCTATCAGCGCCGGCCTGACCGGTGCAATGGCTGACGAGAAACAGCGCGAAGCCGCCCTGATCACCTTCCTGGTGACGGCATCCGGCATGAGTTTCCTCGGCCTGGCCGCCGCGTTCTGGGGCTTGATCTTCGGCCTTGTCGCCCACTTCGTGCTGACCTGGACCCGGGAAAGCAAAGCCGCCGCCATTGCCGAGGGCAGCCGTCCATGACCGCTCGTTACGATTTCATTGTGGTGGGCGGTGGCATCGCCGGTGTCTCGGCCGCTTACGAGCTGGCCGCCCATGGCAGCGTCTGCCTGCTCGAACAGGAACAGCAACTGGCCTATCACACCACCGGTCGTTCGGCGGCGATCTCGATGGAAAGCTACGGCAACCAACAGATCCGCTCGCTGACCTGCGCGTCCCGACGCTTCTTCGAAAACCCGCCAGAAGGTTTGGCGGAGCACCCGCTCTGGGCACCTCGGGGTGCCTTGATCGTGGCGCAGGCAGCACGGGTGGACAAATTGACGGCGCGGTTCAATGCGGTATTGGCGCAAGTGCCAAGCGCAAAGTTCCTCGATGACAAGCAGGTGCTGGAACTGGTGCCCTACCTCGCCGAAGGCGCCTGGAGCGCCGGAATCTACGAGCCCAGCGCCTTCGATCTGGATGTGCACGGGATCCACGGCGCCTACCTCGGCGGCCTGCGTGCCCGGGGCGGTGTGATCAAACGCGAGACCGAAGTGCTGCGCGGCCAACGAAGCGCCGGGCACTGGACCTTGCACACCGGTGACGGCCAGCAACTGGAAGCCGCCATCGTGGTCAACGCGGCCGGCGCCTGGGCCGATGAACTGGCCGAGCGCTGCGGCGTGCCCAAGGTCGGCGTGCGGCCATTGCGGCGCACGGTGCTGGCGGTCGATCCGCAATGCGACGTACACCACACACCGTATCTGGGCACGGTCGACGAAGACATTTTCATCAAGCCTGAAGCCGGACGGCTGATCGTTTCGCCCTGCGATGAAAACCCTTCGCTGCCCTGCGATGCCTTGCCGGAAGAACTGGACCTGGCGATCACCATGGATCGCCTGCAGAACACCACGCGCCTGCGCCCACGCTCGATCATCAACAAATGGGCCGGTCTGCGCACGTTTGTCGCCGACCGCTCGCCGGTGCTTGGCCAGGATCCCGAGGAGGAAAGCTTCATCTGGCTTGCCGCCCTCGGTGGCTACGGCATTCAGGCCGCGCCGGCCATTGCCCGGCTGTGCGCCCACGCCGCGCTGGGTGTCGCCATGCCGGCGGATCTGGCGGCGCTGCAACTCAATTACCAGCACTTTTCCCCGGCTCGCTGCCGCGACGAGGCATTTGCCCGTCTGGCCGTGAAACAGGTTGCCGATTTGCACTAACCCACCACCCACCCAACAAGGATCGTCACCATGCAAACCAACGCTCAAATCCAGTCCGCCGCCAAACCTTTCCTGGGCGAAGAGAACGTGATTTTCACCGACAAGGCGCCACTGCCGCTGGGCACCTATTCCCAGGGGATCAAGGTCAGCCACGGGCAGACCATTTACCTGTCGGCCCAGACGCCGGTGTCGGCGCTGAACAACGAAGTGTTGGCCAAGGATTTCGAAGGCCAGCTGCGCCAGACCCTCGACAATCTGGCGCAAATGGCCGAGGCCGCCGGTGGCAGCCTGGCGAACGTGGTCAAGGTGACGGCGTTCATCACTGACCTGAGCGAGTTTCCGACCCTGAACCGGGTCATGGAGGAATACTTCACCCCGCCGTATCCGGCCCGCACCACCGCCGGCGCCAGTGCCCTGGCACGCAATACCCTGGTCGCCATCGACGCCATCATGGCGGTCTGAAATATCGTCTGTCAGCAGTGCCCGTCGGTCCGGTGTATCGGACCGGCTTCGGCAGGGAATGCACCCGCACAGCGTACTTCCAGGGGATGGCCATGAAGAATTCGTACAGAGAGTATGTGTTGCAGTGCCTGGTATGCGACCGCAGCTACCAGCCGCACGAGGTCAGTTATTTCTGCCCTCATTGCAAAGTCGATGGTGCCCTTGACGCGCTTTACGATTACCCGACGCTCAGACGCGAATGGCCCCGAGAAAGCCTGGCCCATCATCAGGCCCGCGGCATGTGGCGTTATGACCGACTGATGCCGTTGAACTCGTCGCAGTTCATTCCGCCGTTACTGGTGGGCAATACGCCGCTGTACGCGCCGACCGACCTGCTCGGCAAAGGCTCGCGGATCAAGGTCTTGATCAAGGATGAATCGCGCCAGCCCACCGGTTCGCTGAAGGATCGCGCCAGCGCGCTGGCCGTGGCTCACGCCATGCAGTCCGGTGCGCGCACCGTGGCGGTGGCCAGCACCGGCAATGCGGCCTCGGCACTGGCCGGAATGAGCGCCAGCCTGGGCTTGCACAACGTGATTTATTTGCCCCGCAGCGCACCCCGTGAAAAGCGCGCGCAGATGCAGGGCTACGGCGCCGAGATCGTGCTGGTCGACGGTCAATATGACGAAGCCTTCGAGCAATGCCTCAACGCCTGCGAACGATACGGCTGGTACAACCGCACCACCGGCATCAATTCGTACATGAGCGAAGGCAAGAAAACCGTCGCCTTCGAGATCTGCGAACAGCTGCACTGGCAGGTGCCGGATCTGGTGTTCGTGCCCGTCGGCAATGGCTGCATTCTGGGCTCGGTCTACAAGGGTTTCTTCGACCTGCTGCAATTGGGCTGGATCGAGCGCATCCCGCGCCTTATCGGCGTGCAGGCCGAGCAGAGCAACTTCATGTACCGGGCCTGGCGCAGCGACCGACCAATGCAGCAGACCGAACGCATCACCCCCACCAGCCTGGCCAGCAGCATCAACGTGGCGCTGCCCCGCGACCGGCTCAAGGCCATGCGTGCGGTGACCGCCAGCGAGGGCGAATTCATGTGTGTCAGTGACGCGAGCATCGTCGCCGCCGCATCGAAGCTTGCCGCCAGCACCGGCGTGTTTCCCGAAGCCGGCGCCGCCAGTGCCTTCGCCGGCCTGCTGAAGTACGCCGAACAACACCCCGACACCGCGCAGACCGCCGTGATCCTGATCACCGGCAGCGGCTTGAAAGACACCTCCATTTTTCTCTCCGACACGGCCGCGAGCCCGTCACGTGTGTTCCCCCATCACGTGCCGGTCACGCTGACCGAAACGCTTGCACAAGGAATCACCGCATGAGCCTGCAAAATTTCGACCCCGCCATTGCCCGCCTGATCGACCGCGAACGCAACCGCCAGGAAATCCACCTGGAACTGATCGCCTCGGAAAACTACGTCAGCGAAGAAGTGCTCCAGGCCCAGGGCTCGCTGCTCACCAACAAGTACGCCGAAGGCTATCCGGGCCGGCGCTATTACGGCGGCTGCAAGGTCGTCGACGAGATCGAAAACCTGGCCATCGAGCGCGCCCGCAAACTGTTCGGTTGCGAGTACGTCAACGTCCAGCCGCACTCCGGTTCACAGGCCAATCAGGCGGTGTTCCTAGCGGTGCTTGAGCCCGGCGACAAAATTCTGGGCATGTCCCTGGCCCACGGCGGGCACCTGACCCACGGCGCTTCGGTGAACTTCTCCGGGAAGTTTTTCCAGGCGTTCACCTATGGGCTGGAGAAGGACAGCGAAACCCTCGACTACGAAGCAATGGAAGCCCTGGCCCGCGAACACCGGCCGAAGATGATCATCGCCGGCGCCTCAGCCTATTCGCGTGTCATCGACTTCCCGCGCTTTCGTAAAATCTGCGATGAAATCGGCGCTTACCTGATGGTCGACATGGCCCACTACGCCGGACTGATCGCGGCGGGCGTGTACCCGTCGCCAGTGGGCATCGCCGACTTCATCACCTCGACCACCCACAAGACCCTGCGCGGACCGCGCGGCGGCCTGATTCTGGCCAAGGCCGAATACGCCGCCGTGCTCGACAAGACGATTTTCCCGGTTTACCAGGGCGGGCCGCTGATGCACGTGATCGCCGCCAAGGCCGTGGCGTTCAACGAAGCCCTGGGCGACGAGTTCAAGCATTACCAGCAACGGGTGATCAACAACGCGCGGACCATGGCCGATGTGCTGACCCGACGCGGATTGCGGGTGGTGTCGGGCGGCACCGACTGCCACATGTTCCTGCTAGACCTGCGCGCGATGAACATCACCGGCAAGGACGCCGAAGCCCTGCTGGAAAGCGCTCACATCACACTGAACAAGAACGCGATCCCCGATGACCCGCAGAAACCGGCGATTACCAGCGGCATTCGCATCGGCACTCCGGCACTGACGACGCGCGGTTTCGGTGAAGCCGAATGCGCCGAAGTGGCCAACCTGATCGCCGACCTGCTGGAGCAGCCGGACAACTCCGCGCGGCTGGAAAATATCCGCCGTCGGGTGATGCACCTGTGCGAGTGCTTTCCGGTGTATCTGCTGACGTGACGAAACGGCCGGCCACTCAGTTCTTGCACTTGGCCAACACCACCTGGCAGGTGTCGGGGGTGCCACCGGAGCGGCCGGCATAACGGATGCAGTTGTTCAGGGATTTCTGGCGGGCGATGTTCAAGGATGAACCCCAGGCCAACCCGCCCTCGCCCACCGTCGGCAGCGCTTTGGCATAGCAACTGTCGCCGACCCCAGACGCGGGATACCGGTTTTTGGCCGCCCGACTGGAGCAGCCGGCGGTCAGCACCAGACTGACGGCAATCAGGCCCGGCAGGATCCATGACGAGCATTGGCACAACCGCTTTGTGCTCATCGCGTTTCCTCTGCCGCAAGGCCTTTCATGTGATGGAGGTGCATGTCCCTTTGAGTCTAGTCGTGGCTAACCGAAAGCGACTCAACGTTCCGTCGCTTGCCGATACTGGCGTGGGGTGAACCCGGTCGACGCCTTGAACTGGCGAGTGAAGGCGCTGTGATCGGTGTAGCCGCATTGCAGCGCCACCTCGGTGATCGGCAGTTCGGTGTGCAACAGGCGATGGGCATGTTCCAGCCGCACTTTCTGAATCATCTGCCTCGGCGTCAGGTGAAAGACCCGTTTGCAGTAGCGCTCAAGTTGCGCCACCGAAATACCAGCGATCCGGGTCAGTTCGCCCAAGGTGACACGCCGATTGAAATGCGCGCGGATGTGTTCGTCGACCGCCGCCAGACGCTGAAACGCCGGGTGGGTTTCGCTGGCCGATTGCAGGTCCACCGAAATCCCCGCGAGGCCGATGATCTCGCCGTCACGGTTGTACAGCGGACGCTTGTGCGTCAGGCACCAGCCCGGTTCGCGACTGCCGTACAGGTGCAGTTCCAGCTGATCCTCCAGCACGAAACCCTCTTCCAGCACCCGCCGATCCTGCTCGGTATAACCCGGCCCCAGTTGCGCCGGAAACACCTGCGCACTGGTCTTGCCGAGCAGTGGCTTAAGGTCTTTCAGGCCGCAGCGCTGCACCAGCGTGCGATTGGCCAGGACATACCGTGCCTGCACATCCTTGATGAAGATCGCCGCGTTCGGAATCACGTCGAGCATCGGCAACAGCGGTGCCACACCCGCCAGCAGCGCCTCGAGAGTGTGGGGACGATTGTGCCCATCGCCCTGGCACAGGATCGCAAATGCGTTCTGCATGGTGACGGTTTTCCCCGTTGAATGGATCGGGCTGAGGCGTTCGCGTGCAGATTGCAGCAACGTTCTAAGCCTGTCGAGCGCCGCCTCCTTTCTTCGCAACTGTGCCGATTTCGTCATCCGGAGCTGCGCAAAACATCAATCGCCCGACGCCTGATGAGTTCACTGTTTAGCCGTTCCAGTGACTCACACCTGCCTATCCAATAACTCACAAGAAGGCGATGCCATGTCAGGCCAAGGCAAGTTCAAAAAACAACTTTCATTGATCGACCTTACCTTTATCGGGCTGGGGGCGATCTTCGGATCCGGCTGGTTGTTCGCGGCCAGTCACGTGTCGGCGATTGCCGGGCCGGCGGGGATTTTTTCCTGGTTGCTGGGCGGGTTCGCCGTGTTGCTGCTGGGCATCGTCTACTGCGAACTGGGCGCGGCATTGCCAAGGGCCGGCGGCGTGGTGCGTTACCCGGTTTACAGCCACGGGCCGCTGCTCGGTTACCTGATGGGTTTCATCACGCTGATCGCGTTTTCCAGTCTGGTGGCGATCGAGGTGGTTGCTTCGCGACAATACGCGGCGGCCTGGTTTCCGAGCCTGACCAAGGCCGGCGGCGGTGACCCGACCCTGCTCGGCTGGCTGGTGCAGTTCGGCCTGCTGTGCGTGTTCTTCCTGCTCAACTACCGCAGCGTGAAGACTTTCGCCAAAGCCAACAATCTGGTCAGCGTGTTCAAGTTCATCGTGCCGCTGCTGGTGATCGGTGTGCTGTTCACCTTCTTCAAACCGGAAAACTTTCAGATTCAAGGCTTCGCCCCTTTCGGGCTCTCGGGCATCGAGATGGCCGTCTCCGCCGGCGGCGTGATCTTCGCCTACCTCGGCCTGACCCCGATCATCTCGGTGGCCAGCGAAGTGAAAAATCCCCAGCGCACCATTCCGATTGCACTGATCCTGTCGGTGCTGCTCTCCACCGCGATTTACGTGTTGCTGCAAACCGCCTTCCTCGGCGGCATCCCGACCGAATTGCTCGCCAATGGCTGGGCCGGGGTTTCCAAGGAATTCGCCCTGCCGTACCGCGACATCGCCCTGGCACTGGGCGTGGGCTGGCTTGCGTATCTGGTAGTGGCGGACGCGGTGATCTCCCCCAGCGGCTGCGGCAACATCTACATGAACGCCACGCCTCGGGTGATCTACGGCTGGGCGCAGACCGGCACCTTCTTCAAGGTCTTCACCCACATCGACGCGAAGTCCGGCATCCCGCGTCCGGCGCTGTGGCTGACCTTCGCCCTGTCGGTGTTCTGGACCCTGCCGTTTCCGTCCTGGGAAGCGCTGATCAACGTGGTGTCCGCCGCGCTGGTGCTGAGCTACGCCGTCGCTCCAGTGACCGTCGCCGCGCTGCGCCGCAATGCGCCCGACATGCCGCGCCCGTTCCGGGTCAAGTGCATGGGCGTGCTGGGGCCGGTGTCATTCATCATCGCCGCGCTGATCGTTTACTGGTCGGGCTGGAACACCGTGTCCTGGCTGCTCGGCCTGCAAATCCTGATGTTCGTCGTCTACCTGCTCTGCGGCCGCTTCGTGCCGACCGCTCACCTCAGCCTGTCCCGGCAAGTGCGCTCGTCCGCGTGGCTGATTGCCTTCTACGCCGTGACCATCGTCCTGTCGAAACTCGGCACCTTTGGCGGCCTGGGCATCCTCACCCATCCGTTCGACACCTTGGTCGTCGCAGCCTGTGCGATGGGCATCTATTACTGGGGCGCCGCCACTGGCGTACCGGCACACCTGCTAAGCCTGGAATCGGAAGAGGATGAAAGCGAAGTCGCTTCGCCGTCACCCGCCTCCGCCGCCAACCCGCGCACTGCCGGCGCTTACTGAAATCACTCAACGGGACCTGCCCATGAAACGAGTACACGTCATTGATTCCCACACCGGCGGCGAGCCCACGCGTCTGGTGATGAAGGGTTTCCCCGACCTGCCGGGCCGCACCATGGCCGAGAAACGCGACGCCCTGCGCAATCAGCATGACCAGTGGCGCCGCGCCTGCCTGCTGGAACCGCGCGGCAACGATGTGCTGGTGGGCGCGCTGTATTGCGAGCCGGTGTCGCCGGACGCCACCTGCGGGGTGATCTTCTTCAACAACGCCGGTTACCTCGGCATGTGCGGCCACGGCACCATCGGCCTCGTCGCATCGCTGCAACATCTGGGGCTGATCGCGCCGGGCGTGCACAAGATCGACACGCCGGTCGGCCCGGTCAGCGCATCGTTGCATGAAGACGGTGCCGTGACCCTGGGCAACGTGCCCGCCTATCGCTCACGCAAACAGGTGGCGGTGGAAGTGCCGGGATACGGCCGCTTCCTCGGTGACGTCGCCTATGGCGGCAACTGGTTTTTCCTGGTCTCCGAACATGGCCAGACGCTGACGATGGACAACGTCGAAACCCTGACCGACTTCACCTGGAAAATGCTCAAGGCCCTCGAAGACCAAGGCATCCATGGCGAGGACGGCGCGGTCATCGACCACATCGAACTGTTCGCCGATGACGCCGAGGCCGACAGCCGCAACTTCGTCATGTGCCCCGGCAAGGCTTACGACCGCTCCCCTTGCGGCACCGGCACCAGCGCCAAACTGGCGTGCCTGGCCGCCGACGAAAAACTCGCGCCGGGCGAGCGCTGGGTGCAGGCGAGCATCACCGGCAGCCAGTTCGAAGGCCGCTTCGAATGGGAAGGCGAACGCATCCGCCCCTACATCACCGGCCGCGCTCACATGACCGCCGACAGCACGTTGCTGATCGACGAAACAGATCCGTTCGCGTGGGGCATCTGAGCCGCTGCGCTGTTTTTTCAAACCCCTCTGAAAGACCGTTCCAAGGAGAACAATAATGAGCGACAACATCTTCACCGGCTGCATGCCCGCCCTGATGACCCCGTGTACCGCCGCGCGCAAACCGGACTTCGATGCGCTGGTAGCCAAGGGTCGCGAGCTGATCGATATCGGCATGAGCGCGGTCGTCTACTGCGGCTCCATGGGCGACTGGCCGCTGCTCACCGAAGCCGAGCGTCAGGAAGGCGTGGCGCGGCTGGTGGCAGCCGGGATTCCGACCATCGTCGGCACCGGCGCGGTCAACACCCGTGAAGCGGTGTCCCACGCAGCTCATGCGGCGAAAGTCGGCGCGCAGGGCTTGATGGTGATTCCTCGGGTGCTGTCCCGTGGCGCTTCGGCGGCAGCGCAAAAAGCCCACTTCGCGGCGATTCTGCAAGCCGCGCCGAACCTGCCGGCGGTGATCTACAACAGCCCCTACTACGGCTTCGCTACCCGCGCCGACCTGTTCTTCGAACTGCGCCGAGAATACCCGAACCTGATCGGCTTCAAGGAATTCGGCGGTGGCGCCGACCTGCGATACGCCGCTGAAAACATCACCTCCAAGGACGATGACGTGACCTTGATGGTCGGTGTCGACACCCAGGTCGTGCACGGCTTCGTCAACTGCAACGCCACCGGCGCCATCACCGGGATCGGCAACGCCCTGCCCCGCGAGGTGCTGCAACTGGTGGCCCTGAGCAAGCAGGCCGCCAAGGGTGACGCCAAAGCCCGACGTCAGGCCCGCGAGCTGGAATCGGCGCTGGCGGTGTTGTCGTCCTTCGACGAAGGCACGGATCTGGTGCTGTATTACAAACACCTGATGGTGCTCAACGGCGACAAGGAATACACCCTGCATTTCAACGAAACCGATGCGCTCAGCGATTCCCAGCGTCGTTACGCGGAAGCCCAGTACACGCTGTTCCGTCACTGGTACGAAAACTGGTCGGCGGAACAGAACTTCGCCTGACCTGCCGCTGCGCTCAAGCCCGCCGCCACCCACGGCGGCGGGCCTTATTCGTGACCTGCTTTATTGATAAGGAATGCGCCATGACTCTGACGGGCCAACTGCTGATCGGTCAGCAAACCCTCACCGGCGACCGCGACGTCATCCACGGGATCAATCCCGCAACCAATTCGCCTTTGGAACCAGCCTACGCCGGCGGCTCTGCCGAGCATGTCGAGCAGGCCTGCGCACTGGCCTGGGCGGCGCTCGACCGCTATCGCGAGACATCGCTCGAGGTACGGGCCGAATTCATTGAAACCATCGCGAGCGAAATCGAAGCGCTCGGTGATGAACTGATCGACCGCGCCATGGCCGAAACCGGTCTGCCGCGCCCGCGCCTGCTGGGTGAGCGAGGCCGCACCTGCCAGCAACTGCGGCTGTTTGCCCGCACCGTGCGGGCCGGTGAATGGCTGGATGTGCGAGTCGATACAGCGCAACCGCTGCGCCAGCCGATGCCGCGCTCGGATCTGCGTCAGCGGCAGATTCCACTGGGCCCGGTGGCGGTGTTTGGTGCGAGCAACTTTCCACTGGCATTCTCGGTGGCCGGCGGCGATACCGCATCGGCCCTGGCCGCTGGCTGCCCGGTGATCGTCAAGGCCCACGGCGCCCATCCCGGCACCAGCGAACTGGTTGGCCGCGCCGTTGCGCGGGCGGTCAAGGCCTGTGGTTTGCCGGAAGGTGTGTTCTCGTTGTTGTACGGCTCCGGCCGTGAAGTGGGGATTGCGCTGGTCAGCGATCCACGGATCAAGGCAGTCGGTTTCACCGGTTCGCGCAGTGGCGGCCTCGCGCTGATCAAAGCGGCCCAAGCCCGGCCAGAGCCGATTCCGGTGTACGCGGAAATGAGCTCGATCAACCCGGTGTTGCTGTTTCCGGCAGCACTGCAGAATCGCGCCGAGGCATTGGCCCAAGGTTTTGTAGCTTCGCTGACATTGGGCGCCGGTCAGTTCTGCACCAATCCCGGCCTGGTAATCGCCCGCCAAGGGCCGGCGCTGGACGCTTTCACTCACGCCACCACCGAACTGATCCAGCGCAGCCCCGCGCAGACCATGCTGACGCCGGGGATTTTCAATGCCTACGAATCCAGCGTGAATGCTCTCGCGGAAAATACCCGGGCGCGTATTGCCGCCGTCGGCCTGCGCGCGACGGATCCCAATCAGGGCCAGGCCCATGTATTCGTCACCGACGCCGCCGACTTCCTCGACGATCATTCGTTGCAGGCCGAAGCCTTCGGCGCCGCGTCCTTGATCGTGCAATGCGCCAGCGACGCTGAAATCCGTCAGGTGCTCGAACAGCTGGAAGGCCAACTGACCGCCACGCTGCACCTGGATGACGAGGATCTGCAACAGGCCCGCGCATTGCTGCCAACCCTGGAGCGCAAGGCCGGACGGCTGCTGGTCAACGGCTGGCCGACCGGCGTTGAAGTCTGCGATGCGATGGTGCATGGCGGGCCGTTCCCGGCGACTTCCGATTCGCGCACCACGTCGGTAGGCACCGCGGCGATCCTGCGTTTCCTGCGCCCGGTCTGCTATCAGGATTTCCCCGACAGCCTGCTGCCGACCGCGCTGAAACACGCCAACCCACTGTCGTTGCGTCGCTTGCTCGATGGCCAAAGGGAAACCGCAAAAAATGCCGAATAACCCGCACGACATCGCCGTGGTCGGCGCCGGCATCATCGGCGTCGCCAGTGCCTTGCGCCTGGCCCGTCAAGGCTTGCGGGTGGTGGTGATCGACCCGCAGGAACCGGGCCACGGCGCCTCGTTCGGCAACGCCGGACACCTGGCGACCGAGCAGGTGTTTCCGATTGCCGACAGCTCGATCCTCAAACGCCTGCCGGCCATGCTCATGGACCCGATGGGCCCGCTGCGCCTGGACTGGAAGTACCTGCCCCGCGCCCTGCCCTGGTTTACGCGGCTGTTGCTGAACCTGCGCTCGGCGCCGTTCCAGCGCACTGTTGCCGGATTGCGCGCGCTCAATGAATGCTCGCTCGACGCGTGGCACCGGTTGCTCAATGACATCCAGCGCCCCGATCTGCTGAAGATGGAAGGTTCGCTGCTGGTGTTCGAACACCCCGACTCACGTCCGGCCGTCGAAGCATTACAGCGACGCATGCAACAGCAACAGGTGCCGGTCGATTGGTGGCAGGCCCGTGCGATACGCGAGACCGCGCCGCAACTCAGCGAACAGATTCAGGGCGGGCTGTTTTTCCGGAACACCGGGCACTTCATCGATCCCTACCGCGTCGTTTGTGAGTTGGTGGAAGCGGCGAAAGCCAGCGGCGTGCAGTTTGTGAAGCAGGCGGTTCTGGGCGGGCAACTGAACGGGCATGGCGTCAATCTGAGGACCGGAACCGGCACTCTATCCGCTCGCCAGGTACTGATTGCCTGCGGCGCGCACTCGGCAAAACTCACCGCCGCACTGACCGGCAAAAACGTCCCGCTGGACACCGAACGCGGCTATCACCTGATGTTGCCTCACGAACACAACCGGCTGCCGTTCCCCGTCACCTCACTGGAACGCAAATTCATCATGACGCCGATGTCCGAGGGGCTGCGCCTGGCCGGCACCGTCGAATTCGCCGGCCTCGAAGCCCCGCCGACCATGGCCCGCGCCTGGCAGTTGCATCGGTTGAGCAAAGGGTTGTTTCGTGAGGAGTTGAATGTCGAGGCAGCCACACCGTGGATGGGATTTCGGCCGTCGCTGCCGGATTCGTTGCCGGTGATCGATCGGGTGTGTGACGGGAAGGTGCTGCTTGCGTTTGGGCATCAGCATCTGGGGTTGACGCAGGCGGCGGTGACGGCGGAGATGGTTGGGGGGTTGGTTTTCAGCACAATGCCTGGGCAAGCTGGGGATATGCCAAGGATCGAACTCTACAAACTGAACCGCTTCTGAAGCCTGGTATCAGTTTGCTGCTAGAAGTGCCCGCTCCTGTGCCCGCTTTTACCATGAAGTGAGCAATCGCATTACCGGACGACTGGGCATGGTGAACACTGTCGAACTGCTTTCTCGCAGAAAGTTGAATAGCAAAAAAATCAGCTCGCGGCCTTGCAAAGCCGTTTGTGTTCCTACAGCATGCCGATCAGGCAGTCGTGCCCCACCTGGCCTTGGGTGAAACTACGTGTTTCTCTAAACTTATGCTCTTCTCCTGCGCTTCGTTGGAGCTGGCGTGTAATCAGGGCCCGTTAGCTCATTCCAATGGAGTGTCTCAAAATGCCTATTCCCCCCGAGCTTGATATTTTTTTTCAGGCACAGTCGGTTCCTGAAAATCATCGGATCACTCTTCGAAGGCTAAAGTCTCGCCTCCTGAGGACTTTCCCCGATTCAAAGTCCTCCCACTTGACCGAATCCATTGCGTTTGCCTTGAACTTTCAAAGCAATGCGGCTCTGATTGCCAGTCGTATTCCAGATAGCATCGCTATCGCCTCCTTTGACCCCATCCGTTTTTCCGAACGGATGCTTCAGCTCCAAGGTTTTTTCCTGAACAAATCTATCGCTGAGCCGGAGGTGAACTCACCTCCGGCACAGTTACTTGAATTAGTCGAGCAGTCCACCTCAATCGGCCACTCTTCGCTCAACGACTTCCAAAATCGGACCCTTGAAAGCGTCAAGTCAAATGCTCTTAATCGGGCTGCAGCGCAGGTGATTGCAGAGGTGCTGAATCTGGGTAATCCCGACGTCTCCACTTTTCCACACGCTGGAACACAAGGACGCTACGAGGGGGTGGACCATGCCTCCTGCGTTCCAGGATGGGGACGAATGGTAAGCCTGAACCGAGAAGGCTTCCTCGACGATTTATCTAATGGATCGGTGTGGCAATTCAAGCGTGAGCTTCCGCTGACTGGCGGTGGCAGCAGAAAGTACGTGGATGCCGTACTCACATTGACCCATGATCGAGGCCATTGGCGAGCCACGCAAAAAACCGACACAGAGCATCAAGCTACCGTGCGGGGATGGACATGCACAGCGCTGAATGGCTGGTTTGGTGACGCAGAGCCAATGCTAATCAGGCGGTCGACAACCCACGAACGCATGCTGGAGTTATGGGAAACGTCATTTGTTCGCTGGGTTTGTGAAAATCAAGGCAGGCTTAAAATGCTCAATGAGCATCAAGCGTGGCAACTGGCAGTGGAAGACGTTGTGGAGTGCCCACACATCCCTCTGGATCTGACCAGTTTCGAAGATTTGAGTGAGCGTTATCTGGCGGAAGTACCCTATCCAACGTATGGCCTCCCGGATGTAGGTCAGGTTCAGGTGTTGGAGATTCTTATCTCGAAGTGGCGGCACGAATCCAATAGATAGTTTTGCCGCTGTATTTAGCACAACGGGCACGTCTGATTTACCACCAACAGCCATCACCCTATAGCAGTCAGCCAAAGCGACTGCTATAGGGCACTTCGCTCAACCAAACGCTACGCGCACAAAATCAATAAAACTCCTCAACTTCGGCGTCAGCCTCGGATCCGGCGCATACAACAGATTCATCGGCGAAACCGGCACCTTGTACTGCGGCAGCAGACTCACCAGCGTCCCGCTTCGCAGCGAATCCTTGACCAGCTCCAGCGGCAACATCACCACCCCCAGCCCCGCCACTGCTCCGGATAGCAACGGATCGCCCTGATTAATCGTCAATCGGCTTTTAATCGGCACGTCGATAAAGCCTTCCGGGCCTTCGAATCGCAGGTGCGAGCGGCCGTCCGAATAGGCAAACGCCAGGCATTCATGTTCCTGAAGGTCCCAAGGCGTGGTGATCGGTGGGCGGCGTGCGAGGTAGGACGGCGCTGCGCACAGCACCATTTGATAGGGCATCAGCGGCAATGCCTTCAGGCCGCAGTCGGCGAGTTCGCCGATGCGGAATACCGCGTCGTATCCGCCGTCCACCAGGTCGACCAGTTCGTTCGACAGTGTCAGGTCCACCGACACTTGCGGATAGCGAACCATGTACTCCAGCAGCTTCGGCGACAGCGAACTGACGCCAAACGTGACGGGCGCATTGATCCGCAGTCGACCGCTGGGCACGCCCCGGGTCACGGCGGCCATTTCTTCGGCGGCGTCCATGTCGGCCAGTATCAGCTTGGCCCGCTGATAGAACGTGCGGCCGAAATCCGTGAGGCTCTGCTTGCGAGTGGTGCGGTTGAGCAGCGAAACAC
Source organism: Pseudomonas gozinkensis (assembly GCF_014863585.1). NCBI lineage: Bacteria > Pseudomonadati > Pseudomonadota > Gammaproteobacteria > Pseudomonadales > Pseudomonadaceae > Pseudomonas > Pseudomonas gozinkensis. The sequence goes on along the minus strand of NZ_CP062253.1, from coordinate 2,822,957 downwards.
CCAGATGCTGCTCGAGCATTTTCACCTGTTTGCCGACCATTTGCGGGGACAGGTTGAGCTCGTCCGCCACCGCGCTGAAGGAGCCCAGCTCCACCGCTTTGACGAAGGTGGCCATGAGTGTGAGGCGATCCATTGGAAACTCGTTGTTTCTAGTGTTGCGCCATCCTAGGCCTTTATCCGGAGCAGACCAAAGCCTAAATTGGCGTCCATGGCACCGAATCACACTGGTGCAATTTCATCGATAAGCGAGGAAGTACAGATGGCACGCATTGTCAGGATTCATGAATACGGTGACGCGAGCGTCCTGAAACTGGAAAACGTCGACGTCCCGGCGCCCGCAGCGGACGAAGTACAGATCGAGGTCAAAGCCTTTGGCCTGAATCGTGCCGAAGTCATGTTCCGCAATCACGCCTATCTGCAGGAAGCGGAGTTTCCCAGTCGTCTCGGCTACGAAGCCGCCGGCGTGGTGGTGGCGGTCGGCACCAACGTCAGCGAATTCAACATTGGCGATGCCGTCAGTGTGATTCCGCCGCTGGACATCGCGCGCTGGGGCACTTACGGCGAACTGGCCAATGTGCCCGCCCACCTCACCGTCAAGCACCCGCAGAACCTGTCGTTTGAACAAGCGGCGGCGTCCTGGATGCAATACGTCACCGCGTGGGGTGCGCTGGTCGAACAGGCCAAATTGCAAAAGGACGATTTCGTGATCGTCACTGCCGCCTCCAGCAGCGTCGGCCTGGCAGCCTTCCAGATCGCCAAAATGGTCGGCGCCACCTCGATTGCCGTCACCCGGACCCGCGCCAAGAAACAGGCCTTGCTCGACGCCGGCGCGGCGCACGTGATCGTCAGCGAGGAAGAAGACATGGTTGCAGCGGTCATGGCGCTGACCGACGGCAAAGGCGCGCGAGTGGTGTTCGATCCGGTAGGCGGCCCGTCGTTCGAACCGCTGACCCAAAGCATGGCGCGCGGCGGCATCCTGCTGGAATACGGCGCTCTGAGCCCGGAGCCGACACCGTTCCCGCTGTTCACCGTGCTCGGCAAATGCCTGACCCTCAAGGGTTACCTCTACACGGAGATCGTCTCCGACCCGGCCATCCTGGCGCGCGCCAAGGCTTTCATCGGCGACGGGCTGGCATCGAGTGCGCTGCAACCGATCATTGCCAGGACATTCGCCCTGGATGACATTCAGGAAGCGCATCGCTTTCTTGAAGCCAATCAGCAGGTCGGGAAGGTTGTCGTCACGGTTTGAGGTGACGAGCCCCCTGCTCTGCTGTCTGCGGTAGAAACGACGAAGGCCTGCTTTTTTCAAAGCAGGCTTTCGTCTGTCCGGCATCCGGTTATTTCTGATGCGCCGTCAGCGCCGCGTAGCCGTTCATCAAGTTGCGGTAGTTCGGGATGCGCTGGGACAGCAGGTTACCCAGGCCTTCGATGTCGTTGCGCCAGTCGCGGTGCAGCTCGCAAGCTACCGAGAACCAGTTCATCATCTGTGCGCCGGCCTGGGTCATGCGGTTCCATGCGGCTTGCTGCACGGTGGTGTTGAAGGTGCCGGAAGCGTCGGTCACCACGAACACATCAAACCCTTCCGCCAGCGCCGACAGGGTCGGGAACGCTACGCACACATCGGTCACGACGCCGGCAATGATGATCTGCTTGCGACCGGTGGCCTTGATCGCCTTGACGAAGTCTTCGTTGTCCCAGGCGTTGATCTGGCCTGGGCGGGCGATGTACGGCGCATCCGGGAACATTTCCTTGAGTTCCGGCACCAGCGGGCCGTTCGGGCCTTGTTCGAAGCTGGTGGTGAGGATGGTCGGCAACTCGAAGAACTTGGCCAGATCGGCCAGCGCCAGTACGTTGTTCTTGAACTCGTTTGGCGAGAAGTCCTGAACCAGAGAAATCAGACCGGTCTGGTGGTCGACCAGCAGAACCACGGCGTCGTCTTTGTTCAGGCGGTTGTAGGTTGGAGTGCTCATGTGTGAATCCCTTTTTAGTTGTGGAAGTTCGTTTGCGTTCAAGATGGGCACAGATTACTAACTCGCCTGAAAGCGATAAATCGTCTTAAAAGCGTTTCACCGTCAACTCAAAACGGACAATCAATACAAACTGCCAGGCAGATCGCATCGCCAGCCCGACCTTCGCGCCTATCCTTGTCATAATGCTCACCCGCTCAGAACGACCTCCAGGGAAATGTTGATGCCCGGACGCAACACGCAAGCGCCCACTCCAGATGAAGCACCGCGCGCGCCCCGCAAAGGCGTGAAGGCCGGCTCGACCTTTCGGCTGACCGTCAGTTTCATGCTGATGGTGGTCGTGGCCTTTCTGGCGGTAGAGAGCTGGCGGACGTGGCGCGACTATCGTTCGGTCTTCGCTTCCGCGCGTGATTCGGTGACCAACCTCGCCCGCGCTACGGCGCAACATGCCGAGGACACCATCCGCCAGGTCGATGTGTTGACTGCCGGGCTGGCAGAGCGGGTCGAAGGCGATGGTTTGCAGAACCTGGATGTGGCGCGGATTCACAAGCTGCTCATCCAGCAGTCGAAAATCATGCCGCAGCTGCACGGCCTGTTCATTTACGGCCCGGACGGCCATTGGATCGTGACCGACAAGGAGGTCACGCCCGAAACCGCCAACAACGCCGATCGCGATTATTTCCAGTACCACCGCACCCATGAAGACCGGCACGTGCGCATCGGTCAGGTGGTGGAAAGCCGTTCCACCCATGACCTGATCATTCCGATTTCCCGGCGTTTGAATAACCCCGATGGCTCGTTCGCCGGCGTGCTGCTGGGGACGGTCAAGGTCAGTTATTTCGTCGACTATTACGGTGATTTCCGCATCGATGACAAAGGCGCGCTGGTGCTGGCGATGCGCGACGGCACGATCCTCGTTCGCCGACCGTTCATTGCGTCAGTGATTGGCAAAAGCCTGGCGAACAGCGAGATCTTCAAGACCTACCTGCCGAACTCCAACCAGGGCATTGCCCAGATCAGGGCGGTGGTCGACGACACCGAGCGCCTTTACGGCTATCGCGCCCTGACCACTTACCCGCTGGTGGTCGAGGCCGGTTTGTCCCGTGACTCTATCATCGCGCCGTGGCGCCAGGACCTGCTGAAAAACGGCTTCGTACTGGTGTTCCTGATTCTGGTGCTCGCCTGTTTCGGGCTCATCGTACTGAGCCAGCTGCGCCAGCGGATCGCGATGGAACGGGAGATCCGCTCCGCGCACAAAACGATGCGCGACATGGCGCTGACCGACAGCCTCACTGGTCTGGGCAATCGTCGGCGCCTGGATGCGGCGCTGGCGGACGAGATTCGTTTGGCCCGGCGTCAGGGTTCGCCGCTGTCATTGATTATGCTCGATGTCGACTACTTCAAGCGTTACAACGACCAGTACGGCCACGCCGCTGGCGATGACTGCTTGATCGCGGTCGGCGACGGTATCCGGAAAACGGTCAAGCGGCCTTCTGATCTGGCCGTGCGCTACGGTGGCGAGGAATTCACCGTGTTGCTGCCCAACACCGACAGCGCCGGGGCGATTCAGGTGGCTGAAGACATTCTGCAGACCATTCGCTCGCTGGAGCTTGAACATGCGGGGCATCCACTGGGGTATGTCACTGCGAGTGCGGGGATCACCACGCGTTATCCGGTTGACGACGCGGTGACCCCGGCCACTTTGCTCAAGTCCGCCGACACTTGCCTCTATCAGGCCAAACAGCAGGGCCGGAATCGCTGGTGCTCGGCGCAGGCCTCCCGGCAGATCCAGCCGATTGCGGCGATGCCGCGCACGGATCGCTGAGCGAGCCCGCGCTGCACGATTTATTTACCGCCTCAACCTTGGAATCAGCCCACACTCCCTCATATCAAGGAACATCTGCGACCCATTCGAGAGGAAGGACATGCCATGACCACTCAAACCGAAACTGCCATTCTCGCCGGCGGCTGCTTCTGGGGCATGCAGGATCTGTTGCGCCGCTACCCCGGCGTGCTGCAGACGCGGGTCGGTTATTCCGGTGGCGATGTGCCGAACGCCACTTATCGCAATCATGGCAATCACGCCGAAGCCATCGAAATCGTCTTCGACCCTGCTGTGATCAGCTATCGGCAGATCCTTGAGTTTTTCTTCCAGATCCACGATCCGAGCACGCCAAACCGTCAGGGCAACGATCTCGGTCCGAGCTATCGTTCGGCGATCTATTACATGAACGAGCAGCAACGCGATATCGCCGAAGACACTGCTGCTGATGTCGACGCGTCAGGCCTCTGGCCAGGTCGGGTGGTCACCGAAATCGAACCGGCGGGGCCGTTCTGGGAAGCGGAACCGGAACATCAGGATTACCTCGAGCGCATTCCGAACGGCTACACCTGCCACTTCATTCGCCCGAACTGGAAGCTGCCGAAACGCGGTTGAGATCAACAGAGGCCATTGCGCAATGTGCAACGGCCTCCGTTTTTGGTCAAAGCGCCTTACGCATGAACACGCGGGCAAACCCGTCTTCGGTGGCGCGATGGGTTTCGAGATAGCCGAGCTTTTTGTAGATCTCGATGTTTTCGGACATCCGTTCGTGGGTGTACAACCGCACTGCCGCCACCCCCTTGTCACGCGCGTGTTCTTCACAGAACGTCATCAGCACTTTTCCCAGGCCCTTGCCCTTGTGCCGAGCTGAAACGGCGACGTTGACCAGAAGCAGCTCGGTGTCTTCAGGGCTCATCACCAGCACACCGACAACCTCGTCACTGTCGGTCAGAACAAACGTCTCATTGTCCTGCAGCACCTGTCGGTAATCCTCCAGCATCGGCGCAGGTTTCTTGCCGATTCTGGCGATGTACGGGGTGTAGGCCTCAGTGACGAGTGCGGTGATGCACTCGACATCCTGGGGTTGAGCGCGGCGGATGGTCTGCACGATGGGGCTCCGATCGAATGTCAGGCGTGCTGGCGATAGTCCCACAGTTCACGCCTGCGACACACCTAGGCCTCACCCACCGAAACCGCCGCCCTCACCTGCCCCTGCTGTCGCGTGGTCACCAGCCCGATAAAGGAAATCGCCAGCGCCAGGCCGATGGTTGACGTCACTTCCAGACGATGCTCGGGGGTCACCATCATCACCGCGAGCGCGGCGCAGATGAACGCGATCACCAGCCACGTCAGCCACGGAAACAGCCACATGCGAAACGTCAGCTCGACGTTCTGCCGACGCAGCATCCGGCGCATGCGCAATTGCGAAACCGCGATCACCAGATACACCAGCAACGCAATCGCGCCGGAGCTGGCGAGCAGAAACTGGAACAGCCCGGCCGGCATGAAATAGCTGAACAGCGTCACCCCGGCGCCGATCACGGTGCTGGCAATCACCGCAGCTCTCGGCACGCCCGCAGCGGAGGTCACTTTCAGCGGTTGCGGAGCATCGCCGCGACGACCCAGCGAGAACAGCATCCGCGAGGAAATGTAGATCGAGGAATTCATGCAACTGGCCACCGCGATCAACACGACCACATCGACCAGGAATTTGGCGTTGGGAACGTTCATCAGCTCCAGTGCGCGCTGGTAAGAGCCGACGGACGCCAGCAGCGGATCGTTCCAGGGCACCACGGAAATCACCACGAAAATCGACAGCAGATAAAACACGCCGATGCGCCAGATCACCGAGCGCGTGGCCTTGGCGATGTTCTGCGCCGGGTTGCTCGATTCGGCGGCCGCGATGGTCACCGCTTCGGTCCCGATAAAGCTGAACATGATCGTGATGAAAGCCCCGACCACCGCTGACAAACCATTGGGTGCAAACCCGCCGTGCTCCTCCATCAAGCGGCTCAAACCGCTGGCCTCACGCTCCGGAATCCAGCCCATCAACACCGCAAAACCCAGACCGATGAACCCGATGATCGCCACCACTTTGGCCATCGCAAACCAGAACTCGAACTCGCCGTACTTGGACACGCTGAACAGGTTGGTCACCACCAGCAAAATGATCGACAACAACGCGAACAACCACGCATCGACCTGAGGAAACCACTGATTCAACACATGCCCGGCGGCCAGCGCTTCAATCGGAATGACCAGCACCCAGAACCACCAATACAACCAACCAATGGTGAACCCCGCCCAGCGCCCGATGGCCTGATCGGCATAGGTGGAAAACGATCCCGTGTCCGGATGGGCCACGGCCATTTCACCGAGCATGCGCATGACCAGCACGACCAGCAGACCGGAGAAGAGATAAGCAAGCAAGACTGCCGGGCCGGCGGCGGCAATGGCGTGGCCGGAGCCGACAAACAGCCCCGCACCGATGATGCCGGCAATGGAAAGCATGGTGACATGACGCGGCTTGAAGCCCTGCGCCAACTGACCGTTCGAGTCCTTCGAGTTCAGGCTATTCATTGTTTTTGTTGTTCTCTGGTGATCGACGTTTGGGCGTACTGACGACGTGTCAGGCGATCATCATTTCTTCCTGTTGCCCTGCTCCAGAGCGGCGCACCTCAAGCGCTGCAGCGTTACAAATCGGTCGGACGACGACGCAGGGCGATGAAATGATGCGTCACCTTACGTGCCCGGCGTTGATCGCAAATAGCCTGGGAGCGGCATGGGGGCGTCTGATTTCGACATGGTGAGTGGCGTTCGGACTTCTGTCGGAGAGCCGATTCCTGCACAATCGCCGGCTTTTTTCGCGACAGGAAGTCCCCATGCAACGGATCGTCATTCTGGGCAACGCCGGCAGCGGCAAATCCACCCTCGCCCGCGCCCTCGGCGAACGCCTCGGCCTGCCGGTGATCCACCTCGACAAGCTGTTCTGGGAACCCGGCTGGGTCGAGCCCGATGCAGAGCAATTTCGCACCCGCGTACGCCAGGCCGTCGCGGAAGACACCTGGGTCTGTGAAGGCAACTACGCCCGGCGAACCTTCGACCTGCGCCTGCCTCGCGCCGACCTGATCATCTGGCTCGACACCCCACGCCTGACCTGCCTCGTCCGCGTGATCAAACGCAGCGTGATGAACCGTCCTCGCCCGGATCTTGCTGTGGGTTGTCGAGAAAAGATCGATCGGGCGTTTTTGACCTTTCTGAAATTTGTGTGGAATTTCGACCGGGGCTACCGGCCGGGGATCGACGGAGTGCGCCAGGCTATTGGGCCGGAGATTCCTGTGGTGCATTTGCGTGGGGTGCGGGAGATTGCGGATTTTGTCGAACGGCTACCGGTAACGGTTAACGCCTTGTTGGTTTCCAAAATATAAAAGGGGGACTGATTTATTTAGGAAAAATAAATCAGTCCCCCTTTTTGTGGTCCCCCTTTTTGTGGCCGGTATCAGCCCTTGGTCAAATCAACCAACGGTGTCTGCCGCACCTCTGTCTCCCGCCCGCCCTGAATGTCGCTCACCTGCTTCAAGGCCTTATCCACCGCCGTCTTATCCGCCAACAAGCTGTAGCTGATGCGGAACTGTTTGTGTTCCTTCGGCCCGATGGTGGGCACCAGGTTCAGTGGCCGCTGATAACGGCGGTTGTAGGAAAAACTCGTCCCCGGCTCCAGCCCGGTGACATAACCCTGGCCTTGGGTATCGGTGTTCTTCCACAGGGAAAACACCGGCAATGTCTGCGTATTGAAGCCAACCGAAACGCCCAGGCTGCCGGCCTTGTTATGCAACACGGTCAACGTATCGCCCTTGGCATCGGCATATGGCACCACGTTGTAAACCGTTTCGTCGTAATCCTTGGTCGGTGCGCGATAGGTTTGCCATTCGGGCAGATCACCCTTGGCTTTGTCGTTGAACGGCGAGACCTGTTTCACCGGCGCGGCGAAACGAGCGCCTTGCTCCAGGAACGGGGTGCTGAAGTTGCTGTGGTACAGCGCCTGGTATTCCTTCGGATAGTCGCCGTTGTTGGTCAGGGTGTCGTTAAGTGCGAACACTACGCTGCCGGGTTCGGTGACCAGTTCGGTGGCGACGGAGAAGTCGACTTTCTTGAACGCCTGCTCTTTCAGTTCACCGCGCAGGGTGATGGCGTACGGTGGCGTTTCATCGATGTGCAGGGTGACCTTGTTCGCAGGAATGTTGGCGGCCCGGCCGTGCAGGGTCAGCAGTTCGCCGTTGTCGACGCCGGGGTGACCGACCCATTCGTATCCGCAGCGGGTCACCAGCTCGTTGAAACCCTCCAGCCAGCCCAGACCACCGCGGCCATTGAGTTCGATGAAGGACGGATTGACCACTTCCTTGACCGGCGAATCCCAGCCCATACGCACATTGCCGACCGAAGCCTGCAAGACGTTCATCCCCCGCGTTGGCACCACCGAGAGTTTCATCGTGCCGTTATCGATGTCGACAATGCTGACGCCCTCCTGCCGACCACCATGCAAGGTGCGTAGGCTGACGCTGAAGGGTTTGTCGGTTTTCAGGCCCAGTTGCTGGCTGGTGATCTGCCAGTTCTGAGCGGCTTTGTCGGTGTCGAGCAGAACGTAATCCCAGGCCATGGCGTGGGAGGCAGCGGACAGTGCGCTGAGGGCAACAACGAGTTTGAGCGGGGTCATGGGAGCAGCCTTTTCTTGGAGTTGTGGCTCTTTTTATAAACTTGCTGAAACGTTTCATCAAGCTTAAAAAGCGATGCACACTGTAGATGCCAAGAAAGAATTGGTGAGGACAGGAAAATTGAAATCGATGTGATCGCGTTATCCCGCAGACGGGAGTCTGCTTTTTTCAGGAGTGGCATGGACGTCTGATTTCGACATGGCGAAGGCAGCGTGTTTAAGCGTTTTTTGATTGGCGTTTAGAAACGCCCGGCATTACTTCCCCACGGCTACAGCGTCTTGCGTCATTGCCTACGACTACGCCAGAATCCGCCGGCTTGTGCGTCTGGGGTGCGGGTTTTATCGTTTCCGGGTCACTGAAAAACAGTGATCGGGTTTGGTAGCCCGCAGCGCTGACGCATCGCGTCACCTCATGCAGTTGCATTCATGCGACTGGATTTATGGTGGCCATGCTCAGGGCTTCTTCGGAAGCGCCGGTTCCAGTGCTCCGGTCTACCAACCTGCGTATGGTCGCCACCCCTCGTTTGGTAGCGAGAGTGGATGACTCCCCTTTAATAAGTGCTGGAGATTCATCTATGTTCAAACCAACACCGAGGGGGTGTCAGAAATTTTGTGTTCGGGCATAACATGAGTAAGAGGTGCATGTATGCCAACCAAAAAGAAACCCGCGTTGCGAGAGCTGCCGAAAATCCCGAAAGAGCTGCTCGAGCAATTCACCGATGGACCGATGACCGCTGAAGCCATCGAGGACGCGTCAGCAGCGTTCAAGAAGGCTTTGATCGAGCGAGCGCTGAGTGCAGAGCTTGGTCACCACTTGGGCTATCCGCCGGGCGCGCAGCGCCCAGAGGATGAAACCAACCAGCGCAATGGTAAGAGCGGCAAGACGGTTCTAACCGGTGACGGCCCGCTACGGCTGGATATTCCACGCGACCGGGACGGCAGTTTTTCCCCGATCCTGATTCCCAAACACGAGCGCCGCTACACCGGGTTCGATGACAAGATCATCGCCATGTATGCCCGTGGAATGACGGTCAGAGAGATCCGGGCGTTTCTTTCCGAGCAGTACGGTACCGATGTTTCTCCCGACTTCATCAGCTCTGTAACCGACGAGGTCATGGCAGAGATCGGTGCATGGCAACAGCGGCCTTTGGAGCCGATGTATCCGGTTATTTTCTTCGATGCTCTACGGGTCAAAATCCGTGAAGAGGGGCTGGTTCGCAACAAGGCGATCTACTTGGCCCTGGGCGTTTTGCCTGACGGAACACGCGATATTCTCGGCATCTGGATTGAAAATACCGAGGGCGCCAAGTTCTGGATGAAGGTTTTCAACGACCTCAAGACACGCGGCGTCGAAGACATGTTGATTGCTGTGACCGATGGACTGAAAGGCATGCCAGAAGCGCTCAACGCCGTATTCCCAGACACGACACTGCAAACATGCATTGTTCATCTGATCCGCAACAGTCTTGATTACGCGGCCTGGGACAAGCGTCGCGAACTGGCCAAGGCGCTTAAGCCGATCTATCAGGCGGTGACCGCCGAAGCGGCCGAGCAGGCGCTGGACGCCTTTGAAAACGGACCGTGGGGCAAGCAGTATCCGACGGTAGTGGCTGCCTGGCGCCGCGCTTGGGATCGTGTGATCCCATTTTTCGTGTTCCCGCCGGCGATCCGAAAAGTGATCTACACGACCAACGCCATCGAGAGCATCAACGCTCAATTGCGCAAAATCATCAAGACGCGCGGCCACTTCCCGACCGACGATGCGGCGACAAAACTGATCTGGCTTGGACTGCGCAATATCACCGCCAACTGGGGCTCAGCGGCCCATGACTGGAAAAGCGCGATGAATCAATTTGCGATTCTGTACGGAGATCGATTTATCAGGCCAACCTGGTAAAAGCACGGCCTGCCTGACGGCAGGCCGTTACCGGCCCGCACACAAAATATCTGACAGTCCCAACACCGAACCCACCGGAAACCGATCCGGTTTCTCCCTACAAATTTCCCGATTCCCGGACACTCAACGAAGCGGCCGAACGCGCGCTCGACCACTACCTCACTCCGCAACAACGGATCATGGGCAGCCACCACAAGCACGACCCCATGTACCTGGCCAACCCGGCCTACAACACCGAATCCCTCCTGGCCAACGCCAGCGAATCACTGGGCTCGGCGAGCGAAATGCTCAACAACTTTGCGGCGACTCTGGAGCCTGCCCATCGCAAGACTGCGATCGGGATTGCGCAATTGGTGATGTTGAGTGAATTGGCGGTGAATCAGGCGTTGGATCATGTTGAGGTGAAGACCTGAAAGCCAACCCTCTGTCGTGACTGATTAGCACGGGGGCTTGAGAAAACAACGCTAGCCGAAGCTGCCACGGTAAATGGCAGCTATCGGCCAATAGCGGACGCTCCTGTTAGTAATGACCGATACGACAAAACTTAGCTCTTCAAATAAAAAACGTATCGGCTCACATCAAACGGTTTTCCACCCACCGTCGATATTGACGAGTGCGAAATGCCATACCGAGCTGTTGCAGGATAAGCGCACGCAGCGGTGAAACGTTCGGATCGGGCTTTTTCTCTCGACTCAGCTTGCGTAACTGAAACTTCACTACCGCCATGTTTGCCAAGGATGCGATGGCTTTATTTTTCCAGGTAATCGGCGGCAATTGCGGAGCATTGTCTTTGCCCAGCAGCCAGTCCCGAGGCAAGTTGGGATCGATGGCTAACGCTGTTCCGATCCCAACCATATTAACGCCGCTCTGCACGACGTTTTCCGCCACCGCGCGGCGACGTATACCACCGGTGACCATCACCGGCATTCTGGCAACTGTTTGGATATCACGGGCGAACTCGACGAAGTAGGCTTCGCGAGCCAGCGTGCGACCATCGCGCGCCTCCCCCTGCATAGCGGGCGCTTCATAACTGCCTCCGGATAATTCCACCAAATCCACACCAAGGCCATTGAGCAGCTCAACGACCTTCTTCGCATCATCGGCGGTAAACCCTCCCCGCTGGAAATCGGCGGAGTTGAGCTTGACCGCCACTGCGAAATCCGCAGAAACCACAGCCCTGACCGCCTTGACGATTTCGAGTAACAGACGTGCCCGATTTTCTAGGGAACCGCCCCATTCGTCCGTCCTTTGGTTGGTCAACGGCGAAAGGAACTGGCTCAACAAATAGCCATGCGCGGCGTGGACCTCCACGCCGGTGAACCCGGCTTGTTCACCAAGGCGCGCGGTATTCGCAAAGCGCTGGATGACCTCCTTAATCACGCCTGAGGTCATCGCGTGAGGCGTGGCGAAACGCTTGGACAGTTTGCCCAAATCCAGCGGCACGGCCGACGGCGCCCATGTTTTTTGCCCAAGATTGGACTGCATCTGCCGCCCTGGGTGATTAATCTGCAACCAGAACTGCGCACCGCCGGATCGACCAATACGCGCCCAGCGCTTGAATTTGGCCAGTTGCTGATCGTCCTGCAAAACTACGCCACCCGGTCCGGTCATGGCGCGGCCGTCGACCATCACGTTGCCGGTGATGATCAGGCCTGCACCACCATCGGCCCACGCTTGGTAGAGACGCATCAGTTCTTCGGAGGGTGCCTGATCGGCGTCCGCCATGTTCTCTTCCATGGCGGCTTTGGCGATTCGGTTCTTGATAGACGAACCGTTTGGAAGCATCAGGGTGTCGAACACATTCATGGGGCAGTCCTCAACTGGATATGAGGCTACCTTAAGATTGAAGTCAACTTTAAGGTCAACATCTTTTTTCCGAATCAGTCGATGTTCATCGCGCCAGATCCTGGCAATTGCGTCACCAGCTCAGCACCTAACAACAGTGCGGGTGTGTAAGCCCCGCCAGTCGGACGCATTTGCAACAGGTAATCAACCACCGCCAATGCAGCGTCGATCGTCAGGCTGTAGACGTTCGCGGTATGCAGGCGCGCGGTTCTGCACTCACCACGGGCGTTGCGAGCCTCGCCCCAAACATAGGTGCCTTGATCTGCGCGTTTTTCCTGATCTGGGCCGACCACGGTTTTTCCAATTCGTGCTTTGAGCAACCGCTGCACGAACGACAAACCCAGCAACGGACGAATCCAATTAGCAAACCGGGCGCCGCGGATCATGCCTGCGGAACCAGGGATGAAAACTTCGATGTTGGCAATGCCGGTGGTGTGCCAAGCAGTGGAAACGTCGCCCCATGGAATAGTCATTGCCAGCTTTTCTCCGGCACCAAAGTCGATGCGACGCACCCGGTAGGCCAGCGGCACCGAGGTGATTTTGCCGTCACGGCGAACCTTGCCACCCTGCGCCATACCCTCAATTGAAGTCTTAGCAGTACCGGGCGAAAAACTTGAGCGCGAATCAAAACCCAATGCCAGATGCGTGGCATCCGGCATCGCATTTTTCAATGCAGCAGCAACACAGTCCGTAGGGACCACATCGAAACCGACGCCTGGGCAAATGACCACGCCCGCCGCCCGCGCACGTTCATTCAGGGATTGAGCGTGCTCGAATACGGCAATCTCGCCGGTGATATCCAAATAATGTGCATTGGCACGCAAGCATGCTTCCATCATCGGAACGGCGGTCGCTGAGAACGGCCCTGCACAATGCAGAACCAAGCCATGGCCTTTGATCTGAGCAAGTAAACGTACTTCGTCTTCGAGTCCAAACACCCGAGCTTCAAGACCCAACTCCCGAGCCAGGGCTTCAACTTTGTCTCGGCTACGTCCCGCCAGCACAGGTTTAAGCCCACGTTTTACAGCATCACGAGCGATCAACTCGCCGGTGTAGCCGTTGGCTCCATAAATCATCCATTTCATCTGCATATCAAGGTTGTCTTGCTGACTCATGCATGGCTCCCGAGTGGATTAGTGACGAGCGTTATTGCCTTGCTCATTCAGCATCAGACGCTAGCGTTAAAGTCAGGTTGAGGGTCAAGTTGAAGTGAGCAGCTACCAGTGGAAATTATTTGCAGCGGCGGGGTTGACCTTAAAGCGAGGTTTAAGGTGAGCATGCGCCGACCTGCTTGATTGATGGAACCCGGATGATGCTCAAGACCTTTGTTTCTTATGCGTTGGTACTAATAGGTAGCGCTTTCATGACATTTGCAAATGCTGACACCGCCCCTTCCACAATGACTGCCAAAAATCGCCAAATTCTGGTGATTCTGACCAACCACTTCAGCTATCCCTCACGAACCGATACGACGGGGTTGTGGCTGACTGAGCTGACGCATTTCACCGACGTAGTGGAGGCAGCTGGCTACAGCACAGTTTTTGCCAGTCCCAAAGGCGGTGCGGTGCCTCTAGATGAGCGCAGCCTCGGTTGGCTGTACATGGACAAGGCCGCCCGAGAGCATTTGCAGTCCCCTGCCTTTCGCGCTCGCCTGCAAAACACACTGCCTATCGCCGATGTCGATCCGTCCCATTTCAGCGTCATCTACTTCACCGGGGGCCATGGGGTGATGTGGGACTTCCCCAATAATCCCGACCTGCGGCGTGTCGCCGAAACTATCTACAACCAGGGTGGCATCGTCTCGGCCGTCTGCCATGGCGTTGCGGGTCTGTTGGATCTGAAGGATGAACAAGGCCAGTTGATCATCAAAGGGAAGAACATCACCGGCTTCTCTGATCGCGAAGAGCTGTTCTCCGGCATGAAAAGCCAGGTGCCCTTCTTCCTTGAGGACAAGTTGGTGAGCCAAGGCGCGCGGTACCGCAAAGGCTGGCTGCCATTCACGTCATTCGCCATCACTGATGGAAGGCTTGTCACCGGCCAAAACCCTCAATCGCCCAAAGCCGTAGCTGAAGCCGTGATGGCGGTGCTCTCAGGCGACAACGTAGCTCGCTGAACCCTCAAGTAGTTCCCACCACCCGGAGAAAGACCGATTGAAACTCGCAAGCGCCGTATTAACAGGATTGCTGTTCAGCTCAATTGCCAACCATGCGTTGGCGGGGACGCCTGAAATGCTCAGCCCGACTGAAACCAACACAATCGATATCGCAGGCCACACAGTGCCGGTCGTCAAGGGCGGCTTGTACGACCGTTATCGCTCGAATCCTCCCTTGTCGGTGATTGCAGCAGAACTGCCGGGTGTTGATTTGAGCTGGTTCAAAGGACTGGAAAAGCACAAGGTAGACATTGGCTTCGAGTCATACTCTCCGAACTTTTATTACCAGAACAGTCGGGTAACGGCTGTCTACACGGCCGACCTGGACGCACTTCGGGCATTGATGCCGCCGGAAGTATTGGCAACCGTACACCCCCTGCAAATCTGGCCGGGTCGCGGCTTGATTGCCTTTACCGCGTACACCTATGAGCATTGTGATAACGACGCCTATAACGAAGTGGCCGTGTCGATCATTACCAACAAGCCAGGCAAAGCCAATCTGGGCCCGTTCACACTGATTGGCCAGTCGATGTCTGGCGACTTCTGGGGCTATGTGCTCAAGCTGCCGGTCAATACCGAGCTTGCACGGGTGCGCGGTGTCGTCGGTTACAACCTGCCTAAATGGCTGACCGGTATTGACCGCAAAGAAGATGCCCAATCTGTGGTCTATGACATCACCGACAGCCAGACCGGAAAAGTTGACGTGTCCTTCAAAGCGAAGAAACTCGACAACCTCTCTCGCGATGTCGACATCGTCACCAGCAGCTTCACCAATCTCGATCATCAGGGCCAACTGGCATACGGGTATGCGGTTTCCCGCCAGCTCAGTCACGGCTCCAGCCGCGACGCTGATTCGGTCACCCTCACGCTGGGCGACGGCAGTCTGTCGAATTACCTCCGTGCCCTGAAGCTGGGGAAAATGATGAAGTACGAATACGTGCCAGAGTTCCAGAGTGCGCTTTATGCGCCCAAGCCACTCGCCAGCCTGATTGGCGAGCGCTGAGACCTTTTGCGCCTGTCAGGCTCCGGAAGCTTGACGGGTGTATTTTTTTGTAGAAGACGTAACCGCGGGCCTATCTGAAGCTTTGCCAACCCCCTCTTCACGCAGACGATTTATCAGCATTTGAGCATTATCCCCACACGCCATGCCCTCGGGTTTATCTTCGATGCCCTTGATGACGACCAGAAGTTGAGCTTTGTTTTGCGCTAGCCGCTCCTGCAGAACGCTGATTTCTTCCACCTTTTGCTTGAGTCCAGTGAGCAACTCGTCGTGCCGCCAGCCACTGGCATTCATCGGCATCAGTTGCCGAATTTCCTCCAATGAGAAACCTGCCGCTTGTGCGCCGGTGATGAGTTCCAGTACCCATTCGGTATCGGGCGCGTAGTCCCGGTAGCCATTGGCCTTGCGCTCAACGGAGCTGATCAAGCCACTGGCCTCATAGAAACGGATGCGTGAGGGTGCCAGTCCGCTGATTTTCGCCAGTTCGCCTATTCTCATACATCACCCTGAAAAATCTATTGACCTTAAAGTTGACTTTAAACCTAAAGTCATCGAGCGGCCAAGCGCAACGTGTGACTTGGTCGTCATGGCGTTCGTGAGTAAGCGCAGGCTAATCCAGCAACGCACTCTGAACTGCCTACCGGAAGGGCTGCATGCTATTAACTCAAGGCCATGATCGGAACGCGATTCGATGAAGGCCTCCACTTCATTCAGGAGATACGAACATGGGGTATGTCACTACAAGAGATGGTGTTGAAATCTTCTACAAAGACTGGGGGCCACGCGATGCCCAGGTCATCTTTTTTCACCACGGATGGCCACTGAGCGCGGATGATTGGGACGCGCAAATGCTCTTTTTCCTGGGTGCCGGTTACCGGGTTGTAGCACACGATCGGCGCGGTCACGGGCGATCCAGCCAGGTCTGGGATGGACACGACATGGACCACTACGCCGACGACGTCGCGGCCGTAGTTGATCACTTGGGTGTACAAGGCGCAGTTCACGTCGGGCACTCCACCGGCGGCGGCGAAGTCGTTCACTATATCGCTCGCCATGGCGAAGACCGAGTCTCGAAAGCGGCCATCATCAGTGCCGTGCCACCGCTGATGGTCCAGACACCGACCAATCCTGGCGGCCTGCCGAAGTCAGTGTTCGACGACTTGCAGGCACAACTGAAAGCCAACCGGGCACAGTTTTACCACGACGTTCCTGCAGGACCTTTCTATGGCTATAACCGCCCAGGTGCAAAGACCTCCGAGGGCATTGTCTTGAACTGGTGGCGACAAGGCATGATGGGATGTGCACAGGCACACTATGATGGGATCGTGGCGTTTTCTCAGACTGACTTCACCGAAGACTTGAAGAGCATCAAGATCCCCGTCCTGGTAATGCATGGTGATGATGACCAGATCGTGCCTTATGAAAATGCAGGGGTTTTGTCGGCCAAACTTCTGCAAAACAGTACGTTGAAAATCTACCCGGGCTTCCCTCATGGAATGCCGACAACCAACGCCGAGACGATTAACGCAGATCTGCTGGCGTTCGTGCGGAGCTAAAAAAAAATGGGGCGGGTTAATCCCGCCCTTTTTCCCCTTGCGACTCCAAGATCAGATTTTGAATTTCGCAAAGTGCATAAGAATGCGTTAACTGATTGTCCGCTATTGGCCGGTAGCGGTCGCTTGTGAACGTCCGCTTCTGGCCGATCACGAACGGCGGTTCTCGACCCTAGGTGAACAAGTCAACTGCTCACGATGAGCCATGGGATAGTTTCAGCAACTGAGTAAATCGGGAAATGGCAATGTTTACATCGACCATGGTTTCACCATCCCACTCCTCGATGGTTTTCAGCTCAGCCCTCAATGCGGTTATTCGGTCTTCGATCTCTGCTATCTCTGCAGGTCCGCAGTGAGCGGCGATCGCCTCCCATTTTTCTTGAGGAATCCCCTGCTGGATGCATAACCCTTCACGCGACTGCGTGATCAATGTCGACAATGTGCTCATGTGATTCTCTACCTGGAAATGTCGATCCGAGGAAAGAACTGTGTTCTTCAGAAAATAGACAGCCTTCCCGCGCCACCTTTGAAACTCTGATCACGCCCTTCCCATCTCCTCATACGAAACATCAACAACCGCAACGCCCTCCCCCCAGGCTGCTTCAGTAAACGCCCGAATAATCTCCGCCAGCCTCTCAACCTCCCCACCCTCAACAATGACACAAGCAATGCGCCCAACAGCCCAATCCATGACCCTGCATTGCGGATACTTCGCAAGCAGCGCGGCAAAAACCTTCTGAGGCGCCAAATCGCCCGTGTACATGAAGTCGAAGTACGGCTCACTCGTCTCCTGCAGCGGATACACCAGAACCCAGCCGTTCGATGCGCCGTCAAACCACATCGAAACATAACGACTCGCCCACTCTGGTCCGCCATGTTTGATAAGGCGAAGCACCTCGATGATCGAATGACAATCGGGTATCCGGATCATGCAATCAGGGTCAAACACGCGAGGCGGTTCGACGGCTGCGCTGGCCAAAAGGGCAGCCATCAACTCTTTTCTCTTCAATTTTTTTCTCTTCACGTAACCTTGGAGACCTGTTGGGTAAAGACGAAATTTTCTGCACCGACCCACTCAATCCAGGCTCTCGGTATCGCCTGACGTCGCCGACAAGATCGCCTGATATCCGCCCTCTTCAGGAACGAATGAAACGAACTGGTTACCCGCGCCCTTTTGCACCCAAAGACGCCCACAGTTCGTGCATTCATAAACATCTGATGTCCGGTGGATGTGGAGGCTGGATATACGACTTTCCAACTCGTCAGCCACGTTGCCCCAAGGTGCAAACTTACCGAATGCCTCGGCAATCACGGCCTTGTCTCCCGACTCGGCAGCAGTCATCAAAGGCTTGAGTTCGTGGTTTACCTCTTCCCAGAATGCATTCTCCACTTCATCGCGAAGCAGACTCGCCTTATAGGGCAAGCTGTCAGTCTGATCGACGATCACATGCCCACATCTGCAACCCAATTTGCTCATTTGCGGTTCGATACCTTTACGTTTGGCCAAGTCGTTAAAAAGCGGACTGGGCTTTCATTTCCGTGCGGCGTCAAACAACACTGTCACGCTGCAAACTGCTTACATGCCCGACACCCGCAGCCTTCAATCGGCTCACCAGATCATCGCGTGCTGCTCGCCCGCCCGCACGGATGTACTCAAGCTCCGCCGCGGTGATCAGTACCACCGGGACCAATCTCACCGGGGATAAAGGCATGTCATCCAGTCGGATAGGGAAATCCGGTTCCGGGGCGCCCAGCAGGACGCCGGTCGAGTCGTCTTCGGTCACGAAGTGTTTGGGGAATTGATCACACATGTGATTCGAGAGACTGAACCCGGGAATTTCAATGGACATCGCACCGTACTTGTCGAGTCCGCGAGTGTAGCCTCCAGCGTCTGCAACCGTTTTGGCAACGTGCTCCACCAGCTCAAATGCCCAGCTGCGCTTGAAAGGATCGACGTCACCCACCGGGCCACGGGCGTGTTCGGGTATATCGGCGGTTTCTAAGAACAACTCCATCTCGAAACCATTGCCCATTTCTTCCGCGTCATCGAACGGGTCTGACATACCTTCCGTGGCGATGATGATTGTGTCGTTACGGCGAACCACTCGGTAGGCCTGGCGAGTCGAGGGCCAGTAAGGGCCACCGGAAAAGCTCGGGCTGATCATGTACGCAAGGACATCGCGCTCGACTGTGCCGACTGATGCCCAATGACGATCCAGACACGCTGCGCTGGCCTCTCGGGCAGCCAGATTTGCCGCTTCAGCCTCGGTCATGCTGTCGTAGATATCCGGCTCCTGGACTTCAAGGGGTTGCGGTGTGCGCTGGGCGTCTTCGGTTTTAGGACGTTTCAATGAAACGAGAAGCTTCTTGAAAAAATTCATGTGCTTTCCTTGCGGGGTTTCGGTTCGCTCTCCATGAAAGGGGCGAATCTGTTTTCATTAAATGGATCTGTTTTCGAATATGGGCACTATGCCTCAAACCGCCCCACTGAAAACAACGAAAGATCCAGCTCACTCTCCCCCCGCAAGCACCACTGCGCAAACGCCTCCCCCAGCGCCGCCGAGTGTTTGAACCCATGTCCGGAGCACGCCGACACCACCAACGTGTGCTGCAACCGTGGATGCTCATCAATGATGAAATGCCGATCCGGCGTAACGGTGTAGGCGCAAACCGCGGACTTCATCACCCGATCCGTCAGCCCGGCAATGCGCCCCTGCACTTGCTGTTCGTACATCTCGCGTTCTTCCTCGGCCGAGACTGTGCGATCCAGAGTTTCAGGCGTGGACGTGCTGTGATACTGCGCCGTCGCCACTTTCAAGCTGCCCTCCCCCGGCAATGCGGGAAAGCCATAGAAATCGTCGTCCGGGCCGTGAGTGAAGATGAACGTGGGCGAGTGGCCGACCAGGTCCGCGTCAGGCTCGGTTTCGAACCAGAACAGCTTTTGCCGATAGACGCTGAGCAGTCTGTCGAACGGTGCGCCCAGCAAGCCGCCCGCCCAGTTGCCGGCGGTGACCACCAGTTTGTCCGCCCGCACGGTGCGCTGGTCGGTGGTGACGGTGACGCCCTGTTCGTCCGAGCTGATGTGGGTCACGGTCTCGCCCTTGTACAGCGTGGCGCCTTGTTGTTCGGCAAATCTGAGTTGCACGTCGATGCAGCGTTCTGGCCTTACAAAACCGCCTTCGGGCTCGAAGTAGCCAATGGCGTCGTCGCGCACCTGGGCAAACTGCGGGAAGCGCTGGCGGATCCGGGCAGCGTCGAGGACTTCGTGTTCGATGCCGTAGGTCTGTGCGAGGGCGATGGTGCGCAGGGTGAAGTCGGTTTCGTCGGCGGGATCGAAGTCGGGGCTGGAGGTCAGCACCAGCAGGCCGGTCTGTTCGAACAGGGACTCGCCTGACAGCGCTTCCAGTTCGCGCCAGATGCGGTGGGAGTTGCGCACGATGGGCACGTATTGCGCGCCCTCGCCCACGGACAGCCGGGTGATGCGGGTGTCGCCATGGCTGGAGCCGAACGTGTGTGGCGGGTGGTGGCGGTCGATGCCGACCACGTTGACCCCGGCTTTCGCCAGTTGATACGCCGTGGCCGCGCCCATGGCGCCGAGGCCGATGACCAGTGCTTCGCATCGTTCCATGATTGATTTCCGCTCAGGCAAAAGAGCCACAGTGAAGCGGATCAGACGATGGAAAACAATCCGCTGAAAGCCGCGCTCAGGCAAAAACGTGAAAAACCAAAAGCCGTGCGATTACCGGCCAGACTCGTTTGTCCCGCCTTGCATCGCGGCATACCCTCTGACGCCAATAAAAACCATAAGAGAGAGTCCCGCCTTGATCCGTTTCTGCAAAACCTCGTTGTGCCTCGCCGTTCTGTCTTCGTTCGTTGCCACTGCCAGCCATGCCGCCGAGGCGCCCTGGGTCGATAGCGCCGTGAGCGCGGTCAATCAGGATGTCATCGACCTACGCCACACGATTCATCAGCATCCTGAGTTGGGCAATCTTGAGTTCAAGACTGCCGCGCTGGTGGCCGAGCGGTTGAAGGCCTCGAACATCGAAGTGCGCACCGGGGTCGGCAAGACGGGTGTTGTGGGGGTGCTGAAAGGCGGATTGCCGGGGCCGGTCGTGGCGTTGCGCGCGGACATGGACGCATTGCCGGTCAAGGAGATGACGAACCTGCCGTTCGCCAGTCAGGCCACCAGCACGCGGCTGGGCAAGAGCGTGCCGGTGATGCACGCCTGCGGGCACGACACCCACACCGCGATGTTGCTGGGGGCCGCGAAGGTGCTGGCCGAGCATCGCGATCAGGTGCGCGGGACGGTGGTGTTTCTGTTTCAGCCTGCCGAGGAAGGCGCGGCTGATGTCGATGAATTTCAGACTGACACCCTGATCGGTGCACAGGCGATGATCCGCGATGGTGCGCTCGATTCACCCAAGGTCGAGGCGGTGTTCGGGGTGCATGTGATGGCGGGTTATCCGACCGGGCACCTGTTCTACAAATCCGGAACTGTGCTCAACAGCAGCGACTCGTTCCGCATCACGGTCAAGGGCCAGCAGACTCACGGCTCGGCGCCCTGGAGCGGGGTCGATCCGATTGTCGCCAGCCAAGGCATCATCAGCGGATTGCAGACGCTGGTCAGTCGGCGCGTCGACCTTACCCAGGGCATGGGCGTGATCAGTGTCGGCACGATCAACGGCGGCTCGGCGGCCAACATCATTCCCGAGACCGTGGAAATGACCGGGACCATCCGCACCAACAACGCCGATATCCGCGACACGATCCTGAAAAAGATGCCGCCGCTGGTAAACAGCGTCGCCAGCGCCTACGAGACCCAGGCCAACCTGCTGCTGGTGAACAATGCGCCCGTGACCACCAACGATCCGGCCCTGACCGAAGCCATGATCCCGGCCCTCGAGCTGGCAGCGCCGGGCAAGGTCGAGCGCCTGCCCGCCTCCCTGTCGCCGAGCGAGGACTTCTCCTACTACGCGCGCAAAGTGCCGGGGTTGTTCGTGTTTCTCGGTGCAACGCCGGAAGACCAGGACATGAGCAAGGCGCCGAACAACCACAGCCCCTACTTCACCGCCGATGATGCGACACTCGCCACCGGGGTGAAGGCGCATGTGCAGTTTGTGCTGAATTATCCGGGGCGGGGTCAGCGGGGCTGACTAATCCCATTCGCAGTTTCAGCCCCCGATCAGATGACTGATCGGGGGTATTGTTTTGGTGCTTACCACTGATCACGGTAAACGAACGAAATTTGGTAGTCGTAAGAAGATGGATCAATGACATGGTTGAAATTCGGTTGAAGAATGCTCACCCAGTTTGAGAGCACGTCGAATCCGCCGTTGTTTATATTGTTTTCAATTGGTATGCCGAGTGATTCGATTACAGCACCGTCGTCACCGAAATCTTTCGATAATTCCTCTCCCATACCGAGCTCGGTTTCCTTGTCATACCACTCAAGTCTGGCTTTCAATCCCATAAATCCCTCACAAGTACTTTTTGATGCTTCGCTTTTTCCCTTTAGGGGGATCTAGTTGCTTACCGGTTCTATGGTCGTACGACCCCAAATGAGTACCGTCGCTCGCGCGATAGGCCTCAAGCTCTCCGTGAAGAAAGTCCCATTCATATATCGTCCTCCCTTTTGCGTCTATCCAGCGATCCCGGAGACCACCCGAGTACGGGGTTTTCTTTTTCGCTCTTCTCAATCCTGGAAACGCTGTGATTTCGTCTGTCTCAGGGGCCGGGTGGTAGGTGTGACCAGCCTTGGCTGTGCCATGGCCGCGTACATTTAAAACAATATAAATCGGCTTAACCCCGGAACTCGCCGGAAACACCAGAATGAAATCCCGATACTCCGGCGGATAAACCGGATTCACCAGAATCCCGTCCGCCGCTTTCGTCGGCGGGTACACCCAGATATGCGGCGCCTGAGGAGCAGCCTCCAGTGCCGGAATACCAAGAATGTCGGAACCATCCACGGCAGGCGTCCAAACCAGCTCAACACCTTCACCAAGGTCTGCGACAAACCGGCTATCGCGTGCAGCGAACTGCACAACATCAACCATCTCCCAATCGCGATTCTTGCCGGTGTAGAAGCCGTAACCCTTCAGGTTGCCATCGGCCTGCTGTTCAACGCGCAAGCGCACGCGGGTTCGGGCCTGTTTGAGGGCGAGCAACTGGTCTTCGGTATAGAGCGCGCTGTCGCCCAGGTTCGAGGGCATGAACATCGCCACCAGCCCGAGCAACGGGCTGATGACGGCAGCAGAGGCCAGCGCGGGCAATGCCTTGAACGCCTCACCGGCAAGGGCAAAAGTACCCATTCCCGCAGGAATGGCAGAGCCGCTGATTTTCTTGAGTTCAACCCCACCGC
This sequence comes from Pseudomonas gozinkensis, assembly GCF_014863585.1. NCBI lineage: Bacteria > Pseudomonadati > Pseudomonadota > Gammaproteobacteria > Pseudomonadales > Pseudomonadaceae > Pseudomonas > Pseudomonas gozinkensis. The sequence continues at coordinate 2,799,649 of NZ_CP062253.1, read as the reverse complement.
TGTCATTGGCCTCACGCCCACCGAGCAAAATCAGCTCGCCGTAATCCTTCAGGCTGTCAGTCGGCACCATCCCCGAAGGATTCGAGTAATCGATGATCGCATCCGGCAACTTGCAGGATTTGGCAAACACACAGCCCGCGCGCATCGGCTCAGGCTTGTTCGCCGCCACCTCACGGCTACGCTCGAAGGCGTCCTGTCTCGCCAGCATGGCGTCGTACTTGTCTTGTCGTTCTTGCTGATCGGCCAGTTCGGTGGCCGTCATGTAGCGGTAGGTGACGTGATGCCCGTCGCCCGCCGGTGGGTTGGGAACCTGGGGAATGTCCTTTTGACCAGCCACTGATTGTCCTTTCGTTCATGCATCGGCAACCCCTCGCAAGAGGCTGCACGACGTTAACGAAGCAGGAAAATCATGGCTGTAGGACGTATCTCTAAAGACGTGGGGATTGTTCGACGTGAACGGATTTCATCTCGGCAGCGACCGCCTCAATCACACACAAAGCCGTCGGCGACAAGCTCCTGCCCTGCAAGCTCACCACCCCGATTTCAGAATGAAATCGGGGCCTGTCGACAACATGAAGCTCGATCAAACGCCCCACCCGAATGTCTTCGGCCACCGCGCCATGGATGACGCCGAGGATGGTGTCGGTTGAACCAGCGACGGTCTTGAGCAACGCCACATCATCACACTCCAGCACGATCGGTAGCGCCTGGCGGGTGGAGATGCCGAGGGTTCGGGCGGTCTCAAGCTTCACTACTTCCGGCAGGCGCGTCGTGGCGATGCCGTAGCCTTCCAGTTCGCCCATCGCCACTTTATGCCCGGCCAGTGGGTGCCCCGGACGCACGAAGAAGCCTGCCGAAACCTGGCCCAGCGAACGGGATCAACAGATCGGATTCCGCCGTGAAGTTGCGAATGTCGGCAACGAAGAATTCGATCGCTTCCGCGCGCAGCCGCGCTTCGAGAATCTGCCAGTTGTTCACTTCCACACGCAGGGTGACCGCCGGGTGATCCAGGCGCAGTCGCGGCACCACTTGATGCATCAACATCGCAGCCGGGAACGGGCCGACGCCGAAGGCGAGGCTGCCCAGTTGGCGATCGCAATAGAGCGCCATGTCCCGCTCCAGCGACCGGGCATCGAACAGCAGCCGTCGCGCCCGCTCGATCAGAAACTCCCCCGCCGGCGTCGGGCGGACGTCGCCGGTGTCGCGATCGAACAGGCGCTGCCCGGTTTCGCTCTCCAGCGCCTGAATGCTGCGGCTCAGGGCCGGCTGGCTGAGGTGAACGCGTTCGGCCGCACGGCCGAAATGGCGTTCATCGGCCAGCGCGAGAAGGTGTGACAGTCGTTTGAGGTCCATTCGCCCGATGCTAGCGACGCATTATCCGGATGTAAACAATGCATTGGATACATCGCCGCCCGGCCCCTAGGCTGGAGCGCATTCGACCCTCGGAGAACAACAAGAATGAAACCGACCCTCTACACGATCCTCGCCCTGACGCTGGTGTCCCTCGCCGGCTGCGACAACAAGCCCGGCGTCGCTGCGGGAGATGCCACGCCCGCCACGGCAGCGGTGATCCAGGCGTCGATCAAGGGCCTGGACCTCAGCGACAACCGCGACATGGAAGATGCCCAGCGCGGTTTCATCGCCCGACCCACAGGCAAGATCCTCGGCTCCGACGGCAATGTCCTGATCGATTTCGATGCCTACCGCTTCGTCGAAGGCCAGGCGCCGGCCACCGTCAACCCGAGCCTGTGGCGGCACGCGATGCTCAACGCGCAGATCGGTCTGTTCAAGGTCCGCGACGGAATTTACCAGTTGCGCGGTTTCGACATCGCCAATATGACGCTGATCGACGGGCAGACCGGCTGGATCGTGGTCGATCCGCTGACCTCCCGGGAGTCCGCCGCCGCAGCGCTGGCATTCGCCCGCGAGCATCTGGGCAACAAGCCCGTCACCGCGATCATTTTCACCCACGACCATGCCGACCATTTCGGCGGTGTGCTGGGCATCACCTCGAGCAGCGAAGTCGCCCAGCGCAACATTCCCATCGTCGCGCCGGCCGGGTTCATGGAGGAAGCCACCAGCGAAAACATTCTGGCGGGGCCGGCAATGGCGCGGCGTTCGATGTATCAGTTCGGCAAGAACCTGACGCCGGGCGTCACCGGCATTGTCGACACCGGGCTGGGCAAAAACGTCGCTTACGGCAGCATGGGCATCCTGCCGCCGACGCAGATCATCGATCAGCCGATCCAGCCGCTGGTGCTCGACGGCGTCAGCTTCGTGTTCCACAACATGCCCGGCGCTGAGGCCCCGGCCGAGCTGACCTTTTCGATCCCCTCGCTCAAGGCCTACGGCGGCGCGGAGCTGCTGGCGCAGACCATGCACAACCTGCTGCCGATCCGTGGCGCCAAGGTGCGCGATGCGCTGCGCTGGTCCGAATACACGCAAATCGCCCTCGACGAACTGGGCGACACCGAGGTCTATTTCGGTCAGCACAACTGGCCGATCTGGGGCAACGAGCGGATCCGCGAATTCATCACCAAGCACCGCGACGTCTACAAATACCTGCACGATCAGACCGTGCGCCTGATGAACGCCGGCTACACCCCCAACGAGATCGCCGACAAGATCCAGTTGCCGGATTCACTGGCGTCGTACTTCGGCACTCGCGGCTATTACGGCGACCTGCGCCACAACGTCAAGGCGATCTACCAGATGTACCTGGGCGCCTACGACGGCAACCCCGCACACTTGAATCCTCTGGTACCCAAGGAATCGGCAAAGCGCTACGTCGAATTGATGGGAGGTAACGCCAAGGTGATCGAGGCCGCCCGCGTGGCCTATGACAAGGGCGAATACCGCTGGGTCGCCGAGCTGCTGGACCAGGCCGTGCTCGCTAAACCCGACGACACGGCCGCCAAGGAGCTGCTGGCCCGCGCGTACGAGCAGATGGGCTATCAGGCGGAATCGGCGACCTGGCGCAACAGCTACCTGACGGCGGCGATGGAGCTGCGCAACGGCCCGCCAGTCAAGGGCGTCAAACGCTCCGACCTGATCGAACTGATGAAGCAGACGCCCACCGAACGCTTCCTCGAAGCCATGGCCGCGAGCCTCGACGGGCCGGCGGCAGATGGCAAGAGCTGGACCTTCAATCTGGTGCTGACCGATACCAATGAATCGTTCGTGCTGTGGATCGAGAACGCCGTGCTGCACTACCGAAAAGGCCCGACCGCGGCGAACGCCAACGCAACGCTGACCGTCACCAAGGACCTGTTCGTCCAGTTGCTGGGCGGCACCGCCGGGCTGAAGGAAACGCTCACTTCCGATGACCTGAAAGTGGATGGCAGCAAGGTCGATCTCGTGAGGTTTCTGGGGCTGCTGGAGAAGGCACCGGGGAATTTTGCAATCGTCGCCAGGGCAGGAAACTGACCCGCCGAGGCCATCGACTAACGGAACACACGGTCGATGGCCTCTGGACGGTTACCCAAGAAAAATCCAATGAAAACCGGAGGCTCGGGCAAAGTTTTCCATTGAAATATTCCGCATCCTGCGCAACCCGATCGCCGCGAAGCCATCCAGCGTATGGAAGTAGAATCAGCACCAGACCGAAACCCGGAACCCATCGTTTTCATCATTGATGATGACGCCCCTCTGCGCGAGGCACTTGGCAGCCTGTTGCGCTCCATCGGCCTGCAGGTCGAGCTGTTCGGATCGGTCACCGACTTCATGCAATACGAGCGACCTGACCTGCCCAGTTGCCTGGTGCTGGATGTGCGATTGCAAGGCACCAGCGGATTGGTCTTTCAGCAGGCACTCGCCGACGCCAAAATCGGTCTGCCGATCATTTTCATGACCGGGTACGGCGACATCGCCATGACGGTTCGCGCCATGAAAGCCGGCGCCATCGACTTCCTGGAAAAACCGTTTCGCGAGCAGGCAATGATCGATGCCGTAGTCGCCGCACATGCGCGGGACAGGTCACGCCGCGAGTGCGAACGCCGCCATCATGAGCTGCGCACACGCCACGGGACACTGACGGTCAGAGAGCAATCGGTAATGGCATTGGCCGTTTCGGGCTTGATGAACAAACAGATCGCCAGTGCCATCGGCCTGAGCGAGATCACCGTGAAAATCCATCGCAGCCAGGCCATGCGCAAGATGCGCGCGCAGTCGTTTGCCGATCTGGTTCGAATGGCCGAAAGCCTGGGTATCAACCATTAGATGTAACGCTCTTATTCAGCGCACATTGAAAGTTGTTTATATACGTAGGTATGACTTCTCCATACGCGGGCAGGATAAAACCAAACTCATGCAACATGGTTGATCCCTACCGCCAACAGTAAAATCCCTCCATCAAATGCAACGGCCGGCAAAGTCATTGACTTCGCGGTCTCCGTTCGCGCCGACACTTGCCCACCCACTCATTGACTCAGGGATGGCTGAACAACATGTATGACTTTTTTGAAGACTCGCATCGCGTGCTGAAGTTGTCCCACGTATTGCTGATCGGCGGTCTGGGCATGTTGATGGCGGGGATTTTCCTGGCCTATGTGTTCGACGCTCACTTGGCCTTGCCCACGCTGGTCGGCGCACACGGGATGACAATCCTCGGACCGACCGCGATCAAGTTGGGCTATGTCATGCGCCTGATTGCTTACAACCGCATTCGCCTGGCCGCGCAGGAGCATGGCAACTCCCATTAGAAGTATTCGATTGAATTCAAACCTGTCTGGTTGCAACCCGGAAGTTCATTAACGAAATCCCACTACGACTCAGGATGATCACGATGAAAACTATTGGATTGGTATTGCCCGTCGCCATTGTTTCAGCCACCTGGATAGTTGCCACTCATGCATTCGGGGCAAGTTGCCTGCCCGACATGCCGGTGGCCAACAGACAGGAAACCAGTGCTCCGGATTCAGAAACTTCATCGGTGCAACAGCACCGGGCCAGAAAGGCGCCTACCCAGATTGCCGAAGGGGGTTCGGATCGGCTGATGGAACGCCGTGTCGCCGAAGGCGGCTCCGATCGCCTGCTCGAACGCCGTGTCGCCGAAGGCGGATCCGATCGCCTGATCGAACGCCGCGTTGCCGAAGGCGGCTCCGATCGCCTGATCGAACGCCGTGTCGCCGAAGGCGGCTCCGATCGCCTGATCGAACGCCGTGTCGCCGAAGGCGGCTCCGATCGCCTGCTCGAACGCCGTGTTGCCGAAGGCGGATCCGACCGCCTGATCGAACGCCGGGTAGCCAGCAATCAGTACGACGCCGTGATGAACATGCGAATGCATTTCTCGATGGACTGACGTGATTTCACCCAAATCGATCCCGCAGGATCAGGCAAGTAATCGGTAGAAATGCACTACAGGCTGTGCGAGCAATCCGGGAAGAATGGTCCTTCGACACATTCATCAAGGATTTCCCCATGCTCGTACATGCCTACGGTGCCCACGCCGGCGACCAACCCCTTGAGCCGATGCAGATCAATCGCCGCGCGCCGGCGGCCCATGATGTGCAGATCGATATCGCCTTCTGCGGCATCTGCCACTCCGATCTGCACCAGGTGCGCGCCGAATGGGCCGGTACGCAATTCCCCTGCGTGCCGGGGCACGAGATTGTCGGTCGCGTTTCGGCGGTCGGCGCCCATGTTTCCGACTACAAGGTCGGCGATCTGGTCGGTGTCGGCTGCATCGTCGACAGCTGCAAACACTGCGACGACTGTGAAACCGGTCTGGAAAACTACTGTGACGGCATGATCGGCACCTACAACTTCCCGACCCCGGACGCACCGGGCTGGACCCTTGGCGGTTACTCGCAAAACATCGTGGTGCATGAGCGTTACGTGCTGCGCATCCGTCATCCGGAAGCTCAACTGGCCGCCGTCGCGCCGCTGCTGTGTGCGGGCATCACCACCTACTCGCCACTGCGCCAGTGGAACGCCGGGCCGGGCAAAAAGGTCGGTGTGGTCGGTATCGGTGGCCTGGGCCACATGGGTATCAAACTGGCCCATGCGATGGGCGCGCATGTCGTGGCGTTCACTACTTCCGAGTCCAAGCGCGAAGCCGCCAAGGCACTGGGCGCCGATGAGGTCGTGGTGTCGCGCAACGTTGAAGAAATGGCCGCACACACCAAGAGCTTCGACTTGATCCTCAACACCGTCGCCGCGCCTCACGATCTCGACGCGTTCCTGGTGCTGCTCAAGCGCGATGGCGCCCTGACGCTGGTCGGTGCCCCCGCCTCGCCGCATCCGTCACCGAACGTGTTCAACCTGATCATGAAACGCCGGACCATCGCCGGTTCGATGATCGGCGGTATTCCTGAAACCCAGGAGATGCTGGATTTCTGTGCCGAGCACGGCATCGTTTCCGACATCGAGCTGATTCGCGCGGATCAGATCAATGCGTCCTACGAGCGGATGCTGCAGGGCGATGTGAAGTATCGGTTTGTGATCGATAACGCGACGCTGGCCGGCTGAGCCGTCACTCCGGCAATCCCGCCAATCGCAGACCCTCGGCAAACCGGGCAACGTCTTCAGGCCGTTGAATGGGCAGCCACGCGCTCAGGCTGGACACCCGCAAGGTCGGGTCCAGCTGACGCACCCGTTCCATGGTTTGCCCGGCTTTGTCGGTTCGCCCGCTCAGCGCCTGGCTTGCGGCGATCAACGCCACCGCTGCCAGCAGACAGGGCAGGTTTCCCTGCGCTTTCTCGGCCCAGGAAGCCGAGAGTTCGAAGCGTCCGGCGAAGAAGTGCGCCAGCGCCATCCCGACCTGCATGCGGAACATTTCCGGATCCAGCGGGCTGAGGCGCACGGCATGCTCGAGGTTGGCGATGGCGGCGTCAGTTTCGCCACGCAAGGCACGCAGAATTCCACCCAGATACCAGGCCGGCGCCAGATTGGGGTTGAGCAGTCGAGCCCGATCAAGCAAGGCAATGCCACAGTCGACATCCCCGGTCAGATGCGCCAGAGCATGCCCGCTACGGGTCAGCGCCACGGCGTCATCACGCCCCAGCTCCACCCCCATTCGTGCCAGCCGCGCACCTTCGGCGATTTCCCGGGGCCGGTCGGTCATCCAGCCGTTGAGCTTGCGCCAGAAATGGCACCACGCGGCCATGCCGTACGCCGAGGCAAATTCCGGATCCAGTTCAATCGCCCGGTAGAACAGCGTCAGTGACTGCTCGATCGCCTCACGGGTGCCGATGTGCAGTTTGGCCGTCCCACGCAGGTAGTAATCGTAGGCATCGAGGCTGTCGGTGGGCTTACGTTTGGCCCGTTCGATTTCCGCGCGTTCGAGCTGCGGCGCGATGGCGCCCACAACGCTTTCGGCCACTTGGTCCTGGAGTTCGAAAATATCGTCAAGCAGGCCTTCGAAACGCTCGGCCCACAGGTGAGTTCCGCTGCAGGTATCAATCAACTGGCCGGTGATGCGGATCTTGTTGCCGCACTTGCGCACGCTGCCTTCCAGCACATAACGCACACCCAGTTCCTGACCGACGCCTCGCGCATCCACCGCCCTGCCCTTGTAGGTGAAGCTGGAGTTGCGGGCGATGACGAACAGCCAGCGCAGGCGCGACAACGCGGTGATGATGTCTTCGACGATGCCGTCGGCGAAGTAGTCCTGTTCGGGGTCGCCGCTGAGGTTCTGGAATGGCAGGACGGTGATCGAAGGTTTTTCCGGCAGGACAAGTGTCGCGGCCACCTCGGGTTTCGCAGGTGCTTCGGGCGTATTGACGGGGCTGTCGCACGGGATGATTTCACCGACAAAGCGATAGCCCTTGCGCGGCACCGTGCGCACCAGGCGCTGTTGCTCGCCGGTGTCGCCGATGGCCTTGCGCACGGCGTTGATGTGGCTGGTGATGGTCGATTCGGAAACGATCCGGCCACTCCACACGGCGTTCAACAGCTCGTCCTTGCTCACCACCCGCTCGCGGTTGCTGACCAGCAGCAACAGCAGATCGAAGACCTGCGGCCCGACAGTCACAACCTCCCCGCGCCAGGTCAGTTCCCGGCGCTGCTGGTCGAGCACGTAGTCTTCAAACACGAATTGCACGGTGGCTGTTCTCTGGTGTGGTGCCCCCGACTCCGTGTCCGAGCGGGCGATTGTCGTGCGCTCAATGATACGGCAGACCTTGGACCGCCGCACCAGTCTGCACACTGGTCTACGCGTCTGCCGACGGATTGGCCTGTCTGGACAAAAAACCAAGGCAAATTCAAGGTCACCACAAGGATTTGCCCGAGTGCCGCAGGCATGCTCGACCCACATCGACAGCAATGGTTGCCGTCGGCAAGTGGAGAGATGCCATGAAGATCGTCGTTATCGGAGGCACCGGCCTCATCGGATCGAAACTTGTGAACAATCTGCGCGAACGCGGCCACGATGCCCGCGCCGCCTCCCCTAACACCGGCGTCAACAGCATCACCCGCGAAGGCCTGGCCGAAGCGATGGACGGCGCCCAGGTGGTGGTCGATGTGTCCAACGCGCCGTCGTGGGAAGACCAGGCCGTACTCGATTTCTTCGAGACCTCCACCCGTAACCTGCTCGCTGCCGAAGCCGCCGCCGGGGTTCGCCATCACGTGGCGCTGTCGATCGTCGCCAGTGAGCGCTCGCCTGCCAACGGCTACTTCCGCGCCAAGGTCGCGCAAGAGAACCTGATCAAGGCGTCGAGCATTCCGTACACCCTTGTGCGGGCCACGCAATTCTTCGAATTTGTCGGCGGCATCGCCCAGTCCGCCACCGTCGGCGAGGAAGTACGTCTGTCGCCGGCGCTGATCCAGCCCATGGCGTCTGACGACGTCGCTGCTGCGCTGACGGATGTGGCACTGGCAGCGCCGATAAACGGCACGCAGGAAATTGCCGGCCCCGAAGCCATACCGCTCGACGAGCTGGTCCGGCGCTTTTTCCGCGCCACCCACGACACCCGCAAAGTGATCCCGGACGTCCACGCCCGTTACTTCGGCGACGTACTCGACGACCAGTCGCTCACCCCCGGCAGCAGCAACCCGCGCCTGGGCCCGACGCGCTTTGAAGACTGGCTGGCGCAATCGATCCCGCGCTGAAGCACCCCACTCATTTGAAGGAGTATCGCCATGTTCAGCCGAATCCTGCTGGCCGCCACGTTTGCGGCCCTGTCGATTTCATCCGCCTCGGCCGCCGAGCCGCAGGGGGGCAAGGTCACCGTAGTGTTCGACCGCGCCCTGCCCAACGTTCCGGGCAAATCCATGCGGGGCGTGCTGGTGGAATACGCGCCCGGTGGCTCTTCGCCGGCGCACTTTCATCCGAAGTCCGCGTTCATCTACGCCACGGTGCTTGAGGGCGCCGTGCGCAGCAAGGTCGGCGACGGGCCGGAGAAGGTCTACAAGGCCGGAGAAAACTTCGTCGAGCAACCGGGTGATTTCCACGCGGTAAGCGCCAATGCCAGCACCACCGAACCGTCCCGTCTGCTGGCGGTGTTCGTGCTCGACAGCAGCGAGACCGACCTGGTCAAACCGGTCAAGCCGTAACCGATCCATTCGCCGATTCACCTCCGGCGGCGCGGCTGCCGGAGGTGTCGGCCTTGCGCAGGACCCCGATCATGAACGCGCCCCAGCCCTCCACCGCCAGCACGGCGCAATCCGAACCGACGCCCGCGACACCGCGCCAAGGCAAACGCAAGGCGACAGGACTGCTGTTGTGCGCCGCCGCCCTGGCGATTGTGGCGGGCGGTTACGTCGTGCTGTACGGCGGCAAAAGCATCTCGACCGACAACGCCTATGTTCGGGGCGATGTCACGTCCCTGGCGGCCAAGGTCGCCGGCTACGTCACCAGCGTCGAGGTGCGCGACAACCAGTCGGTACAGAGCGGCGATGTGCTGTTTCGCATCGACGATCAGGACTATCGCGCCCGCCTTGCCCAGGCCGAAGCCAACTTCAAATCGGCACAGGCACGTCTGAGTGATGTCGATGCCCAGACCCAACTGCAACATGCGCAGATTCGCCAGGCCGAGGCCGAGCGCCGCTCCGCCGCCGCGCAGATGAACCTCGCCGGCAAGACCCATGAACGCAACCGCAAACTGATCGCCAGCAATGCCGTGAGCATGGCGCTGGTCGATGAGACGGCAGCGGCCCAGACGCGCGCCTCCGCGGCGGTGGACGCTGCTTCGGCGTCGGTCGAGGCACAGCGCCAACGCCTTGCCGTGCTGCTGGCCCAGCGCGGCGCGGCCCTCGCGGCCATGGCTCAGGCCGAGGCGGCGCAGGATCTGGCCCGGATCGACCTCGACAGCACCGTGGTGCGTGCGCCCGTGACCGGGGTGGTCGGCAACCGCCAGGTGCGGGTCGGCCGTTACGTCACGCCGGGGGTGGCCTTGCTCGACATCGTTCCGGTGCAGGACGTGTGGGTCGTGGCCAACTTCAAGGAAACCCAGCTGGAGCATCTCCAGACCGGTCAGGCGGTGCGGATCACTGTCGACGGCTACCCCGACGATGCGCTGGAGGGCGTGGTCGACAGCTTTGCCCCCGGCAGCGGCTCGGCCTTCAGCCTGTTGCCGACCGACAACGCCACGGGCAATTTCGTCCGGGTGGTGCAGCGGGTGCCGGTGAAAATCCGCCTCGCCAACAACCCTTTGCCGGGGCGCATCGTGCCGGGGCTGTCGGCGCGGGTCGATGTGGAGCGTGGAGACGGCTCATGAACCGGTCTGCCGCAGCCCGGCCCGGCGTGCTGCTGATGATCGGCATTCTGCTGGCCAGTCTCACCGAAGCGATCGCCGGCACCGCGCTGGTGCTGGGCCGCAGCGACATCATCGGTGACACCGCCGCCACACCTGACGAATTTGCCTGGCTGGACATCGGCTACACCGGGTTCAAGTTGATCGGTTTCCTTACGGCGTCGTGGCTGCTGGCACGCTTCGCCCCGCGCAACGTGATCGTCGCTGCGACCCTGGCCATGGGGCTGGCCTGCGCCATCGCTGCCTTCAGCACGCGGCTCGACCTGCTGATCACGCTGCGCATCCTTCAGGGTTTTGCCGGCGGCACGCTGTTGGTGGCCGGCCAGGTGCTGATCTTTCGCAGCTACCGGCGCCAGCTGCAACCCGCGCTGCAAGCGCTGTTCGCCATCGGCGCGGTCGTCGCTTCCGCCACGCTGACGCCCGCCCTGCAAGGCTGGCTGGTCGACAGCCAGTCCTGGACGTGGATTTTCCTCAGCGTCGTGCCGCTGGCATTGGTGGCCAGCGGACTGTTACTGATCACGGTCACCCCGACACCCGCTCGAGCCAGCCTGCGTCCATTCGACGGTCCGGGGCTGTTGCTGAGCGCCACCGCCCTGCTCTGCTTCACCTACGTCCTGAGCCAGGGCGAACGCTGGGACTGGTTCGAGGCGCCGCGCATCGTCTGGCTGACGCTGGTCGGCAGCGCAGCCCTGCTGGGTTTTCTCGGCCAGCAACTGCTGATCAGCGGCAGAGGCGTACTCGACTTCAGCCTGTTCAGGTCGAGCGATTTCTCGTTCGCCTTCATCGTCAGCTTCGTCGCGGGTGCAGCGCTGTTCGGCAGTGCTTACCTGATTCCGGCATTTGCCGTGTCGGTGCTTGGTTTCACCCTGACCGAGGCCGGCCTGCTGCTGTTGCCCAGCGGCGCGTTGTTTGTCGGTGCGTTGCTGATCGCAGCCTGGCTGATGCAGAAGCGCGGCGTGGCGCCGTTTGCCACGGTGCCGTTCGGCATCCTGATGATCATGATTGCCATGTGGCTGCTGTCCGGCTCGACCCGCGAAAGCGGCAGCGCAGACATGATGGGCGCGATCCTGCTGCGCGGGCTGGGGCTGGGCTTTCTGTTTCTATCGATAACGTTGATTGCGTTCACCCACCTCAACAGCCGCAACCTGGCGGCCGGCATCGGTCTGTTCAATACCGGCCGGCAACTGGGCGGTCTGATCGGCGTGGCCGGGCTGCAGACGCTGATCGAGCACGGGCATGCGGCCAACGCCGTGATTTTAGGCAGCAGCGTCACGCCGGGCAGCCCGGCGCTGATCGAACGGCTGACAACCACTGGCGCCTGGCTGACGGGCAAAGGCATGGAAGCTTCAACGGCGGCTCGCGCGGCGACCAGTCTGCTTGGGCGAACGGTCTCTGAGCAGTCGCTGGTGATTGCCTTTGACAGTGCGTTCATGGCGGTGACGTTGCTGTTTGCGGTGGCGGCCCCGCTGCTGGTAGCGATCAAGATCGGCTTTGCGAAACACGCCGGATCAAAACATTGATCTTTCGCCCCACACCCAGTAAAAAACCGTCTTCCCTTTCCGCCCTTGCAAGGAGCAGCGGATGCTCGAGCTCACCACGCAACGCCTGGACCTGCGCACGATGGTCGAATCCGACTGGCCGCTGTTCCTCAGGCTGCATTCCGAGCCGCAAACCATGCAGTACGTGTTCGGTGAAATCGCCGAGGACCAGGTTCGCAAAGGTTTCGAGCATCGGCTTCCGGTCTGGGGGCCGCAGTCGGATCACTGGTTGTGTCTGGTGGTGACCGACAGGGCCAGCGGGCAGGAACTGGGTGTGACCGGATTTCGGATACTGTCGCCGGGGCATGCCGAGGTGGGTTGCCTGCTGTTGCCGGAACACCAGGGCAAAGGCTTTGGCACCGAGTCGCGGCAGGCGATCATCGACTACGCCGCCGCCATCGGCCTGGACTCGTTGGAGTCGACCGTGACCGACGGTAATATCGCGTCCTGCAAGGTGTTGGAGAAATGCGGTTTTGTATTCGAGCGCCGCGTGCCGCAGGCCTATCAGATTGGAGATCGGTGGTTTGACGACCTGATCTACCGCTATCAAATCAGCTGACCCCGTTTTATCAGCGACCGCCAAGGAGGCCCTCGTCGTGAATCCTTATCAATGCCTGCCACCCCGCGCTTTCTGGCGCACCGCCGTGGCTGACAAGCCCGCGCTGCACATCGATCAACTGTGGACGCCACACTTCGAGATCGGCAACAAGGACGCCATCGTCACCGCCGGCTCGTGTTTCGCCCAGCACATCGGCCGGGCGCTGGTGGAGCGCGGCATGAACTGGCTGGATGCGGAACCGGCCCCGGCCGAATTGCCCGAAACCGACTGGAGGGCCCACAACTACGGGGTGTTCTCGTTCCGCACTGGCAATCTGTACACCCCGGCGATGCTGTGCCAATGGCTCGAATGGGCGCTGGGCGTGAGCCTGCCGCCCGACGAAACCTGGGCCCATGACGGGCGCTTCTTCGACCCGTTCCGCCCCGCCGTGGAGCCCGACGGTTTTGCCAGCGAGGACGCGCTGTTCGCCTCGCGCGAAGCCACCCTCGACGCCATTCGCACCGCCCTGCGCCGGGCCAAAGTCTTCGTGTTCACCCTCGGTCTGACCGAAGCCTGGCAAAACCGCCAGACCGGTCTGGTGTATCCCGTGTGCCCCGGCACCGTGCGTGGCACGTTCGATCCGCAGCTGCACCGCTTCTGCAATTTCGGCTTCATGGACACCTATGGCGACATGGTCCGGGCGCTGGAGTTGATGCGTTCGATCAACCCGCAACTGCGCGTTCTGCTCACCGTGTCACCGGTGCCCCTGACGGCAACCGCCACGGGCGAGCATGTGCTGAGCGCCACCACCTATTCCAAATCGGTGCTGCGCGCGGTCGCCGGGCAGCTGTGCGAAGACCTGCACGACGTCGACTATTTCCCCTCTTACGAAATCATCACGGGCACACCGTTCAAGGGCGCGTTCTATCAGCCCAACCAGCGCGAGGTCACTCCCGAGGGCGTGGCGTTTGTCATGCAGCAGTTTTTCGCCGGGCTCGATGCGGTTCAACCGGTGCAGACGCCGGCCAGCGTGCCTTCCACCTGCGTGTCCAGCGAGGAGCTTGTCTGTGAAGACGCCGTGCTCGATTACTACGCCTAGGTTTCTGCTGCTGGGCGACTCCCATGCCGGGGTCATCGGCAAGGCGGCGCAGGCCCGCGAGCTGCCTTTCAGTGGCGGCCCGCTGGGCACCGGCCGGGATTTCGCGGTGGATTTTTTCAGCCTGACCCGCCATGACGTGGTGTTCCGGGACGCCGAGATGGAGCGCCTGTATCGCCAGGCCCTTGAGCCGTTCGAAGTGCCGCAACTGGCGAAGGTCGGCGTGCCGCTGGTGAGTACCCTCGGCCTGAGCCTGCACTACCTCGCCACCACGCCGAACTGGACGTGCTACCAGACCCCGGACGGCGCATTCGACGAAGGTTTTCTCGCAGGTCCCCTGTTCGAATCCATCGTCGACACCCTGTCCCGACCTGCATTGGCGTTCTATGAACAGGCCCGGGCGATGAACCTCAAGGTGTTCGCCGTGCTGCCGCCGCAACGGGTGCCGGAACTGTCCGATTCGCGGGTGTTCATGGCCGCGCAGGCGCTGCTGATCGAGCGCTTGCAAGGGCTCGGCATCAAGCTGATCGACGTGCGCGCTGCAGCGAATGATGAGCAGGGTTTTCAGCTTCCGACGTACTGCGAAGTGGATGACCCGCTGCACGGGAATCTGGAGTTTGGCGAGTTGATCGTCGAGCAACTGCTCAATCGAGGAATTTAGACCCGGACCTGTGGGAGCGAGCTTGCTCGCTCCCACAGGGGGATTTTCAGGGTCATCACGCCTTCGGCTGCGTCCCCAGAATCGTCACCCGCTCGCCATACCGCGAATGCGGGAAATAATCCCAGACCGCATGGTGCTGGGTGCAACGGTTGTCCCAGAACACCAGGCTATTCGGCGCCCAGCGCACGCGGCAGCTGAGGACCGGTTCGCGGGCGACCAGGTCGAACAGCATGTTCAGCAGCACCTGACTTTCACCGCCGGACAACTGAACGATGTGCGACGTAAACCCGGAATTGACGAACAGTGATTGGCGCCCGGTTTCCGGGTGGCGAACTACCACCGGGTGTTCGGTTTTCGGCAGGTTGGCCGGCGCCTCATAACCCTTCCACGGAATCGCGCCGTCGTGGATCGCGGTCAATTCGCAGAGAAACTGCTGCATCGTCGGCGACAGCATTTCCAGCGCCAGGTGCATGTTGGCGAACAACGTATCGCCACCGGTGCCGATGGCCGGAGTCTCCTTGACGTACAGCATCGAGCCCATGGACGGCGCCAGATCGGCAGTGCCGTCGGTGTGCCAGGTTTCGCCGGCCACGTAGCGCGATTGCGCATTGGCGCGGATCACCACCAGTTCCGGGTCATCGCCGTCGATGTCCTCCACCGGCAGCGCCCGCAGCTCACCGAACAGCCGGCCAAAAGCCTTGTGCTCGTCCACCGTCAGATGCTGATCGCGGAACACCACCACGTGGTTTTCCAGAAAGGCCCGGCGGATTTCCGCGAGCTGCTCGTCGCTCAGCGGTTGCGAGAGATCGACGCCGCCGATCTCGGCGCCGATGATCGGCGTGATTCGCTCGACCGTGATGTGCTGATACGGCGCGCGCCGTTCGGCGGCGATGCGCTCGATTGCCTTGAGTGCCAACTGATCCATGTTCTCTCACCCTTTTTATTGGAACGACACCGATGACTGCTCGCGCAGCGAACGCGGGCGCATGTCGATCCAGTGCTCGTTGATGTAATCCAGACAGACCTGGCGTTCGCCACGCATCCCCGCCTCGCTCCAGCCGCTGGCCATCGGCTTGCCCGCCGGCCACAGGGAATACTGACCCTGAGCGTTGATCACCACATCGAATTGCAGTTGTGCGTCATTCATGTCGTTCTCCTGTTGAACGGGATTGCAGTGTGGCCAGACTTCGCTCGAGCCCGGTGGCGAGTTGGTTGTATACGGCATGTCGCTGTTCATCGCTCCAAGCGCAGGCCCCGACGTAAACCCGCACGGACGCCCCGCAAATCTGCGCGCAGGTTTCTGCGTCGTCGTCCGCGAAGGCCCGAGCCGACACTTCGGCGTTGGCGCTGGCGTGGGCCTGGGCAAACGCCGTGGCAGCGGCCTCGGTATTCAATTGCGCGTAGTACTCGGCGAACGCCTCGGCATCGCCGAAGTGCTCGGCAATCATGGCGGCGTTGGCCGGTGCGAGGCCGTAGGTCATCGCACTGGCGTGGGCCTTGGCGTAAGCCGCGTCATAGGCGTAGGCCTTGCGATACAACGCCAGCAACACCGGTTTGAGCGCGGCCCGCCATTCACCCTGACGCCCGATCACGCCGAGCGCCGCTCGCTGGTGCAGGCTTTGCAAAGCGAGCAGCGCCTGCTGATGCTCCGGCAAGGCTTCGCAGAGCATCGGCATGACCACGTCGGCCTGCCAGAGATGAAACAGCTGAAACGGCACCTGTCCGCTGATTCGGCTCAAGTGCAGACGCAAGGCCTCGTCCGGTTCGGCTTCGCACAACACCTTGGTCAGAGCCAGCCACCATTGTGGCATCAAGATCGGTTCACTCATGGTGAAGGCTCATCCGTACCGATGACTTCGGCCAGCAACCGCGCCCAGCGGCCCGCCACGATGCCGTAGTGATCGGTGTCCAGGGTTTGCCAGCTGCGCAACTGCGGCAGCAAGGCCTGCCAGTTGCGTTGCAGGTCGTCCGGGTTCCAGTCGTTGCCCAGTCCGTAAGGATTGGCCTGCCCGGCGATGAACAGCCGCACCGCTGTGGTCGCCAGCGCTGGTGGCTGGAAGTCGATCATGCTGGTCATGTTGTTGCGGCAGCACACTGTCAGCCGTTGCAGATACGCCTGCCGTTCCTCGGCCATGCCCTGCCCTTCAACCGCCGGCCAGCGCTGGGCAAACTCGCGCTGGAACACCTGTTCGATGGTCTGTTCGTCGATGCCGGCCAACTCTGCACCGGCATCCGGCGCGGGTGGGTCGATCAGGTACAACAACGGTTGCCTGAACCCGTCAGCCTGGGCCTGGTGACACAAGGCCTGCGCCACCCATGCGCCGAAGGACCAGCCTGCCAGCCGCCAGGTGCTGCCGTGCGGAAGATGGGTCTTGATCGCCTCCAGATACCTGCGTGCACGTTCTTCCACGCTGATGCTCGGCAACTGCGGCAGACGCAACGCCGGGTCGGCGATCACGCACACGCCCAGTTCCGCCGGTAGCGCCGAGACCAGTTCCCGATAGGCCTGAACATCGCCGCCCACCGGATGAATCAGGTACAGCCAATCGCGGCCAGCACCGGCATGCCATTGATCGATCCGCACTGCGTCGTGCCAGCCCGGCAGTGTTACGCCGGGAGCCTCTTCAACCGTCGCGGTCGAGACCAGTCCCAGCACTTCGCTCAGGCTGACCTTGTGGCTGAATTGCGACAGTTGGAAAACCTCGCCGGTAGCGGCTTGCAGTTCGTCGATCAGGTCGAGCAGCGTCAGCGAATCCGCGCCCAGGTCGTACAGCGAATCGTCATCTTCCAGCTCGGCCACACCGAGCCACTTGCACAGACACTCATGCAAGCGCGCCGACAGATCGAAGCCCTTCGGCACCTCGACCGGTGCGGTCACGGCACCGTGACGAACCGGATAAAACCGCCGCGCCGTGTCGATGCCGGTGGTGGAGATCAACAGCTGCGGCAACTGCGTCGCCATTGCCAGATCGAATACTCGGCAGCCCTCTTCCGCCGACAGACCGACCGTCAGATGCTCCAGGTGCGCGGCGTCTCCGCCGTTACTGGTGGTGGCCATGCCGATGTCGCGCCAGATGTCCCAGTTGATCCCCAGGCGCAGGCAAGCGTCGGTCGCATTCGGACGATAGTGGGTGAAGCCGTCGAGCCCCCCGCTGGCCGCCGCGTAATCCAGATGTCCCGCGCCGCCGAACAGTGCCGACATCGACGAGCAGTACAGGACAAAACCCGGCGTCAGGTGTTCGATCAAGGCTTCGACCGCCAGCATGCCGCGAGTCTTGGCGGCCATGGCCTCGGCCATTTGCCGGGCATCGCGGTGGCGAATCAGGCTGCCCGCACCGACGCCCGCCGCATGAATCACACCACTCAGGCGACCGTAACGAACGGCCAGTTGATCTAGGATCTGCGGCCAGCGCGGCAGGTCGGCGATGTCTGCTTTGATGCAGTCGATCCGCGACGCGTACGCCGCCAGAGACGCCGGCAATTGCCCCTTGCGCGAAAGCAGCACCACACGGCGCGCGGGTGCCTGTAGCAGGTGTTCGCACAAGGTCTGGCCGATGCCGCCGCTGCCGCCGAGCACCAGAAACTTTCCATCTTCCGGTAAAAGAGACGTCGTTGCCGGGCCGGTCAATGGCTGAGGCAGCAAGCGTGGCTGCCACAGGTAACCGTCGCGCACTGCCATTCGCCGAGGCAACGACGAAGGATCGGCCAGCAATGCCGCCAGCGTAGCTGTCTGCGCATCGAGGCGTGACGCCGGCCAATCCAGCCAGTGGCAACGCACCGGGTATTCCTGCGGCACCACTTCGGTGATGCCGGCCAGCGCTGCCAGCTCGGGACGTCGCACTTCGCCGTCCACCGGGCACGCCTGCCATGACATCAACCACAGGCGCAGACGGGTCGTGCGCACGGTTTGTCCCCAGGCCTGCATCAGCGTGCTGACCGTGTCCAGACAGGCCCACTGCGCCAGATCCAGCGATTGCTCGTTGACCGCGCCCGACACCGCCAGCGGCAAGGCATGCAGCCAGTCGAGCTCGCCAAGGTCTGGTTCTGCAACTTCGGCGAGCAACCGGTTCAGGGCTTCGTTGTCCAGCGGATCCAGCTCGAAACGGTCCGGGTTCAAACGCTTGAAGCCGTTGCCGGCGCGCACATGAATCACGCGTCGGTATACAGCGTTCAAGCTCGTCAGCAAGGTCGATTCGGGCGCGTCATGGCTGCACAGGATCAGCACTTCACGGGATCCAGCCGTGGTTACTCCGCTCAGGCGCCGGGTGCGCACCCACTGTCGCTGGTGGAACCAGTCCGCCAGCGGTTGTCGCTCAAGGGCTGGCGCATCAGGTTGAGCAGCTACAGGCGTCTGGAAACGATACGTCTGAAGATCGAACGACGACGGCGGCAAATCCCAGGGCGGCGGTGCCGAGCGCTGCGGCCACTGGATATTCGTGCCTTCGTACCAGGCGTCCAGCAGTTCCTGCGGCGATTGATCGACGATTTTAAGTTGCGCGCCCGAAGCGGTGATTTCCTTGATCGAGGTTGGCTGCAACGGAATGTCGTCACCTGCCCGGCAGACCATCGCGAAGCGCCAGCGCAGTTGCCGGCGACCTGACTGCAAGTACCGTAGCAACGCGCTCTGCTGCTCCGGGTTCGCATGCAGGTATTCGCGAATCGTCGCGATATCGCGCAGCAACTCCGCTCGACTGTGGGCCGAAACCATCAGCAGCGGTAACGTTTCCTCGCCCCCTTCCTGCGCCGTGGGCGCCGCGCCGACGATGACATGCGCGTTGGTCCCGCCGATCCCGAAACTGCTGACACCCGCCAGTCGCCGCCGCCCTTGCGGCCATGGCCGGGACGTGGTCGGCACGTAAAACGGCGAATGCTCCAGATCAATCTGCGGGTTGATCCGGCCAAAACCGAGGTTCGGCGGCAGCACGCCATGGAACACCGCGAGGCTGGCGCGAATCAGCCCGACCACCCCCGCCGCCGCGCCCAGGTGACCGATCTGGCTTTTCACCGAAGCCAGCGCGCAATGGCCGGTTGGTGCGTCGCCGAAAGCCTTGGTCAACGCCGCGACTTCGATCGGATCGCCCAGCAAGGTGCCGGTGCCGTGGGCCTCGATGTAGCCGATGTCGGCACCGGTCAATCCGGCGCGGTTCAAGGCATCACGAATGACCGCGCTCTGCCCCGCCACCGACGGTGCGGTGTAACTCATCTTGGCCCGCCCGTCGTTGTTCAACGCCGAGCCTTCGAGCAACGCATAGATCCGGTCGCCATCGGCCCGCGCCTTGGCCAACGGTTTAAGCACCACCACGCCGTAACCACTGGCGCCGAGGGTGCCGCTGGCGTCGTCGCTGAACGGACGGCACAGACCGTCGGCAGAAAAGATGTGCTGCGAGCGATGCCGGTAGCCCTCGGTCAGGGTCAAGTCGATCAGCACCCCGGCCGCGAGCATCACGTCACTGTCGCCCTGACGCAGCATCGAACTGGCCAGGTGCACGGCGATCAATGAGCTGCCGCAAGCGGCTTGCACGCTGAGGGCCGGGCCGTTGAGGTCCAGGTGATACGCGGCCTTGGTCGCCAGAAAATCCTTGTCGTGGTGCAGCGCCAGCTGGAAGCCGTCCGGCAAATCGTCTTCGGCGGTTTCGCGCAGCATCTGCTGGAAGTAGGTGGTTTCGCCGCAGCTGGCGATCAGACCGATGCGCGGGCCGTCCGCCGACGGAACGATGGCCGCGTGTTGCAGGGCCTGCACGCACGCCATCAGCAGATGCCGCTGTTGCGGGTCCATCAGGCGCGCTTCCTGGCGGCTGATGCCGAAATACTCGGGATCGAAATCAAGCATGCCCGCCAGCTGACTGCGGGCGCCGACCAGCCCTTCTTCAGCGGCAAAGTGCTCGATGCCCAGCCCATTGCCTTGCACCATCGCCCAGAACTCGGACAGGTTCTGCGCCCCGGCCACGTTGACCGACATGCCGATGATCGCCATCGGCTGATGACCTGCATCGGTTTGCCGGACACGCTCCACCGCTGCCACCGGCGCGGTCGACAGGTGCGCCGCCAGACGCCGCACCGTGACGTGTTCGAACAGATCGGCCATCGTCACCTTGTGCGGCAACTCTTTGGCGTAACGGCCATGCAAACGCATCAGGCCGAGGCTGGTGGCGCCGGCCTCGAAGAAGGTCTGGTCCGGCTCGATGTCACGGCCGATGACAGCCTGGAACAACTCGCTCAGTTGTCGCTCCAGCGCACTCAATTGAACAACCGATTGTGGCGTGCTGCGCCGCTCCAACGCCTCGCCCAGATTCGGCAAGGCCTTGCGGTCGATCTTGCCGCTGGGGGTGCGTGGCCAGAGGTTGATCCGTCGGTACTCATCGATCCGCACATGGGCCGGCAGCAGCCGCGCAACCTGACGATCCAGTTGTTGCGACGTTGCAGGTTGGCCATCGAGTTGCAGCCAGGCGATCAGCCGTGGTGGACTGGCCTGAACCGCCACCACCGCGTTGACCACTTCCGGCACCTGCATCAGCGCCGCCTCGATCTGCCCCAGTTCCAGACGATGGCCGCTGAGTTTGATCTGCTGATCGTCACGTCCCAGATAATGCAGGCAGCCCTGGGCATCGGCCCACGCCAGATCGCCGGTGCGGTAGTACAAACAGCCGTCTGCCAGCTCGACAAACCGCGCAGCGTTCAGCGCAGGATCAGCCAGATAGCAACGGGCAACCATCGAGCCAGCGACCAGCAGATAGCCGCGACTGCCGATTGGCACCGGGCGGTCGTGTTCATCGACCAGCAGCAACCGCGCATTGCCGACGGCATGGCCGATCGGCGCACGCAACGGCCAGTCCCGCGCCACCGGCGGCAGGCGCAAGGCGCTGACCACGTGGGTTTCGGTCGGGCCATAGTGGTTGAACAACGAGGCATGCGGCATACCGCCGAACCAGTTGCGCAGCGCATCGGTGCAGAGCAATTGCTCGCCGGCCGTGATCACCTCACGCAGCGCCGACGGGTAAATGCCGCGGGCCACGGCGGTTTGCGCCAGATGCTGCAAGGCCACGTATGGCAGGAACAGGCGCTCGATCCGCGCCTTGACCATGTAATCCAGCAACGCCTCGGCATCCTGACGCCAGCGCGGCGTGATCAGGTGATAACAACCGCCCCCGCACAGGGTGCTGAAAATCTCCTGGAACGATACGTCGAACGACAGCATCGAGAACTGCAGCGTTACCGCTTTCGCCGGCAACTGACCTTCGGTGCGCTGCCATTGCAGCAGGTTGCACAGGGTTCGCTCGGACACTTGCACACCTTTGGGCGTGCCGGTGGATCCGGAGGTGAACAGCGTGTACAGCGGCCGTTCACCGGTGTGGCGTGGACGCTCGAACGCTTTGGCATCGGCGTGCAGATCGACCCGATGCGTGGCGAATCGTCCGGCGTTCAGATCATCAAGCGCCGCCACCGTCGTGTCGCTGAACAGCACACAATGCGGTTGCGCCTGCTCCAGCACCTGACGCTGGATCGCCACCGGATAAGCAGGATCCAGCGGCACGGCAGTCAGATTGAGTTTGGCCAGCGCCAGCAAGGTGACGATGTGTTCCACCGAGGCATCGAGAAACAGCACGACATGCAGCGGTGCGTCCCCGGCCGGCAATGGATGATGCTCGATCAGGGTGGCCGCCAGAGTATTGGCCAGCGCATTCAGCTCGCCGTAGGTGAGACGGCGCTGCCCTTGAACCAGCGCAACCGCCTCCGGCGTGCAATGCACTTGATGCTCGAATCCGTCCGCCAATGTGTTGAACGGCAGCGTCATCTGCGGGCCTTCGCTGGCCGGTGGCAGACTGCGTCGATACGCACCGAGGAAATCGTCGAGGTTGGCCGCCGGGCTTTCCAGCAACAGGTCCAGCCCTCGGCGGAACAGCGCGTTCACCGTCCGCATCTGTTCGGCATCAAAATAGCTGCACTGATATTCCCACCAGCATTCCAGTTGCGACCCGCTCCCCACCATCAACAACGTCAGCGGGCACTTGGCGTGCAACTGCTCGTTGAATTCCAGCGAGGCGCGCAGGTTCGAGTCGGCCAATGCGGCGTAATCGGTGTTCTCCAGCACAAACATGAAATCGAACAGCAACGGGCTCGACGACAGCCGCAGGTCTTCCACCAGATCCGCCAGCGCCACGTCCTGCAACGCCAGCACTTCGCGCACGGCGGTGGTCTGCTTGCACAACTGTTCGCCCAGGCACAATGCCTGCTCGACGGCAGTGGGGATCAGCACGGTGTTGGCAAACATGCCGACGGTGTCTTCGAACTCCGCCAGCGGCCGATTCGACACCGGGCTGGCGATCCGTGGCCGCTCGCACCCGGTCAGGGCATACAGGCTCCAGGCGAAGACACTGAACAGCACTTCGAAACGGGTCAGCCGCTGTTGAGTGCAAAAACGTTCAAGGGCTGCGCTGCGCAGGGTGCCCAAGGGTTCCCGGTGCAACCGGGCGTCCGGGCTGATTTCGCGCATCGGCATCAATGCAGGCGACGGTTCTTCCTGGCGGCGATGCAACTCGGCGAGTGCGCGGCGCTGGTCGCGATAATGCGGATCGACGCCCCACTGGCGCTGCCACTGGCCAAACTGCAGTGTCGTCAACCGGGCGGCCGGTTGCGGGCTGTCGCGGCCCTGCAGGACATCGGCGTAGAGCTGCGCCAGGTCGTCGAACAGCAGGTTCACCGACCAGCCATCGACGATGATGTGATGCAGGTTCAGCAACAAGCGGCAGCTGCCGTCGGCGAACGGCAACAGCCAGGCCTGAAACAGGTTGGGTGTGCTCAGGTCGAACGGCACGGCGAACACCAGCTCGGCGAAGGCCTGCCAGTTGTCTTCGGTGAAATGCCCGACCGCGAAGGTGCGACAGGCCGGACGCTGCTCGGCGATTACCTGATCGAGTCCATCGGCACCGGGCGCAAAAGCCGTGCGCAATCCAGGATGACGCTGCACCAGACGCCCAACGGCCTCGGCCAGTGCCGTGACTTCGATACCTGAAGCCAGATGCAGAATCAGCGGCACGCTATAGGCCATCGAGGTCGGCGAACGTTGCTGCAACAGCCACAAACGGTGCTGTTCGGCGGTGGCCGGCAGGCGTTTGGCGTTACTGATCGGTGGCGCAGGTGGGTAGATCGAATCGCCGTTCGTTTCACCGGTCAGTTGTTCGGCCAATGACGAGAAAGGCTCGTTGAGCAACGCGTCGAGAGTGATCTCGCGCTGCCAACGGACACGAATCGCCGAACGCAGGCGCATGGCCTTGAGCGAATCGCCGCCACTGCCCAGCCAGTCGTCCTGCGCGCTCAGGGCCGGTTGGCCGAGCAGCGAGCGGGCCTGACTCAGCAACCAGCCCAGCGCCAGTGACACGCTTTCGTTATCCGTAACCGCCAGGACTGGATGCCACGGCTTCAGCCCCTGCGCCAGCAACCCGTCGCGGTCGATTTTGCCATTGGCCGTCAGCGGCAGGCGCTCCACCAGGTACAACTGATGTGGCCGCATATACGGCGCCAGTTGTGTCCGCAGATGGTTTTCGAAGGCGTGATAGTCCAGATCCCCGCGCGGCACGATGAACGCCAGCAACTGATGATCCTCCGCCGCCTGACGTCGGGTGCAGACGTACACCTGCGCCACGCCCGGATACTCCAGCAGCCGTTGCTCCACCTCCCCCGGTTCGATCCGGAAGCCGCGAATCTTCACCTGCCGGTCGACCCGCCCCAGATACTCGATCAAGCCTTCGGCATTGCGCCGTACCAGATCACCGGTGCGGTAATGCACCTGCGCACCGCCGTCGAGATCGGGCAAGCGCACGAACTGGCGGGCGGTTTCTTCGGGCCGGTTGCGATAACCTCGAGCGACACCGCTGCCACTCAAATACAGCTCGCCCACCTCGCCCGCCGGCACCGGCCGTTGCTGCTCATCCAGCACCAACACGCCGGTATCCGGCAACGGTCGGCCAATCGGCGCCGAGTCACCGGCAAAGTCGCGGCTGATCGGCCAGCACAAGGCAAACGTGGTGCACTCGGTGGGGCCATAGACGTTGAAAATCCGGCAGCGGCTCTCAGGATTGGCCCGATACCATCCGCGCACGGCGGCAGCGCTGATCTGCTCACCGCCGATCAGCACCTGCCGCACGCTGGAAAAGCACGACGGCCACTCGGCAATCAACGTATTGAACAGCGACACCGTCATGAACAGATTGTCGACCCGGGTCCGCTCCAGCACTTCGGCCAGACGTCGCGCATCCAGCACGTCCTCGTCGGCGATCATCACGCAGCAACCGCCGTTGAGCAGCGGCGCCCACAGTTCGAAACTGCACGCATCGAACGCCGGGTTGGACAGGCAGGCGAAGCGGTCCATCGGACGAATCTCGATATAGCCGTCGCTGTGCGCCAGCCGCTGCAAGCCGCGTTCGCCAACCTCGACCGCTTTCGGCGTGCCGGTGGTGCCCGAGGTGTAGAACAGGAACATCACCTCGGCAAAATCTTCGGCCAGTGTTTGCGGCGGAGCGTCCGGCTGATCGAGCAAAGCCTCGACTCTGGTTTGCCATAGCGACGGCGACCACAACGGTTCTTCATCCAGGGTAATCAGGCCGACACACGCCGCATCCGCCAGCATCAATTCCCGACGTTTGCGCGGGCTGGCCCGATCCAGCGGCACCACCACCGCGCCGACTTTCAGCGCGCCGAGAATCGCCGCCAGCCATTGCCAGCAACGCGGCATGCACAACGCCAGCGACTGGCCGGGCTCGGTGCCGCGCGCCAGCAATCCTCGGGCGATGCGTTCACTGGCGCTGGCCAGTTCCGCGTAAGTCAGCGTGAGCGACTGATCGATCACCGCCGGGGCTTGCGGATTACGCCGCACTTGCTCGGCAAAACGCGTGAGCAACGGCATGTGATTGGACGCACTCATCATTTCGCCTCCTGCGCGTCGAAGCGTTGCAGCTCCCGACGGATGATTTGCGAGACCCGATGGATTTCCGCGCTTTCGAGCATGTCCCAGTGCCCGCCGCTGACCAGTTTCGCCAGATAGCCGTGACCCGCGCGGCGCCGCCAGAAGCCGCGCAGTTCATGCAACTGATGGCGGCTGAAATCTTCCCGCGCCTGGATCAGCACCACACGACCGGCGCGCGGCGCGCACGCATAGGCGGCCATGGCCAGCCGGTTGTGGTTATAGATGTTGAAGTAGCGTTCGACCTGAGCGTCTTCGATGCCGGGGTACATGCCGTTGAAACGCACCAGTTTGTCGCGGAACTCGGCCATGTCCACGGTGCCGATCTGCTCGCGGAAACCCGGGTCGTCGCTGCCCTGGGTGTCGAGCAGCACCACCGTCACCTGACGATGCCCCGCCGCCGACAACCGCCGCGCCATTTCATAGGCCACCAGACCGCCGAACGACAGTCCGGTAAGAATCAGCGGTTGCTGCGTCAGCGGTTCGATCTGGCGCAAGTAAGCCTCGGCCATCGCTTCGACCGTCGGTTCGGTGCGCTCCCCCGGATTCAGCCCCGGCGATTGCACCCCGTACACGCCGGTTTCATCCGGCAGCACTTTGGCCAGCGACAGGTAACAGAACGCCGTGCCGCCCGCCGGGTGTATACACACGACGTTGTGCTGGCCGCTGCCACGACGGAATTCGATCAGGTTGCTCTGGGCCAGCGCCGGATTCGCCCCGACCCGCAGCCAGCCGCCCAGCGCCTCGATGGTCGGGTAGCTGAGCACCACGCGCACCGGCACTTCGACCGCAAACTGCTGGCTGATTTCATGGGCCATCTTGATCGCGGCGATGGAGGTGCCGCCGACATTGAAGAAGTTGTCGCGAATGCCGATCTGCGGCGCCAGCAACAGGCTTTTCCAGATCTGGTACAGCGCCAGTTCGATGTGATCGCGCGGGCTGCTCAGGTTGACCTGACGGTTGACCATTTCTTCGTCCGCCAACGCTGTCAGCGCCGCACGGTCGACCTTGCCGTTGGCGGTCAGCGGCAGCGCGTCGAGCCACAGATAGCTGCCGGGGATCACCGCTCTGGGCAACGTCGTCGCCAGATGGGCGTGCACCGTGGCTTCGTCCACGGGCTCTGCCACCACGCAACAAGCTACCAGCCGCTGGTCCTGCGCCGCTTCGCCGACCATCAACACCACGGCGCTGCGGATACCGGGAAACGCTTCGAGCCGGGCTTCGATCTCGCCTAGCTCCAGGCGCACACCGCGCAACTTGACCTGAAAGTCGTTGCGACCGAGAAATTCCAGCTGACCATCCGGGCGATAACGCGCCAGATCGCCGCTGCGATAGAGCCGGTCCCCTGCCACAAAAGGGTTGTCGATAAAGCGCTCGGCACTGAGCTGCGCCAGCCCCAGATAACCCCGGGCCACGCCCACGCCGCCGATGTGCAGATGCCCGGTCACGCCCACTGGCACCGGCTCATCGCGGTCATCGAGTACGTAAAAACGGTTGTTGGAAATCGGCCGGCCGATCGGTATTTGCCGGGCCGGCACGTCGGCACCGGGCTCCAGGGTCCAGATGCTGTTGATCACCGTGGTTTCGGTCGGGCCGTAAACGTTGTGCAAACGCGCATGGGGCAGACGCTCCTGAAAACGCCGGGCCAGCGCTGGCGGCAGCTCACCGCCACCGCTGAACACATCGGTCAGCGACGCACACTGGCTGACCTCGTCGACCTCCAGAAACAGCTGCAACATCGCCGGCACGAACACCAGTGCCGTGACCTTCTGCTCGCGTACCTCGCGGGCCAGATACGCCGGTTCGTAATGCCCGCCAGGCCGCGCGATCACCAGCCGTCCGCCGGTTGCCAGCGGCCAGAAGGTCTCCCACGCCGAGGCATCAAAGCCGAACGGAATCTTGTGCAGCATCGCCCCCGCTTCGCCACAGACCTGCAAACACCACAGCAGAAGATTGCTCAAGCCCCGGTGCGTGACCATCGCGCCCTTGGGCAACCCGGTGGTGCCGGAGGTGTAGATCACGTAGGCGAGATGGTCAGGGTTAACCCCGACACTGCGCGGATCGAGATTGTCTGCAGGCAACGACGCCCAGCTCGCGGCATCTTTTTCGAGGTCGAGGATAGGCGCTTCCCAGTTCGAGCCTTGCACGGCCTGACGCAAGATTCCGTGCGCCGAACCGAGGGTCAGCAGCACCGCCGGCGTGCTGTCGCCGAGCATATGGCTCAGGCGCCCCAGCGGATAATCCGGATCCAGCGGCACGTAGGCGCCACCGGCCTTGAGCACCGCCAGCAGCGCCACCGGCAACTCCAGCGAACGCTCGATGCACACCGCCACGCGCACATCCGGGCCCACGCCCAAGGTGCGCAAATGCCGGGCCAGTCGGTTGGCCCGGGCATTGAGTTCGGCGTAGCTCAGCGACTCGCCCTCGAACACCACGGCGCAGGACTGAGGGTTGCTCGCGGCCTGCGCTTCGACCAGTTGATGCACGCAGGGCGCCGCTTGCGTCAGCGGCGCGGCGCGGTTGAAATCGACCAGCACCTGCTGACGCTCAGCTTCGTTCATCAACGGCAAGGCATTGATCGGTTGCTTGGCGTCGGCAGCGATCTGCTCGAGCATATGCCGATAGTGACCGCTCAGGCGTTGGATGGTCGCAACGTCATAGAGGTCCGTGTTGTATTCCACCAACAGGTCCAGCCGCCCCGCCCGCTCGACCCATTCGAACGCCAGATCGAACTTGGCCGTGGCGCTGCTGGTGCCGTACGGCGCCAGTTCCAGGCCAGGCATCTGCACCGCGTTGCCCGGCGTGTTCTGCAGCACCAGCATCACCTGGAACAACGGCGAATGACCGGGATCGCGTGACGGGTTGACCGCCTCGACCACGCGGTCGAACGGCACGTCCTGATGGGCGTGGACGTCGAGCATCTGGCCACGCACCTCACGCAACAGCTCGGCGAAGGTCTGCTGCGGATTCAGGTGCTGACGCAGCACCAGCGTATTGACGAAATGGCCGATCAGCGGCTCGACTTCCGGGCGATTGCGGTTGGCGAACGGCGTGCCGATGCACAGATCCTGTTGACCGCTGTGGCGCCACAGCAACACCGCCAACGCGCCCAGCAACACGTTGAACAACGTGCCCTGGGTCTGCCGGCCCAGCGCCGTGAGTTCGCGCAAGGTGCCGCCATCGACGGAGGAACTGAAAGTGGCGCCGACATAACGCTGCACCAATGGACGCGGCCGGTCGGCGGGCAAGGTCGACAATAGTGGCGCGTCGTCCAGGATGCGACGCCAGTAATCGAGCTGAGCGTCCAGCGCCGCACCGCCGACGCGCTGTTGCTGCCAGCAGGCGTAGTCGGCGTATTGCACCGGCAGCGGCGCAAGCGTCGGGATTTCGCCACGCAGATAATCGCCGTACAGCGTGGCGACTTCATGCAGGATCACGCCCATCGACCAGCCGTCGGCAATGATGTGATGCACGCTGTACAGCCACAGGTATTCGTCATCCGCCACGCGCAGCAGCGACGCCCGCAGCAATGGGCCGGAGGCCAGATCGAACGGCGACCGAGCGTCCTGTTCGACGGCGAATCGCACTTGTTGCTCACGTTCGTCGGCAGGCAACTGGCGCAGATCCGTCACCGACAACGACAGCGGCATCGACGGATGCACCACCTGACGCGGTTCACCGTCCACGCTGCAAAACGTCGTGCGCAGGACTTCGTGGCGGGCCACCAGTTGGTTGAGCGCCTGCTCCAGCTGCGCGACGTCCAACTGCCCTTTCAGCGTTACCGCCGTCGGCACGTTGTAGAACGGGTTGCCGGGCTCCAGTTGATCGAGAAACCACAGTTGCCGCTGCGAGAACGACAACGGCCAGGACGTATGCGCGCCGACACGGCGGGGAATCGCCGCGTCATCGTGCCCGCCGAGCAAGGCAATCAGTTCCTGTTTGTGACGCTTGAGTGCCTGGGTCAGTTCTTCGGTGAGAAACCCGCGCGGCGCCTTGCAGCGCAGCCTGTCACCGTCTACCTCGAGCACCACGCCATGGCGAGCGAACAACGCCAGCAATTGATCGGCATTCATACTTCGAACTCCTCCATGTCTTCGTCGTCCAGGCTGGCGGTCACAGGCTCGATGGCAAACGCCTCGACCGGCGCGCGGTGTTGTTCATCGGCCGTGCGCAGCCCGCCGATCATCGAGTAGATCAATTCATGGCTTGGCCCGAGGTCGAACAGCGCCGTCAGTTGCTGTTCCTCGACCGAGCCGATGCCGCACAGACCCAATCCATGCTCGACGGCGGTCATGCTCAGCAACTGCGCCATGGCGCCGCTTTCGATGTGGCAGAAGTCGCGGCTGCGCTCGCCATACAGCGGATGGATCGCCGCCATGTCGGCGATGAAAAACAGCGAGAACGCGGCGTTCTCGTACACCGGGCGGTTGACGAAATAGTCGTAGGTGTCCGGGTCGAGCAGTCCGCTCTGGAGGGCGAGCAAACGATGCTGGCGAGGATCGTAGTAATACGCGCCACCGGGCACGCCGAGCACGCGATCCGCTTTGACGTAGAGGTACGCTTGAATCGGATATAGGCCGCCCGCCGACGGGAACTGGTATTTCACCTCGCCGTCGAGTTGCCCCTGGGCCAGCGCCGCCAGTACATGGGCGAAAGCCTGGGTGGCGATCGGTTGCCGATCGTATTGGCGCACCGAGCGGTAATCGCTCAAACGCCGGGCGAAGGCCGGGTCTTGCGGCAGATCCAGCGCGAGGGCCGGCAGGGCTTGAGCAAACTCACGGCGCCCACGCTGTTCGGCTTTGAACTGCGCCCGCTGCTGTGGATCTTCGATGATGTCCTGCGGGGTCTCCGGCGTCTGCTGGACGTTGCCGAGCAATTCCTGACGCGCCCGGTTCTGGCGGTACATGCCGAGCAGATGCAGCAACGTCGGTTGGGCCAGCAGTTGCGCCACGTGCGGGCGGAACTGCAAGGCGCCGGACAAGGCGTTGCTGATCCTGACGATATCGATCGAAGTCGCGCCGAGGTTCAGCAGGTTGGCATTGGCGGCAATGGATTCACGCTTGAGCACGCCCTGCACGATTTCCACCAGCCGCTGCTCCTGCGGGCCCTCGACTTCCAGCGCCGGGCCTTGTTCCTCGATTTGCTCCGGTTCTGGCAGGCGCTTCTTGTCGACCTTGCCGTTGGACGACAACGGCCAGGCTTCGACGAAGGTGAACGACGTCGGAATCATGTACGCCGGCAGCTTGTCAGTCAGGTAGTCGGTGAAGTCACTGGCCTGCAACGCCGGATCGGCCTTGAGCACATAACCCGCCAGACGTTTCTCACCCAGCGTGCTGCCAAGAATCCGCACCACCGCGCTCTGCACGCCGGGATGGCGATTGAGCGCGGCTTCGATCTCGCCCAGCTCGATGCGATAGCCCTGCACCTTGACCTGATTGTCTTCGCGACCGAGGAATTCGATGTTGCCGTCCGGCAGCAAACAGCCGAGGTCGCCGGTGCGATACAGCCGTTCACCGGTCACTGGATGATTGAAGAAACTGCCGGCGCTGAGTTTTTCGTCGCGCCAGTAACCTTTTGCCAGACCGATGCCGCCGATGTACAGCTGCCCCGCGACCCAGGTCGGGCGCACTTGCAGCGCTTCATCCAGCACGTAGAAGCGCTGATGATCGAGGGCCTTGCCGTAGGGAATGCTGCGCCAGGCCGGGTCGACATGTTGCACCGGATAGCAGATCGACCAGATCGACGCTTCGGTGGCGCCGCCCAGGCTGATCAACTGCAACTCCGGCTGCAAGGCCCAGGCCCGTTCGGGCAAGGTCAGGGGAATCCAGTCGCCGGACAGCATCGCTACCCGCAGACTGGCAGGCAATGCGCCGCCCTCGCCCTCCACGTATTCGACCAGCATGCCGAGCAGCGCCGGCACCGAGTTCCACAGGCTGACCCGATGACGTTCGATCAACGCCAGCCAGTGCGCCGGATCAAGGGTCAGTTGCGGGTCGAGGATGACCACCGCCGCACCCACCGCCAACGTGCCGAAGAAGTCATAGACCGACAGGTCGAAACTCAGCGACGAGATCGCCAATACGCGGTCGTTCGGGCCGACGGCAAAGCGCCGGTTGATGTCGAGCAGCGTGTTGACCGCGCCGCGATGGTCGATCACCACGCCTTTGGGCTGGCCGGTGGAACCGGAGGTGTAGATCACGTAAGCGAGGTCGCTTTCGTTCACCTGCGCCGGTTGCAGTGGCAAGACGTCATTTGAGACTTCATCGGTCACCGCAATGGCTGTGACCTGCGCCGGCCATTCGATCTTGTCGAGCAGCGCCGGTTGGATCAGGGCCAGACTCGCCTCGGCCCGCTCAAGAATATGCCGCAGTCGCTCAGCGGGCTGAGTCGGTTCGATGGGCAGATAAGCGCCACCGGCATACAGAATCGCCAGGGTCGCGACCACTTGCTCCCAACCGCGCTCCATCACCACGGCGACCAACCGGTTCGGCAGCACACCCTGCGCTTGCAGTCGGGCGCCGAGTTGTCGGGCTTCGTTGCGCAGTTGCATGTAAGTCAGCTGTCGCGCGCCGATCACCGCCAGTGCATCCGGAGTGGCGAGGGCCTGGCGTTCGAACAGTTCGTGCATCAGCGGCAGCGTTTGCTGACGGTCAACCGGTGCCGGCAAGCGCACCTGCGGCAGCAGTTGTGGCGTGTTCGCACCCCAGGCTGCCGGCTCGCACAGGCTGTCGAGCAGCGTGTTATAGGCGCCGAACATCTGCTCGATCATGCCTTGCGGGAACAGCTCGTCGATGCTGTCCCAGTTGAACAACAGGCGTCCTTCCAGCTCCAGCAACGTGTGGTCGAGCCACACCTGCGGGGTCTGGGTGATGCTGTGCATGTGTTTGGCATTCAATGCGTCGGCCAGGTTGAACTCGGCCAGTTCCGGCGCGGCTTCCGACAGCGTGCTGTTGAACACGATCGGCATCGCCGTCTGCTGCACGCCCCGGGCCTGGGACAATTCACGCAGCACCCGCACGCCGCTGACCACCGAATGGTCGATGTCGCGCCACAGCTGTGCCTGCACGGCACGGGCCTTATCGGTGAAACTCTGCGAACCGTCGATGCCGACTTCCAGCAGCACCAGCGAGGTGAAGTCGCCGATGATTTCGTCGACATCCGGGTGCAGCGGCATACGATTGAACAGCGGCAGGCTCAGGGTGAAACGCGGCGTGCGGCTCCACAGCGCCAGCACTTCGCTGAAGGCGGTCAGGAGCATCACCGACGGCGTCACCGCAAACTGCTTGGCCACGGCTTTGAGCTGGGTCCACTGCGCCGCCGACATGTCGCGGTCGCGGCGGGTGAAGTGCGGGTTGGCGATGCTTTCCGGCTGGCGCACCAGCGGCAGGTCCGGCGCCGGGGCCAGAGTGGTCACCCGCTCGCGCCAGTAGCCCAGCGCCTGCTCGTAGCGGCGACCGTTGCGCAGTTGCTGTTCGGCCAGCACATAGTCGCGGAAAGTCAGGCCCGGTTCCGCCGGCTCCAGCGTCGGCTCGACGTAGAACGCCATGAGTTCGCGGGCGAGAATCTGCGTGCTCGCCGCGTCGACGATCAGGGCGTCGAGGCTGATGTGCAAATGAGTGATGCCGTCATCCAGCAGCGACAGGCTGAACTCGAACAGTGGCCAGCGACTCGCGTCCAGCACCTGATGGGACTGGCGTTCGCGGGTCGCCTCAAGGGTGCGTTGCGCCACTTCGGCGGGCAATCCGCGCAGGTCGCTGCGGGGCATGCGATAGGTCGGCACCTGCGCCAGCACCTGTTGCGTGCCGTCGCTCAGGAACACCACGCGCAGCATGTCGTGGCGCAGGATCATGCGATTCAGGGCTTGTTCGAAACGCTCGGCGTCGAATTCGGGAATGCGCAGTTCTTCGTAGCCGTGAGCGCTGACGCCGCCGAGGCTGACCGTCGCCTCGCGACCAAACCAGTAGGCTTGCTGGATATCGGTCAGAGGAAATGGTTCATGTCGATTACCGCGATCCGGTTCGATCTGGATGAACACCGGTCCAACACTCTGCTCTTCACGCGAAACCTGCGCCGCCAGATCCAGCAACACCGGCGTCTGGAACAGACTGCTCAGGGACAGTTGCGCGCCCATGCGCTGGTTGATCGCGTAGATCATCCGCGTCGCCAGCAGCGAATGGCCGCCGAGGTCGAAGAAGTTGTCGTGGATGCCGACCCGCTCGCACTTGAGCACTTCGGCCCAGATCTCGGCCATTTGCCGTTCAATGTCGTTGCGCGGCGCCTCGTAGGTCGCACCGGCGCTGCGTTCCGGTGCGGGCAGCGCCTGTCGGTCGAGCTTGCCGTTGCGGGTCAGCGGCAATTGCGAGAGCCGGACCCACGCACTCGGGATCATGTGTTCGGGCAACTGGCGTTGCAGTTCGGCGCGCAGGGATTCGCTGGTCGCGGTGCCGACCACGTAGGCCACCAGACGCTTGTCCCCGGCCACGTCTTCGCGCAGCAGCACGGCGGCTTCCTGCACACCGGGTTGTTGATGCAACAGGCTGTCGATCTCGCCGAGTTCGATGCGGAAGCCGCGCAGTTTCACCTGTTGGTCGATGCGTCCCAGGTACTGCACGTTGCCGTCGGCCTGGAACTTCGCGAGGTCGCCGCTGCGGTACATCCGCGCACCCGGTTCGTCGCTGAACGGATCCGGCAGGAAGCGTTCCGCGGTCAAGTCCGGGCGGTTCAGATAGCCACGGGCCAGACAGGCGCCGGCGATAAACAGCTCACCCGCCACGCCGACCGGGACCGGATTCAAATGTTCGTCCAGCACATAGAGCCGCGCATTGGCGACGGGACGGCCAATGGGCGGCGCGTCCGGCCAGGATTCGGCCTCGTTGCAATCAAGGCTGAACTGGCTGACCACATGGGTTTCGGTCGGGCCGTACTGGTTATGTAACTGCGCGCCACCGAGCCCACGGACAAACCCGCGCAGCTCGTCATTGATTTGCAGGGCTTCACCGGCGGTGATGATCTCGCAGCCGCCAGCCGGCATTGGGGCATCGGACTCGGTCAGGCCGGCGAGTTGCTGCAATACGGCGAACGGCAGGAACGCCCGTTGCACGCCTTCGGCCACCAGGGTCGGGCGCAGCGCGGCGAGGTCCTTGCGGCTGCCTTCGGTCATCAGCAACAGGCTGCCGCCCTGGCAGAGCGTGCTGCAGATTTCCTGAAATGAAACGTCGAAGTTCAGCGAGGCGAATTGCAGCACGCGCTGCGGTGCGTTGGCTTGATCGAGCTGCCAGGCGATCAGGTTGTCCAGCGCGCGACGGCTGTGGGCCACGCCTTTCGGGCGTCCGGTGGAGCCCGAGGTGTAGAGCACGTAGCCAAGGTGTTCCGGGCTCACCGTGACTTGCGGATCATCAGTCGGGTGTTGCGCCCATTGCGATACGTCAGTGTCCAGGCAGCAGATTTTCGTCGTCTCGCTGACAGGCAATCCGGCCAACAGACTCGACTGGGTCAGCAGCAAGGTCGGCGCCGCATCGCTGAACATGAACGCCAGCCGCTCGCTCGGGTAAGCCGGGTCGAACGGCACGTACGCCGCGCCAGCCTTGAGGATCGCCAGCAGGCCGATGACCATTTGCGGCGAGCGCTCCAGGCACAGACCGACGCGATGTTCAGGGCCGACGCCTTGGTCGATCAGATAATGCGCGAGGCGGTTGGCGGCGCGATTCAGGTCGCCGTAACTCAGTTGCTCGCGGTCGGCGAGCAGCGCCACGGCGTCGGGTGTTTGCCGTGCGAGATTTTCAAAACGCGTCACGCAATCGGGCAGCGATGCCGTATCCCGCGCAGTGCGGTTCCAGTCATGAACGATCTGCTGGTGTTGCTCGGCGCTCAGCAGCTTGATCCTGGCCATCGACTGCTGGCTGTCCTCGACCATCTGCGTCAGCACCCGACGCAGGTACTCGCCGAACTGCTCGACAGTACTGCGCTCGAACAGACCCGAGGCATATTCCAGACCGCCGACGATCTGTCCGTCTCGCTCATGGAGCGCCAGTTGCAGATCGAACTTGGCCACGTGATGACTGCTCTCGACCGGCGTAACGTCGAGCCCGGTCAGCAGCAGATCGGAATCCTGATCCTGCTCCCAGGCAAACAGCACCTGGAACAGCGGACTGTGGGCCAGACTGCGCGGCGGGTTGAGCAATTCCACCACTTGCTCGAACGGCAGGTGCTGATGCTCCTGAGCCTCCAGCGCCACCCGCCGCGCCTGTTGCAGCCATTGCGCCACCGACGGCGTGCCGGACTGAGTCATGCGCAGCGCGAGGGTGTTGACGAAGAAACCGATCAGCCCTTCCAGTTCCTGCTGCGGGCGGTTGGCCGATGGCACGCCGATCACCACATCGTTCTGCCCCGACAGGCGCGACAACAGCAGCGAAAAACCGGCCAACAGATTCATGAACAGCGTGGTGCCTTGCTGCATGCCCAGAGCTTTCAATCGCGCGGTCAAAGCTTCGTCGAAGACCAATGGGACAAAGCCCCCGAGGTAGTCCTGCACGGGCGGGCGCTTGTGATCGGTCGGCAATTCCAGCAATACCGGCGCGCCCGTGAGGGTTTCGCGCCAGTAACGGCTCTGCTGCTCCAGCACGTCGCCGGACAGCCATTGCTTTTGCCACACGGCGTAATCCACGTACTGCACTGGCAAGGGCGGTAGCGGATCGTCGCGATCCTGCAACGCCGCTGCGTACAGCTGACCCAGCTCGCGGGTGAGCACGCCCATCGACCAGCCATCGGAGATGATGTGATGCTGGGTCAGCAGCAACACATGGTCATCCGCTGCCAGCCGCATCAGGCTGACCCGCATCAGCGGGCCCCGGCTCAGGTCGAACGGTCGGGCGCCCTCCTCGTCGATCAAGCGGGTCAGGCGTTCTTGCGCATAGCCCCCCTGCACGTCAGTCACCATCAGCCGGATGCTGTGCGCCGGCGGCGAAACCAGTTGGCGCCCTTCCCCTTCAACGGCGACGAACGTCGTGCGCAGCGCAGCATGGCGCGCCACCAGTTGATTGAAGCTGCGTTCGAGTGCCGGTACGTCCAGCGAACCGCGCAAACGCAAGTTCAGCGGCATGTGATACGCCGCGTTGCCACCCTCCATTTGTGCCAGAAACCACAGGCGCTGCTGGGCAGACGACAACGTTTGCGCGCCCGTCCGTTCAAAGGCCGTGATAGCTGGGCGAGCCGCGGCCTGACTGGCTTGCAGCCGTTCGGCGAACTCTGCCAGAACCGGCGCTGCAAACAACGTCGAAGGCGCGACTTCCAGCCCCAGCGTGTGACGAACCTGCGCCAGCACGCGCATCACCAGCAGCGAGTGACCGCCAAGGGCAAAGAACTGATCCTGACGTCCGACCCGTTTGACGCCGAGCACATCGACCCAGATCGCGGCGAGCGCGGTTTCCAGCGGACCTTGGGGTGCCAGGTATTCCTGTTGATCAAACGCCTCGACGTCCGGCGCCGGCAGATTTGGCCGATCGACCTTGCCGTTGGCGGTCAGCGGCAACGCATCGAGACGCATGAAGGCGCTCGGCACCATGTAGTCCGGCAGGCTGATTTGCAGCTGTTCGCGCAGTGCGCGCGGGCTCAAGGGTGTGTCTGGTTTTTCGCAGTAGTAGGCGACCAGACGTGGCTCACCGGGACTGTCCTGACGTAGCAACACCACGCTTTCCCGCACACCGGGGATGTCCGCCAGCCGGGCTTCGATTTCCCCCAGTTCCAGACGCAGGCCGCGCAACTTGGCCTGTGAATCATTGCGACCGAGGAATTCCAGCTGCCCGTCGGCCCGATACCGCGCCAGGTCACCGGTGCGGTAAAGGCGTTCGCCCGCCACGAACGGGCTGTCGATGAAACGCTCGGCGGTCAGTTGCGGCAGGTTCAGATAACCGCGCGCCACGCCGACGCCACCGATGTAAAGCTCACCCGCGACGCCCTCGGCAACCGGTGCGCCATCGGCGTCGAACAGGTAAATCCGGGTATTGGGCAGTGCCCGGCCGATGGGCGCTATTGCGTCGATCTGGCTGCCTTCGGTGAACTCGAAACAAGTACTGTCGATGCTCGCTTCAGTCACGCCATAGGCCTGGACAATCTGCACCCGCTCACCGCAGAGCCTGCGCAATTGCCGCGCACTGTGGGCGGTCCAGATGTCCGAGCCGCAGACTACGGTGCGCAGGAACGACAGATCGTGGCCGGTCTCTTCGACCCACGCCAGCAGCGGATTGAGCAGCGCCGGCACGAAGTCGGCAAAACCGATATGCGCGTCGCGCATCAGGCGATACAGGGCCGGCGGGTCCATCAGGGTGTCCCGTGGGCACAGCACCAGCGTGCCGCCAAAACCCAGCGCACGGATCAGGTCGGCACTGAACACGTCGAAGGAAAAACCGGCCATTTGCAGGTGATTGACTGGCTCGCCCAATCCATAGAGCTGCGCCCAGTCGGCGCTCACGGCGACCAGTCCGCGATGCTCGACCATCACGCCTTTCGGGGTGCCGGTGGAGCCGGAGGTGTAGATCACGTAAGCCAGGTGTCGGGATGTCAGGCCGATTGCGTGAGGATCGGGGTTATCTGCCGGGAGCGAAGCCCAATCAGAGGCGTCGGCCAGATCCAATATCGCGGGTGCAGTCGCCGACTGTTCGAGCGTCGCCCGCAAAACATCGCGCGTCTGGCCGTGGGTCAGCACCACCGGCGGTGCGCTGTCGGCCAGCATGTGCGCCAGCCGCGCCTGCGGATAAGCCGGGTCCAGCGGCACATAGGCGCCGCCGGCCTTGAGCACCGCGAGCACGCCGACCAACATCTCCAGCGAACGCTCCAGACACAGCCCGACCCGCACGTCCGGCCCGACCCCGAGCTTGCGCAGGTGATGGGCCAACCGGTTGGCACGGGTGTTCAGGTCACGATAACTGAGCGCCTCCTGCCGCCAGCGCGCGGCGATGGCCTCGGGGTTGCGCAGCACCTGCGCTTCAAACAGACCGTGCACACAAAGGTCTGCATCGAACGGTTTCAAGGAGCAAACGTCGGGCTGCACGGGATTCGTCCCACGCAAGGAAGTGTTGTCGAGCATCGGAGGCTACCGTCCATGACTACATTATTTTTGTGATCAGGCAGGGACAGAACGCTTCCTGCCAGTCAGGCCCCGGCATCAAGTGCCGGTACGGTCTTTCGAATTCAGGAGGATGGCGCGGCGCGCGCGTGCAGACTCGCGTTGAACGCGGGCGCACGCAGAAATTCGGGAGGAGACAGGCTGGAGAAGAACACCGCCGCGCGGTCGGCGCAGGCAGCGGGAAAGTGGGCTGAATCACTGGCGACATCCGTCGCACCGTTCATTGCATCGTCGATTGCAAACCGCGTGACCAATTGAAACCTCGACTTCCATTTGAGGGTCAACGACGAGGAACAACCTGCGCGGGGATGACAGCGCCAGGGTGGTCCCGATCGGCTGCGACTGCCGGGTCTGTGGACACACGGCAATCTTCTGGCGCCGGGTTTGTGACCCGAAGCGCCGGCGGATAATAACCACGTTTTTCGTCAGGGAGGCAAACAAAATGTAGGAATTCTGAGAAATAAATATCAGACGTTTCCTACCCGATTGTGACGATGGCAAAGAGACAGGGATGTCAAAAATGCTCGTACACTGCCCCGCCGTTTCTTTCCCGCAACGGGCATCGAAAATCCGCGCAGAGTCTTGACCAGCCAGCGAAAAATCACCGCTCGACGAGCTGCAATCACTGGGCGCTAACAAGTGCTAACAACGCATAACTGGCAGTCATTCGGCCGTGAAGGCAGGCTTGAATCTCACCGCTGAACGCCAGGCCACCTGCGAATCTTTTCGCTCGCCTCGCTCAGTCGAACGATGGTTATGCGAGGGATTCGACCATGGCTGAAGGTTATCGCGACAATTGCCTGTGCGAGGCCGACCGCCTCGGCAACGACGAACTGTATGCCTTGGTCGCGGGTGCCGTCAGGCATGGCCGAGGTGAGGCACAACAGCTGTTCGCGACGGTGACCCCGCTGCTCGTCGCCTTTTACGAAGGTCAGGTGCAGGCCGGGCGGATCCGTCGCGAAGACACCGGCAGCCTCGTTCAGCAAGCCTTCAGGGCGCTCTATCAGGATTCGGCCGCCCATGACCCAAGCTTTCCGTTTCGGGCCTGGCTGATCGAGATCGCCCGCTCGACCCTGCTCGACAACCTGGGCCGTCGCGGCGCCAACGCCCTGGCCACGACCGACGCACTGGCGGGTGCGCCTGTACGTGAATGTCATGAACCCACACGGGCAACATGAACCGCCCTTCTCGCTGTGAAATGCTCTTCAGGGAATGCCCATGATCGATATCGAAAAAACCCTCTACTCTGCGCACACCTGCACCACAGGAGGCCGCGAGGGCACAGGACGCAGTCACGATGGCCGACTGGATCTCAAGCTTTCACCACCGGGCGCGCCCGGCACCGGAACCAACCCCGAGCAATTGTTCGCCGTGTGCTGGTCAGCCTGTTTCCTCGGTTCGCTGCGCCATGCCTGCAACGCGCGCAAGATCGGCTTTCCTGCACAAGCCATGGTTGATGCGCAAGTCGATCTGGCTCATGGGGAGCAAGGGTTCTTCCTGCAGGCCCAACTGGCGGTGTCGCTGCCGGATATCGACCCGCAAGTGGCGCAACAACTGATCGACGCGGCGCACCAGAACTGCCCCTACTCCAAGGCCACGCGCAACAACATCAAGGTCAGCATCACCCTCGCCTGATCCGTCTTTTGCAGACACCAAAACGCAATCCATTCCAACCACACCTTGGTGCTATCCGGCGACACCATGGTGCAATAGATCGCACCCCGGGCTTTTGATGTGATGGGAGGAAACCGACAAAAGCCAGGAGTTGCGCATGAACAAGCTGACGACTGCCGCGGGCGCGCCCGTGGTTGATAACAACAACGTACAGACCGCCGGCCCGAGGGGCCCGATGCTGTTGCAGGACGTATGGTTGCTGGAAAAACTGGCGCACTTCGATCGGGAAGTCATCCCCGAGCGGCGCATGCACGCCAAGGGTTCGGGCGCGTTCGGCACCTTCACCGTCACCCACGACATCAGCCGTTTCACCAAGGCCAGGCTGTTTTCCAGCGTGGGCAAGACCACCGATGTGTTCGTCCGCTTCTCGACCGTGGCCGGTGAGCGTGGCGCGGCGGATGCCGAGCGCGATATCCGTGGATTCGCCATCAAGTTCTATACCGAGCAAGGCAACTGGGACCTGGTGGGCAACAACACGCCGGTGTTCTTTCTGCGCGATCCGCTGAAATTTCCCGACCTCAACCATGCGGTCAAACGCGACCCGCGCACCAACATGCGCAGTGCCCGCAACAACTGGGATTTCTGGACGTTGCTGCCGGAAGCGCTGCATCAGGTCACGATCGTCATGAGCGACCGCGGACTGCCGCGCACCTACCGCCACATGCACGGTTTCGGCAGCCACACCTTCAGTTTCATCAGCCCGGCGAACGAGCGTTTCTGGGTGAAGTTCACCTGGAAGACTCAACAAGGCATCGAGAACCTGACCGATCAACAAGCCGCGACAGTGATCGGCGATGACCGCGAAAGTGCCCAGCGCGACCTGTACAACGCCATCGAGGAAGGGCACTTCCCGCAATGGAAGCTCTACGTGCAAGTGATGCCGGAACTGGACGCCGAGACCTACCCGATCAACCCGTTCGACCTGACCAAAGTCTGGCCCCACGCGGATTACCCGCTGATCGAAGTCGGCGTGCTGGAACTCAACCGCAACTCCGACAACTACTTCGCCGACGTCGAGCAGGCTGCCTTCAACCCGGCCAATGTGGTGCCCGGCATCAGCTTCTCACCGGACAAAATGCTCCAGGCGCGTTTGTTTTCCTATGGCGATGCCCAGCGCTATCGCGTCGGCGTCAATCATCATCAGATCCCGGTGAATGCCCCGCGCTGCCCGGTCAACAGCTATCACCGCGACGGCCAGATGCGCACCGACTCAAACGCGGGCAGCACCCTCGGTTACGAGCCCAACAGCTACGGCGAATGGGCCGAGCAACCGGACTTCAGCGAGCCGCCGCTGGCCCTCAAAGGCAGCGCCGGGCACTGGAATCACCGGGAGGACAACGATTACTTCTCGCAACCGGGTGCACTGTTCCGGGCCATGTCCCCCGCCCAGCAAAAGGTCTTGTTCGAGAACACCGCGCGCTCGATCCATGGCGCCAGTGCCCAGACCCGCCAGCGGCACATCGATAACTGCACCCGCGCCGATCCGGTCTACGGTGCAGGCGTTGCGCAGGCGATTGAGCAGTTGGGCTGATTGAAAGGAATGAGCCTCGCGTGATCGTTCAAGCGTGGCTCATTCGTGCCCACGCCGCGCCACGATTTCACCCCTTTATTTCACCCTTGCGAATGGCAATCTTGATGGCCTGGGCGGTGGTTGCCACGCCCAGATGCCGACGGGCCGAACGCAGGTGATTTTCCACCGTGCGCCCGGACAGACCGAGGGTGGCAGCGATGTCGGCCTGCCGGCGACCGGCAGCGACCCACGCCAGCACTTCGCGCTCGCGGGTCGAGAGTTTTCCGGCCGTCTCGTCCAGCGGCGCTTCGAGCAAGCGTCGTGCAGAGTAAAACGCCACGGTGGCTAGCATGCCCAACGCCAGACGGACCCGCGCCGACGCATCGATCTGCTCGCCACCCAGGCTCATGGCGCCTTCAAGCCCCTGCGGGCCGAAGACTGGAATCTGCAAGCCATGCACGCCCGGGCCGCTTGGCACGCGAACCACCCGATACAGTTCGCCGCTCTGCTCCTGCACCTTGCTCCAGAAGAACGATTCGCGGGTGTCCAGCAGGTGGCGGGTCACGGGGCACCGCTGAACGTAGGTCTGGGCGTCGACAGCGATGCCGTCGCCAAACCAGTCGCCTTCCACCCAGTAAATGCGCTCGACCACGTCCTCCGACGCCGAGGTGGCGGAGAACAGAACGAATCGATCGTAGCCATAGGCCCCGGCGAAACTGCGCACAGCCTTTTGGATCGCCACCAGCGTCGGCGCCGCCTCGATATCGAGGGCGGCGCGCAAGAGTGCTTCGGCAGGTGCGGGGCTCACCCCGACGTGACCTCTTTCAGGAGCGCGGCCGCTGCCAGTTTGCCCAGCGCATTGCCCGCGAGCGGACTGTCACCGGTCAGCAACTTGCGATCCTGAAGCGTGGCCCCGGAAATGCCCTGGTTGGTGATTTCCACACCGAGCGCCTGCAACTGCTCGCCGAACTTCCAGGTCAGGTGGCCGGGCATGTAACCGATGTCAGGGGTTGTCGCGTCCAGCGCATCGGGAAACGCGCAGATCCGGTAGCCATTGAAGATGCATGAATCTTTTGTTTCACCGAGGCCGGCCGCCAGCAGCGCCGCCGGTCCGTGGCACAGGGTGATGACGAATTTGTCCTTGGCGACGGCCCATTGCAGGACCTTCTTCACGTTCTCGCTTTC
Organism: Pseudomonas gozinkensis; assembly: GCF_014863585.1. Lineage (NCBI taxonomy): Bacteria > Pseudomonadati > Pseudomonadota > Gammaproteobacteria > Pseudomonadales > Pseudomonadaceae > Pseudomonas > Pseudomonas gozinkensis. Next base: position 2,756,679 of record NZ_CP062253.1, on the reverse strand, counting down.
CGGCAGGCCGATCAACGCACCGTGGCCGCCGGGAATGAACACACCGATGTAGTCCGAGTCCTCGCCCAGCGCTTCTTCGATCACCTGCGAGAGCTTGAGTGGGCGCTTGAACTGATCGCGGTATTGCTCATAGAAGCCTTTCACTTCGGCGTCTTCCGAGGGCATGGCCCAGAATTCGAACTTGACCGGATTGCCCGACAGCGTCGCGACGTCGAAGCCAAAACCGGCCTTGTCGAGGTGATACATCGGCAGCAAGGTTTCAACCGGGTGATTGCCCGTGGAGAACATGGTGCCGTTGTCGGTCAACAGATAGCGCTCGTCCGCGCCGATCATCAGGACCTTCCAGCGCCCGCCCTTGTAGCGATTGGGGTACTCGGCACCACCGAGATCGGATTTGGGCGAAGTGAACTGGCTGAGGGAATACGGCGAGGGGAAAAACGCGTTGTCCTCCGCCGGATCGGGGGTCGGGCGCTTGTCGTCAGTCTGCGTGGTAGCCATGGTGCTCTCCATCGAATGGGTCGATTGCCGAGACCCATGCTAGTAACGCGACCGTGTTCCGGCAATGAGGGTTTTCCCTCAACGAGGACATGCCCGGGAACCTGCAAACCCTCAAGAGCGTCGTTAAATGGCAGAATCCCCGCAACTGATGATTTCGGAGACCCACAATGCTTCGCCTGTTTGAACAACGGCTCGATCCCTTCCCGCCTGACGAAGCACCGCCACCGCCGGTCGGTCTGGCGCGGTTCCTGTGGGCCTGCACCCGCGGCGCTCGCGGTTATATCCTCGCGCTGGCGCTGCTCAGTGCCGGTGTGTCGATCTACGAAGCCTGGTTGTTTTCCTTTCTGGGTCAGGTCGTGGATCTGCTCTCGACGTGGCAGGCTGGCGGCGACGTAAACGGGCAAGAGAGCCGCGTGCTGTGGGGCATTGGCATCGTGTTGCTGACCAGCGTCGGGCTGGTGGCGCTGCGCACCATGGTTCAGCACCAGGTGTTGGCGATCAACCTGCCGTTGCGGCTGCGCTGGGATTTCCATCGGCTGATGCTGCGGCAGAGCCTTTCGTTCTTTTCCGACGAGTTTTCCGGGCGGGTCACCACCAAGGTCATGCAGACGGCACTGGCCGTGCGCGAGGTGCTGTTCACCGTTATCGAGATCGCACCGGGCATTGGCGTTTATTTCATTGCGATCATCGCGCTGGCCGGCGGTTTCGCCCTGAAACTCATGCTGCCGTTCATTGCCTGGGTCGCGCTGTTCGGGCTGGCGATGCTGTATTTCGTGCCACGCCTGGGCCAGGTCGGACAGGAACAGGCCCATGCGCGCTCATCGATGACGGGGCGGGTTTCGGACGCCTACACCAACATCACCACGGTGAAACTGTTCTCCCACTCCAAACGTGAAGCGCACTTTGCGCGGGCGGCGATGGAGGATTTCAAGCAGACCGGCTTCCGTCAGATGCGTCTGGTCAGCCAGTTCGAGATCGTCAATCAGGCGCTGGTCGTCGGGCTGATCATGGGCGCCGGCGGCTACGCCTTGTGGCTGTGGCATCAGGGCGAAGTCGGCACCGGCGCCGTGGCGGCGATCACGGCCATGGCGTTGCGCATCAACGGCATGTCGCACTGGATCATGTGGCAGATGACGTCGCTGTTCGAAAACATCGGCACCGTGCAGGACGGGATGGACACCCTGACCCGTGGCCCCAAGGTGCAGGACGCGCCGGACGCCGGCGTGCTGGTGCCTGCCGGCGGCGCCGTGGAATTCGACAACGTGAGCTTCAACTACAACGGCGAACGCCAGGTGCTCGACGGCTTGAGCCTGAGCATCCGGCCGGGGGAAAAAATCGGTCTGGTGGGCCGCTCCGGTGCCGGTAAATCCACGCTGATCAACCTGCTGCTGCGCTTCTATGATGTTGACCGTGGCGAGATTCGCATCGACGGGCAAAACATCGCGCAGGTGACGCAGGACAGCCTGCGCAGCGCGATCGGCATGGTCACTCAGGACACGTCCCTGCTGCACCGCTCCATTCGCGACAACATCGCCTACGGCCGACCGGACGCAACCGACGAACAGATCCAGCGTGCTGCGACCAACGCCCAGGCCGACGGCTTCATCAACCAGCTCAGCGACCGCCAGGGCCACACCGGCTACGACACGCTGGTAGGCGAGCGCGGCATCAAGCTTTCCGGTGGCCAGCGCCAACGCATCGCCATCGCCCGGGTGATGCTCAAGAACGCGCCGATCCTTCTACTGGACGAAGCAACAAGCGCCTTGGATTCCGAAGTCGAAGTCGCCATTCAGGAAAGCCTCGATGAAATGATGCAGGGCAAGACCGTGATTGCCATCGCGCATCGACTGTCGACGATTGCGGCGATGGATCGACTGATTGTCATGGATGAGGGGCGCATCATCGAGCAAGGTACCCACACCGAACTGCTGGCGAAAAACGGCACCTATGCGCGGCTGTGGCAGCATCAGAGTGGCGGGTTTCTGGGTGAGGATCAGGGCGTGGCCGAGGCGATGGATCAGGCGTGAGTCCTCTGATCAGCCCCGCGATAACGATTGCGGGGCTGATTGCCGCGCAGAGGATTAGGCAAGGTTCAAAGACAAACCGGCATAGGTGAACGATTTATCGCTGGCTACCATGACGTCACACCTGATTTGCGGAGTACGTCATGCACCACACCAAAACCCTCTTCATCACCGGCGTCAGCAGCGGCTTCGGCCACGCGCTGGCCAAGGAAGCACTGGCCGCCGGACACCGCGTCATCGGCACCGTGCGCAGCGAAGCCGACCTGCAAGCCTTTCAGGCTCTATCTATCGATAATGCGTATGGCGTGCTGTTGGATGTCACGGACTTCGACCGCATCGATAGCGTCGTGGCAACCGTCGAAGCGACCCACGGCCCGGTCGATGTGCTGATCAACAACGCCGGCTACGGCCATGAAGGCATCTTCGAAGAATCGCCGCTGGAGGACATGCGCCGCCAGTTCGACGTGAATGTGTTCGGCGCGGTTGCCGTGACCAAGGCGTTTGTGCCGTTCTTTCGCAAGCGGCGGGCCGGCCATATTCTCAATATCACGTCGATGGGCGGCACGATCACGATGCCGGGCATTGCCTACTACTGCGGCAGCAAGTTTGCGCTCGAAGGCATCTCCGATACCCTGAGCAAGGAACTGGCGCCGTTCAATATCTTCGTGACCGCCGTCGCACCGGGTTCATTTCGAACCGACTGGGCCGGTCGCTCGATGCAGCGCACGCCCCGCAGCATTGGCGACTATGACGCCAGCTTCGATCCGGTGCGCAAGGCGCGCGAAGACAAGAGCGGCAAGCAACTCGGCGATCCGCGCAAAGCGGCGCAGGCGATGTTGCAGATCATCGCCTGCCCTGCTCCGCCAGCGCATCTGTTGCTGGGCAGCGATGCATTGAGCCTGGTGCGCGACAAGCTGAAACGCGCCGCCAGCGAGATCGACCAATGGGAAGCGCTGACCCGTTCCACCGACCATTGAACGGCCCACAGAGAGAACGCAATGAAACAGGCCGACGCAAGTACTTCGCGCATGGTGCAGCTCATGGAAGCGCTGGCACCGGTCGAGGGCTACAACCTCAGTGCCTTGGAGGGCGTGCGTTTCTTGCGCTCGAACCGGCCACTGACCCGCACGCCGGTGCTGTACGACCCCGGCATCGTGATTCTCTGTCAGGGGCAGAAGCGCGGGTATCTGGGCGATGACGTCTACGTCTATGACGCCCAGCATTATCTGGTGGTGTCCGTTCCGATCCCCTTCACCATGGAGACCGATGCTTCCGAGGCCGAGCCAATGCTCGCGATCTATATGCGACTCGATTTCCAGGTGGCCAGCGAGTTGATGCAGCAAGTGGATGACGTCCACGGCCCGAGCGATGCTCAACCAAAAGGCATGTTCGCCTCGCCGATGGACGACAGCCTGCGCGCATCGACACTGCGCTTTCTCGAAGCCATGAGCATTCCGGGTGAAGCGCAGATATTGGGGCCGTCACTGTTGCGGGAAATCTATTACCGCATCCTGACCGGCGAGCAAGGCGGATCGATGCGCGCCGCACTCAATCGGCAAGGGCACTTCGGCAAGGTGACGCGGGCGATCCGCAAGATCCACAGCAGCTATCAGGAGCGCCTGGACGTCGAGCAATTGGCCCGCGAAGCGAGCATGAGCGTGCCCAGTTTTCACCTGCACTTTCGCAGTGTGACGGACGCCTCTCCCATGCAATATTTGAAGTCAACGCGCCTGCATCAGGCGCGCTTGTTGATGCTGCGCAATGCCATGACTGCGTCAGCGGCGGCGTTCAGTGTCGGCTATGAAAGTGCTTCGCAATTCAGCCGTGAGTTCAAACGCTTTTTCGGCCGAACACCGCAGGCGGAGATCGAGTGGATGAAGGCAACCTATGCGTTGCCTGCGCCGACGTCGGCCTCGGTCTATGTTTCGTCGCATTAGCCGTCAGGCATCTACAGGTGATTGCGGAGTGTCGGGGTCCAGTTGTCGACGGCGGAACTGTCCAGGTGGCTGGCCATGGATCTGGCGAAAGCGTCGAGAAAAATAAGCTTCATCGGCGAAACCACATAACCTCGCGACCTCGCCCACTGATCGCGTCCCGTTGAGCAGGTAATTGCGCGCCGCATGCATTCTTCGCTCCAGCACCAGCTCGGTGAAGGTCTTGCCGATTTCCTTGCGCAGCCAGTGCGTGAGATAGGTCGGTGACAGATAGGTAGCCGCCGCGACCTTGATCAGATTGAGATCGGGGTCGGCAATGTTCTTGCGCAGATACTCGAACATCCTGCTCAACGCATCCCGCCGGCTGGCTTGCGCAGCATTTTCTTCCGCCAGGCGTTTGAGTGGTTCGGCATACAGGACGCACACCTTGCCCACCAGTTGCAGGAGCAATCCCTTGAGCACTTCGCGTGTACCGAACTGACGATTCTCGTCCAGCCTGCGCATCTGGTCGATCAAGCCACAGATTTCGCTGAAATCCTCATTCCCCAGAATGAAATCCAGATGCTCCTGAAAGCGGAAAGGCGACAACTCGGGGGCCAGGAGAATCGATACCTCCTCCAGATCCATCGGGTCGCACTGCAAATGCGGCAGCAGAAAGGTCTGGGAAAAGTTGATCACCATGAAATTGCTGTCCGCCGGATGCGGAATCACGTGCACACGATGGGGCAGGATGAACGCCAGCGCATTGCGCGGGAATGGACGAACCGCACTGCCGATGTGCTGCACCGTGTCACCGCCGAGGTTGATCTGGATCTGGAAGTATTCGTGTCGATGCGGGCTGGTCTCGGCGCGGCGACCCTTCTTGTCACGAATATAGAAGTCCATCATCTCGCTGCGTTGCTGCATGACGTAGGTGGGTACACGGCATTGTGACGTCATTTCCAAAGAATCTCTCGACAGGTATTGGGGCAGGATTTCCTGGCGTTGCCGAGCAATCGGCGTGGCTCATCTTGAAGGTTCATCGCCAGCCCTTCAAGCAGTCATACGATGACATCAGGCTCAGTGAATTTTCTACACCGCGGGTACCGAGGGTGCCTGTCCAAAAAAAGCGACCGTACAGTCATTGTTTTTTCCATTCAAAAACAGTGACATATAAAGAAAACAAGAAACCATCTGGAAAATTCACTGTATGGATTTTTTTGGACAGGTTTATCTGGCACTCCCTTCTCCGGAAAAAATGATCTAACACCTTGATTGATTTAAAGAGGTTGTACGACCACTGTATTTCCCACGCAGCCCAACCTCTTTCAAAAACAACAGAAGGTGCGCACGTCATGAATCCGCTATTGCTCCCCGCCGCCCCTCCCCACTCATTACCGACGACGCCAGCCGGGAGACGTTCCTGAACGTCTGACCCTGGCCGTTGGTGCCATTGGTTTCAACTTCGATTGCCTTGCTCCCGGACGGAGGGCAACGGCGTCGGCTGTCCGCAAACAACTCGACACTTCTAACAATAACGAGGTCCACTCATGTCGAATTCGCACACCTCTCAGACCACCGCCCCGCCGTTGATTGTCACCGACAGGGACGCCGTGTCATCCCGGAGACTGCCAACACGGCGACGCTGGTTCATGCTCTCGCTGTTGCTGATTGCGACGATCATCAACTACATCGACCGGGTGAACATCTCGATTGCTGCCCCGTTCATGGCCAAGGACCTGGGCCTGGACAAGATCGAAATGGGGCTGATCTTCTCTGCCTTTGCCTGGACATACGCACTCGCTCTGGTGCCGGCCGGGTTTATCGCCGACCGCTTCGGCTCACGTTTTACCTACGGGGTTTCACTGATCAGTTGGTCGACCGTGACCGTATTTCAAGGCTTCGCGACGGGATTCGCTTCGCTGTTCGGCCTGCGCCTGGCCGTCGGGGCGATGGAAGCACCCGCGTTTCCGGCCAACAGCCGTGCCGTGACCGTGTGGTTTCCGGCCCGGGAACGGGGCATGGCCAGCAGCATCTACGTCTGCGGGCAATACCTGGGGACGGCGCTGTTTACCGGTGCGTTGCTGTGGCTGGCCACAACCTTTGACTGGCGCCATGTCTTCTACAGCACCGGCGCGCTCGGCATCGTCTTCGGTGTGCTGTGGCTGTATCTGTATCGCGATCCGTTGAACTGCAAGAAAGTCAGCAAGGAGGAGCTGAAATACATCGAGGCCGGTGGCGGACTGGTCAAGAGCAGTCAGGAGCGCACCCGTTTCAACTGGCGGCAGATCGCCGAGCTGTTCAGCTACCGTCAGGTCTGGGCCATTTGCATCGGCAAATTCGCCAGCACTTCGGCGCTGTACTTCTTCCTCACCTGGTTCCCCACCTACCTGATCGAAGAACGCCATCTGACCACGATCAAGGTCGGGATCTTTGCCGTGATGCCCTTCGTGGGCGCAACGGTCGGCATCCTGCTCGCCGGCATCGTGTCCGACCTGCTGATCCGTCGTGGCTATTCAATGTCCTTCGCTCGGAAACTGCCGCTGGTGGTCGGGTCGATGCTGGGCATGTCGATCGTGCTGGTGAATTTCACCGACTCGAACGTCATCTGCATCGCCGTGCTGACCATTGCCTTCTTCGCTCAGGGCATCGCGTCGTCCTCATGGGCGGCGGTGTCGGAGGTGGCCCCCAAGGAACTGATCGGGCTGACCGGCGGGATCACCAGCCTGGCCGCGAACATCGGCGGCATCGTCACTCCGATCGTGATCGGTGCCATCGTCCACGCCACCGGCTCGTTCGCCTGGGCGTTCTGGTTCATCGGTGCCGTGGCGCTGATCGGCACCCTCTCTTATTCCTTGCTGCTCGGTCGCCTGTACCGCATCGAGTTGAAAACGCGCTGAAGGCAGAACAACTGTTTTCTCCAATTTGAGGCGGCTTTCGTCCAACTTCGCCAGCGATTGCCGCCGTACGCTGCACCCTCACACAGGACTTCCAGCAGGATGAACATGACCGAATACGTCTTTACCCCGGATCTGCCAGTGACCTTGCCGGTGGTCGGCAGCAAGCAACGCTTTCCCGTCGGACGAGTGTTCTGCGTCGGCCGCAACTACCCATGGCCGGACACCCAGGGCCAGCCTCGCCAGCCGCCGGTGTTCTTCATGAAACCGGCAAGCTGCGTGGTGGACGCTGTTGGTGAAGTGATCTTCCCGTCACTGACCGAAGAGTTTGCCCATGAAATCGAGCTGGTCGTGGCCATCGGTGAAGGCGGCGCGCAGATCCCCGAGAGCCAGGCGCTGGCCTACGTCTGGGGCTATGCCGCCGGACTGGATCTGACCCGTCGTGACGTACAGCGGCTGGCCAAGCGCAACGGCATGCCATGGGAAGGTGCCAAGGTGTTTGACGGCGCCGCACCGATGACCGCCATTGTGCCGGTCACTCGGACCGGTCGGCTTGAAGGGGAATTATGGTTGAGCGTGAACGGCGAAGAACGCCAGCGCGATCGACTCGACAGCCAGATCTGGTCGGTGAGTGAAGTCATCAGCCGCATCTCGCAATCCGTAACACTCAAGGCCGGTGACCTGATCATGACCGGCAGCCCCGCCGGCGTCGATGTCTTGCAACCCGGCGACATCATCAATGCCGGGATCGACGGCATCGGCCAACTCAAAATGCGCGTCGGCCCTCGGCCTTGAGTCTGTCATTAAGTGATTGGAAAAAAGGAGAACAACAAGATGTCTGACACTCAATCCTTGAAAGTCGCCCTGGTGACCGGCGCCGGCAGCGGGATCGGCCGTTCCGTGGCCCTGGGCCTGCTGGCCGACGGATACACCCTGGTGCTGGCCGGACGCCGGCCAGAACCCTTGCAGGCCTTGGTCGATCTGGCGGCCAGCGAAGGCCGCGAAGCCCTGGCGGTGCCCAGCGATGTACGCGACCCTGCCAGCGTCGATCAGCTGTTTGCAACCATTGCCGAAGTCTACGGACGCCTGGACGTGGTCTTCAACAATGCCGGGGTCAATGCCCCCGCCGTGCCGCTGGATGAGCTGACGTTCGAGCAGTGGCGCAACGTGATCGATACCAACCTCAACGGTGTTTTTCTCTGTGCCCGCGGCGCGTTCGGGCTCATGCGCCGGCAACAGCCACAGGGGGGTCGCATCATCAATAACGGTTCGATTTCGGCCCACACCCCACGTCCTTTCAGCAGCGCGTACACCGCCAGCAAACACGCGGTATTGGGATTGACCAAATCCCTGGCCCTGGATGGTCGGGAATTCAATATCGCCTGCAGCCAGATCGATATCGGCAATGCCTTGACCGAAATGTCGGTGCGCATGACCAAAGGGGTGCGCCAGGCCAACGGCAGCATCGCCGTGGAGCCGATGGTCGACGTCAAGCACGTCGCCGACGCTGTGCGCTACATCGCCGGTCTGCCACTGTCGGCCAACGTCCTGAACATGACCGTCATGGCCACTGCCATGCCGTTTGCCGGCCGCGGTTGAGCCGGCTTTTTTATTGCGTAAGTGAGGTTTACATGAAGCCAGAAGTCTTGCAGCTCAGCCCGATCCTGATTCCTGAAATCAATGCCCGTCTCGGCGAACTGTTCACGATCAGACGTTATTTCGAGCAGGCCGACAAAGCGGCGTATTTGCAGGAACACGGCGCCAACATTCGCGGCGTGATCACCGGTGGCCACACGGGCATCAGCCAGGCGCTGATGGCGCAACTGCCCAAACTGGAAGTGGTGGCGGTCAACGGTGTCGGCACCGATGCGGTCGACCTGGCCTACGCCAGGGATCGCGGGATCCGCGTGACCGCGACCATCGGCGCACTGACCGAAGACGTGGCCGACCTGGCCATCGGATTGCTGATCGCCGTGTGCCGCGGGCTGTGCACCAGTGACCGTTATGTTCGCTCGGGTCAGTGGCCGCAGAGCCCGACGCCGCTTGCACCGCTGCCGCTGGCACGTCAGGTGTCCGGCATGCGTATCGGCATCGTTGGCATGGGCCGGGTCGGCCGAGCGGTCGCCACCCGAGCTGCTGCGTTTGGCTGCCCGATCAGTTACACCGACCTGCAACCGATGAGCGATGTCAGCCACACGTTCATCGCCGACCTCAAGCAATTGGCCCGCGACAGTGATGCCCTGATTCTTGCGGCGGCGGCCGACAAGGCCGAGGCCATCATCGATGCCTCCGTGTTGCAGGCCTTGGGCAAGGGTGGATACCTGATCAACGTGGCGCGCGGCAAACTGGTCAACGAAACCGATCTGGTGGCGGCACTGAAGGCCGGCGAGATCGCGGGTGCGGCGCTGGATGTTTTCGTCGACGAGCCAAACGTGCCTGAAGCCTTGTTTGCCAATGAACAAGTGGTGTTGCAACCGCACCGCGCCAGCGCGACCCTTCAGACTCGCACCCGGATGGGCGAAATGGTCGTGGCGAGCCTGTTGGACAGCTTTGCCGGAAAGACTCCGCAAGGCTGTGTAACCGGCTGAGCCTCACAGTCATCGGGGGCCGCTGCCCCCGATGATGGGTTCCGGACCCGATCGGACTACAACGTGTAGGAGATACCGACCTGCACCGTTCTCGGCGCCCCCGGATAGGCGTAGACGTTGCCGAATGCACCTTCGTCGTAGTCCCGGTCAAACAGGTTTTTCAGGTCGAGGTTGAGGCGCACCTTGTCATTGACCTTGTAGTAGCTGAGCAGGTCGACAACGGTGTAGCTCCCCATCGAGAACGCGGTGTTCGCCGTTTGACCCGCGCGCTCATTGACATATTTGAGGCCCGTTCCCAGACCGAGACCACGAAGGGCACCATCCTGGAACTCGTAGACGTTGAGCAGGCTGAAGCTGTTTTTCGGGATGTTCATCAGTCGCGTGCCGGAGCGGATCACGTTGTCCTTGGTCACCTCGGCATCGACGTAGGCGTAACCCCCGATGACGCGCCACTCGGGAGTCAGATTGCCGGCAACATTGAGGTCAAACCCTCGGCTGCGCACTTCCCCGGCAGCCACGCTGAAAGTCGAATCCACCGGGTCAGTGGTCAGGACATTACGCTTTTCAATCTGATAGATCGCCGCGTCAACACTCAGCTGATGATCCAGCGCTTCCCATTTGATCCCCATCTCCCAGGATTTGCCTTTCTCCGGTTCAAAGCCGCCACCCTGCCGACTTGCGCCGGTATTGGGTTTGAAGGAACGCGCGGTGTCCGCGTAGACCGCGAGGGTGTCAGTCAGGTCGTAGGTCACACCGATGCGGGGTGTCACGGCATTGTCACTGGCCTGCCAGTTTTTGCCGCCGGGCACGTAGGTTTCGTAGTCGTGTTCAAAGCGCTCGAAACGTGCGCCGGCCAGGACTTTCAGGCGCTCGGTCAGGGCCACCTGATCCTGTACGAACGCCGCGTAGGTCTTGAGATTTTCCTTGTCGTGGGTCGGGGTGCGCGTCAGTGCCGGACGGGGCTGCCCATAGACCGGATTGAAGATATCGATCGGATAGGCACTCACCGCGCCGCTGGAGCGCTGGATGATCGACTGGTAGTCGTAGTCCTCGTATTCGATACCGGTCAGCAACGTATGCTGCAGTCCGCCGGTGAAGAAGTGACCGGTCAGGTTGAGTTGGGTGTCCTTGTCCGTCCACTCCAGCTTGCGATAGTTGAAGTTTCGTCCCAGGGTCCGGCCGTCGGCGGCGATGCCGTTGGCTTCAATGGCATTGCCCTGCAAGGTCCCGTCGAGCCACTGGAATCCACCGCCGAGCGTCCAGTCATCATTGAGCACATGTTCAAAGCGCAATTGCGCCATGTTGTTGTCGTTGTGCAACTTGCCGGCGTCCGGTTCACCGAAGAAGGTGTCGCGGGAGGCGGTGCCGATCTGCCGGGGATAACGCGTCGCGCCCCGGTCCAGCGGATGGTTGTTGCGCATGAAGTCACCCTCGAAGATCACTCGGGTGTCATCGCTGGCTTGCCAGGTCAGCACAGGGGTCACGCCGTAGCGTTCGGTTTCGACGTGATCGCGGAACGTATCGCCGCCCTCACCCACCACATTCAGGCGATAGGCCAGACGCCCCTCTTCATCGAGCGGGCCGGAAGCATCCAGGGTACCGCGCTGCATGCCTTGGTCATTCAACTGGCTGCCGAGTGTGACCGTGCGCTCGGGCAACGGTTGTTTGGAAACGACATTGAAGGTACCGCCCGGATCGCCACGGCCGTAGAGCATGGTCGCCGGCCCGCGCAGGACCTCAAGACGCTCGACGGTGTTGGCATCCGGCATGTTCGGATACCCGCGATTGATCGGGAAACCATTACGGTAGAACTCGCCGGTGGTAAATCCGCGCACGGTGAACGTGGTCAGTCCCTGGCCGCCGAAATTGTTGGCACGTCCGACGCCGCCCGCGTAATCCAGTGCGTCCTGCAGCCGCGTGGCACCGATGTCTTCGACCGCATCTCTGGTGACGACACTGATGGACTGTGGCGTTTCATGGATCGAGGTATCGGTTCGGGTGGCGCTGGCCGAACGGGTCGCGCGATATCCCTGTACCGGGCCGTCCGCTCTTTCGTAATCCGCGGTACCGACCACATCGGTTGCATCCAGCTCCAGCGCTGACGCTGTTGAATCGGAGGGCTCGGCCCATGCGAAAGGAGACAACGCTTGCAACACACAGATGGACAGCAGAGTTCGACGCATGAGGGGAAACCTTACGGATAAGCCAGAACGAAGGGGATAACTGCCAGCAAAACGCGGCGCATGGTATACCAATCGTCGCGCACTTGATAGTTATTCCCATTCGCTTATGCAGCTGACTCTCAACCGCTTGCGCTCATTCCTTTCTCACACGCTCAGCAGGCGCTTCGTGGTCTCCATCGACGTACTCAACGACTGCCCCGTACGTTGCAGTTTGTTCAGCAGACTGGCCCCCAGCCATAGCTGATACAAGGTTTCGGCCAACTGCCGGGCATCCCCCTCAGGCAGGCTGTGGTCGACCTGGCCCTGTTCGATGCACTCGGTGATGCGCGTCACCACTCGCTCGGCGCCATCACGCAAGGTCAGGCGCATGGTTTCGGACAGGTCAGACACCTCGGCACTGAGTTTCACCACCAGACATTCGTCGCCGTGACCTTCCAGGGTGCAGCGATCCTGCCAGCCTTGCCAGTAACCCATCAGCCGTTCATGGGCGCTCAGGCCGGGCAGCGTCAGACGTCGCTCCATGTCGGCCAGGTAGTCGACGAAGTAATCCTCGAGCAAGGCCTGCCCGTACAGTTCCTTGGATTTAAAGTAGTGATAGAACGAGCCCTTGGGCACACCGGCGGTCTGCAGGATCTCGTTCAGGCCGACACTGGTGAAGCCTTTCTCGGCCATCATCCGGTGGCCGGTGTCGAGCAAATGTTGGCGGGTGTCGTCGTAGGTCGGTTTCATGGGGCACAAATTACCAGGCAATAGACCAGTCGTTTAACTCAAAGGAACGCGAGTTTGCCACACCTGTCCATGAAAAAGCTTCAGACAAAAAATTACTAGACGACTGGTCTAATTGGAATCTATGCTGCGCTCCGACAAACCTTTTCCCCGGTGTCGATCCTGTGCGAATCCCTTGCTCATGAACGCCGCCTGACCAACCCAGGGTGCTCTATGAAAATCTTGATGGTTCTGACTTCCCACGATCAACTTGGCAACACCGGCAAAAAAACCGGCTTCTGGCTCGAAGAGTTCGCAGCCCCCTACTACGCCTTCAAGGACGCTGGCGCCGACGTCACACTGGTTTCGCCCGCCGGCGGCCAGCCACCGCTGGATCCGAAAAGCGACGAGCCGGACGCACAAACTGCGGAAACCGACCGTTTCCGCCACGACCCCGCCGCCCAGCAGGCACTGGCGAACACCGGACGTCTGGCCGACGTCAGCGCCGATGATTTCGATGCTGTGTTTTACCCGGGTGGTCATGGCCCGCTCTGGGACCTCGCCGAAGACAAGCATTCGATTGCGCTGATCGAAGCCTTCGCCCGCAGCAACAAGCCCCATGGTTTCGTCTGCCATGCGCCGGGGGTGCTGCGTCATGTCGTCGACGCAGACGGCAAACCGCTGATCCAGCATCGCGAAGTGACGGGTTTCACTAACTCCGAAGAAGCAGCGGTCGGTCTGACGGATATCGTGCCTTTCCTGATCGAAGACGAATTTCAGCGTCTTGGCGGTCGCTACTCCAAAGTCGCTGACTGGCAGGTTCATGTGGTGACGGATGGCAAACTGGTCACCGGGCAGAACCCCGCCAGCTCGGCGGCTGTCGCCGAAAAACTCTTGAAGCTGCTCGGCTGAGACATTTACTAAGTATTGAAACAACTGATCCGGACACCGTGTGCGAGTTGCACGGTGTTCTTTTTTCGCTCGCGCAATAGTCGACTGGTCTAATAAGACCATGGACAAGGTATATCCATGAACAACAGCAGTTTCTTCACCCCCGCCACCCTGGGCCGCCACACCCTGAAAAACCGCATCGTCCTGCCGCCCCTCACCCGCCAACGCAGCACGCAGCCTGGGAATGTCGCCAATGAATTGATGGCCGAGTATTACCAGCAACGCGCCGGTGCCGGTTTGCTGGTCACCGAAGGTACCCAGATCGAACCCCGTGGACAGGGTTACGCCTGGACACCGGGCATTCATTCCCCGGAACAAATCGCCGGTTGGCGCAAGGTCACCGAGGCCGTCCACGCCAGCGGCGGCGTGATCTTCGCTCAGCTATGGCACGTCGGTCGCGTATCCCACACCGCCTTGCAGCCCAATGGCGATGCACCGGTGTCGGCCTCTGCCGTCGCCACCGACCGGGTCAGCGTGTTCATCGAAACTGCGCCGGGCATTGGCGCTCTGGTACCGCCGTCTGCGCCTCGCGCACTGACCACCGAGGAAGTCCAGGAACTGGTTCAGCTGTACATCCAGGCGGCGCGCAATGCCATGGACGCCGGTTTCGACGGTATCGAACTGCACTGCGCCAATGGCTATCTGGTGAACCAGTTCATCTCCGCCCACAGCAACCTGCGGACCGATCAATACGGCGGCTCGTTGCATAACCGCCTGCGCTTTCTGCGCGAAGTGGTGGCCGGGGTCGCCGAGTGCATCGGCAAGGAAAAAGTCGGTGTGCGCTTTGCGCCGCTGTTCACTACCACCGATGAAGCGCGGACTTATCTGGGCATGGTCGAGGAAGATCCGCACACCACTTACATCGAAGCGATCAAGGTGCTGCAAGATGTCGGCATTGCTTACCTGTCCATCGCAGAGGCCGACTGGGACGATGCGCCCGTGATGCCGGAAGCCTTCCGTCGAGCGGTGCGAGACACCTTCCGCGGCGCGATCATTTACGCGGGGCGCTACAACGCAGAATCCGGGGCACGGTTGCTCGAATCCGGACTGGCAGACTTCGTGGCATTCGGCCGCCCGTTCATGGCCAACCCGGATCTGCCCGCGCGCATCGCCAACGGCTGGCCGCTGAATTCGCTGAACCCGGCCACGGTGTATGGTGGTCATGCCGAAGGCTATGTGGATTACCCGGTCTACAGGGAGTAACGATTTGATCTGCCGCATCCGATAAAGCGCTCCTCACTGATCGGGAGCAACTGCGCCATCCCGCGGCAGAACGGAAGCAGGGTCAGACCGGCTGCGATGACGGGAGTCCGTCACTGACTGCACTCTTCGCAACCTGGTTCCGTCCGGCCCCCTTGGCGAGATAAAGCGCCTGATCTGCCGCCTCGATCAGGCCTTGTACCCGGTCCAGCTGCGAACCCGAGGCCGCCGCCATCCCGATACTCACACTCACTCGACCGAAGGGGCTGGTCGGGTGAGCGATGGGCTCGTGCGCCAACCGTTCCAGGATCAGTTGCGCCACGACCGCCGCACCGTCACTGTCGGTATCGGGCATGATGACCGCCATCTCTTCCCCGCCGTAGCGCGCCACCAGATCCGACGGCCTGCGCACGCAGGTCTCGAGGACTCTGCCCACCTGCCGTAAACATTCGTCGCCGGCAACATGCCCTTGGGAATCGTTGAACAGCTTGAAATAGTCGAGATCGATCATCAGCAATGCCAATGAAGTCCCGTCACGCTTCGCCCGACGTGCTTCCATCTCCAGGGTCTGATCGAAACACCGCCGGTTGGCCAGACCGGTCAGCGCATCCTTCATCGCCAACAGTTCCAGCTGCCGGTTCGTGCCGAGCAATTGCTGTTGAGTGTCCCGCAGCTCACCTTCCACTTGGGTCCGACGACGGATATCGAGAATCAGAAACCAGCCGATGACGCCGGTAAGCCCCAGCAGCGTGGCGACCACGCCGATCGACAGAAGCGCTTCGAGTCGCCACGCCGCCAGGGCTTCGCGCTTGCCGAGCGCAACCGTGGTGACCAGCGGCAGCGTTTCACTCTTGCGAAAGGCGTAGAGCCGTTCGACGCCGTCAAGGCTTGAGGTGAAGGAAGCCGTGCCGACCGATTGGTCCACCAGGTATTTCGCATAGATCGGCGACTTGGAGAAGTTGCGCCCCATGTCCTGTTCGCGAAAGGGATAGCGAACCAGCATCGTGCCGTCGGTGTAGGACAAGCCGATCGCGCCCTCCTGTCCCACATCGAGTTGCCCGAACAGCCGCAGGAAGTTTTCCACCCCCAGGGTGACCGCCACCACACCGGCAAACTCCCCGCGAGCGTCATTGAAACGCCGGCTGATGGTAATCACCCATTCCTGATTCGAGCGACTACGAATCGGCGGGCCGATGAAGGGCTCGCGGGACGGATCGTCACGGTGATGAGTGAAATAGGCACGGTCGCTACTGTTGGCACCGACAGGAATCGGCCGGTTGGATGACAGCAACCAGTGACCTTTGTTGTCGTAGATCGTGATACCACTCATCTGCGGCATCAGCGGTCGCTGCCGGTTGATCAATGTATTGAGCCGTTCGATCTGCGCTGGGCCACCACCCTCGGTTTCCAGACGTTCGACGAGTCCGAGCAGAAGCAACGAGCTCTGCCGAACAATGCCTTCGGAATAAGTCTCGAGCGCCTGGGTCAGGTTCAGCCCGTGTACGTTGACCTCATCAAGTGCTTGATCCCGAGAGCCCAGCACTTTCCAGATCGTCAGCGACGCCAGGGAACAGCCGATAACCAACAGCAAGAGCATTACGAGGTGAGTATCACGCTTCACATCAGTACCTTTTGGAAAGTCCGGTTTCCGTCACGGCTATCATTGGACCAGGGCAATAAAACCGACCGTATTTCCTTGGCGGCACAAGGATACAAGCAGTCCATCAAGGGCGCAGCAACAGAGTGTCGCGGTCAGGGTTAACTCTTCGCGATCGGCCTGGCCGATAAAAACCTGAGTCCGACCGGACTTTTCGCCTCGCCTGGCGTCGAAGCTTGAGACTGCACACACAAGCATTGCTCGCCCCCCCGACCGCTGAGCTCAGACAAGGAAAGGACCCATGATGAATTTTGTGATTTTTCTGATTGCCTGCGGTGCCGCCGCCAGCACTGGCATTTTCTTCAAGCCTGGCACCTGGTACGAAGGTCTCGCCAAACCCGCCTTCACCCCACCCAACTGGGCATTTCCGGTGGCCTGGACGATCATCTATCTGCTGCTGGCCTGGGTCGGCTATCGATTGACCCTGATTCCCGGGAGTGAAACGGTGCTGGCGCTGTGGGCGGCGCAGATCGCGCTGAACACTTTGTGGACGCCAGTATTTTTTGGCGCACAACGCATGTTTGCTGCGATGGTGATACTCGCGTTGCTGTGGCTGGTGGTCGTGCTGATGGTGGTGCTGGCCTTGCGGCTGGATCTCATCACCGGACTGATTCTGTTTCCTTACCTGGCATGGCTGTGCGTTGCGGCGGCGTTGAACTTTTCGATTTTGCGCAAGAATTCGAAATGACCCGCATGGCCCTCCTGCGGGAACAGAGATCGCACCACAGCAGGGCCAGTCCTGAACAGGTTCGCACGCGGGCGGAGGAAAACTGCGCGTCGGCGCTCTGCCCCGCCCGGATCACAATCAGGCGACTTTCAACGCTTTGAGAATGACCAGCAAACCCTCGGCAAACGCCTCGGCTTGCTCGGTGAGTTCGGCAAGGTTTTCTTCGGCAGTGGTCAACGCCCTGCCATCCTTGAGAAGGCCTTCGCCCTGTCCACCGATGATGCCCCACGCCAGTTGTGCCCATTCAGCCGGATGCTTTTTGCCCTGTTTGATCGAGATCAGGAACAACTGCTGGATGCGGCTGACGACCAATCCGCCACCGGTGACAGGGCTGACCAGAACCTGGACTTTGGGACCGTACAACGAACGCTTGCACAGTTGCAGGTTGAGCGAATTGCACCGCGCCTGAACGAGCTTCTCGGCCGCCTCGCTCTGGCATGGCGCCACGGCCCCCATGCCGATCAATACGTTGATGGCTTGCTCCATGTCGCCATAAGGCAACGAGGGCACAAGATCCAGCAAATGACGGAGGCTCTTTGGTGCATAGTCCCCGTCCGCCAGCGCTTCGAGAACCGGGCGGTAGATTTCCGGCTGCAGTGTGGCGGCACCTGCCGGACCGGTGACCGTGTCCGGTACGCTGCCTGCTGCCTGCAACAGGGCAAAGCGTGTACTGAGCATGCGCTCGCGATGCTCTGAGGCGGACAGTCTGTTGGCGCCCCGAATGTACAGATCCCGACGGAAGCTCTGGTTGACGAAGTAATCGCGCGCCTGCTCGCGCATGATCGGATGCTCGATGCCCTCCAGAAAGTCCATGCCTTCGGCGCTCAGGTTGAGCGGATCCACCGAGTCCACCGGTACAGCTGTCGTGGCATAGTCGAGCTTGGCGGGTGACAGCGCATCGACCACGTCAGTGAAATACATGCAATTCCAGTCACGGTTGAAATACTCATGGGCGACGTACTGACGATTCTGGCCTTTGATGCTCTGCAGCTTGGCATCCAGCCCCGGCGCCGAGTTGGCATATTTGGGGTTCGCCGCCAAAAGCGCTTCGGAAAATTGCAACGCAGCATCGATACGCTGATCCGGGCGTACAGACGCCTGGGAGGAAAATCGGTCATGCAGGCTGAACAGATTGCGCAGTGGCGCCAATGGCGACCACCCCGGGAGGCAGTTGTAACTGATAAACAGCAGGCCGCCCGGCTTGAGATGACGGCGAGTGAACTCGACGATCAGCTTGTGGTTGTCACGGCTGACCCAAGTCCAGATGCCATGCAGGCTGATGCTGTCGAATTGCGGCAGATCGTTGCGTGCCAGCAACTGTTCGAAACTATCGTCATACAACCGCGCATCGCTACCCCAGTCGCTCGCCAGCCCGATGGCATGGGCCGCCTGACCTGGGTGAAAGTCTGTGCCAACGTAGGATCCCGGATTGCCGGCGGCATGGATATTGATCGAAACACCCTGGCCAAAACCCAGTTCGCAGTGATAACCATCGGTGCTTTCGAGCGTGGCAAAACCGCGCAACAACAAACAATAACGCTGGAAAACCGGATTGATTTCCCGGCTATACCCATAGGTATAGCCTTCGTCCGTGAAATATCCCTCGTTCCAGGCATTGCTCATGCGTGCACCCTTACTTTCGGAAATGAAGGTTGCTCTTATAAGGGGTAGTCAGGGCAATTCACAAGAAGAAAAGCTATCGGCGATGAACGCCTTCAGCGAACGCTCTTCAAGAATCTTGATCGAGAAGTGTCCGAAGTGTTTTGGCAGCCAGATGATGCGCGTACCGGAAGGCGACTGCAGGTGTTCGCGCGTCAACGGATTTCCGTTTTCATCTTCGGGTTGTACGTCTTTGGCGTGCAGTTCATCGTGGGCTTTTTCGATATCCGAATGCTGTAAGAACTTTCCTGCGGGCAAAACAAAACCCCAACTGCTTTCGCAATTGGGGTTTCGGAATTTAATCTTGACGATGACCTACTCTCACATGGGGAAACCCCACACTACCATCGGCGATGCATCGTTTCACTTCTGAGTTCGGGATGGGATCAGGTGGTTCCAACGCTCTATGGTCGTCAAGAAATTCGGGTACTGAGTCGTGACCGGATGGCCTCGCTTCAGCAAATTGGGTATGTGACAGCTAGGTGTTTTGTGAGCGTCGAACTTTCGGTTCATCTTCGTCTTCACACACCGCAATCTGGTCTCTTTCGAGTCTACAGATTGCTTGGGTGTTATATGGTCAAGCCTCACGGGCAATTAGTATTGGTTAGCTCAACGCCTCACAGCGCTTACACACCCAACCTATCAACGTCGTAGTCTTCGACGGCCCTTCAGGGAACTCAAGGTTCCAGTGAGATCTCATCTTGAGGCAAGTTTCCCGCTTAGATGCTTTCAGCGGTTATCTTTCCCGAACATAGCTACCCGGCAATGCCACTGGCGTGACAACCGGAACACCAGAGGTTCGTCCACTCCGGTCCTCTCGTACTAGGAGCAGCCCCTCTCAAATCTCAAACGTCCACGGCAGATAGGGACCGAACTGTCTCACGACGTTCTAAACCCAGCTCGCGTACCACTTTAAATGGCGAACAGCCATACCCTTGGGACCGGCTTCAGCCCCAGGATGTGATGAGCCGACATCGAGGTGCCAAACACCGCCGTCGATATGAACTCTTGGGCGGTATCAGCCTGTTATCCCCGGAGTACCTTTTATCCGTTGAGCGATGGCCCTTCCATACAGAACCACCGGATCACTAAGACCTACTTTCGTACCTGCTCGACGTGTCTGTCTCGCAGTCAAGCGCGCTTTTGCCTTTATACTCTACGACCGATTTCCGACCGGTCTGAGCGCACCTTCGTACTCCTCCGTTACTCTTTAGGAGGAGACCGCCCCAGTCAAACTACCCACCATACACTGTCCTCGATCCGGATAACGGACCTGAGTTAGAACCTCAAAGTTGCCAGGGTGGTATTTCAAGGATGGCTCCACGCGAACTGGCGTCCACGCTTCAAAGCCTCCCACCTATCCTACACAAGCAAATTCAAAGTCCAGTGCAAAGCTATAGTAAAGGTTCACGGGGTCTTTCCGTCTAGCCGCGGATACACTGCATCTTCACAGCGATTTCAATTTCACTGAGTCTCGGGTGGAGACAGCGCCGCCATCGTTACGCCATTCGTGCAGGTCGGAACTTACCCGACAAGGAATTTCGCTACCTTAGGACCGTTATAGTTACGGCCGCCGTTTACCGGGGCTTCGATCAAGAGCTTCGCGTTAGCTAACCCCATCAATTAACCTTCCGGCACCGGGCAGGCGTCACACCCTATACGTCCACTTTCGTGTTTGCAGAGTGCTGTGTTTTTAATAAACAGTCGCAGCGGCCTGGTATCTTCGACCGGCGTGGGCTTACGCAGCAAGTGCTTCACCCTCACCGGCGCACCTTCTCCCGAAGTTACGGTGCCATTTTGCCTAGTTCCTTCACCCGAGTTCTCTCAAGCGCCTTGGTATTCTCTACCCAACCACCTGTGTCGGTTTGGGGTACGGTTCCTGGTTATCTGAAGCTTAGAAGCTTTTCTTGGAAGCATGGCATCAACCACTTCGTCGCCTAAAGGCAACTCGTCATCAGCTCTCGGCCTTGAAACCCCGGATTTACCTAAGATTTCAGCCTACCACCTTAAACTTGGACAACCAACGCCAAGCTGGCCTAGCCTTCTCCGTCCCTCCATCGCAATAACCAGAAGTACAGGAATATTAACCTGTTTTCCATCGACTACGCTTTTCAGCCTCGCCTTAGGGACCGACTAACCCTGCGTCGATTAACGTTGCGCAGGAAACCTTGGTCTTTCGGCGTGGGTGTTTTTCACACCCATTGTCGTTACTCATGTCAGCATTCGCACTTCTGATACCTCCAGCAAGCTTCTCAACTCACCTTCACAGGCTTACAGAACGCTCCTCTACCGCATCACTTACGTGATACCCGTAGCTTCGGTGTATGGTTTGAGCCCCGTTACATCTTCCGCGCAGGCCGACTCGACTAGTGAGCTATTACGCTTTCTTTAAAGGGTGGCTGCTTCTAAGCCAACCTCCTAGCTGTCTAAGCCTTCCCACATCGTTTCCCACTTAACCATAACTTTGGGACCTTAGCTGACGGTCTGGGTTGTTTCCCTTTTCACGACGGACGTTAGCACCCGCCGTGTGTCTCCCATGCTCGGCACTTGTAGGTATTCGGAGTTTGCATCGGTTTGGTAAGTCGGGATGACCCCCTAGCCGAAACAGTGCTCTACCCCCTACAGTGATACATGAGG
Source organism: Pseudomonas gozinkensis (assembly GCF_014863585.1). Taxonomy (NCBI): domain Bacteria; kingdom Pseudomonadati; phylum Pseudomonadota; class Gammaproteobacteria; order Pseudomonadales; family Pseudomonadaceae; genus Pseudomonas; species Pseudomonas gozinkensis. The sequence goes on along the minus strand of NZ_CP062253.1, from coordinate 2,735,040 downwards.
CGCTACCTAAATAGCTTTCGAGGAGAACCAGCTATCTCCGAGCTTGATTAGCCTTTCACTCCGATCCACAGGTCATCCGCTAACTTTTCAACGGTAGTCGGTTCGGTCCTCCAGTCAGTGTTACCTAACCTTCAACCTGCCCATGGATAGATCGCCCGGTTTCGGGTCTATTCCCAGCGACTAGACGCCCTATTAAGACTCGCTTTCGCTACGCCTCCCCTATTCGGTTAAGCTCGCCACTGAAAATAAGTCGCTGACCCATTATACAAAAGGTACGCAGTCACAGAACAAAGTCTGCTCCCACTGCTTGTACGCATACGGTTTCAGGATCTATTTCACTCCCCTCTCCGGGGTTCTTTTCGCCTTTCCCTCACGGTACTAGTTCACTATCGGTCAGTCAGTAGTATTTAGCCTTGGAGGATGGTCCCCCCATATTCAGACAAAGTTTCTCGTGCTCCGTCCTACTCGATTTCATGACTAAGAGATTTTCGCGTACAGGGCTATCACCCACTATGGCCGCACTTTCCAGAGCGTTCCGCTAATCTCAAAGCCACTTAAGGGCTAGTCCCCGTTCGCTCGCCACTACTAAGGGAATCTCGGTTGATTTCTTTTCCTCAGGGTACTTAGATGTTTCAGTTCCCCTGGTTCGCCTCTTGCACCTATGTATTCAGTACAAGATAACCATCTTATGATGGCTGGGTTCCCCCATTCAGACATCTCCGGATCAAAGTCTGTTTGCCGACTCCCCGAAGCTTTTCGCAGGCTACCACGTCTTTCATCGCCTCTGACTGCCAAGGCATCCACCGTATGCGCTTCTTCACTTGACCATATAACCCCAAGCAATCTGGTTATACTGTGAAGACGACATTCGCCGAAAATTCGAATTTCTCAACTAAGAGAACTCACAAATTTTACCTTAGCCTGATCACCACCAGTGAAAGTGGCCATCAGTCTATCTTTCTATCACATACCCAAATTTTTAAAGAACGAACTAGTCAAAGACTAGAAATCAACATTCACCATCAACACGATGGAATGCTCATTTCTAAGCTCTTACTTCAGAAGCAGTAGTGGTGGAGCCAAGCGGGATCGAACCGCTGACCTCCTGCGTGCAAGGCAGGCGCTCTCCCAGCTGAGCTATGGCCCCGTATTTCTACAGGCGTTTCCCACACAAAATTGGTGGGTCTGGGCAGATTCGAACTGCCGACCTCACCCTTATCAGGGGTGCGCTCTAACCAACTGAGCTACAGACCCAATTTCGGGCTGCTTCTTTCGTCTTCTTCAATGAATCAAGCAATTCGTGTGGGAACTTATGGAGCAGCTGATGTCGTCGATTAAGGAGGTGATCCAGCCGCAGGTTCCCCTACGGCTACCTTGTTACGACTTCACCCCAGTCATGAATCACACCGTGGTAACCGTCCTCCCGAAGGTTAGACTAGCTACTTCTGGTGCAACCCACTCCCATGGTGTGACGGGCGGTGTGTACAAGGCCCGGGAACGTATTCACCGCGACATTCTGATTCGCGATTACTAGCGATTCCGACTTCACGCAGTCGAGTTGCAGACTGCGATCCGGACTACGATCGGTTTTATGGGATTAGCTCCACCTCGCGGCTTGGCAACCCTTTGTACCGACCATTGTAGCACGTGTGTAGCCCAGGCCGTAAGGGCCATGATGACTTGACGTCATCCCCACCTTCCTCCGGTTTGTCACCGGCAGTCTCCTTAGAGTGCCCACCATAACGTGCTGGTAACTAAGGACAAGGGTTGCGCTCGTTACGGGACTTAACCCAACATCTCACGACACGAGCTGACGACAGCCATGCAGCACCTGTCTCAATGTTCCCGAAGGCACCAATCCATCTCTGGAAAGTTCATTGGATGTCAAGGCCTGGTAAGGTTCTTCGCGTTGCTTCGAATTAAACCACATGCTCCACCGCTTGTGCGGGCCCCCGTCAATTCATTTGAGTTTTAACCTTGCGGCCGTACTCCCCAGGCGGTCAACTTAATGCGTTAGCTGCGCCACTAAGAGCTCAAGGCTCCCAACGGCTAGTTGACATCGTTTACGGCGTGGACTACCAGGGTATCTAATCCTGTTTGCTCCCCACGCTTTCGCACCTCAGTGTCAGTATCAGTCCAGGTGGTCGCCTTCGCCACTGGTGTTCCTTCCTATATCTACGCATTTCACCGCTACACAGGAAATTCCACCACCCTCTACCATACTCTAGCTCGCCAGTTTTGGATGCAGTTCCCAGGTTGAGCCCGGGGATTTCACATCCAACTTAACGAACCACCTACGCGCGCTTTACGCCCAGTAATTCCGATTAACGCTTGCACCCTCTGTATTACCGCGGCTGCTGGCACAGAGTTAGCCGGTGCTTATTCTGTCGGTAACGTCAAAATTGCAGAGTATTAATCTACAACCCTTCCTCCCAACTTAAAGTGCTTTACAATCCGAAGACCTTCTTCACACACGCGGCATGGCTGGATCAGGCTTTCGCCCATTGTCCAATATTCCCCACTGCTGCCTCCCGTAGGAGTCTGGACCGTGTCTCAGTTCCAGTGTGACTGATCATCCTCTCAGACCAGTTACGGATCGTCGCCTTGGTGAGCCATTACCTCACCAACTAGCTAATCCGACCTAGGCTCATCTGATAGCGCAAGGCCCGAAGGTCCCCTGCTTTCTCCCGTAGGACGTATGCGGTATTAGCGTTCCTTTCGAAACGTTGTCCCCCACTACCAGGCAGATTCCTAGGCATTACTCACCCGTCCGCCGCTGAATCCAGGAGCAAGCTCCTTTCATCCGCTCGACTTGCATGTGTTAGGCCTGCCGCCAGCGTTCAATCTGAGCCATGATCAAACTCTTCAGTTCAAACATCTTTGGGTTTTGAGAAAACCCTAAACTTGGCTCAGCAATCGTTGGTTACATCTTTGATTTCTCGCGGAGTAACTTGTGATGCTGATAATCTTGTTGACTATCAGTCTGACTCCACAAGCACCCACACGAATTGCTTGATTCAGTTGTTAAAGAGCGGTTGGTTAAGATCTTTCGTCTCAACCGAGGCGCGCATTCTACAGCAGCCTCATTTGCTGTCAAGTGATTATTTTCAGAAGTTTTCGAAGATTTCTTCAACAACTTCAACCACTTGCGCTTCCGATCTCTCGTTAGCGGGAGGCGAATTCTACAGCGTTACACGCTGCTGTCAACACCTCTTTTTCTCCGCTTTCGACCGAGAAGATCGAACCGTTGAAAGCGCCAAAAGAACCGGCATTTCCAACTCCTTCCAGGCTTCGATGAACTGAAGCGACCCACGCCCGAAACCTACTTAACTCATTGAATCTCAAGGAGTTTTCCGTTTCGACTGCGCCGGAAGTGGGGCGAATTATAGAGACTCAGAATCTGCCGTCAACCCTTAATTTGAGTTTTCTATCAAGAGAAGGGAAAAAGCCGCTTCTATATAGACGGGACGCTGCAACTGCGCACTATATTGCCCAGCAGTCGCCTATCGGCTACCGCCATCACTCAATGCCGAGCCCGCCAGCCAATCAGCCAATCACCTTCGCATACACCGACCGGTCAATATTCCCCCCGGACAGTATTACCCCGACCTTTTTCCCCTCCATCCTTCCCCGCTCCTGCATCAACGCAGCCAACGCAGAGGCACCTGCGCCCTCTGCAAGGTTATGGGTATCGGTGTAATAGACGCGCATGGCTTCGGCAATCTCGCCTTCGCTGACCGAGACTACCCTCGCCGCCCCTTCCTTATAGATGTCGAACGCCTGCACAACCGGTTTGCGTACGGCCAAGCCATCGGCAAAGGTATTCGCCGATGCGGTTTCGCAGATCACGTTCGCTTCGAACGACAGCTTGGCGGCTGCGGCCTCCGTCGAAACAACCCCCACCACTTCAGTATTCAGTCCTAGCGCATCGCGAGCAGCGATCACACCACAGATCCCCGATCCGCAACCGATGGGCACGTAAACGGTATCCAGATCCGGCGCCGCGCCGAACAACTCCAGCGCATAGGTCGCCACGCCCTTGACCAGTTCAACGTGAAACGGAGGCACCAGAAAAAGGTCATGCTCCTGCGCCAGGCGCGCCGCCTCCTCACGCGCTTCGTCAAAATCGCGCCCGCATTCAACCACTTCACCACCAAAGCCGCGCATGGCGTTGTTCTTTTCCAGCGAATTGCCCTGTGGCACCACGATCAACGCTTTCAAGCCCACAGCCCGGGCTGCAAGCGCCAGACTCTGACCGTGATTGCCGCGAGTCGCAGAGACAATGCCTTTGACAGTCGGATGCTCACGACGCAGCCAATGCATAAAGGTAATACCGCCGCGCACCTTGAAGGCGCCGGTCGGCGTGTGGTTTTCATGCTTGACCCAAACAGTGCAGCCCAACCGCTCGGCCAGCAGCGGCCAACGGTATTGGGCGGTAGGCGGCATCACCTGATAAACCTGGCGGGCAGCGTTTTCAATGTCGTCGCGAGTGAATGCGTGCATATAAGTGGCTCCTTGGACTTTGGCCCAGTCTAGGCACGGACGCACCACGTCGGCTTTCAAAAAACCGACCTGACTTTTATGCACTTCCTTCACTACTATGGCGTTCATGAGCCATCGAAACCGGAGCCACCCCCTAACCGTCGCAGAGCCGATACGTCGTGTCGAGGCCGGTCCGTGGGCGATCGAGTTGCTACCAGGCGCAGCCTATTCAGCGCGGTACGTGGCGACCCAGTCAGCGATTGGCTTTGCCTTCGACAGCCAGCGCGGCGTACACGCCATTGGTACTGACCGAATACGCCCCTTCGATGCGATGCCCAATGGTCTGGCGTTTGTTCCCGCTGGTTGTGACGTGCTGTCCGAGTCGCCCAAGGGCGGTGAGTATCTGCGGGTGATACGCACAGACGGCACGGCACTGGCGGGTGACCGGGCGTTCAACAATCGTATCGACCCGCAGGCCATTCACCTCGCGTCGCGTATGCGCAGTGCATTGCTGAAAACTTCACTGGATGATGACTGGGAAAGCTGGGCGCTCAACCTGGCCGAACGGGTTGAGGGCCATGCGACCGTAACGCATCAAAGCTCAATCACCGGCAGCCGAATGCGACTGCTGGATGAATTCATCGACGCCGGCCTCGGCGGCCCGCTGAGCGTTTCAACGATGGCGCAATTGCTGAACTTGTCCGAAGGTTATTTCATGCGCGCGTTCAAGCAGGTGACCGGCAAAAGTCCCCACAGCTACCTGATCGACAGACGACTGGCCAAAGCCCGAGCGTCGATGCGCGATACAACGGCCAGCCTCTCGCAGATCGCCCTCGCCTGCGGTTTCGCCTCGCAGGCGCATATGACCACAGCCTTCAAACAGCGCCTCGGCGTGAGTCCGGCGCAACTGCGCACAGATTCTCTCAATAGCCTTATCACCGACAAACAACACTCTTCTATATAGAAGAAGCGGCCACATGAGACGCCCTGAATGACAAAAGCCCGACATCCGCCGGGCTTGTCTTTCACCCAAACCATTTCAGCGAATCACCAGTGGCATTCAAACGCCCTTCTATGGTGTCCTGTTCGACAAGAGCCCGACACCCTCCCTGGGCGGCTCATGTCATTCCGGCATACAACCGATGAGGTCCGTTTCATGAGCAATACGTCTTACGCACCACCCAAGGTCTGGAAACACATCGCGCCGTCCGGCGGCCAGTTCGCCAGCATCAATCGCCCTATTGCCGGACCGACCCACGACAAGACGCTGCCGGTTGGCGAGCACCCGTTGCAACTGTATTCGCTGGCCACGCCCAACGGCGTGAAAGTGACCATTCTGCTTGAAGAGTTGCTGGCGCTCGGACATTCCGGCGCCGAATACGACGCCTGGCTGATCCGCATCAACGAGGGGGACCAGTTCTCCAGCGGCTTTGTCGAGATCAACCCCAATTCGAAAATTCCAGCGCTGCTGGATCGCAGTGTAGAACCCGCCATTCGCGTATTCGAATCCGGCTCGATCCTGCTCTATCTGGCGGAAAAATTTGGCGCCTTTCTGCCCACCGACCTGGCGGGACGCACCGAAACCCTGAACTGGCTGTTCTGGCAAATGGGCGCTGCGCCTTATCTGGGCGGTGGATTCGGGCATTTCTATGCGTATGCGCCGGAAAAGCTCGAGTACCCGATCAATCGTTTCACCATGGAAACCAAGCGTCAGCTGGATGTACTCGATCGCCGCCTGAGCGAAAGCCCCTACCTTGCCGGCAACGACTACACCATCGCCGACATCGCGGTCTGGCCGTGGTACGGGCAACTGGTGCGCAACAACGTCTACTCTGCCGCCGAGTTTCTTTCCGCTCACGAATACACCCACGTGCAGCGCTGGGCGCAAGCGATTGCTGAACGGCCTGCGGTGATTCGTGGCCAGCGCGTCAACCGGACGTGGGGTGATGAAGCGAGCCAGGTTCCGGAGCGGCATCAGGCAAGCGATCTGGGTTGAGTCCAGGCTAAAGACGACCAACGCCTGGGCGGTTAGCTATCAGGCGTTGGATTGGTCAGTAATTCCCGGTGCCATCCTCGCCACTCAGGCAACCTGCCGACGCATCGTCAGAATCGCCGCGCCAAAACCGATGAAGGTGGTTCCCACCACCCGGCTGACCCAACGAGACAGCGCGGGCCGGGTCAGCACGCCCTTGGCACGGGAAGCGAGTGCGGCGTAGAGCGTCAGAGATGTCACCGACAAGGCCATGAAAATCGACGTCAGGATCAGGAATTGCGGGAGTAGGGTTGCGCCCTGATCAATGAACTGCGGAAACAGCGCGGTGAAGAACATCGTAGCCTTGGGATTGGTTACCGCCGTCAGGTACGCAGATTTGAACAGTCTGAAACGCGTCGGCCGGAGCTTCTTCGAGTCATCCTGAAAACCCTCCGGGAGCATCGGGCCTTTTTTGAGCAACTGCCGGATCCCGAGATAGAACAGATAACCGGCGCCGATGATTTTCACCGCGTTGAACAGCATTTCAGAACTGGCCAGCAACGCCCCCAACCCCAACATGGCAGCGGCCGACAGACAAAACAGACCGCTGGCATTGCCAAGGGACGACCAGATCGCGCTGCGCTGACCATGGGCCAGGCTGTTGTTGATCGCCATCAGCGTCGCTGGGCCCGGGCTGGCGATGGCAATCGCCGCAACCAGGGTAAACGCCAGAATCGAGTGAGAGTCCAATTTCCAGGCTCGTTGAGATGAGGTGTTCGCATATTACAGGAGCGAACGGGACATCGGGCCACAGACCGCTACGCTTTACTTCTCGGTGTCGGCGGCCCAATGATGCAAGAGCGGCACCCGGCCTCGAATAACGACAACGGAGGGTCGTCCACCGATCATGAACATTCTCTACGACGAACAGGTCGACGGCGTCTTGCCCGATGTCGACAAGGGCGCGCTCCTGCAAGCCTTGCAGCGTCAGTGGCCGGCCCTGGAAGTCCTTCATCAGCACGAAGAACTCAAACCCTACGAGTGCGACGGTCTCTCGGCCTATCGCACCACCCCGCTGCTGGTGGTTCTGCCCCGGCACATCGATGAAGTTCAGGGCGTGTTGCGAATCTGCCACGAACGGCGGGTGCCGGTAGTCGCCCGGGGCGCCGGCACCGGACTGTCCGGCGGTGCACTGCCGCTGGAAAAAGGTGTGTTGCTGGTGATGGCGCGCTTCAACAATATCCTGCAGATTGACCCGGAAGCACGCACCGCACGGGTTCAACCCGGCGTGCGCAACCTGGCCATTTCCCAGGCGGCAGCGCCATTCGGTCTGTATTACGCGCCCGACCCGTCCTCGCAAATCGCTTGCTCCATCGGCGGCAATGTGGCGGAAAACGCCGGCGGCGTGCATTGCCTCAAGTACGGCCTGACCGTGCACAACCTGCTCAAGGTAGAGATTCTCACTGTCGAGGGCGAACGCCTCACGCTGGGCTCGGAAGCCTTGGACTTCCCAGGCTTCGACTTGCTGGCGCTGTTCACGGGTTCTGAAGGCTTGCTCGGGGTAATCACCGAAGTCACGGTCAAACTGCTGCCAAAACCCCAGACCGCGAAAGTGCTGCTGGCGGCGTTCGATTCCGTGGAAAAGGCTGGCCGCGCCGTGGCCGACATCATCGCGGCCGGCATCATCCCCGGCGGACTGGAAATGATGGATAACCTGGCGATCCGCGCCGCCGAAGACTTCATCCAAGCCGGCTATCCGGTGGACGCCGAGGCCATTTTGCTGTGTGAACTTGATGGTGTCGAAGCGGACGTCCACGACGACTGCAATCGGGTTCGCCAGGTGCTGGAACGGGCCGGTGCCACCGAACTGCGCCAGGCCCGGGATGAAGCCGAGCGCGTGCGATTCTGGGCCGGGCGCAAGAATGCCTTTCCCGCCGTGGGTCGGCTGTCGCCGGATTACTACTGCATGGACGGCACCATCCCGCGCCGCGAGCTTCCCGCTGTACTGCACGCGATTGCGCAGCTTTCAGCCGAATATGGCTTGCGGGTCGCCAACGTATTCCACGCCGGCGACGGCAACATGCATCCACTGATTCTGTTCGACGCCAACCGGCCCGGCGAACTGGATCGCGCCGAATCGCTGGGCGGCAAGATCCTCGAACTGTGTGTGAGGGTCGGCGGCAGCATCACCGGCGAACACGGCGTGGGCCGGGAAAAAATCAATCAGATGTGCGCGCAATTCAACAGCGATGAGCTGACCCTTTTCCACGCCGTGAAAGCAGCGTTCGATCCCGGCGGCCTGCTCAATCCGGGCAAAAACATTCCGACCTTGCACCGCTGCGCCGAATTCGGTGCGCTGCACGTGCATCACGGGCAATTGCCCTTCCCCGAGCTGGAGCGGTTCTGATGGGTGACACCAAGGATTTCGATGACAGCGCCGCGCTGCTCGAACAGGTCAACCGGGCACTCGAAAACGCTACGCCGCTGCGCATCCAGGGGGCGAACAGCAAGGCGTTTCTCGGACGCATCGTCGGAGGGGAAATACTCGACACCCGCACCCATCGCGGCATTGTCAGCTACGATCCGACCGAACTGGTGATCACCGCGCGCTGCGGCACTCCACTGGCAGAATTGCTGGCCGTGCTGGACGCCGCGCAACAGATGCTGGCATGCGAACCACCCGCCTTCGCCGACGACGCCACGGTCGGCGGTATGATCGCCACCGGCCTGTCCGGACCGCGTCGGCCCTGGTCGGGTTCGGTGCGCGATTTCGTACTGGGCACGCGGATCATCACCGGTCATGGCAAACACCTGCGTTTCGGCGGCGAAGTCATGAAGAACGTTGCCGGCTACGATCTGTCGCGCCTGATGGCCGGCAGTTACGGCTCGCTGGGAGTCATCACCGAGGTCTCGCTCAAGGTGCTGCCCAAGCCACGAACGTGCCTGAGCCTCAGCCTGGAAATGACCGGCGAACAAGCACTGCTGCGCCTGGCCGAATGGGGCCAGCAGCCTTTGCCGATCAGTGCTGCGTGTCACGATGGCCGGCAATTGTTTCTGCGTCTTGAGGGTGGCGAAGGTTCAGTAGCGGCCGCCCATGATCGCCTCGGCGGCGAACTGGTCGACAATTCATTCTGGGCCGATCTCAACGAGCAACGCCTGGGCTTTTTCGATGAAGACCAACCGCTTTGGCGTCTGTCCGTGCCGCTGAACACGCCGCTGTTGAACCTGCCTGGCGAGCAGTGGCTCGACTGGGGCGGTGCTCAACGCTGGCTCAAGTCCACAGCTGAAGCCGCATCCATTCGCAAAGCGGTTGGCGACGTCGGCGGGCATGCAACCTGCTACAGCCACGGCCTGATCGACGAACCGTTCCATCCTCTGGCGCCCGCCCTGCTGCACTATCACCGCCAACTCAAGCGACAACTCGACCCCAGGGGCATTTTCAACCCCGGGCGTCTGTACGCGGAGCTTTGAGCCATGCAGACCACCCTCAGCCCGCAAGCCCGGCAACTGCCCCGCGCCGAAGAAGCCGAAAGCATCCTCCGCACGTGCGTTCATTGCGGATTCTGCAATGCGACCTGCCCGACTTATCTATTGCTCGGCGATGAACTGGACGGCCCGCGCGGGCGAATCTATTTGATCAAGCAGGTGCTCGAAGGCAACGACGTCACGGTGAAAACCCAGCAACACCTGGATCGTTGTCTGTCGTGCCGCAACTGTGAAACCACCTGCCCTTCCGGCGTGGACTATCACAACTTGCTCGACATCGGCCGAGCGGTGGTGGACGCCGCCGTCCCGCGCCCGTTTGGGCAGCGTCTGTTGCGCGAAGGGCTTCGAATCGTAGTGCCCAATCCACAGCTGTTCAAAGGGTTGGTCACTGGCGGTCAGATGTTCCGGGCGCTACTGCCCGATGCCTTGCAAGACAAATTGCCAGGCAACGCGGTGATGCCTGCATCACATCCTGTCATCCGCCATGCAAGGCAAGTGCTGATGCTGGAGGGTTGCGTACAGCCGGGTTTGTCACCCAATACCAATGCGGCAGCGGCACGGGTGCTGGATCGTCTGGGTATCAGCGTGATCCCGGTCCGCGAGGCTGGCTGTTGCGGCGCGGTGGATTATCACCTCGACGCTCAGGCTACCGGACTTGACCGCGCCCGCCACAACATTGATGCGTGGTGGCCGGCCATCGAACAGGGCGCCGAGGCGATCGTGCAGACCGCCAGCGGTTGTGGTGCGTTCATCAAGGATTACGGGCATTTGCTAGGCGCCGATCCGGCTTATGCCGACAAGGCCAAAGCCGTCAGCACGCTGGCAAAAGACCTGGTCGAGGTGCTGCGCGACGAATCGCTCGAATCCCTTGGCATCCACGCTGATAAGCGCCTGGCCTTTCATTGCCCCTGCACTCTGCAGCACGCACAGAAACTAGGCAGTGCGGTGGAGTCGGTGCTGAATCGACTGGGCTTCAACCTCACGACTGTGCCGGACGCGCATCTGTGCTGTGGCTCGGCGGGCACCTACTCACTGACCCAGCCAACACTGGCCCGGCAGTTGCGCGACCAGAAACTCAATGCCCTGGAGAGCGGCCATCCGGATGTAATCGCCACCGCCAATATCGGCTGCCAGGTCCACCTCGACGGTGCGGGGCGCACGCCGGTCAGGCACTGGATCGAGTTGGTGGATGCCGCGTTGCCGTCGATGACCGAGAAATAGGATCGCTGTCGAGGGCCAAACGATGGGCGAAAAAAAACCGCCTTTGCGGGGCGGTTTTTTTCGACAAGCCTCAGTTTGCGGCTGGGGCTTGATGCATCTCACGGACAGCACTGACGTAGCGGAATACTATTTGCCTTTGGCTTTCGTTGCAACGTTATTTTGCAACGTATTGAATGATGTTATGTCAAGCCGAGGGCAGTCTTGACGGGCGTTCAGAAGACCAAATCATGCTGACAGAAATAACGAATTACAAAACTTGTCAGGTCTTTATCCAGGATCCTCAAAATCCCGTCATAAGACAGGTTAGTATGCGGACGCTCACTCGACAGTGCATACGTGAGGTTTGGCTGGAACCATAACGGCTTCATGCCCTTCGACACGGTTTTGCACCCGTGCCGGAATGATGGCTCGGAGGGATCACAACCGGCCGCCTCACGGACAGCACTGACCTGCCTGTCCGAAGGCACACATGATCCGGTAAGTGCGCTGGAGGTTTGGCCCCCGACCTGGAGGCCAAAACGTATGAAGCTGTTGCTGCGTACGCTGAGCCTCGTATGGAGATCGTTTCAAGCGTTCCGCTTTTACGAATTCCTGCGAGACCATTTCAACGACCTGAAATAACCGGTCGTTGATGCGGGAAGAAGCCCGTTTCAGTTTTGGCTGAAACGGGCTTTTTTATGCGTGTTAATAGCTGTCATAAGTAGGACTTATCTGAAGGTCTCTGTAGGACATTTCACCAATCACTTCGAACACCTTCAAACTTGTTACCGCAGCACGGGCGTCGACGCTCGTGTGACGTCACTCACACTGGTTATGAGCTAATAACCCCTTCATTAAACCGTCGCTCAAACGTTGTACTAGGATAGGATCCAATTTCCCGATTTGCGGTCACCGGCCAAGGACATCCGCCGGAGAGTCGGGAAAGCGCAATTCCCCCATTGCTACTCATGGATGAAACACATGAACTCACATCTGTTCCCTCACATCGGCAAGGTCATCGCCAGCACCGGTAGCCGGCATTTTCCGCGGATGCTGCATGACCTGATCCTCACCCAACTGGCCGTGGATGCCACGCATATCCGGCAGATGCGCGTGGAGCCGGTCGGACGTGCGCAACCGCGCACCGATCCGGAATGTCCCAAAGAGGCAACACTGACGGCCGAGACGGTGTATTCCGAGCTGAGCACCGATCCCGGCAACAGTGACGTGCCCGCCTCCGAACCCTCCACGGTGACCGACGCTTCGCAGTTGCACCTGACCCGACGCACGGACGGCTACCGTTATGTAATTTCCGTGTATCGCTGCGGCCCGTCGAAGCGGTTTTCCGCCCGGGAGCGCAGCCTGTTGCAGGACATCTCCCCGGTGTTGCTGCCCATGGTGGAAAAACACATTCACGCCCTGCAACCGGCGAATGCGGATCCAGAGGCGCAAGCCGCGGCGACCGAAGCATCGCTTCAAGGCCTGGAAACCCTGCGTCTGCGCTTTTGCGAGCGCGTGCAGCAACTGGGCCTGAGCCTGTCCAACCGTGAAATGGAGGTGTGCGTCGGCCTCCTCGCCGGCCGCACCGCGCCTGAACTGGCCGAACAGTTGCAACTGAAGGTCAACACCGTCGAGAGCTACCTCAAGCGCGCCGCCATCAAACTGGGGATCAGCGGCCGTCATTCGCTGATGCGCTGGATGTATTCACCTGAAGACTGTCCGGCCGCCTGCGACCCGTCCAACGCGGCCTGACCGCTCACACGCCTGTAAAGAAACCGCCGTCCTGTCGGGGACGGCGGTTTTTTCATACCCGCCGCTCAGTCGCGCGCCAACGCCTCGATCGGGTCGAGCCGCGATGCATTGCGCGCCGGCACAAAGCCGAACACGATGCCGATCAGCGTCGAGCAGAACACCGCCGTCAGCACCGAGGTCAGCGAGAACACCATTTCCCATTCCTTGATGAACAACGAAAACAGATGGCCAATGGCGTAACTCAACGAAATACCGATGGCCCCGCCCAGCAGACAGACCATCACCGCCTCCACCAGAAACTGCTGACGAATATCCGACTGCCGCGCCCCGACCGCCATACGAATGCCGATTTCGCGGGTACGCTCCGTGACCGACACCAGCATGATGTTCATCACCCCGATGCCCCCGACCACCAACGAAATCACAGCAATCAATGAGAGCAACAACGCCAGTGAGCGGCTGGTTTTCTGCACGGTCTGCATGACGCTGTCGAGGTTGTTGGTGAAGAAATCCTTGGTGCCGTGGCGCTGCAGCATCAGTTTGTTGACGTTGTCTTCTACCACTTTGCTCGGCTGGCCGTCCTTGATCCGCACGCTGATGCTGTCCAGGTAACGCTGGCCCAGCAACCGGCCGGCTGCGGTTTCATAAGGCACCCAGACATTCAGAGACTTGCTCGACGAGAAGATATTCTTGTTCTCTGCCGCCACACCGATCACGGTGCACGGCAGGTTGCCGATCAGGATCACCTGCCCCAGCGGATCGACTCCTTCGCCAAACAACCGATGGCGGGTGTTGTGATCGATCACCACCACCTGCGCCTGGCGCCGGGCATCGCTTTCGCTGAATGCAATGCCCGATTCCATCTTGATTCCGCGCACTTGGAAGTACAGATCGCTGACCCCGTTGACCTGCGCATCGAGGTCGATGTTGCGATAGCGCAGCAACAGATTGCGCCCAACCACCGGCGTGGCGCTGTCGACGTAATACAGCTGGTTGAGCGCCGTCACATCCGCCGGCACCAGGGTTTCGATGGCGGCCGAACGGCTGTCGCCGAAACTGGTGCCGGAATAGATATCGATGGTGTTGCTGCCGATGGCCTGAATGTCCTTCAGCACATAGCGCTTGGCCCCTTCGCCGATGGCTGAAATCGACACTACCGAGGTGATGCCGATGACGATCCCGAGCATGGTCAGCAGTGTGCGCATCCGATGGGAAATCAGCGCGACCCAGGCCATGTTGAAGGCCTCTTTGAACAACCCGAGGCTGGCCACCAGACGTCGCGCTGCCGTGGATTTGGGCACCGCGTCCTCATTGGTCAGTGCCGTGGTGTCGCGCTCGTTGCGGCGGTCGCTGAGGATTTCACCGTCGCTGACTTCGATGATGCGCTCGGCGTTGGCCGCGACCTTGGGGTCGTGGGTCACCAGAATCACCGTGTGCCCGGCCGCGTGCAGCTCCAGCAGAATCCGCATCACCTCCTTGCCGCTGGTGGTATCGAGGGCGCCGGTCGGCTCATCCGCGAGAATCACTTCGCCGCCATTCATCAGCGCCCGAGCGATACTCACCCGCTGCTGCTGACCGCCCGATAGCTGGCTCGGACGATGGGTCAGGTGCCCTTCCAGCCCGAGGCGCGCCAACAATTCACGGGCTCGGGCATGACGCTGCGGTTCCGGCGTGCCAGCGTAGATCGCCGGCATCTCGACGTTGTGCATCGCGCTCAGATGCGGCAGCAAGTGATAGCGCTGGAAGATGAAGCCGAAATAGTCACGACGCAGTTCGGCCAGCGCCTGATTGTCCAGATCACGGGTTTCCCGACCGTTGATCCTGTAGCTGCCGGCCGTGGCGTAATCGAGGCAGCCGAGGATGTTCATCAATGTCGATTTGCCGGAGCCCGAGGCGCCGATGATCGCCACCATTTCCCCGGCATGGATCGTCAGGTCGATATTCTTCAGCGCCAGAAATTCACGGTCGCCCGCAGTGAAACTGCGGCTGATGCCGGTCAGTTGCAGCAGAGGTTCGCTCATGCTCATGCCCCTGCCACTTTCGACACCGGATCACCGATCACCACCCGGTCGCCTTCGGCCAGACCGTCGTTGACCTGCACCTTGACGTTGTTGTTGATCCCGGTCTGCACATTGCGCGACTGCGCCTGGCCCTTGGCGTCCAGCACCCGCACCGGGAAACTGCCGTCGTTGTTGCGCGGCCCCAGCGCGGCCACCGGAATCGTCAGCACCGATTTGGCGGTATCGAGCACCACCCGGACCTGAGCCGTCATGGAAATACGCAGGCGATGATCGGGGTTGGGCACATCGAACAGCGCGTTGTAGAACACCGCCGTATTCTGCTTCGGCGTGCCGGCGGGCGGAGTTTCGAGAAAATTCTGCGGGGCAGGCTCAGTGCCGCGCAGCTTGCCGTAATAACGCTTGTCCTCGCCGAGAATGGTGAAGTACACCTCCTGCCCCGGCGCGATGTGAATGACGTCGGCCTCCGACACCTGAGCCTTGACGGTCATGGTGTCCAGATCCGCCAGTTTCAGCAGAACCGGCGCCAGTTGGCTGGCGATCACGGTCTGGCCTTCCTGAGTGACGATGCCCACCACGTCGCCGTCGATGGGCGCGACGATCCGCGTGTAGGCCAGATTGACCTTGGCGGTGTCGATCTGGATGTGCGCACTCTTGATCTGTGCATCCAGCGACATCAGGTTGGCCTGCTGCACTTCATAGTTCGATTGCGCGGTTTCGAAATCCTGACGCGAGATCGAAGCGTCCTCCTGCAGGTTTTGATAGCGCTCGTAGATCGCCTTGGTCTGCCGCAACTGAGCCTGAGTCGCCCGGCGTTGGGCTTGCAGATTCTCCTCATCGACCTGTGCCTGACGCAGGGTGTTCTGCAGCACCAGCGGATCGATTTCCGCCAGCCACTGACCCTTCTTGACCTTGTCGCCGACCTTGACCTTGAGCGACTTCAACTGGCCCGAAACCTGGGCACCGACGTCCACCTGCTTGATGCCCTCCAGCAGACCGGTGGCCAGCACTGCGTTTTCAATGTCAGCGCGTTCGACCGTGGCGGTCAGGTATTGCGGTGCCTCGGCCGGCGCCTGCACCGTGTAGAACACCAACCCGGCCACCAGCGTCAACGCGACTCCCAGACCGACTTTGCGCAACTTCGACTGTTCCATAAATGACCACAATTCCGTTCAGGGTTGAGCCCGGCCAGCGGCCGGGTTCCAGGATGAAAACTTCACTCAGGACAACACTTGACCCGCCGCCACCGTCAGCCCGTCATGCCACCACGCCGCGAGACTGAAGACGTTGGGCGCCTTGAGAATCGTGAAGTGGTTGCCGGGGCCGTACCACACCGCCAGATCCCTGGCCTCGCGCTGCCAGCCTTCGAGCATCGCCGCCTGTTCGCGCTGGTTGCCCGTTGCATCCAGGGTCGGGTCGTCCACCAGCGCCAGACGCACCGGCCCGGTGTAGGCCAGCGCCGGCCGATAGACCGTGCGCAGCGCGGTGGCGAAGGTGCGCACAGGGCCCTGCATCGCATCGACTGACGCACGTTCAGACAGCACACCCGCATGGACCATCCCCTCATGCAGCAGGCGCATTTGCGTAGGGTCATCGGCTTCAGCGAAGGCCAGCGCATCGATGCCCAGAGACTTGCCGCTGGACAATTGCAGCGACTCGATCAGCCGCAACAACGCCGCCGTCGTGGTGTACGGCTTGCCCACGACGCTGTTGCCTCCCGGCGATTCGCTGTCGATCAGGGTCAGGGACGCCACCTCGCGCCCCGCCGCCTGCAATTGAGCCGCCATGGCGTAGGCCACCCAACCACCGAACGAATGCCCGATCAGATGCACCGGTCCTTGCGGATACAACTGCTCAAGTGCCCGCAGGTAGAACGCGGCGGCGCTTTCGACCCGGCTGTGCGGCACCGTCGCGCCGTCGAGGCCTCGGGGTTGCAGCCCATGAATCGGCCACTCCGGCCCCAGCGCCTCGGTCAGGTGGATGAACCCGGTGACACTGTCCCCGGCCCCCGGCACACAGAAAATCGGCGCATGGCCGGCGTGACCGGTCTGGATCGTCAGCAGTGGCTGATAGGCTCGGGATTCGATGGCAGTCAAAGCCTGCAATGCCTGGCTGAGCGCCTGACCGAGCACGTGCACATGCGGCGCCTGCATCATGCTCTGGTGATCGCCCGGCACATCGATGCAGCGCAGCAGCGTGGATGCAATCTCGTCCGACCAGCCCAGGGTCGGGTGTCGCCGGGACAGCTCCGTCGGATGTTCCTGCGCCCGGAACAAGTGCAGCGGCAAGCCCAATGGATTGATCCGGTAATGCGCCAGCGCATGCCCGTGGGCGACCTCGCGGTCGAGGTAGTGCCAGAGGTCTTGAAGCGCGGCGGCGGCCATGTCCGGGTGCAGCAGTTGTTCTTCCCGGCAACGGTTCAACAGCGGCTGGAAGTCGATCTGTTCCAGCTCGGTCTGCAACAGCGCCAGATGCGCCAGCGCAGTTTGTCCCGCCTCGCCGCGCGTGGCCCAGTACATCGTGCAATGCTGCAACAATTGGCGCTTGTGCGCGTGCTCATCGCTCCAGCGCGCCTTGCCCTGATCGGTCAGACGCGGCACGAAACTGTCGATCAGACCAACGAACGCCACTGCCTCATCCATGCCGAGCAACTGCATCGCCACTTCATAGGCCAGCACCCCGCCGAACGACCAGCCGGCCAGGCGATAAGGCCCTTGCGGTTGCACCGAACGGATGATGTCCACCATGCGTGCGGCGAGGCATTCCATGGTGCGCAGCGGTGCCTTGCCGAACGGAATGCCCGGCAGGCCGTAGATCGGGAAATCGCCGTCGATGTGCAGGCCCAGCGCCGGGAAGTAGGCGTCCAGTCCGCTGAACTCATGGACCAGGAACAACGGCGTGCCGGTGCCACCGGCACGCACCACGACCAGCCCGTCGTCCTGCTGCTCGGTGCCCGTACGCTGGCTGAGCAAGGTGCCGAGCGACTCGATGCTGGCGTGCTGGAACAGCTCGGCCAGCGTCACCTCCAGCCCGTTCTGCTGCATCAGGTTGACCAGACGAATCGCCAGCAACGAATGGCCACCCAGTTCGAAGAAGTTGTCGTGACGACCGACCTGTTCGACCTGCAACACCTCGGCCCACAACTGCGCCAGGGTTTCCTCCAGCGGATTGGCCGGGGCTTCATAGGCGCGGCTGAGCAGCGCGTCCTGCGCCGGGATCGGCAAGGCTTTGCGGTCCACTTTGCCGTTGTTGTTCAGAGGCAAGGCGTCGAGTTGCACCCAAGCCGACGGCACCATGTATTCCGGCAGGCGTGCTTGCAATTGTTCGCGCAGGCTGGCGCTGTCCACGCCCTCTTCGGCGGTGAAGTACGCCACCAGGCGCAACGGTTCCTGGCCGTCCTGACGTGCCAGCACGATGGCTTCCTTCACCCCTTTGCAGTTCAGCAGGCGGTTTTCGATTTCCCCCAGTTCGATGCGGAAGCCACGGATTTTCACCTGATCGTCGTTACGGCCGATGCATTCCAGTTGGCCCGGCGCGAGCCAGCGTGCGAGGTCGCCGGTGCGATACAGCAATCCGCCCGGTTGCTCGCTGAACGGGTCTTGCAGGAATTTTTCGGCAGTCAGGTCCGGGCGATTCAGATAGCCCAGCGCCACGCCCTGCCCGCCGATGTACAGCTCGCCAGTCACGCCCATCGGTACGGGTTGCTGACGGGCGTCGAGCACGTAGACCTGGGTGTTGGAGATCGGGCCGCCGATCGGCACGCTGTCGGCACCCTCTGCCACTTCGCGCACTTCGAAGGTTGTGGCGTAGGTGGTGGTTTCGGTCGGGCCGTAGCAGTGGACGATGCGCAGGTTTGGCGCTTCGGCCAGCAAGCGGCGGAAGGCGGCCGGATCGGCGCGTTCGCCACCGCAGAGCACAATGCGCAGGCCCTTCAGCGCCTCGGGAATCAACTGTACGTACTGGTTGAACAGCGCGGTGGTGACGAACAGGATCGTTGCGCCGGTGTTGGCCAGTGCCTGACCGAAAGCGTGTGGATCGAGCAAGGTCGCGTGATCGATCACCACCACTCGCCCCCCGTTGAGCAACGGCCCCCAGACGTCCATGGTGCTGGCGTCGAACGCCGGGTTGGAGACGAACGCCACCCGATCCTGCGCATTGAAATCCGCATAACCGTTGTTGATCACCAGCCGGCCGATCGCCCGGTGCGGCACCATCACGCCCTTTGGTGTGCCGGTAGAGCCGGAGGTGTACATGATGTAAGCCAGCGATTCCGAGGACTGTGGCAGATCCGGGTTATGAACCGCTTGCACGCCCAGCTCCAGTAAATCCAGATCAATCCGGCGCACAGCGTAATCAACCATTTCAGTGCTGAAGCTCAGCAGCGCTTTCGCCCCGCAATCCTCAACCATGAACGCCTGACGCTCGGCCGGCGCGTTGATGTCCAGCGGCACATAAGCCGCCGCACACTTGCCGATGGCCAGTTGCGCGACCAGCAGATCCAGCGAACGCGGCAACAGGATCGCCACATGCTCGCCCGGCTGTACGCCCTGCCCGATCAGAAAATGGGCCAGTCGGTTGGCCCGTTGATTCAGTTCGTCATAGGTCAACGTCGCGCGGCCATGCACCGCCGCCAGATGTTGCGGATGCAGTTTCACTTGCTGCTCGAACAGACCATGAACCGTCGACCCCGACGGGTATTCGCGCTGGGTGGCGTTGAACCCGACCAACAGCTCCCGACGTTCATCCGGCGGCAAAATCGACAATTGATCGACGCCCAGTTGCGGCGTCTGCTCCAAAGCCTGCAACAAGCTGCCAACCGCAAGGTGCATGTAGTCACAGATTCGCCCGGCATCAATCCCGGCCGTGGTCAACGCGGTCAGGCTGAAGTCTTCGCCCAGGTCATCGACGCTCAGGCTCAGGCGGTAGTTGCTGCGCTCTTCGGCATCGAGTAACTGCATGCCCTGCCATGCCGCTAGGACCTCAGCGGATGGCGTGCCCCCGCCGCCACTGTGGCGGTAATTGAACAACGCATTGAACAGCGACGCTCCTGGCGCCATGGCGCTGCAACGCTGCACCAACGCCAGCGGCGCGTGTTCGTGATGCAGCAAGCGGTTCAAGCGCTGATGGGTCGCCAGCACGGCCTCCCTCACCGATTGCCCGCCCAGATCGATGCGCAGCGGCAAGGTATTGATGAACACCCCCAACGCCCGTTCGGCCCCTTCACCGCCGTGCAGCCGGCCAAGCAGCACCGTGCCGAACACCACGTTTTCACGCCCCGACAATTGCCCCAGCACGTTGGCCCAGGCCAGGTGCATCAGGCTCGCGGCGCTGACGCCCAGACGTCTGGCCTTGGCCCTGACTCGCTGGCTCAACGCGGTGTCCAGCAACCGCTGCGCATGCCCGTTGCCGCTGTCCGCGACAGAACTCTGGCCATACGGCAGGGTCGGTTCGTCGATATCGCCGAGCATGTCGCGGAAGAACGTCTCATGCTCCTCCTCGCTCAGCCCCGAGCGCGTACGGGCGACGTAAGTGCGATACGGCACCGGTTCGGCCAGTTGCCGAACCTCGCCGAGCAGGACCGACTGCATCTCGTGGCGCAACACCTCCAGCGCAATGTGATCCATGACCAGGTGATGGAACAGCAACAGCGCCACCACGCGCCGGTTGACCGCATCCCAGCCGTGCACCACGCGCATCAGTGGCGCCTGCGTGACAGCCATGCGGTACTGCCGGACATCGAAGCGGCTGCGCAGTTGGCTCAGCGCATCGACTTCACCAACGTCCAGTTCGACCGTTTCACACACCAGCGATGCCTGGCGCCAGACCACTTGCACCGGCTCTTGCAGACCGTCCCAGAACAGCGACGTACGCAGGATGTCATGGCGTTCGATCACGGCCTGCAAGGCTTCGGCGAATACCCGCAGCCGGGATTCATCGGCAAAAGCGAACTGCGCCTGCAGCACATACGGATCGCCCTGCGGTGCCGACAAATGATGGAACAGAATGCCGGCCTGCAACGGCGCCAGCGGGTAGATGTCCTGCACATTGGCCGCGCCGCCGGGAATGCTGGTGACGATGCGGTCGATGGCGGGCTGGTCCAGTGCAACCAGCGGCAGCATGTCCGGGGTGATGTGTTTGCAGTCCGGCGCGATGCGGTTGGCCGGGACTTCAGTCTCCGTCTCATCGCCGACCGCAGCGGCCAGTGCGGCAAGCGTCGGCTGACTGAACAGCACGCGCACGTCGGCGGCCAGACCGACATGGCGCATCCGCGCCACCAGGTTGACGGCCATCAGCGAGTGTCCGCCCAGTTCAAAGAAGTTGTCATGGCGCCCTACTCGCTCTACGTTGAGCAGTTCGGCCCAGAGGCCTGCGAGGAGAATTTCCACCTCGCCGACCGGGGCTTCGTATTCGCGAGTGATCACCGAGGCCTGATCCGGCACCGGCAACGCCTTGCGGTCGAGCTTGCCGTTCGGACTGAGCGGCAGAGCATCGAGGTGCATGAACACCGCCGGCACCATGTAATCCGGCAGGTGCTCCAGCAGGTGACCGCGCAGCACGTCGATGTCCAGCCGGGCGCCGGTGTAATAGGCGATCAGACGTTTGTCCCCCGGCACGTCTTCGCGGGCCAATACCGCCGCTTCCTGCACGCCGCCGATGTCGGTCAGGCGGGACTGGATTTCGCCGAGTTCGATGCGCAGGCCACGGATTTTGACCTGATCATCATTGCGGCCCAGGTATTCGATGTTGCCGTCCGCCAGATAACGGGCGACGTCGCCGGTGCGGTACATGCGGCCATTGGGCTGGAATGGATCCTGAAGGAAACGCTCAGCGCCCAATTCGGGACGATTCAAGTAACCGCGAGCCACTTGCACGCCACCGATGTACAGCTCGCCGACCACGCCTTGTGGCACCGGTTGTTGCTGGGCGTCGAGGATGTACATGCGGGTGTTGGCGATCGGTTTGCCGATCGGGGTGTTGTCCGGTGTGGTGTCAATTGGTCCGGCGCAATCCCAAGCCGTAACGTCCACTGCTGCTTCGGTCGGGCCGTACAGGTTATGCAAGCCGCTACCCGGCAATTGCTGCTTGAAGCGCCGCACCAGACTGCCCGGCAACGCTTCACCGCTGCACATCACCTGACGCAAACCATGGCAACGCGCGGTGTCGCCATGGGCGAGGAACACGTCGAGCATCGATGGTACGAAGTGCAGCGTGGTGATGCGTTCGGCTTCGATGACTTCGCTGAGGTACAGCGGATCCTTGTGCCCGCCCGGACGGGCCATGACCAGTCGCGCGCCGGTCATCAGCGGCCAGAAGAATTCCCAGACCGAGACGTCGAAGCTGAACGGAGTCTTTTGCAGCACAGCATCTTCGAAGCCAAGGCGATAGGCGTCCTGCATCCACAGCAAGCGGTTGACCACACCACTGTGCTCGTTGATCACGCCTTTCGGCTGACCGGTCGAACCTGAGGTGTAGATCACGTAGGCCGTGTGTTGCGGGGTCAGTCCATCGACCGAAAGATTGTCGGCCGAGAGCGATTGCCAGGTGTCGTGATCCAGATCGACCACCGGCACCGCGACCTCACCCAACAACCCGCGAGTCGAACCCTGCACCAACACCGCCGACGGCGCGCTGTCCTCCAGCATGTACGCCAGACGCTCCAACGGATACGCCGGATCCAGCGGCACATAACCGCCGCCGGCCTTCAGAATGGCCAGCAACCCGACCACCATCTCCAGCCCCCGCTCGACGCAGATCGCCACTCGCGCATCCGGGCCAACGCCCAGTCCGCGCAGGTGATGGGCCAAACGGTTGGCCCGAGCGTTCAGCTCGGCATAACTCAGTCGTTGTTCACCGGAAAGCACCGCCACAGCCTGCGGCGACCGCAAGACCTGCGCCTCGAACAAGCCATGAATGCTTTGCTCAAGGTCGTAAT
This sequence comes from Pseudomonas gozinkensis, assembly GCF_014863585.1. Taxonomy (NCBI): domain Bacteria; kingdom Pseudomonadati; phylum Pseudomonadota; class Gammaproteobacteria; order Pseudomonadales; family Pseudomonadaceae; genus Pseudomonas; species Pseudomonas gozinkensis. The sequence continues at coordinate 2,712,197 of NZ_CP062253.1, read as the reverse complement.
CAACGTCAGTGGCATTGAAGCCATGCAACAAATGTCGACGCTCATCCTCCGCCAGCACATCCACCTGCTCCAGCAGCGCCTGATCATTGCCGACCATGGCCTGCAACAGCTGTTGCAAGTAACCGGCATAACGCTGAACCGTCGATTCATCGAACAGCGCCGTGGCGTATTCCAGCGAACCCCGGATCACGCCTTGCGCCTCACCCAACGTCAGCGACAGATCGAACTTGGCAAAGTAGCTCGGCTCGGCAACGCCTTCCAGCGTCAGGTCACCAAGAACCAGCGTCGCACCGCTGCCGCTGTCCCAGCTCAGCAGCGTCTGGAACAACGGGCTGTGGGACAGGCTGCGCACCGGCCGGGTGATTTCCACCACCTGTTCGAACGGCAGATCCTGATGAGCCTGCGCCGCAAGCGTGCACGCCTTGACCCGCGCCAGCAGCGCCTCGACGCTCAGCGCGCCCGAGGTGTCGATGCGCACGGCCAGCGTGTTGACGAACAACCCGATCAGCCCTTCGATTTCCGCCCGGTTGCGGTTGGCGACCGGTGAGCCGATCACCACGTCCGACTGCCCGGACAAGCGACCGAGCAACATCGCCCACGCGCTCATGACCGCCATGTACGGCGTCACGCCGTGCCGCTGACACAGCGCCTTGAGGCCTGCGCTCAAACGTTCATCCAGCCGGATGTCGACACTGCTGCCGGCGTAATCCTGCTGGGCCGGGCGTGGACGATCGGTCGGCAACATCAACAGTGCCGGCGCACCGGCCAGGGTCTGCTGCCAGTAATCGCTCTGACGCTGCAAGACTTCACCGCTCAGCCAGCGGCGCTGCCACACGGCGTAGTCGGTGTACTGCAACGCCAGCGGCGGCAGCGGATCGGCCTCGCCATGGCTGAACGCCTGATACAGCGCCATCAGCTCGCGGGTCAGCACACCCATCGACCAGCCATCGGAGACGATGTGGTGCAGGGTCAGCAACAGCACATGATGATCATCGGCGAGTCGCACCAGACGCCCGCGAATCAGTGGATCGTCCTGCAAATCGAACGGCCCCGACGCTTCGCCCTGAATCAGTGCCTGCAAGGCTTCGTCGGCCTGCGGGTGCTGGCGCAAGTCTTCGACCCGCAACAGCACACCGCTGTCGAGCGGCGCGATCAGCACCTGGGCTTCCTCGTTGAACTGGGCAAAACGGCTGCGCAGGGTTTCGTGACGCTCGACGATCCGCGCCAGTGCCCGTTGCAGGGCCGCTTCATCGAGGCGACCGCGCAGGCGCAGGCCGAGCGGAATGTTGTAAGCGGTGTTGGCGCCTTCCAGCTGGGACATGAACCACAAGCGTTGCTGGGCGAACGACAACGGCAGCGCGCCCTCGCGTGGCGCCGGCCTGATTGCCGGTTGCGTGCAGCGCCCGGCCTCGGCCAGCACCTCGGCCACAGCGGCGAGTTCGGCGTTGGCGAACAGCTCGGCGAGGGTCAGTTCCACCCCCAGCCGCTGGCGTACCTGAGACAGCATGCGCATCGCCAGCAACGAGTGGCCGCCCAGTTCGAAAAAGTGATCCTGACGCCCGACCTGTTCGACTTGCAGCACTTCGGCCCAGATCTGCGCCAGGGTGGTTTCCAGTTCACCTTGCGGCGCCTGATAGTCGCGGGTGAACAAGGCACTGCGATCCGGCACCGGCAGCGCCTTGCGGTCGACCTTGCCGTTGGCGGTCAGTGGTAGCGCGTCGAGTCTGACGAACGCGGCCGGCACCATGTATTCCGGCAACTGGCTCAGCAAGTGCGCCCGCAACTCGGCCATGGCCAACGGCTCGACCTGTGGCTGCTCGGTGAAATACGCCACCAGCCGCACCTGGCCGGGTTCGTCTTCGCGGGCCACCAGCACCGCCTCCTGAATGCCGGGCAATTGGTTGAGGCGGGTTTCGATTTCGCCGAGTTCGACCCGCACACCACGGATTTTCACCTGATCGTCGTTACGCCCCAGGTATTCGATGGAACCGTCGGCGCGCCAGCGGGCCAGGTCACCTGTGCGGTACATGCGCCCGTGGTTGAACGGGTCGTTTACGAAACGTTCTTCAGTCAGATCCGGACGATTCAGGTAACCCCGGGCCACACCGGCGCCGCCCACATAAAGCTCCCCGGCCACGCCGACCGGCACCGGACGCAGCTGCTCATCGAGCAGGTACACCGTCGCGTTGGCGATCGGTTTGCCGATGTGCAACGCCTGCCCCGCTTCAACGATGCCCGAGGTGGCAACCACCGTTGCCTCGGTCGGGCCGTAGTTGTTGACCACATCGAACGACTGCTGACGGTTGAACTGACGCAAGCGGTCGCCACCGATCAGCAGCGTGCGCAGGGTCGGGTGTTCGAGGTTCTGGCTGAAGGCGTATTCGGCCACCGGCGTGGGCAGGAAGCTCACGTCCAGCGGCTGCGCGCGCCACCAATCGAGCAACGCGTCCACGTCTTCGCTGCCATCGCGGGCCGGCGCCAGGTGCAGGGTCGCGCCGGCGCACAGGGCCGGCCAGACTTCCCAGGCCATGGCGTCGAAGCCGAAACCGGCAAGGCTTGAAGTGTGGCGACCGGCGCACAAGTCGAACGCCTTGCAGTGCCAGTCGACGAGGTTGCTCAGGGTGTGGTGTTCGACCATCACGCCTTTGGGCAAACCGGTGGAGCCCGAGGTGTAGATGACGTAGGCCAGGTGTTCGCTGGTCAGCCCCGGCACTTGCGGATTGCCGGTTTCGGAGTCCGGCCAGACCTGCAAATCGAGGTCGATCACCGGGACGTTCAGCGCCGGCAGGCGTTCGCGCAAATCACTCAGGCACAGCACCGCCACGGGAGCACTGTCGCTCAGCAGATAGTTCAAGCGCTCCGCCGGGTGTGCCGGATCCACTGGCACATAACCGGCGCCGGCCTTGAGAATGGCCACCAGCCCGATCAGCGTGTCGAGCCCACGCCGGGCAACGATGGCCACCCGATCATCGGGGCGAACACCCAGCCCGATCAGATGATGGGCCAGGGTGTTGGCCTGTTGGTTCAGTTCGGCAAAGGTCAACGCCTGCCCTTGGCAGACCGCCGCAACCGCTTCGGGTCGCTCGATCACTTGCGCCTCGAATCGCTGCGCAATCGTCAGCCCCGACACAAACTCAGCGTGCGTGTCGTTGAACGCAACCAGCAACTGTTCACGCTCGTATGCCTGAACCATATCGAGCTGTTCCAGCGCCGCCTGATCGTTGGCAACCATCCCGCGCAGCAACTGCTCGAAGTAGCCGGCGTAACGCTGGATGGTCGACTCATCGAACAACGCCGTGGCGTATTCCAGCACGCCGCGAATGCCCTCGCGGGTTTCGCCCAGGGTCAGCGACAGGTCGAACTTGGCGAAACGGGTCGGGCCAGCCACGCTTTCCAGCGCCAGCTCACCCAGCGCCAGCGCCGGTCCGACGCTGTTTTCCCAGCTCAAGGTGTTCTGGAACAACGGGCTGTGGGACAGGCTGCGCGCCGGCCGGGTGACTTCCACCACCTGCTCGAAGGGCAGGTCTTGATGGGCCTGCGCCTCAAGCGTGCACGCCTTGACCCGCGCCAGCAGCGCCTCGACGCTGAGCCCGCCGGACGTGTCGATGCGCAGGGCCAGGGTATTGATGAACAACCCGATCAACCCTTCGATTTCCGCCCGGCCACGGTTGGCAATCGGCGAGCCGATCACCACGTCCGACAGGCCGGACAAGCGACCGAGCAACAGCGCCCAGGCGCTCACCATCGTCATGTACATCGTCACGCCGTGCCGCTGGCTCAGCGCCTTGAGCCCGGCGCTCAGTGGCTCGTCCAGCCGGAACTCGACGCTGGCGCCGGTGTAATCCTGTTGCGCCGGACGCGGACGATCGGTCGGCAGCACCAGCAAGGTCGGGGCCCCGGCCAGATTCTGCTGCCAGTAATCGCTCTGCCGTTGCAGCACTTCGCCGCTCAACCAGCGGCGTTGCCAGATCGCGTAGTCGGCATATTGCAGCGCCAGTGGTGGCAGCGGATCGGCTTCGCCCTGGCTGAACGCCTGATACAGCGCCATCAGTTCACGGGTCAGCACGCCCATCGACCAGCCATCGGAGATGATGTGGTGCAGGGTCAATAGCAACACATGGTGATCGTCGGCCAACCGCACCAGTCGCCCGCGAATCAAAGGATCGTGCTGCAGATCGAACGGGGTCGAGGCCTGTTCACGGATCAACGCCTGCAAGGCTTCGTCGGCGTGTGGATGCTGACGCAGATCTTCGACCCGCAGCAGCACCGCGTCGTCGAGCGCCGCGATCGTCACCTGCACATCGTCGTTGTGCGGGACAAAACGGCTGCGCAGGGTTTCGTGGCGGTCGATGATCCGCGCCAGTGCCCGTTGCAGCGCCGCCTCGTCGAGATCACCGCGCAGGCGCAGGCCCAGCGGAATGTTGTAGGCCGTGTTGACGCCTTCCATCCGCGCCAGAAACCACAGCCGTTGCTGGGCGAACGACAGCGGCAGCGAACCGTCGCGAGGCACTGGAACCATCGCCGGTTGCGAGCTGCGCCCGGCCTGGGCCAGCACCTCGGCGACCGCCGCCAGTTCGGCATTGGCGAACAGCTCACTCAGGGCCAGTTCAACGCCCAGGCGTTGGCGAACCTGGGACACCATGCGCATCGCCAGCAGCGAATGCCCCCCCAGTTCGAAGAAGTGGTCTCGGCGCCCGACCCGCTCGACCTGCAGCACTTCGCCCCAGATCCGTGCCAACGCGGTTTCCAGTTCGCCGTGCGGTGCTTCGTACTCGCGAGTGAACAGCGCCGCGCGATTCGGCGCCGGCAAGGCCTTGCGGTCGACCTTGCCATTGGCAGTCAGCGGCAACGCATCCAGCCGCACGAACGCCGTCGGCACCATGTACTCGGGCAACTGCGCCAGCAGGCACGCGCGCAACTCAGCCACCGGTTGCGGTTCGACCTGAGCCTGTTCGGTGTAATAGGCGACGAGGCGCGGCTGGCCGGGTTCGTCTTCACGGGCCAGCAATACCGCTTCCTGAATACCGGGGAGCTGGTTGAGACGGGTTTCAATCTCGCCCAGCTCGATGCGCACGCCGCGAATCTTCACCTGATCGTCGTTGCGTCCCAGGTATTCGAGAGTGCCGTCGCTTTGCCAACGTGCGAGGTCACCGGTGCGGTACATACGCCCGCTGTTGAATGGATCGTCGAGAAACCGTTCGGCCGTCAGCTCGGGACGGTTCAGATAACCACGGGCAACCCCGGCGCCACCGACATACAACTCCCCCGCCACGCCGATGGGCACCGGGCGTAGCTGCTCATCCAGCAGGTAGACCGTGGCATTGCTCACCGGCCGACCGATGTGCAGCGCCTGCCCGGCGTCGACCCTGCCCGAGGTCGCCACCACCGTGGCTTCGGTCGGGCCGTAGTTGTTGATCACATCGAAATGCTGGTGACGGCTGAACTGCCGCAGGCGATCCCCGCCAATCAACAGTGTGCGCAAGGTCGGGTGTTCGAGGTTTTGACTGAAAGCGTATTCGGCCACCGGAGTCGGCAGGAAGCTCACGTCCAGCGGCTGCGCGCGCCACCAGTCGAGCAAGGCGTCGATGTCTTCGTTGCCGTCGCGGGCCGGCGCCAGGTGCAGGGTCGCGCCGGCACACAGGGCCGGCCAGACTTCCCAGGCCATGGCGTCGAAGCCGAAGCCGGCAAGGCTTGAAGTGTGGCGGCCGGCGCACAGATCGAACGCGCCACAATGCCAGCCGACGAGGTTGGACAGAGTGCGGTGTTCGACCATCACGCCCTTGGGCAGACCGGTCGAGCCTGAGGTGTAGATCACGTAGGCCAGATGCTCGGTGGTCAAGCCCGGCACCTGCGGGTCGAGGGCCAGGCTCAGTGGCCAGGTGCGGCGGTCGAGGTCAATCACCGGGACGTCCAGCGTCGGCAGCCGATCGCGCAGATCGCTCTGGGTCAGCACCACCACCGGGGCGCTGTCGCTGAGCAAGTAGCTCAGGCGCTCGGACGGATGCGCCGGGTCGACCGGCACGTAACCGGCCCCGGCCTTGAGAATCGCCAGCAAACCCGCCAGCGTATCCAGCCCTCGACGGGCGACGATGGCCACGCGATCATCGGGGCGAACGCCGAGGTTGATCAGGTGGTGAGCCAGGGCGTTGGCGTGCAGGTTCAGTTCGGCGTAGGTAACTTGCTCACCAAGGAACACCGCCGCCACCGCTTCCGGCCGCTCGGTGACTTGCACTTCGAAACGTTGGTGAATCGTCAGCCCTTGCGGATAGTCGGCCTGGGTCGCATTGAAGCCGCGCAGGATCTGCTCGCGCTCCGCGTCCGGCAGGATCGGCACCTGGCTGATCGGCGAATCCGGCGTCTGTTCCAGCGCGGACACCAGGCCGTTCAGGGCACCGAGCATGTAATCGCACACCCGCTGCGGATCGACCTCAGTGGTGGCGAGCAAGGTCAGGCTGAAGGTGTCACCCAGGTCATCGATACTCAGGGTCAGCGGATAATTGGTGCGTTCTTCCGAATGCAGGGTGGTGATGCCCTCCCACGCCGACAGGGTTTGCGCGCTGGCCGACCCGGCGCCATGGCTGTGGCGGTAATTGAGCAAAGCGCTGAACAGCGGCGTCGGTGCGGCCACGCTGCTGCAACGCTGGGCCAGCGCCAGCGGCGCGTGCTCATGGCGCATCAAGGTGGTCAGGCGCGCGTGGGTCGCCTGCACGGCGCTGCGTACGCTCTGGGTGTCGACATCGACCCGCACCGGCAAAGTGTTGATAAAAATGCCCAGCGCCCGGTCGGTGGCTTCGGCGCCTTGCAGACGACCCATCAACACTGTGCCGAACACCACACGTTGCTTGCCGGCAAGCGTGGCCAGCACCTGTGCCCAGGCCAGATGAAAGAGGCTGGCCGCACTCACCCCGAGCTGCCGCGCCTGCCCCCGCAGGCGTTGGCCCAATGCTGCTTCCACCGGCACGCTCAGTTCGGTGATGCCGTGGCCGTCGCCCTGCACATCCTGCAAACCGAACGGCAAGGTCGGCTCGTCGATATCACCGAGCATGTCGCGGAAGAACGCTTCGTGCTCGGCTTCGCTGACACCCAGCCGTGCTTGCGCCACGTAATCACGGAACGCGACCGGCCGCCCCAGCAGATTGCCCTGCCCCGTGAGGAACGCGCGCATCTCATGGCGCACCACGTCGAGCGCCGAGTGATCCAGCGCCATGTGATGGAACAGCAGCGTCGCGACCACCCGTTGTCCGGCTTCGTCCCAGGCATGGGCCAGACGCATCATCGGTGCCCGGCCCACATCCATGCGGAATTCCCGGGCGTCGAAACGCTCGTGCAAGTACGCCAGCGCATCGCCTTGGGCATCGATCTCTTCCACCGGCAATTCGGCCTCACGCCAGACCACTTGCTGCGGCGTATCCAGCCCCTCCCAGACCACCGCCGTACGGAGGATATCGTGGCGATCGATCACGGCCTGCAAAGCCTGAACGAAGTCATTCAAGCGCCCACGATCGGCAAAGGCGAAATGCGCCTGCATCACGTACGGATCGCCCTGTGTTGCGCTGACGTGGTGGTAAAGAATGCCTTCCTGCAACGGCGCCAGCGGGTAGATGTCCTGCACATTGGCGGCACCACCCGGCACCTCCGCGACCAGACGGTCGATGGTTGTTTGATCGAGTTCGGCCAGGGTCAGCATCGCCGGGGTGATGCGCGTGGTGCCGGGTGCAATGCCATTGGCCGGCACCTCGATCTGGCCGCTCTTGGTCGCTGAATATTGCCCGGCCTTGATCAACTCGATCAGCGCTGGTTTGTGCTCGCGCAACAGCGCCAGCACCGCCGGATCGCTCAGCGCCTGTTTGTTGCCCTGTACGCGCAACTGGTCGTCGGTGACCGCCAACTGGATGTCTTTAGCCTTGAGTGTTGCCAACAGTTCGATCACGTTCACAGGACGATCTCCATTCTTTCCGTAATTGCGGCGTAACCGGCCAGGGTCGGTTGTTCGAACAACGCCCTGACTTCGGCTTCCATGCCTTCCTGACGTAACCGGCCGATCAGACTGACCGCCAGCAATGAGTGCCCGCCCAGTTCAAAAAAGTTGTCGTGGCGCCCTACTCGCTCCACGTTGAGCAGTTCGGCCCAGAGGCCTGCGAGGAGAATTTCCACCTCGCCGACCGGGGCTTCGTATTCGCGAGTGATCACCGAGGCCTGATCCGGCACCGGCAACGCCTTGCGGTCGAGCTTGCCGTTCGGACTGAGCGGCAGAGCATCGAGGTGCATGAACACCGCCGGCACCATGTAATCCGGCAGGTGCTCCAGCAGGTGACCGCGCAGCACGTCGATGTCCAGCCGGGCGCCGGTGTAATAGGCGATCAGACGTTTATCCCCCGGCACGTCTTCACGGGCCAATACCGCCGCTTCCTGCACGCCGCCGATGTCGGTCAGGCGGGACTGGATTTCACCGAGTTCGATACGCAGGCCGCGGATCTTCACTTGGTCGTCGTTGCGGCCCAGGTATTCGATGTTGCCGTCCGCCAGATAGCGGGCGACGTCGCCGGTGCGGTACATGCGGCCATTGGGCTGGAATGGATCGTTGAGGAAACGCTCGGCGCTCAATTCAGGGCGATTCAAGTAACCGCGAGCCACCTGCACGCCGCCGATGTACAGCTCGCCGACCACGCCCTGCGGCACCGGTTGTTGCTGGGTGTCGAGGATGTACATCCGAGTGTTGGCGATCGGTTTGCCAATGGGCGTGTTGTCCGGGGTGGTGTCGATTGGCCCGGCGCAATCCCAGGCCGTAACGTCCACTGCCGCTTCGGTCGGGCCGTACAGGTTATGCAAGCCGGTGCCCGGCAATTGCTGCTTGAAGCGCCGCACCAGACTGCCCGGCAACGCCTCACCGCTGCACATCACCTGACGTAAACCGATGCAACGCGCGGTCTCGCCATGGGCGAGGAACACATCGAGCATCGATGGCACGAAGTGCAGCGTGGTGATGCGTTCGCGCTCGATCACTTCGCTCAGGTACAGCGGATCCTTGTGCCCGCCCGGACGGGCCATGACCAGTCGCGCGCCGGTCATCAGCGGCCAGAAGAACTCCCAGACCGAGACGTCGAAGCTGAACGGAGTCTTTTGCAGCACAGCATCTTCGAAGCCAAGGCGATAAGCGTCCTGCATCCACAGCAAGCGGTTGACCACTCCACTGTGCTCGTTGATTACGCCCTTCGGCTGCCCAGTCGAGCCCGAGGTGTAAATCACGTAGGCCGTGTGTTGCGGGGTCAGTCCATCGACCGAAGGGTTATCCGCCGACAACGATTGCCAGGTGTCGTGATCCAGATCGACCACCGGCACCGCGAACTCACCCAGCAAGGCGCGAGTCGAACCCTGCACCAACACCGCCGACGGCGCGCTGTCCTCCAGCATGTACGCCAGACGCTCCAGCGGATACGCCGGATCCAGCGGCACATAACCGCCGCCGGCCTTCAGAATGGCCAACAACCCGACCACCATTTCCAGCCCGCGCTCGACGCAGATCGCCACCCGCGCATCCGGGCCAACGCCCAGTCCGCGCAAGTGATGCACCAAACGGTTGGCTCGAGCGTTCAGCTCGGCATAACTCAGTCGTTGTTCGCCGGAAAGCACCGCCACAGCCTGCGGGGTGCGCAACACCTGCGCCTCGAACAGACCGTGAATGCTCTGCTGAAGGTCATAGCCGATTTCAGTAGCGTTGAAATCGAACAACAACCGCTGCCGCTCACCCCCCTCAAGAATCGGCATACGATTCATTGCCCGCGTCGGTGCCTGCTCCAGCGCCTCGACCAACGCCGTCAACGCCATTTGCATGTAACCGCAAATCCGCTGCGCGCCAATGTCCGCCGGCACCATGGCAATCAACGAGAAACCGTTGCCCAGGTCATCGACGTTCAGGCTCAGCGGGTAGTTGGTGCGCTCTTCACTGCTCAGGGTCTCGATGCCTTGCCAGGCCTGAACCACGCTGTCCGAATGCTCTGCGCCGTGGCTGTGCCGATAGTTGAGCATCGCGCTGAACAACGGCGACGGTGCCGCGATCCCGCTGCAACGCTGGGCCAGTGCCAGCGAAGCGTGTTCGTGCCCCAGCAACGCGGTGAGACGCTGATGCGTCGCCTTGACCGCTTCACGCACCGGGGTCTCGCCCAGATCGACCCGCAACGGCAAGGTGTTGATGAACATGCCCAGCGCACGGTCGGCGCCCTGGCCACCCTGCATCCGGCCCATCAGCACGGTGCCGAACACCACGTTGTCCTGCCCGGAGGCCGCCGCCAGTACCTGTGCCCACGCAAGGTGAAACAGGCTGGCCACGCTGATGCCCAACTTCCGCGCCTGACTGCGCAGACGCAGGTTCAGGCCGTTGTCGAGCGCCTGCTGCACTTCCTCGATGCCGCGTCCGTCGCCGCGCACATCGCGCAGGCTGAACGGCAGGGTCGGCTCGTCGATGTCGCTGAGCATGTCGTGGAAAAACGCCTCATGCTCCTGCTCCGTGACGCCCAGACGCGCCTGCGCCACGTAATTGCGGTACGGCACCGCCGCCGGCAACGGCTCGTCGGCTCCACGCAGGTATGCCTGCATTTCGTGGCGCACCACTTCCAGCGCGGTGTGGTCGAGCACGATGTGATGGAACAGCAGCATCGCCACCACCCGGCCATGGGCCGGATCGCGGGCGTACACCAACCGCAGCAACGGCGCCTGAGCGATGTCGAGGCGGTAATGCCGGGCATCGAATCGGGCATGCAGCTGCTCAAGAATGTCGCCAGCCGCAGCTTCGAGCATGACCTCCTGCACCACCAGTTCAGCCCGACGCCACACGACCTGCACCGGCACGCTCAAACCTTCCCACACCACGCCCGTGCGCAGCACGTCATGGCGGTCAATGACGTGCTGCAACGCCGCACGGAAACGCTGCAGACGTTCAAGGCTGTCGAACGCGATACGCGATTGCAGCAGGTAGGGATCGCCTTCTCCCGCACTCAAGTGGTGGTAAAGAATGCCTTCCTGCAACGGCGCCAACGGATAAATATCCTGCACGTTCGCGGCGCCGCCCGGCACGCTGGACACCACGCGCTCGATAGCGGCCTGATCCAGCGTGACCAGCGTCAGCATGTCCGGGGTGATGCGAGTGCAACCGGTCGCGATGCGATTGGCCGGCACCTCGATTTCACGCCCGCTGCCCACGGCGGCGGCCAGTGCGGCCAGGGTCGGCTGACTGAACAGCACACGCACGTCGGTGCTCAGGCCGATCTGACGCATGCGTTCGATCAGGCTCACCGCCAGCAGCGAGTGCCCGCCCAGTTCAAAGAAGTGATCGTGACGTCCGACCCGCTCGACCTTCAGCACCTCGGCCCACAGTCGGGCCAGGGCGATTTCGGTCTCGCCGACTGGCGACTCGTATTCACGCACCAGCACCGACTCGGCACCGGGGGCCGGCAGCGCCTTGCGATCCACCTTGCCGTTGGGGCTCAGCGGCAGATTGTCGAGCGCGACGAATGCCGACGGCACCATGTAGTCCGGCAAGCCCGCGAGCAAGTGTTCGCGCAACGCCTCGATCCCCGGTTGCCCGGCCTCGGCGTGCCAAGTGACGTACGCCACCAGACGCTCCTCACGCACCAGCACCACAGCTTCACGCAACGCCGGATGGCTCAACAGTTGCGCTTCGATTTCACCCGGTTCCAGGCGCAGGCCACGCAGCTTGACCTGGAAGTCGTTGCGCCCGATGAATTCGAGCTGGCCATCGGCGCGGTAGCGCACCAGGTCGCCCGTGGCATACAACCGGTCGCCGGCCACGAACGGGCTCGGGATAAACCGTTCGGCCATCAACTGCGGCAATCCCAGGTAGCCACGCGCAACCCCGGCACCGCCAATGAACAACTGACCGATCACACCCATCGGCACCGGTCGCTCGGCGGGGTCGAGTACATACAGACGGGTGTTGTTGATCGGCCGCCCGATCGGCAAAGCACTGTCCGGCACCGGCATCGACGGTTCCAGCGTCCACACCGTGCTGTCGACCGTGGCTTCGGTCGGGCCGTAAACGTTGTGCAAGCGCACTTGTGGCAAACGCTCACGCGCAAGGCGAGCCAGCGCCGGCGTCAGGTCACCGCCGCCACAGAACACATCGGTGAGACTGCTGCACTGGCTGACATCGTTTTGCTCGAGGAACTGTTGCAACAGCACGGGCACAAACTGGATCACGCTGATCCGCTGCTCACGAATCACCTGCGCCAGATACGCCGGTTCGCGGTGCCCGTCAGGACGCGCCAGCACCAGACGCAGCCCGGCGCTCAGAGGCCAGAACAGCTCCCAGACCGAGGCATCGAAACTGAACGGCGTTTTCTGCAACAGGGCGCCGTCTGTCACGGCGGGACACAGCTGCGAACTCCAGTGCAGCAAATTGCCGACGCCGCGATGCTCGACCATCACACCTTTAGGCGCACCGGTCGAACCGGAGGTGTAGATCACGTAGGCCAGGTTCGAAGCGCTCAGGTTCGGCACTTGAAGGTTGTCGTCCGGATTGAATGTCCAGTGATCCTGATCCAGGTCGATCACCAATGCAGTGCTCTCACCCAGCAACTCACGCGTCGCACCGTGCACCAGCACCGCTACCGGCGCGCTGTCCTGGAGCATGTAATCCAGACGCTCCGCCGGATACGCCGGGTCCAGCGGCACATAGGCGCCGCCAGCCTTGAGAATGCCAAGCAGACCGATCATCAGCTCCAGCCCGCGCTCGACACAGATCGCCACCCGCGAATCCGGCCCCACGCCCAGTTCGCGCAGGTGATGGGCCAGACGGTTGGCCTGAGCGTTGAGCTCGGCATAGGTCAGCCGCTGTTCACCGGCCTGCAAAGCAACGGCTTGCGGCGTGCGTTGTACTTGCGCCTCGAACAGACCGTGAACGGTTTGCTCCAGATCGTCTACGGTGTCGGTGACGTTGAGGTCGTACAGCACCTGCTGACGTTCTGCGCCGTCAAGGATCGGCAATCGGTTCAGCGGCTGATGCGGTGCCTGCTCCAGAGCATCCGCCAGTGTCTCCAGCGCCGTCTGCATGAAGTCGCAGATGCGCTGCGAACCGATGCTCGCCGGGGTCATGGCGGTGAGCACAAAACCGTTGCCCAGATCATCGACGCCCAGGCTCAGCGGATAGTTGGTGCGCTCTTCACTGCTCAGGGTCTCGATGCCTTGCCAGGCCTGACGCAGGTTGTGCTGTTGCGCCTCGTCGGCGCTGTGCCGGTAGTTGAGCATCGAACTGAACAGCGGTGACGGCGCGGCCACGCCGCTGCAACGCTGTGCCAGCGCCAGTGACGCGTGCTCATGCCCGAGCAGCGCACTGAGCCGCGCATGCGTCGCCCGAGCCCCTTCGCGCACCGGGGTTGCCCCCAGATCGACCCGCAGCGGCAAGGTGTTGATGAACATCCCCAACGCCCGGTCGGCCCCCTCGCCGCCCTGCATCCGGCCCATCAGCACCGTACCGAACACCACCTGTTCTTGCCCCGACGTCGCCGCCAGCACCTGCGCCCACGCGAGGTGGAACAGGCTGGCCACGCTGATGCCCAGTTGCCGCGCGAGGCTGCGCAGACGCTGACTGGTTGCCGTAGTCAGGGCCTGTTGCGTTTCCTCGATGTCACGACCGTCTCCCTGCACATCCTGCAAGCCGAACGGCAGGGTCGGCTCATCGATGTCGCCGAGCATGTCGCGGAAGAACGCTTCGTGCTCCTGCTCGCTGACACCCAGCCGTGCCTGCGCCACGTAGTTGCGGTAAGGCACGGCGGCGCCCAGCGAGGCTGCGCGTCCTTGCAGGCAGGCGAGCATTTCGTGCTGCACCACGTCCAGCGCGGTGTGATCCATCACGACATGGTGGAACAGCAACATCGCAACCACCCGTTCGTGGGCCGGATCACGGGCATACACCAGACGCAGCAACGGTGCCTGGCTGATGTCGAGGCGGTAGTGCCGGGCATCGAAACGCTCGTGCAACTGCTCGAGGATGTCGCCATCCTTCGGGTCGAGCACGATCTCCTGCACCGGCAGGTCTGCATGACGCCACACCACTTGCATTGGCTCGGCCAGTTTCTGCCAGATCACCGCCGTACGCAGGATATCGTGACGGGCAATGACCTGACGCAGCGCGGCCGCGAACGCTTCCACACGCTCGATGCTGTCGAAGGCCAGTCGCGATTGCAGCAGGTACGGATCGCCCTGCTCCGCGCTCAAGTGGTGATAAAGAATGCCTTCCTGCAACGGCGCCAGCGGATAAATGTCCTGCACGTTGGCGGCGCCGCCGGGCACTGTGGCAACGATCCGGTCGATGCTCGCCTGATCCAGGTCGGCCAGGCTCAACAGATCCGGGGTGATGTGGGTGCAATCAGCAGGAATGCGATTGGCCGGCACTTCGATCTCGCGACCGCTGCCTACCGTTTCGGCCAGTGCAGCCAGCGTTGGCTGGCTGAACAGCACGCGCACATCGGTGTTCAAGCCGATCTGGCGCAGACGTTCGATCAGGGTGACTGCCAGCAGCGAGTGGCCGCCCAGTTCGAAGAAATTGTCGTGGCGTCCGACCTGCTCCAGTTTCAGGATATCGGCCCAGATCTGCGCCAGCGCGGTTTCCACCGGGCCTTGCGGCGCTGCATATTCACGGCTGAGCCAGGCGTTTTGATCCGGATCCGGCAAGGCCTTGCGGTCGAGTTTGCCGTTGGCGGTCAGCGGCAAGCCGTCGAGTCGCACATACGCCGCCGGGATCAAGGCTTGCGGCAATCGGGTTTGCAGATGATTACGCAGGGCTTCGATATCGGCCGGTGCCCGTTCGGTGAACCACACCAGCAACTGCCCGTCGCGCACCAGTGCCACCGCGTCCTGCACCGCCGGATGGCTGGCCAGCGCCGCTTCGATCTCCCCCAGTTCAACGCGCACGCCGCGCAGTTTCACCTGATCGTCGTTGCGGCCCAGGTATTCGATGCTGCCGTCTGCCAACCAGCGTGCGAGGTCGCCGGTGCAGTACATCCGCGCCTGCGGCTGATCGCTGAACGGATCAGTAAGAAAGCGTTCGGCGGTCAGATCGGGACGGTTCAGATAACCCCGCGCCACCCCAGCGCCGGCGACGTACAACTCACCCGTCACACCCACGGGCACCGGACGTTGCTGGTCATCGAGCAGATAGATTCGGGCGTTGGCCATCGGCCGACCGATGTGCAGCGGCTGGCCGACTTCGACCGGACCCGAGGTGGCGACCACCGTAGCCTCGGTCGGGCCGTAGTTGTTGATCACCGCGAAAGTCTGTTCCCGATTGAACTGGCGCAGCTTGTCGCCGCCGATCAGCAAGGTGCGCAGGGTCGGGTGTTGCAGCTCGCGGCTGAACGCATATTCGGCCACCGGAGTCGGCAGGAAGCTGACTTGCAACGGCTGCGCTCGCCACCAGTCGAGCAGTTCGTCCAGATGCTCATTGCTCACCGATTCCGGTGGCAAGTGCAACGTCGCGCCGACGCACAGCGCCGGCCAGACTTCCCAGGCCATCGCATCGAAACCGAAACCGGCCACGCTGGCGGTGTGGCTGCCGGCGTGCAGGTCAAAGGCTTCGGCGTGCCAGTGCACGAGGTTTTCCAGGGTCGCGTGCTCGACCATCACGCCTTTCGGCTGGCCGGTGGATCCCGAGGTGTAGATCACGTACGCCAGGTGCGCCGGAGTCAGGTACGGCAGTTGTGGATTGCTGTCGGGCAGGTGCCGCCAGGCGTCACTGTCCAGATCGATCACCGGCATCATGCCCGGCAGATCCCGGGTCGACGCCTGGGCCAGTACGGCCACCGGATCGCTGTCCTGCAACAGGTAGGCGATGCGCTCCGCCGGGTGCGCCGGATCCACCGGCACATAACCGGCGCCGGCCTTGAGAATCGCCAGCAGGCCGACCAGCATCTGCGGGCCACGGCGCAAGCAGAGCGCGACGCGGTCGTCCGGTTGCACGCCGAGGCCGATCAGGTGATGGGCCAGTCGGTTGGCGCGCTGATTGAGCTGCCCGTAGGTCAGCTGTTGCGCACCTTGAATCACCGCGAGGGCATTCGGGTTGCGCTCGGCCTGCGCCTCGACCAGTGCGTGAATCGTCGCGCCACGGGAATAGGCCGTAACCGGTGGATTGAAGCCGTCGACCAGACGTTCCAGCTCCGCAGTCGAAAGGATCGGCAAGCGGTTCAGCGGCTTTTGCGGTGTTTGCTCCAGCGCCTGCACCAGTTGCTCCAGCGCGGTGTGCATGTAACTGCAAATCCGCTGCGCGCCGATCTGGCTGACCGCCAGCACCGATAAGGCAAAGCCTTCGCCCAGATCGTCCACGCTCAAGGTCAACGGGTAGTTGGTGCGCTCTTCACCGCCGAGTTTTTGCACGCCCTCCCAGATGCCCTGCCCGTTTTGCGACGGCTGCGCAGGGGCGCTATGACGGTAGTTGAACAAGGCACTGAACAGCGGCGACGACGCGGCGACACCACTGCAACGCTGGGCCAGTGCGAGCGAAGCATGTTCATGCCCGAGCAATGCCGTCAGCCGTGCGTGGGTCGCCTTTACCCCGTCGCGCGCACCGGCGCCGATATCGATGCGCAGCGGCAAGGTGTTGATGAACACCCCCAGCGCCCGGTCGGCGCCATCGCCACCCTGCATCCGCCCCATCATCACCGTGCCGAACACCACATCGCGGCGGTTCGAAAGCACGCCCAGCACTTGGGCCCAGGCCAGGTGCATCAGGCTGGCCGCGCTCACGCCCAGTTGCCGCGCCTGTTCACGCAAGCGCAGATTGAGTTCGGCAGCCACCGGTTGCAGCGCTTCCTCTACGCCGTGACCGTCGCCCTGCACATCCCGCAGACCCAGCGGCAGCGTCGGCTCATCGATGTCGCCGAACATTTCGCGGAAGAACGTTTCGTGCTCATGTTCGCTGAGCCCCAGGCGTGCCTGGGCCACGTAATTGCGATAGGGAATCGGCGCCGAGAGGTGGTCGACCTCACCGAACATCACACCGCGCATTTCATCGACGATCACTTCCAGTGCGGTGTGATCGAGGATCAGGTGATGAGACAGCAGGATCGCCACCACGCGCTGCTGCTTCGGATCTTCGGCATACACCATGCGCAGCAGCGGCCCCTGGCTGATGTCGAGGCGGTAGTGACGGGCATCGAAACGCTCGTGCAACTGCTCGAGGATGTCGCCCTGCGCAGGGTCCAGCGTTACGTGCTGCACCACCAGTTCGGCGTGGCGCCACACCACTTGATGAGGAATCGCCAGGCCTTCGTGGACAACGCTGGTGCGCAGGATGTCGTGGCGTGCGATGACCTGCTGCAAGGTGTCGGTGAAGGTGCGCAGGCGCTCGACACTGTCGAAGGCCAGCCGCGATTGCAGCAGATACGGGTCGCCCTGTTCCGCGCTCAAGTGGTGATAAAGGATGCCTTCCTGCAACGGCGCCAGCGGGTAGATTTCCTGCACATTGGCAGCACCGCCCGGCACGCAGGCGACGATCCGGTCGATGCCGGCCTGATCCAGCTCGGTCAGGCTCAGCAGGTCCGGGGTGATGTGGGTGCAATCAGCAGGAATGCGGTTGGCGGGCACTTCGACTTCGCGACCGCTGCCCACCGCTGCTGCCAATGCGGCCAGGGTTGGTTGACTGAAGAGCACACGCACGTCGGTGCTCAGGCCGATCCGGCGCAGCCGCTCGATCAGGCTCACCGCCAGCAGCGAATGGCCGCCCAGTTCGAAGAAGTTGTCGTGGCGACCGACTTTGTCCAGTTTCAGGACATCTGCCCAGATCTGCGCCAGCGCGGTTTCCACAGGGCCTTGCGGAGCTTCGTATTCGCGGCTGAGCCAGGCGCTCGGATCCGGCAGCGGCAAGGCTTTGCGGTCGATCTTGCCGTTGTTGTTCAACGGCAATGCGTCGAGTTGCACCCAGGCCGAGGGCACCATGTATTCCGGCAAGCGCGCTTGCAACTGACTGCGCAAACTGGCGCTGTCGATGCTCTCTTCGGCGGTGAAGTAGGCCACGAGGCGCAGCGGCTCCTGGCCGTCCTGACGGGCCAGCACGATGGCCTCCTTCACACCTTCGCAGTTGAGCAGGCGGTTTTCTATTTCCCCCAGTTCGATGCGGAAGCCACGGATTTTCACCTGATCGTCGTTGCGACCGATGCATTCCAGTTGTCCCGGTGCCAGCCAGCGTGCGAGGTCACCAGTGCGGTACAGCAACGCGCCCGGTTGCTCGCTGAACGGGTCTTGCAGGAACTTCTCGGCAGTCAGGTCCGGGCGATTCAGATAGCCAAGCGCCACGCCTTGGCCGCCGATGTACAGCTCGCCGGTGACACCCATCGGTACGGGTTGCTGACGAGCGTCGAGCACGTAGACCTGAGTGTTGGAGATCGGGCCGCCGATTGGCACGCTGTCGGCGGCCTCCGCCACTTCTCGGACTTCAAAGGTTGTGGCGTAGGTGGTGGTTTCGGTCGGGCCGTAGCAGTGCACGATGCGCAGGTTTGGCGCCTCGGCGAGCAAGCGTCGGAAGGCGGCCGGATCGGCGCGTTCGCCGCCGCACAACACAATGCGTAAACCTTTGAGGACTTCGGGAATCAGTTGCACGTATTGGTTGAACAGCGCGGTAGTGACGAACAGGATCGTGACGCCAGAGGCCGCCAATTCCTGCCCGAAAGCGTGTGGATCGAGCAAGGTCGCATGATCGATCACCACCACGCGTCCGCCATTGAGCAACGGGCCCCAGACGTCCATGGTGCTGGCGTCAAACGCCGGGTTGGAGGCAAATGCCACGCGATCCTGTGGGTTGAAATCCGCATAGCCGTTGTTGATTACCAACCGGCCGATCGCCCGGTGCGGCACCATCACCCCTTTCGGCGTGCCAGTGGAACCGGAGGTGTACATGATGTAGGCCACGGATTCGGAGGACTGCGGCAAGTCTGGGTTGTGGACCGGTTGCGCGTCCAACGCCAGTGCATCCAGATCGATCCGGCGCACCGCGTAATCAACCGTTTCAGTGCTGAAGGTCAACAGCGCTTTCGCCGAGCTGTCCTCAACCATGAACGCCTGACGCTCAGCCGGGGCGTTGATGTCCAGCGGCACATAAGCCGCCGCACACTTGCCGATGGCCAGCTGCGCGACCAGCAGATCCAGCGAGCGCGGCAGCAGGATCGCCACGTGGTCGCCCGGTTGCACGCCCTGCCCGATCAGGTGATGGGCCAGGCGATTGGCCCGTTGATTCAGCTCTTCATAGGTCAACGCCGCGTTGCCATGCACCGCCGCCACGGCTTGCGGATGCAGTTTCACTTGTTGTTCAAACAGACCATGAACCGTCGACCCCGACGGATAATCCCGCTGGGTAGCATTGAACCCGACGAGCAACTCCCGACGCTCATCCGGCGGCAAAATCGACAACTGATCGACGCCCCGTTGCGGCGTCTGCTCCAGCGCCTGCACCAGACTGTCGAAGGCAATATTGATGTACTCGCAGACCCGCGCACCATCGATGCCCGGCACCGCTTGCACACTCAGACGCAAGCCTTCGCCAAGGTCATCGACGCTGACCACCAGCGGATAGTTGCTGCGCTCGCGGGAGCTGAGCAGTTCAATGCCATCCAGCGTCAGCCCCGCAGCCTGCGGTGCGCTGTGGCGATAGTTGAGCAACGTGCCGAACAGCGGCAACGAGCCGGAAACCCCGCTGCAACGCTGGGCCAGCGCCAGTGACGCCTGTTCATGGGCGAGCAACTGCGCCAGCCGTTCATGGGTGGCGAGCACGCTGTCGCGCACCGCTGTGGCGGTCACGCTGACCCGCAGCGGCAAAGTGTTGATGAACAGGCCCAACGCCCGGTCGGCGCCCTCGCCGCCCTGCATCCGGCCCAGCAATACCGTGCCGAACACCACCTCGTCCCGGCCGGAAATCTGCGCCAGCACCTGCGCCCAGGCCTGATGCGCCAGACTCGCCACACTGATGCCGAGCCGCCGCGCCTGCTCGCGCAGACGCAAGGCCAGCGAGGTGTCCAGGGTGAGCTGGCTGTCGACCACCGCACTGCCATCGCCGTGCACGTCCTGCACGCCGAACGCCAGGGTCGGCTCGTCGATATCGCCGAGCATGTCGCGGAAGAATTCTTCGTGCGCTTCGGCATCCGCGCCGAGCCGAGCCTGCGCGACGTAGTTGCGGTATTGCACCGGGGCCGCCAGTTCGGCGGCGTGACCGTGCAGCACGCTGTTCATCTCGCGCACCAGCACTTCCAGCGCGGTGTGATCAAGCATCAGGTGATGCAT
This sequence comes from Pseudomonas gozinkensis, assembly GCF_014863585.1. Lineage (NCBI taxonomy): Bacteria > Pseudomonadati > Pseudomonadota > Gammaproteobacteria > Pseudomonadales > Pseudomonadaceae > Pseudomonas > Pseudomonas gozinkensis. Next base: position 2,691,920 of record NZ_CP062253.1, on the reverse strand, counting down.
CAGCAGGATGCCGACCCAGCGCTTTTGCTGCGGGTCTTCGGTGTAGGCGAAGCGCATCATGGGTGCGCGGCCGAGATTCAGACGATAGTGACGCGGGTCGAAACGCGCCTGCATCTGTTGCAGCACGTCGCCTTCCAGTGCTTCGTCATCCACCCGCTCAAGCGCCAATGGCGCCGCACGCCAGACTATTTGCACCGGCGCTTCGAGACCTTCCCAGACCACACTGGAACGCAGTATGTCGTGGCGCGCGATCACCACGTTGACGGCGCGCACGAACGCCTTGATCGACTTGATTCCGTCAAACACGAACTGCGCCTGCAACACGTAAGGATCGCCCGCAGTTGCCGCCATGTGGTGATACAGAATCCCCGCCTGTAACGGCGCCAGTGCATAGATGTCCTGCACATTGGCGACGCCCCCGGGGACGCTTTCCACGATCCGGTCGATGCCGGCCTGATCCAGCGAGGCGAGGGGCAGCATGTCTGGCGTGATGTATTTACAGTCAGAACTGATGCGATTGACCGGCACCTGAACACTGGACGACGCGCCCAGGGTTGCCGCCAGTCCCGCCACGGTTGGCCGACCGAACAAGACCCGCACGTCGCAGCTCAATTCCTGCTGGCGCATGCGCTCGACCAGCTTCACGGCCAGCAAGGAATGGCCGCCCAGCTCGAAGAAATTGTCATGCCGCCCGACCTGCTCGACGTTCAACAGGGTCTGCCAGATTCCGGCGATGCGACATTCCACATCACCGACCGGCGCCTCATACCCGCGCAACAACTGGCCGCTTTGATCCGGGGCCGGCAAGGCCTTGCGATCAAGTTTGCCGTTGGGGCTCAGGGGCATGGCGTCGAGATGGACGAACGCCGTCGGCACCATGTAATCCGGCAACTGCTCCAGCAGATGGCCGCGCAGTTCGCCGATCTCCAGCGGTTCACCGGTGTAGTACGCCACCAGCCGTGGATCGCCAGCCACGTCTTCGCGCACAAGCACTTCGGCGGCGAGCACGGTGTCGAGTTGAAGCAGGCGCGTCTGGATTTCGCCCAGTTCGATACGCAAGCCACGAATCTTCACCTGATCGTCATTGCGACCGAGGTATTCAAGGTTGCCGTCGGCCCGGTAGCGGCAAAGGTCGCCCGTGCGGTAAAGCCGCGCGTTCGGCTGATCGCTGAATGGATCGTCAAGGAAGCGCTCGGCGGTGAGCGACGCAAGGTTCAAGTAACCCCGCGCCACTTGTACCCCGCCGATGTAAAGCTCGCCGGCCACGCCCAGCGGCAGCGGTTGCAGTTGATCGTCGAGAACGTACAAGCGGGTATTGCTGACGGGCCGGCCGATGGGCAACAGCGCCTCTGGCACCGGAATCGATGGCTCCAGCGTCCACACCGTGCTGTCGACGGTGGTTTCGGTCGGGCCGTAGACGTTGTGCAAACGCACCTGCGGCAGACGTTCGCGCACCTGGCGGGCCAGCTCTGGCGTCAGCTCACCGCCACCACAGAAAACATCCGTAAGACGGGTGCATTGGCTGACGTCTTTCACATCGAGGAATTGTTGCAACAGTGCCGGGACGAATTGAACCACGCTGATACGCTGCTCGCGCACCACTTGCGTCAAGTACGCCGGTTCGAAGTGCGCATCGGGGCGCGCCAGCACCAGACGCATTCCGGCGGTCAGCGGCCAGAACAGCTCCCAGACCGACGCGTCGAAACTGTAAGGGGTTTTCTGCAACAGGGCGCCGTCCGCCACGGGCGGGCACACCTGCGAACTCCAATGAAGCAGATTGCCCAGGCCACGGTGCTCGACCATCACGCCTTTCGGCGTGCCGGTGGAGCCGGAGGTGTAGATCACGTAGGCCAGGTTCGAAGCGTTCAGGCCCGGCACCTGAGGATTGTGCTCGGGATAGTCCTGCCAGTGGTCCTGATCGAAATCGAGCAATGGCACGCCGCCCGCCTCGAACATCGCCCGGGTCGCGCCGTGCGCCAGCAGCGCTATTGGCGCGCTGTCCTTGAGCATGTAGTTCAGGCGTTCCGCCGGGTAGGCCGGATCCAGCGGCACATAAGCGCCGCCAGCCTTGAGAATGCCCAGCAATCCGATCACCAGTTCAGGCCCGCGTTCGACGCAGATCGCCACCGGCGTATCCGGCCCGACACCCAGCTCACGCAATCGGTGAGCCAGGCGATTGGCCCGTACATTGAGTTCAACATACGTCAGTGACTGCTCGCCGGACTGCAGCGCGATAACCTGCGGCGTGCGCTCGACCTGAGCTTCGAACAGACTGTGAACGGTCTGCTCCAGATCGAGATCGACGCGGCTGTCATTGAAGCCCACCAGCAATTGCTGCCGCTCGTGCGCCGGCAAAATCGGCAACTGGTTGATCCGCGTCTCGGGCGACTGCTCCAGCGCATCGAGCAAGGCGCCGAGTGCGGTTTGTACGTAACCGCAAACCCGTTCCGCGCCAATGCCGCTCGGGGCAATGGCGGACAACCGGAAACCACTGCCCAGGTCATCGACGCTCAGGGTCAGCGGATAGTTGGTTGGTTCCTTGCCACTCAGGACCCGAACGCCGGGGGCCAGGTCGATCACCTCGGCAACGTCACCGACAGCGCTGTGGCGATAGTTGAGCATGGCGCTGAACAACGGCGTCTGGGCATTCAACGCGCTGCAACGCTGGGCCAGTGCCAGCGACGCCTGTTCATGGGCGAGCAAGGCGCTCAGCCGCCGGTGCGTGGCGAGCACGCCGTCGTAGACGCTTTGCGCACCGACATCGACCCGCAGCGGCAAGGTGTTGATGAACATGCCCAACGCCTGCTCGCCGCCATCGCCCGCCTCCATCCGCCCAAGCAACACCGTGCCGAACACCACCGAGGTGCGCCCGGACAACTGGCCCAATACCCGCGCCAGCGCCAGGTGCATCAGGCTCGCCACGCTCACACCGAGCTGCCGCGCCTGCGTGCGCAGTCGCAGGTTCAGTGCGTCGCTGAGCGTCAGCTGCGCGTCTTCGAAATCCTGTCCGCCGCCGTGAACATCCTGCAAACCCCACGGCAACGTCGGCTCGTCGATATCGCCGAGCATCTCGCGGAAGAACGCTTCGTGGGCCTGCTCGTCGAGGGCCGTGCGCGTCCGCGCCAGGTGATTGCGAAACGGCACCGCCGGCGCCACCAGCTCGGTCTGCCCTTGCAGCCACGCCTGGATTTCCCGGCGCACCACATCCAGCGCCACGTGGTCGATGATCATGTGATGGAACAGCAGCAACGCAACGATCCGGCCCTGCACCGGATCCCGGGCGTACACCAGACGCAGCAGCGGCGCCTGTTGCAGATCGAGGCGCAGGTGGCGCGCGTCATAGCGCGCCTGCAACTGACTGAACACGTCCTTGGACGTGTCGGCTTCCACCTCTTCGCAGACCAGCGGCGCCTGGCGCCAGACCACTTGCACCGGCTCGTCCAGGCGTTCCCAGACAAACGAGGTGCGCAGAATGTCGTGACGGTCGATCACCCATTGCAACGCCTGGGCAAACGCATCGAGACGCTGGTGATTGTCGAAGGTGAACTGCGCCTGTTGCACATACAGATCACCTTCGCCGGCCGCGAGGTGCAGATACAACATGCCTTCCTGCAACGGCGCCAGCGGATAGATGTCCTGCACGTTCGCCACGCCGCCCGGCACGGTGGCGACGATGCAGTCGATGGCCGGCTGATCCAGTTCCACCAGCGGCAGCATGTCCGGGGTAATGCGCAGCGCCGGACTCGACCAGTCGCCGCCGTGGCTCGCCACCAGCTCCAGCAACTGCGCCTTGTGTTTGGCGAGGCTGTCCCACAACGCGTCGTCCAGCGCGTCGTCGTTGCCCAGAATGACCAGGTCTTCATCGTCCTGTTGAAGGCGGATCGCATGGGTGGAAATAACAGCCATCAGCTCGCGAAATTGCATGGGGGTAACCTGCTGTAAATTCGGGAAAAAAGAGCGCGCAGCGGCGAGTCCGTGCGGCCGCGCGCAGCCCGGAAAAGCTAAAACATCGGGGCCTGGGTGTCTGACATGGGAAGCGGGGACAAGACCCGTGACCGGCCAGTCATGGCGTCGATCCGCGGGAACCGCGAATCGACGCCGATGTCGGCTCAGAGCCGGCGTTTGCGGTTGAGCGTCGGTATGGTGGTTTGCGGGACTTCCACCTGTTTTGCCTGCGCCGAAGTCTGAGCCGCCAGCGCGGCCAGAGTCGGCTGGCTGAACAGCGTCCGCGCATCGACGTGCAGCCCGGCCTGACGCATGCGCGCCACCAGACTGACCGCCAGCAACGAATGCCCGCCGAGTTCGAAGAAGTGGTCGTTGCGCCCGACCTGCTCCAGTTGCAGCACTTCGGCCCAGATTTGCGCCAGCCGGATTTCGACTTCGCCCTCGGGCGCCTCGTAGCGGCGACTGAGCACCGCCTCTGCCCCCGGTGCCGGCAAGGCTTTGCGGTCGACCTTGTCGTTGGGGGTCAGGGGCAGCGCGTCGAGCTTCACGTAAGCGCCCGGCGCCATGTACTCCGGCAAACGCTCGAGCACATGGGCACGCAAGGTTTCGATGGGGGGCGCGTCGAAGCCTTCGCGCACGGTGAAATACGCCACCAGCCGCTCGTCCCGCACCAGCACCACCGCTTCACGCACCGCCGCATGCTCGATCAGTCGCGCCTCGATTTCCCCCGGTTCCAGACGCAGGCCGCGCAGCTTGATCTGGAAGTCATTGCGCCCGAGGAATTCGAGGTTGCCGTCCGCGCGGTAGCGCACCAGATCGCCGGTGCGGTACAGGCGATCACCGGCCACGAACGGGCTGTCGATGAAGCGCTCGGCTTGCATGGCTGGTAACCCCCGATAACCCCGTGCAACCCCGACCCCGCCGATGTGCAAATGTCCGCTGACACCGAACGGCACCGGTTGATCGTGGGCATCCAGCACATAGAGCCGGGTGTTGCTCAGGGCCTTGCCGATCGGCACCACGGCCTCCGGCAGCGGTTGATCCGGCTCCAGCGTCCAGCCGGTGCTGTCGACCGTGGTTTCGGTCGGGCCGTAGACGTTGTGCAGACGCACCCACGGCAGGCGCTCGCGGACGCGCCGGGCCAGTGCAGCCGTCAGCTCACCGCCACCGTTGAGCACGTCGGTCAGGCTGGTGCACTGACTGACATCGTCCTGTTCGATGAACTGTTGCAACAGCGCCGGCACGAACTTGACCACGGTGATCTGCCGTTCGCGAATCACCTGGGTCACATACGCCGAATCGCGGTTGCCGTCGGGCCGCGCCAGCACCAGCCGCAGGCCGGAACTCAGTGGCCAGAAAATCTCCCACACCGAACTGTCGAAGCTGAACGGCGCCTTCTGCAACAGCGCGCCGTGCTCGGTCGGCGGGCTGATCTGCGAGCCCCAGTGGACCATGTTGCAGGCACTGCGGTGCTCGACCATCACGCCTTTCGGCGTGCCGGTGGAGCCCGAGGTGTAGATCATGTAGGCCAGGTTTGAAGCGCTCAAACCCGGTATTTGCAGATTGTCCGCGGACGCGTGCTGCCAGGTGCAACGGTCGAAATCGATGACCGGCACACCCGGCTCGCCCAACAGATTGCGGGTGGCCTCGTGTACCAGCACAGCAACCGGCGCGCTGTCCTGCAGCATGTAATGCAGGCGATCCAGCGGATAGTCGGGATCCAGCGGCACATAGGCGCCGCCGGCCTTGAGAATGCCGAGCAGACCGACCACCAGATCCAGGCTGCGTTCGACACAGATCGCCACCCGAGAATCCGGCTGCACACCGTGCTCGCGTAGATGATGCGCCAGACGGTTGGCCTGTTCGTTCAGCTGGCGATAGGTCAGTTGTTGCTCGCCAGCCTGTAGCGCGATGGCTTCAGGTCTGCGCTGTACTTGTTGCTCGAACAACACCTGAAGCGGCTGATCGAGCGGGCAATCGACTTCGCTGGCATTGAATTCGACCAGCAGTCGCTCAAGCTCCGTCGCCGGCAGGATCGGCAAGCGATTCAGCGGTTGTTGCGGTGTCTGCTCAAGGGCATCAACCAATGCCTGCAACGCGGTTTGCACGTAGTCGCCGATGCGCTGCGCACCGATGCTGATCAGGGTCCGCGTGGTGATCTGCAAAGCGCTGCCCAGATCATCGACGCTCAAGGTCAGCGGGTAGTTGGTGCGTTCTTCGTTCTCCAGGGTCTGGATGCCTTGCCAGGCCGGATCCGACGCTGATTCCTGCACCTCAAGGTCGGTGTGCCGATAGTTGAGCAATGCACTGAACAGCGGCGCCGGCGACGCAACGCCGCTGCAACGCTGGGCCAGCGCCAGTGACGCATGTTCGTGCCCGAGCAAGTCGGTCAGTCGGGCGTGGGTCAGCCGCACGGCATCGCGCGCGCCCCGGTCCATGTCCACCCGCAATGGCAAGGTATTGATGAACACCCCGAGCGCTCGATCGGAGCCCTCGCCGCCCTGCATCCGGCCCATAAAAACGCTGCCGAACACCACATGTTCCTGTCCCGAGGTCGCCGCCAGCACCTGCGCCCAGGCCAAGTGAATCAGGCTGGCCACGCTGACGCCTGCCTGTCGCGCCTGAAGGCGCAAACGCCGATCCAGTTCCGGCGCAAGCGTGCGTACGGCTTCATCGATACCGCGCCCGTCGCCCTGCACGTCCTGCAAGCCGAACGGCAAGGTCGGCTCGTCGATGTCGGCGAGCATCTCGCGGAAGAACGCTTCATGTTCCTGCTCGCTGACACCGAGCCGGGTCTGGGCCACGTAGTTGCGGTAAGGCACCGCCGGCGGCAAGGGCTCACTCTGGCCCAGCAGGTTGGCGCGCATTTCATGGCGCAAGACTTCCAGCGCAATGTGATCCAGCGCCAGGTGATGGAACAACAGAATCGCCACGATCCGCCCTTGGGCCGGGTCGCGGGCATACATCAGCCGGATCAGCGGCGCCTGACTGACGTCGATGCGATAGCGACGAGCATCGAAACGCGCGTGCAGTTGCGCGAGGACATCGCCCTCCGCCGGATCGAGTTCGATTTCTTGCACCGGCAATTCGGCTTCGCGCCACACCACCTGCACCGGATTGGTCAAACCTTCCCAGACCACCGCAGTGCGCAGGATGTCGTGGCGCGCCATGACCTGACGCAGCGCCGCCGCATAGGCCTCGACCCGCTCGACGCTGTCGAACGCCAGCTGCGATTGCAGCAGATACGGATCACCCTGCGCGGCGGTGATGTGGTGGTAGAGGATGCCTTCCTGCAACGGCGCGAGCGGATAAATGTCCTGCACGTTGGCCGCTCCGCGCGGCACGGTGGCGATGATCCGGTCGAGGGTGGCCTGATCCAGTTCTACCAACGGCAACAGGTCCGGAGTGATCTGCGTGCAACCCGCCGGAATACGGTTGGCGGGCACTTCGACCTCGCGGCCACTGCCCACCGATGCGGCCAGTGCCGCCAGCGTCGGCTGGCCAAACAGCACGCGCACATCGCTGCTCATGCCGAGCTGACGCATGCGTTCGATCAGGTTCACCGCCAGCAACGAATGCCCGCCCAGCTCGAAGAAGTGATCGTGACGCCCGACCTTTTCGACTTGCAGTACGTCGGCCCAGATCTGTGCCAGGAGGATTTCGACGTCGCCTTGCGGAGCTTCATATTCGCGGCGGATCAACGCCTCCGGCCCCGGCGCCGGCAACGCCTGGCGATCCAGTTTGCCGTTGGCCGTCAGCGGCAACGCCGTCAGGCGCACGTAGGCCGATGGCAGCATCACGCTGGGCAGACGGGTCTTGAGGTGAGCATGCAGCTGCGTGATATCCAGCGGCTGGCGTTCGGTGAACCAGGCCAGCAACTGCCCGTCGCGCACCTGCACCACAGCATCGCGCACGGATTCATGGCTGCTCAACGCGGCTTCGATTTCGCCGGGCTCGATGCGCACGCCACGGATTTTCACCTGATCGTCGTTGCGGCCCAGGTATTCGATAGTGCCGTCCTGGCGCCAGCGTGCGAGGTCGCCGGTGCGGTACATCCGCGCGTTGGGCTGGCGGCTGAATGGATCGTCGAGGAAACGTTCGGCGGTCAGCTCAGGACGGTTGAAGTAACCCCGCGCCACACCGGCACCACCGACGTACAACTCACCGGGAACGCCAATCGGCACCGGACGCTGTCGGTCATCCAGCAGATAGGCCGTGGCATTGCTCACGGGTTTGCCGATGTGCAGCGTCCGGCCCGGTTCGATTCGGCCCGAAGTGGCGACCACCGTCGCTTCGGTCGGGCCGTAGTTGTTGATCACCGCGAACGTCTGCTCGCGGTTGAACTGACGCAGGCGATCGCCGCCGATCAGCAGTGTGCGCAGGGTCGGGTGTTCGAGGTGACGGCTGAAGGCGTACTCGGCAATCGGGGTCGGCAGGAAACTCACGTCCAGCGGCTGCGCGCGCCACCAATCGAGCAGCGCGTCGATGTCTTCGCCGCCGTCGCGGGACGGCGCCAGGTGCAGGGTCGCGCCGGCACACAGCGCGGGCCAGACTTCCCAGGCCATGGCGTCGAAGCCGAAACCGGCGAGGCTTGAGGTATGGCGACCGGCGCACAGATCGAAGGCCGCGCAATGCCAGTCGACCAGATTCGATAACGTGTGATGTTCGACCATCACGCCTTTGGGCTGCCCGGTGGAGCCGGAGGTGTAGATCACGTAGGCCAGGTGCGCGGTGGTCAGCCCCGAGACGTCGGGATTGAGATCGTTGATCGGCCAGCCGCGCGAATCGATTTCGATCACCGGCACGTCCAGCACCGGCAAGCGTTCGCGCAGATCGCGCTGGGTCAGGACCACGACCGGAGCACTGTCACTCAACAAATAGCTCAGCCGTTCCGCCGGATGGGCCGGGTCGACCGGCACGTAACCGGCGCCGGATTTGAGGATCGCCAGCAGCGCGACCAGTGTGTCCAGCCCTCGGCGGGCGACGAGTGCCACGCGGTCATCCGGTCGCACGCCGAGCGCAATCAAATGATGGGCCAGGGCGTTGGCCTGTCGGTTCAGCTCGGCATAGGTCAGCCGCAAGCCCTGCAACTCTGCCGCCACCGCATCCGGTCGCATTGCGGCTTGCGCTTCGATGCGCTGGTGGATGGTCAGGTCTTGAGGATATTCCGCGCGCGTGTCATTCCACTGCTGCAACAGCGCCGTTTCGGTCGGCAGGCTCAGGCTGAAATCGCCCACCGCAAGCGCGGGTTCTTCAAGCCCCTGTTCCAGCACCCACAGCAACCGCCCGCTCAGCGCCGCGATTTCATCGGCGTCAAAGTAGGCCTCGTTGTACACCATGTACAAACTGTCCTCGTCGTCGCCCCGGCTGCTCAGCAGGTGCACGGATAGCGGCGTGCCCTCTTCGTGGTTCGACACTTTGACCACTCGCCCCTGCGCATCGCCGTAGCGGTACTCATGCGCGTCGCGCTCGTAGGACACGGTCACCTCGAACAGCTGCGAGCGATCCTCGCGCAGCAGTCCGAGTGCGCGGTTCATCTCGCTGAGGGGGAATCGCTGATGGCGGAAATCCTGTTTCAACTCATCGCCAATCGCCTTGATCAGCGCCTTGAACGCCAACTCGCGGCCGAACCCCATGCGCACCGCGCTGACCTGGGTGAACAGCCCCAGGGTCGATTTGAACCGGGCGCCGGAACGGTTGAGCAGCGGCACGCCCACTACCCATTCGTCACGCTGGGCGCTGCGGCTGAAGTACACATGAATCGCTGCCAGCAACACATGAAACGCCGATGCGCCGTACTCTCGGGCCACCTGCTTCATGCGCTCGTGCAGGCGTGCCGGAAACACCTGCGAGAAAATCCGCGTCGGTGCCGCAGCGCCGGCAAAGCGTTCCTGATAGCGCGGCAACAACAGCGGTTCGGGACGATGCCGGTATTTGTCCAGCCAGTACGCACGGTCGCGGGCATAACGGGCGGACTGAAAATACCGCGCATCATCACGGATGAAATCGACATAGGACGGCGCCGAATCGGGTGGCTGCTGCCCGAGCGCCAGCGCGTTGTAGATCTCGTCGAGGGATTTGAGCATCTCGCCGAAACCCCAGCCATCGACAATCAAGTGATGGGCCTGGAGTGACAGCCAATGGCAGTCGTCATCGAGCCAGAGCAGACGAAACCGGAACAACGGCCCGCCGCCCAGCGTGAACCGCTGCTCGATGCATTCCTGAGTCAGCTGGCGCGCGGCGGCGTAAGGATCGGGATGGCTGCGAAAGTCGTGCACCGGCATCGGCACCGGCATGGTCTGGGCAAAACGCTGCAACGGCAGCCCATGCTCGCCGGCCCCCGGCAGCAGGCTGGTGCGCATGGCGTCATGCCGGGCCACGAGCCCTTCAAGCGCTGCCTGCATCAGCGCCGGATCCAGCGGCCCGGTCAGTTCGACATAACCACCGATGTTGTACATCGGCGAGTTTCCCTGACGCAGTTGGTCGAGCCAGATGTCGCGCTGGGCGGCAGTCAGCGGGAAGGCCTCGGAAATCGCGGACAGACCGTCCGCCGCGTCGGCAGCAAATTGGTTCATAAGATCCATCTCACGTGATTTGGCGCGTATTCAAGCATCGGCCCCGAAACCCGCGTGACACGTGAAACCCGGACAACCCTGCCCACTTCGCACCATCCTGCGAACCAACAGGACCGGATAAGTCAGCGATCCCCCTAAAAGTTCGGAAAGAAATGGCTGAAAATCCTGTAGGACAATCGCCACTCGGTGCTACCGACTAGCGCCTCGCAATTGTGGGACGCGTCGGTCCGAGCCCCGGATTTCGGGGTTCGCACTAGATCGTACAATCACGGACTACGTGACCTTACACATTGATCTGACAGAAACGTGACGCCATTTTTTCGGAAATGGTGGCACTTTGTGTCCCTGTTTTCCCCTACAGACGTAGGACAAATGCATAGGCTTAAATCCCGCTCCAGATCGATTTCAAGGAGAAAAGACTGGGTGGGCGTTTCACGGGTGCATGCACGGCAGACGATTCGACAATGGCTCTACATCAAGGATGACAAGGATATGAATCTGACCGGCAGTCTTCGCAACATGGAAAATCCGCACTTTTATTGGCAGCTGGGTGAACTGATCGCCAGCACCGGCAACGAGCGTTTTGCCACCAACATGTTCCAGCTGGTCGACAACCTCGTTCCGGTCAATCGGGTCCATCTCAGTGAGTGGACTCTGGATGAACGGGAGTCCAGCGTGGTCGAGATCAAGGCGTTGGGCAGTGCCGGTTTGCCGGACACCTTCCCGCCCCCGGATCCGTTGCAGCACCCCGACGACCACCCGCTGCTGCAACAGATGATCGAGATGAACGACTCGCTACTGATTCAACTGAAAGCCTCGCTCCAGCATCGCCCCCCCCACCACAGCGTCCACCAATGCAATCTGGTGTCCCGCACGTCCAACCGCCGTTGCGTCATCTCGTTCTACCGCCCCCACACGCATCGAGTGTTCTCTCTGCCGGAGCTGTCGTTCCTCAAGCGCCTGTCCGACACCCTGTTGCCCTTGATCGAGCGCCACGCGCACATCAGTCGACAAGCCATCGCCCGCCAGCCCCGCACGCCACAAGCCGATCAATCCCAGACGCCGTTGCAACAGGTGTTCGACGAACGCCTGGCGTTGGGCGACATCACCTTGTCGGTGCGCGAGAAAGAGGTCTGCCTGGGTTTGCTGACTGGCGGCACCGTGCCGCAGATGGCGGAAAAACTGCGGGTCAAAAACAGCTCGATCGAGACCTACCTCAAGCGCGCGGCCGCCAAGCTTGGGGTCAGCGGGCGACACGGTCTGGCGAAATGGATGGCCGGGGCCTGATCCGGCGCATTTCTCATCACGGGCGCCCGGCGTCCGCTCTCTTTTGTGAACGAGGCTGTTTGATGTCCAGGTTGCCGATTTCCCTGCTGTCCGCCGCGCTGCTGGGCGGTTGCTCGTTGATTCCCGATTACCAGCGACCGGCATCGCCGAGCGCTGCGCAGTATCCGCAAGGTCCGGCGTATGCCGTGCAATCCCCGGCCACACTCCGCGTCGAAGACTGGCGCGCGCTGTTCAATGACCCGGCGTTGCAGCAATTGATCGAAAGCGCGCTGGTCAACAACCGTGATTTGCGAGTGGCTGCGCTGAACGTCGAGGCGTTTCAGGCGCAGTACCGCATCCAGCGCGCCGATCTGCTGCCGGCGGTGTCGGCCAACGCCAGCGAACTGCGTCAGCGGGTGCCGTCCAGCGTGACCCGCACCAAGGCAGCGATCACCTCGACCTACTCGGTGAATCTGGGCATCAGCGCTTACGAACTGGATTTTTTCGGCCGGGTACGCAGCCTCAGCGAGCAGGCATTGCTGACCTGGCTGTCCACCGAAGAGGCCCGGCGCAGTGCGCAATTGAGCCTGGTGGCGAACGTCGCCAACGCCTACCTGACCTGGCGCGCCGATCAGGAGTTGCTGGCGCTGGCCCGGGAAACGCTGGCCGCCGATGAGCGCAGCCTGCACCTGACTACCCGCAACCGCGAGGCCGGCAAGTCTTCGGCGCTGGATCAGATTCAGGCGCAGACCAGTGTCGACAGCACCCGCGCGAGCCTGGCCCGTTATCAGCGTCAGGTCGCCCAGGACTTGAACAGCCTGACGCTGCTGGTGGGTGCTCCAGTTTCCGAGCACCTGCCGGCGCGTCCACTGGACAGTGATCTGGTGGCAACCGTGCCGGCCGGGTTGCCTTCGGATCTGCTGCAACGCCGGCCGGACATTCTGCAGGCCGAATACAAGCTGCGGGCTGCCAATGCCAACATCGGCGCGGCGCGGGCGGCGTTTTTCCCGAGTGTCAGCCTGACCGCCAATGCCGGGACATCCAGCCGCGACTTGTCCGGGCTGTTCAAGGGCGGCTCCGGGGCCTGGACGTTTCAGCCGCAGATCAACCTGCCGATCTTCAACGCCGGCAGTCTGCGCGCCAGCCTGGATTACGCGAAGCTGCAAAAAGACATCACCGTCGCCGAGTACGAAAAGACCATTCAAACGGCATTTCAGGAAGTGTCCGACGGCCTCGCGGCGCGCCAGACCTACGAACAGCAACTCCAGGCCCAACGCGATCTGGTGCAGGCGACCCAGGATTACTACGACATGGCGCAACACCGTTATCGGAGCGGCGTCGATAGCAGCCTGACGTTCCTCGATGCCCAGCGTTCGCTGTTCAGTTCCCAGCAAGGACTGATTACCGACCGGCTGGCGCAACTGGTGGCGCAAGTGAACCTGTACACCGCGCTGGGCGGTGGCTGGAGCCCGGTCGAGCCGCTTCCGCCATCACCCTGAGTCATTTTTTCTTACACCTTTTGTCGCCCGTTCCGACATTGACGGGTGATCAAAAACCGACCTGCCGGATCATTTTGGTATCATGCGCCGCTTTTACGGTTAACCCGCCCGCCTGTCCTGCCGACTGGCGGGCTCCAAAGGGCGGTATGAAATGACGGCTTTGTTGACTCGCCGCAAGGTGCTTGCGGGAATGGGCGTACTCGGTCTCGGCCTGCTCGCCGGCTGCGACACCCGCGGCGAACTGTCGTACAAGTACGGCAAGGATCTGAGCGACAAGATCCTCGGACGCACCTTCAAGCTCAAGGACACCGAAGGCAACACCGTGTCGCTGTCGAGCTTTCGCGGCCTGATGCCGATGATCTTCTTCGGCTTCACCCAGTGCCCGGCGATCTGCCCGACGACGCTGGCCCGCGCCGCGAAAATCAAGAAGCTGATGGGCAAGGACGGCGACATCCTGCAAGTGGTGTTCATCACCCTCGACCCGGAACGCGACACCCCGGAAATTCTCGACGCCTACGTCAAGACCTTCGATCCAAGCTTTGTCGCGCTGTACGGCACCCTCGAAGAAACCAAGGCCACCGCCAAGGAATTCGACGTGTTCTACGAAAAAGTCCCGGCCGGCGACACCTATACCCTTTCCCACACCGCCACCAGCTATGTCTACGACACCCGGGGCAACTTGCGTGTGGGCCTGTCTCAATCGCTTTCTGCACAAGAGTGCACGGAAGATTTGCTTACCGTCATGGAGGTCTGCTGATGAACCCTTTTCTGAACAACATCAAACGTGCCACACTGGGCCTGTCCCTGCTGGGCCTGGCTTTCCAGGTATCGGCGCAGACCAAGGTCGACGACGCCTGGGTGCGCGCAACCGTGCCAAACCAGTCGGCCAGCGGCGCGTTCATGACCGTCACCGCCGACAGCGACAGCAAGCTGCTCAGCGTTGCCTCGCCGGCCGCCAAAGACGTGCAGATTCATGAGATGACCATGAAGAACGACGTGATGAGCATGGGCCCGGTGAAATCGGTCGACCTGCCGGCAGGCAAGCCCGTCAATTTCGACCCGAATGGCTACCACGTGATGCTGATGGGCCTGACCGCTCAGTTGAAGGAAGGCGACAGCGTGCCGCTGACCCTGACCGTGGAAAACGCCAAGGGCGAAAAGGAAACCGTTGAAGTGAAAGCACCGGTCAAGGCGCTGACCATGGAAGGCCACGATCACAGCAAGATGCATTGATCGCTGACTGACAGATCTACGGCTTCAAAAAACAACAGGGGCGGCATGATCGATGATCATGCCGCCCCTTTTGCATCTGGATATCAGGCCAGTTTCAATTCGACCTCGATATTGTTGCGCGTGGCCTTGGAGTACGGGCACACCTGATGCGCCGCATCCACCAACTGCTGCGCCGCGCCGCGCTCCATGCCCGGCAGGCTCACATTCAGTCGCGCCTGCAGCAGATACCCTCCCGAATTAGTGCCCAGGTCCACTTCGGCATCCACCGCCAGGTCCGCTGGCAGGCTGATTTTCTGCTGCCCCGCCACCGCTTTCATCGCGCCGATGAAACACGCCGACCAGCCGGCAGCGAACAATTGTTCCGGATTGGTCCCGCCGCCACTGGAACCGGGCGACGACAGTTTTACATCGAGGATGCCGTCGGAACTGCGCGATGCGCCATCACGTCCGCCGGTGGTATGGGTTTTCGCGGTGTAGAGGACTTTTTCGATCTGACTCATGGCGATCTCCTGAATGAAAAACAGCGAATTGTTCACTCGGCGCCTCCCGTCGCAGCCTTGAGGTGCGCCACCCGTTTCACACAGCCCTCTCACTATAGACGGGGGTTTTCCACTCACCCGGCCGGCGGACGTGCGGACAACCGCCCGTCGTATGGACGGCTCTGAGTGGATTGACAGAACTTTGGAACGAGAGGATTATTATTACATCGCATGCGACTTAACCGTATACGATCACAATCAGTCACAACACCTTGAGGATTCCCAAATGAGCAAAATCGAAAAAGTCCTGGCCACCGGCAAGACCCACACTACCGCCAGCAGTGCCGGCCTCACTTCCCGCGGTCACAACGGCAATCTCGACATTCAGCTCTCGACGCCCGGCAATGCCAAACCGGCGCACGTGTTTGCCAACGTGCTGCCCCACCCGACCGCCGAGCAACTGTTCGCCGGTGCCTGGTCGTCCTGCTACACCGCCGCCGTCGGCCTGGTAGCCAATGATCTGGGCGTGGTGCTGCCGGCCGACATGTCGGTAGACATTGAGGTGGATCTGGGCCAGACCGGCCCTGCCTACTTCCTGCAAGCCCGCCTGACCCTGCGCGTACCCGGCATCGCCGAAGACATCGCGAAAAACCTGGCCCACACCGCTGACCAGATCTGCCCGTACTCCAAGGCGACTCGCGGCAACATCGAAGTGGCACTGAACGTCATCACTGAGTAATTTTTCCGCGCCAAATACATCGCATGCGATATAGGCGCATAGGAAATAGATAACCGGTTCGCGCTCGTCCATGGCGAACCGGTCACCTCAGGCAACATGATCAACCCTCCCGATAGAATCGCATCCGACGTATAGTTCGCCCCATTCGTTTCACCGGTCACCCGACCCACGAGGATGAACATGAATTCCACCGCCAACACCGCACCAACCGATCTCAAACTCAGCGATTTCCTGTGCTTTGCCGTCTACTCCACCAACCTGGCGTTCGGCAAGGCCTACAAACCGATCCTCGAACGGCTCGGCCTGACTTACACCCAATACATCACCATCGTCTCCCTCTGGGAGCAGGACAACCAGACCGTCGGCGGCCTGGGCGAGAAGCTGTTTCTGGAATCCAACACCCTCACCCCGATCCTGAAAAAACTCCAGGCCATGGGCTACGTGCAGCGCCAGCGCGACCCGGCAGACGAACGCCAGGTACGAATCAGCCTGACCCAGAGCGGCCGCGACCTGCGCAACGTGTCTTCGGGCACGAGCCTGTTCGAGGCGACGGGGCTGACCACAGAAGAATTCACGCAGATGCAGAAGTCGATCGTCACGTTGCGCAACAACCTGATTCGGTCGATGAATGCCGAGGGCTAATCGAGTCCTGATGGAAAGCGTGCTTTACATTGCCAGTGGCTTCAGTGACTATGTAAAGGGTCTTTTACACAGGAAGTGAAGCATGAATCGATTCCATCTCGAAATGGGCGGGGCGCTGGCGCTGTATGCCGTCGTGCTGATTGCCTCGACGGTTGCGCTGCAGTCGTTGGGGGACGCCAACATTTACCTGCGCACGCTCATTGTTCTGACGCCGATGATTCCGGCCGCACTGGTGTGCTGGAGCGTGGTACGCGACATGAGGCGTCTGGACGAAATGTATCTGCGCATCCAGTTCGAAGCCCTCGGCTTCGCCTTCGCTGCCTCGGCGTTGCTGACCTTCAGCTACGGTTTTCTGGAGAACGTCGGCGCCCCCCATATCCCGTGGTTCTGGGTCTGGCCGGTGATGGGTGCGATGTGGATGATCGGCCTGCGCATCGCCCGGCGCCGCTACCAATGAAGAACCGCCTCAAGGAACTGCGAGCCGAGCGTAAGTGGTCGCAGGTTGATCTGGCCGAACGCCTGAACGTTTCGCGCCAGACCATCAATGCGATTGAAAACGAACGCTACGACCCGAGCCTGCCTCTGGCGTTCCAGATTGCCCGGGCGTTCGAGATGCCGATTGAGAGCATCTTTGATGACTCGGTGAGTTGATAAGAAAAGTCCGCCCGTCAGCACAGGCTGCCGGGCGGACTGTTCACAAATGACGACTGTTCAACTCCCCGCCCCGCCATGCGCCTCTTCAAAGAAATAATCCTTCCAGCTGTCCGCCTTGTTTTTCAGCACGCCCAGCTCCTGCAATTTCTCTGCATAGATAAAGGTGCGTTGCGGCACCACGGTGAAATCGATTTCCGGGTCGGTGACGATTTTCTCCACCAGCGCCAGCGGCAACTTCGACTGTTCAACCCGAATGTAAGCTTGAGCTGCCGCAGGCTTGTCGGCCTTGATAATTTTCTCGGCCTCAGCCAGTGCGTCGTAGAACGCCTTGTAGGTTTTCGGGTTTTCGTCGTGGAATTTTTCCGTGGTGTAGAGCACGTTGAACGTGGCCTGGCCGCCGAGCACGTCGTAGGAACTCAGCACTTTATGCACGTTGGGATTCTGCAACGCCTGGTACTGGAACGGCGGGCTGGAGAAATGCGCGTTGATTTCCGAGCCGCCGGCGATCAACGCGGCCGTGGCATCGGGGTGCGGCAGGCTGACGGAGATGTCGTCGAATTTCTTGTACTGGTCATTGCCGAATTCTTTCGCCGTTTCGATCTGCAGCGTGCGTGACTGGAAACCCACACCCGCCGCCGGAACGGCGATGCGATCCTTGTCGCTGAAGTCCTTGAGGGTTTTCACGTTCGGGTTATTGGTCAGCAGGTAGTTGGGCATCGAGCCCAGCGAAGCGATGGCCTTGACGTTCTGCTTGCCCTTGGTGCGGTCCCACACGGTGAGCATCGGCGGCACACCGGCCGAGACCACGTCCAGGGATCCGGTGAGCAACGCTTCGTTCATGGCGGTGGCGCCGGAAATGCTGTTCCAGTCGACCTTGATGTCCAGGCCCTGGGCCTTGCCGTGCTTCTCGATCAAGTGCTGATCGCGCACCACATCCAGAATCAGATAACCGATGCCGAATTGCTGGGCGATGCTGATCTTGCCTTCGGCCTGAGCGGTGTTGCCGAGCAATGCGCCAGCCAGCGAAGCCGCCAGCAGCGCCAGTGCAGAACGTTTGAACGGTAGGGCCATGACAACCTCGCAGTGATTTACCGGAAAATCTGTGAGGCCGGACTCTATCGCTATAAAAAATGAAATTTAAATACCGTTATCGCATATTGATATCACCTGAACGTCAGCCTTCCAGAAACGCCTGCAAGTCCGCACCCAAGCCGTCAAACACCGCAGAAACCCGCTGCACCCGGCGCATGTCCTGATGCATGGCGATCCATACATCCACCGTAAAATCCACAAACTCGGGCAGGACTCGGACCAAGCCGTGACGCTGGGCCAGTTGCCGGGAACTCACGCCAACCCCCAGCCCCGCACGCAACGCCGCCCATTGCGCCAGATGATCATCGGTGCGGATCGCCGTGTGCTCGGCTGAACAATCGAAGCCGCGTTCGCGCAGAAACTCGATTTCGCCTGCATGGCGATCCGGGCCGATCAGCGAAAAATGGCGCAAGTCCTCAGGCGTTTCAGGCACGCCCTGCTCCGCCAGCAATTCCGGCGTGGCGTACAGGCCGACGTGCAGATCGCCGACCTTGCGCGCCACCACCGAAGCTTCGGTCGGGCGGCGGATGCGCACGGCGACGTCGGCCTCTTGCTGTGAGAGGGTTTGCAGACGATTCGACACATTCAATTCCAGACCCAATTGCGGGTGTTGCTGACGCAGGCGACGCAACATCGGCGGCAGGATCTCGACGCCCAACAGCTTGCCGGCCGTCAGGCGCACGGTGCCGCCGGTTTGCGCCACGTCGGCGGAAGCGGCGCGGTTGAAAGCATTGGCGGCCAGGGCCATGGCTTCAACGTGGCCGATCAGCTCCTTCGCAGTCTCGGTCGGCAACAGCCCCGAAGGCGAGCGGATGAACAGGCTGACGCCGACGCTCTGCTCCAGCGCCTCTATCCGCCGCCGCGCCGTGGCCTGGGCGATTCCCAGCAAACGCGCGGCGCCCGACAGACTGCCGGTGCGCAATACCGCGAGAAAGGCGCGCTGGGTTTCCCATTGAAGTTGTGGAGCGTTCATACATTTCCTGTGAGCGGTTGGGCAGTTTTGGCCGATGTTCATTCACCGGGGTCTGCGGCATGCTGCGCGAGCATACCGCACGGGCCTTGCGCCCGGCATCGAACCCGCAGTAGGAGGAGCCTTGCCCATGACACTCACCGGCCAATGTCGCTGCAGTGCCGTCCGCTATCAGTTGAACACCGACGTGCCGCCGGCGATCTACGCCTGCCATTGCACGGATTGCCAAACCTGGAGCGGCAGCGCCTTTGCCCTGCATGCGCTGCTGCCCGCCGACGCCCTGACGCTGAGCGGACCGTTGACCACTTATGCCTACGATCTCAATGGCCAGCACACCGAACATCAGCTGTGCAGCGTCTGCCACACGCGTCTGTGCAACACCACCACGGCCGCGCCGGGGATGAAAGTGCTGCGCGCCGGCACGCTCGATGAAAGTCGCTCACTGCAACCGATGGCGCACATCTGGATCAGTCACAAACAACCCTGGCTGACATTGCCCGAGGAGTTGCCGAGCTGGCCGCAGAGCCCGACCCCGCAGGCCTTCGGCGAAGCCCTCATGGCGTACGCTGGTTGAACCGGGTTCTGAGCCCGTCGGCGTTCGACGACAAGCGCTTGGCAGTGTCCACAAACGGCGTGACGATCAGGCTGTACAGCGTCAGATAACGCGTGCGGTCTTGCTCGCCCGTGCCGAAGCGCAGGACTTCGGGCTTTGAAGTGGTGACGTACAGCGTGCCGAACAGCCAGTCCCACAGTGACAGGTTGATCGCGAAGTTCTTGTTGAAATGTCGTGGGGCGTCGCTGTGGTGGATCTGGTGCTGGGCCGGGCTGTTGAGCACATGCTCGATCGCCGGCCCGAACGACAGCCAGACATGGCTGTGCCGCAGATTGGAGCCCAGGCTGTTGATGATCAGCACCAGCCAGGTCACTCCGAACAGCGTATAGCGGCTGACCTCGCCGCCACAGGCGTACCAGACCACACCGGCAAACGCGCCGAGGCCGGCGGTGATGACGATCCGCTCGACGATCGATTCGACGATGTGAATCCGGCTGGCGGTGGCCGGCACCAGTACCGGCGCCGAATGGTGAACCTTGTGAAATTCCCACAGATAGCGGGAGTGGAAGGCGCGGTGAATCCAGTAATGCAGAAAATCCCTGAACAGGAACACGCCAAGTCCGTAGAACAGCGCGATCAACGGATGATCCGGCAGTTGCTCGCGCGCACCCCACAGCTGAGTGAAAAACTGCGCGTAGTCGCCTGAACGCAGAATGTGCGGATCGACGAGGCCGACCACGGGCAACACCAGCGTCACTCGAAGAATCGCCTTGATGAAGTAATAACGGTAATCCAGCCAGGCCGAACGATGGCCGTGGACGCGACCGCCGCCGACAAATTGCCAAAAGGATCGGGCCTGCGTCAGATGTCGGGATTTTCGGTGGCGATAAAGGCCGTAAGCCACGCCGTAGGACGTGAGCAGAAACACCACACCCAGGCGACCGTTCAAATCGAACAGGCCAAGGAACTGCTCGGTGACCGGATCGATCACCCAGTGGCAGAGCTGCGCAAAGAGTTGCGTGAGGACATCCACGGAGCTTGATCTCCATCAGAGGTCGCGCATTGTAAATCGCACTGGTTCGCAAATGCAGCACGAACGGATCAAAGGCCGGTTAAACAGCCTGAAACAATAAAACCGTCGCTGCGCTCAGGCCGAAAAACCGCCAGGACGGTCGCCGATCAAGGCCCCGGCTCATCCGGGAGGCTAACAGTGCCTTTCGGGACCCGATCACCCAGCCGTTTAAAAAGGCGATCAGACAGCCCACCCTTGGTATCATCGCCCACACTTTTATGACGGTTTAATGGCTGGAAGGTCTTTTTTGTGAGCGCTCTTTTTCAACGACTGCGGCACCTGGATGCCCGTCTTCTTTCTCTGATTTTCCTGGTACTGTTCGTGCCGGTGTGCCTTCGCGCGGCACTTGGCTGGTCGAGCCTGTTCGGTTATCTGTCGGATCTGGCCATCGGCAGTCTGCTGGTGGTGCTGTTGCATCGTCGTCCCTGGTGGCTGGCGCTGCCGGTGCTGCTGTTCTGGGGATTGCTGGCGGTGGCGACCGCTGAACTGGTCAGCGCGGTCGGCCGCCTGCCGACCGTGGCGGACCTGCATTACCTGATCGACCCGCAGTTCGTGGAGAACTCCACCGGCGGCGGCTTCGCCCATCCCGGTGTGGCGGTTGCGCTGCTGGTGGCTCTGACGCTGTGGTTGCTGAGTCATTGGACTCAACGCGCGACAACCGCCCCGGCTCTGCCCCGCGCAGCCTGGGCGACGCCGGTGCTGTTGTTCTCCGCATACTGGGGCGCGCAGCACTTAAACCCGAGCGATGCCGATCCGTGGCGTCTGTACAACCTGCCGCACCAGTTGCTGGCCGCGCAGGTCGCCGATGTGCAGATGCAGGCTGAAGAATGGATGGAGGGTGACACCCAAGTCGCTCCGCCGCCGATGGCCGGGCTCACTGATGTTGATCTGAACGGTCACCCGTTGCTGGCGGCCAAGGGCCAGGCGCGCAATGTGCTGATCGTTGCCCTCGAAGGCATTCCCGGCGCCTACATCGGCGCCAATCGCCAAGCCATCGGCAGCCATTATCAGGAAGACCTGATGCCCAACCTCAGCCGCTGGGCCGAGCGCGGCATGAACACCCCGGATTACGTGTTGCACACTCACCAGACCATTCGCGGTCTGTACGCCATGCTTTGCGGCGATTACGACAAGCTCGACAACG
The DNA here is from genome assembly GCF_014863585.1 of Pseudomonas gozinkensis. Classification (NCBI taxonomy): domain Bacteria; kingdom Pseudomonadati; phylum Pseudomonadota; class Gammaproteobacteria; order Pseudomonadales; family Pseudomonadaceae; genus Pseudomonas; species Pseudomonas gozinkensis. The sequence continues at coordinate 2,670,057 of NZ_CP062253.1, read as the reverse complement.
GCACGCCCAAAGGCGTGGAAATGCTGACCCAGCACGAGCGTAATCAGGCCTGCTTGCCGGCGCAGTTGCGTCAGCACGGTTTCGCCACGCATTACCTGCAAGGCGCAGGGCTGCGGTTCATGGCTAAAGACAAGATCATGCCGCACATCGGTTTTGACGCGACCCATGGCCTGGAGTGGTTCACCAACGCCAACTACCTGGAATTCCCGTGGGGCAAGGATGACAAGGCGTTTTTCGAAGGCGCGCTGAAATACGTCGGCGACCTGAAAAAACAGAAACAGCCGTGGATGCTCACGCTGCTGACCGTCGGCACTCACCAGCCCTACTCCGCGCCCGAGGAATACTTGCAACGCTACGACACGCCGAAGCAGGCCGCCGTCGGTTATCTGGACGATGCGCTGGAGCAGTTTCTCAGCGGGCTCGAACGCCAGGGCGTGCTGAAAGACACGCTGGTGGTCATCACCTCGGACGAATCCCATGGCATCGACGGTGTGCGCCTCGCGTCGTCCTGGGGCTTCAACCTGACCCTCGCGCCGGAGCAGGCGCAGCTGCCGCGCCTGAACGCCGGGGTCTACGGTCACGTCGATCTGAGCGCGTCGATTCTGGATTACTTCGACTTTCCGGTGCCTTCCGCCCTCAGCGGTCGCTCGCTGTTTCGCGATTACGATTCGGGCCGTGAAATCATGTCGTTCACCAACGGCAAGCTGCGCTATCACGACGGTCGCGGCCTGCTGACTGAATGCGACATGCCGCGCCGCTGCCGCAATTACGCCAGCGAAGGTTTCATCGCCGAAAGCGCCACGTTCAAGGGCAACGCCAGCAGCCAGAACGCCCGGGACATCGCCGCCCGCGCTTCGGCCCTGGACCTGTCGCTGCTGCGTACCCCGCTGAACCAGCGCTACCAGTTCGGCAGCGCCAACGTCATCCCGCTGCAAGCGCAGATCAAGGACGACTGGGCCGACAACCTGATCGGCGCGCAATACCTGGAAATGCCCAAGGGCTCCCACACCCGCGTGCGCCTGACCGTGCGTTCGGTGGATCCGCAGCAGGCGGCGTACATTCAGCTCAAGGCCAAGGAATTCGAACAGGACGTGCAACTGGGCCTGCCGACCGAGATGGTGGCCACGGCGGATCAGCCGCTGGAGATGGATTTCAGCTTCGACAACCCGCAACCGCGCAAAGCGTTTTCGTTTCACTTGTTGGGGTATGGCCTGGGCGCCGTGGAAGTCAGTGATTTCAGCGTGATCACCGAACTGCCGGGGCAACAGGATCTGCTGGACGAGATCCCGGAAGAAGACACCGCTCAATCGAGTTGAGGTGAACGCCAGCGTCGCAACGACGCTGGCGCCTATCCGGTGTGAACGATCAGAACGTTGTGCGCAGACCGACCTGAATGCTGCGCCCTTCTGCCGGCGCAATATCGCGCAGGATCGAGCTGGCATAACGCACGGTCTGATTGGTCAGGTTCTCGGCATTGACGAAGGCCAGCCATTTGCTCTGTCCGACATCAAAGTGATAACCCACATTCGCTCCAAGCGTGGTGTAACCGTCGGTGCTGCTTTCGTTGTCCGGCACCCGGTGCTGGGAACTGGCGTGTTCCACATCGATGCGCGCCTGCCAGCGATCCAGCTCCCACAACAGACCGGTGTTCAACCGCAGCGGTGCGATGCGCGGCAGGTCCTGGCCGTTGTCGAGGTTCTTGGCCCGGGTGTAATCGCCCGACAGCTCCAGCGCAAACTTGCCGTAGGCGTTTTCACCCAGTGTCCAGCGGTCCTGCGCTTCGATGCCACTGAAGCGCGCACGTACGCCAGAGTAGGTGTATTCAGGAATCCCATCGGCGTCCTCCTCCCCTTCTTCGTTGAGCGTGCGCCCCGTCCCGAGCAGGCCGATGTAGTTGGAGAAATGGCTATAGAAGACGCCGACGCTGCCCTTGTGCGTACCGTTGTCGAAACGCAGGGCCAGGTCGCTGGAGACGGCTTTCTCTTTCGACAGCCCCGCATCCCCGACTTCATAAGTGCCGGTGGCGACGTGGGCGCCGTTGGCGTAAAGCTCATAGAACGTCGGCGCGCGTTCGGTGTAGCCCAGCGTTGCAGCGACCGACCAGACCGGCGTCAGCGTGTACACCGCGCCGGATGACAGGCTGCCGGCGGTGAAACTGCTGGAGCGATCGGCATTGGCGAAACGCTCGTTGCCCTTGGCGTCCGGGTCGACCGTGGTGTGTTCGAGGCGTCCGCCGAGGGTGAACAGCAGACGATCGGTGGCTTGCAGCTCTTCGAGAATGAACAGTGCACCGGCGTCGGTATCGGTGTGCGGCACGAACGCTTCTTCGCCCAGCGCCGAGAACTCGTTGCGACTGACCTGCGCACCAATCACCCCGTTGAACGGCCCCAGCGGCTGATGCCGTGCCTCGACCCGCGCCTCGTAGCCTTTGTTCTTGAATGTGGTGCCAACCTCGCCGCCCTCGATTTCCCGGTGCTGGTAATCGGTGTAGCCGGCGTCGAATTTGACCGAGCTGAACGGGCCTTCGAGGTTGCGGATTTCGGAGGCGAACGCGTAGTGCTCCTGCTCCATGCGGATGCGCACATCGTCTTCGGCCGGCGAGCCATAGTTGGAGTCGTAATTGCTGTACGACAGCCCCGCGTAACCGTCATCCCAGGTGTACGACCCGCCCACCGCCCCGCCATCCTGACGACCGTCGCTGTTGGCCAGCCGATGCTTCTTCGAATCGCCATCGTCGTTCGCCCGTTCACGACCGGTCTTGGCGTAGCCGGGAATCTTCAGGTCATTGAACTCACGGGCGCTGGCATCCAGGTGCAAGGCAAACTGGCCGTTACCGGCTTCGAGTTTGCCGGCGCTGCTGCGAGTGGTGTCGGCGCCGCCGTAGCGCAACTCGCCGGCACCATGAATGCCTTCGATGGCTTCGGTCGGGATACGGTTGTCGAAGGTGTTGACCACCCCGCCGATGGCGCTGCCGCCATACAGCAACGCTGCCGGGCCACGGACGATTTCGATGCGCTCGACGTTGACCGGGTCCAGCGGCACTGCGTGATCGTAGGACAGCGACGAGGCGTCCAGCGCGCCGACGCCGTTGCGCAGGATGCGGATGCGATCGCCGTCTTGCCCGCGAATGATCGGGCGACTGGCACCCGGGCCGAAGTAGGACGACGACACACCCGGCTGCTTGTTCAGGGTTTCGCCGAGGCTGCCCTTTTGCTGCAGCGTCAGGTCATCGCCGCTCAACACGGTCGAAGGCGAAGCCAGGGTCTGACTGCCCAGCGGATTGCCGGTGATGACTTGCGGTTGCAGTTCCAGCGGGTCGGCGGCGAATGCAGGCGAAGCGATCAGCAGCGCCGAGGCCATGAGCGTCAGGCGGGGTTGGAAGGTGTGGAAACGGGAAGGCATTTCAGAAATCCGTCAGGCAGAAAAGTGAGGATCGATGCCGGCGCTACAGAGGGTGTGTTGCCGGCATCGATCAGATGAAATCATTTTTATGTTATACAATAACATTTCTAATAACCATCACGTTTCTTCCACAAAATTGCAATCCATCGCTCAAGCACGGGCATTTCAGCGCCCTGCCCTGCGCCGGGTCACAACACTTCGCGTAAGAGACTGCGCCTATCAGGCACCAATAGTCGGCCTATTAGCTGACTCGCCGAGTCGGGTCTAGCCTTACTACTCCGAAGTCGGCACGAGCCGGCCGCAGAAGACCTGATAAGGACCCGAACATGGCAAATGAATCGAAATGCCCGTTCAATCACGCCGCCGGCGGTGGCACGACGAACCGCGATTGGTGGCCGAATCAACTGAACCTGAAAATCCTGAGTCAGCACTCGCCCGCATCCGATCCGCTGGGCAAGGACTTCGACTACGCCAAGGCTTTCAAAAGCCTGGATTTCCAGGCCCTCAAACGCGATCTGACGGCGCTGATGACCGACTCCCAGGAGTGGTGGCCAGCGGACTTCGGCCACTACGGCCCGCTCTTTATCCGCATGGCCTGGCACAGCGCCGGTACCTATCGCACCGCTGACGGCCGTGGTGGCGCAGGCTCCGGCCAGCAACGCTTCGCCCCGCTCAACAGCTGGCCGGACAACGTCAGCCTCGACAAGGCCCGGCGCCTGCTGTGGCCGATCAAGCAGAAATACGGCCGCAACATTTCCTGGGCCGACCTGATCGTTCTCACCGGCAACGTCGCGCTGGAATCCATGGGCTTCAAGACCTTCGGTTTCTCCGGTGGCCGCGCGGACGTCTGGGAGCCGGACGAAGACGTGTACTGGGGTTCGGAAAACAAATGGCTGGGCGGCGACAACCGCTACGGCAAAGACCCGGAATCCATGCAGCCGCCGGGCGAAGGAACACTGGTCGCGGAACCCGCAGAACACGGCAACGAGGAAAGCCGCACCAATCAGGGCGAACGCAACCTCGAGAACCCGCTCGCTGCCGTGCAGATGGGCCTGATCTACGTGAACCCGGAAGGCCCGGAAGGCAATCCCGACCCGGTGGCCTCGGCCAAGGATATCCGCGAAACCTTCGGCCGCATGGCCATGAACGACGAGGAAACCGTCGCCCTGATCGCCGGCGGCCACGCGTTCGGCAAAACCCACGGTGCCGGCCCCGCCGATAACGTCGGCCCGGAACCGGAAGCCGCTGGCCTCGAAGAACAAGGCCTGGGCTGGAAAAGCACCTTCGGTACCGGCAAGGGCGCCGACACCATCACCAGCGGCCTGGAAGTGACCTGGACCACCACCCCGACCAAGTGGAGCAACAACTACCTGGAAAACCTGTTCGGCTTCGAGTGGGAACTGACCAAGAGCCCGGCCGGTGCCCATCAGTGGAAACCGAAAAACGGCGCCGGGGCCGGCACCATTCCCCACGCTCACGACCCGAACAAACGCATCGACCCGACCATGCTGACCTCCGACCTGGCCCTGCGTTTCGACCCGGCCTACGAGAAGATTTCGCGGCGTTTCCTGGCCAATCCCGATCAACTGGCCGATGCCTTCGCCCGCGCCTGGTACAAGCTGATTCACCGTGACATGGGCCCGCTCTCGCGCTATCTCGGCCCGGAATTGCCCAATGAAGAACTGCTGTGGCAAGACCCGATTCCAGAAGCCAATCACCCACTGATAGGCGACGCCGATGTCACCGCACTGAAAGGCAAAGTACTGGCGTCGGGGCTGTCCGTTTCGGAACTGGTCTCCACTGCCTGGGCGGCCGCCTCGACCTTCCGGGGTTCGGATAAACGCGGCGGCGCCAATGGCGGGCGTCTGCGTCTGGCACCGCAGAAGTTCTGGCAGGCCAACCAGCCGGAGCAACTGGACAAGGTGCTGAAAGTCCTCGAAGGCATTCAGAACGAGTTCAACGCCGGAGCGGCAGGCAAGCAAGTCTCACTGGCGGACCTGATCGTGCTGGCCGGTAATGCCGGGGTCGAACAGGCTGCGAAAAATGCCGGCCATTCGGTCACGGTGCCCTTCTCGCCCGGCCGTACCGATGCGACTCAGGAGCAAACCGACGTCGAATCGTTCGGTTTCCTTGAACCGCACACCGATGGCTTCCGCAACTACGCCGCCAACACCTATCGCGTGCCGGCCGAAGCGTTGCTGATCGACAAGGCGCAACTGCTGACACTTTCGGCACCGGAACTGACTGTACTGATCGGCGGCCTGCGGGTGCTGGACACCAACGTCGGCAAATCCAAACACGGTGTGTTCACCGACAAACCCGGCTCACTGACCAACGACTTCTTCCGCAACCTGCTGGACATGGGCGTGGAATGGAAACCGACATCGAAAACCGAGTTCGAAGGCCGCGACCGCAAGACCGGCAACGTGAAATGGACGGCGACCCGGGTCGATCTGGTGTTCGGTTCCAACGCGGTACTGCGGGCGTTGGCAGAGGTGTATGCCAGCTCCGATGCGAAGGAACAGTTCGTCACGGACTTCGTTGCTGCGTGGGCAAAGGTGATGGATCTGGATCGGTTTGATCTGAAGTAACTGAGGAAACGCAAAACAACTGTGGGAGCGAGCTTGCTCGCGAATGCGGTAGTTCAGACGACATCTCCTTGTCTGATACTCCCTCTTCGCGAGCAAGCTCGCTCCCACATTTTTAAGCGGTGCTATCCCAGCTTACGCAAGGCTTTTGCTGACCACTTCGTACACATCACTGGACAGCTGACCGGACGCGAGAATCCGCTCCAGCTCCGCCTTCATCAATGCCTGACGAGCGCCGTCATACTTGCGCCAGCGAGTCAGCGGCGCCAATTGACGCGAAGCGATCTGCGGGTTGAAGCCATTCAGCTCGATCACCAGATCCGCGAGGAAACGATAGCCCGAGCCATCCGCCGCATGGAAGTTGATCAGATTCTGCCCGGCGAACGCACCGACCAGCGCACGCACCTTGTTCGGGTTCTTGATGTTGAACGCCGGGTGCTGCATCAGCGCCTTCACGCGTGCCAGACCGCCTGGCAAGGTGCTGCCGGCCTGCACGCTGAACCACTGATCCATGACCAGCGGATTGTCCTTGAAGTGCTCGGCGAAACTGGCCAGCGCCTTGGCCTTCTCGTCTTCGAACGGCGAGTTGACCAGCACCGCGAGTGCGGTCAGACGTTCGGTCATGTTGTCGGCACTGTCGAATTGCTCCAGCGTCGCCGCCAACACTTCCGGTTTGCCGCTGAGCATCAGGTACGACAAGGCAATGTTCTGCAACGCGCGACGGGCGAAGTGCTCGGCCTCGGCCACGTACGCGGTTTGCTTGGACAGGTCACGGTTGGCCTGGTAACGCAACCACAGCGCTTCGAACAAACCTTCCGAAAGTTGCTTGCGGGCGAACTCGCGGGCGTTATGGATCGCATCGACGTCAGCCGTTTCGCTGATTTCCGTCAGATAGGCCTCACCCGGAAGCGAGAGCATTTCCGCGACCATCGCCTGATCCAGCGACTCGTCAGACAGCACGGTGCGCAGCGCGGAAACCAGACGTGGATCGAGCACCAGGCTTTCGCCCTTCTGCTGCTGGCCGATCAACTCTTGCAGCACCTGCACCGACAGTTGCTGGCCGGCATCCCAGCGGTTGAAACCGTCGCTGTCGTGCTGCATCAGGAACATCAACTGATCGCGGTTGTACGGGAAGCTCAGCTTCACTGGCGCCGAGAAGCCACGCAGCAAGGACGGCAGCGGTTGTTCGGCGATGTCGACGAAGGTGAAGGTCTGCTCGGCTTCGGTCACCGAGATCACTCGGCTAGTGCCTTGCGCCGAGGCTTCGCCGGCCAGACGCAGGGCAATCTCGTTGCCCTGGCTGTCGAGCAGGCCCAGTTCCACCGGGATCACGAACGGCAGCTTTTCAACCTTGTCCGGGGTTTCCGGACAGCTCTGACGGAACGTCAGGCTGTAGGTTTTCGCGGCGGCGTCGTAAGACTCGCTCACCGCCAGACGCGGCGTACCGGCCTGGCTGTACCAGCGCTTGAACTGGGTCAGGTCGACGCCATTGGCATCTTCCATGGCCTTGATGAAGTCATCGCAGGTCACGGCTTGGCCATCATGACGTTCGAAGTACAGGTCACTGCCCTTGCGGAAGCCTTCGGCGCCCAGCAGCGTGTGGATCATGCCGACCACCTCCGAGCCCTTTTCGTACACGGTCAGGGTGTAGAAGTTGGAGATCTCGATGAAGCTGTCCGGGCGCACGGCGTGGGCCATGGGACCTGCATCTTCGGCGAACTGGTGGGTACGCAGGTACGCCACGTCCTGAATGCGCTTGACCGTGGCCGAGTTCATGTCGGAGGAGAAACCGGCGTCGCGGAACACCGTGAAGCCTTCCTTCAGCGACAGCTGGAACCAGTCGCGGCAGGTCACGCGGTTGCCCGACCAGTTGTGGAAGTATTCGTGGGCGACGATCGCCTCGACCCGCTGGTGCGCGGCGTCGGTGGCGGTTTCGGCGCGGGCCAGCACGGCGCTGGAGTTGAAGATGTTGAGGCCCTTGTTCTCCATCGCGCCCATGTTGAAGTCGTTCACGGCGACGATCATGAAGATATCCAGATCGTACTCGCGACCGTAGACCTCTTCGTCCCAGCGCATCGACTTCTTCAGGCTGTTCATGGCGTGCTGGCACTTGTCGATGTTTTCCGGCTCGACGTAAATGCGCAGCGCCACGTTGCGCTTGGTCATGGTGGTGAAGCTGTCTTCAACGCACCACAAGTCACCGGCCACCAGCGCGAACAGGTACGCCGGTTTCATGAACGGGTCCTCCCAGGTCGCCCAGTGCCGGCCGTCTTCGCCGGGGCCGCTGGCGATCGGGTTGCCGTTGGACAGCAACACCGGATAGCTGTGCTGCTCGGCGACCACGGTGGTGGTGAACTTGCTCATCACATCCGGGCGGTCGAGGTAATAGGTGATCTTGCGGAAACCTTCCGCCTCGCACTGGGTACAGAACATCGTCCCAGACTTGTACAGGCCTTCCAGTGCGGTGTTGGTTTCCGGGTGGATCCTGACGCTGGTATCGACCGTGAAGGTTTCGCTGGCCGGTTGCAGGGTCAGGTGATTTTCAGTCAGTTGGTAATCGCCGGCGCTCAGTTCCTGGTCTGCCAGGGTCACCGAGAGCAATTCCAGCTGCTGGCCGTCGAGCACCAGCGGCGGCAGGCCCGGGCCACGGGCCGGGTTGCGGCGCATCACCAGTTGCGCGTGGACCAGACTGTGGTCCTCGAACAACTCGAAGGTCAGGTGTGTTTCGTCGATCAGGTACTCGGGCGCCTGATAGTCCTTCAGGTAAATCATCTTCGGTTGTTCGGTGCGCATGCTGAAGTCCTTATTGATGCACGGCGAGCTGATAGGCCGTGTACTTGCGAATGTTGATCACGCCGGTGTCGAAGATCAGGTACTGGCCCTTGATCCCCAGCAGCGTGCCTTCGGCAATCGGGTTCTTGTCCAGGTTGAAGCTGACGATCTTGGCCGGGTACTGCTCGACCGGATAACGGATTTCCAGCGGCTGGACGTCGGTGACCGGCTGAATCGCCTGCAGACCGAAACGTTCCTGCAAGCCTTGCAGACCTTCGGCGCAACTGGCGAACAACTGATCACGCACCTGCGCCAGATCCACCGCGGCCGCATCGCCCTTGAGCAAGGCGCGCCAGTTGGTCTTGTCCGCCACCTGACTGCGGAACAGGTCTTCGACGAAGCCCGACTGCTGCCGTGTGGAAACGCGCATGATCGGCAACGCCTGACTGGCGCCCTGATCGAGCCAGCGGGTCGGCAACTGGGTGGCGCGGGTGATGCCGACCTTGATCCCTGACGAATTGGCCAGGTAGACGACGTGGTCGGTCATGCAAAACTTCTCGCCCCACGCCGGTTCACGGCAAGTGCCGGCCTCGAAGTGGCAGCGTTCCGGGCTCATGATGCAGATGTCGCACTGAGCCAGTTTGGTCATGCACGGGTAGCAGTAACCCTGACTGAAACTGGTCTTGGTCTTGCGCCCGCAATGGGTGCAGTGGATCGCCCCCAGGTATTCCAGACGCACCGTGCTGCCGATCAACGGGTTGACCGGCACCTCGACGTCATCCAGACGAAACGCGTACTGCACGTTCGGCCCGTCCAGGCGCGCCGACATTTTGCTGATTGCACCGCGGCCGATCTCGATCAATGGATGGCGTCCGACTTGAACAGAATGTTCGGCACTTCGATCGACTTCGACGCACATTCCTGCGGGCCCATGTAACCGGTGCGTTCTTCCTCGGGCAGGTTCTGCATTTCCCAGGCGATCATCGCCTGCAACGACAGTTCACGCTGTTCGGCGGTGAGCTTGCCACCGTCCGACCACTTGCCGATCTCTACGGCCAGTTTCAGGCTCTGGTAGATGTCGGGGGTGATGTTCTTGATCAAATCGTTAAAAGAGGACATCAGGGTCTCCGTGCTCTTTATTCAAAAAATTCAGGCGGCCAGTTTACGGCGGTTGTACAAACCGCCCAACAAACCGGTGAAGCATCCGATGAGTAACCCGCCGACGTGGGCGGCGTTGGCAATTTCGCCGAAACCGATCATCGAGATCAGCCCCGACATGCAGACCAGCAACCACACCAGCATCATCACCAGCACGCCGCGCGGCAGACGATAGGCCGGGTTCGGCGCCAGCAGCTGGAAGATCCAGCAGTGACCGAGCAGCCCGTAAAGCACGCCGGACAAGCCGCCGAACAGGCTCGGGCCGCCCCACGCGAACTGCGCATAGTTGGAAACGAGGCCGAACAGCAGCGTCAGGCCGATCAGGTTGACGCTGCCCTGGCGCGACTCGATGCGCCGCCCCAGTTCCCAGTACCACATGCCGTTCATGGCCAGGTGCAGGATGCCGAAGTGAATCAGCATCGGCGTGAACAGGCGCCACCACTGCCCCGCCGCCAGGCTGTCGGCCAGCGGTGTGAAGTGGATGTAGTCGCCGACCACGCGGAAATCAAGGAAGGTCAGCCAGCGCATCGTCTCGAGGTTATCGCCGAGAAAGGTCAACCCGCCGACGATCAGGCTCAGCAGCAGAATGAACCCGGTGGCTTTGGCATGTTTCAGTTGCTCGGCGAAGCTCGGGCGCTTGAACGTCGGCGCCACCGGAATTTCCAGCTGCTGATCCGGGTCACCCGCCGGGAAACGCTCGTATAGCGAACGCACGTCGTCGCTGATTTCCGAGGGCACCCACAACACCTGCTCGCCCGCCTCTTCGCTGACGCGATGGGGCACTTGCATGCGTTGCAGCAGTTTGACGAACCCACTCAGGTCCGCCGCCAACGGCAAACGCAAAACGGCTATGGCACTCATCGCAGCACCTCCGGCCGCTCGACGTCGACCCAGACAAATTTATGCGGATCGAGGCGGGTTTCCTGATCCAGACGATAGGCCACCAGCTTGCCGTACAGCACTGCGCTGTAATCCAGGCACGCGAGGTTCGGCCGGATCGGCGCCGGTTTGCCGCTGCGCCAGTAGTGGCCGACGAACAGCAATGGCTCATCGACGCCGTAGCGCAGCAGGGAATTCTTTTCGCTGGAGGTCAGCGGCTTCTGCGCCACCGGTTCCGGCAGTGCGTCGGGCTGGAACACGATGTCGCCATAGGTTTGCGGGTCGTCTTCCCAGAACTTTGTGCGGAAGAACGAACGCACCAGGCCGTCGCCGCTGGTCATGGTCAGGCCATCTGGCAGACGCATGTCGGTACCGCGCAGCAGGCGATCGAACACGGTGCAGGCGAAACTGCCCGGCACCGCCGACGCCTGGAGGAAGTGTTCGTCGATGCAGCCATTGGGGAACAGCGCGCGCAGCGGCTCGATCAGGCCTGCATCCCAACAGGCATGCACGACCCGGAAGCGTCCGGCGTCGACGAACAGCGGCAACTTGTAGAACCACCGCTGAAAGTCGTGCCAGTCGCCCGGGTGGCCTTCGAACTGGGTCAGGGTTTCATGCAGCAGACGGGCATGGCGCGGGGTGTGTTCACGCACGAATTGCTTGCCGCTGCCCGGAGGCGCCGGGGTGCTCCAGCCGAGCGCGTTGAACTCGTGGTTGCCCATGATGCACAACGCCTGACCGGCCTCGACCATGTCGTGGACGATGTGCAGCGCCTCGCGAATCCGCGGGCCACGGTCGATGATGTCGCCGACGAACACGGCCATGCGCGATGGATGCCGCCAGACCCCGCCCTGCTTGTGGTAACCGAGACGGTCCAGCAGGTGTTCCAGGGTCAGGGCGCATCCGTGCACGTCACCAATCAGGTCATAACTGCGCGCGGGATCGAGCATCAGTCGCCTCCACCACCCAACTTGCTGCCCCAGCCGAGCTTGGTCCGGCAGACTTCGTAGTAGTTGTGGTCGAGCGGATGGATCAGCCGCAGCTTCTGCGCTTTCTTGCTGACGGTGATGGTGTCGCCCGGCGCGCAGGTGAAGTGGTTCTGCCCGTCGCAGGAGACCTGCGGGTAGATCTGCATATCTTTGGACACGACGATTTTCAGCTCACTGTTGCCATCGACCACAATCGGCCTGCCCGACAAGGTATGGGGGTACATCGGCACAATCACAATAGCGTCAAGCTTGGGATGCATGATCGGGCCGCCAGCGGACAATGCGTACGCGGTGGAACCGGTCGGGGTGGCGACGATCAGGCCGTCGGCTTTCTGGCTGCAGACGAACTGGCCGTCGATGTACAGCTCGAACTCGATCATCCGCGTCGACTTGCCCGGGTGCAGCACCACGTCGTTCAGCGCGTCGCCCTGGCCGATGGCCTCGGCGTGGCGGCGGACTTCGGCCTGCAGCAGGAAGCGGTTTTCCACCAGATAATGGCCGTCGAGCACTTCGGCGACCTTGATTTCCAGCTCGTCGGGGCGGATGTCGGTGAGAAAACCGAGGCTGCCACGGTTGATCCCGAGCACCGGAATATTGTGCTTGGCCAGTGCCCGCGCGGCGCCGAGCAGGCTGCCGTCACCGCCGACCACAATGACCATGTCGCAGACTTCGCCGAGCATCTTGCGCGACGAGGTTTGCAGGCCATGGCCCGGCAGGACTTCGGCGATGGTGTCTTCGAGAATCACATGCAGGTGACGATCGAGCAGGAAGCGTTTCAGTCGGCGGACGGTATCCAGCACCTGGGAGCTGCCCAGGCGACCGATGATGCCGATATTACGAAATTGCTCCATGGGACTCCTGCGGGGGACTGAGGCGGCGAAAAGCACGATTATGGGCGAAAGCGCCGGATAGACAAAATCCTTTCAGCCCCGAGGATGCACCGGTGTTTGAGGCTATGCTCGCAAGATGATCCTATTTCCCGATTTGCTGCAGTTGCCCCATCAATTACGTCACCCCGAGGTGCGTGATCTGGCGTGGGTGATCCTCGCCCCGCCGATGCTCGCCGCCACCCCGTGGCCGCAGCGCCATCCGCTGGCGGGCAGCGAATGGGTCAGTGACCCCGAACGTCTGGAACACTGGTTGCGCCAGCTCGACCGCGACAGTTACGGCCTGCTGCACTGGCTGTCCCAGGCCCGCACCCGGCGCCTGGGCCTGTATTACGAGCGGTTGTGGCAATTTGCGGTGGAACACGCGCCGGGCATCGAGCTGATCGCGGCCAACCTGCCGATCCGCCGCGAAGGCCACACCCTCGGCGAGCTGGACATGCTGCTGCGCGACCGCGACGGCGTGCATCACCTGGAACTGGCGATCAAGCTCTACCTCGGCCCGCAGAACGGCGACGGTCATGATCCGGCGTCGTGGCTGGGGCCGGGTTGTCATGATCGGCTGGATCGCAAACTGGCGCATTTGAGCGAGCATCAGCTGCCGATCTCCGCGCGCCCGGAAAGCCGCGAAGTGCTGGCGGCGCTGGATGTCGGGTCGTTCAGTGCGCAATTGTGGCTTGGCGGGTATCTGCTGTACCCATGGCCCGGTCAGTCCGTGCCGCCCAGCGGCGCCCACCCGCAGCATTTGCGCGGCAGCTGGCTGCATCAGAAAGACTGGCCGGCGTTCGTCGCCCAGCGCCCAGCCGGACGCTGGCAACCCCTGCCCCGCCACGCCTGGCTGGCGCCGGCGCACTACCCGGCGGACCAGACCTGGAGCAATGGGCATTTGCAGGCCTGGCTCGATGAACTCGAACCGCTGGCGCCGGCGCAACTGATGGTGCGCCTCACCGAAAACGCCCTGGGCGAGTGGGAAGAGGCCGAGCGGCTGTTTCTGGTGTCGGATCTGTGGCCGAATGTGCCCGGCCAATCCTGATTTCTGTGGCACCTGAGCCGGCCCTTTCGCGAGCAAGCTCGCTCCCACAGGTTATGCGGTAAACACTGGACCTGTGGGAGCGAGCTTGCTCGCGATTGAAGCCAACTGGTTCTAAAGGGATAACCGCACGGCGAGCGCCGCCAGGGTGACCAACAGAACCGGCACCGTCAGCACGATCCCGACCTTGAAGTAATACCCCCAGCCGATCTTGATGTTCTTGCGCTCCAGCACATGCAGCCAGAGCAAGGTCGCGAGACTGCCGATCGGGGTGATTTTCGGCCCCAGGTCGCTGCCGATCACGTTGGCGTAGATCATCGCTTCCTTCACCACACCACTGGCCTGACTGGCATCGATCGACAGCAGCCCGATCAGCACCGTCGGCAGGTTGTTCATGATCGACGACAGCAAGGCCGTCAGCACCCCGGTGCCCATCGCCGCGCCCCACACACCGTAACCGGCGAACACATCGAGCCACCCGGCCAGATAATCGGTGAGCCCGGCATTGCGCAGACCGTAGACCACCAGGTACATGCCCAGCGAAAAAATCACGATCTGCCACGGCGCCTCTTTCATCACCTTGCGCGTGGAAATCTTGTGTCCGCGCGCGGCAATCGCCAGCAACAGCGCCGCGCACACCGCCGAGATTGCGCTGATCGGAATCCCCAGCGGTTCCAGCGCGAAACAGCCGATCAACAGAATCAGCAACACCGCCCAACCGGCGTAGAACGTGGCTTTGTCGTGGATGGCGGTTTCCGGGTGCTCAAGCTGTTCAGGGTCGTAGTTCTTGGGAATGTCACGGCGAAAGAACCACAGCAACATGCCCAGTGTGGCCGCGACGCTGACGAAGTTGACCGGCACCATCACCGCCGCATAGCGGTTGAAGCCGATGTGGAAGAAGTCGGCCGAGACGATGTTCACCAGGTTCGACACCACCAACGGCAGGCTCGCGGTGTCGGCAATGAACCCCGCGCCCATGACGAACGCCAGGGTCGCCGCCGGGGAAAAACGCAGGGCCAGCAGCATGGAAATCACGATGGGCGTGAGGATCAACGCAGCGCCGTCGTTGGCGAACAGCGCCGACACCAGCGCGCCGAGCAGCACCATGAAAGCGAACAGCTTGCGCCCGCTGCCCCGCCCCCAACGCGCCACGTGCAACGCGGCCCAGGCAAAAAAACCGGCTTCGTCGAGCAGCAGACTGATGATGATCAGCGCCACGAACGTGCCGGTGGCGTTCCAGATGATTTGCCACACCAGCGGGATGTCGCTGAGGTGCACCACGCCGAACATCAGCGCGACGATGGCGCCGAACGTTGCACTCCAGCCGACCCCGAGGCCTTTGGGTTGCCAGATCACCAGGGTAATGGTCAGCAGGAAAATCAGTGACGCAGCGAGCATTCGCGACAGCCTTCAATCAGGTTAGAAAAACAAGCCACAACAAAATACCTGTGGGAGCGAGCTTGCTCGCGATGGCGGCGTGTCATTCAACTGAAGTGTCAGCTGATACACCGATATCGCGAGCAAGCTCGCTCCCACAGGGTATCGATCTTGTCAGAAAATTCAGTGGATCACTTCTTGTGCTGCGCCACCCACTCGCCAAAGGCATTGATGAAGCTTTGCAGGAACGGCTTCACCGATTCGTTCAGTTTCCCTGCCTCGTCGAACGCCGTGCCCGCGCCGCCCAGGTAGGCTTCCGGCTGCTGCATGCACGGCACGTTGAGGAAAACGAAGGACTGACGCAGATGCTGGTTGGCACCAAAACCGCCGATGGCACCCGGCGAAACGCTGATCACCGCCCCCGGCTTGCCGCTCCAGACACTCTTGCCATAGGGCCGGGAACCGACGTCGATCGCGTTCTTCAAAGGCGCCGGCACCGAGCGGTTGTACTCCGGGGTGACAAACAGCAGAGCGTCGGATGAACCCACTTTTTGCCGGAAAGTGCTGTAGGCTGCCGGCGGTGAATCGCCGTCGATGTCTTCGTTGTAGAGTGGCAGATCGCCAATTTCGACAATGTTCAGCTTGAGATTGGCCGGTGCCAGTTCCGCCAGCGCCAGGGCGACCTTGCGGTTGATGGACGCCTTGCGCAGGCTGCCGACCACTACTGCGACGTTATACACATTGCTCATTGGAAGACTCTCGACTGTCCGTGGGAGGAGCCAACAGTTATAGATGATCCGATGACGATTCCACCAGACGTCGAAGGTTATTTCCCGCGTCTGGAATATTTTTTTCCTGTAGGAAAACTTACCAAGCTCGATGACGGTCTACCAAGCCGCAAATCAAGCGTTTTATCTCCAGAGGTTCTAAGCAGATGGCAGCAGTACTCGTCGGTCAGTTCCATGCAAGAGATGCGGAAGGCCGCGTTTATTCCGTGCATGAGTTCCAGGAATCCAACCCGTCGGCAGACGGTTTCACCGGCACGGAGCCCGTTACCACCTACAAACTGGCGATTGGCGACCGCGTCAACAAGATCGACGACAACGAGTTTTTGCTGGTTCAGTCGGGCATCACCCTGATCCGCGAACCCGAGCCATCGGTCGCTTCATAACCGATCGTTATGAGCAGAAGTCATCCGCGCCGAGTTGGGGTAGGATTCAGCCACTGACCCCAACGGCCGGACATGGACTTCACGCATGCGTTTACGTCATATCGAAGTGATTCAGGCGCTGTTGCAGACCGGTCACGTGGGCACCGCCGCCGAATGGCTGCAACTACCGGCGCCCGAGGTCGAGGAGCGTTTGCGCGAAGCCGAGAGTCAGCTCGGGTTCATGCTGTTCGCCAGCGTACGCGGACGACTTCAGCCGACCCCGGAGGCCCGGGCGCTGCAAGTCGAGATCGGCCACATCTATGAAGCGCTGGAGCCGGTGCAACGGCTGGCCAGCAGCCTCAAGCAATACCTCGCCCCACCCCTTCGGATCATCGGCACTCCGCCGCTGGCCCAGCAACTGCTGCCGCAAAGTCTCGCCGCCCTGCGCCGGCGCCTGCCCGACGTGCCCTGCACCCTGCTCAGCGAACCGACCCGCGACATCGTCCGCCACCTGCTATTGCGTGATAGCGATCTAGGGCTGAGCCTGCACGATCCGCAACACCCCGATATCCATTGCCAGCCGCTGGCCCAGGGCAAATTGCAACTGCTCGCGCCCCACGGCTGGCTGCAACCGAAGCAAAAGTACATTTCGCTGCAGGATCTGGCCGGCCAGGCGATGGTCGGCCTCGAAGGTCAGGACCCGTTGAGCCCGGCGCTGGAAAACAAGCTCCAGGCCCTGCGCCCGGCGCCAACCGTTCAGACACGGGTGCAGACCCACCAGATGATGCGCAGCATGGTCGAGTCTGGCGAAGGTCTGGCGATCGTCGACCCGTTCACCGCCCTCGGTGCACGGGCGGGCGGCCTCGACGTCTGCCCGTTGTCGCCGGCGGTGCCGATCAGCCTCTATGCCCTGACCTTCAAACACGCCACGCCGTCAGCGGCGATTCAGACACTGCTCGGAATCGTCACGGAACAAGCCGAGGCGATGCTGGCGAACTGATCGGATGCTCCAGCGGGTTATCGAACAATCGATACCAGAACAACGCTACTTCGGCGGTGTTCGGATCGATGCCGCGGTAACGCAGGTGGTCGATTCCGCCGATGACATAGCCGCAACGCTCATACAGGCGGCAGGCGCCGAGGTTGTTGTTCTGGGTTTCCAGCATGATTCCCGGCAGCTTTTTCTTGCGGCTCCAGAACTGCGCCACATCCAGCAAGGCCTTGGCCACACCATGGCGCCGCGCCGGGGCGTGCACCGCCAGTTCATCGATATGGGCGAAGCCGTTCCAGTTGGTGCTGATCACCAGATGACCGACCGGCTCGTCCTCCAGATACGCCATGAAGATCGCGCTGTCGGCGGCATCGCGAAAACTGCTGAATTCCTCCGGATCGATGCCGTAGCACTTGCGATACGGCACGATGGGCGTCACGGCCCACTGCGCCACGGGTTTGCCGATTTCGGCCGCGCCGTAGGCGGCCACCTCGAAGCTGAAATCGCTGCCCCAGATATACGCGGCAAAACCATCGTCGGCGACCCGCACCGACAACCCTGGGTATTTCGGATTCATGACCGGTTGCATACTCGGAAAAGCCCTCATTCCTTGACGCAATCGACGGTGTATTGCCGCCCATTGCCCTCATCTTCGTGTTGCAGACCGTGTACATCGACCACGAACCCCGGAAACGTTGCGTCGAACGTGCGGGCAAACCTGAGGTATTCGATGATCGAGCGCGTGGATTCGGTAAAACGCTCGCCGGGCATGATCAGCGGAATGCCCGGCGGGTACGGCACCAGCATCACCGCCGCCACCCGGCCTTCCAGCTCATCGATCGGCACCGCCTCGACTTCGCCGCGCACCAGTTGGTCGTAAGCATGGGCCGGTTTCATGGCGATCTCCGGCAGCACGGTGTACATGCGCTTGAGGTGTTTGGCGGTGGCGTTGCTGCGGTAGCAGGCATGGAGCTGATCGCACAGATCGCGCAGGCCCATGCCGCGATAGCGCGCGCTGTCTTCCTGGGCGACACACTTGAGGCAGGTATCGAGGCTGACGTTGGCGTCGTAGCTGCGCTTGAACTCCAGCAATTCGGTCAGCAGCGTGCTCCACTTGCCCTTGGTGATGCCCATGGAGAACAGCACCAGAAACGAATACAGCCCGGTTTTCTCCACCACCAGTCCGCGCTCCCAGAGAAAGCGGCTGACCACGGCCGCCGGGATTCCCTTGTCGCTTAAGGCGCCGCCGGCGGTCAGCCCCGGCATGACCAAAGTCACCTTGATCGGGTCGAGCAACACATAGTCGTCACTGACTTCGCCGAAACCATGCCAGTCCGCATCGGGCTGCAGCAGCCAGTCCTCGGTCTGCACCCGGTCGATGCCCTCGACGCCCGGCGGCTGCCAGATCGAGAACCACCAGTCATCAGCGGCGATGTGCTGGCGCAGATTGGCCAGCGCCCGTCGAAAGCTCAGGGCTTCGTCGAAGGTTTCCTGCAACAGCGAGCGGCCGGCCGGGCCTTCCATCATCGCCGACGCCACGTCCAGCGAGGCGATGATGCTGTACTGCGGCGACGTCGAGATGTGCATCATGAACGCTTCGTTGAACCGGTCGCGATCCAGCTGCCGCGCGCCGCCGTCCTGCACATGAATCATCGAAGCCTGACTGAACGCCGCCAGCAGTTTGTGGGTGGAATGGGTGGTGAACACCAGCGGGCTGTCTTCACTGCGCGAGGTGGCCATGCCGTAACGGCCGGCAAAGAATTCGTGAAACGCCGCGTAGGCGTACCAGGCTTCGTCGAAATGCAGGACTTCAACGCTATTGCCCAAGCTCTGCTTGATCAGCTCGGCGTTGTAGCAGAGGCCGTCGTAGGTCGAGTTGGTGATCACCGCCAGTTTGACTTTCGGCTCGCGCCCCTTGGTCAGCGGGCTGGCATCGATCTTGGCCTGGATCGATTCGCGACTGAATTCACTGAGCGGAATCGGGCCGATAATGCCCAGCTCATTACGTTCCGGGCACAGATACAGCGCAATCGCGCCGGTCATGATGATCGCGTGCAACACCGACTTGTGGCAGTTGCGATCCACCAGCACCAGATCATCGCGCCCGACCATCGAGTGCCAGACGATCTTGTTGGCGGTCGAGGTGCCATTGATCACGAAAAAGGTGTGATCGGCACCGAAATTGCGCGCTGCCCGCGCTTCTGCCTCGGCCAACGGCCCGGTGTGGTCGAGCAACGACCCCAGCTCCGGCACCGACACCGACAAGTCCGAACGCAGGGTATTTTCCCCGAAGAACTGGTGAAACGCCTGCCCCACCGGACTCTTGTGATACGCCACCCCGCCGCCATGCCCGGGAGTGTGCCAGGAATAGTTGGAATCGGCGGTGTGCTGCACCAGCGCCTTGAAAAATGGCGGCAACAGTCCGTCCAGATATTTGCGCGCCGCCCGCGCCACCTGCCGGGCGAGAAACGGCACCGTGTCTTCAAACAGATAGAGAATGCCGCGCAACTGATTGAGCTCGGCCATGGCATCGGCCGGGGCATTCTCCAGGGTGACTTGCTCGCCGAGGGCAAAGATCGGCAGATCCGGCGCCCGCACCCGGGCCAGACCGATCAGTTCGGCCATGTTCTGCAACAAATGGGAGTTGGTGCTGGCGTCTTCGGCGGCGATCAGCATGCATGCCAGACCATGGTGGGTCGACGCCACCAGCCGGCCTTCGGTGTAGTCCGTGGCCGAAACGATACTGAAACCTTCCAGCTCCAGCTCTCGGGCGATTCCGCGGATGCGGTCACCGGCAACCGTATCGGCCTTGATGTCACGGTGGACGATCAATACCGGGAACTTCAGATCTTTGTACATGGGGCTCAGTGTCCTGAGGCGGCGGAGAGTGATCTGCCAATGTCCTCAGGGTAGAGGGTCGGAGCCGATGTGGCGAGGGTGGCCAGTTGTCAGTACTGCCAAAAACAAAGGATCGTCCGGACACGGCTTGGGTGTCCGGACGATCCTTTTGTGCATTACGCCTGGGCTTCGGCTTCCAGCAACTGAGTCCACAGCGCCGGGGCGCCCGCCGACTTGGCGATGATCTCGAGCCGCACCTGATGTTCGGCCAGCTCGGCCTCGGTGGCGCGGATGATCCGTCCCGGTTGGCGATCTGCCGGCAGACGGCGGATTTCGGTCGCGGAGTTGTCCGCGCCTTCGCCCGTGCCATTGCCGTCGGAGGCGTTGCCGGCCAGCGACAGGCTGGTCTGGCCACCGGTCATGGTCAGATAGACGTCGGCGAGAATCTCCGAGTCGAGCAATGCGCCGTGCAGCTCACGGCCGGAGTTGTCGACGCCGTAGCGTTTGCACAGGGCATCGAGGCTGTTGCGCTGACCCGGGTGACGTTCCCGGGCCATCATCAGGGTGTCGAGGATCGTGCAATGCTGCGTGATGTCCGCGCGATCCTGCTGGCCCATCAGGGCGAATTCGTTGTTGATGAAGCCAACGTCGAACGCCGCGTTATGGATGATCAGCTGCGCGCCGTTGATGAACTCGAAGAACTCGTCGGCCACTTCGGCGAAACGCGGCTTGCCGACGAGGAATTCGTTGGTGATGCCGTGAACGCCGATCGCGCCCTCGTCACTCTCGCGGTCCGGTTGCAGGTAAACGTGAAAGTGCCGGCCCGTCAGGCGTCGACCGATCAGCTCGACACAACCGATTTCGATAATCCGGTGGCCGTCGGTCACCGGCATGCCGGTGGTTTCGGTATCGAGTACTACTAACCTGTTAACCATAAAGAGTAAATAACCTCGACCTTGAAGCCCTATGGTAGCAGCCCTTGAGGGCAAACTGCTTCCAAAATCCGGCTAAAAAATGTAAAAACCAAAAATGAAAAATACAAAGTCCGATCAAAAACGTAAACAGACACTGAAGGTGAAGGATCACATTGCCAGGAACGGCAGGCGATTCTCCCTCCTTTATGATACCGATGGTGACGGTTTTCCGCTGTTCTATCCAACAGCCTACACGAGCCTTCGGACGGCCAGCCTGACCGCGAACACTCAAAGGGCGAACCTGTACGTCCTGAAAAGCCTGTACACCTGGGCTGATGAGCAAGGCATAGACCTTGAGCTACGGTTCGCCACCAAGAAGCTTCTGTCCTTGCCAGAAGTGGAGTCTCTGACCCAGCACATCTCGGTTAGCAGCCGCGAGGATGATGGCTCTCAGGTGACGGGCAGACGCATCAACAACTCGCTGAAGGTGCTTGCCCTCTATCTGTCCTGGCTCTTTGGGCGCCTCACCCAAGACTCGAACGCACCGGAAAACTATGCGCTCATCGAAAAGCTTGAGAAGAGCCTGCTGGAACGTAAGGTCAAGTCTGGTTCCCCAGCAGCTGCAAAACAAAAGCAGATCGACAAAAAGCTGAATGAGGTCACTCGCGAAGCGCTGCTGGAGATGTTCTCCAATCCATACGATGACGATGCGACCGCATTTGATAAGGGCATTGCCTTTCGCAACACTCTGGCACTCTACATTCTTTACGACTCAGGCATGAGGGCTGGAGAGCTTTTAAGCCTGAAGTTAGAGCATTTCCTTCCCGCCCGGGGTGGTGATCATGCCTACCTTGTTGTTGAGCGCAACCATGATGATCGTTACGACCGCCGTCAAATGCAGCCTGTCGCAAAGACATTAGGCCGAGACATCGCAATCTCTCCCGAACTTGAAAAGATGATCCTTGAATATTTGGGGACTTGGCGTGCCGACATTCCAAATGTGGGGTTTGAGAAGACCGCTTTCATTTTCGTAAAGCATAAAAAGGGAGAGGGCCAAGGACGAGAGATCACTCTGAATACTTTCAGGGCTGCTCTCACAGAGATGATCAAAAAAGACGCGCGTCTGAGGCATCTTCACCCCCACTTGCTTCGTCATGACTGGAACTATCGCTTCTCTCTTAAGTGTGAGGCAGAGGGCGTGAGTGAGGCGAAAGAACGTTCTGACAGGGAGTATCTCATGGGGTGGGCACCAGGATCAGAATCCGCCAAAATCTATGATCGTCGTTACGTGCGCGAGTCCGCATTTAAAACAGGTTTGGCAATTGCTGAAGATACAGCAAAAAACAGTAAAAGCAGGAAGAACAAATGAGCGCCCGTGAAAAACTTGAAGCCTCGGCACAGATCCTGGCCACACTTGAAGAATTTGACAAAAGCAGCGTTAAAAACAAAAGAGGCTATATCGCCGAGTTCAACGATGACCATCTAAATCTGGTCGGCCACTATGGAATGAAGATCACTTCGATTCTCACCATGGACGATAAAACCGTTGAGGGTTTTAAATCAATGGTAATAACTATTGGCCGCACTGGAAAACTGTCCGCTAGCACAATGCGTAATGGGATTCGTTGCCTAGCAAAGGTTTTGCGAATAAACCCGACATCAACGTTCACACCGGAATCTTATTCGAAACTTATTGGTGATGAAAACGACAAAACGACCAATGACATCGGAAACTTGCTAATCACCTGGCACTCACTTGGCATCGCTGGTGTTAGTGACGAGGTGATTGACACGGTTCATAGACTACACCGACCCTATCATAAGCCGAACAGTAGAGCCGTCGCGGGAAATATCGATACAGGCTGGTACTCGGAACAAGAGTACGATGACTTGGTCAGTACGATGTGGCACGACTATGGCACAGGTCAGGTTAGTCTACAAAACAGCGTAGCTACGCTATTGAATGCTCAATACGGCAGACGCCCCAAACAACTTTCACACTTAAAGAATAGGGATTTTGAGTCATCGGGGTCAACCTTTGGGGTCTCTGGAAAGCGCGTATCCTTTCCTAGCGTAAAAGATGAGCACTCCGGAGAGTTTCGCGACGGAAAATTTGAAGTTCACCCAATGGGCGATGACCTCTGGGATATCTGCCAACTTCAAATTAAAAACTCCATCGAAGCCTTTGAGCATTTTTTTGGAAAAACCTTAAGCGAGATCGAACGAGGCCAGCTTCCTTTTTTTCTTACACTTGAGAAGTGGGCGCTTAGAAAAAGAAAAAAGCTGGCAGATAAATATGCTACTGGCGACGAATACTACTACTCGTTGATCTGGCATAAAAGCGCGTCATCAATCTCCCAGATCCTTCTAAGGAAAGATGGTAGCCCTGTATTCTCCGAGAGGACAGGAGAATTACTTCACGAGTTTGCATATCGGATGCGGCATACGCGAGCCCGTCAACTGGCAAGGTTGGGAGTGCCGAGAAAGGTTCTTCAGTATTGGTTGGGCCACGAGTCCCCAATTTCTCTCGATTCTTACTATGACGATCCAGCTGAACGCGCGCGAACCCTCAACAACGACGTCGGGACGCTGCTAGCTCCTCTGGCACAAGCATTCAGCGGCGTAATCAGGGATGACGAGTCCCACGCCATTCGAGGCGATGATCCGACCAGCCGAATTGAGTTGGATGGACGCAAGGGTGTGGGCACTTGCGGCGAATCAGGATTTTGCTCCGCTTCGGTGCCGATCCCCTGCTACCGGTGCAACAAATTTCAGCCCTGGGTTTACGGGCCGCACGAAGAGGTATTGATTCGGCTCATTGATCGCCAAGAAGAAGAAAACAACATCCACTTGCCGAGCAAGTCGCGCCGCATATTGGCACCTCTTCAGCTTGACAAGGACATCAGGGCCGTAAAAACGGTTATTGCATTGTGCGAGAAACGCAAAGCCGAATTGGAAAAAAAATAAAATGTTAATGCCAACGCCTTTCAAATCAAAAGCCGCTATCGCGAACGCTCAAAACCTTGCCAACTACATTTTCAATGCAAGGCATGTGAACCCGACATATGCCAGTCTCCCAAGCTTTAACTGGAACGACAACGTATGGGTACTGCCTCGTGGCAGGCTTCGCTTTTTGAATTTGCAGAACGCGGGTTTGCATAAGAGCGTCACGCCCTCGGCAAGCCAACAACTAGCACCAGAGTTCATTGAGTTCGCCAAGGCCTACATCGTGGAAACACGACGAGGAAGCGCCGCAAAGGTGCCCGCAAAAGACTTCTCTATAATAATGGTCGTTGAACAAGCGCTCATTGAAGTAGACGGCTACGCAGATATTACTCGGCTTTCGGAGCAGCACCTTGATCGTGCCTCTGCCATCATCAAGGAGACCTATGCCGATCTTTTAGGTATGGGCGCGGCGCTAAAAAACCTGGTTGATGAAGTCACCAAGCACAACATCACCTCGAGTGGTATTCGCCACTGGCAACACCCCTTTCGAGGTATACGACAACCAGGCGCCACCTATGACCGAGAAACGAAGCTTCCCTTGGACGAAACGCTGTTGGCGCTCGCCGAAATCTTTGCAAACGGCCATACAGGTGATCTGAATGATGAGGCAACCTACATCACCAGTATTACGGCCATCTTCCTTTCGGCACCTTTTCGTATCAACGAACAGAGCTGGCTGAAGTCCGTATCGCTTGAAGAGGATTTCGACACTCTCGGCCAACCTCAGAAGTTCCTGCGGCACTACTCTCCAAAGATAAACAAAATTGTCACGAAAGAGATTCCGCAGGTGATGGCAAGCCACTGCGAAAAGGCGTTCCGACGCTTGGAAAAAATCACTGAAGAAGGTCGAAAGCTCGCGCGCTATTACGAATCAGGCGCGAAGGACTTCTATCCGCACGAAACCTGTCCTGATGTCCCCCCTAATCAAGTTTTGACACGCGACCAGGCCGTCGCGGCACTGGGCCGCCCTACCCTCAAGTCAGCAGAAAACCTGATGAAATGGATGGAGGGCCATCGGAGGTTGGCAGGGTGGACGCTTAGGACACTATGGGCATCCGTGGTTGAGTATCACAAAAAGAACAACCCATTTTTCCCTTACCAGGTAGACCCGAGGCTCTGCTCCATCACGCCGCCCAAAATGTCGGAGTCACTCCTTTGCTTCCGCGAATTCCAATTGGCGGATGGCTTTGCGACGAGCCCGATTTTCCTGGCCCCCATCAATGGTGATTACTACAACAAACGTCTGTCTCAGAACAACGTGAGCAAGCTCAATGGCAAGACCTACCCTTCCTTCTTGCACCGGCATGGTTACGAAAACATCACCCTGAAATCCCATCAACTTCGGCACTTCTTGAACACCGCCGCTGAAGAGGCGGGTGTTGCCATCGAACGAATTACTGCATGGAGCGGCCGCGCGTCTGTCCAGCAATCACGAACGTACATGCATAAAGACCCGAAACGTACTGCAAGGGAAATTGGCGACCGCTTGATACAGGTGACGGATATCACACATACCCCTATCACCGAGCAGGAATACGACGTCCGAGACAAGGGCAACATCATCACAACCCGCTACGGCATTTGTACTCATCCATGGACTGTATCAGCCTGCGAGAAAGCTGCAGACTGCCTGAACTGCTCAGAGCTGCTGCATTGCAAAGGGCACAAGAACTCCCTGAAGGCCGTGGAGCGCGAGCGCGCGCATGTCGCGGAAAACCTGGAGGCTGCGCTCATGGAAATCGAGGCAGGCAATCGTGCGGCAACGCGTTGGGTCGATCGGCATCAACTGTATCTGGTGCGCCTGGATGAGATTGTGGCGATGCACAAGAATCCAGCGATTCCGGATGGTAGCCCGGTGCAAATGGTGGGTCATGACTTCACACACGCCAAACGCATATTGACGACTAAACACCCTGAACTGCTTGAGTCCAGTGGGCTCAGTGACGTCTACAGCGACGATTTGTTAAGCTGCCTGAAAGAATTGATGGAAGAAAACAACGATGCCTAGCGCGTTCACCGCGAAGGAGCTTAAAGCCATAACGGCCATTATCAGAGAGTGGCCGTTGAAGAAAAAGCTGACTTGGGAGGCTATATGCGAAGCCTCTCAATCGGCCTTGGGCTTTGTTCCAACCCGCCAGGCGCTGGCCGGAAAAGCATTGGTTGTTAACGCTTACAAAGTTAGAAAAGCGGAGATCACTTCGGATCGGGATCGCATGGCAAGTATGCCATTGCCGAAAAGCCTCACCGCTGCAGCGGAGCAGATTCTCAGACTGCAGGAAGAGAACAATCGGTTGAAAAAAGAACTTCAGCTCATGGCCGAAACGGCTCAAATATTCATTCACAACGCTGCACTGAATGGATTGACTCGGGATAAGCTGATGAACCCGATCCCTAAGCCGGATAGAAAAGGTTAGCCAGGAGGATGCTTGTATTTTTTTGGCCCGAACTGGCGCCAGCTCATCCGTAAGCTGGCACCAGCGAATTTAACTTGCCGTGAACTTCGAAATTTCACCCATTCAGCCAAATGACTGGCGCCCTAAAACAGGCACACTTAGCGACGCCCTGATTGCGCCTGCTGAAAAATGAATGGGAGCGCGGTGAAGAACAATACACTCAAAAGAGAGTCCGGATAGGTTTTATCGAAAAACAACCAGACAGAAGTTGCCGCCACTGGAATGCAGAGCACAACAGACACCAGCATTGTGATGGCTACAAAAATGCGATCTGTCACTTCTTTGAATGAGTCGACCATCGGCGTGATCAGTTCAGCTACAAATTCAGAAACAAGAAGCAAAGGAATATAGAGCAGCGCTGAAATCAGAAAAAAAACAAGCTGGAGATTCGTTTTTACAACAGGAATCGCAGGTAAATACTCTCCAATAAAGCGAGCACTGCTTAAATAAACCTCCCCACTTGAGAACAGCGCTTTAAATACTGGAGGAGTAGAAATCGAAAGATAAAGCATACCAAATGTCACTAGATAGAAAACAAATTTGTACGCTGTTTCATCCGCTTTTTGGCGATTTTTCAATCGACGCTCTGCCCCCATCGAACCATCAGGAACAACTAGTTCTATTGGCTCAATTCTTGTTGCATTCCGGTTTGAGGCAGGTCGCGGGACAGAGCGTTTCCTTCTCATCCCCCACAAAGACATAATCCCTGCATAAATGAATGATGCCACAACATTTAGTACCAGACTCCAGATATCACTAGCCATATTAGTTCTTAACTACTCGACGATTGAGGTTAATGCCGCTCCAGCAAAGCTTTGATCCCTTTGACTAAAGGTCACCGGCAAAAACTTTCCTAGACCACGCAATGCTAAGGGCAAATAGCCATCACCTCAACTATTTTCAGCAAGCTGACAATCCCTTCAGAAACCTGTAGTTTTATGACACCCTTATGAAAAGGTGCCTGCTCTTAGAGCGGCCAACATAGCTAGCTGATGACTTCGGGAGCGCCACAGAATCGAAGCTCTATGTAGCCCCCGCTCCTCCCCTGACTCAGCACTTCAGATTGTTAGTCATACGGACATGCCAAACATTGATGAATGCCAAAATGGAGCGATAACCAGTAAGCCTTGCATAAAAATATGCCACATGCTCACCTCGAAACCTCGCACACTCAAAAACTCAGCCCGTTCAGGATTTTGCCAGCTAGCCACAGCGTAGAGGACACGCCAGACAATGACTGCTGTAAGAGCTTGGTTTGTTGAGGAAAAGTAAACAATCGTGAGAACACGCGTAGCAAGTTGCTCCTGAGTTTAAAACGTCGTTTGGGATGAAGAAGGCTGAAACCCTCACCAGCTTCCAGCCTTCTGCTCAACCTAGCAACTCAAAGCTAGAGTTTTTTTCTCGTAGTGAAACGCCTGGCACCTTATCGAATTGCCACGCCCAGCAACTCCTCCAGCTTGTCATAGTAGGCCTCACGCATGCGCGGTTGTGGCAGGTCGCATGCCTCGTCCAAGGCATCCAGGGCTTCCTGCTTTGTGATTTTCTTCTTATCGATCAAGGGTTGGAGCAGCGTGGTATAGATGTAGCTAAGCTCGTTGTAGGAGCCGTGTTGGCCGCATGAGACCTTTACCCCGTCACCCTCCCCACCGCTTACCTTGTCGTCGTACGAAAATTTGTCGTTGATTTCTTTGATTGAGCTCACAGCCATTTCTATTTTTCCTTAAGCGGGCCAGGCATGGCTCATCCATCCTGTAGCCGCACAACTTCAATGGTGGCTCTTCGCCTACACCTCAAGCTTTACGCATCACCAAAAAAGCTCAATATTTGTAACCAAATATTGAGCCTTAGAGATTTCCCCCTAGCCGCTAGTGACTGCTCACAAGCACTGCAACGCGCATCGCCCAAATAGGGCACCGCAGGAAGTAAATGGATGTATGCACGGATGCAAATTTCGACTCAAACGGGTGAGATGCCTGAACATCTGGAGCTCTGACCGTGAATCCAAAACCCTGATGTTTTTAGCATTCATTGGCAACCTCAACTCTTAGCGCTGACGAGCTCGTTTTTTTCCTGGATCACCCTCATCTCGGCGGCCTGGTTGTAGCCTAGAAGAAAATAATCACGACAGAACCAACCGGCGGTATGGATTGCGAAGCCATGTATATCTAAGGGCATTGGGCTGACTTAAGATTTCTCGCAGTCAGGTGGCCAGGCCTGGTAACCCGGTAAAGCCTCAAGTACTTGCCAGAGACGCCAAAAGACTCATCCTGCTTAGCAGTCTGCACCTGCCATCCAAACACCCAAAGCAAATCAATATTCAGTTGCTCAACATCTCTGCTTTCCATAACACCATCCTCGCTTGTGACTCAGCTCTCCCTTTTGCGTTGTCCATGGAGACTTTCACTCAGCAACTTCCAATGCGGACTTCTCGCTACGGAATCAATCAAATCCAGGCAAGGCGGCTCACCACCTGCAAGCCAAATTCTCACCATCTCATCAGGCCATCAGGCCATGCCCTCATAGGTCAGCATCTAAAAATCGAAAGCCTTTGCTATCAAATAAGCAAAGTTGGGGAAATAAACGCAAGCAGCCAGCCCACAACCCACATCGAAAAAACCGCATATAACCCCTAAAAAATTAATCTCTCGGAGTTGCACTGATGTTTGCTCCTTCGTTACCATAAAATAAAAAAAGAGAACATCAATGCCCGACCTAAAAATCAGCTTCAGTGTATCCCAAACGCCTGAAGGCTCTAACCTCAGCTCTTTTCACAGCATCAAAAAACAGGACAGCATAGATCATAGTGCCTTCCAGTACATCGGTCTGCTGTATCACAACCTTGACGCGACCGATGAGTACGACTCCCGGTTTACGCCGGCAGCAGTCGAATCTTTCAGTGCTTCCATATTGAACCTTGGATTTCCTGAATGCGCGCCCATACATATGCTTGCTACATCCAATTGGAAAGAGCGGATGTACATCATCTGGGGTTTTATATCCGAGAAGTCTCAGAAAAACGCGAGAGCGCTAGATTACGAAGAGTTTCATAATTACTGGCCTAGCCTTGAGTTTTGCGAACCAGGCTGGGACAACGAAGTTAAAAAATGGTTTGCTAGCCAACCTTGCTGCACGCATTCATGCGAATAAACCCAGTGATCACCAAGCTCAACAATGGAGAACACCATGGAAAGCCTCTTGGACTACCTAGATGCTGCATTCAAGGGGAAATCCAAGTACGAACAGGCCATTCATAGCATTGAAGTCGCCAGAGTTCAAGAAACATACTTTGAGCGAAGGTAAAACTTGGGGGTGGATTATCCTGGAGAAAACATATCCAGCATAACTAACGCTACAAGGATAAAGACTACCCACAGCCTGGATACGGCTGAACAAACGAGGGTTGACGTGAAAGAGATGAATCTAGAAGAGCGTAAGGCCTACATTCAAACAGTGGCCGAGGAGGTAGCCCAAGGAAAATTGTCGCTCGGAGGCGCCACCAAGCAACTGCGTGAAAATCTTCTGGGCATAAACCAAGAAAGGTTCGCAGTCGCCTGCAAAATTTCAAAGCGTACTCTGTCGCAGCTTGAGGTCGATAGTGGCAATCCAACTCTTGCGACCTTGGACGCTGTATTCAGGAAATTCGGTCTTAAAGTAAGCCTGGCTCACCTTAGTCCTTTAGAACTTAACGCCGCAGCTGCCAGGAAAAGCAAAGCAGGGTTTAGTATCCCCACAGTTACTGCTGCGCTACCTCCCTCTCCCATCTCCAAGGGAGCCGATTAAGGCGCGTTAACCATCCGTAGTTTAAAGCAAGCCTCATGGTCTGGCGTGATTTGGCCTTGCCCTCTATCTCACGCCAATGCTTACCCAAGCAGGGGGGTAAGGAGCCGTTTCCAGTGAATTTCATGGGCCTGCCAAAATCGCAGCGGGCCCAAAAGCAGTTCACATTTATGCGCACTGAAAAAGTATGACCCGAGACAATAAAAGATCCTGTCCTCACGGACACTAGTGAAGCGTTTTTGAAACTCAAAGGATCATCAGCCTGCAGCGCTCATTTCTTGAACGTATTCTTTCAGTGCAACGATGCCGTGCAACAACTCATTCGAGTGAGCGAGCCGGTGGCAGTTGGCGCAAAGCAGCGCCAGATCCTCCAACTTGGTCTTACCCTTGTGATTTTCATGGGACAGAGGGATCTGATGGTGACACTCAATGACCCGGAAACCAGCATCACCATAGATCGCGAAAAAATCGATAGCGCAGGCTTCGCATTCTAGTTTTCCGGTTTGATCAAATCGCTCCAACTTCAAACCCCGCGAGAGGCCTTTAGCCCGTTCTCGCCGACGATGCTGGGTCAGCCGCAGAGACCCTTCCGCGTATTCTTGGGGAGCGAGGACGTGCATTTGCTGCAGGAATTTGAGACGAAGCGCTGTAACCTGGTTGGATTTCGTAGTCAGGTCGGCCAGATCGCCTTGGTTGTAGAAATCAAAGTTCCTCAGGACATGAACGAAGACCTGAGATGCGTCCTTCTCAAATGACGCGTCTCTCCATTGGTCAGAGCAAACCTTTCCATCAGGCCCCTGTCCACCACAACGATCATGTGAAGGGCACGACTTCAAACACTTCAAGTGACTTTTCAAGTGCCAACCGTCCTGACCGGGCATTACGGAATCCAAAATCTGCTGTTCTTTCTTCGTCAATTTTACGGCATCTTGAACCTGCATCGTTCGCTCCGTGAGTCTGGTAATCGATCAACATCCCCATTGGGGGCATGTCGCTTTTCATTGAACGACTTGCTGTTTGAATCGAATGATTCGACACCATTTTTTCTCTAGAAAAAAGTTCTCCTCTCCGAGTTTACTCCTCATGTTGAGAGCGTCGGAGTCTTTCCGGCCAAACGCAGCAAGGCGTACGAGCGCTCCAGATCTCGCCTTTCAGCAAATCGCCCGCCCTCTTTTTGTCAACCACCTCTACCAAGATAGCGTCTGTAGTCCAGATTGAACTCCATGTGTTGCGTGCCGACTAGCTCCCTATGCAAGATGAAGACGGGTACAGAAATATCACTCCCTCCCGGGGTGAAGCCGGATTTTAATAATAAGACGGGCACGATTTACCATGAATTTTCATCAAAACACTCCATTTATTGGCTACCGCGACAATCTCATTCTTGCCGCGCTGATCAAAATTGATCAATTGGAACGCCTCAGCGCCGGATCGATGAGTCTATCTCAAGCCTTGGCCCCCTTTAAGGCGCCTGAGGGCTTACTAGATCTTGTCAACCAACTGGCTTACAACGCCATCAATCACTTGGTACCAGAGTTGACTGCCGAATTGGTTCGAGAGGAATTAATAGAGACGCCGATCGATACTTGGGAACTGGACGCTGTCCTCATGAAACCGATCGGCTCGGCTTTACAGATGACTCACCGCTAGCGAGTGCAAACGTTCACGGCGCATATATGTATTGAAGAAAAATGCGCTATCGAACTCAAGCGATTTGGTGTAAATGACCTTAGATTTAGTCGCGGACTTTTCAATCTCCGCGACTACGAAATCAATACAGTCACTGCCAGAATCCTCATTACCAAGACGGTGATTATTAAAATAAAACCGAAGAATGCTTCCCTTGATGTTCGGTTTACGCTCTACGCCTCCATATTTCCCAACCGTAAACCCGTTAGAATTTTCTTTGATTTTCTCCGCAATTACGCTATCAACTTTTACCCCCCACAAGTCACGTGCTTCAGTCATATAGGCGAAACCAAATGGCAAATTGTATAGATTGACACATCGATACTTATACCCTTCACTCGCCTTAAAATCCTTTAGCATCTCTACTATCAGACCATCTGCGAAGGTGATACCTATAGCTTTTTCTAGAGTCGAGACTACCAAATGAAGATGGTTAATCAGCGCATTTCGAATTTCATCATTTCGTTCTTTGTTTTTTCGGGGAGTTTTGCTGTCAAATCTTTCCGGGTTATGAAACGGACAGTCCTCGTAAGCTCCCTGGTCGTGATTCGCCAAGCCTGGGACTGAACTTCCCGTGTGCCGTGCGTATAGAATTTGGGCATCCGTTTTAGGGACAAGCCGATTAACGAGGGTCACTGGGTTTTCACATGCAGGACACAACGCATAGGACTTGACCTCCCGCCCATCATTCCTGACGTACGTCTCGGCTCTGTGGGTTTTACTGTTGTAGTTACGTTGAGTCAGAACCACAGGTACCTTTGGCTTTTCTAGCGTACTGAATACGTTCAACTTTTTTCCTTAAAGTTTCGTAAGGCCAATGCCGAGAATTCACGATATCGGGCTCACGGAGTCGCGCTCAAATTTCAGGCACTCATAATGGCCAGGAGCCACCACCCTGACAAGGGGATAGGCATGGCCCATTGTCGAGGATCGTCGATTAGCGCCCCCCCCTGCGACAGCGTTACGGCGATCTCGCAAGGCAGGTGTTTCCCTGTGAGGTCGATACCACGCTGTCACAGTACTTAAGATTTTGAGGTTTGCCGGGAGCGACCGCTGACTCAGGGTCGATTGGTATTTCCCATGCCTTTCCACTTGCGGTCTTGGCGTTTGGTTCTAGGGTATTGATTGCACGCCTAGAAACCATGGGGACGGGATGTACGCCACTGTTGTCGGTTGCAAGCTGCCCCCCTTGAAATCAACCATTTGGATATCGAGACAAGTATGTCAACGCACATTAAGCCAGGCCCGAAACCGAAACGTGACGACGGAAAGGATGACAGAAGGCATCACGTGAACCCCGAAACTAAGCCGAAGCATCCCACACTTCCCACCCATAAGCCTGAAAAGTAACAACGGTATTGGGGTGATATCAGCACGGCTCGCAGTCCCGTCCTGACCTCCATTTTTGTCCGGCCGGCCCGAACGGGCCGGCTATGGCAATGGTCGGTCAACCAGCCGAAATTTGAACGTCTAACCCACGCAGGGAAGTCTGATTTCAAAGCAGACACCATCACCTAAATTGCTGGCGGTCAGGCTACCGCTCAGACGTGAAACAAAGGTCTTCGCCATATACAGCCCCTGACCAAGATGATCCCCCTCCCCTGCGCCGTCTCGCACAGAGACGCCATATTCAAAGATTTCCTCGATAGGGTCATTCGCGATATGAGGGCCACAATTTTTTATCGTGACAACGGCGTCGCCCTGCTCCAGATAGCCATCGACAATAATGTCGGTATCAAGCGTTCTAAAATCCTGGGCGTTGCTGATGATCGCGGTCAGCACCGACTCCAGCATGTCAGCGTCAACCATCACATAAAGGGCAGAATCGCTGCCGACATATTTGATACCCGCCGTTATCGACTCAGCGGCGTTCATCAAATATTCCGTTATGTTTTCCTTAGTAATGTTTCCAGACAAGGAGTTCATGGCCTCTTGTGGGCTTTTGAATATGAAATTATCAGAAGTCTCTTGCCCCAAGGAAGCTCCATATAAATACTTGACTGCGAATGAGATCCTCCGTACGTAACGTGTACTGGGATCAGTATCATCATTGTGGCGAAGCATCAAATCCTGCAAGGGAGATCTGATTTCATGACCTATCGCACGTAGAAAATGGTGCTCTCTCTTAGAGCGCTCTAGAGCACTACGACCGTAAGCCATGAGCGCCTCATGAAGTTCTGAGATGTTTCGCCAAAGAACGCCGACCTCACTCTGACTTTCTTTTATTTCAAAAGGCAGCTTGTATTCATGAAGGGCATTATACCTCTCTTTCATATGCAACGTATTGCGCCGAACTTTGTAAAGTGGTGTCAGCACGAACACACGCAGAATCACGTAGGATATGAACAACAGGACAATCAGAAGAGAGGAAAGCATGATAATGGATTGCGCAGCAATTCGCCATCCACCCAATACACTCGAAGCATCACCCCGAATGGCAACGGTGCTTCCATCCGGAAGCCTCGACATCTCATCAATTGTTGTCGCAGGAACAATAATCTTAATAAAAAAATCAGTTAACTGATCAACGACATTGAATGGAAAAACCCTTACCGAACCCTTGCTCTCGCTAGCTGCGTGCCTGACACTAATTTTCGTGTTCGAATTAACTGGGGTAAATACTAAAATCTCTCCTGGGGTTAAATAGTTACTCATTCTTTCAAACGAAAAAACGGTATTCGGCTCCGACAGCGTCGTGTCCATAACGATACTGCTTTCACCTGTCGCGTCATTACCGATTAATTTAACGTCTATACGGGCTTCAGACAGATCCTCCGGCGGCCAAACGGCGGTTTCCCCATCCGGCTGATTTGCCTCGAAGGCGTCGTCAGCAAACGCATAAACCGGCAGCTGAAATATGAATTCAAACCTATCGCTTGCACCTTGGCTGCTGACCTTCAACGCACGCCCTTTGATCTGCGGCTCTCTTGAATAAGCCCGGCCTGTTGAAGAGCCGATTTTGAATCCGGTTAAGCTCCAAGCGGGAGACAAGTAAGGGGCCATGGAGTCGCCAACCCTCTTGATGGCGTCGAAGGTGACGATGAACTGGTTAGCGGCACCGCGCGCAGACACCGTAACCAGAAAGTAGTCTCCCGTCCTCGGATCTTCGATATAACGAGGCGAAACCAAATCACCGAATTTATCGAATCCACCCCTCACGTAGGCAATTGCACCGAGCGCTTTATTTTCCAACACTCCAGCGCAAACTCTATTCTGGGGCGCATTGATGCCAGCAAAGCTGCATCCCAACAGAGGTTTTACATCCTCGACATGCCCTGGCATGACATTGAGGTATTCCAGGGGAAGTCTGTAAAAAGGGATTCCGGTGTTATCAGACTTGGGCGCTTCAAAA
Organism: Pseudomonas gozinkensis; assembly: GCF_014863585.1. Classification (NCBI taxonomy): domain Bacteria; kingdom Pseudomonadati; phylum Pseudomonadota; class Gammaproteobacteria; order Pseudomonadales; family Pseudomonadaceae; genus Pseudomonas; species Pseudomonas gozinkensis. The sequence goes on along the minus strand of NZ_CP062253.1, from coordinate 2,634,808 downwards.
TTACTAAGATTAATCCTTCCATCCAGCGAATCAAACTCATAGGCCACACGCTGCAAATTACGTTTAACACTCGATTCGTACTGCTGCGCAACAGAACTAAAACTCAATCGAAGCGCAACAATTGTGCCGACTGATACAACAATAAAAACCGCCACCAGCACACCGATAATATAAATTCTGATCGATGCCTTGCTGATATTATTTTTAAGCTTGCTAAGATCTAATCCTGCCACCGAACCCCCTTCATCCTGATGACTTCAACGTGCCCCTCTAACTCACCGACCTCCTTCAACGCATCGCGTATGGTTTTCACATGCTGGCGGATGGCATCATTGTTCTTACCGCTTTTCACCAAATCAAACAGCTCTTCGTACGTGACGAGTGCACCTTTATTCTTATACACCTTTTGCAATATTATTTTTGCTGTATGAGGAATGTTCAGAGGCTTTCCTTTGAAACTCGCTTTGCCCGTCTCATGGTCTACGAATAGGTCTTCTTCAGACTCTGCTTGCTGCTCGCTCTGCGCTCCTTGCGAGTTTCGCCTGTCCCTCAGCACTCGCATCGCGGCGGCTAAAAACATTTGACCATCGGGTGCAATGGGTTTTTCAAGAAAATCCCAAATATCAAGCTGGTACATGATCGAACGATAGACGGATGAGTCTAAACCGGAGACAACGATGACGGGACTTTTGTGATACTGGGAGTTAACGCTTATAAGTCCAATGCCCGCATTTTTTTCGGGCGGTAGTTCAATGTCCACCACAATCAAAGAATAATTATTCTGTTTGATGCCCGTTTCGGCCGATGTCCTATCAAAGAACTGATCAACTTCTGCTGACTGATCGAGCTGACGACAGAATTCTGCAAGGGCATTATTCACGGCCTTCGAATCTTCAATAATGGCTATCTTATACATGAGACATACCTCGGACAAATCTAAGCAAATCGATTGCGACCGATAATCTCACAGAAGTCAACATGGCGCACGTGAGCAAATACTCACGAAGCGAAAGAGATCTTCACGATCAAAATTTGAACTAAACGTTAGTGTATTCACGAAAGCGTAAGATAACAAAGCCAACCCCAACCCGCCTTTTTTACTCACGCCTCTGCCGTTAACTTAATCATCAATCGCACTCATCCTGTAGTGCCGGAGGATCGTATTCATGTCAGCAAATCGCTTTCAGATTTTGGCACTATCAGGTGGGGGATACAGAGGGCTGTACACGGCCACGATCTTGGCAGAAATAGAGCGCGAGATCGGTGGCCCCATCGCTCGCCATTTCGACCTCATTGCCGGAACGTCCATAGGCGGCATCCTGGCGCTCGCGATTGCATCGGAGATTCCTGCCCAAGCAATCGTAGACCTCTTTAAAAAGCATGGGGAGGCGATCTTCACCCCCCGCACGCGGATGCCCATCTTCAAGTCCACGTTCAGCAGTGACGAGCTAAAAAAACAAATCTCGGAACCTGAAATGCTGGGCACCAAGCTGCTGGGGGATTGCCTTCACCCGGTCGTCATCCCGGCGATCAATTACTCGACTGGCAAGCCAGTACTGTTCAAAACACCGCACCATGAAAGCTTTCGGCGTGACCACCAGCACCCGATGGTGGACATCGCCCTCGCCACGAGCGCTGCCCCAACCTTCTTTCCGCGTCACCAGTTTCAACACAACCAGTACGTCGATGGCGGACTGTTCGCCAACGCCCCCGGCCTACTCGCGCTTCATGAAGCAGAGACCTTTTTCGACGTGGCCAGCTCGGACGTTCATCTTCTGTCCATCGGGACGATGTCATCCAAATTCACTGTTAACCCAAAAAACAATCGTGAAGGCGGTGCCGTGGACTGGGGTGGAGGCAATCCCGGGAAAGCAGCGCAACGACTGTTCGGGTTGTCGATTTCCGTTCAAGAGTCGCTCTGCGATTTCATGCTGCAGCACAAGCTCGGCTCACGCTACATGCATGTAGACGAAGACCTAACAGACGATCGCTCCAAGGCGGTCGCCTTGGACAAAGCGGACATCCACGCGCAGGAAGTGCTCATCGGCTCCGGTCTGGAAAAGGCCAAAACATGCCTCGGAAAAACGGACTTCATGGCGTTCGTTGCGCACAAAGCTCGCCCTATAAATTTTTACTACGGCAACAACGCGACACGCCAGGAGCCTGAAACATGCTGAACCTTACGAAGCTCTATTTTTCTTCCGTCGACGACGTGGTTTTCAGCGACAAAATCGCGCCCACTGACGAGCAGCGTGATTTTCTTACCCAGTGTCGCACGAAAATTCGCGAGTACTTGAAGCCCGCGATTGCCAACGCGACCGTCGCTGTTTTGGGCATGGAAAAGCGTGTGGAGCCTCGGTTCAGGACGCAAGGTTCCTGGGCCTATAAAACCTGCATCCAACCCGCACACCCTGACAAGCAGGAAACCGACCTCGATTATGGCGTCTACCTGCCCGTCGATGTTTGGCAGGAAAACGGCCCGCCGGCCGCGATGGCCAAAAAGTACTTCGACCTGGTTGAAACACTCCTTCAGGTGCTGTGTGTTCAGGAAGGCTGGAAGCTGATTACAGGCGCTGGGGCCAAGGACACCTGCATCCGGATAGATGTCGCTTCGTGGGCCCACATTGACATCCCGCTGTACGCCGCCCCGATCGAGGAGTTCAACAAGGTTGTCGAACGCACGGTCGTGCTCAGCAACGAACGGCGCACGGCAGTCATGGACAGCGTGAGTTCCAATGAAGCTTACGAGATATTGGCGAAGGCCAAAGCTCAGACATGGGACGACCTTGACACCATCATGCTGGCGTCTCGGTCTGGCCTGTGGAGAGCATCTGATCCAGAAGACGTCGCAAAGTGGATCAAAGACCAAGTCGCGCGTTTTGGTGATCTGGGCAATCAATTCCTTCGCGTGTGCCGTTACGCGAAAGCCTGGCGGGACTTCCACTGGGAGATCGGCGGCCCCACCTCCATTTCCTTGATGATCGCGATTGCCCAGAACTTCGAGGGGAAACGGGGTCGCGACGATATCGCTTTCGAGCATGCGGCCAACGCGCTGTCCATTGCGCTGAGTACCGAAATTCGCGAGCCTGGCATTGATGACGGCGTTGAGGACTTTAACCGCCTAGATCAGGAAAAACGTGAGTACGCTTCAAGCAAAGCCCAAGACCTGGCCGCCGCGCTCAAAAGAGCTAAAGGGTGCCAGGAATACCAAAAGCATCTGGCATTGCAGATCACCACTGGCCAGCTGGGTGGGCGAATCCCATCGAATACAGACCTGATCGATGTTGAAAGCGCCACGGAAATTGTGCGCTCAACCGCACCTGCCGTAGTACCTGCCCCTCGTGTCCCAAATACTTCTGCAGGTTGATATGGAATTCGAAGGCCTTGGCGATGTGCTTCGCTACCTGCATGGACTGGGCTTCAAAGCCCGTCCCACCAAGAATGGGGTTCGCCGATTTCTTGGTACGTTAAAGTCCATCGCCGGGCTGGTTCCAGTCGAACTTGCGATTGCCGACTGGGATTTTCTTGTCTACCCGAAAATCCGTATTACGGAAAAGCCCTCCTTTTTGCCGGCCCGAATGGCGCATGGAATCGTTGGAGGTGATTTCTGCTACCTGGCCGAAGGCTCCGTGGTGCTTGATCGATACAACCCGGCTGGAGCCGTCGCGTTTTGCTTGCAGCAAGCTACCAGCCTGATCGACCAACTCATTAGCAACCCAGCTCAAAGTGAAGCGGATATTCAAATAGAGTTTCAGTCGTATTGGACTGGGTCGAGTGCCGGGACAGTGCTCCCAATTGGCTTATCTGAGTTGTCATCAGACGCTAATGAGGCGCAGGTTTACAGGCTGTCACCCAGAGCCCCATTTGGCGACATCGTTACCACCAATAAGGCTGCGGTGGATCGCATGGCACTTTCTTGGGGGGCCACTGCACAACCGCTGGAGGCACGATGCTGCTGGCTTTTCAGAACAACTGCCGCGCCAGTTGCGTCATCAGCACTGCCTTGGTCGGTGAAAGAGACCTTAAGCTGGCTAAAAACGTGGGACAGCTCTCTCTACGCTGCAATTCAGAAAAGGATCGAATCTGACAAATCGATCTTGGATTCCAGCCGTATTTACATCCTCATCGATTCACCGGTGGGTTGGATCGGTTTCGGCTTTACCGTGAACCGGCGCTACATCACTAAAGCAACCACCAAAGGGACTGCCGGCAGCCGCCGATTGGCCGGGAAGGCGTACCGTCAATACCTTCATGGATTCGGTGGTTCCGACAAAATAGTTCGCCTGTACACCACAGATCTCAGTTCCGAGTTTGTGCACACGCGAAACCTGGCCGGTTCACTGAAAAAGGGGTTGGCCGGGCTGAAAATCGCTCTCCTTGGTTGCGGATCGATTGGTGGTTATGTCGCTCAAGCGATGACTCGACTGGGCGCTGGAACAGACGGCGGCGTGCTCATGCTGATCGACAATCAATTACTTCAGCCGGACAATATAGGTCGCCACGCTCTTGGGTTCAACGCGCTGCTCAAGCGAAAATCTCAGGCGCTCAAGGATGAACTTGATCTGCAGTTTCCCTACAGCACTATCGAGTCGCGTCCCATTGCGATTACACCGAAGCTCGATTACACCAGCTTTGATCTGCTCATCAATGCGACCGGCGAGGAGCCTCTCTCAGAAATGTTGAATGCGCTACGCATCAGCAATGACGCGGCATTCCCGCCTATCTTGCATGCATGGATCAAAGGTAATGGCGAATGTGTTCAAGCCTTGTGGACGGACTCATTGAAACACGGATGCTTTCGCTGCTTGCGGCGGTACGAGCCCGGAAGCGAAATGGCAGAGCGGTTCCAAGTACTCAAGCACGAAGTGGAGAAAGGCTTTCGCGCCTGCCAACATTTTACGCCGTACGCCGTGTCTGCATCGCTGTCCGCTGCTGCCCTTGTCACGGACATGTTGATTGACTGGAAAAAGAACGGCAGCCCAAGCCCAAGGTTTCGAACCCGGGCAGTGGAAAACGCAGACACCTACAAAATAAAGAACCAAGACATCACTCCGTTGAGTGGCTGCCCTGCATGCGGAACGAAATGATCCTGACGGCCCCCGAGTTGCCTGAGTTGTACATTCTCGTCGAGAGCAGTGTGCTCGACGTGATCTGTGCTTACCGCCAGGACAGTAGAAAGAAACAAGAAGCCGGAGGCACGCTGATGGGATACAGATCGGGCCAGCATCTTCATGTCCTTTACGCGACCGTGCCAATGCCTTTGGACAAGTGTTCACGCATCAGCTTTGAACGCCTGGATCCAGGTCATCAGCTTGCCGTGACGAAGGCGTGGAAAGAAAGCCAGGGTCGTGTTGATTACCTCGGCGACTGGCACACTCATCCACAATTGAACCCATCGCCTTCTGGAATTGATTACACGGAATGGGCGAAGCTCGGCTCGACCCTGAATAAACCTCTGCTCTTCTTGATTGTAGGAGAGCGTGCGAAAATTTTTGCGGCTTATCACACTGACCAGAATGCTGTACCGCTGACTAGTGGCGAATGAAAGACTGTCTTGCTGTCATCGATTTCAACTTACTTCAACATGAGAAAAAGCATGGGTGCGCAGCACAAGCAAAAAACCGCAGTAGATATTGAATTCACCCACACGGCAAATCCAAGCGCAGGCGGCAAAATCCTCTTCCTCAAGATCTTTGACTCTTCCACTTACTCGGGATTATTCAAAGCAGGGACGGTGTGTCTCACCATCTGGCTGATCGGTGCGTCGCAAACCGCAGTGACGCTGTACGACAAAGAAATTGATGCATATTCCGACAAATACAAGTTTGAGGCGGTTACCCACCGCTTCTTGGATCAGACAGACTGCCGGCTTCTATCGAGCTACCAAGCAGATTGCCTGATAGCTCAACATAAAATAAAGGCCTCGGGGAGCGCATTGGAAGCACTTAAGACTGCTACTGACGCCGCATGGGTCGGCGGCATCTTTTTCTTCATCGCCTCGGCCCTGCTTTTCTTTTTTGCCCCGTTTGCCCGAAACGCATATCAGCAAGCAGTCGATAAGGCGGAGAATTTTCAGCGTTAAGTTCGCTTGAAGGCCCCCAACACTTCAAGCGCCTGACCTTAGGCAAATCGACTGATCGAGGTGATTCGCTGGGTTCACCCACCGCCGGTGAGCAATGCCTCGGCGAACAGACTCGTCAGATCCGGTGGGTAAATATCCTCGTCACACCTCGACAGTTCTGTTTCCGACCACCACCTCACTTCACACACGACGCTGCGCTCCTGATCACTCCATGCGGCAGAGGAGCACTTCTCGGTGCGGGCATACACCGCGTAGTACTTCTCGACCGCGAGCACAGGCTCCCCATCGGGCATTTGCCATAGGAACTCTCTGCGTGCGATGCATGAGCCAACGGATTGGACATCAACACCGGTCTCTTCCTGGAGCTCGCGCACTGCCGCCTCCTCAAAAGACTCATCCCGTCTGAGTTGTCCGCCAGGTGTCGCCCAGTAGCTCATCCCCGCCAAAGCACCGGTCTTGTAATTGATCTTGAAAAGCAGCAGTCGATGATCCGGGCTGATCAACAATATGCGTGAGGCTAAACGGCGTCGTGGCATGAGTCCCCCGATTGATGAGCACTAACCAATGACCTCCAAGACCTCACTACCCCGCATTCGCCGAACTTCCACCACATACTCAGCAATGTTGGGGACGGAGTAATCAACAACCAACTCGACCACCGCTTTGATCGGTTTGCCTGAACGCCCTACAGGATAATCCGGAATTCTACGGAAGATCTCTGTGCCGCGACGATGCGGCATAGGCCAAGTATTGCCTGAGTTCATATGACACAGCCAAATGGCTTGGGCATACGCCGGGATGAAAGTCGCCGAATTCAGCGTCAGGACATCATGTTCGAGCCTGCGGTAATCGCGAGCGCCGAGCAGTCGATGCAGTCTATGCTCCTCTGCCCAAAAGAAGACCTTGTGGTTGATCAACTCATACCACTGTCGCGGTGTTGTCCCATCCGTGAGGGCCTGTATCAGTCTGCCCTCAGGCATGGGCTTTTGATCACGAAGCACAATGTTGGAAGGGTGCCCTGCCCTCACATCCATCTTCTGGTTACGGTGCTCGCTCTCGAACCGGGCGCGGTCATCCCCTTCGATGGCGAGATGATCAAGGACTGCCGTTGCGCTCATCAGCCCTTGGGTACGAATACTGTCCCAAGCTCCGCGCTCAGCCATATGGTAAACCCGAGGATAAAGCTCGATTAGCTTGTTTAGATCCATCTGTTATCTCCTGCCAGAACGCGCCGTCCAGTTGCGCCGATCAATCAGCGAACGTAAATCGCTGGGATCCGGGTCTCTGGTAAAGCGAGTGTTAATCAGCGAGACAGGTGCTTGAGACACTCGCTCAAGCTCCTCCACGAATTTGATCGTGTCAGAATCAAGCTGCTCGAACCGACGAGCATTACGATTCGTCGACTTGAGGTAATCTGCAAAAGTCAGAACGATGTCAGTCGGGGCATTCAGCGCGCAGGCTTTGCGAAACTGATCCCATTCGAACCAGCCAACTTTACGGTTACGGTGAGTGGTGGAGGTTTTCTCGGCAGCGTTCAAAGCGTCCGCTTCGAGACATGCGAACTTCGCAATGTCGTCGAAAGTCGTCGGATGCTTGAGCGTCCCAGAAGTGTGTCCCTGATCCCCATCCGGATCGCCGACGCGGATAGGCATAGGTCGAATGACCATAAGGATCTTGCGAATTCTGCTGGGTGATATCCCCGCTTCAGCGAGGCATCCTGCAACATTCGTGTCCCTGGACGTCACATGCGGATAGTCACCGTGGAAAATACTCAGTCCGCTCCCCTGGGTTCCTTCCAGCAGAATGGAGTTACCGTTGCGGTAGGCCTCTTCCAGCCTGTCTGATGTGCATCCGTGATATTTTCCAGGCATCCCCACGTAAGGGCGAAGCTCATCAACATCCCGCGCGAGCCTTATCTTTTTACCTCTGCTCAGAATACGCCGCGCAGCCGCTGCCCCACTTCCGCTTCCAGTAGAGGCGATGGTTGACACCAGATGCCCCTCCTTCTCCGTCTCGATGTCTTCATCTTCAATAATGGTTGCTTGAGGATCGATGAACAACCGGTCTACGCCGATACCGCAAGCTTCAATCTCCTTCAAAAGCCCCGGCAACCTGATAGTCATGCCAGGGCCAAGGAGTAGTCGTGCAGTCACTTCACGCGACCCTGAGGGAAGATGATGATAGGTAAACGTACCGGCGGCACTCGCCACGGTGTGCCCAGCGTTGGGGCCACCGACGCGAACCATGACATCGTACTCGCGGGCCAGGTAAGCGACGATATTGCCTTTGCCCTCGCTTCCGTACTGACCGCCAATGAGAACATCTACACATCGAATTTCAGGCGGTGTGAAGAGATGCAAGCGAGCGGCGACCCGCACCAATGTGTCCTCGGAATCTGAGCGTTCGGTGTAGATGCGAACGTCTGCATCCTGTTTGAGCGCTTCGATCTCATCCGGATCCTTGAGCTGATTCACATCCTCGTAGGCTGGAGGGCTGGTTTGCCCTTCAATACGCTTGGCGTAACGCCCCTGAAGCGTGGGATCGCTAGCGTAGAGGTGCACATGTACCAGGTTGGCACCGAAAGCCTGTCGAAACTGCAGCACCTGGGCCAGCGTATCAAGGTGATCAACGACTAATGGTCGATCATCGCCCTCACTCGCGCACATCGCCTGGGTTTCCAGAAGCATCCACTGCTCATGCGTTCCCTGATCCAAATCACGTCGCCGATCAAGAATGTCCGGCTGATCCATTCGAAGGCGCCACTCGACATCTTCAATGGCTCGACGATCACAAACCACGGCGAAGCCAAACTGCCTTTCCAACAAATTGGCTAATCCACTCTTGCCGCTACAGGTCTTGCCACTGATCACTACAATCTGCCGAGTTTCCATGCGCTACTTCTCCCAGATGCCTATTATCTGATCTGCAACTTCCGATGAGGTGTGTTGTTGAGTGTCTAGAACTTTGTCCGCAAAACCTGCAAGCGAACGAGCGCTCTGCTCGTTAGGGTGCTGTACGCTCACTTGATACTCATCAAGAAGAGCTGCACCACGTGCAGCGTATCTCTGCTCCAGAACAGACTCTGGCGCGACAATGTGCACGTGCCTCACCACATCCCCGAAACGGAGCCTGAACAACTCCACTTGCCGGTGTTTCCGAACTGCATCCAGGAGCCAGTTATCAACATCTGGTCGGGCTTCGATGGCTGGACTTGCGACAGACTCAATGAGCCAGGAAAAATCAGTGGCCCTGTCTAGGGAGTCACCGAGTTCTTGGAGATTACTACGATCAAGTGGCTCATTTCGGGCAACCAACTGAGCCCGCAGAAAGGTGCCACTACTGATGGAAACAAACCCATGGCGCTCTTGTAGCGAGGCAGACACTGAAGTCTTGCCACTGGCTATCGGGCCGCTTAAAAGAAGTAGTCGCTTCATGTGATGACAATCCCTGTCTTGCGAATTCAATATCACGCTAAAGCGTAGCTGGCCCGGCTAAGTTCATATGTTTTTTTCCACACAGATCCGGCAAGAATCCATCCGGCGAATTTATGTATCTGGAAAGCGATCCTGTATCACGCCTGGCCCAGCGCTTTCATCGCTGACACTAATAATGGAATCAGACTTCAGAAGTGGCGCCCTGCATCACCTCAATTTCAGAATTTCTATGATGCAGCCAAAACGCGAATGTAAGGGGCAAGAGCAAGGGATTCCTAAGCCCATCGGCATCTTGGTGACGCCTAGATGTATTCGATTTTTTGGAGTGGTTATGCGAGAAAAACCTGGCCGATTACAATTCATCGCAAACTCAATTCGCGCATGTCCCCTATGAGAGTGTCCTAAGAAACGACCGCAATACGGTGTCTAGAAGCTAACTCTACGAACTCTATTCGAGTTCAATTTGCGGGCCATAGGTCATAATATCCGCGAGACGAAGCGCCTTCCTTGCTGCAGTTTTAGCGGCAACCAAATCGCCGATTCGTAGGATGTCTATCAGCATCTGGCGGTCTTCTACCTCTGTGGAGGCTTCAGCGAGACGCTTAGACCAGTACAAACGGGCAACATCAGAACCGATTTCAAGCACTACTCCAAATGCTTGTCCTGGATTGATTTCACGCTCCCAAACTCGCGTCAATGCCGTAGTTGCCGGTTCCTCTGGTTTCCGTTCCGTTCCCTCAGAACGCTCTATGGCCGCCGACAGATCATTACGAACTTGATCAGCCTGCTGGAATTGAGTGATTGTGAAAGCCGTCAATTCGGCTTCAGGGGGTGACGGGCGCTCTTGTCTCCTTGCCTCCAGGGCATCTATAGCGGCCAATACTTTCTGCTTTAAGTATTCTTGCGTTGATACCCGAGCAGCTAGGCGCAGTTGTCCAATCAAACGGCCAATATCGTCGACCAATGAAACAAGGAACCAGTATGGGCGCTCCGTTCCCTGTTGACTCAGAGCCGTAGCTACGAAGGGCCATACCTCCTGCGCAGTGAGGTTTGGCCGCCCCAAAACATGCGGTATCTGTTCGGGCCCAAGAAGGCATAAATCGAGAAGGAAGGATTCGGGGGGAAGATCCAATCGTCCTTCGTTTAATCGGCCATTCGCGATACCAACATCTGCCGCGAATTGGTCGGGAATGTCAGCAAAAGCACGGCGCAAATGCTGTGGGGCAATCGCTAAAGCATTGGGGTCATTCGGCCGCACTACAACGTTTAGCCCTTGACCTCCTGGATTGATGCGTTGGAATCTAATCGGAGCAGCATTTTGAAGCGTCCCTAAAAGCAATGCGATGTCTGCGGCTGTCGGTGAAACAACCGATCGATCAAATGCGTCCAGCCATTCTGGAGCTTCAGGTGGCATCTCAGGAAGCACCAAAAATAAAGACCTCAAAGCAGTTACTCGCTCTCCAGGTGCCTGCGCGTGTTGAAATTTTTGTATGAGATCGTCTACCAGTACATTCTGGTCGATGACATCTTCCAATGGAGTGGGGAGGCGATCTAGGTAAGGTCGCATGCGGGTAGAAGACGCTAGAAGCTCCAGAAAGCAGTGAACCCTAAGCGCCTGCATCAGAGTCACGGCTCGGGATACTCCTGAGCCAGCATGAAGACCAGCAGCTCTCTGCGTGAATAGAAGTGAAAATCCTTGGGTTGCTTCATTCACCAGTGTTCTATGCGCGGCTGCGTCTGCTACGCCAGCGGTTAAAAAAGAAGCTGCTGGGACAGGCGCTCGAAGGAGGTCTCGCACATCACCAAGGATTTGCCGTGCACTTTTGAACTGAGTTGGGGAAAGCATCATTGCTTGTTCACCCCGAACCTGCACGATAATTGCCGCCAGGGCCTGCTCCGCTGCTGCGCCAACAAGACCTATTGCCGGCGAATATCGGGCGCTTTCCACCCGAAGCTCTCCGCGACTGGGCGTACCAAGGCAGATTAGGGCCAATGCGAGTGATTCCTGACTGGCCTCTAACAGCCGCACCGCGTTGTTACTTAGCAGTCTGGGCATTACTTTATCCTGCCAACCATCAGTCCTTGGTAGCAGTGTCGACTGCCATGAGCTCTACAGCAAAGATTTAAAAGAATCTTTTACCACAAGGTTTTGCTCGCTAAGGCTGCTCACCAAATCACTTCTGGTCGTGAGCATCACCTCCGCAAAGCAAGACTTTCAACCAAATCGATCACCTGCTTCCGATCATCTTTTTTCAGACAGTGAAAACACTGCAGCAGGTGCGCCGTCTCATCATCCTCGCAGTAAAAATACGGCACCGGCAAATTCAGCACAGCAGCGATCTGCTTCACGATGCTTTCACTAGGCTGGTGAACGCCCTTCTCGTACTGAGACATCCTCGCAGAAGCTGTCGCCGGCTCAATGCCCGCCTCGATCCCCAAACGCTCCTGTGAAAAACCTCTGATCTTGCGCGCTTCTTTTAACCGCTTGCCAAACGTACCCATTTTCTCATCGCCGAAAGGCTAAGAGATTCTTAGATTTGGCTTGAGCAGATACTAAGTATTCCTTAGTATTCGGCAGAAATATCCTTTTGCCATCACTCCAAACGCAAGGACAGGAATTAAAATGAAGGAAATGCAGATCACAGACGGGCGACTCGACGAAAAATCGCGTGGCTTCGGCGGGGACATGGTCAGCTACCACTACTGGAAAATTGACGGCAAAAAACTCGAAACGCTCGAGATCCCCGATGCGCTCGATGCGCATGTAAAGGCGGGTGATCGAGTTCGAGTGACCTCCCAATACGGCAAAGACAAGGTCAACAGAATCTGGGCGATTCAGGTGGACGGAGAGCCAGTCCGCTCGATCGTTAATGTTCCTTTCATTGCTGTATCCCTGGGAAGGCTCAGCATCCTGCCTCTGATGGTCGCCATCTTTACGATCTTCGTTGCCTATGGTTTCTGGGAGAACAGCGCCAACCATCGGGGCTTTCACGGCTCGTCCTACCAATTGGGCTGGATCGCACTCAATTTGTTCGTCAGCTATCGCTACATGATTAAGCCAATGTTGATCATCACGCGCGGCATCAAGGCGTTTCGCGAATATTGCGCCAAGGCCCCTAAATCAGCCTCGGCACCCAATTGAAACGAGCGGATAGCGATACGTATTCCGAGAGCCAAGAATGTGAATCACGTTGAGCTGATCATCAGGCCAAGCCCTATGAGCATTTGGCAACAAAGCGAAAGCCAAGGTAACCAATGACGAAAGCTCTCTAACGAACTCATTAGCGCATTATAATGCGCTAAGATTTGAAATGAGGCGGAGTTGGCGCATTTAAATGCGCTAACTGAACACACAGGCTCTCAATGCCTACTAAAGAATGACGAAGACTCCCAGTCAAGCATCCGGGATTTTTCAAAGTCTGAATCGAATGCTTTGATCGAGGGGCCTTTTATGGACTCAAAGCAAAATTCCGGTCAAGACTCGATGGCCATTGAGCTGATACAACGCCAAGCCGAGCAGGTTTTTGGCAGCAAAGTGAAGGCCAATCATTGGCTGAGTCTGACGACAGTCAAGGGCAGTGACAGCTCACGCCTGCAAATGGCTTACACTGAACAAGGATTCAAACGTGTAAAGGCTGAACTTGAAAGGCTCAGTCACGGATTTACCTGTTAACTCCAACCTATCCTCCAAGCCCTCGGACTCAAAATCGTTGCTTTTGATCTCAATTCGAATGACGGCAGAATCCCTGCTCTGGCACGTTCAAGGATTGCTGCACAAAAGAAGTGCTGCTTGGAAGGTCAGCGATTCTGTATCGCAATAAACGCGCAAATCTGATCCTTCTCACCGTGCTTATCCGCGTCGATATTCCCGCGCAGGTAGGCCAAAGCGTGCACGAAAAGCCCTGCTGAAATACGCCATATCGCCAAATCCCCATTGGTAGGCAATTTCGCTGATCTGACGGTTCTCCAGCGCAGTGTCACGTAAGTCGCGAGCGCAGTGTTTCAGACGAACGTCCAGTAGGTAGCGACTGAACGAGGTTTGCTCCATCTGGAACAGACTACTGATGTAACGCGTGCTGATGCTGAACTGCCTGCTGACTTCAGCCAGCGTCAAGTCAGAATTACTCAAATGCGCGTGCACGTAGTCCTTAATACGAAATAACAGAGTCGTACGCTGCGAACCCTGTGCAACCTGCCCCTCAGCTCGTTGAGACAAGGCCATCGCCAACAAGTCTATGCCCTGTTCGCTCAACCTCATCTGCTGGTGAGCGTTCAGCTGATTATCTAGAGCAGCCAGCCCAAGAAAAAAATCGAACACCATCCGCTCCAATGGGTCGTTTCGTGACATTGGTAGTGCTGTGAGGTACTCAAGGTGCGCAACGCGCTGTTTCAGGCTGTTCCTAGGGATCTGCACCACGGTCTGGCGGAATGCACCATCAAATTGCAAACAATATGGACGGCGAGTGTCGTAGATGGTGAAGTCCCCGGCCTCGATGTTGGCTTCGCGACCTTCCTGCGTGAAGCGTGAGCGGCCCTCGCGGCCTAGGCCGACCAACACGAACTCATCATTACTGGAGCCAAGGCTACGTACATTGCGAACCACTGTTTGTTGGTGTGCGCTGATATCAACCACTGACAAACCGCCTACTTGGCATGCTTTGATACTGCCCTGAAAGGTCTCTGGATCGCTTAACTGGCACTCCAAGGGAACGAACGTTTTGCTCACCACTTCCTGCCAGTAGGCAGACCGCTCCTTAGGCTTCACACAGTCGGTGCTTAATTGAATTTTCATGGTCGTTGATCCTGGTCTCAATCCTCATAGCCCACTGATGCAATTCTCACTCCGCCCCACATGTCTGTACCGCCGGAGACAATTTTCAGTTCCGTTTTGTCCTAATGAGCGTCCCGACAACGGGAATAGGCTGCGTCCTACCTTAGACAGCCGAGACCTCCACCATGAAACGTCCGATTAAAGTCGCTTGCGTCCAGGCAGCCCCTGTATTCCTCGACCTGCAGGCTACGGTCGACAAAACAATTAGTTTGATACGCCAGGCTGCTGCTGAAGGCGCTGAGTTGATTGCGTTCCCAGAGACCTGGATTCCTGGATACCCCTGGTTTCTTTGGCTTGAGGCTCCCGCTGCATATATGCCTTTGGTGCAGCGCTACCATGAGAACTCCTTGGTGCTTGACAGCGCAGAGGCGCGACGCATCAGCGACGCCGCCCGTGAATGTGCCATCCATGTAGTCTTAGGTCACAGCGAACGGGCGAATGGCAGCTTGTATATCGGCCAATGGATCATTGATGCCCAAGGCAAGACCATCGGAGTACGCCGTAAACTCAAAGCCACTCATGTCGAACGTACGCTGTTCGGGGAAAGCGATGGTTCGTCACTTAGCACTTTTGAAACAGAGCTCGGCAGGCTGGGAGCGCTGTGCTGCTGGGAACACTTACAACCGTTGTCCAAATACGCGATGTATGCTCAGAACGAGCAGATACACGTCGCTGCCTGGCCAAGTTTCAGTCTTTACCGGCAGATCACCAATGCGCTGGGCCCTGAGGTCAATACCGCAGCCTCTCGAATTTATGCAGCCGAAGGCCAGTGCTTTGTACTCGCCCCTTGCGCCTTGGTGTCACCCGAGATGATAGACCTGCTGTGCGACGACGATTACAAGCGCAGCCTACTTCAAACAGGAGGTGGTCACGCGCGCATCTTTGGCCCTGATGGTAGCGACCTAGCCACGCCTTTGGCTGAGGATGAAGAGGGTCTGCTGTACGCCACCCTGGAACCGAGTGCATTGATTTTTGCCAAAGTGGCCGCCGACCCCGCTGGCCATTACTCTCGACCCGACGTGACGAGACTGATGCTCAACCGAACAGCCAATCCCTGCGTAGTGGAGTTCAGTGCGCCACAGCCACAAAGTGTCGAGCCAGATGCAGACAACATCGAACGTCTTGCTGACCATCTGGAGTTTTGACATGGAATCTACGATCCCAAAACGTCTGAGTATGGAGAAAGAAACCCAGCGCCTACACCGGCCACCGACCAGTCTCCGTTCCCTGTCTGGTCATTACGGTTTAGCCCGCTGGCCTGTCAAGTAGCGATCGTTTATTTCGGCATGCGGAAGCCGGAGACAGGTTGCTGTAAGTGCCCCTCATACTGCACAGACGGCGATCCGCATGCCCCCCTTGAATTGGAACGCGGCCCAATGCCTCAACGAAGATGGCTTTAGCAACCTGACCATTGCTTATGAGGCTGAGCCTTTGCTCAAAGACAAAAGTCTTGGTGCGTTGCCGAGTGGCGATAAGATGAAATACGGAAGGCATTTGGCGGGGTTAAGGAGGATGGCGTCTCCATTATCGAACTCTCGGAAGCGGTATTTTCTTCTCAAGGTCTACCAGAAAAAACTGGTCTATCGGCCTGCCATTCCACGGCGACTTTCGAAGCAGAATGGTTGAACAGTTAGACGGACTACCACCCTGCGACATTGTTACCCCATCCCAATTGTCGGTACCGCAGTGCACGTCAACAATTGCCGCGAATCATTCAATGGCTGATCAGTTCTGGTCTGGTCATCTCGACAGTGGCCTAAAGTGGCACCCATCCACTTATAGCCTCCTCTTCGGTGGCTACTCCCCCTAGTACTGTGCCTGGGCAGGACAGGAACTCAGTCTTGGGACAGGATGCATTCCATCAGCCCCGGAAAGCGCAGGTTGAGTTCTTCGGTGCGAAGCGAGTTCATGTGCGTAGTTCCGACATTGCGTGTACGAACCAGCCCAGCATCGCGTAACACCCGAAAATGATGAGATACGCTGGACTTTGGTCGTCCCCCATCAAGCTCGCCGCAAGAAGCCTCATTTACAGCCGCCAGGCAACGAACAATGTCCAGACGAACGGGATCGCTCAGCGCGTAGAGGATACGCTCTAGAAGAAAGTCAGATGGAACCGGGTGTTTGAGTGCTCGCATGGGCTAATGATAATCGGGGGTTACAGAATTATCCATATTTCGATTACTATCGAACAAGCGAATCACCCCTATCAGGAGTCTAGTCATGTCCGCACTGTTCGAGCCGTTCACTCTGAAGGACGTCACCCTACGTAATCGCATTGCCATTCCACCTATGTGCCAATACATGGCTGAAAACGGTGTAATCAACGATTGGCACCATGTTCATCTTGCCAGCATGGCTCGTGGCGGAGCCGGCCTGATAGTGGTCGAGGCAACTGCCGTTTCTCCAGAAGGACGCATCACACCTGGATGTGCAGGTCTCTGGAACGACGAACAGGCCCAGGCGTTCGTGCCAGCCGTCAAAGCGATCAAAGCTGCAGGTGCTGTTCCTGGTATTCAGATTGCCCATGCTGGCCGAAAAGCAAGCGCCAATCGGCCTTGGGAAGGTGACGACCACATCGCCGAGAGCAACCCTAATGGTTGGCAGACCATAGCGCCCTCCCCGATCGCATTCGGTGCACACCTGCCGAAAGTCCCACAAGAGATGACGTTGCAAGACATTGCTCGCGTCCGCCAAGACTTCGTAGACGCTGCACGCAGGGCTCGCGACGCTGGCTTTGAATGGATCGAGTTGCACTTTGCACACGGATATCTAGCCCAAAGCTTCTTTTCAGAACACTCAAACAAGCGCACCGATGCCTACGGCGGCAGCTTTGAAAACCGCTGCCGGTTCCTCTTGGAAACCCTCGCGGCTGTTCGTGAGGTCTGGCCCGAAAATCTGCCATTAACGGCACGCTTCGGTGTGATCGAATACGATGGGCGAGATGAACAGACGCTTAGTGAGTCGATTGAATTGGCTCGACGCTTTAAAGACCATGGGCTCGATTTACTGAGCGTCAGTGTTGGTTTCACAGTTGCAGAAACCAACGTACCTTGGGCTCCAGCGTTTATGGGCCCGATATCAGAGCGAGTACGTCGCGAAGCTGGACTTCCTGTGACGTCGGCGTGGGGCTTTGGCACCCCGCAATTGGCAAACGAGGCTATTCATGCAGGCCAGTTAGATCTGGTATCGGTGGGCCGTGCCCACTTGGCTGACCCGCACTGGGCATACTTTGCAGCCAAAGAGCTGGGAGTTGAAAAAGCCTCCTGGACGCTTCCCGCACCGTATGCTCACTGGCTTGAACGCTACCGCTGAAAACTGTTGAGCTGATGCCGCTAAAGCGGCATCAGCTCACTATGCCAACCGCAACAAAACCCATCACTCTCTCCCTCTTCGTCAGCCAACTGAATTAACAACTTTCAGTTGTTACTCAAGCAATTTAAAAGCCATTTATCAATCTACAGTAGGTTATTAAAGTGATTCCCACATAAAGCTTTCTGCCTACCTGCACGCTCAACTGAGGCCGATAGCTCGCTATCCAAATAACTTTTTGTGGAGAATCATGATTGTCTCGCTCACCTAATACTCCAAGGTCGCGAATGCTTCCTGCGCTAGGCATCGTCACGATTGTCGCCAGCCTGGGCTTGGCATTTGCCTGGTCGGCAGATTGGCTGGGTCATCGTGGACTGACCGCAAATCAGGTTTTGACCTCCGTGGAGAAAGATGCGCCGAATCCATTCCCCCCAGGATTCAGACGTGCACACGGCAAAGGCATGTGTTTCACAGGACAGTTTGTGCCTACCGAACAAGCAGGCGACCTGTCTTCAGCGCGTGTTTTTTCTGACAACATGACTCAGGTCATCGGCCGCTTCTCTCTAGGAGCCGGTGACCCGCACGCAACTGACAATTCAACTCGCATATTGAGCCTGTCGCTGCTACTCAAGCAGCCCGACGGAGGCGAGTGGAGAATGGCCATGATAAACGACTCATTCTTCCCGACTGCAACAGTGGAGGGACTCGTTGCCATGGGAGAGGCTTTTGCGCCGGACTCGATTACCCATCAGCCAGTGCCTGCGCGAATCGAAGCATTTTATGAGGCTTATCCAGAGGCAAGAAAATATATCGATGCTTCGGACAAGGCTCCCTGGTCGCGCAGTTTTGCCAGCACTCAGTTCTACAGCATCAATGCTTTTGCATTCACCAACAAACAGAATCAGAAGCGTTTTGTTCGCTGGTCATGGCAGCCTCGACTCCCATTCAGCGGATGGCCCGCCGAGTCCCGAGACAAAGCTGAGCCTCAGGCGTTATTCGACGAACTTATCACCCGCGTTGCCAACAAGCCTATTGTCTGGGATCTGATCGTAACGGTCGCCGATCCCAGTGATCCGGTTAATGATCCATCACAGCCTTGGCCGGACAGCAGGCTAAAAGTGAATGCAGGGACTCTAACCATAAACGCTCTGAGCGAGCAGGCTACTGGTTCCTGCCGTGACACCAACTTTGATCCCACTATCGTTCCCAACGGGGTGGCGATCTCAGATGACCCTATCTTGCACGCGAGATCCGGCGTCTATGCAAAATCATTCAACCTGCGCGAGCGAGAAGTTGGCCAGCAATCATCTGGCAAAGAGGTGACCCAATGAAGCGATCTGAATCTCCGGCAGCACGGTACAACCTGGCCGGCCGAATGCTCCACTGGTTGATGGCCATGATGGTGTTGTCGACATTATTTGTCGGAGTGGGAATGACTAGTTCGTTACAGTGGCGCCCGCTGCTGCTGAATATTCACCTGTTACTAGGCGTCAGCATTTTTGCGCTGGTAATTGTACGCATCGTAAACCGTCTTACATCGCCCTACCCCGGTCACCCCGAGGGCTTCGCATCATGGCAGGCACTGGGCGTGACCCTCGCGCACCTTATGCTTTACATACTGATGATCGCGTTGCCAATTGTTGGGTGGACATTGCTTTCCGCCGGTGGGTATCCGCCACCCACCATATTGGGCTGGGCACTCCCAACACTGGTGAAAGCCGACCCTCTGTTGTACTCAATCCTTCATCAGACACATGAAATCATGGCGTACAGCCTTTTCGCGCTGATCCTCACTCACCTCGCAGCTGCGTTAGTGCATGCATGGATAAAAAAGGACGGCGTGTTCACGCGGATGACCTTCGGCTCAAAGGTTCGGAACAGATAGGCCAATCTGAGCCGCGAGCCCTTGAGGCACACACCTTCAGAAATAAAGACTTTGAGGAAATCATCCGTGGGAAATGAAAAAAAAATCGAAGACGAACGACTTGTTCTTGAGGCAGCTAACACCCTATTGAAAGAACTTTACGGTCTTTTCGAGATCGATCCCACGCAGACCGATAAACCAGACGCTGCAATCGAAACCAGCGAACCTAAAAAACGGATTGGTATCGAGATAACGTCAATAGATGACCAAAGGGTTAAGGCGTACCTCAACGACAAAAAGCTAGAAAGGGAAATCGTACGCAAACAAGTTGAAGACTTTCAACGCGATGGAAGCTACAGCACGGCCCCACGCAAAAAAATCGATATCGACGTTAATGCTAAGTACATCTATAAGGGGGCGTCAAAGAAACTGGATCACTACAAAAATTATGCGGCCGCAGGAACCTTCGACGAAGTGATCCTGCTCTGCTATAGCGATTACATCAGCCCCGATCTATCTGCTCGGCTTGGGATTATTGAATGGACGAATTTCTTTCTAAGCGCAGATGACTTTCCGTACGAAAAAGTCATCTATGCCAGCGTTGAAGACCAAAATGCGGTGGTGGTATATGAGCGAAATAAGCCTCTCAAGAGAAAGCCGTTACGCTACGTATCAGCAGCCCACACCGTCCTCCATGGCAGCTTCACGCCGATAAATGCTGGGTTCAACGTAGAGAAAACAGCTCGCCAGGCAGCTATTATTCAACCCAAGCAAAACCGCAAAAAAGCCAGAAAGTAGTAGCCTCGCGTTGGTGACCGAACACGATAACCGGTGATAACGCAGCCCTAGACTGCAAACCAAAAATCACCCAAAGCTATTACCATAGCCTGAATTGACAACCAGGGTTTTCGAAAAATGGATCGATTCAAGGCTATGGAGGTTTTCGTCGCAGCGGCTGAGGCCGGCTCTTACGCAGCAGCATCAGCCAAGCTATTCATGACCCCTCAAATGGTTGCCAAGTATGTGCAAGCCCTTGAGAGCCGGCTCGGTGTGCGCCTATTGAATCGTACTACTAGGCGCCAGAGCCTCACCGAGTTTGGCCAGCGATACTTCGAGCGATGCAAGTACATCCTTTCCGTCACGGAAGAGGCTGAGTTCATGGCTCAGGATGCACTGGAAGAACCACGCGGAAAAATCAGGATAAGCGCCCCATTAAATTTTGGGTCAGGCAGCTTTATGTCGTTCATCCAAGGCTTTCTTTCCAAACACCCCATGGTGGAGGTCGAACTCACTTTATCGGATCAGTATGTCGACCTGACTCACCAAGGGTTTGAGGCAGCGATCAGGGTAGGTGAATCATCTGGCGTTGACTCCCCTCATCTGGTCTCAAGAGAGCTTAGGCGCTACCAATTGATTCCATGTGCGTCGCCGGGCTACATCAGAGAAAACGGCACCCCGCAAAACCCACAAGATCTGATTCGCCACACCTGTCTGTCCTATCTATTTTCAGATCAAACACACGAGCAGGAATGGGTCTTCACTCTGAGTGGAACTCCGATGCCGGCGCAACTCAAAAGCCGCATGCGAATAAACGACATGCGAGCATTGATCAATGCGGCTATTAATGGACAAGGGATCGTCTTGGCTGCAAAGGAAACGTTAGTTGACGCCTTGCGCCGTGGAGATCTGGTACGCGTTCTCGATGACTACGAAGGGCCTTCAAGACCACTGAATCTTGTCTACAAATCTGATCGCCAACAGACCGCCGTTGTCAAAGCGTTCGTCAAAGAAGCCGTCGAGCACTTTACCAGTAACCTTAATCTGGCCTTCTAACAGCGATAACGCATTTTGGATACTGAGTTCTACCTTCACAACGCCAATCAGACATCTGCAAGCAATGCCACGAAACCGTAGCGACCTATTGAAGTATCATTTGGTATTATGTAGCTATGGCATATGAAATTTTCACCTGCGTGAGCTAAAGGATTGAACCATGGGGTATAAGTTCTTAATCAGAAAGCAAAATGGGACTTGGCCTAAAGAGGATTTACCAGCTTTTGTACTCGAACAGGACAGATGGGATGATTACGGCTTCAGGACGCAGTACCATTTATATTACGTAACGCTGGATGAGACCGGTCAACGAGTAGTCGACCTTATAGGGCCTGTTAAAATTCTCCGCTTTGGTCAAGTCGCGGGAGATGGTATACAAATCACTGAAAGCTTTAACTCATTGGATGATGATTTTTGCTCAGTGGGGGCATCCCTAGACTATTATGAAAGGCTCCGTCAACTTTCAAAGCCGAAAGCAAAGCGCGCGCTCTTAGGTCTTCGAGATATAGTTTACGATTCTTCACTGGAAGAGATCTTTCGCAACGAACCAGGATGGGGAAAATCCCTTTTCCGGGACGGCAAGGAAG
Source organism: Pseudomonas gozinkensis (assembly GCF_014863585.1). NCBI lineage: Bacteria > Pseudomonadati > Pseudomonadota > Gammaproteobacteria > Pseudomonadales > Pseudomonadaceae > Pseudomonas > Pseudomonas gozinkensis. The sequence goes on along the minus strand of NZ_CP062253.1, from coordinate 2,612,868 downwards.
ATGCATATTTAAAAATCGCCTATGGTCTAATGACTGGAGACTACACAGAGCTACCAGGTGAAGAGCTAGCTTTTTCGGTGAAATTTGATAACTGGCTGAACAGTTTGGACTTTGAATTTGGCCAACGCAAACCCTACTTCCGCCGACGTCCTATCCTACCTGGCCGCATTGCAGTTCTGGTTGGAGCTAACGGTTCCGGAAAAAGCACCGTACTGGCTCGTATTGCAAGATTAGCTTTCGCTACTATCGCGGAAAGAAAAGATCTGACTGCTCTTGGCGCATTGAAACCTGCTGGAATTGGATTTCCGCGCATTGTCACCATATCATTCAGTGCTTTTGACAGCTTTCACCTACCTGGTTCAAATACACGAAGTCGTCGAAAAATACTGGACGAAATGAATTCAGGTACCGGTAGATTTGCATACGTTGGCTTAAGAGACCTCAAGGCTGAAGGTTCCAGGATTGCTAGAAGTACGGAAAGTGAAGCCAGTCCTTTTGGGGATACCGATAGACTCGGGGCTACCAAGCTTAAATCCATAGACAAAATCGCAGAAGAGTTTTATCTCCACCTATCTCAGATTACTGACTCTACCAAAATAACCATATTGAATTCTTTACTTTCAGGACTCCTTGAAGGTTCAGCACTTGAGGAGTTACTGGAGTACGAGCTAAATTTTTGGGATAAAGAAATTATCCTTTCAGCCTTTCTTAAGTGCAGCACCGGACATAAAATTGCCGCGCTTGTGGTTACCAGCCTAATTGCGGTGACCGTACCGTCCTCGCTGGTATTGTTTGACGAGCCTGAAACACACCTACACCCACCACTGCTCGCAGCCCTGATGCATGCCATAAGGGCAATTATGGCGAACAACAATTCATTCTGCATTGTCGCCAGCCATTCCCCAGTCGTTGTTCAAGAAACGCTAGGGGCGGACGTTAAAGTGCTTAAGCGTGATGGTGACTGGGCTTTTGTAGAGGGAGTAGGTAGTGAGACTTTTGGAGAGAGTATCGGCCTGATAACTTCAGAAGTATTTGGACTCAACCCCGAAGCAACTGATTACCATCGGATTTTGGACAAACTGGTGGATCGCGTAGATGATCAAGAAGATTTAGAGGGCCTATTCCTACAAGGCCAAATGAGCCATCAGGCTAGATCTTACAGCATGAGCAGGCGCTTATTTCTGAAAAGGACGAAGAAATAGTGTGGAATTTAAAAAAACCTAGCCTAGCTTCTATTCGATCTGATCTCGATATACTTTTCCCCGAGGGCACTGGAGATGGTATTTCCGAAGGTGACAAGCTCAAAGTATTGGAGCTATACGATGAGTACGAGGAAGGACTAGGTGAGCCTGACCCTGGGTGGAAAACAAGACTGCTATCCAATGAGTCCAGAGATCTCTTACTTGCAGCATACGGGGAGGTGTCAGACAAAGGCGAATTATCCTTACTTCGCGCAGCGCTCAAACGGGAAGCTAAAAAATGTCCTTACTGCGGGTTTGGAGAAATACGTGACCTCGATCATCATTTGCCAAAACAACATTACAAATGCTTCAGCGTATTCGCACTGAATCTTGTACCGTCCTGCTCTAAATGCAATGGCCATAAACCGCGAACACCACCTACTGCCAGAGATAAATATCATATTCATGCATACCTCGATGACGTTTCAGGGCTGAACTTCCTGGTAGCTGACATTGAGATTTCGGATAATGCACTATCCGTTATTTTCAGAATCGAGAAACGTCGAGGTATGAGTGACGAGCTAACTAGGCGTCTGAAACAGCACCTTAAAGATTTTAGATTGAATGAAAGATATGTCGCTCAGATAACAAATTACCTGGAATCGCAAGAAACAGGATTGGACGATAATTTCAAACTAGGTGGTGCAGCAGGTGTTAGAGCATATTTGCTCCGCACTGCCGAATCTAATCGACGTACAAATGGCCCCAACGACTGGAGGGGAGCATTGGTGGTCGCACTTGCTGAATCAGAAGAATTTTGTGATGGAGGCTTTTATGATGTGCTTGGCTTTACCTAGCTTTAGCACAGATACAATGCAGAAAATTTATTTTGCTCCGGACGAGTTTTTATCTGGGGCTGGGCAATCCTTCGAATCGAGAGATTGAAAGGCTTCTGACTTATTGGATGGGGTTCTAACGATACCACCAAAAACGCCTCACCAGCCTATCTCAGGTTGATGAGGCGCAGGGCTACGTGAAAAGGTTCAAGCTGGCTGACTCGCCGCTGGTCTTGCATCAGGCCATTACTATTGCCAAACGCAATTAGAAGGAAACTCGCACCATCAAACCACCGACCAAGGCATTGTCGACCTGATTTACGCCTCCTGGATGAACGATATATTGCAGGTTCGGTCGCAACGTAAGCCAACTCGTGATCTTAGCGCCGTAGTAGATCTCCGCACTGTATTCGTCACCCTGCACTGGGAGGTAACGCGGATCGTCATAGTTGGTGACATCGTTGATCTCATTGACTAGGCGCTGACGTTTGCTGACATCATCGGCAACACTTAGCCCGCCTACTGCGATACCAATTGCATCACCTTGGCGCGCGTCAAAGGGCCCATTAATCGTCACCCCCAGCGTGTAGTGTCTGGCAACATAACCGGTAGCACGGTCGTTCCAAAACCCCTGACTAAACACTTCTATGTTGCGCTTCGGGTTATTGTTGATGGTTGCCACCGTTTGACGAGCAACATACCACCAGCCAGTACGATGCGAGCGTTCTTTGAACTCACCACCGGGCGTCAATGGCTGTGGCTGCCCATCCGCCCCTTCATACAGGTCGCTGGCATTAGACGTGTTGTAGAAACCGCCAACGCGATACTCAGCCGGCAGACCGAACAGAGCTTGTCTAGGAAACCAGATCAACTCAGCCGGGATGATGAAACCTTCACGCCCACTGGTGCTGATTTTGAAATGGTTTCTGTTCTCCAGAAGTGTTGGGTTCTGCTCGAAAACACCGATCTGAAAAGCCCAGTCAGAGGCGAAGATCAACTTCGTACTGGCCCCCCACTGACCAATCGGGAAGTTATACCAGTCATCCCCGTGCCAGTTGCCTGGAGAACTACCGCAGAAAACCAGGTTTTCGAAGTCACAGGTGAATTGGCCGAACGCGTCAGGCCCGAAACGCCCAATACTGTATTCGAGGTTCCCATCCAGCAGCTTCTGCCTGAACATGACCTGAGTCAGTCGCGTAACGTTGCCCCGCCCAAACACGTTCTGGGAAGATCCAAGCTGGCCTTGACGATTATCAATCAGCCGCTCCGCTGTAAGGTCTTTTCCGTTACGATCAGAGATTATAGTGACGAGGTTCGCGCCCTTGATCCCAGCAATTTTGTCCAAATCCATGTTCAAAGTGAACGCGAACTGATCCGCGTAATCTAGTGTCTTATCTTTATTACGACCGCCACTCAGGTTCGTCGCTGCGTCATTACGGTAGGTCATGCTCAGCGCGTAACCCTTTTGCTCCAACTCAGTTCGCAGACCGCCCCAATCCCCTAGCATCCACTGCGACCCACCTTCTGCCGTATAAGCCGCTGTAGGGGACGGGTTCGAACTGGACTCGAAAGTTGAGCTTTGGCTTGCACTTGGAGATGGACTGGACGTCTGGTTCTGCCCTGCATGCAGAACACCTGACCACAACCCCCCAACAATAACGCTACTGCAGAACAGTTTTTTTATTTTCAAGACGATGCACCTTTTGAATATAGCCTAATAGTTTTATCTTTTTTTGGCATAGGTAAATCGCTCCCAAAAACTTGGGAGAAAATGACACAAACGTCCTTATTGATTGAAAGCAGCAACCAAGCCCTCAACCTCATACTTCCTTGCGCGAACTTTTGTTTTTTTGAAAAAGTACGATCACTCTTTCAATATTTTTAGCGCAGCACTTCAAGCGAAAACCATGCAAGACCAAGCGAATCGCTTGCACTATGCAAATTTTTATTAGGCGATCATTTCAAGCAGACAGAAGCCCTATCCAACCCTTGAAAATCTTCTAATTGATTTTCCCAGAACTAAATTCAGCGATCACAAACGCACAACCATACAGCCCAGCCTAGAGCGTAGAGGCTACACGCCCAATAACAGCTGATGGAATTTTTGAAGCTTGCGTGCCAAACTCATCAGAATGGATATACCTCATAATATCTTTGCTCACAGCATCATATTGGCGACTATTTATAATATCCCCAAGAATTTTGTATTGATGCATGACCAGGATTCTATCTGCCAGGGTAATCATTTCACTCATGTCACTTGAAATAAGGATGACAGACAGCCCCTCTTTGGTGACTTCTGAAATCAACTCGTGAATGGCTGTCTTAGCGCCGATGTCTATGCCTACGGTAGGCTCATCGATGATCAGGATCTCTACACCCGCTGCTAACCACTTCGCCAGCGCCACCTTCTGTTGATTTCCGCCAGATAGATTTCCAACCAACTGCTCCCAAGATGGTGCCTTGACTTCAAGCTTTCGGGCCAGAGGATCAATATAACTATGCTCTTGCCCCAGGCTGAACAGCCCTATACGGGATGAAATACGACGCCAGATCGCGATGCCAATATTCGACCGTATTGAATGGCTGAGTATGAGCCCCTCCCCTTTTCGATCTTCTGAGACATAGCCAATCCGATACTTTTTCAGCGCAGTCGCGACATCGGGAATATTGATGACGTTGCCATGCAATTTGATATTGCCGGCAGTGATCCTCACATCGCCAATCAACGCCCTGGCCAGCTCGCTACGTCCCGCCCCTACAAGCCCGTAGAGGCCAAGAATTTCACCCTTGTTCAAGGTAAAATTTGCATTTTTGTGTCCTAGCTGCGTGAAAATCCCATGTAGAGAAAGAATAGGATGAGTTGCGGTGGGTCGATTTCCCATGTCTGCGGAAGGCTCCTCTCGGCCAATCATGGCTTCCACAATCTTTCCACGATCCATATTGACCATCAGCTCTCCAGATACGGCTACCTTCCCATCACGTAGCACGGTAACCCGATCGCAAAGAGCTGTGACCTCCTCCAGTTTATGGCTCACAAATACGATCGCTTTGCCTTCATCACGAAGCCGACGCAGCACTTTAAAAAGCGCCTCAGCCTCATGCCCGGAAATGGACGCGGTCGGCTCGTCGAGGATCAGAAGATTAGCCTCAAGCGAGAGGGCCTTGGCGATCTCTACGATTTGCATCTGTGCGACTGATAGGTACCTGACCTCTGTTCTGGTATCGATCGTAGGATCAATGAGATCAAGGTAACGCTTGGCCTCTCGATGAACCTCTTCGTAATTCACCATTCCATGCTTTTGAGGCAGTCGTTCAATCAGGATGTTTTCGCCCACGCTAAATCGAGGTATGAGGTTACGTTCCTGGTGAACCGCGCCTATACCTGTCTTTAGCGCATCCTGGGGTTTGCTGAATCTGACTGGCTGATCGTTTACTCGAAGTTCACCACTGTCAGGCCGATATAACCCCGTGATAATTTTAATGAGGGTAGATTTTCCAGCTCCATTCTCACCGAGAAACGCGTGTATTTCCCCTGGAAGAATTTCAAACGAAGCGCCGTTAAGTGCCACCACGCCTGGAAAACGTTTTTCAATACGATCCAAAGTCAGCTTCATTTATCGAGCCCTCTGAGCCTTGACGGCTCGATATCTATTCATACCTACGGCCGCAAGAATCAACGCGCCTAGAAGGAATTCCACCCAGTAAGGATCTACTTCAACCAGCACCATCCCATTCTGAATGAGCACGACAAGAACAACAGCGAGCCCCGTAGCAAGAACAGAAATGTGGCCTCCTGTTAGCGCAACGCCACCGATGATGGGAGCAGCGAAGGACATGAGCAACCAGTCAGCGCCGATGCTCGGCTGAGCTGAGCCAATCTGGGCAACGGCTAGAATTGCAGCGATCGCGGCGAGCAATCCAGATAGTGTGTGTGCGAGCACAACAACCAGAGATTTAGGAATCCCAGAAAGCTCAGCTGCATGCGAATTTCCTCCTACCGCGAGTAGCCACCGACCCGGAACGGAGCGTGCGAAGAACACGTGCAAGATCACTGCAATAATCAACGGTGGTATCAGCAGGTAAGGCAATGAGAGAAAACGTCCGCTACCAAAATCGACGAACGCTTGTGGTAGGTGGTAAAACGGCTGGGACTCTGTCAGGCCGTAGTTGATCCCTGTGAAAGCTGATGCCGTAGCAAGGGTGATAATGAAGGCATTGATGTTCGTTCGAACTATGATCAACCCGTTCACCATGCCGGCCAGGGCCCCTAGTGCCATACCACCAATGACGGCGACCGGAATGGGCAACCCCCAAGACTCCAGCATGCCTCCAACTGAAATGGCGACAAGACCGCCCAGGGCGCCCACCGACAGGTTGATCTGACCTACCACCAACGTGACCATCTGCGCGTATGCCACTAACAGCACAACGCAGAAAGAGCGTAACAGCACGTAGATGTTGTACTGAGTCAGGAACGCTGGGGAAGTCAGTGTCAGCCACATTCCCCCCAGCAAAATCACAAGCGCAAGTGCCGACCACTCTTTGGAGAAAAACCTTTCACTACGAGACATTAGCGGCCTCCAAGCTTGCTACGACGAGCCGAGTACAAAGTGCGGTACCGCTCTATGAAGAGCGCGAACAACAAAATGAGTCCAAGAAACAACTGAAGCCAGAAGCTTCCCACCTGCATAACCAAAAGCCCGGAGCGAATTGTTGCGACTAGCAACGCACCCAATACAGTGCCCACTACAGATACAAAACCACCCGCCAATAGGGTTCCACCCAGTACGGGTGCCAGAAACGATGGAAGAAGCCAGTCCTGTCCTATGGATGGCATCGCAGCACCAAGTCGCGACAACAGAAGAATCCCAGCCAACGCAGCCAAAAATCCGGACAGTGAATGGACAAAGACAATTACCCGGTTCACCCGTACGCCTGACAATTCGGCTGCCCGGGCATTTGCTCCTGTCGACAGGATCTCCCTACCAAGAACGCTGTATCTGAACAACACAAGCAATCCTAGGCCCACTGCGAGTGCAACAAGGAGAAGTACTGGAACTACACCCACCTGCATTCGGGCAAACGTGGCGAACCCCAGTGGGATCTGGTTGTAGATCTGCGCTTTGGTCAGGATCAACATGGCCCCCGAATAAAGACTAGTCGTTGCAAGAGTCACGATGAACGCGCTCACACCAGTTCGCACGATGACCATGCCATTGATCCAACCCAGCACGATGCCTAGCGCTAGGCCTGCCACGACGGCAGGCACAGCCGAGATGCCACAGATTTGCATCAAGTACCCGGAAAACATGACAGCGCAGACGCCGATGGAACCTATCGCTAGATTCATCCCGCCCGTCGCCAGTACCACCATCGTGGAAAAGCCGATTACCACGTCAATCGAGAGCGACCGAAGCAGTACGAAAATATTGAAATTAGAAACAAAGCCAGGCGCTTGCAGGGCGAAGAAAATCCAGAAGCCCACAATGATGAGCGTAAGGCCTATGAGATTTCCGTGCTCCAAAGTGAGTGAACGAAAACCCGTAAAACCAATCGGTTTAGAAAGTTTGCTATCCATTATTTTTCCAGACTTGTGTGGCGAGCCATCCGACGCAATCGCTGATTTGAAGACACAGGCTGGCCGGCGGTACCCAAAAGGGTGCCGTTAGCGACCTGCATATCTCGCAGCGGCGTTCGGGCCTAGTTAAATTACGGGCAGTTTAGAAATTCAGATTTGAAGGTAGCTGTAATGTCTTTCGCATTATCAGTGAGCCCCTTCATGTAGTTATCGACGTTCGCCGATGTAATGAACACCGGCCTGGAATCCACAAAGTGCGTGGAGGTGGGGGTAGTCAGGAACGGAGCTCCAGCTTTGATGGTGCATTTACCACCAGCGAGCTGGTCGAGGATATAGGCGCCGGCGTACCCTTCTGCGTAGGCATTGAGCCCCACCGTACCGACAACAAATCCGTCGCGGATGCCCTCAATCATGATCTTGTCGGTGGCTACACCAACCAGCTTGATTCGTTTGTCGCCCAGGTTACGCAAGGACTTGGCGGCTACGGTGGATTGCACATACCCCGAGGCAACGATCCCATCGATCTGATCTTTTCGAGCGCCCAATAAGGCATTGATCTTTTGATCTGCCTTTTCTTCGTTGTCGGTATCGGCGATGGTTTGAATCAGCTTCACCGCTCCATTGGTCTCGCTGATTGCTTTCTCGACTGCGTCCATACGCATTCGAGCATTCGGATCTACAAGTAGACCCGCAAGGTGAACGATATTGCCCTTCCCCCCCATGGCATTGATCAATACTTTGGTTTCGTCATAGGTGGAACCGAACACATCGGTCGACAGGCATAATGCTGCCGCTGAAGGTTCGGCAGGACATGCCCCGATAGCGATCGAGGGGATGCCGCTGCTCTTGAGTTCTTGAAGCACTGAGTTAACGCCGACAGGATCACCCGGGGACAAAGCAAACCCGGTGTAGCCTTGGCTGGCGAGACTTTCGATGAGTTCCATCTGACGATTCAAGGTTCGTTCCGACGGCACCCTGAAATCGACGGATGCGATTCCGAAATCAGCCTGAGCATCTTTTGCCGCTTTTTCCCATGCCAGGAAATACGGGTGAGGGCCTGGCGGTACCAGTGCGATTCTGTTGTCAGACGCGGATGCGAACTGGGTGTGTGTACCAAGAACTAAAGCAGCCGTCACGGCCACCCCAAAAAATTGCGAGATTCGGTAGGTCATTTGGTACTCCCCTGCGGTATAGCCACGTGGTCGTGAGCAGTTATTTTTATTGATGCAATCAAGCGTCTGAGTGCTTTCCTCTCCAACGCCTGCTGGTACTCACCGTGACACCTTTCACCGGTAGGCGCTTGCTCTACATAGCCAACAACTGTGCTGAGATTGACAAAAAATAATTTGAGCCATTGTTCTATATGACGGGTTGCTGACAGACAAATATCTGACGGTTACGAAACAGTTCTAAAAACGACATCTCACCGTACAACCACCCCAAGACATTCATCTTCCCAGACAGCAAACATGCCTAATAACGCCAAAAACACAGATAAGCCATTCAACTTGAATGATTGAGGTGTTAGTGTCTAGCCAAGCGTTATACGGGTTATTTAGCCCACATATAACACATGCTGGCAGGCGCAGTGCGCCGGCTAGACTTCGCAAGACAGATGCAACGCTGTGAGGTTCCTATGGGTTTCCTATTCGCAACTACTGATAGAGGTTCACACGATAGGCTGACGTACTGGAAAGAGCTTCTCAATCAACATCATGGTTCATCATCCTGCTGTCCAGTAAAGCCTTCCGACTTCATGGGCCAGCTATTTGTAAATAGCTTAGGGCCATCTCAGATAACATCTATCACCTCAGGGCCAGCTACTTACACCTATGACGCAGCTTGTTCCGTGCCAGGTGAAGAAGAATATCTAATGCTCCATCTTTCAATCGGTGGAGGGACGACGTTCCAGAAATTTTCAGAGACGATTAAGGTTGAACGGGGTGATTTGGTACTCCTCGATACGCTTGAAAAATTCCAAATGAGCTTCAACACCCCGGCCCAGTTCATCCATTTGCGGCTTCCGATCTCATCGCTCTCTGAGTATCTGGAAAGCCCGGAGGATATGGCCTGGCAGGTGCTTGACGGTCGACAAGGGCTCGGTGCTGTATTGAGGGCGATCCTCTCGGAAACTGCCACATTTGAACGTATCAACGAAACTGAGCAGGCCAAGATCTCCCAAAGCGTTTTCGACATGCTGACCACCCTGCTCCAGCAAAAACGCAGAGATAAGCCCAGCGCCATCAAGAGCGACCGCCTTGATAAAGCCAAGCGTTATATGATTAAGTTTTTGAAAGACCCAAATCTTAATGCTGAACAGGTTTGCCAAAATTTGGGCTTATCCCCCCGAACCCTGTATCGTTTATTTGCAGAAGAGAATACAACCTTTATGCGCTGGCTGATGGAGCAGCGAATAGATGCAAGTTACAAGGCACTAGCTGACGGTCAGTGCCGCGATGTAACTGACGCTGCACTTAGCTACGGATTCAAAGATCTATCGACATTCAGCAGATCATTTAGAAAGCAAATCAGGCGCTCACCACGAAGTGTATTGCAGAACCATGCTTTGACAAATGACCCCTACGCATTACAATTCATTCGAAGTGCAAAACTTCTGCAGTGCTAACGAATACACCGGTCTCCGCATGGAGGAGACCGGCTGTAAAACCCAAGACTACAGATCAACACATTGATTAGCTGAAAATACTTATCCAGCAGCTACGGTTTCTCTTACGAGCATACCCTTTAGCCAAGATTCGATATTCTCTACAGTTTGTGAGTAAAAAAGCCTGTAAGTGTCTTCAGTTACAAAACCAATATGAGGAGTTGCGATTACATTCCCCATTTCTCGGTACGGGTGATCCGCAGGCACAGGCTCCTCGTCATACACGTCCAAAGCCGCTCCAGCGATCTGCTTCATGTCGAGTGCCGTAATCAATGCCGACTGATCAACGAGTCCGCTACGAGATGCATTGATCAACCAGGCATGAGACTTCATGCAATCAAGCTCAGCGCTGCCAACAATATTTTTGGTGCGCTCACTGAGCACCATGTGCAGAGTAACGATGTCGGAATCTTCAAATAGGGACTGCTTGCTAACGGCCTCAACCCCTAATCCTTTCGCCATCTCCGGATCCAAGTTCGGGCTCCAGGCAATGACCCGCATATCGAATGCCTGGCCTACCCGGGCAACGGCCTTGCCAAAGTTGCCGAGGCCGACAATACCCAACGTTCTGCCTGAAATGTCTTGGCCCACGGAGGTTTGCCAGCCCCCAGTACGGAAAGACTGCACTTCAGCCGGGATACGGCGGATCGCGCTCAGGATCAGGCCCCACACCAACTCAGTAGTCCCATATGGCAGGTGTTCAGTCCATGCGATGGTGATACCAAGTTCGCTCGCCGTTTTCACATCGATCGATGAGTTCGACTGAGCCGTCGATGCAATCAAACGCAATTTTGGTAATGAGCGCAGAATCTCACGAGTCAGTGGAGTGCGCTCTCGCATCACGCAGATCACATCGAAATCGGCAAGGGCAGCGATGACCTCTCGCTCGTTGGCAAAGGGCTCCCTGAACACAACAACCTCGGTCTCTTTTTGCAGCGCTGACCAGTCAGCCATGCTCAGAGCGACACCCTGATAGTCGTTTAAAATGGCTATTTTTTTGCGAGATATCTGTGGCTTCGACACCTGCTCTCTCCTGAATTGATCCAAACACAACAGGGACAGGTGCATGGCCGTCAAGCCATGCACCCGTTGTTCCTGGCAGTTTTATGAGTGACTTGCATGCGATCAATCTGCCGAATCAGAAACCTGCCCTGGCCCGCTCCGTCGCTTGCTTGTCTACTGCCACAGCGTCGCCAAACTCGTCATAGATGAGCGCAACCTTGTAGATGTCGCGAGCGCGCTCCGGGGTCTCGTAGCGTTCAAGCACATCCTCAAGTACCAGTTCAGGGCTACGGGTCGTTGGATCACCGTAACCACCACCACCGCTATCAAAACTCACCAAGGTCTCATCACCGGCGAGGGTTTCGACGATGTACCCGCCGAGGGTGTCGGTGATTTCACCAGCCTTCAGGCGAAGGTTTGCACCAGGAAAGGCAGCCAAACCGCCGTGAGCGCCACGAGGTGCGGTCTGAGAACCGTTCGTCAAAGCCATCACCGTGAGCCCATCACCGCGAGGCCCAAATTCGACTCGCGTAGCCAGGCCGCCACGACGCATGCCGGCGCCAGCAGACCCCGCTACAAGCCCCATCGAATGAACGATAATCGGAAGACGCTGCTCGTCGATTTCAACGCTGTCGCGGTAGCAAACCCCCGCGCCGCCGGGAACGATGTAGTAGTTGATACCATCACCGCTGGCCGAGGCTGGGCCCCCACCGCCCATAAGGAAAAGTTGATTCACGTAGTCAGCATCAGCCTTACGGAAGTCCTTGCCGGAGATCACCGCAGTGGAAGCTGGCAAGCACAGATTGCCTTCAGCAATCCCGTAGCCGTAGCCCAGGTCGGTTAGGGCGTGCTGGACGATGTTACCGAGGGTGTCGGCGATCATCGTGGTGGCGACCGAACAGCTGTGAGGAAACTCTGGCAAGCCCACTGCGCAGTTTTCCCGCAGTTGGACTTTGATGCGCCGAAACGTCCCCGAATTGAGTGGGAGATCGCCGCCCAGACAGTTGATGACCCCAGTAATCGCCATGGCCGTGACAGTGGCCTCGGTTTGGTTCAGGCCGTTGTCCAGGCAGTCGACGTTGTCACGCAGGTCGATGGTGATCAGGCCCTCTTCAGGTTCCACATGGACGGTAGCATTGACGTCCAATCCTTCAGGAAGGAAGTCCTCCAGAGGGTCGATACGGCCGGAGCGCTGTACGACTGCTTTCGGCATTTCCTTGATTGCAGCCAGTGCACGCCGCTCAGAATAGTCCAGCCATGCTTCGTTGAAGGCTTGGACTTGCTTCCAACCGAACTGCTCCACGAACCCTTTCAACGCTCGCTCACCTGCGCGCGCTGCGGAGATACCTGACAGGAAGTCACCGTGCCACTGATCAGGAACCCGAATACGACTGCGGCACATCCGCACAATGTCGGAGTTGTCTTGGTAGTCCGATTGCACCTTCACCATCGGGAATATGAGAGCGCCTTCCTCATAGATGTCCCTCGCCGAAGCATGGTAGGTCGTTGGCAGACTATTACCGCAGTCCGCCTGGTGGCATTTCACCGCTGTTGTGAAAACATGCTTGCCTTCGTGGAAAACCGGAACGAGAAACGTGTGGTCGGCCGGGTGGGAATTGCCGGAGTAAGGGTCGTTGTTGAGAAACGCATCCCCTTCCCGTAAGTCCGGATGGGCCTTCTCCAAGTGTTTCCCCTGTAAGCTGCCACCGAAAGTGTGTACAGGTAGACCATCAGCTGCGCTGAGTAGCTCATGATCTGCGGTCAGGATTGCGCAGGAAAAATCCCGCGCCATGCCGATCACGCTGGAGCACGCGGTGAGCACAACGGTGCTGGTCATCTCGCGCACGATGGCATCGATCCGGTTCGCCATAACGGCAAGCTGTACAGGATCAAATTTCACATTCTGATTGGACGCTGTCATTTCAGGCTCCAAAGCTAAAGATGTAGTTGCCGTTAGCCGAAAGCTTGCCAGTGATACCTGGATCGACAACAACGGTCGTAGTCGGCTCTTCGATGATCGCCGGGCCTTCAATCAGGGTCTCAAGCGGAATCGTGGTGCCGTTGTAGACCTGGGTATCTACGAGACCATGACCATCGAAGTAGGCTTTAGTCGTCCGAATATCCATGCTCCCTTCTTTGGGGCCCGTCCAGGTCACTTCGGGCTGCGGCAGGTCAGCTACAACACGCAGACGCCAAGTAATGGTCTCGATCGGGGCGTCAGCACGCGAGAAGCCATAGAGACGCTTGCATTGCGTGTCATAGATTTCACGTAGGACTGTGAGGTCTTCGCCAGCCTTGATCCACTCGATCGGGAGTTCGATTTCCATTTCGAACTGCTGACGCTCGTAGCGGGCCTGCACGTAAACACGCCGAGTGAAATTCGAGATGCCACGGCGCTTGAGGTCGCTTTCGAACTCGTCCGCTCGCGCGCTCAGATCACTCAGCAGCGCTTGGACTTTGTCCTTTTCATACTGATCAGTCGAGGTGAAGCACGACCCCGAGAAGTCGATGGCAACGTCAGAGAACTGGCCACCCGAGGCACTGATAGCACCGGCGGTTTTGGGGATGATCACCGACTTACTGTTGAGGCTTTTCGCGATGGAGAGGATGTTGAGACCCGCAGCCCCGCCTCCTGCCACCAGCACGCTGTCAGCAGGATGCACACCATCGTTGATCGTGATGTCTTCGATGGCCTTGATCATCGTTTCACTGGCCAGCTTCAGAATTGCCGCAGCAGTCTCCTCTACGGATTTGCCAATGCTTCGTGCAATCGGAGTTATCGCAGCGACTGCCGCGCTCTTGTCGAGCTTCATCCGACCACCCAGAAAGCGATCAGGATCGATGTAGCCCAGTGCGACAGCTGAATCCGTCACAGTTGGGAACGTCCCGCCCTTTCCGTAACACGCTGGGCCTGGAACCGAACCGGCGCTTCGTGGGCCAACGCGCAGAAGGCCGCCAGAATCGATCCAGGCAATCGAGCCGCCGCCAGCACCAACGCTACGGATATCGACTGTGGCAATGCCAAGCAATGTTCCGCTGAGTTGACCGCCGATCCAAGTGTCCCGGGAGTATTTAACCGTCCCTGCGCGGATCAGGCTGACATCGAAGGTCGTGCCGCCGGTGTCGACGATAATAATGTCGTCCTTGAGTCCTTCAGACTGCGTGTAGGCGATGCCAGCCAACGGCGCCATTGCGGGGCCCGACTTTGCCATGTAGATCGGCTTGAGGGCCATGTCTTCGATGTGCATGACACCACCAGAGGACGCACTGACCAACAGTTCGCCCTTGAAGCCAGCGGCGTTCATATCGGTGCGAATAGCGCTGAGGTGGGTTTGCATCAGGGGCTTGAGGGAGGCATCAATTGCCGTCGATGACGTCCTTGGATACTCCCTGATTACGGGGTTGAGTTCGGAGGAAAGCGTATACGGGACACCTGGCAACATGGCCTCGATCATTTTCCCCACACCACGCTCGTGAGTTGGGTTGGCGATCGACCACAGGAAGCTGACGGCGATCGCCTCAACTCCGCGCACCTTCAGCTCTTCAAGTATCGAGCGAGTGGCGTCAATGTCCAGGGCACGCTCAACCCCACCTTCAGCATTGATCCGCTCAGGTATCTCAAACGTCAGATGCCGTGGTACGAAGGGTGGAGATACTGCTGCGTTGATTTGGGAAGAGTTGAGCTTGCCACCATTACGGTAGATCAGCGTATCCGGAAAACCCTTGGTTACCAGGAGCGCTGTTTTGGCTGTCTTGCGCTCAATGATCGCGTTGGTAGCTCTGGTTGTTCCGTAAACGAGCAACCGCGTTTCCGCCATCAGCGTTTCAAACGTGATGCCTATTTGATCAGCTGCGTTGGCAATAGCCGCTGAAAGTCCTGAGAAGCTGCGTTCAGGCGTCGTGAGGGCTTTACCGATATAAAGGCGGCCTTTGTCGTCAGTGACTACGACATCAGTAAACGTGCCGCCGGTGTCAACGGAAATGCGGTACATTTCGTTACTCCGTGAAGAGGTCTTCAGCGAAAGCGCCTTAACCTTTTGGGTGGGTTCGTGGAGTAAGAATGCAGGCATTGCAGAAGGCCTGGCTCGGCCCTGATTGCCAATCGCTATGCTGAGATTGCCCCGTTGCAATTTCCTGTCTACGGTTCGGTATCACCCGATTTTGGCGAAAGGCACCTACCCTGATGCTATCTCACCAAGAGCGCAAAACGACGGGCTAATCGAATCGGTTTCCTATAGCAGCCTCAAGCAACATAGGCATCAGCCCAACGAAGCCATGTGACAGTCCAAAGCCCTAAGATAGGGCGCACCTGAATTTAACCAGGCGCGATTGTCGCCATAATTGAAAGTGCAGATACCAAAATCCGTATTAGGAAGATGTGATCGAACCAGAGCCACTGGTTTCGGTGCCTTGATTGGCGCCAACTGCATATTGAGATCGAACGCGGTCTTTGCCCTCAGCACGCTATAGCGTGCCTCCCCTCATTCCCCAGGACGAAGGTTAAATGCCCGTTTTTACCGTCGAGTTAATTGCGTCTGCAAGGCAGACTGTCGCACTTACTTTCAAACTTCGATATTGAAAGCACTCAAGACAAGTCGCGGCTCCACAGCTCGGAATTGGCAGCACAGCACTGCCTATCCTCTAGGTGGTATAGAAGCAAATCAGGCAATCCAGTCATTTAGACGGGCCGTTCGTGACGTATTGAACACCCTCTATTTCGAAGACCGATAACGGTTCCGTCGAAACATCAAGATCGAACTGGGGCACCCAATCAGAGGCCTGCAATGCCTCAGGTGTACTTTTGTCAAAAATCACGTAATTGACACCCCCCTGTCGCTGCACTGAACGAAACGAAATGCCATCGAACTTTTGCTTTCGGTAGTACCGAATGTACTCTGCCAAGGCTTGAGTCATCACATAATCGGTATCATTCGCGCGCACTGGCCGAGCGATCAGGTCATGAAGATACTCAAGCAGCAACCGACGGTCAGTCCGTTCGCGGTACCCCGGCTCAAACCAGCTGAGTTCCTTATGCTGAAGAGCCGTAAGTGCTGTGAAATCAAAAAACTCCAATGGTCGACGAGAGATAAATGTCCCGACCACCACCTTGTCGCCAATTGATGGCCTTATCTCAGCAATCCCCGTCAAAGCGTCAGCGGCCACGTATAGTAACGGCACGCCAGCCGGACTCATCCGGTTGTTGGCCGCACGATCCTTGGGGGGAGCCCCCATCTCCTTCACAGGATTCTTTTGAAACTCCTGGATTTGCGCATGCGTTGAGGCAATTCTCGCTCGGTAAAAACAGCTGTTCTCGGGAATTACATTGACGACTGCGCTCTTGTCAGCATTGACGTCGCTACCCGCGTGCATGGTTTCTGCCATCACCGTTTCAAAAAAACGACTAGCGTTTGGATTGAAAAACCTTCGACCATGCATCAGCTCAGTGGCTATTCGAGACCACTCACCTTCAACCCAAGATCGCTCCTGCTCCTCGGACTCGAATCGGCTGAACGTTTGGCAATATTCTTGACCATAAAAGTAGAAGTGTTTTTCATCTACATCTGGGTCTGCCATTTTTTCAGCCAGTGCATCGCAGACCACTTCCGATTCACAGCGGATGGCTAGGCCAACGACTTGACTGAGTGTTAATCCGTAGCCTGAAAAAAGCCCATCGTCGATGATGAAGTGGTCTGAAAGGAAAGGCTTGATACATCTTACGATGTCTTTAGACATCAGCGCTGCAGAGACCTCCGTTCCACAACCAGCGCACCTTCTTGGCATCACACGCCGGGAGGGCTGTTTTTTTAGCCAGCTGTCACCAATGCACTCTAGGCATACAAACGTGGATTCATCAGCTTCTGCCTCAAGACGCATTTGATGTCCGATCTCTTCCAGTATCTGCCTAGCTGTCACATCCCCACCCCCAAGAAATCCCGATTGGTGTGATCGTATCACCTCTCTTGCTATTCCTGACCTACCCACAATTCGAGATCATTGACCGCAAAGACGCTAGCATGGATGGCTACAGCTCAATGCAATGCGCATGATTTCCCATATAGAATTACCCGAATTCTAATGGCAAAGGACTACCATGATTACTTGGACATCTCCAAAGCTTCTAACCCAGTACCGCTCTGCCCTACAAGAGCCAGGGATCTATATCATCGGAGGGCCTCGTGACAAAACGCTCCCGGTCACAAGCAGCATCAGCGAGAGTGACGAACTAGGACGAAACTGGCCTGATAACTTCACTCCCTACTACATCGGCATTTCGGAGTCGACCAAGACGGGGGTAAGAGGGAGGCTGAGAAGCCATCAAAGGCGACGCGGAAACAATAATATTGCTGATCGCGTCCGAGATAACGATCCGCTTTATTTCATTGCCGACTACGGGATTGGTTTAGAGGCGTATGAAGCTTTATTCCTGTGCCTAAAAAACGATGATCAATTCCCCGACAACATCCGCTGCGAACTTGATCGAAGCGCCAAGCGGCAATACAACAAAGTGATGGCACGGGTGACATCGCATGATCGCGCTCACTACGAGCGTCTCGACCCCAACGAACACATGTAGCCGAAGCACGCCGGGAGCAATCTTTTCAGTAAAGCATTTGCACCGCTGATTGATCAGCCAAGCTAGACCCACTGATCACCTGCTTATCTTGGAATAGCTAAAAGCTTCCGTGCAGTAGGGCTAACAAGCACTACTCGCCTATGTCGCTGAGACACACACTCTTATCAATCATCGGCTGCCTCCCGACAATGCATGCAATGTGCGTAGCTTATTCAGACCTCCAAACCATCTGCTACCAGTCCCTAAATGTCGATTTGGCGGACAGAGTCAAACGCTCTGGCGGTCAGGCAACAATTTGCGATTGACGTAATTGAGACAATTGGGCTACCCCCTGATGGGTAAAACCAGAGAAATGGAGAGACCCCGTGACGAGCAGAAAACCTCCACTTAGGCTTGTTTTTCCACAATGGCAAGGCGGTGCCCGCGAGCAATATGGTATCGGCGCCGAACTGCTGAATTGGCTGGCTCCAGAAGCCACTGGCCCTGTTGTCAGACTTGATGTTCCAGCACCCGATGTTGCGTCCTTGAAAGAAGAGCGCGGCATCATGGGACGTGCTCAACTGCTCAAGCAAACTGATGATGCCCGGGCCGTAATTGAACAGCACGCACCCGACAGTTTAATTGTGCTTGGTGGCGACTGCCTGGTAGACCTGGCGCCCTTCGCCTATCTCAGCGAAAAGTACGGCGATGACTTCGCCATCCTATGGGTTGATGCGCATCCGGATATCATGACCCCGAATGAGTTCAACAATGCGCATGCAATGGTACTGGGTAACCTGCTGGGTGAAGGCGACGAAGAATTCCGCAGTCGAGTGAAAGTGCCGGTGAAAGCTGAAAACGTCATGTACGCTGGCTTAGAAGACCCAACTGAATTTGAACGAGGCTTCATCGATAGGCTTGGCTTGCGCAGTGCAAGCGGAGACGACCTGAGAGATAGCAGCGCCCCGATCGTCGACTGGCTGCGGTCGATCAAGGCCAAGTACGTTGCAGTTCATTTCGACCTAGACGTGCTGAACCCTTCGAGCTTTGGCTCGATCCTCTTCAATAACCCGCACGTGCCCGAAAGTACTTACGATGGTATTGCACGCGGCAAGATGACCATTCCTCAGGTCGTGCGCCTGGTGAAGGACGTTAGCAATGAGGTGGAAATTGTAGCCATCGGCATCACCGAGCATTTCCCTTGGGACGCTATCGCTCTGAAGAAGATGATGGCGGATCTGCCACTGTTTCGCGGATAAAAAAATCGGCTCAAGGATGAGCCGATTTTTTTGAGCTAAAACTTGTCAAGCTGTCGGCTGTTCTAATCGATCAGTCTTTCCCTGGGCCTCTGCGATCAGGATAGAGATGATCACTAGCGCCAGTGCGGCGGCGCTGAAAATTGTCAGGTGCTCGCCAAGAAACAAGATCGAGAACAGCGAGGCAGTCAATGGAGTCGCGGCGAATGCCATCCCCGCAGCACTCGCAGGAATTTTGGTGACACCTGCGAAGAACAACAGAGTAGGCGCCGCCCAGCACGTAATCCCGTAGAAAACCAAGAGACTCACGTTCGTCTTGGTTATCAGCCCATAGTCGAACGATGAAAGCTCATTAAGTGCCATTGGCAGGGTAAAAACCGCCCCTGTCATGCATATCCCGAGCGCAATAGTGGCCGCCGGAATATCCACGCTGTACTTCTTGGCAACGATCACGTAGACAGCCGATGACAATGTCGATAGCAACAACATAGCCAAACCGAATAGCGTGTTGTGTCCAGTCGCATCGGAACTTGGAACCGTCAGCAGGAAGACTCCACCAATCGCCAAAGCAATCGCGATGAGCTTTCTGACATTGAGGGACTCTTTCAGTACTGCTGCGGAAAGTAACAGCACAAAAGCGGGCGTGAGGCTGGTGAAGATCGACGCCATCACGGCCGTCGAGGATTCCATTCCGTAGAGCAAGAAGACGGTGTATAGCACCGAACCGATGACCGATTGTACAGCGATGATGCCCCAATCTTTCTTAGAAAGGCTAAACAACGCTCCCTTGTCGAACCTTAAGGAGATCGGAATCAGCACGATTCCGCCAATCAGCATGGTG
The DNA here is from genome assembly GCF_014863585.1 of Pseudomonas gozinkensis. Taxonomy (NCBI): domain Bacteria; kingdom Pseudomonadati; phylum Pseudomonadota; class Gammaproteobacteria; order Pseudomonadales; family Pseudomonadaceae; genus Pseudomonas; species Pseudomonas gozinkensis. Next base: position 2,592,953 of record NZ_CP062253.1, on the reverse strand, counting down.
ACACAGGTGAAAATCCAAGGAGGGAAGGATTCGATTGCGTTTTTAGCTACTGGATACCCGATTCCTAACAGGGCGTAGCAGAGTAAAACGTAGATATAGCCTCGGTTCATTTTTAGATGCCTCATGAGTACCGGCAGGTAGAGAAGCCGTGCCAGTCACCCGACTACACCTGAGGGAGACTGACTATTTTTATTATGCAGAGGGTGCCCTTTGCACTATACGGATCCGGCTCCGAGGCTTTTTGCTGCGTCCGCCAAAAATTGCGCTCCGCCCGCCTACAGGCGGCGCGTATCACGCGGGGTAACTCCATAGTAATCTTTGAAGGATCTACTGAAGTGCGAGAGGTTTTTGAAACCAAAATCAGTCGCGATATCGCTGACCGATTTGCTTTTGTTGCTGACCAAAAGGCGGTGACTGGCAGTCAGCCGCTGCTGCCATAACCATTTGTAAGCAGTCGTGTTCTCGCCAGCGAAAAGACGGTTCAACGTACGCTCGGAAACATGGGTATCAAACGCCACTGACTCAATCGTCAAGTCGGAATTTCCCAAGTTGGCGAGAATGTAAGACTTGATGCGGTTGAGTTGCTGCAACTGCCGCGCTTTCTCATTGACGTCGGTTTCTCCGTACTCAGCGTCGAAGCTGGCGGACAATACATCCAGCAGTGAACCAAGCAACCGACCTTCAATATTGCTGTCGGCGGCTTGTGATCGCCACATCTCCAGCATCATTGACCGAGTAATCTTTCCCACTCCCTCATTGCCGTGCAACGTCAGACTGACCAGAGAGGAAGCCTTGAACACATGCTTGTTCATGACGCCATGCGGGACACTCACGATGATTTGATCATCACCACTGGGAAAACTACATGAATAAGGTCGGGAGCTGTCATAGATGACTATGTCGCCTGCTCTTTGCAATGACTCCCTGGAGTTCTGTACGACTTGGGCGACAGGGCACATTGAGAGCACGATGTAGTACAAATCAGCCTCGCTCTCAGGCCGTCGGTGGTATGCAACCGGCTTGGACGATATGTGGCTGATCTGGCATGGCCCGAACGACTTCACCTCCAGCGAACCGTGGAAATCCTCACTCGCCAACAACTGGCCATTGGTCTTGTCGTAGGTGGAGCAGACGACTGAATGCCATTTGGCAAAATCGTTGCACTCGAAACTCTGAGCATGGACTTGAGTCATCACTCCCTCCTACTGATCGCTGGACGCAGGCTTTCAGAATGCCTCACGTCACGAGCCCGGCCGCACTAGCCACTGGATTTTGGAAGGCCTCCGTGCCCAGCACCATCAAAGAAAAGCCCTGTTGACTTCGCCTCCCCGGCACCAGGTTCGATCATACCAGTTTGCAATACGTATGCGACCCGACACCCATCGGTTGGCACCCCAGACCAAGAGATTGGCGTTGAGGACAAAGCCCCACCCGTTCGACCTGCATAGGATTGGTTTCGCAGGTCACCGTCCAGCAACATCGGAGGCCTTGCAACCCAATGGGTTTCGCCCTTCAAAACAACTAACAATCAAGGGACGTCGCAATGCAGAGCACACGGCCAGGTCATAGTCTGATAGCAAACGTATCATCCGCCAAAAGCATTTTTATAGCGGCTTTTATCACCCAGTTCTGCATGGGCTACGAAGTACTGCTACGCATCAGTGCGGCAACCAAAATCAAAGGGGAATTCTTTGACATTTCCCACCCATTAAACTCAGGAGCAATGATCGGGGAAATTCTAGGTGTGATTTACTTAGGATTCGCCATTTCCAACTTGCTCATGGCTCCATTCATCGATGTGCTCGGCATCCGCAAAGTACAAATGGCCAGCATCGCCCTCTTCGCGGGTGGCACATTGCTGATCGCCAATGCCCAACCGGATCACGACAACGCGTTCATGCTTCTATGGGGTGGTTCACTGATCCAAGGCATCGCTTGGGGCTGGATTGAAGCGGCCCTGAATCCCCTCATCGTATCCATCTATCCCAAGCAGAAAGTACCCAAGCTCAATCTGTTCTTCAGTGCATTCGCTCTGGGGATGCTGATCGCGGCGCCAACCTCGGTGTTGGTCGACACATACCACGTAAGTTGGCGTATTCAGATCTGCCTGGTATTGATCCCGGCGGCCATCGCACTATGCCTCTCACTGCGACTGCGCTATCCCCCTAGTGAGCGCGTCACGGAAGGTGTTTCACTGCCAGAAATGTTCAAATACACCTTCGGGCGTGTGGCGTTTTACGTGTTTCTATTCGCGATGCTTCTAACAGCCGCAACCGAGATGGTACCCAGCAACTGGATGGATTTAACCCTGACTCGCATAGTGGGAATTGAGGGCTTCTGGCTGGTTGCATTTGTGTATACGGTTCAAATCGCCGTGCGGTTGTGCACAGGCTTTTTCAATCGATACATTGGCTCCAGCGGAATCATGTTCTTCGGCGCCGCATTTGCCTGTGTGGGGCTGTTGGTAATGAGCCAGGCTGCCACTGCGTGGGCTGGACTGCTTGCAGCCCTGTTGTTCGGAATGGGAACTAGCGTCATGTGGCCCACCATGCTCGGCAGCACGTCGGAGAGATTTCCAAAAGGCGGCTCACTGGCAATTGGGGTCATGGCGTCCTTTGGGATGCTGTCGTCCTATAGCCTGATTGCAGGATTCGGAGTCCTGTTCGACCAGACCAAGGTGAAAGTTGCAGGTGGCGCCCAAGCCTTTGAGGCACTTAAAGAGAAAACACCTGAGCTTGACTGGGTCATGACCCAATCGACAACGCATATGTTCGAACTAGCAGCCCTGTTCCCGCTCGCAGTTACCATTTTCTTCGCTGTAGCTTGGTATCTCGATTCGCGAAAGCGCCGGCGCGGTGAGCGCGCGCATCAACATCAAGTTGAGCGCGCGCAAGTCTATCAGGATAAAAAAATCGAGGAACCGATCACTCTCACTCCCTCGATCCGTCAATCAAGCTAACGCTACTCAGCATCCAGGCTTCCCACGATCTGCTCCGCCGCGAGGATGATGTCACCGCGAAACCGCAGGATATTTTCGGATCGGATTGTGGGAACGAAAAGCGCCAAGCTCCCACGGCATGTGCCGCTGCTGTCAAGTAGAGGCGCAGCAATGGCATGCACACCGTTCTGCAGCTCGTCATGAGAGTGAGCGAAGCCCGCCGAACGGATGCCCTCCAAACGTTTGAAAACCTCGTCGGCCCCAAGCACGCCTTCAAGGACTCGCTCAATCGTCGATGGGGGCTGACAAGCCAGCAGGGCCAGACCACTGGCGCCGAGGTACGCTGGGTAACGAGATCCAGGGGTGTGTTGGACTTGGACGAGGTGACCGCTAGCTACGACCTGGTCAAGCACTACCGCCTGCTTGCCATCCAGGCCATGCAGTGAGACTGACTCCCCGCAACGCCCTACCAGCTCCGCCATGTAGGGCCTTGCGATTGACTGAAGGCTAGGCCCTGCCAGCTCGTTCAATCTCGGGATTGCGAAGCCTAATGCATAGCCGCGCTCAGTCTTACGGACGAAAGATCGACCGGCAAGCGTCGAGAGCAATCGGTGCGCTACAGTGCGATTGATGTCGCAAGATTTGGCCAAATCAGCTACAGAGATTGGCCCTTCTTGCGCCACTTTCTCTAACACCTCAAGCATCAAGTCGCCGGTTGACGAGATCTCTGCCACATGGCCCCCTAGTTAGCGCCGTAAATTTGAACTGCGCCATGATAGGCGGTCAGCCCACACAAGAGCCAGCTTGACCACACTACTGAGGATCCTTCAGTTTGCTGGGAATGAATATGAAACCGTGAGTCCGTTATTCAGGGCGGGTCTGTTTCATACAAGGAAGCTCATCAAACTTGCTGAACCAAGCTGCTAGCGGTTCTCGCCCCTCTCGCCATTGGTAGTCAGGGAACCTCAAATCCAGGTACCCGAGCGCACAACCGATGCTAATCGTGCCTATATCAATACGCTCATGCAGTTGATCGGCATGGGACGAAAAGTGATCAAGCGCGGATATGATTTTCTCTTTTTGACCGTCTAGCCATGGTGCCCAGTGCAAGGCCTCAGGTCGGAACGCTTTCTCGTAACGAATGATCATAGCGGCATCCAGTAATCCGTCCGCTAGCGCTTGTTCACGTAATGCTTGCCAGCGAAGATCCCCAGAAGGGAACACTTTCTTCTGCCCAAGACTATCGAGGTATTCGCAAATGACACGGCTATCGAACAACGGCTCGCCATCCTCCTTGAAGAACGTCGGAATCTTCCCAAGCGGATTGGCGTGCACGATATCTTGATCGCGGTTTATAGGATGAGCCTTACCGGACAACCTCTCAATGCTGTCATTCAAACCCAGTAGGTGGGCAGTAACGATTACCTTTCTTACGAATGGCGACGGCAGTGCATAGTAGATCTTCATTATTCGTTCCAGCTCCATTTTGTGACGATTACGGATTGCTCTTAATCCGCTATCAATCCAAACGCTTATACCGCGTGGCTTCTAAGAACGCTGACAGGTGACTTCCTGTACTGCTTCCTAAAAGATCGGCTGAAATGGGAAAGGTTTTTAAAACCATTGCTAAAGGCGGCATCCGTTACATCCCTGCAGTTGCCAGCGGCCAATGCTTCGTAACTGGCCTCAATACGTTTGGCTATCAGCCACCGCATGAAAGTGGTGCTGTCGTCGGAAAATAATCTGTACAGCGACCTCGTGGAGAGCCCTACCCCTTTGGCAACCGCCTCTGCACTCAGATCGGGGTCGGAGATATATTTGAGAATGTACCGCTTCGCCTTCGCGAGCTTATCGTGTTCCAGGCTCCGATCTTTCGCAGAACAACTTGTCGACAAGTATTTCAAAGCAGCGTCAGCGAGGATCTGGCTGAGCATTTCCTGATCTCTGGCTGACTCACTGATCCGCGAGGATGAGAATCCCTGAAGTGACGCAGCCGTGATAGCGGCCAAGGCATCAGCTCCTTCGGACACCTCCCACAGCAGATCCTTAGGGTGGCGGTAGGATTCATCAACCAGGAACCTCTCTAGCCGCATGCTGACTATGTGAGTCATCGGTGAGACTTTGATGGAAAATCTCTCGGCTCCATCGACCATCAAAAGGCAACCCGCCGACAGCCTGGTAACGGTCTGAGCATTTTCGACTTCCAGCGCACCGGACAAGCAAATGTGAAGGTAATAACTATCACCCGCCTCATCATCAGTGGCAGCTAAATGGCCCAGGCCTAGCCCCACTCGTCCTGAACGCAAGCTGATCATCCGACCATGCGCAAAATCCTGGATCTGTTCAGCGCTAATTCCACTGGCTGCTTCTGACAAGCGAAGCGTATTGCCGTAGTGATCCCGCAGGATACTGGCGGCGTCAGTGGAGGATTCTAGGGATTTATTTTTATCTAGAAACGTACTGGCGGACATAATGATCACCGTTCAAAGGTCTGACTTCTATCGTCCAAGCGGAAGAGCTGCCCTTGGCTGCCTAGCTGCATCCAAGGCTCCCCGACTTGATTTTTGTCCGATATGCGGACATATATGGTCGATATACGAACAGTACCCCTCATAAATCTGAACGTCAAGATCACGGCCCAGCTAGCCGGAAGCAGATCAAAATGCATCTAGCTGAAAAATATGGGATTTATTTCACCCCCCTCTTAACGCTGACGCTCAATCGCCATTTTTTATGACGAGCGGACAGACCAAAAGGGAGGGTGAGGATTTAGGCGAAGGGAGACAGCCCGGAGTCGCGTCGCAACGCGAATGCCGAGCTGGAGGGATAAATCAAACGTCGATTGAGCGTGGTCGCTTGAAGCGCTGGTCGTTGAGATAGGTGCTCAAGCGGTCTCTGACTGCGGCTGCCTTTTCATCAGTCCATTCATAGAAGCCCTTGCCAGTCTTCATGCCGAGATTACCCTCGGACACCAGCTTCTCAAGGTATGGATGCGGCCCTGGGGAAACATCCAAATCGGAGATGATCACGTTGTGAATATCGAGGGTCAGATTGAGGCCCACCATATCGGATTGCTCCAACGTGCCCAGCACACCCAGTCTTGATCCGAAGCCCAGTTTGATGACCTTGTCGACCGTTTCGGCATCGCAGACACCATTGGCGACCAGCGCAATGGCTTCACGCTTCAGTGCGTGCTGCAGCCTGTTCCCGATGAACCCCGGGATGTCGCGATGCACAACCACAGGTTCCTGGCCTACCGAGGCGAGCAGACTCACCATCTCATCCCGGCGCTCAGGGTTTGTTTCTGGAATCTCCACCACCTCAACCAGCGGCACAAGGTAGGGAGGATTCCAGAAATGCATCCCCATCACGCGGGACTTATCGATCACCGGCTCCGCGATACTAGAGATCGGAATCACGGATGTGTTCGAGGCTAGCACTGCAGTCGATGGAGAATGGGTATCCAAAACTGCGAAAATCGCCTGCTTGATTTCCAACTTTTCCGAGACCGCCTCCACCACTAGATCAGCCCGTCCCACGGCGGCGATGAGGTCAGTTGAAATCGTGATCCGTGCTGACGTCCCCGCAGGGCTCTCCATCTGCTCGCAAATCTTGTCGATATTCAGCTGCGCTCGTTGAAGACTTTCTTGCGACACATCGTGCAATACCACCTGATGGCCACTGGCAGCGAAAAGCTGAGCGATTCCCTGCCCCATAAGCCCGGCCCCAATTACGGTGATGTGCTTCATACACATACCTCCTTACATCAGCGCTTAGGGCCTTCACCGAATCGGAAGGTTTGGTCAGGATCGATTACAGCAATGATGCGCACTCCGCAACCTTCACCGCCCGGCCAACGCCATGGGAAACACATGAACGTGCAGCGTTGACCGGTCACCGCATCGAGGTTGCCGCCTACGTTTTCAATACCAGGAATGCCGCCCTTCACCATCAACGTTTTGTGGCCTGCTTCCCATTCAGGGAAATCCTTTTTGGGATCTCGACCGGTGTACTCCTTGTACTCCTCAATGAGGTGCGGGTGAGTCGGGCCTAATCCATGGTCAACGAGCTTGGTGGCCATGGGGTGGTCGTTGGACTGGACGTCATAGCCCACCAATTTAACCTTCTTGTCGACCAGCCACTGAGCGCCATCGCGGTAGATACCTGGCGAATAGGAGTAGTACTCGTCGGTGTCGGCCATTTTCTTGTGCATGCCGGTGTTGATCATCACGATGTCACCTTCGCGAATCGCCGGACTAGCTGCTTCCAGATCTGCTGCAGTGATCACTTCCCACTTCCCTTTTGGGATCGAAACGACAACGCCGGTACCGAAGAAGCGCCACATCGGATAGCCCATCAGATCAGGGGTATCTTCGGTCACGTGCAGCGGTGCGTCGACGTGGGTACCACGGTGCATGATCCCTTCGAACTCGGTTTCATAGACACCATCACGAGCATGAAACTTCTTGGTCACTACGTTGATGCCTGGGTTGGACGGCCATTCAGGCATACCGTGACCCCAAGGGTGAGTCAGGTCGAAATATTGCAGGTTGGCGGACATGTTCGGTACCTCATTTCAAAGATTGTAGGCAGACGTCACTCAGTGATTGTTACCGGGCTCGACGCGGGCGGAACCAGTTGGATCGATGAGAGCTACAAAGCGGATCGGACAGGCGTCCAGCATGTTTCCGCGCCATGGGGCTGCATGGAATGTGCAGCGTGAGCCGACAAGCTCAGAGACATCTCCACCTACTTGCTCGATAGTGGGGATGCCAGCTTCCAGCAACGTTTTATGCGCGACGTTCCACACTGGGTGGTCATCATTGGGATTTCGACCGGTTTCATTTTTGTAATGACCTGGTAGACGTTTCATCAGTGGGCCACCACGATGAGCGCCCATGGAAGTTGCCAGAGGGTGGTCAACGTGTGGGGTGTCGATGGCGAACGTTCGGATACGACGCTCCACCAACCATCGAGCACCACTGGCAGACAGCCCGGGGGCTTCGCCGAAATACTCCAGGCTATCGCTGTATTTCTTGTGCCATCCGGTAACGACTACGACGAAGTCGCCCGCTTCGATTTTTGGCGTTGCCTTTTCAAAATCCTCGGCGTCGATGGTTTCCCAGCGACCTTTGGGAATGTCCAGGACAACACCATTACCAAAGAAACAGTTCAGGGGAAGCTCCCCAATGCCGATACCGCGCTGTACGAGATGAATAGGCGCGTTCATGTGCGTGCCGGTGTGCATGACCATGCGAACGCGAGTCGCCATGACGCCATGCTCAGCATGTTTTACCGAACGATACATAAGAACATCGCTATGACCAGGCAGCGAAGGAACACCAAAGCCCCACTCATGACTTAGTTCAACCAACTTAAGGCCCGACCAAGGATCTGTTACCTCAAACATATTATTCTCCTCATTAAACTTTTTAACTAAGATAGTCTGAGATTCGCCCAGAAAATTCCGTGCGAAACCGAATCAACACCAACGTAGATTGGATGAACGAAGTTCCTTACTGCATTGTTCAATCGTACGGGAACGACCTGAAGCCGGCTTGGCTCTGAATGCCAAGTGCTGCGCTGACGGTGCCAAAAAAAAGGGAGCCGAAGCTCCCAAGAGGAAATAGCCTCAAAGCCTTATCGTATTTAGGCCAGAGCATCTCTAGCGGGCACAACTTTACCTACGCATTCTCCAAATCCGATTCGGTAGCCGTCACCTTTTGCACTGCCTTTCAAAGTCACAGTATCGCCATCTTGCAGAAAGCTGCGGGTGCCTCCGCCATTAAGTCCAATAGGATTTTTTCCACCCCAGGACATCTCAAGCAACGATCCGAAATTCTCAGGCTCTGGCCCCGAGATAGTTCCCGAACCAAGCAGATCTCCAACTCGCATACTGCATCCACTAGTAGTGTGATGGCATAACTGTTGAGGAGCAGAGAAGTACAGTTCTTTATAATTAGTCCGGGCAAGCGTGGTCGATTCACCAGATTCGGGAGCAAGCACTACTTCCAGATCAATGTCATAGAGCATTTTTCTGTGCTCTTCCAAGTGCTTAAGCAATGGAATCTCACGTTCTTTTGAAGCAGTTCGAAATGGCTCAAGCGCCGTTTTTGAGACTATCCATGGGGAAATCGTCGTTGCAGTAGCCTTCGCTTGGAATGGCCCCAACGGTTGGTACTCCCACGATTGGATATCTCGTGCAGACCAATCATTCAAGAGTACATAACCGAAAATCATTTCGTCAGCTTGCTCAACAGACACCATTCCTGAAGATGGCTGACCGACAATAGCTCCCACCTCAAGCTCTATGTCGAAACGTTCACAGGGCAGAAATTCGGGATCCGCACCCTCTCGTTTCAACTGGCCCCATGGACGCTGGACTGGCGTGCCGGAAACACAAACTGATGATGCGCGACCGTTATATCCGATCGGCATCCACAGCCAGTTAGGAGGAAGCGCGTTTTCCTTCCCTCGAAACATTGTTCCGACGTTAGTTGCGTGCTGCTTGCTGGAGTAGAAGTCCGTGTATTCGGTAACATCCAAGGGCAGCAAGAGCTGTACATCTCTGCGCGGCACGAGATGGGCACGCACTGACTCTTCGTACTGCGGATTCGTCAACATCTCGGTGAGCCGAGCTCGGAAGGCTGACCACACGTCTGGGCCGGCGGCCATAAAGTCATTCCAGCTCGGTCGGTTGAAATACTTCGGGTCAATCCCGTGATCAATGTTGATCACATCAAGCACATAGTCACCAATGGCGACACCGCAGTGGGGCGCGATCCCCGGCAACGAAAACACGCCATAGGGTAAATTATTGAGTGGAAAATCGGTCGCCGGGCTGTTTGCGCTTTCGACCCAGCTCTTCAAAAGAGGCATTCCTTAGAACTCCGCGTGACAGATACAGACTTTACCTCCAGGGTAAAAGGCTAACCCTAGGCATTTTGAGCGATGAGTTTTCCGACGTATTTGGCTGCAGCACCAGCAGTAAAACCACCATCAACGGGCATGTCATGCCCGGTGACAAAACTTGCATCGTCACTCGCCAGGAACAGCATGCATGCAGCAACCTCTTCACCTCTGCCATTGCGCCCCATGGGCGTGAGCGATGCCATTGGTTGGATGTAAGGCTGGCCTGAGTTCAATTCGGTTTCAACCACTCCAGGACTGACCGAGTTGACGCGAATATTCCAATCCACAAAATCCATGGCCGCGATTTTGGTGAGCCCACGTAGAGCCCATTTACTCGCACCGTAAGCCGCAAATGCCTCACCGTGATGCGAAGCGAGTGAGCAGGTGTTGATGATGGATCCGCCGCCCCCCTGACGCATGATAGGAGCCACGGTACGCATCCCAATGAATGCCCCCTTGAGGTTGACGGAGAAAGTGCGATCCCATTTTTCGAGATCCGTTGACATCATTGTCCCTCGATCATTGATACCAGCGTTGTTCACCAGAACGTCCACGCGGCCTACGCGGCGCAAGACTTCCTCGCACGCAAGCTGCCAGCTCTCTTCCGACGCTACATCCAGCTCTATGGCAAATGCATTGTGACCCGCACTGTTGAGTACATCAGCTAACGCGCTGGCCTTTTCGAACGCCACATCGCAGATAGCAACAGCGCTGCCGGCTTGGGCAAATTTCTCAGCAATGACTTGTCCGATACCACCAGAAGCGCCGGTGATGATGGTCACTTTGCCACTTAGATCTTTCATGAGTTCCTCGCAAATTTTTGCTTAACCAGACGACTGACGAATCAATCAGCAAGCGGCACAAAACGATAACCAGCCCCGCTAACCTCCAACTTTCCAAACCCCGGTAAATCCGTGTGAGTACCTGCGATGATCTGTCCGTCTTCAGCGATTTTCCTCATAGTGCTTCGCCGGGTTTCTTCGGCTAAACCGGCGTTTACATCAAAGGAAACCCCGATACCGGTATCGGAGAACTGCCAATCAGGCGCATGAACGATATCGCCCCAAAGCAAGACAGTTTCGCCTTGGGATTCGATTCGGAATCCGGAGTGACCTGGCGTGTGACCAGGTAAATGCACCAGTTCAATTCCCGGCATCATCTGCCCAGGCGCCACCCACTCGAACTGCGGCAGAACGCCTTGGAGTCGTTGAGCGGCATTGAACTGCTGCATGACCGCTTCATTGCCGGACGGCACCGCTCCGGCAAATAGAAAATCGCGCTCAGACGAATGCGCGACGAACGTGGCACGTGGGAACAAGCTCAAACCGTCTTCATCAATCGCACCACCAAAATGATCCGCATGAAGATGCGTAAAAAACACATGGGAGATGTCTTCGGCACGTTTACCAAGCCTACCCAACTCTGCGACCAAGCGACCGCTGACCTCTGTTTCCCGACCGCCCAAGCCGGTGTCGATCAACACCAGCGCGCTGGCAGTTTCAACCAGAAAACAGTTGATTGAGATCTTGCTCGCAGGTACCTCAGGAACAGGGAGCCCACCGCCCTTCACGAGCATGCCGGACGGCGCATCAACAAAGCTTTCTCGGATGGCTGTGACACGAATCTCACCAATGCTGATAGCGCACGTATGGTCAGTTCGCTGAATGCGGTAATTAGCGTGCATCTTGGCCTCCGAATATCTTGGAAATTTTTTGCGCCCTTAGCTCGTTGGCCTTTTCGAGTTCACTCAGCACACTTTGGGGCTGCAACTGAGCAACTATTTTCGACGCAGAAACGCCGAGAAATCCCGCCAACGTCAGGAGTTCATTTTCGATCAAGGTATAAGCCCCTCGAATCTGGTAGGCATGTACTCGCTTAACGTGTCGAGCAAAGTCGGATTCCAAGGGTCTAAAGTCATTCAAGAAAAAACTGTCTACCTCCACACGATTCTCAAAAACGATCTCGATTGAAGCCTGGTGCTGCTCGTCCGGCAGCAAATGGCGCCCTACATCTACGCCACCAAAGTACTCCCGGGTGGGTGTCTCATAGGGCTCATAGGAGGTGATTTGCACATGTTTGACGCCATGCGCCGCGCCGATCAACGGGCCCAATTGGGTATGCACGTAGTGCCTGAAAGCGGAACCGGGTTCGTTGGCGACGAGCATCGCAAATATGCGGTAGCTGCTTTCGTCGACAGCGGGATTGGCGACTATGGATCTTGTAGAGCTGAATCCCTCCAGCGAAACGTTGTAAGACGCTGACCGACGAAAAACGGTGGCATCATCAGAGTCGGCAAAGATGCCCACATTCTGTAACCACCAACTCCGCTTTTGCTCGCTATCAAAGATGAACTCAGCAGTCCCCCCAAGCTGGCGGGATTCAGATAACTCTTTGTCTACAACTTCGCTTTGCCACACGCTTTTGTCGTACGGCAAAAAATGCAACTGCCGATAACGGTAAGGGCCAATAAATTCCGCAACAAAACTGCCATGGATATCGTGCCAATATTTATAAAAAACATCTTCATGGACTTCTGGGCGTCGATACAGGACAGGAACGGAACCAAAAAACGCTTCCATTTTGATCTCCAGCGCAATCTGGGCATATTGCATGCCAGAAACTGCACTCTTCAGTAATCTTCGGCTGCCTTAAACCACACTTGAAATCAAAGATCAGTTTGGTTCAACGCACTATTATTTTTGTCAGATTCCAGCACAAAATGGCTTCTAGTTTGAATCTTCAATTACAGCATAATCAGTTGTTAGGAAGGTCGCATGACTCTCACTGCCAACCAATCCGCTCATAGCGCCAACGCAGAAATCCTTTGCTTTTTTGCGCGGCTGCCAGCAATGAATCCCCCTCCAGCTTGAGCGCACTTTCTGTGTCGAGTGACGCTCAAACCAGAATAGGTTGATCAGGAGGCAGACTGCCCGCCATCAACACCGAGAATCTGACCGGTGATGAAGCTTGCACCTTCGGATGCCAGGAAATAGATGGCTTGTGCGACCTCTTCCGGTTTCCCTGCGCGCTGCAACGGAACCGTAGCCTTTACCATGCCCTGTTTGACCTCTTCAGTCCCAGTCCATCGAGACAGCATCCCGGTGTCGACTGGCCCAGGAGCAACGGCGTTGACCCTGATGCCATAAGCAGCTACCTCTAAGGCCGCTGATTTGGTCAGGCCTTCGACCGCATGTTTGCTGGCAGCATAAACTGAGGCACCCGCTGCCCCTTTGTGCCCAAGGGAGGAAGATACGTTGACGATCGAGCCGTAGCCCTGCTTTTGCATAATCTGAATTTGATGACGGAGGCTGAGGATAACGCCCAGGACGTTGGTGTCGAACGTTGCGTTATAAGACTTTGCAGTCTGCTCCGTTACGGAGCCAGGCACGCCTTCCGTACCTGCATTGTTGACCGCGATATCCAGACGACCAAACTCCGAAATGATGACTTCATGGAGATGAGCTACATCTTGCTCACTGGTCACATCCGCCTTGATGAAGGTGGCGTTGCCGCCTGCTGCCTTGATTTTTGCAACCAGCGATTTGCCGCGTGAATCATCGCGCCCGGACACCACGACGTGAGTCTCACTACCGGCAAACTGCAGCGATGTGGCTTGGCCAATACCCGCCAACGCGCCTGTCACCAAAACTACTTTGGTTTCCATTCTCTATCTCCTTTACATGGCTTTGGCACCACAGTATGGGTACCAATAGGGTGAAGCAAGTCAGTGGCGCAACCAGCAAAACTGTTGGCGCCCACAGCAAAAAATGATCCGCTGGGCCGTGACAATATTGCGAACAGATCTCAGCCAACTCAAAAAATCTTACTAAATCCCGTCAGACTGCCGAAACAAAAAAACTCTAAGCGCGTATCCCTCAATTTCCCGGGAGAGACGCCCATGCCAACTAGGAACCCTGATAATGAAACACACATTCAAAATAAAAATTGCTATCCATTCGGCACTAACAGCTCTACTAGGATTTGCACCACCGTCTTACTCTGGCGACGTTAAATATATCGATTTAAACCACATCATTCGCAAAGGCATGATCACGTTTCCGGGCACTAGCGAAGTCGACATATATGCTAAAGAACCACGTTTTGCTAATGGTGCTTACGTCGACAGCATCAAAATGTATGGAATCACCTCAACATATATCGATGCGCCTTATCACGTGAGCGAGCACGGCAAGAAGATATCCGAGCTCTTACTCGAAAATTTGGTAGACCTACCGGTCGTCGTCATCACGAAAGCGAAGAATGGAAAAACCTTTGAGATCCAGGATTTCCAGGGTTCAGATGTCAAAGGAAAAGCGGTGCTTCTCCACACTGGCGAAGACAGCAATTTTGGCAAACCCAACTACGGTCAGGACTATCCTTTCCTGTCTGCTGCGGCAGCGACCTGGCTGGTGGAACATAAAGCCAAGCTTGTTGGGATAGACGCTCCTTTGATCGACAACTTTCACGACTCCAGCGCGGTACCCGCTCACGACATTCTCTTGGGTAACGGTGTCACCGTCGCTGAGGACATGACCAATATCATGGCCGTATCTGGAAAAAAGGCCGTGCTGACGGCTGTTCCTCCTCGCGTGGAAATGGCGAGCTTCCCGACAAGGATTTTCGCAAAAGTCATTCGCTAGCCCTACCGTCTACCTCGCTTACAGCTATCAATATCGCCCTGGCCAGCCTCACACCAAGAGGCTAGCCAAAGGCAGTGACGCAAAGAGCTTTTCCATGCTCAAGACCAACCAACGCTACTAGACGGGTTGATACTTCTGCCGACGGGTCAGCCACCAGCCGTACTGAGGTGGCCAGTACTCAAAACCGCTGGCCTCGACTGTTTTGCGTGCATTCAATGCCCAATTGGGATCGACCAAAAGCTCACGTCCAATCGCCACAAGATCCGCCATGCCAGCACGCAGAATCTCATCGGCGTATCGACCGTCAGTGATCAGTCCAACTGCCATCGTGGGGATATCCGCCGTGACCTTCACAGCCTCCGCAAACGGAACCTGAAACCCAAGGGATGGCACCAGACGGCTCTTGGCATGCGACTCTCTCCAGCCGCCAGAAGAGCAGTCCACAAGATCGACTCCGATCGCCTTGAGCTTACGGGAAAACACTACGGTATCTTCGAGCGTCCTACCGCCATCCGCATCGTCAATCACTGATACCCGCACCCAAAGCGGAAGCTCTTCAGGCCAAACCTCGCGCACCCGACGAATAACCTCCAAAGGGAAAGCCATTCGGCGTTCAGCGTCACCACCCCAACGATCCTCCCGCTTATTGGCAATTGGAGACAGAAATTGGTTGAGCAGGTAACCGTGTGCGGTATGCACTTCCAGAATTTTGAAACCTGCTCGATGCGCTCGCCGAGCCGCATCTACCCATTCCTCAATGAGACTTGAAAGTTGCGGCTCAGAAAGCTCCGAGGGGACTAATGCGCCATCCGCGAAGGGGATGGCGCTAGGGCCGACAATCTCCCAAGGAACCTCCCCTCGGCTTGCGTCAGCATCTGAAAGAAACCCGTAACCGTCAAAGGCGCGCTGGAGAGCGCCTTTGCGTCCTGCATGGCCAAGTTGAATGGCCGGGACAACTCCGAAGCCCTCTATGGATTCAGCTATGCGGGCCAGCGCTTGGGTTTGTTCATCATTCCAGATCCCCAGGTCGCCGTAGGTACCCATCCCCTGGAAGGAGGTGGCTGTCGACTCAATCATGACCGTGCCGACGCCCCCTTGGGCGATCTTCCCGTAATGCACATAGTGCCAATCGTTAGCGACTCCATCCTTGGCCATATACTGGGCCATAGGACTCATGACTATGCGATTTGGAAGTGTGATCGAGCGTTGTTGAAAGGGTGAAAACAGCTGTGACGTCATTCTGTTCCTCCTGTTCCGCTACGCGTGGCTCAATCAGTCATCACCAATCGAGCCCGTACGTGTAGTGATTCCTTACAGCCTTCTGAGCATCAGTTCAGTTCGAGAAGCTGGTCGATTAGCTCTTTGACAGTAGGATTGGATTTGATGATGTCGATCCCGGTGTTAACCGACACGATCCCTTCATCCATATTGCCTTCGAGCATGCCCGGGCGCAGTCCACCCAACTTGCTGATTTCCCGATCCAGGTCGAGAGTGTTCTGCTTGTCCAGATTCAGTGCTGCCAAGCGATCAGCAGTGCGCGTACGAATCGAGCGCTGCAGAGGAGATACGAATGCCATATTGGCGTAGCCGGACGTGATAATTGCATTCTTGACGTTATCGGCTGCAGGCGACTCTTGAGTGACGATGAATCGCGTGCCGATGTAAACACCTTCCGCGCCCAAGGCAAACGCAGCTTTAACACCTCGGCGGTCATTAATACCTCCGGTCGCCATAACCGGAATGTCGACGGCATCGACCATGGTCGGAACAACGGTGAAGGTACCAAGGGCACTGGCCGGAATCAGACCGCCTTCGTCGTAACCTGTGGCGACAAGTACGTCGGCTCCAAGGGCTTCTGCTTCCCGCATATTGTCTACTGTTGGCGTCAGCGGCCGGTGGATGATGGTGCCACCAAACTCCTTCATGAACCCGAATGCCTGCTCTGAAGCATTACCTACGGAGACAAAATGGGTTACGCCCTCTTCGGCCGCCATCGTTACCCAGCTTTTTGTGAACTCGTCCAAGGCCTCACCGCTCATCAACAAGACATTCAGACCGAATGGCTTGTCGGTCAAAGTCCGCACCTTGCGAATCTCGCTACGCATCCTCTCGATCGTTTCATTCATATCGGTGGTAAGGGTGTTGTAGCCGGCATTTGGCCCCAAAACGCCCAAGCCTCCTGCTTCCGATACGGCAGCCACCAGATGAGCGTCTGTCACCCAAGACATCGGCGCCTGAATCAACGGGTACTTGATACCCAGCACTTTGGCGACGCGTGAACCTTCGTAATTCATAAAAAATCCTCGTGTAACTATTAGATAGGTGTTCTGAACCGACGGATCGAAGCTGCCGATTTCGTTTGAACACGAGGGTACGCCGCTCGAATCAATTGCAGAATCCATGCACAGTGAACTACTTTGTTATGAATTTTCGAAACAATTTCGCCCGATCTCACGGGCCGCAGGAAGGATTTGTATGGACTTCATTCAAAAGCTGGAGGTGTTCACCGCCGTGGTGGAGTACGAAAGTTTCGCTAGAGCAGCCGAGTCTTTGAGACTCACACGCCCAAGCGTGACAATTGCCGTTAACGAATTAGAAAAAGAGGTTGGCGTTCGTCTGCTGCATCGCACAACTCGACGCACCACCCTCACGGGTGATGGCCGCGTTTATCTGGATCAAGCGAGGCTCACGTTGAATGCCGTGAACGAGGCCCGCAGCTTTTTCAGTGCAAACATTGCGGAGCCCTCAGGCAAGCTACGAGTCGACATGAGTAATTCGATTGCCAGGTCGGTCATTATTCCCCGAATCAGCGACTTCCTGGCCCTCTATCCGAAGGTCGAATTAGCGCTAGGAGTGAGCGACCATCAAGTTGACCTAGTTGCCGAGGCGGTGGATTGCGTCCTGAGGGTCGGAGACTTGGCATCCACCAGTTTGGTCAGCCGTCTGGTGCACCGTACTCCTACAGTGACGTGCGCTTCCCCGGCTTACCTGCAGAAGCACGGAACGCCCCAAACGTTGAACGACCTGGAAAATCACGTAGGCATTCTCTATTTCCACGGTAGAAACCGTAAGGTCAAAGAATGGCAATTCACCTCAGAGGGCAAATCGCAGTCCGTTCGTATTAAGCCTGCGCTGATGACGAATGACCACGACGCCTATGTGGACTGTGCGTTAAAGGGGTTGGGACTCGCTCAAATTGGCAGGATGGGCATACAGACTGAGCTGGCTGCCGGGCATTTGATACCCGTGCTATCGCATCTCGACTCAGGCACTATGCCAGTGACTATTTTGTACCCGGCGCGAAATCACCTGCCGCCCAAGGTCAGAGCATTCATCGATTGGACGATGTCGACGTTTGCGGACTATGCGCAAGAGCAGGAAAGGGTCACTTGAAATTGCGAGTGCGCACATGCGGTATTAGGTAACCATTATTAGAATGCCCGACGCGCTTGCGACCGGGCATTCAACACTAGGTGCTCTCTCAGCGGATCACGCTCTCAGCGGTTTCACCTCCCCCCAACGCTTTAAAGAGTGAAATCAAATTATTGATGCGTGCAAGCTTCGTAGTGACCAGCCCCTGCTGTGAACTGAACAGACTGCGTTGAGCATCCAAGGAGTTCAGATAGGTGTCGACACCTTCCTTGTATCGACTATCCGCCAGCGTGTAGTTCCGCTGATTGGCATGCACTAGCTGTATTTGGGCAATGACCTGTTTGTCCAGTGAGTCCCTGGCAACAAGGCCATCTGAAACCTCCCGAAACGCGACCTGAATTGATTTCTCATAGCTCGCAACCTCAATCGACGCCTGTGTTTTTGCCACATCGAGATTTGCTCGATTGCGACCCGCATTGAAGATCGGAATGTTGATTGAGGGCGTAAAGTTCCAAGCCCCCTGCCCGCCTGTAAAAAGCTGCCCCAGATCCGCGCTGGCCGCCCCGCCTGAGGCCGTCAATGTAATACTCGGAAAAAAAGCAGCCCTCGCAGCACCAATATTGGCGTTGGCAGCTTTCAGTGAGTGTTCCGCTGAGAGGATGTCAGGCCTGTAGTTCAAAAGCTCCGAGGGCAACCCTGCAGGAATTTCCTCATCGACCTGTGGGGCATCAAGCTCTACAGCCGCGAAATATTCAGCTGACAACGGCTTGCCTACGAGAAGAACCAGCGCATTCTTATCCTGCTCAACCAATCGTTCATACTGAGCCTCGGCTGCTTCAGCAGTGCGGACAGTACTTTCAGCCTGACTCAGATCAAGCTCCGTTGCGACTTGCTCATCGTAGCTACTTTTGACCAGTGCATAGCTGTCGCGCTGGCTTGACAAGGTTTGCCGGGATATCGCCAGCAGCTCTTGATCAGCCTGCAGCTGGAAGTACGCGCCCGAGACCTCAGCAATCAATGAAACTTTGATGCTGCGCTGAGCCTCAACCGTCGAAAAGTAACTCTCCAACGCCTGTTGATTGAGACTGCGCACACGCCCGAAGAAGTCTAATTCATAGGCTGTAAAGCCCACACCAGCACTGTACTGATGGGTAACAGCTTCATCACCCGTGGTACTCAGGTCAGCCGGTGTTCGCTGACTGATGCCTGATCCCGTCGCATTGATAGACGGCAGCAAGTCCGCGCGGGAAATTCGATATTGAGCCTGCGCGCGCTCAATATTGAGCGTCGCTATTCGCAGATCACGATTATTTTCGAGGCCTTGGCTGATGAGTTTTTTGAGCGCATCGTTTTTGAAGAACTGTTGCCAGGTAACCCGTTTGGCGTTGGCTTGAGCAGCAATTGGCACCGACCACGATTGTTCAACAGGAGCCTCAGGACGATTGTATTCAGGGATCAATGAGCAACCACCCAACCCTACGATCGCCATTACGATAGCCGCGCTCAAACGACACTGTTTCATGACTGTGCTCCATCGAGTTGAGCCTGCATTTGAAGTTGAGCCTTGGGCCTTTTGCTGAATACCTTGGAGATCACGAAAAAGAACATTGGCACGAAGAACACTGCCAAGAACGTTGCGGTGATCATGCCGCCAATGACACCTGTACCGATTGAGTGCTGACTACCTGAGCCGGCACCGTCGGAAATAGCCAATGGTAGAACTCCAAGCATGAACGCCAGCGACGTCATGATGATTGGACGCAAACGTAAGCGTGCAGCCTCTACCGCTGCATCCAATAGAGGTTTGCCCTGCTCCTCATGAAGAGCTTTGGCAAACTCGACGATCAGAATTGCGTTCTTAGCAGAGAGGCCAATGGTGGTCAGTAATCCGACCTGGAAGAACACGTCGTTGGAGAGGCCTCGCCCCAGCGTCGCAATGACTGCGCCCAAAATACCTAGCGGTACCACCATGATCACCGAGATCGGAACTGACCAACTCTCGTACAGCGCCGCCAAGCACAGAAAAACAATCAGGATTGAAAGCGCGAACAGGGCCGGTGCTTGAGAGCCCGACAGTCGCTCCTCATAAGACATCCCGGTGAATTGCACTCCCACTCCATCGGGTAGCTGCCGCGCGATACGCTCCACCGCTGCCATTGCATCACCAGAACTGAATCCTTGAGCTGGTTCACCCATGATTTCAATCCCCGGGATACCGTTGTAACGCTGCAACTTGGGTGAGCCATATGTCCAATGGCCTGTCGCGAAAGCGGAAAACTTGACCATTTCACCCTGTGCGTTACGCACATACCATTTGTTGAAATCTTCGGGGGAGACTCGCCCCTCTACGTCGCCTTGCACGTAAACCTTTTTTACCCGACCACGATCAACGAAGTCATTCACATAGGACGATCCCCAGGCCGTACTCATCGTCGAGTTGATGTCGCTGATGCTCACCTGAAGGGCTCGTGCTTTCTCCTTGTTGATCTCGATCTGGTATTGCGGTTCATCGTTTAGGCCGTTGGGACGAACGCGAATAAGTGTGGGGTCTTGAGCCGCCAGCTCCAGGAATTTATCGCGTGCTTGCATCAGCTTTTCATGACCCATTCCAACATTGTCTTGCAGGTACATGTCGAAACCGGTCGCGTTACCCAGTTCAAGAATTGCAGGGGGGACAATGGCAATCACCGTGCCGTCTTTGATCCCGTTTGCGTGAGCTTGGATACGCTTGGCAAGCGCAAAAATCGACGTGTCATCACCTTCACGCTCCTCCCATGGCTTGAGCTCAATAAACAGCATCCCTGAACTCTGTCCACGACCAGCAAAGTTAAATCCATTTACCGTGTAGGCACTTTCAGTAACGCCAGTTTCCTGAGTAGAAATGTAATTCTGAACATCATCCAGCACGACCTGCAGACGCTCTGCGGACGTGTTAGTCGGCATCTGAACCTGGACGATCATCGTCCCTTGGTCTTCATCCGGCAAAAATGCGGTTGGAATTTTCGGGAACAAAAATACCATTGCAGCGATGATGCAAACATAGACGCAAAGGAACAGCCCTTTACGCTTGATGATGGTGGCCACGCCATCTCTGTACTTGTCCGCGCCCCGATCAAATGTGCGGTTGAACCATCCAAAAAAACCTTTCTTTTCATGATGATCATGACGGATGGGCTTAAGGATCGTCGCACACAGTGCCGGTGTGAAGACGAGTGCAACCAGCACCGAGAGAGCCATCGCAGAGACGATGGTTACAGAAAATTGTCGATAGATAATTCCCGTCGCACCACCGAAGAAAGCCATCGGCACAAATACTGCCGAAAGCACCAACGCGATCCCAACCAAGGCTCCCTGAATCTGGGTCATCGATTTACGCGTGGCGTCCTTGGGAGAGGAACCATCCTCAACCATCACTCGTTCGACGTTCTCGACCACCACGATGGCATCGTCCACGAGCAGGCCGATTGCCAATACCATTCCGAACATCGTCAAGGTGTTGATGGTAAAACCGAAGGCCGAAAGTATGCCGAAGGTGCCCAGCAATACGACGGGCACTGCCAGCGTAGGAATGAGCGTCGCGCGAATGTTCTGCATGAACAAATACATGACCAGAAACACCAGCAGGATCCCTTCAAGCAGCGTCTTCACTACCTCATGAATAGAAGCTCCAACCGTAGGAGATGTATCGTAGGGATAGACAACCTTCAGACCTTTTGGAAAATAGGGTTCCAACTCGGCCACTGTCTTGCGAACGCTTTTCACTGTATCCAGCAGGTTCGCACCTGTGGCAAGACGCAACGCAATTGATGCCGCAGGCTTACCGTTGTATTTGCCAGTAATCGAGAAATTTTCTGCCCCCAGTCCCACGGTGGCGACATCTTTGAGCCGAACTTGGGAGCCGTCCGGATTGACCTTGACGAGGATTTCGTTGAATTCCTCTGCGCTTTTCATGCGTGAGCTGCCCAGCACGGTTGCATTGAGCTGCACTTGCTTGCGAGTCGGTAATCCACCCAGCGAACCAGAAGAAACCTGGACGTTCTCCGCCCGCACGGCATCAATGACGTCTTGGGGTGTCAGCTGGAAGCTCTCAAGCTTTATCGGGTCTACCCAAATGCGCATCGCGTACTGAGCACCCAACAGGAGAAAGTCGCCGACCCCTTTAGTACGCGTGACCGGATCCTTCACGTTGGAGGCAATGTAGTTACCGATGTCGAACGCATCCATCGAGTCGTTTTCAGAATACATACTGACGATGAGCATGAAGTTGATCTGATATTTGGCGACTCGCAGCCCCTGCCTCTGCACCTCCTCAGGCAGTAATGGGGTAGCCAACTGGAGTTTATTCTGCACCTGGACTTGGGCGATATCCGGATCCGTGCCCTGGTCAAATGTCACAGTAATGTTGGTGCTGCCGTCACTGTTACTTTCAGACGACATATAACGCAAACCGTCAAGGTTGTTCAGCTGTTGCTCGATTACCTGAACCACCGTGTCCTGGACAGTCTGAGCTGAGGCGCCTGGGTAGGTCACTGTGATATTGACTGCAGGAGCAGCAATGTTGGGGTACTGGTTAACCGGCAATTTGAGGATAGCCAAGCTGCCTGCCAGCATGATCACGATAGCGATCACCCAGGCAAAGATAGGCCGGTTGATAAAGAAGTTAGCCATTAGCTGGTACCTAAGGTGCATCAGACGCCGAGGCGACAATGCATGAGCAGAATGATCAGAGTGCGGAAGCAGCCATCGCCGGAGTAACGTCGATGTTTGCGGCGGGGACAGGATTTACTTCAATACCAGTTCTGACTCTCTGGACACCTTCGGTGACCACACGATCACCTGCTTGCAGTCCGGATTCAACCAGCCACTGGTTTCCAATCGTTCGCATCACCTTAATGTCGCGAAGCTCTGCTTTATTGTCTTCGCCGACCACGTAGGCAGTCGCTTGCCCTTTGAGATCACGAGTGACGCCTTGCTGAGGTACAAGCACAGCTTGCTCGCGCACACCTTCAGCCAGGTTGGCGTGAACAAACATACCTGGTAGTAAAATATTGTCAGGGTTTGGAAATGCGGCACGCATGGTGACTGCACCTGTGCTCGGGTCGACGGTCACCTCAGTAAATTTCAATGCGCCTGACTGGTTGTAGCGCGAGCCATCTTCCAACTTCAACTGAACCTTGACCTGTTCGGGGCCCGCCATACTCAGCCCTCCAGAAGCAACTTCTCGACGCAACCGAAGCATCTCCGTAGAAGCCTGAGTGACATCGACATAGATCGGATCAAGCTGGTTGATGGACGCCAGTGCATCCGCCTGGTTGGTACTCACCAGTGCACCTTCAGTGACTGCAGACCTGCTAATCCGACCATCGATTGGTGCAAGTACCTTGGTGTACTGCAAGTTGATCTGAGCGATCTTCAGATCGGCTTGCGCCTGTAGGTAATTGGCAGCAGCGTCATCGAATTGCTGGCGACTGATTGCTCTTGATTCCACTAAACGCTTGTACCTCTCTGCCAGATTGCGAGTGGTATCAAGGTTCGCTTTCGCCTTGTCGTAAGCAGCCTGATAGGCCGATGGGTCGATTTGATAGAGCTGCTGCCCCTGCTTTACCACTGCCCCTTCACTGAACAAGCGCTTTTGGATAATGCCACTGACCTGAGGCCGCACCTCAGCAACACGGTACGCCGAGGTTCGGCCAGGCAAGTCGCTACTGAGCAATACATTTTCAGCCTTCAGGATCACTACGCCCACGTCTGGTGGTGCTGCAGCTGCAACCTGCTGTGGCTCCTTGCAACCCGAAAGCAAAAGCACGGTTAAAGGCAACACGTAGCCAATGCTTCGGGCGGTTCTGATTTTCATTTCTGTCTCCAATTAAGCGGCATATGTCCCTAGCTACCTGGACGGAACACGGTAAGGATGCGGCAAGCAATTTTAACCACATTGCGGTTTTTTAATCATAATGCGGTTAAATCGAATTGTGCAAACCCGTTTTTGGCGTCGAATCGGGCGGAGGAACCTGTAAACTGCACCCGTCTTCGTACGAAACCGCCGATTGGACTTTGAGGTCGTAGATGAGCAACGCAGAAGAAAACGTCGAAAATGACGCCAGCCGACCCGGCGGGATTCAGGTCATTGCGAGGGCTAGCGCTGTAATGCGAGCGTTAGGAAGTAACCCGAAAGGGTTGACCTTGACCGCCATCGCGCAACATGTGGGCTTGGCTCGGTCGACCGTGCAGCGGATCATTGCAGCCTTGGAAGCAGAACAGCTTGTGGAGCCGGTTCTTACAGGAAACGGATTTCGCTTAGGGCCGGCTCTTGCTCAACTGATCCATCAAACTCATACGGACATTATTTCCATTGCCCGAAAGTCCCTGGAGTCACTGAGTGAGCACCTGGGGGAAAGCGTCACGCTCTCCTGCCTAAGCGGTAAACAGAACATAATCATCGACCGTGTGGTCGCCGAGCGAGAATTGCGTGTTGTCGTTCCGATGGGCCAATCTATGCCTATGCATGCGACTTCCGATGGCAAGGCACTGCTGTCGACCATACCGGAAGAGCAGGTACGAGAATGGCTAGGCACTTCGCTCGAAAAGCTCACTGACACGACACTCGACATGGAAGGTCTACTCGCGCAGCTAAATGAAATTCGGCGCACGGGCTTTGCTAGCTCCTGTGAGGAGCACTTGGTAGGTGTCAGTGCATGTAGCATTTTGGTTCCCACATTCATGGGGCCCCATGCCGTGACCGTGGTAGCGCCGACCAGTCGGTTTAACATGCATTTCGAAAGCTTCAAGGTCGCATTGCAAGAGTGCAAATCGGACATCGCGCTGTTTGCGGGAGGTCGGTAAATGGTTAAGTCCAGCACAGCGAATCGAATGAATCCGGGCTGAGACAGCGAGCTTTTTTGAGGAGGGCATGCAGTGCATCAACCAACACGTTTTTCCTACGGAATGATATCCAACTTCCAATAAACGTTATGTTTGCGCAAGCCCTCCCCGTACTGAACAGCTTAGAAATAACGAGCTAGCAAAATTACTTTTTTGGCCAGACAAACTACGCCAAAAACCATCTCGCCGAGCCACTGCGCTCAAGAACGCCTCTTCTGCCTCCTCTCTCTGCGAGCCTCTGCCCAGAACTCGTTACGTCCCTACTTCATGGCGCAGTCCTACCCCCACCCATCAAGACACCTCCATACCCATCTCGGATGCGGTGCTCGCAACCTCGGTCAAATAGGTTGGGGATGAGGGATGGGGCATCCACCCTTCGTGCGCGCTTTAAACGATTATCCACATACATGGATAGTGTTATCGATTTTCAACGGTAGCACCTGGATCATTATGATTTTATGCTTACCTCACTTCCTAACAAGTTTTGCCACAAGCACTTAGTTAGGCCAAGCGCAACAACCAACTCACAATCACTTTTATATACTTATATGAGAACTGATATGACCAGCGCACAAGTAGCACGTAACAAAGAAACTTTTCGCCGTCTGATCGAAGAAGCAATGCCTAATGGCCAGCTTGATGTAATTCGTGACATGGTAACTCCCGAATGCGTAACTCTGCGCGCCGGCTTTGCTAACCTTTACAATGCGATTGGAGATGCAATTCCAGAGCGCGGTAACTTTCTAAATTGGCTTGAGGCAGGCTGGAAGCCTTTGTCGGAAGCATTTGGCGGCCAAAAAATGAAAGTGGATCACGTAGTTGGCGACGGCGATACCGTGATGATGAAGTGGCACATGCAGATCCTTCATAGGGGCCCGTTTGCAGGCGCGCCGGCAACACAAAAAACCATCGACTGGGAAGAGATCGGTATCGCCCACTTCAACGAAGAAGGGAAAATCGAGACTCTTTGGTTCATGTGCGAAGAACTGAAGCTCGCAGTAAATATCGGCTACAAGCTGGAGCTGGCCTAAGCGTAAACGACCTGTTTATACAGGTCATGTATGACCGATCGCTCGGGGAAATCACCTAACCACTGGCGCATTGCGGTTAGGAGTTCCTGACACGCCCCGAGCGTCTGTTGACCGGATGTGATCCATAATCACAACGTAGGGAAGCGCTCAACAAGCCATTCAATGAACACTCCGAGCCTAGCTTTTTTATGGTGACTTGGAGGATAGATGATATGGAATGGAACCGACGGACGCGTCCAATCATCCAGGACAGTGACCAACTCACCAGCTTGTAAAGTGGCCTCCATGAATCGTTTAAGATTCTGTCCGACACCGAACCCGGCCTTGAGCAACTCGATATGCCCATTTCCCTCATTCGCGGAATAGTGGTGTTTCGTGATCTCATATCGCTCGATATCACGATGAAATATCAATGGTTCAACCTTACCTGTGGCAGCCGAAAAGTAGCCAACACCTCGATGCCCGCTTTCTAGCATTGCCGGAAATTCCGGAATTCCATTCTGCTCAAGATAGGAAGGCGACGCGCAGGTTACGTAATCCAGGGTAAAGATTTTCCGTGCTATGAAAGGTATGTCCGCAAGCACGCCTGCACGAATGACGCAGTCAACACCCTCCCCAATGATATCAATGGTTCGGTCACTTATTCCCACTGCAATGCTGATGTCAGGGTACAAGCGATTGAAATCCGGCAAAGCTGGAATAAGAAGCCTATTCGCAAAAGACGTGGGCGCGTCGACGCGTAAATGACCTCCGGGTCTATCTGATGTTTTACGGATGGAGCTGTCGAGTGCATCCAATCCACCGAGCACTTCCCGGGCACGCGTAGCGTACTCATAGCCCTCCTGTGTCACAGCCAGCGAACGTGTAGTGCGATGCACCAACTTGATGCCTAGATATAGCTCCAGATCGCTGATGAGTTTGCTCACGGTTGAGCGCGGCAATCCCAAGTGATCTGCCGCTTTACTGAAGGAACCACTCTCGACGACCCTCACAAGTGTCCGCATCGCTAACAACTGATTCATGGTGCTTCCAAGGACAAGACGAGACACGATTGTCCTCCTGGACACGCTCCGAAGCTACCGTTCAGCTAACCAAACTACTGCGATGGCAATTAGCATTTCTGCCGATAACCATCCTTAACCCGCAACATCCAGAAGCAATGTCCTCGATCTCACCGGGTTCACTTACTATTCGATAGCCGGTGGACACTTGACACTGCAAACAGTGAAGGCTTTACGTCTCACCGGCCTCAAACCGCGCTTAATCGCGACGTCATAACGGACTGTTCTCCTTGCCCAAGCTTTTCCACTCAGGGACTTGATCCTTGGGGGGGCGTGCAAATGCCACCGCACCATTGAAATCCTAAAGCTTCAATACAAGCCGGCCGCTCTTGGCTCTTGAACAGCAGGCCATCATTCGGTCATTTACTTGCCGCTCTGCAGTGGTCAAAACCTTATCTCGGTGATCCACTTCACCCTGAGCAACGCGCACCTCACAGGAGCCGCAGAGCCCCTCACCACAGTCACTAGGAACATCCACATTGAAGGTTTGAAGGGCCTGCAAAAGCGTTTGCTCAGGAGGCACATGGATGGTCAACCCTGAGTCTTGCAAATCGACTGTAAAGCCTTTTTCAGTCGTCGCATCCAGCGCCGTGAGCGCGGCACTGAAATGCTCGATGCGCAATATCAGGTCTGGCCTGCAGAGCACCTGCTCTTGCATGTGAGTCAGCAGACGCTCCGGGCCGCAAGCATAGAGGTGGGCTCCCGCCGCAGCGGTTTCCAGAAGGGAGCCGACCTGTAAGCGACTCCCTTGCTCCATGGAATACAACTGCACATTTTCCAAGTGGTCACGCTTGAGCCTCTCGATGAAAGCCATTGAGCGCAACGAGCGACCGGCGTAATGAATGCGATATCGCTTACCCAATTGCTTGAGGCGATCCGCCATGCTGATGATCGGTGTAATACCGATACCGCCCGCAATCAGCAGGTAATCATCCGCCGTCTCATCCAACCTGAAGTGGTTCCTCGGGCCGCGAATTTTCAGCGCCATCCCCTGGATGATCGTTTGATGAATGAAGGCAGAACCACCTCGGCCACAGTCGTCCTTTAAGACAGCAACTTTAAATTCATGGCGATTGTGAGAACTGCCACATAACGAATATTTTCGAACATAGTCACCGGCGATCACGTCGATATGGGCGCCCGGAGTCCACCCCGGCAGCTTGTTCGCACTTGGATCTGCCAACGTGATACTCAAAACACGGTCGGCTTCTTGCTTCACCTGCGTAACGACTACATGGCGGTAAATATCGGATCGCGCGGGTGGGCCTATTTTCGAGGGAAGGTAACTGCCTAAGAGCTCAGGCATTGCCCGTTCCGGGTTGAGCTCTGGATCCCATTCAACCCACAAGTGTTCTGGCCCGTGGAATGAAATGTTCGGGATGACTTCAAACACCTGGTTTTCCACCAGCCGCATATGAGGCAGACGCTTGGTGAACTCTTCAATGAAAATGCGCATTTCCATACGTGCCAAATTCTTGCCCAGGCACTGGTGACTGCCATAGCCAAACGATAGGTGATCAGTGGTGTTGTCTCGGTAGATGTCCAACTCGTCTGCGTTTTCGAAGTGTCGTTCGTCATGGTTGGCGGAAGCCATGACCATCATCAATTTCGCACCTTTAGGAATCTCAACATCCCCAATGCGCGTCGTATCCGTCGCCAGTCGTCGCCAAGCGACTATCGAACCGGAAAAGCGAAGGCACTCCTCCACGGCGTTGGGAATCAATGCGGAATCGGCACACAGTTGATCCCAAGCCGTACGGTCGGTAAGTAATAACTTCAAGGCATTGGCTGAAGCATGCGCTGTGGTTTCATGTGCAGCGACGATTCCGGCCATCATCATGGAGTGCAGATAGGAGTCGGTTACGATCTCCGGGATATCCTTCTGCCGCTGAAGGGCATACCCCATCCAACCTTCGCCAGAATCCTCCTTACGCATTTTTTCCAGCACCTGGCCAGCGTACCGCCAGAACTGTCCAACCGCTTCGGCGACGGCCACCTGCTCCTCTGGGGAAGGCCTACCCCATGTGTTCACTGTATGCGCGATTGAGTACCTACGGAGAGTGTCCATATCCTCTTCAGGGACACCCAGAAAATGCAGCGCAACTGTCAGCGGCAATTCCCAGAGCATTTGATCCACCAGATCGGCCTTTCCGGAATCAATGAATCGATCAATGTATTCACCGGCCAAGCGCCGCACCATCGGCTCATGGTGGGCCAGCGCCTCTACTGAAAACGACCCCATCAGCGCTCGACGCCTATCCATATGTGCCGGCTCGTCCTCATTGACCAAGGTTCGATCCATGGCGTAACCGTGACTCTTCAGCACGTCCTGCGCCTCTTGAGCAAACGGAGTGATCTTTTCCAGTGCGTTGGCAGGTGAATAAACGCGGTTGTCGCGAAATATCGCCTTCACATCCTCGTAGCGGCTGACAATCCAGTAACCCAATTTGTCGCTGTAGAACACCGGCTCTTGATCCCTGAACCAGCGCAAGGCATTCGCTGGATCCAGCTGATAGGGCTCATCGAAAGGATCAAAGCTGGTCGCCGCCGCAGAGAACGGACATCCCGCACTTGCAGCGGGCTTCACCTGACCATGATCAAACGGACATTTACCTGCATTGACTGATTGACCAGCTTCACGAGATGCAGACTTTTCCAGCGCACGTGGCTCAGACATAAATCGACCTCTTTATTATTTTACTTTTATCGCACAACAATGTACCAATATAGAAAATTAGCATATGCCGTTGTTTCGATCGCGTCAAAGAACCTGGAGCGCCCGTCTATGGAAAAAAGCAAGAACACCCTGCAAACGCTTGATCGAGGACTTCAGGCGTTAAACATCATTGCTCAACAGGACAGCGGCATATCCATCGCCGAACTGGCCACTCGCCTTGAGGTTCATCGGGCCATTGCTTATCGAATTGTGACCACGCTTGAGGATCATTTTCTGATCAGTCGCGGGGCTGAAGGGGTTATCCGACTGGGTGCTGGAGCAACTCTCCTGGCAGCGCGCTTTGAACCCCGGCTGAGGGCTGTGGCACAGCATCCGCTGTTCGACCTGGCCAAACAGACTCAAGCCAGTGCTTTCATCTCCGTTACTCAAGGCGATGAATGCATGGTGATCATGGTCGCCGACCCTGAAGAGTCGATGATGCGCGTAGGGTATCGAATCGGTAGTCGCCACCCCCTTCATCAGGGTGCAGCCGGAATTGCGATTCTTTCCGGGCGCAAGGCGCACCGCGAAGACTTGGAGGCCGTTATACAGGCACGTGAAATGGGCTATAGCTTGACTCACGGTCAACTGCAGCCTGGAGCCATTGGTGTGGCGAGCCCAATCAGTCGCCCCCACAACCAACACTTCTTCGAAGCCTGCGTGGGGGTCGTTGCCTTGAACTCGCTGAATATGGACATCGCCACTCAGGCTGTGCCTAAAGCTGCGGCGATCATTACTCAACTACTCGGCACCGCCCCCGCTTGAGCAGTACAAGCGCATGCTCCTCGGAAGGTGCGGTGGCGGAACGCTTAAGCGAGGCCCTTCTTGCGCACAAAAAATAAACGCCCCGAGCATGTCGGGGCGTTTATTGATACATTCGCGAGCGTATTTTCACATAGGCTTCGAAGAGCTCGTTGCGCTCAACAGCAACTCACTTGGTCAGCCAAGACTCTACGATGTCAGAGCCGTGTTTAGCCTTCCATTCCTTGAGAGTTTTGTGATTGCCGCCTTTGGTTTCGACGGATTCACCGGTGTGCGGGTTCTTGTAAACCTTCAATTGGCGTGGCTTGCGGCTACCGGCTTTGGACTCTACAGCTGGAGTGCGGCGGCCGGACTGCGGATCAAGCAAGTTGATTACATTTTTCAGACTGAAGCCGTACTCCGCCAACAGTGCACGTAGTTTGCTTTCAAACTCCATCTCCTTCTTGAGGCCAGAATCGCCTTTCATCGATTCAAGCTCAGCTAGCTGGGCAGCCAATTGTTGTTCGAGTGCGCGATATTCAGCTAGACGAGACATGCATAATTTCCTTCAAAGTGGATGACGCAGAATAGATCTGTAACATGATAGAGCGTTTACAGCCCCAAATCTCTTTCGAGCTGATCTTCTTGGATCCTCTCAGTTCCATGCCCACCCTTTACTAGATACCACTGAAGCTCAGAGCGTAGGTGATCTCTAAGTCGAGACCTCAGTTGAAGGCAACCTGGTACATCGACGCAAGGTTCTGGATGAACCCCTCGCTGCCGCAGCACAGCCTTCAGTACTTGAAGACCTAGCGAGCCTATTTCAGAGGCATGCAAACGCACCAAAGGATCAAATCCAGGAGCCCTCTTAAAGCCATCCACGGCCCGCTGAATCAGTGATTCGAATACTGTAGCGTCGCATGCTTTCTGCACCGAGAGCCACACGACAGACTCAAGCTCACTGTGCATTTACATCACCTTTTTCAAACAACAGCCCAGCCCATTTGTTGTCCGGCACGGGTATTTTTTCAAAAAAAAGCCCATGAATTTGAAATCAAACGGGTTAGCAGCGGCTTTCAGCCGCTAAAGAACGATTTTGCTGTACCCATGAGGCCGCCATACACCAGCGTTAGCAAAGGTAGGTCGTAGGAAAAATCCAAAAGCAAGGGCACAGCAACAGCGAAAAACCACAACAGTCTGCCTGAAAGACCTGTGGACGGTGAGGAGCCGAGATCGCTGCTTTTCTGTTGTCCTCAAATATAAAGATCCGTCGCACAAAAAAATTTTCAAGGGGCGCTTCGAAAATATATTTTTGTTGACGTCGCCAGAACAATAGAGGCTATGCCCTTCCCTCTACTGCCTAGCCCTGTGAATACAACGAATCTGCGAGCGCCTGGAGCTGAGACAACGCCACAGACGTAATCAATCCTCAGCTCTGCTAAGTGTCACAACTGGCTGACAGCAAAAATCAATCGAAGGCCTATATTCCATGCTTGAATAATTCAACCCGTTGGAGAAAACGGCTATAGCCAAAGCGCTCGATCACAAGGGTGACTGTAGACAGCTAACGCCTTGGGATCTCTGATGGGCTTTTCTCCGATCAGAAGCGCTGCGTAGCCCATGGCCCTATGAATGCATTTGTCGGATACTTCCATTGCGCCAGCATCCAACTTTCAAGGCTGAAATACTCATGGCAAGGAAGAAAGCAAAAAACTCCAGCGGCACCGGTATCTTGATTATCTTTGCACTGGTTTTTGGTGCGCTCGCTTCGATCCCGAAGAATGCATGGATCGCTATTGGCGTGGTTGCTTGCATCGGCGGGGTCATGTGGTTGTTGGCCACACGCACGAAACGGCAGCTCACGCAGTTGCAAAAATCTACCTCAGCGACAAGACCTCCGCGTGAGCCGCGCGACAAGAACGTGACCTTCTCGATGCAAGAGGTTTCGTCGAGCAATATGTCTGAAGAAACCTCCGACTTTTATACCGCCCAACTCGGCTCCCCTTCTTCCGCCTCCTTCAAAATCCCAGATGCGAGCAAGCAGAAATCAGATGCCCGCTGGGTGCCTGCGGGCGAGTCAGTTACCGTGGCTGGCTTTTCACTTCCAGGTGGAATGCTCTATGTAGGAAGCGCGCTGGGTCGATACGACGCGCAAGAGCCATCACTGCTCAATCCCAAACTACGGATAGCCAAGTCGTACGTTGATATCGGAGAGCGGCTGATGTCCTACTGGCCGAGTTTTCATTCCATATCGCCTGAGGCTCGGCGCGGTTATCTGCAGTGGCTAGAAGGCGGACGGCGTGATCCGCTGGCAGACACTGGCTACGTTTTTCTGTTCTTCTATGGCCTTGAGCGTCGTGCTCTCGTTGATGCAGTAAGCGATCCGCAGGTGAAGGCCGAGATTCCCCTGATCGTCAGAGAAGTCCAACGATTACTCAGTATTTATGGGGAGAATCGTTCGTTCAGAGGTTACGCAGAGGGCTTTCTGGATTACCTGAGCAATCAATCGCTCGACGCCAGCCTTTACCTTGGCCCACCTCCCGATGCAGTTGCTTACAGCTATGAAATGCCGCTTCCACTGCGTATTGGTTTGGGGCAACACGCTGCAAACAAACGACCACTTGATGCCGCCTGGGCATTGGCATGGGCGTTAGCTGACCCCAATATCAGCAAGCGCACCCCGGTAACTCGGTGCAAGAATGTCTTCGCGGCGCTGTTCAAGCTCAAGTACGCCAGTACACATCCTGCGGGTCTAATGCTCGCTCAAAACAAGACCAAGCTTAAAGCCAGCTATCGACCTGCCTCGGCCGTTCTCATGGCCCCCTTGCTCAACGTGGGCGATCTTCCTGATGTCATGGCAACGTCGGGAACGCGCAAAAGTCTGCAGTCGTTGGTGGAGCTTTGCACCAGCGAGCTAGAACCCTACAGCCGTTATCTAGGCCGAAACCCTGAAAGCGCAGAAGCCCTTGAAGGCCTGCTGCAACTTCCCGTCACCCTATGGCCAGCTACAGCCCGTACGGAGTTGGATGAGCTTCAAAGCAGAATCGGTGACGATCTGATTGTCATGAGCTTTGGAGAACTCGCCGGTCGATTCAAAAGCGCTGGTGCGTTATCTCGTGACAAGGTTCTGGCCCTTGCTCGTGCATTGGAATCACTTCATATCGGTATGGAGCCTGATGTTCTTGCTGGGAGCAGGACTCCAAAAGCTGAAGATCGTATAGCGCTGTTCGTGACCCAACCTGAGGACGGATCACTGCGAGCGTCAGCGGCCTACAACGCGGCCTCAGTCACACTCGATTTGGCCAGTTCAGTCGCCTCTGCCGACGGTGATACATCCAATGAAGAAGCTTCACTACTTGCTCAGCACATCGACTCCTGGAGTCACCTGAGCGTTGCCCATCGCAAACGTCTCAAGGCGCACCTGCAGATTCAAATCCAGCAACCGCCAACGCTGGCAAGCTTGAAGAAAAAGCTCGATCCATTAACTGTCGAAGCCAAGCGCACGATTGCCAGTTTCCTGGCTCACTTGGCTCAAGCCGATGGGATCGTCAGCCCTGCTGAAGTGAAACTTCTTGAGCGTGTTTACAAGGCGCTGCAACTGGATAGTCAACTGCTCTACAGCGATCTTCACGGCGCCGCAGCCGGGGCGAGTATTACTCCCGTCAAACCTGCAACAAGCTCCACTCCAACCGAACCCGGCACACAATCAGCCGCCGTTGCAAACCAGGGCTTCGTGCTCGATCACGAGCGCATTGCTGAGCTGCAACGTGAAACGGCTGAAGTCTCTGCCCTCCTCGCCCAGGTATTCACTGATGACCAGGTTGAGGAGCCGGAACAGGCCGTTGATACCGTGGAGTCGGCGACCGAAACCACTGCTGACGTTGCCGGCCTCGATCTGGAACATTCTGCATTCTTGCGCTTGTTGATTTCCCGTGCCGAATGGAGCCGATCCGAACTTGAAGCCGCTGCCAGCGATATGGAGCTGATGCTCGATGGCGCCCTGGAGCAAATCAATGACATGGCTTTTGAGCGCTTCGACATGCCCGTCACCGAAGGTGATGATCCCATCGAGATCAATACAGACATTCTGGAAGAACTAGCCCTATGAGCACTATCAGAGCCAAGGATCGCGACGCGGT
This sequence comes from Pseudomonas gozinkensis, assembly GCF_014863585.1. Classification (NCBI taxonomy): domain Bacteria; kingdom Pseudomonadati; phylum Pseudomonadota; class Gammaproteobacteria; order Pseudomonadales; family Pseudomonadaceae; genus Pseudomonas; species Pseudomonas gozinkensis. The sequence goes on along the minus strand of NZ_CP062253.1, from coordinate 2,558,521 downwards.
CATCCAATCGTTGCGTGCAGGCGTTGTTCCTCGCGTCGGTCAACACTTGATTCAGGTTGGCCGAGTGGGAGAGCTGGATGCGCTGATCAAGGACGTCAATCGCCTGGTCGAGAGCGGATCGGCATTTCGAGTGGTGATTGGTGAGTACGGTGCAGGCAAGACGTTCTTTTTGAACTTGGTTCGAGCCATCGCCATGGAGCGCAAACTCGTCACCATGCACGCTGACTTAAACCCGGATCGCAGGTTGCACGCCACCGGCGGTCAAGCACGCTCGCTTTACTCCGAGCTGGCCAAGAACATGTCGACGCGCACCAAGCCCGACGGTGGTGCGATGCAAGGCATTGTTGAGAAGTTTATCTCGCAGGCCAAAACGGAAGCCAAGGCGGCAGGCACGGACAGTGAGACTGTCATTCGAGCACACTTGGCTGAGTTGACCGAGATGGTCAACGGCTACGATTTCGCTGAAGTAATCGCCGCGTATTGCCGAGGTTTCGAGGAAGGCAACGAACAACTCAAGGCTGATGCCATTCGCTGGTTGCGTGGCGAGTTCACCACCAAGACCGATGCCCGCGCAGCCTTGGGTGTGCGAACCATCATTGATGATGCCTCCGTATACGATCAGCTCAAGCTGCTCTCGAGATTCGTCAAACTCGCAGGTTTTGGCGGTCTGATGATCTGCCTGGACGAGTTGGTCAACCTCTACAAGCTGGCCAACACGCAGGCACGCAATGCCAACTACGAGCAGATCCTGCGCATCCTCAATGATTCGCTGCAGGGATCCTCTGAGGGTCTCGGATTCGTCTTGGGCGGTACCCCAGAGTTCTTGATGGACACTCGTCGAGGTCTGTTTAGCTACCCTGCCCTGCAATCGCGCTTGGCAGAGAACTCGTTTGCCAAGTCAGGGCTGGTGGATCTGTCGGGCCCGGTGATTCGTCTGACCAGCCTCACCCCCGAAGACTTCTATGTACTGCTGCAGAAGCTTCGCAATGTTTACGCGGGCGGCGATGTCGAAAAATATCTACTGCCTGACGAAGCGCTCCCCCTGTTTATGGCGCACTGTAATCAGCGCTTGGGTGAAGCCTACTTCCGCACGCCGCGCACCACGATCACTGCATTTATCAATCTGCTAGCCATCTTGGAGCAGAACCCGGGAGCTGACTGGAAAACGCTGCTGGGAGGTGTCGAGGTAGCCAAAGACCTGGGCGGAGAAGAAGACACGAAAGTCGACACGGACGATGAACTTGCCACCTTCACACTCTGAGTCATCGGGATTCGACCAGCTGGAACCTCGTATTCAGCGATGGATTTGGGCTGAAGGCTGGACGTCCTTGCGTGACGCCCAGGAAAGGGCTGTACCGGTACTGGTGGATGCCGATCAGGATGTCATCATTGCCGCCGCAACGGCGGCGGGGAAAACCGAGGCCGCGTTCCTCCCCATCCTGACCCATTTACTCAACCACAATGACCCTCCCGGCTCTGTGCTGTACATCAGTCCGCTTAAAGCCTTGATCAATGATCAATGGGACAGACTAGGTCGCCTCTGCGAGCAGCTCGAAATTCCCGTGGTGGCTTGGCATGGCGACATTTCATCAAGTAAAAAACATCGCTTCCTGAAGTCGCCTGAAGGGGTGCTTCTGATCACGCCTGAATCCCTGGAGGCTCTGTTCGTCAACCGAGGCTCCACTCTTGCCGGAGCGTTCCAGAACCTGCGTTATATCGTCGTGGACGAGTTGCATGCATTCATTGGAAGTGAGCGAGGCAAACAGCTTCAATCCCTGATGCACCGAGTAGAGCTCGTTGCCAGGCGCCCTCTCCCCAGGGTCGGGCTTTCAGCCACGCTCGGCAATATGAGTTTAGCTAAGGAGTTTCTTCGTTCTGCAGACGCAGGAGGAGTAACCGTCATCAAGTCCGAAAACTCAGGCCAGACACTCCAGGTACAGGTTCGCGGTTACATCCAGCCCCCCATGAGTGAGCTTAAAAAGCTTCTCATCCAATCTGCTGACGAACAAAGCGAAGAAGACGAAACGGAAAACAAGGCAAGTCCCGACTTTGCGATCGCTGACCATCTCTACAAGGTATTGCGTGGTAGCAACAATCTGATTTTCCCAAACAGCCGGCAGCAAGTTGAATGGTACGCAGATCAGTTGCGCCGGCGTTGTGAGAAAGATGGTGTGCCCAATGAGTTCTGGCCCCACCACGGCAGCCTTTCGAAAGACTTGCGCGAGCAAGCTGAGCACGCCCTCAAGGCGGGCGACCAAGCAGCATCAGCCATCTGTACTACGACGCTGGAGCTCGGTATAGATATCGGTAGCATCAAGACAGTGGTGCAGATTGGCGCCCCACCCTCGGTGGCCAGCTTGCGACAGAGACTGGGTCGCTCGGGTAGACGACCGGGAGAAAACGCGATCTTGCGCGTTTACTGCAAGGAGTCGCCACTGAAGGATATCTCCAGCCTTTCGGATCAGTTACGCCAAGGTTTGGTTCAGACCATTGCCATGGTTCGTTTGTTGCTCGGTGGATGGTTCGAACCTCCCCGGACTCAGGGTCTTCATGCGTCCACACTCGTTCAGCAATGTCTCTCTGTAATTGCTCAGTGTGGTGGTGCAACTGCGGCTGATCTTTGGAAACACTTGGTCGCTGAAGCGGCATTCCAGAACGTAGAGAAATCCGATTTTCTCAAGCTGCTCAAGTCGCTGGGAGAACATGAACTCATCGTCCAAGACAGCTCGGGCTTGTTGCTACCTGGGACAGTCGGTGAGCGCCTGATCAACCACTATGAGTTCTATAGCGCCTTCATCAGCGATGAGGAGTTCCGCCTGGTGTGCGACGGTAAAGCCCTAGGATCTGTACCCGTCAGCAGGCCTTTGACAAAGGATCAGCGCATCATCTTCGGTGGCCGACGGTGGCAAGTTCGTGATGTTGATCTTCAGGCAAAGGTCATCATCGTAGCCCCGGCACGCGGGGGCGCCCCTCCCCTATTCGACGGCCTGGGCGCCATGGTGCATGACAACGTGCGCAAGGAAATGCGAGCCGTCCTCGCAGACCCTAATCCCTGCCCATTCATAGACCGCGATGCCCAAGTGTTACTCGACGAAGCCAAAAAGACATTCAACGCGTTAAGCCTCGGTGAATGCTACCTAATTGAGTCTGGTGGCAAATGCTATCTGATCAGTTGGCTGGGTGATTACGCCAACGATGCGCTTCGCCTATTACTCAATCATGTGGGGCTCTCGTGTGATAACGCGGGCTTAGCGATTGAGATTGACGCCGATATCCAACGGACATTGGTGGCACTCAAGGACGTTGGTGAACTGGATGCAAATGATCTGGATTCGATACTCGCAGACGTGGAAAACATGCTGCGCGAAAAATGGGATTGGGCATTGCCCGAATCATTACTGATGAAATCATTTGCTTCGATTTCATTGGATATCTCAACGGCGATCGAGTTTGCACAAACGCACGCCGCAACCTGAACAAATCCCAATGAAATGATACCCGGGGCACTACACGACTGGCTGGACTAAAGCATCTGCTCTTAAGGATGCTCGTGACAACATCGACAAAGCGGCCAGGATTGCCGGCATCATAAAATATGAGGCTTTGGTTCCCTTGGCAGACGAGCCGCCTACAGAGTGGAGAAAGCCGGCTAGCTTGCTAGGCACCTGATCAGGCGTAAACGAAGAGAAAAACCTTGCTTCGGCGAGGTTTTTTATGGTTCTTCACGGATTACCGGGAAAGACGCTCTTGATCTTCATGAAGAAGAACTCGCTGTCCCGGTAACCGTACGCCATCCGCTTGATAACCTTTATTCGGTTGTTTATTCCTTCCAGCTGACCGGTATGCATCGGCCAGCGAACGCGACTGACGATGCCACGCCAATATCCCTTTAGCCGTTTGGCAAATTGGATCAAGGCGGGGATTTCACTTTCATGAGCATGGCGCAGCCATTGCTTCCAGGCTGATCGCCAAGCCCAAGCAGTAATCGGCGTCCAAAGTGTTTTTAGCTCAGCCTTCATCAAATACACCGTCATCAGCGATTGGTTGGCCTCCAACAAATCCTGCAAGTGAACCTGCTGGTCCGGCGTTTTCAGATTTTGTGGATTGCGCAGTAACAGCCATCGCGCCTGCTTGATGACCTTGCGCGCCGGCTTGTCGTGCCGTAATCGGTTAGCTTCGTCGACGCGGACCCGATCAATGACTTCTCGGCCATATTTGGCCACCACATGAAACAGGTCGTAGACCACTCGCGCGTTCGGGCAGTGCTGACGAACCTCCAGGTCAAACGCAGTGTTCATGTCCATGGCCACCGCTTCGATACGAGCACACCCCTCTGTCCCAAGCTCTTCGAAAAAGGGCCGAACCGCCGCCCGGCTGCGACCTTCGCCGATCCAGAGCACTCGTCGCGTATCGGCATCCAGCACAACACTGGCGTAGCGATGCCCTTTGAACAGCGCGAACTCATCCATCACCAAGCGTCGTGGTTGCGCCTTCGGCAGTTCACTCAATACCGCCTGCAAAGCGCGACGCTCCAACAACCGAACCGTGCCCCAATGCAACCCAAGCATCTGGGCCACGTGCAGCGTGGGAAGGCGCTCGCAAGCCTGAATAACCGCATCAGCCAAGCGGCGCGTCATGCGCGCATAGCGATCCAGCCAACTGACGGCTTCCATGCGTTTGCCGCAGTCCCGACAGACAACCCGTCTGAGCAAAACACTGAGGCGCACCGCACGGCCGAGAATGGGCAGATCACGTACGGTTCGCTCGCAATACTCATGAGTGGATGAACAAGGTTTTTGGCAGCCACCGCAGGAAGGGAATCGGGTGGCGTGGGGAATCAGATCGATCTGTAGAGCGTCACCATCAGGCTTGATCGTGACGACAGAAAAGCCCTCCCAAAAAGGAAGGAAAGTATTAATATCGCGCATAAGAACGCCGGTTTGTTAGATGTGTTTGCTCGCACGAACATCATCAATCAAATCGGCGTTCTTGTTTCTGTGTTTCCCGGGATTCCGTGAAGAACCTTTTTTATGCCTTGGAGAAAGCAGCGGGCAGTTATCAAAGCTTTTCGAGTTTCCAATTTTGCTGTCCTTGTGGAAGATCACTTTCGGCCAGAAGCGGACGGTCGCGACTGACCGCTTTCGACCCGAAGCGAGCATTACTAAAGCGTGTTGAGTCGTGCCTCAGCCGTTCCGGCCTCGAGTTATTGCGCTACTTGCGACAAAGCATGAATGACATCCGCAACCATCTTTTCAGCACTGTTCATCCCGTCAATCCGTAAGACCGGAGCGGTCTGCTCTGATAGCCACGCCTCGTGCCACGCCCGGTTGCGTCCTGAAAAGTTCGGATCGTCATACTGCGAAGCCCATTCCCGAAAGGCTACATGTATCTCATGCATGTCACCGCCCGGTGCTATCCGATCTCCAAAACGCTCCTTTTCACGGGCGGCCAGCCGTTCAAGGCGAGTGGGTGTTGGAGTTACAACGAAAACAATCAGATCGACATGGGTAATCAGCGCTTCTCCCCAGACCATGCAAGAACCGGTTAGCACCCAATCGTCATCACCGAACTTTTGCTGGATCAATGACACGCGCTCACTGGGAGTTCGCTTGGTCGTAAAAGGAGGGTCAGTAGGCATCCAGAAGTAATCATCGACATCGACCTGGCGTACACCGAGCAGAGTTGCGACGTTTTGACCCAAAGTAGTCACGCCCGCACACGAAGCACCTGTAATGTAAATCCGCAATTTTTCCTCCATGAATACAAGTCTGTTTCGAGGCAGGCAATATATCCCTTACTCGATTGGGTCTCACTTTTTTCTGGGCTGCAAATGACTGCTTCTGGCCGAAAGCAGGCGTTCGTGAGCGTCAGCAAATCGCCGCAAGCCGTCCTTTGCATAGGCGAAAATATTGCGTAGCCCGATACTGGGCGACCACAAGCGACGTACATTACGTTGCAAGCAGTCCTCACCTATAGTTCTCCTGTCACTGCCCCTTACCTTTTACCGGAATTCTATTTGCATATCCTTTTCACCATCCATAGCGCCCTTTCCCAGCAGTCGCTGATAGCATTCGCTGAAATGTTAATGGTGCCAACAGACAGTCAATGCAGTAAGGAGTTACGGATGGACAGTGATCTAAAAGCCCTTTGGCTGCGCGAGCGAAACCGTAGAGAAGCGTTGTGGGATCTGGAAGTTCTGCAATCTGGCGCAGCAGAAGCCAAAGCACTTTTGGCCACACTGGCTGAAATCGACCGGCAGGATCTGGAAAATCCTATTGGACTCTCCGGCGCCATGTCGCTAGATGAGCTTCGTGAGGCCGTTCCAGAGACGCGAATCGAAGGCACTGATGGCCATTCTTTTGTGATCGTCCTGGATCAGCACATACCCCAACCTTGGCACGCAAGATTTGAAGCCGCCAGCATGCTTTCAACCCGTTTACCCCAAGGAAGCTACGCAAGTGACTGGCGACGCTTTTTACGACTATGGGTACGGGAAATGGCACATCTCAAAGCGCACCGGGAGTGGTTTGAAAATGATCGAGTTTGATTTGAATGCAAACGACTGTGAGGCGCTGATCAGACATTGCGAGAGCTTTGTGCCGGCAGGAGATGATCCGAGAGAGAAGCGGCGTCTGCAGGATGCTTTGGAGACGCTGCGTGAGGCTCTGGTGAGTCACCTGAACAAATCAACTTCTTCAGTGAAAAACCTGGAAGCGATTTGATTCTAGAGCAGCCATGCTCGACGTAAAAACCATGCAAACCAGCCTCAAAAGCAGGCTTTTTTTGCCTTCACCATTGCATCTGTTCAACACGCTATGACGTCAACAGCTCTGACAGTTGTTGCTTCGATAGCCCTGTTGAAATTTCAATCATTGGAGAAGGAAATGCCCATGCGACACAAGAGCCGCTTCAAATCCGCAGCCCAGTTTCTTGCTGAAAAAATGGTGCAGGCACTCGTTCAGGAAATGCTTCGGGCCGTTCTTCGGGATTGGCTCGAATGAATCCATTGGCCTTTGAATGCAAATCATGGTTTTCCTATGTTTCATAAACGACAGAACCCGCTTTATGGCGGGTTCTGGGCTTTTCCAACGAGCGAATTGTATGGGGCTGCGCTACTCAGGAATTCGGCAGTTCTCGTATTCCTCAAGCGGCAGTCCCGACTCTGAGCCAACCACAACACCGGTCAGCCCACAGTAGGGGCAACAGGCGTGCTTTTCTTTGTACCACCTTGTGATGTTGGCGGGTTCTGACCATTGTCCACAGGCGCTGCAGATGCATCTCACGCTCGCGTTAATTTCTTCACGATTGTTCCAACCGTGATCACTGGCCGATTCGTCCAGCCACTGTAGGCGAGAGATTGTTGCTTCATCCATCGAATAGACCTGATCACTTGTTCACATCGCGCGATTTTAGCGCAGCGTCGCTCAGTTCGTATCCGCGCGGCATCGGAAGGACACCAGCAGAGTGAAGTCCGAGTCGTCGGAAATGCCCGTCCTCCGACCCGACGGTGTCATGGTCATCACGGTCAATGTCCCGCTTACGTTGTACCCTGTTTGGACGTGCTGTCTGCTTGCCTGAAAGTGTCGAATTGTCTCGTTGCGTTCAAACTGATGCGCTTGCTTGGCTTAGCGTATCGGTTGCATCTTAATGGCCAAGTCCAGTGCGCTGATTGCACAAAGACTTGCATACTTACGACTGCCTCTGCCAGCGAGTACGAAAACCGTATCGGTCGTTTCGAAGAAGCAACCTTCTACAGAGGTCGCAAAATGCGTTCTGAATAGGCCTCGCTCAGGAAGTTTTTGGGCGCTGTCGAACACCAGATTTTGGGTGTACAGGATGGTAGGTACTAACCCTTGGCCCCTCATCTCCCGCTGACACTCATCCTCAAGCATCAAATCGAGGAGCATCCACTCACGCACCACGCAGCTGCGCTTTTCAGGGAATGATTCCATTGCGGCCTGCTTCAGTGCCCCGTCGTCTAACCCTGAACCACCCAAGACGGTGGCCGGCCCAAAAAACAAATCCCCCAACAACTCAACATCTGTAACGCTCATTTTTTCCATTGCCAATCAAACCTACCGCTCTACCCTGCACGCGAAGAGGAGCTCTTTCACAGTGCCCTTACCCCTCGCCAACCTGATTGCCGCAGCGAGTTGTTGAAAAAAGCATCTAGCCAAAAAATACTCAGTGATAAACGCGATTCATATAAATATTGCTTCCTCCAGGTATCCAACTGACCACCACGTAGAGGCTGCCGGCGATGGTTCTGAATAGCGAATAACCATCGATGAACAGCACGCCTATGATCCTCGACGTCCGCATGCTGGTTCCCTCGCGAAATCGCCCAGTGGTATCGCCGTAAACCGTTCCCATCAGAACAGGTGGACTGTCGATGGCGGCGAATAAGTACGCCGTAACGGGCACTCCGAAGTCCTTTTCCATCGCCACAGCGACGGCTGCCGGGACACATGAAAGACTCTGTTGATCAATCATCACGCCGGACTGTCACCAGGGGAGCAACGCTCCTATCACGCAAAATCTCGCCGAGACCATCGACCATTCAGACCGCCCTTCTTTACTAAAAATAGAGGTTCGTGGTTCTCGCACGTCCGCCCCCGCCGTGCGTTCGGATGGGCGCCGTACATGCATTATGTTTGGTGTACACAGCACGGCTAGGCGAAGCATTGGAGCAGAGGCTCAGTTGATGAGCGTTCGCTGCACAGATTCGATCTGTCTCCCGATCTTGATCTCGATTTACAGCTAAATTGAATGACTAACGGCTGTCACGTCGCCGAGCCTCCAAAGCGTGTCGCTGCATTAACGAGCCGTCAGATCCACCAGAATGAATATATACATTTGAGTGGATCATGGCAATCGCGGCATACAGCTCTGTTTTTACGGAACGGAAAAATGTCTGTCCGCACCGCATTTGCCGCGACCTTAAAGCTCTTGCGAGCCCAACGTGATCTCACGCAGCAAGCGCTGAGCCAAAAGGTCGATCAATCGCATGTCAGCCGCATCGAGAATGAGAAGACCTCACCAAGCCTGGAGGCCATCATTGAGCTTGCCGACGCGCTGGAGATCAGTCCTGTTGCGCTAATGGCAATCGTATGTGGAGTGCAGGACGATTTGAGCGCCGGCGAGATCCTGAAGAATGCTGAAAGGGATCTGAAATCGCTGAAGCTGTTGAAGGGTTCGATCCCAATGAAAATGGAGCCGTCCCCTCACCCGCGCGTTACTGCAGCCACCCAAGCGCGAGAGGCCGTCCGGGTGCTCAAGGAGCAAGGCCTTTCGCGGGCTGAGGTTGCAATGAAGCTGGGGATGGCAAAAACCACCGTTCAGCGCCATTGGAATCGCTTGGACTGAGTTTTTTGCTCTTTCTTGTCTATGACCTCGCCCGCCAGGCAATACAGGCCGTCTTCGAACCACTGCTATGCTTTTGCTCTCCATCCGAACGGAGTCGAGTCATGGCCGAGCAATATTCCCTTCCCGACGTACTGGCAAGACTGTACGAAAATCAACTGGCCATCGAAGCAGCGCTGATGGAACTTGTGCTGCTGGAGGAGAAGCGAGGGTCATCTGAGGCTTGTGACAATGCTCGGGTTGCGCTGGACACAATTGGCGAGAATGCCGGGCATATCAAGCAGGGGATCGCGAGGCTGGGGAGAAGTGCAGGCACTTCCGAATGACCATTTTTTTGCTTAAAGATGGAAGCGCGGAGCAAGAGCGCTGCACCGTATTTCTCCCCGAACGGCCCCGTTTGCTACGAACCCCAGCTTCATTTACTCGATCACCAACCTGAGTTTTTTAGCGTAGCGACCAAGGATCTAATGGTAACCACACAACTCTTTTTGAATCGTAGCTCTTCGATCTCTCGCTAATTTAAACCACTCTCTCCCCCATCTGAAACAGCGCCGCCTCAACCTCACGCAATGAACTGAAGCGGCTTTTTTTACCTGCCAGCACCTGAGCATGATGTAGCAACCAGTTAGCTCGCACGTTCCATTTGTAGTGCTCATAGGGATTGGTCGCGTGGGTCGTAAACACTGAAGGCGCAGGATTACGAAGTTTCCGTGATTTTCCGTTACCTGGGAGACATAGAAAGCGAAGGTGCTCATGTATCTGGTTTTGCGGCTTACCTTCAATAACCGTCCACCATTTCAGGGCCAACCAAGCTAACGCCGCAGCGACCCTGCTGTCATAGATAATGAAATCATCTATGAGGAGCGAGTATATCTTCGTCATCCCGGAATTAAAGCGCAACGCGGCAACCCCGCTGACATCGTCTCCTAGGGCATGATCCTTCACTACATTTTGAAGGACGGAGAACAAATTCACGTAATTTTGAGCAAGCCAGGGCTTGTTACCACCATGTCTAGTTCTCGTATAAACGCCGCCCCAGTGGAGCGTGGCTGCCACTGCCCCAGCAAGCGCGCTGCTCGACGCGGGTGCCTCAGCGTACGCAGTTCGTAATGCCTTCTGGATAATCTCAAGTACTTCCGAATTGGCGGCCAACGTACTGTTTGCCACTAAGGTAGGCACCGTTGGGTGCATGTAGGGATAACTGCCATCAGGATTCGGTCGACCAGACACCTCCCTCGGTGGCCACCTGTATGCGTTCAATGCGTCATACAACGCTGGATATTGCCTGTGATATCCCGTGATCGAAAAATGAATAGGGCACCCCCTCAATCGCTGGGATAGCCATTTGTAAAATCGCGCAACGTCACCTTGCAGATAATCACTTCGTCTCAAGTCAGCCTCGCTAGGGCATTGTGAGTATTTTTGGAAATTAATTTAAGAGAATGGAGTATCCGAGAAGTCATCATCACTGAACAAGCTAGACTCACAACTTATGTGGATTAGGTTCGATCACAGCGCGAACTACTCACCATGCTTTTGCTGGTCACCTACATAGAAACCAGAGCGAAACCAAAAGCTTAGAGCTGGACGGTATCGCATGGAAATGGAGGTTTCATGTCAGTTCTGCAGGAAGTGTTGATTTGGTCGAAAAGTTTGCCCGCTTGGCAAGGGGACTGTGTGAGACGCTTGCTGAGGCAGGACTCTTTGACCCCACAGGACTTTGAGGATGTGCTCGCCCTGCTCAAGGCAGCTCATGGAATCACCGACCCGCAGGGACGTATCGCCTCCCCACTGAATGAGGATCAGATTCCCGCTGCAATAAAACCAACAACTCACATCGAACTGCTTGCAGTCAAAAATCTTGTAAACGTCAACGCGATTGCGCCAGAACACAGCCTGGTATTCGCGCCGCAGGGGCTGACTGTAATTTACGGAGGGAATGGCTCTGGCAAATCAGGGTACTCCCGAGTATTGAAACGAGCATGTCGAGCGCGGGATCAGTCAGAAACAATCTACCCGAATGCCAATCATCCCCTACCAGTGGATGCCAATGCCCGGGCCAGCTTTAGCATTAGCGTGAATGGTGTCGGTATCGATGTGCTGTGGACGGATAACCAGCCTGCGCCGCCGGAACTCTCCAGCCTTTCAATTTTTGACTCCCGCTGTGCAAATGCATACCTGGTAAACGAAGCCGACTACTCTTATGTCCCTCACGGTCTGGATGTTTTTGAACGACTCGCCGTGCTCCAGCAACAGTTAAAAACGGCGATCGAGCAGGAGCAGAGAGAGTACTCCGTTGACCTCACTGCCTTCTCCCCGATGCAAGGCAAGACCGAAGTTGGAAGGATGATTGCCGCTCTCTCCGCCAAGACCAATCCAGATACTGTTCAAACGCTCGGCACCCTTTCAGAAGACGAGCTCACCCAGCACACGACCATTGGCAAGAGCCTCCAGGAAAATAATCCCAAAGAAAAGGCCAACCAGTTGAGGCGACTGGCACAACGTATATCTGTAGTTGCCGGCACCGCCCTGAACAAATCGCCACACGTTGACCAGGACGTTGAACAAGGCCTCAAGCAATCGGTTGAGGACTATCTACTAGCAAAATCGGCGGCGGAACTCGCCGCGAATAAATTCAAAGAACAGCAAAACCTACTACCAGGCACTGGTGGTGATGCCTGGCGGGAGCTTTTCGACGCAGCCCGTAAATTCGCTCTCGAATCCCACCCAGGTCAGGACTTCATATCGCTCGACCCGAACAGCCCATGTCCACTCTGCCAGCAAACGCTCAATGATGGCGCCGCGCGACTGGCTCGCTTTGAGGAGTTCATCCAACAAGAGGCTGAAAAAACGTCGCGCTCCCGCCGTAAAGCGATGGTTGAGAAATACACACCGCTTACAACACTGGATGTGACGATTGGACTCGATGAGGCCACGCATGCGGAAATCCACGTACTGGCTCCAAAGGTCGCGGCGGACTGTCGGGAGTATGAGCGTGCATTAGGGGAGCGTCGTGACCAATTGGTTGACGCTGTGAAGTCCAACAACTGGATAGGTATCACGCCTCCCCCGTCAAATCCCTCATCTGGATTACAGGCACTGGTAAACCAACTCAATCAACAAGCTCTCAACCTTGAGCAGGCGTCCGATGAGGTGGTAAGAATTCAACTTCAGCAGGCGTATGCAGAACTGGAAGCACGCGTGCTGCTGAGCAAGGTAAAAGACGCAGTCATAAACGCCATTTCCCGAATGACCCACGTGGCCCTTTTGGCCAAATGCATCACCTCGCTTCGGACAAATGCCATCTCAACCAAAGCCACTCAGATTGGTGAGACCGTAATCTCCACGTCACTCCAGGACGCTCTTAATGCCGAGTTCAAAGCGCTAGGTGTGGGAGGTCTCCAGGTTGCCCTCCAGAGTCGATCAGGGCGCGGAAAAATGCTGCACAAGCTCAAGTTGGATCTGCCGCAGAGTCGAAATCCGAAAGACCTTCTCAGTGAAGGTGAACAGCGAGCCATTGCATTAGCGTCCTTTTTGGCCGAGGTAGGGCTCGATGAAAGCACAGGAGGCATCATTTTGGATGACCCGGTTTCCTCCCTGGATCACCGGCGTCGCGAGCGTGTCGCGGCTAGGTTAGTCAAAGAAGCGGCGCGCAGACAGGTAGTCGTTTTCACCCACGACATCTACTTCCTTTGTGTTTTAGCGGAGCAAGCAGATTCGACTGGGGTCACCGCAATGACCCAAAGCATCGCACAAAGTGCTGAAGGTTATGGTGTCGCAACGCCGGAGCTGCCATTTGAAGGCAAAAATACGACTGGTCGCATCGGATCATTGAAGGTGCGGCAACAGCACATAGCAAAGCTTTTCAGATCGGGAGAAGAGGACGAGCACCGCAGACAAACCGTCGAGGCATACTTCCTACTTCGAATGGCATGGGAACGTGCAGTCGAGGAGGTGCTTTTAAGGTGTGTCGTCTTACGATTCCGCAAGGGTGTAGAAACCCAGCGTCTATCTGGAGTCATCGTTGATGACAATGACTACCTGCAAGTAACTGCTGGCATGAGCAAGTGCTCCAATTATGCCCATGACAAGGCAATGGCAGGTGACGTAGCGGTACCTGATCCGGATGAATTGCTCACGGATATCCAGGCTTTGGAAGCATGGCGTCTTCAAATCGAAACTCGCAGCACTGCGACGAGTCGCGCCAGGAAATCGGGTACCTTTTCTGCTCCGTTGCCTATTACGGCGCCCAGTAAAAGTAGAAATTAAAGGGTCAATTAGCCTGCGATACCGGCGAGGTGCCCGACTTCTGGATATCCTTGCGTAAAGATCGAAGAAAGCACGCCGACAGAATAGAATATCTCCCCCATCCGAGCTTGATGGCGGCTGGGTGTAAAGAGTTGAAATCAACAAGGAAAACCTGTGAACGGTCAGAATTCGCTGAACAATCAGCTAATCATTGTCTCAAAGGACGGCAAGGTCGAGCACAAAATCTCGGGGCATTTACGTACCGTTAGGGAAACGATTTTAAGTGAAAAGAACCCACTGGACTGGTTCTCCATCGCAACCTCCAAAACGTTGGAAAAAGTCCTCAATACGATTGCAGAAATCGATAATGTTTCAGTAATCAGTGCACAGCGCGCCTGCGATCTGCAATTTCCTCCTGGCCACCCGCAAGAGCGATTGGTCTATGCAAAGCACCCCGCGAAGCAAACAACGTATTTCCCGCTAGCGGGATTCCATAGATTTGCCTTTGAACACAAATTCGCAGAGGTCATTCGCTTGCTGGCTGCGCTCGGCGCATCGAACATCCAGGCAGAACACGTCAAAGGATGGGGGCAAGAGTTCGCTGCAAATCTGGCAGGTGCATTTGCGGCTACAGGTGAGACAGCGTCCATGGAGGCCGGGCATACACGAAGTGACAATTCGCGATTACTCTTTACCTCGACCCTTGAAGGGCATGCGTCGCCGACCATCCCGGACGACCTGGCCTGGTATCCCTTTGAACCAATGTGGCAGGCGATTGCCAATAACCGGACAAAGCACGGCCTCAAAAAATTCTCGTTGACCCTGACATACACTGAAGACTTCGGCATCAATGCCGGCCTGAAAGCTCAGCTCAGCAAGGCGTCACTGGAGATCGGTGGTAATTTTGAAGAGCACCAGAGCACGGTGTGGACGCTTTCGGGAGATTTTGTTTGAACAGGCACGTTTATTGGCCAGACATTGCAAAAAATATGTGAAGCAAGGTGGGAACCTTGGTATCGCCTAGCCTCACCGCCGCATGATAGCAGCGATAGTACCTAAAGAACATTTACAAGCTACTTGCTCCCACTGCAAAGTATTAAAAAGGAGCATATACCATGACCGAAAAAATTGATTTAAACGAAGATCAAATCAACTCCGTACTTCGAGAGCACTGTGATTGGGAGGTAGAAGCCGCCAAATCTCCCTTCAATCAATCACAGTTTTATCGTGTTTATCGCCTGCAGCAAAATGTCAAAAAGTCACGCAAACGTATATTCATCGGAGTCGTACCTGACCAGATATCTGTCGGCAGCCTGCTCAGTTGCGCGTCAATCGCTGGACATTATTACCAGCTGGGATTGAGCCATGGGGCCGCCGGCCTAGACTCGCGAGACAATCCAGCATTCAGAGGCTGACCCCCTGTTGACCAACAATAACTGGTTGAATTTTTCATAGCGCAACGCCACTATCTGATTTTTTGTGAGATAGGGATATGCATCAAGCTCAAGACAGCCGCACTGGAAAGCCAATCACCGTCGAGGGCTACCGTGCTGAATATGGCTCGCTGTTGGATGCCTCCAACCGACCAAATTTACGCCCTCTGGTAAGATGTCCGGTTTGCAGGGAAGACCTTCATATCAAGGGTGAGTCAGGGACAAGCAAAATCACCAAGGTCTTTAGTCACAACCCTGTCTTAGGCGTCGAACAACATCCTTGCCCAATTAAAGAAGGAGGCAGGGCAAAATATGAAGTGCTGATCCCTGCTTCATACAGCGCCGAGATCGCATCTGCACTCAGAGAGTCTTTTTTCTCGCGCTGGCATCTTCACTGGTTCCAATTTCGCGACTACGTTGGTTACGCAAAAGTCGAGGATTTCATTGAGCTTCTGAATTTCGCAGACGAAAGGAAGATCTGGGGTTATCACCATCTGAAAGAATATGAAATCCCGCTAATCCTTCTGGTGCTTAAAGATTTCGCGCCAATTAAAAAGAAAAATTCAAAAAATGAATACTGGCGAAAAAACTGGGTACGTTTTTTGTTCCCGGCAAGCGTGAAAAATCTCGATGATTACTGGAATCTTCAGCCTGGAAGTCAGTTCATTATCAAAGCGTACTTCAAAACGTCAGCCAAGGCTAAGCGGCCAAACCCTAAAGACTTTGTTAAATACGATGACGTAGTTGTAAACAAATCTTTTCTCACATCGCCCACGGCAAGAACAATGGATTCTGTCGTGGAAAAAATGATGGCCAAGGCATTTCCTGCTGAAATCGGTCTAGCAACCGCCCAGAGCGGATCGGATTCAGAACATGAGTGATCAGCTGACCATAAAAGTACATATGCCATGCGCTCAAGAAGTGACATGTCTAAAATTCCTGCCGATAAGCAAGAAAGGTTACGTCTAGCTGCTGGCATCATCTTATAGGTTAAGAACTCTTTTTACTGGTGGATCACAACCACCTTTCTACCTCATTCGACGCGAGATCTGGAAATGGATACCGAAAAACATATAACAGTAAAAATACCGCCCGAGCTTCAAGCCAAACTAGATAATGACGGATATTCCATTGATGGAACTCAGCTTCGCGATAACTTGGGTCGAATTGTCTGCAACCTTAAATCTCTAGAGGCGTCTTCCAATCTCTATTTTTCGCCCCAGATTTTTATAAGCTTCGAACAATACTGTTTCATTTCCATCAGTGCCGCATCCGAAAAATTAAAACTCGCTCTCGAAGCCAACAAATCAACACTTTCATCATTAGAAGCAAAAATTGACACCATATTAGAACGACAAACTGGAACTCTAATAGCACTAATAACGGACGCCAATGAACATTTTTCCAGTCTGATGGAAAAAAGTAACCTGACCGACGAAAAAATTGCTTTTACATCTGGAGTCAAGGCAGCATCCGCAATTGCGGCAGATTTCGCAAGTTACATCAATGATTACCTTGACAGCACCGAAGTTCAATTTGGGCACTCAAACGAAACCATCCCATACGGTGCGTACCGAAAAGTAAAACGCAGCCAATGGGAAAATATCAAAAAAAGCAAATTCCGGCGCTTTATGGAATTTGACGCCAACTATCTAGCCTATTCGTTACTAAGCACCCTAAACAACCTAAACTTGCTTTCCCTCACTTATAACGGTCGAGTTCACCCCAGGTACGAAGTGAGCCTGCAAGAGCTGGAACACCAACTAAAAAGCGTGCTGACCAAGCTTGTGAATGGCATGGGTGATGAAGAAGATATTTTTTCCATGATATACGCGACACTCACAAAGGAAGACATTAAAAAAATTGATTTCCAGCGTGTTTTAAAATACGAGCAAACGTATTCATTGAATGATTTAATAATGCGCTCGTACTCCACAAGCAGAGATATTAAACTCGATCAGGAGCGTATCAACTCAATCGGAGACATTCTCGACCTCTTGGACGATATTGAAAACCTCAAGCATCGTGTAAGCTCGCTGACATCCATTCAACTAGCGAGCTCCCCTGATGTTGCCGCATTAAAAAGCATGCTCTTTGGCTCAAATGACGCCTGAACCTCAAGCAAAAAATTAATACCACTAGAGCCCGAACCAGGAGCTTACTCCGTATCGCACCGTTTCTGTTATTGCCTTCGCTTATAAACGATTTCGCCGCACATTGGCTGGGGCGAGAGCAGATTGGAGGATTGATCTCGCGGCCCTGAATGATCGTAGGACGGGTGATTGATCCGTCTCCAGCCAGGCAGCGGGCGGGCGTGTGTCAGGCAGGTATCCAAGCGCGCGTGCAGGCAGGCAAATCGAAGGCTCAGAATAAAACGTAAACAGAAGGGCCCAAACAGGGCCCTTTTTTACACTTTTTACGAATTCAGAGGTTTTTCAGGAGAAGCTGGGCCTCTGGGGGTCAGAGGACGCGGGGGTTTGGGGGCAAAAAAATATTTTTTACAGAGGCGTTGACAATCGAGAGGATCAAAACGGATCTGGTGGCCATCAGTGTTCAGCTCTCAACGGGTCAATCGTGCAAAAGCGGCGATGTTAACACGCTCGCCGGGAGTGTTTCAGTCGCAAGGACTCAGCTCTGCTTGTAACCGCGAACCTCATCCACCCCACGGTTGGCCAACTGGTCGGCGCGTTCGTTGCCGTGGTGGCCGATGTGGCCGCGAACCCATTTCCAGGTGACCTTGTGGCGGTTGACCTGCTCGTCGAGTTCTTTCCAGAGGTCGGCGTTTTTAACTGGCTCCTTGGCGGCGGTTTTCCAGCCGCGCTTCTTCCAGTTGGCCATCCACTCGTTGATGCCTTTCATCACGTATTGCGAGTCGGTCACCAGCAGCACTTCGCACGGACGCTTGAGGGCTTCCAGGCCGCGAATCGCCCCGAGCAGCTCCATGCGGTTGTTGGTGGTGTTGGCCTCGCCGCCCCACAGCTCCTTTTCGACGCCCTTGCACACCAGCAAGGCGCCCCAGCCGCCCGGGCCGGGGTTGCCCTTGCAGGCGCCGTCAGTGAACAGTTCTACGCTATCGACGCTTTCGCTCATGCCTGTCTATCCAGAAAAATGCGTGGCCTCGCCGATCACGGATCGACAATGACCGAGGCCGGGATTGACCCGGCCACAAATAAAAGAAGGTTTACGGTTCGATGCGCCGGCGGTTGACCTTGGCCATCGGCAGCGGAATCAGCTTGCCCATCGGCTCGCGGCGCTCCTGGCGTACCGGACGCAGGCCGACCACGATCTTGCGTGCGACCAGTAGATAGAAGCCGCCGCCCGACAGTTGCCAGTCACCGGCCTTGCGCTCCCAGCCGGCCAGACGGGCCTGCCACTTGGGTGACGCGAGCGGCGGACGATAGCACCCGAAGCGGCGTTTCTCCAGCGCAAAGCCCAGCAGATTGAGCCAGTCCGCCACCCGTGACGGCGAGATGCAGCGCGCCTGATGCAACGCGTCATGGGCGAACACATGGCGTAGCCCCCAGGTGCTCCAGGGGTTGATGCCGACAATCAGCAAATGCCCGCCGGGGCGCACGCTGCTGGCCGCTTCGCGCAAAAGACCGTGGGGCGAAAGACAGAAATCCAGGCCATGTTGCAACACCACCACATCGGCGGCGTGCTCGCTCAACGGCCAGGCCTGTTCTTCGCAGACGATTTCCACGCCCGGCAGCGGCGCACCGAGCCGCACATTGCGCTGCACCTGTGGCGCCGACGGCGGCGTCTCGGCGGACGGGCCGTAATGCACCAGATAGCCGCCGAAGAACCGCCCCAGCTCGTCTTCGAGCATGCGCCGTTCTTCGTCCAGCAGAAATTGCCCGAGGGGGCCGGACAGCCATTCACGGGCTGCACCGATCAGCGCGAGCCAGTCAGGATCGGCCTGAGCGAACGCTTTATCGATCATTGCATTCTCCAACACGCCAGGAACCTCTAAGATGCGCCAATGTTACCCGCTTGGCGAATTCGACGATGATACAGATCAGTGCCCTGCCCGCCTTCACCGACAACTACATCTGGTTGTTACAGGATCATGCCACCCAGCGTTGCGCGGTGGTCGATCCGGGGGATGCCGCCCCGGTGCAGGCTTGGCTCGACGCGCATCCGGGCTGGGTGCTCGGCGACATCCTCATCACTCACCATCACCACGACCATGTCGGCGGTGTCGAGACGCTGAAAAAGGTCACCGGCGCCACGGTCTACGGACCGGCCAGCGAAAGCATTCCGGGGCGGGACGTGGCCCTCAAGGACAACGACACAGTGCGCGTGCTCGGCTGGGACTTCGACGTCTATGCCGTGCCCGGCCACACCCTGGGACACATCGCCTACTACCACCATGGCCTGCTGTTCTGTGGCGACACCCTGTTTGCTGCCGGCTGCGGCCGACTGTTCGAAGGCACACCGCAACAGATGCACCATTCGTTGAGCCGTCTGGCGGCGCTGCCGGAAGACACGCTCGTCTACTGCACCCATGAATACACCCTGAGCAATCTGAAATTCGCCGCTGCCGTGGAACCGGACAACCCGGACATCGCCGCCCGTCTGGAAAAAGTCAGCCAGCAACGTGCGAGCGGCGTCATGACCCTGCCCTCGACCCTTGCGCTGGAAAAGCTCACAAACCCGTTTTTACGCACCAGTGAAATATTAGTTACACAAAAAGTGGACGAACGGAACGGCCCTCAAAACCGGGCGCCGAGTGAGGTTTTTGCGGCTCTGCGAGCATGGAAAGACAAGTTCTAGGGCAGTCGCCAGCGGGGAGGAAAATTCTGAATGGTTGACCGCAGGGGGTGCGCTTTCTAGAATCGCCCGACATTTTTGCCCGGAACTTACTTCCAGCCAATGTCGTCATCCATACGTAAGTCCGTCAATTCAGATGCACTGACCCGCCTGGCGCAAGCCATCGCGGTGGCTGTGTCCGCCACACTGGCGGGCTGTTCCAGCCATGCTCCGCAGACTGAAGCGACGCATACGCCGAACATTGCTGCGCGAGCCAAGCAGAAGCCTATCTGGTTGTCGGAAAAGCCCAGCCCGCAGGTGCCTCAGGACATCTGGGAGCGCATGCGTAGCGGTTTCCAGCTGCAGGAAGGTCTGGGCGTGAACCCGCGCATCGAGCAACAGCGCCTGTGGTTCGCCAGTAATCCTTCCTTCCTCGAGAACGCCGGCGAACGCGGCAGCCTCTACATTCATTACATCGTCGAGCGCCTCGAAGAACGCAACATGCCGCTGGAACTGGCCCTGCTGCCGGTCATCGAAAGCGCCTACAACCCGATGGCCTATTCCCGTGCCGACGCGGTGGGCCTCTGGCAGTTCATCCCGTCCACCGGGCGCTACTTCAACCTGCGCCAGACCCGTTTCTACGATGGTCGTCGCGACATCACCGCGTCGACCACTGCGGCAATGGACTACCTGACTCGCCTGCACGACATGTTCAACGGTGACTGGCTGCTGGCACTGGCCGCTTACAACGCCGGTGAAGGCACGGTCAGCCGCGCCATCGAGCGCAACGAAAAGCTCGGCCTGCCGACCGATTACTGGAACCTGCCGCTGCCGGCAGAAACCCAGGCTTACGTGCCGAAACTGCTGGCGCTCTCGCAAGTGGTACTGACGCCTGAAGCCTATGGCGTGAACCTCAACCCGATCGCCAACGAACCGTATTTCCAGGTCGTCGAAATCAACCAGCGCATGGACCTGTCCAAGGTCGCGGCGGTGGCCAACATCGACGAAGACGAGCTGTTCCAGCTCAACCCGGCCTTCAAGCAGCGCACTACCATCGACGGCCCGCAGCACCTGCTGGTGCCGACCTCGAAGGCGCAATTGCTGACCGCCAGCCTGCAGACCATGCGTCCTGAAGAGCTGATCAGCCCGCGTTCGCTGAAACCGGTATTCGAAGGCGCCGATCCGAGCGAAATCGCACAGGCCAAGCGTGCCTATCGGGTCAAGCGTGGCGATAACCTCGGCTCCATTGCCAAGGCCAACAAGGTCGAGGTCAAGGACCTGCAACGCTGGAACAAGCTGACCGGCAAGAACCTCAAGGTCGGCCAGACCCTGGTCATGCAGGACACCACCAAACGCACGCCTGCGCGTAACACTGGCGGGCGCATCAATACGGTCATCGCTGCCAACAGCAAGACCAGCAGCAAGACCAAAGACAAGGACGACGGCAAGCAGCAGACCCAGTACAAGGTCAAGCGCGGCGACACGCTGTACGTGGTGGCCAAGCGCTTCAACGTCGAGATGCAGCACCTCAAGCGCTGGAATCCGGGCGCCGGCAAGGCGCTCAAGCCTGGGCAGATGCTCACGGTCTACCAGCCGCACTGACAAGGAGCCCCTGAATTTCAGGGGCTTTTTTTCGCCTGTCATTTTTTGATATTTCCGTAGATCGGCGCACGCAGCTCCCACAATTAACCGCGCATTAAGCCCCTGTCTTTTTCCTGTCCATACAAGCTGTTACTGTACGGCCCACAAAGCCCAAGCCGCCTGGATCGGATCTGACTTGAAGCGTCCCCTCCTCCTGCTCCTGATCAGCCTGGCCTTGAGCTCCCCCGTCAGCGCGACGATCACCGAAAGCCACGGTTATGCGCAGTTCGGCACGCTCAAGTACCCGGCCAGATTTACCCACTTCGACTGGGTCAACCCGCAAGCGCCCAAGGGCGGCACCTTGCGGGTGATGGCGTTTGGCACCTTCGATACGCTCAATCCCTACACCTTCAAGGGCACCAGCCCGGTTACCACTCCTAATTTCCTGCAGTACGGCATCAACGAGCTGAACGAGCCGTTGATGGTCGGCACCGGGCAGTATTCGCCGTCCGGCGATGAACCGGCCTCCAGTTACGGCCTGATCGCGCAATCGGTGGAGTACAGCGAAGATCGCAGCTGGGTCGTGTTCAATCTACGCCCGCAAGCGCGCTTCCACGACGGCACGCCGATCACCGCGTACGACGTGGCGTTCTCCTATCGCCTGCTGCTCAAGGAAGGTCATCCGCTGTACCGCACCGCCCTTCAGGAAGTGCTGCGGGTCGACATCCTCAATCCGCAGCGCATCCGGTTTGTGCTCAAGCGCAGCGGCAACCCGCTGCTGATCCTGCGTCTGGGCGAATTGCCGGTGCTGCCCCAGCATTACTGGAAGGGTCGCGACTTCAAGGCCACCACCTTCGAACCGCCGCTGGGCAGCGGGCCGTACCGCATCACCTCGGTCACGCCGGGTCGGCAGTTGATTTTCGAGCGGGTCAAGGACTACTGGGGCAAGGACCTGCCGGTCAATCGCGGCAAATACAACGTCGACCGCATGGAAGTCGAGTTCTACCGCGACAGCGATGTGGCCTTCGAAGCGTTCAAGGCCGGCGAGTTCGACATCTATATCGAGCATCAGGCCAAGAACTGGGCCAACGGCTACAACTTCCCGGCGATCCGTCGCGGCGACGTGATCAAGGCGCAGATCCCGCACCAGATCCCGACCCAGAGCCAGGGTCTGTTCATGAACACCCGGCGCCCGGCCTTTGCCGATATCAAGGTGCGCGAAGCCCTGGGCCTGATGTTCGACTTCGAATGGACCAACCGCGCACTGTTCAGCGACGCCTACAAGCGCACCACCAGTTACTACCCCAACAGCGAATTCAGCGCCGTCGGCCTCCCGGTCGGCCATGAATGGCTGATGCTCAAGCCGTACAAGGATCAATTGCCGGCGCGGCTATTCACCGAGCCGTTCACGCTGCCGCAGACCGACGGGCGCGGCATTCCCCGGGAAACCATGCGCAAGGCCCTGGCACTGCTGGCCGAGGCCGGCTGGAAGCTCAACGGCCAGCGCCTGCAGAACGCCGCCGGCCAGCCGCTGCGTTTCGAGCTGCTGCTGGTCAATCCGAATCTTGAGCGGATACTCCAGCCGTACATCGAGAACCTCAACAGCATCGGCATCGACGCGCGCCTGCGCACGGTGGATCGCGCCCAGTACAAACAGCGTCTGGATCAGTTCGATTTCGACATGATCCTGATGACCCTCAACCAGACCCTCAGTCCGGGGCTGGAACAGTGGCAGTACTTCCACTCCAGCCAGGTCGGGGTCAAGGGCAGCAAGAATTACGCGGGCATCGCCAACCCGGTGGTCGATCATCTGCTCGAGCAACTGCTCGCCACCCGCACCCGCGATGAACAGGTCGCCGCCGGCAAGGCACTGGACCGCGTGCTGCTCTGGCAGCACTACAGCATTCCCAACTGGTACCTCAATTATCACCGTCTGGCGTACCGCAACCGGTTCGCCTTCGTCACCACGCCGCCCTACACCCTGGGCCTGAGCGCGTGGTGGCTGAAATCTTCGGAGAAAGGTCAATGAACGCCGTTCGCACCCTGCTTGTGCAGGCCTGCGGTCTGTTGTTCGCCGGGCTGGCCTGTGCCGCCCCGCAACACGCCGTGACCCTGTACAACGAGCCGCCGAAATACCCCGCCGACTTCAAGCATTTCGATTACGTGAACCCCGACGCGCCCAAGGGCGGGATCTTCCGCCAGGCCGGCTTCGGCGGTTTCGACAGCCTCAACCCGTTCATCAGCAAAGGCGTGCCGGCGGAAGATATCGGCCTGATCTACGACACCCTGGCCAAACAGGGCCTGGACGAGCCGTTCACCGAGTACGGCCTGATCGCCGGCAAGATCGAAAAGGCCCCGGACAACAGCTGGGTGCGTTTTTACCTGCGTCCCGAAGCGAAGTTTCACGACGGCCATCCGATCCGCGCCGAAGACGTGGTCTTCAGCTTCCAGACCCTGACCAAGGATGGCGCACCGATGTATCGCGGCTACTACGCCGACGTTGAGGACGTGATCGCCGAAGATCCGCTCAAGGTGTTGTTCAAGTTCAAGCACACCAACAACCGCGAACTGCCGCTGATCCTCGGTCAGTTGCCGGTGCTGCCGAAACACTGGTGGGCCGATCGGGATTTCAACAAGGGCAACCTGGAAATCCCGCTGGGCAGCGGCCCGTACAAGGTCACCCAAGTGAAGGCCGGACGCTCGGTGCGTTATGAGCGGGTCAAGGATTACTGGGGCAAGGACCTGCCAGTCAATCGCGGTTTCTACAACTTCGATGTGATGACCACCGACTATTACCGCGACAACACAGTGGCACTGGAAGCGTTGAAAGCCGGGCAGTTCGATTACTGGCTGGAAATGGCCGCGAAAAACTGGGCCAACGCCTACAACGTGCCAGCGGTGACCGAGGGGCGGCTGATCAAGGAACAGATTGCCAACAGCAACCCGACCGGCATGCAAGGCTTCGTCTTCAATTTGCGCCGCCCGGTGTTTCAGGACGTGCGGGTACGCCAGGCGCTCGGCCTGCTCTTCGACTTCGAATGGACCAACAAGCAACTGTTCAACGGCGCTTATGCGCGCACCCGCAGTTACTTCGAAAACTCGGAAATGGCCGCCACCGGTCTGCCAGATGCAGAACAGGTGACGATCCTCGACCCGTACCGCAGCAAGCTGCCGGCGCAGGTGTTCAGCGAAGCCTTCGAGAATCCGAAAACCGACGCCAGCGGCATGATCCGCACGCAACAGCGCGAGGCGTATCAGTTGCTGCAAGAGGCTGGCTGGAAAATCGTCGACGACAAAATGGTCGACGCGACCGGCAAACCGGTGGTCATCGAATTCCTGCTGGCGCAGACCGAATTCGAACGCGTGTTGTTGCCGTTCAAGCGCAACCTCAGTGACCTCGGCATCGACCTGGTGATCCGCCGTGTCGACGTTTCGCAATACGTCAATCGCGTACGCTCGCGGGACTTCGACATGATGGTCGGCAGCTTCCCGCAGTCCAACTCGCCGGGCAACGAACAGCGTGAATTCTGGATGAGCGCTGCCGCCGACAAGCCCAGCAGCCGCAATACCATGGGACTCAAGGACCCGGTGGTCGATCATCTGGTGGAGAACCTGATCAACGCCGACTCGCGCAAAAGCCTGGTGGCCCACGCCCGCGCCCTCGACCGTGTGCTGCAATGGGGTTACTACGTGGTCCCGAACTGGCACATCAAGACCTGGCGCGTGGCGTACTGGAACCACATCGGCCACCCGAAAGTCTCCCCCAAGTACGACATCGGCATTAACACCTGGTGGGTCAAACCCGATGCGAAACCTGCGGTAGAAGTCGAAACCCAACTGCAAGCCGACCCTGTGGGCACGGAGTAATCAGATGCTGGCGTACATTTTTCGGCGACTGCTGCTGATCATCCCGACCCTGTTCGGCATTCTGCTGATCAACTTCGTGATCATCCAGGCCGCGCCCGGCGGCCCTGTGGAACAGATGATCGCCAAGCTCGAAGGCTTCGAAGGCGCCACCAGCCGCATTGCAGGGGGCGGTGCCGAGGTGTCGGTGGCCGGCTCCTCCTATCGGGGTGCACAGGGCCTGGACCCGGCACTGGTCAAGGAAATCGAGAAGATGTACGGGTTCGACAAGTCGGCCCCGGAACGGCTGTGGATCATGGTCAAGAACTACGCCCGGCTGGACTTCGGCGACAGCTTCTTCCGCGACGCCAAGGTCATCGACCTGATCAAGGAAAAGATGCCGGTGTCGATCTCCCTCGGGCTGTGGAGCACGCTGATCATGTATCTGGTGTCGATCCCGCTGGGGATCGCCAAGGCCACGCGACACGGCAGTCATTTCGACGTCTGGACCAGCTCCGCGATCATCGTCGGTTACGCGATTCCGGCATTCCTGTTTGCGATTCTGCTGATCGTGGTGTTTGCCGGCGGCAGTTATCTGGACTGGTTCCCGTTGCGCGGACTGACCTCGAACAACTTCGATGAACTGAGCCTGGGCGGCAAGATCCTCGATTACTTCTGGCACCTGGCGCTGCCGGTGACGGCGCTGGTGATCGGCAACTTCGCGACCATGACCCTGCTGACCAAAAACAGCTTCCTCGACGAGATCAACAAGCAGTACGTGGTCACCGCCAAGGCCAAGGGCCTGACCCGCCACCGCGTGCTCTACGGCCATGTATTTCGCAATGCGATGCTGCTGGTGATCGCCGGCTTCCCGTCGGCGTTCATCGGCATTTTCTTCACCGGCTCGCTGCTGGTGGAAGTGATCTTTTCCCTCGACGGCCTCGGCCTGATGAGCTTCGAAGCGGCGATCAACCGCGATTACCCGGTGGTGTTCGGCACCCTGTTCATCTTCACCTTGCTGGGGCTGGTGGTGAAACTGATCGGCGACCTCACCTACACCCTCGTCGATCCGCGCATCGACTTTGCCAGCCGGGAGCATTGAGATGAACCTGTCCCCTCTCAACCGCCGGCGCTTCGAACTGTTCAAGGCCAACAAGCGTGGCTGGTGGTCACTGTGGCTGTTCCTGATCCTGTTCGGCGCAAGCCTCGGCGCCGAACTGATCGCCAACGACAAGCCGCTGGTGGTGCACTACGACAACAACTGGTATTTCCCGGCGATCAAGCGCTACCCGGAAACCACCTTCGGCGGCGAATTCCCGCTGGAAGCCAACTACAAGAGCCCGTACATCCGCGAACTGCTCAAGGCCAAGGACGCGTGGGTGCTGTGGGCGCCGATTCCGTTCAGTTACCAGAGCATCAACTACGACCTGAAAGTCCCGGCCCCCGCCCCGCCGTCGGCGGACAACCTGCTGGGCACCGACGATCAGGGCCGCGACG
This sequence comes from Pseudomonas gozinkensis, assembly GCF_014863585.1. Classification (NCBI taxonomy): domain Bacteria; kingdom Pseudomonadati; phylum Pseudomonadota; class Gammaproteobacteria; order Pseudomonadales; family Pseudomonadaceae; genus Pseudomonas; species Pseudomonas gozinkensis. The sequence continues at coordinate 2,531,807 of NZ_CP062253.1, read as the reverse complement.
TGCTGGCGCGGGTGATCTACGGTTTCCGGATTTCGGTACTGTTTGCCCTGACCCTGACCGTGCTCAGTTCGATCATCGGCGTGATCGCCGGCGCCTTGCAGGGCTTCTATGGCGGCTGGGTCGATCTGGCCGGCCAACGCTTTCTGGAGATCTGGTCGGGTTTGCCTGTGCTGTATTTGCTGATCATCCTCGCCAGCTTCGTCCAGCCGAATTTCTGGTGGCTGCTGGGGATCATGCTGCTGTTCTCGTGGATGAGCCTGGTGGACGTGGTCCGCGCCGAGTTCCTGCGAGGGCGCAACCTCGAATATGTGCGCGCAGCAAGAGCGCTGGGCATGCAGAACGGCGCGATCATGTTCCGCCACATCCTGCCCAACGCCATGGTCTCGACCATGACCTTCATGCCGTTCATCCTGACCGGCGCCATCGGCACCCTCACCGCGCTGGACTTCCTCGGTTTCGGCTTGCCGGCCGGCAGTCCGTCGCTGGGTGAGCTGGTGGCCCAGGGCAAATCCAACCTGCAGGCGCCGTGGCTGGGCATGAGCGCGTTTGCGGTGCTGGCGCTGATGTTGAGTCTGCTGGTGTTCATCGGCGAGTCCGCTCGCGATGCCTTCGACCCGAGGAAGTGACATGAATCAGGACAATCTGATCGAAATCCGCGACCTGGCCGTCGAATTCGGCATCGGTGATCGCGTGCAACGGGTGGTCGAAGGCGTGAGTTTCGACATCAAGCGCGGCGAAACCCTGGCGCTGGTGGGCGAAAGCGGCTCGGGCAAGTCGGTGACGGCGCATTCGATCCTGCGCCTGCTGCCTTACCCGTTGGCGCGGCATCCGGCCGGCAGCATCAATTATTCCGGGCAAAACCTGCTGGAGCTGAGCGAAAAGACCATCCGTCACATTCGTGGCAACCGGATCGCGATGATCTTTCAGGAGCCGATGACCTCGCTCAACCCGCTGCACTCGATCGAGAAGCAGATCAACGAAGTGCTGGGCATCCACAAGGGCCTGACCGGCAAAGTCGCGACCAGGCGTACTCTGGAGTTGCTGGAGATGGTCGGCATCCCCGAGCCGCACAAGCGCCTCAAGGCCCTGCCCCACGAATTGTCCGGTGGCCAGCGCCAGCGGGTGATGATCGCCATGGCCCTGGCCAACGAGCCGGAACTGCTGATCGCCGACGAGCCGACCACCGCGCTGGACGTGACCGTTCAGCTGAAAATCCTCGACCTGCTCAAGGAATTGCAGGCTCGATTGGGCATGGCGCTGTTACTGATCAGTCACGATTTGAACCTCGTGCGAAGAATTGCGCATCGTGTATGTGTCATGCAGCGCGGTTGCATCGTCGAACAGGCATCGTGCGAAGAGCTGTTCCGTTCGCCGCAGCATCCGTACACTCGGGAACTGCTTGGCGCGGAGCCCAGCGGAGGCCCGGCGAGCAATAAAATCGGGGCGCCGCTGCTTGAAGTCGAGGATCTGAAAGTCTGGTTCCCGATCAAGAAAGGCCTGCTCAAGCGCACGGTGGATCACGTCAAGGCAGTGGACGGCATCAACTTCAGCCTGCCTCAGGGTCAAACTCTGGGGATTGTGGGGGAAAGCGGTTCCGGCAAATCCACCCTCGGCCTGGCAATCCTGCGGCTGATCGGCAGCCAGGGTGCGATCCGTTTTGAAGGCAAGCAGCTAGACTGCCTGACGCAAAGCGAAGTCCGGCCATTGCGCCGGGAGATGCAGGTGGTGTTTCAGGATCCGTTTGGCAGCCTGAGCCCGCGGATGTGCGTGAATGACATCGTTGGTGAAGGCCTGCGGATCCACAAGATGGGCACCGCAGCAGAGCAAGAGGCGGCAATTATTGCCGCATTGAAGGAGGTAGGTCTGGATCCGGAAACCCGGCACCGCTACCCCCATGAATTTTCCGGTGGGCAACGGCAGCGAATTGCCATAGCCCGGGCCCTGGTGCTCAAGCCGGCGCTGATCCTGCTGGACGAGCCGACTTCGGCCCTCGACCGGACGGTTCAGCGGCAAGTAGTGGAGCTGTTGCGTTCACTGCAAGCCAAGTACAACCTGACGTATTTGTTCATCAGCCATGACCTGGCTGTTGTGAAAGCGCTGAGCCACCAGCTGATGGTGGTCAAGCATGGCCAAGTGGTCGAACAGGGAGACGCGCAAAGTATCTTTGCCGCCCCCCAACATCCGTATACACAGCAGTTGCTGGAGGCCGCTTTCCTGGCACCAGCCACTGCGCAATAACCTGAAAGAGGAGCAACACATGGGTTTTCTCGCCGGTAAGCGCGTACTGATCGTCGGTGTCGCCAGCAAGCTGTCCATCGCATCCGGCATCGCTGCCGCCATGCATCGCGAGGGCGCTGAGCTTGCCTTCACTTATCAGAACGACAAACTGAAAGGTCGCGTAGAAGAGTTCGCACAGGGCTGGGGTTCGAGCCCTGAGCTGTGCTTCCCGTGCGACGTGGCCAGCGATGAAGAAATCGCCAAGGTCTTCGAAGAACTGAGCAAGAAGTGGGACGGCCTGGACTGCATCGTGCACTCCGTCGGCTTCGCCCCGGGCGACCAACTGGACGGCGACTTCACCGAAGCCACCACCCGTGACGGTTTCCGCATCGCTCACGACATCAGCGCCTACAGCTTCGTGGCCCTGGCCAAAGCCGGTCGCGAAATGATGAAAGGCCGCAACGGCAGCCTGCTGACCCTGTCGTACCTGGGCGCCGAGCGCACCATGCCGAACTACAACGTGATGGGCATGGCCAAGGCTTCGCTGGAAGCCGGCGTACGTTACCTGGCCGGCTCCCTGGGCCCGGACGGCACCCGCGTCAACTGCGTATCGGCCGGCCCGATCCGCACCCTGGCCGCTTCGGGCATCAAGAACTTCCGCAAGATGCTGGCCGCCAACGAAGCGCAAACCCCGCTGCGCCGCAACGTCACCATCGAAGAAGTCGGCAACGCCGGCGCCTTCCTGTGCTCCGACCTGGCGTCGGGCATCAGCGGTGAAATCATGTACGTGGACGGCGGCTTCAACACCACCGCCATGGGCAACATCGAAGAGTAATCTTCGCGCTGCCGATAAAAAGCCCGCCTGTTAGCGGGCTTTTTCATGCCTGCGATTCCAGGCAACGGGCGAACAACTGTTGAATCGGTTGGGAGCGCTGACTGTAACGCTGCAACACCACCATTTCCCGATAGAACGTCAGTTCTCCCAGTTCGATCACCCTCACCTTCAGCGGATGCTCCAGCCACAGCCCGGCTCTGGGCAGCAACGAAACCCCGAGCCCGCACTCGACCATCTTCACGATCGCTTCCAGCTCATCCAGCTCCAGCGCTACGTGGACATCAATCCGCTGCTCACGCAGAAACTGCGTCACCAGCCGTCCACCAAACGAGTTGCGGTCATAACGCACGTGAGGATGCTCGGCCAGCAGTGGCAGCGGATCATCGCCCTCGACCGTTATTGGCACGATCAGCACAAAAGGCTCGCGGCGAATCACCTGCGCCGACAGCTCCTTGGGCAATTCGAACGGTGGCTTGATCATGATCGCCAGATCGACTTCCCCGGCGTCCACCTGGCTCAACAGATTCAGCGACACGCCGGGCACCAGTTTCGGCTCCACACCTGGCGCCTGTTGCCGCAAGCGCAGTAACGCCTGAGGCAACAGCCCGGTTTGCGCAGTCGCCACGGCGCCGATTCTCAGCTCGCCGCGAAACTCGCTGACATCTTCGCTGATCGCCATGCGGCTGAAGGTGGCGAGCATTTCCTGCGCCATCGGCACCGCCCGCTGCCCTGCCGGATTAAGGATCGCCTGCCGCCCGGTGCGATCGAACAGACGCACGCCCAAGGCCTGCTCCAGATTACGAATCTGCGCGCTGACCGCCGATTGCGTCAGGCCGATATGCAGGCCTGCGGCGGCAAACGTGCCATGCCGCGCCACTGCCAGAAAGGTTTTCAGTTCACGCAGCATAGGCGCCTCGACTGATCGAAATAATTTGAGCTCGGCGCAAAAACTATCGTCTTTCAATCGAAAAGCACAGCGCTAGACTCAGTTCACCCCAACCCTTGATAGAGACCGCGCCTATGTCACTCAGCCCTTTCCACCTGGCCATTCCGGTGTACGACCTCGCCGCCGCCCGGCATTTTTACCGTGAAGTGTTCGGACTCGAAGAGGGTCGCTCCAGCGATCACTGGGTCGACTTCAATTTCTTTGGCCATCAACTGGTGATTCACCTGGCGCCGAAGAACGCTTCACAGGAAGCGGCGCACACCAACGCCGTGGATGGCCATGACGTGCCGGTGCCGCATTTTGGTGTGGTGCTCGGGATGGAGGAATGGCACGCACTGGCCGAGCGTTTGAAGTCGCTGGGCACGCGGTTTGTGATCGAGCCGGGGATTCGATTTCAGGGACTGGTGGGCGAACAGGCGACGATGTTTCTGTTTGACCCGTGCGGCAATGCGCTGGAGTTCAAGGCGTTCAAGGATATCGGGCAGTTGTTTGCCAAATAGCAGTGCCAGTACAGACGCCTTCGCGAGCAAGCTCGCTCCCACCCTTTGAAATTCGCCTCCTGTGGGAGCGAGCTTGCTCGCGATGAGGCCGGCACTAGCAACGCTTTAAAGCCTGCTTGTGCGCATACATCGCCCCGTCCGCATCCGCCAGCAGTTTGTCCACGGTGTCATGCCGCCGTGGGTCGTACTCGATCTGGCCGACACTGAAGCGAATCGCATAACCGCGGTGCAACGTGGCATTGCGTTCTTCGAGGATTTCCTTGAGTCGCGCCATGATCGCCGTGGTTTCGACATGGCTTGAGCCGGTCAGCAACGCCACGAATTCATCGCCGCCCAGACGCCCGACCACATCGCTCTCGCGAAAGGCAATGCGCAGCACATCGGCGAAGGTCTTGAGCGCGCTGTCGCCCTCGGCGTGCCCATAAAGATCGTTGATCTGCTTGAAGTCATTGAGGTCGAAAAACAGCAGCGTCGCCGGTTTTTCCAGGCGCGCGCAGGCATCCAGCGCGTGCTGGGCGAGCATCTTGAAGCCGCGACGGTTGGACAGCAGTGTCAGCTCATCCATGCTCGCCATCTGCACGGCCATCAGTTCCTGCTCGGCCATGCCCGCCAGATCACGCAGCAGGTCGCGCTCTTCGTCGTCGAGTTCGCGGGGTTGGGTGTCGATCAGGCACAGCGTGCCCATCTTGTTGCCGTTGGGCACGGTCAGCGGATAACCGGCGTAGAAGCGGATGTTCGGAGCGCCGATCACCAGCGGATTGTCGTGAAAGCGCTCGTCCTCGCGAGCATCGGGCACCAACAGCAGTTCGTCCTTGAGGATCGCGTGGCCGCAGAACGAAACGTCCCGCGGAGTTTCGGTGGCGTCCAGGCCCACGCAGGACTTGAACCACTGCCGATCCTTGTCCACCAGCGTGACCAGCGCGATCGGCACGTTGAACAGACGCTTGGCCAGTCGCGTCAGCCGGTCGAAGCGTTCTTCCGGTGCGGAGTCGAGCAGCTTCAGGTCCTGCAGCGCTTGAATACGGACAGCTTCATTGGCGGGTTTGCCGGGTACCAGCATCACACACTCCTTTGTCGTCGATGCACTTGAGCGTAGACCGAATCAGCAATGACTCAACTTCTCATCCACCGGCCACCGGACAGGGCCCGCCCGCATCGGCCCACAGTTTGAACTGGGTCACGAAGATATCGTGCGGCACCGGCACCGGCGCGCGCCCGCCCCCCGGATTCCAGCCCCAGAGCACCAGTTTGTCCTCGCTGACGTGCTTGATCAGTGCAGCGAAATCCCGATCGCCGTTGCTGCTGCGATCCTTGATCATCGCGCACAAACGATCCGGCGGCAGACCGATCCAGGCCATTTTGTGCGCGGCTGGCGGCAGGCTCCAGTGCGGCGCGCCAGGTGGCGCGTGGGGGCCGTAACTGGCCGGCGGATTGCTTTCGGCGTGGCAGGTGGCGCAGGGCAAACCGGCGGCGCCCTTGCCGTCCATGCCGCGCACCACGTTCATCGCGTGGGGCGTGCCAGCGTCGAACTGCAACGGTGAATCGCCGGGAATGTGGCAGTTCTGGCAGCGCGGGCTCTGGAAGACTTTCTGCACCGTGCCGAAAGCTTTCAAGGCTTCCTGATCGTCAGCGAACAGATCCGAGGCGTAACCACCCAGCCCAAGCAGAATCACCGTGCCCAACAACAAATGTCGTTTCATCTCACACCCCCGACAGTTGCAGCGGCAGTTCCCGCAGGCGCTGCCCGGTCAGGGCGAACACCGCGTTGGCCACCGCCGGCGCCGTGGGCGGCACACCGGCCTCGCCGATGCCGCCGGGTTTGTCGGTGCTCGGCACGATGTGCACCTCGACCACCGGCATTTCGTTCAGGCGCAACACCTGATAGTCGTGATAGTTGGACTGCACGACATGACCGTCCTTAAGCGTCAGTTTGCTGTGCAGCGCCATGCCCAGGCCGAAAGTGATGCACGACTCCATCTGCGCCGCGATGCTCTGCGGGTTCACCGCAATCCCGCAGTCCACCGCGCAGACCACGCGATGCACGCGGATCGCCAGATTGTCCTGGGACACCTCGGCCACCTGCGCCACGTAACTGCCGAACGATTCGTGCACCGCCACGCCCAGCGCATGACCGTCCGGCAGCGGGGCTTTCCAGTTGGCCTTCTCTACCGCCAGGTTCAACACGCCGAGATGCCGGGCATGATCCTTGAGCAGCGTTCGTCGGTACTCCACCGGGTCCTTGCCCGCCGCCGTGGCCATTTCATCGATCAGCGACTCCATGACAAACGCGGTGTGGCTATGGCCCACCGAGCGCAGCCAGAGCACGTTGATCCCGGTGGTCGGCGAATGCAGGTCGACCTGATGATGGGCCAGGCCCTTGATGTACGGACTGTCCGAAACGCCTTCGACCGACGTCTGGTCGACGCCGTTCTTGACCATGGTTTTCTCGAGCATGGTGCCGGCCATGATCGACTGCCCGACCAGCACATGCTGCCAGGCCAGCGGCATGCCGTCGGCGCCGAGGCCGATCTTTGCCTGATGCAGGAACATCGAGCGGTAGTAACCACCGCGAATATCGTCTTCGCGCGACCACACGGTTTTCACCGGCATCGCCGCAGCCTTGGCCACTTGCACCGCTTCGGCGACAAAGTCCGAGGTCGGATTGGCCCGCCGGCCGAAACCGCCGCCAAGGAATTCGGTGTGAATCTCGACCTGCTCCGGTTTGAGCCCGGTGATCTTGCCGGCAACCATCTGGTCCAGCGTCTGGAACTGGGTGCCGGTCCAGATCTCGCATTTATCTGAGCTGATCTTCACCGTGCAGTTCAGCGGCTCCATCGGCGCATGGGCCAGGTACGGCACGCTGTATTCGACGTCGATTTTCTTCGCTGCCTTGCCGAAATTGCCCTTGGCATCGCCAGCCTGCGCCGCCGAGGTACCTGGCGTGGCCGCCAGTTTGCGGAAACTCGCCAGCAGTTTTTCACTGCTCAGATCAGCGTTCGGCCCCAGGTCCCAATCGACCTTGAGCGCATCACGACCGAGTTTCGCCGCCCAGTAATGCTCGGCGACCACCGCTACACCGGTCGGCACTTGCACCACTTTGTGCACGCCGGGAATCGCCAGGGCTTCTGCGCCTTCGAAGGATTTCACTGTGGCGCCGAACGTAGGCGCTCGCACGACCATCGCCGTCATCAGTCCGTCGAACTGCACGTCCATGCCGAACTTCGCACGGCCGGTGATTTTCTCCGGGGTGTCGAGGCGTTTGGTGGGTTTGCCGATGACCTTCCAGTCCTTGGCTTCTTTAAAGGTGATCGACTTCGGATCCGGCACCGGCAGTTGCCCGGCGGCGTCTGCCAGTTCGCCGTAAGTGGCGCGATTGTCGCCGGCAATCACCACGCCGGATTCAGTGCGGATCGTCGACGGTGCCACATTGAAGCGCTTGGCCGCCGCCTCAACCAGCATCTGCCGCGCCGTAGCACCCGCAAGTCGGTAGCGGTCGAATTCCATCCAGGTCGAGGTCGAACCGCCAGTGATCTGCATCCCGCCAAACGCCGGCATGCCGTAATCGGCGGCCGAAGCCGGGGAATGCTCGACGCGGATCTTCGACCAGTCGGCGTCCAGTTCTTCGGCGATCAGCATGGTCAAGCCGGTCCAGATGCCCTGGCCCATTTCCGAATGGCCGAGCAGCACGGTCACGCTGTTGTCCGCTGCAATCCGCAGGAACGCGTTCGGCGCAAACACTTTGCCTTCATTCTCGGCGGCCATGGCGAACCGGTTGCCGCCAGGCACCACGAACGCCACGACAAGGCCGCCACCAAGTACGGCACTGCCCTTGAGAAATCCGCGACGGGATACAGGACTGTTCATCACTCACCTCCCCTCGCTCAGCCGATGTCGGCGGCGCGTTTGACCGCCGCGCGGATTCTTGGGTACGTGCCGCAGCGGCAGATGTTGCCGGAGAGCGCCTGATCGATATCGCTGTCGGTGGGCTTGGGGATTTTCGCCAGCAACGCGGCGGCGGACATGATCTGCCCGGACTGGCAGTAGCCGCATTGCACCACGTCCAGCTCGGCCCAGGCCTGTTGCACCGGGTGCGAGCCGTCGCTCGACAGGCCTTCGATGGTGAGAATTTTCTGGCCATGGGCGACGGCCGTGGCCGGGGTGATACACGAGCGCAGCGGCGCGCCATCGACGTGCACGGTGCAGGCACCGCACTGGGCCAGGCCGCAACCGAATTTGGTACCGGTCAGGTGCGCGACATCGCGCAGGACCCAGAGCAACGGCATGTCCGCGGGGACATCGAGCTCCTGATCCTTGCCATTGATGTTCAAGGTCAGCATCGGGGACTTCCTCAGACTCACGGTGTTCTGAAGGGCGCTGCTACGGCTCTCGATGGCTGTGCGCGCCTCGGCTTATCCCTTTCAGCTAAGCGCATTTTGACCCGACGACCAGCCGCCGCGACCACCGGTCATGCCGCACCGTTCGGGAATTCTTCGACCAAAGTGCCGACTTTGCTCCTACAGTTGATCCGGTTGTCATCGCAAGACCTGCCCTTTCACTCTTTCCTGGAGTCGCGAACATGGGATATGTCACAACGAAAGACGGCGTCGAGATCTTCTACAAGGACTGGGGCCCGAAAGACGCACCGGTGATCCACTTCCACCACGGCTGGCCGCTCAGCGCAGACGACTGGGATGCGCAGATGCTGTTCTTCCTCGCCCAGGGCTTCCGGGTCGTGGCCCATGATCGACGGGGGCACGGACGTTCGAGCCAGGTCTGGGACGGCCACGACATGGATCACTACGCCGACGATGTGGCAGCAGTGGTCAATCATCTGGGGACGCAGAAAGCCGTGCATGTCGGCCATTCGACGGGAGGCGGTGAAGTGATTCATTACATCGCCCGGCATGGCGAGGATCGAGTTTCAAAAGCCGCGATCATCAGCGCCGTGCCACCGCTGATGGTGAAAACCGAGAGCAACCCCGGTGGTTTGCCCAAATCGGTGTTCGACGATCTTCAGGCACAACTGGCGGCCAATCGTGCGCAGTTCTATCGCGACGTGCCCAGTGGGCCGTTCTATGGCTACAACCGCCCTGGCGCCAAGCCATCGGAAGGGATCATTGCGAACTGGTGGCGCCAAGGCATGATCGGCAGCGCCAAGGCGCACTACGACGGCATCGTTGCTTTCTCGCAGACCGACTTCACCGCCGACCTGAAAAGCATCTCGATCCCGGTACTGGTGATGCACGGCGACGACGACCAGATCGTGCCGTATGAAAACGCCGGTGTACTGTCGGCAAAACTGCTGAAAAACAGCACGCTGAAAATTTATCCGGGCTTCCCCCACGGGATGCCGACCACCGAGGCACCGACGATCAACGCGGATCTGCTGGCGTTCATTCGCGGCTGATCCTGTTGGCCGGGGTCAGGCGCCCAGCCTGACCCCGGCTATTTTTCGGTTCGCCCTGCGCCCTCGCGATCGCGCACGTAATGTCTGGCCAATGCAAAGGCCGGCAGCCAGGATTCGCGACGCACCGTCCACAACTCATAGGTGGGCTGGAATTGATCCGGTGCATCCAGCGCGCCGAGATTCACCTCGACTTCATCGCCACTGCGACCGAACACCGACGAGCCACAGCGCGGACAAAAATGCCGACCCGCATAGTCATGGGTCTCGCCGGTAATCGTCACCGCACCCTCGGGAAAGATCGCCGACGCAGCAAACAGCGCGCCATGGTGTTTGCGGCAATCCAGACAATGGCAAACGCCCACTCTGTAGGGTCGTCCTGAGGCCTCGATCCGCACTTCGCCGCACAAACAACCGCCGGTCAATCGGTCCACGGAACACCTCGTCTGAAAATGGAATATCCGGTGAGTGAAAATAGCAGCCCACTGGGGGAACGCTTACAATCGTGGCCCATTAATACTATTCAGGCAGACCTGTTCTTTCATGGCGCTCGATCCTCTCACGATGCTCACCATTTCCACCGCTCTGGCAGCGGCGGCTGCGCTTTATCTGGCGGTCGAATGGCGCAGCATCCGCGAACCTTCCCTGCTGTTCTGGAGCGCCGGTTTCGCCACCATCACCGTCGGCTCGAGCCTGGCCCTGCTGCGCGCCAACGGTTATCCGCTGATCGGCATCTGGTTCGCCAACGGCCTGTTGGTGGTCGCCCACTGGCTGTTTCTGCTGGGGGTCGCGCGGTTTACGCAGAAGCGCTTGTCGCGGGCCTGGTACTTGATGTTCCTGCTCTGGCTGGCGTTGCTGCTGTTACCGGAAGACCCGTCGTGGTCGAAGATCATGCTGATGGCCAACTCCCTGCTAGTGGCCGCGTTGATGCTGCGGGCCAGCCTGTTGCTGCGCCCGCACGGCAAATCGTTGAGCGTCGGTGCGGTGCAATTGCGTTATGTGCTGCTGATCCACGGCGCGTTCTATTTCACCAAGGCGATCATCGCGTTAATTCCCGGCACGCTGATCGATCTGGCGTCGCTGCGTGGCGAAATCATTCAGATTTCCCTGGTGGAAGGCGCGATGGCGATCATGCTGATCGCTTTGTCGATGACCGGCACCGAACGCTACCGCCGGGAAAAGCAGATTGCCGAACTGGCCGCCCGGGACCCGCTGACCGCGCTGTACAACCGTCGCGCCCTGGAAGTCCGCGCACCGCGTCTGCTCGATGAAGTGTCCAATACCCGGCCCGGCGCCCTGCTGCTGATCGACATCGACAACTTCAAACTGATCAACGACCTGTACGGCCACACCGCCGGCGACCGATTGCTCATCACCCTCAGCGAGATGATCCGCGCAGTGCTGCCCAAAGGCGCACTGGCGGCACGGCTGGGCGGTGACGAATTCGTGATGCTGCTGGGCAATGCAACCCACGAACAGATCATGGTGCTGGGCAGTGCGCTGCGTGAGCAATTTCAGGAGATGACTTCGCAGGCGTACATCACCCCTGAAGCGGTCACCCTGAGCATTGGCGCCAAGGTCTTCGATCAGCCACCGGCCAGCCTCACGGCATTGATCGAACAGGGTGACAGCGCGCTCTACGAATCCAAGCGAAGCGGTCGCAACCGGATTCGTCTGGCCGACTACACCTGATCTATCCTTGCCTGCATCCCGTGACGTCGGAGTTCACCATGCCCTCGCCTGAATCCACCCTCCTCCAGAGCTGGCACCACAACGCCCACGCCTGGACCGAAGCCGTGCGCAGCGGCGCCATCGAGAGCCGTCGACAGGTCACCGATCAGGCCATTCTGCTGGCGGCGATGGGACGTCAGCCGGAGCGCGTACTCGATCTGGGATGCGGCGAAGGCTGGCTGTTGCGGGCGCTGGCCGAACGAGGGTTCGACGCCGTCGGTGTGGACGGTGATGCGACGCTGGTCGAGGCCGCGCGGGTGGCCGGTTCAGCGCCCGTGCATGTCGCCAGCTACGAAGAACTGGTGGAGGCGAAGGTCGACATCGGCCGCGATTACGATCTGATCTGCGCCAACTTTTCCCTGCTGCACCAGGACATCATTCCGCTGCTCGCGGCGATGAATGCCCTGCTCGTGCCCGGCGGTGCGCTGGTGATCCAGACGCTGCATCCGTGGTCGGTCGCCGCCGGTGATTATCAGGATGGCTGGCGGGAAGAAACCTTCGACGGCTTCCAGGGCGAGTGGAAGCCGATGCCATGGTATTTCCGCACCCTGTCCAGTTGGCTGAATGCGCTGGACATGGCCGGCCTGCAGTTGACCGGCCTGCGCGAGCCGCAGCATCCGCAAAGCCCGGTGCCGCAGTCGTTGTTGATGATTGCCGAGCGTCGCGCTTAAAACGCTTAGAGCCTCGGCTTGAGCAGGATCCCGGTGGAATGCCGCAAAAACAGGGCGAACCCCGCGCACCAGAGCACCACCGACAGCCCCAGCCCCAGACTGGAAAACGGCACCAGCCGTAAGCCAGGAACAACGACCAGAGCAGCGGCACCCGCCACATTCCGCGATCATGCCAGCGGATCAACCGTATCAACTGCAAACTGCCGGTCAGCACGAACAAACCCGCCAGCCACAGTCGTGGCGAATCATTGAGGCCTGCCGCGAAGGTGACGGCGATCAGCAGGCTGCCGATCAACAGCAAGCGTGTTGGCAGAGGATTGACGGCCTGCGCCGGCGGACGGTTCAAGCTCCGGCACCAGCCAGAAACAGCGGCCGAAAACCGAGGCTGAACAGCGGTGCATCGGCGAGTCTGCGCATGTTCAAGCCACCACGGCGGCGTGATGCCGGCCCAGCCGATATTGAGACAGGAGCCGCATCACGTAGCCGATTTTCAGCAGCGTCGGGCCAATGATGGTCATCGCGTGCATGGCTACCAGCAGCGCAATCGGCATGTGGCCCTGATAAAGGTAGGCGCCGTAAATACCTGCCAGCAGCATCACCAGACCGGCGACGAGGATCTTGCTCGACAGGTGCAGAACGTTCAGCGGACTTTCGAAGAAAGCGAACATGGTGGCGTACTCCTGATCGGTTCAGTGGGTACGTTGGATGTATCAACTCTCGTGCCAGATTTTTAACCCAACAGAATCAGCAATTTGAGAATGACGTAGTCAATATGACCTCATACCGAATTAGTCATAACGACTAACAAAGAAGTCAAACAGACTACAAATCCACTTCCACATCCGACACCCCTCCCAAAAGCAAACCAATATCATTTGCGCAGCTTCGACCCATTTGCTTTAATCGCGACCCATTCTTATTTGGACCGCTGACAACGGTCGCCCTGGACGCTTGCTCAGAATGACGGTCGCCGACACCTCTCTCGTGCAGAACCTCTACGTCAGCCATCACCGCTGGCTGCACGAGCTATTGCGGCGGCGCCTGAGCAACGCGATGGATGCCGCCGATCTGGCGCACGACACGTTCATCCGCGTGCTCAAGCGTCCGCAGGCGTTCAACGGCGAAGTCCATGAACGCTCGCATCTGGCGACCATCGCCCGTGGCCTGTGTGTCGATCACTGGCGCCGCCGGCAACTGGAACAGACCTGGCTGGAAACCCTGGCCAACCGTCCGCCGGCCCTGCAACCGTCGCCGGAACAACAGGCAATCATCGTCGAGACCCTGCACGAAGTGGACGCCATGCTCGCGCGCCTGCCGCAACGGGTCAGTGAAGCGTTCATCCTCGCGCAACTGCACGACATGCCTTACCGGCTGATCGCCGAACAGATCGGCGTCAGCGAACGGATGATCAAGAAATACCTGGCCCAAGCGATGATGCATTGCGCGATCCTCGAGGCCGAACTCGATGGTCTGTTGATTGAGTAAGGCCATGAACCGACTCAGTCACGCCAGCCTCGAACAGGCCGCGCAGTGGTACGTGCAGCTGCACGACGAACACGTCGCCGACCACGAACGCCAGCGCTGGCAAGCCTGGCTGGCGCAAAGTGCCGAGCATCAGGAAGCGTGGCGCTACGTGGAACGGGTCGGCCAGCGTTTCGCACCGTTGCAGGGCGAGAACGAGGCCCATGCCGTCAGCCACACTTTGCGCAGCAGCCCGCGCGCTTCGATCAGCCGTCGTCAGTCGCTCAAGGGTCTGTTGATCCTTGCGGCTACCGGCCTCAGCGGCTGGGTCGCATGGCGCGGCACACCGTTGCCGGGCACTTTCGAACGCCTCAGCGCCGACCTGTCCACCGGCACCGGGGAGACCCGCGGAACCACGCTCGCCGACGGCAGCCGGATCTGGCTCAACGCCCTCAGCGCCCTCAATGTACGTTTCAATGCCACGCAACGGCGGCTGCAACTGCGCGCCGGCGAAGTGCTGATCGACACTGCGAAAGATCCCGGCCGCGCGTTTCTGGTGGACACCGTTCATGGCCGGATGCGCGCCCTCGGCACGCGATTCAGCGTGCGTCATGAAGAACAGCAAACCGTACTCAACGTGTTCGAAGGCGCGGTCGAAGTGCGCAATCACAACGATCAGATCGAAGTGGTGCAGGCCGGACGGCAACTGGCGTTCAACGCTGAGCAGTTGCACGCCACAACCCCGGCCAATCCATCCCGCGAAGCCTGGCGTCAGGGCCTGCTGCTGGCGGACAACCTGCCGCTGGGCGAACTGATCGAAGAACTCGGCCGCTATCGACCGGGACATCTGCATTGCGATCCGGCCGTTGCGCGGTTGCCGGTGATGGGTTCCTTCCCGCTCAAGGACACCGATCAGGCGCTGCGATTGCTCGAGGCGGCGTTGCCGATCCGGGTCGACAAGACATTGAGCTGGTGGGTCAACGTCGGACCCAGAGGCTGATTATTTTTCATTTCACGGTTCCCTTTTGGCCGTCTCGTTCGGTTGATCCTCAGTAGCCCCTCTTCTGCCTTCGGGAACTCCATGCTGCGCTCCACGTTTGCTCGCACCCGCTTCACCCTGGCCCTGGCGTGCGCCTTGCCGGGGCTGTGCGCGCCGAATGCCGTGGCCGAAGCCCTGCGCGCAGTAACTCATCGCTACAACATCGCACCCGGTCCGTTGGTCAGCGTCCTCAACCGTTTCGCCGAACAAAGCGGCGTGTTCCTCGCCGGCCACAACGACCTGGCGGCCGACAAACGCAGCCCCGGCCTGAGCGGCGACTTCACCGAACAACAAGCCCTGCAACGCCTGCTGCAAGGCAGCGGCCTGCAAGCCCAAGCGGAGAGCGCGGGCGGTTACGTGTTGCGGGCCGCGCCGGCCGGGCAAGATCCGCTGGAACTGGACGCCACCACGGTCTCCGGCCGACAGCTCGGCGCCATCACCGAAGACACCGGCGCCTACACCACCGGCTCGACCGCGTCGGCCACCGGCCTGCCCTTGTCTCTGCGCGAAACCCCGCAGTCGGTCACCGTCATCACCCGCCAGCAACTCGACGATCAGGGCGCTACCGGCATCGCCGACATCCTGCGCCGCGCGCCCGGCATCAGCGTGCAGAATTACGACAGCGAGCGCTGGGAGTTCTCCGCCCGGGGCGCGCCGATCACCAATTTCCAGTACGACGGGGTCAATACCGACTACGACGGCGTCTACGACTACGGCACCACCAGCACCGACATGGCGCCCTACGACCGGGTCGAAATCATCAAGGGCGCCACCGGTTTGATGACCGGTTCCGGCGACCCGTCGGCCACGGTCAACCTGATCCGCAAGCGGCCAACCCAAGTGTTCAAATCCTCGCTGAGCGGCACCGTCGGCTCGTGGGATCACTACCGCAGCGAAGCCGATATCGCCGGGCCGCTGACCGACAGCGGCAACCTGCGTGGGCGCTTCGTCGGTGTCCATCAGCAGCGCAGCGCCCACGCCGACCATTATCAAAACACCCGAGACATCGCCTACGGCATCCTCGAAGCCGACCTCACGCCGGACGCCCTGCTGACCCTCGGTTTCGACCAACAGAACACCCGCTCGCGCGGCGCCAGCTGGACCGGTTTTCCGATGTTCTACAGCGACGGTTCACGAACGAATTTCTCCCGTTCGTTCAACCCGGCTACCGACTGGAGCCGGCGCGACTTCACCAACCAGACGCTGTTCGCCTCCCTCAACCGGCAACTGGCCAACGACTGGACGCTGAAACTCAGCTACGACCGCAAGCACCGCCAGCACGACACCCTGCTCGGCTCCGCCAGCGGCGGCAATCCCGACCCGGTCAGCGGCGACGGCATGTTCCTGTACATGGGCAAATTCAAGGGCGACGAGGTTCAGGACAACATCGACCTCAGCCTCAGCGGCCCCTTCAGTCTGCTTGGCCGCGAGCATCAGTTGAGCGCCGGTTTCATGTCGATGAACACCCGCCAGGACATCCCGGTCTACGGCTCGGTCTACCCGGCGCTGAACGGCAGCCTCTTCGACTGGCGTGGCGAGGTTCCCAAACCGGACATCCCGCAGGTCGGCCGTGACCACATCGAACAACGCCAGACCGGCGCCTACCTCGCCACCCGCCTCAAACCCAGCGACGATCTGGCGCTGATTCTCGGCGGCCGGGTCAGCGATTTCACCGCCCGCGACCACCTCGATTACAGCGACCCGGACACCCCGGACGTGCGCGACGGGTATCGCCAGACCGGCGTCGTCACACCCTACGCCGGCATGGTCTACGACCTCGACAAAACCTGGTCGCTGTATGCCAGCTACACCCGCATCTATCAGCCGCAAACCAGCAAGGACGCCTCGCGCCACGTGCTCGACCCGGTGCAGGGCAACAGCCTGGAAGCCGGTGTGAAGGCCGGGTTCTACGACGGTCGGCTCAACGCCAGTTTTGCCGTGTTCCACATCGAGCAGGACAACATCGCCGAATACGTCAGCGGTTTCGACAGCCAGTCCGTCTACCGCGCCGTACAGGGCGCAACCACCCAAGGCTTCGAATTCGAACTGACGGGCGAGCTGCGCGAAGGCTGGAACCTCTCCGCCGGCTACGCGCTCAACCACACCCGCGACGCCAATGGCGATCCGGTCTACGGCGCGATCCTGCAAACCACCGCGCCGGAACAGATCGTGCGGGTGTTCAGCACTTATCGTCTGCCGGGCGCTTTGCAAAACCTCACCGTGGGCGGCGGCGTGAGCTGGCAGAGCGAGTTCTTCGGCAACGTGTTCCAGCCCGACCCGACAGGGACCGGCCAGAACGTGCGCATTACCCAGAGCAGCTACTACCTGGTGGACGCCATGGTCCGCTACCGTTTCAACGAACACCTGAGCACCACGTTCAACATCAAGAACCTGTTCGACAAGACCTACTACACCGGCCTCGGCAACTTCGGCACCGGGTTCTACGGCGAGCCGCGCAGCCTGCAACTGACCACTCGCTGGGATTTCTGAAATTCGCCGACTTGTCGATCTACGGCAGCACCGCTCGACTACAGACTGACTACGCTGTTATCCAGCGTGTCTAACCTGCCGAGGATGACTGCCATGCAACGCTTTCAAAAGCTGACTCCGTGCCTGTGGTTCGACGATCAGGCGGAAGCTGCGGCGAAGTTCTACTGCTCGATCTTCGATCACTCGAAAATCACCGCCCTCACCCACTACAGCAAGGTCGGCCAGGAATTCCACGGCCGCCCGGAAGGCTCGGTGATGACCGTCAGTTTCGAACTCGACGGCCACACTTTCACCGGGCTCAACGGCGGGCCGATGTTCAAGTTCAATGAGGCGATCTCGTTTCAGGTCAATTGCCAGAACCAGGAAGAAGTCGACCATTTCTGGGGCAACCTCGGCTCCGGCGGGCCGGTGGAAGCGCAGCAATGCGGCTGGCTCAAGGACAAGTTCGGCGTGTCTTGGCAGATCGTGCCGGTGGCCTTCATGCACATGATGACCGACCCCGACCAGACCAAGGCCCAACGGGCAATGCAGGCCATGTTCGGGATGAAAAAGCTCGACATCGCCGAACTGGAACGAGCCTTCGCCGGCCAGAGCTAATACACTCGGGCACTGGCCTGCCGAGAACCCCAACAATGAAACACGCTGCCGCCAAGAACCCCGAACAAGCCCCGCGCTTCTGGCGCGACGACGCCCTGCCCTTCATCGAAGCGCGGGCCATCGCCGATGGCCGTGAGGTCTGCTATTCACGGCATTCCCATGCGCACTTTTCCATCGGCGCGATCACCGCCGGGCGCAGCACCTATGTGCATGAGCAATCCTCGTTCGAAGTGGCGGCCGGCACGGTGGTGCTGATGAACCCGGGGGATGTGCACGCATGCAACCCGATCGATGATCAGCCGTGGTCGTATTTGATGTTGTATGTGGAAACGCCGTGGCTGACCGATCTGCAGCATCAGCTGGGGTTCAGTGCGGAACTTGAGTTTCGGCGGTTTTCCGATACC
Organism: Pseudomonas gozinkensis; assembly: GCF_014863585.1. Classification (NCBI taxonomy): domain Bacteria; kingdom Pseudomonadati; phylum Pseudomonadota; class Gammaproteobacteria; order Pseudomonadales; family Pseudomonadaceae; genus Pseudomonas; species Pseudomonas gozinkensis. Next base: position 2,513,512 of record NZ_CP062253.1, on the reverse strand, counting down.
CACTTGAATGACGCCCGCCTGTTTCGCGACTTGAATGCGTTGTACGCGGTATTGGTCGACGAGCAGCAAGACGTGCTGCGTAAACAGAGCGCGGCGGTGGAGTTTTTCAGCGACCTGCAACTGCGCCTGAACCCCATCGAACAACCGCTGCGCGAACCGAACTTCAAACTCGAGCGCGCCGCCGAATTCATTCGCCAGCACTGCACCGACCTGCTCAGCCTCGACGACATCTGCGCCGCTGCCGAGCTGTCACCGTCCTATCTGATCCGCGCCTTCAAACAGCACTTCGGCATGACGCCCCATGCGTTTCTGGTGAACCAGCGTATTCAGTTTGCCCGCGAGTGTCTGCGTCGCGGGCAGTTGATTGCCGATGTGGCGCTGGAGGCGGGGTTTGCTGACCAGGCGCACTTTCAGCGGGCGTTCAAGCAGCATCTGGCGGCTACGCCGGGGCAGTATCGGGGATGAAAACAACTTGAAACGGTCACGAACAGCAACTTCATCACAACCACCAGACAAGTATGATGCATGTTTCGCGAACAGTATTTTTTTCCGAAAAATCATCAAACCCACCTAATCACAAAAAACCATTATTTTAGAACAGCACCCGCCTGCACTTTCACGCATAACAAATATCCAAACACACATTCCATATTTTTCATTTCGCACAACTCACTAATATAAAACCGACTCAGCCCAACCACCCAAAATCATTACTCCAAAGTATTGAGTACCAATCGGTTTTTTATTCCATGCAATCAAATGATATTCAACCTGCGGTATCTCTGGACGCGCAGCAAAAACAAAACATTACAACAGTGCTCAGCCACTTCATCGACAACAAAGATGCGGTAACGACTCTGGGCTGGGAATGGGACCGGCTGCTGACCCCGAACATCGGGAGCACCTCCTTTGACCAGATCCACCGCCCCGCCCGGCTTTCTCTGGCCATTCTTGTCCGGCACCCTGGTTTTGCGGCTGTTCGCCGTCGACGCTCCATCCCGGAAACGGCGATCTTTCTGGTTGATCAAAACAGCCGTCTCTTCTTTTCTTATCGGAACCTCGTGGGGCATGGCGAAAAACCCGGGACTTACTATGTTTCCCCTCGCGACATAACTGCCGATGTCGCCCACTTGAACGACTTCACCCAAGACTTGAGGCTGCTGGGCAGCGCCGCACGTTCAAGTGGTGGCTGGGTAACGTCCGGAGAACAGATCCTTGTCGGCCAGTGGTTACGCTTTCAGGGCCTGCAACTGCCAAACAACGATAACGAAGCCAGGGGACTGATTGATCTGCTGAACTTTTCGAACCTGCCTGGCGCCCCCAGGTATGGCGATTATTGGCAATTGCTGAACGCCCCCGACGGTTCTCCGTTCAAGATCGAAGACAAACATCGCGCGATCATTGGTGAGGTGAACAAGGCGATGAAGGAAGGTTATGACTTTCTGATAGAACGCTTCGGCGCCCATTTGATACTTGAAAGCGCCTCCGCCGACCAGTTGCCCACCAGCGTGGAGTACCGGTTACAAAGATTGCTCGAAATAGCCGGCTGGGATTCGGATCACGCCAGGATGCATATCGATGCTCTGGGTTGGTTCCCTGATGCGGCAGCAACAGCCGCGACACCGGAGCTCGTCGAACAGCTGTTGATCGCCGCGATGCTGCTCGACCTGGATCCTGCACTCGACGTCGCCAATACCCACTTTGCCGGTTTCGACCTGTACGCCAGCGACCTGTTCTTGCGCCCTCCTTCCGCCGTTCGCATACAACTCGAACAGCATCTGGTCGACACACTGGATCTCCATCCAATCCTCGCCCCTTTGGTGACGCAGTGGGTGCTCGGAGGGATGGCACCCGAATATGTGTTCCGTCAATGGCCTTCCGAGATCAGGATCGGCACGCCGGCCTGGGTGATCGGCACCCAGGCCGTGCACCTTGCCGAAGCGTTGATCCCCGGTGTTTCCCGCAAAATGAGTTATGAACAACTGCTGGGATTCGGGCAGGCGGCGAAAGCCATGCCACTGCTTTCATCGTTGCAATCCCACGGGGCCGTAGACCCGGTGATCAACTGGGCGGTCATGAACAAACTCATCACCCGGGAGGCCGATAACGCTGTAAGCCAGGCGTCCATTACTAGAGCCATTGCTGCATACAACCTGCATCTCGACAAGTTATTGAGCGCAGCCAGGAAGTTTTCCAGCCCCATGCCTGATCGCCGGCAAATTGCACGGCGGGAACTCACGTCCGATGTTCCGGACTGCGATCCCGACGAACTGCTGGTCAAGCACCGGGGCAGTGGAGGCGGTGCCGGACGAAAAGTCTCTGTGCTCGACCTTTATATGGGGGATGAGCTTCACACCCGCGATTGGGACCGGATCCGAGGCACGAGTATCTATGAAGTGTTTCCGGGACTGACCGAACTGTTCCCCGTCCAGGAGCTTTATGAATCGGCCATTTCAGACTATTTCAACGGGATCACCGATGCGCTGACCCACAATCTGGAAATCGCACTTTCACAAGTTTCACCGACAGATGCCGGAGCTCTTGAGTACGGCGCCCTGGGCATCTACGCATTGCGCAAAGTGGACTACCGGGCGGAATCCGCCTCCGGTCGACCAGGTGTCACCATCCCCGCCGCTGAATTGCCGGGCGACACCGGTCGCTATGGTGTCATCGTCTGCGCGCAGTTCACTCACAACACCATTGCCTGCTTTGAATTGTTCCCCATGAGAATGGAATGCCGGTACAACCCGGATCTCGAAACCTTCTTCGAACCCTTGGTATCTGGTAACTACGATGATCTGGATACCCGGTTCGCCAAGACCGGCAAACTCGAAAATATTCCTGTCGACTTGCAGGCCTATCTGCAAAACGTCGCCCCTCGCAGCAACATCAAATCCAGGTTTTACCTGCAAAAGTTGGGAGAGTTGAAGGCGCCGACGGGAGACGCGGACCCCGCCTATCCGACACCGTCCTTGCGCTCGCCACGCAAAGAGACATTGAGCAGGTTCATTGCCGAAAACAATCCGTACCTGACCCTGAGCGAAATTCGCCAGTTGGGCCTGCAAGCAACCCGGCGCGAGCGAGCCATTGCAAAAACCGAAGCCATCTTCGAAGTCATTCTCAACCTGATCATCCCGTTGAAGGGTTGCGTGGAAGGCCTGACGTCAGGTGATGCCAAGAAACAGGGAGCCGCCATTGTCGACTGCATGGTCGACGCCGCAGCGCTGGTGTTCGCCTTTGCCGCCGTGCCCGCAAAAATTGCCAGTACCAGCGCCAAAGCCGCAACAGTGACCACCCGGCTACTGTCCGCCTCCCGAGTACTGACGAGCAACACCCTGAGCCTGTTCAATCCACTGAGCGGACTGCCTGACTTGCTCAAGGGTGGAGGCAAGCTGGCCGCTCGCGGCGTTTCGAAACTGAGCGCTTCGACACTATCGGCAACCCGTCAGGCCCGTCAGCAGTTGCGCTACCTGACAGGCGCGAACAGCTACGACCTGCTCAAAGCCATCGACCACACTGGCTCGGCATCGCGGATCCGGATGTCACTGGATACGGTGGAACATGCCCGCGCCCTGTTCAAAAGCGACAGCATCGTCACCGCGCAAGATGTTGTGACGCGCCTGAGCGACAAGAACATTGCCTCACTCAAGGGCGTGCCACCGGCAGAACTGGAACAACTGGCGTTTAACGCCGTGAAAGAAACGGCCCTCCAGAACACGCATGTAAAGGATCTGGAATCAATCATTGGCCGATCGGCCGTCGACGAACTTCTTTCCTCTCGCCTGGGCAGTCACCCGGTTCAACTCGATAATGCCGTGTTCTCGGTGCAAACCTACGTCGACACCCTGGGCGACCTGGCCAGGCTGGAAACGAAAAAAGCCAGTTACATGAAAAACCACCAGCAAAATGTCCTGAAACAGGATCTGGGACAGGCACCGTGGACCGACGTTTTACCGGACTCGGCCTTCAACCCGAAAGGTTATACCGAACCCTCGGACAGGGCCGCCGCATGGATGGTGAACGGATCAACGTCTGATAATGACTTCGATAACATCGTCGCGCTGTTGCGCGAATATGCTGGCAACAACCAGTCCTTGACCGACCCCGCCGTTATCCGGGAAGTCCACAGGCGACTGGTACCGCACCTGGCAGGAAAAGTACGCGGCGGCGGCACCGAGGCGAAATATGGCAGCAGTATCACCGGTTTCGCGTTGCTGGAGGATCATCTGAAATTGCTGGATACCCGCCATACCCACTTCGACAAGCATTTGCTGGCCGCAGTGGTCGGCTTTCAAGGCTTCGGCGATGGAAACGGGCGCACCGCGAGCGCACTGTATGCCATCAGCCAATTGCGGGCAGGTCGGTTTACGCCGATGCCCCCGCATGTATTTCGCGAGTTGAACGGCATCTTCTGACGCATCGGTCGTTCGCCTGATCGGTGTAATCCTGACAACCCCGGTGTTGGGTGCCTGACAAATCAATTTTGATCGTTCCCACGCTCAGCGTGGGAGCGATATGGCTACAGGGCTGCGTCCCTTCAACATAATTCAACGAGTGCACTGGCTTGAATTTGAATGACAAAACCCGCGCTTCCAGTTGAAGAAGAACGCGGGCTTTGGTGGATACTGGAAAATTAATGCGTCACCTTTTCCAATGAATTTGAAGTCAGGTGAGCTTTCGACATATGGCCGGGTATAAAGGATCCGGGATTATATGCACTCCCTGATTGAAAACCCCATTATTGGAGAGCCGATGCTCACTGAAGACAAATGCCCGATTGGGATACTCGGGAAAATCATTATTACGCGCGCCAGTGTGATAATGAGTGGCATCAGGTGGGGGGAGCCCTGGCGCGTAATTTGAGTTGAGAAAGTTATGATCATCAGCCTCTAACCTTAATGCACCCTGAGAATCGATCCATTCAGCTGCTTGCTCGACAGTCAAGGTGGAATAATTTTTCATTAGCAGATAAACGTTTGCGGTGTAAACAATAAAAGTCTTGGACTGAGGTGGTACAGATGAATCCGTCACCGTGATACGGGCAAGGCCATTGGATTTGCTTTGAACCAGCCCGGTGCTATCCACACTGGCTGAAGCAGCGGATGACTCATACTTATAGGGTGATGTTCCATTCGTGGCAGTACGTTGCTCAAAGGTACCCGGAAACTGCGCCTTTCTTATCCAACCGAACTCGGGACCGGGAATGTAATTCTTGCCGGTGAGCAGCATGTCGCTCGTATCAATCGTAAGTTCAGGAGTGGCCTCACCCACGACTTGTGCTGTTGCTATATACGACTGCCCTATCAGCGTCACACCTCTGGCCAGATCATATTGAATCGTCACCATCGCCCCGGTAGGTACCTGATCGTTGGACACCTGCAAAATACACGGAACCTTCTGTCCGAATTGATCCGTTGTAACAGTTCCGGTCAGGGCGACCACCACATCAGGTTTACCGGGTACTTTGGCGATGTAGATGACGTTGATTGTATCGCCCGGCTGAAAACTGGGGTCGGCAGTCAACACGATCACTTGAAGCGGGTTGGAGCCAAGCTTCGTCCGATCAATAATGCTTGGGTCATCGGTGGAGTCATTCAATTGCTCGCGGGGGATCGGTGCGGGCAGCTTGTTCACGTCGGTTACCGTCAGGATCCATGAGTCTGTAACAGGCAAACTCAGATTTTCCCGCAACTCGAGAGTGTGAGATCCAGGACTCAGATTGAGTATTTGATCATCGAACACGCCATAGTAGTCGTACTGGCCTGTAATAGACCCACCGTTGTAGGTGACCATGTAAGCCCCTAGGGAGGGGCCGTTTTTTGCACCGATACGGATCCCGGCAGCAGGTGCGATGCCGGGATTCTGAATAGGGGTTCCACCCAGTGTCGTGCAATAGCCAAACTTCGGAATCAAGGTACTCATGGACAACGCTCCTTCGCAGACTCAGCGGCAACCATTGCAAGTTGCAGCGGAAATAAGCTATCGAGCGCCAAACGGTCGGAGCTGCGCTACTGTCAACTTTGACAGTAGCGATGAGCGGTCATGATGTTCATCCGCTATTTCTAAACAAACAAACGGCCCGCAGGCCGTTTGTTTGTTTCAGCGAATCAAGCCGCCGAATCCGCCGCCACCTCCAGATTATCCAGCACCCGATTCACCGCCAGTTCCCCCAGCATGATCAACTGCGCAATCCCCAACAGCACATGCCGCTGCGACCCATCCACCAACCCGGCGAAATCATTGGCCATGACCTTGGCCGAGGTCAGGGTTTCGCAGGCGTCGGCCAGCAGTTCTTCGCTGTCGATACCGGGGGCGATGAGGTAGCGGGTGCCGGGTTTGAGCAGCGGTTTTCTGGGGAGCAGCGGATTGAGGTAGTGATCGAGGGCGCGCTCGGCCGCTTCGTGGAACTTCTTGGAATCGAGGGTTTCGTAGGGCGAGGTTGAATCGGCTTCGGGTGGGTTGGGTGTTGGTTTGATCATGGTGAAGCTCCTATAAGAGTGGAGCCGCCCGGAACTGTCGCTAAACAGGAAGGAGGCGGCTGTACGCAGGTTAGCGAACCGGTTATAGGCACCCGGCAGACCCGAGGGTCTCCCGCATACAGCCACCATAGCGGAGTTGCAGACATTGAGTCTGCGACAAAGCATGGAGCGCTGATGCACCTATTTATGATACGAGTCGCTAAACCCGATCGCTGATTCATCAGCGACCGACACACGATAGAACTCGACCCAAAGGCGCACAAGCCGGCGGATTCTGGCGGATGCGTAGGCAATGGCGCAAGGTGTTGTGGCTTGCCGGAAGCATCCTTAAACACCTTTAAACCCAAGGCCCGCCACGCTTACGGCAGCAACAAATAGCCCGCACTCACCGCCAGCAACAACGCCATCACCCGGTTGAACAAGCGCATCCCTGCCGGATTACCGAGATAGCCGCGCAAGAACGTCCCCGCATACACCCAGCACCCGACCGACAGATAACAGATCACCAGATACACCGCCGCAAACTGCCACACCAGCCGCGCCTCGCCGTCGGCGACAAATGCGCCCATCCCCGCCACGCAGGCCAGCCACGCCTTGGGATTGAGCCACTGCATCACCGCACCGTAGAGCATCGACGGTGCCCGGCCCGATTCTCCGGCATTCAATCGACCGTCATCGGTGGCGAGTTTCCAGGCCATGAACAGCAGAAACGCCACTCCGGCCAGTTGCACCACACGGGTCAGCGACGGCCACAACCTCAATACTTCGTGAAGACCAAGCCCCATCAACACCAGTAACAATACAAACCCCAGCGTCGCCCCGGCCACGTGCCGCTGGCTGGCACGAAAGCCGAACTGCGCCCCCGAACTCAACGCCACGATATTCACCGGCCCCGGGGTAATGGACGCGGCCAGGGCAAACGCCGCCATCGACACAATCAGACTCATCGCACACCTGCTTCAAATCGAGGAACAAGACGCTCACAGTAGCCAGCGCACAGCGGACGGTATTGAAGGAAATTACCCCCGCTCGCGCAGACCCACTACGCTCTGGCTATGCGACCACTTTTGACCAGGAAGTCTGCCCTCGATGATTCTGATTCTGCTGCCCTCCGCCGATTACGACCCCACCGAAAGCAGCGTGCCCTGGCAGGCAATGCGCAACGCGGGCATGGAAGTGCGTTTCGCCACGCCGCAAGGCTTGCCTGCCCACGCCGATTCACGATTGGTGGACATCGGTTTCGGTCTGTTGAATTCGATGCTGATGACGCGCAAGGCCGATCTGGACAGTTACACGCAGATGACCGAGTCCAATGGGTTCAGGCAGCCACTGGCGTATGCCGATGTCGACACGTCCCTGTTCGAAGGTTTACTGATTCCCGGCGGTCATGCCAAAGGGATGCGCACGCTGTTGGAATCCAATCAGGCCCAGCAGATCGCCCTGCAATTTTTCAAGGCCGAAAAACCGGTGGCGGCGGTGTGTCATGGCGTGCTGTTGCTGGCGCGGACGCTCGATCCCGACACCGGGCGTTCGGTGTTGTTCGGGCGCAAGGTGACGGCGTTACTCGCGGCAACCATGGAGATGCCGGCGTGGCTGATGACAGCTGCGTGGCTGGGGCGCTACTACCGCACCTACAAGCAGACCGTCGAAGCGGAAGTGAAGACCGCGCTGGCCAGCAAATCCGACTTCATACGCGGGCCGCTGATCGCCAAGCGCGATTGCGCACATGCACCACAAGCAGGATTTGTAGTGCGCGACGGTCAACTGCTCACGGCGCGCTGGCCCGGCGACTGCCATCGATTCGCCGCCGAATGGGTGGCCATGCTGCAGCCACCCAAGCGCTGATCCGCTTTTCAGTCCAGACGCGGCACAGTGAAACGGAACTCGCTGCCCTGCCCCGGCTCGCTCTCGGCAACGATCCGCCCGCCATGGGCCTCTACAATGCCCTGCGTGATGTACAGGCCCAGCCCGGTGCCGGTCGGATTGCCTTCCTTCACCGTCCAGTAACGATCGAACACATGCGGCAAGTGGTCCTTGGGAATACCTTCGCCGCTGTCGCGTACCGTGAAGACGATGTCATCGCCGACCGATTTGGCAAACACATCGACCGTGCCCAGGCGCGGGGTGAACTTGATCGCATTGCCGACCAGATTCGACAGCACCTGGAACAGCCGCTCCGGGTCGGCATGAATGCTCAGATCCGGATCGGCCTCGAACGAGATGCTGATGTCCTTGTCCAGCGCCAGCGGCGCAAGCAGTGATTGCGCCTCTTCGAACATCTGCGCGACATCGAGTTTCTGCGGCGCGATGGTGTAGCGCCCGGCGTCGATTTTCGAGGTGTCGAGCAAATCCTCCAGCAGCGTGTTCATGCGCCCGGCGGCTTGCTGCATGGTGTCGATGGCGGTCGAGATGCGCCGCGACGTGTGCGGCCCGTCCGAGCTGAAAGCCTTTTGCATCATGCCGCACAGCATGGAAATCACCGTCATCGGGTTACGCAGGTCGTGGGACACCACCGCCACCAGCTCGTCGCGCGCGCGCACCGCTTCCTGCTCGCGGCGTACCTGGCGGGCCAGATCGTTTTCCAGCGCCGAGCGACGCAGGTCGTTGGCGGCAAACAGATCACCGTGGCTCCACTTGGTGGAGATCCCGGCCATCTCGACCTTCCAGATTTCGAACGAGGTACGCGGCCGCAGGCGCAGGCCGGCGTCGGAGTTTTCCAGGTCCAGCGGCTTGCGCGGGTCACCGCTCCAGTTGATGTTCTCTTTGACTTCGGGGCGAAACCACAGCACGCCGTTGTCCACCGGTTTGGGCAGGCTCATGGCGAGCACGCCGCTGGCAACCTGCTGATACTGCGCGGCCGGCGGATAAACACTGGCCAGGTGATGACTGGCAAACACCGGCTCGCCGCGCTCCTGCAACCATTTGTGCAAAGCACGAATCTCTTCGGGCTCCGGGCAGTTGCCGTAGCGGTGCAATTGCTTGTCTTCGATGATCGCGATGCCGCCGGCATTGGCCAGCGCCATCAGGACTTGTGGCTGGTTGGCCAGGCCATCGAAAACGTTCTGTGGCGAGTCGATCATCGCCTGATTGAGCAATGTCAGCGCTTCGAGCTTTTCCTCGCGTTGACGGCTGACTTCCAGCGCTTCCATCGCGCTGATCTGCAACGACAGCACCTGGCCGATGGTCTGGCACGCCGTGCGCAACTCGTGCGGCACGTGCAGCGGCTGACGGTTGCCGCAACTGATCAAACCCCAGAGCCGGTCGCCCTTGAGCAGGGAAATGCTCATCGAGGACAGTACGCCCATGTTCTTCATGTACTGGCAGTGAATCGGCGACACGCTGCGCAGCGTCGCGAAGCTCAGGTCCAGCGGGGCCTGGGTGTCCGGGCGCAGCTTGGGTACCAGTGGCACCGGTTGATAGTCGGCATTCGGGATGATCCGCAGCCAGTTGGTGCGATACAGCTCGCGGGCCTGCTCGGGGATGTCCGAGGCCGGGAAGAACAACCCGTTGAAGACTTCCATCGACGGATCGGACGCTTCGGCGATGACCTGACCGTGGCCCTCCTCTTCGAAGCGATAGATCAACACCCGGTCGTAACCGGTCATCGCCTGGATTTCCTTGACGCTGATGTCGTACAGCGCTTGCAGGCTCTGGGCCTTTTGCAGGCGCGCGAGCATCCGCCCCAAGTGGGTTTCGGTGCCGGCGACGTTACGCGGCTGGAAGTTTTCGACGTGGATTTCCAGTTCCAGAATCAGCACATCCTGATGCCGGTGCAGCAAACCTTCGAACGCGGTGCCGTTGAGGCGAAAGTGCAACGGCGGTGCATCGGGCAAGGCCGGTTGCTGCAAGGCTTCGCGAACCTGCGCGGCACGGGCGTCACCGATCAGGCTTTGCAGTGGCTGACCGATCAGTTCCTGCGCCGGGCGCGCGAGCAGGGTCTCGACGTTGGCGCTGATCTGGATGATCGAAAGGTCCGGCTCGCTCAGGGTCAGCAGCAACCCGTGCGGCTGGATCGCGCCGGGAAAGCGGATCGGCTCGTCGGCGCAGTTGGCCAGCAACTCTTCAAAGGCTTCTTTGTCTTGCGGGTTCATACCAGAACCTCCTGGCTTTCGAGCCACTGCTCGAAACAGCTGAATGTGGTGTGGGCGGCCGCCACGACGGCTTCACGCTCGTCGGCGTCCATCGGGCGACTGCCCAGGTACTCAATGAAATCGCGCCAGCGCCGGCCGGTGGCGGCGCCGTAGATGTCCAGAAACGCCGCGCCGTTGTCCGCACCCAGGCTCAGGCGCGTGGCGATTTCCCGGCGCAGGATCTGCCCGCCGAGCGTCGCGCCTTCCAGTACGTACAGCACGCCCAGACACGCGGCGGCGGAGTCGATGGCAGGCAACTGGCGGCAGATCGCAAGATCCCCACCGCTTGCACCCAACGCTTGCAGGTCCCGTTGCAGGGTCGCAGCCTTGAGGCGCGAAGGCAGATCAAAGTCGGCGGGAATCGCGTCGCTGTCCTGCAACGCGGCTTCCAGTGGCTGATAGAAGCCGTAATAGGCGCGCATCAGTCGCTCGAAAGCGTGCAGATCAAGGGTGTCGGAGAAGAAAGGAAGGCGTTTTTCCAGTGCAATGTGCAGTTCGGCGGTGCCGGCCCGCAGATCTTGCAGTACCGGTGGCACATGAACCTCACGGGCCTTTGCTTGCATGTAGGTCGCTCGTACAGTAGGCCGCCTGGGGCCATGGGGGAATGGAAAAGCATGGCGCGAAAGCTTACACGGCAATTGTCCTTTCTGACCCGCCAGATGGTTTTTTCTGACGAATTCATCACCCTGTGACGGATTCAGAGTTGGCGGGAATGCAGAAAGTTCGAACGAATTCACACCCATCCATCGCTGTACCGCGACTCTGCTGCCTGACTGTACGGTTCGGGCTCCTATGATCGCGTGATAAAAATAACGCTCCCGTCACCGGAGCCCGCGCCATGGATCTCGCCACCCTCTCGCTGTTTCTGCCCGCCTGTTTTGCCCTGAACATGGCACCCGGGCCGAACAACCTGCTGTCGGTCAGCAACGCCACTCGCTACGGCTACCGTCGCGCCTGCGTGGCCGGGATCGGTCGGTTGCTGGCGTTCGCCGGGATGATCGCCCTCGCCGCGGCGGGGCTGGCGGTGGTGCTGCAAACCTCTGAACTGTTGTTCTATGGGATCAAGATTGTCGGCGCGGGGTATCTGCTGTATCTGGCGTGGCAGCTGTGGCGAGCCCATCCAACCGCCGAAGGCGCCGTTGCAGCACCGGCGCACGGGCTTCTGGCCCTGGCACGTCAGGAGTTTCTGGTGGCAGCGGGAAATCCCAAGGCCATCCTCATCTTCACCGCCTTCCTGCCGCAATTCGTCGACCCGACCCGCGCCATCACCCCGCAGTTCATGCTGCTGGGCCTGCTGTTTCTGCTGCTGGAATGGATCGCCATCAGCGCCTACGCCTACATGGGCCTGCACATGCGCCGCTGGTTCGCCGAGCCGCGCGGCAAACGGATTTTCAACCGTTGCTGCGCCGGCCTGCTGTCGGCAGCGGCCTCGGTGTTGCTGATGGCCAAGCGGGCCTAAGCCTCGGACGGGCCTTTGAGTTCGACCTGGTTGCCGTCCGGATCGAAACAGTAGAGCGACAGGCCGTAGCCCTCGGCGCCAAAACGGGTGGCGGCCTTGTCGACGCTCAACCCACAGGACTGCAGGTGGCTGACCAGTGCCGCTTCATCGAACGGCTCGATGCGCAGGCAGAAATGATCGACATTGCGCCGCTCGCTGCCGGCAGCGGCGCCACCCTTGCGGCCGATTTCGCCGTCGAGGTCGACCAGGTCGATCATCGACGTGCCCGCGCGCAGGTGCACCAGACCGAACTTCTCGTTGTGCTTGACCACTTCGGCACCGAAGACCCGGTCGTAGAAATCAATGCTGCGTTGCAGATCGGCGACGCGCAGCACGATGTGATCGATGTGTTGAATCGTGAACGGTGGCATACCTTCATTTCCCGAGTTGTAGCGACCCGATCACTGTAGTGCAGCGGCCCGAAAATTCACTGTCGATTTTTCGGTGGAGCCATCGAATAACTGGTTTTATCCTCGGCCCATGAACATACAGACCGCTGTCCTGCCGCCCCACGCCGAAATGGTTCGCGCCATGCTCGAACGCGACACTGCCTATGAAGGCGTGTTCTTCACGGCCGTAAAAACCACCGGGATCTTCTGTCGCCCCAGCTGCACGGCGCGCAAGCCGAAACCCGAAAATGTCGAGTTCTTTGCCCAGGCTGACGAATGCCTGTCCGCCGGTTACCGCGCCTGCCTGCGGTGCAAGCCGCTGGACGCTGCGGCCATCGCGCCGGACTGGGTGCAACGACTGTTAAAAGCTGTCGACGCCGATCCGGAGTTGCGCTGGAGCGACGCGCAATTGCTCGCCGAAGGCATCGAGCCGCTGAAACTGCGGCGCTGGTTCAAGCAGCATTTCGGCATGACGTTCCATGCGTGGCTGCGCACCCGCCGGCTCGGCATGGCCCTGGGCGGGATCAAGCAAGGCACGTCCATCGACCATGCGGCGTTCGATTCCGGTTATGAATCCCTCAGCGGTTTTCGTGATGCGTTTCAGAAGTCGTTTCACATCACGCCGGGGCGCGCGGCGACCAGCGAACCGCTGCTGTTCACTCGCCTGACCACACCGCTGGGGCCGATGATCGCCATGGCCGAGCGGCGCGGGCTGGTATTGCTGGAGTTTCTCGACCGTCCGGCGCTGACCCGGGAAGTCGAAGAACTGCAAAGTCGTCACGGTTACGTGGTCGCGCCGGGACACAACGCGTATTTACAGCAGATCGAAAACGAACTGGCGCTGTATTTCGCCGGGAAACTGAGCGAATTCAGCGTGCCGCTGCACCTGCCTGGCAGTGAGTTTGCCCGTCAGGTCTGGGCTGAACTGCGGCAAATCCCCTACGGCCACACCAGCACCTACGGCACCATCGCGGCACGGCTGGGCAAACCCGGTGCCAGCCGAGCGGTGGGCCTGGCCAACGGACACAATCGACTGTCGATCGTGGTGCCGTGCCATCGGGTGATCGGTGCGGACGGCTCGCTGACCGGCTATGGTGGTGGGCAACCGCGCAAGGCGTTTTTGCTCCGGCTGGAAAACGCCGCCGTGCAGCTCACGCAACCACTGGCTTTCTGAACAACCGACAAGAAGGGATCTCGATGAGCGCGCTCGACACACAGTTTCACCAGTTGCACCACGATGGCCTGCTGATCCTGACCAACGTCGCCGACGCCACGGGTGCGCGGCTGGTCGAGCAACTGGGTGGCAAAGCGGTCGCCACCAGCAGCGCCGCTGTCGCGTGGGCCCACGGTTATCCGGACGGCAACACCCTGCCGCTGGAGCGGTTGATCAGTACCGTGGAATCGATTGCCCGGGTCATCCAGGTGCCGTTGAGCGTGGACATCGAGGCCGGTTATTCCGATGACCTCGACCGGGTCGCCGAAGTGATCGATGCCGTGCTCGCAGCGGGTGCGGTCGGGATCAATATCGAAGACGGCAGCGGCACGCCGGAACTGCTGGTGCGCAAGATCGAAGTCGCGCGGAAAGTGGCCGAGAAGCGCAATGTGAAGCTGTTCATTAACGCCCGCACCGACGTTTACCTCAAAGGGCTGGTACCGGCCGAGGATCGCGTCGCCGAAACACTGCGTCGTGCCGCGCTGTATCAGGCAGCCGGGGCGGATGGATTGTTCGCTGCCGGGGTGACGTCTGCCTACGAAATCGAAGCGATCTGCAGGGGGACGACTTTGCCAGTCAACGTTCTGGGCTTCGCTTGCCTGCCCTCCCCCGAAGAACTGATAGCCCTCGGCGTACGCCGCTTGAGCGCCGGTTCCGGGATCGCCGAGTTCATGTACGGCGCCATGGGGTCGCTGGTGAAGAGCTTCCTCGCCACCGGCAAGCTCGATACCCATGACCTCAAGGCCTTTACCTATGGCGAAGTCAACGGTCTGCTGAAGTAATCCATGCCCGATCCCTACCAACCGGCCAGCGAATTTCTGGCCAGCCTCGACGCCGACTGGCAGCGCCACATTGCTGCGGTCGGCCCTTGCCTGCATCAGCCGCATCCGGCGCGCGATCCCTATGAATCGCTGGTGCGGGCGATTGCCTATCAGCAGCTGCACGCCAAGGCTGGCGATGCGATTGTCGGGCGGTTGGTGGGGTTGTTTCCCGAACAGGCTTTTCCCCGCCCGGAGCAGATTCTGGCGACGGATTTCGACCGCCTGCGCAGTTGCGGTTTTTCCGCCGGCAAGATTGCGACGATTCAGGGGATTGCCCAGGCGACCCTGGACGGCGTAGTGCCGGATTACCCCACGGCGCTGGCGATGGAGGATGAAGCGCTGATCGAGCGGTTGGTCAACCTGCGCGGCGTTGGACGCTGGACCGTCGAGATGCTCCTGATCTACAGCCTGGAACGACCGGACATTCTGCCCGCCGATGACTTTGGCGTGCGCGAGGGCTATCGGCGGTTGAAGGGGCTGGAGGTGCAGCCGACGCGCAGGCAGATGGTCGAGATCGGGTTGGCATGGAGCCCGTTTCGCACCGTGGCGGCGTGGTATTTGTGGCGGGTGCCAAAGAGTCCCATCCGTTAGCCCCCCTCCCTTTGGGAGAAGGGCTTTGGCTCGTCACGGGAAAATCATCTTCATCTCTTTGTCGGAATAGTTGTAGTTCCAGCGCAATTCGGTTCCCGCCGGAATATCCTCCGTGGCAAATAGCGCGTTCAGCATATAGCGTCTGTTGACCAGCCTGTCGCCGACCTGCATGTCTGCTTCGACTTTGAATCCAACGGTTAGTACGTTATAGCCGTGCGGTGATTGATGGATCGGTTTGCCCGAGGCGTCGTATTCGAAGTTCGAGTTGATCCGCGAAACAATGTTATCGCCGATGACCACCACCGGTTCTTCAATAAACTTTCCGGGTCCGTAATGCAGGTAGGCACCCGCGAGCATGGTAAACGTCTGCTCTTCGCGCCGCACCAGACGCACCGGACTGAGCGTCCCGCCGTAAAGGCCCAGTGCCTCGCCTTTGCTGATTCGCTTGTTGGCGACCACCATGAGTTGTCCGATCAGCGCCTTTTCGCCCGGGACCTTCATATCTGCCTCGGTAAAGGTGCGCAACTCGAGTTTTTCTTCGTAGAGCCTGGCGACGTCTTCATAGCCTTCGAACTTGATGTAGGGCTTGATCGGTCCCGAGCGGTATTGCTCGCCCGTGGTCAGGGTGACCAGGGTTTCCAGCTTGCGGATCCGCACCGGCCTGCCCAGGGTATCGCGCAGCGGGTATTTGCCGTTGTTGGCGCGGTCGTATGTGCCCGGACGATTGCTGCGAAACGAATAGCGAACTTCTTCGCGCATGGCGGCCAGTTCCTGCTCGCTGTAGGGCTTGATCGGCATCGACTCCGAAGCCAGTTCAAACTCGTCATCGGACGCATCCTGACGGTTTCGCCCTTCGTCACCATCCGGATGAGGAAAAGCCTCCAGTGTTGAGCCGACTTCGGAGCGCGGGTCGGGAGTGCGGAAACGGTCCAGGGCAAATTCTTCCAGCGGGTGCCAGCGCGCGCCATCGCTGTCGCGCTCCAGAACCGGCCCGCTTGGATTGCGCTCGCTGGCCAGTCTGGCCCGGTACAATCCGGTTTGCAGGTCGGCTCCCACCTGGACGATTTCCTGGTCGGGCAATTCGGCGAATTGACGCCCCTTGAACGACCGGAAACCCTCGGCATCAATGTCGGTCAGCCGGCCTGCCGCCGCGACGTGATACGCCGCCAGCGACGGCTGCCCGTCGGCAGGTGCATTTTCCACCACGGGCAACCCATCGCGAAAGGTGAACGATGACGGCGGGCTGACGTCCCCTCCACCGCTGTATTGGGGCGCCCCTGCTCCGCTGAAAATCGCCGGCGGCTCTGGCAGAGTGTCGTGGGCACTCGGTCGAATCACCGGCCCTGGTACAGAACCGTCAGTGGAAGACTTCAGATGAGCATCGACCGAGCCTGAGCCCTTGGTCGGCGGTTTGATTGGCATGTTTTCTTCCTTGAAAGTAGGCCGTCGCAGGTCCTCTAAAACAGGAACTGACAAGGCGTTCGGCATCATTGCCGGTGCAAATCCATGGCGAAAAAACTACCAGACTCCCCCCACACACGCCCACGAGCAAACCGCTTCAAGATGATTCCCGGCGCGCCGTCACAACCCCGACTTCAACCGACTGAACGCCCGAATCAACGCCCGGTTGAACGCCTTGCCGTTGTCATTCTTGCTGTACAGCGTTGCCCTCACCGCCTCCGGCGGATAGGTCCCCGGATCATTACGAATCGCTGGATCTATCAAGCCATCCGCCGCCGTGATCGCGTTGGCGTAGTGAATGGTGTCGGTGATCGGCGCAATCACCTCGGGCGTCATCAGGTAATCCATCAGCGCCAATCCGGCCTCGGGGTGCGGGGCATCCTTGGGGATGACCATGGCATCGAACCAGATCAGCGTGCCCTCCTTCGGAATCCGGTAATTCAACTTGAACGGCTTGTTGGCCGCCTGAGCCTGACCCGCCGCGATGGCGACGTTGCCGTTCCACGACATCGCCACGCAGGTGTTGCCGTTGGCCAGGTCGCTGATGTTCAGGTCATTGTCGAAGTAGCGGATGTACGGACGGATCTTCGCCAGTTGCTGTTCGGCGAGTTTCAGGTCGTCGAGGCTCTGGCGGTTGATATCCAGGCCCATGTATTTCATGACCGCCGCGAACACTTCGTTCGGATCGTTGAGCAGGCTCACCCCGCAATCGGCGAATTTCGACACCACCGCCGGATCGAACAGCATTGCCCAACTGTCCCGTGGCGCGTCCGGCAGACGCTGCTTCACAGCCTCCTCCTGATAACCGACGCCGGTGGTGCCCCAGGCGTAGATCCCGGCGTAGCGGTTGCCCGGATCGAACACCGCCATGTGCTGACGGAATTCGTCCCCGACCCCGGCAAAATGCGGGAGTTGTTGTTTATTCAGGGCCTGGATCGCACCGCTCTCGATGGCCCGAGACAGGTGCTGGCCGGCGGTCAGCACCAGATCGTAGCCGCTGCGGCCGGTGAGCAGTTTGGTCTCGACGGTTTCCAGCGAATCGAAGTGATCGGCGACCACCCGAATCCCGGTTTTCGCCTCGAAATTCTTCAGGGTATCCGGGGCCAGGTACTCGCCCCAGATGTACAGGTTGACCACCGGTTTCGCCGTTTCGGCAGCCTGCACACACAGGGGTGCAAGCACCAGCAATAACGCTTTACTCAGTTTGTGCAGGCCCATGGTCAGGCTCCTTTTTTCTGGCCGGCGTACTGCGGCATGGTGATGCACGCGACGTTGCCGCCACCGAGCAGGATTTCCCGGGAGTTTTCGATTCCGACGATCTTGTGCTGCGGGAACAGTTCGGCGAGGGTCGCCAGCGCCACCCGGTCGTTGCGATCACCGAACAGCGGCGCCACGATCGAACGGTTGCCGGCGTAGTAGTTGATGTACGACGCACAGATTTGGGTGCCGGCCTGACGGGTGTGGGTGCTGTCCTGCTGATCGAGGCCTTCGGCTTCTTCGGCGGTCCACTCCAGCACGTCCGGTTGCGGCAGCTTGTGCACGATCAGTTCGCGGCCACGGCTGTCGCGGGTGCTGCGCAGGATGTCATAGGCCTCCTGATAGATTTCCCACTGCGGATCGTCACGGTTGTCGGTCCATTGCAGCACGACTTCGCCGGGGCGCACGAAGCACGCAAGGTCGTCGACGTGGCCGTCGGTTTCGTCGAACTTGCAACCGCGCGGCAGCCAGATCACTTGCTCGGCGCCGAGGTAATCGGTCAGCCGCCGGGTGACTTCGTCCTTGCCCAGGTGCTGGTTGCGATTGCGGTTGAGCAGGCATTGCTCGGTGGTCAGGATGCTGCCCTGGCCATCGCTCTGAATGCCGCCGAGTTCGGCAATCAACGGTGCGCGATAACGGTCGAAGCGTTCGATTTCGAGGATCTTGCTGGCGATCTGATCGTCCTTGTCCCACGGGTAGTAGAGCCCGCCATCGAGGCCGCCGTAGGCGTTGAATTCGAAGTCGACGCCACGCACTTCACCGCTCTGATCGTTGACCACGAAGCACGGGCCACTGTCGCGGAACCAGGTGTCGTTGCAGGTCATTTCCACCACGCGCACTTGCGGCGGTAACTGGCGGCGGGCGGTGGCGAACTGGGAGGCCGATGCGCAGACCGTCACCGGTTCGCTGTGGGAGATCGCGGTGACGATCTGCACCCAGACTTTCTGCGCAGGCTTGGCGCCGTTGCGCCAGACGTCGGTGCGCTCCGGCCAGCCGAGCCAGCAACCGGACTTGGCTTCGAATTCGCCGGGCAGACGGAAGCCGTCCTGTTTCGGGGTGGTGTCGAGCAAACGTGCCATGGTCAAACCTCGTCGTCGGGATGGGAATGACCTCAGGCTACGGTCGTGGGCCGTCGCGCCGCCAACGATGATTATTTCGGAACAGTTGAATTCAACTCATCAATCCGCCAGTTGATCGTTGAACCATTCCAGCATCTGCGCCACCGCCGGACGCTCCAGCCGCACCCGCTCGCAGACCAGCGCATATTGGCCGAGCGCGGTCATGCTGGAGGTGAACGGTCGCACCAGACGCCCGTTCTGCAAGTCTTCCTGCGCGGTGAGGTTGTCGCCCATCGCCACGCCCTGCCCTTGCGCCGCCGCCTCCAGCGCCAGACCGGCGTGGGCGAAATACAACTGGCGCTCCGGGCGCAGGTCGCCGGCATGGCTGGTGAGCCACGCGGTCCAGGTCTTGCCGTCCTGATCGTCGTGCAACAGGCAATGGCGGGCCAGGTCCTTGGGGGTTTTCAGGTTGCCCTGGTTGAACAGGCCGGGGCTGCACACCGGGAAGAACTGCAACGCCGGCAACGGGCGGACGAAGTACGCGCTGCTGTCCACGGGGCCGGTGCCGTAGGTGATGGCCAAGTCGATGTCTTCGCCGGGCGCGGTGGCGTCGATCGGTTGTTCGTAGAGATGCAAGGTGATGTGCGGATAACGCGCGTAGAAATCGGTGAGACGGTTCATCAGCCACTTCTGCGCGAGTTCTGCCGTCACCGCCAGCCGCAACACCGCGAGCGAGGACGGATCGCGCAACTCGTCACAGGCATCTCCGATCAGTTCGAAGGCCTGTTGCAGGCTCTGCATCAGACGCCCGGCGGCGATGGTCGGGCGAATCTGCCGGCCCTCGCGGATGAACAGCGACACGCCCAGTTGCTCTTCGAGCTGGCGGATCTGATGGCTGACGGCGCTGTCGGTGACGCACAGCTCGGCGGCGGCCCGACCGAAGTGCGCGTGACGGGCAGCGCATTCGAAGGTTCGCAGGGCGGCCAGGGAAGGTAGTCGGCGCATGGGTTGAGTCCCTTTTTTGCGGACATGCTGACCTTCGGATTCGTGGGCGTCCAGTCGTACCGCGTTATCGTTCATCGCGAGCAAGCTCGCTCCCACAGGTTTTGCGGTGTGCCCTCAATCTTTCAAACTCTGAATAACCCTGTGGGAGCGAGCTTGCTCGCGATAGCGGCGGCACAGACACGACATCTCTTCTAGGCTGAACCGCATCAACAAAAGCCCAACCGGAGGCCACTCATGCACCTCGAAGGCTCCTGCCACTGCGGCGCGGTTTCATTCACCCTCGACAGCGCCCACCCCTACCCTTATCAGCGCTGCTACTGCTCGATCTGCCGCAAGACCCAGGGCGGTGGCGGCTTTGCGATCAACCTCGGCGGCGACGCGGCCAGCCTCAAGGTGCGCGGGCGCAAACACATCACGATCTACCACGCGAAAATGAAAGACGAAGGCGATGCCCGCGCCCACCGCAGCACCGCCGAACGGCATTTCTGCTCGTTGTGCGGCAGCGGGCTGTGGCTGTTCAGCCCGGAGTGGCCGGAGCTGATCCACCCGTTCGCCTCGGTCATCGACACGCCGCTGCCGGTGCCGCCGGAACACACCCACCTGATGCTTGGCTCCAAAGCACCGTGGGTCGAAGTGCAGGCAAGCGCCAAAGATCAGCAGTTCGAGATCTACCCCGAAGAGTCCATCGCCCAGTGGCATGAACGCCTTGGCCTGACACGCTGAGCATCGATTCGGTTTATTTTCAGAACCCTTTTTTCCAGAACCCGGTTCCCTTTTGCATCGCTCGTTCGGTTAACCCACCAGAAGCACTTCAACTACCGATCGATTCGATGCAAAGGGATCTCCATGTCGCACGTCCGTTTCCGTTTTGCCTTGCGCCCGCTGGCGCTGGCCGTTGTGAGTTTTGCCGCCACCGCCAACGCCGCTGAAATCCCGGCCAGAAAAGAAACCCTGCAACTGGGCGCGACCAATATTTCCGCCCAGGGCCTGGGAGCCACCACCGAAGGCACGCAGTCTTACACCACCGGCGCGACGTCCTCGGCCACCGGTTTGCCGCTGTCGCTGCGCGAAACCCCGCAATCGGTGACGGTGATCACCCGCCAGCAAATGGACGACCGTGGCGTGCAGAGCGTCGGCGATGCGTTGCGCAACACGCCGGGCATTTCGACCCAGAAATACGACAGCGACCGCACCGAGTTTTCCGCTCGCGGTTTTGCCATCACCAACTTCCAGTACGACGGCGTCAACCTGCCCTACGACGGCGTCTACGGCGAGAACCCGAACAACGGCGACGACGCCTCCAGCATCGACCGTGTGGAAGTGATCAAGGGCGCCACCGGCCTGATGACCGGCTCGGGCGATCCGTCGGCCACGGTCAACCTGATCCGCAAGAAGCCGACCAAAGAATTCAAGGCCTCGATCAGCGGAACCGTCGGTTCGTGGGACGCCTATCGCACCGTTGGCGATATTTCCGGCTCGCTGACTGATTCGGGCAATGTGCGCGGGCGTTTTGTCGGCGCGTATTCGGACAAGAATTCCTACCTCGATCACTACAGCCAGAAGAAGGATCTGTTCTACGGCATCCTCGAAGCCGACCTGACCGACGACACCCTGCTGACCTTCGGCATCGACAAGTCCAGCACCACCCCGCGCGGTACCTCGTGGACCGGCAACCCGGTGTATTTCGCCGACGGTGGCCGCACCGATTTCCCGCGCCACTTCAACAGCGGCGCCGACTGGAGCCGTCGCGACTTCGACAACATCACCTACTTCGCCTCTCTGGAGCAGGCGCTGGCCAACGACTGGAAATTCAAGGTCAGCCTCGACCAGAAAACCACCGACCACGACACTCGACTGGCCTCGGCCAGTGGCGGCAACCCGGATCGCGCCACCGGCGAAGGCATGTTCCTGTACTGGGGCCGCTGGGAAGGTCATCGGGTGCAGAACACCGCTGACGTGAATGTCTCTGGCCCGTTCACCCTCGGCGGCCGCGAGCATGAGCTGATCGCCGGCGTGATGACTTCGCATTCGCGCCAGACCGGTTCGACCTACGATACCAGTGCCTTCGCTCAAGTACCGGGCAGCATCTACGACTGGAACGGCGACCTGCCGAAACAGGACTTCCCGAAGAACGGCAAATACGAGCGCGCCCAGAGCCAGAACGGCGTTTACCTGGCCACCCGCCTGCACCCGACCGACGACTTGTCGGTGATCCTCGGCAGCCGCCTGAGCACCTTCAAATACAACGAAGACTACCGCTACAACGCCGGCGCCGGTCTGAGCGACACCCATGCCAGCTACAAGGAACACGGCGTGGTCACGCCGTACGCAGGGCTGGTCTATGACCTCGACGACACCTACTCCGTTTACACCAGCTACACCCGCATCTACCAGCCGCAGACCTACAAGGACATCAACGGCTCGACCCTGGCCCCGGTGGAAGGCGACAGCTACGAAGCGGGTCTGAAAGCCGCGTACTTCGACGGACGCCTGAACGCCAGCCTGGCGTTTTTCCGTATCGAGCAGGACGGGGTCGCCGAGTCGATCGGCACCAACGCCGTCACCAACGAAGGCATTTACAAAGCCATCGACGGCGCCACCACCCAAGGCGTCGAACTGGAACTGGCCGGCGAACTGGCCGACGGCTGGAACGTCTCCGCCGGCTACACCTACGCCCGTACCCGCGATGCCGACGAACAGCGAATCTACGGCTACCCGCTGTCCACCACCAAACCGGAACACGTGGTGCGCACCTTCACCACCTATCGCCTGCCGGGCATGCTCGACAAAGTCACCGTCGGTGGCGGCATCAGTTGGCAGAGCGCGTTCTACGGCAAGATCTACAGCGCACCGGCCGGCGATTACACGCGCATCAAGCAAGGCGGCTACACCCTGGTCGACCTGATGACCCGCTATCAGTACAACGAGCACCTGAGCTTCACCGTCAACGCCAACAACGTGTTCGACAAGAAGTACCTGACGGGCCTGGGCAACTTCGACACCACGTTCTACGGCGAGCCGCGCAACCTGATGCTCACCACCCAGTGGGACTTCTGACGCCTCGGACCGGCAGCCCCCGCCACCCTCTCCGGCCTGTACCGCAGGAGGGATGGCGGCGGCCTCAGAACAACTCGCTGAACGGAATGAAACGCAGCGGATCACCGAGCTGCAAGGTGCTGTTCTCCGGGATTTCCACCAGCCCGTCGGCCCAGGTCGCGCCGAGCAGTACGCCGGAACTCTGGTTCGGATACAGCGCCGCCTGCCCGCCCTCAAGACGCACCCGCAGGTATTCGCGACGGCTGCCGGGTTTCGGCCAGTCGAAACCGGCGTTGACCGTGAAGCTCAGCGGCATCACCTCCTCCACCCCTTGAATGCGCAGCAGATACGGGCGCGCCAGCAGGCCGAAGGTCACCAGTGCCGAGGTCGGATTGCCCGGCAGTCCGATTACCGGCACCGTGCCGAAATGGCCGACTGTCAGCGGTTTGCCGGGTTTGATCGCAAGCTTCCACAACAGCGGTTTGCCGTTGTCGCGCAGCACCTGACCGAGACAATCGGCGTCACCGGCAGACACGCCGCCGGTGGTCAGAATCAAGTCGGCCGCCACTTGCAGTTGCTCGAGTTTGAGCCGGGTCTGCGCCGGGCGATCGGGAAGAATCCCGGCGTCGATCACTTCGCAACCCAGTTCATGCAACCAGTGATCGAGCAGGGTGCGGTTGCTGTTGTAGATGCTGCCGGGACGCAATGGCTGGCCCGGTTCCACCAGCTCATCACCGGTCGACAGCAACGCCACGCGCGGACGACGCACCACCGGCACATGGGTCATGCCCTGCCCTGCGGCGACGGCCAGTTCAAACGGGCCGAGGCGTTTGCCGGCGCGCAGCAAGGTGTCGCCGACGCGGTTCTCCTGGCCCTGGGCGCGAATGTTCTGGCCGACCTTCAGCGGTTGCAGGAAACGGACGCGACCCTCTTCGAGCACTTCGACGTTTTCCTGCATCTCCACGCAATTGGCGCCGGGAGGCAACGGCGCGCCGGTGAAAATCCGCGCGCAAGTGCCGGGCAGCAAGGCATCAGGCGCCAGTCCGGCGTAGACCCGCTGCGACACGTTCAATGGCTGGCGATGCAGGTCGGCGAGGTTCAAGGCGTAGCCGTCCATGGCGCTGTTCGGCCACGGCGGCAGGTCGAGTGTGGCGACCAGATCGCTGGCCAGCACCCGTCCGCGAGCCACGTTGAGTGGCACCGACTCACTGTCCGGCAGACGTTGTTCATCAGCCATCGCCAAAAGTTGGTCGAGGGCCTCCTCGACCGGCATCAAACCCGGCTTGCTCATCCGCGCGGCCCGCAGGCTTGCACCGGTTTGAGGTGCGGAACGAAGTTGCACGGGCGGTGACGGTTATCCAGTTGTTCGGCAAGGATGCCTTCCCAAGCGGTGCGGCAGGCGCCGGTGGAGCCCGGCAGGCAGCACACCAGCGTGCCGTTGGACAGGCCGGCCAGCGCACGGCTTTGCACGGTCGAGGTGCCGATGTCGAGAATCGAGATGGCGCGGAACAGCTCGCCAAAACCGTCGATCTGCTTGTCCAGCAGGCAGGCCACGGCTTCCGGGGTGCTGTCACGCCCGGTGAAACCGGTGCCGCCGGTGATCAGCACCACTTGAATGCCGTCGTCGGCAATCCACTGCGCGACCTGGGCGCGGATTTTGTACAGGTCGTCCTTGAGCAGGTTGCGCTCGCTCAAGGTGTGGCCGGCTTCCAGCAAGCGGCTGACCAGCAACTGGCCGGAGGTGTCGTTGGCGTAATCGCGGGTATCGCTGACCGTCAGCACGGCAATATTCAGGGGAACGAACAAGGCATCCGATTTAACACTCATGGCACTCTCCGGCCGTCGTCAATTCAATTGCTGACGAGCCTAAGTGCCGCTTGTGAGGACTGTCTAATCACTCTGGCCAACCACACTATCGACCTGCTCTATCGGTGATTTTTTTCAGTGCCTCGACCGCTGTCCGGGCCAATGAAACCGGGCGTCATCGAAACCATCGATAAGCTCTTAAACACTGCCGATTGGACGAAAAAAGCCCTCGATGGGATCGTCGCTGCCTGCGCTTTCCGTGCGCCGTACGCATCTGCGTCAATACTCAATCAAAATTCCTTATCGAGCAGGTGCCGTCGTGGACATCAAACAACTCAAGTTCCTGATCGCGCTGGACGAAACCCGCCACTTCGGCCAGGCCGCCGCGCGCTGCCACATCACCCAGCCGACCCTGTCGATGCGCCTGCGCAATCTGGAAGACGAACTCGATCTGGTGCTGGTCAATCGCGGCCAGCGCTTCGAAGGCTTTACTCAGGCCGGCGAGCGCGTACTGGCCTGGGCCCGCACGCTGCTGGCCGCTCACGACGGGTTGTTTGCCGAAGCTGCAGCCTGCCGCGGGCAACTGGTCGGTAGCCTGCGCCTGGGGCTGGTGCCGCTGAGCAACTTCAATCCGGTCAATTACATTCAGGGCTTGTCCGGGACGTATCCGGAGCTGAAATACAGTCTGTCGTCGCTGAGTTCGGACGAGATCATCGAAGGTCTGGGCAACAATCAGCTGGACCTGGGCGTGTGTTATCTGGACCACGTCAACCCGAACTATTTCGAGTTCTTCGAGATTGGTGAGACCCGTGTCGGCCTGCTCTACGACACCCGCCACTTCCATTTCGAAGGCCCGGAAATGAGCTGGGAAGACGCCGCCGAACTGCCGCTGGGGATGATCACCACCGGCATGCACTACCGAAAATCCATCGACCTGAGTTTCCGCAGTCGCGGGCTGAATCCGCAGCCGATCATGGAAAGCGACTCGACCTATCAGTTGCTGCAGGCGATTCACCAGGGTTTCTGCTGCTCGATCATGCCGCTGGACAGCGGGCTGGAAGAACCGATCGAACACCTGGCCTTCATCAACTTGCCGGATGCCAGCGTGCTCGCGCCGCTGGGGCTGGTGATGCGCAAGACCGAACCGCGCTCGGCGATTGCCGAGAAGTGTTTTGCCGAGGCGCGCAAGATGTTCGGGATCGAGGCGCCTGCCGAATAAATGTGTTGAATGTCAGGCCGTCATCGCTGGCAAGTCGAATCGTCGCACCGCAGCTCCCACAATGATCGAGGTGATCGCAGTTTCGGATCCGCCGCGTAACCCTGTGGGAGCTGGCTTGCCAGCGATGAGGCCAGATCAATCAATACAAATCCATAATGTGAAAGCCGTCATCGACCAAGCCAATCACTACATCGGAACAAGCGATTGGACGCACTTTTCCCTGCCCCGTAGCCTGAACCCACTTCAGCGCTTCGGGGATTTTCAAGATGCTGTGTCAGGTTGAAACAACCATCGAACCGGGCGACGCCAACGCTCCCGCGCCACAACCTTCGCAAGTGGCGTACCGCGAATACCTCGACGACGCGCCGGTGTCCCACGCGGCGCTGGCAGCGGAAATTGCATTAGCCATCAGCTACAACGGCTTGAACCAGGCGGTGATGATGGTCTCGCCCGGCAACATCGAGGACTTCATTCGCGGCTTCAGCCTGAGCAACGCCATCGTCGACCGCCTCGACGATATACATGACATCCGCCTGACCCATTTCGACCAGGCTTGCCAGGCCGACGTACAGATTTCCAGCCGTGCCTTCTGGGCCCTGAAAGATCACCGCCGGCAAATGGCGGGCACCAGCGGCTGCGGCCTCTGTGGCGTGGAAGCCCTTGAACAGGCGCTGCCGCAGCTGGACATACTGACCCCGACACCGCTGCCACCGGCCGCGCATTTCGACGGCATCCGCCAACGCATCGAACAGGCCCAACAGCTGGCCCGCAGCAGCGGCGCCCTGCACGCGGCGTTGTACTTCGACGTCGACGGCGAAGCGCGGCTGTGCCGCGAAGACATCGGCCGCCACAACGCCCTCGACAAGCTGATCGGCGCCCTGCAATTCGAAGGCCTTGATGCGCGCCAGGGTTTCGTCGTGGTCACCAGCCGTTGCAGCCTCGAACTGATCCACAAAGCCGTGCGCGCCCGCCTCGGCACCCTCGTCAGCCTGTCCGCCCCTACTGCGCTGACCGTGCGCTGGGCGCTCAAGCACCGCTTGAACCTGATCCACGTCCCGCACCGCAACGCCCCGCGAATCTACAGCCCGATCCAGGAGCCCACCGCATGAGCAACACCCTCACCCACCTCGACGATCAGGGCCGCGCCAACATGGTCGATGTCAGCGACAAAGCCGCGACCCGCCGCGAAGCCACCGCCCAGGCCTGGGTGCAGATGCGCCCGCAAACCCTGCAAATGATCCAGTCCAACGGCCACCCCAAGGGCGACGTGTTCGCCGTGGCGCGGATCGCCGGGATTCAGGCGGCCAAGCGCACCCACGAGTTGATTCTGCTGTGTCATGCGCTGCTGCTCAGTTCGATCCACGTCGAGCTCAAGGCCTGCGAGCCGGACCGCGTGCAGATCACCAGCACCTGCCGCCTCACCGGCCAGACCGGCGTCGAACTCGAAGCCCTGACCGCCGCCAGCGTCGCCGCATTGACGATCTACGACATGTGCAAGGCGGTGGACCGGGCGATGGTCATCGGCGACATCCGCCTGCTGAGCAAACAGGGCGGGCGCTCCGGCCACTTTGAATGGGAGAACCCGCAATGATTCTGATCAACTACTTCGCCAGCTACCGTGACCGGCTCAATCTGGGCGGTGAAAAGATTCCGGCCAGCGACACTCTCGCCTGTGTCGAGGACGTGCGGCAGATGCTGATGCAGCGCGGCGATGTCTGGCGTGAAGTGCTCGGCGCCGGCAACCTGATGTGCGCGGTGAATCAGGAGCTGTGTCAGCCGGATCAGGCGATCGAGGATTTCGACGAGATCGCGTTTTTCCCGCCGGTCACGGGGGGCTGAGGCATGGGTGTTCGAGTCCAGCGTAAAGGCTTCGATGCCGGTCAGTTGATTGCCGATTTGCATGCGCGCAATCCTCGGGTGGGCGCGGTGGTGAATTTCATTGGTTATGTGCGGGATCTGAACGTCGGGCAGTCGGTGACCGAGCTGTTTCTGGAGCACTACCCGGGCATGACCGAGAAGGCTCTGGAGCAGATCGCCGAACAGGCTCGCGAACGCTGGCCGTTGCTGGCGGTGGAGATTGTGCATCGGGTCGGCGCCCTGTCGGTGAGCGAGCCGATCGTGTTTGTTGGCGTGAGCAGCAAGCATCGGCATGCGGCGTTTGAGGCCTGTGCGTTCATCATGGATGTGCTGAAGACCCGTGCGCCGTTCTGGAAGCGTGAGACTACACCTGAGGGTTCGCATTGGGTCGAGGCGCGGGAGAGTGATCAGAATGCGGCGTTTCGCTGGAGTCTGGCACATGCCTGACCGGGTACTGTCGGCTGCAACAAAAGCCTGATTAGATAGCGACTCCCGCCGATTCGAACGTGGAGCCGCAATTGAGCGAAACGCCAAAGGACTTGCCCCGCCCTCAACCCATCACCCTGCGCCAGGCCTGGCCCTTCTGGCTGAAACTCGGCTGCATCGGCTTCGGCGGCCCCGCCGGGCAGATCGCGATCATGCATCAGGAACTGGTGGAGCGCCGGCGCTGGATCTCCGAACGACGCTTCCTCCATGCCCTCAACTACTGCATGTTGCTGCCCGGCCCCGAGGCCCAGCAGCTGGCGACCTACATCGGCTGGCTGCTGCACCGCACCCGTGGCGGCGTGCTGGCCGGTGCGCTGTTTGTGTTGCCGTCGCTGCTGATCCTGATCGCTTTGTCCTGGGTGTACATCGCGTTCGGCGACGTGCCAGCGGTGGCCGGTGTGTTTTACGGGATCAAACCGGCGGTGACCGCGATTGTGCTGCACGCGGCCCATCGCATCGGCTCGAGAGCGTTGAAGAACAGCTGGCTGTGGGCAATCGCCGGCGCCGCGTTCGTGGCGATTTTTGCCTTCAACGTGCCGTTCCCGCTGATCGTGCTCGGCGCGGCATTGATCGGCTATTTCGGCGGACGCTGGGCGCCGCAGCGCTTCAGCAACGGCGGTCATCGCGGCAGCGAAAAGTCCTTCGGTCCGGCACTGATCGATGACGACACCCCGCCACCCGAGCATGCGCGGTTCAGCCTGCCGAGGCTGCTGCGTCTGGTGCTGATCGGTGCGTTGCTGTGGTGTCTGCCGATGGCGCTGCTGACGGCGCTGTTCGGCTGGGACGGCACCTTCACGCAGATGGGCTGGTTCTTCACCAAAGCAGCATTGCTCACATTCGGTGGCGCTTACGCCGTGCTGCCCTACGTGTATCAAGGTGCGGTCGGACATTACGGCTGGCTGACGCCGACGCAGATGATCGACGGCCTGGCCCTGGGCGAAACCACGCCGGGGCCGCTGATCATGGTGGTGGCGTTTGTCGGGTTCGTCGGCGCCTACGTGCAACCGATGTACGGCCCGGAACACGCGTTCACCGCCGGTGCATTGGCCGCGACGCTGGTGACCTGGTTCACCTTCCTGCCTTCTTTCCTGTTCATCCTCGCGGGCGGGCCGTTGGTGGAGTCGACGCACAACGAACTGAAATTCACCGCGCCACTGACCGCGATCACCGCAGCGGTGGTCGGGGTGATCCTCAATCTGGCGTGTTTCTTTGCTTACCACGTGTTCTGGCCCGACGGTTTTACCGGTCAGCCCGATGTGTTCTCGATCGTGCTGGCCCTCATGGCCGCCCTCGCCCTGTTCTTTTTCAAGCGCGGCGTGATCGAGGTGTTGATCGTTTGCGCCCTCGTAGGGCTGGGGTTTCACCTGCTGCGCTGAACCGGGTGGCAGGCCACCGCTCGCGGAATCAGGCGTTTACTTATCCGGGGATTCCCCCTTACTATCCAGCCACACCGGCACGGCGGGACTCTCCCGCCGCCGACGTTTTCCGCCAACGGAAACACGCGTCATGAGCACGTCACTCCAACAATCAGAATCGTTGAACGTCTCTGCACTGTGCGCCCTCCTTCACAGGGGCCGCGCATGAATCGCATCGTCAATCTCCCCATGGCCCTGAGCCGTTCCAAGCTGCGTCACTCCGCACGCCCGCCGGATATCTGCCTGCCCGTCTGATCGCGCCGTTAAAAACCGCGACAGCTCCCCCCTCTTTTTTCGATATCCCTGCCAGGACGCCCGCGCCTTTTGCCGCGCTGCGCCCGGCCCGAATCTGCGCGCCTGTGCGGCGCCATCGTGAGTGATTGATTATGAAATTCGCAGCCATTGAAGACGCCCGTCGCTTTCTGGAGCAGAACCCCGACATCGACATGATCGAGCTGTTCATCCTCGACGCCAACGGCGTGCCGCGCGGCAAACTGTTGCACCGCGAAGAACTGCTCGCCGTGTACGAAAGCGGCCGCCCGCTGCCAAGTACCATTCTCGGCCTGACGGTGCAAGGTGAAGACGTGGAGAACTCAGGTCTGGTGTGGGACGTCGGCGACATCGACTGCCGCGCCTACCCGCTGGAAGGCAGTCTGGTGCGCCTGCCGTGGCGGCAGATTCCGACCGCTGCGGTGCAGGTCAGCATGCACCCGCAACAAGGCATGCCGGCGAGCATCGCCGATCCGCGTCACCTGTTGATCAAGGTCATCGACCGCTTGAAAGCCGAGGGTTTCCACCCGGTGATGGCCTGCGAGCTGGAGTTTTATCTGCTCGACGCCAAACGCGATCACAACGGTCGTCCGCAACCGGCGCTGGATGCCGACGGTGGTCGACCGCGACACACGCAGGTCTACGGTTTGCGTGAGCTGGAACAGATCGAACCGTTCCTCGCCGACCTCTACAGCGCCTGCAAACTGCACGGCATTCCGGCGCGCACGGCAATCTCGGAATACGCACCGGGCCAGGTGGAAATCACCCTCGAACACGGCGATGCGCTGGAGGCGATGGATCAGGCCGTGCGCTACAAACGGCTGGTCAAAGCCGTGGCGCACAAGCACGGGATGCAGGCGACGTTCATGGCCAAGCCGTTCGATCATCTGGCCGGCACCGGCATGCACATGCACGTCAGCCTCGCCGATGCCGAGGGACGCAATCTGTTTGCCTCCGAGGACCCGGCCGGCACCCCGCTGCTGCGCACGGCGATTGGCGGGATGCTCGCCTCGTTGCTCGATTCGCTGCTGCTGTTCTGCCCCAACGCCAACTCCTACCGCCGTTTTCAGGCCAACAGCTACGCGCCACTGGCGCCGACCTGGGGCGTCGACAACCGCACTGTCAGCCTGCGCGTGCCCGGCGGCCCGGCCAACACCCGGCACATCGAACACCGCATTTGCGGCGCCGATGCCAACCCGTATCTGGCAGCGGCGGCGATCCTGGCGGGTATCCATCGCGGGATAAAAGAAGACATCGATCCGGGCGAGCCAGTGGAAGGCAATGGCTATGCCCAGGCGAAAGAATTGCTGCCGACCGACTGGCTGACCTCGCTCACGGCACTGGAAAATTCGGTGTGGGCGCGGGATGCGCTGGGGCAGGAATTCCTCGGGGTGTATCTGGCGGTGAAGCGTGCGGAATACCGGCAGTTCATGGCCGAAGTGGGCGAGCAGGACTGGCGTTGGTACCTGACCGAAGCCTGATTAATCACTCCGCCCCCCTTGTGGGAGCGAGCTTGCTCGCGAAAGCGTCGTCACATTCAACATTTCAGGTGACTGATACAACGCTTTTCGCGAGCAAGCTCGCTCCCACAGGGTCCGTGCACCGACTCCCGAATCTGGACACTGAAATGACTGAACGCAGCAATTCCTACTACACCGCGACCCTCAACCGCGACACCGACTACCCGACCCTGCAAGGTCGGCACAAGGTCGATGTGGTGATCATCGGCGGCGGTTTCACCGGCGTTGCCACGGCCGTGGAACTGGCCGAAAAAGGCCTGAAAGTCGCCATCGTCGAAAGCCACAAGATCGGCTGGGGCGCCACCGGGCGCAATGGCGGTCAGGTCACCGGCAGCCTCTCCGGCGACGGCGCGATGCGCAAACAGATGCGCAATACATTGGGCGATGAGGTCGATGATTTCATCTGGCACCTGCGCTGGCGTGGGCACGAAATCATCAAGCAACGGGTCGAGAAGTACGCGATCGATTGCGACCTCAAGCACGGCCATTTGCACGCGGCGTACAAGCCGAGCCACATGGCCGGTTTGCGCAGCGACCATGACGAAGCCGTGCGTCGCGGCATGGGTGATGAAGTCAGCCTGCTCGACCGCAGCCAGGTGCGCGATCTGCTGCAAAGCGACCTTTATCACGGCGCAATCAAAAACACCCGCAACATGCACCTGCACCCGCTCAACCTGTGCATCGGCGAGGCCCGGGCGGCGGAAAGCCTCGGCGCGCTGATCTTCGAAAACAGTGAAGTGCTGGAGATCATTCACGGCGACAGCCCGGGCGTGCGCACCGCCCACGGCCGGATCGACGCCAATCAAGTGCTGCTGGCCGGCGATGTCTACCACAAGCTTGAGCCGGGCCAGCTCAAGGGCAAGATCTTCCCGGCCATGGGCGGCATCGTCACCACCGAACCGCTGGGCGATCTGGCAAAGCAGATCAACCCCGAGGACCTCGCCGTTTACGACTGCCGCTTCGTCCTCGATTACTACCGCCTCACCGCCGACGGCCGCCTGCTGTTCGGCGGCGGCGCCAACTACAGCGGCAAGGACTCACGGGACATCGCCGGCGAACTGCGGCCGTGCATCGAACAGACCTTCCCGGCGCTCAAAGGCGTGAAGATCGACTACCAGTGGAGCTGCGCGATGGGCATCGTCATCAACCGCATCCCGCAGCTGGGCAAGCTCTCGGACAACGTCTGGTATTGCCAGGGCTACTCGGGCCACGGCATCGCCACGACCCACATCATGGGCGAGATCATGAGCCGGGCGATCACCGGGCAGATGCAGCAGTTCGACACGTTTGCCGCGTGCTCGCACATTCGCGTGCCGATGGGCGATCTGCTGGGGAATCCGATGCTGGCGGCGGGCATGTGGTACTACCAGATGCTGGAAAAACTGCGCTGATCGATCTTTTGACTGCATGCTGGTTTATGCATTGGGTCGACTGGCCTCTTCGCTGGCAAGCCAGCTCCCACAAAGTCCGCGGTGTACCTTAGTTTTGAATACTCCTAGGACACTGTGGGAGCTGGCTTGCCAGCGATAGTGCCATCAGCGTCACCACAAAATCTCAGTCAGGCAACTGCTCCACCTCAATCCCCAACCGCCGATAGTCCTCGACACTCCCCGACGCCACATGCCGTTCGGTGATCAGCGTGTGCAAGCGCTCGCACGGCGCCACCACAAACGGCTCCACCGCGCCGAGCTTGTCCGCCGTGGTCACGGCAATCACCCGCGCCGCGCAGTCGAGCAGCGCCTGCTTGACCGGCACTTCATCGAAATGCAGCGAGGTGATGCCCACCTCCGGATGAATCGCGCAGACCCCGGTGATCGCCAGATCCGCCTTGATCCCCGACAGCAGCCGCAGCGCCTCATGACCGCCGGCCGACATGGTTTTCGGATTGAGCTGCCCGCCCGCCAGAATCACCTTGATGCCCGAGTATTCGGACAACGCAATCGCCGTCATCGGTGAGGCCGTGACCGCCGTGAGGCTGATGTCCCTGGGCAACGAGCGCGCCACCTGCAACGAGGTGGAACCGGAGTCGAACATCACCGTTTGCCCATTCCGAATCTGCTGCGCCGCCAACTGCGCCAGACGAATCTTCACCTCGTCGATCTCGTCCAGCCGGGTGAAGTAATCCTTGCCGGTGTCCTTGGGCCTCGGCAGCGCGCCGCCGTGTACCCGCTGCACCAGTCCGGCGGTGTCCAGTTCGGCCAGATCGCGGCGGATGGTGTCTTCGGACACGGCAAAATGCTGGCTCAACTCGGACGCCATGACCTTGCCGTCACGTTCAAGGATCAAAAGGATTTTCTGCCGGCGCAGGGAAGGAAGCTCGGAAGCGGAATGATCGTGCATGGTTTTGCCTGTTTGTGCTTGTCATTGCAGGTTTCCGAGATTAGCCAAAGGATGGTTCGGACACAAGTACGACGATTCAACATCGAATGGGAGGTTGGATACTTATTTCAATTGCTGATAAAACAGAAGGAAAACAATAAAACAGCAACTTAACGTCTCACAAACAAAACACTTTACGTAACAACCACGAGACACTGTTTCGAACTTATTACATCATCGAAAATATTTAACCGAACGCCATTGACTGCTGATGGATCCAAGTCTAAACCCACAAACAACACTCATCACTTTCTTCATGGAGATGAAGTCGTGAACGATATCGAGCCATCTGAAATTGTCATTACCCACCCACCGGAAGCTCACAAAATCCGGAACACTCAAGCTTGGCAAACATATATTTGGCTAGGCGCAGGAAGTGGACTGTTCCTGATACTTGTCCTTCTGCTGACATTTGTTGCTTATACCGTTTCCAAACTGGTAGATATCATGGCTCTCAGGGGGCAGGATGATTTGGCCTTCATCTTCTCAACGATTGCACTTATCGACCTGACACTACTCAGACTCCTGGCGATTCTGGTCGGTGCAGCCATCGCATTCGCCGGCCTCGCTGTCTCCTTTTTCGCCCATGAAAAAGCAACCGGGTTATCAGGTGAATTGCATCAATCTCCTTCGGCTTACGCCAAGGCCGCATTGTCGGCGTACTCACCTGGCATCGTCGGAGTGATCATTGGCGCCGTCATCATTGTTACTGCGGTCCTGGCCACGATCGAACATTCCTACAAACCACCCGTAAAAACGTTTTCCGTCAGGCCCCTGGCAGAAACATCGGCCAGCGACAACCGTGCAACGTCTGCGGTAACCGGCAATCCGGGTTTCGTCAGCAAAGAAAAAATGCAGGAAAGGCTCAAGCAGGAAAATGCAGCAAACGGGAGCAAGGCACCATGAATCGCTTACTGTTTTTTTTCCTCGGAGCCCTGCTGTCACTCATCAATCAAAACGTTGTGGCAGAAGACGCCGAAAATGAGGCTGGCAACGCCGTTATACCGTGCAATGGCGCTGTCGCAGCGGTCGACAAAATCGTCGAGAAGGTCACCCACACGCAAAACCCTGATGCCCAGCGCGCTTATGCTCAATCTATTATCTTCATCAGTGAATTAACTGAGGAATGTACTGAGATTGCAAACCGCAAAGTCGAAGCGGAAAACGTTATTGCCCATACAAAAACATTGAATCTGGATGATTTCGCAAAGACTTATAACGCACTTTGCCCAAATGGCAAATGTGCGATTGACATTACTGAAGACAGCGACCCGATCACTGTGACCGGCCACCAAATTCCCGATTACAACTTGAAAATCGACAACATTTACAAAAACACAAAAGATATAAAAAACTCCCTGATACAAAACAACTCATTGCAGAAACCCCTTTCGCAGGGAGCAACCCTTCAACAAGCACATTAGAACCAGGCTGATCAATACAAGGAGCCCGCCATGCTCGTCATAGACACCCCCTACAACACCACGAGAAAACTCCAGTGTCTGGCGAAAGAAAACGTCGGCACGGTCATCCGTTACTACAACTTCAGTAACTCGAAAACCTTTCCCGAAAAATGTCTGACGCTGATCGAAGCGCAATCAATCTGCGCCCAGGGCCTGAACATTGTGGTGGTGTTCCAGCAACGACAAGACAGTGCCGAAGATTTTTCACACAGCAAAGGCTACGAAGCCGGACGAAGAGCTTATCGCTATGCACTCAACGACATCGGGCAACCAGCAGGTTCCGGCATTTACTTCTCAGTGGACTTCGATGCCAGCAACAAGGAGATCACCAGTGCGATCATCCCGTACTTTCAAGGCGTAGAGCAGGCGTTCAACGAGTTATCAAACAATGCGCCTGCCTATGCAGTCGGCGTTTACGGTTCGGGAGCCACCGCCAGCGCCTTGAAGAACGCAAACGTGTGCTCGCTTGTCTGGCTCGCCATGTCACCCGGCTTTCGCGGCACAAAGGACGCAATCAGAAACGGCGACTATCACATTCAGCAAAAAGCACCATCAGCGAAATTGTGTGGTCTGGACCTGGATTACAACCTGATCAACAGCGAGACCCCGGATTTCGGTGCCTTTGTCATTCCAGTCGAAGCACAGTCGGCAAGCCTTGCTCATTGGACCGGTACTCATGAAGTCGTGTCTCGCAACAGCCTGCGCCTTAGAGGTGGGCCCGGCACGAACTATGACGTCATTGGCAACCTGAAATCCGGCCAGCACGTCAGCGCAAGCCCGGTCAGTTCAGAGTGGTCGAGTATCGATCTGGAAGGCGACGGGCGTATCGATGGTTTCGCGGCCTCAGCCTACCTGCGAGAGC
Source organism: Pseudomonas gozinkensis (assembly GCF_014863585.1). NCBI lineage: Bacteria > Pseudomonadati > Pseudomonadota > Gammaproteobacteria > Pseudomonadales > Pseudomonadaceae > Pseudomonas > Pseudomonas gozinkensis. Next base: position 2,477,297 of record NZ_CP062253.1, on the reverse strand, counting down.
TTTCTCTTTGACCTGGGAGGCCGTGCCCGACACCTGATATCAATCATCTCGATCATTGGAATCACGAAGGCGAATTTCAGGTTTTCCGTTGAACTGTTCAGAATGGCCCCACTTTCAAAAGGACCAGGATGAATACCCCATGAACCTCAATTTCGCTTTCGCCTGCATGGTCGTTGTGTCGTTCGCCATCGCGCTCGGGCACGCCTGATCAGACCGATGCCGCCAGATGCTCGCGAAACCATTTGTGCGCCGGGTCGCGGTGCGAACGCTCGGCCCACAGCATGGCCATTTCGTAGCCCGGCACTTCCAGCGGCGGCTCGACCACTTGCAGCGCGGCATTGCCGCGCGCCAGCCGTGACGGCAGCATCGCCACCAGATCGGTGCTGGCCAGCACCGACATCAGCAACAGAAAGTGCGGCACCGACAGCACCACGTTTCGCGTAAGCCCCACCTCCGCCAGCGCCTTGTCCGTCACCCCGAAGAAACCTCCGCCTTCCGGCGACACCAGCACATGCTCCAGCTCGCAGAACTGCGCGCGGGTCGGCTTGCGTTGCAGTTTCGGGTGCCCGACGCGACCAGCCAGCACATAACGCTCGGTGAACAGCGCACGCCGGTGCAGTTCCAGCGGCGCGTCCTCGCTGGTGTGCAGCGCCAGATCGATCACACCCTGCTCCGCCTGCTTGACCAATTGCCGAGGCGACAGATCGAGCACCGCCAGTCGCGTGCCCGGCGCCTGACTGCGCAGCCCACCGAGGGCCGGCAGCAGAATGGTCGATTCGCCATAGTCCGAGGCCGCGACTTTCCAGGTGTGGGTCGCCTGCGCCGGGTCGAACGGACTGGCCGGTGCCACCGCCCGCTCCAGCGCTTCAAGCGCCTCGCGCAACGGTTCGCGCAATTCATCGGCCCGCGCCGTCGGGCGCATCCCACGGGGTCCCGGCAGCAACAGCGGATCGCCAAAAATCTCCCGTAACCGGGCCAGGTGCACGCTCACCGATGGCTGCGACAGATGCAGCCGTTGCGCGGCGCGGGTGACGTTGTGCTCGGATAGCAGCACATCGAGGGTCAGCAGCAGGTTGATATCCAGCCGTCTCAAATTATTCATGGCTATACCAGACATATCAGACATTCATTTCCAATATACCTGCCGGGCGCCGATCCTGCTGTCACTCAGCAATGGAGCCTCACCATGAATGTGTTACTGGTCTACGCCCACCCCGAACCGCAATCGCTCAACGGCGCGCTCAGAGACTTCACTGTCCAGCGCCTGGAAGCCGCCGGCCACACCGTGCAGGTTTCCGACCTCTACGCGATGAATTGGAAAGCCAGCCTCGACGCCGACGACAGTTCCGGCCGCGACAGCACTCGCCCGTTCGACGCCTCCCTCGATTCGAAACTCGCCTTCGAACAAGGCCGCCAAGCCGCCGATATCGCCGCCGAGCAGGCAAAACTGCTGTGGGCCGACACCCTGATCCTGCAGTTTCCGCTGTGGTGGTTTTCCATGCCGGCGATTCTCAAGGGCTGGGTCGAGCGCGTATACGCCTACGGATTTGCCTACGGTGTCGGCGAGCATTCGGATTCTCGTTGGGGCGACCGTTATGGCGAAGGCACCTTGAAAGGTAAACGGGCGATGCTGATGGTTACGGCCGGCGGCTGGGAATCGCACTACAGCCCACGCGGGATCAACGGTCCGATCGATGATCTGCTGTTCCCGATTCATCACGGAATTCTGTATTACCCCGGCTTCGAGGTGCTGCCGCCGTTCGTGGTGTATCGCACCGGGAAGATGGACGAGGCGCGGTTTGCCAAGACGTGCGAAGAACTGGGCGCGCGGCTGGATGAGTTGTGGAGTACGCGGCCGATCGGATTTCGGCGGCAGAATGCCGGGGATTACGAGATTCCGGCATTGACCTTGAAGGACGATATTGTGCCGGGCAGCGAAGGCTTCGCCGCCCACCTCAAATAGCCTCCCACCTCAAAATACAGGGGGCCCGGCCCCCTGTATTTTTTATTCCACCACTACCCGCGCCTTGCGCACGAACAGCGCATGCACCTTGTCCCAGAAATTGCCGCCCAGCACGAAAAAGCTGCCGATGAACATCAAATCGCCCAGCGCCTGCATCTGCCAGAGGTTGGGCCGCACGCCCGGGAAGAAGTTGTCGAAATAGGGTTCCAGGAAAGACGACAGCAGCGGCAGGCAGAACATCACCACGCCGATCTTGTGGCGCATCGGGCTGACTTCGGCCACCGGGGTCGGAATCACGCCGGAGATATAGCGGCCGATCGTGCGTTTGAGCTCGGCGAACCCGGCCTTGCCCATCACCGCGATCACCAGCAGCAACAGCACTTTATTACTGATGAACAACACCCCGGTCAGCGCCGCGACTTTCGAGCCCGGCACATCGAGGGCGGCGGCAATCGGCACCATCAGCCACGAACCGAGCATCAGGCAGATGATTGCCACGCCGACCTTGAAACGCCAGCTGGCGCTGGTCGGGGCAAGCGGTTCTTGAGCAGTGTCCATGGCTTCCTACCTTTTCGTCGGGGGCGGTTCAGGGGAGTTCGCCTGAAAAAGCGTAGCAGCTGATTGCTTCGATCAACCGGCAATCTGCGGTCTATGCTCCAGTGACATTTCCCGCTGGGGCCTCCCGGTATGCCTGCAACGCCAGCCCTGCTGATCCGTCCCGGCCACCTGCTGCTGCTCGGTGCGCTGAGCCTTGGTGGCTGCCTGCGGCTGGGCCCGGATTTCCAGCCGCCGGCCGAGGCCTGGAGCAAGCAATGGCAAAGCCCGGCGCTGGAGCAGGCCAGCGAACGCGGCACGCTGCCGGATCTGCGCCAGTGGTGGCAGGTGTTTGCCGATCCGGTGCTCGACCGTTTGATCAGCGACGCCGAAGCCCGCAACAGCAGCCTGAAAATCGCCGGCCTGCGGGTCCTCGAAGCCCGCGCGCAACTGGGCATCGCCGACAGCGGTCGCTACCCGCAACTGCAACAGGCCAGCGCCGACAGCCTGTACATCGACCGCCACCAGTCCGGCGGCAACAACCCGCAGGACTTGCACTTCTGGCAGCACAGCGCCGCGTTCGATGTCGGCTGGGAACTGGATTTCTGGGGCCGCTTCAGCCGTGCCATCGAGTCCGCCGACGCCAGCTACTTCGCCGCCCAGGCCAACTACGAAGACGCCCTCGTGCTGCTGCGCGCTCAAGTGGCCGACACCTACTTTGCCCTGCGCACCACCGAAGCCCGGCTGCGGGTCGCCCGGGAAAACGCCGCCCAGCAAAAGCGTAACTTCGAGATCACCGAAAAACTCTTTCGCAGCGGCCAGACCGCCGAACTCGACCTGCAACAGGCCAGAACCCAATACCTCGGCACCCTGAGCAGCATCCCGGCGTTTGAAGATCAATTGCTGCGCACCCGCAACGCGCTGGCGGTGCTGGTCGGCCAGCCGCCCGGTGGCGCGGCGTTTCTGGCGGAGCAACCGGGGCTGATTCCGCTGGTGGATCGCGCCGTGTTGCAGGACGTTCCGGCGAACCTGCTGTTGCGCCGTCCCGATGTGCGCGCGGCGGAGCTGAACGTTGCCGCGCAATCGGCGCTGGTCGGCGTGGCCGAAACCGATCTGTATCCCTCGCTGACCCTGCTCGGCAGCATCGTCTGGTCCAGCGACACCCTCGGCGCCACCCCGCGCAGCCTCGACCTGATCGGCGGCCCGAGCCTGCGCTGGAACCTGTTCGACTACGGCCGCATCCACAACAACATTCGCGTGCAGGATGCGCGCCTGCAGCAACTGATCGAGGCCTATCGCGACAAAGTCCGCCAGGCCGCCCGCGAAGCCGATGATGCCGCCAGCGGCCTGACCAAAGCGCTGGAACGCGAGCGCATTCTCGGCGAGGCGGAAGGTGCGGCGCGACGTTCGCTGGTGCTGGCCAACACTCAATATCGCGAAGGTTATTCAGACTTTCAGCGGGTGCTCGACGCCCAGCGTGCATTGCTGGAGCTACAGGACAACTATCTGGTCAGCCGCAGCAATGCCGTGAGCAATCTGATCGCCCTGTACCGCGCCGTCGGCGGCGGCTGGCAAAGCGCCGGGCCGCAGATCGATCAACCGACCCGGCAGCAGATGCAGCAGCGCACCGACTGGGGCGATCTGCTGAGCGCCCCGCCGCCCCAACCGACCTATCCGATTCCCTCGCAGGTAGACCGCCATGAGTGATGAAGCGCCGCCGGATCCGGCGAAAAAAGGCATCCGCTGGGTGCTGCTGGTGATTGTGCTGAGCCTGATCTGGTATCTGCTGGCCGACCGAATCACGCCGTATACCCAGCAAGCGCGGGTCGGCGCGTTCGTGATCCCGGTGGCTTCGGAAGTCGCGGGCCGGGTGATCAAGGTCAACGTGCGCAACAATCAGGACGTGCAGGCCGGCGACATTCTCTTCGAGCTCGACCCGCAGCCGCTGCAGATCGCCGTCGACCGGGCTCGCGCCGATCTGGAAAACACCCGTCGCACGGTCGGCGCCGGTACCGCCGGCATCGCTTCGGCCCAGGCGTCGTTGCGTGCGGCCCAGGCCAATGAACTCAAAACGCGCCAGGACAATCGACGGCTGGAAGGCTTGTATAAAGAAGATCCGGGCACGGTGTCCGTAAGGCTTCTGGAAGTCTCCCGGGCCAATCACGAGGCCGCCGCCAGCCAGGTCGCCGCTGCCCGGGCCGAAGTACTGCGCGCGCAGGAGCAGGAAGGCGGCAACACCGACACCAACGCCAAACTGCTCAGCGCCACCGCCACACTGGCGAAGGCCGAACTGGATCTTGCCAACACCCGCATCGGCGCACGCTCGGCGGGGCTGATCACCGACCTGCGCACCGATGTCGGTCAGTTCGCCGCCATCGGCAGTCCGGTGATGACGCTGATCACGATCCAGGACGTGTGGGTCAGCGCCGACCTCACCGAAAACAACCTCGGCCGGATCAAGCCCGGCACGCCGGTATCGATCATCCTCGACGCCCTGCCCGGCGAAGTGCTCGACGGCCGGGTGCGCAGCGTCGGTTATGGCGTCAGCGTCGGCCAGGCGCCGCCGCCCGGCACCCTGCCGACGATCCAGAACAGCCGCGACTGGCTGCGCCCGGCCCAACGTTTTCCGGTGATCATCGAGTTCAGCGAAGAGGCGAAAAAGCGACTGTTCGAGAGCCGTTCGATTCGCGCTGGCGGGCAGGCGGAAGTCATGGCGTTTCCCAGCGAGGGCAATCTGCTCAATCCACTCGGGCGGGTGTTTGTCTGGCTGATGAGCTGGCTGAGCTATGCCTACTGAGCGGCCTATTGAACGCAGCGTCCCGGCGCAACGGGCATTGCGCCTGGCCTGCGGCACAGCGTTGTGCACCGCCGCCAGTTACGGCCTCGCCTTGCCGCTGTCGTTTCTGTCGCCGGTACTCGCGGTGTTGCTGCTGGCCAGCATGCCTCGACCGTTGCCAGTGAAAATGGCGCTGGTGCTGACGTTGGTCGCCGCATTCACCACCAGTCTCGGGTTGTTGCTGGTGCCGTTGCTGCGTTATTACCCGGTGTGCGGCGTGCTGCTGATCGGCGTCGGTCTGTTTCTGGTGTTCACTTACGGCCTGCGCGGCGGCAATGTGCTGATCATGACGTTCCTGGTGATCGGCATGACCATGATCTCCGCCGCCGGTTTTGCCTCTTTCGAGCTGGCCATGGCGGTGATCGGCGCGCTGGTCAAAGGCCTGTTGCTGGCCGTCATCATCGTCGGCCTGAGCCACGCCCTGTTCCCGGAGCCGGCCAACAGCCCCGCGCCACCACCCGCTCCAGCCCTGCCCGCCGAAGACGTGCCCCGCGTGGCGATGCGCGCAACATTGATCGTGCTGCCGACCTTTCTGCTGGTGCTGATCGACCCCGCCAGCTACCTGCCGATCATCCTCAAAGCCGTCAGCCTCGGCCAACAAAGCACCACCACCCGCACCCACCATGCCGGACGCGAATTGCTCGGCTCAACCTTGCTCGGCGGACTGCTGGCGGTGCTGTTCTGGTGCGGGTTGAGCCTGTTCGTGCACCTGTGGATGTTCTCTCTGTGGATGCTGCTGTTCGGGCTGTTGGTGGCGCGCAAACTCTATCGGCTGCACCCGACACAACTGACCCCGGGGTTCTGGCTCAATACGCTGATCACCATGATCATCCTGCTTGGCCAATCCGTTGAGGACAGCGCGGCGGGCAAGGACGTTTACACCGCGTTTGCGGTGCGCATGGGGTTGTTCATTCTGGTGACGGTTTATGCCGGGGTGATGATGCATTTGCTGGCGTCACATCGGGAGAGTCGTCAGGGACTGACCTGACGACCGCACGCCGATTTATCAAGCGTCCTCCCGCACCCGCCGCATCTGAACCAAAAGCGCTGGCGCAAAATGCAGCACCACCATCCGCGCCAAATGGTGAGTCAGGATAAACACCACATTCATCCCGCCGGCGAACGCGACAATGGCGATCGTTTCGATGGCCCCCGGCATGTAGGCGAGCCACAGCGACAACGCATCGCTGCCCAGCAATCGCGCGGCCGCCAATGCAAAAAGCGCCGCTACCAGGATCATCAAACCAACCGACACCAACGCCGTGCGGCCGTGGCGTCCCAGTTCCGCGAGGCCGAGCCCCTGGAACCGCGAGCCGATTCGCACACCGAGAATCAGCGCCGCCAGATTCAGGCTCCAGTCCGGCATGTGAAAACCCTGCAGCCACCCTGATTTCACGAACACGGCGGTGATGATGATTGCCGTCAACATGAACGGCGCCGGCACGCCAACAGCCAGCAGCAAACGCCCGACCACCACGCTCAAACCGATCACCGACAGCACGGTCAGCGCCATGCCCGTGGACAGTGGCTCGGCCACGGCAACCGGCGCCGCGCCGGGAATCAGCAAACTCACCAGCACCGTGATCAGCAGCAGCCGCATCAGGTGCACGATGATCACCTTGCTCGACGCCTGATGCGATTCCAGCAAATCAAACACCGCCGCGAGCGCGCCCGGATACACCGCCAGCAAGGCATCCGTGCGATTCCACCCCGCCCCGCGCGCCAGCCACAAAGCGGAAAGAGCCACCTGTGCCGTCAGACACAGCAGCAAGATGCCGAGGCTCGGCAACATCGTCGAGACGGTCGCGCTGTCCCAAGCTTCGAACATCAACCCGGTGGCGATGCCCAGCGTGACCTGGATGTAGCCCAGGCCATAGGGCGTCGCTGGCGCGAATTTGAATTTGGTGACGACCAGTGCCGTCACAAGAATCGAGCCCAACAGCAAACCGTGGGGCACACCTTCGAACTGCAACAGCGCGCCGAAGCCGGCAGCAATCAACAAACACAGAATGGATTTCATGGTGGCCTTCCTGGCTATGCAAATTGAGTCAGGCGCGCAACCGTCCAATCGCCCGCCGATATTTTTCGATCCGCTCCAGATCCTCCCAACTCGGCGAGGCAATCCGCGACAGGTCGCTGTTCTCTTCCAGATCCGCCAGTTTCACCACCCGCCCGATCGGGTTCTGCGCCGCGCGCTCGACGAAGTCCTCGTAGGATTCGCCGGGCACTTTGGTCACCGATTCGATGGCGGACAAAACGGCTTCGCTGAAGCCTTCCTTGCGCAAATCCTCCAGGCTGATGCCGCAATCCTCGACCACATCGTGAAGCACCGCGACGATGCGCTCTTCCAGGCTGCTCATGCGCAACATGACTTTCAGCGGATGCAAAATGTACGGCGCACCGCCCTTGTCCACCTGCCCCGTGTGGGCTGTGGCGGCAATGGCGATGGCGCGTTCCAGAGTCTGGGTCATCGGCGTTTCCTCTGATTAGGCGCCGTACCGGCCGCTGATATAGAAATAGCGCTTGAACCAGCGCCCAATCGCCTGCAAACGCCCGGTCGGTTGCACCGGCTCGGCGTACCGCTGAAGGATCAGCGAAACCAAATCATCCTGACTCTCCCTCGGATGAGCATCCAGCAACTCGACCACCCAAGCACATCCGGCCTTCTTCAAATGCTCACGCCATTCACCGGGCCAGCCATCCAGCTCATCCAGCGCCAACCACCGCGCACCGCCCTGCTCGACATGCCCGCCGCCAATCGATTGCTCGAAACAGAACGGTGTCGCCGGGCGGGACAGGTCGATGCTGAAGATGTAGATGTCCTGGGTTTTGTGCTGCGGCGTGGGGGCGTTGTTGTGGCTGCCGATGTGAATCATGCGCGGTTCCGTCCGTGGGAGAGGCGTTACAACTTGTTTCGCAGTCTACGACGTGGTGCCGATGGGGGGAACCTTTGGCGATGAGCCGGGGCGTGGCAAGTGAAAAGTTTGACTGGGCAGTCCGGGAATTTCGTTTCAGTCGCCCACAAAAAAGGGACACCGTTGGGTGTCCCTTTTTGCGTTTGGAATGAGGCCGATGGATCAGCGTTTCATGGCTTCACACTGGTTGCGCAGATCCCCATCGCCGATGCTCGCACAGCTACTGCCCTGCTTCGCCTCACAGAAGGAGCGTTTGTCACGATCCTGGATACTCGCGCATGAACCGCCTTTCTCCCCTTCGCAAGCGGTGCGCAGATCGTAATTATCGATCGAGGCACAACTACTGCCCTTCCTGGCGTCGCAATAGGCGCGCTGGTCACGATCCTCGATACCAGCGCATGAACCGCCCTTCTCCGCTTGGCAGGCCATGCGCAAATCGTAATTGTCGATGGAATAACAGCTGCTGCCTTCCTCCATGGCCTGGCAATAATTGCGTTTGTCTGGGTCAGTGATGCTGGCACAACTGGCGGAAACGTAACCGCTGAACAGCAACAACATCGCAAGAATCAGTTTCATCTCACACATCCTTGAGCTTGCCGGGAAACAGCCTGGCACTGAGTAAAGCAATCAAAACCAGATCAGCGCTTCATGGCCTCACACCGCGTACGCAAATCATGATTGTCGATGTTTCCGCAACTACTGCCGCCCGTGGTGGCATTGCAGTAGGCACGCTGGTCATGGTCATCGATGTTGCCGCAGGAACTGCCACCCTGCTCCGCGTTGCACCGAGCACGCAGGTCATGATCATCGATGTTGCCGCAACTGCTGCCGCTCTGTTTGGCGTTGCAGTAGGCGCGCTGGTCATGGTCGTCAATGTTGCCGCAGGAACTGCCGCCCTGCTCCGCGTTACACGCCGCCCGCAAATCGTGATTATCGATATTGCCGCAACTGCTGCCGCTCTCCCTCGCATTGCAATAGGCACGCTGATCGTGGTCATCAATGTTGCCGCAACTGGCAAAGCTGTAGCCGCTGAACATCAACAACATTGCGAGTAATAGTCTCATCACACACTTCCATGGTTGACCAGGAACCAGCCTGGCACTGCTTGAGCCGATGAATGAGCGTCGCGACACGCCATCAAATTGACATCGGTTTTGAGGAAAGTTCCGGGGGGTGGAATGTGTGATGGTTTTTTTGATCTGAAAACGCTGTAGGAAATTACTCTACGTAGTGAGGGTACTTGTTCTTGCGGGGCTGCGAAGCGGGCCGAAATCTGGCAAGTCGTTTTCCCCTGTTACTCCGTAGCCCTTGATTTACGCCGGTTGCGCCGCCGAACGAGAGTGATCTCTCTGGCCAGACGTGGTGATTTTGCGTCCTACAGGCTGATTGCGATGGTGGGGATCCGTGCCTAGAGTGGGTCTGTCGCTGAACGAATTTGGCGATAGGGTTTCGCAGCCCTGACGATACGTGTAGTAACCTGACGCCCCCAAAAACGGTGGCGGTCGCAATAGCGTCCGACAACCGCGCAATGGTGGCTGTGTGTGGGAGATCTTCGGGTCTGCCGGGTTCCTCGTATCCTCGGTCTGCGAACCCGCACATGGCTACCACCCTTCGACTCGCAGCGAGCGGCAGTAGCTCTTCTCACGGATACGAGGAAGCTTTACTTATGCCAACGGATAAACCGCTCCGCAGATACGCGAACATGTCCCACCCCGCCACTGACCTGCCCGTCATGTTCATTGATGCCGACGCGCCATTGCGCGACCTGCATGCATGTGCCAGTGAGCGTCTCAACGCAGTTCTCAAATACCTGGATCTGATGACCTGCATCCACCTCCCCGATCACGCCGAGCATGACATCAACACCGTCACCACCATCGCCAGACTCATGGTGCAAGACGTAAGTGATGTGTTCCGAGTTATAGAGCAACGAGGGGTTGATGTTCCTGGGTAGAACATTTGAAGGTGACAGATTCACACAAATAGATCTGTCACCTTTTCTGCCTTTTCTGAAAGCAATTTCACCGCTGGACAGTACTCATTAAATTAAAATTGAAATCTTAAAACCCGCCCAACCATTACAAACAACTCTAAAAACCTGCCAGTTCTAACAGGTGGCACGTTGCGTCTTTTAGACGAGTCTATCTTGGCGAGTGACTTCCACATCTCGCTTAACGGTATACACAACCATAAATATCGAAGCAAAGGGACTTACCATGAACATCAAACGAAAATCGACCCTCCTGCCCGCATTGTTTATTGTCATTAGTGGCATGAGCTATGCAGGCCTATCGATGGCTAGCTATGCAAAAGCCACTCCTACTGTAGGAGGACAAAAAGCCATCTATGCTGAAGATTGTACAGAAAAGGATAAAATCAACGGACAATGTACTAAGAAATAACATTCGACTTACAGATAATTAAAGAGAAACCGCACTTCTGCGGTTTCTTTTTAATAGCATAAAAACATGGCTGACTTAAAAAAATCAAAGCCTTACCCTGACATAGGGACCCGAATTACAATATAGCCAGCCACAACTTAATTCTCGTAACGGGCATCGAATAATCAAAAATTCGCCGGCGTATTCGCACTAATAATCTCCGCCTCATCCGCCCCGATATTCCGGAACTTGTGCGGCAGCGTCGTCGGAAAGTAATACCCATCCCCCGCACTCAACACGCTCACCTGCCCATCCACCGTCAACTCGACCGTGCCACGGGTCACCAACCCGCACTCCTCACCTTCCGCGTGAACAATCGGCTCTTCCCCGGAACTCGCACCCGGCGCGTATTGCTCGCGCAGCAAGCGCATCTGGCGGCTGGGGACCGAGGCGCCGATCAGGAGCAGGCGCAGGCCGTGGCGGCCGAGGTCGGGTTGTTCGTTGGCGCGGAAGACGTATTGGTGTTCGCGCGGGGGCTGGTCGAAGGTGAAGAAGTCGGCCAGGGACATCGGGATGCCTTCGAGCAGCTTTTTCAGTGAGCTGACGGAGGGACTGACACGATTCTGTTCGATCAGGGAGATGGTGGCATTGGTCACGCCGCTACGCCGGGCCAGCTCGCGCTGGGAGAGTTTGTAGCTTTCGCGTACTAGTTTGAGTCGAGAACCCGTATCCATGACAGCCTTATGTGAGAACGACTTAAGGGCGATGGGGGTGGGTGGCGGGTGCCGCGCAGGTCGCGCGGATCACGTTGCTCCCGTGTCCCGGAACCGTGAAAGGCGGCTATTAAATCACGTTTGTTGGCGTTGCTCAGCAGGTTCGATGGACGGTGGGTGAAAAGAGCCTGCTGGGGGTAATTGCGGGTCAGACACAAGACCTGTGGGAGCGAGCTTGCTCGCGAATGGGCTGCACATTCAACATCCCTTTTGCTGATAGGCCGCTTTCGCGAGCAAGCTCGCTCCCACAGGGTTTGTGGTGTTGCCGGTCATGTGAAAAAACCGGCGGCGCCTGTGCGGGGCGCCGCCGGCGAGGTAAATCAGATGCCGAAACGGTCGCGCAGCGAGTAGTACACGGCGCCGAGGGCGGTCAGTGGCGCGGAGAAGGTGCGGCCGCCGAGCATCGGCATGTGTGGCAGGGAGGCGAAGGCGTCGAAGCGTTCGGCGTCGCCGCGGATCATTTCCGAGATCAGTTTGCCGGCCAGGTGCGAGCAGGTGACGCCGTGGCCGCTGTAGCCCTGCATGTAGTAGGCGTTTTTCTCGATGCGGCCGAATTGCGGCATGCGTGACATGGTCAGCAGGAAGTTGCCGGTCCAGCGGTAGTCGATTTTCACGTCCTTGAGCTGCGGGAAGGTCTTGAGGATCTTCGGGCGGATCAAGGTTTCGATGTCGTCCGGTTCACGGGCGCCGTAGACCACGCCGCCGCCGTAGAGCAGACGGTTGTCGGCGGTGAGGCGGTAGTAGTCGAGCAGGTAGTTGCAGTCTTCGACGCAGTAGTTGTTGGTGATCAGGCTGCGGGCCTGTTTTTCGGTCAACGGTTCGGTGACGCAGATCTGCGAACCGCACGGCATGCTCTTGGCCGTCACACGGTTGTCGAGACCTTGCGGCAGGTAGGCGTTGCCGGCGATCAGCAGGTACTTGGCGCGGACCTGGCCTTTGGCGGTGCGCACGACGTTGGGCTCGCCGTATTTGATTTCCACCGCAGCGGACTGCTCGTAGATCTTGCCGCCCAGACGCACGATGGCCGCGGCTTCACCGAGGGCCAGGTTCAGCGGGTGGATGTGGCCGCCCTGCATGTCCAGCAGACCACCGACGTAGGCGTCGGAACCGACTTCGCGGCGGATGTCCGCAGCGTCGAGCATCTTCAGGTTTTTATTGCCGTAACGTTCCCAGCTACGCTTTTGTTCGGCGAGTCCCTTGAGCTGTTTGTTGTTCATCGCTGCGAAAATGCCGCCCGGGCGGTAGTCGCATTTGATGTCGTATTCCTTGATGCGCGAACGGATGATGTCGGCGCCTTCGAAGATCATGCTGCCGAGGATTTCGGCGGTCTTGTCGCCGTAGCGTTCTTCGATCACATCGACGTCGCGGCTGTAGGAGTTGACCAGCTGACCGCCGTTGCGACCGCTGGCGCCGTAGCCGACTTTCGCCGCTTCCAGCACCGTCACCTTGTAGCCGGCTTCGCTCAGGAACAGCGCCGAGGACAGGCCGGTGTAGCCGGCGCCGATGATGCAGACATCGCACTCCACCGACTCTTCGAGGATCGGGAAATCGATCACTTCGTTGCGGGTGGCGGCGTAGTAGCTGTTCACGTGTTGTTGTTTCATTTTTTTATTCTCCGAGGGTCGCCGGTTGCAGGCGACCACCGCTGTAAAAGAGTCAGAGCTTGATCCAGGTCGCTTTCAGCTCGGTGTACTTGTCGAACGCGTGCAGCGATTTGTCGCGACCGTTGCCCGACTGTTTGAAGCCACCGAACGGCGCGGTCATGTCGCCGCCGTCGTACTGGTTGACCCACACGCTGCCGGCGCGCAGACCACGGGCGAAGGTGTGGGCCTTGCTCAGGTTGCTGGTCCAGACCCCGGCGGCGAGGCCGAAGATGCTGTCGTTGGCGATGTGCAGCGCTTCTTCAACGGTGTCGAAGGTGATCAGCGACAGCACCGGGCCGAAGATTTCTTCCTTGGCGATGGTCATGGCGTTGGTCACGCCGTCGAAAATCGTCGGCTCGATGTAGGTGCCGCCGGTTTCTTCGAGGGTGCGTCGGCCGCCGGCGATCAGCTCGGCGCCCTGCTCGCGGCCGATGCTGATGTAGCGCAGCACGTTGTCCAGTTGACGCTGATCGACCACGGCGCCGACGGTGGTCGCCGGATCCAGGGCGTGACCCGGTTTCCATGCTTGCAGCGCTTCCACCAGCAGCGGGATGAATTGCTCGCGGATCGAACGCTCCACCAGCAGGCGCGAGCCGGCGGTGCAGACTTCGCCCTGGTTGAACGCAATGGCGCCGGCCGCCGCTTGTGCTGCCGCACGCAAGTCCGGTGCGTCGGCAAACACCACGTTCGGGCTCTTGCCCCCTGCTTCGAGCCAGACGCGTTTCATGTTGCTTTGGCCGGCATAAATCATCAGTTGCTTGGCAATCGCGGTGGAGCCGGTGAAGGCCAGCACGTCGACGTCCATGTGCAGCGCCAGCGCCTTGCCGACGGTGTGGCCGAAGCCTGGCAAGACGTTGAACACGCCTTTCGGAATACCGGCATCCAGCGCCAGTTGCGCGATGCGGATCGCGGTCAGCGGGGATTTTTCCGAAGGTTTGAGGATGAACGAGTTACCTGCCGCCAATGCCGGGGCGAATTTCCAGCTGGCCATGATCAGCGGGAAGTTCCACGGCACGATGGCCGCAACCACACCGGATGGCTCGCGAGTCACCAGGCCGAGTTGGTCGTGCGGGGTGGCGGCGACTTCGTCGTAGATCTTGTCGATGGCTTCGGCGCTCCAGCGGATCGCGTTGGCGGTCGCCGGGATGTCGATGCTCATCGAGTCGCTGATCGGTTTGCCCATGTCGAGGGTTTCGAGCAGCGCCAGTTCTTCCTGGTGTTGCAGGATCAGGTCGGCGAAGCGAATCAGGATGCGCTTGCGCTCGGCCGGGGCCTTGTTGGCCCACACGCCGGAGTTGAAGGATTGGCGCGCGGCTTCGACGGCGAGGTTGGCATCGGCTTCATCGGTGCTGGCGACGGAGGCCAGGAAACGGCCGTCGACGGGGCTCAGGCATTCGAAGGTTTCGCCACTGATGGCCGGGCGGTATTCGCCGTTGATGAAGGCGCGGGATTCGAGGGTCAGGGACTGGAAGCGTTGTTCCCAGTCGTTGCGGGTCATGGTCATGGGGGTGACTCACACATAAGAATTAGTGACCGATATCCCTGTGGGGGCGACGGTGCGACGATTCGACTTGCTCGCGAATACGGTGGGTCAGTCACCTTCAATGTTGAAGGTGATGGCCTCTTCGCGGGCAAGTCGAATCGTCGCACCGTCGCTCCCACAGGTTTTGCGGTGTTAGCGAGATCGTGCTCGAGCGTCAGACGGTATGCAGATACCAGTTGTACTCAAGGTCAGAGATCGAGTTTTCGAACTCGGCCAGCTCGCTTTCCTTGCACGCGACGAACACGTCGATGTACATCGGGTCGATGTAGCGGGCCATGACTTCGCTGTCGTCCAGCTCACGCAGGGCATCGCGCAGGTTGTTCGGCAGGCTCTGTTCGTTCTGCTCGTAGCTGTTGCCTTCGACCGGGGCGCCCGGCTCGATTTCGTTGGTCAGGCCGTGGTGGATGCCGGCCAGCACGGAAGCCATCAGCAGGTACGGGTTGGCGTCGGCACCGGCGACACGGTGCTCGATGCGCACGGCATCCGGCGAACCGGTCGGCACGCGGACGGCCACGGTACGGTTGTCGATGCCCCAGCTCGGCGAGTTCGGCACGTAGAACTGCGCGCCGAATCGGCGGTACGAGTTGACGTTCGGGCACAGGAAAGCCATTTGCGCAGGCAGGGTCTCCAGCACACCGCCGATCGCGTGGCGCAGCGCGGCGTTCTGCTCGGGATCCTCGCTGGCGAAGATGTTGTTGCCTTCTTTATCCAGAATCGAAATGTGCACGTGCAGACCGTTGCCCGCCTGGCCCGGATACGGCTTGGCCATGAAGGTGGTGTCCATTTCGTGGTCGTAGGCGATGTTTTTCACCAGACGCTTGAGCAGGACGGCGTAGTCGCACGCCTTGATCGGGTCGGAGACGTGGTGCAGGTTGACTTCGAACTGCGCCGGGGCGCTTTCCTTGACGATGGCGTCGGCAGGAATGCCCTGCTCTTTCGCGCCTTCGAGGATGTCTTGCAGGCAGTCGACGTATTCGTCGAGGTCGTCGATCAGGTAGACCTGGGTCGACACCGGACGCTTGCCCGAAACCGGCGAGCGCGGCGATTGCGGACGGCCGTTCACGTTGTCCTGGTCGATCAGGTAGAACTCGAGTTCGAACGCGGCGCAGATGGTCAGGCCCAGTTCGTCGAACTTGCGCACCACGTTGGCCAACACTTCACGCGGGTCGGCAAAGAACGGCTCGCCTTCCAGTTCGTGCATGGTCATCAGCAGTTGAGCGGTCGGACGCTTCTGCCAAGGCTCGATGCTCAGGGTGCCGGGGATCGGGTAGCAGATACGGTCGGAGTCGCCGATGTCCAGGCCCAGACCGGTGCTTTCCACCGTGGAGCCATTGATGTCGAGAGCGAAAAGCGAGGCCGGCAGGTTGATGCCTTTTTCGTACACCTTATGAAGACTGGTGCGCTCGATGCGCTTGCCGCGCACCACACCGTTCATGTCTGCAATCAGAAGGTCGACGTACAAAACCTCAGGATGTTTCTTAAGGAATGCGTTTGCTTCGTTGAGTTGAACGGCACGCAGAGGGACCGACATGATGCACCTATTTAGCTGTTAATTATTATGTTCACTGCTGTTTCGCCGAGCCAGTCAACCCGAACGGCAAAGTGAAGTCAATAGCGAACACAGGGCCGCTCAGCGTTTATTTTTCGGGCTTTTTTTAACACTCACATGCCAATGCAGGGGCCAGAGCCCCGGTCTTGATGAAGATTTGATGAACGGCGTTTAGAATTTTTTACATGGGAGTTGTTAATTAAAATCAACGAGGCTAAGCTCCGGAAAAGCTCGTTCAAGTGTCAAACTTCGAGGTGAATAAAAATGGCATTCAAGCCATTGATCGGCGTTACTGCGTGCGTCAAACAGATTGGCCTGCACCCCTATCACATCAGCGGCGACAAGTACGTTCGCGCTGTCAGCGTTGCGGCGCTGGGGTTGCCCGTCGTCATTCCTTCCCTTGGCAAACTGACTGAAATCGAAGACCTGCTGGGTCAGCTCGACGGTCTGTTGCTGACCGGCTCGCCGTCCAACGTGGAACCTTTCCACTATCAGGGCCCGGACAGCGCTCCCGGCACGGATCACGATCCGGCGCGGGATGCCACCACTCTTCCTCTATTGCGTGCAGCCATCGCGGCGGGCGTTCCGGTACTCGGCATCTGCCGAGGTTTCCAGGAAATGAACGTGGCGTTCGGCGGCAGCCTGCACCAGAAGGTGCATGAGCTGCCGGGCATGCTCGATCACCGCGAAGCCGATAGCCCGGATGTCGCCGTGCAGTACGCCCCGGCCCACGCCGTGACAGTGCTGGCCGGTGGCGTATTCGAAGCGCTGGAGCTGCCGGGTGAATTCCAGGTCAACTCGATTCACAGTCAGGGCATCGACCGCCTCGCTCCCGGCCTGCGCGCCGAAGCCGTGGCGCCGGACGGCCTGATCGAGGCGGTCTCGGTGGAGCACAGCCCGACCTTCGCCCTCGGCGTGCAATGGCACCCGGAATGGCAAGTGCTGGACAACCCGAACTACCTGCGGATTTTCCAGGCATTCGGCGAGGCCTGCCGCCTGCGTGCGGCGCAACGCAAAAAGCGCTGACGCCACCCAACGATTGCAAAACCATTTACTGCCCCCGCGGGGTCGGCGGCTGCGCACCTGCGCACCCGTCATCCGTGAAAACAACAAACCGTAATAACAACAAGTACTACCCAGGCAGCCAGGACGGCGGCGCCGACCAAGCCGGATCGGTAAGAGCAGTACCAATCGGATCAATGCAAAACCCTGTGGGAGCTGGCTTGCCAGCGATGAGGCCGTCACTTTCGACATCGAGGTGACTGACCCGCCGCCATCGCGGGCAAGCCCGCTCCCACAGGGGGATGCGATCCGACAGGTAATGCTCTTGCAAGTCTGCAATCCACTCTTAAGCCAGGCCGCGTTGGCCGGGCGACTGAAACCTGTTGGGAGTTTCACATGGCAAACGCCTCCAGCACTTACAGGAAGGCTCTTGAAGGTCATCAGCAACCGAAAAAGGTTCTGGTGAAAGTCGATCGAGTCACCAAGAAGTTCGACGAAACCACTGCGGTGGACGATGTGTCCCTGGAGATCCATCAGGGCGAAATCTTCGCCCTGCTCGGCGGCTCCGGCTCGGGCAAATCGACCCTGCTGCGCATGCTCGCCGGTTTCGAACGGCCGACTGAAGGACGCATTCTGCTCGACGGTGTAGACATCACCGACATGCCGCCGTATGAGCGGCCGATCAACATGATGTTCCAGTCCTACGCCCTGTTCCCGCACATGACCGTGGCGCAGAACATCGCCTTCGGCCTCAAGCAGGACCGTTTGCCGGCCAGCGAAATCGACGCCCGCGTCGAAGAAATGCTGCGCCTCGTCCACATGACCCAATACGCCAAACGCCGCCCGCATCAACTGTCCGGCGGCCAGCGTCAGCGCGTGGCCCTCGCCCGCTCGCTGGCCAAGCGTCCGAAGCTGTTGCTGCTCGACGAACCGATGGGCGCACTGGATAAAAAGCTGCGCTCGCAGATGCAGCTGGAACTGGTGGAAATCATCGAGCGCGTCGGCGTGACCTGCGTGATGGTGACCCACGACCAGGAAGAGGCCATGACCATGGCCGAGCGCATCGCGATCATGCACCTGGGCTGGATCGCCCAGATCGGCAGCCCGGTCGACATCTATGAAGCGCCGGTCAGCCGCATGGTCTGCGAATTCATCGGCAACGTGAACGCCTTCGACGGCACCGTGGTCGAGGACCTTGAAGGTCACGCGATCATTCACAGCCCGGACTTGCAGCAAAAGATCTACGTCGGTCATGGCGTCAGCACCTCGGTGCAGGACAAGTCGATCACCTACGCCATCCGCCCGGAAAAAATGCTCGTCAGCACGATCAAGCCAGAGACCCGCTACAACTGGTCCGAAGGCAAGGTGCATGACATCGCCTACCTCGGCGGCCACTCGGTGTTCTACGTCGAGTTGCCGAGCGGCAAGATCGTCCAGTCGTTCATGGCCAACGCCGAACGCCGTGGCGCGCGGCCGACCTGGGACGACAAGGTCTACGTCTGGTGGGAAGACGACAGCGGCGTGGTACTGCGCTCATGAGAACCTTCAATCAGCAATTCCTGCGCCTGGTGCCCAGCGGGCGAAAGTTCGTCATCGGCATCCCGTTCATCTGGCTGTTCCTGTTCTTCATGCTGCCGTTCTTTTTGGTGATGAAGATCAGCTTCTCGGAAGCCGCGCTGTCGATCCCGCCGTACTCGGAGATCTACACCTACGCCGAACAGAAATTCCAGCTGTTCCTGAACATCGGCAACTACACCATGCTCGGCGAAGACGAGCTGTACCTGTCGGCCTACCTCGGTTCGCTGAAGGTGGCGTTGCTCAGTACGCTGATGTGTCTGGTGATCGGTTTCCCGATGGCCTACGCGATCACCAAGACCGGCAAGGAAACGCAAAACGTCCTGCTGCTGTTGATCATGATGCCGACCTGGACCGCGATCCTGATCCGCGTGTATGCGTGGATGGGCATCCTCAGCAACAACGGTCTGCTCAACGCGTTCCTGATGTGGACCGGGCTCACCGATCACCCGATCGAGATCCTCAACACCAACACGGCGGTGTATATCGGCGTGGTCTACGCCTACCTGCCGTTCATGGTGCTGCCGCTCTACGCCAACCTGGTGAAGCACGACGGCAGCCTGCTGGAAGCCGCACAGGATCTGGGTTCGAGCAACTTCAACAACTTCTGGAAAATCACCGTGCCGCTGGCCAAGAACGGCATCATCGCCGGCTGCATGCTGGTGTTCATTCCGGTGGTGGGCGAGTTCGTGATTCCGGAACTGCTGGGTGGCCCGGAGACCCTGATGATCGGTCGCGTGCTGTGGCAAGAGTTCTTCAATAACCGCGACTGGCCGGTGGCATCTGCTCTGGCGGTGGTGATGCTGTTGATCCTGATTGTGCCGATTCTGCTGTTCAACCGCAGCCAGGCCAAAGAGATGGAGGCACGGGGATGAAACGCTTCGGTTTTGCAAAGTTCATGTTGATCTTCGGCCTGACGTTCATCTATCTGCCGATGCTGATTCTGGTGATCTACTCGTTCAACGCCTCCAAACTGGTGACGGTCTGGGGCGGCTGGTCGGTGAAGTGGTACGTCGGTCTGCTCGACAACACCCAACTGATGGGCTCGGTGGTGCGCTCGCTGGAAATCGCCTGCTACACCGCGATTGCCGCCGTGGCGCTGGGCACCCTCGCCGCCTTCGTGCTGACCCGCGTGACGCGCTTCAAGGGTCGTACGCTGTTCGGTGGTCTGGTCACCGCGCCGCTGGTGATGCCTGAGGTGATTACCGGTCTGTCGCTGTTGCTGCTGTTCGTGGCGATGGCGCAACTGATCGGCTGGCCGCAGGAGCGTGGCATCGTCACGATCTGGATCGCCCACACCACGTTTTGTGCCGCTTATGTGGCGGTGGTAGTCTCCGCCCGCTTGCGCGAGCTGGACCTGTCGATCGAAGAAGCGGCGATGGATCTGGGCGCGAAACCGTTCAAGGTGTTTTTCCTGATCACCATCCCGATGATCGCGCCGTCGCTGGCGGCGGGCGGC
The DNA here is from genome assembly GCF_014863585.1 of Pseudomonas gozinkensis. Taxonomy (NCBI): domain Bacteria; kingdom Pseudomonadati; phylum Pseudomonadota; class Gammaproteobacteria; order Pseudomonadales; family Pseudomonadaceae; genus Pseudomonas; species Pseudomonas gozinkensis. The sequence continues at coordinate 2,457,124 of NZ_CP062253.1, read as the reverse complement.
ATGATGTCGTTCGCCCTGTCGCTGGATGACCTGGTGTTGGCGAGCTTCGTGTCGGGCCCGGGTTCGACGACCCTGCCGATGGAAGTGTTCTCGGCCGTGCGTCTGGGTGTGAAGCCCGAGATCAACGCCGTGGCCAGCCTGATTCTGCTGGCGGTGTCGCTGGTGACCTTCCTGGTCTGGTACTTCGGCCGCAAGGCAGAAGCCAACCGCAAGCGTGCGATTCAGGAAGCGATGGATCAGACCGCCAACGAATCGTGGCAGCAACCGCAACCTCAACGAGTGGCAGCGACGGCCTAGGGCCGTCGCGTTTTACGGCTTTGCGCTTTTGCTTAAAAGCTTTTGAATAAAAAGAATGGAGTTTCACCGATGAAAATGTTTGGCAGGACTCTGCTGACACTGTCCTTATTGGGCGCAATCGCCACGGGCGCCCAGGCCAACGACAAGGTGCTGCGCGTTTACAACTGGTCGGATTACATCGCCCCGGACACCGTCAAGAAATTCGAGGACGAGACCGGCATCCGCGTGACCTACGACGTGTTCGACAGCAATGAAACCCTCGAAGCACGTCTGCTTGCGGGTAAATCCGGCTACGACATCGTGGTGCCGTCCAACAGTTTCCTGGCCAAGCAGATCAAGGCCGGGGTCTATCAGACCCTGGACAAATCGAAGCTGCCAAACTGGAAAAACCTCAACCCGGTGCTGCTGAAAAACGCCTCCGCCAGTGATCCGGACAACGCCCACGCGTTCCCGTACATGTGGGGCTCGATCGGCATCGGTTTCAACCCGGCCAAGGTCAAGGAAGTGCTCGGCAAGAACGCGCCGACCAACTCCTGGGACCTGCTGTTCAAACCGGAGAACGCCGAGAAGCTCAAGGCTTGCGGCATCAGTTTCCTCGACTCGCCGACCGAGATGATCCCGGCGGCCCTGCACTATCTGGGTTATCCGGTGAACGACAAGGACACCGCGCACATCAAGGAAGCCGAGGCGCTGTTCATGAAGATTCGCCCGAACGTGGCGTACTTCCACTCTTCGAAATACATCTCGGACCTGGCCAACGGCAACATCTGCGTGGCGGTCGGTTACTCCGGTGACGTGTTGCAGGCCAAGGCCCGCGCGGTGGAATCGGGCAACAACGTAGTGATCGACTACAGCATTCCCAAGGAAGGTGCCGGGAGTTTCTACGACATGGTCGCCATCCCGCGCGATGCGGCCAACGTCGAGAATGCTTACCTGTTCATGGACTTCCTGATGCGCCCGGACATCATCGCCGAGATCACCAACAGCAACGGTTACAGCAACGCCAACGCGGCGGCGACGCCGCTGGTGGACGAAGCGATCCGCAATGATCCGGGTTCGTACCCGTCGCAAGAAGTGATGGCGACGCTGTATGCGGTGCCGGATCAACCGATTGCCACGCAACGGATCATGACCCGGGGCTGGACTCGCGTAAAACTCGGCAAGTAATGGCACCACGATCGTTCCCACGCTCCGCGTGGGAATGCCTCAAGGGACGCTCCGCGTTCCAGCTCCGGAAGGGACGCGGAGCGTCCCGGGCTGCATTCCCACGCAGAGCGTGGGAACGATCAGGCAGTCAGCGATCAGAGTTACAAGTTTCCGTTCATGCAGCGCCTTACCACCGCTGCACCCTCGCTCTGAACGGCCTCACCTGGCTTCCTCGGTTCAGGTGAATTCAGGCGCCCTCGGGCGCCTTTTTTTGTGGGGTCAGGTCAGTGGCCAATCGGCCAGCGAGCGGTAGCGGCCCTTGTGGGATTCGAACAGCGCAAAGCGTTCAGCGCGCAGGAAGAACTCCGGCGGCGTGGCGGATTCCGGCTCCGGCGCGCGATAGTCACGGGCCAGCGTCAGGTGCGGACGATATTCGCGCGTCGCCTCTTCAAACCCGAACGGCAACATCGCCTGCTCCAGCGCATACACCAGCCGCAGCAATCCCTGCGGTGCCTGCTCCGGCGCCAGCGACAACACCCCGGCGCGCCGCCAGACCTGCAACCGATCCAGCGAAACCCTCAGCGCCTCGCCCGGCGTACGCACTTTGGATGCGGCTTCACAGACTTCGCCAATCTGCGCCAACGGCACCGCGCCGAGAAACAGCAGCGTCAGGTGAAAATTGTCCGCCGGCACCGGTTTGCCGGTGCGCAAACCCAGTTCGCTGCGCCACTGGGCAATCGCCTTGCGCTGCGCCGGCGGGCAGTCCAGGGCAAAGAACAGCCGCTTGAACGGTTGATCCCCGCGCGTTTCGTCCGTCATGGCCACGCTCCTTCGTTCGTCGAGATCCGTGGATTCTACACGCCCGTTTCTGGCGACTCTCGGCATGGGGTTTATAGTTCAACGATTGCCATCAACCGGAGGACGTCATGCGCGAAATCCTCAGCAAAGAACCCTGGTGGGCCCGACCGCCGAATCCCGGGCAGGATGAGAGCGAACTGGAATGGGGCTGGCTGGTGCATTACAGCGAAGGTGAGCCGCGTTTCGAATTCGTGCGTGAGCGGCCGACGGACGAGCAGATCCGCAACCGCAAAGGCTGCCGGATCACCCCGTCGGCGGAGTGATCCGGCAACGCAGCATCAGGTCTCGAGAATGTCCTTGAAGCCACCGAAGATCATCCGCTGCCCATCAAATGGCATCGGATTGACGTCCGGCTGCATGCGCGGGTCTTCCATCATTTTCGCCATGCCGGCGTCGCGGGTGGCCTTGTCCGGCCAGACCAGCCAGCCCGCCGATACGGTTTCGCCTTCCTTGAGTTTCACCGCCATCGGGAATGAGGTGACCTTACCGTCCGGCACGTCATCGCCCCAGCCCTGAATCACCTCCAGAGCGCCGTATTCCTTGAACAGCCTGGCGGCGATTTCGCAGTGTTTCTTGTACTGTTCGCGATTGGCATTCGGCACGGGCGCCACGAAAACATCGATGTAAGCCATGGTCATTCTCCTTGCAGGGTGGGTTCGATCTGCTGAGTAGTCGACTCGGGTGGCCGCCATTCGACACGGTTGACGCCCAACCCGACCGACGGCTCATCCCGCCCGCCCAGATTGCCCTCGACCTGCGCCGCCATGTGCAGCGTGCCGGCCATCACGCCGGTGGTCGGGTTCTGCACCAGTTTCAGCCAGGCCTTGTCGAAGGTGTTGCCCAGGCTGCTTCGGATCAAGGCTTCGCTGTCGGGGCGATCGTTGGCCTGAATGATCGCCCGGATGCCCGCCACACCGACCGAAATCAACGCCCCGGCCAGTTTGCCGGCCGCTGCCGCCACCGCGCTGGCAGCGCCGCGCGGGGCCATTTCCGCCTCCATGCGCTGGCTGGCGCGCTTGGCCACCGGCGCCATCGCCGAGTCGGTCGAGGCCACGCCTTTAGAACCGCCGTCGGTGTGGATCTTGTCGATCAACGCGGCGTAGGCCGGCAGCGTGTTCAACGGCTCAGTGCTGACGATCTGGTACAGCGAAGCATCCCGCGCCGGCGGCGGGCCAAGGGCGATGGCGGGGATTTTCTGCAACCGCCCGTTGAGCTGGGCGATGGGCACGCCGTGGCGCTGGGCGATGACCGGCATCTGCTGCGCCATCAGTTGCGCATAGAACGCGGTGGACTGGCCGAGGATCGCGTCCGGATCGATCTCCACCGCCACCGGCGCCAGCACCCGTTCCTGATATTGCTCCAGCAGGTAATCCGCCAGGCGCTTGGCCGACGCATCCTGTTCGCCGCTGGCACTGATGGTGTACCAGCTGACCTTCATCGACAGCCATTCCTGGGTCCAGTAGCTGCTGAACCACGGGATGAAATTTTCTTCAGTTTGCTCATAGACGCGAATGCGCCAATGTTCCATCGAGCCACGGGCGAACAGCTTGACCTGCTCGGTGGCCTGCTTCGAGGCGCTGACGATTTCCCGGTCGATCTGCTGCCAGGTGGCCGGCGAGACCACCACCGCCGGCGCGCTCACCGGGGCCCGCGCCGTGGTGGCGCAGCCGGCCAGCAACACCAGTGCGGCGACGAGCAGCGCACGCAGGTTCACGGTGGCGGTCCTTATCTGTTCTTCGGTCGGCAGACCTGAAGAATCCGGGGGAGATGAAATGAGTATAGGTGCGTGCGGTGCGCCGTTTATCCGCTGGTCCGGGCTACGTCAGTCCAACCATCAATGGCGTCGATATTCACCATTGCGACGATTGCCTTCCGCCGACCGCTCGCCAAAGGCACGATTAACCCATCCGAAACACACAGCACGAGGAGTTCACATCATGATCAGTACCGTCACCCTCGCCGTGAGTTTCCCGGTCTTCGGCAGCAACTACTACGATCAGCACGCCGTGTCGCGCAAGGCACACGCGCTGGTGTTCGACGAAGCCTTCGAAGATCTGTTGATGCCAGCCGCCAGCAATCATTTCAGCAATGAAGTGGTCGGCCTCAACGATCAGTTCCGTTTTCTGAGCGACATTCTCGCCACCCATTTGCTGGACATCGAGGCCTCCGTGCCTGCGCGATCCAGCGTCCGGGCGAGCGCTCATTTTTAATGCCAGAGGGCGTTCCCGTCGGGGAACGCCCTCTTCGTTTCAATCAGTCATCATCCCGGTCGCGGTGATAACGACGCCCGTCGCGGCGGTCGTCATCGCGGTCGTCCCAGCGTCGGTCATGATCGTAGTAACGGCCATGATCGCGGTCGTAATGCCGGCCATGACGATGGTCATCATCGAAATCCGCCACACAGCCGCCCAGCAGTACAGCGGCGGAAACAGTCAGCAGCAGGCTTGTTGCACGCATCATTCAGAATTTCCCTAAAACCAAGGTCTTGACGACGGAAACAGTCAGCGCGGGTGCGCGCTGGCGCAGATACGACCGGGGAAACCAGCTTAGATTCACTGGCCATCAACGACCGTTCATCGCCCTGCCTGCCGCGCCCGGCCCGTCCAGCCAGTGGCCGTTTGATGGCTCTGACCCGCATGACGACATCGCGAAATCCGACCAAACCTTTTCCTCCCCCCTGCGGTCACTCCTAGAACAGACCAAGACTGGCGACGACGCCGGCGTGCCCTGGCGGGTCATTTGCAACCTGCCGACCTGATCAGAGGAAGCCCAGCCATGAACGACCATCCGCCGTTGGCGATTTCCCGACGCCGTTTCCTGATTCTCGGGGCCGTGACTGCGACTGCGTTCGCGATGCCGCCCTTCATCAGCCTCAAGGCCTACGCGGCCACTCTGGAGCAACCGGCCATGGCCAAAGTGACCCTTGAAGTCAACGGCAAGCCGCAGACGTTGGAGATTGACACCCGCACCACCCTGCTCGATGCCCTGCGCGAACACCTGCACCTGACCGGCAGCAAAAAGGGCTGCGACCACGGTCAGTGCGGCGCCTGTACGGTGATCGTCGACGGCCGGCGAATCAATTCCTGCCTGACCCTGGCGGTGATGCAGGACGGCGCCAACGTCACCACCATCGAAGGCCTCGGCATGCCGGACCACCTGCATCCGATGCAGGCGGCGTTCATCAAGCATGACGGTTACCAGTGCGGTTACTGCACGCCGGGACAGATCTGCTCGGCCGTGGCAGTGCTTCAGGAGATCCGCGACGGCATCCCCAGTCATGCCAGCGCCAGCCTCACCGAAGCACCGCAACTGATCGCCAGCGAACTGCAGGAACGCATGAGCGGCAACATCTGCCGCTGCGGCGCCTACTCGAACATCATCGAAGCCATCAGCGAAGTCGCGGAGGTGCCCGCATGAGAGCCTTCAACTACAGCCGCGCCGACTCTCCTGCCGCTGCCGCTGCCCAAGCCGCGCAAATCGAAGGGGCGCGCTTCATCGCCGGCGGCACCAACCTGCTGGACTTGATGAAACTCGACATCGAAACGCCCCAGCAACTGATTGACGTCAATCACCTGGGCCTCAACCAGATCGAAGCCACCGACGACGGCGGCTTGCGCATCGGCGCACTGGTGCGCAACACCGATCTGGCCGCCGACAGCCGCGTCCGGAAAGACTACGCGCTGCTCGCTCGCGCCTTGCTTGCCGGCGCATCAGGCCAGTTGCGCAACATGGCGACCACCGCCGGCAATCTGCTCCAGCGCACGCGCTGCCCGTATTTCTACGACACCAATCAGGCGTGCAATAAGCGCAAACCCGGCAGTGGCTGCGCGGCGATTGGCGGTGTCAGCCGACAACTCGGCATCATCGGCGTCAGCGACGCCTGCATCGCGACTCATCCGAGTGACATGGCGATTGCGATGCGTGCGCTGGATGCCCAGATCGAAACGCTCAAGGCCGATGGCAGCACCCGGCGCATCGCCATGGCGGACTTCCATCAATTGCCCGGCACCACGCCGAATGTCGAAACCAGCCTGACACCCGGCGAACTGATTACCGCCGTCACCCTGCCCGCGCCGGTGGGCGGCACCCATGTCTATCACAAGGTGCGCGACCGCTCGTCGTACGCCTTTGCACTGGTTTCCGTCGGCTTGATCCTGCAGAAGGATGGCAGCGGTCGCATCGCCGTCGGCGGCATCGCGCCGAAACCCTGGCGAGTCGAAGCGGCGGAAGCGCTGTTGCCTCAAGGCGCGAAAGCCGTCAACGCGCGCCTGCTCGACGGCGCCACGCCGACCCCGGACAACCAGTTCAAAGTGACGCTGGTCGAGCGCACCATTGCCTCGGTGCTGGCCCAAGCGAGGGACGAAGCATGAAATTCGACACGCCCGCCACGACCAACCCGATTGATCAGCTGAACGTCATCGGCAAACCCACCGACCGCATCGAAGGCCCGCTCAAGACCAGCGGCCAGGCGCCTTACGCCTACGAGCAACATCAAGCAGTGAAGAATCAGGCTTACGGCGTCATAGTCGGTTCAGCCATCGCCAAGGGCCGCATCACCCGCATCGATCTGGATGCCGCCCGCGCCGCGCCGGGGGTGCTGACCATCGTCACCGCCGCCAACGCCGGCAAGCTCGGCAAAGGCAAATACAACGCCGCGCACCTGTTGGCCGGGCCGCAAGTGCAGCACTATCACCAGGCCGTGGCGCTGGTGGTCGCCGAAACCTTTGAACAGGCGCGGGCCGCCGCGCAATTGGTCAACGTCGAATACGCGGCCGACAAAGGCCAATTTGATCTGGCCAGCGTGCGCGATCAGGGCGTGGAGCCGAAAGACGAGTTGCCGGACGTCACACACGGCGATTTCGCCAGCGCTTTTGCCGCCGCGCCCGTGCAGTTCGACCAGACCTACACCACGCCGGATCAGTCCCACGCGATGATGGAGCCCCACGCGACACTCGCTGCCTGGAAAGGCGATCAGGTGACGCTCTGGACCTCCAACCAGATGATCGCCTGGAGCGTCGGCGACATCGCCACCACCCTCGGCCTGCCCAAGGAAAACGTGCGGTTGATCTCGCCGTACATTGGCGGCGGTTTCGGCGGCAAACTGTTCATTCGCGCCGACGCGATCCTCGCCGCCCTCGGCGCACGTCTGGCGAACCGGCCGGTGAAGGTCGCCCTCGCCCGTCCGCAGATCGCCAACAACACCACCCACCGCCCCGCCACCGTCCAGCGCATCCGCATGGGCGCCACGGCGGACGGCAAACTCACCGCCATCGCCCATGAAGGCTGGTCGGGCAACCTCGCCGACGGCAAGGTCGAAGTCGCGGCGCAGCCGAGCCAGTTGCTCTACGCCGCAGAAAATCGCCTGGTGAGCATGCGTCTCGCGCCACTGGATCTGCCGGAAGGCAACGCCATGCGCGCACCCGGTGAAACGCCGGGGTTGATGGCGCTGGAGATCGCCATGGACGAGATGGCTGAACAGCTCAAACTCGATCCGATCCAGTTCCGCATCCTCAACGACACGCAGGTCGATCCGGTGAAAACCGAGCGCCCGTTCTCCCAGCGACGACTGATCGAATGCCTGCAGACCGGCGCCGAACGCTTTGGCTGGGACATGCGCAATGCAACGCCCGGCAGCCGTCGCGAAGGTCGCTGGCTGACCGGCATGGGCGTCGCGGCGGCGATTCGCAACAACCTGCTGGTGAAGTCCGGCGCACGCGTACGGCTGGAACGCGACGGCAAGATCACCGTGGAAACCGACATGACGGACATCGGCACCGGCAGCTACACGATCATTGCCCAGACCGCCGCCGAAGTGATGGGTGTGCGTCTCGACGATGTGGTTGTGCATTTGGGCGATTCGAACTTTCCGGTGTCGTCCGGCTCCGGCGGCCAGTTCGGCGCCAACTGCTCGACCGCCGGGGTCTACGCGGCGTGCATGAAACTGCGCGAAGCGATCGCGGCAAAACTCGGCATGAGCGCGGGTGAAGCGCAGTTTGCCGATGGCCACGTGCAACTGGGCAGCCAGAACGTATCGTTACGTGAGGCCGCGCAACATGCCGCGATCGAAGTCGAGGACAGCATCGAATTCGCCGACCTCGCCAAGCAGTACCAGCAATCGACCTTCGGCGCGCACTTCGTCGAAGTCGCCGTCGATGCCGCCACCGGCGAAGTCCGCGTGCGGCGCATGCTCGCGGTCTGCGCCGCCGGGCGGATTCTCAATCCGAAATCGGCCCGCAGCCAGGTGATCGGCGCCATGACCATGGGCGTCGGCGCAGCATTGATGGAAGAACTGGCGGTGGACAAGCGTCAGGGCTTTTTCGTCAACCATGACCTGGCGGGCTACGAAGTGCCGGTGCACGCCGACATCCCGCATCAGGAAGTGATTTTCCTTGATGAAACCGACCCGATTTCATCGCCGATGAAAGCCAAGGGAGTCGGTGAGCTGGGGATTTGCGGCGTGAGTGCGGCAGTGGCGAATGCGATCTACAACGCCACGGGCGCGCGGGTGCGGGAGTATCCGATTACCCTGGACAAGATTCTCGCGTCACTGCCGCAAATGATTTGATTTGTTGGCAGGCCCCACGGTGAGGACGTCCGGTCTCACCGTGGGCGACTTATTGATTAGCGGACGTCGGGATATTCCCCCTCTCCCACCTGCTCCATCCAGTCCACCACTTTGCCATCCAGCACTTCAGCAATCGCGATATGCGTCATGGCTGTGGTCGGCGCAGCACCGTGCCAATGCTTCACGTCGGGCGCGATCCATACGGTGTCGCCTGGCTGAATCACCCGCACCGGCTGCCCCCATTCCTGCACGAAGCCTGACCCGGCGGTAACGATCAGCGTCTGCCCCAACGGATGGGTGTGCCACGCCGTACGCGCTCCCGGCTCAAAGGTCACGGTGGCGCCGCTGATCCGCGCCGCATCGCTGCCCTTGAACGGCGCATCGACCCGTACCGTCCCGGTAAACCAGTCGCTCGGGCCTTTGGCCGATGGTTGTGAGCCGTTAGGGGTGACGGTCACGCGGGATGTTTCGCTGGCCTGGACCTCGCCCGCCAGCAGGGAAAGGGTCAGCGCCGAAGCAGCAATGGGGTTCATGTCGAGGTTCTCCTGAAAAGGGAAAGGCTCCACTTTAACCAGCTCGACTCTTTAGATAATCGACTAGAATTCAAAAAAACTTATGCAGAGTACTCATCAATGCTTCGGGAAAACGCCAGTGATCTGCTCGCTTTCCTCGCCGTGGCGCGCGAGCGCAGTTTCACAAAAGCCGCTGCCAAACTTGGCGTTTCGCAGTCAGCGCTCAGTCATACGATCCGCAGCCTTGAAGCCCGGCTGGGCCTGCGCCTGCTGATCCGGACCACCCGCAGTGTTTCTCCCACAGAGGCCGGTGAGCACTTGCTGCAAACCATCGGCCCGCGTTTCGAAGAGATCGAGTGGGAACTGGCCGCCCTCAGCAACCTGCGGGAAACGCCCGCCGGCAAGATCCGGCTCAGCGCCACCGATCATTCGCTGAACTGGCTGCTGCGACCGGTCCTCAAAGAATTTCTGCTGCAGTACCCGGACATCTCCGTCGAAGTCAGCTGCGACTACAGCTTCGTCGACATTGCGGGTCAGGGTTTCGATGCCGGCGTACGGCTGGGCGAGGATGTCGCACAAGGCATGATCGCCACTCGTATCGGCCCGGACATGCGCATGGCGGTGGTCGGCTCGCCCGACTATTTCGCCAGACGTACCGTACCGAAAACCCCGCGGGATCTGACCGAGCACGCTTGCAATAACCTGCGCCTGCCTACCAACGGCGGTCTATACGCCTGGGAGTTCGAAAAGGATGGCGAACGCCTGAAGGTGCGAGTCTGCGGACAGGTCACCCTTAACGGTGTCTATCCGCTACTGGACGCCGCACTCGACGGCTTCGGCCTGAGTTACATCCCGGAGAACATCGTCGCACCCTGTCTGGCTGAGGGTCGCCTGATACAAGTACTGGAGGACTGGTGCCCGGTGTTTTCCGGATATCACCTCTACTACCCGAGCCGGCGCCAGACAGCGCCGGCCTTTGCATTGTTGCTGGCGGCGCTGCGCTATCAAGGCTGAAACCATCTACTCCACCAACGCAATCAACTGCTGACGCTGTGCATCGGTCAGCATCAGCCCGAACCCGGCGCCGGCATTGTCGGCCATGTAGAGCGGATTGCTGGTGCCGGGAATCACGCAGGTCACCGCCGGGTGCGCCAGCAGGAATTTCAGCGCCAGTTGTGGCCAGCTCTTGGCCCCGACCTGCGCCGCCCAGCCGGGCAGCGGTTTGCCTTTGAGCCGGGCGAGCAGGTCGCCGCCACCGAACGGCCGGTTACAGATCACTGCCACCCCTTTTTCGCGGCACAGCGGCAGGATGCGTTTCTCGACCCCGCGATCATCCAGGGCATAGTTGATTTGCAGGAAATCCAGCGGTTCGGCCTTGAGCACGGCTTCGACCTCGTCATAGGCCGACGGCGTGTAGTGGGTGATGCCGATGTAGCGGATGCGGCCCTGCTCTTTCCATTCGCGCAGGGTCGGCAGATGGGTTTGCCAGTCGAGCAGGTTGTGGATCTGCATCAGGTCGATGCGCTCGGTGCGCAGCAGGCTGAACGACTGCTCCATCTGCGCGATGCCCTCCTCGCGACCCCGGGTCCAGACCTTGGTCGCCAGAAACGCCGGCGAGCGCGGTTCGTGGATCGACAGCAATTCACCGGTGGTTTCCTCGGCGCGGCCGTACATGGGCGAGCTGTCGATTACCGTTCCGCCCTTTTTGAACAGCTCGCCGAGCACAGCCGGCAATTGTTTGTAGACCGGATCGCCGGGAGCGACGTCGAAACCGCGATAAGTGCCCAACCCCACCAGCGGCAGTGGTTCGGAGCTCGAAGGGATGGCGCGGGTCTGCATGGTCTGGGCTCCTGTGGCGTTCGGCGACGTAATGGCGGCCAGCGCCCGGTCAAAGGTGAAAACCGCTGACACCCCGGCTGCCAGCTTCAGCAACCGGCGGCGGGAATATCCCTCAGTGTGGTTCATGCTGGCGCCCTTGCCCTGTGGATCTGTTGCACCTTGTGTTTTGACGCAGCCCGCAAAACCGTTGGACTACACTGCGACAGCCAACCTGCGCGCCCGGTTAAAGTTAGTCGAATGTCCAGAACCCTGTTGTCACTCGTCGCATTGATCTTCGCCGTGTACCTGATCCTGTGCGCGGCGCTGTTCGTTTTTCAGCGGGCGCTGATCTATTTTCCGCAGCCCGCCAGCCTCGATTTACCGGAGTCTCGGTTGACGCTGGCCATGCCCGACGCCGAGATCCAAGTGACGGTGCGCGAGCGCGCCGGGCGCAGAGCGCTGATCTACTTCGGCGGCAATGCCGAGGACGTTTCGCGCAATCTGCCCGAGTTTTCCGAGGCGTTTCCCGACTATTCGTTGTATCTGCTGCATTACCGGGGATTTGGCGGCAGCGGCGGCTCGCCCTCCGAAGACGCGATCGCCGAGGATGCGCTGGCGCTGTTCGATCAGGTGTATGCCAGTCATCCGCAGGTCGCGTTGCTCGGGCGAAGTCTCGGTTCCGGGGTCGCGGTGCGACTGGCCAGCCAGCGGCCGGTGGAGCGGCTGATTCTGGTCACGCCCTACAACAGCCTCGAAGAAATCGCCGCCCGCCAGTACCCGTGGGTGCCGGTGCAGTGGTTGCTCAAGGATCGTTTCCAGTCCGGTCAGTACGCGGCGCACATTCGCGTGCCGACGCTGCTGCTGGCGGCGAGTGATGACGAAGTGATTCCTCGGGCCAGCACCGAGCGCTTGCTGCACAATTTTCCCGACGGTGTGGCCACGCTCAAAGTGGTGGCGGATTCGGCACACAATTCGATTTCCGAACGGCCGCAATATCTGCAATGGATAGAGGATGCGTTGAATCGCTGAGCCCTTCGTCGGCAGCTGTTAAAACTCGGCGCTGCTTCGTGAACCAAGTGCAAAAAGGCCAGTCCTACCCGCGCCGCGTTCTGCGGTTCACTCCCCTTCAGCGTTGTCCTTGTTCAGAGCTTTGCGTCCCATGCGCCACGCCGTTCGTTCGTCTCGCTTCGTTTCGCTGTGCCTGTTGATCCTTTCCCCCCTGCTTTCTCCCTCTGCCCACGCCGGCGCCGAGCGGCAGCTGGTGGCCGCCATCAACGACTACCGCGCCCATCCGCAACGTTGTGACCGACGCCCCGCCCAACGGCTGGCGCCGCTGACGCTGAAGTCGAACCTGGCATTGCCGGTCGGTTATGGCTACGGCGGTGGATTGCGCGAACGATTGAAAGATTCCGGCTACGCGGCCGTGGCGGTGCGCAGCATCCGGATCGTCGGTGCGCAGGACGCCGAAGAGGCGTTCGATCTGCTGCAAAGCGATTACTGCGGCGCGCTGCTCGACGGCCAATACGCCGACATCGGCATCAGCCGCGCCAGCAGCGAATGGCAAGTGGTGCTGGCCCGGCCAGTGCTCGACAGTCGCGTCGGCGACAACCGCAGCGTCGGCAAGGCCTTGCTCGCCGAGGTCAACGCCGCCCGCGCCCGACCGCGCATGTGCGGTCACCAGCGCTTCGCCGCCGCCCGGCCCTTGAGCTGGAACCCGGCGCTCGGCGCCGCCGCCCAAGGGCACAGCAAGGCCATGGCCTACGGCAATTATTTCGCCCACCGCGACCCGGACGGTGACGGCCCGGCAGATCGCGCCCGTGCAGCCGGCTTCCGTGGCCGGCAGATCGGCGAAAACATCGCTGCCGGACAAAGCTCACCGGGCAAGGCCATGGCCGGTTGGCTGGCCAGCCCCGGACACTGCGCCAACCTGATGAACCCGATGTTCACCCAGGTCGGCGCCGGGTTTGCCAGTGAGGCGCGCAGTGATGAAGGGGTTTACTGGACGATGCTGTTCGGGGCGCAATGAGCCGTCACTTCGGCCGGCGCACCGCCCGCACCCTGCCGCTGTTTCCGCCGCCACAATAGAAACGCTCAGCGCCATCGGCCTCCAGTCCGGAGACGCCGATTCCGCTGGGTAACGTCAGGCTTTCCAGCACCTCGCCGTTGCTCGGGTCGACTCGCCGGATCTCGCTTTCATCGCCTTCCCAGGTGCCATGCCACAGCGCGCCGTCAACCCAGGTGACGCCGGTGACAAAACGATTGGATTCGAGGGTGCGGAGGATTTTCCCGGTGGCCGGGTCGATCTGGTGGATCTTGCGGTCGCGGTATTGCCCGACCCACAACGAACCCTCGGCCCAGGCCATGCCCGAGTCGCCGCCGTCGCCCGGAGCCGGAATGGTATGGAGTACGCGCCCGGTGGCGGGATCGATCTTGTGAATTCGGCGGTCGGCGATCTGGTACAGGTGCTTGCCGTCGAACGCGGTCCCGCCATCGGCGCCGACCTTGATCGTGCGCACAGTTTCGCCGCTGGCCGGGTCGAGTGCGTTGAGTTGACCATCGCTGGCGAACCAGACTTGCCGGCCATCGAAGGTCACGCCATGCACACCGTCGATGCCTTCGAACGGGCCGTATTCCCGAAGGATTTCTGCGTTTGCCTGTTTCATGCTGGTTTCCTCGTTGAGTGGGTGAGTCCAGCCTAGCCATTGCCCAGCGACACCGGGAGTAACAAGATCGTCGCGAAACCCGGCAACGGCGGCGTCAGCCAGCGACGTGCACGGCCAACGCCGAACGCCTGCACCTTGTCTTGTGCCGCCAACGTTTCAAGTGCCCGCTGCACTTGCCGCTGGCTGTTGCCCGACGCGAGCGCAAGTGCCGAACTCGACCACGCTTCGCCATCGGCAAGCAGGGCCAGCAGCCCGGCGTGTCTGTCTTCGAGCGGCAACGTGAGCAGCGCTACATCGTGTGCAACCAGCGCATAGCCGCGAGGGGTTGCGATGATTCCGGCCAGCGGACGCAACGCCGCACGCAACCGGCCAATTTCGACCCGCAATCGGACGCGGTGGGATTCATCATCGAGTTTCAATCGGAAGGCTTTGGCGATCAACGCCTCTCTGGACACCTCTGCCGGCCAGGCTTCGGCAAGTAGCCGAACGAGGTTGAACAACACCGGTCGCGTGGCCAGCGCCACGGTCATTCCGGCACCGCGCACGCTGTAGCGACAGGCATCGACCACCAGCGTCGGCGAGGTGAACAACACTTCCACCTGCGCGAGCGTGACCGCTTTCTCCTGACCTGCAACGATCAATCGGGCTGCCGGAGCCTCAAGTAACTGCAGGGCGTGAGCGACCTCTGCCAACAGCGCCGGAATCGCCGCCTGATACGCTGCACGTTGCGCGCGTTCCAACGTTGTTTGCGCCTTGTGCGCCTGGACCCGACGCAAAGCGATCCCGGCTGTCATCAATTCATGAACAGTGCGCAGAGCCGGGGGTAGCGGTGCAGGATCGAGTTCATCGAGCAGCTTTTCAGCCGCATCAAGCTGGCCGATCAGCAGCAACCGACGAATCTGCAAACAACACACGTGCGCGGCATTCACGCCGTCGCCATGATCCTGCAAGACTTGTCGCGCCGCCTCCAGTGCCTCGACCGGCCAACCCAGATCCCGTGCCGCCAGCGCCACTTCGGCTTCGGCAACCACGCAGCGCGCCCGGGACAGCGGCTCATTGGCGCCGAATGCCTTCACTGCCCGTTGCAACAACGTCCTGGCCCGCGTCATGTCGCCGAGCTGCGCCATGGCGATCCCGCGCAGGGCCAGCGCTGGAGGGTCTTCGCGCAGAGCCACGAAATTCAGCGCCGCCAACGGATCACCCGCTGCCAGCGCGTGGCCGGCGGCGTTGATCAGCGAGTCCATGGAGCGTCCGACATGGCAGGTTTCCGGTATCAGATCGTGGGTGGAGTCTAATACCGAATGCGGTTTCGTCTGTGTGGTCGCGTTACAGCGGGAAATCCGATTGCTGAATAAAAGGGTCAGGATCAGAGCACACACCACATCCATGGCACTTCAGGTAATCTGCGTCGGCTGGGAAAGGAAAACAGTCCATCATGGAGTCGATCATTTGAAACGTCTTGCCTTGTACCTGTTGCTCCCCTTGTTCGCGGCTTGCAGCACGGGGCCCTTTCTATATCCGGAATCGACCGTGGGCGAGCACGCGCTGCTGGTCAGGACGTGTCCCGGAGCGAAGCCGTCCATGAGGTACAAGACCGCATCCAAGGCGCTCGACTGGGTTCATCTTCTGGTCTATGCGCCGTTGCCGGGCATGCCAACCAAACCCGACTCCCACCTCTCCACGGACACCGAGTTGCGGATGTACGTTTACCTCTACACGCCCCCGTACATGCGGAACCTGCAAACACCGGAACAACGCAAGATCGCCGAAGAAACCCCTCCTCCGGCACTCTGGATCAGCGCGGCGTCACCTGAGGCCACCGTGCAGCTGGCCAACGGCAAGTCCTATACGGTCACGATCGAACACCTGAAAACCGGTTTCGACCCGCGTGAAACGAATCTGGATATTTATTCCCCGGGAACGCCCCTGGGGGACGGTGAAATGGACGATTTCATCCTGACGCTACCGGATCTCTTCCTGAATGGAGAAAAAATCCCGACCGCGCCGATCCATTTCAAAGTCCGTGAAGAGCGCCACATGCCGCTGCTCAACTGCTGATCTCAGACCGGAGAAATCGTGGCAAGGACGCCAATCATGATGGTCAACACAAGAAAGCCGCCGAGGAAAATCGCCATCTTAGCCATGAAGGCCTCCTGAATACTGAATGTCCGGCGCACCGGGCGCTTCGGAATGAAGCGCGTCGCGTATGGCCGAACGGCAGGGCTATTCTGGGCCCGTGGCTGAGATGGTTACAGATGCAGATCCGACAGGAAAAAGCGGATCAGATGGATTTGGCCAGTGCATGTATCGACATTCAGGTCGGTACAGAGGGTTTCCATTACACAGCTTTGATCTAGAGTCATGGGCGCCGCACAAAGAACAACAAAAATACAGGAGTGAAACCATGTCCGACCTGAAGCTGCACCCCAACGCCGCCGAATCCCTGAACCGCTGGCACGAGATGATCCGCACCGGCAACCTCAAGGCCCTGCCTGAGCTGCTCGATCCCAAAGCCGTGTTCCGCTCGCCCATGGCCCACACGCCCTACCCCGGCGCGGCGGTGGTCTCGATGATCCTCAACACGGTGTTCAATGTGTTTGAAGACTTCAAATACCACCGTGAACTGGCGACGGCCGATGGCCTGAATGTGGTGCTGGAGTTCAGCGCCAAAGTGGGGGCGAAAGAGCTCAAAGGCATCGACATGATTCGTTTCGATGAACAGGGCAAGATCGTCGAGTTCGAGGTGATGGTGCGGCCGTTGAGCGGGTTGCAGGCGCTGGGGGAAGAGATGGGACGGCGCCTGGGAGCTTATCTGGCTGCCGCCAAGGCCTGAAATCCGGACACAAAAAAGCCCACTGACCGTCACCGGTTCAGTGGGCTTCGTGTGTCAGGCGTCTAGTTACAGAGCCATGTCACGTGCAGCGCTTTCTTTTGGAGCCGGGGCTTTCTCAGCCGAGGCGTCCGCCGCTGGGGCTGCAGCCTGGCCAATCACCGGAGGGGTTGGCAGTTGCAGGATCTTGGCGGTGTAAGCCCACTCTTCAGCCACTTTGGCTGGATCGTTGTTCAGCTGGGTACCGTAGCTTGGAACGATCTGGTGCAGCTTGGCTTGCCACTCAGGGCTGGCGACTTTGTCTTTGAAGACTTTCTGCAGCACGCTCAGCATGATCGGTGCAGCGGTCGATGCGCCTGGGGATGCGCCCAACAGACCGGCGATGGAGCCGTCTTTGGAAGCAACGATTTCGGTGCCCAGTTTCAGCACGCCGCCAGCGGCTTCATCACGCTTGATGATTTGCACGCGCTGGCCGGCTTGCCACAGGCGCCAGTCTTCGGCCTTGGCGTTCGGGAAGTATTCCTTCAGCGCGTTCAGACGATCTTCATCCGACAGCATCAATTGACCGGCCAGGTACTCGACCAGCGGGTATTCCTTGATGCCGACCTTGGTCATAGGCCAGATGTTGTGGGTGGTGGTGCTGGTCAGCAGGTCCAGGTACGAACCTTCTTTCAGGAACTTGGTGCTGAAAGTCGCGAACGGGCCAAACAGGATGACGCGCTTGCCGTCCAGGACACGGGTGTCCAGGTGCGGAACGGACATCGGAGGCGCGCCAACCGAAGCTTTACCGTAGGCCTTGGCCAGGTGCTGCTCGGCGATGGCCGGGTTATCGGTCACCAGGAACGAGCCGCCTACCGGGAAGCCAGCGTATTCCTTGGCTTCTTCGATACCGGACTTCTGCAGCAGGTGCAGTGCACCGCCGCCGGCGCCGATGAATACGAACTTGGCGTCGGTTTCAGTCTTGGTGCCGTCTTTCAGGTTTTTGTAGCTGACGCGCCAGGTGCCATCTGCATTCTTGGTGATGTCCTGGACTTCGCTCGACAGCTTCAAGTTGAAGTTGGACTTGGTCTGCAGGTGAGCGGCGAACTGGCGGGTGATTTCGCCAAAGTTCATGTCGGTACCCAGAGGGCTCCAGGTGGCCGCGATTTTCTGGTTCGGGTCACGCCCTTCCATCATCAGCGGGACCCACTTCTTGATCACAGCCGGGTCTTCGGAGTACTGCATGCCGGCGAACAGCGGGCTCGCCTGCAGGGCTTCGTAGCGCTTTTTCAGGAACTTGATGTTGTCATCGCCCCACACGAAGCTCATGTGCGGAGTGGTGTTGATGAACGAACGAG
The DNA here is from genome assembly GCF_014863585.1 of Pseudomonas gozinkensis. NCBI lineage: Bacteria > Pseudomonadati > Pseudomonadota > Gammaproteobacteria > Pseudomonadales > Pseudomonadaceae > Pseudomonas > Pseudomonas gozinkensis. Next base: position 2,439,098 of record NZ_CP062253.1, on the reverse strand, counting down.
GGTTCTTCAGAACACCTTGCTGAACCTGCCAGGCCCAGAACTGACGGGAGACCTGGAACGCTTCGTTGATCTCGACGGCTTTCGGGATGGTGACATTGCCCTTGTCGTCTTCCGGGGTGTAGTTCAGCTCGGCAAGTGCGGAGTGACCAGTACCGGCGTTGTTCCAGCCGTTGGAGCTTTCCAGGGCGACGCCATCGAGGCGCTCGACCATTTCCATCGACCAGGTCGGTTCCAGCTCATTGATCCACACACCCAGGGTGGTGCTCATGATGCCGCCGCCGATCAGCAGGACGTCGACTTTCTTTGCTTCTTCGGCATTGGCGGAAGACATCCCCATCGCCAAAGCCAGCCCCAGCAAGGCTGTGTTCACTTTTTTAAACATCTGTTGCACCTATGATAAAACGCCTTCCGCCCGCCGCTGTTGTACGTATGAGGTCCCCTTTTGCGCGACACTCAGGCCAGCGTCGCGGGTTCCGGCACACTTCAATTTTGACGGGTGGGCACACAAGGCCGACAGGCTGCGTCGACCTCAGTTATATGTCCCTTCTGAACTGACTTCTTATCATTATTGGCTTCAGCTACTTGAGCGACAGGGGTTCTGCCTGGCCCGCCGAAAAGCGCGCCAGACTGAATTAGGTCAAACCAAGTGGCGCGAAGAATATCACGTCATGGCAAACCCGCGCGTCTGTTCGCGACCGGATAGTTTTCAATAGGTTCCTCAAGCGCTTTCTAACGCCGTCCCATTCCTGCTAAGTTGTACGACGACTGACAAATAACCCAGTCGTCTTCATTACCTACAACAACAAGGAATACCCATGAACAAATCCAGACTGCTGCTCGGTCTCGCCTGCCTCTTCAGTGGCTACGTTGCCGCCGCCCCGGCGGAACAGGACGTCGCCCAGGCCGTCGATCACCTGACCCACGCGATGTTGCACAAGGACGTTGCCGAACTGAACGCACTGACCGCCGACAACCTCACCTACGGCCACTCCAGCGGCAAGATCCAGGACAAGAAAGCCTTCATTGCCGATATCGAAACCGGCAGGAGCGCGTTCAAGACTCTGGAGATGCAAAACCAGACCATCACCCTGTCCGGTGACACCGCGCTGGTACGCCATCACTTTTCGGCGCAGGCACTGAAGGGCACCGAAGTCGTACCGACTGAAATCGAGAACTTCCAGATCTGGCAGAGGCAGGATGGGAAGTGGTTGCTGGTGGGGCGTCAGGCGTACAAGTTCTGATTAAAATAGAAGGCTCTGGCGAGTACCTCGTCAGAGCTCTCTCCCTTGGTAAGCACTTTACCTACCTGTCCATTTCGCTCCAATATGCTCCTCCCGTTTGTCCCCTGCCCTGATATGCTGCATCGCTAAACCGTACAAGCTCGTCCTATGGAGTGATCAATGACCCGACTACGCGTCAAGCATTTCGGCCCTATCCGCGATGGTGTGAAGAACAATGGCTGGATAGAGTTCAAACGCGTGACGGTTTTCGTGGGGAATCAGGGCTCCGGGAAGAGCACGCTGGCCAAGCTTTACTCGACATTCTCCTGGATAGAGAAGGCGTTGGTGCGGGGTGATTACGATAAGAAATGGTTTGAAAGGAAGAACAAATTCATCAAACCGTACCTGACCTATCACAGACTGGAGCACTACATCTCCGATGCAACAGAGATCGAATACGAGGGCGAGGCCTACTCGATTTCTTTCATGCGGGGACAGCTGCATATCACTGAATCAAAAGGTAGTAGCTACCATCTGCCTCAGATCATGTACGTGCCTGCTGAGCGAAACTTCATCTCCTATGTCAGACACCCTCGCGAGCTGAAACTGTCCTCGGATTCTCTCAAGGAATTCCTGACCGAATTCGATGCAGCCAAAGCCAATATGAAAGGCACTTTGCTGTTGCCTATCAATCAGGCCGAACTCGAATATGACAAGCTCAACGATATCCTCAATATTCGCGAGTCCGACTACAAACTCAGACTGGCAGACGCCTCCAGTGGCTTTCAGTCTGCCGTTCCATTGCATCTGGTGAGCCACTACCTGTCCAAGGCGGTTCAAGAGCGCAGCGAAGAGCGGCAAGAGACAATGAGCGCCGATGAGCTGGATCGCTTCAGAAAAGAGGTTAAAGAGATCTTTTCCATTGATTCGCTGACAGAAGAGCAAAGGCGCATTGCTCTCTCCACGCTGTCCTCCAGATTTAACAAATCAGCGTTTATCAATATCGTCGAAGAGCCTGAGCAGAATCTTTATCCCCAGTCACAATGGAGCGTTTTGCAGAGTCTGCTGCAGTTCAATAATCAAGGTCAGGGCAACCGTCTGGTGCTGACAACTCACAGCCCATACGTAGTGAATTACCTGACCATCTCGGTACAGGGCAAGCACCTGCAAGACAGCATTATCCAGAAAAAGCGCGACAAGGAATTACTCCCTAAACTCGCCGCCGTTATTCCCTTGCATGCCTTGCTAGAAGCCGAAGAGTTGGCGATATACCAAGCCGATGAAAGAACTGGATCGATCACGAAACTGCCAATGGTTGATGGCATTCCTTCCGATGACAATTTTCTGAACAGATCCTTGCAAGAAGGCAATGATCTATTTGATGCACTCCTCGATATCGAGGAGGAGCTGAAAGGGTGAATTTTCTTGATATCCGCTGCCAGACAGGTCCGTTTACTGACGCCGAATTCGGGCTGCGTGACGATCAAGAGTTTCCAGTGGCTTATGTCGACACAGGAAACCGGAAAGAATGGATAGCCTCGGTATCGAACCCGCTCCAAAAACCGATTGTCTTTACCGCAATTGACAAATGCGTGATCAAAGACGGTGAGGAAAAAGGTCGGGATCGATGTGACTGCATGCTGAGGACTGATGACGCGCTGTACCTTGTTGAGTTGAAAGACCGCGATGGAGGGGGCTGGCAAGGACAAGGGATCAAACAATTGGAGTCGACAATTCAATTTTTGATTGATGCACACGGCGAGCAATTCCTGGCTAACTACCACCCCAAAATCGCCTACGTCTGCAACAAAAAGTCACCCTTCGTTAAACCAGAACTCAATGCGAAGAACCGCTTCAAGAAGTACAACTTCAGATTGAAGGTTGAGGCAACCATCAATGTACGGCGAAAAGCGGATCAGTGATCCGCTGGCTCATCCCACCTTGAGCAGATATCTACATTCCCCTCACAACCGAAACCGATCCACCGACTGCGCCAACCTCCCCGCCAGGCTCGACAACTCATCCGTGGTATTGGCCGTCTGACCGATCACCTTGCTGTTGCCCTCCGACATGCCCGCGATCATCTCCACCTGATGGGCAATTTCGTTGCTCGCCTGGCTCTGTTCGCCGATGGTACGGGTGATGTCGTTGACCAGTTGTGTGGTGCTCAGGGTGGCGTCGAGGATTTCGCGGATGGCGCGTTCGACGTCGGCGGTGACCGCCATGCCCTTGTCGACCTGGGCGACACCGGCCTCCATGCTGCTGACGGCCTCCCGGGTGCTGTTCTGGATGCGCGCGACCATCGCGGCGATTTCCTGGGTCGAGGCGCTGGTGCGCGCAGCCAGACTGCGCACCTCATCGGCCACCACCGCAAATCCCCTGCCTTGCTCGCCCGCCCGTGCCGCTTCGATGGCCGCATTGAGCGCCAGCAGGTTGGTCTGGTCGGCGATGCTCTTGATCACCTGGATAATGTTGAAGATACCTTCGGATTCCTGATCCAGGGTGCGGATCACCTGCGCCGACTGCTGGGCGGAACGGGCGATGTCGTCCATGTCGCTGACCACCTGATGGATCACCTGCCCGCCGTTTTTCGCCAGTGACTCGGCCTGACTGGCCATGTTCAGCGCACGCTCGGCGTGACGGGTGATCTCCTCGATGCTGGCGGTCATCTGGCTCGCGGCGGCGGCCATGGTCCCGGCGGCGGTGCTTTGCTGCTGACTGCTGTCGGCCACCTGATGACAGCCCTGGCTCAGTTGTTCGCTCATGCCGCTGACGCCGTGGGCGTTGCGTCGTACCACGTCGATCATGTCCCGCAGGTCGCGCTGCATTGTCGCCAGCGTGCGGATCAGCGCACTGGCTTCGTCCTTGCCGGACGGTTCGGCGATCGGTTCGCTGAGGTTGCCGTGGGCGATACTTTCGGCGATGCGGCTGGCGGATTTCAGCGGCCCCATGATGCTCAGGATCACCCAGCGACCCTGGGCCAACAGCAGCAACAGACTGGCGATCAGGACGATGCCGAGTGCGACGTTGGCATTGTGAATCGCCGCTTCGGTGCCTTCACTGGTCTGCCGGGCATTGGTTTCGATCAGCTCGCTGAGGGCGGCCATCTGCTCTTCGAGCTGGCTGAACGCGGTACTGAACGTCCCGAGATGCTGCTGGGCGCTGTCGGGGTTTTCCAGTGCAAGACCGACGATCTGCTCGCCGGCGCTGATGTAGGTGTCGAGGCTTGGCTTGACCTGCTCCAGCGCGGACCTGATCGTCGGGTTCACCGGCAGCTTGAGGTTTTCACCCAGCACCTCGCGAAAATGCGCCGCATGCTCTTCAACCGAATTGCGCACCTCGTCCGCCGAGCTCGTGCTTTTGCCCAGCCCCACCAGCATTGCCGAATACACATCGGCACGCAGGGCGTCGTGCATCATGTCGGCCTCCATGTGGTTGCGCAGCGCGCTCATGCTAACCGCGCTGTCACCGACCGCCGAAGCCATCCGCTGATTGCCGACATAACTGACCAGGCTCACGATCAACGCCGTCAGCAGGCTGGTCGCAATCAGCAACACCAAACGCAGTTTGATCGACACCGTGATTTCCTCCCTGGTCGCGCCACACGGCGCCTTTCAACGCTTCAGTTAAGCCTATTTGCGTGAATCCGCCGCTTTAGAGCGTCGCAGGGTGTGTCGTTACATCCGGTAAAAATGAGGACTGTGCGACGGTTCTCGTTCTGCGCGCACGACCGCCCGGCCCGGTGCACGGAACTCCCGCGCCATCTGGCACCTCTCACATTATGTGGTACTTCCTTTTCGCTTTACGCTGCTGGAGGAACACCGTCATGCGCCGTTTATTACTCGTTTCGTCTCTCATGCTGTGCCTGCCGTTCGGCTCGGCCCTTGCCCGCGTGGACGCAGGGGATGTCGCCACTTCGGCGGGGGTTTCCGCCTCGCTGTACTCGACCTTCAAGGATCACAAAATGGTGATTCCGGCCCGTGACGACCTTTCCGCATTCGTCGCCAGCGGCGGAACGATCCGTGGCGTGTACCTGGAATCGGTGTTGCAACAGGTGCGTCAGGACAATCCCGGTCTGAACGCCAGCGATGAAGAGCTGGCCAATGCCATCCTGGTTCACTACGAAGGTCTGTCGCAGTAACCACGGCACGCTCGATGATGGTGGCTGACGGACTCGCCACCGTTGTGCCCTGCCGATGGACGGCTGGCGAACGACCATGGGCAAAACCGTCGAACGGCCTCTATGATGGAGGCCATGACGATTTCTGCCTCGCTTCGCTCCCCTTGCCCGCCGGGTCTTTGCATCTGCGGGCGTGATCCGCTGCTGGATACGCCCGGCGCGGATGTGCGCATCCTGCTGCTGACCCGCGAGGAGGAAAAGCGTCTGCTTGAGCGTCTGGAAAACCTGAAAGACCTCGCCGACCTCGAGCGCCTGCAAGGAAAAATGTTCGATCAACTAGGCATTCGCGTGCTCATCGCACCGAAGTTCGGTGAGGTACGAACCGTGCGCGGCGGCATCGAGATCGAGGTCCAGGACCTGCCGGGACTCTGCCGCAAAACCCGCAAAACAATCCCCGCCGCCATCCGCCGTGGCCTGGAAAACAACCCGCAAGTCGCCTTTGACCTGCTCAACGCCCACGACTTGCTGCGCGGCACCTGATCATTTCTTCATGCCGACTCGCTTGCGCATCTCGGCCGTGATGCTTTGCCGGGTTTTCTTCATGTCCGCCCAAGGTTCATCGCCCACTTCCGCCAGCCGTTCGTGAACGTTGCGCACGTTCCATTGATCGGCGCCCTTGATCTCCCCGACCTCTTCTCGAAACAGCGGCACCGACACCGGCAGCCCCTCTCGGGTGCGCGCCGCGTAGGCGCAGATAGTGGTGGCACCCAGACCGTTGCGCAGGTAATCGATGAAGATCCGCCCCACCCGATTTTTCGGCCCGGACACCGCAGAAAAACGCTCCGGCAACAACTTCGCCATATGTGTGACGATGGCGTGGCTGAAATCCTTGACCTCGTCCCAGCCATGCTTGCGGGTCAGCGGCACCACCAGATGAATGCCCTTGCCGCCGCTGGTCTTGAGAAACGCCTTGAGGCCCAGCTCATCGAGCACGGTGAGGGTCAGCGCCGTGGCTTCGACCATGCTTTTCCACGGCAGCGCCGGATCCGGGTCGAGGTCGAGGACAAAGCGGTCGGGCTTGTCCAGATCCGTCGTGGTGGCGTTCCAGGTGTGAAGTTCGACCGTGCTCATCTGCACCGCGCCGATCAAGGCTTCGGCGTTGTTGATCAGCATCACCGGCTGGCCGATCAGCTCCTTGTCGAGCGTGCGGATGCCGGGGATCGCCAGGTTCTCGGCGTTCTTCTGGAAGAACAGATCACCGGCGATACCGTCCGGCGCACGCACCAGCGCCACCGGGCGATCCTTGAGTTGCGGCAAAATCCATTCGGCGACACTGGCGTAATACTCGGCCAATTGCATTTTGGTGGTGCCACTGCTGGCGTCGATCACCCGGTCAGGGTGAGTGATCCGCACCTTGCCGTCGGCCAGATCGGATTGGGACGGCGCGGTAGTTTGAGCCTTTGAAGTCTTCATGGGTTTGGCTCGCTCCTCGGTGATGTCCGTGGCCGGTTTGTCCTCGCGCAGGCCATGGAACACGGCGTGGCGCACCGATCCGTCCTGGGTCATTTCAGCAAACGCCACTTCCGCCAATAGATTCGGCTTGAGCCAGTGCACCCCCTTGGCCTCGAAGCCCGTGGGCGGATTGACCACCGCCGCCTTCTTCATCCGCAACGGTTTGAGCTGCGCGAGGATGCGCTTGAGGGTGGTTTCGTTGAACCCGGTGCCGACCTTGCCGGCGTACCGCAACTCGCCGCTGTCACGATCATGCAGACCCAGCAGCAACGCGCCGAACGAACTGCGCGCGCCTTTCGGATCGGTGTAGCCGACGATCACGAATTCCTGGCGATGTTTGCACTTGAGCTTGATCCAGTCACTGCTGCGGCGTGACACATAAGGCGAGCCGAGACGTTTACCGATCAGGCCTTCCATGCGCATCTGGCAGGCGCTGTTGAGCAACGCCTGCGGGGTTTCGTCGAACGCTTCGGAAAAGCGCAGCAGCGGATCTTCATGGGCTTTCAGCACCGTGGCCAGCGCCGCGCGCCGTTCCTGCACCGGCACTTCACGCAGATCGACACCGTTGAGATACGGCAGATCGAACAGATAATAGAGGATGTTTTCGCTGCGCCCCGCATCGAACGCGTTTTGCAGGGCCTGAAAATCCGGCACGCCTTCCTCGTCGGCGACGACCATCTCACCATCGAGCCACGCCGACTCCAGGCCCAGCGCCGCAAGCGCTTGCGCTTGCTTGGGCAACTTGTGCGTCCAGTCATGGCCATTGCGGGTGAACAACTGCACCTCGTCGTGATCGATGCGCGCCATGATCCGATAACCGTCGAACTTGATTTCGTACTGCCAATCCCCTTCCGGCGCACTCTCCACCAGGGTGGCCAGTTGCGGTTTGAGTTGCGCGGGAATCCTGGCCTTGTGCGCCCCGGCGAGTTTGCCCGAGGCCGGCTTGCGCGGTGCTTTGGACGAAGCCTTCAAGGGCTTGACCTGCTTCGCACTGAGGCTCGGTTTATCGACGATCGTGCGTTCACTGAGCACGCTGTCGGGCTCGGCGACCAGCACGTCGTAATCGCTTTGCGGGCGCGCGGCGCTGTCCTGATGCTTGATCAGAAACCACTGCTCTTTCTTGCCCGGCATGTGGGTGCGCACCAGGTTCCACACCCCGGCGAGCTTCTCGCCTTGCAGTTCGAATTTGAGCTTGCCCTTGGCGAAAGCCTTCTCCGGGTCTTCCAGCGGAATCCACACGCCGCGATCCCAGACGATCACATCGCCGGCGCCGTAATGCCCTTCCGGAATGCTGCCCTCGAACGTCGCATAGTCCAGCGGATGATCCTCGACGTGCACCGCCAGCCGCTTGACCTTGGGATCCAGCGACGGGCCCTTGGGCACCGCCCAGCTCTTGAGCGCGCCGTCCAACTCCAGGCGAAAGTCGTAATGCAGGTGCGAGGCGTCGTGTTTTTGAATACAGAATTGCAGGGCGTGGTCGCCGGCGATTTTCTTGCCCCGACGTTTGCTCGCCGCCGGTTCCGAGGTCGCGGAGAAGTTGCGCATTCGGTTGTAGTCGTCGAGATTCCTGTTCATGGCGGCTCCGGGTGCAGACGGGTCCTGTCATGCAGAAGAGCCACGCCCCCGGAGAAAAATTCAATCGGCATTAAAAAGCCCCGGACGGAAGGATCCCGTCCGGGGCTTTTTCACGCCTTTTATTTCAAGCCGTGCCCTTGGCCTGCTGCTCGAGGTGAACCTGCAACTCGGGGTCGATCTGCAACGCCGCCGCCAGTTCATCCAGATAATTGCGCTCGGCGTCCTGCTGATCGTCCACCAACATCACGCTGGCCAGGTACATTTCGGCGGCCATGGCCGGATCGTTCTGTGCCGCTTGGGCGACTTCGGTGGGATCCAGCGGTTTGGCGACCTCGTCGTCGAGCCATTGCTGCAGGTTCGGGTCATTGGTGTGCTTGCCGATTTCGCTGCTGATGAGGTGTTTTTCCGACTCGTCGATCCGCCCGTCAGCCTTGGCCGCCGCGATCAACGCACGCAGGACGGCGTGGCTGTGTTCTTCGACCTGCGGGCCGGACAGCAGATCTGCGGTTTGCGGGGTTTGCGGGGTTTGCTGCGGCGCAGCAGAAGCCTGACTGCGTTGCCAGGCCTGATACGCCTGGAAGGCCATCATGCCCAGCGAGGCCAATGCTGCGTAATTGGTGCCGCCGGAACGACTCTGCGTCCCGCCGCCGAGCGCCCCGCCACCGCCACCGCCGAGCAGTCCACCGAGCAGCCCGCCCAGACCACCGAGCCCTCCGGCAGGAGAACCGCCGCCGCTGTTGCCGCCACCCAGCAGACCGCCGAGCAATCCGCCCAGCCCGCCCAGTCCCCCGCCGGCCGACGCGCCACCTTGTTGTCCCGCCGAGGCCTGGCCTCGCAGCAGTTGTTCAAGCAGATCACTGGTGTTCATGACGTCGTCCTCAGGCAAAGGGGTATGACTGCGTCAGGCAACGATAGTCCTCTTGATGCGATGTGCCAGCACCGTTGGGCTGACGTGGTCATGGGCGAGCGATTCTCCAGAGAAATTTTTTCGCGGCCAGCTAATCTTCATGAATGGGTGAACCTTGACCCGGCCCGACCGGTCGATAGCTGCAACCCCGACCCGGTTAGTCGCCACCCTTGCTGCCCAAGGGTCTACGCGGCTTGCTGCACTTTCTGGAGAACGCCTTCGTGATATCGACCGTCCACATCGCCAGGCTCAAGGCCTGGGGCGCCCATGGTTTCACCGCGACCGGCGTGGTCACCGCCTTTCTGGCCACCCTTGCCCTGCTGGAAAACCAGCCGACCCATTGCCTGATGTGGCTGGGCGTGGCGCTGATCGTCGATGGCCTCGACGGGGCGCTGGCGCGCAAGGTCAACGTGCAGTCGGTGCTGCCGAGTTTCGACGGATCGATCCTCGATCTGGTGATCGATTACCTGACCTACGTGTTCATCCCGGCGCTGTTCATCTATCGCTACATTCCCTTGCCCGACTACACCTTGCTGCTGACGGTGTCGCTGATTCTGGTGTCGTCGCTGTTCTGCTTCTGCAACGTCAACATGAAGAGCAAGGACAACTACTTCGTCGGTTTCCCCGCCGCATGGAACGTGGTTGCCTTGTGTCTGTACATCATTGATCCGGGACCGTGGATCACCTTCCTGACGGTGATTGGCCTGGCGCTGCTGACCGTGACCCGGATGAAATTCCTGCACCCGTTCCGGGTACGCCGGTTCATGCCGATCAACATTGCGGTGACGGCGATCTGGCTGCTGTGCAGTCTGTCGCTGGTGCTGAACCACCCGGTGATCAACCCGCTGGTGATGGGGCTGTGGCTGCTGGCGTCGGCGTACTTTCTGGGTATCTGCATCTGGCGCACCGCGCTGGAGTGGTTCGACAGTGCGCATCTGAAATAGAAAAACCAGTGGGAGCGAGCCCGCTCGCTCCCACAATGGCTTCAGCGTTTGGTAATCACCACCTCCAGATACTCACTCGGCAGCACCATCGACTCCGCCCCCGCCCGATTCAGCCCGTCGATCAGTTGCGTCAAATCTCCCTCCAGCGCCTGCCCGCTCTCCGGCGGCAACGCCGCGAACGCCTTGTGCACCGGGCCGTACCAGTGGCGAAACACATCAATGAAATGCGCCGCCGAGCGATAGCGGAAGTTGAAGTGGCGGCGAGTCACCTGCACCTGAAACTGGCGATCATCGAATTGCGAATGCAGCCAGGCTTCCGCGCCCCAGTTCGAGGGCGGTTGCGCACCGGGTGGCGGTGGCAGGTGGCGGCCAAGGGTCTTGAACATCTGGCCGACGAAACCTTCCGGCGTCCAGTTGGCCAGGCCGATCCGCCCGCCACGACGACAGACCCGCGCCAGCTCCTTGGCTGCCTTGGCCTGATCCGGGGCGAACATCACGCCGAAGGTCGACAGCACTGCGTCGAAACTGGAATCGGCAAACGGCAGCGCTTCGGCATCGGCGACCTGAAAGGTCACGTCCAGATGCTCGGCGCGCGCCCGGTCCTGACCGCGTTCCAGCAGCGCCGCGACATAGTCGGTGGACGTCACCAGACAACCACGGCGCGCCGCCGCCAAAGTGGCATTGCCGTTGCCGGCGGCGACGTCCAGCACTTCTTCATCGCAGCGCAGGTCGCAGGCTTCGGCGAGGGTTTCGCCGACGATCTGCAAGGTGGTGCCGATCACGGCGTAGTCGCCACTGGCCCAGGCGACTTTCTGGCGTTCCTTCAGGGCAGTGAGATCAATGGGGGTACTCATGAATGGGTGCTCCACGGCAGGGGGTCAATCGGCGGTCGTCGGGTCGATGATGCTCGTCACCCGGGACACGCTGTTGGCCGGAAATCCCCCACGCTTGGCGTGTTCGCGCACCAGCTCTTCGTTGGGTGCGATGTACACGCAATAGATCTTGTCGGCCGTCACATAACTCTGCAGCCACTGCACCTGCGGCCCGAGTTCACGCAGTACGTTGCAGGACGTTTGCGATACGGCCTTGAGTTCTTGCTCCGATAGCTTTCCGGCTCCTGGAATCTCGCGTTCAATCACGAATTTCGGCATGGCAACCTCGCTTTCTTTTTATGGATGTCAGAGCCGTTGGCGGCCCTGCTCGCCCACTATCGCGCGGGCGCTGTGCGGCGTCCCTGCCAATCGTCCGGAGAGCCCGTAAAACCGGCGTTGGCCGATGAGTGGCGGGATTTTGTAAAGGCCCCGAAACACTGTCGGGGGGTTGCCAACGCGCCGGCTGATCGGCTCTCATGCAGGCCCTCCCCCGGAACGGAATTCGATCATGTCCTTGCGCTTCGAATGGCTCGCCGATCACATGCAGCACAGCGACACTTACGCGGCATGGATCCACCGCCAGTTTCACTACGAATATGCCGAGCAGCCCCTGGCCGAATGGCAGCGCGAGTTTGCCGAGGGACAAAGCAATGGTGACTGGCGTTGCCTGATTGCGCTGGACGGGGATCGACTGCTGGGCGGTGCCGCACTGGCACGGGCGGACCTTGCCCTTCGACCGGATCTGGGGCCGTGGCTGGCCTGTGTGCTGGTCAGCCCAGAATCACGTGGGCAGGGTCTGGCAGAAAGGCTGATCGAGGGGATTGCTGAAGAAGCGAAACACCGGGGCCTGCCGCGTTTCTACCTGCACACCCAGAGCAAGCAGGACTATTACGCCAAACGCGGCTGGACGGTGCTGGAGCGTTTTCACGCCTGGGGCAACGAACAATGGCTCATGGTGCGCGACCTGTGAGCCATTGAGTTTTGCGGTTTACGCTGCAGGCGCCTTGGCCTCCTTGAGCAGTTGCTGAATCATCTGCTCCTGCGCCTGGTAGCTGCCTTCGCCAAAGTGGGTGTAACGCACCTGCCCTTTGGCGTCGACCAGGTAATGCGCCGGCCAGTACTGGTTATCGAAGTTGCGCCAGATCGCGTAGTTGTTGTCGATAGCCACCGGGTAAGTGATGCCGAGCTTCTTCACCTGATCCTTGACGTTGTCGATGATCCGCTCGTAGCCGTATTCCGGGGTGTGGACGCCGATCACCACCAGGCCGTCCTTGCCGTACTTCTTCTCCCACTCCTTCACGTACGGCAGGGTGTGCTGGCAGTTGATGCAGTCGTAGGTCCAGAAGTCCACCAGCACCACTTTGCCGCGCAGGGATTCAGCGCTCAGTTCCGGCGAGTTCAGCCACTGCACCGCACCGGACAGCGACGGCATCACGCCTTTGCCGGCCTCGTCTTCGGTCGAGTCTGCACGGACTTTGCTGACGAAGTAGTCCACCACCTTCGGCACGTTTTCCAGCACGCTTTTCTCGACCGTCGCCACGCCTTGGGACGAGGTGTTGGCCAGCAGCAGGTTGTCGGCACCGGTGGCGATCACCGCCGCCGTCGCCAGCACCGCGACACCCGCACCGCGACGGAACCAGCCGGTGAACGGAATCGACGGTTTCAGCCGGTTGACCAGCCCGCGACCGGCGAAGATCAACGTCCCCAGCGACAGCGCACTGCCTGCACCGTAGGCCAGCAGCAACAGGCTGGTCTGGGCGTTGGCGCCTTGCAGCATGGCACCGGTGAGGATCACGCCGAGGATCGGACCGGCGCACGGCGCCCACAACAGACCGGTGGCGACACCGATCATGATCGACGCCATCGGGCCGGCTTTTTTCCGGCTGTCCGGGTCGAGGCGATTGCCCAGCAGCACGAAGGGCCGGGACAGCCAGTCACCGATGCGCGCGGAAATCAGCGACAGCGCAAACAGCACCATCACCGCCAGCGCAATGTGGCGACCGGTGTTGCTGGCTTCAATTACCCACTCGCTGCTGACCACCGCCAGACTGGAGATCAGGGCAAAGGTCAGGGCCATGCCGCCGAGGGTCAGCAGGATCGAAGAACGGGTGCGGTCGGCACTGGCGAACAGAAACGGCACCACCGGCAAAATGCAGGGACTGAGGACAGTCAACAGACCGCCCAGGAAAGCGATGAGAAACATGAGATTCACCTTTTGAATGAGGGGTGGTCTGTCGCCTGGATCGGGGGCGGCGCGTTACGGGCAGCCCCCTTCAATCCTCAAGCCGTCTGGCTGTCCAGCCATTGGCTTTGCGGCGTACGGCTGGCACCGTTTTCAGCCACCATCTGGCCTTGCGGCGTATGGCTGGAACCGTCGGCGGCGACCATTTGCCCCTGCGGTGTGCGGCTGGCGCCGTCGGCGGCGATCAGGCCTTCGCTACCCTGCTTGGCCACCGGGGCCAGTTGGAAGCAGGTGCTGCTGCCACAGCTGTTCTGTTCGACGGCAGCGTTGGCGTGGGCCGCAACGCCGGCGAGGGAGAAGGCAACAGCGGTCAGATAGCGCGATACGTTGTTCATGGCCATGTTCCTTTTATAGAGGTGGGTAATCAGTTGTCTTCGTTGCAGCCGTCGGCGAATTTGCGGTAGTCGAGCACCTGGGTCTTGCCGGCCGAGTCGAGGTAGGTCAGGCGGGCGTCGACAATGCCGCAGGTCATCGAGTTGTCCTGTTTCAGCGACACGACTTTCTGGATGTCCAGGTGGCTGCCGTAGGAGTAGGTTTGCGGGGTGACATCGGCTTCGGCGCGGGCCGACAGGGTGCAGATGTTCAAAGCGGCAAACAGGCAAGCGGCGGCGATCGATTTGGTCTTGGTGTTCATGGCGTTTTCCTCGGGGCTTCAATGGTTGAATCGTTGAGTGGGCCGAGGCGTTCTGTGTGTGCCTCGATGGAGCTCATTTAAAGCTCGCGAGGTATCGCGCATGTGTCGGCAAATGCCGTGTATAAATCGCTACGTATCCGCGCGCGCCCGGGATACACAGCGATACAAAACCCTGTAAAAATCCGCTTTTTGCGTCGGCGTGTATCCGTCACAGCGCTGGATACACTGCAATACAAAGGCAGGCAGGCGGCCTCGCGCAGGCTCGATAGACTGCCCGGCAATCCCCTTTTATTGAGGTTTGGCCACATGGAACATGTCGATCACATCCTGATCGTCGACGACGACCGCGAGATTCGCGAACTGGTCGGCAATTACCTGAAGAAGAACGGCCTGCGCACCACGGTGGTTGCCGATGGCCGGCAGATGCGCAGTTTTCTGGAAGCCAACACCGTCGACCTGATCGTGCTCGACATCATGATGCCCGGCGACGATGGCCTGCTGCTGTGCCGCGAATTGCGCGCGGGCAAACACAAGGCCACGCCGATCCTGATGCTCACCGCGCGCAATGATGAAACCGACCGCATCCTCGGTCTGGAAATGGGCGCCGACGATTACCTGACCAAACCGTTCGCCGCCCGCGAACTGCTGGCGCGGATCAATGCCGTGCTGCGGCGCACACGAATGCTGCCGCCGAATCTGGTGGTGACCGAAAGCGGCCGGCTGCTGGCGTTCGGTCGCTGGCAGCTCGACACATCAGCCCGGCATCTGCTGGACACCGACGGCACCATGGTCGCCCTGAGTGGCGCGGAATACCGTTTGCTGCGGGTGTTCCTCGACCATCCGCAACGGGTGCTGAGCCGCGATCAATTGCTCAACCTGACCCAAGGCCGCGATGCCGATCTGTTCGACCGTTCCATCGATCTGCTGGTCAGCCGCCTGCGCCAGCGCCTGCTGGATGACGCCCGCGAACCGGCCTATATCAAGACCGTGCGCAGCGAAGGTTATGTGTTCTCGTTGCCGGTCGAAGTCCTCGGAGCCCCCGCATGAATCTCGCCCTGCGCTGGCCGCGCACCCTCGCCTCCCGGTTGTCGCTGATTTTCCTGATCGGCCTGATCCTCGCTCAGGCGCTGTCGTTCGGCGCGCAATATTACGAGCGCTACGAAAGCGCGAAAAACACCATGCTCGGCAACCTCGAAACCGACGTCTCGACCTCGATTGCCATCCTCGACCGCCTGCCCGCCGAAGAGCGCCCGATGTGGCTCAAGCGCCTGGCGCGCAACAACTACGGTTACCTGCTGAGCGAAGGCGAACCGGGTACGCCGATCGGTCCGGGTGAAGTGCCGATTGCGGTGACCTCGATCACCGATGCGATCGGCGAAGCGTACCCGCTGACCTTCACCGACATTCCCGGCCCGAAAAAACACTTTCAGGGCCACCTGCGCCTGAGCGACGGCAGCCCGGTGACCATCGATGTGCGTCCGTCGATGGTGCCGCTGTCGCCATGGCTGCCGGTGGTGTTGCTCGGGCAACTGGCGCTGATGCTCGCCTGCACCTGGCTGGCGGTGCGCATCGCCATCCGCCCCCTCACCCGCCTCGCCAACGCGGTGGAAACCCTCGACCCCAACGCCCACCCGATCAACCTCGACGAAAAAGGCCCGAACGAGGTGGCTTACGCCGCCCGCGCCTTCAACTCGATGCAGGCGCGCATCGCCGCGTACCTGAAAGAGCGCATGCAATTGCTGGCGGCGATCTCCCACGATCTGCAAACTCCGATCACCCGTATGAAGCTTCGGGCGGAGTTCATGGACGATTCGGTCGAGAAAGACAAACTGTGGAACGACCTCGGCGAGATGGAACATCTGGTGCGCGAAGGCGTGGCCTACGCCCGCAGCATCCACGGCTCGACCGAAGAAAGCCGGCGCACCAACCTGGATTCGTTCCTCGACAGCCTGGTGTTCGACTATCAGGACATGGGCAAGGAAGTGCAGTTGAGCGGCAAGAGTGAGGCGGTCATCGACACCCGCCCCCACGCGTTGCGCCGGGTGTTGGTCAACCTGACCGACAACGCGCTGAAGTTCGCCGGCGCAGCCGAGTTGCTGATTCAACGCGACAGGATCGGCCTGTCGATCAAGGTCATGGATCGCGGCCCGGGCATCGCCGAAGAAGAACTGGCCCAGGTGATGGAACCGTTCTACCGCGTGGAAAACTCGCGCAACCGCAGCACCGGCGGCACCGGGCTGGGGCTGGCGATTGCCCAGCAACTGGCGATGGCGCTGGGTGGTTCGCTGACGCTGAGCAATCGCGAAGGTGGCGGGTTGTGTGCGGAGCTGAAGTTACCCCTGCACACCTAAACCAAACATAAATTCCTGTGGGAGCGGGCTTGCCCGCGAAGAGGCCAGCAGAGTCAATATATTCATCGACTGAACAGACGCCTTCGTCGGATCGCCGCCCGGACCAAGCCCGCTCCCACAGGATTTGCGGTGTTTGCGAAATCAGGTAATGCCTAACACACCGTCCTCATGCAGTTGCTGCAGCAACGCCAGACCGCTGTCCATGAATGACACTGTTTCCGGCAACCCCGCCTCCAACGCCAACCCTTGCAGTTGCTCACGACCATTGAGCAACGGGAACTCCTCGATCCGCTGCAACAACCGCCATGCCAGCGGGCTCAACTCGGAAAACTTCACACTCCAGTCCGCCGTGCGCCGCACCAGTAAAAGCGTCGGCTGGGCCGGTGGCGTGGCCGGTTGATGATCCGGCCCGAGCATTTGCACCGGCCAGGTGTACGCCAACGGCCAGGCCAGTGCCGAAACCTGCAACGGCTTCTCGAGCAACTGCGCCGGATCGCTCGCAGGCAATGGGTCGGCATCGGACTGCTGTAACACCATTTCCACCCATTCGTAATGCGCCAGCTCCACCAGAAACTCCGGCCACCCGCCCGCGCTCAACACCGCAGGCTCCGACGCGAGGTAGCCGACAAACTCCTCGGCGATCTCGCCGAATTTCGGCGTCTGCGCGCGGTAGTCCCGCAGGAAGCCGCGGATCAACGTGCGCCAGCGTTCCTGACCGATAATCCGGATCAACAGCGGAAATGTGCTGCCCAGCAGTTGCGAGACATTGTTGAACACCAGGTCGCGATAGACATTGACCCGCGCCGCGTTCATGTCGGCGGGTGGCGCTTCATGCTCTGGATCGCGCAAATAGCGGGTCAGGGCCTGTTGTTGCAGCAGAAGATTATCCACGCGAGCCTCCTTCGGTTTGCAGGCGGCGGATGGTTTGCAGTTCGGCCACCAGTTCAGAAAACGCCGGGAAATTGAAATCCCGCTCCAGCAGCGTCGGCTGCGCGCCGAATCGGACATAAGCGTCAGCCAGCAACGCCCAGACCACCGGTTTGACCGAGGCGCCGTGGGTGTCGATTTTCAGCGTGTCGGACTCGTCGAAGTGCCCGGCCACGTGCATGCCGACCACCCGGCCCGGCTCGATGGCAGCCAGAAATGTCTGCGGATCGAAACCATGGTTGATCGAGTTGACGTAGACGTTGTTCACATCCAGCAGCAGGTCGCAATCGGCCTCGCGTAGCACGGCGTTTGTGAAGGTCACTTCATCCATGTCCTGCCGGGGTGCGGCGTAATAGGAAACGTTTTCCACCGCCAGGCGTCGGCCGAGAATGTCCTGGGCCTGGCGGATCCGTGCGGCGACATGGAGCACCGCTTCTTCGGTGAACGGCAACGGCAGCAGGTCATAGAGGTGACCGTCGTCGCTGCAATAGCTCAGGTGTTCGCTGTACTGCGGCACCTTGTGATGATCGAGAAAGGTCCGCACTTCCCGGAGAAAACCGACGTCCAGCGGCGCCGAGCCACCGAGCGACAACGACAATCCGTGGCAGGACAACGGATATCGCTCGGCCAGTTCGCGCAGCGCGGCGCCATGGGCTCCGCCGACGCCGATCCAGTTTTCGGGGGCGACTTCAAGAAAGTCGAAATCGCCGGTACGTGCGGCTTGCAGGTCTTTCATCAGGCCGCGACGCAGGCCGAGCCCGACGCTGGCCTGCAAGGTGGGGTGGGGAATCTGCATGGGCAAGGTCTCTGCTGAGGAGCCGCCGGGCGTGGCGACTGACAGGCTCAGTTAAACCGGCGGGTGTATCGCGGCTGTGTGGCCAATGCGTGGGAAGTGGTGGGTTTTGTATCGGTGGTGAGCCTGTACACAATGGGATACAGAACCGCTGCCTTCTTCCTGAACGGCGAGTTCATCGGTTTAAACCAACTCAAAAACTGCACATACAACCCTGTATATCCAGAGCTTACGGATGACACCTACAGATGCAGACGAAATGCCCTACCTTCGCACGAGAACCAGCTGCGACATCAGGTACTGAAAACACTGCCCAGGATCTCTAACTCACCTGCTCATGGTGGGTAAAAATTGCATTGCAAGGACAGAAAAAGCTCAATAACATGCCTTCCACGCCAGTGCTTCCGGTGAGACGCACTAAGCCTCAGCCGCAATCTGAGGCTTGCTAAAAAACCGCCCCGCAAGGCGGTTTTTTTTTCGCCCATCATTTGCTCCAGGCGGACATGGGCCGGCGCTTTGTCTTGGCCTCTTGGCGAGATCGCCCTGAGTCGCATCGTTTGGCATAGGACAGGAACCGTCGGCGGATAATTCGGGAGCCCACGCTAAAGTGGGAGAGCGCACCATCGCAATACAAGCCTCGAAATCCACACAGCCCGCTCCCACCGGCGCCAACAGCGGCTAGACTCAATCAGTACCCAGTCGAGGGGGACGCAGGACAGCAGTGTCGCCCTGCCCGTTTCCACGACCACCGCCCGGTGGTGAATGCCTCGACCCCCAACGCCACCGGACTGTGATCCTGTCAAAGGAGCACATGAAATGGACGAGGCCAGACTCAACGAATTCATGGGCAAACTGGTCAACGACATGGGCGGCGCGGCGATGCTGGCCAATGTCATTGTCGGCGAAGAACTCGGCCTGTATCGGGCAATGGCCGACAGCCAGCCGATCAGCCCCGAATCCCTCGCTGCAAAAACCACCTGCAACCCGCGACTGGTGCGCGAATGGCTGAGTGCCCACGCGGCGTCCGGCTACATGGAACACCACGACGGCAAATTCCGCCTGCCGGAAGAACAGGCGCTGGCCCTGGCCAAGGAGGATTCGCCGGTGTACGTGGCCGGCGGCCTCGGGGTAGTGGCGTCGTTTTTCCACGACAAGGACAAACTGGTCAAAGCCATGCGCGGCAACGGCGCCCTGCCCTGGGGCGATCACCATCCGTGCATGTTCACCGGCACCGAGCGGTTCTTCCGCCCTGGCTACAAGGGGCATTTGATCGCCGAGTGGCTGCCGGCGCTGGACGGCGTGGTGGCCAAACTCGAAGCAGGTGCCAAGGTCGCCGACATCGGCTGCGGTCACGGTGCGTCCACGGTGATCATGGCCCAGGCCTATCCCAACTCGCGGTTCGTCGGCTTTGACTATCACGCGCCTTCGATCACCGTCGCCACCCAGCGAGCCGAAGAAGGCGGAGTCAGCAGTCGCGCGCGATTCTTCCAGGGCACGGCGAAAAGCTACCCCGGCGATGACTATGACCTGATCTGCTATTTCGACTGCCTGCACGACATGGGCGATCCGGTCGGTGCGGCGAAGCATGCGTTTGAATCTTTGAAAGACGACGGCACGGTGCTGCTGGTCGAGCCGTTTGCCAACGACACCCTGGACGAAAACATCACGCCGGTCGGGCGCTTGTTCTACGCCGCGTCAACGTTCATCTGCACGCCAAATTCGCTGTCCCAGGAAGTGGGACTCGGCCTCGGTGCGCAGGCGGGCGAGTCGCGCTTGCGCAAAGTGTTTACCGAAGCGGGGTTCAAACACTTTCGGCGGGCGACGCAGACGCCGTTCAACCTGATTCTGGAGGCACGCAAATAACCTCGGGCAGCGGACGCCTCTGAAAAGAGGTGTCCGTCGGTGCTAACCTGCAAGGCACTTACCGCCTGCGGAGCGCTGATCATGCTCGACCGCCCCATCCCCGACCCGCTCGACTATCTGCAACAGGTCATGGCCGACGGCGACTTCATTGTGCTGACCGGCGCCGGCATCAGCACGCCCTCGGGCATTCCGGACTACCGCGACACCGACGGCATACGCCGTGGCCGGCAGCCGATGATGTACCAGGAATTCCTCGCCGCCCCGGAATCGCGCCGCCGCTACTGGGCCCGGGCGATGCTCGGCTGGCCGCGCGTGCGCCAGGCGCAGCCGAACGCCGCCCATGAGGCGCTTGCCAGTCTGCAAAGTCATGGTCGGATCAGCGGTCTGATCACCCAGAACGTCGACACCCTGCACGATCAGGCCGGCAGTCACGACGTCATCGAACTTCACGGCAGCCTGCACCGGGTGCTGTGTCTGGATTGCGGTCAGCGCAGCGAGCGGGATTCGATTCAGCAATTGATGGAGACGCAGAACCCGTATCTGGCCGGCGTCGATGCCTTGCAGGCACCGGACGGCGACACCCTGCTGGACCCGGCTTTCGAGGCGCGATTTCAGGTGCCGCACTGCCCGCATTGCGCAGGCGAGCGGATGAAGCCGGACGTGGTGTTTTTCGGTGAGAACGTGGCGCAACCAACGGCGGCGCGGGCCATGGCGCTGGCGGAAAATGCCGCCGGGATGCTGGTGGTCGGTTCGTCCTTGATGGCTTATTCGGCGTTTCGCCTGTGCCGGGTGATAGCGGATCGGGGCAAGCCGCTGATTGCGATCAATCTGGGGAAGACGCGGGCGGATGAGTTGCTGGATTTGAAGATTGAGGGGTCGTGCGAACAGCTCCTGCCGCTACTGACACAACGCCTGACTTCTTGACCTCCCGAGGTCAGTGTTCAGCCTTGAGAATGTCAAAAAGCGCCTGCGCCGCTGCCGACAATTCATTCCCCGGATCGGTCAGCACGCCAATCGCCCGCTCCACCACCGGCTCGTGCAAGGTCAGGCAATGTGCACCCAGTTCGCGCATCTGACCGGCACACAAGGCCGGCACGGCGCTGACGCCCAACCCGCTCGCCACCATCCGCCCCACCGTCGCCAGTTGATGGCTTTCAAATTCCACCGGCAGTTTCATGGCCCGGGCCTGCAAGTGTTCCTCCAGCATCACCCGCACCGTGGACGGTCGCTGCAGGGTGATGAAGGGTTCCTGCAGCAGGGTCTGCCAATCGATGTCACTACGATCGGCCAGCGGCGAATCCTGCGGCACCACGGCAACAAAGCGATCCTTATAAAGAGGTGTAAACGTCAGCGATGTATTCTGCAGCGGCTCGAACGCCACGCCAAGTTCAACCTGACGATCACGAACCATTTCCAGCACTTGCTCGTTGATCACGTCGTTGACCGTGACGTTGACGTTCGGATAACGCGCGCGGAAAGTCTTGAGGATCGGCGGCAGCAGGTTGCCGGCAAACGACGGCATCGCCGCCAGCGTCACGCGTCCGCGTTGCAGGCTGAAGCGCTGGCGCATTTCGTCTTCGGCGTTGTCCCAATCGGCGATCAGGCGCCGGGCCAGCGGCAGCAGGGATTCGCCCTCGGGAGTCAGCGCCACGTTGCGCGTGTTGCGGCTGAACAGGCGCCCGCCCAGGCCTTCTTCCAGCGCCTTGATGGTCAGGCTCAGTGCCGATTGCGACAGGTGCAGACGCTCGCAGGCCACGGCAAAGCTCAGGCTCTGGGCAACGGCGAGAAAGGCGCGGATCTGTTTGATGGTCATGAACGCTATGCTTCCGTATCAGAGTCTTGATCGTTCCCACGTCGAGGCGTCGAACCGTCTGCGTGGTAACGCAGCCCGTGATGCTTCGCGTCACTGGACGCGGAGCGTCCCCGGAGGCATTCCCACGCGGAGCATGGGAACGATCAACGAAGCCAATTATTGAGCTTTATCAATCAATCAACCTTAAAAATCAACTTAACAAATATATCCTTCAGCGCGACACTCCAGTCATTCGGCTAGCCAGCCGCCCGACAAACAATAAAAGAGGTGCATATGGCAGGTTTCGACAAGCGCGTGTATTCCTACGAGGAAGCCATGGCAGGTCTTGAAGACGGCATGACCGTGATCGCCGGCGGCTTCGGCCTGTGCGGTATTCCGGAGAACCTGATCGCCGAGATCAAGCGCAAGGGCACCCGCGACCTCACCGTCGTCTCCAACAACTGCGGCGTTGATGGCTTCGGCCTCGGCGTGCTGTTGACCGACCGCCAGATCAGCAAGGTGGTCGCCTCCTATGTCGGCGAAAACAAACTGTTCGAAGAGCAACTGCTCAAGGGCGACATCGAAGTCGTCCTGACCCCGCAAGGCACCCTCGCCGAAAAAATGCGCGCAGGCGGTGCCGGCATTCCGGCCTTTTTCACCGCCACCGGCGTCGGCACGCCGGTCGCCGAAGGCAAGGAGGTGCGTGAATTCCACGGTCGCAAGTACCTGATGGAAGAGTCCATCACCGGTGACTTCGCCATCGTCAAGGGCTGGAAAGCCGACCATTTCGGCAACGTCATCTACCGCCACACCGCCCAGAACTTCAACCCGCTGGCCGCCACTGCCGGCAAGATCACCGTGGTTGAAGTCGAAGAAATCGTCGAACCCGGCGAACTGGATCCGGCACACATCCACACGCCCGGCATCTACGTCGACCGGGTCATTTGCGGCACGTTCGAAAAACGCATCGAACAACGCACCATCCGCAAATAATCCAGGCTGACGGAGAACAAGCACATGGCACTTACCCGCGAACAAATGGCTCAACGCGTCGCCCGCGAAATGCAGGACGGCTACTACGTGAACCTCGGCATCGGCATCCCGACCCTGGTCGCCAACTACATCCCCGAAGGCATGGAAGTCATGCTGCAATCGGAAAACGGCCTGCTCGGCATGGGCCCGTTTCCGACTGAAGACACCATCGACGCCGACATGATCAACGCCGGCAAACAGACCGTGACCGCGCGCATCGGCGCTTCGATCTTTTCCTCGGCCGAGTCCTTCGCGATGATCCGTGGCGGTCACGTCGACCTGACCGTGCTGGGCGCCTTCGAAGTGGACGTTCAAGGCAACATCGCCTCGTGGATGATCCCCGGCAAACTGGTCAAGGGCATGGGCGGCGCGATGGACCTGGTGGCCGGTGCCGACAACATCATTGTCATCATGACCCACGCGTCCAAGGACGGTGAGTCCAAGTTGCTGAGCCAATGCAGCCTGCCGCTGACCGGCGCCGGTTGCATCAAGCGCGTCCTGACTGACCTTGCCTACCTGGAAATCGAAAATGGCGCTTTTGTCCTCAAGGAACGCGCACCTGGCGTCAGCGTCGAGGAAATCGTCGCCAAAACCGCTGGTAAACTGATCGTCCCGGATCACGTACCGGAAATGCAGTTCGCTGCCGAGTGAGGAATTCGAAAATGCAAGACGTCGTCATTGTTGCCGCCACGCGTACCGCGATCGGCAGTTTCCAGGGATCGCTGGCCACCGTCTCCGCCGTGGATCTGGGCGCAGCGGTCATCCGCCAGTTGCTTGAGCAGACCGGTCTGGACGGTGCTCAGGTCGATGAAGTAATCATGGGCCAGGTGCTGACCGCCGGCGCCGGCCAGAACCCGGCGCGTCAGTCGGCGATCAAGGCCGGCCTGCCCCACGCCGTGCCGGCCATGACCCTGAACAAGGTCTGCGGTTCGGGCCTCAAGGCTCTGCACCTCGGCGCCCAGGCGATCCGTTGCGGCGACGCTGACGTGATCATCGCCGGCGGCCAGGAAAACATGAGCCTGGCCAACTATGTGATGCCGGGCGCGCGCACCGGTCTGCGCATGGGTCACGCACAAATCGTCGACACCATGATCAGCGATGGTCTGTGGGATGCGTTCAACGATTACCACATGGGTATCACCGCCGAGAACCTGGTCGAGAAGTACGAGATCAGCCGCGAGCAGCAAGACGCCTTCGCTGCCGCCTCGCAACAGAAAGCCGCCGCTGCCATAGAGGCCGGTCGCTTTGTCGATGAAATCACCCCGATCCTGATCCCGCAGCGCAAAGGCGATCCGGTGGCGTTCAAGGTCGACGAACAGCCACGGGGCGACACCACCGCCGAATCCCTGGCCAAACTGCGTCCGGCCTTCAAGAAAGACGGCAGCGTCACCGCCGGCAACGCTTCGTCGCTGAACGACGGCGCAGCTGCCGTGATTCTGATGAGCGCGGAAAAAGCCAAGGCCCTGGGCCTGCCGGTACTGGCGAAAGTCGCCGCCTACGCCAACGCGGGCGTCGACCCGGCGATCATGGGCATCGGCCCGGTTTCCGCCACTCGCCGCTGCCTGGACAAGGCCGGCTGGAGCATCGGCCAGCTCGACCTGATCGAAGCCAACGAAGCCTTCGCCGCACAATCGCTCGCAGTGGCCAAGGATCTGCAATGGGATCTGGACAAGGTCAACGTCAACGGTGGCGCCATTGCCCTTGGTCATCCGATCGGTGCATCGGGCTGCCGTGTGCTGGTGACCCTGCTGCACGAAATGATCAAGCGTGATGCGAAAAAGGGTCTGGCGACCCTGTGCATCGGCGGCGGCCAAGGCGTAGCCCTGGCGCTGGAACGCGCCTAAGAGCAAAAGAGGTTCAACAGCGGGCGGCGGATCCACGACATCCACTGCCCGTTGGCAACAAACCCGGTACGACTCACGTCGCACCGGGTATTTTTTGCCCCGTCGTCAGGCGAACTTCACCAGATTCAGCACCGGCAACGGCCCGCCCGGGAACTGCACCAGCCGCGCACCCACGCTCAATTCGCCCAGATCGATACCGAAAAAGCCGAGCTGATCGATCAGCACACCTACCTCAGCCTTGGCCTGCGCATCATCCCCGGACAGGAACAACACACGCTTGCCACCCTCCGACGCCGGATCCGCTTCCAGCAAACGCGCCAGCAAATGGTTGAACGCCTTGACCACCCGCGCCCCCGGTACCCATTCAGCAAACACTTCGCTGGACGGCCGACCCTGCAAATCCACCGGTTTGAATGACGGCGCTTCAATCGAGTTGTTGGCGTCGATGACAATCCGTCCGCCGAAATCCGGCAGCCCGGCCAGCGCTGTCGGCAGTTTCGACCAGTTCACCGCGACCAGCACGATGTCCTGCGCCGCCGCTTCTTCACGGGTAACGGCGCGGGCAGTCGGGCCGAGTTCTGCGACCAGCTCAGCCAAGGTATCTGGCCCGCGACTGTTGGCGATCACCAACGGGATGCCCTGACGCGACAAGGCTTTGGCAAACGCTGAACCGATGGCGCCAGCGCCGATGATTCCGATAGTGCTCATGGTGTTCTCCAGAAAGTGGGGTAAGACTCGAAACGAATCTTGCGCTTGCCATTCCCACTTGATTAGCCGGTAATGCCTTGAATGATCTTCAAGCATCGCTATCAGGTCGAAACCATGGAAACCCTCGCCAATCTTGAATCCTTCGTCCGCAGCGCCGAGACCGGCAGCTTCTCTGCTGCTGCGCGGTTGCTGGCGCTGACCCCGGCGGCGGTCAGCCGCAACGTGGCGATTCTTGAACGCAACCTCGGCGTGCGGCTGTTTCAGCGCTCGACCCGCAAGCTGTCGCTGACCGAGGCCGGTGAAGGTTTTCTGGCGAGTATCGGCGGCAATCTCGACGCCTTGCAGGCAGCGATTGCGACGGTGGCAACGGAGCGCGGCGAGCCGGCGGGTGTGCTCAAGATCAGCCTGCCGCCGACATTCGGCATCGATCACATGCTGCCGCTGCTGCCGGAGTTTCTGGCGCGCTATCCGTTGATCCGCCCGGAATGGCACTTTGAAAATCGTCAGGTGGACTTGATCGCCGAGGGTTACGACGTGGCGATTGGCGGCGGGTTCGAGCTGACGCCCGGTGTGGTTTCCCGGCGACTGGCATCCGCTGAAATACTGGCAGTGGCCTCACCGGCCTATCTGGCCGGACGCGCCCTGCCCCGGCATCCCACAGACCTCGCCGACCACCAGGGCATCGTCATGCGCGGCCTGCGCACCGGGCGCATTCGCCAATGGCAGATGCACAACGGCACCGGCGAACAGGCCAGCGCCCTGCTCAATCCGAATATTGTGCTGAACGACCCGATGGCCATGCGCACCGCTGCGTTGTTGGGTCTGGGCGTGACGATGCTGGTGCTGCCCGATGTCAGCGCACAGATTGAACGCGGTGAACTGGTGCGGCTGTTGCCCGACTGGCAGTGCGACGCCGGGGCGATATCTCTGTACTACCCGAGCCGCACCTTGCTGCCGGCCAAGACCCGGGTGTTCATTGATTTTGTGGTGGATGCCTTCGGCCGCTGAGGGCCGCCCATCCTCAGCAAAAGGGATGGAGATCCCGCCCCCTTCGCGAGCAAGCCCGCTCCCACATTAATTGTGGGCAATCACACATTTTCGGTATGCCCGAGAACCCTGTGGGAGCGAGCTTGCTCGCGAAGAGGCCAGTCAAAACACTGCAAGAGGTTCGGTCATGCCGCCAACTGCAGAATCAGCCAGGCATTGGCGCCACTGATCACCACAAACAATCCCCACGCCAGAACTCGGGTCGGCAAACGATTCACAAACGGCCCCATCAGCTTTTTGTCGTTGGTCATGCGAATCAGCGGATACAGCGCAAACGGCAATTGCAGGCTCAGCACCACCTGGCTCAGCACCAGCAACTTGCCCACCGCGCCATCGCCCATCAGCCACACGCCGATGAACGCCGGAATCAGCGCCAGCCCACGGGTGATCAGGCGTCGCTGCCAGCAGGGAATCCGCAGGTTCAGGTAGCCTTCCATGATCACTTGCCCGGCGATGGTGCCGGTGAAGGTCGAACTCTGCCCCGAGGCCAGCAACGCCACGCCGAACAGCACACTGGCCAGCGCGCCGCCCACCAGTGGGTCGAGCAAGTGATAGGCGTCCTGAATGTCCACCACATCGGAATGCCCGGTTTGATGGAACGCTGCCGCCGCGAGAATCAGGATCGCCGCGTTGACCAGCAGCGCCAGCGCCAGCGAACCGATGGTGTCGATGCGCGCCAGTTTCACCGCGTCCTGCTTGCTGGCCAGATCCTTGCCGATCAGTCGCGTCTGCACGATCGACGTGTGCAGGTAAAGGTTATGCGGCATCACCGTGGCACCGAGGATGCCGATGGCCAGATACAGTGGCGCGGCATCGCTGATCGCTGACAGCGATGGCTTGAAGCCTTGGGCGACGTCAGGCCAGTACGGTTTGATCAACAGCAATTCAACGAAGAAACAGGCGCCGATGGTGCCCACCAGCACCAGCATGATCGCCTCCAGCCGGCGGAAACCACGGTTTTGCAAGGCCAGCACCAGCAACGTATCGAACGCAGTGAGGGCGATGCCGAACGTCAGCGAACAGCCCAGCAACAGGTGAAACGCCAGGGCACAGCCGAGTACTTCAGCCAGGTCGGTGGCGATGATCGAGATTTCCGCCAGCACCCATTGCAGCCGCGCCGTCGGGGTGCTGTAGCGTTCGCGGGACAACTGCGCCAGATCGCGCCCGGTGGCGATGCCCAGTCGCGAGCACAGGCATTGCACGACCATCCCCGCCAGACTCGCCAGCAACACCACGAACAACAGGCTGTAACCGAAGCGCGAACCTGCTTCGATGGCGGTGGCCCAGTTGCCCGGATCCATGTAGCCGATCGACACCAGCAAACCGGGGCCGGCAAAACGCAGCACGCGTTTGAAGAACGAGGCGTTGGGATCGACCGGGACACTGCCGGCCACTTCCGGCGGGCAGAACGGCGCCGTGGCGATTTTGGGCAAACTGAATTTCACGCACACATCCAGAAACAAGTCGAAAGACGCAGCTTAGACGTTTCAGTCGACGTGCCCAAGCGCAGATGTGCTGCGTTCAGGGTTTGGCGTTGCCAAGCAATTGCTGGCGCAACTCGGGACTGCGCGTGCGTGGGTCGAGCCAGATGTTGAAAAACGCCCGGGCAAACTGCGGATCATCGATTTCATGCTGCAACTGCTGACCGACAAAGAACCGCGCGCCCTGCCCCGGCAGATACACCCCGGTGATCCGTGTGCCAGCCTGGACGTCAACGAACGATTGCTGCATCTGGGTCTGCCATACGGCCAGTTGCACCGGGCTGATGGATGCGCCGGCCAGGCGCTTGATTTCATCGACGCTGGCCTTCACCAGGTCATCGCGGGAAATGGAACGCCGGTAAATCAGTTCAAGGGCAAAAGGTTGGCCATCGGCCAGTGGTCGCGCCGCACTCCACAACCGGGCGTTGTAGACGTCGAAACCGAACACGCTGAAACCGCCGGCGCCGATGATTTGCGCACCGGGTACCGCATCCTGCCAACTTGCCCACGTGGGTGTCAGCAACAAGGCCCACAAGCCGATACCGCAGCATCCACGCAACACCTTCGGTGTACTGCTCATCGCGGCATCGACTCCGGTAAACCCTGATTGTCAGAGCATAGTCGGCTATCAGCTCCGGCACCTTGTATACATGTTTTGCGTACACATGCGGCAATCCATTGACGACAATGCTAACGTGGCCCTCCTTGACCCAACGGAGACGAATGCGTGCTGATCCTCAAACTGCTGCTGATTCCCGGTTTCCTGCTGCTGATTTCCCTCGCGGGCAAGCGATGGGGCCCCAGTGTCGCCGGATGGCTGTCGGGGTTGCCGGTGGTGGTGGGGCCGATTCTGTTTTTCCTCGCCATCGAACAAGGCCCGGCGTTTGCCGCGCAGTCGGCGGTCGCGGCGCTGTCGGCCATGTTTGCGATGATCGCGTTTTGCGTCACTTATGCGCAGGTGGCGCAGCGGGCGAACTGGCCGCTGGCATTGATAGTTTCTTTATCGGTCTGGGCCGTGCTGGCGCTGATTCTGTCGCTGACTCCGGCGTCGCTGCCCTTCTCGATTACCGCCGCAGCGACTGCCCTCCTTGCCGCGCCGTACCTGTTTCCCAAGGTGCAACCGGTGGTCAACGGCCCGGCGCCGAAATCGGACAAACTGGTCTGGCGAATGATCGCCGGGGCGGCGTTGACGCTGGTGGTGACCATGCTGGCCAGCACCGTCGGCGAACGCTGGAGCGGTTTGCTCGCAGTGTTCCCGGTGCTCGGCAGCGTGATGGCGGTGTTTTCCCAGCAGACCCGTGGCCCGGCGTTTACCGCCGCGTTGTTGCGGGCGACGGCCACGGGAATGTATTCGTTTTCGGCGTTTTGTCTGGTGTTGGCACTGACATTGCCCAGTATGGGCCTCAGTGGTTTTGCCGTTGGTGGCACAGTCTCGTTGGCAATGCTAGGTATTACCCGCCATTTACTGGTCAAAATTGAGCGCCCCCAACGAGAATCCAAACTCTCTGGATTATGAGACTGAAACGACACTAACCCCAAACTGGCGCTGTGAACCCGACAGAACCGGGTTTATCCGTTCAACCAAAATCGGGAAAGATATGGGGAAACTCATTTGAGCTGCTTTGATTCGGTGGTACTCCATCCCTCTTGTCACAGATCACGACCGAAGTTGGTCCAGGAACTGTGGGCGAATTGATCAATGTCCTGAACTCTCTCGTTTCGTAATTTTGGTAGGTACTTAGCAACTCCCAAGTATTCATTGGGGTTCTACAGTAGATCGCAACCTCTACGAAATCAGGTGTAGGTGCTAACCCAGTCAGGTAAGCGTTAAAGCCCATCTGTTCAATGGAACTGATCACGAATTTGCCGGCGGCCATGATGTTTTCTCCCTGCCTCATCGCCCATCGATGAGATTGCGCTCATTGTCGAATGATCGGGCAAGAATTGAGACCTGACAGAAATGACAGTCCCGACGAACGGTTCCTGATCAACAGGATTATCCGCACTGGAGTCCATCAATCCACCATGGGATCATCGCCGCCCAAGCGCGACCACCCCTCGGAGATTCGAATGTCATTGCTTAGCAAGAAAGCCGTCGTCCTGTTGTTGGCGGCGGTGGCCGGTTTCGGCGCCATCAATGCTCAGGCAGCCAAGGCCAAAGAGAAGGCTGTCACCGAGAAAGTCTCGATGCTCGACGGCAAATTCAGTTTTGTCCTGCCCAAGGGCTTCGTCGGCGACCCGCTGCCGGCCGGCCCGACCGGTGCCAAAGGCATGATGTACACCAACGATGCCACCAAGACTGTGGTCATCACCGCCGAAAACCAGATTCCCGAAGGCAACAACGTCAAGGACAACGACAGTGCGTTCCTCGACGGCACCGTGTCCGATTTCATCGACGCCCAGCGCAAGGCCCTGCCGGACTTCAACAAGCTCAGCGAAAAGAGCCTGACCCAGAAAGGCAACGGCCTCGGTCTGCGTCAAGTCGACAGCACCGCCACCCAGGGCGGCGGCCAGACCCTTAACACTACGTTGCTGGCCGGTTCCGGCACGCGCATGGCGCTGGTCCAGGTGATTTCCCGGGCCAGCGACAAGAGCGGTCACGAGGCGCTGGTGAAAACCATCCTCAAGGAAAAGTGATCTTCACGGGTTGAGTCGCTGCAACCAGTCGTTCAAATCCCGAAGCTCGGCCGCGCTGATGCTGTGGCCGACGCCGGGATAGGCATGAAATTGCGGTTTGTACGACAGCTTCTGCAACAACGCATCGGCTTCGGTGCCACCGCTATAAGGCACACGGTCATCCGCCGTGCCGTGGCCGATGAAGATCTCCAGCGGCGGATGCTGTTGCTCTGGCTTCAGCTCGCTCTTGAGCACCGGCAACACCCGTCCGCTCAACGCTGCAATGCCACCCACCGTCGCTGGCTCCCGCAGCCCCACCTCGTAGGTCATCATCGCGCCCTGGCTGAAACCGATCAGGTACACCTTCTCCGGTTGCGCGTGATACTTCTGCGCCGCTGCGGCGATAAAGGCCCGCAGTTTCTGGCTGCTGGCCTTCAGATCATCCGTCTCGCCGTTGTAGGCACCTTCGCCTTTCTTGCGAAACCACTGGAAACGCCCTTCTCCCAACGCCATCGGTGCCTGCACCGACAGGTAGTTGTACTGCTTGGGCAGCTGAAATTTCATACCGATCAAGTCTGCTTCGTTGCTGCCATAGCCATGCAGGAAAATCACCAGCGGACGCTGTTCGGCGTCCGGGTGCACCTGGGCCAGGTAGTTGAGCGGCAGATCGTTTTGCAGCGAGGTCTGAGCCTGGACGGCAGTGGACGCCAGCAGCGTCAACAGCGCAAACACCTTCAACATAAGCCTTCCTTCACACAGTGCAGGGTTCGGGGCAGAGCCTAACACTGTCTGTCCAGCTATTGCGGTGTCACTGATATCGCCATCGCTGGCAAGCCCGCTCCCACAATTGATCGCATGCGACTGACACTGCACCGTCACTGTGGGAGCTGCGGTTCGACGTTTCGACTTGCCAGCGATGAGGCCATCAAATTCAGCGAAGATCCTTTAGTCGTTAATCAGTTTCCCGACTCGAATCGGCTCGCGCCCCGCCACTTTGGCCTGCCAGATCCCCGGCTGGGTGTAGCGGCCGCGATCGATGGCAAACAACACGCCACTGGTGCCGGCGCGCACGGTGGTCACGCGGTCGCTCAACGGATCGACCACTTCGAACAGCGCATCACCGCGCTCGACCCACTCACCCGCATCGCGCAGGAAACTCACCACACCATGGTGCGGGGCGAACAGGTATTCGGTGCCTTCGAACGGCATGCCTTCGCAGCATTCTTCTGGCGCCTTCGGCCATTCGCCGCTAATGAAACCCTGCTCGGCCAAAAAGCCCAGGATCGCCTCGCAGTTGGCCTGAGCCTGATCGACGCGAGTGTCGCCCATGCTGCCCAGCTCCAGGGTGGTGGCGAGGTTGGCCGGCGGAATCGCCGCGCTCGGGAAGGCCCGGGCCAGTCGCAACCACGGCGAAGAGCAGGATTCGTCGAACGAACTGCCACCGGAATCTTCACACAACAGCGCCACGCCGGCCTTCAGGCGTGCGGCGAGGGACTGCCACTGCGGCCAGTGTTGCGGCAGTGCGTAAATATGAATCGCGGCGTCAAAATCGCAATGCAGATCGAGGGTGATGTCGGCCTCGCAGGCGTGGCGCAGCAACAGACGGTGCAGCGCCTCCAGTTGCGAAGCCGGGGCCGGCAGCTCATCGAGCACCTGGCCCATGGTCTGGCGGATCAGCGCGATGTTGGCTTCCGCATCGCTTCCCAACTGATTCCCGATGCGCTCGGCCACCGGCGCACTGAGTTCGACGAAGGAGCGGTTGAAGTTCTTGCCGCTGCCCAGCTCGAAGCGCCCCATGTGGCTGCCTTGCAGGTGCTGATCGAGGCCGATCGGGTTGGCCACCGGCACCAGTTCGATCACGCCTTGCAACTGGCCGTTGGTTTCCAGCTCGGTCAGGCGTTTTTTCAGCTCCCACGCGGTGCGCATGCCCGGCAGTTCGTCGGCGTGCAGGCTGGCCTGGATGTAGACCTTGCGCGGGCCGGCGCCATAACGGAACACGCTCAGGGAACGTTCGCTGCCCAGATGGCTCCAGGGCAGAAGATGATCGATGCGTTGCATGGGGAACTCCGGAAATTCTGGGGTCGCTGCCAACGCAGCGACCGCATTGAAAATGTGCTGACAGGATAAATCACGGGCGAAAAAAAAGTGGCCACCGCGTCAACGGGGCCACTTTGTCCTACGGCGTATTAATGGCCGTACACGTCAAAGTCGAAGTACTTGTCCTGCACTTGCTTGTACTTGCCGTTGGCGCGGATTTCGTTGATGGCGGTATTGAATTTCTCCGCCAGCTCGGTATCGCCTTTACGCACAGCAATACCGGCGCCGCCGCCGAAGTACTTGGCGTCTTCGTAGGTCGGGCCGACGAATTCGAAGCCTTTGCCAGCGTCGGTTTTCAGGAAGCCGTCGCTCAGGTTGACCGAGTCGGCCAGCATCGCGTCGATACGACCGGAGACCATGTCGAGGTTGGCTTCCTGCTGCGAGCCGTAACGCACCAGTTCGATCCCGGCCGGCACCAGCACTTCGGTGGCGTAGCGGTCGTGGGTACTGGCGCGCAGCACGCCGACTTTCTTGCCTTTGAGCTCGGTCAGCGGGTCTTTCACGCCGGAGCCTGCCTTCATCACGAAGCGCGCCGGGGTGTGGTAGTACTTGATGGTGAAATCGACGTTTTTCTTGCGGTCGTCAGTGATGGTCATCGAGGACAGGATCGCGTCGATCTTCTTCACTTTCAGCGCCGGGATCAGGCCGTCGAACTCTTGCTCGACCCAGGTGCATTTGACTTTCATCTGCTCACACAGCGCGTCGCCGATGTCCACGTCGAAACCGGCCAGTTTGCCGTCAGGGGTTTTCATCGAGAATGGCGGGTAACCGGCTTCGATACCGATACGGATCGGTTTGGCGTCTTCGGCCACGGCGGTCAGGGACAACATCGACAGTGCCAGGGCACCGAACATAACCAGCTTTTTCATTTATTACTCCCGTGTGCGGAGGCTTTTATTGGCAGCTTTCGATTGTCAGGTTCGGCCTTGGGCTGTGCAGCGCAAAGAAACCGAAGTGGCCGGCAGTCTATGGCGCCGCGCACGGGGCAAATTGTGTTTAAGCGACAAATACTTACAGAAAATCGGCGAGTGCCATCACATGGGAGAAGTGTGCGCCAGAGCAGTGCAAGGGTTGTAGGACAAAGCCGACAAAAGCTGCCACCGAAGCGGCAACCCTCTGACTATCAGCAATCGCAAGCGATCGGCGCGGTGGCAACGCGTTGTGTCGCGACACTCAACTGAAAGCCTTCATCCAGCCACCCGGTCACCCCGCCGATCATCTCCTTGACCGGATAACCCAACGCCGCCAGCTTCACCGCGGCCTTGTTGGCGCCATTGCAGTGTGGGCCGGCGCAATAAACCACGAACAGGGTGTTTTTCGAGTAGTCCGCCAGCCCTTCCGCCGTCAGCAAACGCCCGGGAATATTGATCGCTCCCGGCACATGACCACGCTCGAAGGCCAGCGGCCCGCGCACGTCCACCAGCACAAAATCGACCTCGCCAGCCTGCTGGCTGCTGAAGACGTCGGAACAATCGGTTTCGAAGGTCAGACGGTTGCTGAAATGCATCAGGGCAATGGCCGAAGGCGCTGCAGGAATTTCGCGAACCAGGCTGGGCATGTTGAATCACTCCTTTGTCTGTAGGGATGAACAGACTTTATCGAGCCGCCGCTTGCCGCTACAGTGGCGCACAAGACACTCACCGGGAAGTTTCCGCCAAATGCCTGATTCACCTGGATTGGTCGCGATTCTGGCCTACGACGGCCTCTGCACATTCGAGTTCGGCATCGCCGTGGAGATCTTCGGCCTGGCCCGGCCGGAATTCGACTTTCCGTGGTACGAGCACTGCATCGCCGCGGTCGATCAAGGCCCGATGCGCGCCATGGGCGGGATTCAGGTGCTGGCCGATGGCGGTCTTGAGCTGTTGGCGGATGCGCGCACCATCATCATTCCCGGCTGGCGCGACCGCAGTGCGCCGGTGCCGGAAGCCTTGCTGGAAGCATTGCGTGATGCTCATTCACGCGGCGCCCGGTTGCTGTCGATCTGCTCGGGCGTATTTGTTCTGGCGGCCAGCGGCCTGCTCGACGGCCACGGCGCCACCACTCACTGGCGCTACACCACCGAACTGGCCGAGCGCTTCCCGGCCATCGACGTCGATCCGGATGTGCTTTACGTCGATTCCGGCCAATTGATTACTTCGGCCGGCAGCGCGGCCGGGATCGACGCCTGCCTGCATCTCGTGGCGCGGGACTTCGGCACCCAGATCGCCAACTCCGTGGCGCGGCGACTGGTGATGTCGCCGCAGCGCACTGGCGGTCAGGCGCAATTCATTCCCACACCGGTCAGCCCGACGCCGCGCAGCGACCTGTCGCGTGTGATGCAGTGGGCCCGCGAGCGCCTGCACGAACCGCTGGAAGTGCGCGATCTGGCCAGCGAAGCGGCGATGAGCGAGCGCACTTTCCTGCGCAAATTTACCGAAGCCAGCGGCCAGTCACCCAAGGCCTGGCTGCAACACGAGCGTCTGGCCCGGGCCCGGGAATTGCTGGAAAGCACACCGCAAAACACCGAGCAGATCGCCCTGCGCTGTGGTTATCGCTCGGTGGAAAGCTTTCGTGTGGCGTTTCGCAGCGTGGTCGGGGTGCCGCCGTCGGTGTATCGCGAGCGCTTTGGTCGTGAGGTCAGATCTACTTTTTGAGTTGAACTCACAGCCTTCTTCGCGAGCAAGCTCGCTCCCACAGGATCAAGTTGCTATCTGTGGGAGCGAGCTTGCTCGCGAAGGCGCCCTTCCAGGCAACATGTGAATCAAGGCTTGCGCAGAAGATAAGTGTCCATGATCCAGCCATGCTCGGCCCGGGCAGCCTTGCGCACCCGTTCGATCTCATCGGCAACATCACGGAGCTTGCCATGGATGAGGATTTCGTCCGGCGTACCGAGGTAGGCGCCCCAGTAAATCTCTGTCTCCTGATCCGCCACTCGATGGTAGGAATCTTCGGCATCGAGCATCACCACCAGACTGTCCGTGTCACTTACCTGCCCCGCCGCCAGGCGTCGGCCAGTGGTGATTTCAATTGAGCGACCGATGGTGTTCAACGGCACCTTGTGCTGCGCCGCCAGGGCCTGAACGCTGGTGATGCCCGGAATGACTTCGAATTCAAACGCACATCGCCCCGAGGCCAGAATCGCCTGCAGGATGCGAATGGTGCTGTCGTACAGCGCCGGATCGCCCCACACCAGAAAACCGCCGCACTGCCCGTCAGCCAATTCGTCATTGATCAGGCGTTCGAAGGTCTGCTGCTTGGCGCGGTTCAGATCATCGACACTGGCGCTGTAGTCCACATCACCGCGCTCGCGCTCCGGGCTGTGGGCTTCGGCGAAGCAGTACGTACGATCGGTGATGTAGCGCTCGCAGATTTCCCGCCGCAGGTCGATCAGCTTGTCCTTGCTCCGGCCCTTGTCCATCAGGAAAAACACGTCCACCTGATTCAGCGCCTTTACCGCCTGCATCGTGATGTAGTCCGGGTTGCCGGCACCGATGCCGATTACCAGCAATCGCTTCATTGTTCTGCTCCTTCCAGGCTCATGCCGGACAAACGTAGCCGCCAGCGCCCGGTAAACCGCAGTTCGACCGCCGCCAGCGGCTCTACATCTATGCTGTGAAACGCCTCACCCTGCACGACCTGCATCAAGGCAGCACGAATCACGAATGGATGGGTGACTGCCACCACATGCCCCGGCGTGGCCTGCAACGAAACCAGCCACGCGGCCACCCTTTCACGCAACTGCGCTACCGACTCACCGCCATGGGGTGCGGCGTGCGGGTCTTCGAGCCAGGCTAGCAATGCGTCGGGTTCGTACCGTTGCAAGTCCTTGATTGACTGACCTTGCCAGCGTCCCCAGTCGCAATCACGCAGGGCCTCATCGATGCGCGCCTCTCGACCAAACCATTCTGCCGTCTGGCGGGTCCGCAGTTCCGGGCCACAGATCAAGCGTGACGCGGCGTCAAAACGGGAACCCGCCGAGCAGGACGCGAGCAGGGTCTCTTCAACAGCTTCGTTCGTAGGAAAACACGCCAATTTTTGTGCGACGGTTCTGGCATGGCAGATCAATGTCAAACGGGTGGTCTGCACGGTCAGTCACTCGGCTGGAAGACAGGACGGTCATCGGCGAAATCGCGGATGGGGCAGCAATTGTGCCGTAAACCGTGAGGCTCCGGGCAAGTCGATTGGACAACTCAAACGTGTCAAAGCGGCAATCTCTGACACCACCATGGGCAATGGACTACAAGACTGATCGACATCCATGTAACCCTTGCGTTACGGGCATCCCGCCCCATTTTGGGGCTTGGTTTAAACGCCGAAAAATTCGCTAGACATGTAGCGTCAGTTACATAAATACTGTTTTAACGGATTGTGAAGCGAATTCAACACCCCATCCAGCAGGAGCCCGGATGCCCCCTTTAAGAGACCTGATCACCGACCCCGGCCTTGACCTGACGCCGTCGGAGCGCAAAGTCGTTCGCGCCTTGCTCGATCAGTATC
This sequence comes from Pseudomonas gozinkensis, assembly GCF_014863585.1. Lineage (NCBI taxonomy): Bacteria > Pseudomonadati > Pseudomonadota > Gammaproteobacteria > Pseudomonadales > Pseudomonadaceae > Pseudomonas > Pseudomonas gozinkensis. The sequence continues at coordinate 2,402,045 of NZ_CP062253.1, read as the reverse complement.
CACGCAACGGGCTGGGCCCGATGGCGCGCCTGGCCGAACATGCCGGCGTCAGCGATCCGACGATCGTGCGGCTGGTGAAAAAGCTCGGTTTTGGTGGTTATGCCGAATTCCAGGACGCCCTGCTCAGCGACATGGACCACCGCCTGCGCTCGCCGCGCACCCTGTTGCAGCCGCGCTCGCACCAGAACAAGGACGATGCCTGGAGCCATTATCTGGCCCACAGCCACAACTTGCTGGCCGAAACCCAGGCCCTGACCCAGCCGGAAGATGTACGAATTCTGGCCGACTGGCTGCTCGACACCCGTCATCAGGTCTACTGCTTCGGTGGACGCTTCAGCAGCCTGATGGCCACTTACCTGCTCAATCATTTGCGTCTGCTGCGCCCCGGCTGCTTTGCGCTGGAGGACAACGCGCAACTGCCCGATCGCCTGTTCGACCTGCAACGCCAGGACGTGGTGCTGGTGTTCGACTATCGCCGCTACCAGACCCAGGCCCTGCGCGTGGCGAGCGCGGCGAAGAACAGCAACGCTCGCGTCGTGCTGTTCACCGACATCTATGCCTCGCCGCTGCGCGAACTGGCCGACATGATCATCAGCGCTCCGGTGGAGTCGGCCTCGCCGTTCGACACCATGGTCCCGGCGCTGGCCCAGGTCGAGGCATTGATTGCCTGCCTGACCCTGCGCTGCCCGGATCTGGCCGATCGCCTGGAAGGCATCGATGCCCTGCGCAACGACTTCGACACCCACTTGCTGGAGGATAAATAAGGATGTTCAGCCTTCCCCATCGCTCGCCACGGGACCTGCCGTTTGTCACCGACCACACCGCCCTGTTGCTGGTGGACATGCAGCGCGCCTGGCTCGAGCCGCAGTTCGACCCGCACCTCGAAGGCCCGGACGCCGCGTATTTCCTCAATCGCACGCGCTCGCAAGTGGTGCCCAATCAGGTTCGCCTGCTCAACGCCTTCCGCGACGCACGGCAGAACGTGCTGCATACCCTGATCGAAAGCCTGACCGCCGACGGCCGTGACCGCTCGCTGGATCACAAGCTGTCGGACATGCACCTGCCCAAAGGCAGCCCGCAGGCACAGGTGATCGCCGAACTGACCCCGATGGAAAACGAAATCGTGCTGCCGAAGACCTCGTCCGGGGTCTTCAACTCGACCAACATCGACTACGTGCTGCGCAATCTGGAAACCCGTCACCTGATCATCGCCGGCATCGTCACCGACCAGTGCGTGGACATGGCCGTGCGCGATGCCGCTGACCGTGGCTATCTCGTCACACTGGTGGCGGACGCCTGCGCGACTTACACCGAAGCACGCCACGACGCCTGCCTGAACGCGATCAAGGGCTACTGCTGGATCACCGACACCGACACCGTGCTCGGCCGGTTGCAGGAGATGCAACCATGAGCGAACGCCTGTCGCCGCTGCCGATGACCACTATCGTCACCACCGACCTGATCGGCGTCACCCGTGGCCGTTCGTTTCCCAGCGATGAGCTGGAACACTATCAAGCCGCCGGTTGCGGCTGGGTGCCAGCCAACAGCGCGCTGACGCCGCAGGACGTCATCGCTTCAACCAGTCCGTGGGGCGCTTATGGCGACCTGCGGCTGATTCCCGATCTGGCCAGCCGCGTCACTGTCGGCAACGGCCCGGACGCCGCAGCGCCAGCACTGGATTTCATTCACGGCGATATCCGCGAGACCGATGGCCGGCCCTGGGCCGCCTGCCCGCGCACGCTGTTGCGCAACGAGGTCGAGCGCTATCGTGATGAACTCGGCTTGCAAGTCAATGCCGCGTTCGAACACGAATTCAACCTGCACGCCGGGTTTGCCGAACATCTGGCGTTCTCGCTCGAAGCCCAGCGCCAGGGCGCCGAATTCGGCGGCTGGCTGCTCAGCGCGTTGCGCGCCGGGGGCGTCGAGCCGGAAATGTTCCTGCCGGAATACGGCAAGCACCAATACGAAATCACCTGCCGCCCGACTCTCGGCGTGGCGGCGGCGGATCGCGCGGTCAACGTGCGCGAGATCACTCGCGAAATCGCCCGGCAGATGGGGCTGGATCTGAGTTTTGCGCCGAAGACTGCCGCCGACGCGGTGTGCAATGGCGTGCACCTGCACGTCAGCCTGCTCGATCTGGCCGGGCAGCCAATGCTCTACGACTCCGGCACCAGCAATGGTCTGTCGACCCTCGGCCAGCACTGGGCGGCGGGCGTGCTGCATTACTTGCCGGCGCTATGTGCGTTCACTGCGCCGACACCGGTGTCGTATGAACGTTTGCAGCCGCACCACTGGAGCGCGTCCTACGCCTGCCTGGGCCAGCAGAACCGCGAAGCGGCGCTGCGTATCTGCCCGACCGTGAGCCTGGGCAACAAACCCGTGGCGAAGCAATACAACCTCGAATTCCGCGCCATGGACGCCACTGCCTCGCCGCATCTGGCAATGGCTGCGCTGCTGATCGCCGGACGCCTGGGCATCGAACAGCGTCTGGCGCTGAACGCAATCACCGATGAAATACCCGATTCACTCAACGACGAACAACGCAAGGCCCGGGGCATCGTTGCCCTGCCCGCCTCCCTGGCCCAGGCACTGGATTGCCTGCGTCGCAGTGAAGCGCTGGTCGAAGCGCTGCCAAGTGCGTTGCTCGACACTTATTTCGCCCTTAAAACCGAGGAACTGGCGCTGACGGAACAGCTCTCGCCCGCTGACCTTTGTGAGCACTATGCACGCCTGTACTGAATCCGCCGAGCTTGGGTTGTACACCCGACCGGTCTACAACCTGAGCCGTGAAGATTCGACGCACCCGCTGATTCTGGTGTGCGAACACGCCAGCCGCTACATCCCCGAGGCCCTGAACAATCTGGGCCTGGATGAAACGGCTGCCCGTGAGCACATTGCCTGGGATATCGGTGCCCTGGCGCTGGCCGAGCAGCTGTCGGAGCAACTGGGCGCGACGCTGTTGAGCGCCAACTATTCGCGCCTGCTGATCGACCTCAACCGCCCCCGGCATGCGCCCGACAGCATCCCGGCGCAGAGCGAGATCTATCAGGTGCCGGGCAACCGCGAACTCGACGAGGCCACCCGCGAATACCGGCGTCAGTGCCTGTTCAAGCCGTTTCACACGCGCCTGCAACAACTGATCGATGCACGTCTGGCTGAAGGTCGGCCGGTGCGGGTGGTGGGGATTCACAGTTTCACCCCGGTGTACTACGGCCAGCCGCGCGAGCTGGAAGTCGGCGTGCTGTTCGGCCAGGCAAGGGCCTATGCCCAACGGATGCTCGACGGCCTCGGCGAACATCCACTGAAGGTCGCCGGCAATCAGCCGTACAAGATCGACCCGCTGGGCGACATGACCGTACCGGTGCACGGCGATGCCCGGGGTCTTGCGTCGGTGTTGATCGAAGTGCGCAACGACCTGCTGCGCAGCCCGGAAGCGGTGAACCGCTGGGCAAATTATCTGGCTCCATTGCTGTAAGGATTGTTGTAACCACTGCTGACGCTGTAAACGACGGACCGAAATAACAACTAAAACGACCGATTGGCTGACAAGGAGTTGCGCTTCATGGAAATAGAAGAGTTCGGCTACAAACAGGAGTTGAAACGTAGCCTGACACTGACCGACCTGGTGGTGTACGGGATGATCTTCATGATCCCCATCGCCCCGTTCGGCGTGTATGGCTACGTCAACGCCGAGGCACCGGGGATGGTGCCTTTGGCGTACATCATCGGCATGGTGGCGATGGTCTTCACCGCGCTGAGCTACGGCAGCATGGCCCGGGCCTTTCCGATTGCCGGATCGGTGTATTCCTACGCGCAACGGGGCCTGAATCAACACGTCGGCTTCATCGCCGGCTGGCTGATGCTGCTCGACTATCTACTGATCCCGCCGCTGCTTTACGTCTATGCGGCGATGGCGCTCAACCACTTGTACCCGGACATCCCGAAGGTCGGCTTCATTCTGGCATTCCTGGTCAGCGCGACCTTCGTCAACCTGCGTGGCATCACCTTCACCGCCCGCATGAACATCCTGTTCCTGCTGGCGCAACTCGTGGTGCTGGGGATTTTCCTGTTCTACGCCTGGAATGCCCTGCACAACGGTGGCGGCAACGGCCAGTTGACCCTCGCGCCGCTGTATCACCCGGAAACCTTCAACTTCGCCCTGCTGATGCAAGCGGTGTCGATTGCGGTGCTGTCGTTCCTCGGTTTCGATGCGATCTCCACGCTCGCCGAAGAGATCAAGGGCGATCCGGGCCGCAGCGTCGGCAAAGCAGCGCTGATCACCCTGGTGGTGATGGGTGTGATTTTCGTCGCGCAAACCTGGATCGCTACCGATCTGGCAGCCGGCATGGGCTTCAAGTCCGCCGACACCGCGTTCTATGAAATCGCCGAAATCGCCGCTGGCAGCTGGCTCGCAACCTTGACCGGCGTGGCCACGGCCCTGGCCTGGGGTGTGGCGGTGGCGATCACTTCGCAAGCGGCGGTCTCGCGCCTGCTGTTCGGTATGGCCCGTGACGGCAAGTTGCCGAAAGTGCTGGCCAAGGTGCACCCGAAACACAATACGCCGTACCTGAGCATTTATCTGGTGGCCGTGCTGTCGCTGGTGATCTGCTATCTGTTCATCAATTCGGTGGACACCCTGACTTCGCTGGTCAACTTCGGCGCCCTGAGCGGCTTCATGCTGCTGCACCTGACCGTGATCAATTATTACTGGCGCCGGCAGAAATCCGGTCAGGTGATCCGTCACCTGATCTGCCCGGTGATCGGCTTCATCATCGTCGCGGCCATCATGTACAACATGGGCGTCGATGCACAGAAACTCGGCCTGATCTGGATCGCGCTGGGTCTGGTGTACCTGTTCTTCCTGAACAAGCTCGGCACCAGTACCGCGCTGCCTGACCCGAGCAACGGCTGACAAGAAAAAGAGCGGCGTCTGACAACAAATCAGGCGACCGCCGCTTTAACGCGTGGAAACCGACAGTGATAGTCAGGTTCGGCGAATGGGCCGAACCTTTTGATACAGGAGTGCATCCATGCTGGTCTTACGTCCAGTCGAGCCAAACGACCTGCCTCAATTGCAACAATTGGCGCGCGACAGCCTGGTAGGCGTCACGTCCCTGCCGGACGACAGCGAGCACCTGGGCGAAAAAATCGCCGCGTCCTGCGCCTCGTTCGACAGCGATGCGGCGGCTCAGGGCCCGGAGAATTACTTCTTCGTGCTCGAGGACCTGGACACCCGCCGACTGGTCGGCTGCTCGGAGATCCTCGCCACCGCAGGTTTCAACGAGCCGTTCTACAGCCTGCGCAACCGTCACTTCACCAGTGCCTCGCGGGAGCTGAACATCGAGCATGGCGTGCCGGCGCTGTCGCTGTGCCACGACCTGAGCGGCCACACGCTGCTGCGCGGTTTTCACATCGATGAAGCGCTGGTGCGCACGCCGTTTTCCGAATTGCTGTCGCGGGCCCGCTTGCTGTTCATCGCCGCCCACGCGCCGCGTTTTGCCGAAGCGGTGATCACCGAAATCGTCGGCTACAGCGACGAGCAAGGGAATTCGCCGTTCTGGGATGCGCTCGGCAAACATTTCTTCGACCTGCCCTACGTCGAGGCCGAACGCCTGTGCGGCTTGCAGAGCCGAACGTTTCTCGCCGAACTGATGCCGCAATACCCCATCTACGTGCCGATGCTGCCGCAGGCGGCACAGGACTGCATCGGCCGCATCCACCCGGACGGTCAGGAAGCCTTCGACATCCTCGAGCGCGAGGGTTTTGAAACCAACAGCTACATCGATCTGTTCGATGCCGGCCCGACCTTGTATGCACGCACCGCCAACATCCGTTCGATCACCCGGAGCCAGACCGCCACGGTTCGGGAGGAACCCCTGATCGATGCCCGCGGTCGTTATCTGGTGAGCAATGATGCTCTGCATGGCTTTCGGGCGGTGGTCGCCGAGCTGGATTTCCAGCCCGGCCAGCCCCTGGCGCTCGACCCGGTCCTGTGCGCGGCGCTCAACGTCCGCGCGGGCGGCACGATCCGGTTGATCGCCCTGTGAACCGCGCCCCTACCCAACGACAGTGCCCGAGCAGGCGCGCAAAAGGAGTTGCAGCATGATTGTCCGTCCGGTCCAAGTCAGCGACCTGCCAGCGTTGATGACGCTGGTGCAACAGGCCGGGCCGGGGTTCACCACCCTGCCCGCCAACGAAGATCGCCTGGCCCACCGGGTACGCTGGGCACAGCGCGCCTTCGCCGAGCAGGTCGAACGGGCCGATGCCGATTATCTGTTTGTGCTTGAAGACGACGAACAGCGAGTGGTCGGTGTCAGCGCCCTGGCCGGAGCTGTCGGCCTGCGTGAGCCCTGGTACAACTATCGGGTCGGGCTGACCGTCAGCTCGGCGCCGGACCTGGGCATTCAGCGGCAGATTCCGACGTTGTTCCTCAACAATGAACTGACCGGCCAATCGGAACTCTGCTCGCTGTTCCTGCGCCACGATCAGCGCCACGGCAGCAATGGTCGCCTGCTGTCGCTGGGGCGCTTGCTGTTTGTTGCCGAATTCCCGCACCTGTTCGGCGAAAAGATGATCGCCGAACTGCGCGGCAGTGCCGACGAACAAGGCTGTTCGCCGTTCTGGGACAGTCTGGGGCGGCACTTCTTCCAGATGGACTTCAGCCACGCCGACCACCTGTCCGGGCTGGGCAACAAGGCGTTCATCGCCGAACTGATGCCACGCCAGCCGCTGTACACCTGCCTGCTCACCGAACAGGCCCAGGCCGTGATCGGCCAGGCCCACCCCAACACCGAGCCGGCATTGAAAATTCTTCAATCCGAGGGTTTCGCTCACAAAGGCTACATCGACATCTTCGACGGCGGCCCGGTGATCGAGGCGCCGATCCGCAATATCCGCACCGTGCGCGACAGTCTGGAACTGACCCTGAGCATCGGCACGCCTGACGATCAGGCGCCGCTGTGGCTGATCCACAACCGGCGCCTGGAAAACTGTCGCATTACCGTCGCGCCGGGACGTCGGGTCGGCAGCAGTCTGGTGATCGACCGCCTCACTGCCAAACGCCTGCAACTGCAGCCAGGCAACTCGGTGCGGGCGGTGCCGTTGCCCAATCAACAGCAGCAGGCGGTGGCGGCCTGAGCGCACATTCCTGTAGAGAAAGCACCTGAACAGGTTTTTCCTGGTTAACTTCCTCGTTAATTCGTCATGATCCTTGACCCATTGGCGTGATAGCCTTTTCACCTTCGGCGTTGACACCTTTGCTCAAGCCTTTCCATTCCTTTGTATTGGTGGAACTCGTATGACCAGGCTTTCTCATCAAGATTTGCGCCGTAACTTCCGTCAGCTGCTGGCTTCCGACACCTGCTATCACACCGCCTCGGTGTTCGATCCGATGTCCGCCCGCATCGCCGCTGACCTGGGTTTTGAAGTAGGGATTCTCGGCGGCTCGGTCGCCTCGTTGCAGGTGCTGGGCGCTCCGGACTTTGCCCTGATCACCCTCAGCGAATTCGCTGAACAGGCCACCCGCATTGGCCGCGTCGCCCAATTGCCGGTGATCGCCGACGCCGACCACGGCTACGGCAACGCCCTGAACGTGATGCGCACCATTGTCGAACTGGAACGTGCCGGCGTCGCCGCGCTGACCATCGAAGACACCTTGCTGCCAGCTCAATTCGGCCGAAAATCCACCGACCTGATCACCGTCGCCGAAGGCGTAGGCAAGATCCGCGCGGCACTGGAAGCCCGGGTCGATTCGGAAATGGCGATCATCGCCCGGACCAACGCCGGCATCCTGCCGAACCAGGAAATCATCAGCCGTACCAAGCAGTATCAAGCTGCTGGCGCTGACGGTATCTGCATGGTGGGTATCCAGGACTTCGATCAGCTCGAGCAGATCGCCGAACACCTGACCGTCCCGCTGATGCTGGTGACCTACGGCAACCCTGCACTGCGCGACGACAAACGCCTGGCCGAACTGGGTGTGCGCGTCACCATCGACGGCCACGGTGCCTACTTCGCGGCGATCAAGGCGACTTACGACAGCCTGCGCGAACAACGCCAGATCTTCACCCAGGCCTCGGACCTGAGCGCCACCGAACTGACTCACACCTACACCCAGCCTGAGGAATACATTCTCTGGGCCAAGGAATACATGAGCGTCAAAGAGTAACCGCGCACCACGCTACAAAGAGGCAGAGCGGCCCGACGCCATTACGAGTCCACTCGCATGGCGCCCGCCGCGAAACCGCTAGACCGCCGTTTTGAAGCCCTCCTCCCGCTTTAATGCCCGCGTCTGAATCACGTTCAGAATGGCGCATCCCTCTCGCATCAACAGATGCACCGCGCTGGTAATGCGCGTCAGATCACAATCGGAAATGCCCTTGAGGTCGAGACTGGAAAAGGTGTCTGCCAGATCGCGCACGACCACAAAACGGTGCATCGCACACGCGGCCATGTCGCTGAGTTCTTTTTGAGTATTGATGAAGAGCACCGGGGATTCGGCGTCGTAGGTGTCGATGGGGAGGTAGCGGGGGATTACTTGATCGGTCATGGTGTAACTCCAATAGAGCAACCACCGTTCGCGGCCAAGCGAAGAAGGTGGCGGCTGTGTGCGGGTTGGCCGACCGGGCAGACCACATCCGGCACACCCGAAGGTGTCCCGCGCACAGCTGCCATAAAGCGAATCCAGGCACGAGAATGTCTGGACGATGACGCTGTAGCGTTTTGCCTGCCCGACCGGCCAAGGTCGTTCGCGGAGTTTTTCCGCGAGCCCAGACTATAGGGGTCGGCACCGAAACGCGGCAACAGGGTACGTTGTAGGAAAGGTCTTGGAAAGTTGTGCGCAAAAAAGACAAGGGCTTAAGGGTTCGAAGAGCCCAAAGCACCTACATCCACGACCGCTCAGACTACGCACCAATTCACACCTTGTTTTCCAAGACTCCTTGATCTACAGTCCGAGTCATGCCAGTGACTAGGAGCATCTCCAGTCATCAAATCTGGCCTCTACAGGTGTCTAGTCTCCTTTTACGTTTGTGTGCCTTTTAGCGTTGAGCTAAGAGGCACACAAATAGTAAAACCTCCTACGCAAGCAGACAGTTTCTTGTCGTCTCATCCTCTGTCGTCAAAATAGATACGTACTTCTTTTGATCGATTACAGCTACAGATCGATTCTTTTCATCCGTACCTGATCCGAAATTTCCTACCCATCACGTCCTTAGGAAACATTTTTCCTACGTCAGGAACTCCTTCTTCTCTTTTTTTAGAAACGATTGTTTCACACGATACTTTGCGGCATATTTTGTCGAAGTCGTATTCTCGCTGCGGCAGTCTTCCCAAGGCGTAAAAAATGAACAAAAGACCTCTAAAAGAGCTGTTAGTCGCAATGCATCAGGGGAAATTCGAATTTCCTGAGTTAGACACAGGCGACATAACCAGTCTTTACGAAACAAAAAAATACAATGATCGAGAAGTACACGTACCAAACAAAAAACTAAGAACCTTTCACTCCTTCATAAAACTGATACTTCTTGATCATCTAGATACAAATGAAGACGTTGTTTTTTCATACAGAAAAGGGGTAAATGCCGTAGATGCAGTATCTAAGCATTCCCGTAGCAAATATTTCTTTCAGACCGACATAAAAAACTTCTTCAACAGCATTGACGAAGACATGGTAAAAGAGACAATTCTCAAAAATATCGAACAATGTCCAATATCTGATATTCAAGATCACATTGAAAAAATAGTAAAAACCTTGACAGTCAACAACTCAGTACCTGTGGGCTTCTCAACCTCACCAACTCTCAGCAATGCATGCCTTTTTACTTTCGACAACACTCTTCAAGAATACTGTAAAAGCAACTCATTAGTTTTTTCTAGATACTCTGACGACATAATCATTTCCTCCATGGAAAAAAACTCAATATTTGAGGCTGAAAAATACATATCGCAAAAGTTATCCGAAATTACAAAAAACAAACTCTCGATCAATGATGCAAAAAGCAAACACACTCAGACAGGGAACAAAATCAAGCTACTAGGAATGGTAATCCTTCCAAACGGAAAAGTATCCATAGACATAAAATTCAAACAAGATACAGAAATCAAACTTCACTATTACCTCACCAACAAAGAGACATTCAAAAAAATCGTAGGATCAGACTTCGATGGCGCTATAGAAAAAATATCGGGACATCTTAACTACTACAACACAGTCGACCCCAGCTATCTCGACAAGTTAAGAAAGAAATACGGCACAACTACCGTGGACATGTTCCTTCACAAGTCGGACAAACTATAATGCAACTATCAGTCGAGCTAAAAAACATACAACATGTTAAGAGTTTGACTTTTGGCGTTGACTTGAGTGAAAACAAGCTCACATGCATTGTAGGAAAGAACGGAATAGGAAAAACAACGCTCATCAAAGCAATCCTTAATTTCCGATCTGCGGACACCTTCTCCAAGACCACCTCATCAGGCATATTCAAAGCCGATAGCGAGGTAACATACAGGTTCGGCACTAACGAATTTCAGTTCACTTTCGACACATCGATCAACAGCCTTAACTGTAAGTCAGCCATCCCTGAGGAAATAAAAAAAACTATCGATGTCGAGCTGCCAATGCCGTATGGCCAACGATTCAACCATTTCCAAAGTATCAGCACTGCGGACAAGGACATACGAACAGCGATCATATTAGGAAGGTTTACGTGCCCTCACGAACTCATTGAGTTTCTAAGCGACATCTATTCCAGTGACAAATTCAAAAATCTTGTTGAAATAAAAATAAAAAACACGAAATATTACTGCATACCACTTGAGGGTGACAGATATGTTAGAGAAGACCACCTAAGCTCAGGTGAATTCTTCCTGATCAGTTTGTACAGAAAAATTACCAACCACTGTAAGCTAATCGTAATTGATGAGATAGATATTTCGCTAGATGCGGCGACCCAAGCCCATTTAATACGGCGACTCCGCGCATTCTGCGAAACATACAAAGTCAATATTGTATGTACTACCCATTCACTCGCCCTAATGAGAACATTAAAAAACAAAGAGCTTTTCTACATGACAAACATTCATGGTGAAGGCGATATCATACCCGCCTCCTACAACTATATTAAAAGCATAATGTTTGGATTTACTGGCTGGGACAAATACATCCTGACAGAAGATGAGATGCTAAAAAATTTTCTCATCTTCATGATTTCAAAGTACTGCCCAGCTAATTTTTCCCAGTACAAAATCGTACCAATTGGAGGGGGATCAAATGTAATAAAACTACTATTGCTCAACGCAAAAGAACATTTTCTTTCCAGTCCAGAAAACGTAATCTCAATCCTGGACGGGGATCAAAAAATATACAAACACATCAAAAACTGCCCTAACACTTACTTCTTACCCTTCGATAGCGTTGAGAAGAAAATTTTCGAAGACCATAAAATCTCTGAGTTTCTACCGGACTTTAAATGTGCTGATCATATCACCACAGACAAGCACTTCTACAAAGCTATCACAGAAAACAAGTTGATTAACGACCTTGCTATATTTGAGTACCTGTGCAACACATCGGAAGAAAACATAATTCTTCTAAGCAAAGAAATTGCTTGCTTCCTATCTCAAAAACCTGACTAACATGAACACTTTATGATTCGGCTTATTACAAACAAAGCAAGCAGCCTACGTTCACGACGGCTGCTTAACTCTGATATATCAAACTACTATTTCGCCAACTCCATAATCATCCGCGACAACAGATAAATCCGCGGCGCCACGCTCTCCACTTCCGCGTATTCCTCCGGCGTATGAATGTTGCCGCCAACAATCCCGAACCCGTCCAGCGTCGGCGTACCCACTCCGGCCGACAAACTGGCATCCGCTGCCCCACCGCTGCCTTCTTCGGTCAACTTGCGGCCAATCTCACCGTAGATCCCTTGGGCCATCGCCATCAGGCGATCCGACTCAGCCGTCTGCGGCATCGGTGGCAAACCGCGTTGCAATGAAGTCTTCACCTCAGTGTCAGGAATCAACTTGTCCTGCGACACCCGCGCCAGATCCTTCTCGATCCGGTCGAACTCTTCCGGCACCGCCGCTCGCACGTCAGCCTTGGCCGTGGCCTGATCCGGGATCACGTTGGTGCGGTCGCCAGCCTTGAGCACGGTGAAGTTGATGGTGGTTTTCTTGGCTTCGTCGCCCAGTTTGCCCAGTTGCAGGATCTGATGCGCCGCTTCCATCGCCGCGTTGCGCCCCAGTTCCGGTGCGACGCCGGCGTGGGCGGCCTTGCCCTTGACCTCGACCAGCGCGGTGGCGCTGCCTTTGCGCCATACCACCAGACCATCGGCCGGGCGACCCGGTTCGAGGTTGAGGGTGACGTCGTGAAGTTTGGCGGTTTTCTTGATCAGGTCGGTGGCAACGTCCGAGCCGGTTTCTTCGCTGGCATCGAGCAGGAAAGTGATTTGCGCATAGTCCTTGAAGTCGAGGTTCTTCAGAATTTTCAGCGCGTAGATGCCGGCGACGATCCCGCCCTTGTCGTCCATCACCCCCGGCCCGTAGGCGCGGCCGTCCTTGATGTGGAACGGTCGCTCAGCAGCGGAGCCTTCCTTGAACACCGTATCCATGTGCGCCATCAGCAGGATTTTTGCCTTGCCGGTGCCTTTGAGCGTGGCGAGTACGTGGTTGGTTTTTTCCGGGGTGTTGGGCACCAGTTCGATGGTGGCGCCGAGCTTTTTCAGCTCTTCGATGGCGATGTCGCTGACCTGCTTGAGACCCGGTTCATAACCCGAGCCCGAGTCGATATTGACCAGGCGCTCGAGCAGTTTCAGGGCTTCGGGCTTGTATTGCTCCGCGTCGGCCAACACTTGCTTATGCGGTTCGGCGAAGGCACCGGAGGCTGCAATAGCGAGGGACAGGCCGGCCAGCAGGGAACGAGGGAAATTGAACGTCATGAATCAATCCTTGTTTCGTGTCGGGTACTGAACCGTACCTGACATCGCGCCAAGGCTCTATCCCGGATGCGACACCCAATCCGTTCAAACCGAATCGAAAACCTCGCGTCGCGGCTTGTCATCGTTGCAGCAGATGACCCGATTGCGCCCGCTGGCCTTGGCCTCGTAAAGCGCTTCATCGGCGTCATTCAGCCAGCGCGTTGCATCACTGTGAGCCGGATCGAGCGCGGCCAGACCAATGCTCAGGCTGACTTGCAGCGCCGGGTTCTGTTCGTACACCAGAAAGGAAAAACGCTCACGCAATGCTTCCATCGCCTGCGCAGCGTTGAACAGCGGCAAGTCCGGCAGAATCACGCAAAACTCGTCGCCGCCGTAGCGCCCCGCCACATCGGCCATGCGCAGATTCTGCTTGAGCATCTTGCTCAACTGACGCAGGACGATGTCCCCCGCCACATGGCCATAGGTGTCGTTGATCGACTTGAAATGGTCGATGTCGATCAGCGCAATCGCTGCGCCTGTCTGCTGGCGTTTGCAGCGTTGAAACTCGACTTCCAGTTGATCCTTCCAGGCGCCGTGATTGAGCAGACCGGTAAGGCTGTCGGTGCGGCTCAGAGCCAGCAATTCACGTTTGTGCAGGCCGAGGGTGTAGGCCTGGCGAAAGCAGATCCAGCCCAGTGCCAACGGATACAGCATCAATAGCGGAAGGCAGGCATACAGCTGAGCCGGCGTGGTCATCGGGACGAACGCGGGGGCAAACACCACCAGCCCGACGCCAACGCCAAGCAACTGTGCCGCCGCCCCGGCCAGCAGAAAACGCAGACCGCCGATGGCAACGTTGTTCATCGCCATCATCGAAATGGTCGTGGCACTGGGCAAGGGATTGAAGTGCATGGCGGCGACCCAGAAGCCACCGAGAAAGGCGTCGATCAACAGATTGCGGTGTTCGGCGTGGTACGGAACCGTCGCCCGGCGGGCCCATTGATACGCGAGGTGCGGCCAGACCAGGCCATTGAACAGCATCAGCGCCCAGACCCAGGCCGGCGGGTCGAGCGGGTACATCGCGACACTCACGCACAAAAGCCCCAGGACCAGCCCGAGGGTTCGCGATGTATAAAGCCTCCTGGCCAGTGAAAGTCCCTTTCCTCCCGTTCTTCCCATAGGGGCCTCGACCACTCGACGGCACCGCGCAGACCGCAGACCGGATGTGCTGGGAGTCTAACAGGGCGACGTTAAATAGCCATCACCGGCCAGCGGGCCGAATGCCCCGTCATCTACACCACACGGCGGGCAAATGATTGGCTATACATGAAAGGGGGAAAATGGAAAAAAGGCTCTAAGAAGGAGGCCCATGCAAACCTACCAAGTGTTGATCATCGGCAGCGGGTTTGGCGGCCAGTGCGCAGCGGTCAATCTGCTCAAGGCCGGTATCGACGACTTTCGCTTGCTGGAGCGACGGGACTTTTTCGGCGGCACCTGGTGCCAGAACACCTACCCCGGCGCAGCGGTGGATGTGCCGTCGCCTCTCTATTCACTGTCGTTTGCACCTTACCGCTGGACGCAAATGTTCGCCGAGCAGGCCGAACTGCACCGCTACACCGACCATGTGGTCGAGCGTTTCGGCCTGCGCGACCGGGTGGAACTGCAGGCCAACGTCGAGCGCGTCGAATGGGACGATCACGAAAAGCGCTGGGCCGTACACACAGCCACCAAGGGCATTTTTTATGCGCAATTCCTGATCAATGCCACCGGGCCGCTGAGCCAGCCGGTTATCCCACACTTCCCTGGCCAGGATCGCTTTCAGGGCAAGACCTTTCATACAAACAATTGGGATCACAGCTACGACTATCGCGGTAAACGGGTGGCGATCGTCGGCAGCGGCGCCAGCGCGGCCCAGGTGATTCCGGCGATTGCACCGAAGGTCGCTGAATTGCACGTGTTTCAGCGCACAGCGCATTGGGTGCTGCCCCGGGCCGACCGTACGTTCGGGCGGTTCCAGCGCTGGCTGCTGGGTCTGAAACCGGCCTACAAACTGCTGCGCTGGATGATCTACTGGCAGTTCGAAACCCGGGTCATCGCCTTCAAATACTCGAAACCGGCGATTCACATGGTGCAGCGCCAGGCCCTTAAGTTTCTCAAACGCCAGGTGGCTGATCCCGAGTTGCAGAAAAAACTGACACCGGACTTCACCATCGGCTGCAAACGGGTGTTGGTCTCCAGCACTTATTACCCGGCACTGACCCGGCCCAATGTGATGCTGCACAGCCGCGAACAAGGCATCGCCAGCCTCGACGAAACCGGTATCGTCACTACGGACGGTCAGCATATCGACGTCGATCTGATCGTCTGGTCGACCGGTTACGACGCCACCGACGGCGTGATTTCCTACCCGGTCAGCGGAAAAAACGCCGTGCAACTGCGCGATGTCTGGGCGCAATATCCGCGCGCCTATCTCGGCACCAGCCTGCCGGACTTCCCCAACCTGTTTATCGTCACCGGGCCAAACACCGGCATCGGTCATACCTCGGCGCTGTTCATCATCGAATCGCAGATGAACTACATCCTCGATTGCATCCGCACCGTTCAGGCCAAAGGTCTGCGCAGTATCGAAGTTCGCCCCGAAGCAGAACGTACCTACACTCAGATGATTCACCGGGAAATGGAGCGCACGGTCTGGAAAACCGGCGGCTGCCACAGTTGGTATCAAAGCAGGAGCGGTCATGTGATCGCGATGTTTCCGGGCTTCAGTTTCAGTTATCACCGGTTGACCCGGGCGCTGAAACCGGCCGACCACATTCTGTCTTGAACAAGGAAGACTCACGATGCTTTTGCTGTTTGTCGCCCTCGCGGTTTTCGTGGCCTGGAGCTGGTTGAGTTATCCGGCAGTCGGCCACTGGCTCTACGATCTGAGCGCGGCCCTGGAGGCCAGGCTGTACCGGTTGCACAAGATTGAAGTACCGATTGCCGAAATGACCGTGTCGACCTGGCAAGGCGGGCCTTATGAAGCATCGAGCAGCATTCTGATGCTGCACGGCTACAGCGCCGAAAAGAACCTGTGGCTGCGCTTCGCCCGGCATTTTGTCGGGCAGTACCGGGTGATCATCCCGGACCTGGCCGGCCACGGCGAAACCGGCTTCAAGGCCGGCGGCGGCTATGACATCCCGGTGCAGGCCAAGCGCATGATCCAGTTGCTCGATGTCTGCGGCGTCGAGAAAGTCCACGTGATCGGCAACTCCATGGGCGGCTACATTGCCGCGTGGCTGGCGGCGACCTACCCGGATCGCATCGCTTCGGTGGCGCTGATCGACCCGGCCGGCGTCACCGCGCCCGAGCCCAGCGACATGGAGCGCCACCTGGCCCGTGGGCACAATCCGTTTCTGATCAATTCCCGGGAAGAATTCCGACGTTTCTATGCGATGACCATGGCCTCGCCACCCTGGGTGCCCGGTCTGGTGCTGGACGCGATTGCCCAGCGTTACGAACAATGCCGCGACGAACTGGAAGAGATCTTCCGCGACTTTCGCGCCAGCCCGCCAATGGAGCCAAAACTCCCAGACATCAAATGCCCGGGGCTGTTGCTCTGGGGCCGCAAGGATCGGTTGATCGACGTCAGCAGCGTGCCGGTCTGGAGCAAGGGCATTGCCAATCTGCGGGTCGATGTCTGGGACGGCGTCGGTCACATGCCGATGGTCGAACAGCCGTCGAACACGGCACGTCTGTATCGGGAGTTCCTGGGGGAGAATTCGCGTCAGGACAGGTAAACGGTCAGTCGTTGGCAGAATGAAGTCCGTAGGATTCTTCGTTTGCCCGCGTCGGCGAAGGCTGCGATCTTTTCCCCCATCCTTTACGTGACCGTGCCAGGAATTTTTTTCATGACCGTGCAGCCTTTCGTCAGCCCCGACCTGATCCGCCAACGCTTCTCCAAAGCGATGTCCGACATGTACCGCGAAGAAGTGCCGCTGTACGGCGCCTTGATGGAACTGGTGGAACAGACCAACCGCGACGTGCTGGCACGCCAGCCGCAAATCGCCAGTCAACTGCACAGTACCGGCGAAATCGAACGGCTGGACATGGAGCGCCACGGTGCAATCCGCGTTGGCACCGCCACCGAGCTGGCCACCCTCACCCGCCTGTTTGCGGTGATGGGCATGCAACCGGTGGGTTATTACGACCTGACCCCTGCCGGGGTGCCAGTGCACTCCACAGCGTTTCGCGCGGTGCATGAAGATGCGCTGCAGGTCAGCCCGTTCCGGGTGTTCACTTCGTTGCTGCGACTGGAGTTGATTGAAGATCCTGAGCTGCGGGCCTTTGCTGAGTCAGTGCTGGATAAGCGTTCGATCTTTACGCCTTCGGCGCTGAGGCTGATTGAACAGGCCGAGTCCGCTGGCGGCCTGAGTGAATCCGAGGCTGAGGAATTTGTCCTGCAAGCGCTGGAGACTTTTCGCTGGCACCACAGCGCCACCGTCACCGCCGCGCAATACCAGACCCTCAGCGCCCAGCATCGTCTGATTGCCGATGTCGTGGCCTTCAAAGGCCCGCACATCAACCACCTGACCCCGCGCACGCTGGACATCGACATCGTCCAGGCGCAGATGCCGCTGCACGGCATCACGCCCAAAGCGGTGATCGAAGGCCCACCGCGTCGGCAGCACCCGATCCTGTTGCGTCAGACCAGTTTCAAGGCGCTGGACGAGCCGATCGCCTTCACCGACCAGACGCAAACCCGCGGCAGCCACAGCGCACGCTTCGGTGAAATCGAACAACGGGGCGCGGCGCTGACTCCCAAGGGCCGTGCGTTGTACGACCGACTGCTGAACGCGGCGCGCGATGAGCTGGGCGATTTCCCCAACGAAGGAAACGCCTCACGCTACAACGCGCTGATGGCCCGGCACTTCAGCGAATTCCCTGACAGCCTCGAGGGCATGCGCGAGCAGGAACTGGCGTATTTCCGTTATTTCCTGACAGACAAAGGAAGTCGTCCCGCTGACGTTTCGCTGCAAGGGTTATTACGCGACGGCTATGTGAAAGCCGAGCCGCTGGTGTACGAAGATTTCCTGCCGGTGAGTGCGGCAGGGATTTTTCAGTCGAACCTGGGGGATACGGCACAGGCGCACTATGGCGAACATTCCAACCGGCAGGCGTTCGAGTTGGCCCTTGGGCGTTCGACCATTGATGAGTTGGGGTTGTACGCCGAAACCCAGCAACGCTCGATCGAGGAATGCCTCGCTTCAATCGCCCGATCCGCGTAAAAAGCGGCAATTGGCCATACTGCGCAAGAAGTTGCGCACTTGTTTTGTAAAAATGCTCACCGATTCCGCTGGAGGCCACGTGCTTCAAGGCCTCCAGCCAAGTGCGCAAGAAGTTGCGCAGTACTGCGCAACTTCTTGCGCACTTCGAGCCATTGGGCTGTTCAAAAAACGCTCAAACCCGCATTCCAGACCGCTGAAGCCCCCTGTTCCCGGGGACTCGCCAAAAGCTGGCACGCTCCTTGATAGCAGTCAGGCACCCACCGGGCGATTTCGCCTCCCGGGCACCCTAACTTTATCCGCAAGGAGCACCTCCCATGGCAACACCAGCGTACATGTCGGTTACCGGCGAAAAACAAGGCCTGATCACTGCCGGCGCCTTCACCGCCGACTCCGTTGGCAACACCTACCAGGAAGGTCACGAAGACCAGGTCATGGTTCAGGCGTTCAGCCACGACGTGATCATCCCGCGTGACCCGCAATCCGGTCAGCCAACCGGTCAACGCGTTCACAAGCCAGTGATCATCACCAAGGTCTACGACAAGGCTTCGCCACTGCTGCAAGCTGCTCTGACCTCCGGCGAGCGCATGAGCGAAATCGTTATCCAGTGGTACCGCACTTCGGCTCAAGGTACCCAAGAGCACTACTACACCACCAAACTGGAAGACGCGATCATCGTCGCCATCAACAACAAAATGCACAACTGCCAGGATCCAGGCAACTCGCACTTCACCCACCTGGAAGAAGTGCAGTTCACCTACCGCAAAATCACCTGGACCCACGAAGTATCCGGTACTTCGGGTTCCGATGACTGGCGTGCTCCAGTCGTTTAATTACGGCTGATCGTTACAAGCATCGGCCAGCTCTGCTGGTCGATGTTGTTTACGCCCCTCCAGAATTTCGCGTACGTTGAGCCGCTTTGCCGGCGTCGACGAGCGCCGCATGCAGCACGAGGAACAAGGGATGTTCGCGCCGGCCAATGAAACCCACTTTGCCCTGACCATCGAAGGTCTTTCCGCCGACTTTCAGGTGTTTACCCTGACCGGCCGGGAAGCCATCAGCCAGCCTTTTGTGTTCGAGGTGGAGCTGGTCAGTGAGCAGCCGACGCTGGACCTCGAAACCCTGCTGCACAAACCGGCCTTTTTGCAACTGTCGCCCGACGGCAGCGGCATCCACGGCCTGATCTACCGCGCCGCGCAAGGCGATTCCGGCAAGCGCCTGACGCGCTACTCCGTGACCCTGCGCCCGCAACTGGCGTACCTGGCGCACCGGGTCAACCAGCGGATCTTCCAGAACCTCAGCGTGCCGAAAATCATCGGCAAGGTCCTCGAAGAACACGGCATCCAGGGCAACGCCTACGAATTCCAGACCGGCTCGATCTACCCCGAGCGTATCTACTGCGTGCAGTACGACGAATCGGACCTGCATTTCATCCAGCGCCTGTGCGAAGAAGAAGGCATTCACTACCACTTCCAGCACAGCGCCACGGGCCACAAACTGGTGTTCGGCGATGACCAGACGGTGTTTAAGAAACTGGCGCCAGTAGCCTATCAGCAGGACTCCGGGATGGTCGCCAGCGACCCGGTGATCAAGCGCTTCGACCTGCGCCTGGAAACCCGCACCAGCCGCACCACCCGCCGCGATTACGACTTCGAAAAACCGCGGATCACCCTCGAAAGCGAAAACCGCGGCGACGCCCTGCCCGACCTCGAGGACTACGATTACCCGGGCCGTTTCGTCGACCGCGAACGCGGCAAACACCTGGCCAAACGCGCCCTCGAACGTCATCGCAGCGACTTCCAGCTCGCCGAAGGCAAGAGCGACCAGCCGTTGCTGGTCAGCGGCCATTTCCTCGCACTCAAAGAACACCCGAAGGCCAAGTGGAATGACCTGTGGCTGCTCACCGAAGTCCTGCATGAAGGCAAGCAGCCGCAAGTGCTGGAAGAGTCGGTCACCAGCGACACCACCGCGTTGAAAGACGATTTCCATCAGGGCTACCGCAACCGCTTCCAGGCCACCCCGTGGGACGTGCCGAACCGCCCGCCCCTGCGCCACCCGAAACCGCGCCTCCTCGGCAGCCAGAGCGCCGTGGTCACCGGGCCAAAAGGTGAAGAAATCCACTGCGACGAATACGGCCGCGTCAAAGTCCAGTTCCACTGGGACCGCGACGGACTCGCCGACGACAAGACCAGCTGCTGGCTGCGCGTATCTTCCGCCTGGGCCGGCGCCCAGTACGGCGGCATCGCCATCCCGCGCATCGGCATGGAAGTGCTGGTCACCTTCCTCGAAGGCGACCCCGACCAGCCGCTGATCAGCGGCTGCCTGTACCACAAGGAAAACACCGTCCCCTACGCCCTGCCGGCGAACAAGACCCGCACCACCTTCAAGACCCTGAGCTCGATGGGTGGCGGCGGCTTCAACGAACTGCGCATCGAAGACAAGAAAGGCCAGGAACAGATCTTCCTCCACGCCCAGCGCGACTGGGACGAGAACATCGAACACGACCAGAAAATCCGCGTCGGCAACGAACGCCACGACGTCGTGGAAAAAAACAGCTACACGGAATTCAAGGCCGAAGAACACCACACCGTTTACGCCGACCGCAAAGTCGAAGCGCGGGCCAACGATCACCTGACCGTGGGCGTGAACCAGCACATCAAGATCGGCACCGGGCAATTCATCGACGCGGGGCAGGAAATTCACCTGAGCAGCGGGATGAAGGTGGTGCTGGAGGCTGGGGCTGAGCTGACGTTGGTCGGCGGTGGCAGCTTCATCAAGATCGATGGCGGCGGCGTGACCATGAGCGGGCCGGCGATCAACATCAACTCGGGCGGTGGACCGGGCAGCGGCACGGGGGCGGCACCGTTGATGCCGGGCGTACTGAAACAGGCGGATGCCGACAAGGCTGGCGCCGTACTGACGCCGGCGCAAATCAACACCCTCAAACGTAATGCGCCGTTCTGCGAAGAATGTGAAAAATGCAAGGCAGGTGCCTGTGCCATCTAATCGACTGACACCCAAGGATTGGCTGGCACAACAGCCGTTGCAGAAAGACGAGCGGCTGTATCTGGTCATCAGCGCAGCCAGCGATGCCGAAGCGCTCAAGGCCTTGTATCAGAGCGAACCGTCCGTGCAGGCCATTCCCGTCTGGGGCGGAACGCCCTACTCCACCTGGCAACCGGTGATGCCTTACGTCGCCGAACTCAAGGCCAACTCGGCCTTCCTGCCCTGGATCACCGAAACCGACGCCCTCGACTGGGGCTGGCTGGCGGTCTCCCGCTCGGAGCCCAACGAAGTTTTCGAACATCTGCGCAGTTTGACCCAGGTGAAGATGCCGGACGGGACCGAGGTGTTTTTCCGGTTCTGGGATGGGCGGCATATCTATCCGATTCTTGAAGGGCTGGGCGAGACCGCTGGGGAAGTGCTGCCGGTGTTTCAGCGGTATCTGATTAATGGGCGGAGCCTGGAAGTCGGGCCGAGGGTGGTGCCGAAGGCGAAGGATTGGCCGTGGTGGGAGGTGCCGAAAGATCTGCTGGACAGCTTGATGGCCGAAAACCCGTCGACCGTAATCGGCAACATGATGCAGTGGCTGCAGGAAGAGCATGCCGACCTGTACTTTTCGTTCCCGGAATCGAATCTGCAAAAGAAAGTGGCGCGCTTCGTAAAACGCACGCCACTCACGGAAGAAAATTTTACCGGCCTGCTGAAGGCCCATCTGGAAAGTGAGGTGGCTGTATGAGCATTTTGATGGGTGAGATTGTTGCCAATCTCAATGCAAAACAGCCTGATGCTCAGGCCATCATCAGCGACTTCAAGAAGTGCCTGAAGGATTATCGCGAGCATGCCGAAGCCTGGTACGGCGGCATTCTGGATGCAGAGCAACAGTTCAAGGTCGGTGACGAAGTCGGTACGGCAGACAAGGACAGCAAAAAGGAAAATACCCTTTATGCCAACTGCCCTGCCAACGGCAAACTCAAACTTGTACATAGTTTTGAGTCTGCGCGTTTTGTACCTATCGGCAATACGCCGGTGCGACTGGTGCCGGTGGAGAATGGCAAGCTCTACGGAAAGAACGAAGTCGGTCAACCGATCAACGTCAAAATCGGTCCAAGCGGGATTCTGGAGGTCACTGGCCTCAAACCGCATCAGCAATATGAAATCACTTTTTTCCCGAATCCCACCAAGGCCCAGATCGATAGCCTGTTCAACTCCTATCAAGGCGTAATCGGGGACCTTAGCGGCTGGCTGCAAACAGAGTGGACCACCGACTTTCTGCCACTCTGGCAAGCGCATACCAATGCATCCATGGCTGGACGGGCATTGCAGCAATTGGAGTCGGCGTGGAAGGGGTTCCTCAAGGCGATCATGGGGCTGTGGGGGGACATCAAAAGTCTCTACGACCTGGTTGCACACCCTCGGGAAAACTACGAAAAACTAAAAAAATTCTTCACCGAAGAACAGATAAAGAAGATCTATAACGCTTCAAAAGAAGCCATTCAAACAGCCCTGCTGATCGCCAGTGACGAGCCACTTATGTGGATCTACGTCGCAGCTATCGTAGCTTGGGTCAAGATGCTGCCTCCGCAGACCTGCACTGAAGTGCTGGCAGAACTGACTACGGAAGTACTGCTGAACATCCTGATCGGTATTGTTTTGACGGGCGGGATCGGTTTGGCCGTCCGTATTGGCACCAAGGGCCTTAATGCTGCAAGGAACAGCGGCAAGGTCATGTCACTGATTGAAGACTTCACGTCGATGCTGATGAAGATCAGCAAGAAGAATGCGACAGCACACGCCGATACGGCGAAACCGTTAATGCTCAACGGCAATTCGCCACTGAACCAGGCGAGAAAGGCGAGCGTAGAAATTGCGCCTCCAAAACCCGCAGAGACCGCCACACCACCAAAGAAAAAACCACCCGTTTCCGGAGGTGCTGTAGAGACGGATGCGCAGATTCATGCACGCGGCAAGAAGGAGAACAGCACCCGCGCTCAACAACAGGAAAAAGTAGACAACGCGCCCGACCAGTCCAAAAACCCGGCGGATCAACCTGCTCAGTGCGCCGATAAGACCTGCACTAACGGTGAACCGGTATCGATGGTTACCGGCGAGGAATTGCTGACGCTCACTGACGGCATATTGGGTGGGCTGCTACCCATTGAATGGACACGTCTCTATCGCAGCAGCGCGGTTGAAATCGACGGGCGTCTCGGCCATGGCTGGAGCCACTCCCTATCCCATCGCCTGCAAATCAACGATGAAGGCGTGTTGTGGACTGATAACGAAAACCGTCAGACCCGCTTCCCGGTGCCGACCGAACAACGGCCAGCCATCACCAACAGTCTGGCTCAGGCGGCGATTTATCTGGGCAGTGCGCCGGGTGAACTGATCCTCACCCAAGCAGGAGCAAAACCACGCTTTTATCATTTCCGCGCAGACCGCCTGACGACGGTCAGTGACTCTTACGGAAATCAGGTGCATATCAGCTATGACCTGGTGGGGCGGATCCAGCGCATCGATAACGGTGCTGGCCGCGCGTTGCTGTTGCGCTACGACGATCGCCATATCGTTGCCGTTGATCAGCAACAGCAGCGTTCTGAGTATGACGAGCGCGGTGAGCGTCAGGATCCTTGGCTGACCATTCAGAACCTTGTCACCTACCGGTATAACGCTCGCAACCAATTGGTCTCGGCATCCAATGCCGCAGGGGAAACCGAGCATTACCGCTACAACGATCAGCACGTCATTCTCGAGCGACAACTGGCCGGTGGCGCCAGTTTTTTCTGGGAATGGGAACGTGAAGGCAAACTTTCCCGTTGCGTACGTCATTGGGCCAACTATTCGCAACTGGAAGCTCGCTACGAGTGGGATGACAAAGGCACGGTTACGGTTCACAACGCCGATGGCAGTGAACAGGTTTACGTGCATGACGAAAATGCACGGCTGATCAGTGAAACCGCTGCCGATGGTGCTGAAACGCAAAATGCCTATGACGATCAGGGACGTCTGGTTGCTGTAAAAGATCCAATGGGAGCCATCACCGAGTATCAATACAGCGATGCCGGACGATTGATGGCTGTCATCCCTCCGGAAGAGGAACCAACCCTCTACAACTACTTCGATGGGCAACTGATTGAAGTCAAACGTGGCAAGGCCCGTTGGCAGTACGACCGCAATCAACAAGGCGACATCACCCAGCAAATCGACCCGCAGGGCAACGAAACCCGCTACAACTACGACGGCCAGGGCCGACTGCTGGAAATTCATCACCCTGATGGCAGTCGCCATCAACTGGGCTGGAACAATCTCGGTCAATTGCTGGAGGAACGTCTTCCGGACGGTGGTCAGCGCAAGTATCGCTACGATGCACTTGGACGGCAGATCACCCGCCAGGACGAATTCGGCGCCATCACCCATTATCAATGGGACGCCGTCGACCGCCTGACTCAGGTCACCCTCCCCGGCGGCGCCACCCGAGCCTTCACCTACAACCCGTACGGACGCGTCACCGCCGAACGCGATGAGCTCGGCCGCATCACCCGCTACGAATACGCCGACAACCTGCATCTGGTCAGCCGCCGCATCAATTCCGACGGCAGCCAATTGCGCTATCGCTACGACAACGCCGGTCTGCTACTCACTGAAATCGAAAACGAACGCGGCGAGCACTACAAGCTCGACTACTACGCCAATGGCCTGATCCAGCAGGAAACCGGTTTCGACGGCCGCCGCACCGCTTACGAATACGACCTCAACGGTCAATTGCTGAAGAAAACCGAATTCGGCGACGACGGCAGCGAACTGATCACCGAATATCAGCGTGATGCTGCCGGGCGGCTGCTGGTAAAAACCCTCGCCGATGGCGAAGAGATTCACTACAGCTACGATGCCCTGGGCCGTTTGGTGAATGTCGACGACGGTCACTGGCCGCTGGCCTACGAATACGACGTGCAGGATCGCCTGATCACCGAACACCAGGGTTGGGGCACCACACGTTACGAATACGACAGCGTCGGACAACTGAGTCACTGCCGCCTCCCCGACGGCAGCACACTCGACTACCGCCACTTGTCCGGCGGACGTCTGAGCAGCATCGACCTCAACGGCTCACGCCTGACCAGCCACCAATTCAGCGCCGGTCGCGAACAGCAACGCCAACAAGGACTGCTGCTCAGCCAATACCAGTACGACGAACAAGGTCGCCTGCAAGCGCACAGCGTCAGCCAGCGTGAAAAAAACCTGTTCCAGCGTCGCTATAACTACGACGCCAACGGCAACCTCGCCGGCATCGACGACAGCTGCAAGGGTAATCGCAGCTTCCATTACGACCCGCTGGACCGCTTGACCAGCGTACGTGGCGCGACACCGGAAACCTTCGCCCACGACCCGGCTGGCAACCTGCTGGGCCAGAACAACGAAGGCACAGCCAACCTCGCCAACGTCAAAGGCAACCGTCTGCTGATGCAGGGCGACCGCCACTACGACTACGACGCCTATGGCAACCTGATCCGCGAACGCCGTGGCACCGGACAGAAACTCGTCACCGAATATCGCTACGACTGCCAGCATCGACTGATCGGTGTCAGCCTGCCGGGCGGCAGTAATGCATCCTATAAGTACGACGCCTTCGGTCGCCGCATCGAGAAAACTGTCGATGGCTATACCACCGAATTCTTGTGGCAAGGCGAACGCCTGATCGCCGAAAGCGGTGACAACCGTTATCGCACTTACATCTATGAACCTGGCAGCTTCCGCCCACTGGCCATGCTCGACGGCGAAGGCCCGCGTAAGGCGACGCCGTTCTACTATCAACTCGATCATCTGGGCACACCGCAGGAACTCACCGACTACAGTGGCGAGATCATGTGGTCGGCGAAGTACCGCGCCTACGGCAACCTCGCGGCGCTGGACGTCAGCGAAATAGACAACCCGTTGCGATTCCAGGGTCAGTATTTTGATGCCGAGACGGGCCTACACTACAACCGTCATCGCTACTACAATCCGGGGACTGGGCGGTTTCTGACACCGGATCCGATCAAGCTTGCGGGTGGGTTGAATAACTACCAGTACGTGCCTAACCCTACGGGGTGGGTGGATCCACTGGGATTGAATAGCTGTCCTGGTAATAACAAGGATTCGCAATCAGGGGATGTTAGCGATCCGACAAAGAAAGCTGTTGTTAATGACGGAGAACCTAATCCACCAACGATGACGCGGGCTGAGCGCCAAGCTAGGATTCATGAGCTAACAGAAGCAATGGCATACAAGGAGCTAAAAGCGATGGAAGATCTTTCGCCTAGGTATCATTTCCTTGAAAAACATGGCGCACAGACTACCACTCAGTCACAGATGGATAGAGCAGCGACAGGCAAGAACCCAACCACCGGCGTAATTGAAACCTACGGAAATGGAAAGCCGATAACTCCGAACTCAACACGATACACCAGCCACAAAGCACAACTTACAGCTATTAAACGCGCGATGCGCATATACAAAAACACCGGCAATAAAGCGTTAGCTGAGCGTCCTATGAGCATGGGCGGAACCATCGGAGAAGGCTTCAAAAAGGGCGGAACAAAATACAAACAACAAACAAAAGCCGTGACAATTCTCGACGATAACGGCCTACCTAAAACATCATTTCCGAAATATGAAAAATGAAACTAGAACCGACACTCGACATAATCCCATCGCTACTATTCCCTTTCGACATAAATAGCGATCAAGATGAAACGATAGAAAACCTAATTGCAAAAACTGACATAAATAATGATGATGAGTTAACACACCTATTTAACACCCTCATCAAGCCTGAGTTTACAAAACGCATCATAAGCGAGCAGCAATGGTACATCGACACACTGACATTCTTTTTAAATAAAAATGAAAAATTTAATCGCGTATTTTCCGAAATCACTACGTACTTCTCTGAAGAGCCCATTGATAAGCGCCACTTCATGTCGGTCCTTCTTGAATGCTTGAAAAAATACAAAACATCATAACAAGCCAGACTAAAGGGGAAAGATCTGAATGGCAATTACTTAACAGCTAACCGATTGAGCTGAAAGCAAAAAATGAAGAAGGGCTGGCCTTGGTCTACGGTGATAGTTGCGAACACACACCAGAAAAGCAAGGACACAGCCCCATGAACTAAAGGGGACTGATTTATTTTTCGCTAAAGAAAATAAATCTGTCCCCTTTTCATTCTGAGATGGAAGAAGTCGTTGCCAAATATCGAGCTGCAGGTAACGACTGACGAGTTCTGAATAAAGAGCTGAACCTTGGTGCAAAGACTCTCGAAGGTGAAGGCATCTATATTGTTAAAATAAAGCCGGATGACCCTCGTTTTAAATATGAGATGCCTAATGGTAAGGAAAATGGCTCCTACCCTAACGAATGGATTCCTGGTGGTGCAACGAAAAGCGGTACAAAAGAAGCCGCTCTGATCGGCTCTGAGAATGTCACCCACAACAGCGACATTGGAACGCTGTTGAAAAATTTCGACGATTGGGAAAAGCTTCAATGAAAACTACATTTGAAACTGCCTTAGACCAGCATGAAATTTCTGAATTCTTCAAAGGAGAAGGAATTTATTTTGCTAGAGGCTCCGATTGGGGTGACCACCTGTATGTCAGCAACTGGCAGGAAATGTGCAGCGTATTGAAAAATCAAAAAGCCGCGCAGAGTCTTTTGACAAAAATATTTGAAGATTATGCTAAATACTTGAAAGAGAACTACGAAGATGCGGCGGGCCTGCTTTCGAACATTACCGCATACTACGTTCTGAAGAATAAATTACACATTCTATCAATGGATGATTACGACCTTATTGCTAGCCTTGACGACAAGACAAAAAACAATATTGGTAAACTCTTCCGACACTTGAGAAAAGTGTATGACAAAAAAAACGAAAAATCATCCAAGTATTCTTTTGAGCAAGAAATTCAAAGACTGAAAAACAATGGCTGCAACATAGACATTGAGAATTTTTAGTCGATTCCCGGATCTAGATTTAGTAGCGAAAAAATCCAAAGGGGACAAATCCAAAGGAGACAGATTTATTCTCTTCAGCGAAAAATAAATCTGTCCCTGAAGGATCCCCACAAAACTACTCAAAGGTCTGCGCTTGTTGGTGTACCTCGTTTCGCAACGCGAGCTCCAACCTCTCCAACGTTTTTCGAGAGGTTGAGCCGCGTCCGCTACGCCAATATTCCAACCCCAGCCGCCACAGTGACAACACTCGTCGGCGTTTAAGACTATTACTCTGAAAGCGATGTTCATGACCCGTTTCACGGGCCTGTAACCCCGTCAAACAAATGATGTAGTTGGCCAATGCCGAGATTAGTAGAAGCACTTCGATTCGGCGCGGGCAATGACTCCGATGGCGAGTCACGCCCACGCCAAAGTGTTCGCTTTTAACATCCCTGAAGCCTTCTTCGATCTGCATGCGCTGCTTGTAGATGGCCACGACTTTCGATGGATTCCATTGATCCTCCGGCAGGTTGCTGGCCAATAACCAAGGCTCGCGTTCACGATTGGCCGACTGTCTGCTGAGTTTGTTTTTGGCGATTGATCCCGTAACTCTCTGGTGTTTGCGACCCTTCGCTGAATGCCTGACACAGTACAAATGGATGAAGTGCGGAGCACTTTGGGTCATCTCGATCCGCCCCAATGATTTCGGCGACGCCGATGCCTGGGCGTAAAGATTTTTAACCGGCAGCCAAGTGTGTGCGTCGCTACGATAGAGATCTCGGTTACGCACTCGCCCCACGTAATACCAGCCTTGTGCCTCGACAGCTTTGATCCACGGGCGGCGAAAACCCGCATCAGCTACAAGGATCGGAACGCAGTCTTTGGGGAGCATTTCGGCCAACACCTGCAGTAACCGTTTTTGATATTTCGGACACCCCTCTCGCTCATGAACGCTCTCGTAAATTGGAAACGAGCGTCCTGCCAAAGGTATGGCCGCGCGCAACAAAAAGAACTCTCCGGCCGCATCGATCGGCGACCAATCCACCAGAATCAATGGATGTTTCAGTGACCCTAGCAAGGCTCGCAACATGACCCAGTAAAACAGCGAGCGCTCGGTTTGCAGATGCCGATTCCCCAACAACCGATCCACTCGCTTTATCGCGTGCTTGGGGTAGGCCTTGCCTGGCAGGAATCGACCAAGTCCTGTCAGAGTGAGCCGACGCCCTCGAAGTAATGCGCTGACACAACACATCAACGTTTTCAGACGACGAGAGTGGACGGAGGGAAGTGCTTGGGTGAGCGCGCTGTGTAAGAATCGGATGGCCTGCATGGGATCGGGATCTTGTTTTTGTGTGGTGCAATACAAGCTGCCGACCCATGCAGGTCTCTTCAATTCCCAACTTCTTGATTTGTTGTAAGAAAAAGCGGGGATTTCTCAGAATCTGTCCCCTTTTCAAAAAGATACTTTGGGTGACCGACGAGGTAGCAGCAACACCTGGTGTTTTCATGCGAGAAGTTGATGGTGTCACCACAACTTTGCATACAAAAACCGTTGACGGCGTGCAGTGGCAAGTACTCAAAGACGACGGCGTTATCACATCCTCCTTCCCAGCTGGCGACTCACCTATGTCGCCTCCTATTTGAATTGAGACAAATCATGGATAGCAAGGTTTTCGATGAATACAACTACTGGCTGGGACAAAGCGAGGATTCTAACTGGAATGAATACATTACAGAACAGGTAGCCAAAGGAGTTCTAGGAAAGTTCAGTGCTGAAGACTGGAATCGGCTTAATGACACGATCCTATCAAGGGAAGAGTATTGGCAGGAGCGAAGTGCTGCGGCACTTGGAGAGAATCGCTCAACTCAGGCAATTGAAATCCTAAAGAAACTTTTGGACTCTCCATTTACCGAAGTACTAATAGTCTCTGCCTCAGAACTGGATTGGAGTGAAGTCCCAATCGAGAATAAATACGCAAAAAAAATACAAGCTATTATTAACTCCCTAAACCACGAAGAACTTGAATCCTATCCCGAACTTGAAAACCTTCTAAAAAAAGCCAGCAGCGCGCAACTTTAAATAGAACCAAATCAAAGGGGGCAGATTTATTATCCGTTAAAGAAAATAAATCTGCCCCCTTTTCAATCAATCGGATCCCAATCACTTGACCGGTTCATTTCCGAGAGAGCAAATTGTTTTTTTCAATTGATATAACAGAGTGCTTTGGCGCGATCGACTCCGATAACGCAGGCGGGATCACAAGCTATATCAACATTCCCCTCATCGAAAACCCTCGGAAAAAATTTCACCTTAACCTATCAAACTTCGTACTTAACTTAATCGACGAGCCCGTCATCGCCTCGATCAACAGGCAGAACTCAACCTTTTTGGAGAACATGACCGAGGACGGCTTCCTTGTAATAAGACGAGCCAGTATTTTCTTTGAGTCAATAAAAGGCTACGAAAAATTATTACGACTATTAAACCAAGACCACGGATATTTGACCCACGAACGCTACGGCCAAAAATTGAATACCGGAGACAAGATTTACGACATCAGCGGAAGACTCTTTTCGAATCCGGAGCTTTTAATTAGCTTCGCATTCATTTCACCCAGCACTATAACACTTGAATTTAACTCATCAGACTACACATACATAGAAAGCTACCCCGAGCTTCAAAAATCTTTAGAAAAACTAAATTCAAGAGAAAAACCTACTCAACCACATCTCACAGGCCTATTCGACCCCACATATAGCGACACTCACACCACTAGCAACTTTGACGCTGGCTATCGAACTTACAATAAATAATTGCCACGCAACCACAACGGGAAGCAGATTCATTTTTTGTTTAAAAAATAAATCGGCCCACCCCCTTACGTTCAATCATCAAGCGGCACATTAAACATAGTACCCATTAATCGGCCAGACAAACTTTCCATAGAATGGCCTTAACTAAAAAACAGAATAAAATAGACAATCTATCTCCTTCTTCAAAATCCGTCCAAGGGGCAAAAATGACAGCACAGAAATGTATCCCGCGAACTGTATGGCACGGGCTCGACGGAACAGGCTACAACAATATTGCGCAAGAGCTAGAATCCGAGAACCCCACTCTTAGAAAATGGATTTCAGTATATGCCATTTATAAATATCCCATTACCAATGACCCACATCAATATTACGAATTTATCCACCACTCAAAAAACTTCCGATATGCAATAGTGATATTTACAATCCCATCCAAAACACTTGAAACAAGTGATGGCGTGGACGACCGAGGCATTACTATCGCAAAATTAGAAACCATGAACTCTGAGGCGGAAATCAACGCCTTTATTGAAAACCTCGACATCGACCCAGAACTTTTCACCACGCCATGGCGCTGTGAATACCCTCTTTAGTAGCCAAACTGTAATCCGCCCATTTTTATTAATCCTTTACTATTCTCCAAATCAGTTTAAAGGACAAAAAAATGAGTCTTCAGAAGACAATCCCTAGAAAAATCTGGTGGGGCTTTGAGGCAAAATCATATACAGAAATTGCTCAAGAACTACCTTCACAGGATGAGTCACTTCGAAAGTGGATCGCAATCTACGCCGTTTATCATTTAAACTTCGAAAATAGATTCCCAGGAGAGCGATATTTCAAGTTCCTAGAAGATTCAAAAAACTCTAAATACGTAATTATAGAATTCACTCTCGCAATCCGCCTTCTCGAAACAAGAGACAGCATTGGCACCAACGACACGACAATAACAAAATGCAAAACCTTGGAAACAGAGGAGGAAATCAACTCGTTTCTTTACGAAAACAACATAAACCCAGAGCTATTTACGCCACCATGGACTTGCGAGTACCCGCTAGACTGAATTCAACAAAAGAAACCACAGAGGACGCACTAACATGAGATCCAAGCTTAAATACGAACTCCATCCCCTTCGAGTCCCAAGCGGATGGACTATCACAATCAACAACCTTTTCGAGGTTGATTTCACACCAGAGTCTGTCGAGTGGTTTAGTGGTTCAGTTTTACTGGGTGGTGTCCGGCGAACTACTGGTCATTGCTTTGACTCAAGACTTGAGCCAGAGGGAGATCCTGACGGGGATTTCGTCATTGAATTCCTGACAATCAAGTACGACAACAAAGGAAAACCGATCAAAAACTCTGAGCTACCATTAGGGCAATACAGAACAAAAAGCAAAGAAGACTTTATCAAACAGATTGAACGCTTCATGCTCGACGCTTGAAAATGCTTCCCTCCCAACCAAATGAAACTGATCTATTTTTATTTTTTCTGTAAAACAAAAGGAAACCTCGATGAGTTACTTGGAAAAAGAAATCACATCAGCACTTGAAACAAACCATCTAAAAAACCAACAACTCAAAGACAATGAATTAGAAAAAACAATCTCAGACATAAAAACCTGCTTCTTTTACTCCAACACAAAAGCCCTTGACCCCTTCAATCTAAAATCCGTAACAAAACAACACGACCCAGACTTTTGGAAAAAGGTCGATCTCCTATACCCATCTGAAAAACCAACATTAATCGTCCTCGACAACCAAATCCATGCTTGGACGCTTCAGTCATCATCCGATCTGAAAATATTGCTTTCAGAAACGACTGGCTTTCCATTCTGGATAACCAATACGGCCCTTAGCTTCTTAATTTATGTAGACGACCATGATTGCGTACATACAGCATCGACTTCACTCCCTCCAGCGATTAAATAATCATGATCTTCAAATCAGAAAACAAAATTATTGACCCAGCCTCTGTAACCTACCGCAGCCTTGGCTTCGGTGAACCTCTCTCCAACAATGCCAAAAAATATACTTTATCAATAAAAATTCACGAGCTTCCCGAGCAATTCCACGTGCTGACAAATGCATTCATCGCCGAATGCATACAAGACGATAACAAACAAGGCTACGCCGACATCCCCGAATTACGAGATTGCAATTACCCGCCACTTTCAACCCTGATAAGAAACCGCCCAGACGTAGCAGCAACCCTCATCAAAGACTATTTATTCTTTGAGCTGTTCTATTTGCTATTCCCATCAAAGGGAAAGCTAGAACTGGTAATAAACTCAATTTCTGGAGTTTATTATCTGGACGATACGTTTCACCTATGCGGCGAAACATATCCCTACCGAAACCTGTAATTGCGTTATTCTCGTCACACGCTGGAAACCCTAAGGCAAGAAATACAACCTACTGCTGCCTTTCGATGACTTGTTCCCCCACCTCATACTTAACCATCACCCGATTCCCATACAACCGCTCCCTCTCCACCAACGCCCCCATCTGCCCCTTCTCCCTCACCTCCCGCCAAATCTCATTCTCCCGGTACACCCGCTCCCCCTCCCGCACAAACCGATGCCCCACCTCGAACACGTGATACCGATAAGCCCGCTCCCGATCACACAACAACTCCCCCTCCAACTGCGTCTCCCCCACCTTCAACTTCAGCTGAAAGCTGCGATCCGTCGGGTTGTGCAGTACCAGGTCGATGTAGTTGTAGAAGATCGCCGCGCCGGAGCCGAATGGCAGGACGCGGCCGTCGTCCGGGAAGGGGTCGAAGCTGTGGTTGGCGCGTTCGATGACGATCAGGGGTGAGTGAATGGCCATCCAGTGGATGAGGTTGCTGAGTTGGCAGATGCCGCCGCCGATGCCGGTGCGGGCTTCGCCGAAGGAGAGTTCCATGCCTTCGACGTAGCCGCGTTGGCGAGTCGGGCGGCCGACGAAGCGGCAGAAGGAGAAATATTCGCCGGGGGCGATGGTGACGCCGTCGATGGCAGCGACGGCAAGTTTGAGGTTGATGACTTTGTTGTGTTGCAGCGCAAGGTCGGAGTCGCCGAGTTTGCGGATCAGTTTTGAGGTGTGTTTGAGGTAGCGGTAAGGCAAGCGCTCTGAGGTCGTGGCAGGCTGCGCGTAGCGTTTGCTCGAGCAGTGCCAGGCGATGTGGCGGAACAGTCTTTTTTGCCGCACGCGCAGCCAGTAAAGGGCCGGGTGGTAGAGGGAAAGTGGTTTCATCCGTGGCGAACGGCGCGGGCCGTTGTCTTCCTTGAGCTTTAAAGGGCGGCGCATCTTACCGTGGAACCGCGCTTGATCGCCAAGCGCCTCGCCAGTGTCGCAAGCCGTAACAAGTCGCCCGGCCCGGGCGCTCGGAAATTAAGCTTCAACTAAGGTTGCGTCCCTACCATCCGGGCCACAAAGCAGCGGTTCTGTGTGCTGATTGCCGTCAGCAGAACCCTTCAACTTGAAGTGAGCCCGGACCATGAGTGCGATCGATTCCACCTCTAAACAACTGCCCGCCTTCAGTCTTGTATTGGTCAATTACAAGACGCCGGAAATAACCCGGATGTGCCTGGAGTTTCTCCAGCAGTACGTCAAGGAGCATCAAATTCCGGTGTGGGTGGTGGACAACGATTCCGCCGATGAAAGCCTGATCTACTTGCGGTCTCTGGACTGGATCAACTTGATCGAGCGCCCCTCACCCGGCAAGGAAGCGGGACATATTGCTCATGGCAAGGCACTTGATCTGGCACTTGCGAAAGTTGAAACCGATTACCTGTTTTTGCTGCACACCGACACTTTCGTTTTTGACAGCACTGTCTTTTCGATGATGATGAATGAGTGCATGCAATCTTTGGATACAGCAGCGGTAGGTTGCGTCGAGCAATTAGATCGCGGCGTCCTTA
The DNA here is from genome assembly GCF_014863585.1 of Pseudomonas gozinkensis. Classification (NCBI taxonomy): domain Bacteria; kingdom Pseudomonadati; phylum Pseudomonadota; class Gammaproteobacteria; order Pseudomonadales; family Pseudomonadaceae; genus Pseudomonas; species Pseudomonas gozinkensis. Next base: position 2,367,170 of record NZ_CP062253.1, on the reverse strand, counting down.
GAGACACCTGGCGCTTGTCTTCGCGTTACTTCAAACACTATTTCCGCCGGGCAAAACAGCACTTGGGGTTGCCGTCCAGAGATCCGAAACCCTACCGGGAAACTCACCTGAAAAGCTTCTGTACCTTGTGGAATGCACGGTTGATCAAGGCTCACGGACTGCATTTTTCGATGGACGACCGGGTCCCGGGATACACGCTGCAGGATCGTTTAAGCAACCTTGGCTACGGCATCAAATGCCTCTCGCCGCGGACGATCTTCCGTTACCTGGATCACATCCAGGCCGGCACCGTGGCCGCGATCGGTGGATACGGCACACAACACCGCCGCACCACCATGTATCAGGGAACGCTCAAGCGCCTTCAGTTACAACAAGGCATGCGACCTGCAAAATAGTAAGACAATAAAAAAGGGCGACTTCAAAGTCGCCCTTTTTGCATCTGAATTCTTATGCCTCCACTCCGGGGAGGTGTTCGCCCAGTGTAATGGCCTGGCAATCCATGCACCGGTAAAGAGCCCTGACACTGGGCGAACGGGAGGGATTTTAATGGAAGTTGGCGGATATGTCGTGCTAATTGAAGATGAAATTTATGTACTAAAAAGTTAACGGATATTGATGACCGATATTTCCCGACAAACTTTCAGAATTATCCGACTCGAACATTTTATATGACTGCTCTCATACCATTACTTGTACAAGAACAGTCATTCTGTAGAGTCAATACTCAACTTTCATGCTGACTGGTCACTTTTAATACATCGGTGTAAGTGACCACGACGCTCTGTCCGACTTTCAGGTTTTTCAGTTTGGCCTGAATCTCAGGCTTTTCGACGTTGAGGGTTTTCGACTGGCCGGACGGGTTTTCCAGGGTCACCTGGTTTTTCGCCAAATCAATTTTGGTGATTTTCAGTTGCACCTGAACCTGGCGGAAGGCCTCGCCACCGGGGTTGCTGCTGCCCACGGCGTTGCGCAGCTCACCGGTACGCTCGGTGGAGCCTGGCAGACCTTTATCCACGTCGGTGTCGAGGAAAGCCGCGACCGAACGTGTCACCTCGATCTGAACTTGATCGCCAACCTTCAGGTTGCCGAGGTTTTTCGCCTTGTCGCTAAGCTGAACGTGCACCTGGCGACCTTCTTCGCCTTCAAGGACAACCTGATGATTGGTCGGATCAACTGCCAGCACTTTGGTGGTGACCTGATCCTTCTCGACAGCCGCCGACAACGGAATATCGGCAGCGAACGCAGTGGAAGCGGACAGAACAGTGGCAAGTGCAATGGCGTGCGTCAGTGCTTGGAGCTTCATAAGCGGTACTTTCCCTGTGATGGATGGCAGCACCCGGCGCCGAATCGGTCTCGGCACCGGGCGTGCCAAGGAGCATAGACGCTGATCGGCGGTTGCTCCTCGATCCGGGTCAATCAGTACCCGGTCATCTCCAGATAACCCTGCCCGCTCCGATTGCCGCTCAGGCGCACCGGCCCTTCCCAATACGGAATGCGCAGGTTCATCCAGGCGTCTGGGTTGATTGCATCGAGGGTGATCTGCAGGTTTTTTTCCGCAATGCCGATCGACCAGCGCACCGGCATCGAACGGCCGGCGACTTTTGCAGTGCCCTGCGGGGTCAGCTTGATCTGGTCGGCGTGCAGGGTTTCGGTCTGGCCATCGGCGGCAATCCACGTGCCGGTGAGGTACGGCGCCCCTTCCTTCTGACGCATGCGGTACAGCATGACGTGTTCGCCGCTGTCCAGATGCAGGGAGAACCAGTCCCAGCCCGTCTGGTTGGCGGTCAGTGGCTGGCTGCTCCACTCGCGATCAAGCCAGGCCGGGCCGTTGACGGTGTAGGTCTGGCCATCGATCTGCAGGGTGCCGCTGGCCTGGAAAAACGGTTGGCTGTAGTAATACGACGCCTGGCCCTGTTCGGATTTCTGGCTGAAACCCTTGTCGCCCTGCAGCACCAGCGGGCGGCTGGAGGTCAGGCGCAGTTGGTAGCTGAAGTTCTTGTCCCGGGCGCTGAGTTGCAGGTCGGCCAGTGGATCGCTCGCCTGACTGACGAAACGCCAGTCATCGATCCACGCCTCGAACGGCGCTGCACGCACGCCTGCCTGCCCGACGCCGCCACGGGCGTAACGCTCGGCGGCGTGGTGGACGCTGGCCGAAGTCACCGCCGCATGCCCGAGCCAGATCGTCTGGTTGGCCCAGCCCGGCTGCTGCGGCGAGGCGCTCAGAGCGCTGCGAAACAACGTCCACTGCACGCCGAAATCGTTGCCCTGCGCATCCTTCAGATTGGCCGTCACGTACCACCATTCGATACGAAAACCGTCATGGGCACCGTGATCCGCCGGGAAGCTGAACACCCGCCCCGGCACCACTGGCGTAAACGCCTGCGCCTGAGACCCCATCCCGGCGAAACCTTTCTGCTCCGCTGTGGGGTTGTCACAACCACTGAGCAACAACACCAAAAACACCACCGCAAACCTAGTCCTCATGGGCAAACGTCCTCAACAAGTCCGCCGGTTGCGTGCGGTACAGCGAATACAGCGGCCACGCCGAGGCCAGCAACGTCGCCAGCAGCGCCAGCCCCATCAGTTGCAGCAACTGCAATGGAAACACCCGCAGCGGCAGACGCCAGCCGAAGGCCTGAACGTTGATCACCGCGTCCAGACACCACGCCAGGCCGATGCCCAACGGCAAGGCCAGCACCAGCGTCAGCAGCGCCAGAAGCCACGTTTGCCCGAGGTTGAGCAACATCAACTGCCGTCGCGTCACGCCCAGGGCCCACAGCGGTGCAAGCTGACCGAGACGGCTCTGGCTCTGGGTCAGCAGGCTGATGAACAGCGCCACACCGGCGACGGCCAACGTCAGGCTGTTCAGCGCGGCGGTCGCGGCGAAGGTGCGCTCGAAGACTTGCACCGACCAGCCCTTGAGCCGCGCCTGATCGACGATGCGGCTGTCGTCGAGCTGGAAGCGTGTCTGCAAGGCCGTGAGTAGCGCCGGGATGTTCGACGGGTCGATGCGCAGGTTGAAGCGGTTTGGCGTCAGCTGCGGCCAACCGCGCAACAGGTGATTGCTGTTGACCAGCACATGGCCCTTGGGATTGCCGTAGTCGGCGTAGATCCCGACGATACGCGGCGACCACGATCCGCCTGGCGTGGGAATCGTCAGGTGATCGCCCGGCGTCACTTTCAAGCGACGCGCCAGTTGTTCGCTGAGCATCACCGCATCGTCCTTGGCCAGCGCCGCCCACGGGTCGTCTCCTCGAGATTCGAGCAACGGCCAGTGCTGGCGATAGTGCGGATGATCGATGATCCCGAACACATCCGCCGGCCAGCCTTGCAGCGTCACTGAAACCTGCCAGTTGGGCATGATCGCGGTGACGTTCGGTTGTTGTTTGAGCCAGGTGTACAGCTCTCGCGCCTGAGCCGGGTTGCTCGGGCTCAGGTAAAGCTCGGCGGTGAGCCGTTGTTCGAGCCAGTCGTTGAAGGTCTGGCGGAAACCCGCGGTCATGCTGCCGGCGCCGATGTTCGCCGCCATCGCCAGCAGCAGCGCCATCAACGCCAGGCTCAGCGCCGGCAATTGCTGGCGGCAATCGGCTAGAAACCACTGCCCGAGCACCGAGCGGCTGCGCCCGAGCAAACCGTTGAGCAGCGCGCTGAGCAACACCGGCAACGCCAGCGCGGCGCCGAGCAACAGCCCCGCCATCAACACAAACCCGCTGGCGAGGCTGTTGCCCCACACCAGCGCCGCAATCGCAATCACTGCACAGATACCCGCGACCCAACCCTGACGCCGCAACCAGCGCGCATGTTGCTGATGCCAGGCCTGCGGATCTGCCACCGCCAGCAATGGCAGTCGCGCGGCCCGAAGCAGACTGTTTGCCCCGGCCAGTAACGCGCCAAGCAGGCTCAAACCGATGCCGCTGAACCACCACCAAGGACTCAGGCGCAACTGCCCCGCCACTTCCGCGCCGTACAAACCGCGCAGGCTGGCGGCGACGTCCGGCAACAGCACGCTCGCCAGCCAGTAACCGCTGACCACGCCGAACAACCCGCCGATTAACGCCAGTGCGCCGAGCTCGACGATCAGGCAAGCGATCAACATTCGCGCGCTGACTCCACAGGCTCGCAAGGTGCGCAGCAATCCCCGGCGCTGTTCCAGCGCCAGACCGATAGCCGCGTGGACGATAAACAAACCGACGATGAACGAGAGAAACCCGAGCGCATCGAGGTTGAGGTGGAAGCTTTCGGTCAGTCGCGCAAGGTTGTTTTCCTCGCCACTGCTCTTGAGCTGCAACTGGCCTTTGAACGCGGCCGGCACCTCGGCGTGAAAATCCTTCGGCAGCAGCAGTCGCGACAGTTGATCGGGCTGTTCGAGCACGCGCTGAGCGACGCCAATGTCCACCAGCAGCACGCCGGGGACCATGTCGGTTTGCGCGCGCAGCGGTGGCAACGTCTGGCCGGTTTCGGTGGCCGGGGTCGCGCCCTCGACGAGGTTCAGCGCCCGCAACGTCTCGGGAGAAATCCAGGTGCTGCCCGGCGGGGTGAAGAATTCGACAACGCGTTCAATCGGCATAGCCTGCCCGGCCACCGCGCTGTCGCCGGGCAAGGACACGGGCTCGATGCCCATCAATTGCAGACGCTGATTTTCTTGGCCTTTGAGAATCAGGCGCCCTTGCAGCACCGGCGACACCGGCCAGCCCAGACGCCGCAGGTCAACGAACCATTGTTGCGGGAACGCCGCGCCATTCGGCGTACTGAGGCTGGCCTGGGGTTCGCCGCCGATCAACTGGCTGGCCCGGGCATAACTGTCCCGCGCCTGACTGTTGAGCGCTTCGACCCCGGTCAACAGACTGGTGGCCAGCCACAACCCGGTCAGCACGCTGAAAAACTGCACCGGATGGCGCCGCCAATGGCTGAGCAGCGCCATCAGCGCGTGGCGGAAAACCTTCACGTCAACCGACCGCTGGACAGCACCACGCGCTCCGCCAGCCGCGCCGCCACGCGTTGACTGTGGGTGACCATCAGCAAGGTGGTCGGGGTGTCATCGAGCAATTCCAGCAACAGTCGCAGCACTTCATCGCTGGTGGCTTCGTCGAGGCTGCCGGTGGGCTCGTCGGCCAGCAGCAGTTTCGGTTGCGCGGCCAGCGCCCGACCGAGCGCGACCCGCTGTTGCTGGCCGCCGGAGAGTTGTTCGGGATAGCGTTTGAGCAATTCGCCCAACCCCAGACGCTGCACCAGATGATGCTGCCAGCGCGGGTCATGCCGCCCGGCCAGCCGCGCCTGAAACGCCAGATTGTCCTCGATCCTCAGGCTGCCGATCAGGTTGTACTGCTGAAACACCAGACCGATTTCGCTGCGCCGCCAATTGGCCAGTTGCGCCTCGCTCATCCGGTCCAGCCGATGTTCGCCGCTGCTGATGCTGCCGCTGTCGACTTTGTCGAGCCCGGCGATCAGGTGCAACAGCGTGCTCTTGCCGCTGCCCGACTCGCCCATCAGCGCCAGGCTGCTGCCGGGCTTGAGCGTCAGGTCGATGCCTTGCAGCACCGGCAACGGGCCTTGCGGGGTGAGGTAGCTTTTGAAGACGTTTTGAACCTGGAGCATGCCGCCATCCGATCGATCCGTGTCGGGCAAGGATAGCGGATACCAAGAATGGATCTGAACTCTGCTGTGTTTGATCCGCCCTCATCGCGAGCAAGCTCGCTCCCACTGGGAACTGCATTCCAAATGTGGGAGCGAGCTTGCTCGCGATGAGGCCAACCAGGACAACCAATAAATCATTGCCCCACCGCCACACTCGTCGGCGCCTCACCCGGCGTGACGATGCTGTTCAGGTCGATGTGTTTCCACTCGGGCTTGGCCCCCAGCCGCGCGTTGAAGCGGTAGTTGAAGGTGAATTCATCCGCCGTCGCCACGCTCAGCGGTTTGCCGTACACCGCTTCGATCCCCGGCAGGTCGTAGCCCATCAACTGCAAGAGTGTCGGGAAAATGTTGTAGTGACTGGAGCGGTCCTTGTTCGCCGCCAGTTGCGCCGACCAGTCGAGCGTCTGCAATTGATCGCCCTGAATCACCACCAGCGGCACCAGCCCTTCTTCCTCCACCGGATCGCCGCCGCAGTGGGTGTTCAGTCCCGGATTGCCGCGTTCGTGCAGGTCCTGGCCGTGGTCGGAGGTGTAGATCAGCAGCGCGTTGTTCAGGTTGGCCTGGGCAAACACCCGCGAGAAGAACTCGCCGACGTTCCACAGCACGGTGTTCTTGTAGGCGTTGCGATACAGCACCCAGTCATCCGGCTGGCCGTTGAAGCCGGTTCGCTCACCGGTGTCGGCGACTTCCGTGAACTGCCCGCGGGGCAAGGTCGGGCGGTAAGCCATGAAGGCGTCCGGGTATTTGTCGTGCACCGGGAAATGCGCGCCGACCTTGTTGATCAGCACCAGCTCCGGCTGGTCGTCGTTGAGCAGTTCGATCAGCTTGGCGGCGGCGGCCATGTCGCGGTCGCGCACGCTGGTCTGATCAAACTGCACGAACTCGTCGATGTCCTTTTTCTCGGCATCGTTCATCAGGTTCTGCAGGTTGCCGCCGGTGCGCTGGGCGTCGATGTAGACCGTGCGCAGGCCGGCCTTTTTGGCGTACTGCCAGATCGACGGCAGCGTGCTGTTGATCCGCATGTAGTCGGCGCGCGTGCCGCCGTAGCGCAGGGTGATGTTGGTGTCGGCGCTGCAATTGGCGATGGACGCCGCGTAGCCGTAATTGAAGATCTCGACGCCCGGACGGGCCTGCTTGAGGTTGCTGTGCACGCCGAACGGCGCGTTGATGTCCAGGTAATTGCCGGAAATGCTCTCGTCGATGATCAGCACGATGTCGTGGCCGACCGCCGGGCCATTGCGCGCCAGGGTTACCGGCTCACGCGGGCCGACGGTGTTATGCAGCGCTTCGTAGCCGAACAGGTTCAGATAGGCCAGCGGCGTGTACATGATCGGCAACCCGCGCGCGCCCTCGCCGGCGCGCACGAACAACACCGCGCTGAGCAGCAACACACCGCACAAGGGTGCAGCGATCCGCAAGGCATTGGGCACCGGGATCGCGTGTCGTGGCTTGAGACCGATCCCGAACAACAGCAGCAACCCGTTGAGCAGCCCATGGATGATCGCCCCCCGGTACTGATACGCCGCTTCCTGGATGAAGCCGCCGGAGTACACCAGCGAGACGAAACTGCTGTAGGTCAGGTAATCAGCGGTGACCCGCGTATACACATCGAAAAATACCGCCGAAACAAACATCGCCAATGCGAACAAGTGGCGAATGAAAGTCTGACGTATATAGGCCGTTAGTAATAATGCGAAAGTAAGCGCCAAAAACATCGCGCCAAAAAGAAGTACTGCCGGACCGACTCCCATGGCGCTTAAACGTTCAAGGTAATAATCGGAATAAAGCAGTAGATAAATAACTAAAAGCAGTTCTTTCAAATATCGAAACATGGCGATTCCGCGGTGCGTCCGACAAGGCACGGTCAATCGTTTGTCGGTCAATTTCTGACACTAGCACCGGGCCATCAAAGCGCAAGAAATGTCGGACATTGAGCAAAAGCGTCAAAAAAACATTGACTCAAATCTGACACACCCAAGTCGTTAAAACCCTTGAGTTTCGCGGTCCGTGACCGTCCATCGTTTTCTTTGAAATGTGAAAAACATGTCAAGGACGGGACAAATCCATCTACAGCAAGCACTTGATGGCCATTCGCCCCCAAATCTGGGGGTGTTATACACCTGCAACATGTCATTTTGCTGACATGCTTTCCCCACGCTGCGCTATACCCCTTTTGACAGTTCCATTTTGATCTTTCATCACCGTCTTACGAGGCACGCCAATATGGACGTGAGCGTATTTGGTACGGGCTATGTTGGCCTGATACAAGCAGCCGCACTTGCCGATGTCGGACATCGCGTATTGTGCGTCGATATTGACCCGAACAAGATTAAACAACTGCAACAGGCAGTACCGCCTATTAGCGAACCGGGTCTTTCGGCAACTTTGGAAGAAAACATCAAGGCCGGGCGTTTGTTGTTCAGCACCCAGGCCAGCGATGCGGTGGAACATGCCGCACTGATCTTCATCGCCGTGGGCACGCCGGCCGACGAAGACGGCTCCGCCGACCTCAGCCATGTGCTCAACGTGGCGCGGCAGATCGCCAGCTTCATGGAGGACGATCGCACGCTGATCATCAAATCCACGGTGCCGGTCGGCACGGCGGATCAGGTGCTGCACACCGCCGAAGAAGAACTGCAGCGGCGTGGCAAGAGCGGCCTGGCGGTGCGAGTGGTGTCCAACCCGGAATTTCTCAAGGAAGGCAGCGCCCTCGCCGACTGCATGCGTCCGGACCGGATCATCGTCGGCACCCGCGACGACCTGGCCCGCGAGCAGATGAGCGAGCTGTACGCGCCGTTCTGCCGCAATCACGAAAAACTGATGTTCATGGACAACCGCAGTGCCGAGCTGACCAAGTACGCGGCCAACGCGATGCTCGCCACCCGCATCAGCTTCATGAACGAGCTGGCCAACCTCACCGAACTGCTCGGTGCCGACATCGAAGCGGTGCGCAAGGGCATCGGCTCCGACCCGCGCATCGGCTATCACTTCATCTACCCGGGCTGCGGCTTCGGTGGCTCATGCTTTCCCAAGGACCTGCGCGCCCTGCTGCACACCGCCGAACACAACGGCATGCCGCTGAAACTGCTGCGCAGCGTCACCGACGTCAACGACAGCCAGCGGCACATCCTGTTCAGCAAGCTGAAGGCGCAATTCCCTCAGGGCCTGGCCGGCAAGTCCATTGCGATCTGGGGCCTGGCGTTCAAGCCGAACACCGATGACATGCGCGAGGCCCCCAGCCGTTATCTGATGGATGCACTCTGGGCCGAAGGCGCCAGCGTGCAGGCCTACGATCCGGAAGCCATGTCCGAGTGCCGGCGCCTTTACGGTTACCGCAATGACCTGCACCTGTGCGCCACCCGCGACGACACTCTTGAAGACGCCGACGCACTGGTGATCTGCACCGAGTGGAAGAATTTCCGCGTGGTGGATTTCGAGCTGCTGGCGAACAAGTTGCGCTCGAAAGTCATCATCGACGGTCGCAACCTCTACAACCCGGAACAAGTCGCAGCCGCCGGCCTGCACTACAGCGGCATCGGTCTGCGGCACATCGCGCCTGACGGGTTGCGCCCATGAAAATCCTCGTCACCGGTGCGGCCGGGTTCATTGGTGCTCATTGCGTGCTGCGGCTGGTGCGCGACGGGCATCAGGTGATCGGTCTGGACAATTTCAACGGCTACTACGATCCGCAGCTCAAGCACGATCGGGTGGACTGGGTGCGCGACCAGGTCGGTGATTTCCAGCTCGCAACGATTGATCTGGCGGATGCGTCGGCTCTGGAAGCGTTGTTCGCCCGTGAACGGCCGCAAGTCGTGGTCCATCTCGCGGCACAGGCCGGGGTGCGTTATTCGCTGGAGAATCCACGGGCTTATCTGGACAGCAACCTCGACGGTTTTCTGAACATTCTGGAGTGCTGCCGCCGGCACCCGGTCGAGCACCTGATCTACGCCTCGTCCAGTTCGGTGTACGGCGCCAACCAGCGCACACCGTACTCGGTGCAGGACGGCGTCAATCATCCGCTGTCGCTGTACGCCGCGACCAAGAAAGCCAATGAGTTGATGGCCCACAGTTACAGCCACCTGTTCGGCATCGCCTGCACCGGGCTGCGGTTTTTCACGGTGTATGGGCCCTGGGGCCGGCCGGACATGTCGCCGATCCAGTTCGCCAAGGCCATCAGCGAGGGCTCGCCGCTGAAGCTGTTCAACTACGGCGAACATCAGCGCGATTTCACCTACATCGACGACATCGTCGAAAGCATCGCGCGTCTGATCGAACGCGCTCCCCGGGCCAATCCCGAGTGGGACCGCGAACAACCCGATCCGGCCAGCAGCATGGCCCCGTGGCGCCTGTTCAACATCGGCGGCCAGCACCCGGTGGCGCTGAAAACCTACCTCGCCCTGCTGGAAAAACACCTCGGCCAGACCGCCGTGGTCGAGCTGCTGCCGCTGCAGCCGGGCGACGTACTCAATACCTGCGCCGAGGCCAGCGATCTGGCCCAGGCCACCGGGTTCCAGCCCCGGATCGAGCTGGATGAGGGACTGGGGCGATTCATCGCCTGGTTCCGCGATTACTACCCCACTGCCTATCGCCCACGCGCCGCTCGCGGCTGACCATCAGCGGAGGACTCCATGACTGGACATGAGAAAGGTGTACCGATCCAACAATTGGTGCGGGACAAACGCATGGATCCGGAACAGCGAATGCGCCTCGACGCGGCGATCCATCGCCAGGGCCAGGGCTGGGTGACCGGTCGCGAAGGTGGCCGGCCGTGGCAGCTGTCGCGCACCAACCGGGTGGTCGCCTGTCTCGGCGCACTGATGATCCTGCTGATGATTTCGCCGCTGCTGATCGGTCTGGCGCTGGCCATCAAGTTCACCAGCAAAGGCCCGGTGATGTTCGTGCAGAAACGCACCGGTTATCGCGGGCGCAAGTTCGGCATGTACAAATTCCGGACCATGGTCGCCAACGCCGAAGAGCTCAAGGAGTCGCTGCGCCACCTGAACAAGCATGGTGCCGACGCCATCGACTTCAAGATCGACCAGGACCCGCGCATCACCGGGATCGGCGGCTTCCTGCGGCGCACCAGCCTCGATGAACTGCCCAATCTGATCAACGTGGTGACCGGCGACATGCGCCTGGTCGGCCCTCGCCCGACCTCGTTCAACGCCTACCGCTACAAGGACAGTCACCTCGCCCGTCTGGCGATCTACCCCGGCATGACCGGCCTGTGGCAGATCTCCGGACGCAGCAACATCGACTTCGACCAGCGCGTTGAGTTGGACCTCAGCTACATCGCCGAGCAGAGCCTTCTGCTTGATCTGAAGATTCTGTTGAAAACCCCCTTCAAAGTATTCAGCGGCCACGGAGCAAGCTAATGGACGGTTCAACCAACAAAAGCCTGAGCATTGCCAGCCCCAGCGAGTCGAACCTGACCTCGACCGTGCTGGACCTGGATCTGCGGATCCTGTTCCTGACCGCCGCCAACCCCGGCGCCGGCACCACCACCAGTGCCCTGGCGCTGGCCAGTCAACTGGCGCAGATGAGCAGCGGCCAGGTGCTCTATGTCGACGCCAGCCAGTCGGCGAGCAACCTGACCCAGCAACTGAACCTGAGCAAGGAACGCGGCCTGCGCGACCTGCTGTTCAACCCGGACAACCCGCCGCTGTTGCAGGACTGCGTGGTGCAGGTGTCGAGCCTGCCGTTCCATGTGCTGCCCAACGGCCGGCCGATCCGCACCCTGGAGCACCTGACCGCCGAGCGCCTGAGCCCGTTGCTCGATCAACTGGGCAGCCAGTACCGCTTTGTGGTGATCGACGGCGACGCGGTGTATTCGGCCGCCGACACACTGGTCATCAGCACTCAGGTCGACGGCGTGGTGTTCGTGGTACGCGCCGAAGACACCCGCTGGGAAGTCGCGCAAGCAGCCGTGCAGCGCTTGACCCAGGCCGGGGCGAAAGTGGTCGGCAGTGTGTTCAACCGGCGCAAGTACTACATGCCCAAATGGCTCTACAAAAACCTGTAAGCAACCGCGAAGGATGTCGCCATGAACGCCAAAATGCTCGTGCTGCTGTTGCTGCCGCTCGCAGGTTGCTCCAGCACTTCCGAAACCCAGAACATGCCGGTGAACATTCTCACCGCTACCCCGGCCAACGCCCAGGCCACCGACATGCCGAAGATCGAGCAGACCCTGCGCCCGCAGGATGTGCTGGACGTGATCTTCCACATCAGCACCAGCGGCTCGGATGCCTACCGCGTGCAGTCGGGTGACCAGATCGGCCTGAACTTCACCGCTGCCAGCCAGCTCAACGGCAACCAGTTGGTGCTGCCGGACGGCACCATCGAACTGCCGGGCGCCAACACCTCGGTGAAAATCGCCGGGCTGACCAGCGAAGAAGCGCGCCAGGAAATCCAGCGCGCCTATCAGCGCAAACAACTGTTCCAGCCCAACCGCAATCAGTTGACGGTGCAGATCATCAGCCCGCTGACCAACGAGCAGAACCTGAAAAACGCCCTCAACCACCCGGCCACCGGCATGAGCCGCGAAATCACCGTCGGCACCGACGGCTACGCGAGCTTCCCGGAAATCGGCGCGGTGCCGCTGCAAGGCATGACCGTCAACCAGCTCGAAACCTTCCTCAACAAGAAGTACGCGCAACTGCCGGGAAGGATGACCGTGGACGTGCTGCTCAAGTCCACCGCCGGCAACGAGATCTACGTGCTGGGTGAAGTCGGCCAGCCGGGCTCCTACCCGATCCGCCGGCCGGTGTCGGTGCTGGAGGCGCTGACCCTGGCCCGCGGCACCAACGTCAAGGCGCGGCTCGATTCGGTGGTGATCATGCGGCGCAACGGCAATCAGGTGCAGGCCGTGCGTTACGACGTCGAGAAAGCGTTGTCGGGCGAGGCGCCGCAAATCGCCTACCTGCAACCGGACGACATGCTGTACGTGCCCAAAACCAAACTGGCCAGCGCCGGCGAGCTCGCGAGGCAACTGGCCGACGTGGTGCTGTTCCAGGGCGTGGGCTTCAGCTTCGGCTATCGCGTCGACAACAAAGACAGCAACAACAACTGACTCTCAGGTGACCGATCATGAATCCAAAGGAAAACTACCTGCATGAGTTCTTCAGGATCTTCTTCGCCAACAAGCAACTGGTGAAACGGGTCTTCCTGATCTTTGCGGTGATCGCGCTGGTGCTGCCGCTGCTGCTCAAACAGAGCTTCGATATCACCGCTCAGGTGATCGTGCAGTCGAAAAAGCTTTCACAGGGCGACGCCACCACGTCGCTGACCGTGGACAACGCCACCTTCATCCCGCCGTCGCTGGCGGACATGGAAACCGAGAGCAACATCCTGCGCTCGCCGGCGCTGATCCGTCAGACCATCAGCGAACTGCGCGACAAGGGCGAATACACCCCTTCGCCCGGCCTGTTCAACAAACTGGTGAGCGAGCCGTTCAAGCGCTACATCAGCTCGCCGCTGCGCCAGTACGTGATCAACCCGGTGCGCAACACCCTCGGGCTTGAAACCGATCCGGTGCGCGACACCGCACTTGATGCGCTGACCCAGCAAGCCATGGACAGCCTGAAGATCGAGACCCTGCCCGGCTCCAACGTGATCTCGATCGTCTACAGCTTCCCGGACCCGCATCAAGGCACGACTTTCGTCGCCGCCCTGTTGCAGAACTATCTGGTGAGCCGTCAGGCGCTGCAATCGATCGACCTGCCGCAGTCCTTCTACGAAACCAAGAAACACCTGTATCAGGTGCGCCTCGATGGACTGGAAGCCAATCGCCAGGCACTGCTGGAAAGTGTCGGCGCGTCGGATCCGAAGGAGGAAATCACTTTCCGCCTGAACGCGATCAACACCGAAGAGCAGGCGCTGAACCTGTACCGCGACCGCCTGCTGCAAAGCCAGCGCTGGCTCGAGTACCTGAAAACCGCGCTGGCCGCCGCCAGTAACAACAAACTCAACGACTACACCTTCCCCTACACCTTCACCACCACGGTCGACAACGTGGCGTTCGAGGACCGGGAAATCAAACAGATGGGCGAGCAACTGACCACGCAAGTCAGCCGCTACATGAACGATCTGGCCGTGTTCCAGCCCGGCAGCGAGCCGATGCTGCTGACCCGCGAGCAGATTGCCCGTACCCGTCAGCAGTTCCTCAAGGTCGTGAGCAACCGCATCCAGGAACGCACCAACGATCTGGCGGTGGTCCAGCAGGTGATCGATCAGAAAACCGCGCGCATCGCCGAGTTCAAGAACCGCATCCACGAGCTGCAGCAAACCCAGAGCAAGCTGCGGCAGATGGACACCGAAATCGATGCCATGCACGCTGCTTTCTCGACCTACGCCCAGCGTTTCGCCGAAAGCAGCACCACCCGCTCGCTGAGCGATGACCTGTCCAACGCCCGGGTGTTGAGCCCACCGTTCGAGCCGACCGAAGCAGCGTTCCCCAAACCGATGCTGATCATTCCGTTCGGGCTGTTTACCGGTCTGCTGCTGGCGATTGCGCTGGTCTACGTGCGTGAGTTCTTCGATCACCGCTTCAAACATCCGGCGCAAATCAGCCACGAACTGGGCCTGCCGGTGCTGCTGGTGATCAACGATCAGAACGCGCAACCGAGCAACCCGCACAGGAACTGGACGGTGCCAAGCTTCGTGCACTGGGTGCGCAATTGAACACGCCGTCCTCCCCGAATGCCGCCCTGCCGATCATGCACTTGCTCAGCAGCGGTGGCTTCTATGGGGCCGAGCGGATGTTGCTCGATCATTGCCTGGCGACACCGGGGCAGCACCAGGTGCTGTTCCTCGATGCGCCGCCGGAATTGATCGCGCGCTTTCGCCAGGCCGGCGTCGATGCGCAAGGCTGCGCAGGGCTCGCTGCCCTGCTGCGGCACTTGCGTCAGCGGCGCAGTGAACGGCCATTGATCAACACGCACAATTTCAAAGGCCTGTTGTTCGGCTGGGTCGGCGCCACGCTGTTGCGCCTGCCGCTGGTGATTACCCAACACGGTTTCACCCCGCGCAGCCGCAAGCAGAAGTTCTACACCTGGCTGAGCCTGCAACTGTGCCGCACGGCGTCGGTGGATCGGGTGGTGTGTGTCGCCGAAAGCATCGCGGTGTTGCATCGCCAGGCCAGCGTACGCGCGGAGAAGTTGCAGGTGATCCCCAACGGTTTGCCGGCAGCCGTCGCGCTGCTTTGCGATGCGCCCCGGCAACGCTGGCTCGCCGGTTACGTCGGGCGTTTGAGCAGTGAGAAAGGCCCGGACCTGTTTCTCGACGCGCTGATCCCGCTGTGTCACCAGCACCCGCAACTTGACGCGGTGATGCTCGGCGACGGCCCGGAACGCGAAGACTTGCAGGCGCGGATCGACGCCGCCGGTTTGCAGCAACGCATCCGCTTGCCGGGTTACCAGACCGACATGCGGCACTGGTGGCAGCAACTCGATGCGCTGGTGATCAGCTCGCGCACCGAAGGCACGCCGATGATTCTGCTCGAAGCGATGCAGGCCGGGGTACCGGTGGTGGCATTCGGCGTCGGCGGAATTCCCGATGTGCTGGAGAACCGCCACAACGGCTTGCTCGCCGCCCCCACCGACAGCGCTGCCCTGGCCCGCCAGCTCGACACGTTGCTGTCCGAGCCTGGCCTGGCGCGGCAACTGCGCGACAACGCAAAACGCACGCAACAGGACCGCTACGACCTCAAGGCCCTGGCCGAACGCTGGTCGCAGCTGTACATCCGCACGGCACGGGAGGCACGCGCATGATTTTCCCGCTCTCGATCGTCAGTCTGCTGGGCCTGGTCTGCATCGCTCTTTTGGCCAGCCCCTGGCCCTACCTCGCACCGGGCGCAGTGCTCGGTCTGGTGGGATTCGCGGTGCTGTACCGCAAACCGACCTGGGGCCTGCTCGGCATTGCCGCCCTGGTGCCGTTCGAGGGCTTCTTCAAGGACAGCTCACTGTCCGGCAGCAAACTGATCGGTGCTTCGCTGGCGGTGATCCTGATGCTGCAACTGGCGATGCACCAGATTCCCTCGGATCGCCTGCGCAGCAATATCTGGCGCTTTCTGATCGCCTTTATGGCGCTGTACTTTCTGAGCCTGCTCAACACCGATGACATGGGCATGTCGCTCGGCCACCTGCGGGAAATCAGTGTCGGCCTGATTCTGTTTGTCATCACTCTGCTGATCGGCCGCGAGCTGAACCTCGACCTGTTCGCCCGGCTGGTAACCCTGGCCGTCAGCATGACCTGCGCCATGGCCATGTTCTCCACCAAGTTCCAGGATCAGGGCCGCGCCGCCGGCCTGCTCGAAGACCCCAACGCCTTCGCCCTGCTGATCGCTTTCGCCATTCCGTTGGGGCTGCTGCTGGTGATCCGCAGCCCGAACCTGTTGCATCGGCTGTTCTGGGGCGGTTGCTGCCTGCTGTTGCTCGGCGGCATGACCAAGACCGAATCGCGCTCCGGGCTGGTGGTGCTGGCCTTGAGTCTGGTGATCGGTTGCTGGCACTACCGCGCGCAACTGGCGCGGATTCGTCCTCGTCATCTCGGCTTTGCCATGCTCGGCGCGGCGATCGTGATTCCGCTGGCGATCTATGCGATGCCTGCCGGCTACATCGCGCGCATCCAGTCCCTCAGCGTCCTGAGCGCCGGCGCCAAGGGGCACAACGACGAATCCCTCGGCCGCCGCGCCTCGTACATCGTGGTCGGCAGCCAGATGATCCGCGAAAACCCGCTGCTCGGTTCCGGCCCCGGCACCTTCCCGCTGCACTACGCCACCACCGGCTACGCCAAGGCGTTTTCCGCCAACCGCAAAATCGGCGACCTGTACCGCCGGGCGCACAACACCTACCTGGAAATCTTCAGCGAACTGGGGGTTCCCGCCGGTTTGATGTTCGTCGGTATGCTCGCGCTTGGCCTGTACAACCTGATGCGTGCGCGCAAGGAATGGATGCTGCGGCGCAACTGGCAACAGGCGGATCTGATGACCCATCTCGGGGTGAGTTTCCTGTCGCTGACGCTGTTCCTGATGTTCCTCAGCGCGCCGAACCAGAAATACCTGTGGATCATGCTCGCGCTGACCAGCGTCCTGCGCCTGAAAGCCGAGCAGGCACCGATGACGGAGGCCAAAGCATGAGCCGGATCAGCATCGTCATCCCGATGTACAACGAAGCCCGACACATTGGCCGAACCCTGCTGGCCGCGCAGAAAGCCGCCCACGCGGCAAATGTCGAGTGCGAGCTGATCGTGGTCGACAACGGTTCCAGCGACGACGGCCCGCAGATCGCCCGACAGTTCGGCGCCCATGTGCTGGTGATGCCGGGCCTGCTGATCGGCGCGCTGCGCAATCGCGGCACGGCCATCGCCACCGGTGAATGGCTGGCGTTTATCGACGCCGACATCGAAATGCCCGAAGACTGGCTCACGGGATTGTTCGCCCTCGAAGCCGAAGGCCAGGCCGACGTGTTCGGTCTGGACCTGCACACGCCCGCCGCCGCGCCGTGGTACGCCACCGCATGGCAACGCCGGACCCTGCGCCCGACGAACCACGCCGCCCATGTGGTCGACTGGCTGCCCAGCGCCAACCTGCTGATGCGCAGGCCTTGGTTCGACAAGGTCGGCGGCTTCAACGAAACCCTGCGCACCGGCGAAGACAAAGAGTTCACCCTGCGCTTGCGCGAACGGGGCGCCCAGTTGCTTTCGGTCAACGAAAGCGTGGCCCTGCACTGGGGTTACGAAATGAACTGGCGCGAATGGATGGGCAAGGAATTGTGGCGCCAGGGCAGTCACCTGCAACTGCTGCGCAGTCACGGCTTCAGCCTGCGCCTGCTGCGGTTTCCGATGCTGTCGATCATCGTCTGGATTCTGGATTTCCTGGCGATTTCCGCCCTGCTCGACGGCTTTCCCCATCACGCCGCAGTCATGGTGATGCTGACGCTGATACCGGGGCTGGTGCTCAGCGTGCGCCAGAGCCGCCAGCAACACGACCTAGGTTTCACCCTGCAACTGTGGGGCCTGCACTGGGTGCGCCTGCACCTGGCGGGCGCCGCATTCATTCTCAGTCTGTGTCATTGGAACGCCAGGAGGCCTGCCCGTGGCTGAATTCATTTTCTGGCTGTGCCTGCTGTTGCCGGTGTACGCCTATGTCGGCTACCCGCTGCTGCTGACGCTGCTCGCGCCGTTGTTTCCGGCGTGGCGCCACAGCCCGGCACCGCCGCTGAACATCAGCATCGTCATCGCCGCCCATAACGAGTCGCGACATATCGAACACAAGCTGCGCTCGTTGCTGTCCCAGGATTATCAGCCGGCGACCCTGCAAATCATTCTGGCCAGCGACGGTTCCACCGACGACACCGTGGCCTGCGCGCACAAGGTCGTCGACCCGCGAATCACCGTGCTCGACCTGCCCCGCCAGGGCAAGGCTGCCACGCTGAATGCCGGCGTAGCACTGGCCACCGGCGACATTCTGGTGTTCACCGACGCCGACAACCAATGGTCGCGGGAAACCCTCGGCTACCTGCTGGCGCCCCTGAGCGATCCGCAGGTTGGCGCCTGCGCCGGGCACATGGTGATTCCGGTCACTGGCGGTGGTTTGAGTGTCGGCGACAGTCTCTACCGGCACTACGAGGGCTGGTTGCGCCGGGTCGAGAATCGCACCGGTTGCATGGTCTCCGCCGACGGCGCCCTGCTCGCCCTGCGCCGGGAACTGTTCGAGAACGTACCGGCGGAGGTCAACGATGATTTCTTCATCAGCACCTGCGCCCCGGTGAAATTCAAACGCATCGTCTACGTGCCCGAAGCGCAAGTGATCGACCACGGCGTGGACGAAGCCGACAAGCAATTCCGCCGTCGCCAGCGGGTCACCGTCGGCGGGCTGCAAAGCCTGGCGCAACGCAGCGAACTGCTCAATCCGTTCAGGCACGGGCTGTATTCGATTGCGTTGATCAGCCACAAGTTGATCCGCCGCCTGGCGCCGATCCTGTTGCTGCCGCTGCTGTTGAGCAATTTCTGGTTGTGGGAAGAGCACGGTTTCTATCGCCTGAGCCTGATCGCGCAACTGATCGGCTACGCCATCGCCATTGCCGGACTGCTGGATTCGCAACACCGCTTGCCCAAACCGTTCCGCCTTGCGGCATTCCTGCTGGTGACACTGGCGGGCATGAGCATCGGCCTGTGGCAGTTCCTGCGCGGCCAGCGTTACGCCCAGTGGAACCCTGACCAAAACCGTTGAGAGGGATAGAGCCATGGCGATCAAACAACTGATTAAACGCACCAGCGGCTGGCTCTATCTCAACTCGTCCGTGGGGCGAAACCAGTTGCACGGCGCCGGCGTGATCCTGATGTTGCACCGGGTGCTGTCCAACGACCGCGCCGCCGACCTGCCGCACCGCAACGAACTCTGTGTCGGGCCCAAGGCCTTCGAACACCTGCTGGTGTGGCTGCGCAAGCATTTCGATTGCGTGCCGCTGATGGAAATCCTCCAGCCCAACGCCTTGCGCACGGAGCGTCCGCAAGTGGCGCTGACCTTCGACGACGGCTGGCGCGACAACGCCGCCAACGCCTTCCCGTTGCTGCAGAAACATCAGGTGCCGGCGAGCATTTTTCTCTCCACCGATTTCATCGGCAGCCGTCAGCGTTTCTGGTGGGAAAGCATCGGCGAAACCCTGTGGGGCAGCCACGGCGAAAAACCGCGCATGCACCTGATCGAATATTTGCAGTCGATCCATCATCCAGTGCCGGTGCTGCTGGACGACATCGATGTGGATCGGCGCAGCCTGACGCTGTTGCATTACCTGCAAGGGCTTAAAGCGCTTGACCCGATGATGCTCGAACGCCTGACCGACGAATGCCCGCAAGAGTCGCAACCCCAGGCATTGGACTGGCATCAGGTGCGGGCGATGGAGTCTTCCGGTCTGGTGCGTTTCGGCCCCCACGGCGCCAGCCACGCGATCCTCACCGGCCTGGACGACGTGCGCCTGAGCGAAGAAATCAGCCGCAGCCGCGATGCCCTGCACAACGGCTGCAACCGGCCGCTGCCGGTGTATTGCTACCCCAACGGTGACAACGATGAGCGGGTGCGCGAACAGATCGCCAATCACGATTACCCCTTCGCGCTCGGCACCGGCAGCGGTATCTATCGCGGCAACGGCGATCCGCTGAACCTGCCGCGCTTCGGTGTCAGCCAGCGCACCGCGCGCAATCCGGAGCTGCTGTCGTTGCGGATCTTTCGCGGGGCGCGGCCATGAGTCGAGGCAGTTACCTCAAGCATCTGGCGCTGAGCATGGGCACCAAACTGGCGATGATCGCCCTGCGCCTGCTGAGGAATGTGCTGCTGGCGCGGATTCTCGGCCCCAGCGAACGGGGGTTGTTCGCCCTGCTCAGCACCCTGCCGGACCTGATCAGCGCCGCGACCAGCGGCGGCTTGAATTCGGCGGTCGGTTATCAGGCCGCCAAGCAACGGCCGATGGGGTTGTTGCTCGCGCAAGTGCTGGTGTTCGGTTGCTTGCTGGCAGGCCTGCTGACCTTGCTGGTGGTAGCGCTGGTGCGCGAGTTCGGCAGTGAACTGGACGTGACGATGCAACTCGGTCTGCTGGCGTGGCTGTTGCTGCTGGCGGTGCCGTTGACCGTGCTCAAAAGCGGCCTGCTGACCTTGCACAATGCGTCCGGCGGCGTGGTCGCTTTCAATGCCTTGCGGCTGGTGGAATCCCTGGCACCGCTGTTGCTGTTTCTCGCGTTGTTCTGGATGTGGAAAGAAGCGGCCCTTGAAGCCGCACTGATCAGTTGGCTGGCCGGGATCAGTCTGGTGGTGCTGGTCGGCTGGCTGTGGCTCAAACGCGCGCAACCGTTGCAGCTGCAATGGGATCGCGCGAGCCAGAACGAACTGCTGCGCTTCAGTGCGCGCAGTCATCCCGATCTGCTGTTTCAGCAGGTGATCCTGCGTTCCGATTACCTGTTCATCGGCGCCCTGCTTGGCAGCACGGCGCTCGGTCATTACGCGATGGCCAGTGCTGCCGCCGAGCTGCTGCTGATCGTCCCGGAAGCGGTGACCACGCCGCTGATGAAACGCCTGCTGCAACAGGACGAAGGCATGGACAAAGTCACGCCGCTGGCCTTGCGCCTGACCGCCACGGTGATGCTCGGCGCCTGCCTGACCATGGCCGTGATCGGCGAATGGCTGATCGTCACCCTGTTCGGCGTCGCCTACCAACCGGCGTATCCGGCGCTGCTAGCGTTGCTGCCGGGGCTGCTGGGTCTTTGTTACGCGAGCATCCTGCGCCTGGATCTGATCGGCAAGAATCGCCCCGGCACGGTGTCGCTGCTGATGGGGATCGGCGCGCTGCTTAACCTCGCGCTGAACCTGCTGCTGATTCCGGCCTACGGCATCGTCGGCGCGGCGGCGGCGTCGTCGATTGCCTATCTGGCGGTGACCGTGGCAATGCTGGTGTTGTACTGCCGGTTGAGCGGCGTGGCGTTCTGGCAAACCCTGATCATTCTGCCCAGCGACCTCACGCCGATGTGGCTGATGCTGCAAAGACGGAAAGCGGCATGAAAGGCCTGGCCCTGCTGCTCGGTCTCGGCCTGTCGCTGGACGCCTTCGCGGCGGCGATGCGCTGGGGCGACATTCGCGACGGCAGCCTGTACCTGCAAGCGGATCGCCCCGACACGGTGACCGTGCGCTGGGCGCCGGCGTGGCAGGCGGAGGCCAACGAAGAGCACATCTTCCTGCTCGACGGCCGGGGCCAATTGCAGGGCGAGCGCTTCATCAAGGCCAGTGAAACCCGTGGCAGTCAGAGCTGGCCATTGGCGCCGGGCGCCGCGAGTTATCAGCTGGAAATCCCCGGCTACAGCTTCCGCAGTTACCGGGTCGAACACGACGAAAACACCGTGGCCCTGTTCGCCCCGGCCAAGGTGCATTTCAGCGCGGAAACCCGTAACGGCGATGAACTGTATTTCAAGGTCGCCGCCGGTGAGCACGCAATATTGGCGGGCAAATTCCACGGCGGGGTCAGCGCCCTGCAAGCGCAGCGGGTCGGCGATGGACAACAGCTGTCCTTGGCGCTGAAACCCTATCGTGCCTATTGGCAGTTCGATCAGGTGGCGTTGCCGGTCAGCGAGCGCGAGCAGGTCTGGCGCCTGCGTCTGCAAGGCAGTGGCAAAGCGGCGTTCTGGCTCGATGGGACGGCCAATCTGTTCGCCCAGACCCCGCAACAGCTCAAACCGCTGCACGAAGACGATGGCCAGACGCGCCTGACCCTGCACGACAAAGTACTCGGCCGCACCCCGGATCTGGGCATCGCCCTGCCCTACGTGATGCCGCCGCCCGCCAGCCATCCGCTTCTCGACGCGCTGAAACCGACGGCCGCCAGTTACTACAGTTTCGTCGACGTGACGGCGAAGAAGCCGCACTTCGAAGATGCGTTTCGTCAGGTCTATCAGGATCGTTTCGGCATTCGCCAGGACATCACGTTGCTCGCCGGCAGTCAGCGTCAGGCCGATCTGCGCGCCGACGTGCAAAGCAACAACGGCCTCGACGCCTGGCTCGCCGGCACCCGTGCGCTGGGCGGCAAAGGCACGCACTACATCGGGTTCGCCGACGAACCCAACCTCAATTACTCGAGTTACGAGCAATACCGTTCGATCTTCACCAGCATGGCCCGACAGGTGCGCAGCGATCCTGCGAATGCCAAGGCCGGCGTGCGCATTGCGATGCCGGCCAGTTCGCGGCTGGTCAACGGCCCGTTCGCCAACAACGCGGCGAACAAGCGTGGCATCGATTGGGCCCGGCGCCTGCTGAGTGAATCCGCCGATCAGGTCGATGCGCTGGCCTGGCACGAATGGATGATTCGCGACCTGCTCGCCACTCGCGTGTACCGCGACAGTGTGCGCCGCGCGGCGGATCTGGTCGGCCTCGACGCCAAGGGTCAGCCGCGCAAGGCCTTGCTGCTGGACCAGACCAACCTGTCCAGCGGCTCGAGCCTGAGCCCCTACGATCAGGAAACTCATTTCACCTCGCTGTGGTGGGCCTCGGTGGTGATCAACGCCTCCCAGGACGGCTTGCTGACGATGCTCAACTGGTTCCAGGCCGCCGATGAGCCGCAATACCCCAAAGGCATGTTGCGGGTGCTGGGCGATGACCGCTTCGAGTTGAAACCGGTGGGCTTGGCCCAGCAGTTCATCCAGCAGCACTGGCTGCACAACGTGCTGTGGCTGGAGAACGACGCGTTCGAAGTCGATGTGCTGGCGATGGCCGGCGACGATCAGCGCGGCCTGCTCGGCGTGAACAAGGGCACGCGTTTGCAGCGTGTCGACCTGGCGGGTGCCAAATGCCCGTTGAACAACGGCGCGCTGCGCTACTTCGGTGCCGATAACCGCAGCCGCGACGCACCTTTCCGCTGTCAGGACGGTCGAGTGCGCTTCGAGCTGCCGGGGCAGACCCTGTTTGCCCTGAGCTGGAGCGCCTCATGACCGCCCTGTTGATGTCCGGCCGCGCTGGCCTCTGGCCGCGCGATGACTCGCCATCAGGAGCAACGACCATGAATGTTCTGCAAAAAGTCAGCGATCACATCAAACAGAAAGGCCTGCGGGCCACCGTGGCCAAGGTGTGGAAGCACTACGTCTTTTCTCATCAGGAACTGCTGTGGATGGAGCGCGATCTGGTCAGTCCGGTGCCACCCCACAGTCTCAAACCCTACCCACCGCTGCGGGTGGTGAAGATCACCCCGGACAACACCAGCGCCTTCGCCCGCCACTTCGGCGACCGCGTCGGCACCATGGCGGAACTGGCCCGGGAACATCACACCGGGCACATGCACCTCGACGATCAGGGCCACGCGGTGGCCTTCATCTGGGGCACCGCTCAAGACTATTTCGACCGCCACTACTACGGCTGCATGTTCCCGGTGAAACCCGGTGAGTTCTTCGAGTTCGGCGGCGAGCTGACCCGCTCGTACTGGGGCACCGAACTGTCGGTGGACCTGCAACTGGAACTGTGGAAAGCCATGGCTGCCCAGGGCTGCGACAAGGTCGTGGACGTCTGCGAGTTCCACAACATCCCGGCGCTCAAGCTGCACCTGCGCATGGGCTATACCGAACAGGGCCGGATCATGAATGTGTATGAGCTGTTCGGCCGCTGGCGCTTCTTCCGCGAAACCCGCTACAGCGGCTCGCGTCTGGATGCATTGCGCAAACCTTCCCGTCCAACTGTCACAGCAACGGCGACCTGAGCCTATGGCGCAATTCGAATGGCGCACCTCGTTGTGCGCACCTGACTTCCCGGCGGCGGCCTATGAAGCGCTGCGCCTGCGGGTGACGGATCACACGCCGTTCAACAGCCTCGACTGGCTGTGTGCGGCAGAGCAGGCGCTCGATGCGCACGAGCGGCTGCATGTATTGCTGGGTTGGGAAGCAGACGAATTGCGCCTGTGCCTGCCACTGGTGGCGAGCCGTGAAAGGTTTTTCGGTTTGCCGTTTCGGGTGGTGCATCACCTGGGTTATCCGCTGGCCGATCGCCTGGCGTTGTTATCACGGCTGAACGCCGAAGACATGCGCCAGGCCCTGCGGCTGATTCGTCAGCGAGTGCCCCACGCCCTGCTGCAACTCAACGAAATCGTCGAGCCGGTCGGCGACGAAAGCGTACTCACCGAATGGATGGCCCACAGCTCCACCGGCGAACGTCGCTTGAGCTGCCGGGTGCCGGTACACCTGATCAGCGACGCCGACCGCCAGGAAGTCTCGGGCGATCCGCGCTACAAACTGCGTCGGGCGCGCAAGCGGATTGCCGCGTGCGGCGCCGAGGTCCGGCGGATTATTCCCGACGCAACCAGCATGGGCCCGTTGCTTCTGGCCATCAGCGAAGTCGAAGCGGTGAGCTGGAAAGGCGACGAAGGCGTCGGGATCTTTGCCAGCGAACGCAGCCGCCGCTGCATGGAAAACGCCTTCACCGCCCTCGCCGCTTCGGGCCGGGTGCGCGTGGTGATGCTGGAGCTGGATGGACGTTGCATCAGCTATCGGCTCGGCCTGTTCGAACAGGGCCGGCTCTACGATTACAACCTCGCCTTCCTGCCGCGATACGCCGATCTGGGCAGCGGCCGGGTGTTGCTGGAGGAATGGATTCGCTGGGGGCTGGACGACAACTGGCGCTGGATCGATGCCTCGCGGGTCAGCCTGGAAAACTCCAGCCATCAACTGCACGAACGCATGACCGGACAACTGGAGCACTGGCGCTGGAGTTCCTACTCGTGGCGCCCGAGCGGCCTGTTGCTGGGGCTGGGGCTGCGCGTCTGGCACCGGCTAAAGCCTGGGTTGCAACAATGGCGGGCGAAGCGTGCGGCGGCCAAATCGGCGGTCATTGCGACACCTGTGATCAACCCCACCAAGGAGGGCGAACATGCCTCGCCAAGTCATAGTCAACGCTGACGATTTCGGCCTGAGCCCGAACGAAAACGCGGTGATCCTCGGTGCGTTCCAGGCCGGGGTCATCAGTTCCGCCACCGCCATGGCCAACATGCCGGCGTTCGAAGCGGCCTGCGCCATGGCCCGACTGCCGCTGCTGGAAGGCCGGATCGGCCTGCACTTCAACCTGACCTATGGCCGGCCCTTGAGCCGGGCCATTCTCGAACGTCGCACCTTCTGCGACAGCCACGGCGTGTTCGACCTCAACCTGCCTCGCCACAGCCTGTGGCTGGGCCGTGAAGATCGCGAGGCGGTGCAGGAAGAATTGCAGGCGCAGTGGCAGCGCTGCGTCGATCACGGCGTGCGTCCCAGCCACATCGACTCACATCAGCACGTGCACAACATCTGGCCGATCGGCGAGATCGTCGCGCGCTTCGCCGCCCATCAAGGTGTGCCCGTGCGCCTGGCGCGCAACCTGGGGCAAAACCTCAGCCTGCCCAAGCGCCTGTTCAAGGGTTTGCTCAACCGCCGTTTGCAGGGATTGGCCGGGGTCACGGCTGATTACGTCTGCACCCCGGTGGACCTGCGCAACGCCCCCGCGCCGACCGACGGCGTGCTGGAAATCGTCGCCCATCCGAACCAGCTCGGTGCGGATTTCGGCGATGCCTATCTGCAACCCGGAGAGTCACTGAGCCGCGTGCTAGAGCAGCGGCTGGCGGGCGTTCCTCGGGTTTCCTATGCCGATCTGAACAAGGATTTTCTACGCGGTGCCGCGGCACTCTGAACCGTTACACAACTTGCAATACTTTCAAAGCTGGCGCTTTGACATGGACTTGCAGGGCTGATCTATACCCACAAAAGCGTCATCCACAACACCCGGGCTTCGGCCACGGAGGGCATCATGAGCGTCATTGAAAAGCTGCGCGAACGTATCAAGCAAAAAGGCCTGGGCCGCACTTTCGGCACGTTGTGGAAACGCTACGTGTTCTTCCATTGGGAACTGTTGTGGATGGAGCGCGACCTGGTCAGCCCGGTACCGCCGCACAAGCTGCGCCCCTACGACGGCCTGCGCAAAGTCGACATCACCGCCGAGAATGCCGGCGCGTTCGCCAGACACTTCGGTGACCGCGTGGAAACCATGGCCGAACTCGCCAACGAGGGCCACACCGGGCACATGTACCTGGACGCCGACGGCCATGCGGTCGGGTTCATCTGGGGCAGCATTCGCGACTACCACGACCGCCACTATTACGGCTGCACCTTCCCGGTCAAACCCGGCGAGTTCTTCGAATTCGGCGGCGAAATGACCCGCGCCTACTTCGGCAGCAGCCTGTCGGTGGACGTACAGGTCGCCCTCTGGGAAGCCATGGCCGCCCAGGGTTGCAACAAGGTGGTGGACGTCTGCGAAACCCACAACATCCCCGCGCTGAAACTGCACATCCGCATGGGCTACCACGAACAGGGCCGCGTCATGCACGTCTATTGCCTGTTCGGCAAATGGCGCTTCTTCCGCGAAACCCGCTACGAAGGCTCACGCCTGGACCCACTGCGCAAACCGGGACGGCCGGTGGTGACGGCGGCTGCGCAGGCTTGAGATTTGTGGCAGCTTTGCGGCCGCCTTCGCGGGCAAGCCCGCTCCCACAGGGATCTACGGCAATCACGTATTTTGTGGTCGACATAAATCCTGTGGGAGCGGGCTTGCCCGCGATAGGGCCAGTCGCCGCACCTCAATTGTCAGGTCAGGACTTCACCCCCACCCACGTAAAACACATCGGCATCTGCGCCTCGCGGTTCTGGTACTGGTCGTACACTTCTTCCCGGTTCGAGTGCGGGTATTCCTTGAAGTGCGTGATGTTCAGGCCGGCCTCGAGGGCGGCGGTGAAGATCGCGCCGAGGTTGTGCACGAACCAGTAGGACTTGGCCGCTTGCTGTTCGATCTTGCCGACGTAGACGATCGGTTCTTCCTGCACGAAAGGTTCTTCGCGAAAGTACGAGGTGGCAAGGCGAAACGGGTCTTCGGCCTCGGGGTCGACCATTTCCAGGAACGGGTGGGTCTCGTAGATCACCAGTTGTCCGCCCGGTTTCAGGGTCGAGGCGACGTGGCGAAAGAACTCGCCGATGTCGGGCATCCAGCCAAAGACGCCGATGGTGATCAGCGCGACGTCGAAACGGGCGCGCAGCGATTCAGGCAAATGATGAATATCGGCTTCGATGAATTCGGCCTTGTGCGGCGAGCGCTTGTTCAGTTCGCGGGCCTGTTCGAGAAACGCGCTCGACTGATCGACACCGACCACACTCCGTGCGCCGAGGGCGAACAGTGACAGGCTTTCGCGGCCATTGTTGCAACACAGCTGCACGACGTCTTTGCCATCGACCCCGACCTGCTCGAGCAAGCCGCGAAGGGTGTCGTCGAGGCAGGAAAAGTCAGCCTGCGTGACTTCGCTCAGCAAGGCCTGCCAGTCGGGCGAATCCTGGTGATGACGGGCGGAATCGTTCCACGCCTGACGATTGCTCTCGACGGCATTTTTATTGTTTGGCACTTCCATGGCGCACTCCGGACGATGCTCTTGATTGAGCGGCCCGAGTCTAGTTCAGCCTCGCGCAACAGGTTGTTGCGAACTTGTAAGCCGACAAAACCTGCACCAACGCCTGCACCGCGGGCAGCTATAGTTAATAGCCTTGGGGAAATACGCTTCCACAGGTGCTGCCATGCCAATGTTCAATCGACTGCTGTTGTCCACCTGTCTGCTCGCCGCCACGCAGGTGCAGGCGCTGGACAGCAACTTCAACTACTACGGGGCGGATCAGCCTTTTGCCCACCCCGCTCCGCCGTCGCTGTCCGCTCAGCCGCCTCGGCCGTTCGATGACGCGTCGCCGCAGGATTTCATCGTCATCCCGGATCGCCACGTGTTCCATGACTCGCAGCTGCCGACCGTGGCCGATGCGACGGTGCGGGTATTCATCCGCACCTACGATGCCGAGCGCGGCATTTACGTCAACGACGAGGTGCTGGACCCGACGTGCGTGCTCGAATGCCTGAGCCCGCCGAATCCACGCAGCAACGCCGTTTACCACTGACGCTTGTCCGGGCGCGCCAGGCCGAGCTTTTCGATGCGGTAGCGCAGCATGTCGCGGCTCAGGCCCAGCAGGCGCGCCGATTTGGTGACGTTCCAGTCGGTCTTGTCGAGCATCTTGCGCACCATGTCGCGCTCGACTTCCGGCAGGTTCATCGATTCGGTGTTGCTCGCCGGACGCGGTTCGAAGTGCGGGTGCTGCACCTCGTGCTGATGCTGCGGTGGCAGCTCATCGCACAGGCTCATGCACACGTTCAACTGGTGCGCGGCGATGGTGTCGCCCGGCGCCAGCAGCACGGTCTGTTCGAGCATGTTGCGCAGTTCGCGCACGTTGCCCGGCCAGGTGTAACTGAGCAGCAGCTCCTCGGCCTGATCGCTGAAATGCAGGTTCGGTTTGCCATAACGCTTGCCGTGGCTGGCGAGGAAGTGCCGGGCCAGCAGCAGGATGTCTTCGCCACGGGCGTACAGGCGCGGCACCTTGATCGAGATGATCCGCAGGCGGAAAAACAGATCGCGGCGGAACTTGCCCTGCTGGACCATCTGCTCAAGGTTGCAATTGGTGGCGCTGATCACCCGCAGGTTGACCTTGCGCTCCTTCACCGAGCCGACCCGGCGAATGGTACGGTCCTCCAGCAGCTTCAGCAGCTTGGCCTGCAACAGCAAATCCATTTCGCCGATCTCGTCGAGAAACAGCGTGCCGCCATCAGCGGCCTCCACCAGCCCGACCCGGCGATCCTTGGCGTCGGTGAACGCGCCTTTCTCGTGGCCGAACAGTTCCGATTCCACGAGGTTGGACGGAATCGACGCACAGTTGAATTCAATGAACGGGCCTTTGCTGCGCGGGCCGTCGAAATGCAGCGCGCGGGCCACCAGTTCCTTGCCGGTTCCGGTTTCGCCTTCCACCAGCACCGGCGGTAGATCGCCATTGGCCATGCGCCGCTCGGCGTCGAGCAACTGGCCGATGGTGTTCTTCAGGTACTGCATCGGCCCCGATTCGCCGATCAGCGCCTGCACCCCGGATTTCTGCGCCTCGCGCTCCTGATAGAACGACAGCGTGCGTTCCATCTTTTCGGTAGCCAGGGCCTTGTCCAGCAGCAGTTTTAGCTCCGGCAGCGCAACCGGTTTGGTGACGTAATGAAAGGCGCCCTCCTTCATTGCGACCACCGCGTCTTCGACGTTGCCGTAGCCGGTCATCATGATCACTTTCAGTTCCGGCGCGCTGATGCGCAGCTTCTGGATCAGATCGTGACCGCTCATGCCCGGCAGCGAGTTGTCCGTCAGGACGATGTCCGGCATAAAGCTTTCCAGTTGCCCCAGCGCGTCCTCGGCCGAGTGGCAGACCGTCACCTCGAAGTCTTTGCGCTCCAGGTAGGTCTGAATATTCTCGGCCAGCAGTTCGTCATCCTCGACCAGCAGAATGCTGTGTTCCATATTCCCCTCCCGATGCCACTCTAAAGTTGAGACTGACGCGGGTTCCTTCCTGCTCGCGGCTGGTCAGCACGACCGACCCCTGAAACCGCTCCATGATTCTTTTGACCAACGCCAGGCCAACCCCGAGGCCGCCCTGCTTGGTGGTGAAAAACGGCTTGAACACCAGCTGTTGCTGCTGCGCGCTCATGCCTTTGCCGGTGTCGCTCAGGGTCATGCGCACATGACCGGTGTGCGGTGTTTCAATCTCGACACTGAGTACGCCCCCCTTGGGCATCGCTTCCAGGGCGTTGGCAAACAGGCTATTGAGTATTTGCGTCAGCAGCACCTTTTGACTGACGACCGGCGGGCAATTTTGTGGCGTGAATCGCACTTCGACGCCATTGCGCCGGATCAGCGCGTCAAACGCTCCCAGGGTGTCTTCGACCGCCGCCAGCAATTCCACCGCCTCGCCGTCGTCACTCATCGGGCGCAACGACACCAGCAGCTCGCGGACCCAGCGCGACATGCGGTCGACCTGGCTGATGATGTCGCCGATGTTGCGCTGCGCGCCGGGGCTGGCGATTTCCTGAGCCAGTTCGGCGCTGGAGCGAATGGTCGCCAGTGGATTGCGCAGGCTGTGGGCCACCGCCGAGGACATCTCGCCCAGGGCGACAAAGGTTTCGTTGCTGATCAGTTGCTGCTGCTGGCTCTGCAGCAAGGTCGAGGCACGCCGCACGATCCAGAACAGCCCCAGGTAGATCGCCGCGCCGCCGAGAATCGTCGCTGCCCAGATCGAGGCGAAACCCCGGTCGATGCGGTCCACCAGATCCGCCGGCTCCTTGTAGATCTCGACCATGGCGACGACTTTGCTTTTGTCGGCGTTGAACATCGGAATGTAGTTTTCGATGAACAGGTATTTGGGTTCGCGGGACAGCTTCTGTTCGGGTTTTTCGTCGTCGATCTTGTGGTAGCTGGAAGACACCGGCACCTTCATTTCGAATGACTCGTCCAGCTCGTCGTCATCTTCGATCTTGACGTTGATCAGCTCGGGGTTGGTCGACCAGATGATCGTGCGGTCCAGGGCATACACCGTCGCCAGCAGGACGTCCGGCAAGTGTTCGACATGATCGAGAAACTCGGTACGGGCCGCAGCATGAGACAGCGGGTCGACGTCGGGGTAGTTCCCGTCCTGGCGCGGGTCGAGCATCTCGCCCATGGTGCGTTGCGGCGTGATGTTGGCGTGGCGCATTTCCGCATCGCCGATGGCCTGCACGAATTGCGCGGTGAGCAGTGCATCGCGCTCCACGCTTTCGGTGACCACGAAGCGCGTGGAGATATACCCCAACCCCAGCGCCACGGCCGCGATGATGAAAAAACTGGCCAGCGAGAACCAGCGCAGCAGATTGAACTGCCCGCCCCAACTCTTGATGGCTGCCAACGCTACGTTCGGCGCTGCGGTTTTTTGTTCTTCCAGTCGCTGCATGGGAATGCCCTGGCGTTTTTGTGTCGAGCCCGTTACAGCCGCCTTCTCGAATGAGTGTAGGTGGCAATGACCGTGACACACGGTTCAATGATGCTATTTAGCCGCTACTGCATACGACTCACCGCGTCGCTCGCAGAACCCGGTTTTACTGGCGTCAACGCCCCGTCGGCCAAGGGTTGCACGGACGGATGCTGACGCTCGGTTTCGGCACTCAAAAAGTCGATGATCGATTGCGCTGAAGCTTCATCCAGACGCAGATTCGGCATCGGGATTCGCTCGTATTGCTCGAACAGTTGCAGTGCGATCGGGTCTTTTTCCGCCAGCACCCGATCCGGTTCGCGGATCCAGCGATTGAGCCAGGCCGGATCACGCTGGCGGGTCACGCCGATCAGGTCCGGGCCGATGTTGCGCATGCCGATGCCTTCGCCGTCCTGCGGGCCGAGGCTGTGACATGAGGCGCAGCGGGTGCGAAACAGCTCTTCGCCATTGCTCGGCGGACGAATCTGCGGGGCGTCGGCGTAGCTTTCCTCGGTGCTGGCCTGTTTCCAGTTCTGCAAGGTGTTGGCGAGCTGGTCGGCGAGGATCCACGGGTTCTCGAACGGCGAAGCTTTCATCCAGCGCCCGGTGCTCTGGTTGCCGACGATCAGGCTCAGGTTGTGATCCTTGGTGCGGCCGTTGTCGACGCCTTCGATGAACAGCCCGAGTTTCTTGCGCAACTCGGTGACGTCTTCGAACTCGCCGGTGAGGAATTTCCAGCCGGGGCCGACCTTGAAGCGTTGCGAATAAGCCTTGAGCACTTCGGGGGTGTCGCTCAGCGGATCGATGGTGATCGAGTAGAAAAAGATGTCTTTCCCGACCCGGTCCCCCAGCAGTTTCTGCACCTGACGCAGGCGTGCGGTTTCCAGTGGGCAGGAGTCGCTACAAGAGGTGAAGATGAAGTTGATCACCACCACCTTGTCTTTGATCAGGTCATCGAAAAAACGCACCTGCCGACCGTCCTGGTCGGTCAGCAGGGTGTTGGGGAAATAGTCGCCACCCCACGGGGTGGCGGATTCGCTGGCGCCTTCGGGCTGCGCCTGATGGGCGATGAGCACCTGACTGCCGAGCAGGCAGGTGACCAGCACCAGAATCAGGTGCATGCCCAGGGCGCGGGAGCGCGGCGTTGGCTGTGTCATGTCGGCTCCCTCCCTGCTCATGGTTTCACGGTCACTTGCGGGCCGAGGCCGTCGCCAGTGCGGAAGGTTGGCAGCGCGGCGGAGTTGACGTAGCGCACGCCATCCCAGCTCGGCAGCGGTGTCGGCATCAACTGCAGTTGCCCGGGTTTCTCGAGGTCCCAACGCAGCAGCATCGAGTTGTCCTCATGCTGGGTGTTGTGGCAGTGCTCCATGTAGGTCCCGGCAAACTCGCGGAAGTTGATCGCCATCTCGACACTGTCCAGACCATCGTTTTCCGAACCGATGCGGTAGACGTCTTTGCGCGCCCATTTTTCCCACTCAGGCGGTGCCTTGCCGCCACGGCTGAGGATGATGCCTTCCTCGAAGTGCACGTGTACCGGATGGCTCCAGCCCTTGCCGCCGGCCTTGATGTTCCACACTTCCAGGGTGCCGATGCCGCTGACCCCGGCGTCGGTCGGGCCGCTGGCGAGTTTGGTCGAGGCATTCAAGCGGCGCGGGTCCATGTGGAAGCCGAAACCGCCATCGGTCTTGATCGTCCACGGCGCTTCATCGGTGCCGTCGGCGCGGCCGAAGATGAAGGTGCGGTGCAGCGCCTTGGCGAGCAGGGCTTTGTCGGCAGCGTTGTCGCGGTGGATCTTCAGCGGAATCATCACCATGCCTTCGGCCTTGCCCGGTTTGGCCGGTTCGTAGGCCGCCGGGTCCATGGCCAGGTCCTGGCCGGTGTACGCCTTGACATTGAGTTGCAGGACCTTGCCCACCACCGGGTCACCTTTGTCCCACTGCGGCCCCTTGCTGGTCTGCTTGATCACCGGCAGGTATTTCTCGGACAGCACGTCGGCCAGCGAAATCACTTCTTTCGGGCCTTTGCCGTCGTCCTGGGCCTGCAGGTTGACGAAGAACACCTTGTCACCCGGTTTGATGCCGTTTTTCGCGAAGTTGACGATGATGTCGAACCGCTCGGCGATGCCCTGGGTCGGCAGAATCGCGTTGTGGTTCTGCTTGTCGCCGTCGGCATCCAGGTCCATCGAGCCGTCGAACGGCACGCTGTGTTCCATGATATTGCCGTCGTTGGCGATCATGTGGAACGGCACGCGGCTGTAAGACACGCCGGAGTTTTTCGGCCCCTGGAACTCACCGCCGGTGCCTTTGACTTCACGCACCAGCGCGAGCTTGAAGTAACGCGACACCGAACCGTTGAGGATGCGGAAGCGATAACTGCGCGCCCGCACGTCGAGGGTCGGTTTCCACTGCCAGTTGACCAGCACCTGATCGCCGATGAAGCCGTCGGTGTTGAACGGGTTGAACCACAGCTGACCTTGCTGATCCCAGGCTTTATCGGCAAACACCAGGTTCACGTCGTAGTCGCGGTTGCCCCACGGCAAGGCGCTGCCGCTGGGGAAACGCAGGTTGACGCCGTCGTTCACCGATTCGTTGCCACGGTCCAGGGCGCTGTAGTAGTTCATCATCGCCGCGTTGCCCTTGTAGACGTTCTGCGCGGTGAAATCGAGCATGTGGTCGTGGAACCAGTGAGTGCTCATGGTTTCGCGCCAGTCGCCGCGAATCTTGATGGTGCCGTGGTCGCAGGTCTTTTTCGCAGGCTGCAAGTCGTTGACCCACAGGGTTTCCCCCGGTGCGCACGGGAATGCAGCGCGTGGATCTTCCGCCTTGGTGTTGATGCTGTCGTAACCGGCGAGCTGGATCGGCCACCGATAGTCGTAGTACTGGCCGGGGAAGAAGAACGCGTTGGCATAACCATCGCTTTCCGCCGGCGCGTGGCCGTTGTGCTCGTGGGTGGTGATGGTGTGCAGACCGAAACCGCGGTTGGCGGAGGGATCAATCGGCAGACCGTTGTAGTGCCGCATCAGCACCGGCTGGCCGTAGCGCACCATCAACAGTTTCGGCGGCAGCGTGCCGTCGAAGGTCCACACCGAGTTGTGATCCTGCACCGGCATCGCCGGGTGGAAGCGCGCATCGACGCCCTTGGCCGTGCCATCGGTCGCCGGCACGCCAGCGACGTTGTGGTAAAGACCGCCGGGGCCGAACTCGCCGACCGCATAACCGTGCATCTGCCGACTGTCACGCAGGCCGCCGTTCAGACGCGCACCGGTCTGCACGGTCTTGTAGGCCACTTGCGGGTAGAACTCGTTCCAGCGCTGATGAGCCCAGCCTTTTCCCGGTGGCCGGCCTTCGGCGGAGGAGCCGATGTGACGGTTGAGGAAGATTTCGATCTGCGCCTGCCAAGGGTTGCGGTCAACCACGTTGGCGAACTGACTCGGGAACGGCGTAAGCCCCGGTTGACGCAAAAACGCATCCAGCGCCGTGCCGGGAGGCGCACTGCGGGCGATGCTGTTCGGGTCTTGGGCCGGCGCCGGGCCGATGGCGGCCGGCGGGAAGCTCAACGGCGCGGCCGGTGTGGTCGGGTCGAGTTTTTCCGGACCGAACTCTTCGAACAGCACCAATTGCTGAGTAAACGGCTGGGCACCGTACAGCGGGCTCGGCTTGCCATTGGTGGGGTAATTGAAACTGGTCTGGACGGTCGGCGGCAGGATGTTCTCCGTGCGCGTCGTGTTGCGCGTTCCTTTGATCCCGTCGGGCAGATCGAAGGAGTCTTCGTTGGCCTCGGGCATCGTCAGGATCGCGTTGAGTGCACCGGCGCGGTCTGCGGGCTCGTCGTAATAGGCCGAAGGGTCGGATGCCTCCGGCTGATTTTCGTCGTCGATCGGGCTCGCTCGAACCCCGGATATCTGGCCGAGGGTCAACATCAGAAAGACGCTCAGTGGCGTCAACAGGAACAGCTTTTTGGGGTCACGCATTGCTCTGTCCATCACCAGCCGCCTCATCTAAGGAAGGGGTGATGGTGTTTTGCAATTACCTCGCCAAAAAATCATTTCCAGTTGTAACAGGGACTTGCACGCGCTGTTGCATTCCCCACTCCCCGGTGACCGGGGCCTGACACCCACTGCTGGGGGAAGTTCACCCCAATCTACTGGACGAGCTGAAAGGCCAGACGAACGGTGGTGCCCTCACCTTCGCGACTGTTCAACGTCACGCCACCGCCGAAGCGTTCCATGATCCGTTTGACCAGCACCAGCCCCACGCCGAGGCCGCCCTGCTTGGTGGTGAAGAACGGCCGGAACGCCATGCTGCGCTGCTCTTCGTTCATGCCTTTGCCGGTGTCGCTGAGCACCACGCTGACCCCATGGCTGTCGGCCGGCTCAAGGGTGACGGTCAACGTGCCGCCCTTGTCCATCGCCTCGAGCGCATTGGCCAGCAGACTGTTGAGGATTTGCGTGAGCTGCACCGGCTGGCTCAGCACCATCGGCGTCTGCTGGGGATGAAACACCACATGCACGCCAGCCTTGGCGATCTGTTGCTCGAACGCCATCAGGCTGTCGTGCAGCGATGCCACCAGGTTCACCGGTTCGGGGTCGTCATTGAGCGGTCGCAGTGATTGCAGCAGCTCGCGCACCCACTTCGACATGCGGTCGACCTGGCCGATGATGTCCTTGATGTTCTTCTGCGCCGGCCCTGCGTCGAACTCCAGCGCCAGTTCGGCACTGGAGCGGATGGTTGCCAGCGGGTTGCGCAGGCTGTGGGCCACCGCCGAAGACATCTCGCCCAGCGCGACAAAGGTTTCGTTGGCGATCAGT
Organism: Pseudomonas gozinkensis; assembly: GCF_014863585.1. NCBI lineage: Bacteria > Pseudomonadati > Pseudomonadota > Gammaproteobacteria > Pseudomonadales > Pseudomonadaceae > Pseudomonas > Pseudomonas gozinkensis. Next base: position 2,331,355 of record NZ_CP062253.1, on the reverse strand, counting down.
TGTTTTTGCTGGGCTGCCAGCAGGATCGCCGCGCGCCGCACGATCCAGTACAGCCCCAGGTAAATCAGTCCGCCGCCCAATGCGGTGGCCAGCCAGATCAGCGTCAGGCCGCGCTCCATGCGGGCAATCAGGTCTTTGGGCTCTTTATAGATCTCGACCATCGCCGTGACATTCTTGCCCTCGGCGTCGAACAGCGGGATGTAGTTTTCGATGAAGATGTATTCCGGCGGTACCACGAACTTCTGTTCTTCACGGCCCTTGTCGACGTCGTGATAGCTGGCCGACACCGGGATCTTTTCATCGAACGCCCGGTCGAGGTCTTCGTCGGCATGGATGCGGGTGTTGACCAGCGCGGGGTTGGTCGACCAGATCACGGTCCGGTCCGGCGCATAGATGTTGGCGAGAATCACATCCGGCAGGTGTTCGATGTGATCGAGAAATTCGCCCCGGGCGCTGGCCCGGGCCGCCGGGTCGACGTCGGGAAAGTCCTTGTCCTGGCGCGGGTCGAGCAGTTCGCCCATGGTGCGGACATTGGGGATCGAAACGTGGCGCACTTCAGCCGCCGCAATCGCCTGAATGAATTGTGCGGTCAGCAAGGCATCGCGCTGTACGCTTTCCTCGATCACGAACCGTGTCGACACCGCCCCGAGCGCCACGGCCACGGTGCCGATCACTGCCATGCTGATCAATGAAAACCAGCGCAACAGGTTGAACGGCTGCTTGCGCGAGTTCAGCCGCTGGCTGCCCTCCTCGATCGGTAGCGTTTTTGACTGCATGTTCATGGCGGCGACTTCCCGATACGTCCCTATAGGGTTATAGCCCACGGTTGGGTGTTTGCCCGGATGCGGGTGCCCCACAAGCCCCCCGGATAACCACAAAACCCTGTGGGAGCTGGCTTGCCAGCGATGGCGTCGTGTCAGTCACTACTTTGGGCACTGGAAGTCCGCCATCGCTGGCAAGCCAGCTCCCACAGAGTTCAGTGCAGCGCCCGCCCCCACAATCCCCAATGCTGGGGACAGTCGCCCTATCCGGGCTTGCGCCCTTTCCCCCCACGCCAAGCCGCCAAGCCTTGCACCACGGGCGTTTGCGGCCGGTTGGTCCGTCGTTGGTATGGAAGTTGTAAAGCCCTCTGCAACTGACCCATCCCCAAGGGGCAGGTACTTTGATAGAGGGATTAACTCATGCACCCTTTACTGTCCAAAACCGCGACCGTCCTGGTCGTGAGCGCCTTGGCCCAGGGCATTGCCCAGGCCGCTCTGTTCGCCGTCGACCCGGGTCCCTACACGCCGGCCAATGGCGGTTTCGCCAGCTGGTATCAGGACACCCACGGTCGCACCCTGGATCTGTGCCTGTCCAAAGCACTCAGCTCCCGCGTGCCGAGCACACCGGGCGCCCCGTCGTACATGTGCTCGCTGCTGCCGACCCCCGGCGTGTTCGATGACACGCAACCGATCGTGTTCCCCACCAACTTCCCCGATGAAGCGTTCTGGTTCACCGGCGAGACCTCGCTGGTGGATGCCGCGCGCGGAATCAATCTCGGTTATGTGAGTGCCGTCGAAGCCGCGTTCGCCGCCGAAGAGCCGGTGGAAGGCGATCAGGTCAGCTTTGCGCGGATCCGCATTCGCGTGGATGTGCCGACCGCTGGTACCTACGTCATCACCCACCCCTACGGTGTCGATGTGTTCAACGTCGACACCCCCGGTCGCCGCGCGATCAACATGACCCGCGACATCGGCATCGGCACTCCGAAAACCTACGACGGCGCGCTCAAGGGCGATATCGGTCCGTTCCTGCGCAGCGTCAACGGGCCCTACACCGAGACCAACCCGGTGAGCGGCGCGGCCGAGCAGTTTGTCGGCGACCCGAACCTCAACGAAGCCGTGACCGGCAGCCCGTTCAACACCAACTACGTGCGCATCGAAGGCCCGGGCGGCATTGACCTGCGCACCACGACCTTCGCCGTGTCCGGCAAGTTGTCGACAGTGGTGCGGCCGACCCCGCTGATTCCGCAGCGCAGCACCTACTCGCGCAAACCCGGCGACAGTGCGCCGGTGGCCCAGCAAGACGTGTTCGTCCAGGCCCCGCCAGCGCCGGGCACTGCCGCCATCACCAGCAGCACGCCCGTGGTGAACATGAAAGAAGCCGACAGCACCGGCAGCTGGTACGCGCAATCGGCGGTCAACCCGACCTTGCCGACCGTGCTGCAGGTTACCGCCGACAACCACCTGGCGATCGCCACCAGCTCGCCGACCACCCTGCCCATGACCCTGACCGACCTGGTGGTGATCCAGCGCGCCGAGTACAGCCTCAGTTCCGGGCAATTGACCGTGGTGGCCTCGACCAGCGACGAAACTTCGCCGCCGGTGCTCACCGCCACCTCCGGCACCGGCGCCACCATCGGTGCGCTGGGCGGTGATGGCGCGGTGAAAACCCTGGCCACCGGGATCACGCCGATACCACCGGCCAAGGTTCGGGTGACGTCGTCCAACGGCGGCAGCGATACCGAAGAAGTGGTCATCGTGCAATGAACGCTCACATGCCCAGATCCGCATCAGGAGGCATCATGAACAAGTGGCCACGCTTCGCGCTCAACGCGCTCGGGCTGACAATCTCGCTGACCGGCAGTGCGTTCGCGCAACTGGCCGCCGTCGATCCCGGCCCCTACACCTTCGCCACCGGGAAATTCCCGATGTGGTACCAGGACAACAACCTGCTGTCGATGGAGCTCTGCCAGTCGCGCGCCGCCAGTTCGCGGGTGCCGGTCAGCACCCCGCCGGCGTACATGTGCACCCTGCTGCCGGAACCGGGCGTGTTCGATGACACCCTGCCGATGGTGTTCCCCGACAACTGGCCACCGGAAGCTTTCTGGTTCCTGGCTGAAACCAATATCCCGAACAACGGCGCCGGTTTCGGTGTGGACGCCTACGTCGCCGGGATCGAAGCGGCGTTCGCCTCAGAGAATCCGGTCGATGGCGATCAGCAAAGCTTCGCGCGGATCCGTATCCGGGTGAACGTCCCGGTGGCCGGCACCTACACCATCACCCACCCGTACGGTGTTGAAACCGTCAACGTCACCACACCGGGCCGGCGGGCGATCAACATCACCAAGGACATAGGCATCGGCGCGCCGGGCAACTTCAGCGGTGCGCTCAACGGCGCCATCGGCCCGTTCCTGCGCAGCATCAACGGCCCGTACACCGAAGTGAACCCGGACACCGGCGGCATCGAAACCTTCGTCGGCGACCCGAACCTCACCGAAGCGGTGACCGGCAGCCCGTTCAACACCAACTTCCTGCGGATCGATGGTCCGTCGGGCGCAGGCTCGATTCAGACCAACCTGTTCACCGTCGCCGGCAAGGTGCTCGATAACCGTCAACAGACCCACGTCGCCATCGACCGCGCCACCTATCGCCGGACCTCGGCCGGTGTGCGCGCCGAGGTATTCGCCAAGGCTGACAGCAGCTCGACCCTGTGCTTCCGCGAAACCCTGGCGCTGCTGCCTGGCCCGCCGCCGACGCCGTGCCAGACCAGTCTGCTGGGTGACAACAACGGGCTGTTCTTCGGCCAGCGCCTGGGCACCGGCACCCTGCCGTCGGTGGTGGTCGTGACCGCGACCAACCCCGCCGGCACTACCCGTCCGACCGCCGTCTCGGCCAAGCTCACCGACGTGGTGAAAATCCAGACCGCCCGCTACAGCTGGGCCAATCACAGCCTGCTGATCGAAGCCACCTCGACCGATGAGGTCGCGGTGCCGGACATGGTTGCCCAGGGTTACGGACGCCTGTCGAAAACCGGGACTCTGCAAAAAATCACCGTCGCCGACCTGACTCAGCCTCCGGCCACCGTCACGGTCAAATCCGCCGCTGGCGGCAGCGACACCGAGCCCGTCGTGGTGGTCGGTGCAGCACCGGACACCGGTGAAAACCAGGCACCGCTGGCCGTCGCCGACACTGGCAGCACCAGCTTCGGTGTGCCGATCACCCTCAGCCTGTTGACCAACGACAGCGACCCGGACAACAACGTGCCGCTGACCATTACCGCGCTGACTCAACCGGCCGCCGGCCAGGGAACTGTGGCGCTGAGCGGCACCACCTCGGTGGTCTACACCCCGCCAGCCGTGGTGACGACACCGCTGACCACGACCTTCACCTACAAGGCGCAAGACAGCAAAGGCCTGGCCTCGGCCAACCCGGCGACCGTGACGATTACCGTCGCGCCCAACCGGCCACCGACCGCCGTCGCCGACAGCGTCGCCACCCTGGGTGTCGCGATCCCGATCAACGTCCTGGCCAACGACACCGATCCGGAAGGCAACACGCCGCTGGGCGTCGCCAGCCTGACCCAACCGCCGGCAGGGCGCGGCACGGTCAGCACTGACGGCACGGTGATCACCTACACCCCACCGGCCACCGTGACCACGGCTTTCACCACGACCTTCACCTACATCGCCCGGGACAGCTTCGGCGCCCAGTCGACGCCGGCGACCGTCACGGTGCAAGTGTCGCCACGGCCAGCGGCGGAAACCTTCACGATCACCACCTCGACCGTACAGGCCCGTTCCGGCGGACGCTTCAACTGGGACTTCGCCGGCACCTCGTCGGTGACCACCGGCAACACCATCACCGTGCAGGTCACCACCCCGACCGGATTGGTCACCCTCGGCACGACGACGGTTCCGGTCACCGGACGCTGGCGGCTGACGCTGAACAACACGACGGTCGTGCCATCAGCCAACCCGACCGCCACCATCCGTTCGTCCCAGGGCACCGTTCGCACCATCTCGGTGACCACGCTCTGAGCCCACGCCCCACCCGACCCACACCGCCTGGCGCGGGGTGGGTGGGGCTGACTCAGCCACGATTTCAGGTTTGAGCAACACAAAACACCACAGGACAACGCCATGAACACGCCGACCGCCGCCCTGCTTTGCCTGCTCGCCCTGTGCGTCAGTGCGGGCGTGCGCGCCGACGACCTGATGGAAAACGATGATCTGGCGCCCAACAGCGCCGATCTCGGCGAACTGCCGCCCCCCGTGGGCCAGCAAGCCCTGATCGACCAGAACGGCCAGGTCAACCTGGCGCTGCTCTCGCAGAACGGTCAGTCGCTGCTGGGCAAGATCGTGCAGTCGGGAAGCAATCAGGAGGCGTACATCCTGCAACAAGGCAGCGACCTGATGGCCTTGATCACGCAAAACGGCTCCGGCAACGCCGCTTCCATCACGCAAACCGGCAGCCACAACCGTGCGCAGATTTCGCAAAACGGCAACAACAACGACGCCAGCATCGAGCAGGCCGGCACGGGGCTGCAAAGCGCCGTGACCCAGTCGGGCAACGGCATGAGCGTTTCGGTCAAGCAATATCGCTAAGCACTGCAATCATCGGAGAGTTCATCATGTTCAAACTGACGCCCCTCACCGCCGCCATCCTGGTCATGATCAGTGCCCAGGCGATGGCCGACGACAGCATTTCCACCCAGAGCCAGCTCGGCACCGCCAACATCGCCAACGTCAAGCAGACGCAGGCGCCGTTCAGCACCGCCACCCAGACCCAACTGGGCCAGGGCAACGATGCCGCCGCCGTGCAGGACACCGCCACCAGCGTCATCACCCAGGACGCGGTCGGCGATTACAACGCCGGTTACGCCGAGCAGCTGTTCGAAGACAACAGCACCATCACCCAACAACAGACCGGCGCCTTCAACACCGCCCACGCCAGCCAGTCCCTCGGCTTCGGCGCCGGCAACCAGGCCCTGCAACAACAGCAAGGCACCGGCAACTTCTCATTCGTCTACCAGGACTCGCAGAACGGCAGCGAAGGCAAGACCTTCCAGTTCGGCGACAGCAACGAGGCCAACATCGAGCAACTGTATGAAGGCACCGGCAACAGCTCGGTGATCACCCAGTACGGCACCGCCAACTACGGCACCGCCGAACAAGTGCTGCACAACGGCGGCCAGATCGGCATCAACCAGGCCGGCGAAAACAACTACGCCTATGGCGACCAGCGCAACGGCACCGGCGGCAACATCACCATCAACCAGTTCGGCAACCTCAACGGCACCGAAATCTGGCAAGACTCGCAACTGGCCAGCCAGGCCACCGTCAATCAGTACGGCGATAGTAACGAAACCGTGGTCGACCAAAGCTTCGGCGAAAACAACACCGCCGCCGTCACCCAGGTCGGCAACACCAACGCCATCTATGCCGACCAGTTCGAGTCGGTCAACTCGACCCTGGCGCTGTACCAGGTCGGCAACGGCAACGTGCATTTCACCTACCAGAACGGCGACAGCCACACCCTCAACGCCACCTCGGTGGGCAACGACAACAAGGTCTACGCCAGCAACTGGAAAGGCCCGCAACTGGGCGGCCAGTTCGGCAGCAGCCAGCGCGCCACCGTCACCCAGGCCGGCAACGGCAACATCGCCAGCTTCAAACAGGACGGCATCGGCCACATCATGACCACCAACCAGACCGGCACCGGCAACAAAACCACGGTCAGCCAGGCTGATTCCTACAACGAGCTGTACTTCGATCAGAACGGCAGCGACAACATCCTCATCGCCGACCAGCGCGGCACCACCAACCTGGTTCAGGGCTCATCGAACGGCTCGGGCAACAGCGCCGAATTCGATCAATCCGGAACCGGCAACCAGGCCTACACCGCGCAGCTGTATGGCAGCGACAACATGATCACCGTGAAACAGGCTGACACCATGAACGTGGCGTATGTGACCCAGGGCGGGACCGGGAACATTGCGAACGTGGATCAGAGCGGGATGACGCAGACCGCGACCATTCAGCAGTTCGGGTCGGCTAACCAGGCGACGGTATTGCAGCAGTAAGTGTTGGGTGTTGGAAAACCGCGATCTTGAGGTCGCGGTTTTTTTTGCGCTGACGCTTGAGTGACGTCCTACGGAAAACGGAACGTTTTCAGAAATTCGGGGAGTTTTCTGACGAATTCTGGCGGTTGGCCGTCGGAAGTGCAGGCTCTAGGATTTGCCGGGACAACTTGATCACCATGGAGCTTGGCCAACATGCAATTCATCCAGACAGCGACGACAGCGATACCGTTACCGAATAGACTTCCAGGCACCAAACCCGGAGGTTCCATGATCGACCCGTCTTTGATCGACCCACTGTGCCCGGTTGTTTCGGATCTTGCTCCTGAGGAGCAGGCTGCGAGTTATGACCGTTGGTTTCGCGCCGAAGTACAGGCCTCTCTCGATGATCCGCGTCCGAGTATTCCCCATGAGCAAGTGATAGCGGAAATAAACGCCTTGATGGAATCAATGCGCAAAAGCGCTGATGCAGATTAAGTGGCGACCCAAGGCTCGGGTCGAACTCTCGAAAATACTGAAGTACATTGGCGAGCGAAATTTTGTGGCGGCGACAGCACTTCACAAGCCAGTCGTAAAAACTACATCTGCGCTTCCTTGGCATCCACACCTGTATCGCAAAGGTCGCTCTCCCGGCACTCGGGAGATTGTGGTTAGCCCGAACTATCTCGTCGTTTATCAAGTGGCGGACCGAATTGAGATTGTGAGCATCTTGCATGCGCGTCAGGAATACCCTCGACGCGACCCCAGTTAAGATCCCGTCCTCGTCTCAACACCCAAAACCGTGCTTCCCATGGAGGTACGGTTTTTTTGTATCTCAGTACTCAGCTAATTGAGGTGAAATATGCGATTTATAGCGGCTTGAGCCTTCTTGCCGTCTGCAACGCAAAGCACTTACCTCGCCTCATGCTTTCTTCGTTTTTCCTCCATCAGGGCCGACATTTCAGCCATCACCTGCGCATTCGGAATGCTGGGTCGTGGGTCATCGATTGAAGCCTGTATTTTGGCAATCAACCAGCGGTCGTAGCTGGCGGCCTGCTCTTCGCTTTCGAAGTCTGAAACGATGGTGGAGATCAGGAGATCCATGGTGACTCCAGTTTGAATGTGAAAAACGCGACCCATTACTGGGCCGCGTTTTTTATTGGGGATGTGCTGGATCAGCCCTTCAGTTCGACGTGATCCAAGGCCTGATTTACGGCCAGTTCACCCAGCATGAGGATCTGCGCGATGCCCAGGGCGGTCTTGCGGTGGGCGGGGTCGAGGGTGGCGGCGAAGTTGTTGAGCATCTCGCTGGCCGAGCCCAGGGATTCGCTGGCGTTGGCGAGCAGGGATTCGGTGTTGTAGGCCGGGTTGGCGAGGTACATCGGGGCGGGTTCGTTGACGCTGCCCATGATGTGGGCGCCGGGGCAGAGGTAATGATCGAGGGCGCGTTCGGCGGCTTCGTGGAGTTTTCTGGAGTGGGTGGAGGTGTATGGGGAGGTTGGGTCGGTTTCGAGGTTGGCTTCGTTTTCGGGTGGGTTTGGTGTTGGTTTGAACATGGTGAATCTCCGATCCTGAAATGAAGCTGGCCCATTCGGTTTCCGAACGAAGGGGTGGCAGCTGTACGCAGGCTGGAAACCCGGGGAACGGAGAACCCGGTTGACCCGAAGGTCTCCCGCGCACAGCCGCCATAACGGAGTGCACACTTTTCAAGGTGCGCAAGCATACGTTATGAAAAGCGCTTGTGCGCTCGGTTCTAGTCGGGGTTTCCAATCCCGATCGCTGAATTGGCAGCGACCGAAACAGGCTAGAGCCCGCGCTTCCGACGGACAACCTGAAAACCTTGTGGGAAGGATCGACAAAACCGAAACAACTTTTAAACATTCGAAAATGGAACGCGGAGCGTCCCGGGCTGCATTCCCACGCGGAGCGTGGGAACGATCAATCGAGTGCGGACGCTCGCTACCGCACTAGGCTCACGTACATCCGAAAGTAATCGATCGGCTATCAGGCCGCCATCGCGAGCAAGCTCGCTCCCACAGAAAAGCAGGAGCCAAACACTCCAGCTCCTGATTTTGCTCTTGCCCCTCACCACTCAACACAATGAGCGTTAGCTCGAGTACCGCTCTTGACGTGCCGGCCCCTTCGGAAGGCTGAGTGGAGGGATTTATCCGGGGGTGGGAGCGCAGCGACCGTGCGGCGAAGCCGCATGCATCGAGAGGAGGTGCAGCGAAGCAAACCGTAGGCGATGCCCCCCGGATGAATCCCGGAGCGAAGGAACCCCGAGCCTCAGCGAGCGGGCCGAACGTAGGAGCAAGCCTTTTTTTGCTTACTTTTTGACTGGGCCGGCACTCCGGGCGTTTGTCAAAAAAGTGAGTCGCCGTCAGGGCGAAACCCTAAGCAGCCGTTACCGCAGAAATGGATATGTACCCAGCCAGAAAGCCCCCCATCGACTGACCGGGCGCCATCGCTGGCAAGCCAGCTCCCACAGGGTTCCGGGTACATTCGCAATAACGCCCGCGTCTGAAAAATAGCCATCGCCAGCAGGCTGGCTCCCACAATTTGAACCGGATACATCAACCAGAACCTGGTCGGCCCAAAGGCCGCCAAGTTCACTCGGCCTCCGGATCAACCTTGTTCTGAGTCAGGTACCGGTTCAAGACATCATCCTGCCCAGGCGTAGAAGCATCCCCCGCCACCTGCCAAAGATGCCGCTCAATCCCCTGCGCCACCATATGCCCCACCGCCGCCTCGATCGCCGACAACACACACAACTGGGCCGGCTCATTAGTCGTATACCCGACCTCAGCCTCAAGCAACTTCTTGAACTCGATAAACTTGAAAATCCCCGCGCTGCGCGCTACCGAATAAATCGTCTTGCTGGTCATCACATTCGCCAACACCTGCCCGCTACGCACATCCACCGCCCGCAAATTCACAGTAACCTGGTCAACCCGATACTCGCGGGACAGATCGATCCCCAGATACCGCGCTCCTTCCCCACCGCTGCGCACGTTGGTGTCGTAAGCGATGATCCCGCCCTCGAGCATCATGTTCGCCGCCTGCAGCGGTGGCAGCTCGCCCTGAATGTTCACCGGCGTATTGGGCTTCTTCTGCGAAGCCCGAATGATCTTGCGTTCAGTCAGCAGGTTCTGCAGCCCCTCGCGTTCGAGCACCACAAACCAGCCGCTGGCCTGCATCGCGTCCATCAGCATCGACGCCGCGCCCTGGGTGACGCTGGTGGAAAAGGAACTGGCCGGCGTCGGTTTGTACTGCCCGGTCTGGTCACGGAAGCCGTACACCACCGCCATCAGCCGGCCCTTGGGTCGCGGCATTTTCAGCAAGTCGTAGTAGGTCGAGGCCCTGGGGGTCAGGGTCGGGGTATCGGTGTCCTGCTCGGCCGGCATCGGCTCGCGCAGACTGCACCCTTGTAATGCTGCCAACATCAGCCCTAGCGCAATTATTTTTTTCATGTCCATCGCTCCCCGGAACCGTCATCCCGTCATGGGTTGAGGCCGTTCACCTGAATTTCGGAAACTTCGCCGCTCGCTCGGTCCGTCACTTCAATCGTGAGGGCCTCCGAGTCATCAACGACGTTGACGATAAAAGCGTCGGTGGACAGGCTCCCCGTGTTGCCGGTGGAGATGTTGTCCAGCAGTTGCCCCAGCAACCTCGACTGCAATTGACTGGTGAAGCGTTCGAGTGCCGACGTACCGGCCACCGTCGAACGCTTCTTGAGATCCGGATCGTCGTGGTCGTTTTGCGCCTGGGCGTTGTTGAGCAGCCAGGTGCCGTTGAGCGGGTTGCCGCCGAACGACGGGTTGACCGGCGTGTAGACCAGTTCGGTGGCCTGGACGGCAGCGGCGCTGGCAAGCCCGATCAACAACCCCGAGATCCAGAATCCGCTGCGCCGTGAGAACGTTGTCGTGTTCATAGTTCGTCCTTCTCAAGGTCGGTGGTGTCCTGCAACAGGGCTTCCAGCTTGCGCCGGACGACCTCCAGTCGAACCGAGTCGGCGGCCTCGTAGGCCTCGTCCTTCAGTTCCACGGTGTTCGGCGGCAGGAAGCGCCGATACACCAGGCGTTGTTGATACTCGACGGTCACCAGGCTCCCCCAGCGCGCGTCGGGGCGCTCGCGCACCACCAGGTTGAAATCCATGCGGCTGGTGTCGCGCAGGCGTTCGCTGAACGAGTAGTAAAAGTCGTGGCCGATGTGCGAGATCGTGTCGTCGACGATGAAGCCCATCATTTCGTCTTCCTCGCTGGCGCTGGCGAAAGACGCCACGGCCGCGAGGATCAACGCGCACCACACGTGGCGGCTCATGGCTGCAACGCCTGCGGCAGTGCCGACTGGCCTTTGACCGGGGCCCCGTTGCCAGGGCCGGTGCCATCGAGAAAGGCTTTTTCAGCCACGAACTGCCAGTCCGAATAACGCTGCATGCCTTCGAAATCCGACCACTGCGACGGGAAGTCCGCCTGCTTCAACGGCAACTCGGTGGAGGCACTGTTGATGCCGGTGATGCGTCCGTCGAAACCCCGTTGCAGTGCCCATTCGCCGCCGCCGATCGGGTCCGGATAGAGCTGGCGCAGATGGTGACGGGCTTCCGGAAAACGTTCGTCCTGCAGCAGGTCGACCAGTTCTTTCGGGTACTGCGCCAGGCCCGGCGAACTGCGGTAGTAGCTGCGCAGCGCCTGGGCGTACTGGGTGCCGACCCACAGCAGTTGCTTCTCGCGATCGCGGCGCGACACGGTCGACCACAACTCGCCGGCACTGGCCAGGCCCATGCCCATGATCACGATCAGGAACAGCACGCCCAGGTAGGTGAACCCACCCTGCTCCACGTGCTTACCACTCGGAATACTGGCTGCCATCACGCGCCCTCCCGGTAGCTCCGCTCTTGATGTCGGCAACGCCGCCCGCCACGCCGTCCGGCGGTGCGATCAGCACCCATTGATCATTGCGTTCGGTGATCGGGTCCAGCGGCGCATTGCGCAGGTAACGCATCTCCACCAGTTGTTCGATGGAATCGGGGTAGCGCCCGGTGTCGCCGTAGTAGTGATCCAGCGCCTCGCGCATGGCCGACAGGCTCTGGTGCAACGTGGTCTCTTTCGAGGCCTCGAGACTGTTGAAGTAGCGCGGCAAGGCGATGGTCATAAGGGTCGCGATGATCGCCATCACCACCATCAGCTCGAGCAAGGTAAAACCCTTTTCCCGGCGCATGAGAATCACCACTCGCGGTACGCGATGCCGTTGAGGCCACGGCCCCTGGCGTGGGAGTAGACGTCGAACACGTCCTCGCCATCGCGCGGGTTCTGGGCCGAACTGTTGTAGGCCCGCAGGCCCCAACCGCCGTTGTCGTCACGCTTGGCCGGCACCAGCGGATCCCGCGGTATCCGGCGCAGAAAGTAGAACTTCGCACCCTTGGCGCTGCGCACGTCGCGCACGCCTTCGACCAGCACTTTCAGGTTCGGCGGATAGCCGCTGCTGTTCAGGGATTTCTCGATGTAGCCGGCATCGAAGGCACGCTTGTAGGCGTCGATGCCATCGCGAATCTGATACAGCGCGGTGCGCAGTTCCTGCTCCTTGCCACGCCGTACCAGGGTCTCGGTCAGCGGCGCGGCCATGCCGGCCAGCAGGCCGATCAGGGCCAGCGTCACCACGACTTCGATCAAGGTAAAACCGCGCTGGGAGGCGTTCATGATCAAGGCTTCTCGACGGTAACGTGAGTGGTTGCCACGGCCGCTTCACCGACTGCACGAGGCTGCGCGGCAGGCGCTGGCATCGAGTAGGTTTGCGAACGGTCCGGCGCCTGGATGTGCATGCTGGTTTCGGTACCGGTCGGGAATTCCATGTCAGACGGGCTCTGGTACGGCAGGTTGCGCACGATCCGAGGGGTGATCGAGAGCACCAGTTCCGATTTGCCGATGGTGTCCTTGTTGCTGCCGAACAACCGGCCCAGACCGGGAATGTCGCCGAGGCCCGGAATCTTGTTGCCGGTGGCGCCGTGGTCGTTGCGCATCAGGCCGGCGAGGATCTGGGTTTCGCCGTCATGCAGGCGCAGTGAAGTCTGGGCGTTGCGGGTATCGACCTGCACCGGAATCGTCCCCTGGCGAGTCGGCTCCAGCGGCGTGGCGTTACTCACTTCCAGGGCAATCTTGATCGCCACTTCGTTGTTCAGATGCACGGTCGGTTGCACTTCGAGCTTCAGACCGACGTCGAGGTAGGTGACGCTTTCGGTGATCACCGGGCCCTGGGTCGACGGCACCGACGTGGCGCTGATGATCGGCACGCGCTGACCGATGTGGATGCGCGCCTGTTCGCGGTTGCTGACGCGGATCACCGGGCTGGCCAGAGTGTTGATGTCGTTGTCCTGGGCATTGATCTTGGCTTGCGGCGATGGGGTGATAGAAATCCGGCTGGAGTTGATGCCTTTCAGTTGATCGAGAATGGTCACCGCCGAACCGTCACTGTTGACCACGCCGAAGGTGTTCGGCCATTGCAGGCCCAGATCGAGAATCCGCTGGGTGGCGACTTCCATCACTTCCACTTCCAGCACCACTTCGGGGTTGGACTGGTCTTGCGATTGCAGCAGTTTCTCGGCCATGCGCACGGCGTCTTCGGTGTCGCGCATGGTCAGGGTGTTCAGGCGTTCGTCGACGAACACGTCGCGGGTCTTGAGCATGGTCTTGATCATGTTCAGCGCGGTGTTGGCGTCGATGCTGGTCAGGTAGAAGGTGCGCATCACCAGCTCTTGGTAATCCTTGAGCTTCTGCGGCGAGTCCGGAAAGATCAGCAAGGTGTTTTCGTTCACCACTTTCTGGTGCAGCTGATTCTGTTGCAGCAGCAGTTGCACGGCGTCTTCGATGCGCACGTCACGCACGAAGATCGTGGCTTTCATGTCCGGGCGCAGGTCCTTGTCGAAGATGAAATTGAGGCCGGCGACCTGCGACAGCACTTCGAAAATGGTCTTGAGGTTGGCGTCACGAAACTCCAGGGTCACCGGACGATCAAGCCGGGTGCGCAGTTGCGGGTACTGGACCACGTTGCGGCTCTGCACCAGACGGATGTTGCCTTGCAGTTCCAGCGCGCCATCGTTTTTCGGGTCGAGTTCGAGGATCTGTTTGACCTGGCGGTCGGCACCGTAGATATCGCCCCGGCGCAGGTCGCCACGGGCCAGTTCCAGCTTCTCGTCCATGCTGCGCAGGTAGTCGAGCTGGCGCAGGGCATCCTGGGCGCGACGGTTGTTCGGCTCGATGGTCAGCACCCGGCTGTAGGCGGTGCGGGCCGAAGCGAAATCGCGGCGGGCGCGGTCGGTGTCGCCGGAGGTCAGCAGCGCGGTGATTGCCTTGGCGCGACCGCTGTTGAGCAGCAGGTGCAGCTCGGTGTCGCGCGGGTTTTCCCGCAAGCCTTCCTCGATCCGGGCCAGGCCCGCCTCGTACTGCCCCTGATCGATCAGGTCGGCGGCTTCCTTGTTGGCGACCTGCGCGGAACTGCACGCGGCCAGCCCGGCACACAGGCCGAGGCTCATCAGCAAACGGGATCTGTTCATTGCGTACTCCCCACAGACAAGGTCTGCGACAAATGCAAAGGCAGGTAGACCAGGCTCAGTTCCACATCGGAAATCGCCGCAATCTTCCAGGTGTCGTCGATCACATCCCCGCTGCGCACGACGTAGATTTTCTCGCCGTCCTGCAAGAACACCTGCAGGTCGCTGCGGTCATGCAGCCTGCCGACGAACTGGAACGGCACCGGTGGCAGGCTCGGGGCTTGCACCACCGGGGTCGGGTTGATCGCTTGTTCGGTGACCGTCGCCAGGGTTGGCGCGGCCTTCCAGGATTTGCTCGCAAACAGGTCGCCGGCCGGGCTCAGGTCCTTGATCGGCGCCGCATTGGCCTTGGCGCTGCTGGCGGGCAACGCGCCACGGGCGGTGGCTTTCGCCGGGCTGGCCACGGCAACCTCGGTCGAATCCGCTTCGTCGCTCGGCGAGAAATATTCCGGCAACCAGGCCAGCGCCGCCGCCACGCCGAAGAAGGCCACCCAGCCGGTTATGCGTTTGGTGTCCATCACGACCTCGACAGGTAGAGGGTCATACGGATCCGGCCGCTGAGGTCGGTGTCGGCAATCTTCTTGCGTTGAAACTCGACGTCTTCCACCACCACCGCCGGCAACTGGCCGAGCAAGGCGTGCAGGAAGCGGCGCAGTTGCGGGTAGCTGCCACGCACCGGCAACAGGATCTGGTAGCGCGCCAGATGGGTCTTGGGATCGACACCGAGGGCGTATTCGCCGCGCGCCAGGGTGATGTGCTCTTGCGCGGCCAGGGCGTAGATGCGGTCGATGGCGACGGTGGCTTGCGGCTGGGCCGGCAGCTTGTTGCGAAAATCATCGAGCTGACGTTGCGGCACCACGGGCGGCGCGATGCTGCCGTCCTCGACCTTGGCCAGGTATTCGGTGGCTTCCTGGGTTTGTTGGCTGAGCTGTTGCAGCGACTGCCAGCCCGGCAGCAAACCGCCGAGTGCCCAGGCCAGCGTGACCAGCAGCAGCGCCAGACCGGCCAGGCCCGGTACGCCGAGGCCTTGCAGGTATTCGTGAACGATCAGTCTAGGGATTCGCATCGCCTATCTCCCAGGTCGCCGACAGATTGAATTGCACCGGTTGCTCCGGCGATTTGACGACGATTTCGTGGCTCAGCAGCGACACGTCGGACAGCTCGTCACTGGCCTCCAGCCGTTTGTGAAAATCCAGCATCGCTTGCAGATCACGGGCTTCGGCGCTGATCCGTACCTGGCCCTTGCGTGCATCCGGGGTCAGCGTCAGCAAGGCGATGTCGTCGCGCGGCATGGCTTCGAGCATGGCGAACAGGCGTTCCCAGGGGCGGCGCAGTTGCTGCGAGACCTTGCGCATTTCGGCGAGGTTCTGCGCCTGCTCGCGGGTTTCCGCCGGGCTCAGCGTTGTCTTGGCGCCGCTGTCGCCGGTGAGCTGGCGTTGGGTGTGCTGCAAGTGACCTTGCTGTTGCTCGGCCTGCTCGCCGAGGTGCTGCTGCACGCCGAAGCACACCAGCGCGAGCAACACACCGCCGCCGAGCAGGCTCCAGCCCAATGGACCGGAACGCGGACGAGGCTGGAAGTCGAGGTTCAAGGCGCGCATGTCAGGCCACCGCCCGGGACATGACGTACAAGGCGTCACGCACGGTCATCGAGTTGTCTTCGAGGGTGCGCAGGTGCACGCCCGCCACATCCGGTTGCGCATCGAGGCGCGCCGGAGCGTGCAGATAAACGTTGAAGGCGCGTTCGCTGGTGGAGGCTTGCAGTTGCCGTTCGCGACCGATCAATGCGCTGAGTGCCGCGTCGCTGTCGCTGCCGCCCACCGAACGCACCGACGACCAGCGCCCTTCCCTTGCCAGCAGCAACACGCTGCGTTGCGGTTCGGCGACGATGAACAGGAAGTCGCCGGCATCGAGGCTTTTGTCGAAGCGGTTGAACGCGGTCATCAGGTACGGCTGCACCGAACGCAGGCGCAGACCGCGACCCGTGACCAGCGTGCGCAGGCGTTCCAGCAAATCCTGTGGCAAGGCACTGGCAATCCGGTCATGCCCGGCGGGCTCGGCCGACAGCACCAGGCTCCACGGTTGGGTCGGGGCGCCGAACAGGTCTTCGAAGCACAGTTGGGCGAAGCCGCGCAGTTCGTCAGGGCTGCTGATCTGCTCGCTCCATGGCACCAGGCAGAAGCGGCTGAAGTGGCCGGAGATCACCACGCTCAGCTCGGCACCAGCGCGGGTGTGTTCGCCGAGCAGACGGTCGAGGGTGTCCAGCGCCACCGCGTAGCTCTGGAAGCCTTCGTCGATGTAGCCGACGCTGCCCAGCCACAGGGTGTCGCTGCCCCGGCGCTGGCCGAGGCCGACACCGCTGGCGCCGAGCACGGCGATAAATTGATCACGCGATAAAAGTGACACGATTGATCTCCTCCAGCGTGGTCCGACCGTGCTCCACCAGCTCCAGCGCCGATTCGCGCAACAGGCGCAAACCACGGGCGCAGGCCAGGGCTTTGATCTGGGTGATGGGTTGGCGCTCTACGATCATCTGGCGCAGTTCGTCGTCCAGGTGCAGCAGCTCGGCAATCGCCGTGCGGCCGCGATAGCCGCTGCCCCGGCAGTGGCCGCAGCCCTTGCCGTGGACAAAGTGGTAGTGATCGACTTTCTGTGGGTCGAGGCCCGAAGCGCGCAGCTCTTCATCGCTCGGGTTGACCGGTGTGCTGCAACTGCTGCACACCAGCCGGATCAGACGCTGGGCGAGGATCGCGTTGAGCGCCGAGACCAGGCTGTAGGGGTCGATTTCCATTTGGGTAAAACGACCGATCACGTCGAACACGTTGTTGGCGTGGATGGTGGTGAATACGAGGTGACCGGTGAGCGCCGATTGCACGGCGATCTGGGCGGTGTCCGGGTCGCGGATCTCGCCGACCATGATCTTGTCCGGGTCGTGACGCAGGATCGAACGCAGGCCGCGGGCGAAGGTCAGGCCTTTTTTCTCGTTGACCGGGATTTGCAGCACCCCGGGCAACTGATATTCCACCGGGTCTTCGATGGTGATGATCTTGTCCACGCCGTGATTGATCTCGGTGATCATCGCGTACAGCGTGGTGGTCTTGCCGCTGCCGGTGGGGCCGGTCACCAGCACCATGCCGTAGGGTTCGGCAGCCAGACGGCGCAGTTGACGCAGGGTTTCGTCTTCAAAGCCCAGCGCTTGCAGTTGCACGCCGCAGACCTTGTCGGCCAGGTCCTGTTTGTCCAGCACCCGCAGCACCGCGTCTTCGCCGAAGATGCTCGGCATGATCGACACCCGGAAGTCGATCTGCCGGCCACTGATACCGATCTTGAAGCGACCGTCCTGCGGTACGCGTTTTTCGCCGATGTCCAGCTCGGCCATGACCTTGACCCGCGAGATCACCTGCTCGGCGAACTCGCTGCCCTGGATCTTGCCGATGTTGTTCAGCACGCCGTCGATCCGGTACTTGATCACCAGGCCCTGACCAGTGGTGCCAAGGTGGATGTCGCTGGCGTGCATTTTCAGCGCGTCGTACAGGGTCGAGTTGACCAGTTTCACCACCACGCTCGAGTCTTCGCTGATGCTGGTCAGCGACAGGCTTTGCAGGGTGTCGGTCTCGCTGCCGGCGTCGGCCTGGGCGTTGAGCGATTCCACCGCGTGGAAGCTTTCTTCGTGGCGGGCCAGGTAGGCCTTGAGGTCATCGGCGTGCACCAGATACAGCGGCGCGCCGTGCAGGCATTCGTCGATCCAGGCCAGACGCGACGTGTCGAAGGGGTCGGCGAACACGCCGATGACTTCGTCGTTGTGGCGCAGCAGGATGAATTCACGTTTGAGGCATTGCGCGAGGGTGACCCGGTCGAACACCGGGGTCGCCAGAAACAGCGTGTCGGTGTCGAGCACCGGGTAATGCAGGGTAGCGCCGAGACTGGCAATGAACGGCATCGGCGCCAGCTCGCACAGCACGGCCAGCGCATCGAGCACCCGTTCCCCGGACGTGGTGGCCCGTGCCCGGGCCTGGGCCAGTTGCTCACTGGAAAAGCGTGGCGGGGTCTGCGCCTCCTGTGGAGGATTGACCGACAGCGGTTCGACGACAACGGACAGACGATCCATGGCTTGCTCTCCAACACCCGGGGCTTGAGGCCCTGACGGCGCGGGAGGCGAATTCGGCGAGTGCCGGAACGTCTATCGCGCCATTACTCCCCGGTGAGCATTTGATCGTCGTCCGGTGCCATGGCCTCCGACCGGTTTCGTCGGCGGTCCGCCAGCACCCAACTGCCATCGTACAACTGCAACGGGAAGCTCTCGGTCCTGCTCTGGCGTCGTTCGACAAAGCCTTCGGATGGGCTCGCACCGGGTTTCGCTTCGCGCTGGATCCCCAGAAGGTCGCAGACAGCTCGGGCCAGTTCCGCCAGTGGAAACGGTTTGAACAGGATGTGACTGACCCCCAGTTGCCGCGCCCGCTCACAGACTTCAGCGGTCGGGTGACCCGTTATCAGCACGAAATGACACGTCCTGTTCTGGCGAACCGCGTCGAGCACCTCGAACCCTTCCATATCGGGCAAGCGGTAATCGAACACCAGCACGTCGGGGGCGAAAGTCTCGGCCAGGCCGATTCCTTCTGCGCCGTCATGTGCAATCCGGACTTCCAGCCCTTGCGCCGACAGATAATCCTGAAGGTTCTGTGCAAGCAGCTGTTCGTCTTCGACAACCAGTACTTTGTTAACCAAGGTGAACTCCTTGAAACCCGCCAGTCCGAAAACTGAACCCGCTGGAGTGCGCCTCACAAGAGGTAACGCACACTTCATGCCAGGCTAAGTGCCGGTAATTTTTTGTCTTCATGTCCTTGAATTGAATGGAAATGCCCGCTCGTCCCGGCACCCCGTTCCCCAGAAACGGGGAAGCACCTGAATGGGCATCGAAGCCATTCCCCACTATTGGGGGGGAACCTTCAGTCGTCGTCAATTCGTTCGATCCTGTTCTCTGCCCGTAACTGCGCGAGCACCTGACGACGAGCCTGGGTCTGTTGCTGTCGGGCGAGGTATGCCCTGACTGTTTCCAGCCCTTGCTCCTCTGGGACATCGGCCGCCTCCTTGTGGTTCTCGACAAAAATCAAATGCCAGCCGAACGGTGTGCGCACCGCCGTGCTGACTTCGCCAGGCTTGAGGGCAAACGCCGCCGCTTCAAAGGCCGGCACCATCTGTCCACGGGCGAAATACCCCAGGTCCCCGCCCTGGCTGGCGGTGACATCTTCCGATCCCGATTGGGCGACGCTAGCAAAGGTTTGCCCCCCTGCGATAGCCGTGCGCAACTCCTCCAAGCGTAGCCGTGCCGCTTCAACTGTGGCGGCATCGGCATCGCCGGCAACCTTGATCAGAATGTGCCGGGCCCGGACCTGCTCCGGCGCGCCCATTTCAGCGCGGTGTTCTTCAAAAAACGTACGCACCGCTTGCTCGTCCGGAGCCTGGACGTTAGTCAGCTCGGCGAACATCCGCTGCGCCGCCAGTTCGCGGTGGGTGTACTCGGTGAACGAGGCCTCGTCGAAACCGGCGTCCTGCAAACGCTGGAGAAATTTATCGGTGCCGCCGATGGCGGTGCGGGTCTGTTCGACCTGTTCGCGCACGGCTTGCGCATCGATTTTCACCCCGCGCTTGCGCGATTCCTGCCAGAGCAATTCCTTGTCAATCAGCGTATCCAGCGCGGCCTGACGCAGTTGTTTATAGGCCTTGGGGTTGCGGATGCTCGCCACGGCGCGGCCCTGATCTTCCAGGTACTCGGCGAAAAAGCGCTCCAGGCGAAACTCGGAAATCGCCTCGCCGTTGACCCGGGCGGCCACCGGTTCATTGTTCGCCACTCCCACCGACAACCAGCCTGTCAGCAGCCAACACAGGGTTTTGAGCTTCATGATCAGGGCCTCCGGTCAGGGCGTGGCAATAATCGGTTTGTAGGGAGCGACCAGATAAAAACGCTGGTCGGGCAAGTCAACGGTAACCACGTGCGCCCCGCTCAGACCCAATCGTCGGCCGGGGCCGAAGCTCAGGCGCGGGGTCAGGCCGGTGTCGAAGTCGTGCAGGCCTTCGAGGGCCGCCACCAGTTTTTCGCGGCTGGCGTCGCGGCCGGCCTGCTTCATGCCTTCGCTGAACAACAGCATGGAGGCGTAGGCGCCGACTTGCAGCACCGCGTGCTGGGCGCCGAGGCCTTGATGCTCGCGCAACAGCGTCAGCGCCATGCGCCCGGCCTGGGTCCAGTCGCTGGGCACGAACGGATACGCCAGAAACACCCGCCGGGAAAAACCCTCCGGCACCTGCAACAAATCCCCCGCCACCTGGCTCGATGCGGCAAACAGGTACGGCACCTGCCCGGCATTCTGCAATCCGGTCGCCAGCCGACTGAAACCACCGCCGCTGCCCAGGTAAAACACCGAACGCGAGCCCAGCGGCAAGCTGTCCGCCGCCGGGTCGTAGGCCTGCAAACGGACTTTTTGCCAGCCGTGATCCTGTAGGTAGCGGCCAAGTGTCTGCGCCGCCAGCACTTGCGCCGGGTCATCGGGATAAGCAATCAGCGTTGGCCCTTGCAGCACCCGCAAACTGGCGGTGGCGTAGTCGGCCAGCGCGATCAGTTGCTCGCGCAGGCCCGGCAGCGGTTCGAAAATCTGCGGGCTGGCCTGCACCGGGCCGAGCAGCGACAGGGCCCCGATCAGCGGCACACCGGACTGCTCCAGACGCGGCGCCAGTTCGCTGTCCAGCGCCGGGGCCAGCGGTGCGATCAGGGCGAAGACTTTCTCTTCCTCGATCAGCCGTTGCAGGGCCTGTTCGGCGCTGGCGCGATCCGGGCCGGGATCGGCCACGGTCAGGCGCAACTGCCGGCCGTGAATGCCACCGGCCTGATTGATCCGCGCAACGCTGCCGCTGAGCACTGCCGCGATGGTTGCGCCCTCCTCGGCCAGCGGCCCCTGGCTGGGCAGCAAGGTGCCCAGGTGCAAGGTCTGGTCATCGAGCCCCGGATCGCGGTCATCGGCCAGACGCTTGAGGTACGCCGTGAGATTGCGCTGATCCTTCATTGACAGCAGGAAGCGCGGCATGCTCGGGTCGAGGCGATTGTTGCCGGGGTCGCGGCCCTGCTGGATCACCCGCGCCAGACTGCTGTCGCTGTAGGCCGGGTAGTTGCGGCCGTTGACCTGTTGCTGGCCGTGAATGCTGGTCAGCCGCGACCAGTTGAGCTCCGGCGGACGCACCCCGCCTTCGGGCCGGCCGAGGCCGTCGGCGCCGTGGCAGTTGGCGCACGGCAGGCTGGTGGCTGGCAGCAACACGTCCGCCGCGCCGACCCGCGCCATGATCGGCTCGCCGCTGGCGGACAGGCCTTCGCGGTACAGGCGCTTGCCGGCACTTTCTTCATCGGTCAGCGGCAACGCGGCCGCGCCGAGGCTGACGCCAGCGAGCAGGATCAGGGCGAGGACGCGGCCGAGGTTCATGGCGCGGACTCAGCGGCCAGCCACGGGCATTGTCAGCAGCTGCAAGCGCTGGGCAATGGCGGCGGCCGGGGCGTCGGGACGGATTTTGCTCCAGCGTTTGTTGGCCACATCGCCGACGATCAACTGGGTCGAGTGCTGCTCGGGCGTCGGTACGATCTGCCCGATGCGGCCCAGCACCAGGTCCATCTGCGCCTTGTCGCCGGTAAGGAAAAGCCAGTGAGGGTCATCGGCGCCCTGCTTCAAGGTGTAAGCCTTGAGCACCGCCGGCGTATCGCGCAGCGGATCACTGGTAAGGGAAATGAAGGTGATGCCGTCGGCCTTGTCGCCCAGCAGCTCGCGGACTTCCTTGAGCTTGCGGGTGATCAGCGGGCAGGCGTCATTGCAACTGGTGAAGATCACGTTGAGCAGCACCACACGGTTGTGCAGCGCATCGCTGTAGAAGCGCTGGACGTCGCCGTGCTGGTCGAGCAACGGGGTGTCGGTGAACCAGGTTTTCGCATCGTGGGTGCCTTTCGCCGGCGCCGGAGCCGCAGCAGCGCTGGCCGTTGCCGGTGCGGGTTGCTCGTGGCCTTCGTGAGCCAGGGCCATGGCGCTGAAAATCCAGAAACAAACCGTCAGGGTGATCCAGTCCAGGGTTCTCATGGTTGTTGCTCCATGGCAATCGCGGTGTGTTTGGCGTGGGTGCGCAGGCCGCTGAGTTTCTCGACCTCTTTGGCCAGCAGTGCCGGATCGGTGAAGCCGTAATAACGCGTCCAGTGGCGACTGTTGCCGTCACCGACGAGGATCAATGGCTGATGATTCTTGAAGTCGCCGCTGAAACTGCCGAGGCCCTTGAGGGTGGCGGTGATCGACTGCGGCGACCCGGTGAGCCAGCTCCAGCCCGGGCCCTTCTGGAAGGTGCGGGCGTAATCCTGCAGACGTTTCGGGTCGTCGCGCTGCGGGTCGATGCTGATCGACACCAGTTGCACTTCCGTCCCGACCCGGGCACCGAGCTGTTTCTGCACCTTGCCCATGATCGACGAGACCACCGGGCAGACCGTGGTGCAACTGGTGTAGATGAAACTCATGACGACGATTTTGTTGTGCACCAGATCCTGCTCCAGGTGCACGGTCTTGCCGTTCTGGTCGAGCAGCGGCACGTCGGCGAACTTGACCTGAGCGTGCTCCTGGCTGTTGGCGGCCGGTGCGGTATGCCCGGCATGCTCGTCCGCCGAGTGGGCGCTGGCCTGCTGGATACCGACGGCCAACAGGCACAGGGTCAGCAGGCCACGGGATGCAAATCGGTTCATGGTCTTTTCCTCGTCACTGAGTCTGGCCGGGCAGCACCCGGACACTGGCAAATGTCTTGTCGTCGAAACCGGCGCCCAGCGAGGCCGCGCGCACATGCAGGTACCAGGCGCCGCTGCGGTCGAGGGTCACCGGCGCTTCGTACACGCCGTCGGCGACTTCCCGTGCGGCCACTTCGCGGGGCCGGGAAGTCGGCGCAAGGAAGTAGCGCAACTGCACGTCGCTCACGCCGCTGCGCTGGATTTTCTGTTTGCCCTGGACGATGCGAAAGCGCACCACGTACGGGTCGTTGAGGGCCACGGCAGTCTTGTCCAGCAGGAACTCGACTTTTGCCGCGCCCAGGTGTTTTTCAGGCGCGCCGTCGGACGCCACCTGGGCGCTGAAGCAATGAATGATGTTCGGCTGGTTGAGCAGGAACGCCACGTCGAAGCGCCCCGCCGCCGGCAGCTTGACCCGGGCGCTGTAAAGCCCCGGCGAGACTTCGCGCAGGCTGCGGTCGATCACCATCGCCGCGCGGGCGATCTGCCCCCGGTTGGGATAACCGGACATCGGCGCGTTCATGCCTTCGGCGTAGAAATAGGTGGTGTTGTCCACCGGGTTGACCACGAACACCGCGTTGTCATCGCGCGATACCGCGAGGCTCGACGCCAGCGGCAGATCCCCGGCCAGCCGTGGCGGCTGTGGCCCGGCTTCAAAACCTTGAGTAATCGGCTGACGCCCTTCGCCGAGCGAAGACAGGTTGATCATGGTGACTTTCGGCGAGGCCAGTCCGCGCACGTAGGCATAGGCCTGGGTGAACACCACTTGATAGGGTTCGGCCGAAACTTCCAGGTCATGGATCGCCGAATCGTTGGCCGCGTCGATGACCGTGGCGCGGTTTTCCAGCGTGTTGAGCACCACGCCAAAACGGCCGTCGGCGCTGAAGCCCATCGGGCCGAGGCCCTGTTGCAGCTTGATCACCCGGCGTACGGCGCGGCTGTTGCTGTCGATCACGGTGACGGTGCCGTCCTTGCCATCGGCCACGTACACCGCGCCGGACAACGGCGAATACGCCACCGACAACGGGCTGGCACCGGTCTTGACCTGTTGCAGCAGGCTCAGGCTGGCAATGTCGATGACGCTCAGGGTGCCGTCGTCGCGGTTGCTGACGAAGGCGAAACGGCTGTCCTTGCTGAACGTGATTTCGTGGTGGCCGCGACCGGTCGCCAGGTGTTTCAGCGGTTTGAGGCTCTGGGTGTCGATCACCGTAACGCCGGACTCTTCAGCCGTGCTTGCGTTGTTGCCGACCCACAGCAGGCGCTCATCCGGTTGCAGAGCGACCCGCACCGGTTGGCTGCCGGCGGCCACCGAGTCGATGACCTTGAATTGCTCGCTGTCGATCACCGCCACTTCCCCCGCCGTCGGCATCGACACGAAGACCTTTTTGTTGTCCTTGGGCGTGACCCAGTCCATCGGCGACTGCTTGAGTTCGATCCGCGCCAGGGTGCTGGTGATACCGCCGACCGAAACTGACGGATCGACCACCGAAACGCTGGCATCGCGGTTCATCACCAGCAGGAAATAGCTGTTGAGGTCGAGCAACGGCCGCGCGCCGATATTGGATTTGAGGAACGTGCCGACCCGCGACTTGCAGCTCTGGTCACGGCCCTGGGCCTGATCGGCGGCGATGGCTTGCGGATCGATCCACGCCCCCGGTGCCACACCGGACAACGGCTGGCCGGATGCGCCATCGGTGACGCGAAACTGCACGTCGGCGAACTCGCCCTCACGCAACTGGCCGTCGCTGGCCAGCGGCTTCAGGTCGAAGGCGATCGACACGCCGTCGCGGGTCAGCACCTGCCCGGTGCCGGTTTGCGCCAGGGCAATCTCGCTCAGCGTGAGCAACGCGCCGGCCATCGCCAGCAGGCAGACGCCGATGATGTTGATGATCCTGTTCATACCTCTCTCCCCTACAAACCTTTCCCCGACAACTCGGTCCTGTGGGAGCTGCGGTTCGACGTTTCGACTTGCCCGCAATAGCGGGCTTCAGCCACACCATCCAGAACCGAGTTGCTCCCAATCGCTGGCAAGTCGAACCGTCGAACCGCAGCTCCCACAAGGTTTTGCACTCACCGATCCATCGCATTCCAGCTACTGAGCAGGCGGCGCCGGCTCCGGCTCATTGGTCACCCGCAGCAATCCCCACAGTCCCGAGGTGTTGCCATAGGCCGCGTAATCGCGGAACAGGTAGTCCCCCGGTATCGCGTTGCTGCCCCCGGCGCTCGGGATCATGAAGCTGAAGTGCGCCGCCGGCAGGACGCTCTCGTGAGCGCCGATGTACATCGACATCGGGTTGTAGCCGAAGCGCACCGAACCCACGCCCGGCGTGCCCATCGGGTAGCCGCCGGTGTCGCTCTTCTCGGCCTGGAACGGGTTGAGCGACCAGACGTGTCCGTCGAGCTGGAACGTCGTGCCGCGACTGCCGCCGCTCGGCATCAGGATGTGCGTGCGGAACGGCTGGCCTGGTTTGGCATACAGCACCGGCGTCTGCGGATCGCCCCCCACCAGTGCATTGCTGTAGGCCATGTGCGCGTTGGTCATGTCGCCGTAACCCGCGCCATCGGCATGGCCGAACGGCGCATCCGGGGCGAGACCGAAGCGATACCACAGCGGTTCGGTCTTGTAGTTGATCGCCATGCTCGAGTTATCCTGCGGATCGGTCGGCACACCGAAGCCCTCGGCAGCGATGCCTTCGACCGGCCGGCCATTGGCCCAGCGGGTGTTCAGCGCCTTGTGCCAGACCATCGCGAAGTCGCGGTAAGTCGTCTGCCCCGGTGCGGTGACCGTGGCGTTGACCTTGCGCGCATCGTCGACCCAGGTCGCGCCGATCGGCAGGATGCTCATCGCACCACCCAGGCCTTTTTGCGGCTGCTTGATCACATCCGCCGGGGTGATGTTCAGGCCACCGAACTCCACGGCCGTGGCGTTGATGTTGTCGACACTGCGGCCCAGTTGAGTCACCGGTTTGCCTTCACGCTCCAGGTGCCCGGCGTAGTACTGATAGGTACGGGTCGGGTAGGCGCCGCTGCTGCCCACCCGTGGTGGCACGGTCTGGATCGGGTTGGCGCCGACGTTGGCACCGTCGGATTTGGTGATGTCGTAGGCCAGCAGTTGGGCGTGCAGCCCCACGTGGCTGGACGGCCGCATCAGGTTGTTGCTGAACGTGGTCGAGCCCAGGCCGCTGTTGCGGTCGCGCTTGACCATGCCTTGCATCACCGCGGTCTGGGTCAGGTCCGGCATCACGCTCGGCAGCCGGTTTTCCAGGGTGATGTTGATGCAGTCCCCGGCCGCTGCGCGCAGCACCAGCGGTTCGACCGGAATGCCGGGTTTGAGCTTGCCACTGACCGGATCGAGGTCGGATTTGCGCACGTACAGGATCGCCGTCGGATCATGCAGCGGCCCGCTCTGGCCACCAATGGTGATGGTCTCGCCGTCCTCCGGATCGGTCACGGTCACTTGCGGGATGCTCACCGTGCGCGAGTTCAGCACCAGGGTGCCGCCCGCCGGATTCAGCGGCCCGCCGACATGCTGACCGAGCCCGGCCGAATCGCCGATGCTCAGGCCCAGCGAATTGCCGAGGATGTCGTTGGCCAGCGCGGCGACCACTTCATAGTTGCGCTGCACCGTCGGCCGGGTGCCGATGCCGTTGGGGTTGGCGCTGATCCGTGGGCAACTGCCTTCGAACGCCACGGTGTTGCGCATGCCGGCCGGGCTCGGGTTGTTGGGGATGGCGAACAGGTCATTGCGTTTGGCCGTGTAGTTGCGCATCACGCCCCAGATCCCGCTCCAGTAGCCTTCGATCGAAGCGTCCATCGAGTACAGATAGTCACCGGTGGTCGCCGCAGAGCTGGACAGCATCGACACAGGTGCGATGAAGCCCATCTGTTCGGAGATGCCGATCATCTGCGAGGCGCGCCAGCCAGAGTTGGAGCTGTTGCCGAAACCGGAACCGCTCTGCAGCCATTTCACGCCATGCAGGGTGACGTTGTGCTCTTCCTCGTGGCCGCCGGCATGCACCCGCAGGCGCACGTTGTCGCCGGTGTAGGTACGCAGCATCGGGGTGAACGGATCGCCCGGCTCGCTGCCGCCCTTGTTGATGTGCGGCGGGAACAGCGTGGTGCCGCCAGTCGGGCCGGTGGCGGCCGTCACCAGGTTCGGTGCCAGGTTCATCGCCGGAATCGCGCGGTCGGTGCGGCTTTGCATGGCGTACGCCAGATCACCGCCGAGGCCGTCGGCCTGCATGCCGCGCTTGCCGTCCGGGCCGACCTTGTTCGGGTCGTAGACCCGCAGGGCCAGCGGCTCGTTTCGATAGTTGACGACGAACATGCCCGGATCATCCACGGAGATCGCTTGCGGGCAAGGCCGGCTCGGGCAGCCCGGCACCTGACCGCCCTGCACTTCCAGCACGCCCTCGAGCAGGGTGCTGGCGTTGTTGCGCACCGGCGGGTTGATCGCGTAGCGGAAGCTGTCGGCCGTGGCCGGGAAAGCTTGCGGGTTCGGCACGCCGTTGGGGCCGGCGCCCACGTACACACCGGCTTCATAGGCGTGCTGGAAGTCGCTGTATTCGAGGAAGAACTCACGGAAGCTGTCGTTCTTGCCGTCGCCGTCGAGGTCGCCGGTGTTGATCACCGCCTGCCATGAAGTCGGCCCGCCGTCCTGCCGCGCGCCGCTGTACAGAGGCTCGCCGGTTTCGGCGTGGAACCAGGTGGAACCGGCCGGCTCGGCCAGCACCGTGGCATACAGCCCGATCTGCTGGTGAGTCGATGGGCCGAGGTGGTCGTGGGTGAAGATGGTGCCCAGCCCCCGATCCACGCCTTTGGCGTTGACCACCGGGTCGACGAACCAGCGTTGCATGGCCGTGCGCGCGCCCATCCAGTCACTGCGCCCGAACTGACCGAAGAACGGATGCGCCTTGGCTTTCGGGCAGGCCTGGGTGCCGTCGCGCGGGTCGGTGCCCTCGCACTGGTTGAATTCGCGGATCGCGTGAATACGTTCCTGAACGGCGCCTGGGGAGAGCACGCCGTCCTCGTAGTTCCAGCCGTTGGAAGAACCGTCGGCAGACGTCAGGTCCCACTTCGGCAGGTGAATGTGCTGGCCGATCACGTCGGTCGGCGTGCGCACCTGATAGTCGTCCATCTCGTAGGTGGCGGGTACCAGGTTGGTTTGCTGGTATTGCACGCAGTCGAAGGTGTTCATGCGCATCACCAGCGGCTCTGGCGGACGCTGCTTGGTGATCACCGGCCAGGCGTCTTCCCACAGCGCCAGAATCCGGGCTTGCGGGAAGTGATAGCCGACCTTGTTGTAGACCGCATCGAACTGAATGTTGGCGGCCTTGTAGACACGCGGACGGTCGGCGGTGAAGGTCGAGGCGCCAACAAAGGACATGCCGTCCAACCGGTCGCCGCTGGCGAACTCACCGGTGCCGGCGCTGCTGGTCAGGCGTTTTTGCCGGTCGTCCATGCACGGTTCGTAGTACGGCGCGCCGGCCATCGGCAGAGCGCCGTTGGTGCGGAAGGCCTTGGCCACGATCTGATTGCCGGGCAGCAGGGCAAAGCTCGGGTGATCCTTTTTCGCGTGGAACGCCATCGCGGCCTGTTCCACTTCAGTGCCTTCTTCCGGCAGGTAAATCGGTTTGGCGCGGGTGACTTCCTTGGAGAAGTCCAGCGAGGTGGTCACGGTGTGCGCCTCGCCTCCGGCCGCCACCCCGTCGAGGGCATGACGCTGCAAGCCGCCATCCCAGCCTCCGGACTGATTCGGATCGAGGTTGGCCCACAGCGCTTTGCCGCTGGCTTTCAACGATTGCGCGGTGGCCGCATCGAGCATGTCCAGCGGTGGGGTTGGCGGACGCTGACCCACCGAACTTTCCATGCCGCCGATCCAGAATGGATAGCCAGGGTTTTTCAGGCTGCCGTCGGCGTTGCGGTTGGCTTCGCTGCGATCGACCAATGCCAGGGAACCAATGGCTTGCGATCCACCGTTACCGCCGTGGTGTTCGCCGTCGTCATCGCCCTCTTCTTCCTCATCGTCGTCATCGTGGCCGGCGACCAGGGTTTCACCGATTTTCGGCACCACCACCACTTTGCCCGGCATCGGCGCCATGGCTTTGCCGGGCAGCGGCACGACGGCAGGAATCGGCGTGCCGGCAATGATCTCGCCATCCGGCAAGGCGCGGGCACCGGCGGCAGGTTTACCGCTGCGCAGTGCGTAAGGTTCGCTGTGATAACCATCGGCGCCCTGTTGCGAGACTTCCAGCCGGGTGCCTTCTTCGAACACATCGTGCACCCGCCACATGGACCACATGCCCTGGGCGAAATGCGGGTAGAAGTGGCAGTGATAGATCGCATCGCCGGCCACCCGGTTGCGGTTGCCGGAGCCGCCGTTGGCGATTTCGTAGGTATAGCCGGCCCCGGGGCCGATGCCTTGGGCATCGACGTAATCGGAGTTGTCGTCGTTGGGGTTGAACAGCCACTGATGGCCGTGCAGGTGAAAGATGTGTTGCTCGTGGCCGTTGTGGGTGTTGCGGAATTTGACGAAGTCACCGATGTAGCTGTGGTTGACGTTCGATGGCTCTGACGGATACAGGGCCATGGTGGCCTTGACGCCGACCTGATCGGCGCTGGGTGTCTGGCCGGGGGCGATGTTCTCGAGCCCGGTATTGGCCGGCACGTCCACCAGCATCGCCACGTCGCCGACGGTGTGCGAGCTGAGGAAGAATTCTTCGTAGGCGCACGACAGGCAATCGTGCATCGGACCCACGCCGAGGCGGTTGGCGACTACTTCAGCGCCCATGCCGCCGGAACCGTAGTTGATCATGAACGAGTCGCGGGTCGGCTCCAGCACATGAGCCATGACCGGGTCGGCCCAGTAGGCGGGGAATGCCTGGGTGGCGGCGGTTTCGTCCTGGAACTGCGAGGCGAAATCACGAAACGGCTCGAGGCGGTTGGGGATCGCCGGGTTGCGTTTGCCCACTGATTCCAGCGGATAGGTGTTGGGCGCAAAACTGCCATCGGCGTTGCTGCCCATGACGATTGCGTCGCTTTCGCTGGAGATGATTTCGTTGCCGTCGACCATGCTGATGATCGGCGTGCCGGCCTTGCCTTCACGCAGCCACGGTTCGCGCTGCGGGTAGCGGGCCTGGTAATCGACGATGGGGTGACCGGCCGGTGTGCGGCCGGTGGTTGCCAGACGCATTTCTTCTTCGGTGAGGGTGTTGCGATAGGTGCGTCCCGACTTCGGCACCACCACGACCTGGCCGAACAGGCCATTGGCGACGTTGCCGGCCGCGCCCTCCCCGCCGAACGTCGCGCCACGGCTGCTGACGGCAAACGCTCCTTCGCGCTCGGCGTACAGGACGTAAGAACGGCTCGCCCCCGGCGGCACCAGTGTGTTGGCGTTACGCCCGGTGTAGGAGGAAATATCATCGATGCTGTTCACCGCTTGCAGGCCGTTGACCTGGAAACCGACATGGCGGTCGGCGACCTGCTCGTCGACCTTGAAGTCTTCCGCGCCGCCCGCGTTCTCGATGCCCTCCTCACCTTCTTCTTCGCCTTCAGGCCCTTCGAAGTGCTTGTTGGGGTTGGCCTGGTAATCGAGCAGGTTCTGCAGATTGATCGTCAGGCAATCACCGGCGGCTACCCGCAGCACCAGTGGCCGTGGACGCTTGTCCGCACGCAGCGACACTTTGCCCGGCACCGCGCTGCCGCCGTAGGCCAGCGAGACGTCATGGTCATCGACCACATCGCGGCGCAACGCGAACATCATCCCGTTGACGTTCTGCGCACCGAGGCGGTTGAACATCAACGGTTGATCGAAGGCGACCACATTGGCCACCAGGTTGCGCTCGCAGCGCACGGCGGCACTGGCCAGTTCGACACTGAGCATCGAGGCCAGCAACAGCAGCCAGTTCAACAGGGACGGAGCGTGGTGAATGCCAACCATGATCGGAAACCTCGTAGTGGGTGCTCACAGGGAACGATTCTCGATAAACCCCTGAGAGCAAGCCGCGTGCCACAAAAAATGTCTTTCCATCTCAATCAGTTACACAAGTCACTTGAGAATCCGGGGGATATTCCCCACCCGATTCCCCACTTTTCCGGGCCCCTTGGGTTTGCCCCGAAAGTGGGGCAACCGGGGACATCCTTTACAGCGGCGCATCCACCGCCAGGCCCTGCAGGCGCCGGTACTGACGCAGCACGCTCGGGACATAACGCTGGGTTTCGGCGAACGGCGGGATCACCCGCCCCCGGCTGAGCACCGCGTCTGGCCCGGCGTTGTAAGCCGCTACGGCCAGCGCGATGTCGTTGTCGAACATCGTCATCAGGCGCTTGAGGTATTTGGCCCCGCCCTGGATGTTGGCCTTGGGGTCGTAGACGTCGGTCACGCCCATGTCCCGCGCGGTGCCGGGCATCAGTTGCATCAGCCCTCCGGCGCCCTTGGGCGAGGTGGCGCCGGGGTTGTAGTTCGACTCGGCGCTGATCACCGCATGCAGCAACGCTTCGGGCAGGTGATTGGCAGTGGCGGCGGCTGACACCAGCTCGGCGTAGGGCTGGTTGGCGATCAATTGCGGTTGCCGGTCAAGGCTGACCAACGGCGCATCGGCTTCGCGGATCACCCGCTCGTAGGTACGTCCGGGACGGTGGACGTTGGACAGTACGTAGCTGCCCTTGGCGTCCACGGAAACGAAGACATCGGCTTGCGCGACACCAACCGACAGCACGCAGCCGAGCAGTCCTGCAGTGAATGAATGGATCATTGGGCCTCCCCTGACAGGCCCCGAAAAATTGGGGGAAATGCCCCACTGACCCGTCGTCAATCAGCCGTACGCAAGCACTGTGCCGACTCTTGAAAAGCCCGTAATACAAGGGCTTCAGCCCGACAGCCGAAATTATCGGGGGCTGAGCATGGCAATTGCATAAGCGCTTGTGGCGACACGGCTGCCACTCACGGGAGGTCATCATGAAGCTGCATTTTCGTCCGCGTGCCCAACGCGGTTTCACCCTGCTCGAATTGCTTGTGGTGCTGGTGGTGCTCGGCCTGTTGGCCGGGATCGTCGCGCCCAAATACTTCGCCCAGTTGGGGCGTTCCGAAGTGAAGGTCGCCAAGGCGCAGATTGAAGGCCTGGGCAAGGCGCTGGATCTGTACCGGCTCGAGGTCGGCCACTACCCGTCCACCGAACAGGGCTTGCAGGCGCTGGTGACCGCACCGAGCGACGAAGCCAAATGGACCGGCCCGTACTTGCAGAAAAAACTGCCGCAGGATCCGTGGGGGCGCAACTACACCTACCGCTATCCCGGCGAAAACGCCGAGTACGACCTGCTCTCGATGGGCAAGGACGGTCAGCCCGGCGGCGAAGGCGAAAACGCCGAAGTCACCAACTGGCAATAACCGGAGCACAGCGCATGCGTTTTCATCTGAAGGCAGTGGGCAAGGCCGGGGTGGTGTCGCTGAGCGTCGAGGCGCCCGGCCAGAGCGAAGCGCGGCGCATCGCCGAGGATCAGGGCTTGCGGGTGGTCAGCCTGCACGCCGAACGCCACTGGCGTTCGTTGCGCCTGAGCAAGCGTGAAACCTTCAACCTGGTGCTGTTCAGCCAGGAGCTGACCACCCTGCTCAATGCCGGTCTGCCGTTGATCGATGCACTGGAAAGCCTGGCCGAAAAAGAAACCGCCCCCGCCGCCCGCAAAACCCTGAGTGAGCTGGTGCGGCTACTGTACGAGGGCAAATCCTTCTCCCAGGCGCTGGGCCAGTTGTCGGCGGTTTTCCCGCCCTTGTACGTGGCGCTGGTACAGTCCAGCGAGAAGACCGGCGCGGTCGGCGATGCGCTGGGCCGTTACGTGAGCTATCGCCAGCGAATGGACGAGGTGCGGCAGAAGATCGTCAGCGCTTCGATTTACCCGCTGTTGTTGCTGGTGGTCGGCGGTGGCGTGGTGCTGTTTTTGATGGGCTACGTGGTGCCGCGCTTCAGCCTGGTGTTCGAAGGGCTGGGCTCGAACCTGCCGTGGCTGTCGCAGATCCTGATGAGCAGCGGCATGTTTCTGCATGCCCATCAGGGCGAGTTTTTCGGCCTGCTGGCGGCGATCGTCATCGCCCTCGCCGTGCTGCAGAAACAACCGGCGTTTCGCCGTGGGCTGGATCGGCTGGTGGAGAAACTGCCCGCCGTGCACCAGCGGATTTTCATGTATGAGCTGGCGCGGTTTTACCGGTCACTGGGGATTCTGCTGCAAGGCGGGATTCCACTGGTGACGGCCATGGGCATGGTGCGCGGCCTGCTCACCGTAGCCTCGCGAGCACGCCTGGATCAGGCCTGCGAGCGGGTGCGCGAGGGGCAGTCGTTGTCCACTGCGCTGGAGCTCAACCGCCTGGTGACACCCGTGTCCCTGCGCCTGCTGCGCGCCGGCGAACAATCCGGCAACCTCGGGCAAATGATGGAACGCAGCGCCGATTTCTACGACGAGGAAATCAGCCGCTGGATCGAGTGGTTCGTGCGCTTGTTCGAACCGCTGCTCATGACCTTCATCGGCTTGTTGATCGGGGTGATCGTGATCCTGATGTACATCCCGATCTTCGAACTGGCTTCGAGTATCCACTGACCTCGGGAACGGGTCGGATCACAAGCAAAAACAAGGCACATCCACGTTCCCAATCAAGACAACAAAGACGGAGAACGATATGCACATTCAAAAGCTCGTGCTCGCAATGGCCATCGGCGCAGTCCTGTCGGCGTCTACCATATTGATCCCGGACAACCTGTCCGGGGTGTCCAGCGTTCAGGCCAAGGAAGGTGGAAGTGGGGGTGGAGGAAGCGGTGGCGGCGGTAACGGAGGGGGCGGAAGTGGTGGCGGTGGCGGTGGCGGTGGCGGTGGCGGCGGCAATGGTGGTGGCGGCAGCGGAGGCGGTGGTGGCGGTAATGGAGGTGGCGGCGGCAGCGGCGGCAATGGTGGTGGTCACGGCGGCAGCGGCAGTGGCGGCAACAGTGGCAGCGGCGGCGGTGGCAACAGTGGCCACAGCGGCAGTGACCACGGTTCGGGCCATTCCGGCAGCACGGCGTCATCGGGCCGTAGCGGCACGCATTCAGAGCCTGGCGATGACCATGGTGTGCATCGCGCCGGTGAAATCGGTGACGACCATGGCGTACACCGCGCTGGCGAAATCGGTGATGACCATGGCGTACACCGCGCTGGCGAAATCGGTGATGACCACGGCGTACACCGCGCGGGTGAAATCGGTGATGACCGAGGCCTGCATGCGGCGGGCGAACCTGGTGATGATCGCGGCGTACATGCCGGTGGCGAGCCTGGCGATGACAAGCGCGCCAACTGACCCGAACTGAAAACACCGCAATCCCTGTGGGAGCTGGCTTGCCAGCGATAGGGCCCGGTCAGGTAGAACTTCACTCCCTGACCCACCGCTATCGCGGGCAAGCCCGGCTCCCACAGTGCTCATCAGTGCCAACAAGGTCGCTGCACAACCTAGAGAGCGACGTGGTTTTGATCCAGCCGCTCCCGCAGAAACTCGATCAACGCCTGCACCGGCCGCGACGCCTGACGATGCTGCGGATACACCGCCGACAGCGTCAGCGGTTCAGGCCGAAACTCATCCAGCACCGGCACCAGCCGCCCATCCTTCAGCGCCGCGCCGACGATGAACGTCGGCAGATAGGTAATCCCCATCCCCGCGACCGCCGCATCCCGCAGCAACTCACCGTTGTTGACCCGCATCCGCCCGGTGACATTCACCAGCAGCGGCTTGCCCTGCCCCGCATTGAACCGCCACTGCACCGAACGTCCGTGGCCGTAGGGCAGGCAGTCGTGGCCGAGCAGGTCTTCCGGTTTGACCGGCGTACCGCGTTCGGCCAGATACGCAGGGCTGGCGCAGTACACCCGCTCGATTGACGCGATACGCCGGGCGATCAGGGTCGAGTCTTCCAGCACGCCGATGCGCAGCGCCAGGTCGTAACCTTCACCCAGCAGATCCACCGGCCGGTCGCTCAGGTCCACCTCCACCGTGACCTCGCGATAGCGCTGCAGAAACGGCGGCAGCAAACAGCCCAGATGGGCCAATGCGAACGACAACGGCGCACTCACGCGAATCGCCCCGCGCGGCTCGGCGGTCTGTCCGGCAATGCCCTGCTCCACCGATTCCACTTCGCCAAGCAAACGCAGCGCCGATTCGTAATAGCTCTGGCCCAGCGGTGTCACGTCCAGGCGTCGGGTCGAACGGTTGAGCAATCGCACGCCGAGGCGTTCTTCCAACTGCATCAAGCGACGGCTGACGAACTGCTTGGACAGGCCCAACTGATCGGCCGCCGCCGTGAAGCTGCCGGAGTCCATCACCTGGCAAAAAATACGCATGTCTTCGAACGGGTTCATTGTCACTCTCGGGTTGACAGTTAAACGCTTTATAGCCGCTTTTTCACTTTCCGGCACCTCATTAATCTGTGCTCACGGTGTTGCTGAGGCCTGAAGCCCAGCGCCACAGCAGCCCGATCCCAAGGCATACAAAAACTCAAACGACTTAAAAAGGATTTGCACATGAACATCAAGAAAACCCTCGCCGCTTCCTTCCTCGCCCTGTCCATTGGCAACGCTTTCGCCGCCGAAGGCACGGGCGTCGAACACACCACCCAGGCCTTCCTCGACGCCCTCGCCGGCGGCGGTGGCAAACCGCTCGAGCAACTGAGCCCGAAAGACGCCCGTGCGGTGCTGACCGGTGCCCAGGCTTCGGTGAAGGTTGACCTGTCCGGCGTTGAAGTCAGCGACAAGGCGATCAAGGTCGATGGCCAGACCATCAACCTGAAAGTGGTGCGCCCGGCGAAGGTCAAGGGTGAGTTGCCGGTGTTCATGTTCTTCCACGGTGGCGGCTGGGTGCTGGGCGACTTCCCGACGCACCAACGCCTGATTCGTGATCTGGTGGTGGGCTCTGGCGCGGTCGCGGTGTATGTCGACTACACGCCGTCGCCGGAAGCGCAGTACCCGACTGCGATCAATCAGGCTTACGCCGCAACCAAATGGGTGGCCGAGCACGGCAAGGAGATTGGTGTAGACGGCAAGCGTCTGGCGGTGGCCGGCAACAGCGTCGGCGGCAACATGGCGGCGGTCGTGGCGTTGATGGCCAAGGAACAGAAAACTCCGGCCCTGCGCTTTCAGTTGCTGATGTGGCCGGTGACCAACGCCGGGTTCGATAACGGCTCGTACCAGCAGTTCGCCGAGGGCCACTTCCTGACCAAGGGCATGATGCAGTGGTTCTGGGACAACTACACCACCAACCCGGCCGAGCGTGCGCAGATCCATGCCTCGCCACTCAACGCCAGCGCCGAACAGCTCAAGGGCCTGCCCGCCGCGCTGGTGCAGACCGCCGAGTTCGACGTGCTGCGTGACGAAGGCGAAGGCTACGCCCGCCACCTCGACGCGGCCGGTGTACCGGTGACCTCGGTGCGCTACAACGGGATGATTCACGACTTCGGCCTGCTCAACCCGCTGAACGGGATTCCTGAAGTGAAAGCCGCCGTGCGCCAGGCCGCAGCGGAACTCAAGACCCACCTGAACTGAGTGCAACCCCTCGCCACACCTTCGGGTGTGGCGTTTTCTTTTGTGCCCGCCGGAGTTCATCCCATGAGTCTTTTTTCCGCCCACATGCTGTCCTGGAGCGCCCTGCTGCTGGTGCTCGACGCCCTGCTCTGGCATCTCGCGCCGTTCAAACATCGCGCGCAACGGGTCGCTGTGCGACTGGTGCTGTTTCTGGCCTTCAACGCACTGGCCATCAACGCCGGTGTCAGCCCGTTGCAGGCGCCGTTGTTTGCCGATGACCCGGTGGCGCAACTCGGGGCCACGGCGCTGGGGATTCTCTGGTGGCTGTACGCCGCGCGGGTGCTGACCGAAGTGATCGGCCTGATCCTGATGCGCCGCATCGGTCACAGCGGCCGGCTGTTGCAGGACGTGATCGGGGCGCTGGTGTTTCTGGCCGCCATCGTCGCAGCCGCCGGTTACGTGCTGGATCTGCCGGTCAAAGGCCTGCTCGCGACCTCCGGCGTGGTGGCGATCGTCATCGGTCTGGCGCTGCAAAGTACCTTGGCCGACGTGTTTTCCGGCATCGTGCTCAACACCACCAAACCGTATCAGGTGGATGATCTGGTGGTCATCGACGGCGTCGAAGGCAAGGTGCTCGACATCAACTGGCGCGCCACGCACCTGCTGACCAGCAGCGGCACCCTGGCCGTGGTGCCGAACTCGGTGGCGGCCAAGGCCAAGATCGTCAACCTCAGCCGCCCGAACAACCTGCATGGCGTGTCGATCAGCATCAAGGTGCCGAACCACATCCGCCCGCGCCGGGTACTCGACGCCCTCGACCGCACGCTGCAAGGCAGCAGCAGTCTGTTGCTGTCGCCTGCGCCGAAAGCGGTGCTGAAAGAGGCCGGCGAAGAAATGTCGGAATACGTGGCCAGCGGTTTCATCGCCGAGCTGGGCAAGAAAAGCGACGTGCGCAATCAACTGTTCGACCTCGCCCACCGCCATCTCGAAGCCGCCGGCATTTCGCGGCACCCAGACGGCGTGATCGAACCCTCGACCCGCGCTCGCGCGTTGCTCGATGAAGTGAAAATCTTCCGCTCGCTGAGCCATGAAGAACGCGATCGCCTCGCCGAATCGATGGTCGCGCAGCAGTACAGCGCCGGGCAGGTTGTGCTGGATCTGAATGAAGTCCCGGACAGCCTGTTCGTGATCGCCACCGGCGTGGTCAGCGCCAGCGTGCCGGACGGCAATGGTTTCACCGAAGCCGGACGCATGGGGCCGAGTGAGGTCATGGGTGAACAGAGCATCCTCGCGGATACACCTTCGCAGGCGACGTTCACCGCGCTGAGCTCTTCGATCATCTACCGTCTCGACAAGAACCTGACTCGCCAGTGCATGGAGCAGCGCAGTGAAGTGGGTCGGGCGTTGAATAAATTGCAGGCGGTACGGCAGCAGAACAGTCGGCTGGCGTTGATGGCCAAGCCTGTGCCGGTTCGCAAGGGTGGGTTTTTGGGGTGGTTGCAGAAGCGCTGAGCCCTTTGCGACAGACGAAAAAATGCCCGCTTTTCAGCGGGCATTTTTCAACCAATTACTGGGCAGCAGTGAACTTGGTATAGCTGTTGATCAGGTTGCGATAGTTAGGCAGACGATTCGACAGCAGATTCGCCAACCCTTCCATGTCGTTGCGCCAGTCGCCCTGCAGCTCGCAAGCCACCGAGAACCAGTTCAACAGCTGCGCACCGGCCGCCGACATCCGTGCCCACGCCGCTTGTTGCACGGTTTCGTTGAAGGTGCCGGACGAGTCGGTCACCACAAACACTTCAAAACCTTCAGCCAGTGCCGACAGGGTCGGGAACGCCACGCATACGTCAGTCACCACACCGGCGATGATCAGCTGCTTGCGGCCAGTGGCCTTGATGGCCTTGACGAAGTCTTCGTTGTCCCAGGCGTTGATCTGGCCTGGACGCTGAATGAACGGCGCGTCCGGGAATTGCTCGCGCAGTTCAGGCACGATCGGGCCGTTAGGGCCTGCGTCGAAACTGGTGGTGAGAATGGTCGGCAGTTTGAAGAACTTGGCGATGTCACCCAGGGCCAGCACGTTGTTCTTGAACTCGTTCGGCGAGAAATCCTGCACCAGCGAGATCAGACCGGTCTGGTGGTCGACCAGCAGTACCACAGCGTCGTCTTTGTTCAAGCGCTTGTAAGGAACGTTGCTCATGTGAAACTCCTCGATGGATGGTTGTTGCGGGGAGCGCCGCTCACGCAGAGCGGCGCCTTTTTCAAAGGGATCAGAAAGCGAAGCAGGAGCAACCGAACGCGCCCCAGAAACCGGCAAAGTCGCTGACCGGCGCATTCGACATCCGCGCTTTTTCATGGCTATGGGTATGCACCGCGCACGGGCCGCTGCATTGGTGCACCTGGGCCTGCAAAGGCGAATTCGGGCGCCAGTGGCCCGGAACCTTGACCACCGGCGACCAGTCCGGCAGCACCGGCAGCGAACGCGGGCCGAGGTCTTCGAAGTCGCCAGCGGCGTACACGATCTTGCCGCCGACCACAGTCATCACCGACTCGATCCACTTGATCGCTTCTTCCTCGACGCTGAAGAAGTCCGCGCTCAGTGCCGCCAGATCCGCCAGTTGCCCGACCTTGATCTGGCCCTTCTTGCCCTGCTCGGACGAGAACCACGCGCTGCCGTGGGTAAACAGTTCCAGCGCGGTGCTGCGTGGCAAACCTTCTTCGTACAGCGCCAGACCGCCAACGGTGCGACCGCTGACCATCCAGTACAGCGAGGTCCACGGGTTGTAGCTGGACACGCGGGTGGCATCGGTGCCGGCGCCGACCGGTACGCCTTCGGCGAGCATGCGTTTGATCGGCGGCGTGGCTTCGGCGGCTTGCTTGCCGTAGCGGTCGACGAAGTATTCACCCTGGAACGCCATGCGATCCTGAATCGCGATGCCGCCGCCCAGCGCCCTCACCCGCTCGATGTTCTGCGGGGTGATGGTTTCTGCGTGGTCGAAGAACCACGGCAAGCCATTGAACGGAATGTCGCGGTTGACCTTCTCGAACACGTCCAGCATGCGGCTGATGGATTCGTTGTAGGTGGCGTGCAGACGGAATGGCCAGCGCTGCTCGACCAGGTGGCGCACCACCGGCTCCAGTTCCTGTTCCATGGTCTGCGGCAGATCCGGGCGCGGCTCAAGGAAGTCTTCGAAGTCCGCTGCCGAGAACACCAGCATTTCGCCAGCGCCGTTGTGGCGCAGGAAGTCATCGCCCTGATGCAACTTGACGCTGCCGGTCCAGTTCTGGAAATCGGTCAGTTCTTCTTTCGGCTTCTGAGTGAACAGGTTGTAGGCGATGCGCACGGTCAACTGGTCGTCTTTGGCCAGTTGTTCGATCACCTGATAATCGTCCGGGTAGTTCTGGAAACCACCGCCGGCATCGATGGCGCTGGTCAGGCCGAGGCGATTGAGTTCGCGCATGAACTGGCGGGTCGAGTTGACCTGATATTCCAGCGGCAGCTTCGGCCCCTTGGCCAGCGTCGAATACAGAATCATCGCGTTCGGCCGCGCCACCAGCATGCCGGTCGGATTGCCGTTGGCATCGCGCACGATCTCGCCACCCGGCGGGTTTGGCGTGTCGCGGGTGTAGCCGGCAACGCGCAACGCAGCGCGGTTGAGCAGCGCGCGGTCATACAGGTGCAGGATGAACACCGGGGTGTCCGGCGCTGCCTGGTTGATTTCTTCGAGGGTCGGCATGCGTTTTTCGGCGAACTGGAATTCGTTCCAGCCGCCGACCACGCGTACCCACTGCGGAGTCGGCGTGCGGTCGGCCTGATCCTTGAGCATGCGCAGCGCATCGGCCAGCGACGGCACGCCTTCCCAGCGCAGTTCGAGGTTGTAGTTCAAGCCGCCACGGATCAGGTGCAAGTGCGAGTCGTTGAGGCCGGGAATCACGCAGCGGCCCTTGAGGTCGACCACCTGAGTACCGGCGCCTTTGAGGGCCATTGCTTCGGCATCGTTACCGACGGCGACGAAACGACCGTCCTTGATTGCCACGGCGCTGGCGAGCGGTTTTTCGCGGTCTACCGTATGAAATTGGCCATTGAACAGAATCAGATCGGCGTTCATCGCAGTTCCTTCGAGATAAGTGAAACGAAGCCCGGACCCACCGCTTCAGCGTGGCGGGTTGGCATTGGATTCGGGGTGTTTGTGTGACTGACCGGCTTCCAGCCACGGCGCGAACAGACGGGTCACGGGCGGCATGAACACGTAGACCACCGACACCACGATGGTCAGGGTGATCAGGAACGTGGCGACCACGTAGTTGGAGAGAAAGGCATTGAGTTGCAGCAGCGGCCCCCAGATCAGCGGCACCAGCAAGGTGTGCGGCAGGATCACCAGCAGCGTGACCACGGCCTGCTTCCAGCGCGGTGGCGGTGAACCGGCCTCGGCCGTCGGCGTGAACCAGAATTCATTGGCCGCATTGACTTCAGTCTGGTCGCCGTCGGCGAGCATTGGTGCGGCTTCGTCGATCAGCGCCTGACGCTGCGGCGAGTCGAGCCAGCGCTGCATCGCGTCGGTCGAGCAATAACGCAGCACGCAGGTGAACAGTGCGAGTCCACCCTGTTGGCTGCGCATCACATCCACGCCCAGATGCCCTTCTTCACGCCCCGCCACGCTAACGATATTGCGCAGCCAGGCTTCGTATGGCTGCTCAAAACCGGCCTTGACCCGGTGCTTGACGATCAGCGTCACGGTTTCTTCGGGTCCCGGTTTTTTCAGGGTCTGGAAATCAGGCATAACGGAGCACTCCGGGCAAACGAACATTGAGCGCCAGCCGTCCCGGCCCGGCGATCAGAACAGTGGTAAACAGGATCAGGAGCAACCAGCCGAACTGCCCTTCGGCCACACTCCATTGCGGATGCACGACCAGCAACGCCACCAGCAGCACAAAGAGAATAGGCAAGCACGCCAGACGCGCCAGCACCCCGGCGACGATCAGCAGCGGACAGAGGACTTCGGCGAAGATCGCCAGAATCAGCGTGAGGTGGGCCCCGAGATGGAACGGGTCTTCGATCAGTTGCAGCTGCGCGGTAAAGTCCAGCAGCTTGGGCAAGCCGTGGACGAACAGCAGAAACAACCCACCGGTCACCCGCAGGAACAGCAGGCCGAGGTCTTGCGCCTGGTCATTGCGTTCTACAGCGTTCATGGGCCCACCCTTGATCAATCATTGCAGGCAATGGTGCAACGATTGATCGGGGGGAAATTGGATGGGTGTGCTCTCTTTCGGGCCGTTGATTGTTCCCACGCGGGCCGCCGGGATTGATCAAACGCAAATTTGCTGGGCCTGCCCGCTAACGGAACACTCCAACTCTTCCATGTTCAAGTTGGAACCACGGTCATTGCCCTTGCTCGCTCGATACCTGTAAACAAGATGCCGTAACCCGAAATAGTTGAGCCATTCCAACAAAGCACATTCACTTGACCCGGAAGGTATTGGTAGATTCGTGAACCATACGGATCTGGATACAACCGATTTTCATATAGATCGCGCACGGGATTCATCAAACTAGGTCCGACATATGCGATCACGTTGTAGTCGTTCACACCGCCAACACTCATTAACCACGCCATTCCCTCCAAAGCAGTCAGCAATGAATTGTTTATAAGCAATCTGTAAACCTTGGAAACCTGAACAGGGTAGGAAGCACTCTGGCCGGTGGCGTCAGTAACCGTAACAGTCGTGCTACCGTTTTTGATCCCGACAACTTTTCCGAGATTGCTCACCTGCACGATCGTCGGGTCGGCCGGTTGGTAGGTGAAGGGCAGCACACCCGTGGTGGGTACACGTGTGGCCGTATTTCCTGGCATCTCATTGGTCGACCAACCATACCCATTGATCACCATAACTCCGTCCAGGATCATCGGAGTCGGATCGATTGCCAGACCAAGAATAGTCAGCGTTCTCGGCGGAGCCGACTCAGGGCCCGAGTCATATTTTCCTCTCACCGTATAACGGTGGGGCCCTTGTGCCTGAGGCCCTGTGTTGTAGGTCCAGTTGCCAAGCGCACCCACGGCGATCGGTCCTGCGACAAGAATGTCGTTGTCGTACAAATCAACGGTGGCATTCGCCCTCGCTTGTCCACTGAGTGCAAACAGCTTTTCGGAAGTGCTGGTGCCCGAAGGGATCTCCACCCCGCTGTTCAAGCCTTTCAGCGAATCGATCGTCAACTTCTCGACCGCACCCACATTCAATAACCATTCGTGGAAAGGCGACGAACTGGAGTTTGCACGCAAGCCGAAGGTGTGCGACCCATCAAAAAGATTCAGCACTTGTAACAGGAATCTGCCACTGGGATTGAACACACTCCCGGGAGGCGTCAGAACTTTAAGAATGCCGTTATGTGTGTGGGTTATTTCCAGAGGGCTTCCAGGCGGACCGTCAGCGCCCATATCGAGCCCTCTGAGTAAAGTGCTGTCAGGATTTTTGTAAGGGGTCCCGCCAGGAAAAGACGTGAAAAAAGAGAAATACGGATTCTGTTTTTTTGGCTTTTTCTTTTTGGACTTTTGTTTTTCTGGCATTTTCTTCATGGCAGACGCTCCTTCCGAGAACAGCCGTTTCTGTCGAAACAGCAGCAGGTATGGACCATGGAGCGCCATCGAGAGAGCGTTGCGCTACTGTCAACTTTGACAGTAGCGACGGATGGTCAAGGTGATTTCTGCCGCCTGCGAATTCATTCGCACACAAAAAAACGGCCCGCAGGCCGTTTTATAAATACCGGATCAAGCAGCCGAATCAGCGGCCACTTCCAGGTTATCCATTACCGATTCACGGCCAGTTCACCGAGCATGATCAACTGCGCAATCCCCAGCAGCACATGCC
This sequence comes from Pseudomonas gozinkensis, assembly GCF_014863585.1. Taxonomy (NCBI): domain Bacteria; kingdom Pseudomonadati; phylum Pseudomonadota; class Gammaproteobacteria; order Pseudomonadales; family Pseudomonadaceae; genus Pseudomonas; species Pseudomonas gozinkensis. Next base: position 2,287,820 of record NZ_CP062253.1, on the reverse strand, counting down.
GCTGCGAGCCATCCACCAACCCGGCGAAATCAGTGGCCATGGTTTTGGCGCAGGTCAGGGTTTCGCAAGCATCGGCCAGCAGTTCTTCGCTGTCGATACCGGGCGCGATGAGGTAGCGGGCGTTGGGTTTGAGCAGCGGTTTTCTGGGGAGGAGCGGATTGAGCTAATGGTCGAGGGCGCGTTCGGCGGCTTCGTGGAATTTCTTGGAGTCGAGGGTTTTGTAGGGCGAGGTTGTGTCGGTTTCAGGTAGGTTTGGCGTGGGTTTTATCATGGTTGCATCTCCAGAGTCATTGAGCCGCCACGATTCGCTGCGATACGAAGGGGTGGCAGCCATACGCGGGTCGCAGACCGGGACTCTAGAACCGGCAGACCCGAAGGTCTCCCACGTACAGCCGCCATAAAACCGGAGGATGTTGTGCGTCCAGAGATCGCGGGCTGCGAGCCCCGATCGCTGATTCGTCAGCGACCCGGAAACGAAAAGACCCAGCCTCAAGGCGCACAAGCCGACGGATTCTGGCGTACACGTAGGCAAAGACGCAAAGTTGCGTGGCTTTGCGGACATAGCCTTAAACACTATTCAACAAGAGTGCCTGCTCCGCTCAAGCGACCTAACCGTTCAATGGCCGAATACACATTGCCGTGGCTGTAGTAGCGCCCACTTGGGCGTACAACCCCGGCCCTTGATTCCCACTATGGCTACTTTGCGCATACCCGGCTATTTCATGCCCACTGCCTTTCGGCTGACATGCCCACCAGCCCCAACCTTTTGCCCAGCTGATGATGTTGCTCACGTTGTAGAACAGCGGGCAGTAACTTTGATAGTTGGGGTATTTGAAAACCATGAGGTTCCAGACTGTCGGAGTCAGTGGCAATCCGCCTATCGAAGCCGCCCAGGCGACTGCGGCAGGTACTGAAACTGTCGCGCCATTGTGGACCAGTTCAAAGACATTACTGACTTCAACGGGATACCTGGCTGAAGCCCCGGTCGCGTCCTTGACGATTATCCAAGTCTCGCCGTTTGCCTTGCCCTGTACCTTGCCTGAGCTATCGACCGTCGCAATGACTGTGTTTTCTGATTCGAAGGTGTAAGGTTCAGTGCCATTATTCGGGCGTCGAGACTGTGTGTTACCGGGAAAGTCCCGACCACTGTCTGCCCATCCGTAAGGTGAAAAAATGGCCATACCGTTGAGGAGCATGGGCTCAGGCTTAATCTCCAGCCCTTTGGTCCTGATCGAATAAACCGTTTCCGGGAACAATGTAGCGGTACTTTCCTCGCCACTCTTGTCCATTGATACCTTGAATGTGAGAGTCAGCGTGGTGCCGTTTCCCAGTTCTGCCAGATAGGCGTTGCTCAGTGGTTTGATCCAGTACCCCTGACTGATCCACGTCGCATTGGTCTTGTGAGTTCCACCATTCCAGAACGTCAGGTTATGCATCGTGCCGTCTGATTTGAAGCCAGCAAACTTCAGCCAGACCTGTTGTCCCACCTCGATTCGCGACCAGTCGAATGCACGAAGCGTTGCGTCACTCGAACCCAACGCAACCAAGTCCAGCACGTTGTTGTTCGCCTCAGCCTCATCGACTTGTGGCGACTTCAGTACCCCCTGAACGGTGAACTGCAACTCAGAAGTCGGCAGCGCACTGGCATGCTCGCGCAGTTTGAAGTGATGCGCTCCGGAAGCAAGACCCAGGAACCGTTCGACAAACCCTCCACTGGCATTGAAACCTCCCGCGCGAACAACGACATCGTTATCGAGTAACTGATAAGTGCTAAAAGCCGTTCCATCGCTGCTAGACAGTTCAATGTCCGTGTATGGAATGTCATCGCCATCATTGATGGGGGTTCCGCCGGGAAAACTCGTGGCGCCAAAGCTTGGTGACTGGATGTCCATGGAAAAGACTCCTTTATGGGGTTCGCAGCAACTGCTTGACCGGTGGATATGCCATCGAACGCCAATCGAGAGGAGTGTCGCTACTGTCAACTTTGACAGTAGCGACGAGCGGTCATGCTGGGTTCATCCGCTTTTTCTAAACAAACGGCCCGCAGGCCGTTTATTTGTTTCAGCGGATCAAGCCGCCGAATCCGTCGCCGCCTCCAGATTGTCCAGCGCCCGATTCACCGCCAGTTCCCCCAGCATGATCAACTGCGCAATCCCCAGCAGCACATGCCGATGCGAGCCGTCCACCAGCCCGGCGAAGTCGGTGGCCATGGTTTTGGCCGAGGTCAGGGTTTCGCAGGCGTCGGCCAGCAGTTCTTACGCGGGTTAGCAGACCAGGACTCTAGAACCCGGCGCTCCGAAGTGCCCCACGCAAAGCCGCTATAACATGAACGGTCAGGCGTGAACCTGATCACGAACAGAAGACATTGTGCGTCTAGAGAAAAAGCCAGGCTGCCAAACCCGATCACTGTTTTTCAGCGACCGCCAAACAAAGGAGCCCGCCCCAGAGGCGCACAAGCGGGCGGGTTCTGGCGTACACGTAGGCAAAGGCGCAAGGTTGCGTGGCTTTGCGGACATACCCTTCAACACTATTCAACAGGAGCATCTGCAACACAGATCTCCTGTGAAAGTGAGCATGCTTACTCTCACAAAGTGACGAGGCGCCCGGCGTTGAAGTGATCAATCCACTCCACCGGGAAACCGCTCTTTCGGGATTCGTTCGACACTTTCCCCTGCGAGCGACGACACATCCTGCGCCTGGGCATTGGACGCGCCTGGCGCCAGATCAATAACCGATACGATGCCGCTATCCAGGCACGGGACATAGGCATTTTGGTCATCAGGACTGATTTCCAGCGACATCGGGCCTACGGGCAGCTGCGCTGTAGCGAGGATCTGGCTCGACAGGGCATCAATTGTGATGACCTTGCTTTCCTGATCCCGGTAACAGCAGTAGACCCGAGTGCCAGAATGATTGATTGCAAGCCCTCGCGTTTCGGTTCCGGTATTCAAAGTCCAGATCGTTAAACCGGTCGACGAATCAAGCTTCACCAATACACTATGAGTGGTCAGAAAACCTGCAGCGTACACATGATTCCCGTCCGGGCTCACTGCCAACCCATAGACGGGAAAACCAGTGTGGATCTGCTTGAGGACAACCAACGTACGCGCGTCCACGACTGCAACAGCATTGGAAGAATGAGCAACGTACACCCGATTGCCATCCAGGCTTGTGGCAAGCTGCCTTGGGAGCTGACCGACGGGAATGTTTGAAAACAAAAAGCTATTACTGTCGACCACAGCAAGTGCATGCTGGGCGTAATTACTGATAAATACCTTGGAGCCATCTCTGGCGGGCACAATCCAGGTACCGTGTATCGGAAGTGTCGCAATGACGGTCGATGTAGTGAGATCAACCACCAGCGTATCCGAGCTATTCAGTACAAAAGCACGCGCTCCATTGTGCGTAAGCGCCATACCCCACGAGCTTATTAATTTCGGAATATTTATCGGCGCCAACAACGTGGAGTTGTCGGTGTCGATTACTTGCAATTTCCCGCCCACAGGGACGTACCCTCGGGAACCATCGTCATTGAGTGTCAGCCCCCAAGGCGAAAGCCCGACCAGAATCGAACCGATCGGCCTGCTGGTCCGGATTCGCAACGCCCAGTCTGACGTAGGCAGTGCACTGCCATGTTCGCGCAACTTAAATAAATGAGATCCAGACGACAGATTCTGCAACCGTTCGACGAATGCCCCACTGAGATTGAAATTTCCGCGAGCCAGAACATTGCTGTTCTCAAAAATCTCATAGGGAGCGCCCGGCAAACCTTCGCCGATAAACTCAATGTCTTTAGACTGTGTGCTTCCACCATACGGAATCGGGGTCCCGCCGGGAAACGAGGTGCAGCTTCTGAATGATGCCAAAGTCATTGTCGACGCTCCATCGCAAGGTGAGCCCGGACTGCTTCAGTGCAGCAGGCTTGGGTAATGGAACGCCAACCGACTTGAAACGCGCTACTGTCAACTCTGACAGTCTCGACGACTGGTCGAAGTGATGCTTTCGGCCCTCTCTGAAATACCCGCATCAGGCAACTGGAATATCCAGCGCCACCGACATGAACTGACTGATCCGCGACCGCAGCCATTTCTCCGCCGGATCGTTGTCATGCACCCCGCTCCACGCCATCGACAGCTGCGCGGCATCAATCGGAAACGGTGGGTCCTCAGCCCGTAACGCACAGCCTTCGACCAACGCACACGCGGCGTAATCCGGCACGGTGGCGATCATCTCGGTGCCCGCCAGCAGCGCGCGCAAACCGCTGAACTGCGGCACGCCGAGCACCACGCGGCGGCAGCGGCCGACCTTGGCCAGGTCCACGTCGATGTTGCCGCTCAGATCGCCGGAGAACGACACCATCGCGTGAGGCCGCTCGCAATATTCGTCGAGGGTCAGCGGGCCTGGGCGGTTATCGCCACGCAGAACCTTGCAGGGAATGTCGCGCAGTTTCTTGCGCTTGGCGTTGGCCGGCAGATCGGTGGTGTAACTCACGCCGACGGAAATTTCCCCGGAGGCCAGCAGCGTCGGCATCAGCAGGTAGTTGGCACGGCGCACCACGACCACGATCCCCGGCGCCTCTTCCTGCAACTGGCGCAGCAGCGGCGGGAACAGACCGAACTCGGCGTCATCCGACAGGCCGATGCGGAACACGTCGCAACTGGTCGCCGGATCGAACTCCTTGGCCCGACTGACCGCGCCGGAAATCACGTCCATCGCCGGTTGCAGCTCCCGAAGAATCGCCAGTGCCCGGGCTGTCGGCTCCATGCCCCGACCGTTGCGCAGCAGCAACGGATCGTCGAACAGATCGCGCAAGCGGCCCAGCGCCGCGCTCACTGCCGGTTGGCCCATGAACAGTTTTTCGGCGACGCGGGTCAGGTTCTTTTCGAACATCAGCGCTTCGAATATCACCAGCAGGTTCATGTCGACGCGGCGCAGATCGTTACGGTTCATGGGGCACGTTTTCCTTGTTTGAGCCTGACGTGGGAGCTGCGCACTTTACTCGATCAACGGCACTTTGGCCGCGCGCTTGTAGGGGCCGTATTCGACCGGCACCCACTGAAAGTGTTTGTCGACCGCGGTGATGTGACCGATGCCCGGGAACGGCAAATGCGCAGCCGTGACCCAGGTCTTGCTGGCCGCCGCTGCGCTGAACACGGCGTTACGACTTTTGATGGCTTGCTGACCGTTGACGTCGAAGCGAATCGACACGTCCGGATGATCGAACTGCACCGCAAGGTTATGCACCAGATCTCCCATGAACACGATGCTCTGGTTCTGCGAGGTGAAACGGTAGGTGGTGCTGCCCGGCGTGTGCCCGGCTTCCAGCGTGGCTTCTACCACACCCGGCAACGGCGACTGGCCGGCAGCGAAAGTCTTGAAGCGTCCGGCCGCCACGTAAGGCGCGGTGGAGTCCTGGGCGATCTTGAAGAACTCCCGAGCGCCGGCTGGCGCCTTCGCCTCGGCCTGCGGATCGAGCCAGTAGTCGGCTTCGGCCCTGGCGGCGTAAACCGTGGCATTGGTGAAGATTGGCTGTTGCTGGCCATCGACCAGTCCACAGACGTGATCCAGGTGCAGGTGAGTCAACAGAATCGCGTCGACCTGCTCAGGCTTGTAGCCGGCCGCCTGCATGTTCGCCGAGAGCTGGCCGGCGGTAGCACCGATGCACTGACCCGCGCCGGTATCCACCAGAATCAGTTGCTTGCCGGTGTTGACCAGGAACGCATTGAACGCGGTCTGTACACCCGGCGTTTCAATCGAACGACGGGCCAGCAGCGCGCGAATCTGACTCTGGCTCATGCCCTGCAACAGCTTCGGCGACAAATCGTTGTAGCCGTCGAACAGCGCCGTCACCTCGTAATCGCCCAGCGCCAGTCTGAAATAACCCGGTGCCTGCGTGCCGACCTGCGGTGCCTGCGCCATGGCGCTGGACATCACACTGACAAACGCCATGCCGATGACGCCGTTGAACAAACCTTTCATGTGCATCCCCTCGGCCGAGCCCGATTCTACGGCCCCTTATGGACCGCCCCCTTCGTCGCCATCCTGCCCGGTTCCCGTCATGGGGACTTGGAGTGGTGTGCTGAGTTGAGGCCGACAGTGGAATTAACAACGTTTAACTCGTCAGCACTCGCCCTTCGCCAAACAATGAATCCCTCTGCGCAGCGTTGTTTTTTTGACCTGAGGGAAAGCGCTGACCGTGCGTTCCCCCCCGACACGGACTTAGGCCATGGCTCACTTACAGCAAACCGTCGCCCGCGCCCCTGCCAGCGAACCCGGCAAGACCAACACCGGCGGGCTGAGCCCGCAACGGGAACGGCTGGTGAAACAGCTGATCCTCGAACGGCTTGGCGACAGCCTTGAAGTGACGGAACTGGCCAGCGCCTGCTCGCTCTCACGCAGTCACTTTTCCCGGGCGTTCAAGTGCAGCACCGGGTACTCGCCGCAAGACTGGATCCGCACCCAGCGCATTGCGCGGGCCAAGCTGTTGATCCAGCACACCAACCACAGCCTCACGCAGATCAGCCTGGAATGCGGATTCTGCGATCAGGCGCACTTCTGCCACATCTTCACCCGCAGCGAAGGGATCAATCCGTTTGCGTGGCGCTGTCAGGTCATGAAAAACCGCTGAGGCGGTTTCGCCCTCAAGCCATCCGCTGCGCCAGTCGCGCCACCCGCTCGCCCAGATGCGCTGCGGTCTGTTGATCCTCAAGCGGGGGGACCCACTCGGGCGGTTGCTCGACACAGGATTGGGACATGGCGCCGAGGGAGCTACCGAGGCGATTCAACTGACCATCGAAAACACCTTCGCGCGCGCGCGCCGGCAACAGATCGAGCCCGACCCAGATCATCGAATGCTGGGCGGCGAACACTGCCATTTGCAGCAAGGTATTGAGTTTGTCGCCACACAGGCTGCCGGAGTTGGTGAAGCCCGCCGCGAGTTTGTCGCGCCACGGCCGGGCAAGGTAGAACGAAGCCGTGGCCTCCATGAACTGCTTGAACGCCGCCGAAGCGCTGCCCATGTAGGTCGGCGCGCCGAAGATGATGGCGTCGGCGCGGTGCAGGTCATCCCAGTGGGCGTCCACGTCCTCCACCGCCAGCAGCAGGCAGGTGCTGCCCAAGTGGCGCTCAACACCTCGCGCCACAGCCTGGGCAATGACGCGGGTGTGCCCGTAGCCACTGTGATAGACCACCACTACCTTGCTCATCGCAGCGTCCTCCGGACGTATGCATTCCATTGCCGTGGAGTTTTGGCTCTGGAGCGGGCGCGGACGAGTTAATCGTTGTTAATTTTTCCCGGCTGTCGGGTGAGCCGGCACAGGTTCCAGCCTTTAAATACAGTGGTGACGGCACGGGATGCCGAGCGATGCCCGGGCGCGTGCATTGCGCGCACGTTGCACTGGCGTCAATTCCTGAGGAATATGCCCGGATACTGCGGATTAGACGGCTTGCGTGACCCTCGAGTCGATCTCCGCCCTGCCCGTCACGGATTCTTCACCGAGGCGGATCAGGATCTTAAAAACGTCGAAGGAGTGAGCGGTTGAGTCTTTCCCCGAATCAGGCCATCGGTTTCGGCCCCTATCGGATCCACCCCGGTCAGCGGCTGGTGCTTGAAGGCGACCAGCCTTTGCGCCTGGGCCGGCGCGCCATGGACATTCTGCTGATCCTGCTGGCCAACGCCGGCGAGGTCGTCAGCAAGCAGCAGCTCATTGCCGGGGTCTGGCCGGACAGCGTGGTGGAAGACATCAATCTGCGGGTGCACATGGCCGCGCTGCGCAAGGCGCTCGGCGACGGTCAGGCCGGGCAGCGTTACATCGTCACGGTGGCGCAGCGCGGATACAGTTTCGTCGCGCCGGTCCTGCTGCAATCCATCGAACAACACCCCGCGGCCGCCAACCTCGGCCGGCATAACCTGCCGCTGCGCCGTACGCGGATGATCGGTCGCCAGTCGGTGGTCGATAGCCTGATGAAGCAACTGCCGCGCCAGCGCTGCATCACCCTGGTCGGCCCCGGCGGGATCGGCAAGACCACCGTGGCCTTGCGCGTTGCCGAACAGCTGATCGGCCGCTACCGCGACGGTATCCGACTATTGGATCTGGCACCGCTCAACGATTCGGGATCGATCTGCTCGCACCTCGCCGCCCTGCTGGATCTTTCGCTGCATGACAATGAACCGATGGCCTGCCTGATCAGCAGCCTGCGCGAGCGTCAGATGCTGTTGGTGATCGACAACTGCGAGCACTTGATCGACGCCGTGGCGTTACTCAGCGAAAGCATTCTGCGTGGTGCGCCGCAGGTGCACATCCTGGCCACCAGCCGCGAAAGCCTGCGCGCCGAGGGCGAGTATGTGCAGCGTCTGGAATCTCTCGATTGTCCACCTCCGATTGCGGTTCTCGATCGCGATCAGGCGATGGGATTTTCTGCGTTGCAACTGTTCGTCGAACGGGCAATGGCGGCCCACGAACACTTTGAGCCGGGCAACGCTGATCTGCCCTTGATCATCGACATCTGTCGACGGCTGGACGGCATCCCGCTGGCACTGGAACTGGCGGCCGCGCAAGTCGCGAGCCTTGGGCTGGACGGTTTGCTGAGTCAGCTTCAGGGGCGTTTGCCGACAGGCAATCAGACTCGCCTCGGCCGGCATGAAACCCTGCGCGCTACGCTGGACTGGAGCTTCAATCTGCTCAACGGCTGCGAACAGACCGGCCTGCGTCGACTGGGTGTGTTTCGTGGCGCGTTCACGCTGGAATCGGCGGCGGCGGTTATCGTCGGTCAGCACATCGAGTCGAACGAAGTGTTTGCCTCGATTACGCAACTGGTCGCCAAGTCGCTGCTCAACGTCGAGGTCGGCGATGAAGAGGTGTTTTATCGCCTGCTCGACACCACTCGCCGCTACGCATTGGAAAAACTCGACCAGGCCGCCGAGCTCGGCGAAACCCGCGAACGCCATGCCGAACGCAGCCTGGCGCTGATGCATCAGGCCCAGGCCGATTGGGAGAATACGCCAACCGAAGTCTGGATCGAGCGATACGCCCGTGGTCTCGAAGACCTGCGCGCGGCGCTTGAGTGGACGCTGAATGGCGCGGGCTCGCGCCCTCTCGGCGTGCGCCTGACGGCGACTTCCGCGCCACTGTGGCAGGAGCTGTCCCTGCTTAAGGAATACGGCGTTCACGTACGCCGGGCACTCGCGCTGCTGGCGTCATCCGACGAGCCCTGCCCGCGACTGGAAATCGCCCTGAAACTGGCCCTCGGCAGCGCCTGCTACCACACCTGGGGTGGCACCCCGGAAACCATCGAAGCCTTCGTCAGCGCCCGCCTGCTGGCGCAACGGCACGACGACAAGGCCGGCCAGTTGCGCGCGGTGTCGGGGCATATGGCGGTCAACCTGAGTTGCGGGCATTACCGGATGGCGCTCGAGCAGAGCGAGCAATTCGAAAGCCTCGGTGTGTACGGCGATGCGCAGTTGTCCCTGAGCACCCATCGCTTGCGGGTACTCGCGCTGCATTACGCCGGCGATCAGCATCAGGCGCGAATCCACGCCGAACAGGTGATCCAGCGCATGGCCCACAGCGGCCATCTCAACCGCTTCACTCACGGTTTCGGCGTGCAATACGATCAGAGCGTTGCCTCGCTGACCGTCCTCGCCCGAGTGTTGTGGTTGCAAGGTTTTCCCGAGCAGGCCTGGCGCACGGCGCGGCAGGCGCTGGACATCGCGGTGCAGATCAACCACGGCACCTCGATCTGCTACACCCTGGCACTCGCATCGTGCCTGATCGCCCATTACAACGGCGACGTACAGAACGCCCGCGCGCTGCTGCAACTGTTGCTCGAACAGGCGCAGAAGCATTCGGTGCTGCTGTTCTACACGTGGGCGCGACACTACGCGCAGGTGATCGACGCCGACAAAGCCCCCGCCATCCCGCCCGCCGACAGCGGTCTGGTCAGGGAAATCATGGTCACGCTGGATCCGGGCTTCGTTGATGATGCGTTGCTGGAACGGGCGCAAAGTGGCGCGGCCGGCTGGAGTACTGCGGAAATCTTGCGGGCCCGGGCCGAGCGATTGCTTGCGGCTGAAGCGCCCTGTCATCACACGGTCGAAAGCGCCTTGCAGCAATCGCTTGAGATAGCGCGGACACAAGGCGCCCTGGCCTGGGAGCTGCGCAGCGCAACGTCGCTGGCGCAGTTGTGGCAACGCCAGTCGCGTTATCACGAGGCGCTAGAATTGCTGACACCGATCTACCAACGCTTCACCGAAGGCTATGCCACACCGGATCTGCGCAAAGTGCGTTTACTGCTCGACGAACTGCGCGGTCAGTCGGCCGCTTGAGGCTGGCCGGGTGCGGCCCAGGTAACGCGCGTGCCGACGCTCGACATCACTCAGTTCGCCGCCCTGCTCCAGCTGTTCAAGGGCATAGCGGCGTGTGGTGTTGAGCATTCGATAGCGCAGCGTTCCGCTGGATCGGTCCGTTGTCAGCCATGACCTGGCCGCCAGCTGTTCGACCACTGCCACCAGTGTCGAGGGTGGTAGTTGCGCGCAACTGATCACGCCGATGGCGGCGTCCAGGGTGAATGCCATCTTGAACACCGACAAGCGTTGCAGCACGCGTTGTTCCTGCTCGCTCAAGCGCTGATAGCTCCAGTCCAGCGCAGCCTTCATCGACTGATGGCGTGGCACGGCGGTGCGGCGACCGTGACTCAGGACTTGCAGGCCTTGATCCAGTTGCGTCTGAAGGCCGACCAGCGCCAGCGCATCGATCTGCGCGGCTGCCAGTTCGATCGCCAACGGCAGACCGTCGAGCCGCCGACAGATATCGCGCACCGTTTCCAGATCCTGCTCACGCAGACAAAAACCGTGTTGACGCGCACGGGCACGACTGACAAACAGCTGCACCGCCGAATAACCCATGACCTCGGCAACACTGTTGAGGGCCGAAGATTTGGGAAGGGTCAGGGGCGGAAGCGGCTGGAGTACTTCCAGACCGAGACGCAACGGTTCGCGGCTGGTGGCAAGGATTGATAGACGAGGCGCGGTGTCGAGCAGCGTTTGCAGCAACTTCCGGCAGGCTTCGTGCAGATGCTCGCAATTGTCCAGCACCAGCAAGGCGTGGCGCGCGGTCAGGGTGGGGAAATCGATGTCGAGGGTTTTCAGCAGGTGATCAAGGAGCGGGATGTCGTCGTCGATCAGCGATAGATCCACCTGCCACACGCCATCACGGAAATGTTGCAGCAGCAGTTCCGCTGCGCGTAACGCCACGGTGCTTTTGCCAACGCCGGCAGGTCCCGTCACTGTCAGGAGCCGGGACAATGGCAATTGCCGCACCAGACCGCCGACCAGTGAATCGCGCCCGGTGACCGGCGTCAGCCGTGCGGGCAAATTGTGTTGGGGCGCCTGCAGGCTTTCGAACACCACCTGCTCGACGCTGTCGCTTTGCACCGGTGCCACGAAGCTGTACCCGCATTGCGGCACATTGACGATGTAGCGCTGACCGTTCTCGCCGTCGCCGAGAGCCCGACGCAACGCGGCGATGTGCACCCGCAGGTTGATTTCCTCGACCACCGAGGTCGGCCACACCAGCGCAATCAATTGTTCTTTACTGACCACCCGCCCGGCGCGCTCGACCAGCACTTGCAGAATGTCCAGCGCACGACCGCCCATGCGCAATTGCCGATCCCCTTCGAGGATCAGCCGCTGGCGCAAATGGAACGCGTACGGCCCGAAATACAGGACCGACGCCGAGTTCAATTCGTTGAGGCTGTTCATGTCCGTTATCTTCGCAGGCCTCGATGACGGTACAACCACCATGCGGGGTCCAGCACGGACATCCGGATGCCCGTAACGGACAGAACCGCTCTAGCTGAACTGTTCGCGATATTGCGTCGGGGTCAGCCCGAGCTTTTCGCCGAACAGAAACCGCATGTGCCGCACGCTGCCGAAACCGCTTTTATAGGCCACGGTTTTCAGCGGCAGATCGCTGGTTTCCAGCAGATTTCGCGCGCAATCGATGCGCGCACTTTGCAGAAACTCCATGGGCGTCATGTTGACCTCGCGGGCGAACACCCGGGCGAAATGCCGCGCACTCATGTTCGCAAGCCCCGCCATGCGCTCGACGGTGAAGGCTTCCTCCAGGTGCTCCAGCACATGGTTCTGTACCCGGGTTATCGGCGTTTCCTGAGGCGCCACGGCTGCCATCAACGGGCTGAACTGCGCTTGCCCGCCCTGACGTTTCATCACCACCAGCAATACCTTGGCCACGTCCTGGGCAATTTTTTTGCCATGATCGCGGGCGACCACCGCCAACGCCATATCGATCCCGGCCGTGACACCTCCCGACGTGATCAGGTTGCGATCTTCAATGAAAATCTGGTCGGTCGCGACGTTTGCCTTCGGAAAGCCCTTGATCAATCGTTCGGTGTAATTCCAGTGAGTGGTCACACGATAGCCGTCGAGCAAACCGGCATGACCAAGCACGAAGGCGCCGGTACAGATCGAGCCATATTGCCCGGCACGCGTCACCGCGCCTTGCAGCCAGGCGAGCAACGGCGGATGTTTTTCGTTGTACGCACCGGGTCCGCCCGGCACCAGCAACAAGTCATAGCGCTCATCGGCTTCGTCAATGTGTCGATCGGTGTGCACGAGTACGCCGTTGGACGCACGCAACGGCCCGCGCTCGGTGCCCAATGTTGTCAGGTGATAGTGGGCTTGCGGTTTCAGGTAGCGGTTGGCAACCGAAAAGACCTCCAGAGGCCCGGCCATGTCGAGCAGCAGAAATTCCGGAAACAGCACCATTGCCACGGTCTTCATGGGGTATCACCAAAATCCATGTGGAATCATAAATCTGCGCATTATGGCCAGATACGGCGCAACCGTTGAAAAAGAATGCGTGCTTCAGTCAACATCACTGTCAACCATAGCGAGACAGTATTTCAATTTTCATCTACTTATTGCGTCGATAAGTAAACAGTAACCTTCTCCTCACTCGGACGAATCAACGTCCTGAAAGGAGATTTCATCATGCTGACCCTTCGTAAAGCTTCCGACCGTGGTCTGGCCAATCATGGCTGGTTGAAGTCGTTCCACACCTTTTCCTTCGCCAGCTACCGTGACCCGCGTGAACAGGGCTTCTCCGACCTGTTGGTGATCAACGATGATCGCGTCGCCGCCGGCAAAGGCTTCGGACAGCACCCGCACCGCGACATGGAGATTTTCTCCTATGTGCTCGAAGGAGCCCTGGAACACAAGGATACCCTTGGCACCGGTTCGGTAATCCGCCCCGGCGATGTGCAACTGATGAGCGCCGGCAGCGGCGTGGCCCACAGTGAGTTCAACCATTCGGCGACCAAGCCTGTGCACTTCCTGCAGATCTGGATCGTGCCGGACGTCAGCGGCGCGAAACCGCGTTACCAGCAAGAGCACTTCAGCGAACAGAAAAAGCGCGGTCGCCTGCAACTGATCATTTCGCCCGAAGGCAGCCACGGCTCGCTGAAAGTACGCCAGGATGCACGAGTGTACGCCGGGCTGTTCGATGGCGAGGAAAGCGCCACACTCAAGCTGCCTGCCAACCGCTATGCCTATGTACACGTTGCTCGCGGCAGCGTTGAACTGAACGGCGTGCAGTTGAAGGAAGGCGACGGCGTGCGGGTTCGTGAAGAACAGGCACTGACCCTGAGCAATGGCCTGGATGCCGAGGTCCTGGTGTTTGACCTGCGTCCGCAGGAGCTGCCGGAAATGCCATGAGTCCATGGCTTTCATCGATCGAAAAAACGGCCTTCGTTGAAGGCCGTTTTTCACTCTGCAGGGAAGGTCATCAGCACTGCTGGCGCAGGATTTCCAGCCTCTTTCACCGACTGAAGCATTGCCATGGTTGTCTGCATCGCCATCATCACGTTCGCCTGATTGGCGTAGTAAGTACCCGCGAGTATGGCGACCATCCCGAGAAAATGTACGGCCGTTGCCGCCCAGTAATTCGCCTTGATCGTCGAGACCTGCCTGACGGCTTCGTCAATTCGCTCCAGAGACCTGTCAATGCGAGCCGAGACGATCGCGTAACGCTGGTCGCGCTCCAGGTGAGCCTTTTCTTGCTCCAGTCTGACTTTTTCGTAGGCTTTCTCTCGCTCGACCCGGGTGGTCTCCAAGACCTTTTCATACCCCAGTCGAGCCTTCAAGCGCTCCTGCCGCAGGCTTTCGAGATTCTTCTCGTACGCCAGCTGGATTCTTTCCTGAGCCTGCTCCCGCTCAAGGCGCACTTTCTCCTGGGCCTCTTCCCGCTCAAGACGCACTTTCTCCTGGGCCTCTTCCCGCTCAAGGCGCACTTTCTCCTGGGCCTCTTCCCGCTCAAGGCGCACTTTCTCCTGGGCCTCTTCCCGCTCAAGGCGCGACTTTTCCTGAGACTTCTCCCACTCCCGCCGTGCTGCCTCCTGCTCTCGTTTCTGCTCCAGGCGCGCCGCGTCTTGGGACCGCTCCCGCTCCACCCGAGCCGCCTCCTGAGATCGCTCCCACTCGAACCGAGCCTCCTCCATAGAGCGTTTCTGCTCCAACCGGGCCTGCTCCTGATTTTTTTCGAGCTCCAGCCGTGCCTGATCCCGCTCGGCCTGCTGGGTCAGAAAGCCATCGATCTTGGCAGACATGGATTCGATCCGTGCATCGATTCTTGTCTCGATGACCTCGATCCTGGCGCTGAATTCGTCTCGCGTTATGTAGTTCATAGACTCAGTACTATCCGTTTGCCCGGCCATGTCGCTTGCTTGAAATTGGCTGAATTCCCTTGCAATCAATTCCGCACCTCTGACGTTTATCAATACTTCCCTGGATTGATCACCTCGGAGCATTTCACCTGCTCACTCAGGGTGTGGGAAACGATAGGGCCCGGCCATAAAACTCACAAGCCAGCGGATTCTGGCGCTGTTGTAGGCAAGATCGTCAGCTGATGTAGCCGTCCTACACAGCATCAAGGACTACTCATTCTCCAGCGCAAACGCCTCGACAATCTGCTCGATCACCACCCTGACCCGCGCGGTATGGCGCAAATCCGCATGGGTCACCAGCCACACTTCATAAGGCAACGCTCGCGTACGCTCCGGCCACAGCCTGACCAGTCCATCGCGCTCGCCCATGTAGACCGGGATTTCTCCTACACCCAGCCCGGCGGCAATCGAGCGTCGTACCAGCAGGCTCGAGCTCAGACCGGCGACGATACGCCCCCGACTTATGGATTCGGTCACCAGGGTCAGGTCCTTGTTGCCTTGCAGATACGGCTGGTACACCACCAGATCATGGCCCTCGAACGCACTGCCTGGCGTCGGCACACCATGGCGGTCGACATAGGCCTGCGAGGCAAACAGGCCCACGGGCCAACGCGCGATGCGCCGGGCGATCAGGTCCGGGTTGTCGGGACGGGTGTTGCGTACGGCGATGTCCGCTTCACGCTTGGCCAGGCTGAGGATCTGCGTAGAGGCATCCAGGTGCACGCGCACGTCCGGATGGTATTCGTGCAACTGCGCGATGGCCGGGATCAGAAAGTCGATGGCCAGCGAATCGGTGGTGCTGACCCGCACACTTCCGGTCAGGCGATTGTCCAGGCCCTGAATGCGCCGTTCCAGCTCCAGTGCCGAATGCTCCATTTTTTCGACAGACTTGAGCGCCGCTTCGCCGACTGCCGTCAGCGCATAACCCTCGGAGGTGCGCAGGAACAAGGTCGCGCCGAGCGACTTTTCCAGTGCCGTGATGCGTCGCCCGACTGTCGCCTGATCCACGCCCAGCACGCGCGCGGCGCCGCGTAATGTCGACTCGCGACAAACCGCAAGAAACACTCGTGCATCATCCCAGTTCATACCGTTCTCCATTGATGCATAAACGCATCACTAACACGCAAACTCGCTGCATTAACGCAGCAACGATAGCCGATATGCTGGGCGCCATAAACCTTTCCACAGGATTGCCGTCATGCCCCCTTCAATTGCTTCGCCCGAGCGTCCGGACACGAGCGTCTGGCTGGCGATCTTCGCCGGACTCTGCGCCAGTCTGGTCAGCATCGGTCTGGCGCGTTTTGCTTACACGCCGCTGATCCCTTCGCTGATTCAGGCACAGTGGTTTTCCGCCCATGATGTGGTCTATCTCGGCGCGGCGAATCTGGTCGGTTACTTGATCGGCGCCCTCCTCGGCCGTCCGCTGGCACGCCGGCTCACTCAGAGAAACGCCTTGCGACTGATGATGCTGGCGGTGACCGTGGCGTTTTTTGCCTGTGCGTACCCCGTGTCAGTGAGCTGGTATTTCGGCTGGCGTCTGCTCTCCGGAATCGCTGGCGGCGCGATCATGGTGCTGGTGGCCGCGACCGTGCTGCCACACGTACCGGCCGCGCGCAAAGGCCTGGCCAGTGGGGCGATTTTCCTTGGCATCGGTCTGGGCATCGCTGGCTCGGGCACGATCGTCCCGCTGCTGTTGAGTCTGGGTTTGCAAGCGACCTGGCTGGGATTGGGCGCACTGTCGCTGGCACTGACGGCATTAAGCTGGTTCGGCTGGCCCTCGGAGCTGCCCCATGCAACCACCGCAACGGCTCAGGTGGCCCCGGCAGAACCAACGCCGCCTGCTGTTTATCTGCTGTTTGCCCAGTACGCTTTCATGGCCGCCGGGCTGGTGCCGGCCATGGTCTTTCTGGTGGATTATGTCGCCCGAGGCCTTGGCGCCGGGGCGCACGTCGGCGCGCTGGTCTGGATCATGTACGGTCTGGGCGCCATCGTCGGCCCGGTAAGTTATGGCTTTCTCGCCGATCATCTCGGTGCGCGAACGGGGATTCGTCTGGTGCTGGTGGTGCAAGCGATCACCCTTGGTTTGCTGGCCATTTCGCACTCGTTCCTGGCACTGGCGCTGTTGGCGGTAGTCCTCGGCTCGTTCCCGCCGGGCATTGTCCCGCTGGCGTTGGCCCGGGTGCATGAGCTGGTGCCGGATCATCATCGCCAGCAGGTGGCGTGGAGCCGGGCCACGGTGTCGTTCGCCACGTTTCAGGCCTTGGCCGGATTCGTCTATTCGGCGCTGTTCAACGCCACAGGCGGACAGCATGTGCTGCTCTTCGTGATTGCCGCCGGTGCCATCGTGATCGCTCTGATACTTGAACAAGTCATGAAACTGCTGCCCTCCTCCGTCGAGCAACGCTGCTGCGTCCAATGAGGGGAATCATTACGCCCTGACTGCGCTCCCATCTACTGATCACTTGTTTCAAGAGGAATCGAAAAATGACATTGCCCACTGAAATGACACGAATTGAAATCACCGAACCGGGCGGGCCCGAGGTTCTGCAATCCCGACGCGTCCCGCTGCCGGTGGCCGCACAAGGCGAAGTACTGATCCGCGTGCACGCTGCCGGCATCAATCGCCCGGATGCCCTGCAACGCGCCGGCAAGTACCCGATGAAGCCTGGCATGAACCCGATCCCGGGCCTTGAAGTGGCGGGTGAAGTCGTGGCCGTCGGCAATGGTGTCAGCACATTCGCGGTGGGTGACCGGGTGTGCGCACTGACCAATGGCGGCGGTTACGCCGAATACTGCACGGTTCCGGCGGGCCAGGTCTTGCCAATTCCCGATGGACTGGACTGGATTCGGGCAGCGGCAATTCCGGAGACATTTTTCACGGTGTGGGCCAATCTGTTTGGCCTCGGCGGCGCCAGCCGTGGCCAGCGTGCCTTGATCCACGGCGGCACCAGCGGCATCGGCACTACCGCGCTGATGCTGTGCCGCGAATTTGGCATTGAAGCCTTCGCCACCGCCGGCAGCGCCGAAAAATGCGCAACGATCCGTGATCTGGACGGTGAAGCGATCAACTACCGGGAACAGGATTTCGCGGCTGTCATCGCCGAGAAGACCGCCGGCCAGGGCGTGAATGTGATCCTCGACATCATGGGCGGCTCGTACCTCAACGGGAACATCAGCGCCTTGGGAATGGACGGGCGATTGGTGATGCTCGGTTTCCTCGGTGGCGCGCGGGCCAATGACATCGATCTGCTCGCCATCCTCGGCAAGCGTGCGGTGGTCACCGGCTCCCTCCTGCGCGCCCGCACTTCTGCGGAAAAGGCTGCCATCGCCGATCAATTGCGCGAACACGTCTGGCCGGTGCTGGCTGCGGGGCGCTGCCTGCCGATCATCGACAAAGTCTACCCGCTCGCCGACGCAGCGCTGGCCCATGCGCACATGGAAGCAGGCGACCACATCGGCAAGATCGTGCTGAAGATCGACTGAGTCGTTGCAGCATTTTGTAATCGTTGCAGGCGTGCGGTGATCGAAAATGTCACGCGCGGGTCGAGGCATCTGGTAAAAAGCGTTCTTTGTCCACACCGTGGTGATACGTTTAATGTTCCTTGCCTTCATGACCCGACTTCGACGCCGCCGTCTGGCGTTCGCCTGCATGGCCGCCCTGATCATCGGCGTGCCGGCGAGTTGTGCCGTGCTGGAACACACCGAACGCAAACTGTTGTTTCGCATAGAACCGGGCACTGCCGGCTGGTATCACGGATTGCCCGGCAGCGTGCAGGAACTCGACCTGCAACCGAAAAG
Source organism: Pseudomonas gozinkensis (assembly GCF_014863585.1). NCBI lineage: Bacteria > Pseudomonadati > Pseudomonadota > Gammaproteobacteria > Pseudomonadales > Pseudomonadaceae > Pseudomonas > Pseudomonas gozinkensis. The sequence continues at coordinate 2,269,283 of NZ_CP062253.1, read as the reverse complement.
CTTCAAGGCCGGGCAAAACATTCACGCCTGGTGGTGGCCGGCAGAACGCGCCGATGCACCGGCCATCCTCTATTTGCATGGCGTGCGCTGGAACCTCACCGGCCAACTGTTCCGTATCGAACAATTGCGTGCTGCAGGTTATTCGGTACTGGCCATCGACTATCGCGGCTTCGGCCAGAGCCATGGCGACCTGCCATCGGAAAGCACGGTGTACGAGGATGCCCGGGTGGCCTGGGCACGCTTTCAGCTGTTGCAACCGGACCCGAACAAACGCCTGATCTACGGGCATTCACTGGGGGGCGCGGTCGCCATCGATCTGGCTGCCGAACTTGGCCGCGATGCTGCCAGAAATCACACCCCACTGCCGGTGCGGGGACTGGTTATCGAATCCACGTTCACGTCACTGGCGGATGTGGCGGCTGCCGTGGCCAACACCTCTCTTCCGGTACGCTGGTTGTTGTCGCAGAAATTCGATTCCATCGACAAGATCGCCGAGATCCACATGCCCTTGCTGGTGGTGCACGGCCTGGCCGACGCATTCGTCCCGTCTCGCTTCAGCGAACAACTGTTCGCCGCCGCCCGGCAACCGAAACGCCTGCTGCTGGTGCCCGGCGCGACACATAACAACAGCATGGCGCTGGGCGGACAGAACTATCGCAAGGCGATCGATGCACTGATGCAAACCCGACCTGCCGCCCGAGTGGCGGGCGCCGCGGTGCAGAAGAACCCACGCGACTCCTGACGCCCTTTCTCGCAGACCATCGGTCACCCAGAACCGAAATTCTTGCAGCATCGGCTGGCAATCCGGCGTTCTAACGCTTTGCTGGATGGAGTCAATCCATGACGCTGCTTCGGCACACCCGGCCGTGCGGCGTTCCACTGCCTATTCGGGAGCACCACCATGAAAATCAACCCGTACCTGATCTTCAACGGCGACTGCCGTGCAGCCTTCACGTTTTACGAGCAATGCCTGCAAGGCAAGCTCGAGGCGATGATGACCTTCGGCGAAACCCCAGCCGCCGAACATGTACCGAAAGAGCACCACAACCTGATCATCCACACCTGCCTGAAAGTCGGCGATCAGATGCTCATGGCTTCGGACACCACACCCGACCGCCCGACCCAAGGCATGAGCGGTTGCTCGATTTCCCTGAATGTCGACAGCATCGCCGAGGCAGAGCGGGTATTTAACGCCCTTGCCAGGGACGGTCGCGTCGACATGCCATTGGAAGCCACCTTTTGGGCCGCACGCTTCGGCATGCTGGTGGATCGTTTTGGCGTGTCGTGGATGGTCAATTGCGAAACTGACAAATGACGCTGCCAGTGCGCCGGACATAAAAAAGCCCGACCTCTTCAGGTCGGGCTTTTTCATTCAACGTTGGGCCAGTTCGTGCCGAACGCACTGTTCGTAGTAGGTCTGCTTGACGGCCGCCGGCTTTAGCCGCGACGCGCTGTCATAGGTCTGCTCGGTGATGCCCATGGCGGTCATGCGCATCCACGGTTGCTGGAACTTGCGCGCCTGCAAGCGCTTGCGCGCGCCATACAGCGAAATCCCTGACAGCTTCGATTGTTGTGCGCCGGCGGCGATGTCCGAACCCCAGGTACACGCAAAACGATGGCTTTTGCTCAGTTCCCTGGCCTGGGCCTCCACCGCGAACAGAGCGAGGGAAAGCGTTGCTACGGTGATGACAATCGTCCGCATGTGGCCCACCTAACCTTTTGAAAAAAAGCGAGTTTGCCGGGACTTTGAACATTCGGGGGCCAGCAATTTGCCGCCTTTTGAAGCCGTGTTTTGCGAAGGGGCTCTCCCATAAGATGCACGGTTTCACATCCGCCCGTCAGTCGCCCGGCACTTTGCCTTGCCTCTGATTTTCCAACGTTCATTCAACTGACGCGGAAGCCCCGAATATGAACATATCCATTGCAGCATTCGTGCTTGGAGGCTATCTGTCTGCCATCGCCCCTCTTGCGATAGCAGGAAGCAGCACTCCGCCTGCCGCCATTCCCGGGGTCAACCAGGGAGGCACCGAATCCAAGGAGGAAAAGGCCGACAAAAAAGGTGAAGAGGCCTCGGGGTCGAACTCAGGTGCAGAGACTCATGAGACAGAGAAGGATGCGCAGACGTCCAGCAAGCCAACAGACAAGGTGCAAGAAAAAAAACCTTAGAGGGTTTTGCCGTCGCTGCCGGATGTGGCACTCGTTAAAGCGAGCCATTTGCGCAGGCACAAAAAAGCCGATCTGGCTGATCGGCTTGAGTGTCTGACTTTGATTAGGAGGGAAACTGGATTCCACGACAAAAGTCACTGTGCATGAAAAAGCCCAACTCGCTAAAGTTGGGCTAAGTCATTGAATTATATGGTCGGGACGGAGTGATTCGAACACTCGACCCCTAGCACCCCATGCTAGTGCGCTACCGGACTGCGCTACGCCCCGACTAGGCGTGAAACTTGTTCCTCACCTCGAAGAACGCTCAAGAATATATCGCAAGCTTTTGAAAACTGGAAGTATTTAAAAGCAGGAAATTATTTCTTGAGTACCACCAGAACATCTTCGAGCTCGGCGATCATCTGGCGGATCATTTGCTTGTATTGGGTGGTGTCGTCTTTGGCTTCATCGCCTGACAGACGCAGGCGCGCGCCGCCGATGGTGAACCCCTGATCGTAAAGGAGCGCGCGGATCTGCCGGATCATCAGCACGTCCTGGCGCTGATAATACCGGCGGTTTCCGCGGCGTTTGACGGGGTTGAGCTGAGGAAACTCCTGCTCCCAGTAGCGCAGCACGTGCGGTTTTACCGCACACAGCTCGCTGACTTCACCAATGGTGAAGTAGCGTTTGCCCGGGATGACGGGTAGTTCGTCGTTATGACTTGGTTCCAGCATAAGCCTCAACTCGGGCCTTCAACTTCTGCCCTGGACGAAAGGTGACCACACGGCGAGCCGTGATCGGGATTTCTTCCCCCGTTTTCGGGTTGCGGCCAGGCCGCTGGCGTTTGTCCCGAAGGTCGAAATTGCCGAAACCCGACAATTTGACCTGCTCGTTGTCTTCAAGAGCGTGCCTGATTTCCTCGAAAAACAGTTCAACCAATTCCTTGGCTTCCCGCTTGTTCAGGCCCAGCTCTTCATACAGACGTTCCGCCATCTCAGCTTTCGTCAAAGCCCCCATACGTCACTTCCTTAACGTGGCGTTCAACCTTTGTTCGAGCGAGGTGAGGATATTTTGCGTCGTCGAATTCACCTCATCGTCATTAAGAGTGCGCGATGGATGCTGCCAGGTCAAGCCGACTGCAAGGCTTTTTCTATCAGGATCAATGCCTTTACCCTGATACACGTCAAATAGCCTGAGGTCTGTCAGCCATTCGCCTGCATTTTCACGGATTACGTCCAGTACAGCCGAGGCTGCAACGTTTTTGTGCGCAATCAGTGCCAGGTCACGACGCACTTCAGGAAAGCGCGACAACTCGTGGAATTTCGGCATTTTACCCAGAGCGACTTCAGCCAGAACCAGCTCGAAGACGAAGACCGGACGGTCGAGACCCAAGGATTTCGACAGCTCAGGGTGAATCGCGCCGATAAAGCCGACTTCACGCCCTTCCCGCTCGATGCGCGCGGTCTGGCCCGGATGCAGTGCGGGATGCTTGCCCGGCGCAAAAGTGAACTGATCCAGCGCGCCGGCGAAGCCCAGCACTGCTTCTACGTCAGCCTTGACGTCGAAGAAGTCCACGGTATCGCGACCTTGCGCCCAGCCTTCCGGCAGACGACTGCCGCATACCACACCGGCGATCATCGGCTCTTGCTTCAGACCTTCCAACTGACCGACAAAGCGCAGACCGCTCTCGAACAGACGGACACGATCCTGCTGACGATTGAGGTTGTGCTGCAACGCCTTGACCAGACCCGGCCACAGCGAAGAACGCATGGCAGCCATGTCATTGGAGATCGGGTTCGCCAGCAACAGTGGCTCGACGCCTGGGTTGAACAGCTCGAACTGCTTTGGATCGATGAAGCTGTAGGTGATCGCTTCCTGGTAACCACGAGCAACCAGCAGACGACGCAGTTCCGGCAGGTCGCTACGCGCTTCAGCCTTGGCTTGTGGCGCCAGGCGAGCTTGCGGGTAACGAACCGGCAGGCGGTTGTAACCGTACAGACGTGCCAGTTCTTCGATCAGATCGACTTCCAGGCTGATATCGAAGCGATGACTCGGCACTTCTACGCGCCACTGCCCTGCTCCGTCGACGGAAACCTTCAGACCCAAAGCGTTGAGCAGACGCTCGACTTCGGCCGAATCCATTTCCATGCCCAGCATCTGAGTGATGCGCTGCGCACGCAGGGTGATCGGCGCGATCGACGGCAAGTGCTGTTCGCTGACCGTTTCGATGATCGGGCCGGCTTCGCCACCGGTGATTTCCAGCAGCAGGCCAGTAGCGCGCTCCATGGCTTCACGGGCCAGTTGCCAGTCCACACCGCGCTCGTAGCGGTGAGAAGCGTCGGTGTGCAGGCCGTAGGAACGAGCCTTGCCCGCCACCGCGATCTGGTCGAAGAACGCACTTTCAAGGAATACGTCGCGAGTGGTCGCGGACACGCCGCTGTGCTCGCCCCCCATCACGCCAGCAATCGCCAGAGCACGGGTGTGGTCGGCGATCACCAGCGTATCGCTACGCAGGCTGACTTCCTGACCGTCGAGCAGTACGAGCTTCTCGCCCTCTTCCGCCATGCGCACACGGATGCCGCCATTGATTTCGGCGAGATCGAAGGCGTGCAGCGGCTGACCCAGCTCGAGCATCACGTAGTTAGTGATATCGACCGCGGCGTCGATGCTGCGCACTTCGGCGCGACGCAGGCGCTCAACCATCCACAGCGGCGTCGGCCTTGACAGGTCAACGTTACGAATGACACGGCCCAGATAACGCGGGCAGGCAGCAGGTGCCAGGACTTCTACCGAACGCACTTCATCATGCACGGCCGGAACAGTCATCACCACCGGACGCGTGACCGGGGCGTCGTACAGCGCGCCGACTTCACGGGCCAGACCGGCCAGTGACAGGCAGTCGCCACGGTTCGGAGTCAGATCGACTTCGATGCTGGCGTCTTCCAGGTCCAGATAAACGCGGAAATCTTCGCCCACCGGCGCATCGGCCGGCAGCTCCATCAGACCGTCATTGCCTTCACCGACCTGCAGCTCGGATTGCGAGCACAGCATGCCGTTGGACTCGACGCCGCGCAGCTTGGCCTTCTTGATCTTGAAGTCGCCCGGCAGCTCGGCACCGATCATGGCGAACGGAATCTTCAGGCCCGGACGCACGTTTGGCGCACCGCACACGACCTGGAAGGTTTCTGCACCGTTGCTGACCTGGCATACGCGCAATTTGTCGGCATCGGGGTGCTGCTCGGTGCTCAGCACCTCGCCCACCACCACGCCGCTGAAAACACCGGCGGCCGGCGTAACGCTATCGACCTCAAGACCGGCCATCGACAGACGTGCAACCAGCGCGTCGCGATCTACCTGCGGGCTGACCCAGCCACGCAGCCATTGTTCACTGAATTTCATCCTGCTCTCCTAAGAATTCGTTACGACTAGCGAAATTGCGCGAGGAACCGCAAGTCGTTGTCGAAGAACAGACGCAAGTCGTTCACGCCGTAACGCAGCATGGCCAGACGCTCAACGCCCATGCCGAAGGCAAAGCCCGAGAACTCTTCCGGATCGATCCCGGACATGCGCAGCACGTTCGGGTGAACCATGCCGCAGCCCATCACTTCCAGCCAGCCAGTCTGTTTGCAGACGCGGCAGCCTTTACCGCTGCACATCACGCATTCCATGTCGACTTCGGCGGAAGGCTCGGTGAACGGGAAGTACGAAGGACGGAAACGCACGGCCAGTTCTTTTTCGAAGAACACCCGCAGGAATTCTTCGATCGTGCCTTTGAGGTCGGCGAAGTTGATATCGCGATCAACCAGCAGGCCTTCAACCTGGTGGAACATCGGCGAGTGGGTGATATCGGAGTCGCTACGGTACACACGACCTGGGCAGACGATGCGGATCGGCGGCTTTTTCGATTCCATGGTGCGGACCTGTACCGGCGAGGTATGGGTACGCAGCAACATGTTGGCATTGAAATAGAAGGTGTCATGCATCGACCGGGCCGGGTGGTGGCCTGGGATGTTGAGCGCCTCGAAGTTGTGATAGTCGTCTTCGACCTCAGGGCCTTCGGCAATGCCGTAGCCGATATGGGTGAAGAACTGTTCGATTCGTTCCAGAGTCCGGGTTACCGGATGCAGACCACCAGAGGTCTGACCACGGCCCGGCAGGGTCACGTCAATGGATTCGGCAGACAGTTTGGCAGCCAGTTCGGCTTCCTCAAACAGAGCCATGCGCGCATTGAGAACGCCTGTGACACGTTCCTTGGCAACGTTGATCAGGGCGCCGACTTGCGGACGCTCCTCTGCCGGCAAATTCCCCAGGGTCTTCATCACCTGAGTCAATTCACCCTTTTTGCCAAGGTATTGAACCCGGATTTGCTCCAGGGCATTGATATCTTCAGCGCTTTGCACAGCCTCTAGTGCTTGAGAGACCAGCGCATCCAGGTTTTCCATGTACAGACTCCAGATACAAAATAGGGGAAGAGCTTGAAGGCTCTTCCCCTATTTATGACGTTTAACACCTGGCCCCACAGAGGTGAGGCCAAGTGACTGTCGGGGGTACTTAAGCCAAGGTGGCTTTAGCTTTCTCGACAATCGCAGCAAACGCCGCTTTTTCGTTCACTGCCAGATCAGCCAGAACCTTACGGTCGATCTCGATGGACGCTTTTTTCAGGCCAGCGATGAAACGGCTGTAGGACAGACCGTTAACACGAGCACCAGCATTGATACGAGCGATCCACAGAGCGCGGAACTGACGTTTTTTCTGACGACGGTCACGGTAGGCGTATTGGCCTGCCTTGATTACCGCTTGCTTGGCAACACGGAATACGCGGGAGCGTGCGCCGTAGTAGCCTTTAGCAAGTTTCAGAATTTTTTTGTGACGTTTACGGGCAATGACGCCACGCTTTACACGAGCCATGAGTTACTTCCTCTATTCTTGATCCAAAAATTAACGAAGGCGCAGCATGCGCTCGACTTTTGCCACGTCAGACGGATGCAGCAAGCTGCTACCGCGCAGTTGACGCTTACGCTTGGTCGACATTTTGGTCAGGATGTGGCTCTTGAAAGCGTGCTTGTGCTTGATACCGTTAGCAGTTTTCAGAAACCGCTTAGCAGCACCACTTTTGGTTTTCATCTTTGGCATGTTCGGATACTCCGCATTCAGTTGATAAACATAATCAGAAGGCCTGCCGTGCCCTGTTGATTACTTCTTCTTTTTCGGGGCGATGACCATGATCAGCTGGCGTCCTTCCATCTTAGGATGCTGTTCGACCGAACCGTACTCGAGCAGGTCTTGTTCAACCCGCTTGAGGAGTTCCATCCCCAGCTCCTGGTGGGCCATCTCACGGCCGCGGAATCGCAAGGATACCTTGGCCCTGTCCCCGTCACTCAGGAAACGTACCAGGTTGCGCAGTTTTACCTGGTAATCCCCTTCCTCCGTCCCTGGACGAAACTTGATTTCTTTTACCTGAATCTGCTTCTGGTTCTTCTTCGCCGCAGCAATCTGCTTCTTCTTTTCGAAGATCGATTTGCCGTAGTCCATCACACGGCAAACCGGTGGGACCGCGTCGGCAGAGATTTCTACCAGATCAAGCTTTGCTTCTTCAGCAATACGAAGCGCTTCATCAATCGAGACGATGCCAATCTGCTCGCCATCAGCGCCAATTAACCGAACCTCGCGTGCCGAGATATTCTCGTTGATCGGGGCTTTCGGTGCAGCTCGTTTATCTTGTCTCATTTCACGCTTAATAATAATTACTCCGAATCTGGGCGACCACGCCGGGAAACCGCTTGCGCGAGAAACTCAGCGAACTGGGCGACGGGCATCGAGCCCAGGTCAGCACCTTCACGAGTACGCACAGCGACAGTCTGCATCTCGACTTCCTTATCCCCAATAACCAAGAGATATGGAACCTTGAGCAAAGTATGCTCGCGGATTTTAAAGCCGATCTTTTCATTTCTCAAGTCGGACTTGGCACGAAACCCGCTTTCGTTGAGAGTTTTTTCGACCTGAGCGACGAAATCTGCCTGTTTATCAGTGATATTCATGATCACTGCCTGGGTTGGCGCCAGCCACGCAGGGAATGCACCTTCGTAGTGCTCGATCAGAATCCCGACGAAACGCTCGAACGAACCGAGGATCGCACGGTGCAACATCACCGGATGCTTGCGGCTGTTGTCTTCGGAGACGTATTCGGCCCCCAGACGCACAGGCAGGTTGAAATCGAGCTGCAAGGTACCACACTGCCACACGCGGCCGAGGCAATCTTTCAGCGAGAATTCGATTTTCGGACCGTAGAAGGCACCCTCACCCGGTTGCAGATCGTATGGCAGACCAGCGCTATCAAGGGCTGCAGCCAGGGCCGCTTCGGCGCGATCCCACAACTCGTCGGAACCGACGCGCTTTTCCGGACGAGTGGACAGTTTCATCTCGACGTCGGTAAATCCGAAGTCGCGATAAACATCCATGGTCAGCTTGATGAACGCAGCGGATTCAGCCTGCATCTGCTCTTCGGTGCAGAAGATGTGAGCATCGTCCTGAGTGAAAGCGCGCACACGCATGATGCCGTGCAGCGCACCCGACGGCTCGTTACGGTGACAGGCACCGAACTCGGCCAGACGCATCGGCAGTTCGCGATAGCTCTTCAGGCCCTGGTTGAACACCTGCACGTGGCATGGGCAGTTCATCGGCTTGATGGCGTAGTCGCGGCTTTCCGACTCGGTAGTGAACATGTTGTCGGCGTAGTTTGCCCAGTGCCCGGATTTCTCCCACAGGCTGCGGTCAACGACTTGCGGCGTCTTGATCTCGAGATAGCCGTTGTCGCGCTGCACTTTGCGCATGTACTGCTCGAGTACCTGGTACAGCGTCCAGCCATTCGGGTGCCAGAACACCATGCCCGGCGCTTCTTCCTGGGTGTGGAACAGGCCCAGACGCTTGCCGATCTTGCGGTGATCGCGCTTTTCAGCCTCTTCGATACGCTGGATGTAAGCCGCCAGCTGCTTCTTGTCAGCCCAGGCGGTGCCGTAAACGCGCTGCAATTGCTCGTTCTTGGCATCACCGCGCCAGTAAGCGCCCGACAGTTTGGTCAGCTTGAAGGATTTCAGGAAGCGGGTGTTCGGCACATGCGGACCGCGGCACATGTCGACATATTCTTCGTGATAGTACAGGCCCATGGCCTGCTCGTTCGGCATGTCTTCGACCAGACGCAGCTTATAGTCTTCGCCACGGGCCTTGAACACTTCGATCACTTCGGCACGCGGAGTGACTTTCTTGATGACGTCATATTCTGTATCGATCAGCTGTTGCATACGCTGTTCGATGGCCGCCATGTCGTCCGGAGTAAAAGGACGCTCGAAGGCGATATCGTAATAGAAGCCTTCGTCGATAACCGGCCCGATGACCATTTTTGCAGTCGGATACAGCTGCTTGACCGCATGACCGACCAGGTGTGCGCAAGAGTGGCGAATGATCTCCAGCCCCTCTTCATCCTTTGGCGTGATGATTTGCAGCGTCGCGTCGCTGTCGATGATGTCGCAGGCGTCGACGAGCTTGCCGTTGACCTTGCCGGCCACGGTGGCCTTGGCCAGACCGGCACCAATGGATGCGGCGACCTCGGCTACGGAAACCGGGTGATCGAATGAACGTTGACTGCCGTCGGGAAGAGTAATAGTTGGCATGGCGCCTCCTCTCCTAGTGGTGACCCCTACCAAAGGTCACGTGGGTTGGGATGAGCCAGTACAAGATCCGATCCAGGCCATTCAATGACGAACGCCTGCCTTACAGCGGCAGGAGCCTTGCGGCCAACCGGAAAACCGAACCAGAGTGACTGGGATTCAATTCAGAATGTTCGTACGCTGCCGCTGCGGGGACTTATGGCCATCCGGAGCCTGCGAACGCCCGAGCCAGGCATGCTAGCACAGATGAACGGTCACCGATGCACTCTGGTTTTACCGAGAGGCAAATCGTCCGTTTTATGCCAGAGTGCTGAACTTGATCGGCCTTTGGGCCCTCAGATAACAAGACATTGACCCACAAGGAGCATCCTCGCATGCGTCTTAACACCCTGCTTGCTGCAGTCGCCCCCCTCGTTTTGCTGCTGCCGCTGAGCGCCCACGCCGACTGGCCAAAGGGCGAGCGTGATAAATACATGGCTCAGTGCACCCAGGCGGCCACTCCGCAAATCGGTGCCGCTGCAGCAAAATCCCACTGCGCGTGCGGTGCCGATGCCATCAAGTCCTACCCGGCCAGCGACATCCAGGCGCTGATGGACAACAAGGCTAGCCAGGAACTGCAGCAGAAAGCCCTGGGGCAAATTGCCAAATGCAAGGCCAACACCCCGGCGAAAAAATGATGAATCAGGCCTTTTCACTGCTCCCAGCACCGCTCAAAAGCATCTGATTCAGGCCTTTTCGTACGATTTATGCAGGTTTTACAGGTTTTTTTATTGTCTTTATTTTTCGCCAGAAGCCTTTTAAACCGGGGCCTCCAGCCGAAACAGGCAGTAAAGAAAACACGACTGATTGGCAAACAGCACGTCCGGGGGGCTACCAAAGCGAACATTTCGACTATGATACCCCAGTGTGCCCAGTTGGCCTGAGCAGCACAGTACTACTGAAAATATATGTTTCTTGGAGATACACCATGTCTAATCGCCAAACCGGCACCGTTAAATGGTTCAACGATGAAAAAGGCTTCGGCTTCATCACTCCTCAAGGTGGCGGTGACGACCTGTTCGTACACTTCAAAGCTATCGAATCCGACGGTTTCAAAAGCCTGAAAGAAGGCCAGACCGTTTCCTTCGTGGCTGAGAAAGGCCAAAAGGGTATGCAAGCTGCACAAGTTCGCCCAGAGTAATCTCCCGGCGCGCTAAAAAAACCCCGTCCATGTGACGGGGTTTTTTATGGGTGAAACAAAAGCTCGAAACTCAGCCGCAGTTGACGCGAGTGACCACCAGGTTCTGATCAGTATTCAGGTTGAGGCGATCGGAGCGGTACTCCAAAGTAATCATGTCATTTGGCTTGAGGAACCGGGCGTTCTGCGCACCGGCTTTTTTGCGCGCCTGCTCCAAGAGCTCCGGCGAAGCTTTCTTTCCGAGAGCGAACTCCGCAGCTGACGCTTCACAACGACCATGTCCGGCCTCAGTCGCCACGGGATCCTTCTGCGACTCGCTGGAGGTCGTGGTGCAACCACCCAACAAAGCAACGGCCATCAGTGCACCCAGTGACGCGAACTTCCAAGGCATTGAAGCCTCCTTATTTCAATTTTGAGCAGAGATCGTGCGACCGCCAATACGGCGTTTGGTTTCACGGTGAGTGCTGTCACCCTGCCCCACGATCGGAAAAACGCCGAGTGTGCCTGAGCAACGCCTGAAGCATCACCTCGTAAAACGTCACTGAATATTAATGACGCTCAGTAGACATCAATGTAGTCGAAGGGCGGATTCGGCCAGTTATCCTTGAGCGCATTGAAGATCTGCATGACCCAGACTTCGTCGCTCGCTGCGACATTTCCCACATACCCCGAGCCTTTTGCCCAGGTTTCCAGGCGAAACAACAGGCCGTCAATGTCCTGACCGCCAGTGACACCCGAAGAGATATAGGCAATCCCGCCCTTGGTCACGCGCAGTTGGGTGTGTTCATCATCACTGGCCGACGCCAGCATCCGGCGGACAGCATCAAGTGTCAGGCCGTCGGGGCTATTCAAATCGATCTGCACAGCGCAATCCTTGTTTTTTGGCGGAAACGACCAAGTGTCGCATAGCCCTGCGCTCATGCCTAAGTCGCAGTGCCAAACGCTCGGCAAAGTGGTTAACTCAAGACTCCGATATCGTGACCGAGCCTTGCCATGACCACCGTAAGCATTACCGCCGACATCAAGGCCACCTGGCCGCAAGGGCACAGCTCTTACAGTCCGGGCAGCCCGGAGGAATTGGCATTGATCAGCATCGACTTGCTGGTGAAGACGCTGGGAACGCAAGGCGCGCAGTCGTTCATCGCCCAGCTGTTCGAGAAGTATCCCGATGACTTCAAAGGGACATCGGACACCGAGAGGGAGTAAAAGCCCGCAAGCTGGCACTCGCGGGCGTATAGCTTACTTCAGGCGCTTCAGACGCTCGGTCAGCAGATCGAAGAAGCCCTGGGCATCGCCGTTCTCCACCCAGAAGGCGTTCTTCGGTGCCTTCAGGCCGTCATACCAGTCGACAATGGTCTGGCCGAACGTCGGACCCTCACGGCTGTCGACCACCACATTCACCGACCGACCGGTGAACAGCTCAGGCTTGAGCAGATAAGCCACGACAGTGGCGTCATGCACCGGGCCACCCGGAATGCCGTAGTGCTCCATATCCCCTTTGATGTACTCGTTGAGGATGTCGCCGACAATCTTGCTTGCATTGTTGTTAAGCGCCGCGATCTGCTTCAGGCGCGCATCGCTGGTCAGGATCTTGTGAGTCACGTCCAGCGGCAGGTAAGTCAGTTTCACACCGCTTTTCAGTACCACCTCTGCTGCCTGCGGGTCGGCGTACAGGTTGAACTCGGCCACTGGCGTGATGTTGCCGCCGTTGAAGTGGGCGCCCCCCATGACCACCACTTCCTTGATCCCCTGAACGATCTCCGGCTCCTGGATCAGCGCCAGCGCCAGGTTGGTCTGCGGGCCGAGCATCGCGATGGTGATGCTGTGTGGCTTGGCTTTTTTCAGGGTGTCGATCAGGTAGTTGACCGCGTTGCCTTCGGCCAGCCCCTTCTTCGGCTCGTGCACGGCGACACCCGACAAGCCTTCCTTGCCATGAATGTTTTCAGCGTAGATCGGCGTACGCATCAGCGGTTTCGGCGCACCGGCGTACACCGGAATCTCCTCCCGCCCTGCCCACTCACGGGCCAACCGGGCATTGCGCGAAGTCTTGTCCAGACGCACGTTGCCGGCAACGGTGGTCAACGCACGAATGTTCAGCTCCTCCGGGGAGGCCAGGGCAAACAACAGGGCGACCACGTCGTCGGCGCCCGGATCGGTGTCGATGATCAGGTCGATCTTTTCCGCCGCCTGGGCGCCGGTCGCGGTTATCACGGACAAAAGCAGCAGACTCCGAATCAATTGATGCATTTTTTGAGCATAGCGGTGCATGGCGCATTCCTTGTGCAGATGAAATCAAAAGGGGCGAACCCTGTTTAGAACGTAACTCCAGACACCAGCACGATGTTGCAGTACGGCTGGCATTCGCCCGTACGAACGATCGCTCGTGCCTGTCGGCTGAGCACTTTGAATTGCTCGTGACTGAGCAGGTCACGCCTCCCCAGCGAGCCTTCGTCATTCAGCTCGTCCAGCGTGGACAGCGCAGTCGGTTGCTTGTCGAAAATCTCCTTGGCCAGCGCGTGGCTTTCCACCTGCATCTCACTGAGCACGACTTTCAGGGTGCTGACGAAATCCGGTACGCCGTGCGTCAGCGCCAGGTCGATCAACTCGACACCCGGCGGTACCGGCAGGCCGGCGTCGCCGATCACGACCATGTCGCCGTGGCCGAGGGAAGCAATCAGCCGCGACAGGGCGACATTGAGCAAAGGAGTCTTTTTCATGCGGGTTTGAATGCCTGTACGTCGGAGGTGGTGGGAATGGAGGGCTGGGCACCTGCCCGGGTAACCGACAGGGCCGCAGCGATCTGTCCAAAACGAATGGCCTCGTCCACGGCTTTGCCGGCCGCCAGTGCAGCCGCAAACCCGCCGACAAAGGTGTCCCCGGCGGCAGTGGTATCGACAGCCTTCACTTTCGGTGCAGGAAAATGCTGGTAACCCGTGCCATTGGCGAACAAGGACCCTTGAGCGCCCAGCGTAATGATGACTTTGCCAGCGCCCATTGAAATAAGGTGCTCAGCGGCTTTTTCAGCGGTCGCCAGCGAGTCCACCGGCAAACCGCTGAGGGCGGCGGCCTCGCTCTCGTTGGGAATCAGGTAATCGATGGCCGCAAACCAATCCGCCGGCAGCGGGCGACTGGCCGGCGCCGGGTTGAGGATGACCGTCTTGCCCAGTTCATGCCCGCGCTTCAGGGCATGGCCTACGGTGGCATCGGGTATTTCCAGCTGGCAGATGATCACATCGGCAGCCTGCAGAACAGCGTCGAACCGGTCGACAACCGCCGGAGTCATCGAACCATTGGCACCGGCCACGATGACAATCGCGTTCTGACTGTTGTCATCGACCACGATCAGCGCCACGCCACTGGAATCTTCCACCACGCTGACCGCCTGACAATCGATCTGCTCGGCCAGCAACGCGTCGCGCAATTGCACGCCATAGTCATCGTTGCCGACACAGCCGACCATCGACACCTTCGCACCCAGCCGCGCAGCAGCCACCGCCTGATTGGCGCCCTTGCCACCGGACACGGTCGCGAAGGAATGGCCGATCAGCGTCTCACCACCCCGGGGCAAACGCGGCGCCCGGGTGACCAGGTCCATGTTCAGGCTGCCTATTACCACTACATTTGCGGACATACATCACTACTCTTCAATTCGTTTCAGCGGTATTCGGTGAACACGCCGGACAGCGGTGCAGTCGATTCGCGCAGGACAATACTCGGGGTCACGATCCGCTGATCCGTCGCCAGATCCGGCGTAGCAATTCTTCGCAACAACACTTCCGCAGCCATCTCGCCCAGTTGCAGGATCGACTGGCCCACGGTCGTCAGCGCTGGATACACGTAACGACTCATCTGGATATCGTCGAAGCCGATCACCGACAGCTCGGCGGGCACGCGCACGTTGCGTTCCGCCGCCGCCCGCAGCACCCCGATACCGATCATGTCGTTACCGGCGAAGATCGCGCTCGGCGGATTGCGCTCAAGCAGGACGGAAGCCGCGCTGTAACCGCCGGTGCTGGTGAAGTCACTTTCCAGCATGCGCGACGGAGGCACTTCAACACCGGCCTCTTTCAGCGCTCGAGAAAAACCGGCCTGACGCATTTGCGCGACGCTGGTGCTGGCCGGGCCACCGATCGTGGCGATATCCCGATGTCCGAGCTCAAGCAGATGCCGCGTCGCGAGGTACGCGCCATATTCGTGATCGATGCGCACCAGGTCGGCGTCCACGCCTTCAAGTCCACGGTCGACAATCACCATCGGCGTCTTTACGCCCGCCAGTCCTTGCGCCAGACCACTGTCGCCACCCGCCGAGGCGACGATCAGGCCGTCGATGCGCTTTTCCAGCAGGACCCGCAGGTAGCTGCGCTGCTTGTCCGGGTTGTCGTCGGAGTTGCAGAGAATCACGCAGTAGCCGTTACGCTCGCAGTAATCCTCGATCCCGCGCGCCAGCTCAGCGAAGTACGGGTTGAGGCTGTTGGGCACCAGCAAGCCGATGGTGGCGGTGGTTTTCGCTTTCAGCGAACGGGCCACGGCGCTCGGCACATAGTCGAGACTCTTGATTGCCGCCTCGACCTTGAGCCGCACTTCTTCGCTCACCGGTCGGGTCTTGTTCACTACGTGGGACACGGTCGTGTAGGAAATTCCTGCAAGTGCCGCCACATCCTTGATCGTTGCCATTTATCAGCCCCGTCGGCTTGCGCGTTGACTGCGATAGGTGTCGAGCACCACGGCGATCACGATCACAGCACCCGTGATGATGCGCTTGGTCGGCTCGGTCGCGCCAATCTGCGCAAGACCGGCCGCCAGCACGGAGATGATCAGCACACCGAAAAAGGTACTGATCACCGAACCACGCCCACCCATCAGACTGGTGCCGCCGATCACCACGGCAGCGATCACTTGCAGTTCAAGGCCGGAACCGGCATTCGGATCGGCCGCTTCCAGCCGGGAAATCTGGAACAGCGCCGCAATGCCGGCAAGCAGGCCCATCAGGCTGAACACCAGGATCTTGTAGGGCTTGGGATTGATCCCCGCCAGACGCACCGCTTCTTCGTTGGTGCCAATGCCGATCAGGTAGCGACCGAACACGGTACGGGTCAGAACGGCCTGGGCAACGAAGATAACCAGCAAGGCAATGATGAACGACGGCGAAATACCGAATGCGATCGGGTTCGACAGCCAGGCGAACGAGTCACCGATGTAGGCCGTGCGCGAACCGGTCATCTGATAGGCCAGGCCACGGGCCATCTCCAGCACACCGAGCGACACAATGAATGACGGAATTCGCCACGCCACGGTAATCGAGCCGGTAACCGTGCCGGCCAACGCCGCGACGGCCATCCCCAACAAGGCAGCCGGCAATACGCTCCAGCCCCAGCCAAGAATCGCCACGCTGACCGTGGAGGCCGCGAGTGCCAGCACCGAGCCTACCGACAGGTCGATCCCGCCGATGATCAGGACGAACGTCATGCCCACCGCCAGAACCATCAGGTCGGGAATCTGGTTGGCCAGGGTGCTGAAGGTGTTATACGACAGGAAATGGCTGCTCATGACCGAGAACAGCGCAATCATTGCCAGCAAGGCACCGGCGAGCCCCAGATAAGTGCCGAGGCCGTAGAAATTGCCACTGGATTTGCCGGCGGAAGATGCAGTTTTCATGGGAGATCCCTAGGCGCTGCTTCGTTGAGCAGCGCATCACGTTTCTGGTAGCCGGCGAACGCGGCGGCAAGCAAGTCATCCTGGGTCCAGCTGTCGCGCTCGAAGGTGTCGATCAGACGCCCTGCCGACAGCACGCCGATACGGTCGCAGATCAGCATCAACTCACGCAGATCACTGGACACCACAACCAGCGCCTTGCCCTGACGGGTCAATTCGCCGAGCAAGGCATAGATATCGAATTTGGCGCCGACATCGATGCCGCGAGTCGGCTCGTCGAACAGCAGGACCGAACAGTCGCGCTCAAGCCAGCGCCCGATCACCACTTTTTGCTGGTTGCCGCCGGACAGCTCGGACACCAGTTGCGTCGGGCTGGAACTGCGAATGCGCATGGCGTCGATCTGTCGCTGCGCGAGCTTCGTTTCATCGCCGTTGTTGACGAACCCGCCGCTGGAAATTTCCGGCATGTTGCCCAGGGCAATGTTGGCGCTGATCGACTGACTCAACAGCAGGCCTTCGCCCTTGCGATCTTCGGTGATCAAGGCGATACCGTTGCGCACCGCATCGACTGGCGAGCGAATGCTCACCGTTTTTGCCGGAGAACCGAGCGCCACCGTGCCGCTGTCCGCGACATCGGCTCCGAAGATCAGCCGCAAAAGCTCGGTGCGCCCTGCCCCGATCAGACCCGAGATACCAAAAATCTCACCAGCGCGCACTTCAAAGGACACATCGCGCACCTTGTCGGAGCGGCTCAGGCCTTTGATCGTCAAGGCCGGTGCGCCGATATGGCGAGCCCCCAGATCGATATGCTCGCCCAGCTCGCGACCGACCATCAGGGTGACCAGTTGCTCGCTGTTGTAGTTGGCCATCGGTTCAACGCAAACCAGGTTGCCGTCACGCAGCACGGCAATACGCTGTGCGACCCGAGCCAGTTCTTCGAGGCGATGAGAGATGTAGATGATCGAGACGCCGCGCGCCTGCAACCGAGTGATCTGCTCGAACAGCATCTCGACCTCCCGCGCGGTCAGCATTGCGGTCGGTTCGTCGAGAATCAGCACGTGGCAATCGCCGATCAGGTTACGGGCGATCTCGACCATCTGCTGGTGACCGATGCCCAGCTCGCCGACGAGTGTGTCCGGGTCGATGGCATCGAGGCCGACTTGGGCCATGGCTTCGATGGCGGCCTTGCGCAGCTGCTTGCGACTGATCCAGCCACCGTTGCTTGGCAGGTTGTCGAGAAACAGATTCTCCGCCACCGAAAGGGTCGGCAGCAGATTGAGCTCTTGCATGACCATGCGCACACCCAGCTCTTCAGCCTGCGTGCGGCTGCCGGGGCGATATTCCTTGCCCTGGAACTGCATCTGGCCGGTGGTGGGTGTGACCAGCCCGCCGATGATCTTCGACAGGGTGCTTTTGCCGGCACCGTTCTCGCCGGTCAACGCCAGCACTTCACCGCGCATCAACGTCAGGTCGATGCCGGTCAGAACCGGTTGCGCATAGGTCTTGCCGATACCGCTGACCGAGAGGACAGCGTTCGGAGCGGAAACTGACATAAAAATCTCCATGCGCTCGCCCGGACGGGCGAGCGCCGTTGTGTCGCCAAAGGACTTACTTGGTGACCAGCTCGACCGGGGTTTCGATCACACCATTCGTACCACTGTCGACTTTCTCGCCCTTGATGATTTTCAGCGCAGTCTCGATGCCAAACACCGCTTGCTTCGCTGCGTACTGGTCGGCAGTCGCCAGAACGCGGCCGTCCTTGAGCATGGGCTTGATGGCATTGATGTTGTCGTAGCCGACAACCTGCACCTGACCGGCCTTGCCGGCAGCACGCACGGCAGAAACGGCGCCCACGGCCATGCTGTCGTTGCCGGCCAGCAGCGCCTTGACATCCGGGTACTCGCTGAGAATCGAAGCGGCCACCTTGTTGCCCTTGTCGATTTCCCAATCACCGGACTGCAGGGAGACGACCTTGATCTGCGCAGCCTCCATCGCATCCTTGAAGCCAGCGGTACGCTGCTGAGCGTTGGTCGTCGTGGAGACGCCTTCAATGATGCCGACTTCGTCCCCGGCTTTCAGTTGCTTGGCCAGGTATTCACCTACCAGACGGGCGCCTTTGCGGTTGTCCGGCCCCACGAACGGCACGCTGATATTCTTGCTTTTGATGACGGCCGGATCGAGCTGGTTGTCGATGTTGATCACGGTGATACCCGCATCGACAGCCTTCTTGATCACCGGCACCATCGCCTTCGAATCAGACGGCGCAATCACCAGCGCGTTGACCTTCGCCAGAATCATCTGCTCGACGATGCGCGTTTGCCCCGCCGTGTCGGTTTCGTCCTTGATGCCGTTGGAGATCAGGTCGAAATCGGCGGAATGTTCTTTCTGGTAGGCCTTGGCGCCGTCTTCCATGGTCAGGAAGAATTCGTTGGCCAGGGATTTCATGACCAAGGCGACTTTGGGTTTTTCAGGGGATTCGGCGAAAGCCGAAGAGACAGGCAGTGCGGCGGATGCGGCAGCCAGCATGGCAACAGCAAGAAGACGTCCAGCGAATGGCAGCTTCATGGGTTCACTCCGATCTTATGATTATTGTGAGCAACGCTTGCGCTGGCGTAAGCTCGCTGCACCCGCGACGATATTATTCCGTCGCGAAGGCCGCGCAAACGTTTGCGTAGACCGAACTATGCGAATCACGCCGACGTTTGTCAACAATCAGAAATCGGCATCGTATTACAGGGCGAATCCACGGATTCGCCCTTGAGTGCTCAAGCCGTAGTGTTGACCACATTACCGGCAGAAGAACCCTTCGACATTTCCTTGACCAATGCAGCCGAGACTTCCAGCAGCGCACCGCTGGTTTGAGCGATCTGCCCCTGGATGGACATCACCGCCTGCGACTTGGCTTCGGGGGTTGGGTAACTCGCAGCTTGCGCGGCAGCCAGTTGCTGTTGCTGCTCCTGAAGCTGCTTCTGCAGTTCCTGCATCCGTTTGAGCAGCGTCTTGATTGTGACGCTCAGATTGTCACCGCTTCCAGCCTCGCTTGCGCTTGCCTCCTGGGCGGGACCACCGGTTCTGACCTGATTGCTTTCAATCTTCTCGGTACCCAGTGCATCGGCAGACGCATCGGCTTCAGCTTCACTCATTGCATTGATCGTAGCGGCCGTTTTGCCGCCGATCGTGACCGAACCGGGATTTGAAAAACCGATAGTCAATGACATTTGAACTCCTGAAAAATTGGATCCCTATCAAGGCGCATCGGCCAGCGCACCGTTTTCTTTAGCAGAGATCTGAAAAGCAGCCAGTTCAGTCTGTGGACGAGGCTCGTAGTCCTTTTCGGTGAGCCGAACGAGAAAACATCCTGTGTTCGGAAACCCGGATGAGCGAGGCAAGTTCACAATCAATCTTCGAATAAATCTTGATTTAAATCATAAGGTTAAACATTTCTCTCAAGCAGAGTACGACTGGTACAGATCCTGCTCCCTCCCTGCACCCCTGGCATTCAGATCGGCCCGGGGCGCATCTAGATGAACCTGCATCAGCACCGTCTCACTACTAGAGAGAAAAATAATGACATCTGCTTTGAAGAGTTTCGTTCCGGGCGCTTTGGCCCTCCTCCTGCTCCTGCCAACCGCCCTCCAGGCAAAAGAAGCTGAAACCCAGGCCAAACTGGCCAACGTGGTAGTACTGGCCACTGGCGGCACCATCGCCGGCGCCGGCGCAAGCGCAGCGAACAGCGCGACCTATCAGGCCGCGAAGGTTGGCGTCGAACAATTGATCGCCGGTATTCCCGAGCTGAGCAAACTGGCCAATGTGCGTGGCGAACAGGTCATGCAAATCGCCTCGGAAAGCATCACCAACGAAAACCTTTTGCAATTGGGTCGTCGTGTTTCCGAACTGGCCGACAGCAAAGACGTCGATGGCATCGTCATCACCCACGGCACCGACACCCTGGAAGAGACCGCGTACTTCCTGAACCTGGTGGAAAAAACCGAAAAGCCGATCATCGTCGTCGGCTCCATGCGCCCGGGCACCGCCATGTCGGCGGACGGCATGCTGAACCTGTACAACGCCGTGGCCGTCGCCAGCAGCAAAGAAGCGCGCGGCAAAGGTGTACTGGTGACCCTGAACGATGAAATCCAGTCGGGTCGCGATGTCAGCAAGATGATCAACATCAAGACCGAAGCCTTCAAAAGCGCCTGGGGCCCGCTCGGCATGGTGGTCGAAGGCAAATCCTACTGGTTCCGCCTGCCAGCCAAGCGCCACACCATGGATTCGGAATTCGACATCAAAAACATCAAGAGCCTTCCTGATGTAGAAATCGCTTATTCCTACGGCAATGTCAGCGACACAGCCTACAAGGCCCTCGCCCAGTCCGGCGCCAAGGCGATCATCCATGCCGGTACCGGCAACGGTTCGGTTTCCTCCCGAGTGGTTCCGACCCTGCAAGCGCTGCGCAAGGACGGCGTGCAGATCATTCGCTCGTCTCACGTCAATGCCGGTGGTTTCGTCCTGCGTAACGCCGAACAGCCTGACGACAAATACGACTGGGTAGTTGCTCACGACCTGAACCCACAGAAAGCGCGCATCCTGGCAATGGTCGCGCTGACCAGGACCAACGACAGCAAAGAGCTGCAACGGATGTTCTGGGAATACTGATTTGACCTCGCCTGATCTTTTCCTGATCGGGCACTGACTTCCCCCTTCGTCAACTTGACGGAGGGGGAAGCTTGCACCTCCTCCAAAGAAAAATTTCACCTGAGTGACATCAAAACCGGAAAACCGCTGTCAGAGGATTTTCTTGAATTTTAAGCAGTTGCGAAAATGCCTACAGTTAAATACTGTATGCACGTACAGCTTAATAAGGATAACCTCGTGGCCACTTCCCCTGATGCTCCTGACGCTTACGAACGCATGGGCATGCGCGTTCAAAAAATCATCAACTCCCCCACCGCACAAAAAGTCAAAGCCGCACTGATCTTCCGCCTTCCGGACGAGCCGGTGGATGACTGGGAGCGCTTGCTGGAAGAGATCGACGAAAACGACAACGTCACCCTCGCCTACCGCGACGATGGCGGCGTACAGATTTTCTGGGTTGTGCCGAAGGAAGATTGATTCAATGATTCTGCGTTTTGTTGCTGTGCTGTTGCTGTTCATTTCCCTGGGTGCGCAAGCCGGTGCACCGCGTACGTTCACCGAGGCCAAGAAGGTCGCCTGGAAGCTGTACGCACCACAATCCACCGAGTTTTATTGCGGGTGCAAATACACCGGCAACAAGGTTGATCTGGCCGCCTGCGGCTATGTCCCGCGCAAGAACGCCAAACGGGCATCCCGCATCGAATGGGAGCATATCGTTCCCGCGTGGCAGTTCGGCCATCAGCGTCAATGCTGGCAGGAAGGTGGTCGCAAGAATTGCACACGCTACGACCCGAGCTATCAGAAAGCCGAAGCCGACCTGCACAACCTGGTGCCGAGCATTGGCGAGGTGAATGGTGACCGCAGCAACTTCAGTTACGGTTGGCTGCCGGTCGAAAAAGGTCAGTACGGCTCATGCCTGACTCAGGTCGACTTCAAGGCGAAGAAGGTCATGCCCCGCCCATCGATTCGCGGCATGATCGCCCGCACCTATTTTTACATGAGCAAACAATATGGCTTGCGCTTGTCGAAGCAGGATCGGCAACTGTACGAAGCCTGGGACAAGACTTATCCGGTGCAAGACTGGGAGCGCCAGCGTAATCAGAGCGTGGCGTGCGTGATGGGACGCGGTAACGAATTTGTCGGCCCGGTGAACCTGAAAGCCTGCGGTTGATCGTTACTCAAAAGAAAAGGCCTTGAGCGATAAACTCAAGGCCTTTTTTTGTGCTCAACCGCCAGACTTGTTGTAACGCCAGTAGCCCATCAGATTGAGTGATTCACGAGGGATGCCACGCTCCTTGATCAGGTATTTGCGCAGGCTCATGACAGCGGCAGATTCTCCAGCGATCCAGCCATAGAACCCTTCGCTGGCCGTATCGGCGATCTCCCACAGTATCTCTTCTTCGATGTCGACATCCGCCAGCTCGACCGCTTGCCCAACCGGCGATGCATCGACAGGCAACGTCGCCTGCCGCACGGCTTCCACCATCAACGTGCCAGCGGTCGCGTGATCGCGGATCAGCCATTGCACCGAAAGCCCGGGCCAGTCAGGAACCTCCAACATGTCCTCACGACTGTCGACTTCAAAAAACGCCTGGGTCTGCGGCGGCTCAGCCAGAGCCGCCAGCTCTTCCAGAATACCCATGGCGGCCGGCAAGGCCGTCGCATCGGCGACCAGCAGAAGTTGCTTGAGCGCTTGCGGTGGCTTCCACTCAAATCCCCCTGTCTCTTGCGCCGAGAATCGACTGTCAGGCGCAAGAATCTGCATCGACTCGCCAGGCTGCGCGCGCAACGCCCAACGGGAGGCAGGACCCGTTTCGCCGTGCAAGACGAAATCGATATCGACTTCACCTGACTCAGCGCGCAAATGACGGATGGTGTAAGTGCGCATCGCCGGACGGCGATTGACCAGCATCGAGCGAAAACGAGCGTACCAGCCCTCCCCTTGAGAAAGCCTGGCAGGTGAACCATCAGCCGCAGGAAAAAAGAGCTTCACTCGCTGATCCGGCGCCCAGGTCGCCATTTCGGTGACTGCCGGACCGGCAAGTGTGATCCGCATGAGATGCGGGCTCAACTGATGCTTGTGACGCAAAACAACGTCGAACAACTTGTAAGGGTTGGCGGAGGCCATGCGGAGCTCCTTCTGGGTCTCTTCAGTGATTCCTTGAAAAACGAATCACACTGGACACCCTTTAGTCAGCTCCGCCAAATGGATCGCTTATTGCGCAGGCATGCGCTCGATCACCAGCGTCTCGATGTTCTGCTTCTTCGCCTTGATCAGCGCTGCATTCACATCCGCCTGGCGAGCCTCGGCGTCAGCTTTCGAATTGAAAGGACCGAGCAGGATGCGGGTCTTGCCGCTGGCGTCCTTGACGACGCTGGCCACAAAGGCATGCTCGATCAACCAGCCACTGAGGTCGCTGACGGCCTGAGGGGTTTCACCGCGCACTTCGAGATCCCACTGAGGGCCGACCGCAGCAGGCGCCGTTACCACCGCCGGTTTCGGCTTTTGCGCATCCACACTCTTGCCTTCGCCACATCCTGCCAATGCCAGTGCCGCGACCACCCAGACCAATTTGCGCACAACACTTCCCTCTGAATTTTCAAAGCGGCGATCTTAACACTCGAGAATCCTTTCGAAGGTCCGCAAAATGCGACACAAAACTACGAGATTGATGCTGGCGGCCCCTGTATAGTTACGCGCTGGGAATTAATGCCGCTGCTGCGCGTCAGAAAGAGGCACCCAAACTGTAAGACTTCGCACTAATCTATACGTACACCGACCTCTGCACTGTCTGAATCAGGTGCCCTACAAAGCAATCAAGGAGAAGACCATGCTGATACTCACCCGCAAAGTCGGTGAAAGCATAAACATTGGTGATGACATCACGATCACCATTCTCGGCGTCAGCGGCCAGCAAGTTCGAATCGGCATCAATGCTCCGAAGAACGTTGCAGTGCATCGGGAAGAGATCTACCAGCGCATCCAGGCTGGCCTGACCGCTCCGGACAAGCCACAAACGCCCTGAGCCCTGCCGCAGTCAGTAGCCAGTTCGTTTGCCTGCGCGCAATGACTGGCTAAAGATTCAAGCGCCGTATTGCCATTCCCCCACCTCCTTGGTGACGGCGCGTGCCACGCCCCTCCCTGCCTCAACCCTTCTCGCAACCGATACTAACCGCCATTCAATGGGCTGGCTGTCGGACGTTTCCGAATAGCGGCTGGGAATCTCGCCCGCCTAGCCGAATGTAACGCCACGCGCCATCCCGGTGGCCGCCACGACCATCAATATCAACAGCAGCGCTTCGGCATGACTGATCCGCGCGAACACCTTTGCACGCCCCATGTCAGGGACAACACCACGTGCCTTGGCCACGCGCCACTTGATCAGCGTGATCATCGGCACGAGTTCCAGAAGCAGAATCAGCACAAACAGGGTCATCTTCAGATGGAACAGCGGCTGGTGCAGGTAGTAGTCGGCTCCCTTCTCATAACCTCCGAAGGCGCGCATGCCGCCGGTGATGAGCAACACCAGCGCCGAAAGCCCCCATAGATTGTCGGCAAGCAATACGCGTCCGACCTCACCGGAGCCGGACGCCAGGCGACTGAAGGCCGTCCCACGCGTCAACACCGCCCAGAAGCCTGTGGCAAACGCCAGTAAATGAATCGCTGCAAGAAACCAATGAACCAGCATCGATGAACTCCTGTCCGGCAGAGTTGAAATCAGCCAAACAGTAGTAGTCGAAAAAATGTGGGCTTGCCTGTCACCCTCCCGGGAAACAGAAGCCGGCGAGACGAAAGACTGGGCGGAGGTTATGAAAGGGTAAATCGCGGGCAAAAAAAATCCCAAGCAGCTGATGGAAGCTTGGGATTTAAAAATGCATAAACCGTGGTGGTGAACGCGGGGCGGATATTACTGATTTTTCCAGTATGTAACAACGTATTTTTGATAACCGGATGGTTAATAAAATCCATAACCCCTTAAATATCCACACTATTTAAAAGGGCGCTAGCGACGGTTGACGACGAATGGATCAAAATCCATCGCGATCAATGCGCATCTGGCTCAAAAACTTTACAAAAATGAACTCGGGATCCCCCGGATCAAGGTTCTCCACCATGCCGCTGTGCTGATATCCAAGATTGGTCAGCAGCTGTCGCATCGGTAAGTTGGACGTATTGGTCGACGTGAAGATCTTTTCTGCACAAGCATGATGCTCCAGACCACTCACGATCTGCCGCCCCACACCGGAACGCCTGTTCGCACTGGAGACGACCACGAGAGGTATGAACCACTCTCCAAAAAAACTTCGATCCAGACATCCATAGCCGAGAGGAACGCCAGGATCGTCCGTCTCGCAAACAATCCAGCACTCCTCCGCCCGCACAGCCCTCACGATGTACTCACGACGGCAGCTATCTTTTTCAGCGACAGGATCAATCTTCAACAGGCTTTCGATATCGCCTGGACCGGCGCGCCTGAATTGACGACTCATGAATACACCCCTGCAAATGTGCCGAAGTGTAGCTGCCGCAGGCAGCGCGGAAGTTTAGCGACCAGTGCTTGCGAGGGTTTTGCAAATCACAGACAACAAAAAAGGGCTCACCTTTCGGTGAGCCCTTCCAGACCGCCCAGCAGAGCGGATTTTGTTTGGTAGGCGCGATTGGACTCGAACCAACGACCCCCACCATGTCAAGGTGGTGCTCTAACCAACTGAGCTACGTGCCTGCTGTGAGGCGGCATTCTACGGAATTCCGGAGGGGTGTCAACACCTTTTTTTCACCTAACCCTATGAATATGCAAAATATTTAATTTCGACCCGCCGCAAGAAGATTTCCCGGTGGCTGGCGGAGGTTTTTCAACTGGGGTAGGATCGCTGCACTCGTAAAATATATTAAACAGAGGCTGCAGGATGGCGAACACCCCTTACCCAGAGTCTTATTACGCTGCGTCGGCCAACGCCGTACCACCACGCCCTGCCCTGCAGGATGACGTGGAGACGGATGTCTGTGTGATCGGCGCTGGTTATACGGGACTTTCCTCGGCGCTGTTCCTGCTGGAAAACGGTTTTCGCGTGACCGTGCTGGAAGCCGCCAAGGTTGGCTTCGGCGCTTCGGGACGCAATGGCGGGCAGATAGTCAACAGCTACAGCCGTGACATCGACGTGATCGAACGTAGCGTCGGCCCGAAACAGGCACAACTGCTGGGGCAGATGGCGTTCGAAGGCGGCCGGATCATTCGTGAGCGCGTCAGCAAATACAACATCCAGTGCGACCTCAAGGACGGCGGCGTATTCGCCGCCCTTACCGCCAAACAGATGGGCCACCTGGAATCGCAAAAACGCTTGTGGGAACGCTTCGGCCACACACAGCTGGAACTGCTCGATCAGCGCCGCATCCGCGAAGTGGTCGCCTGCGATCAATACGTCGGCGGCATGCTCGACATGAGCGGCGGTCACATCCACCCGCTTAACCTGGCATTGGGCGAAGCCGCTGCCGTGGAATCCCTGGGCGGGACGATCTACGAACAGTCGCCGGCCGTGCGCATCGAACGCGGCGCCAATCCGGTTGTGCATACACCGCAGGGCAAGGTCCGAGCCAAATTCATCATCGTCGCCGGCAACGCCTACCTCGGCAATCTGGTGCCGGAACTGGCAGCCAAATCAATGCCGTGCGGCACTCAGGTCATCACTACCGAACCTCTCGGCGATGAACTGGCAAAATCTCTGCTGCCGCAGGACTATTGCGTCGAAGACTGCAATTACCTGCTCGACTACTACCGCCTCACCGGCGACAAGCGTCTGATCTTCGGCGGCGGCGTGGTGTATGGCGCGCGGGATCCGGCAAATATCGAAGCGATCATCCGCCCGAAAATGCTCAAGGCCTTTCCGCAACTCAAGGACGTGAAGATCGACTACGCCTGGACCGGCAATTTCCTGCTGACCCTGTCGCGCCTTCCTCAGGTTGGGCGTCTGGGCGATAACATCTATTACTCCCAAGGCTGCAGTGGCCACGGCGTGACTTACACGCACCTGGCCGGCAAGGTACTGGCCGAGGCACTGCGCGGACAAGCCGAGCGCTTCGATGCGTTTGCCGACCTGCCGCACTACCCGTTCCCCGGCGGGCAACTGCTGCGCACACCGTTTGCCGCACTGGGCGCGTGGTACTACGGATTGCGCGACAAGCTCGGTTTCTGACGCGCATAAAAAAGGGCCGCTGAACAGCGGCCCTTTTTACATCCAGCAAAAATCACAACTGATCCCGCGCAATCCCGCTGCGAATCCGCAGAATATCCGCGAGCACCGCCAAAGCGATTTCCGCCGGCGTCTTGCTGCCCAGGTTGAGGCCTATCGGCGCATGAATCCGCGCCAGCTCGCCCTCACCCAGACCGCCAATCCGACGCAAGCGCTCGAAGCGTTTTTGCGATGTCTGCTGCGAGCCCATCACACCGATGTAAAAAGCCTCGGTGCGAACGGCCTCCATCATCGCCAGATCGTCGATGCGCGGATCGTGAGTCAGCGCCACCACCGCCGTGTCGCGATGGCAACCGCCATCGGCAATGAACACCGACGGCAGTTGCCGGCGGATTTCCACGCCGTTGAGCACCACGCCTTCCAGCACCTCATCGCGTGGATCGCACAGAATCACTTCGAAGCCGAGACCGACCGCGAACTCCGCGCACGCCTGCGCCACGCTGGAGTAGCCGGCCAGCAGTAAACGCTGGGCAGCCCCGATACGGATCCGGACCCGGTCGATTTCACGCTCGATTCGCGCACCCTGTTCACGATCGGTAAACAGACTGCGCGCGCCTGTGGCCAGATCGACCTCGCGAATCAACCGGCGCTGACCCAGCAACGCCGATTCGAGCTCACGCAAGTGCGCCTGCACATCGCAGCCGGCGTCAAATTTCTCTACCAGCACATCAAGAATGCCGCCACAGGGCAGGCTGACACGCGAACGCGGATCGTCACCTTCGCCATAACGCACCACATTGATCGCTTCGAGAAACGCACCTTCGGCGACGCGCTCGAGAAAGTCTTCCTCGACACAACCACCAGACAGCGACCCGATCCACTGTCCGCCGTCGTTCACCGCCAGCAGCGAACCCGGCGCGCGCGGTGCCGAGCCGTAGGTGGTCAGCACGGTGCAAAGCCAGATGCGCTGCCCCGCCGTCGACCACTCCAGCGCCCGCCGCACAACCTGCAGATCGAGATGCTGCATGATCAGTGCGCCTTGTGCTCGATGGACGGGGCGTCGGCCTGAAGCTTCTGCACATCGCCGACCGCCAGCTCGGCCGACTGACCACCCCAGCCCTGACGCAGGTAGTTCAGCAGATCGGTCAGTTGTTCGGCACTGAGCTTGTCGGCAAACCCCGGCATCGGCTGCATGTGTTCGAACCCGGCGAATTTCTGTTCGCCGATACCATCCTCGATCACTCGCAACAGGTTGCGCGGATCTTCCAGACGCAACGTGGTGTTGCCACGCATGGCCACCGCGATGTGCGGCTTGCCTTCGCCACCGGCCGCATGACAGCCGGCGCAGACGTTCAAGTATTCCTGACGGCCGCGTTGAGCGCTGGCAGCGAGTTTTTCCACAGGCACGTCGGTCAGTTCTTTCGCCGCCGGAGGCTTGTCGCCCAGCAGGAAAGTCGCCATCGCCGCCAGATCCGGATCATTCAGACCCTGGGTGCTGTTGTGGAACACCGGGAACATCTCGTTGAACATCGTCCCTTGGGCGCTCATGCCATGCTTGAGGAACGTGCTCAGATCCTGATGGTTCCAGCCGCGCGCCGCCAGATCCGTTGCCAGCAGGCTCGGCGCCAGGTAACCGTTGAGGATGCCGCCGGTCAGGCGTTTGTCTTGCTGCATCGCGCCGGGCAAGCCGCGCGGGGTGTGGCATTCGCCGCAGTGACCGAGGACGTCAACCATGTATTGGCCGCGCTTCCAGGCTTCGCTTTTGCCTTCGGCTGGTTCCAGCTTCACATCCTTGCCATACAACATGTTCCAGCCCATCAGGCCCAGACGCACGTTGAACGGGAAGCTCAGGCTTGTCACCGGTGCGGCGCGCTCGATCGGCTCGATGGTTTTCAGGTACGCGTGAATCGCATCCGAATCCGCACGCGGCATCAAGTGATACGAGGTGTACGGCATCGCCGGATAGAGGTTCGCGCCGTCACGACGCTTGCCTTCAGTCAGCGCAGCGAAAAACTCGTCGTCGTTGTACAAACCGATGCCGTGCTCTTTGCTTGGAGTGATGTTGGTGCCGTAGATCGTGCCGAACGGCGACACGATCGGCAGGCCGCCGGCAAATGGCGCGCCGCCGGGCGCCGTGTGGCACGCCATGCAATCAGCCGCACGGGCGAGGTATTCGCCTCGCTTGACCTGATCATCCGCGTGCACCGCCAACACAGGCGCAGCCAGCCCGACCGCCAGGGTCAGGCGGGTGAGTAATTGCTTCATGCTCAACCCTCCTTGACCAGGCCGAGATCGGTCAGCACGTTGCGGGTGGCGTTGTAGTAACGCACGTAACCGGTGCAACGGCAGACGTGATGGCCGAGGCTGTCCTCGATGACTTGTTCCAGTTTGCTTTTGACGATTGGCTGGCGTTGCAGCTTTTCCACCAGCACGGTCGCGGCGTTGACGAAGCCCGGCGCGCAATAGCTGCACTGGAAGGCGAATTCGTCGACGAAACGCTGCTGGATCGGGTTCAGCTCGGTGACCTGGCCTTGCTCGTCACGCTTGGCGTGGCCTTCGATGGTGCGGACTTTCTTGCCCTCGAAGTAATGCGCGCCGGTGATGCAGGTACGCACTTCTTCGCTGGTGCCGTCCGGGTTATCGACGATCACCACGCAGGCGTGGCAGATGCCCTGACCGCAGCCCAGGCGCGAACCGGTGAGGTTCTTGTATTCGTGCAGGTAATCGATCATCGGCAGGTCATCAGGGATGTCCACCGGGCCGACGGATTGACCGTTGAGGGTCAGTTGAAGCGGACGGTTAGCCATTGAGGGCCTCCTTGATGCGCGCAGCAGTGATTGGCAGATCGCGAACACGTTTACCGATGGCGTGCGCCACGGCGTTACCGATGGCACCAACCACCGGGATCATCACCACTTCGGCGATGCCTTTGGACGGGTCGCTCGGGGACAGCGGCGGCAGGATTTCCGACGTCTGCTTCCACACCGCCACATGCCGCGCCATCGGCAGGCGATAACGGTTGAAGTTCCAGTCACCCTCCCCCGGCCCGCCTTCGTACAGCGGCATCTCTTCCATCAAGGCGTGACCGATACCCATGGCGATCCCGCCTTCGAGTTGGCCACGAACCAGTTCTTCAACCAGCACCCGGCCGCATTCCAGCCACGAGTGATGGTTGAGCACTTCGACTTCTGCCGAACCTTTGTTGACCTTCAACTCGACCAGCGTTGCGACCGGGCTGTAGTAGGTCACGGCGGCGTTGTTCAGCTGAACCACCGGATAGGCGATGTTCTGCCGATCCAGCAGGTGGAAACCGGCGCTGGTCATCTGCGCTTTCTTCGCCTTAGGGGCGCCGTCACCGTACTTCACCGCCAAACCGTCGAGCGGCAGACGCTCGCGCACGCCGTCGATGCTGTATTCGGCTTCTGCCCAGCTCCAGCGGTTGAAACCGTGAACGGTGGCGCCAGTGACCAGACCGCGCTCGTGAGCACGCTTGGCCAGCTCTTCGAAGGTCAGCGGCTGCATACCGTTGGCGGTCAGTTTGCCGTCGACCCAGTGCGCATCTTCGCGACGCACCACGTAAGGGTTGGCCTGGCCGCCGTACGGGCCCTGCCGCCAGATCTCCAGGGCCGCCGGCCACAGACCGTGGTTGAACAGCACGCGCGCCGCTTCACGGGTGGCGTGGCTGAAGTAATAGGCGGAGTTGGTCGCGGATGAGGCAGAAGCCAGCTTGCCGACCCAGCGCGGATTGCGCAGGAAGTTGTCCTGCTCGGCCTGGCTCATGATGTAAGGGTTGCCGGCGGTCACCAGCTGCATCTCATCCCACTCGGTTTCGCCGGTCTTCACATCGTGCGCCGCGCTGCCGAGGAAATCAGCCACCACCAACGCTTGCGAGGTGGACATGCCGGTGCCGATCTCGATGCCGATATGACGCAGGGAAATGCGCCCGTCAGCGGTGAACTCGATGCTGGCCATCGGTGCTTCGGAACCGGTGCCGAAGTCTTTCTGGCAAATGGCGAAACCCACGCCATACCAGTTGTCCGGGTCTGCCGCTTCGCGCTGTTTCTTGATCGCGTCGCGGTTTTTCCAGACTTCGTGCAGCGAAGCTTTGTCGAGAATCTCGTGCAGGCGCAAAGCACCGGCCGGGATCGCGCCCTGGGTGTTTTTCATCCCCGAGCGCAGTGCGTTCTTGCGGCGCAGATCGATAGCATCGACACCGAGGCGATCGGCGATTTCGTCGACCATCATTTCGGTGGAGGCCATGCTCTGCAGCGTGCCGTAGCCACGCATCGAACCCGCTTCAACTGCACGGGAATGGTAAGCAGTGACCTGCAGGTCGTTCTGCGGCATGTAGTAGATCGACTGCGCGGCAGTGGCGCCAACGGCGGCCACCGACGGGCTGTAGTTGATCCGACCGCCACCATCGACGCTCATCTCGGCACGGAAAATCTTGAAGCTCTGATCGGTCTTGTCCACTGCCAACTGGTAGCGGATGTCGAATGGGTGACGCTTGATACCGCTCTGGAACTGCTCGTAGCGATCGTTGGCGAGGCGAATCGGCACACCCGCGCCGTACAACGCCGCCAGGGCCGCGTAGTAAACGAAAATGTTGTGGTCCTTGGAACCGTAACCGACGGTGTAACCCGGATGCATGTTCAGGTTGGCCAGACCGAAACGCGACGGGCCGATCATCTTCGCGGTCTCGGTGGCGGTTTCCAGCGGGCACTGAGTGGCGACGACGAAATGCAGGGTCTTGGTCGCAGGGTCGTACCAGCCGTTGCCGTTGTCCGGCTCCATCGCGGCAGGTTCGATCGACGGGGTTTTGTAGCGCTCGTCAAACACCAGCCAGTTGTCCGGCGGGCTATCGATCTCTTTTTTCATGCGATCGGCGTAGAACAGGCCGCGTTCGGTCAGGTTGCCGTGCAGGTTCGGCTGGGAATTCCACACCGGACGACGGTTCTTCAGCATCGGGAACAGGATCGAATCCTTGAGGCTGGCGAACTCGTCTTCGTCCGCCGACGTCGGGCCACCGACGCGCACGTAGCGGAAACTGCCATAGGGATCGCCTTCGTAGAACGGTACTTGCGCACCGTAACGAATCGCTTTGTCATTGAATTTGAGTTTGCTCTTGGCCTGACGGAAACGTTCGAAGTCGTTCCAGATCAGGATCGCCACCGGGTGGCCGATGAACATCGGCACTTTGCCTTCCGGCAGCAATGGATCCGGCGCGTGCTCTTCCGGGAATACAATACCGTCCTTGTCCAGGTCGGCCGCGGTGACAATGCGGTCAGGCTGCAGATCGGCGGCGAGCCACGACAGGTCGTAGCCGTCGTAGATGCGGTCGGCCTTGATGGTTTTCAGCAACATGGCGTGGCCTTGTTGCTGGGGCCAGCCCGGCATGTCCTTGGAACGGATGTCGCGGGCAAACACCTTGCTGCCGCAGACCTTGGACAAGGCATCGTTACGCTGGCGCGCCTTGCCGTTGTTACCGAGCCACTGCTCGGACGGCACGGTCACGCTATTTTCCATCAAGGCAGCCAGCGCCTGACTGCTGAGCGGCGTGAGCGTAACGCTCACACCCGCCACCAGCCCGCCCTGAAGGAACGAGCGCCGGGATATTTCACGGTTGGACATGGATCATCCTCTGGGCGGTTATGGATCCGCCCTTCTGGTTATCTACTGGGAATCTCGAGTCTTGCAGAAGCCCTTTTTGGCTAAACAAAGGGCGTGATGACAGTGCAAAGCTGACCGAAAGGTTAACTTTAAAGGTTTCTGCGCTCGCAGCAAACAACCAGTTACAAAAATTTGACCAAAGAATCAAAAATCAATGCGGCATCGCATCGCAGCGACCCATGGACGCAGGAGAGATTGCCCGGCGGCATCGAACGAGCCACGGCTTACGATCATCGCTGGATTTCAGAGGAGGAATTTGGGAAAGGTCAAATTTCAGACACAAAAAACCCCGGTCTTTCGACCAGGGTCTTTGCTATCGATGCCGAATCAACCAAAGGTTGCTTTCGGTGTTTCAAGGCGTTCAGTGGTCCTTGAAACAGATATGGCGCAGCGGACGGGACTCGAACCCGCGACCCCCGGCGTGACAGGCCGGTATTCTAACCGACTGAACTACCGCTGCGTATCGCTTTGAGCTGACGCTCAAGTAACTCGTTTGACTGAAAGCTTCGGTGCTTTTCAATCGCGAACCAGACAGTGTCTGACTCGTTGAATATGGCGCAGCGGACGGGACTCGAACCCGCGACCCCCGGCGTGACAGGCCGGTATTCTAACCGACTGAACTACCGCTGCGCGTCGGTGCAGGCACTTTCAGCCTACGCTCTTGCTTGCGCAAGTATCTCGGGAGTGGTGGGTGATGACGGGATCGAACCGCCGACATTCTGCTTGTAAGGCAGACGCTCTCCCAGCTGAGCTAATCACCCGTTTGCATCTCCGAGGCCGCGAAATTTACGCAGGTAGCGAACCTAAGTCAATAGCAGGATTGAAGTTTTTCTAAAAAAGACGAAATTGCTTCATTCCGTATAAATCATCTTCTTGGTCATGCCGCCATCGACCACGAATTCCTGCCCCGTCACAAACCCTGCATTCTTCGACAGCAACCACGCCACCATCGCCGCGACATCCTCGACCGTCCCTACCCTGCCCGCCGGATGCTGGGCATGATCGGTGTCGGTCAGCGGCTCCGCGCGACGGGCGGATGGATCCCGCGCATCGATCCAGCCCGGACTGACCGCATTGACGCGAATCTCCGGCCCGAGGCTGATCGCCAGTGCGTGAGTCAGCGCCAGCAAACCGCCCTTGCTCGCCGCATAGGCTTCGGTATCCGGCTCCGACTGCGCCGCACGGGTCGAAGCCAGGTTGACGATCGCCCCGTTGTGCGCACGCAGATACGGCGCACAGTGCTTGGCCAGCAACATCGGCCCACCGAGGTTCACCGCCAGCACCCGATTCCAGTAAGCCAGATCGAGGCTTTCCAGCGTGATGTTGTGCGGATCGGCCACGGCAGCGTTGCACACCAGCGCGTCCAGACGACCGAACTGCCCCAGCACCTCAGCGACACCCAACGCCACCTGGCTTTCGTCCGCCACGTCCATGGCGATGAACCAGGCGTTTTCGCCCAGCACCTTCGCCACTTTCGAACCACGGACACGATCCAGATCCGTCAACACCACCTGCCAGCCTTCGCTGATCAGCCACGCTGCGATCCCCAGACCGATCCCGCGCGCGGCACCCGTGACCAATGCAACGCGGCCATGGGTGCCGATCTTTGGCGTAGACAACTCGATCACAACGCCGCCAGACCGCGCGACAGGTCGGCTTGCAGGTCAGCGACATCTTCCAGGCCAACTGCGATACGGATCAGACTGTCACGAATGCCCGCGGCCTCACGCTCCTGAGGCGCCAAGCGACCGTGGGATGTGGTGCTCGGGTGCGTGATAGTGGTTTTGCTGTCACCCAGGTTGGCCGTGATCGAGATCAGCCGGGTCGCATCGATGAAGCGCCAGGCGCCCTCTTTGCCGCCCTTCACCTCAAAACTCACCACCGCACCGAAGCCTTTCTGCTGACGCTGAGCCAGTTCGTGCTGCGGATGGCTCTTGAGACCGGCGTAATGCACCTTCTCGATACCGTCCTGCTGCTCCAGCCATTCGGCCAGTTGCTGGGCATTGGCACAGTGCGCTTTCATCCGCAGATTCAAGGTTTCCAGACCCTTGAGGAAGATCCAGGCGTTGAACGGGCTCAGGGTCGGCCCGGCGGTACGCAGGAAACCGACGATTTCTTTCATCTGCTCGCTGCGACCGGCAACCACGCCACCCATGCAACGGCCCTGACCATCGATGAATTTGGTGGCCGAGTGCACGACGATGTCTGCACCGAGCTTCAGCGGCTGCTGCAAGGCAGGCGTGCAGAAGCAGTTGTCGACCACCAGCATCGCACCCTTGGCGTGCGCGATTTCCGACAGCGCGGTGATATCCACCAGCTCAGCCAACGGATTGGACGGCGACTCGACAAAGAGCAATTTGGTGTTGGACTTGATCGCTGCGTCCCAGGCCGACAGATCGGCCAGCGGCACGTAATCGACTTCCACACCAAAACGCTTGAAGTACTTCTCGAACAGACTGATGGTCGAACCGAACACGCTGCGCGACACCAGCACATGATCACCGGCACTGCACAGGCTCATCACCACCGCCATGATCGCGGCCATGCCAGTGGCCGTGGCCACCGCTTGCTCGGCGCTTTCCAGCGCGGCGATGCGCTCTTCGAACGCGCGCACGGTCGGATTGGTGTAACGCGAGTAAACGTTGCCCGGTACTTCCCCTGCAAACCGCGCAGCCGCGTCGGCGGCGGTACGGAACACGTAGCTGGAAGTGAAGAACATCGGATCACCGTGCTCGCCTTCCGGCGTACGGTGCTGACCGGCACGTACGGCCAGGGTATCGAACGCTACGCCTTCGAGGTCGCTGTCCAGCCGACCGGCATCCCATTCCTGACTCATGCTGTCACTCCTTGCC
Organism: Pseudomonas gozinkensis; assembly: GCF_014863585.1. Classification (NCBI taxonomy): domain Bacteria; kingdom Pseudomonadati; phylum Pseudomonadota; class Gammaproteobacteria; order Pseudomonadales; family Pseudomonadaceae; genus Pseudomonas; species Pseudomonas gozinkensis. The sequence continues at coordinate 2,233,299 of NZ_CP062253.1, read as the reverse complement.
CTGTTCTCGATAAATAAAAGTCTTTCGCCAGATACAAAACCGGCCCCTAAGGGCCGGTTGAAACTCAGTTGTTGTACAGATCGATGATCGCACTGACCGCCTGGGTCTTGACCTTCGAGGCATCATTGCGTGCCTGTTCGATCTTGTTCAGGTAAGCCTCGTCGACGTCACCGGTGACGTACTTGCCGTCGAACACTGCGCAATCGAAGTTTTCGATCTTGATCTTGCCGCCGCCGACCGCTTCGATCAAGTCAGGCAGGTCCTGATAGATCAGCCAGTCGGCGCCGATCAGGTCAGCCACGTCCTGGGTCGAACGATTGTGTGCGATCAGCTCGTGAGCGCTCGGCATGTCGATGCCATACACGTTCGGGAAGCGTACAGCCGGAGCCGCCGAGCAGAAGTAGACGTTTTTCGCGCCGGCTTCACGGGCCATCTGGATGATCTGCTTGCAGGTGGTGCCACGAACGATCGAGTCGTCCACCAGCATCACGTTCTTGCCGCGGAATTCCAGCTCGATGGCGTTGAGCTTCTGGCGTACCGATTTCTTGCGTGCGGCCTGGCCGGGCATGATGAAGGTACGGCCGATGTAACGGTTCTTGACGAAGCCTTCGCGGAATTTCACGCCCAGATGGTTGGCCAGCTCCAGCGCCGCAGTGCGGCTGGTGTCCGGAATCGGGATGACCACGTCGATGTCGTGCTCTGGACGCTCGCGCAGGATCTTCTCCGCCAGCTTCTCACCCATGCGCAGACGGGCCTTGTAGACCGACACGCCGTCGATGATCGAATCCGGACGCGCCAGGTAGACGTGTTCGAAGATGCACGGGGTCAGGGACGGGTTGGTCGCGCACTGACGAGTATGCAGCTTGCCGTCTTCAGTGATGTAGACCGCTTCACCCGGTGCCAGGTCGCGAATCAGGGTGAAGCCGAGCACGTCCAGCGAAACACTTTCGGAGGCGATCATGTACTCGACGCCTTCGTCGGTGTGACGCTGGCCGAACACGATCGGGCGGATGCCGTGCGGGTCACGGAAACCGACGATACCGTAACCGGTCACCATCGCCACGACCGCGTAACCACCGACACAACGGTTGTGCACGTCGGTCACGGCAGCGAACACGTCTTCTTCGGTCGGTTGCAGCTTGCCGCGCTGGGCCAGCTCGTGCGCGAACACGTTGAGCAACACTTCCGAATCGGAGCTGGTGTTGACGTGACGCAGATCGGATTCGTAGATCTCTTTGGCCAACTGTTCAACGTTGGTCAGGTTACCGTTGTGCGCCAGGGTGATGCCGTACGGCGAGTTGACGTAGAACGGCTGAGCCTCAGCCGACGTCGAGCTGCCGGCAGTCGGGTAACGGACGTGGCCGATACCCATGTGGCCGACCAGACGCTGCATGTGACGCTGTTGAAACACGTCACGCACCAGGCCATTGTCCTTGCGCAAGAACAACCGGCCATCATGGCTGGTCACGATACCGGCAGCGTCCTGGCCGCGGTGCTGGAGCACGGTTAGCGCGTCATACAGCGCCTGATTGACGTTCGACTTACCGACGATACCGACGATGCCACACATGCGACGCAACCCCTACTTAATGGATCTGAACTGAACAACACTCACTGAGGCGTTTTGGCCGACGGCAAGAGTTGCTCCTTGAACGGAATATCAGCGGGTACGCTGATTCCGCTGGCAAGCCACTGACTGCTCCACCCGAGAATCAGGTTCTTGGACCAGTCTGCGACCAATAGAAACTTTGGCACGAGCTGTGATTCTTTCCACCACCCGTCCTGCTGTACCGGCCCCAGGCTCAACAGCCCGACCGCCACGACCACCAGCAACACGCCACGCGCAGCGCCGAAGGCCATGCCGAGGAATCGATCGGTCCCGGACAACCCGGTGACGCGAACCAACTCGCCGATAAGATAATTGATCATTGCGCCCACGATCAGTGTGGCGACAAACATGATGGCACAGCCCGCGATCACGCGAGCCGACGGTGTTTCGATGTATCCGGCGAGGTACTCGGACAGTGAGCCACCGAACATCCAGGCAACGGCTCCTGCGATGATCCAGGTCACCAGCGATAATGCTTCCTTGACGAAGCCGCGGCTCAAACTGATCAAAGCGGAGATGGCGATGATTGCAACGATCGCCCAGTCAACCCAGGTAAATGGCACAGTGCAGCCTACAGACGGATAAGGCGGCGCATTTTAGCAGAGCGCATGGCTGTCGGTAAGCTGCGATTTTCAGTGCATTTCTATCGAAGTGATAGATATCAGCCGCGTTCGGGCTGGAAGCGCACCACAAACCCCTTGAGGTTCTGCTGGCGGCTCAACAGATCACGCAGACGATCGGCTTCGGCACGCTCGATCAGCGGACCGACGAACACCCGGTTCTTGCCATCGGCAGAACGGATGTAAGCGTTGTAGCCCTGGCTGCGCAGGGTTTTCTGCAGGCTTTCGGCGCTGGCGCGACTCGACAGACTGGCCAGTTGCACCGACCAGCTCACCGACAAGCCATTGGCATCGACGCGGCTTTGCGTGGTATCCGGTTTGGCAGACAGCGCAGCGATCGGCTGGGCCGGAGCCGTGGTTGGCTTGGCCACGGGAGCGGGAGCCGGTGAAACCGGTTTGGCGACCGGTGCCGGAGCCGGGGCTGGCGCGGCGGAAGCAATCGGTGCCGTTGGTGCCACCTGCTCGGCGACTTCATCATCGCTCGGCACTGGCTCTTGCGGCAGAACCTGCGGCTCGGGCACGGCCACGGTTTCCATCTGGATCTGCGCCACGGCAGGCGCCTGAGGCGCGGCCGGCGCATCGACGGTCACCTGACGCTGCTCATCCTGACGGGAAAACAGCATCGGCAGGAAAATCACCGCCAGCGCCACCAGCACCAGGGCACCGACCATGCGCTGTTTGTACGCTTTATCCAGCAAAGCCATTTGCCGCTTCCTCCGTGGAGCGCCGAGACAGCCATTCGAGGGCCTCGGCGACACAATAAAATGATCCGAACAGCAAGATCTCGTCGTCGCTGGTGGCCACTGCACACTGCCCTTCCAGCGCAGCCGCCACGCTGCCATAAGACGTGACCGAGGCGCCAAGGTTCTGCAATGCAACATTCAATTCAGCCACCGGACGCGCGCGCGGCGAATCCAGCGGCGCCACCGCCCAATGCTGGACGCTGACGTTCAATTCACCGATGACACCGTCCAGATCCTTGTCCGCCAGCAGGCCGAATACCGCCAGACGCTTGCCGACCGGCGGACGTGCAGCCAGACGCCGCGCCAGATACTCCGCCGCATGCGGGTTATGGCCAACGTCCAGCAGCAGGTTCAAGCGCTTGCCATTCCATTCGAACGAACGACGATCAAGACGACCGACCACGCGAGTCGCCTGCAACGCCGCAACAATCTGCCCGGCATCCCATGGCAAACCGAGCAGCAGATAAGCCTGCAACGCCAGCGCGGCGTTTTCCATCGGCAGATCAAGCAGCGGCAAATCGCGTAGCTCGACGACCTGACCGTCAGCATCGGTACCGCGCCATTGCCAGAACTGATCCGTGATACCCAGATCGAAATCGCGCCCGCGCAGGAAAAACGGACAAGCAAGCTCGCGCGCCTTGTCCAGCAGGGGTTGCGGAGGATTCAGATCGCCGCACAGTGCAGGTTTGCCCTGACGGAAAATCCCGGCCTTCTCGAAGGCCACGGATTCGCGAGTGTTGCCAAGGTAATCGGCATGATCGACACCGATGCTGGTGACCAGCGCGATATCGGCATCCACCACGTTGACCGTGTCCAGACGCCCGCCCAGCCCGACTTCCAGCACCACCGCATCGAGCCCGGCCTGTTGAAACAGCCAGAACGCCGCCAGGGTGCCCATTTCGAAGTAAGTCAGGGAAGTGTCGCCGCGCCCCGCCTCGACCGCCGCGAAGGCTTCGCACAGCTGCGCGTCAGTGGCTTCGACGCCATTGAGCTGCACCCGCTCGTTGTAGCGCAGCAGGTGCGGAGAATTGTAGATACCGACGTTCAAGCCCTGCGCCCGCAGCAATGAAGCCACGAAAGCGCAGGTCGAACCCTTGCCGTTGGTGCCGGTGACCGTAATCACCCGTGGCGCCGGCTGGCCCAGTCCCATGCGGGACGCTACCTGTTGCGAACGCTCCAGCCCCATGTCGATGGCCGATGGATGCAACTGCTCAAGGTAGGCGAGCCACTCGCCAAGGGTGCGCTCGGTCATACGTTGGCAGGCACCGGCGGAACGACGATCGGTTCGATCGGCGCGGCAACGAAGGTCGGGGTCGGCTTGCCGGTCAGTTGCGCCAGCAGGTTGCCCAGACGCGGACGCAGCTCACGACGGTCGATGATCAGGTCGATGGCGCCGTGCTCCAGCAGGAACTCGCTGCGCTGGAAGCCTTCCGGCAGTTTTTCACGCACGGTCTGCTCGATCACGCGCGGACCGGCGAAGCCGATCAGGGCTTTAGGCTCGCCGACGATCACGTCACCCAGCATCGCCAGACTGGCGGAAACGCCGCCGTAGACCGGATCGGTGAGCACGGAGATGAACGGAATGCCTTCTTCACGCAGACGCGCCAGCACGGCCGAAGTCTTGGCCATCTGCATCAGCGAGATCAGGGCTTCCTGCATCCGCGCACCACCGGAGGCGGAGAAGCAGATCATCGGGCAACGGTGTTCCAGTGCGTAGTTGGCAGCGCGCACGAAGCGCTCACCAACGATGGCGCCCATGGAACCGCCCATGAAGCTGAATTCGAACGCCGAAACCACGACAGGCATGCCCAACAGGGTGCCGCTCATGGAGACCAGTGCGTCTTTCTCGCCGGTCTGCTTCTGGGCAGCGACCAGACGATCCTTGTACTTTTTGCCGTCGCGGAATTTCAGACGGTCAACCGGCTCAAGGTCAGCGCCCAGTTCGGCACGGCCTTCGGCGTCCAGGAAGATGTCGATGCGCGCACGTGCGCCGATGCGCATGTGGTGGTTGCACTTAGGGCAAACGTCCAGGGTCTTTTCCAGCTCCGGACGATACAGCACAGCCTCGCAGGACGGGCATTTGTGCCACAGACCTTCAGGGACCGAGCTCTTCTTGACCTCGGAACGCATGATCGAAGGGATCAGCTTGTCTACCAACCAGTTGCTCATGCTTTCTTTCTCCAGTACCGGCGGCCCGAACGCTCTGGTTCGCGGCCCCGCGTATGCCCTTCAGCTAAATTCATGTGTGGCGATGATCGGCCGGGCTGCCGGGTCAGCGGAACTGACCTGCGTACACCCCGAAAAGACCCTCAGCCTCTTTTCTACAGAGCTGTGGACGGCGGCAGTCTGCCAGCCGTCACATCAGCGTACGGCGTTGATGAATGCACGAATCTTTGCGTGATCCTTGATGCCCTTGCTTGCCTCCACCCCGCCGCTGACATCCACGGCATACGGCCGCACCCGGGCAATCGCATCGGCGACGTTCTCCGGCGTCAGGCCGCCGGCCAGAATCAACGGTTTGCTCAAACCCTGCGGAATCAATGACCAGTCGAACGCCTCGCCGGTTCCGCCAGGCACGCCTTCGACATAAGTGTCGAGCAGCACGCCGCTGGCGCTTGGGTAGGCATCGCAGGCAGCGGCAATGTTATCGCCCGCCTTGACCCGCAAGGCCTTGATGTACGGCCGATGCCAGGCTTCACAATCGGCGGCGGTTTCGTCGCCGTGGAACTGCAACAGATCCAGCGGCACGGCATCGAGGATTTCCCCGAGCTCGCAGCGGCTGGCATTGACGAACAACCCGACCGTGGTCACGAACGGCGGCAAGGCGGCGATGATCGCCCGCGCCTGCTGCACGGTCACGGCCCGGGGACTTTTAGCGTAGAACACAAAACCGATGGCATCGGCCCCGGCCTCGACGGCTGCCAACGCATCTTCTATGCGGGTAATCCCGCAAATCTTGCTGCGAACGGCTGACATGTCGATAAAAACCCCAAGGCAAATCCGAGAAAGTCCCGGATGGTAACAAATGCGTTCGAGGGCGTCAGCCGTCAAGTTCCGAGAAACCCGTAAGGAAATGTGGCCCGATGAAACGCTCGGGCAACGGGAACTCGTCGTGGTACTCGACCTGTACCAGATACAGGCCGAACGGATGCGCCGTGACCCCGCCGGAACGCCGCTCGCGACTCTCCAGCACTTCTTTCATCCACTCCACCGGCCGCTCGCCGGCACCGATAGTCATCAGCACACCGGCGATGTTGCGCACCATGTGGTGCAGGAACGCGTTGGCGCGGATGTCCAGCACGATCATTTTGCCGTGACGGGTCACGCGCAGGTGGTGCATCTTCTTGATCGGCGACTTGGCCTGGCACTGGCCGGCACGGAACGCACTGAAATCATGGGTACCGATCAGGTACTGCGCGGCTTCGGCCATACGCTCAACGTCCAGCGGACGGTGATTCCAGGTGATCTCTTCGTTGAGATGCGCCGGGCGGATCTGATCGTTGTAGATCACGTAGCGATAGCGCCGGGCAATCGCCTTGAATCGTGCATGGAAATGCGCCGGCATGATCTTGGCCCAACTGACACTGATGTCATGGGGCAGATTGATGTTGGCGCCCATGACCCAGGCTTTCAGCGAACGGTCGACCTGGGTGTCGAAATGCACCACCTGCCCGCAGGCATGCACACCGGCATCGGTGCGCCCGGCACATTGCAACGAGATCGGCGAGTCGGCGACCTTCGACAGGGCTTTTTCCAGGGTTTCCTGCACGGTGAGCACACCGGTGGACTGGCGCTGCCAGCCGCTGTAGCGCGAGCCCTTGTATTCAACGCCCAGCGCGACGCGGAAAAAGCCTTCGGGTGCCATTTCGGCGGCCGGGTTATCTATGTTTGCCAAGTCGGTACAGCCTGCTGATCTACAAAGGCGGGCATTATAAGGCGGCGGGACGGGGAAACCAGACCCAAACAAAAACGGCAGCCTCATGGGCTGCCGTTTTGTTTACCGCTGAATGCCGACTCAGGCCAGATGCGAAAGCATTTCGCTCGCTTCGCTCTTCTGCTTGTCGTTCCCCTCGCTGATGACTTCATTGAGGATGTCGCGCGCACCGTCGTTGTCACCCATGTCGATGTAGGCCTGAGCCAGATCGAGCTTGGTAGCGGCTTCGTCGGTACCGGCCAGGAAGTCGAAGTCATCCTCACCCAGATCATCGCCCAACGCGGCATCAGCCTCGGTGAAGCTTGGCTCGTTGATGCTGCTAGACAGGCGATCCAGCTCGGCGTTGACGTCGTCCAGTTCGGCGGCGAACGCATCCGGCTCGGCAGGCGCCGCGTCCATTTCATCAGCCAGGGACAGGTCGAAATCGGCTGGCAACTCCAGGTCGTCCTGCGGCACGTCGGCCACGGCCGGGGTTTCGACCAGCGGCAGATCCTTCACGCCCTCGTCCAGATCCAGCAGGAAGTCATCGTCTGCCAACTCGACCGGCGCAGGCGCAGGATCGGCACCGAGGTCCAGATCCAGATCGAAGTCCGACAGGTCGTCGAGGTTTTCCTTGATGTCGGTCTGCTGTTGCAACACCGACTCGAAGCTCAGATCGTCATCAGTCGGGAACGCGTCCAGCTCGACCGGCGCCTCCGGCTCGACAGCCGCCACAGGTTCTACTGGCGTGATGTTGTCGAGATCGTCGAGGCTCAGGTCGAAAGCGCTGTCCAGTTCGTCATCAGCCGCAGCAGGCGCTTCAGGCTCGTCGAGCAACAGCTCCTTGACGTAATCCTCGTCCAGCTCGGCGGCAAGGGCCGCCGCCGCCAAGCCGCCGGCAGCGACGACCGCCATGGCCGGGAAGCGGCTTTTCAGCTCTTCGACCTTGGCGAAGTTGTCGCCATTGGCAACCAGTTGGCGCTCCTGACCGACGAACGCATCGCGATCACCCTGGCGACCGTAAACTTCCATCAGTTTCAGACGCAGATCACTGCGCTGCGGCTCCAGGCTCACGCCCTCCTCCAGCAACGCGGCGGCTTGATTCAGACGACCGCCGTCGATGTGCGACTGTGCCTTGTCCAGCACGTCGTCGGAACGCTCGGCGGCCGGCGCCACCAGCGGCGCGGCGATCGGCTCGACCATCACGACTGGCGCAACTACAGCAGCAGCGGCGGCAGGCGCCGGAGCTGGAGCTGGAGCTGGAGCTGGAGCTGGAGCTGGAGCCGGGGTCAGCTTGACGCTGGCGGCTGGCACTTCCAGGCCTTCGAAACTGCTTTCCGGCAGATCGAGGTCCTGGGAGAAGGATTGCTCCTCCAGGGCACGGGCCATGCGCAGATGTTTATCGGCTTCCTGTTGCGCCTTGCGGCGACGAGCCAGCAGCAACAGCAGGAGCAGCAGAACCACCGCACCGCCACCGACCAGACCCAGCAGGATCGGATTGGTCAGCAGTTCATTGAAGGTTTTCTCGTCATCGGCAGCCGGTTTGGTTTCAACCACAGGCTCGACAACCGGCTCGACCGGGGCCGGAGCAGCAGCCTCAGGCGCAGGCGCGGCGGGTGCCGCTTCTGCCGGAGTAGCCGGCGGCGTGGCAGCCAGTTCCGCGGTGATCGCTGGCACCACTGGCGCAGTGGCAGCGGTCGCGGGAGCAGCGCCCGAACCTTCGGCCTGCATTTTTGCCAGTTGATTGTTCTTCAGCTCGATCAGGCGTTGCAGCTTGTCCAGCTGGCTTTGCAGATCGGCCATGCGGCTTTTCAGTTCTTCGTTATCGCGACGGGTGGTGTCGAGACTTTCCTGAGTGACCGCCAGTTTGTTGCTCAGAGCCTTGGCATCGCCGGCCGGGCCCTTGCCACGCGCCTTGGCGCTTTCGGCGGACACCAGGCTCAGGTTGTCTTTGGCGTTTTGCGCAGCACCGGTATTGGCGCGGCCACGATTGGTCGCATCGAGCTGCTGCTGACCGGTGCCCGGCTTGGCCACATAACGACGGCCCTGACGCCAGGCTTCGTTCTGCGCCGCCACTTCGGCAATCGCTTTGGACTGCGGCAGCGCGGTACTTTGCACCTGATCCGGCAGACGCAACACCTGACCGGTTTTCAGGCGGTTGATGTTGCCGCCAATGAACGCGTCCGGGTTCAGGGCCTGGATCGCCAGCATGGTCTGCTGTACCGAACCGCCGGTGCGCGCCTTGGCAGCGATCTCCCACAGGGTGTCGCGCGGCGTGGTGGTATGGGTCGAATGCGTGGCGCCAGTGGTCGGTGCAGTGATGGTTTGCGCCGGCGCAGGCTGAGCGGCGGCATCAGCGGTCTGCGGCGAGAACTTCGACGGATCCAGCAACACGCTGTAATCACGCAGCAGACGACCGTTCGGCCACATCACCTGTACGAGAAATTTCACCATCGGTTCCGACAGCGGCTTGCTCGAGGTCACGCGCAGCACGCTCTTGCCGCTGGCGTTGAGCACCGGGGTGAACGTCAGATCATTGAGGAAGGCCTGGCGATCGACGCCGGCCTTGGCGAAATCTTCAGGCGAAGCCAGGCTCGGCACCACTTCGGCAGCGGTCAGATCCTTGACATCGAGCAGCTCGATTTCCGCCACCAGCGGCTGGTTCAGGGTCGACTTCAGGGTCAGCTCCCCGAGCCCGAGGGCATGCGCCATACCGGAGGACAGCGCCGAGGCGGCCGCTATTGCTAACACCAGTTTGCGAACTTGAACCATAGCCTCTTCCTTTGTTTGAACGTTCCTCGGCCAGCGAGAAGATGTTGAATATCGCTGCCGTAAGGCATTGCGCGCGACGACGACTGCATGCCGCGCGCGATCATTTCTTTGATGCCCCGGAAAGTCCCGGAGGGTGACACGTCATCGAGTGCTCCGGCCAAGCATAGCGCCCGGCTAGAATCAGTCGACAAATTGTTGCCAAGTATCTTTTACAGCAGGTCTTTTATCAACAACTCGGCGACCTGCACGGCGTTGAGGGCCGCACCTTTGCGTACGTTATCTGACGTCAGCCACAGATTAAGTTCCGACGGCTCGTCGACACCGGCGCGCACGCGCCCGACGTAGACCACGTCCTGCCCCACCGCGTCACCAACGGCGGTTGGATAATCTCCGGCCTCGACCAGCTCGATGCCCTCGGCGTCCTCAAGTGCGGCGTTGACCTTTTCCAGGTCGACCGCGCTCGCTGACTGCAAGGTCACGCTAAAGCTATCGCCAAAAAACACCGGGGCTTGAACGCAAGTTGCGGAAATCTTTAATAAAGGCTTGGCCAGCACCTGACGCAGCTCGCGCACCAGACGTTTTTCCAGCAGCGTATGGCCTTGCGCGTCGGGCGTACCGACCTGAGCCAGCAGGTTGAAAGCCATCTGCCGATCGAAGAATGTCGGCTCCAGCGGACGCATGTTCAGCAGCTCGGCGGTCTGGCGCGCCAGCTCGGTCACGGCTTCGCGGCCCTGGGCGGAAACCGCCAGATTGGCGGTGACATGCACATATTGCAGCTCGATCAGATCGAGCAACGGTGCCAGCACCACGGCCAATGTGGTGGCCGACGGGCTCGGACTGCTGACCTGGAACGGCACTTCCAAACCGACCAGTACATTGGCATTGGCTTCCGGCACCACTTGCGGCGCCTGATCCGCCGGCAACGCACCGGACAGGTCGACCAGCGAACAACCCGCCGCGTGAGCGCGGGCAGCGTAACTCAGGGTGATGGCCGGCCCGGCGGCGAAGAACGCAAGCTTGACCTTGCTGAAATCGAACTCGTCGACTTCACGCACGCGCACGTTCTTGTTGCGAAACAGCACGGAGCTACCGGCGGATTCGCTGCTGGCCAACAGGTGCAAGGTGCCGACCGGGAAGTCGCGCTCTTCAAGAATCTGCACCAGGGTTTCGCCGACAGTACCGGTGGCGCCGATCACGGCAATATCAAGGGTCTGGGTCATGTTGCTACCTCTGGCGAAACGGGGGGAGCGGCACTTTACCGGGTGGCCGCCACGCAGGCAAAAAAAACCCGCGCCTCTTGCAAGGCACGGGTTCTTTCATTGCATCAAGCGATCAACGCTCAAGCAGGATCCGCAGCATGCGACGCAGCGGTTCGGCCGCGCCCCACAGCAGCTGGTCGCCGACGGTGAAAGCACCGACGAACTGCGAACCCATGTTCAGCTTGCGCAGACGACCGACCGGTACGTTCAGGGTGCCGGTGACTTTCGTCGGGCTCAGCTCCTGCATGCTGATTTCGCGCTGGTTCGGCACCAGTTTGACCCAAGGGTTGTGCTGGCTGATCAGCCCTTCGATGTCGGCGATCGGCACGTCCTTGTTCAGCTTGATGGTCAGTGCCTGGCTGTGGCAACGCATGGCGCCAATGCGCACGCAGATGCCATCGACCGGGATCGGGCTCTTGAAGCGGCCGAGGATCTTGTTGGTCTCGGCCTGGGCCTTCCACTCTTCGCGGCTCTGGCCGTTCGGCAGTTCCTTGTCGATCCACGGGATCAGGCTGCCGGCCAGCGGTACACCGAAGTTTTCGGTCGGGTACGCATCGCTGCGCATGGCTTCGGCCACACGACGGTCGATGTCGAGGATCGCGCTGGCAGGATCGGCCAGTTGATCGGCGACAGCGGCGTGGGTCGCGCCCATCTGCTTGATCAGTTCACGCATGTTCTGCGCGCCGGCACCGGAAGCCGCCTGATAGGTCATGGCGCTCATCCATTCGACCAGACCGGCCTCGAACAGACCGCCCAGGCCCATCAGCATCAGGCTGACGGTGCAGTTGCCGCCGATGTAGTTCTTGGTGCCCGCGTCCAGCTGCTGGTCGATGACCTTGCGGTTGACCGGGTCGAGGATGATGACGGCGTCGTCGTTCATCCGCAGGCTCGAGGCCGCGTCGATCCAGTAACCCTGCCAGCCGGCTTCGCGCAGCTTCGGGAACACTTCGCTGGTGTAGTCGCCGCCCTGGCAGGTCAGGATCACGTCGAGGGTCTTCAGCTCTTCAATGCTGTAAGCGTCCTTGAGCGGAGCAATGTCCTTGCCCACGGACGGGCCTTGGCCACCGACATTGGAAGTGGTGAAAAACACCGGCTCGATAAGATCGAAATCCTGCTCTTCCAGCATCCGCTGCATGAGCACGGAACCGACCATGCCGCGCCAACCGATCAGACCTACACGTTTCATCGCAACTACACCTTCTTGAAAAGTGGGCCGCTGCTTTGTATTGAATTTCGCAGCGGGCCCGAGAGATTACAGATTCCGCAGCGCGGCGACTACTGCGTCACCCATTTCCTGCGTACCGACTTTAGTGCAACCGGTCGAAAAGATGTCGCCGGTGCGCAGACCTTGATCCAGCACCACGCTGACCGCTTTCTCGATGGCATCCGCCGCTTCGTGCAGATTGAAGCTATAACGCAACATCATCGACACCGACAGAATGGTCGCCAGCGGGTTGGCGATGCCTTTGCCGGCGATGTCCGGCGCCGAACCGTGGCAAGGCTCGTACATGCCCTTGTTGTTGGCGTCCAGCGAGGCCGACGGCAGCATGCCGATGGAGCCGGTGAGCATCGACGCTTCGTCGGACAGGATGTCGCCGAACATGTTGTCGGTGACGATCACGTCGAACTGCTTCGGCGCACGCACCAGTTGCATGGCGGCGTTGTCGACGTACATGTGGCTCAGCTCGACGTCCGGGTAATCCTTGGCGACCTGCTCGACCACTTCACGCCACAGTTGGCTGGACGCCAGCACGTTGGCCTTGTCCACCGAGCACAGCTTCTTGCCACGAACCATGGCCATGTCGAAACCGACACGGGCGATGCGGCGTATTTCGCTTTCGCTGTAAGGCAGCGTGTCGTAGGACTGGCGCTCGCCGTTTTCCAGAGTACGGGTGCCGCGTGGCGCGCCGAAGTAGATGCCGCCGGTCAGCTCACGGACGATCAGGATGTCCAGGCCGGCAACGATTTCCGGTTTCAGGCTCGAAGCGTCAGCCAGTTGCGGGTACAGAATCGCCGGACGCAGGTTGCCGAACAGACCCAGTTGCGCACGGATCTTCAGCAGGCCGCGCTCAGGGCGGATGTCACGCTCGATGGTGTCCCATTTCGGGCCGCCCACGGCGCCCAGCAACACCGCGTCGGCAGCACGGGCACGATCGAGGGTTTCGTCGGCCAGCGGCACGCCGTGCTTGTCGATGGCGGCGCCACCGATCACGTCATGGCTCAGCTCGAAGCCCAGGCTGTACTTGTCGTTGGCCAGTTCCAGCACCTTGACCGCTTCGGCCATGATTTCCGGACCAATACCGTCGCCTGGGAGAATCAGAATCTGCTTGCTCATGCTTTCCTCGTGTCTTCAGTCGGTGCGCCATCGGCTGGCGCGCCCGGAAAAATACTTATCGTTTCAGGATTACTTTTCAGCCCAGAGCACCAGTACATCTGTACTGAACGAACCATCGGCCTCAATCTCAAAATATTCGCGCACTTCGTTGCCCATCGATTGCTGCAACTGGCGGATCGCGGCGCGCATCACTTCGGGTGTGCGCATGCGCTCGACCCAGCTGTTGTACTCCAGACGCAGGCGCTGACGCGAGGTGCTGCGGGTGTGCAGACCGGCTTCACTGACCTGACGCAACCACTCACCGGCCGAATAATCGCGCACATGGCTGGTATCGCGCAGCACTTCGACACTCTGCAAATAGGTGTCGAACAGCGGACTGCCCGGCGACAGCACATCGATGAACGCCGCCACGCCGCCCGGCTTCAGCACCCGACGCACTTCGCGCAAGGCCACGCCGAGATCGCTCCAATGGTGCGCCGAATAGCGGCTGAACACGAAGTCGAACTCACCATCGATAAACGGCAGACGCTCGGCGGCGCCGTTGACCGTGGACACGTTGCTCAAGCCGCGATCAACGGCAGCGGCGGCGACCACGTCGAGCATCTGCTGCGACAGGTCGTACGCCACCACTTCCTTCACCAACGGAGCGACGTGAAAACTCACGTGCCCGGCGCCGCATCCCAGGTCCAGCACCCGCGCCTCGCCCTGCCCCGCCAGTTCAGCCTGCAGCAGCGCAAATTCAGTGCCTTGAGCGTGAACGGCGCTGCTCAGGTAGGCGGCGGCCTGTTCACCGAATTGCTTTTGTACAACCTGACTGTGCTGGGCGGTGCTGGTCATGAGTACTTCCCTTTGATTTTGGGTTGCTTGGTCTGCCCCCATCGCTGGCAAGCCAGCTCCCACAATGTTTGCGGTGTTCATCAAACCTGTGGGAGCTGGCTTGCCAGCGATGAGGCCAGACCTGACTACATCAATCTCGAATCAATCACGCGTCGCGGAACAACCACGGCTGACTCGCGCGATGCTTCGCTTCAAACGCGGCAATCGCATCGCCGTCCTGCAAGGTCAGGCCGATGTCGTCCAGGCCGTTGAGCAGGCAGTGTTTGCGGAAAGCGTCGATCTCGAAGCGATAGACCTTGCCATTTGGGCTGGTCACGGTCTGCTCGTGCAGATCGATCTGCAACTGATAGCCCGGCGCGGCCTCGACTTGCTTGAACAGCTCGTCGACTTCTGCGTCGCTCAGGATGATCGGCAGCAAGCCGTTCTTGAAGCTGTTGTTGAAGAAGATGTCGGCGTAGCTCGGCGCGATGATGCTGCGGAAACCGTACTCTTCCAGCGCCCACGGCGCGTGCTCACGGCTGGAGCCGCAACCGAAGTTCTCGCGGGCCAGTAGCACGCTGGCGCCTTGATAACGCTCGGCGTTGAGCACGAACTCCTTGTTCAGCGGACGCTTGGAGTTGTCCTGATACGGCTGACCCACATCGAGGTAACGCCACTCGTCGAACAGGTTCGGACCGAAACCGGTGCGCTTGATCGACTTCAGAAACTGCTTCGGAATGATCTGGTCGGTGTCGACGTTGGCACGATCCAGAGGCGCGACGAGACCAGTGTGCTGGGTAAAAGCTTTCATGCTGCGCTCCTTTAGATCAATTCACGAACGTCGATGAAACGACCGTTCACCGCCGCCGCAGCGGCCATGGCCGGGCTGACGAGGTGGGTACGGCCACCGGCGCCCTGACGGCCTTCGAAGTTACGGTTGGACGTCGAGGCGCAATGCTCGCCGGACTCCAAGCGGTCCGGATTCATCGCCAGGCACATCGAGCAACCCGGCTCACGCCATTCGAAACCGGCTTCGAGGAAGATCTTGTCCAGACCTTCGGCCTCGGCCTGCGCCTTCACCAGACCCGAGCCCGGAACCACGATGGCCTGCTTGATGGTCGACGCAACCTTGCGGCCCTTGGCGATCACCGCGGCAGCGCGCAAGTCTTCGATCCGCGAGTTGGTGCAGGAGCCGATGAATACGCGATCGAGTTGAATGTCGGTGATCGCCTGATTGGCGGTCAAACCCATGTATTTCAAGGCACGGACGATCGAGTCGCGTTTGACCAGATCCATCTCTTTGGCCGGGTCCGGCACGTTCTGATCAACGGCCAAGACCATTTCCGGCGAAGTGCCCCAGCTGACCTGCGGCTTGATCTGCGCGGCGTCGAGCTCGACCACGGTGTCGAAATGCGCGTCGGCGTCGGACACCAGATCTTTCCAGGACTCGACAGCCAGATCCCACTCGGCGCCTTTCGGTGCGAAAGGACGACCGTTGACGTAATCCACAGTCTTCTGATCCGCCGCCACCAGGCCCACGCGGGCACCGGCTTCGATGGACATGTTACAGATGGTCATGCGGCCTTCGATGGACAGGTCGCGAATCGCGCTGCCGGCGAACTCGATGGCATGGCCGTTACCGCCAGCGGTGCCGATCTTGCCGATCACCGCGAGTACGATGTCCTTGGCGGTCACGCCGAACGGCAACTGGCCTTCGACGCGCACCAGCATGTTCTTCATTTTCTTGGCGACCAGGCACTGGGTGGCGAGCACATGCTCGACCTCGGAAGTGCCGATCCCGTGGGCCAAGGCGCCGAACGCGCCGTGGGTCGAGGTGTGCGAGTCGCCGCAAACCACGGTCATGCCCGGCAAGGTCGCGCCCTGCTCCGGGCTGATCACGTGAACAATGCCCTGGCGCACGTCGTTCATCTTGAATTCGACGATGCCGTATTCATCACAGTTATCGTCGAGGGTCTGAACCTGCAAACGCGAGACCTGGTCGGCAATGGCTTCGATGCCGCCCTTGCGCTCCGGGGTGGTCGGTACGTTGTGGTCCGGGGTGGCGATGTTGGCATCGATGCGCCACGGCTTGCGCCCGGCCAGACGCAGGCCTTCGAAGGCTTGCGGCGAGGTCACTTCGTGGATGATGTGACGATCGATATAGATCAGCGCCGAGCCATCGTCGCGCTGCTTGACCAAATGCGAATCCCAGAGCTTGTCGTAGAGCGTTTTGCCGGCCATCAGACGGTTCCTCATCAGCTTGTTTCTATGCCCTGGGCTTATCAATAACCCTTTGGCTTGTGAGGCCGATCCTATGAGGTTAGATTAAATAACTCAAATTCATATTTTTTATGCTTTGGATAACCAACTGGAATACGAACATGGACCTGGCCAACCTCAATGCTTTTATCGCGATTGCCGAGACCGGAAGCTTCTCCGGCGCCGGTGAACGGCTGCACCTCACGCAACCGGCGATCAGCAAACGCATCGCCGGGCTGGAGCAGCAATTGAATGTGCGGCTGTTCGACCGGCTCGGTCGTGAAGTGGGCCTGACCGAGGCCGGCCGGGCCCTGCTGCCACGGGCTTATCAGATTCTCAATGTGCTCGACGACACCCGCCGCGCCCTGACCAACCTGACCGGCGAAGTCACCGGTCGTCTGACCCTGGCCACCAGTCACCACATCGGCCTGCATCGCTTGCCACCCTTATTAAGGGAATACACCCGTCGTTACCCACAGGTGGCGCTGGATATTCAGTTCCTCGATTCGGAAGTGGCCTACGAGGAAATTCTCCATGGTCGGGCAGAACTGGCAGTCATCACCCTGGCGCCGGAACCGCACACGCTGGTCAAGGCCACGCCGGTCTGGGATGACCCGCTGGATTTCGTGGTCGCCCCGGAGCATTCATTGATCAGCAACGGCGCCGTCACATTGGCGGACATTGCCGGCCATCCGGCGGTTTTCCCCGGCGGCAACACCTTTACCCACCATATTGTGCAGCGGCTGTTCGAGGCTCAGGGCCTGACGCCGAACATCGCCATGAGCACCAACTACCTGGAAACCATCAAGATGATGGTGTCGATCGGCCTGGCCTGGAGCGTTCTGCCGCGCACGATGCTCGATGAACAGGTGGCACGCATACCTTTACCGGGCATACAGCTCAGTCGCCAGCTAGGCTATATCCTGCACACTGAAAGGACGCTGTCGAATGCTGCAAGGGCGTTTATGGCCCTGCTGGACGCTCAAATCGATCTGCCAGGGACTCTCGGCTAACTTGTGCTACTCCTATAGAGCTGCCGTCCCTGTGCCAAACGCCCCAATCAGCTCAAGGCCTCTCGACAATGCCGAAATCTGTTGACCGTATTCCGCCGATGCCGCGTATTCAGGCCATTGATCCACGGCGTTCCGAACAGAGCTGGGAGAGCGCGCCACAATTGCTCGCGGCGCTCAACGGCGCCCGGCTCGGCGCCTGGTATTGGGACATCGAGCGCGGCCAGATCAGTTGGTCGCGCGGCACTCAGGCCTTGTTCGGCTTCGATCCGCGACAACCGCTGCCCGAAGACCTGGAATACCTCGACTTGTTGCCGCCGGAAGACCGGGCGAAAACCATCCGCGCCTTCCACGCCGTAATCGCCGGCGCGCCGCTGGAACAGGCGATGCACCACCGCATCCGCTGGCCCGACGGCAGCCTGCACTGGCTGGAGATCAACGGCAGCCTGCTGCCGGACAAACACGGCCGGCCCCGAATGATCGGGGTGATCCGCGAAATCACCCACCAGCGTCAGCGGGAACAGGCCCTCAGCAGCTCCGAAAAACGTTTCGCCACGCTGTTCCACCTCTGCCCGAACATGGTCCTGCTGACCCGCCAGGAAGACGGCCTGATCAGCGAGGCCAACCAGTACTTCGAAAGTCTGTTCGGCTGGCCGGTGCAGAGCGCCATCGGCCGCACCACCCTGGAACTGGGCCTTTGGGTACATCCCGAGCAACGGGCGGAGCTGGTCAAGAAGACCAAGGCCAAGGGCGAACTGGTCAGCATGGAAGTGCAGTTCCGCGCCAGCAACGGCCAGATCCACGACGGCATCCTCAGTGCGCAAAAGGTCGAACTCGAAGGCCAGCCGTACCTGCTCAGCACCTTTCTCGACACCACCGAACGCAAAGTCGCCGAACATGCCCTGAAAGACAGCCAGGAACGCCTCGACCTCGCGCTGGATTCGGCGCAGCTCGGCACCTGGGACTGGCACATTCCCAGCGGCATGCTCTACGGCTCGGCCCGCGCTGCGCAATTACACGGCCTGGAGCCGAAACCGTTCCATGAATCGTTCGAAGAGTTCTTCGAGGGCGTCCCCGGCGAAGAGCGCGACAGCATGCGCGACGCCTATCGCAGCCTGCGAGAAGGCCCGGCCGGCAATTATCAGCTGACTTACCGCGTGCAACTGCCGGACGGCAGCTCGCGTTATCTGGAAAGTCGCGCCCGCCTCTATCGCGACGACAACGGCGCGCCGCTACGCATGGCCGGCACCCTGCTGGACATCACCGATCAGGTTGAACGCGAGCAACGATTGGTGGCTTCGGAAGAGAAATTCGCCACGTTGTTCCAGGTCAGCCCCGACCCGATCTGCGTGACCCGACAGGAAACCGGGGAATTCATTGAGATCAATTCCAGCTTTTCCCAAACCTTCGGCTGGAGCGCCACTGATGTGATCGGCCACACCGCCGAAGAAATCGGCCTGTGGGACGCCTCGGCAAAAAGCCTGCAACGCATCGAACGGGTGATCCGCGAACAGGGCCTGAGCAATGTCGCGATCATCGTCCAGCACAAGGACGGTCAGTCGCTGACCTGCGTGATTTCCAGCCGCCAGATCAGCGTCGGCAACCAGCCGTGCATCGTCACCACGCTGCGCGACATTACCCAGCAACAGCGCTCGGAAGCGGCGCTCAAGGCCAGCGAAGAGAAATTCGCCAAGGCGTTTCACTCCAGCCCCGACGCGATCACCATCACCGAGCGCGATACCGGGCGCTATCTGGAGGTCAACGACGGTTTCTGTCGCCTCACCGGCTATCGCGCCGACGAAGTGGTGGGAAAGACTGTGTATCAGGTCGGCATCTGGGCCGAGGAAAAACAGCGCTCGGCACTGCTCGCCGAGCTGCAGATCAAGGGCCGCGTGCACCATCAGGAAATGCTCGGGCGCAACAAGCGCGGCGAGATACTGACGGTGGAAGTCTCGGTCGAACCGATCACTCTCAACGAAACCGCCTGCCTGTTACTCACGGCGCGGGACGTCAGCCTGCTGAAGAACGCCGAAGCGCAGATCCGCCATCTGGCTTATCACGATCCGCTGACCAACCTGCCCAACCGCGCGCTGCTGATGGATCGCCTGAGCCAGCAGATCGCCCTGCTCAAGCGCCACAACCTGCGCGGTGCGCTGCTGTTTCTCGACCTGGATCACTTCAAGCACATCAACGACTCGCTGGGGCACCCGGTCGGCGACACGGTGCTGAAAATCATCACCGCGCGGCTTGAGGCCAGCGTGCGCATGGAAGACACCGTGGCGCGGCTCGGTGGCGATGAGTTCGTGGTGCTGCTCAGCGGTCTGGAAGGCACGCGCAATGAAGTCAGCGTTCAGGTGCGCGAGCTGGCCGACACCATTCGTGAACTGCTGTCGGAGCCGATGTTCCTCGACGGCCAGCGCCTGCAAGTGACGCCGAGCATCGGCGTGGCGCTGATTCCCGATCACGGCTCGACTCCGACCGACCTGCTCAAACGCGCCGACATTGCGCTGTACCGGGCCAAGGATTCGGGACGCAACACCACGCAGATGTACCACAACACCATGCAGAAAGCGGCCAGCGAACGGCTGCGGATGGAAACCGACCTGCGCCTGGCGCTGTCCCGGGGCGAATTCGACGTGCACTACCAGCCGCAGATCGACGCCCAGGACAACCGCATCATCGGCGCCGAAGCCCTGGTGCGCTGGAATCACCCGGAACTCGGCGCGCAATCGCCCACCGAATTCATCAAGGTGCTGGAGGACAGCGGGCTGATTCTGGAGGTCGGCACCTGGATCCTCGATGAGGCGTGCGAAGCCTTCAAGCAATTGATCGCCGAAAAGCTGATCGATCCTCTGGCCTTCAGTCTGTGCGTGAACATCAGCCCCCGGCAGTTTCGCCAGAACGACTTCGTCGAGCGTATCGAGCGCAGCATGAGCAGCCACGGCCTGCCCTGCTCGCTGCTGAAACTGGAGATCACTGAAGGCATCGTCATACAGAACCTGGAAGACACCATCAGCAAAATGCGTCGCCTGAAAAAACTCGGCGTGAGTTTTGCCATGGACGATTTCGGCACCGGTTATTCATCGCTGACCTATCTGAAACGATTGCCGGTGGACACGCTGAAGATCGATCAGTCGTTCATCCGCGACGCCACCACCGACCCCAACGACGCCGAGATCATCCGCGCCATCGTCGCCATGGCCCGCAGCCTGGAACTGGAAGTGATCGCCGAAGGCGTGGAAACCCCGGAGCAACTGGCCTTCCTGCAAGGATTGGGCTGCCATTTGTATCAGGGTTATCTGCACAGCCGGCCGTTGCCACTGGAAGGGCTGAAAGGATTGCTGGAATAACGAGCACAAAAAAGGGCGCCTTTCGGCGCCCTTCTTATCGTTCGGCTTATTGCAGAGCCGGCTTCTGCACCCCGTTGATCGGGATGCGCTTGGCTTTCGCCTCTTCCGGGATCACGCGCAACAGGTCGATGCTCAACAGACCGTTGCTCAGGCCGGCGGCCTTGATCTCGATGTGATCGGCCAGGCGGAACGACAACTTGAATGCACGCTGGGCGATGCCCTGGTGCAGGAAAGTGACGCCTTCGTTGGCATCACGTTTGCCGCCACTGATGGTCAGCACACCTTTCTCGACTTGCAGCTCCAGGTCTTCTTCCTGGAAACCGGCTGCCGCCACGACGATGCGGTATTGATCGTCACCGTGTTTTTCGACGTTGTAAGGCGGATAGGTGCTGCCTGGCTCGTTGCGCAGGGCAGTTTCGAACAGGTCGTTGAAACGGTCGAAGCCTACCGAGGAACGGAACAGTGGTGCGAGGGAAAATGCAGTACTCATGGTTCAAATCTCCTGAAAACAATCAGCAAGTTTTTTGTCTCCGCGACCCGAATTCGGCATCGCGTAACCCTTAGATAGGGACCTGCGTTATGTTTTCAAGAGATCGTTTGAAGATTTTTTCAGGCCGCTTCGGCGACCGGCAAACCCAGTAAACGCGAGACCTGATCCGGCTCGGTCTCCCGGCGCAGCACGGTAAACAGCTCGGCGGCCTCAGGATAATTGCGGGTCAACATGGCCAGCCACTGCTTCAAACGGCCCGGCGATTGGCGCGGCGTCATTTGCGCTTTGGCTTGCAGCCAGAAGTCCTGGATCAGCGGCATCAGCTCGACCCACGTCATCTCGACGACTTCCTCGCCGGCACGGGCGGCGGCGATCTGCCTGGCCAGATCCGGACGCGACACCAGACCACGACCGAGCATGATGTCTTCGACGCCGCTGATTTCCCGACAGCGGCGCCAGTCTTCGACGCTCCAGATATCGCCGTTGGCGAACACCGGCACCTTGACCACGTCCTGCACGCGCGGGATCCACTCCCAATGGGCCGGCGGCTTGTAACCGTCGACCTTGGTCCGGGCGTGAACCACGATGTGCTCGGCACCGCCCTCGGCCAGCGCGGTGGCGCACACCAGCGAGCCGTCCGGGCTGTCGAAACCCAGGCGCATCTTGGCGGTGACGGGAATGTGTGCAGGAACGGCGCGACGCACGTGCTCGACGATCTGGTTGAGCAGCTCCGGCTCCTTGAGCAGTACCGCGCCGCCACGGGACTTGTTGACGGTCTTGGCCGGGCATCCGAAGTTCAAGTCGATCACTTCAGAACCCAGCTCGCAGGCCAGCGCCGCGTTTTCCGCCAGGCACACCGGATCGGAACCCAGCAATTGCACACGCAATGGCACACCGGAAGCCGTGCGCGCACCGTTGAGCAGTTCGGGGCCGAACTTGTGGAAATAGGCCGGGGTCAGCAACTGGTCGTTGACCCGGATGAACTCGGTCACGCACCAGTCAATACCGCCGACACGGGTCAGGACATCGCGCAGGATGTCGTCGACCAACCCTTCCATCGGCGCCAGAGCAATTTGCATGGGAAACACACACTCAAGGAAAAACGTGCGGCAGTTTACTGGGTTTCGCGGGTTAAACCCATGTCCGCCGTCTGTATGGCCGGACCGTAGCCTTCGATGAACTCGGCAGGCATGCGCTTGGGCTTGCCGGTGGACAGTTCGATGCAGACGAAGGTGGTCTGCGCGCGCAGCAGCGTGGCGTTGTCGCTGGGGCGAATCAGCTGGAAGTGACGGGTCATTTTCAGGCGCTGATCCCAATCGACGATCCACGTCGCCAGTTGCAGTTCATCGCCTTCGTAGGCGGCGGCCAGATAGTCGATTTCGTGCCGCACAACAGCCATTGCCCGAT
This sequence comes from Pseudomonas gozinkensis, assembly GCF_014863585.1. Taxonomy (NCBI): domain Bacteria; kingdom Pseudomonadati; phylum Pseudomonadota; class Gammaproteobacteria; order Pseudomonadales; family Pseudomonadaceae; genus Pseudomonas; species Pseudomonas gozinkensis. Next base: position 2,210,716 of record NZ_CP062253.1, on the reverse strand, counting down.
CCAGACGTCGGTACTCCACCAGATCCAGACCCAGGCGCTGCGAATGGCGCCAGGCGCAACGTTCGAGCCAGGTCACGTAGACCGCGTTGTTGGCGTGGCCCAGCCCGTCTATGTCCTCGGCGCCCACTTGCAGATCAATGGTAAACGGCGTTGCCCGATCCCAGCCCATGCCCTACTCCCGGTCAAATGATTCAACCGGGGCAGTGTAACGGATGACTACGCCGATTGCCGCGCCTGAAGGCTGCGCCCGGCCAGCAGTGATAACACGCCATCAATCACCCGAGGGTCGGCCAGTACGCGCTGATGGCCGCCGGCTTCCAGGCGCAGCAGTCGGCTGTCGAACCAGGATTCGTGGATCAGTTGGGATTCCTTGACCGGGACAAAGGTGTCGTCCTCGGCATGCACGATCAGGCCCGGCATATCCAGTTGATAGTGGGCGACATCAAGGGTGGCGGCGCGCATACCGACGTCCTGTTCGACTTGCCGAATGAACGCCGAACGCGCTCTGGGCGGCATGCCGACGTAACGGGCAAATCCGCGCAACACACCAAGAATCCGCGCCGGAGCGGCAATGCTGACCAGGGTTTCGGTGCGCAAGCCCAATTGCACCGCGAGCATGGCGCTGGCGCCGCCCATGGAGTGACCGATGACCGCTTGCAACGGCGGCAATTCGGCAGCGGCTTCAAGCATCGCCCGGGCGAACAGCACCACGTTGGCTTCGCGCCCCGGCGAGCGTCCGTGGGCGGGACCATCAAGCGCTACAACGGTGTAACCCGCGTCGACCAGTGCAGTAATCAACGCGGCAAACTGGGTGGGTCGCCCTTCCCAACCGTGCATCAGCAAAACCGTCGGACCTTGCCCCCAACGCAGGGCCGAGAGACCAAAACGCAGGGTAATGCGTTCTGATTTCGCCAGCAGCGGCAATTCCCAGTCCCGCGGTGTATTCGCGCGCGGCGTCATGAACGCCAACCGCATTTTGCTCGCCACCAGTTTCGGTGCGAACCAGCCCAAGGTGCCATTAACGCCGCGAACCCACTTCAACGTGCTCATCGCTCTCTCCCCGGGCTTGTAGCCTTCAGGTCAACGCACCGCCGACTTGGCAGCGCGCAGCAATCGATCGGATAAATCCCCAGGGCCCAACGCCCTTGCGAGCGCCAGACCACCCACCATCAGGGCCACATCGGCCAGTGCTTTGTCGGTGTCTTCCGGCGCTGCGGCCAACTGCGCAATCATTAATTCCAGATGCTCGTTCAACGCGATCCGGAACGCCTCCGGCAGACGGCCCAACTCGCCGATGGAGGCCGGAATCGGGCAGGCCGAATCACTGGAATCGCGATGCTTGCGCGACAGGTAGAACGCAGCCACCAGGGCGCGGCGCTCTTCGCCGGTCAGCTCGCTGTCCATGTCGGCAATCAGGTCGCGACGGCGACCGAGCAATTGCTTGAACGCCTCAAGCATCATCGCGTCCTTGCTTTCGAAGTGTGCGTAGAAACCACCGACGGTCAGGCCGGCCGCACCCATCACTTCGCCCACGCTCGGTTCAGCCGGGCCACGCTGGATCAGTGCAGCACTGGCGGCCTTGAGAATGCGTTCGCGGGTTTGAGCTTTCTTGTCGTTCATCGTCGCCTCCGAATATTACGATAGCAATATTATTCTCATAATAATATTCCGCAAGTCACAAGCGTGACCGCTGGTCTGAAGCACAGTGTTAAGGAAAAAGAGGATTTGGCCAAACGCCAGACAAACAAAAGGGCCATTCAATAATTGAATGACCCTTATAAAATCCCGCAGAGCGGGTAATCGTGGCGTCCCCTAGGGGACTCGAACCCCTGTTACCGCCGTGAAAGGGCGGTGTCCTAGGCCACTAGACGAAGGGGACACAAACCTTCTATACAACTGATCAGCGCTGAGTACTGATCGATTCAAGGCCGGTGTGGCCAGACCTTGAACTGTAAATTGGTGGAGCTAAGCGGGATCGAACCGCTGACCTCCTGCATGCCATGCAGGCGCTCTCCCAGCTGAGCTATAGCCCCGGATTTTTCGCCTCTCGGCGGAGCGACGTTTTGCAACATCACTTCTGTAAAACTGGCGTCCCCTAGGGGACTCGAACCCCTGTTACCGCCGTGAAAGGGCGGTGTCCTAGGCCACTAGACGAAGGGGACGCAAACCCTTCTATACAACTGATCAACGCTGAGTGTTGATCGCTTCGAAGCCGGTGTGGCCAGGCTTCGAAGTGTAAATTGGTGGAGCTAGACGGGATCGAACCGTCGACCTCTTGCATGCCATGCAAGCGCTCTCCCAGCTGAGCTATAGCCCCTCATCGTTGATGTCATCGCTGAGGACGGGGCGAATCTTAAGGGCGTATCGAAAGGCTGTCAAACTTATTTTTTGAAAAAATTCAAAATTTTTTGTCGGCATAACAATCACTTACCGCCCTCCCCCCGTAAATTCGGGGGAAAACGCCGAAGGACGGGATCAAAAGATCCTGACCTTCGGTGCGTCCTGCAGAGTCAAACGCAATCAGGCGATGGCGCCCAACAGCTTTTCCCACTCTTTGTTTTCTTTCTTCGAAACGCCGCCCAGCAGGTCAATCGCCTGGCGCAGACGGAAACGGGTCAGGTCCGGCCCGAGGATTTCCATCGCATCGAGCACCGACACCGAACTCGCCTGCCCTGTGATTGCAGCAAACATCAGCGGCATCGCGTCACGCAACTTCAGCTCGAGGGATTCAACCACCGCCTGAATCGTCGCGGTGATGCTGTCCTTCTCCCACTGACGCAGGCTTTCCAGTTTCCACAGGATCAACTGCATCAGTTGACGAACCTGATCACCCGAGAGCTTCTTCGACTCGAACAGCTTGGCATCCGGGTTCACGCCACCGGCGAAGAAGAACCCGGCCAGCGGTGCAACCTGGCTGAAGGTTTCGACACGGCCCTGAACGTGCGGTGCGATCTTCATCATGTATTCGGAATTGAACGCCCACTTCTGTACCCGCGCGGCAAACTCTTCCACCGGCAGATCACGCAGCCACTGGCCGTTGAGCCACGACAGTTTCTCGATATCGAAAATCGGACCACCCAGCGACACACGCTTGAGGTCGAAGTTGTCGACCATTTCCTGCAGCGAGAACTTCTCGCGCTCGTCCGGCATCGACCAGCCCATGCGGCCCAGGTAGTTGAGCATCGCCTCAGGCATGAAGCCCATGCGCTCGTAGAATGTCACCGAAGTCGGGTTCTTGCGCTTGGACAGCTTGCTCTTGTCCGGGTTACGCAGCAGCGGCATGTAACACAGCTCCGGCTGTTCCCAGCCGAAGTACTCGTAAAGCAGGATCAGTTTCGGCGCCGACGGCAGCCATTCTTCGCCACGCAGAACGTGAGTGATGCCCATCAGGTGATCGTCGACCACGTTGGCCAGGAAGTACGTCGGCAGGCCGTCGGTCTTCATCAGCACTTGCATGTCCATGCGATCCCAAGGGATCTCGACATCGCCACGCAGCATGTCCGGGACCACGCACACGCCTTCGCTCGGCACTTTCATGCGGATCACGTGCGGCTCGCCAGCAGCCAGACGACGGGCGACTTCTTCCTTGGACAGCAGCAGCGCACGGCCGTCGTAACGCGGAGTTTCGCCGCGAGCCATTTGCTCGGCGCGCATCTGGTCCAGCTCTTCAGCGGTGCAGAAGCACGGGAAGGCGTGGCCCATGTCGACCAGTTGCTGGCAGTACTTCTGGTAGATATCGCCGCGCTCGCTTTGACGGTACGGGCCGTGCGGGCCGCCGACGTCCGGGCCTTCGCTCCAGTCGATACCCAGCCAGCGCAGGGCGTCGAAGATCTGCTGTTCGGACTCGCGGGTCGAACGCAACTGATCGGTGTCTTCGATCCGCAGGATGAACTCACCGCCGTGCTGCTTGGCAAAGCAGTAGTTGAACAGTGCGATGTAAGCGGTACCTACGTGGGGATCCCCGGTAGGCGATGGCGCGATGCGAGTGCGGACGGTGGTCATGGCATGTCTCGAAAAGAATGAAAAGCAAAGAACGATCAAGCGGCGAATGGTAACAGGCGACACCCGCCCCGCTCCAGCGGGCAGGGCATTTAAGCCAAGGTTGCGTCTGGAACGCCCGTTGGCCGTGATGAATGGCCGAATATCAACAGACGGCATTTACCGTTCATCGGCTGTATGCCAGATTCGCCTGCTGATAACTTTCCTTACAATTCCTCGACTACAGTTTGCCCATGCCTGCCCAACTCAAGCGTCGCCTGTTCATTTTCCTGCTGCTCGTCCTGCTGATTGCCGGGGGCTTTTTCGCCCATTGGTTTTTCAAGGGACGCTTTTATGAAAGCACCGACAACGCCTATGTCCAGGGTGAAATCACCCGCGTGTCGAGCCAGTTGAGCGCGCGTATCGACGAAGTACTGGTGCAGGACAACCAGCACGTGGAAAAAGGCCAGTTGCTGATCCGTCTCGAAGGCGATGACTTCCGCCTCGCCGTGGATCGCGCCAACGCCGCTCTGGCCACCCGCGAGGCCGAGCGCCTGCAAGCCCAGAGCAAACTGACCCAGCAAGCCAGCCTCATCGCCGCCAGCGACGCGCAAGTAGCCACCACCCAGGCCACACTCGGCCGCTCGCAGGTGGATTTGTCGAGGGCAGAAACCCTGCGCAAACCCGGCTACGTCTCCGAGGAGCGCGTCACTACCCTCTCCGCCGACGCCCACATCGCCCGCTCGCAAGTGGCCAAGGCCCAGGCCGATGCGCAAAGCCAGCGCCAGCAGGTCAACGCGCTGACCGCCGAGATCAAACGCCTCGACGCACAGATTGCCAACGCCCGCGCCGACCTCGCCCAGGCCGAACTGAACCTGACCCGCAGCGAAATCCACGCGCCGATCAGCGGTCTGATCGGCCAGCGCGCCGCCCGTAATGGTCAAGTGGTACAGGCTGGCGCCTATCTTTTGTCGATCGTTCCGGACGAAGACATCTGGGTGCAAGCCAACTTCAAGGAAACCCAGATCGGCCACATGCAGCCGGGCCAGAAGGCCGAACTGCTTTTCGACGCCTACGGCGATACGCCGATCGAAGCACGAGTGGACAGCCTGTTCGCCGCCTCTGGCGCGCAGTTCAGCCTGTTGCCGCCGGACAACGCCACCGGCAACTTCACCAAGGTCGTGCAGCGGATTCCGGTCAAACTGACCTTCAAAGCCGATAACCCTCTGCACGGCAAGATCCGTCCGGGCATGTCCGTCACCGCCACCGTGAATATCAAAGACGCCCCTGACAATGGCCGGTGATTCACTGATCCGCCCGGTCGGCGAGCCGACCCGGCGGGACTGGATCGCGGTGATGAGCGTGATGCTCGGCGCTTTCATGGCGGTGCTCGACATCCAGATCACCAACTCCTCGCTCAAGGATATTCAGGGCGCCCTGTCGGCGACCCTGGAAGAAGGCTCGTGGATTTCCACCTCTTATCTGGTGGCGGAAATCATCATGATCCCGCTGACCGCCTGGCTGGTTCAGCTGCTTTCTGCACGGCGGCTGGCTGTGTGGGTATCGCTGGGGTTTCTGATTTCTTCGTTGCTCTGCTCGATGGCCTGGAGCCTGGAGAGCATGATCGTCTTTCGCGCCATGCAGGGCTTCACCGGCGGCGCGCTGATCCCGCTGGCCTTCACCCTGACCCTGATCAAACTCCCCGAACACCACCGTGCCAAAGGCATGGCGATGTTTGCCATGACCGCCACCTTCGCCCCGTCCATCGGCCCGACCCTCGGTGGCTGGCTCACGGAGAACTGGGGCTGGGAATACATCTTCTATATCAACATCCCGCCGGGACTGATCATGATCGCCGGGCTGATGTACGGCCTGGAGAAGAAAGAAGCGCATTGGGAGCTGCTGAAAAGCACCGACTACACCGGCATTCTCACGCTGGGCGTCGGACTCGGTTGCCTGCAGGTTTTTCTTGAAGAAGGTCATCGCAAGGACTGGCTGGAATCGAGCCTGATCGTGACGCTGGGCAGCATCGCCCTGTTGAGTTTGATCACCTTTGTGATCGTGCAGATTTCCAAGCCCAATCCACTGATCAACCTCGGGATCCTGCGCAACCGCAACTTCGGCCTGTCGAGCATTTCCAGCCTCGGCATGGGCGTCGGGCTGTATGGCTCGATCTATCTGCTGCCGCTGTACCTGGCGCAGATCCAGAACTACAACGCCCTGCAGATCGGCGAAGTGATCATGTGGATGGGCGTGCCGCAGCTGTTTCTGATTCCGCTGGTGCCGAAGCTGATGAAATTCGTCTCGCCGAAATGGCTGTGCACGATTGGTTTCGGGCTGTTCGGGCTGGCCAGTTTTTCATCCGGGGTGCTCAACCCGGACTTTGCCGGGCCGCAGTTCAATCAGATCCAGATCATCCGGGCGCTGGGTCAGCCGCTGATCATGGTGACCATTTCGCTGATCGCCACCGCGTACATCCTGCCGCAGGACGCGGGCTCTGCGTCGAGTCTGTTCAATATTTTGCGCAACCTCGGCGGCGCCATCGGCATCGCCCTGCTCGCGACGCTGCTGGATGCGCGCACCAAGACCTACTTCGATTACCTGCGCGAAGCGGTGGTGCCGACCAATCCGCAGGTGGCCGAACGTCTGGCGTCGATGACCGATCGTTTCGGCAGTGACACGGCGGCACTGGGCAAGCTGAGCGAAATTGTCCATCAGCAGGCGCTGATCATGGCCTACAACGACGCGTTTCATTTTGTCGGGATTGCGCTGGGGGTCAGCATGTTGGCGATTTTGCTGACCAAGAAATTGCCCGCCGGACTGAAGGCCGGGGAGTCTCACTGATTTTTGCGGTGCATGCACCGGCCCTATCGCTGGCAAGCCAGCTCCCACAGGGATTGATGGCGTACACAAAACGTGTGAACACCAAAGTAACCTGTGGGAGCTGGCTTGCCAGCGATAGGGCCAGATCAGGCGATAGAGATCAGACGGCCAACAGACGCTCACGCAGCTTGGCGATTTCGTCGCGCATCTGCGCCGCTGCTTCGAACTCCAGGTCGCGGGCCAGCTGGTACATCTTCTCTTCCAGTTGGCGGATGCGCTTGGTGATCTCGCTCGGCGAGCGCAGTTCGGCTTCGTACTTGGCGTTCTCTTCGGCGGCCTTGGCCATGCCTTTGCGCTTCTTGCTGCGCGAACCGGGCACGGTGGCGCCTTCCATGATGTCGGCGACGTCCTTGAACACACCCTTCGGCGTGATGCCGTTGGCCAGGTTGAAGGCGATCTGCTTGTCGCGACGGCGCTCGGTTTCGCCAATCGCCCGCTCCATCGAACCGGTGATGCGATCCGCGTAGAGAATCGCCCGGCCATTGAGGTTACGCGCCGCACGGCCGATGGTCTGGATCAGCGAACGCTCGGAACGCAGGAAGCCTTCCTTGTCCGCATCGAGAATCGCCACCAGCGACACTTCCGGCATGTCCAGGCCTTCACGCAGCAGGTTGATACCCACCAGCACATCGAACGTGCCGAGGCGCAGGTCGCGGATGATTTCGACCCGCTCGACGGTGTCGATGTCAGAGTGCAGATAACGCACGCGCACACCGTGATCGGCCAGGTAATCGGTCAGGTCTTCGGCCATGCGCTTGGTCAGCGTGGTGACCAGCACTCGCTCCTCCACCGCCACACGCTTGGTGATTTCCGAGAGCAGATCGTCAACCTGAGTCAGCGCCGGGCGCACTTCAACCTGCGGGTCGACCAGACCGGTCGGGCGCACCACTTGCTCGATCACCCGGCCGGCGTGTTCGGCTTCGTAGTTGCCGGGCGTGGCCGAGACGAAAATCGTCTGCGGGCTCACCCCTTCCCACTCGTCGAAGCGCATCGGCCGGTTGTCCAGCGCCGAGGGCAGTCGGAAGCCGTATTCCACAAGGGTTTCTTTGCGAGAACGGTCGCCCTTATACATCGCGCCGACTTGCGGGACGCTGACGTGAGATTCGTCGATCACCAACAAAGCGTCAGCCGGCAGGTAATCGTAAAGCGTCGGTGGCGCCGCACCGGCCGGGCGCCCGGACAGGTAGCGCGAGTAGTTTTCGATGCCGTTGCAGTAGCCGAGTTCGAGGATCATCTCCAGGTCGAACCGGGTGCGCTGCTCCAGGCGCTGGGCCTCGACCAGTTTGTTGTTGTTGCGCAGGTATTCCAGGCGCTCCTGCAACTCGACCTTGATCCCCTCGATGGCGTCGAGCAGGGTTTCCCGGGGCGTCACGTAGTGGCTCTTCGGGTAGAACGTGAAGCGCGGCAGCTTGCGGATGACTTCGCCGGTCAGCGGGTCGAACGCGGAAATACTCTCTACTTCGTCATCGAACAACTCGATGCGGATTGCTTCCAGGTCGGACTCCGCCGGGTAAATGTCGATCACATCGCCGCGCACCCGGAAGGTCGCACGGGCGAAATCCATGTCGTTGCGGGTGTATTGCAGGTCGGCCAGGCGCCGCACCAGCGCACGCTGATCAAGCTTGTCGCCGCGATCGACGTGCAAGACCATTTTCAAATAAGTTTCCGGGCTGCCCAGACCGTAGATGCACGACACCGTGGTGACGATGATCGCGTCCTTGCGCTCGAGCAATGCCTTGGTCGCAGACAGACGCATCTGCTCGATGTGGTCGTTGATCGACGCATCTTTCTCGATGAAGGTGTCGGACGACGGCACGTAGGCTTCGGGCTGGTAGTAGTCGTAGTAGGAAACGAAGTACTCGACGGCGTTGTTCGGGAAGAACGACTTGAACTCGCCGTACAACTGCGCGGCCAGGGTCTTGTTCGGCGCCAGCACCAGGGTCGGACGCTGCACCTGGGCGATCACGTTGGCGATGCTGAAGGTCTTGCCCGACCCGGTCACCCCGAGCAGCGTCTGGTGCGCCAGCCCGGCTTCGATGCCTTCGACCATCTGGCGAATGGCTTCGGGTTGATCGCCGGCGGGGTCGAAACGGGTGACGAGCTGGAATTCAGACATAAACACCTCTGGAATCGCAACGCTGCGGGCAAACCGCAGCACCACGAGAAAGACCGCAAACGACCGATGTCGCGCAAGGAAAAACGAAGATTGTGCTGAATGTGGAGCCGATTGCCTCGCCTTTCAAGGCAAACGTCCTACATCCGGTAAAGTCTCCGACAGGTTCATTCGACTAACGGTCGAGAAATAATCGGAAAAACTTACCTTAAAAGCCGATTCGCCTGTCGCCATTGATCGATGATGGCCTCTATACTAGCTCCCCGTTTGTGCACCGCTCTAGTGCATTCGGCTGGAGCGCCACACGTCCCTCCACTCTCCAATAGAGCTGCCGTAAAAATGAGCCTGTTCTCCGCTGTCGAAATGGCACCCCGCGATCCAATCCTGGGCCTCAACGAAGCATTCAACGCCGATACCCGGACCAATAAGGTCAACCTCGGGGTGGGTGTGTACTGCAACGAAGAGGGGCGAATTCCACTCCTGCGCGCCGTCATCGAAGCCGAAACCATTCGCGCCGCTCAGCACGCTTCCCGCGGCTACCTGCCAATCGACGGCATCGCTGCCTACGACCAGGCCGTGCAAAAGCTGCTGTTCGGCAACGATTCGCCGCTGCTGGCTGCTGGCCGCGTTGTCACCACCCAGGCCGTCGGCGGTACCGGCGCACTGAAAATCGGTGCCGACTTCCTCAAGCAACTGCTGCCGAACGCCGTTGTGGCGATCAGCGACCCGAGCTGGGAAAACCACCGCGCGCTGTTCGAAACCGCCGGTTTCCCGGTGCAGAACTACCGCTACTACGACGCCGCCACCCACGACGTGAACCGTGCCGGCCTGCTCGAAGACCTCAACGCCCTGCCGAACGGCTCGATCATCGTGCTGCACGCCTGCTGCCACAACCCGACCGGCGTCGACCTGAGCCCGGCGGACTGGAACAACGTGCTGGAAGCGGTCAAGGCCAAAGGTCACGTGCCGTTCCTCGACATGGCTTACCAGGGTTTCGGTGACGGCATCGCCGAAGACGCCGCTGCCGTGCGTCTGTTCGCTGAATCCGGCCTGACCTTCTTCGTGTCGAGCTCGTTCTCCAAGTCGTTCTCGCTGTACGGCGAGCGCGTCGGTGCGCTGTCGATCGTCAGCGAATCGAAAGAAGAAAGCGCCCGCGTCCTGTCGCAAGTCAAACGCGTGATCCGCACCAACTACTCCAACCCGCCGACCCACGGTGCAAGCATCGTTGCCGCCGTACTGAACAGCCCGGAACTGCGCGCCCAGTGGGAAGCCGAACTGGCTGAAATGCGCCTGCGCATTCGCGGCATGCGCGACCAGATGGTTGCTCTGCTGGCGAAGAAAGCCCCGCAGCGTGACTTCAGCTTCGTCGGTCGTCAGCGCGGCATGTTCTCCTACTCCGGACTGACCACCGAACAGGTTCACCGCCTGCGCAACGAGTTCGGCATCTACGCCCTGGACACCGGCCGCATCTGCGTCGCCGCGCTGAACCAGAGCAATATCGAAGCCGTGACGGACGCCATCGTTCAGGTCATCTGATCCGGCGCTGCACTGAAAACGGGAAGCCTTCGGGCTTCCCGTTTTTATTTGTCTGAAGAAAAGCCGCCATACCCTCTAGACTGCACACAGACGATATTTCAGAGAGACGACATGAAAAACGATGACCTGCGCGCCGACCGCGACGATCTGGATGACTTCATCCCCCGCACCCCGGCCAAACGCGGCAACAACCTGGTGCTGCAAGTCGCGACCGGGGTGTTTCTCGGCGGGCTGGCGCTGTGGCTGGTGCAACTGGGCGCGACGATGCTGTACGCCAAACTGATGCTCGGCACCTTCACGTTCGGCGGTTAAGCCAGTTCCGCTGCACGCTGAGTTGCTGCGTCGTCATAAACAACATACAGCGATTCGGCGATCTGACTCTTGATCGCCTTGGTGCTTTCCAGACCGAGGACAAAACCTTCGGCCTTGCCGCCTGCACGGTTCAGCTCTTCAACCGTGGCGGCCTGGGTGATCGCGTCGAAAAGCTTTTCGGCGTGTGGGCCGACGCCTTTGGGCAGGCTGATCTGTGCGGTGCTCATGCGAACACCTCGACAGGACGACGGGTGAGGATGGGGCTATTCATGGCGCGTACCTTTTCGGCGAATGGCCGGCAGCGCGTGTGACCACTTCCGGGCGGCCATGGTAGACCTCTGCTACGGTTCTGGTAACCGCCAATTGCCGATAGACCAACGTCCGTCCTGATCTTTCCAGAAAATTTACAACTGGCGCTTGACTAGTCTTTTTAAATCAGTAACATACGCACCAATTCCGCAATAGCTCAGTTGGTAGAGCAAGTGACTGTTAATCACTGGGTCCCTGGTTCGAGTCCAGGTTGTGGAGCCAAATACAGAGCCCCTGAATCGAAAGATTCAGGGGCTTTTTTGTGGGCGCTGAAAAAAGCGACGCCATAGAAAAAGGGCCGATCAGTTTCGCAACTGATCGGCCCTTTTCATTCACATACAGCGGTCAGACGTGCTCGCTGCTCTTGGCATGTGCCTTCGGTGCGCCATGACCGTGATCCGCATCCGGATCGATCACCGGCACTTCGTTGCCGTCGCAGTCATGCAGTTTGCCGTCGCTGAAGTAGTCGCCTTCACGCAGCGCGGCCAGATCGCGATAACGCAGGGTCCGCTCTTCTGCCGCCGCAAACACCGACTGCTGGTCCGAGTTACCCGCCGTGAAGTGGTTGAACGCCAGGTTCAGCAGGATCGCCATGATCGCCGACGAGCTGATGCCCGAATGGAAAATGGTCGCGAACCAGCTCGGGAAGTGATCGTAGAAGTTTGGTGCGGCAATCGGGATCATGCCGAAGCCGATCGAGGTGGCGACGATGATCAGGTTGACGTTGTTGCGGTAATCGACCTTGGACAGCGTACGGATACCACTCGCTGCCACGGTGCCGAACAGCACGATACCGGCGCCGCCGAGTACCGAGGTTGGCACGGCTGCGATGACCCGGCCCATGAACGGCAGCAAGCCGAGGATCACCAGGAAGATACCGCCGGTCGCCACCACATAACGACTCTTGATCCCGGTCACCGCCACCAGCCCGACGTTCTGGGCGAAGGCGCTTTGGGTGAACGAGCCGAAGATCGGTGCAAACATGCTCGACAGCATGTCCGCCCGCAGGCCGTTGCCCAGGCGTTTGGAGTCGACCTTGGTGCCGATGATTTCACCGACCGCCAGGATGTCCGCCGAGGTTTCCACCAGGGTCACCATGACCACGATGCACATCGACAGGATCGCAGCGAAGTGGAAGGTCGGCATGCCGAAATGGAACGGCGTCGGGAAGCCGAACATCGGGCCCTGGGTGACGCTGGAGAAGTCCGCCATGCCGAGGAACACCGCCAGCACGGTGCCGATCACCATGGCCAACAGGATCGACAGACGCGAGATGGTGGAGCTGCCGACCTTGCTCAGCAGCAACACCAGCACCAGTGTGACCGCCGCCAGACCGATGTTCTGCATGCTGCCGAAATCAGGCGCGTGACTGTTGCCGCCCATGGCCCAGCGTGCGGCCACCGGCATCAGCGTCAGGCCGATGGTGGTGATCACGATACCCGTGACCAGCGGCGGGAAGAACTTGGTGATTCGCGAGAACACTGGCGTGATCAGCAAGCCGATCAGCGACGCCGCAATCACGGCGCCAAGCACCGACTGGAACCCGCCCTCCCCGCCACTGCTGACAATCGCCACCATCGTGGCAACGCCGGAGAACGACACGCCCTGCACCAGCGGCAACTGACATCCGAAAAACGGTAAACCCAGGGTTTGCAGCAACGTGGCCAGCCCCCCCGCAAACAATGAAGCAGCAATCAACAGACCGATGTCCGCCGGCGAAAGCCCGGCGGCCTGACCGATGATCAGCGGCACCGCGACGATACCGCCATACATGGTCAGAACGTGTTGCAGGCCGTAAGCCATATTCGCGCCGACCCCGAGATTCTCGTCCTCGGGCCGTTGGTGTGAAACATGGGGCGTTTTCATGGTGGGGGAGTTCCCTGGTTTTTGTTATGCGCACACTGTATGCAAGAGTCAGGACAAATGTCCATAGACTTGTATACAACTTATCAGTCACATAATGGTTAGCTAGCCACCCAACCTTCTATCCCGCTGCTTTCATCCCCCACAAATCCGGCAATACATCGTCAACTAACCTCACGTTTTATCCACCTAGGCTGAAGTGTTCATGGCGACCGACGGCGCGGCCGCACCCTTTTTATACATATAAAGTATGCATAATGAAGTCATTCAAGATTCAGTTCGACAAAAGCAAGAATGCTGCCAACGCATTCGAGCCCGACGAGCGATGGCAAATTTGCGCAGAGGTGATCAATGAAGGACGAATACGATTTCAGCCAGGGTAAACGCGGCGCCATCGCGCCCGCCAAGGGCAAGACCCGCATCACCATCATGCTCGATGACGCGGTGATCGAAGCCGCGCGCGAGGCCGCTGAAAGCGAGGGCTACGGCTATCAGACGGTAATCAACAACACCCTGCGCCACGCATTGCTTGGCAGCCGTGGCGCAACCGATGAACCCGAGCATTCCAGCGGACAATTCAAGCAAGGCATCACCGCTACCGACCTCAAGAGCCTCGAGAAAAAACTGTCGGCAGCCGTGAACGAGATACGGCGGGTGCTGTAGCCGGAGGCAAAACCTTAGGTTTCAAACCGGCTGAATCAAGCGCGCCAGCGCCTCGCGCGCACCGGGCTGGTGCGGCAAGCTCAGGCCGAACTCCTTTTCCAGCAGTTCGATCAGTTCATCGACATCCATCACTTCACGCCGCTCGCTCTCGGCACCGATGCGGTGGATGGCGAAACTGCCGTTGTTCAGTGTGCGTCGCCAGCCGTCGCCGGTACGCGCGACCATAAGGCGCTGGGCAAATGGCGAGTCCGGGTGAGTCGAGACGTACCAGTTGCCGAGGGTGTAATCGATGTCTTCCTGACGTTGCAGGTCGAACAGGTACATCGGCCTCCATTCGCCGGCGACCCTGGCCCGCAGCATGTAGCCATCGGCCTGCACTTCGATGCGATACGGTTCGTGCGGCGTGGATTGCTCGGCTTCTGTATCGAGCAACAGCGGCGCGGTCGGCACCATGCCGCCGAAGCCGACGTCGGTGATGTAACGCACGTCGTCAATGGTCACCAGGCTCAAGCGGTGAGTGCGCGCCGTCCAGCTGCCCTCTGGCTGGTTCATGACCACACGCCCGCTGATGCCCCGCGCATCGAACCCCAGCTCCAGCAACAAGGCCAGAAACAGATTGTTCAGCTCGTAGCAGTAACCGCCCCGGGCGCCGCTCAAAACTTTGCGTTCGATGGAGGGCAGATCGATCAGGACGGGTTCGCCGCTGAGTGTCGACAGGTTTTCGAAAGGAAAGGCGCCGGTATGGCGCAGTTGCAACAGACGCAAGGTTTCAAGGGTCGGTGCCGGGGGCGCATCGAAGCCCAGGCGTTGCAGGTACTGTTGGAGATTCGTCAGGCGTGGCTCGCTCATTGCCGGGTCCTTTTGCATGGGGGCGCGGATCGTTCCGCCGATGGTCGCCATGTATACGGGATCCGGGCATCGAATCGACAATTGAATTAACCAATCAGCTGCTAGCGTCTTTTACGCGAATCGATGCGAATCCACGTCGGCGCGTGGTCGCTGGCATGCGGTTCGTTGCGCACCCAGGCATCCACACCGGCCTCGTGCAGATAAGGGCTCAGGGTCGGATTGAGCAGCAGGTGATCGATCCGCAGCCCGGAGTTCTTCTGCCAGTGCTGGCGGAAATAATCCCAGAACGTATACAGCCGGTCTTCGGGATACAGATGCCGCAACGAATCGGTCCAGCCCTGTTCCAGCAGGCGCTGATAGCACTCGCGGCTCTCCGGTTGCAACAACGCGTCCTTGAGCCACGAACGGGTGTTGTAGATATCCAGATCGGTGGGCACCACGTTGTAATCGCCGGCCAGCACCACCGGGTGATCGCTGCTTTGCAGATCCCTGGCGTATTTGATCAGGCGCTCGAACCAGGCCAGTTTGTAGTCGAACTTCGGCCCCGGTTGCGGGTTGCCATTGGGCAGATACAGGCACCCCACCAACACGCCGTGCACCGCCGCTTCGAGGTAGCGGCTGTGTTTATCGTCGGGATCGCCGGGCAGCCCGCGCCGGCTCTCCAGCGGTTGCGCATCGCGGGCAAGAATCGCCACGCCGTTCCATGACGCCTGACCGTGCCAGATGGCGCCATAACCGGCGGCCTCCAGATCGGCGGCAGGAAATGCGCTGTCCACCAGCTTGAGTTCCTGCAAACAGACGATGTCCGGCTGCTCGCGCCTGAGCCACTCCAGCAGATTCGGCAGTCGAGCCCGCAGGCCGTTGACGTTGAACGTGGCAATGCGCATTTTTTTCATCGTCCGGGTTCCTGCCATTCACCGATAAAAACTGTGACATCCGCCCACCGCGACGGTTGCGTCGGATCCTTCCCGTACGGCGTAATAAGCCCTCGCCCGATCGCCGAGAATCCCCACATGCAAACCACGCTGCAAGGCCAGGGCATCATCCTGCGCCCGCTTCAATACACCGACGCCGATGCCCTGCTCCACGCTGCCGCTGACGGTGAACTGTGGAATCTGACGGTCACCGTGGTGCCGTCGGCCACCACCGTCGACGCTTACCTGAAAAAGGCCCTCGACGGCCGCGAGGCAGGGACGGTCATGCCGTTTGTCATCGTGCTGAAGGAAACCGGCGAAGTGATCGGCTCGACCCGGTTCTGGAAGATCGACCCGCTCAACCGCAAGCTGGAGATCGGCAGCAGCTGGATTTCGGCACGCTTTCAGAAGACCTTTGTCAACACCGAGGCCAAGTACCTGATGCTGCGCCACGCGTTCGAGGTGCTCGATTGCGTGCGCGTGCAGTTCACCACCGACGAAAACAACCAGAAGTCGCGCAACGCGATCCTGCGCCTCGGCGCACAACAGGAAGGCATCGTCCGCCACGAACGGATCATGCCGGACGGCCGCAAGCGCAACTCGGTGCGCTTCAGCATCATTGATGACGAATGGCCGCAGGTGCGCCAGAACCTGGAACGCAAACTGGCGGATTACGGCCTGGGCTGAGCGCTCAGACGCGGTTGCGCAGCCATTGCAGGAAACCTTTTTTCGGCACCGCCACCGGCGTTTCTTCCGTCAGGGATTGCGCCTTGTGCAGTCGGAAATCGAGCAGCGCCTGCATCGCATCGTTGATGTCGTGACGGGCATCCAGGCACGGCTTGAGATAAGACTTCTCGATGCGGTACAGCGCGCAGAAGGTCTTGGCGGAGAAGTCGGCCGGCAATGACGTATCGGACAGAATCCCCGCCTCGCCGATCACCTCACCCGGGCCCATCCGCCCGGACTCGAACGGCGTGCCGTGGCGCTTGAGCGTCACCGAGACCACGCCGGACTCGATGATGAACAGGTGATCGCTGACTTCGCCGCCCGCGAGAATCATCTCGCCGGCACGGAAGGTCTGCAGGGTCATGTTCTGGCTGAAGGTTTCCTTCTCTTCCTGACGCAGCGTGGAGAAAATCGGCGAGCTGTCGAGCAGCGACCGGGGGCGCGAGAGATTGCTCGGCATGCCCGGCTCATCGCTCGACAGCAGATTGACCCCGGACGCTTGCAGGTGCCGGTACGCCAGGTCGAACAGCTGATTGCGCACCACGCGCTTTTCGCTCATCGAGGCGACGAATCCGCTGATTTCATATTCGGCGCCGGCGCTGCTGGAGCTCTTCAGCGCGACGCTCGGCGCGGGGCTCTCCAGCAATTGGCGACAACCCTGCATCGCCCGTTCCAGGGCATCGATCACCGAACTGGGCCGCGCATGGGGACTGACCTGCACGCTGACGGCAACCCCGAACATATTGCTCGGCCGGCTGAAGTTGATGATCTTGGCCTTGGCCGCCAGCGAGTTGGGGATGACCGCCATGCTGCCCTGACTGGTTTGCAGGCGCGTGGCACGCCAGTCGATGTCGGTGACCCGGCCTTCGGTGCCGTCGATGGAAATCCAGTCATCCAGTTGATAAGGCTTGGTGGTGTTGAGCACGATCCCGGAAAACACGTCACTCAAGGTGCTCTGCAACGCCAGACCGACGATGATCGCCAACGCCCCGGACGTTGCCAGCACGCCTTTGACCGGCAGGTCCAGCACGTAGGCCAGCGCTGCGATGATCGCAATCAGGAAGATCACCGCGCCCAGCAGATCCTGCAACAACCGCCCGGTGTGCCCGACCCGCTGCATCATCACCGCGCCGATCAACACCGTCAGGGTGCGCGCACCGAACAGCCACCAGCCGATCTGCAAACCGGTCGCCGCCAGATGCAACGGTACGTTGTCGGCCCACGGCGCAGGCTCCATCGGGTTGAGCCCTTCGTTGAACAGCAAAATGCTGAACAGGGCAAAAATCAGCACCCGCACCAACAGTTTCCACGCGCTGCCGTGGGAGCTGATCAGACGCCACAGACCGAGATCGATGAGGATCAGGATCAAGGCGCAAAACAACGGATGATCGGTGAGCAGAGACAGCATCAAACAACTCCGACAGGGGCCAGTCGCGAGAAGATCGCACAGATTGGGCTCAGTGTAGGAGTAATTGATTTGGCGGGATGAGCGCCACTGCGCGCGCTCAAAAAAAACCGGCAGGCGCACGTGGCACCTGCCGGGATTTTCAGCCGTGCATCTGGCCGAAGCGGCCGGACTGGAAGTCGGCGAAAGCCTGATGGATTTCCTGCTCGGTGTTCATCACGAACGGGCCGTGGCCGACGATCGGTTCGTCGATCGGCTCGCCGCTGAGCAGCAGCAC
Organism: Pseudomonas gozinkensis; assembly: GCF_014863585.1. Lineage (NCBI taxonomy): Bacteria > Pseudomonadati > Pseudomonadota > Gammaproteobacteria > Pseudomonadales > Pseudomonadaceae > Pseudomonas > Pseudomonas gozinkensis. The sequence continues at coordinate 2,192,888 of NZ_CP062253.1, read as the reverse complement.
TACCGTGTCCTGGCTGGCTTCAAGGGTGATGCGATCGCCATCGCGCTCGAACAGCGCCAACTGACCTTCGCGCATCGACTCCACACCGTTGATCTGTAGCGAACCCTTCAACACTACCAACGCAGTGTTGCGGCCTTCGTGCAGATCCAGCGAAAGCAACTTGCCGCTGTTCAGCCGCAGATCCCAGACATCGATAGGCGTGAACGTGCGGGATGGACCTTTGTGGCCGTCGAACTCACCGGCGATCAGCCGCAGGCTGCCGGCACCGTCCTTGAGCGCGATATTCGGGATATCACTGTCCAGAATGGTCTGGTAACCCGGCGCGGCCATTTTGTCCCTGGCCGGCAGATTGACCCACAGCTGCACCATTTCCAGATTGCCGCCGGTTTTAGCGAAGTTTTCCGAGTGGAATTCCTCATGCAGGATGCCGGAAGCCGCCGTCATCCACTGCACATCCCCCGGGCCGATGGTGCCGCCGCTGCCGGTGGAGTCGCGGTGCTGCACTTCGCCTTCGTAGACAATGGTCACGGTTTCGAAACCACGGTGCGGATGCTGACCCACGCCACGGCGTTCGGTGGTCGGGGTGAATTGCGCGGGCCCGGCGTGATCCAGCAGCAGGAACGGGCTGATGTGCTTGCCCAGGTTGTCGTAGGAAAACAGGGTACGCACCGGAAACCCATCGCCGACCCAGTGGCCGCGAGGGCTGGTGTAGATACCGATAAGGTTTTTCATGGTGGACTCCGTCATCAGGTTGATCATGGACCGATCATAAATTCGCCACGTATTTAGCACTAGTCAGCCAAAATCGGCCTCATCGTTCTACTGATGGGACGACTACCGATCGTGATTCGTGACTTTCAGTCAACAGTACTTTGCCCCGACAGCGGTTTTTCCCAAGGAATCAGACGCGGATACTCCTGCCCATTCCCACTGCAACCCTGGAGTTCCTGCATGTCTGTTCCCGTTTTCGGTCTTGGTACGTTTCGCCTGCAAGGTCAGGTGGTCATCGATTCGGTGAGCACTGCCCTTGAGCTCGGTTACCGGGTCATCGACACCGCACAGATCTACGAAAACGAAGCTGACGTTGGCGAGGCCATCGCTGCCAGCGGCATCGCCCGTGAAGAACTGTTCATCACCAGCAAGATCTGGATCGCCAACTTCGCCAAGGACCGGCTGATCGAAAGCCTCAAGGAGAGCCTGCAAAAGCTGCAGACCGACTACCTCGACCTGACACTGATTCACTGGCCGTCGCCGGAAGATCAGGTGTCGGTCGAAGAATTCATGGGCGCGCTGCTGGAAGCCAAACGCTTGGGCCTGACCCGGCAGATCGGTGTGTCCAACTTCACCATCGACCTGATGAAACAGGCGATTGCTGCGGTTGGTGCGGAAAATATCGCCACCAACCAGATCGAACTGCACCCATACCTGCAAAACCGCAAGGTCGTGGAATTCGCCCGGCGTCAGGGCATTCAGATCACGTCGTACATGACCCTGGCCTACGGCGAAGTGCTGAAGGATCCGCTGATCGTGCAAATCGCCGAGCGTCTGCAAGCCACCCCGGCGCAGGTCACCCTGGCGTGGGCGATGCAGTCGGGTTACGCGGTGATTCCATCGTCGACCAAACGCGCCAACCTGCAAGGCAACCTCGGCGCCACGGCGCTGACCCTGAGCGATGCCGACATGGCGCTGATCGGCACCCTGGATCGCGGCCATCGCCTGACCAGCCCCAAAGGCATCGCGCCGCAGTGGGATTGATCGGTCAGGTCTGAAGTTGCTGCGCAAGGTCTTGCATGGCCACGCGCAGCAAATCGATTGCGCCCGCCAATGCCGGGGCATCTCCGTCCCGGCAGGCCTGATCGAGCACGCGACACGCCGAGACCACGCGCTCGGCACCGATCATATGCGCCCCGCCCGTGACGTGATGCGCCAGATCAAGTAAATCTGCGCGATCACTTTTGCGGCTCGACTCATCCAGACGTTTCAGGTCGATGCGCAGGCTGCTCAGCACCTCATCACGCAATTGCCCGATGAGCGGGTTATCCGCGCCAGCCAGTTGCAACAGCGCACTCAGATCGAACTCGGCCACTGCCGGATCGTCCACGGTTTCGATCTGCGCGCCTTCGGATGTTGTGGCCATCAGGGCCTGGCTCAATTCGCGCAGCAGGACCGGCTTGAACAGGCAATCGTCCATCCCGGCCGCCCGGCATCGCTGCTTTTCCTCCATCTGCGCATTGGCGGTAAATCCGAGGATCAGACAAGGCGCCCTGCCCGTTGCAGCTTCATCCTGACGCACTGCTCGCGCCAGCTCATAACCATTGAGCCCATGCATGCTGATATCGGTAATCAGTGCGTCGAAAGCTTGCTCGCGCCACAGCGCCAACCCTTCCTCACCGCCGCCGGTGTCAACGTGGCGATGCCCGAGTTCGCTCAACTGCCGGCACAACAACAGGCGATTCACCGGATGGTCATCCACCACCAGCACGTTCAGCGACTTGATCGTCGCCGTCGCTGGCACCGGTGCAGCCTCTTGCACAAGCGGCGCCAGCACTGGCAGCTCCAGTCGCAACATGACCTGAGTACCCCTGCCCGGCTCACTACTCATCCACAAGTCACCGCCCATCATCCGGCACAAGTTGCGGCTGATCACCAGCCCCAGGCCAGAACCACCCTGGGCCATAGACTGATGATCGCCAACCTGCGCAAACGGACTGAATAACCGCCGCTGATCCTCGGCGCTGATCCCCCGGCCACTGTCTTCGATGGTCACACCCGCTTCAATCAGACCGTCGTGCTCGCTGAACACGCGCATGCGCAGGCTCACCTCGCCCTTATTGGTGAATTTGATCGCGTTGCTCAACAGATTCGACAAGATCTGCTTGAAACGCAGGGCATCGAGCATCACCTCGACGTTGCTGCGCTCATCCAGCTCTACATGCCACAACAATTGCTTCTGCCGGGCCAGGCCTTCGAAAATCCGACACACCGACGCCACCACTTCATGCAGATTGGCGCGCTCGGGGGCCAGCGACAAATGCCCGGACTCGATGCGTGCGATGTCGAGAATATCGCCGATCAAGGCCAGCAGTTGCTGCCCGGCACTGGACGCCACCTCGATCGCCTGGCGATCGGTCACGCCTTCATCGGCACGCTTCAGGGCCAGCTCGAGCATGCCGATCAGGGCATTCATCGGCGTGCGGATTTCATGGCTCATCGTCGCCAGAAACGTGCTCTTGGCACGATTGGCTTCGTCGGCCGCCTCCTTGGCCTCCTGCAACTGTCGAAGCCACTGCTGGCGCTGTCGGATCTCCCGACGCTGAAAGCCGATCCAGCCCAATGCCAGCAACAGCAAGCCGGCGGCAACGGCAAACCCGCGCAGAATCTGCTCTCGATGACGCTGCCAATAGCTGTCCTGCAGCACCACGTTACGACTCCAGCGCGCGACCAGCGCGTCGATTTCCTGGGGTGCAATGCCCAACAGCGCCTTGTTCAGAATCGATTGCAGTTGCGGTGCATCGAGCGCCGTGGCCATGGCGATCCGGGCCGGTTGATCGCCCAGCGTGGAGACAATCCGCAAGCGATCACGGTACTGGTGATCGATCTGATAGCGCGCCACCAGCAGTGAACTCAATGTCGCATCCGCCCGACCGTCGAGCAGCGCCCGTGTTCCGTCCGCCGGGCTCGGCAACTCGATCAGGCTGATCTGCGGCACGTACTCCAACAGATAATTGCGCAGCGGATTGCCGCGATAGAGCGCCAGGCGTTTACCCGCCATCTCTTCAAGGCTGCGCGGCGCCTGTGCCTTCGAATCGGTGATCAACACAAAGGGACTGTTGGCGTACGAGCGGGTGAACAGCATTTCAAGTTCACGCTCGCGGCTTGGCGTCAGCACCGGCAGCAGGTCCAGCTCCCCGGTCTTGAGCTGCCCGACCTGACGATCCAGAGACTGACCGCGCACCACCTCGAATGTCAGGCCGCTGCGCTGACTGATCAGGTTGAGCAGTTGGGCAGCCAGGCCACTGAAGCGGCCATCGGCGTCGAAGAATGTCAGTGGCGCAAAATCATCGATAGCGCCGACGCGTACCACCGGATGCTGGTCCAGCCATTCTTGCTCGCTGGCGCTCAGACTGACCCGGGCCTGCGCTGCCATGTCGGCGCGACCGGCGCTCCAGCGCAGCTCCATCGCCAGGCGCTGCTCCATGGGAATCGCCAGCAGGGCTTTGTCGACCAGATGCTTCAAACGGGTGTTGCTGCGGGCCAGGGCAAAGCCGAACGGGTTGGCGTCAAGGCCTGAGGGCCCGGCCAGTTGCAGGTCGTTGTGAAAATGGGTGTTGATCAGATATCTGGCGCTGATCAAGTCGCCGAGGTAGACCGCATCCCGACCAAACGCCACGGCACCGAGGGCATCGAAAATCGAGCGGTAAGGTTGCAAGGAGGCTTGGGGATAAGCCGCCTCGATGGTCGAGGCTGGCAAGTAGTCGTCCACCATGGCGATGCGTTTGCCAGCCAGGTCGCCCGGCAACGGTTCGTCGATCCGGGTCACCCACATCGGCTGATCCTCGGCGTAGGCGCGCGACAGTAACAGGTCAGGGTCGGCGATCTCGAATTGGTTCGACGTGCCCAGCGCATCCACCTTCCCGGCCTTGAGCGCAGCCATGGCACTTTCGCGGTCGGGATAACACCAGACCTCGACGGCGATGTTCAGTATCTGAGCGATCGCGTCGGCGTAGTCGGCCGTGAGGCCCTCCAGTTCATGGCGTTTTCGGGTCAGTTCAAAGGGCGGGTAATCCGGCCAGGAGGCACCAATGCGCAATACCGGATGCGCGCTCAGCCACTGCTTATCCTGCTCGTCCAGGCGAACCTGCACCCCGTCCAGACGGGTACGGGAGACGATTTCAAGCCTTTGCGCACTCGCCGCCTGCGCTGTGCCTGCAATCAACAGAATCAGCAGGAGGACGCATCGCGCAAGGCTCATGATGGGAGTCATCTCAGAGCAGATGGTTACGTTTGGCAAACTCCCTGAGGAGCACCAGCGAGCTGAGGCCGAGCTTGAGCATCAGACGGGTCTTGTAAGTGCTGATGGTCTTGTGGCTCAGGTTCAAATCGTGGGCAATCTGATTGTTGGGTTTGCCATGCGCCAGTTGCACAAGGATATGTAACTCGCGGTCGGACAGGTGTTCGATTTGCTGGCGCTCATTACTCAGTGACGCAACACTGCAGTCGAGGAACTCCGGAAAAAGGGTGTAACCCGCCATGACTGCATTGACAGCATTGATAAGCTGTTGCAAGGAATCAGTCTTGCTGATGTAGGCCCGTGCACCTGCACGCATGCAACGTTGCAGGTAATTGTCCGGAGGCTGCGCGGTATACACGATGACACGACACTCCAATCCGTTGGACCGGATTCGCTCAAGCACATCCAGCCCGCTCCCCCCCTCCAGTTTCAGGTCAAGTATCAACAGCGTCGGCCGATGCTGGCGGATCATCGGTACAACCTCGACGGTACTGGAGGCTTCATGAATTGACTTGAAACCCAACGATTCCAGAATCAGGCGCAAAGCCTGTCGTATCACCGGATGGTCATCGACAATCACTACGCTCTTCATGACCACTCCCGAGGAAAATACGTGGGGCTGGCGCCACCGGACCCGCATGCCCCCCACAGACAATGGCTGCGCAACGAATCTTGCACGGGAACGGCATATATTCCACCTGTCAAACCTGACAGTTGCGGCACCCGGATAAATGTGCAAGTGCCCGGCCCGGCAATCCGAAGGCAGGGGTTTTGATCGGTCAAAGCAATGCCTGGCGAGAGGTGATTGATGAAGGCGCGAAGATTACGCAGCCACCCCGGCACACTCTGTAGGACTTGTCCGAAAATACCGACCACCCATCCGGGGGCGCCAGGACTTCACTCGGTCGTACTCGGGCTCCAGAATGCCTGCACCACCAACGCCGACGTCGAAATGCGCGCCACCAGTGCATCCAGCTCATCACCGTCCACCGAGGTGGTCGCCAGCGTCGCTTCGATCTCGATTTCATCGGCTCCAAAGGCGTGCACATCGACATCGCTTGCCGGGTAGTTGCTGCGTTCCAGTTCAGCCTCGAGCAGAGCAAACACGGCTTTCTGCTGCGAGCGTCGAGCGATGACGTAGACGATGTTGGTGACTTCTGCCGACACCACGTCCAGCGGCTGGCGGTTGATGTTGTTGACGATCGGGCGCAGCAAGGTATTCGCGGCAAGCACGAACAGTGTGCCCAGCACGGCTTCTGCCAGCAGGTCGGCACCGGCACAGGCGCCCACCGCTGCCGAGGTCCAGAGCGTGGCGGCGGTGTTGAGCCCGCGCACGTTGCCTTCTTCGCGCATGATCACGCCGGCGCCGAGAAAACCGATGCCGGAAACCACATACGCGACCACCCGCACCGCGCCTTCGGCACCGGCGAGACGGTTGGCCATATCGACGAAAATCGCCGCGCCGACCGCCACCAGCACGTTGGTGCGCAAGCCCGCCGTGCGTTGCCGGTACTGGCGTTCGAAGCCGATCAGGCCGCCGAGGATGAAGGCCGCGCTGAGGCTGACAAGGGTGTCGAGCAATGAGGTGAGATTGAGATTGTTGATCGCTTGCATGTCGAACTCCTTGAAACCGTCCCCTTGCTCCCACAAGGGGGGAATCTTTCCTGTTACTGCCAGCCGAACCGGCGAATGTAGAAACCTTTCACTGCCTGGGTCAGCGCCATGTACGCCAGCAGGATCACCGGCAGGAACACAAAGTACATCGACGGCAGCGCCTGCAATTTGAAGTAGTGCGCCAGCGGCCCCATCGGCAGGAAGATGCCCACGGCCATGATGATTGCGGTCATTACCAGCAACGGCATGGCCGCGCGGCTTTGCAGGAACGGAATCTTCGGCGTGCGGATCATGTGCACGATCAGCGTCTGGGTCAGCAAGCCCACCACGAACCAGCCGGACTGGAACAGCGTCTGGTGATCCGGGGTGTTGGCATCGAACACGTACCACATCAAGGCGAACGTTGTGATGTCGAAGATCGAACTGATCGGCCCGAAGAACAGCATGAAGCGCCCGACGTCCCCTGGCTGCCAGCGTTGCGGCTGTTTCAGCATCTCATCGTCGACGTTGTCGAACGGGATCGCGATCTGCGAAATGTCATACAGCAGGTTTTGCACCAGCAGGTGCATCGGCAGCATGGGCAGGAACGGAATGAACGCACTGGCCACCAGCACCGAGAACACGTTGCCGAAGTTCGAACTGGCGGTCATCTTGATGTACTTGAGCATGTTGGCGAAGGTCCGGCGTCCTTCCAGCACGCCCTCCTCCAGCACCATCAGGCTCTTTTCCAGCAGGATGATGTCGGCCGCTTCCTTGGCGATGTCCACCGCGCTGTCCACGGAAATACCGATGTCTGCGGTGCGCAGCGCCGGGGCGTCGTTGATGCCGTCCCCCATGAACCCGACCACGTGGCCGTTGCCCTTGAGGATGCGCACGATGCGCTCCTTGTGCGACGGCGTCAGTTTGGCGAACACGTTGGTGGTCTCCACCGCCACCGCCAGTTCAGCATCGCTCATGCGTTCGATGTCATTGCCCATCAGCAGGCCTTGCTGGGCCAGGCCCACTTCGCGGCAAATCTTGGCGGTCACCAGTTCGTTGTCACCGGTCAGCACTTTCACGGCCACGCCGTGTTCGGCCAGAGCCTTGAGCGCCGGGGCGGTGCTTTCTTTTGGTGGATCGAGGAACGCCACATAACCGATCAGTGTCAGTTCCTGCTCGTCGCTCAGGCTGTAGGTGTCGCGACCTTCAGGCATCGAGCGCGCGGCCACCGCCACAACGCGCAAGCCTTCAGCGTTGAATGCTGCTGTTACCTGACGGATTTTCGCCAGCAATTCATCGCTCAAGGCTTCGTCGACTTCACCGTGACGAACCCGGCTGCACACCGCCAGCACTTCTTCCACCGCGCCCTTGCAGATCAATTGATGCGGCTGGCCGCGCCCTTCGACCACCACCGACATGCGCCGACGGTTGAAGTCGAACGGGATCTCGTCGACCTTGCGAAACGCCGTGCCGACCTTCAGCTCACGGTGGATTTCCACGTGTTCCAGCACCGCCACATCGAGCAGGTTTTTCAGGCCGGTCTGGTAGTAGCTGTTGAGGTAAGCCATTTCCAGCACGTCATCGGAGTCCTCGCCCCAGACGTCGACATTGCGTGCCAGAAAAATCTTGTCCTGGGTCAGGGTGCCGGTCTTGTCGGTGCACAGCACGTCCATGGCGCCGAAGTTCTGGATCGCATCCAGGCGTTTGACGATGACCTTCTTGCGCGACAGGAACACCGCGCCCTTGGCCAGCGTCGAGGTGACGATCATCGGCAGCATTTCCGGGGTCAGGCCCACGGCGATCGACAGCGCGAACAGCAGTGCTTCGGTCCAGTCGCCCTTGGTGAAACCGTTGATGAACAACACCAGCGGCGCCATGACGAACATGAAGCGGATCAGCAGCCAGCTGACTTTGTTCACGCCTTGCTGGAACGAAGTCACCGCGCGATCAGTCGCCCCGACCCGCTGCGCCAGCGCGCCGAAATAGGTGCTGTTGCCGGTGGTGAGAATCACCGCCACCGCCGTGCCGGACACCACGTTGGTGCCCATGAACAGAATGTTGTCGAGTTCCAGCGGATTGCGCGTGTCACGATCGGCCTGACGCGGGAATTTCTCCACCGGCATCGATTCACCGGTCATCGCCGCCTGGCTGACGAACAGGTCCTTGGCGCTGAGCACCCGGCAATCGGCAGGAATCATGTCGCCGGCCGACAGCACGATCAGATCGCCAGGCACCAGTTGCTTGATCGGCAATTCAGCGCGCGGCGCATCCCGACGCAGCACGGTGGCGGTGTTGCTGACCATCGCTTTGAGCGCGTCAGCGGCCTGGTTGGATTTGCTTTCCTGCCAGAAGCGCAGCAGCGTCGACAGCACCACCATCGAGAAAATCACGATGGCGGCCTTGAGGTCTTCGGTCAGCCACGAGATCACTGCCAACAGGGTCAGCAGCAGGTTGAACGGGTTTTTGTAGCAGTGCCACAGGTGGGTCCACCACGGCAGCGGTTGCTCGTGTTCGACTTCGTTGAGGCCGTGCTGCGCGCGCAGCACATCGACTTCGAAATCGGTGAGGCCGTCGGTGTGGGTGCCGAGGTTCGACAGCAGCACGCCGCTGTCGCAATGGGCGGCGTCCACCAGTGTATTGGCGAGAGTCGGCGGCACTTCACGGCTGACCGTGGTGTCGCTGAGGGTTTCCAGCAAGGCCAGGCGACGGAAGTGCCGGGCGATGTGGCGGGTCCGCAGGAAGCCTGCGAAAAATTCCTTGAGCGTAAGTTTCATGGCTGTTGCCCCTATGGTCAGCCGGGAAACCGTCGAGCAGGTACGTCCTCGTCCTGGGCACCGCAAAACGGCACGGCAAGGCGTGGCGCGCCGGTCAGAAAAGACAGGCGTGTCGATAGGCATGCAATGACGACGATGAAGTCGACTTCACAGGCTTTTCAGTGTCGATGAGAAGGACGTCGGGACATGACCGGGACCGGTCATGATCGGGATGCCGCTGCTCGCTGTTCGGCGAGACAACGGCACAAAGGAATGCGCGTTATCTTGCCGAGAATCTGCCGGTTACAAGGACCGGCCGACAACTGTCACTCGAACAAGTACCCACTGTGGGTCTCCGCTATTGATGAAAACGCGCGAAGCTTACGCCCCGATGTCTGGAGAGTAAACCCGCAAAAGGAAGTGTGTCGGGGAATGTCGCGGGTGTTCAGGAAGGGTTCAGGATTGCCCCCGAGATCGCCGAGATCGTTCCCACGCTCTGCGTGGGAATGCAGCCGGGGACGCTCTGCGTCCCATTGGAACGCGGAGCGTCCCTTGAGGCATTCCCACGCGGAGCGTGGAACGATCAGTGTGGAGGCTGAAAAGATACTTAGCTGGCAGTCGCCAGCAACAGATCCGCCATCGAACGGCTGTGCCCACGGTGCTTGCCATGCTCATACAGCGAGCCTGCGATCTCGTCCGCGCGGATCGGCAGGATCGACAGCAGCGTATCGCTCAGACCGTGGCTGGCCTGGCAGAAGCCCTGCATGTACAGACCGGCCTTGCAGCGCTCGTCGGTGATCAACCGGTAATTGCGGTCGACCTCGAAGTCGCCCAGGTACTCTTCCAGCGGCGCCAGCAGTTTGCGGTGCATCTGACGCTCGTAACCGGTGGCCAGTACCACGGCGTCGTAGGCACGCACGGTGACTTCGCCGGTGGCGTTGTTGCGCACGGTCAGCTCGATACCGTGTGCGGTGGCGGTGGCTTTCTCGACGGTGGTCAGGGTACGGAACGCATGGCGGGCCACGCCGGAGACTTTCTGACGGTAGAAGATGCCGTAGATGCGCTCGATCAGGTCGATGTCGACCACCGAGTAGTTGGTGTTGTGGTACTCGTTGACCAGACGCTCACGCTCGCTGCTCTTCTGCTGGAAGATCAGGTCGGTGAATTCCGGCGAGAACACTTCGTTGACGAACGGGCTGTCGTCCGCAGGCTTCAGGGCCGAGCCGCGCAGGATCATGTCGACCTGCACCGACGGGAACGAATCGTTCAGGTCGATGAAGGCTTCCGCCGCGCTCTGCCCGCCACCGATGATCGCGATGCTCATCGGCTGGTTGTTGATGCACGGCTGCTTGGCCATCTCGGCCAGGTACTGCGAGTGATGGAACACCCGACCGTCGCCCTTCAGCGCCTTGAACGCCTCGGGGATGCGCGGCGTGCCGCCGGCGCTGACCACCACCGAACGCGCGGTGCGTACGAACTGCTGGCCGTCCGTACCACGGGAAATCACCCGCAGCGCTTCGACCTGATGGTTATGCAGCACCGGCTCGATGGTCAGCACCTCTTCGCCATAACGGCTCTGTTCGGTGAACTGTGCAGCGACCCAGCGCAGGTAGTCGTTGTACTCCATGCGGCACGGGTAGAAGGTGCCGAGGTTGATGAAGTCCACCAGACGGCCGTGGTGCTTGAGGTAGTTGACGAACGAATAAGGGCTGGTCGGATTGCGCAGGGTTACCAGATCCTTGAGGAAGGAAATCTGCAACTCGCTCTGGGTCGACAGGGTGTTGCCGTGCCAGCTGTAGTTGGGTTGTTTGTCGAGAAACAGAACATCCAGTTCCCCCTGGGTCGGGCCGCGCTCTTGCAGAGCGATGGCGAGTGCCAGGTTCGAAGGGCCGAAACCGACGCCGATCAGGTCGTGAACGATGGGCGATGCAATTGCCTGTGTCATTTCCAGTGTCCTCTGGACGAAAAGCCTGAGTGACCTGACCGGCCTTGAGCAGGACAGCAGATCGTCTGTTGAGTAGGAACGAGGACAGTGAAATAAAATTTAACGACGACGGCTCAATGGGCATCCCATTGTTTGATGCGCAGGCGGCAATGTTTCATGGCGTTGACGATGTGCTTTTCCACCAGAGCCTTGGAAATCCCTAGGTGTTCGGCAATCTCGGGATGCGACAGACCTTCGATCTTGCGCAGCAGAAAACTTTCGCGGCACAGCGGCGAAAGTTCAGCGAGGGCACGCTGGAGCATCTCCAGTCGCTGGCCGTGATCGAAGGTATTGTGGGGGGATGGAGTGAAGTAACGCTCTTCGCTGTCGAGCACTTCCAGCGATTCGACCTGACGCAGGGCATTGCGCCGATGGTCGTCGATCACGAGATTGAGTGCGGTGCGATAGAGAAATGCCCGAGGCTGCTCGATCGGCGTTTCGCTGGATCGCTCCAGCACCCGCAGATAAGCGTCATGCACCACGTCTTCGGCCACCTGACGGTTGCCGAGCCTGGCGTTCAGGAAACACACCAACTCGCGATAGTAGTTTTCCAACATGATTCCCCGCCGCAGCGTGCGGTTTCGATCCTTGAGCCAGATCGGCGACGGCCGAAACAGGCAGTGGCACGGTAGTGGCAAATTCAGTGCGTAATTTATAGTAATTCTCATATAGATTTAAAGCGCTGTTTCGGTTTGCCCGACAAATTGTTCTCGCCTATACCTGTTACCGCGTTTTTCAGCGCTTAAATTCCCCGTCCCTTCTCTCGTTTAACCATCAGCCCTCCCGTGTCTGTCGCGCCCTGCGACAGCATTCGGCCGTGCCCGCTCGCGGTGCCCGCCGGATGACGGGCCGATTTCACACTGGCCGGAACCCCGCATGAAACGTCCCCGCCCCGCCCGACGCGCCCTGCTCATCGCTCTTTGCCTGATCCCCGTCATTGCCGTTGCAGCGTGGCAAGTCCTGCCGCCCGGCCGTGATCAATTCGCTACCGTCTCCGTCAGCCGGGGCGACATCGAGAGCAGCGTCACCGCGCTGGGCACCCTGCAACCACGGCGCTATGTGGACGTCGGCGCCCAGGCGTCGGGGCAGATCCAGAAAATCCACGTCGAAGTCGGTGACGTCGTCAAGGAAGGCCAGTTGCTGGTGGAGATCGATCCGTCCACGCAAAAGGCCAAACTCGACGCCGGGCGCTTCTCCATCGAAAACCTCAAGGCCCAATTGCAGGAACAAAAGGCCCAGCACGAACTGGCGCAGCAGAAGTACCAGCGCCAGCAGAATCTCGCCGCCGGCGGCGCGACCCGCGAAGAAGACGTGCAGACCGCCCGCGCCGAACTGAAAGCCACCCAGGCACGGATCGACATGTTCCAGGCCCAGATCCGTCAGGCCGAAGCCAGTCTGCGCAGCGATCAGGCCGAACTCGGCTACACCCGCATCTATGCGCCGATGGCCGGCACGGTGGTCGCCCTCGATGCCCGCGAAGGCCAGACCCTCAACGCCCAGCAGCAGACGCCGCTGATCCTGCGTATCGCCAAACTGTCGCCGATGACGGTGTGGGCCGAGGTCTCCGAAGCCGATATCGGCCACGTCAAACCGGGCATGACCGCCTACTTCACCACCCTCAGCGGCGGCAACCGGCGCTGGAGCAGCACCGTACGGCAGATCCTGCCGGTGCCGCCCAAACCGCTGGACCAGACCAGCCAGGGCGGCGGCAGCCCCGCCAGCACCAGTAAAAGCGGGAGCGCCCGCGTGGTGCTGTACACCGTGCTGCTGGACGTCGACAACGCCGACAACGCGCTGATGGCGGAAATGACCACGCAAGTCTTCTTCGTCGCCCACCAGGCGCAAAACGTGCTCACCGCGCCGGTTGCCGCGCTGCAGGGCAGCACCACCGCCAACTTGCAGACTGCGCAGGTGATCGCCGCCAACGGCAAGATCGAAACCCGCGAAGTGCGCACCGGCATCAGTGACCGCCTGAAAGTGCAGATTCTCGAAGGCCTCAACGAGGGCGATCACCTGGTGATCGGCCCGGCCACCGGCAGCGGAGGTTGAATGCAAACGCCTCTGATCGATCTGCAGGAGATCCGCAAATCCTACGGCGGCGGCGACGCACCCGAGGTTCACGTCCTGCGCGGAATCGACCTGTCGATCCACGCCGGCGAGTTCGTGGCGATTGTCGGCGCCTCTGGCTCCGGCAAATCGACACTGATGAACATCCTCGGCTGCCTCGACCGGCCGACCACCGGCGAATACCGCTTCGCCGGGGAAAACGTTGCCGGACTGGACACCGACGAACTGGCCTGGCTGCGCCGCGAAGCCTTTGGTTTCGTGTTCCAGGGTTATCACCTGATTCCGTCCGGCTCGGCCCAGGAAAACGTCGAGATGCCGGCGATCTACGCCGGCACACCTGCCGCCGAGCGTCATGCCCGCGCCGCTGCCCTGCTTGACCGGCTGGGCCTGGCCTCGCGCACCGGCAACCGTCCGCATCAGCTCTCCGGCGGCCAGCAACAACGGGTGTCGATTGCCCGGGCACTGATGAACGGCGGGCACATCATTCTCGCCGACGAACCCACCGGCGCCCTCGACAGTCACAGCGGCAAGGAAGTCATGGCGTTGCTCGACGAACTGGCGAGCCAGGGCCACGTGGTGATTCTCATCACCCACGACCGCGAAGTGGCCGCGCGAGCCAAACGCATCATCGAAATCAGCGACGGCCTGATTGTCAGCGACAGCGCCCGCCACAACCCCGAGGCCCAGACCAGCGCCAACCCCGGCGCCTTGCAGGCCGTGGATCTGCGCAAACGCCTGAGCGAAGGCGCCGAAGCCACAGGCGCCTGGAAAGGCGAACTGATCGACGCGCTGCACGCCGCCTGGCGAGTGATGTGGATCAACCGCTTCCGCACCGCGTTGACCCTGTTGGGGATCATCATCGGCGTGGCGTCGGTGGTGGTCATGCTCGCGGTCGGCGAAGGCAGCAAGCGCCAGGTCATGGCGCAAATGGGCGCGTTCGGCTCGAACATCATTTACCTCAGCGGCTCGTCACCCAACCCGCGCACACCGCAAGGCATCGTCACCCTCGATGACGTGGCGGCACTGGCCAGCCTGCCGCAGGTCATGCGGATCATGCCGGTCAACGGCGCCGAGGCCGGCGTGCGGTTCGGCAACGCCGACTACCTGAGTTACGTCGGCGGCAACGACACCAACTTCCCGGCGATCTTCAACTGGCCCGTGGTGCAGGGCAGTTACTTCACCGAGGCCGATGAACGCAATGCCGCAGCGGTCGCGGTGATCGGCCACAAGGTCCGCACCAAATTACTCAAGGATGTCGCCAACCCCATCGGCCAATACATCCTGATCGAGAACGTGCCCTTCCAGGTGGTCGGCGTGCTCGCGGAAAAAGGCGCCAGCTCCGGCGACTCCGACAGCGACAACCGCATCGCCGTGCCCTACTCCGCCGCCAGCGTCCGCCTGTTCGGCACGCGCAATCCGGAGTACGTGGCGATCGCCGCCGCCGATGCGCGCAAGGTCAAGGAAGCCGAACACGCCATCGAGCAACTGATGCTGCGCCTGCACAACGGCAAGAAGGATTTCGAGCTGACCAACAACGCCGCGATGATCCAGGCCGAAGCCCGCACGCAAAACACCCTGTCGCTGATGCTCGGTTCGATTGCCGCGATTTCGCTGCTGGTGGGTGGCATCGGCGTGATGAACATCATGCTGATGACCGTGCGCGAGCGCACCCGCGAGATCGGCATTCGCATGGCTACCGGCGCCCGTCAGCGCGATATCCTGCGCCAGTTCCTCACCGAAGCGGTGATGTTGTCGGTGGTCGGCGGGATCGCCGGCATCGCCCTGGCGCTGATCGTCGGCGGCGTGCTGATCCTCAGCGAAGTCGCCGTGGCGTTTTCCTTGATGGCGGTGCTCGGTGCCTTTGGCTGCGCCCTTGTGACCGGTGTTGTCTTCGGCTTCATGCCGGCCCGCAAAGCCGCCCGACTCGACCCGGTGACGGCCCTTACCAGTGAATGATCGATCTATGAAATCGCGCCTCAGCCTGTTGACCGTGTGCCTGATGCTCAGCGCCTGCGGCAGTCCCGTCCAGCGTCCCGACAGCGGCTTGCAGCCACCGTCGACCTGGCAATCGCCCCAAAGCGCCAGCGTCGCCCGCATCGATCCGCAATGGTGGAAGCAGTTCGGCAGCCCCGAGCTCGACCGCCTGATCGAACAGGCCCGCCTCGGCAGTTTCGACCTCGCGGCCGCCATGGCGCGGGTGCGCCAGGCCCAGGCTGGCACCGTGATTGCCGGTGGCTCGCAGTTACCTGAAGTGAAAGCCGGGGCCAATGCCAATCGGCAGAAATTGCTGCGCGGCAACGGCTACAGCCAGCTCGACGCCGACAACAGCAACAAGGCGGTGGACTATTTCGACGCCAGCCTGACCGCCACTTACGAGATCGACTTCTGGGGCGGCAAACGTGCCTCCCGCGACAGTGCACAGTTTGCCCTGCAAGCCAGCGAGTTCGATCGGGCGACCGTGGAACTGACCTTGCTCAGCGGCGTGGCCAACACCTATGCGCAGGCCTTGTCCCTGCGCGAGCAAAGTCGCATCGCCGAACTGAACCTGGCGAACGCGCAGAATGTGTTGAAACTGGTGCAGACCCGCTTCGATTCAGGCTCGGCCACCGCGCTGGAACTGGCCCAGCAGAAAAGCCTGGTGGCCGCGCAGCAACGGCAATTGCCGCTGGTGCAACAACAGGCCCGGGACGCTTTGATCAGCCTCGCCGCCCTGCTCGGCCGACCAGTGCAGGACCTGCAAACCGGCGCGGAGCCGTTCGACCGACTGCAATGGCCGACCATCGCCGCCGGTGTGCCCAGCGACCTGCTCAGCCACCGTCCGGACATCGCCCGCGCCGAGGCGCAACTGGCGGCGGCCGAAGCCGACGTCAAGGTCGCCCGCGCCGCCATGCTGCCGAGCGTGACCCTGTCTGCCCAGCTCGGCTCCGGCGCCAACCAGTTCGACGACATCATCCGCAGCCCCTTCTACAACCTCACCGCCGGACTGCTCGCACCCGTTTTCAACAACGGGCGGTTGAGCGCCGAGCGCGACAAGGCCAGGGCCCGTCAGGAAGAACTGCTGGAAACCTATCGCGCCGCCATCATCAATGGTTTCGCCGACGTCGAAAAAGCGCTGAACAGCATTCGCGGGCTCGACGCGCAGCGGCAGTGGCAAAGTGAAGAGTTGAATCAGGCGCAGACTGCGTTCGACATCGCCCAGAGCCGCTATGAGGCCGGCGCCGAGGATTTGCTGACGGTACTGGAAACCCAGCGCACGCTGTACGCGGCGCAGGATCTGAATGTGCAACTGCGCCTGTCGCGACTGCAGGCGAGTATCGGGTTGTACAAGGCACTGGGCGGTGGGTGGCAGGCGCTGTAATCGCAGCGAACTCAAGACCGCTTTCGCGAGCAGGCTCGCTCCCACAGTGACCGCATTCCATCTGAGTGGACACGATCACTGTGGGAGCGAGCTTGCTGCATTGGGTGATCCAGCGAACGATAACGCGGTCCTCAGACCGCGTTGGTTTTGGCTTTCAGATTGCGCGCGTACCACGGCCGCTTCGGCACCCGCCGGAACAATCCTTCCAGCTTCTTCTCATCCGAACCGAACACGATTCGCAGCGCCAGCTTCATGGTTTCCGGGTCCATCTCCACCGACTTGCCGACCTGCAACCCCGGCGTGGTGCTGCAACCGTGGGTGGTCGGGCCGAGCCACGGATCCGCGACTTCGACCCAGCGCCCAGGCGCAAACCATTTCACACCATTGACTTCAAGCCGCGTGACCTGGCCCGGATGGAAACGCTCATGGGCGCGGAACCAGTCTTCCACGCGGTCATCGATCCAGCCGTGGAAATGCCAGAACACCGGGTTCACATGAGATGAAAACGGATCGCCGAGGAAGTCGTTTTCCGGGGCGAACCAGCGCGCGGCGAAATCGTCCAGATCCCGGGCCAGCGGCACCGGCTGACCGTTGGACGGATCGCGCGGCACCGAAGCCCAGCGCATGTGCAGCCAGTCGTGCAGGCCCAGTTCGACTTCGGAACCGAACTGGCCGAGGGTCATCTTCGACAGATACTGCGGATCGCGGTACTGCGACTCCCAGACTTCGAAGTTGCTCTGATAGGTCTCGGCGGTCTTGATGTCGCTGACCCACTGGCTGAATTCATCGTCGCCATCGGCCAGCCAGGTCGGCGGCAGCGCGGTGCCGTCGTGGTTGTCGAAATAGCGGGCAAAACCCGGACGGTCGCGCACCAGTTCCGGTTGCGGCAGCGGAAAGAACTCCCACGACGGCAGATCCTGCAGCGAACGCGCCGTCCCGAGCATGTGCCGGTGCATGAAAAAGAAATCGATCCCTGAACCGTTGCGATCCTTGCGCTTGCCCCGGGCGTCACGCTCCTGATCCCGAGGGCCGGGCTGCCAGCCGAGGCCGCGTATGGCGTTGCGCTTATCCTCGGACAGGGTGTGCCATTTGTCTCGCGTCGCGTGCCACACCTGGTGGAACAGTCGATGCTCGGGCGACACCAGCCAGGCCAGCAAAGGCGCATTCAGCGGTGTGCGCTGACGGGCTTCGGGGAACAGGCATTTGACCGCGATGAAGCGGTGATCCTGCGCCGGCAAGGCCAGCGCGCGATCGAGGCGCTGGACACTGCCGCTGAGGGTGCCGCTGCCGGCGTTGCCGAAATCCGCCCAGACCTCGTCGAGGATCATGTTCAGTTCGTAGTCGACGCTGCCGCCGGTGCCCAGCAGGCGCCAGCTGAGCTTCGAAGCCTCGGCCCCGGCAAGATCGCCGAGTATTCGGTAACGAGGTGTGTCGGCAGAGCGCAGACGCTCCGGCGTGTCGAGAAAACCGCACACGCCCCGGCCTTTCTGACCGATGTCGATGAACACTTCCAGGCCCTGGGCCGGCAAGCCGTCCAGGCCTGCATCACGCCCGACGAAGCGGATCTTCCAGACCCCGCGCAGCGCATTCGCCAGGCGTTGCCCGGCCACGTCCGCGACATCGAAAGACGCCTCACCGGGGGTGATCGTCGGGTCGGGCTTCGTCCATTCGCGATGCCCGAAATAAGCTGCAGGTACGGCAGCGCCGGTCAGCGCCAGGCCTGCCATGAACCATCGTCGAGAAATCCTCATTGCCCTACCTGTGTTCAGCCCTGAAGCAGGCTTTATCCAAGCTAGAACGTTTGCTGAGCGAACAAATTTAAGCGCCCTCGGGGCGGACTAATTTTCTCCCGCGCCCGCTCGTTCTTCCCAGATAGCAAAGGCCTCTGTGCCTGCACCTCGACGGCGAACCTGACTGAGATTGCAATGACAAAACCACGTTCGAAAAAGGCTCTTTACATCGGCCTGCCGCTGGCCCTGGCGATCAGCGCCGGTGCCGGTTTCGCGGTCTGGGATATCTGGTTCAAGGACAATCCCGGCTACCCTCGCAAAGTCATGCAACAGGCCGAAGAGCTGCACGAACACATGCTCTCGTTCGACAGCCACATCACCATCACCCAGAACTTCGGCACCACCGGCCACGAAGTCGACAAGGACGGCAGCGACCAGTTCGACCTGGTCAAGGCCAATCGCGGACGCCTGTCCGGTGCGGCGCTGACGATCTTCGGCTGGCCGGAAATCTGGAACGGCGCCAATGCCCCGCACAAGCCCACCGCCGGCTTCGTCGACGAGGCGCGCAACCAGCAGGAAATCCGCTACAAGATCATTTCCGGCATGGTCCGCGACTTCCCCAACCAGGTCGGCATTGCCTACACCGCCAACGACTTCCGGCGCCTGCATGGCGAAGGCAAGTTCGCGATCTTCATCAGCATGCTCAACGCCTACCCGCTGGGCCACGACCTGAATCTGCTGGACCTGTGGACGGCGCGCGGCATGCGCATGTTCGGCTTCAGCTACATCGGCAACAACGACTGGGCCGATTCGTCGCGTCCGCTGCCGTTCTTCAATGATTCGCCGGACGCCCTCGACGGTCTCTCGGACCTGGGCAAGCAAGCGGTCAAGCGCCTGAACGACCTGGGCGTGATCATCGACGTATCGCAGATGTCGACCAAGGCCCTGGAGCAAGTCGCGCAGTTGAGCCGTACGCCGCTGGTGGCCTCGCACTCGGCACCGCGCGCCATGGTCGACATCCCGCGCAACCTCAGCGACAAGGAAATGCAGCTGATCAAGAACAGTGGCGGCGTGGTGCAGATTGTCGGCTTCTCGCAGTACCTGCGACCGCTGACCCAAGAGACTCAGGACAAGCTCAACGAACTGCGCAAACGCTACGACCTGCCGCCACTGCCGAACCTGGCCGTGGCCCTGATGCCGGGCGATCCGATCATCGCGGCCTGGTCGGAGCAGAAGTTCGGCGAATACGCCGGCCAGCTCTACGCAATCCTCGAAGGCGAACCCAAGGCCAGCCTCAAGGACCTGGGCGACGCCATCGATTACACGGTCAGGAAGATCGGTATCGACCACGTCGGCATCAGCTCCGACTTCAACGAAGGTGGCGGCGTCAAAGGCTGGGAGAACGTCGGCGAAATCCGCAACGTGACCGCTGAACTGCTGTCGCGTGGTTACACCGAAGCCGATATCGCCAAGCTCTGGGGCGGCAACTTCCTGCGGGTCTGGGATCAGGTGGAAAAATCCGCCAAACCGGCACTGGCCACTGCCCGGGAAGCTGCCAAGCCATGAGCAACCGTCGTGACTTTCTCAAGCAGGCCACAATCCTTGCCGCCGCATTGCCACTGGGCGCCAGCCTGCCAAACCTCGCCAGCGCTTCGACCGCCGCTGCCCCGCTGCCACGCAACAAGTGGGCGCAGTTGCAGCAATTGTTCGATCAGGATCCGGCCTGGCTGCACTTTTCCAACTTCCTGATCACCACCCACCCGCGCCCGGTGCGTGAGGCGATCGAGATGCACCGCGCCGCCCTCGACAAAAACCCCGGGCTGGCGATGGACTGGGACCACGGCGTCACCGAAAAGCGCGAGGAAGCCGTGCGCGTGCTGGCCGGCCAATACGTGCAGGCCGATGCCCGGCAGATTGCGCTCACCGGCAGCACCACCGAAGGCCTGGCGATGATTTACGGCGGCGTGCAGGTACGCGCCGATCAGGAAATCCTGACCACGGCCCACGAGCATTACGCCACCCACACCATCCTTGAACTGCGCACCCAGCGTGACGGCACCAAGGTGCGCAAGATCCGTCTGTTCAAGGATCCGTACCGGATCAGCAAGGATGAACTGCTGGCCAATATCGACCGCAGCATCCGCCCGGAAACCCGCGTGCTGGGCATGTGCTGGGTGCATTCGGGCAGCGGCGTGAAACTGCCGCTCGCCGACATCGGTGCGCTGGTCGACAAACACAACCGTGGGCGCAGCGAAGCCGATCGCATCATCTACGTGGTGGACGGTGTGCACGGTTTCGGCGTGGAAGACCTGAGCTTCCCCGCCATGAACTGCGACTTCTTCATCGCCGGCACCCACAAATGGATGTTCGGCCCGCGCGGCACCGGGATCGTGGTCAGCCGCACGCCGGAGGTGAAATACGTCACGCCGATCATCCCGACGTTTTCCGAGGCCGAGCACTTCTCCACCACCATGACTCCGGGCGGCTATCACGCTTTCGAACACCGCTGGGCACTGACCGAGGCGTTCAAATTACACCTGCAACTGGGCAAGGCCGACGTGCAGGCGCGCATTCATGAACTGAACAGCTACCTGAAAAAACGCCTGCTGCAACGCCCGCAGATCGAGCTGGTCACGCCGTTGAGCCCTGAGTTTTCCGCCGGCTTCACCTTCTTCCGGGTCACTGGCAAGAACAGCGACAAGATCGCCGCGCACCTGATGGCCAACAAGGTCGTGGCCGACGCCGTCGAGCGCGATGTCGGGCCGGTTATCCGCACCGCGCCGGGCCTGCTCAACGACGAAGCCCAGATCGACCGCTTGCTGGCCGTGCTGGATCAGGCGCTGTGAGCCGAACCTTTTTCCTTTTGACGAGACTCGAAATGAACAGTGAACTGCCTCGTTTTGCCTTGAAAAGCCTGTCGGCGCTGACGCTCGCCGCCCTCGCCGCCTGCCTGCTGCCGACCACCGCCCAGGCCGCCACCCCACCGGCACCGGGCAAGGTGTTCAAGGACTGCAAGGACTGCCCGGAAATGGTCGTGCTGCCCACCGGCACGTTCACCATGGGCACGCCTGAAGACGAAGTCGGCCGTGAGCCCGACGAAGGCCCGATGCACCCGGTGACGTTCGCCAAACCGCTGGCGATCAGCCGTTTCCAGGTGCTCAAGGGCGAATGGTTTGCCTACCTCAAGGACACCGGTTACGTCATGCCCGATGGCGATACCCGCCCGGGTCGCGCGTGCAAGGCCGGGATCCCGGATTACGCCGGCAGCGACCCGCGCAAGCAGTACACCGACAAGCACCCGGCAGTGTGCATGGACTTCGCCGAGGCCAACGCCTACGTCGCCTGGCTGTCGAAAAAGACCGGCAAGCAATACCGCCTGGTCAGTGAGTCCCTGCGCGAATACGCCGCCCGTGGCGGCAGCACCGGGCCGTTCCCGTTCCCGTTCGATGAGGGCAAGGAATACAGCATCGCCAAGCACGCCAATACCTACGGCGCGGCGGACGGCTACAACTTCACCGCGCCGGCCGGCAGCTTCCCGCCCAACGCCTTCGGTGTGTACGACATGCACGGCAACGTCTACGAATGGACCGCCGATTGCTACAACGAAAACTACGAAGGCGCGCCGAGCGACGGCAGTGCGTGGGAGACCGGCAAGTGCCAGTTCAAGCGCATTCGCGGCAATGACTGGGGCGAAGCGCCGGTGTTCTCCCGCTCCGGCAACCGCAATGCGCTGGTGCCGACCGAGCGTGGCGACTGGATCGGTTTTCGCGTGGCGCGCGACCTGTAACCGCGAACACCGCAGCGGCACCCGCCGCTCGCTCGTCGCTTGAGTCCTCGATAAACCCGCGGGCGGCTAAATCGCTGCCCGCGGGTTTCGTCTTTTAACCAGCCCTACCCTTGAACCAATGCCTTGACCGGCACCAAAAGCGGAAACCTCCATGACCACAAAATCGCGCGGAGCCATCAGTGAAGTCCTCGGCCTGCTCAAGCCTTACCGGGTCGTCGTGGCGCTGTCGATCCTGCTCGGCATGCTCGGTGGCGTCAGCGTCACCGCCCTGCTGGCGACCATCAACAAAGCCCTGAACGGCGCCGGCAGCCCGTCGGCCACGGTATTGGCGACGTTTGCCGGCCTCTGCGCCTTTGCCCTGTTGACCTCGATTCTGTCAGACATCGGCACCAACCACGTCGGCCAGCACATCATTGCCGGGCTGCGTAAATCCCTGGGTGAAAAGGTTCTGCTGGCGCCCATCGAACAGATTGAACGGTTCCGCAGCCACCGCCTGATTCCGGTGCTGACCCACGACGTCGACACGGTCAGCGATTTCGCCTTTTCCTTCGCGCCGCTGGCCATCGCCTTCACCGTGACGCTCGGTTGCCTGGGCTATCTGGCGTTCCTGTCGCTGCCGATGTTCATCCTGCTGCTGGTAGCCCTGGTGGTCGGCATTGCAGTGCAATACGTCGCCCGCAACAAAGGCATCAAGGGCTTCGAAACCGCTCGCGAAGCCGAGGATGAACTGCAAAAGCACTACAGCGCGATTGCCGCCGGCGCCAAGGAATTGCGCATTCATCGGCCGCGTCGCCAGCGCATGTTCAGCCAGCGCATCGAAGGCACCGCCGATTTCATCTGCCGGACCCACATTCGTTCGGTCAACATTTTCGTGATGGCCAAGACGTTCGGCTCGATGCTGTTTTTCGTGGTCATCGGCCTGGTGCTGGCCCTGCAGTCCTTGTGGCTGGGCACTGACAAAGCGGTGCTCAGCGGTTTTGTGCTGGTGCTGCTGTACATGAAAGGCCCGCTGGAATACCTGATCACCACCCTGCCGGTGATCAGCCGCGCGAACATCGCGTTCAAGCGCATCAACGATCTGGCCGAGCAGTTTTCCTCGCCGGAGCCACACCTGCTGTTGAGCGAATCCGCGCCGGTGAGCAAAATCCCGGTCCAGCACCTGCAAATGCACAACGTGCATTACGCCTTTCCCCCGGTCAAAGGCAGCGCCGCCTTCGAACTGGGCCCGGTCAATCTGAACATCGCTCAGGGCGACATCGTGTTCATCGTCGGCGAGAACGGCGGCGGCAAGACCACCCTGATCAAATTGCTGCTGGGCCTGTATGCGCCACAGCGCGGTGAAGTCCTGCTCAACGGTCAGGTGGTCGATGCCCGGGCCCGCGATGACTACCGCCAGCTGTTCACCACGATTTTTGCCGACTACTACCTGTTCGATGAGCTGGTACAGGGCGACCAGCAGGTTCCTGCCGATGCCGGCCGTTATCTGGAGCGCCTGGAAATCGCGCACAAGGTGAGCATTCAGGACGGCGTGTTCAGCACCACCGATCTGTCCACCGGCCAGCGCAAGCGGCTGGCCCTGATCAACGCCTGGCTGGAGGAACGTCCGGTGCTGGTGTTCGACGAATGGGCGGCCGACCAGGACCCGGCGTTCCGGCGCATCTTCTACACCGAGTTGCTGCCGGAACTGAAACAGATGGGCAAGACGATCATCGTGATCTCCCACGATGACCGCTATTTCGACGTCGCCGATCAACTGGTGCGCATGGAGGGTGGCCGGGTCGTCACCCACAAAAAGCCCCTCGAAACCGCCTGAGCGAAAGCGCCCTTTCAGCCGACAGCGCCTGTGCGCTGTCGGCCTTCACCTGAATGTTTATCGCCGTGGACCCGACTGTCGGCAACGCCGTCAGCGACCACGGCGCTGCCAACCACGAGAGACCGATGAACGACTTACTCGATGATGAAGTGCTGGCGCTGTTGATGGCTGATGCCGGCGTGCAACTTCAAGGCATCCCGGCCCGCCTCCGCCCCGCTCCGGCGCCGCTCTCATTCGCCCAGCAGCGCTTGTGGTTCGTGCAACAGCTTACGCCCGACAGTGCCGCCTACAACCTGCCACGCGCCGTACGCCTGAGCGGCGTTGTGCAAGCCCGGCATCTGCAAGCGGCGCTGAACAAAGTCATCGAACGCCACGACGTGCTGCGCAGTGCGATCGTCGAGATCGACGGCGTGGCGATGCAGGTCGTCGATGAACACACGACACTCAAACTGGACTTCGAAGACCTGCGCCATCTGAGCGCCGAAGCGCGCGACCCCGAACTTGCCCGACGCATTGCCGTCGAGGCCGGTCTGCCCTTCGATCTGAAAACCGCGCCGCTGATGCGCGCAACGTTGCTGCAGACCGCTGACGATCAACACCTGCTGCTGATGAACATGCACCACATCGCCTCCGATGCCTGGTCCAACGCCATTCTCATGCAGGACCTGATGCAGGCCTACGAACAGGTCGTGGCGGGCGATCCGTCGCCGCTGCGCCGACCGGCCATCCAGTACGCCGACTACGCCAACTGGCAACGCGGCGAATACCTCGGCAGCGCCGCGTGCGCCACCAGTGCCGACTATTGGCGCAACTACCTCGGGCAGACCCTGCCGCCGCTGGAACTGCCGACCGACTTTCCTCGCCACGAACAGCAGACCCATCCGGCCGGCAAACACGACTTCAGCCTGCCGACAGCGCTGACACAGAATTTGAACCGCTTTTGCCAACAGTGGGGACTGACGCCGTTTGTGGTGGCGCTCGGTGCCTGGCAATTGCTGCTGAGCCGCTACAGCAACCAGCAGGACTTCACGGTCGGCGTGCCGAATGCGAGCCGCAATCGCAGCGAAACCCAGGAACTGGTGGGCTTTTTTGTCAGCGCCCAGGTCTATCGCGTACGGGTCGATCCATTGCTGTCGTGCCAGGATTTTCTCCAGCGCCTGCGCCGCGAAACCCTCGCCGCGCTGGATCATGCCGACTACCCGCTGGAGCTGAGCTTCGACGACCTGCAACTGCGGGCGAACGGGCAGATCAATCCGTTGTTTCAAACGCTGTTCAACTGGCGCACCGAAGCCTCCGGCGAGGGTCCGCTGATGTTGGGCGACCTGGCGCTGGACTTTCTACCGGCGGACACGACCCAGGCCAAATTCGACCTGTCGCTGGACATCGCCTATTCGCTGGAGCGCATCGACGCCAGCCTCGAATACAGCCGCGATTTGTACACCCCTGCGACCCTCGAACGGCTGGCGGGTCACTGGCAGAACCTGCTGCAGGCCATCACCGAAGATCCGCGCCGCGCGCTGAGCGAACTGCCGCTGCTGAGCCGCGATGAACGCCGCGTGCAGCTCGAACAATGGAATCCGCCCACCTCGGCCTTGCCCGACGAAGGCGTGCACCAGTTGTTCGAACGCCAGGCGCTGGCCACACCGGACGCGGTGGCGCTGATCGTCAACGACCTGCATTTGAGCTATGCCCGGCTCAATTCGGCGGCCAACCGACTGGCGAATACCCTGATCGCGTGCGCCGTCGGCCCCGAAGTCCGCGTGGGCATTGCCGTCGAGCGCTCGGCGCACATGATCATCAGCCTGCTGGCGGTGCTCAAGGCCGGCGGGGTCTATGTCCCGCTCGACCCCGACTACCCGCAGGAACGCCTGACCTGGATGATCGAGGACAGCGGCCTGGATGTATTGCTGACGCAGGATTCGCTGCTTGTGCGCCTGCCCTCGCCGCCATCGGTCAAGGTGGTGTGCGTCGATGAGGTTGATCCTCTCGATGACCGACCTGTCGACAACCCGCCCTGCCGCACCTTCGCCAGCAATCTGGCGTACGTGATGTTCACCTCGGGCTCCACCGGTCGCCCGAAAGGCGTGGGCATCACTCACGGCGCACTGACCCGTCATGCGCAAATCGGTCGGGAGTTCCACGGCCTGACGCCTGCCGACCGTTTGTTGCAGTACGGCACGTTCAACTTCGATGCGTTTGTCGATCAGCTCTACCCGGCGCTGATCTGCGGCGCTTCGGTGGTGCTGCGCGGGCAGGATATCTGGGACAGCGAAACCTGGTATCAACAGCTGCTGGAGAAGAAGTTCACCGTCAGCGAACTGACCACGACGTACTGGAACCTGCTGGCCAAGGACTTCGCGGCCGCCGGCCCACGGGACTACGGATCACTGCGCCAGGTGGTGGTCGGCGGCGAAGCCATGCCGCCGGAAGCGGTCGCGGCCTGGGGCCAGGCCGGCCTCGGCCACGTGCGCCTGCTCAATGTCTACGGCCCGACGGAAGCAACCGTCGACTCCACGCTGCTCGATTGCAGCGACTACGTCACCGGGCGCCTGCCCCTGCCCAAAGCCATGCCGATTGGTCGCCCGCTGGCCGGTCGCGCCGTGTATCTGCTCGACAGCGGCGGTCAGCCGGTGCCCGTCGGCACCGTAGGCGAATTGATGATTGCCGGCGAGCTGCTAGCGCGGGGCTATTTCAATCGACCGGAGCTGACCGCCGAACGCTTCATCCCGGATCCGTTCAGCACCCGGGGCGGACGCCTCTATCGCACCGGTGACCTGGCCCGCTATGGCGTTGACGGCGTTATCGAATATGTCGGTCGCCTCGACCACCAGGTGAAAATCCGCGGTTTTCGCATCGAACTCGGCGAAATCGAGTCCTGTCTGCTGCAATGGCCAGCCGTCCGTGAAGCTGTGGTCATTGCCCACGAAGGCGCGACCGGCACGCAGTTGATCGGCTATGTCGTGCCGCATGCGAGCGAGCCACCGGAGGACGAACTGCGCGAGGCCCTCAAGGCAGAACTGAAAAACCGCCTGCCCGGTTACATGGTCCCCGGCCACCTGATGGTGCTGAGCGCGCTGCCCCTGAGCCCCAACGGCAAACTCGATCGCAAGGCCTTGCCACTGCCCGATCTGCATCAGACGCAGCGGCCGTTCCGTGCGCCGCAAACGCCCCTCGAAACAGCGCTGGCCGAACTGTGGCAGGAGGCGCTGCATGTCGAGCGCGTGAGCCTGGACGACAATTTCTTCGAGCTGGGCGGCCATTCGATTCTGGCCATTCAGTTCATTTCCGCCTTGAACGCGCGCCTGGGGATCAAACTGGCCCTGCAGCAAATGCTCGCGCACCCCACGGTCGAAGTGCTGGCCCGGTTCATCGGCATGGAACATCAACAGCAGGTGCAATGCGTGGTCGAGCTGACCGGCGCGACGTCAACCGCCACCCCGCTGTTCTGCCTGCACCCGAGCGGCGGCATCGTCTTCTGTTACCAGCCGCTGGCCAAGCGTCTGAGCAAGCACGCCCGCACCTTCGGCATCATGCACAAAGGCTTCGCCGACAAAGACGCCAGCACCCAGACCTGGCCCGAGATGATTGCCGAGTACACCGAACAGATTGTCGAAAAGCACCCCGACGGCCCTTATCGCCTGATGGGCTGGTCACTGGGTGGCGCAATCGCGATGGACGTGGCCGCGACCCTGGAGCGCCAGGGCAAACAGGTGACATTCCTGGGCCTGGTCGACACCACGCTGCCGGAAAGCATCTTCCCCGCGGATCTGCCACGCAAACCGCTGGAGGAAGACAACCCCGAGTACCTCAGCGCAGACAACGAACTGTCGGTTGCCGTGGAAATGTTCAGCCTGATGTTCGCCCATCTGGAAGAGCCGGCGGCGCGTTACATCGCCGAGAACCCGACAACCAGCCTCAAGGCCTTTTATCAGTGGGCCAGCCAGCAAGCCGCCACCGACGAACAGGCAATGATCGCCACCCTGGAGGCCATCAAGCAGGAAATCATGAACGCCCAGGCGTTCGACATCCATGAACGTCTGGTCAAGAGTTTCGACGCGTTCTCGCTGCCAACCCTCAAGGTCAAGGCCAGCTGCTGGTGGTCGTTGCAGCACAAGACCCTGGAGCAAGTGCTGCACTCGGAACAGGTCCTGCGCCAGTACAACGTCAGCGGGCAGTTGCAAGGTTCCGTCCATTCACCCTTGCCGCACCGCAGCATGATCTATGGCGAAAGCCTGCTGGACTCCTTTGAGTCCGTGCTCCTCGCCTGCGAGGGCATGACGCGGGACTGACCCTTCGACAACACTCAAAAAACGCAGACGCCTCGGCCTCTGCGTTTTTTCATGCCTGCATTTTGTCCGGGGCTTTCTATGTAACGACAGGAATTGCGGGCACAAAAAAACCGGCCCACCCCCCCTGTTCAGGAGCGTGGGCCGGTTCGGTGTCCCGTCAGTTCATCAGAACTGCGGGGTGTACTTCACGGAGAACATCACGTTACGTGGGTCACCGAAGTTGTTGTTACCACTGAGCTGGTTGTACGCAGCATTGACGTACTTCTTGTCGAACAGGTTATTGGCGTTGACCGCCAGACCGATCTCCGGCGTCAGCTGGTAAGCGAGACGGCCGTTCCACACGGTGTAACCCGCGACCTCGTAAGTGCCTTCGTAGCCCAGGGTGTGGTTTTGAGTGGTGAAGCCAAGCCCTGCGCTCAGACGGTTCAAGTCACCGGTGAACTGGTAGTTGCCCCACACGCGCAGCATGTGTTTCGGCGTCCAGGTGCTGAAGGTACGACCTTCCATGTCCGGGTCGTCGAGGTACTTGGTGGTGTTGTAGGTGTAACCGGCAAACAGTTGCAGGTTGTCGGTCACAGCACCACTGATTTCAGCGTCCAGACCCTGGCTGCGCACTTTGCCCGCCGCCGTGGAGCAGTACCAGCCATCGCACTCCATGCCGCCGGAAATGTCATCGACGGCACGGTTTTTCTGGTCGTAGCGGAACAGCGCCAGGGAGGTGTTGACCCGGCCGTCCATCAGCTCGCCCTTGAGGCCGATTTCGTAGTTGCTGCCGATGATCGGCTTGAGCATCGAGCCATTGGCATCGCGCACCGTCTGCGGCTGGAACACGTCGGTGTAGCTGGCATATACCGCCCACTCGCGGCTCAGGTCATAGACGATACCGGCGTAAGGAGTGACTTCCCCGGTTTCGTTCGATTTGCTCGGATCGGCGGTGACGTAATCATCGCTGAAGGCCGCGCGGTTCTTGGACTTGTAGCTGAAGTCATACCAGCTGACACGCGAACCCAGCACCAGCGTCAGGTCATCGACCGGTTTGACGCGCCAGGTGCCGTACAGCCCCTTCTGACGAATATCGTACTTGCTGTCGGTGGCACGGCCGCCGGCGGTGTTGAGCAGACTGTCGTAGCTGATGTCCGGACGATCGTGATTGACGTTGAAGATCGTGTCGGTGGTGTTGTTGTTGAAGGTACGGGCGAGCTGGTCATCCGTTTCCAACTGGGAGTAGTTGCCGCCGATCATGACTTCCTGCTGCATCGACAAGGCTTCGAACTTGCCGGTCAGGTTCATGTCGAGGCCGACCTTGGTGGAGTCGAAATCGGTGATGAAGTCGGCGTACTGAATGCCCGTGCCATCCGGCTTGAGACCGGCACCGGAGCTTTGCAGACGCTGGCTTTTCGAGTCGTTGTTTTCCGTCATCTGCACGGCACCGACCTTGAACGCCCAGTCATCGTTGAAACGGTGCTCGAGGTCAGCGTAAAGGGTGGTGACGTTGATCTGCGAGTGGTTCCATTTGGCACCGCCGTAGGTCGAACGCGAAATGTCCGGCATTCTGCCGTCGGCGTAACGTGGCAGGCCACGGATCATCGGACGCGACTCGGCCTCGGTGCGGCTGGCCGCCAGGCCCAGGGTGGTGTCTTCACTCAGGTCGAAGTCCAGCGAGCCGTACAGCGAGTGGGTCTTGCTCCATTCGTAGTCGACGAAGGAGTCGCTCTGGTCTTCATCGGCAACGAGACGGCCACGGATTGTTCCGGCCTGGTTCAGCGGGCCGCCCGCATCGAGTTGCAGACCGTAGTGATCCCACGAGCCGGCCTTGCCGGTAATGCTCACGGTCGGTGCCGCCTGACCGCGTTTGCGCACCAGGTTGATGGCGCCGCCCGGGCTGCCGGTGCCCTGCAACAGACCGGATGCACCACGGAGGATTTCAAGACGGTCAAAGAAGATCAGGTCCTGGGTCGCCCAGTTGCCCAGCGAGTAGTTGTTACGTGGAATCGGCACGCCGTCGTACTGCCAGTCGTCGATCTGGAAACCTCGCGAAGAGATGATGATGCCCTTGCCGACGCCCTGCAGACCGACGATGCCGGTGGTCTGGTTCAGCGCGTCCTTGAGGTCGACCAGGTCCTGATCGTCCATCTGCTTGCGGGTCATCACGGTGACCGACTGCGGAATTTCCTTGAGGGTGTGAGTGCCCTTGCCGATCGTGACGGCGTTGGAGGTGTACGAGTTGCTGCCTTCGGTGGTGGCCCCGACCTGTTGCGCACTGATGTTGGTCGCGCCCAGTTCCAGACCCTGTGTGGCCGTGCCGCGCACCAGCATCAGGGTGTTGCCCTCGATGCTATAGCGCACGCCGGTGCCGCGGAGCAATTCGGCGATGGCCGCCTGCGGGCTCATCTTGCCGCTGACGGCGTGGCTCTTGAGGCCGGCCATGTCGTCAGCGTTGTAGATCACTTGCTGGTTGGTCTGCTGACCGAACGCCTGCAAGGCCTGTGGCAGCGATTGCGCCGGAATGTTGATGCTGACGTCTTCAGCCATCACTTGAGCGCTGAGCGGCAATACGCAGACCAGCCCCAGACCGGTCAACACTCGGCGCGAACGCAGGCCGCGGGACATGACGAGTGCCTTGAACAGAGGTTTCAACTCATGAATTGCTGACATCGTGCTCTCTATTATTGGTAGAAGTGGAAATCCATCGGGCCGAAGGGCCCGCCGCTGTCTGCGCAAGGAAACCGCGTACTGTCGATGGCCACTCGGGGCGACATGGCAGTACATGGCCGACCGGCCCCTCCCCGGGCACGGTCATCTGGCTGAACAACGGCGAAATTTTTGCGCTGAACAAATCCGGTGCGTTGGCTGCCCTGCCCGACCCGATTTGCCCACATACCTTAGTAAGACGCAGCACCTCCAAAAAACCGGAATGAGTTTATTTATCATTAGCGCGAAAAGTTAAAAAAAAGGCCGACGCTGTTGGGCGACGGCCTTTTGTTTCATGCCATGTCAGCTGCCTTGCGCAGCCTTGGCGGCTTGCAGCTGCCGCGCCTGCTCGGCCAAACGGGCCTTTTCCTCGGGGCTCATCGCGTCCATGCGCAGGCGTACCTGGGCCATTTTCTCCAACTGACCCGGACTGCTTTCCACCGCCCGCAACGCCATGGCCAACGACGCCACGGTCGGATGATCGAAGACCAGTCCAGGATGAACTTCGCACTGCAGCAACTTGCGAATCCCGGCCACCAGCTTGATCACCAGCAACGAATGGCCACCGGCGGCAAAGAAGTCGCGATCAACGCCCAGTCGCTCGAGCCCGAGCAACTGCGCCATGCGCGAGGCCAGCAATTGCTCGAGCGCATCGCGCGGTGCGACGCCCTCGTCATCCGCCGCCCTGCCCGCCAGTTGCTGCAATGCCTTGCGGTCGATCTTGCCGTTGGCCAACCGTGGGAAACGGTCGATCAATTGCAGATGTTGCGGCACCATCACAGCGGGCAGGCGTGCGCTCAGCTCGGTGCGCGCGGCGTCCAGCAAGCCCGCCGACAGACCCTGATGCGCGACAACAAAGGCCAGCAAACCCTGCTCGGCCGACGCGGCCGGCAGTACCAGCGCTTCGGCCACCGGCGCCAGACGCAGCAGCTCGGCTTCGATCTCCGCCAGTTCAATGCGGAAGCCACGCACCTTGACCTGCTGATCGCGCCGACCGTGCAACTGAATGCCGCCGTCCACGCGATAACGCGCCAGATCACCGCTGCGATACAGACGCTGCGCCGGATCAAACGGACTCTGAATGAACGTCTGCGCGTCGGCTTCGGCATTCAGGTAGCCACGGCACAACTGCGCGCCGCCCAGGTACAACTCGCCCAGCACACCCACCGGCGCCAGCTGCAGCTGCGCGTCCAGCACGTAAACCTGGTTGTTGCCCAGCACCTGAGTCAGCGCCGAACAATCGCCGGCAGCCCCGTGCAGATCCAGCGGATGAACCATGACCCCGACCGTCGCTTCGGTAGGACCGTAGTGGTTGAACACGCGGCAGTCGCTGCGCAACCGTGCGATGCGCTCGATCAGCGTCGTGGCAATCGGCTCGCCGCCCAGCACCAGGGTGCGCGGCAGGGTTGCCCGCTCGCTGTCGAGCAACGCGGCGAGATGCGACGGCACAATCTTCAGGCAGTCGATCTGTTGCTGTTGCAGGTACTCGGCGAACAGCGCGCCGTCCTGCATCTGCTCATCGCTGGCAACGTGCAGCGTGGCCCCGCTGAACAGCGCACCAAACAACGCGGTGTTGCCCAGGTCCGCCGCCACCGTCGAACTGAAACCGACGTTGCGGCACTGTTCCAGCCCCAGCGCCTGACTGGCCTGAGCCGTGTAGTTGAGCAGTTGCCGATGCTCGATCACCACGCCTTTGGGCACACCGGTGGATCCGGAGGTAAACAGCACATACGCGATGTCGTGGCCTTGGGTGGCGAGCGCTGGCAACGCTGTGCTCGACTGACTGATATCAGCCAGGGTCAACACCTTGTGCGGCTGCCCCTGCCAGGCCGGCCGATGCGCGGCGTCGGTCAGCAGCAGTGCGGCGCCGGCCTGCTCCAGCATCAAGGCCTGACGTGCCTGCGGCCATTGCACATCCAGAGGCAGATAGGCCGCGCCGATGCGCCAGCTCGCCAACATGGCGATCGCCAGATCCGCCGAACGCGGCAGCGCCAGCGCAACGATCGAGCCTTCGCCCAGACCCTGCGCCTTGAGACCTTGCGCGACGCTGTCCACGCGGACTTGCAACTGGCCGTAGCTCAATGACTGCCCGGCGTCGGTCAGGGCAATCGCATCCGGGGTGTGCCGCATCAGATCGGCGATGCGCTGCGGCAGATAACGACTGTCGGCCAATGGCTGCGCAGACGGATTGAGGGCCAGCAGACGCTGCTCTTCGGCATGACCGAGCAGGTTGAGCTGCGCCAGCGGGGTGTTCGGGGCAGCAAGGATCGAATCCAGCAGAACGCCGAACTGCTCCAGCACGACGCTCGCCGTGGCCGGCGAATAACGCGAGCTCGCGTACTGCAGACTCACCGTTGCCGGTTGCTGTGCGTCGCCCAGTTGCACCTGCAACAAGCATTCAAAGGCATCCGGCTGCACCGGCAAGGCATCCGAGACCGTCCAGCGCAAACCGCCGCTGTTACCGCTGCGACTTTCCTGGCCGAGCGTAAAGCCGTAGGCCGGCCGCGCCGCATCCGGTGCCAGATCCGGGGCCCAGTATTCCTGCCAGGTGCGATGTTCTTCCAGGCGCGCGGCCAGTTCCACCAGCCAGTCGCTGAAGACTGCACCGGCCGGCAACGATACGGACAGCGGCAAGGTTTTCTCGAAAACGCCCACGGCACTGGCGAAGTATTCATAGTCGCTGCGGCTGTCATGGCGTACACCGACCAGCGCCTGTTCAAGCCCGCTCAAGCGCCCCAGCAACACCCACCACGCACCTTGCAACAGCGTGGCGACGGGCTGACCGAGCTGCTCGGCCAAGGCCTGCAAACCTGCGCGTTGCGCCGGTTGCAGCGTCAGTGACAGGCGCGTGTCGGCGGCGGTCGTTGCCTGGCTGGCGCTGCGGGCGGCCAGCCAGGGCGTGGCGATGTCCACCTGAGCACCTTGCAACTGTTGCTGCCAATAAGCCCGCGCCGTGGTCGCGTCTTCGTCGAGCACCACTTCGCTGCGCCATTCCAGGTACTGGCTGAACTCGCCCGGCGCTTCATCTTCGGCAGACTCGGCACCGGCGTAGGCTTGCTGCACCTGTTCCAGCAACAGATTCAGCGATTGCGCATCGGCATTGTGGCGAGCGATGCCGATCAGGCACTGCGATTGCTGCGGCGCCAGTCGATAAAGCATCGCCTGGACACCCGCCGATTCGCCGACCACAAAAGCGCGGCTCATCGACTCGTCAATCTGCGCCTGGACGTCCTCGGTCCTCTGCTCCACCGAATGAATCGTCAGCGGAAAACGGGCGGCCGGGATCGCACTCTGACGCAAGCCGTGGAAACCGGCGACCTTGCTCAATTGCGCCAGCAGCATCGGCTGTTGCGCCAGCAGCGTATCGAAAGCCGCCTGCAAGCGCTGCGGATCGAGGTCGCCCTCCAGGGTCACGCTCAACCAGCGCAATGCTTCACCGCAGGTCGCCGTGTTCGACAGTTGCTCCAGCAGCGCCTGTTGCTCGGGCGTCAGGGCGAATCCGCTTTCCTGCGTGTCCATCATGACCTCGTTCATGCTCCGGTTTCCTCGGTGTTCACTGCGGCCGGCGCAGGCTCAAGACTGCTGTGGTCGTACATGTCGCCCATCGCCACGACAATCTTGCGCGGCCCCTCGAACGGATCACGGGCATGGGCCACGAGCATGTTGTCGAGCAGGATCGCGTCGCCTTTCTGCCAGTCGAAACGCACGGCGCACTCTTCGTACAGATCGCCGATACGCTGCATCACTTCGTCTTCGATCGGGGTGCCGTCGCCGTAGTACACGTGACGCGGCATGCGCTCGGGGCCGAACATCGACAACAGGTCCTCACGCACATCCGGTTCCAGCCAGTAGATGTGGTGCAGCTGCACCTGATTGAAGAACGACTTGGCGCCCGTGATCGGGTGACGAATGATCGCCGGCCCCGGAGTACGGGTTTGCAGTTCGTTGTTGTCCAGCCAGCGCCACTCAATGCCGCCGGCGCGGCAACGGGCCTCGACTTCGGCGCGGTCTTCGGTCTTGAAGAAGTGCTGCCACGACACATCGAGGTTGTCGGTGAACGTGCGCACGTACAGCAGGCCCTTGGACTCGAACTTGTCACGCAGGTCGGCCGGCAGTTTTTCGTACATCAACCGGCAATCCACCACCGGCGTCGCACCGCCCACCGGTGCGGCCACCTCGCAATAGAACATCTGCTTGCGCGGCCAGCGATCCTGATGGGAGCTCTCGTTGTGGAACAGGATCATCTTGCGTTCCGGGTACGGCGTAGAGCGGTAGGTGTTCTTGCCGCCCTCCTTCTTCGGCAGGTCACCGTACTGGCCGTACAGGCCCGGCTGGATCGCTTCGGCGAACGCCTCGAAACCCTGAATGCCATCGAGTTCGAAACCGCGGAACAGGATGCCGGCGTGAGTGGCGAGTTTTTCTTCGATCAGCGGCCGGTTGTTCTTGATCCATTCGATCAAGTCCAGTTGCGGCTCGTTCGGCTCCACCAGCAGCGGGAACGGCTGGGGCGCCGCGATCAGCGATTCGCGGACCGGTGCCGGGCGTACCTTGGCCACCGGAGCGGCGCCGCGCTTGAGGAACTTGCCCAGTTTGTCGGCCTTGGGTCCGGGCGCAGCGGGTTTGGTGGCCACTGCTAAATTGTCGACTGGCATGCTGATAGCTCCCAATTGAATGTCCTGATCAGCGACGATCTGTTCCAACAGGGCTATCCAGGCCTGCACCAGGTACTGAATGCGCTCGTGTCCGAACAAGGTTGTGGCGAATTGCCAATTACCCAGCAATTGCCCTTCTTCTTCGTCAACGAACAATGCCATGTCGAATTTAGAATGGGTCTGCAACGCCGCCAGCGGTTCAACGCTCAAGCCACCCATCGATTGCGTGCGCCCCGGCAGGTTGTTCATCACGAACAACACCTGCACCAGCGGGTTCATGCCCTTGTGACGCGGCACGCCACAGCTTTCGACGATCATGTCCAGCGGCAGGTCCTGATGCTCCAGCGCACCGAGCAGGTTGTCCTGCGTGCGGGCCAGGAAGTTCGAGAACGCGCTGTGCGCATCGAAGCGCGAACGCAGCGGCAACACGTTGACGAAGAAGCCGATCAGACGCTCCAGTTCCGGCTGCTCACGCCCGGCGACGTCCGCGCCGACCAGCACATCGTCGCCACCGCTGAACCGATGCAACAGCACCTGGAACGACGCCAGCAGCGTGCTGTACAGCGTCACCCCGGCATCCGTGGAGACCTTGCGCAAGCCCTGGCTCAGATCCGCCGGCAGACGGAACTGCACGGCATCGCCGTCGTACGACGCCACCGCCCCGCGCGGCTTGTCCAGTGGCAGATTCAACTGCCCGCTGTAACCGTCGAGTCGCTCTTTCCAGTAAGCCGCCTGCTGCCCGAGAACGCCTGCGCGCTCCAGTTCCTGTTGCCACAGGGCGAAGTCGGAGTACTGCACGTCCAGCGCCGGCAACGGCGTGTTGTCGCCCGCCTTGCTCAGCTCGTAGATCTGCACCAGCTCGTTGACCAGCACGCCCATCGACCAGCCGTCGGAGATGATGTGGTGCATCGAGAACAGCAGCACATGTTCGGTCGCCGACAGGTGCAGGATGCGCCCGCGCCACAGCGGCGCCTGCTCCAGATCGATCGGCGTGCGCGCGTTGTCCAGCACCGCCTGCGCCACCTGTTCTTCCTGGGCACTGCGCGACAGACCGGACAGATCGAGCACCGGGAAATCGACGTCGACCCGCTCGGCGATCAACGCAATCGGATCACCTTCATCGTCCTGGGAATACGCGGTACGCAGCACCTCATGACGGCGCACCACTTCGGCGAAGCTGCTGATGAACCGCTCGGTGGACAACTCGCCGCGCAGGCGCAAGGCCAGCGGCATGCCGTACGCCGAGCTGCCCCCGGACAACTGCTCGGCGACCCACAAGCGGCGCTGCACCAGCGACAACGGTGCCGTCGACTTGGTGCCAAAGGCCTTGAGCGGCAAGGCCTGGCTGCCAGCGTCGGTGGCCATCGGCGCCTGGGCCTGACTCATCCACGCCGCCAGATCCTTGAGACGCGGATGGTTGAACAGATCCCGCAGACCCAGCGTGCCGGTGGTCAACTGGCGCAAGCGCGACACTGCCTGAGTGGCCAGCAACGAATGCCCGCCCAGCTCGAAGAAGTGGTCTTCGCGGCTTACCTGATCGAGCTCCAGCACGTTCTGCCAGATCACTGCGATCTGCTGTTCCAGCTCACCGACCGGCGCCACGAAGTCCCCGGCCGAAACCACACTCTCGACACTCGGCAAAGCCTTGCGATCGATCTTGCCGTTCGGCGTCAACGGCAGGCTGGCGAGGAACAGCAAGTGCGCCGGAATCATGTAGTCCGGCAGGTTCGCCTTGAGCTGCGTCTTCAAGTCTTCGCGCAGCAAGGTTTGTGCGGCAGCATCGGCGTTCGCCACCGCCGCATCGTCCATCACCACATACGCCACCAGTTGATGGCTGGAAGCGATCGGTTGCGCCACCACCAATGCCTGACTGACACGCTCGATCTGCAACAGGCGAGCCTCGATTTCACCCAGCTCGATACGGAAACCGCGCACCTTCACCTGATGGTCGATACGCCCGACGTACTGCAAGGTGCCGTCGGCCTGATAACGGGTCAGGTCGCCGGTGCGGTACATGCGCTCGCCATGGCCGGCGAACGGGTTGGGTACAAACTTCTCGGCGGTCATCGCCGCCCGGCCCAGGTAGCCTCGGCTGAGGCCGGCACCGGCCAGGTAAAGCTCGGCCGACACGCCCAGTGGCGCCGGTTGCAGATCGCCCCCCAGCACGTAACTGGCGGTGCGCGCCATCGCCCGGCCGATGTTGGCCGTGCCTCCGGCCTCACGACGGGTCCAGGTGGAATAAACGGTGTCTTCCGACGGGCCGTACAGGTCGATGACGTCTTCGATGCTCGCCTGTTTGTAAAGCAGGTCCACCAGATTCTGCTTCAGCGCTTCGCCGCACAGGTTGATCAGGCGCACGCCCGCCGGAATGTCGCCGGCGTCCTGCAAGGCATTGATCGCCGACGGCACGGTATTGATCAGGCGCACCTGATCGCGGGCCGGCAGTTGCGGCAGTTCAAGGGCGTTGCGGGCGATGATCAGCGAGCCGCCGTTGGCCAGGGTGACAAACAGCTCCCACACCGACAGATCGAAGCACACCGACGTCGAAGCCAGTACGCCTTGAATGTCATCGCGGCTGTAGGTGTTTTTCGACCAGTCGCTCAGCGCCATCACGTTGCTGTGGGTGATCGAAACACCCTTCGGCTTGCCGGTGGAACCGGAGGTGTAGATCACGTAAGCGAGATTGTCCGCGCACACGTCCGTGACCGGTGCAGTCGCGCTGTTCGCCGACAGGTCGAGTTGATCCAGAAGCAACACTTGCGTATCGCCACCGACCGTCAGAATCGCGGCCACCTCGGTTTCAGTCAGCAGCACACGGGCACGGCTGTCTTCAAGCATGTAGGCGACCCGATCCGACGGGTAATCAGGGTCCAGCGGCACATAGGTGCCGCCGGCCTTGAGCACCGCCAACAGCGCCACCAACAGTTGATCGGAACGCTGCATGGCCACGCCGACCCGCACTTCCGGGCCGACTCCGCAGTCGATCAAACGGTGAGCCAGGCGATTGGCCCGGGTGTCAATGTCGGCATAAGTGAATGACTGATGACCGAAGGTCACGGCCCGCGCGTCCGGCTGGGCA
Source organism: Pseudomonas gozinkensis (assembly GCF_014863585.1). Classification (NCBI taxonomy): domain Bacteria; kingdom Pseudomonadati; phylum Pseudomonadota; class Gammaproteobacteria; order Pseudomonadales; family Pseudomonadaceae; genus Pseudomonas; species Pseudomonas gozinkensis. Next base: position 2,154,081 of record NZ_CP062253.1, on the reverse strand, counting down.
GCCACCTGCCGCTCGATGGCCTGGTGGATGCAAAGCCCTTCGAGGGGGTTGGCCTCGACCGGATTCCAGTCATGCACGATCCGTTGCTCGTCCGCCGCTTCCAGCAGGTTCCATTCGCCCAGGCAGCCTTCGGCGCTGAGGTCGAGGCGCGTCAGCAGCTGTTGCAACTGCGCGGCCAGCTTGACCACGGTCTCGGCGGCAAAGCTTGTGCGCTGATAGCTGAAGTGCACGGTCAGCTGCTGGTCGAGGTTGACCATCAACGTCAGCGGATAGTTGGTCTGCTCGTAACGGTCGACCTCACCGAAGCGCAGGTCATCCGACGCGGCTTGTTGCAAGGCTTCGGCAATCGGGTAGTTCTCGAACACCAGAATGTTGTCGAACAACGCCTCCCCGCTCTGCCCGGCCCAGCGCTGAATGTCGAACAGCGGCGTGTGTTCCTGCTCGCGCAGCAACAGATTCTGCGCCTGCACCTGTTGCAGCCATTGCGACAACGGCTGCTCGGCACGGGGGCTGGCGATGATCGGCAAGGTGTTGATGAACAGGCCGATCTGGCCTTCGACGCCGCTCAACTGCGCCGGACGACCCGACACCGTGGCACCGAACGCCACCGTGTCCTGCCCGGTGTAGCGCTGCAGCAGCAACAGCCACGCGGCCTGCACCAGGGTGTTGACCGTGACCTTTTGCACGCGGGCAAAACGGTTGAGTTCAGCGGTCGCGCTAGTGTCGAGCGTGAGCAGGTGCTCGCCCTGGCCTGCCACCGAGCTGTCCGCGCTGTGCGGCACCGCATCGGCCAGATAGGTCGGCATGTCGAAATCGGCCAGTTGGCCCTTCCAGAAGTTTTCCGTGACCTGCGCGTCCTGCTGCGCCAGCCACTGAATGTAATCGCGATAGCGTCCGGCACCGCTCACCGGCGCCTGGCCGTGGTAGCGCTGCAAGACCTCGCCGAGCAGCTGCGAGTTACTCCAGCCGTCCATCAGAATGTGGTGCGAGGTGTAAATCAGGTGGAAGCGCTCGGCTGCCACCCGCACCACAACCAACCGCAGCAACGGGGCTGCGTGCAGGTCAAAACCTTGCTGACGCTGCGCACGTTCCAGCTCGCTCAGGGCCTGTTCCAGATCGCTGCGCTCACGCCAGTCGAGCACGCTGAACGGCACCTGCAACCCCTTGTGCACCACTTGCAACGCATGGGGCAGATCACCTTCCCAGACGAAACCGCTGCGCAGCACGTCATGGCTGTCCATCGCCGCTTGCCAGGCCTCGCGGAAACGCTCGACCTGCAAACCGTCCACGGCCACGCACATCTGGTTGATGTAATCGCCCGACTGCTGCGCGTAGAGGGTGTGGAACAACATGCCCTGCTGCATCGGCGACAGTGGATAAATGTCCTCGACCAGACGTGGCGAAGTCGGCAAACCGTCGAGCTGGGCCTGGGTCAGACCCGCCAGCGGGAAGTCCGACGGGGTCAGGCCTTCCACGCCCGGCGTCAGGCAATGGCCAATCAGCGCGGCGAGTTCATCGGCGTAGTCGCGGGCCAGCGCTTCAATGGTGGCGCTGTCGAAACGTTCTTCGCTGAAGGTCCAGCCGACACTCAGTTCACCGCCATACACCTGACCGTTGAGGGTCAGCCAGTTGCCCAGCGGCGCATCCAGGCTTTGTTCCAGACCGGCATTGTCCGGGGCCGGCGCGAACAGCGCGCCGTCATCGGCCTCGAAACTGCCATCGAACTGACCGAGGTAGTTAAAGGTGATGCGCGGGGTCGGCAACGCCTTCAGGCTGCTTTGCGCCTCGGCATCACCGAGGTGACGCAGCGCGCCGAAACCGATGCCCTTGTTCGGGATCGAGCGCAGTTGTTCCTTGATCCGCTTGATCGAATCGTCCGCACCTTCGGCCGGGGTCAGACGCACCGGGAACAGGCTGGTGAACCAGCCCACGGTGCGGGTCAGGTCGACGCCGTCGAACAGCTCTTCGCGACCGTGACCTTCCAGTTGAATCAGGGTCGACGGCTGCCCGCTCCAGCGCCCGATCACTCGGGCCAGCGCGGTCAGCAGCAGGTCGTTGACCTGGGTGCGATAGGCCGCCGGGGCTTCTTGCAACAGCTGCCGGGTCAGCTCCGCGCTGAGACGTGTCTGCACGGTTTGCGCCAGACGGTTTTGCTGGCCGGCGTCGAGACGCTTGCACGGCAGATCGGTGCTGACGTCGCTCAGGCAGGCCTGCCAGTACGCCAGTTCTTCCTGCAACGCCGGGCTGTTGGCGTAGCGCTGCAAGTGTTCGCTCCAGTCCTTGAAGGCACTGGTCTTGGCCGGCAGGCTCAGGGCCTGACCGTCGGTGGCTTGCTGATAAGCGGTTTGCAGGTCTTCCAGCAGAATCCGCCACGACACGCCGTCCACCGCCAGGTGATGGATCACCAGCAACAGGCGTTGGCTGCCATCGGCCAGATTGGCCAGCACCGCACGCAGCAGCGGGCCGCTTTGCAGGTCGAGGCTGCGCTGGGCGCGGTTGCCCAAGGCTTCGAGATCCGCGATGTCGGCAATGGTTTCCTGCCAGAGCAGGTCTTGCGGCAAGGCGTCGACCGCCAGGTGCTCGGCCTGCCAGACGTTGCCCTGCTGGCTGAAACTCAGGCGCAAGGCATCGTGATGAATGACCAGCGCACGCAACGCTTGCTCGACCTTTTCGGCCGCCAGTGGCTGACGCGGCTTGAGCAGCACCGACTGGTTCCAGTGGTGACGCTCGGGGATTTCGTCCTCGAAGAACTGCTGCTGGATCGGCAGCAGCAACGCCGGGCCGGTGACCGGTTGCTGATCGATGGTCGACTCGCTGTCACCGATCTGCGCGACCAGCGCCAGACGCTGGATGGTCTGGTGCTGGAACAGATCTTTGGGATTCAGACGAATGCCGGCCTGACGGGCGCGGCTGACCACTTGAATCGAGATGATCGAATCGCCGCCCAGCTCGAAGAAGTTGTCGTTCAGACCGACTTGCGGCAGCTTCAGCACGTCCTGCCAGATCTCGGCCAGACGCTGTTCCAGTTCGCTTTGCGGTGCCTGATAAGCCTGCTGCGCCTGACTCGCATCCGGGGACGGCAAGGCACTGCGGTTGAGTTTGCCGTTGGCGGTCAGCGGCAATTGTTCGAGCAGCAACAGGTGCGCCGGGATCATGTGATCCGGCAGGTTTTCCTTGAGCGCGGCCCGCACGCTGTCGCGCCACCGGGCCTGTTCGGCAGCGTCGGCGTCGAGCAATGCAGCATCGCTCGGCACCAGGTACGCCACCAGTTGCTGACCACTGAGACCCGGTTGCGCCAGCACCACGGCCTGACGCACGGCGGCTTGTTCGAGCAGCTGCGCTTCGATCTCGCCGAGTTCGATGCGGAAGCCGCGAATCTTCACCTGATGGTCGATCCGGCCGATGTATTCGATCACGCCGTCGGCGCGATAGCGCGCCAGGTCACCGGTGCGGTACAGACGACCGCCATCGGCGGCAAACGGATCGGGAATGAAGCGCAGCGTGGTCAGGTCCGGACGGTTCAGATACCCCCGGGCCAGACCGGCGCGGCCGACGTACAGCTCACCGATGCAACCCTTGGCCACCGGGTTCAGATCGCCGTCGAGCAAGTACCAGGACAAGTCCGGAATCGGCTCGCCGATCGGGCTGCTGGCATCGCGTTGCAGGTCGGCCAGCGAGATCGGCCGATAGGTCACGTGAACCGTGGTTTCGGTGATGCCGTACATGTTGATCAGTTGCGGGGCCCGGTCGCCGAAGCGCTCGAACCATGGGCGCAGGCTCTTGACCTCCAGCGCCTCGCCACCGAATACCACGTAACGCAGGGACGGTTGCGCCGCCGCGTGTTCCGGGGCGCACGCCACTTGCATCAGTTGCTTGAACGCCGACGGCGTCTGGTTGAGAACAGTGATCCCTTCACGGCACAGCAAGGCGTAGAAATCTTCCGGCGAACGGCTGGTCTCGTAAGGCACCACCACCAGTTTGCCGCCGTACAGCAGCGCCCCGAAGATTTCCCAGACCGAGAAGTCGAACGCGTAGGAATGGAACAGGCTCCAGACATCCTGCGGGCCGAAATCGAACCAGGCGTCGGTGGCCTTGAACAGGCGCAGCACGTTGTGATGGGCGAGCAAGGTGCCTTTCGGCTGGCCGGTGGAACCGGAGGTGTAGATCACGTAAGCCAGGTTATCCGGGCTCATGGACACCTGCGGGTTGCTGTCGCTGTAGCCTTCGAGGCCGTCGCGTTCCTGATCGAGCATCACGCTGCGCACTGTGTCCGGCACCGGCAGACGCCCGAGCAGATGACTCTGGGTCAACAGCAGGCCGATGCCGCTGTCGCCGATCATGTAGGCCAGACGATCTTCCGGATACGTCGGGTCGAGCGGCACATAGGCACCGCCGGCCTTGAGAATCGCCAGCAGGCCGACGAGCATTTCCAGGCTGCGCTCCACCGCCAGACCGACGCGCACGTCCGGCCCGACACCGCTGGCAATCAGCTTGTGGGCCAACTGGTTGGCGCGGCTGTTGAGCTCAAAGTAGCTCAGGGTCTGTTCGCCGTAGGTCACGGCCACCGCTTGCGGCGCACGCGCGGCCTGCGCTTCGATCAGTTGGTGCAGGCACGCCTCGCTCGGGAAATCGGCCACGGCCGGGTTCCATTGCAGCAGCGTGGCCTGACGTTCAGCCGCCTCGTGCAACGGCAGCTCGGCGATGCGCTGGGCACAATCGGCGACGATGCCGCGCAGCAGATTCGTCCAGTGCTGTGCCAGACGTTCCATGGTCACCGCGTCGAACAGGTCGGTGGCGTAAGTCAGTTCGGCCCAGACGTTGTCCGCCGATTCGAAAGTGTCGAGGGTCAGGTCGAACTGCGCGGTGTGCGAGACCCAGCTCAGGCCTTCGATCTCGATCTTCGGCAGACGCGTCGCGCCTTCGGCCTGACGGGCCTGGCTCTGGTGGTTGTGCAGCACCTGGAACAGCGGACTGTGGCTCAGGCTGCGCTCCGGTTGCAGCGCATCGACCAGTTGCTCGAACGGCAGGTCCTGATGGGCCTGGGCACCGAGCACGGTGTTCTTCACTTGCTGCAACAGGTTGCGGAAAGACTGCTGACTGTCGAACTCTGCCTTCAGCACCTGCGTGTTGACGAAGAAACCGATCAGGCCTTCGGTCTCGACCCGATTGCGGTTGGCCACCGGCACGCCGACGCGAATATCGGCCTGACCGCTGTAGCGATGCAGCAGGGTCTGGAACGACGCCAGCAGCAGCGCGAACAGAGTGACGTTTTCCCGTTGTGCGACCTGCTTGAGGCCGGCGGCCAATTCCGCGCTGAGCGGAATGTCCTGACGCGCGCCCCGGTAGCTTTGCTCCGGCGGACGCGGACGGTCGGTCGGCAGTTCCAGCAACGGCTGGTCGCCGTCGCCCAGTTGTGCGGTCCAGTAGCTCAGTTGGCGCTCGCGTTCACCGGCATCCATCCACTGGCGCTGCCACACGGCGTAGTCGGCGTACTGCACCGGCAATGCCGGCAACTGCACAGTCTTGCCTTCGCTGTGCGCGGCATACAACGCCACCAGCTCGTTGACCATGATGCCCATCGACCAGCCGTCGGAGACGATGTGGTGCAAGGTGATGATCAGCGCGTGGTCATCGGCGGCCAGACGCAGCAGCTTGACCCGCAGCAACGGGCCTTTCTGCAAGTCGAACAGGTGCAGGGTTTCGGCAGCGACCAGGGCTTGCAGCGCGGAGTCATCCAGCTGGCTGTCGATGCTTTCGACGGCGATGTCCAGCGATGCGTGAGCCTGGATCACTTGCAGGGTCTGGCCCTGCTCCTCGACAAAGCAGGTGCGCAGGGATTCGTGGCGGGCGATCAGCGCATCGAAGCTATGCTGCAACGCCGGCAGGTCCAGTTCGCCGCGCAGGCGCAGTGCGGCCGGCACGTGGTAAGCGGTGCTGGTCGGCTCCAGTTGCCAGAGGAACCATTGACGCTCCTGAGCGTAGGACAGCGTCAGCGGTTGCAGACGCGGCAACGCCAAAATTGGCGGCTCCTGCTGCGCCTGCTCGACGCCGAGAGCGGCGACGAAATCCACCAGCGTGCTGTGTTCGAACAAAGTGCGCAGCGGCACTTGCACGTTGAGCGCCTGGCGCACCCGCGAAACGACCTGGGTCACCAGCAGCGAATGGCCGCCGAGTTCAAAGAAGTTGTCGCCCAGCCCCACCTGCTCCAGCTTCAACACCGCTTGCCAGATGTCGGCGACGGTGTGCTGGGTGGCGGTCTGCGGCGCGATGTAGGTCGATTGCAACTGGCTGGCGTCGGGCACCGGCAAGGCCTTGCGGTCGACTTTGCCGTTGGGGGTCAGCGGCAGTTGCGCGAGGAACAGCAAATGCGCCGGCACCATGTACTCCGGCAGCTCAGCCTTGAGGCTGGCCTTCAGTGCAGCGCGCAATGCGGCTTCACCGTCAGCGTCCAGCGCCTCGCCGGACGCCGGCACCACGTAGCCCACCAGTTGCGGGCCGGTCGGGCCGTCCTGAGCGACGACCACGGTTTCGCGCACGCTGTCGAGCGCCAACAGGCGCGCCTCGATTTCGCCCAGCTCGATACGGAAACCACGGATTTTCACCTGATGGTCGATCCGCCCGATGTATTCGATCACGCCTTCGGCGCGGTAACGGGTCAAGTCGCCGGTCCGATACAGACGCTCGCCGGTGGTCGAGAACGGATCCGGCACAAAGCGTTCGGCGGTCAGCGCAGGCCGCTGGAAATAACCCCGTGCCAGGCCATCGCCGCCGATCAGCAGCTCGCCCGGCGCGCCGAGCGGATTGAGTTCCAGATCACTGCCGAGAATGTACAGCGCGGTGTTGTCGATCGGTTTGCCGAGGAACGGACGGCTGTTGTCCACGCTCAGCGGATGCAGCGCCGACCAGATCGTGGTTTCGGTCGGGCCATAGAGGTTCCAGACCTTCGGCGAGCGCGCCAGCATGCGTTGCGCCAATTCCTGGGGCAGCGCTTCACCGCCACACAGGAAAGTGCGGCCGTCGAGAATCGAGGCGTGTTCGTTGTCCAGCAGCATGCGCCAGGTCGAAGGCGTGGCTTGCAGCATGGTCACGCCGTGGCGGGCGATCAGTTCGAGCACCGCTTGCGGATCCTGATGCACGTCTTTGCCGGTCAGCACCACGGCGGCGCCGGCCAGCAGCGGGCCGTAGATTTCCAGGCCGAAAATATCGAACGAGAAGGTGGTCAGCGACAGCATGCGATCCGCCGCAGCGATGCCCGGTTGCTCGACCATGCTCGCGACAAAGTTGCTCAGGGCGGCGTGGCGGACCATCACGCCTTTAGGCTTGCCGGTCGAGCCCGAGGTGTAAATCGTGTAGGCCAGGTGCTCGCCGTTCACGGCCACGTCAGGCGCGGTGGTCGGGTACGCCGCCAACCAGTCCTGCGGTTGATCCAGCAGCACTGTGGCGAGGCCGGCCGGGATCGGCAGCAGCGTCTGCAAGTGCGACTGAGTCAGCAGCAATTCGATACCGCTGTCCTCGATCATGTAGGCCAGACGATCTTCCGGATACGCCGGGTCCAGCGGCACGTAGGCGCCGCCAGCCTTGAGGATCGCCAGCAGGCCGACGATCATTTCCACGCTGCGCTCGACCGCGATGCCGACCAGTCGATCCGGGCCGACGCCCAGCTCGATCAGCTTGTGCGCGAGCTGGTTGGCACGCGCATTCAATTCACCATAAGTCAGTTGGTCTTCGCCGATGATCAGCGCGGTGGCGTCAGGCGTTTGCTCGGCTTGCAGGGCAATGCGTTGCTGCACGCACGGCGCTGGTGCGGCGTGATCGACCACGCGTTTCCAGTCCTGCAACAGCACTTGATGTTCGGTGGTTTCCAGCAGCGGCAGTTCGCCGACACGCTGATTCGGCGCGGCGACGATGCCTTGCAGCAGATTCAGCCAGTGGCGCGCCAGACGCTCGATGGTTTGCGGTTTGAACAGGTCGGTGGCGTAGGTCAGTTCCGCCGCCACGCCTTCGCTGGATTCGTACGTGCCGAGGGTCAGGTCGAACTGCGCGGTGCGGCCCTCCCAGACGATGTCCTCGACACTCAGTTGCGGCAGTTGCACCTGGCTCTGACGCTGGGTCTGGTCGTTCACCGCCTGGTGGTTGTACATCACCTGGAACACCGGGCTGTGGCTCAGGCTGCGTTCCGGTTGCAGGGCTTCGATGAGTTGCTCGAACGGCAGATCCTGATGGGCCTGGGCCGCCATCGCCGATTGCTTGACCTGTGCCAGCAATTGATTGAACGGCAGTTGTCCATGGACGTCCGCGCTCAGCACCTGGGTGTTGACGAAGAAGCCGATCAAGCCTTCGGTTTCAACCCGGTTGCGGTTGGCGGTCGGCACGCCGACGCGGATCTGCGACTGGCCGCTGTAGCGGTGCAGCAAGGCCTGGAACGACGCCAGCAGCACCATGAACAGACTGGCGCCTTCGCGCTGGGCCAGTTGCTTGAGGGCATCGCCCAATGCGGTCGGCAGGTTCAGATCAAGGCGCGCACCACGGAAGCTTTGCACCGCCGGGCGCGGATGATCGATCGGCAATTCCAGCACCGGCTGTTCGCCGCCGAGGGTGTCGATCCAGTATTTCAGCTGCCGCTCACGCTCGCCGGCCTCCAGCCAGTGACGCTGCCAGATCGCGTAGTCGGCGTATTGCACTTCCAGCGGCGGCAGGCTCAGGGACTGGCCGCCGGTGTCGGCGGCGTAATGCTTGATCAGCTCGCCGACCAGCACTTGCATCGACCAGCCATCGGAGATGATGTGGTGCTGGATCAGCGCCAGCACGTGATCGTCTTCGCCGACCTTGAGCAACGACACCCGCAGCAAGGGGCCCTGTTGCAGATTGAACGGACGCGCGGTTTCCTGTTCGACGAACGCCTTAATTGCAGCGTCGGCGTCCTGACCGGCCGCCAGCGTCTCGACCGTGATGCTCAGCGGCATCTGCGCGTGAACCTTCTGGCAGAAGGTTTCACCCTGCTCGACGAACGTGGTGCGCAGGCTTTCGTGGCGGGCGACCACGGCGTTGAAACTGCGCTCCAGCGCCGCGACATCCAGCCGACCCTTCAACCGCAGGGCGCTGGGAATGTGGTACGCGGTGCTGTGCGGGTCCATCTGCCACAGGAACAACTGGCGTTCCTGGGCGTAGGACAGCGGGATCGCCTCGAAGCTTGAGCGAGTTTCCGGAATCGGCAGGTTGGCCGGCGAGACGCCCTCTTCGAGCATCTTTTCCAGGTAGAGCTTACGTTTGTCCAGCGGCAGAGTGATAAAGCGCTTGGCAATCCTCAAAGCAACACTCGTGTCCATCAGAACTCCTCCATATCGTCAAGCAGGGCTTCCAGCTTGTTCAGTTTCTGTTCGTTGATTGCCCCGCCTCCTGTATTGAGGTGAGCGACAAAGTCGCTCAGGACGGGGTGCTGGAATAACAGTTGCGGCGTCAGCGTCAGGCCCAGTTCGAGGGCGATGCGCGACACGACATTGACCGCCAGCAGCGAGTGCCCGCCGAGTTCGAAGAAGTGATCGTTCAGACCGATGCGTTCCACGGTGAGCACTTGCTGCCAGATTGCCGCGACCTGTTGCTCAAGCTCCGACTGCGGCGCGACATACGCGGCCTGCATCTGGCTGGCATCCACCAACGGCAGCGCCTTGCGGTCGAGCTTGCCGTTGGGGGTCAGGGGCAACTGCTCAAGGAACAGCAGGTGCGCGGGAATCATGTAGTCAGGTAACGAAGACTTGAGGCCAGTCTTTAGTCCGTCGCGCAGTTGGCGCTGCGCTTCACCGTCGTACACGTCCAACTGTGGAGCGACCACATAGGCCACCAATTGCGCGCCACCCTCGGCCTCGACGGCCAGCACGGCCGCCTCGCTGATGCCCGGTTGCGCCAGCAGGCGCGCTTCGATTTCGCCGAGTTCGATACGGAAACCACGGATTTTTACCTGATGGTCGATCCGGCCCATGTACTCCAGCTCACCGTCTTCGCGCTGACGGATCAGGTCGCCGGTGCGGTAGAGGCGCTCGCCGTTGCGGGCGAACGGGTTGGGCACGAACTTCTCGGCGGTCATCGCCGCCTTGCCCAGATAACAGCGCGTGACACCGGCACCGGACAGGTACAGCTCGGCCGACACGCCGTGCGGCACCGCTTGCAGATCGGCATCGAGCAAGTGGCTGGCGGAGTGATCGAGCGCGCGGCCGATCCGTGCCTGACCACCGGCTGCGCGGCGGGTCCAGGTCGAATACGTGGTGTCTTCCGACGGGCCGTACAGGTCGTAGACATGCTCGACCGTCGACTGCTGATAAAGCGCGTCCACCAGCCCTTGCTTGAGCGGTTCGCCCGCCAGGTTGATGATCCGCACACCCGGCGGAATCTGCCCGGCGCGCTGCAACGCGTTGATCGCCGACGGCACGGTGTTGATCAGGCGCACCTGATCCCGGGCCGGCAGTTGCGGCAGCTCCAGTGCATTGCGGGCGATGATCAGCGAGCCGCCGTTGGCCAGGGTCACAAACAGCTCCCACACCGACAGGTCGAAGCACACCGAGGTCGAGGCCAGCACGCCTTGAATGTCTTCGCGGCGGTAGACCTTGGCCGACCAGTCGATCAGCGCCATGACGTTGCGATGGGCAATCGCCACGCCTTTCGGCTTGCCGGTGGAACCGGAGGTGTAGATCACGTAGGCGAGGTTGTCCGGGGTCACGGCGGTTTGCGGTGCCTGAACCGAATAGGCATCCAGCGCGATCTGATCCAGCAACAACACTTGAGTCTCGGACGGCACGGTCAACGTGGCCGCCAGTTCCTGCTCAGTCAGCAACACTCGCGCGCGGCTGTCTTCGAGCATGTAGGCCACGCGGTCGGCCGGGTAGTCCGGGTCCAGCGGCACGTAGGCGCCGCCAGCCTTGAGCACCGCCAGCAGTGCAATCAGCAACTGCTCGGAACGCGGCAACGCCACGCCCACCCGCACTTCCGGGCCGACGCCGAGTTCGATCAACTTGTGCGCCAGACGGTTGGCCCGGGCGTCCAGTTCGGCGTAGGTCAGTTGCGTGTCGGCGAAGGTCACGGCCCGTGCATCCGGGGTCGCGGCGACCTGACGGGCGATGCTCTGGTGAATGCACAGCTCGGTGACGAAATCGGTGGACACCGGCGCCGTTTCGATCAGACGCAATTGGCTGAGCGAGCGCTCGCCCGCCTCGGTCATCTGCTCCAGCAAACGCTGCAAGTGCGCGCCCAGTTGCGCCACGCCGACGTCGGCAAAACGGTCGCGCTGATAGCTGAAGTGCACCGACAGTTCGACGCCCAGATGCACCAGCAGGGTCAACGGGTAGTTGGTCTGCTCGTGGTTCTCCACCGGACCGAATCGCAGGCCCTGCGGCGCGCCTTGCTCCAGCGCTTCGGCAATCGGGTAGTTCTCAAACACCATCAGGCTGTCGAACAACGCATCACCGCCCTGCCCGGCCCAGCGCTGGATCTGCGCCAGCGGCGTGTGCTCGAACTCGCGCAGCGCCAGGTTCTGCGCCTGCACGCCTTGCAGCCAGCTGGCCAGGCTCTGCTGCGCTTGTGGCGCGGCGATCACCGGCAAGGTGTTGATGAACAGACCGACCTGCTGCTCGGCCCCCGGCAGATCCGCCGGGCGCCCGGCGACCGTGGCACCGAACGCCACGCAATCCTTGCCGGTGTAGCGCTGCAACAGCAGCAGCCACGCGGCTTGCACCAGGGTGTTGACGGTGACTTTCGAAGCCCGGGCAAACTCGCCCAGACGCTGAGTCAGACCGGCGTCCAGCACCTGGAAATGATCGCCGTAACCGACGCTCGGCAGACCGGCACTCGGCCGCACGATGGCATCGGCCAGACGCGTCGGCTCTTGCAGGTTGCCCAGCGCCGCCAGCCAGTAGGCTTCGGCGGTCGCAGCGTCCTGACGCTGCAGCCAGGCGATGTAATCGCGGTAGCGCCCGCTCGGACGCGGCACCGCTTCGCCGCTGTAATGCTGCAACACTTCGCCGAGCAACTGCGCGCTGCTCCAGCCGTCCATCAGGATGTGATGGTTGGTGTAGATCAGGTGATGACGGCTCGCAGCGATGCGCACCAGCACCAGACGCAACAACGGTGCGCGGGTCAGGTCGAGGCCTTGGGCACGTTCTTCATCGGCAAGATTTTTCAGCGCGGCATCCAGGTCGCTCTGACCATTCCAGTCGAGTACCCGGAACGGCACTTCGAGCTGGCGCTGCACCACTTGCACCGGCTGCTCCAGATCGCCCTGCCAGACAAAACCGGTGCGCAGGATGTCATGGGCATCCACCGCCGCTTGCCACGCGGCGCGGAACCGCTGCGGGTCGACGCCATCGACGTCCAGACGCATCTGGTTGATGTAGTCGCCGTTGCCGTGTTCGAGCAGGGTGTGGAACAGCATGCCCTGCTGCATCGGCGACAGCGGGTAGATGTCGTCGATGGTCTGTGGCTGCGGCGCCAGCACGTCGAGCTGGGCCTGGGTCAGGCTCGCCAGCGGGAAGTCCGACGGGGTCACGCCACGGTTGGCGCTGTCGCAGCAATGGGCGATCAGCGCGGTCAGTTCCTGCAGGTAATCGTCGGCCAGACGCTGGATGGTCGCCGGCTCGAACATCTCACGGCTGAAGGTCCAGCTCAGGTCCAGCTCGCCGTTGAACACCTTGCCGTCGAGGGCCAGGGGACTGCCCAGCGGGCCTTGCATATTCACTTCTTCGCCGCCGGATTCGCTGGTCGGCACGAACAGCGCTTCGTCGCCGGCATCGAAACTGCCGTCGAACTGACCCAGATAGTTGAAGGTCAGGCGCGGCGTCGGCAGCGCTTGCAGGCTGGCCCGGGCGTGGTCGTCACCCAGATGCGCCAGCGCACCAAAACCGATGCCTTTGTTCGGGATCGCCCGCAGCTGTTCCTTGATCTGTTTCAGCGAGGCGCCGAGGTCGGCGGTCGGGGTCAGCTTTGCCGGGAACAGGCTGGTAAACCAGCCCACGGTGCGGGTCAGGTCGACGTGATCGAACAGGTCTTCACGACCGTGCCCTTCCAGTTGCACCAGCACATTGTCGTCACCGGTCCAGCGCACCATCACCCGCGCCAGCGCGGTCAACAGCAGATCGTTGACCTGGGTGCGATAGGCCGCCGGGGCCTCTTGCAGCAGTTGACGGGTCAGGGTCTTGTCCAGCGGCGTGCGGATCGCCAGCGCCTGGCAATGTTGCTGGCCGCCCTGCGGGTTGTCGCACGGCAACGCGTTCGATGCGCCTTGCAGTTGTTGCTGCCAGAAGCCCAGTTCGGCTTGCAGCGGCGCACTGCCGGCGTAGTCCTGCAACGCTTCGGTCCAGGCTTTCACAGCGCTGGTCTTGGCCGGCAGCTGCACGGCCGCCCCCGACTGGATCTGCCGGTAAGCGCTTTGCAGGTCTTCGAACAGAATCCGCCACGACACACCATCCACCACTAGGTGATGGACCACCAGCAACAGACGCTGGCCGCCATCGGCCAGGTTCGCCAGCACCGCGCGGATCAGCGAACCGCCGCTCAGTTGCAGGCTGCGCTGGGCCTGATTACCGAGCACTTCGAGGGCCGCCAGATCGGCGACCTCGACTTGCCACAGCACGGTTTCGCCGGCTTGGGTTTCAACATCGCGGTACTGCGCCGTCCAGCCCTGTCCTTGCTCGGCAAAGTCCAGGCGCAGGCTGTCGTGATGCACGACCAGCGCATCCAGTGCCTGCTCCAGAACGGAAGCATCCAACGGCTGAGCGGTCTTGAGCATCACCGACTGGTTCCAGTGATGACGGTCGGGAATCGGCTGGGCGAAGAACCACTGATGAATCGGCAGCAACGCGGTTTCACCGGTCACCGGTCGCTGATCGATCTGCTGCACCGGCTCGCCGGTCTGCACCACATTGGCCAGCGCCTGAATGGTCTGGTGCTGGAACAGGTCTTTCGGGGTGAAGCGCAACCCGGCCTGACGGGCGCGGCTGACCACCTGGATCGAGATGATCGAATCGCCGCCCAGCTCGAAGAAGTTGTCGGTCAGGCCGACGCGCTCCAGCTTCAGCACGTCCTGCCAGATCGTTGCCAGTTGCTGTTCCAGTGCGCTTTGCGGCGCCACGTAGGTTTGCTGCAACTGACTGACGTCAGGCTTGGGCAGGTTCTTGCGATCGAGTTTGCCATTCGGCGTCAGCGGCATGCGCTCAAGGGTCAGCACGTAGGCCGGGACCATGTGCGCCGGCAAGGTGGCCTTGAGTTGCGCCCGCAGTTGCTCGGCGAAATCCGCCTGTTGCGAGTCACCGACCACGTACGCCACCAGCCGTTTGCTGCCGGCGCTTTCCTGGGCCACGACCACCGCTTCGCGCACGCCGTCGAGGGCTTGCAGACTGGCTTCGATCTCGCCCAGTTCGATGCGGAAACCACGGATCTTCACCTGGTTGTCGATGCGTTCCAGGTAATCGAAGGTGCCGTCGGCGCGCTGGCGCACCAGGTCGCCGGTGCGGTACAGCACGCCACCGGTTGTGCTGAACGGATCCGCGACAAAGCGCTCGGCGGTCATCGCCGGACGATTCAGGTAACCACGGGCCACACCGCTGCCACCCAGGTACAGCTCGCCGGCCATGCCTTGGGGCAACAGGTTCAGATCGGCATCGAGCACGTAGGCGCTGCGGTCGCCGATGCGGCTGCCGATCGGTGCATAGGCAGCGCCGCACGGCACATCGCGACCGGCCTTCCAGATCAGCGGCGTGACCACGGTTTCGGTCGGGCCGTAGCCGTTGATGATGTATTCCGGGTTGAGCGCACGCTTGACCCGTTCGAAACTCGCATTCGGCACCGCATCACCGCCGAAGCAGTAGATCCGCACCTGTGGCGGATTGCCCACGCGTTCGGCGTGTTCGGCCAGTTGTTGCAGGTACACCGGCGGGAACGCGACCACGGTCACGCCGTGCTCGATCATCGCGTTGTAGGTCTGCTCCGGCGTCCACAGGCTGTCGTCGCGGATCAGCAGCGAGCCGCCGTGGGTCAGGCTGGTCAGCCAGCGTTCATGGGCGCCGTCGAAGGCGAACGACATGAAGTGGAATTCGCAATCGCTGTCGCGCATTTCATAGCGCTCACCGATGGCCAGGCAATGCATCCCCAGCGGCCCGTGGGTGACGCTGACGCCTTTCGGATTGCCGGTGGAACCGGAGGTGTAGATCACGTAGGCCAGGTTGTCCGGATCGATCGCCACCACCGGCGCCTGCGCCGAATGGCCGCTTACGTCGAGGCGATCCAGTTCCAGCACACTCATGGCGTCGTCGATCGGCAGTTGCGCCGACACGCGGGAATCAGTCAGCAGCAGCGCCAGCCCGGAATCCTGCATCAGGTACGCCAGCCGCTCGCGCGGATAGCTGGTGTCGAGCGGCACATAGGCGCCGCCGGCCTTGAGCACCGCCAGCAAGGCAACGATCAGCCCTTCGCCGCGCGGCATCGCCACGCCGACCCGCACTTCGGCGCGCACGCCACGGGCTACCAGTTCATGGGCCAGACGGTTGGCCCGGGCATCCAGTTCGCCGTAGCTGTAATGCTTGCCATCGAAAATCACCGCTGTGCGATCCGGTTGCTGCGCCGCCAAGCGGGCGTAGCGCTGGTGCACGGCGATATCGGTCGGATACGCCTGCGGATGGTTTTGCGCCTGTTGCCACGCGTGTTCGTCAGCCGTGGCCAGGGCGATTTCACCGAGACGACGTTCGGCGGATTCGGCGAACTGCTCCAGCAGGTGCAGCAACTGTGCGCTCAGGCGCTCGACGGTGGCGACGCTGAAATGCGCCTGGTCGAAACTCATGTGCAGCGCCAGGGTTTCGCCCAGCGTCACGCCGAGGGTCAGCGGATAGTGGGTCTGATCCTGGTTGGCGACTTCGCCGAACACCACGCCCTGGGCGGTGCCGTGTTGCAGCGCTTCGGAAATCGGGAAGTTCTCGAACACCAGCAGCGTGTCGAACAGCGACTCGCCGCCCTGCCCGGCCCAGCGCTGAATGCTCGCCAGCGGCGTGTGTTCGAACTCGCGCAGCGACAGGTTCTGCGCCTGCACCGCCGCCAGCCATGCGGCCACGGTCTGGTCCGGACGACTGCCGGCAATCACCGGCAAGGTGTTGATGAACAGACCGACCTGCTGCTCGATGCCCACCAGTTCCGCCGGACGCCCGGCCACCGTGGTGCCGAACGCCACACAGGCGCTGCCGGTGTAGCGCTGCAACAGCAACAGCCACGCGGCTTGCACCAAGGTGTTGACGGTGACTTTCTGCTCACGGGCAAACGCGTTCAAGCGACGGGTGCGCGACGCATCGAGCTCGTAATGTTTGAGCAGATGACCGACTTCAATGCGCACCTCGCCACCGCCGGCAGCGGCTTGCGCCAGCACCGTCGGCTCGTGGAAATCCGCCAGTTGTTGCAGCCAGAACGCTTCGCTGACCGCCGCGTCCTGACGTTGCAGCCACTGGATGTAATCCGAATAACGGCTGACCGGACGCGGTGGTTGCTGGCCTGCATAACGTTGCAGCACTTCGCCGAGCATCTGCGCGCTGCTCCAGCCGTCCATCAGGATGTGGTGGTTGGTGAAGATCAGGTGATGACGGTTATCGCTGACGCGGATCAGGGTCACGCGCAGCAGCCCGGCCCGGGTCAGGTCGAACCCTTCGGCCAGATCGGCAGCGGTGAAGTCCTTGAGTGCCTGAGCAATGTCGCTGCGCTCGCGCCAGTCGAGCAGCGTGTACGGCAGCGCCAGTTGGCGATGGATGATTTGCAGTTGTTCCTGCAATTCGCCCTGCCAGATGAAGCCGCTGCGCAGGATGTCGTGGGCGTCCATGGTCGCTTGCCACGCCGCGCGGAAACGCTCGGGATCGAGGCCGTCGACATCGACGCACAACTGGTTGATGTAAGTGCCGGTGCCCTGCTCGTACAAGGTGTGGAACAGCATGCCCTGCTGCATCGGCGACAGCGGATAGATGTCTTCGATGCCGGCGGCCGGCACCGGGATTGCGTCCAGTTGCGCCTGATCGATA
This sequence comes from Pseudomonas gozinkensis, assembly GCF_014863585.1. NCBI lineage: Bacteria > Pseudomonadati > Pseudomonadota > Gammaproteobacteria > Pseudomonadales > Pseudomonadaceae > Pseudomonas > Pseudomonas gozinkensis. Next base: position 2,137,048 of record NZ_CP062253.1, on the reverse strand, counting down.
TGCGCCAGCGGGAAGTCCGACGGCGTCACGCCCATCGAGCTCGCGTCGCAGCAATGGCTGATCAAAGCCTGGAGTTCACGCTCGTAGTCTTCAGCCAGATGGGCGATGGTCGCCTCGTTGAATTGCTCGCGGCTGAAGGCCCAGCGCAGGTCGAGTTCGCCGTCGTAGACCTGACCTTCAACGCCCAGCCAGTTGTCCAGCGGCGCGTCGAGGCTTTGCTCCAGCCCGGCGTTTTCACCGGCCGGGCTGAACAGCGCACCGTCCTCGGCATCGAAGCTGCCGTCGAACTGGCCGAGGTAGTTGAAGGTGATGCGCGGCATCGCCAGCGCCTTGAGGCTGGCCTGGGTGGACGCGTCGCCGAGATGGCGCAGCACGCCGAAACCGATGCCCTTGTTCGGAATGGCGCGCAGTTGTTCCTTGATCTGCTTGATCGCCGCCGCGACGGAGTACGCCGAGGTCAGGCGCACCGGGAACAGGCTGGTGAACCAGCCGACAGTGCGGGTCAGGTCAAGGTCGTCGAACAGGTCTTCGCGGCCGTGGCCTTCCAGTTGGATCAGGGTGTCGGCGTGGCCGGTCCAGCGGTTGATGACCCGCGCCAGCGCGGTCAGCAGCAGATCGTTGACCTGCGTGCGATACGCCGCTGGCGCCTGTTGCAGCAATTGCTGAGTGAAAGACTTGTCGAGGCGGCTGTGCAGCACCAGTGCATGACGGCTTTGCAGACTGCCCTGCGGGTTGTCGCAGGGCAGATCCAGTGCCGCGCCGTCGAGTTGTTGCTTCCAGAATTCCAGTTCAGCTTGCAGCGCTTCGGTCGCCGCATAAGCTTGCAGATGCTCGCCCCAGGCCTTGTAGGCGCTGGTTTTTGCCGGCAGCTTGATGGCGGTTTTTTGCGCAGCTTGTTGATAAGCCAGTTGCAGGTCTTCCAGCAGAATCCGCCACGAAACACCGTCCACCACCAGGTGATGCACCGCCAGCAACAGACGCTGACTGCCATCGGCGACGGTCGCCAGCACCGCGCGCAGCAGCGGGCCGTTTTGCAGGCTCAGGCTTTGTTGGGCCTTGGTGTACAGCGCTTGCAGTTCGCTGTCGGCCAGCTTGTCGGCGGTCCACAACAGTTCCGGATCGTGCGCACCCGGCGCGACTTCGGCACGCCAGCCTTCGGTGCTTTCGACGAAGCGCGAACGCAGGCCGTCGTGGTGCGCGAGCAACGCGTTCAGCGCTTGCAGCAGTGCCTCGGCGTTCAGGGGTTGATGACTGCGCAGCAGCACCGCCTGGTTCCAGTGGTGACGCTGGGGAATCGGGTCTTCGAAGAACACTTGCTGGATCGGCAGTAACGACAGCTCGCCGGTCACCGGCCCCTGATCGATGCTCACGCCACCGCTGCCCTGCTGCGCCACGCTGGCCAGACCTTGCACGGTCTGGTGCTGGAACAGGTCGCGGGGGCTGAAATGAATCCCGGCCTGACGCGAGCGGCTGACCACCTGAATCGAGATGATCGAGTCGCCGCCCAGTTCGAAGAAGTTGTCGGTGAGGCCGACCTGCTCGAGCTTGAGCACGTCCTGCCAGATGCCGGCGATTTTCTGTTCCAGCTCGCTGCGCGGCGCGACGAACGCCTGTTGCATCTGGCTGGCGTCCGGCGCCGGCAAGGCCTTGCGGTCCAGTTTGCCGTTCGGGCTCAGGGGCAGTTCGGCGAGGAACAACAGCTGCGTCGGCACCATGTAGTCAGGCAGGCTGTCCTTGAGCTGCGCCTTGATCGCTTCCCGCGCCGCGCCTTGTTCGTCGGCGGACGCCGCGACCACGGACGCATCCTTCGGCACCACATAAGCCACCAGTTGCAGACTGCTGCCACCCTGCACCGCCAGCACCACAGCTTCGCTGACGTCGCTCAGTTCCAGCAGGCGCGCTTCGACTTCGCCCAGCTCGATACGGAACCCACGGATCTTCACTTGATGGTCAACCCGGCCGACGTATTCGATCTGGCCGAGGGCGTTGTAACGCGCCAGGTCGCCGGTGCGATACAGGCGCGCCCCGCTGCTGGAAAACGGGTCGGGAATGAAGCGTTCGGCGGTCAGATCGGCACGCTGGAAGTAACCGCGTGCGAGTAGCTCGCCACCGATCAGCAGTTCACCGACCACGCCGACCGGGGTCGGCTGGCCATCGGCATCCAGCAGATACGTGTGACGGCCCGGCAGCGGTTGACCGATCGGCAGGGTCAGCGGCAACGGCTGACGACCGGACACGTAATCGCTGCAATCGAGGGTGGTCGCGGTGACGGTGGCTTCGGTCGGGCCGTAGGTGTTGAGCAATTTGACCTGTTCCAGCCCGGCCTGACGCCAGGCCTGCACCCCTTCCGGCGGCATCGCTTCACCGCCACTGTGCACCTGACGCAGCGCCGCGTAGTCACGCGGGCCGGCGGCGGCGAACTCCTTGGCGATCATGTTCCAGTAAGCGGTGGTCAGGTCCATGACCGTAATGCCGTGTTCCACAATGTTCCGGTACAGGGTTTCGCTGTCCCACACTTCGTTGCCGCGCAGCACTACCGAGGCGCCGCAGGTCAGCGGGCCGAACAGTTGCTCGCCGAAGGCATCGAAGTTGAAGGTCGCGAATTGCAACGCGCAATCGGCGGCGCTCAGGTCGTAGTAATGCTGCGAGGCGAACGCGTGTTTGCTCAGGGCACCGTGGCTGATGCCGACGCCTTTCGGGCGACCGGTGGAGCCGGAGGTGAACATCACGTAGGCCAGGTTGTCGGCCCACACCGAGCGTTGCGGGTTGCTTTCATCGGTGTGTGCCCAGACTTCGGCCTGATCCAGGCACAGGCTCTGTACGTTCTGCGGCACCGGCAAACGGTCGAGCAAATGGCTTTGGGTCAGCAGCAAGCGGGTGCCGCTGTCTTCGATCATGCACAGCAGGCGATCACGCGGGTATTGCGGATCCAGCGGCACATAAGCGCCACCAGCCTTGAGCACGGCGAGAATGGCGACGATCAGTTCCAGTCCGCGATCCACCGCCACGCCCACCAGCACGTCCGGGCCGACACCTTGCGCCAGCAACGTGCGCGCCAGGCGATTGGCCCGGGCGTTGAGCTGGGCGTAAGTCAGTCGCTGGCCGTCGAAAATCAGCGCGACGGCATCCGGTGTCAGCTCGGCCTGGGCTTCGAACAATTGATGCACCGGGCGCTCGCTCGGCCATTGGGTATCGTGGCGGCCCCAGTCCTGAGTCAGTTGTTCCAGCTCGGTCGTTTCGAGCAACGCGATGTCACCGACGCGCTGCTGCGGATCGCTGACGATGCTGCGCAGCAAGTTCGTCCAGTGTCGCGCCATGCGTTCGATGGTTTCGGGCTCGAACAGATCCGTGGCATAGGTGAACGCCGCGTGCAGTTGCCCGCCCTTTTCGTAGGTGTCCAGGCTCAGGTCGAACTGGGTGCTGCGGCTTTCCCACTCGATGACGCCCAGCTCCAGACCGCTGCCGACCTTGAGCGTGGTGACGTCGGCGACTTCCGGCTGGTGGTTGTACATCACCTGGAACAGCGGGTTGTAGCTGAGGCTGCGCTCCAGTTTCAGCGCCTCGACCAGACGCTCGAACGGCAAGTCCTGATGGGCCTGGGCGCCGAGGGCGGTTTCCTTGAGGTCACGCAGCAGATCGGCGATCGAGGTCTGCCCGTCCACTTGCACCCGCAGCACTTGAGTGTTGACGAAGAAGCCGATCAGCCCTTCGATTTCCCGGCGGTTGCGGTTGGCAATCGGCACGCCGACGCGCAGGTCGGTCTGCCCGGTGTAACGGTGCAGCAGAATATTGAACGTGCCGAGCAACAGCATGAACAACGTCACCCCGTGCTGACGGGCGATGCCACGCAATTGCTCGACCAGTGCGGCGTCCACCACGCTTTCCAGACGCTGGCCCTGATTGCTCGGCAGCACTGGGCGCGGATGATCCACCGGCAATTCCAGCACCGGGTGTTCGTCGCCCATCTGCGCCAGCCAGTAGTCGAGTTGACGCTGTTGTTCACCCGCTTCCAGCCAGCGGCGCTGCCACAGGGCGTAGTCGCTGTATTGCACCGCCAGCGGCGGCAGTTCGGCAGCGCGGCCCTGATCGTGGGCGTCATAGAAGCGGCAGAACTCGTCGATCAACACGTTCATCGACCAGCCATCGGAGACGATGTGGTGCAGGGTCAGCAGCAGCACGTGCTCCTGCTCGGCCAGTTGCAACAGGCGCACCCGCAGCAGCGGGCCGTTGGCCAGGTCGAACGGCAGCAGTGATTGCTCCTGCGCAGCGGCGGCAACACGGGTTTCACGTTCGGTGGCGGGCAAATCGCTGAGGTCGATGCGCTGGATGTCCAGCGGTTGTTGCAGCGGCACTTGCAGCAGGCTGTCGTCAGGCTGCTGCTGGAACACCGTGCGCAGGGTTTCGTGACGTTCGATCAGGCTGGCGAAGGCTTGCTCCAGCGCTGCCTGGTTCAGGCGACCGGTCAGGCGCACCGCCGCCGGCAGGTTGTAGGCGCCGCTTTGCGGGTCCAGATGCCAGAGGAACCACATGCGTTGCTGGGCATAAGACAGCGCCTGTCGGTCCTCGGCCTCGACGCCTGCGGGAATCGGGAACCGGGAAAAATCCACCCCTTCTTTCGCCAGGGCAGCCAGGAACATCTGGCGCTTTTCCAGGGGCAACCCGATAAACCGGCGAGCGAGTTTCAAGGAGTCTTCTGCATTCATTTCTTGGCATCCGGATCAGTAGGCAGGCAGCACAAAGGCACGTCGTCCCTATAAAACGAATGCAGACCGGAAAAATTAGCGATTGAGAAGAAGTGTCAGAAGCAACTGTGGGAGCGAGCTTGCTCGCGATAGCGGTCTGTCAGTCAACCCTGCGCTGACTGAAAAATCGCTATCGTCGGATCGCCGCCCGGGGCAAGCCCGCTCCCACAGCTTTCAGGATGAGTTGGAGGTTGGGCTAGACGGCAGCCATCAAGCTGTGGCGCCGGTGATGCACCTCGAGTTGATCCTTGATCACCTTGAGCACTCGGGCTTCGTGCTCATGAATGAAGAAGTGCCCGCCGGCCAGCATGTCCACCGAGAAGCTGCCGGAGGTTTCCTTGCTCCAGCCGATCAGTTGTTCGGTGGTGGCCTTGTCGGCCTTGCCGCCGAGTACGTGCACCGGGCATTTGAGCAACGGGCGCTGCAACGGCTGGAATTTGCCGCACAGCAGGAAATCCGCGCGCAGGATCGGCAGGGTCAGGCTCATCAACTCTTCATTGGCCAGCACTTCTTCGCTGGTGCCGTTGAGCGTGCGTAACTGATCGATCAGCTCGGCGTCGGTCTTCGGATCGGCGAAACCACGGTCGTAATCGGCGCGCATGGTCGGTGCAGCGGTGCCCGAGGCGAACAGCGCCACCGGTTCCGGACAGCCCAGCGCCCGCAGCGCATGGGCGATTTCACAAGCCATCAATGCGCCCAGGCTGTGGCCGAACAACGCATACGGGGTCTTGAGTGCCGGGCGCAATTCCCTGGCCAGTTGCATCGCCAGTACGCGCATGTCGGTGTGCAGCGGTTCGTCGAACCGTGCGCCGCGCCCCGGCAGCTCCACCGGTTGCAATTGCAGCCATTGCGGCAGCTTCGGCCGCCAGCGGCTGTAGACCATGGCACTGGCGCCGGAGTACGGCAGGCACAGCAGGGTCAACTTGGTCACCACGCTTCCCTCGAAAAAATGTCTCTTCAAGAGGGTACGGATCAGCGGCAGGGCAAATTAGTCGGCGGTGGCTAAATTTCCCCCACAAACCCTCGTTAACCGTTCAGGCCAAAACAACAACGAGGATTCCCCGTGGACCTGCAGACCATCCTGGGCAAGCTGTTCGCCAATGCCGGCGCCGTCGGCATCGAAGGCGTTTTCCAATTCGTGCTGGGTCCACAGCTGGCGTGCTGGTCCGAGGTCAAGGCCAGTACCCGCACCGAGGCCGGTCGACACCCGAATCCGGACGTGACCATTGAAGTGGCGCCGAACGATTTTGCCGGGATCATGAGCGGCACCGCCAACGTCGAAGAGCTGTTCGCCAGCGGTCGTTTGAAGATCGGCGGCAACATGGGCCTGGCGACGATGCTGCCGCAGATCATCGACCACGCCCGCCACGGGGGTGCACCGGCGCAAAAAGTCGACATGAACAAGCGCTATCCGACCCCGCCGCGCCGCAGTGAAACCATCACCGCCGCTCGACCGGTGCAGACCGTCGTCGAGCGCCGGCCGCGCAGCGAGTTGTCAGTTCAGGAATTCGAAGAGCGCTACCTGCCCTTCGGCACGCCGCTGGTCATCAGCAATGCCTTGCACGACTGGCCACTGTTCAAGCTCAGCCGCGAAGAGTCGCTGGTGCACTTCGCCGAACTGCAAGGCATCACCCGCCACGGCGATTACGTGAAGAAAACCTTCTCCACCGAACGGGATTTCCGCTCCACCTCGATGGCCGATTTCATCGCTTCGCTGGACAGCCCGGCGGCCAAGAGTGCGGACGGCGAGCCGCCGGCCTACATGGGCAACAACATCCTGCCCGCCGCGCTGATGCAGCAGATCAAATACCCGCCCTACTTCGATGGCTCGCTGTTCATCCCGCCACGGATCTGGATCGGCCCCAAGGGCACGCTGACGCCGCTGCACCGCGACGACTCCGACAACCTGTTCGCCCAAGTCTGGGGCCAGAAGAAGTTCACCCTCGCCGCGCCCCACCACCGCGAAGCGCTGGGCACCTGGTCCACTGCGCCGGAAGGTGGGCTGGATGGCTGCGATTTCAACCCGGATGCGCCGGACTATGAGCGCTTCCCCGCCGCACGCAACGTGACGTTCCTGCGCGTGACGCTGGAGGCCGGCGACCTGCTGTTCCTGCCCGAAGGCTGGTTCCATCAGGTGGAGTCGGTGTCGACGTCGCTGTCGGTCAACTTCTGGGTGAATTCGGGCCGGGGCTGGTAACCGCCATTATTTGAGGTGACGAAAGCTCTGCACCGCAGAGCCCAGCACCACCGCCCCGGCGGCAATCGCCAGCCAGAAGCCGCTGCGCGCGCCGAACGCATCCACCAGTGCGCCGGAACCGGCAGCGCCGATGGCCACGCCGATGCTCAAACCCGTCACCAGCCAGGTCAGGCCTTCGGTGAGTTTGGCCGGTGGCACGATGCGCTCGATCAACGCCATCGCCACGATCAGGGTCGGCGAGAAGAACAGCCCGGCGATGAACACCGCGACGGCCAACCCGAAAATGTTGCTCGCCAGCAACAACGGCAGCGTGGTCACCGCTGTCGCCAGACCGCCGTAGAGAAACAGGCGCGGCAACGGCAGCTTCGAGCGCATTGCACCGAAGGCGATACCGGCCAGACAGGAACCGATGGCGTACACCGACAGCACAATGCTCGCCGCCGCCGGCTGGCCCTGCTGCTGGGCGAACGCGACGCTGACCACATCCACCACGCCGACAATCACGCCCATGGCGAGCATCAACGCCAGCAGCCATTGCACGTCGGTCGAACGAATGATCGAACCCTGATGCTGCGATTCGTGCGGATGCACCGGCGGCTCGGTGCTGCGCTGGGCGACGAACGCCGTCACGCCGATCGCCAGCATCAACAACGCCGCCAGCGGCCCGGCCTCGGGAAACACGCCGACGCACAAGCCCACCGACAACGGCGGGCCGACGATAAAGCAGACTTCGTCGAGCACCGATTCCAGCGCATACGCGGTCTGCAACTGCGGCTGGCCGCGATAGATTTCGGTCCAGCGCGCCCGCGCCATCGCCGACATGCTCGGCATGCAACCGGCCAGTGCGGCGCAGACAAACAGGGTCCAGGTCGGCGCCTGCAAACGGGTGCACAGCAGCAACATCAGCAGCGCGCCCCCGCCGATCAGCGCCGCCACCGGCAACACCCGCCCCTGACCAAAGCGGTCCACCAGCCGTGACACCTGCGGCGCGCAAAACGCCGTGGCCAACGCAAACGTCGCCGCCACCCCGCCGGCCAACGCATAGCCGCCGGTCAATTGCGAAAGCATGGTGATCACGCCGATGCCAGTCATGGAAATCGGCATGCGCGCGATCATCGCGGCAATCACAAAAGCCCGGGTGCCGGGGGCGTTGAACAGTTCGCGGTAAGGGTTTGCCATCGGATGCAGCCTCATCAGGGGCGGCCAAGTTGCCACAAAGCCTGACGGCCGGGGAAGCGCGCAATTGTTGGTGGAATGTGAAGTCCCTGTGGCGTGCAGGGCCAATCGCTGCCGCATGATGATCGCTCCCACGCCGAGGCGTTGATCGTTCCCACGCTCCGCGTGGGAATGCAGCCCGGGACGCTCCGCGTCCCATGCGTACTCGGGAACGCCCAAAAGAAACCTGTCGATCATTTCATGTACGCGGATGAACTCTCGCCGCCGCTCATCAGTCAGCTAATTAAGCCCTCAACCCAAGGCGCGACCCTGCATGCAGATTTCCCTCGCCCGCCAAGTGGCTCTCGTCACCGGCGCCAGTTCCGGCATCGGCCACGGCGCCGCCAAAGCCCTGGCCGCTGCCGGTGCCGCCGTGGTCATCAACTACAACCGCCAGGCCGAGCCCGCCGAAGCGCTGGCCCGGCAGATCGTCGCCGACGGTGGTCAGGCCATCGCCATCGGTGCCGACGTCTCGAAGGAAGATGACGTCGAGCGGCTGTTCCAGCAGACCCTCGACGCCTTCGGCACCCTGGACATTCTGGTGGCCAATTCCGGCCTGCAAAAAGACGCGGCGGCTGTGGATATGTCGCTGGCCGACTGGAACGCGGTGATCGGCGTCAACCTCACCGGCCAGTTCCTCTGCGCCCGCGCCGCGCTGCAGATCTTCAACCGCCAGGGCGTGCGCGAAGGCGTGTCGCGAGCCGCCGGCAAGATCATCCACATGAGTTCGGTGCACCAGCGCATTCCCTGGGCCGGGCACGTCAATTACGCAGCGTCCAAGGGCGGGGTCGATCAATTGATGCAGACCCTGGCCCAGGAAGTCAGCCAGCAGCGCATCCGCATCAACGGCATCGCGCCGGGGGCAATTCGCACGGCCATCAACAAAGACGCCACCGAAGGCGACGCCGCCCAGGCCCTGCTCAAACTCATCCCTTACGGTCGCATCGGCGATGTCGAGGACGTGGCCAACGCGGTGGTGTTTCTCGCCTCCGATGCCTCCGACTACATCGTCGGCACCACCTTGTTCATCGACGGCGGCATGAGCCTCTATCCGGAGTTCCGTGGCAATGGCTGAGCATCCTTGCGAACGACAAAGCCCCATCGACGCCCACGGCATCATCGGCGACATGCGCAGTGCAGCGCTGGTCAATGACAAGGGCAGCGTGGATTTCTTCTGCTGGCCGGAGTTCGACAGTCCGTCGATCTTCTGTTCGCTGCTGGATACCCCCGACGCGGGGATTTTCCAGTTGGCTCCGGACCTGCCCGATGCCCGGCGCGAACAGATTTACCTGCCGGACACCAACGTTCTGCAAACCCGCTGGCTCAGCGACCACGCCGTGGTGGAAATCACCGACCTGCTGCCCATCGGCGACAACGACGACGCCCTGCCGCTGTTGATGCGCCGGGTGCGGGTGGTCAGCGGGCAGGCAACGTTTCATCTGCGCTGCGCCGTTCGGCATGACTACGCCCGCGCTGAAACCCGCGCCGTCATCAACAAAGAGGATGTGCTGTTCAGCGCCAGCGGGCAGCCAACACTTCGGCTGGCCTCGGATCAAACCTTGAGCGTCGATAACGACGCAGCCGTCGCGCAATTCACTCTCAAGCAGGATCAAACGGCGGCATTCATGCTCGGCGCCAGCGACGACCCACGTTTCGCCGAAGGCGCCGCACAACTGTGCATCGAACGCACGCTGAAGTTCTGGCGCGACTGGATCGGCCAGTCCAACTATCGCGGCCGCTGGCGGGAAATGGTCAACCGCTCGGCCCTGGCCCTGAAACTGCTGACCTCGCGCCAGCACGGCGCAATCCTCGCCGCCGCCACCTTCGGCCTGCCGGAAACACCCGGCGGCGAGCGCAACTGGGACTATCGCTACACCTGGATCCGCGACGCCTCCTTCACCGTCTACGCATTCATGCGCCTGGGCTTTGTCGACGAAGCCAACGCCTACATGCGCTGGCTGCGCGGACGGGTCAGCGATTGCAGCGGCCAGTCGATGAAGTTGAACATCCTCTACGCCATCGACGGCCGCCAAGAACTGCCGGAAACCGAACTCACGCATTTGGCCGGGCATGGCGGCGCGAAACCGGTGCGCATCGGCAATGGCGCGTACAACCAGATTCAACTGGATATCTTCGGCGAACTGATGGACGCCGTTTATCTGGTCAACAAATACGGCGACGCGATTTCCCACGAAGGCTGGAAACATGTGATGGAAGTGGTCGATCAGGTCTGTGAGACCTGGCAGACCAAGGACGTAGGCATCTGGGAAATGCGCGGTGAGCAACATCACTTCCTGCATTCGCGCCTGATGTGTTGGGTAGCGCTGGACCGGGCCATTCGCCTGGCCTCGAAACGTTCGCTGCCGGCGCCCTTTGCCCGCTGGGACCAGACCCGTCAGGCGATCCACGCCGACATCTGGGACAACTTCTGGAACGAAGAGCGCGGACATTTCGTGCAGTACCAGGGCGGCACGGCGCTGGATGGCTCGATGCTGCTGATGCCGCTGGTGCGTTTCGTCAGCGCCAAGGATCCGAAATGGCTGGCGACGCTGGAAGCCATCGAAAAACATCTGGTGCGTGACGGCATGGTTTATCGCTATCGCAACGACGATGCGGGTATCGACGGATTGTCCGGCACCGAAGGCGCCTTTGCTGCGTGCTCGTTCTGGTACGTCGAATGTCTGGCTCGCGCCGGGCAAGTGGAAAAGGCCCACCTGGAATTCGAGCAACTGCTGCGTTACGCCAATCCGTTGGGGTTGTACGCGGAGGAATTCGACAACCGTGGCCGGCATTTGGGCAACACGCCACAGGCGTTGACCCACCTGGCGCTGATCAGCGCGGCGAGTTTTCTGGATCGCAAGTTGAGTGGGGAGAAGAATTACTGGCAGCCTTGATTGAAGGCTTCCTTATATTTCCCATGGAAATATCCATAGAAAAACACACTCTAGGAACAAAGGTTTTGGGTCAGAAGCATTTTCTAAAATGAGAACTGCCCCACAATTTTTTGGCCACACAGAACAAAATGCGGTTTGGACGGGGCACTGACCGGAGCGTCATCATGCAACCTCAAACTGTCCTGGAGCTTTTCAAACAAAACGTTAAGCAGTTTCCCCATCACATTGCCCTGCACTGCCCTGAACGACAGGTCACTTACGCTGAGCTCGACAGCGAAATTGACAAGGTCGCCGGTTTTCTGATTCAGAACAACATCACGCAGGGCCAGCGGGTGCCCATCATCGGGCATCGCTCCATCGAGCTGATCGTCGCCCAGCTTGGGGTCATCAAGTCCACGGCTTGTCACGTCCCGATCGATGCTCGTCTGCCGGATAACCGCAAGCGCAACATTATTGATCAATGCGCGGCTGAAATCGTGCTGGTTACAGACAGTGACGATGCCACGGATTGTGCAGTCCCCAAGCGTTCAATCAAGGCAATTCTGGAGGACCCATCATCCGCTGCGCCTCTATCGCGCATGCCCACTCCCGAGGATGTCGTGTACGTGATTTTCACGTCCGGCACGACCGGCCAGCCCAAAGGGGTCGAGATTGAACATCACTCGCTGCTGAATCTGATCGAATGGCACAACGAGCACTTTGCAATGACAAGCGACTGCCGCTCGACACTGATGGTCGGTGTTGGTTTTGACGTGTCGCAATGGGAGATCTGGGCACCATTGTGCGCTGGCGCCACCCTTTACATCCTGCCGGACGAAATACGCAGCAGTGTTCCGGAGCTGCACGATTTCTACTGCGAACACTTGATCACTCATGCCTATGTTCCGACGGTTCTGGTCAGTGAATTGATCCGACATCCCCACACCTCGAATCTGGTTTTGCAGTATCTGTTTACCGCCGGTGAAAAACTGCCGTCCATCGAGACACAAGACCTGAACTACAGATTGGTGGATTACTACGGCCCCACGGAAGCAACGATCTATACAACGTGTCGGGTTTTCGATCAGTCCGGCGATCACGGCGTGTCCTCGATAGGGTTTCCGGTCGCTGACACGCAAGTGTTCATTCTGGATGAGAAATTCGAATCCGTTTCGGCGGGCAGCATTGGCGAGCTGTACATCAGCGGCCAATGCCTGGCGCGCGGCTACCTGTCCAGTCCGGAACTGACCGCACAGCGCTTCATCACATTGCCACCCCTCAACCTGCGGGCTTATCGTACCGGCGACCTCGCACGCTTCTTGCCCGACGGCAGCGTTCAGTACCTGGGGCGCAACGACGACCAGTTGAAAATTCGCGGTTACCGGATCGAACCGGGAGATGTGGAGGCAGCTCTTTTGCGCCAGCCCGGTGTGAAGACGGCAGTCGTCTGGATAGACACGAACGAAGGGCCAGCCGGCAAACGCCTGATTGCGTTCGTGGTAGCCACGGCTGATACACAGGCAAACGACCTGATCAGTGCCTTGAAAATCGGCATGAAAAAAGAAGTGCCGGACTACATGTTGCCCGCGCGCTATTTTCTGCTGGACGCCATTCCTTGCACCCTCAATGGCAAAACGGACAAGCAGGCACTTCAGGCACGCTACGCTGCCGCATCAAATGATGCGCCGAAATTCGATATCGCCAATGAAACAGAGGCCCGCATCGCCGCCATCTGGCAGCAGCATCTGGGCCACGCCGACTTCACCACTGACGATGACTTCTTTCAGATCGGAGGCCACTCATTGATGGCAGCGGCTGTCCTGCGAGACATTTCGGAACGACTTCAGGCCCCTGCGTACATCCGGGACTTCTACGAGTTCTGCTCCATCAAAGCCTTGGCCGCAGAACTGAGTCGAAGGAGGATTGCCGGTGCCCCGATACCGCAAAGCGAACCGGTGCGCGCACTGCAGGACGATATAAACCTGCCGCCGACTTTCGCTCCCGCCGACCGTTTCAACGAGCAGCAACTGACAGCGCCGAAACACATCATGCTCACCGGAGCTACCGGCTTCATTGGCGTTCATCTGCTTGAAACACTGTTGAGGACTACCGACGCGAAGATCCATTGCCCAGTGAGGGCCGCCAGCCCTCTTTTGGCCCAGCAACGAGTAATCGCCACGCTTGAGCGCTACAAAATCCGGCTCGAATCAAATGATCTGATGCGCATCGACATCTTCCCGGCCGACCTGTCCGAACCGCAACTTGGCCTTGAGCAAACGCTGTATGCACGGCTGTGCGAACTGATTGACGTCGTTCATCACTCCGCCAGCGCCGTCAATTTCATTCAGCCTTATTCCCACATGAAGAAGGATAATGTTGAGGGGCTTAAACAGGTCATCGACTTTGCCGCCCAAGGCCGACTCAAACCTTTGATCCTGCTGTCGACCATCTCGGTGTACAGCTGGGGTCATCTGCACACCGGTAAAACCACGATGTATGAGCATGACGACATCGATCAGAATCTGCCTGCCGTCGTGACCGATCTGGGTTATGTGCGCAGCAAATGGGTCATGGAAAAAATCGCCGATCTGGCCCGGGAAAAAGGCCTGCCACTGATGACCTTCCGGCTGGGTTACGCCACTTGCGACAGCCGCACCGGTGAATTCGCCGGCTATCAATGGTGGAGCCGTCTGATTCAGACCTGTCTGGCGTTCAAGGCCATACCCGCACTGACCAACCTGCGCGAAGGGCTCACGACCGTCGACTACATTTGCGAGGCAATCGGATGTATTTGCCGAAACCCGTTGGCCCTCGGCAAAAAATTCAATCTCATCCCCTCGCCCGAGAAGAATCTGACCCTTGAGGATTTTTTCGCCCGGCTGGAAACCCATTGCGGCCTGAATTTCGCCCGTCTGCCGTTCAACGACTGGGTCGATCTCTGGAAAACCAACCCACGGGCCCCGCTTTATCCGCTGTCGAGCCTGTTTCGGGACAAGATCGTCGACAATCAGTCCACCGTGGAGCTTTACCAAAACACCTATCTTTGGGGTTGTTCCAACGTCCAGCGTTTTCTTGAAGGCAGTGGCATACAGGAGCCGGAGTTCAACGCCAAACTGCTGATCCCGTACCTGAAAAAGATTCAGGAATCGCCTTTCATGGTGTGATCAAACTGCAATTGTGCGACCGGACATGACCGATTCGCGCTGCGACTTCGTCATGTCTGGTCGTTTTCCGTCATCCATTTACTGATCTTCCCAACTGAAAAAGCACCAGACACAGTCAGAAAAATGCTCTTTCTCTTCAACATTTGTAGGAAAGGACTGACTCAATGGGTTTCCTCCCACACGTCAACATCCTGATACCCGCTTCAGTCATCAAACGCTGAATCCTGTTGCACATTGGCCATGCGGGTTATCAACAGCAATCTGGCTGCAGCCACGTGCGTTTAACAGCCGATAAACACTTGTCAGCCTCCCTGCAAGCCTTCCCCATCCTTCGTACTTACACCCCGAAATACCTTGTTGCCAGCGGTTACATCCCCCCCTACCATCCACCGCAACGGGCACAGCGGAGCTGTCCAATAAAAACCCGATTCAAGGAACCAGAATGAGCCAACGCATCCACCGCCAGATCGACACCCCACTGCGCACGGGCCTCAAGCGCGACGAACTGTGGGAAGCCGCCGACAAGGGCCTGATCAAATGCTGGGAAATCGGCCGCCAGCGCGCCGCCCGCTTCCCCGACCTCGCTCAACGCTGCAGCGCTGATGAACTGCCGGTGCTGGGCTGGAAAGGCGGGGTCAGTCGCAGCCTGAAGAAGAATGAAAAATACGGATCGCTGAAATACCTTGCGCAGTGGCAAGGGTTGCGCGGGGAAGATCTGGATATTGATCTGGGTGCCGAGCGGGTCATGACCTGCTCGCGGACGAAGATGGTGGTGACGTTTACGCCAGATCGCAGCAAGTATTTCAATCAGGTGGCGGAAGCTGAAACTTGAGGAATCTCGTATGACCCAAGCCGTGATGCAGTTTTGCAAGACTGAAAGCCTGACCATCGCCTATGAGCATCACGGCCCGGAAAACGGCACGCCGGTCATCCTGCTTCACGGTTTCCCCTACTCCCCCCGCGCCTACGACGAAATCGCCCCGCCCCTCGCCGCCAAAGGCTATTGGGTGATCGTGCCGTACCTGCGCGGCTACGGGCCGACCCGTTTCAACAGCCCGGACACGCTGCGCTCCGGCCAGCAAGCGGCGCTGGCTCAGGATCTGCTGGATCTGATGGATGCACTGGGTATCGAGCAAGCGACATTGTGCGGTTATGACTGGGGTGGTCGGGCGGCGTGCATTGTGGCGGCGCTGTTTCCTGAGCGGGTGCGCGGGTTGGTGACGGGCGATGGCTACAACCTGCAAGACATACCGAACTCGATCCAGCCGCTGGATCCGCAGAGCGAGCATCGCTACTGGTATCAGTATTACTTCCATACGCCCCGTGGCGTTGAAGGGCTGACGCAGAATCGTCGGGCGCTGTGCGAGTTGCTGTGGCAGTTGTGGTCGCCGACCTGGGCGCGGAACGCCGAGCGTTATCCGCTGAGCGCACCGGCGTTCGACAATCCGGATTTCGTCGAGGTGGTGATTCACTCTTATCGCCATCGTTTCATGTATGCGCCGGGCGATCCGGCGCTGGAAGGGGTGGAGCAGGCACTGGAGAAACAACCGGCGATCAGCGTTCCGACGATTTCGTTGTGCGGTGCCGATGATGGTGTAGGCACTGCGCCGGTGGACGATGAAGATGCGCACCACTTCACCGGACCTTATGTGCGGCGGGTGCTGGCCGGCGTTGGGCATAACATTCCCGAGGAAGCGCCGGGCGAGACGCTCAAGGCATTACTGGATCTGCTCCAGCGCTGACCGAAAACCGCTCCCGATACGCCTGCGGCGTCACACCCATGGCCCGCAGGAAACTGCGTCTTAACGTCTCTTCACTGCCAAAGCCACAATTGGCCGCCACCCGTTTGATCGGCAATCCGGTATCGCTCAGCAACCGGCGGGCGGTTTCGACGCGGATCAGTTCGATGGCCCGGGCCGGGGTCTGGCCGGTGTCGGCGCGGTAGTGGCGCACGAAGCTGCGTTCGCTCATGCCGGCCTGTTCGGCGAGGGTCGGGATGCCCAGATCGCAGGTCAGGTGTTCGGCGATCCAGGCGTGCAGATCATCAAAGCGGTTGCCCTGTTTTTGCAGTGACAGCGTCACGCTGAATTGCGATTGCCCGCCCGGGCGCTTGAGGAACACCACCAGTTGCCGGGCGACCTCCAGGGCCATGTCGCGACCGAGGTCGTCTTCGACCATGGCCAGCGCCAGGTCGATGCCGGCGGTGACGCCCGCCGAGGTCCAGACCGGGCCGTCGTTGATGAAGATCGGATTGGGTTCGACCTGCAAGCGCGGGTGCTGCTGCGCCAGTTGTTCGCATCGGGTCCAGTGGGTGACCACCCGGCGCCCGTCGAGCCAGCCGCTGGCCGCCAACAGAAATGCACCGGTACAGACCGAAGAAACGCGCCGGCAGCCATTCGCATGTTCACGCACCCATCTCACCAATTCGGCGTCTTCGGCAGCGGCGTAGACGCCCCAGCCACCGGCAATGATCAGGGTATCGCTGGCCTGCTCCGGCAGCGGTTCGGCGAGCATCGCCAACCCGGCCGAAGAGTTCACCGCCCCACCGCCGCTGGCGATGACCGTTGGCGCGTACGGCGCCGGCAACCCCTGCTGGCGCGCGATGTCGTTGGCCGAGGCGAAGACCTGCAACGGCCCGGTGACATCGAGCAATTGCACATTGGCGAATGCGAGTACGTGGATGGTTTTCGGCATTTGGCGTAATTCGTGGGCTGATTGGCGTATGCGCCAAAACCTACGCGCCTACAGTGAAGCCGTCCACCCCTTTTCACGGAGAAGAATCATGGCGTTGCAGATCGGACTTCTGTTGTTTCCCCAGGTGCAGCAACTCGACCTGACCGGCCCGTATGACGTGCTGGCCTCGTTGCCGGACGTGCAGGTGCACCTGATCTGGAAGGATCTGGTACCGGTCACCGCCAGCACCGGGCTGGTGCTGAAACCGACCACAACTTTCGAGGACTGTCCGGATCTTGATGTGATCTGCGTGCCCGGTGGCGCCGGGGTCGGGCCGTTGATGGAGGATGAGCAGACGCTGGCGTTCATCAAGTCGCAAGCCGTGCAGGCGCGTTACGTGACGTCGGTGTGCACCGGTTCGCTGGTGCTTGGGGCGGCGGGTCTGTTGCAGGGTAAACGGGCGACCACGCACTGGGCTTATCACGATTTGCTGCCGACGCTGGGCGCGATTGCGGTGAAGGATCGGGTGGTGCGTGACGGCAATCTGTTCACCGGGGGCGGCATTACGGCGGGGATCGATTTTGCCCTGACGCTGGCGCAGGAACTGGTTGGTGTCGACACGGCGCAACTGGTGCAATTGCAGCTGGAATATGCGCCGGCACCGCCGTTTGATTCGGGCAGCCCGGAGACAGCGCCGAGTGCAGTTGTCGAAGAGGCGCGCAAGCGTGCGGCGCCTTCGCTGAAATTACGCACTGAAATTACCGAACGTGCGGCGGCGAAACTCAACCTGCGCTGACATTTCAGCCTTACGCAAATCCCTGTGGGAGCGAGCTTGCTCGCGATGAGGGCGTGTCAGTTGACCTTTGTGCCACTGACCCACCGCCATCGCGAGCAAGCTCGCTCCCACAAGGGTAACTTGCTCTCCTTCACGTCTCATACAGGGATTGGCGTTGTCCCTGATTTCCCCTACACCTTCACTTGTCCCCTCGCCCCCACCCGTGTAGAAAGCCTGTCCACAAATCGTGCACAAGGACTTTCCATGACAGTTCTGCCATGGCTCTATCTCGGGCTTCTCAGCCTTGGTTACGGATTGGCGCTGAGCTTCGGCCAGCTCGGCTGGCTGGCGCTGATCTCCATTGCACTGCTGGTTTTCGCCGGTTACGCCGTGCGCCAGCAAACCGTGCCGGTCGGGCGATATCTCGGCCATGGCCTGTTTATCGTACTGGCCCTGGCACTGGCCCTGCACTGGCTGCCGGGCTTCTACAACGGCCGAGCG
Organism: Pseudomonas gozinkensis; assembly: GCF_014863585.1. Lineage (NCBI taxonomy): Bacteria > Pseudomonadati > Pseudomonadota > Gammaproteobacteria > Pseudomonadales > Pseudomonadaceae > Pseudomonas > Pseudomonas gozinkensis. The sequence goes on along the minus strand of NZ_CP062253.1, from coordinate 2,118,908 downwards.
ATCCCGGCGCAGCGCTTCACCGACAACGCCGTGCCGTTCTCGATGTTCGTCAATCTCGACAAACCGCTGATTGGTTTCTGGCTGTTGCTGGCCTGCCCGTGGATTGTCGCGCGGCGCTCGTTGCGCCTGACTGTTTACGCCACGGCACTGGCACTGACGTTGAGTGTGATTCTGGCGTTGGGTGGTGCGGTGTTGCTGGGCATAATCACCTGGGCGCCGAAGTGGCCGGATCAGGCGTGGCTGTGGGTGCTGAACAATCTGCTGCTGGTGACGCTGGTCGAAGAAGCGCTGTTTCGCGGCTATGTACAGGGCGGCCTGAGCCGGCGTTTCCAACACCTGCCCTACGGTGACAACCTCGCGCTGCTGCTCGCGTCCCTGCTGTTCGGTCTGGTGCATGTGGGCGCCGGCTGGCAATGGGTGTTGCTGGCGAGCCTGGCGGGTGTCGGCTATGGTCTGGCCTACCGTTTTGGCGGGCTCGGTGCGGCGATCGCCACGCATTTTGGCCTGAACCTGCTGCACTTCGGCCTGTTCACCTATCCGATGCTCGCGGGTTGAAGCAAGGGCCGTTTTGCGACGCCGTACATATAAATGAAAAAAAATTTCAATAAATAGCCGACCCCGCCGACAACCTTTCAAAGCCTTGCGGATTGAAAAACCATGCGTAATAACCAGCCCATTACACAACGCGAACGGACTTTCCCGGCTCAGCAACGGTTGATTTCCACAACCGACGCCAAAGGCGTGATCACCTACTGCAACGACGCATTCGTCGAAATCAGCGGGTTTTCGCGTGAGGAACTGATCCGTGCGCCGCACAACCTGGTTCGTCACCCCGACGTCCCGGCTGCGGTGTTTTCGCACATGTGGGGCACACTGAAACAAGGCTTGCCATGGATGGGCATTGTCAAGAATCGCTGCAAGACCGGTGATCATTACTGGGTGAACGCCTATGTAACGCCGGTGTTCGATGGCAGTCAGGTGGTCGGTTACGAGTCGGTGCGGGTCAAGCCGTCCGCCGAACAGATCCGCCGTGCCGAAGCGCTCTACCAACGCATCAACCAGGGCAAGTCGGCGATTCCTTCAAGCGACAAATGGCTGCCGATCGTGCAGGACTGGCTGCCGTTCATTCTGGTCAGCCAGTTGAGCTTCATGATCGGCGCCACCCTGAACTCGCAGTGGGGCTTCGCCCTCGCCGCCGGTCTGTCGGTGCCGCTGGGCCTGTTGGGCCTGCAATGGCAACAACGCGGGCTCAAACGCCTGCTGCGTCTGGCCGAGCAGACCACGTCCGACCCGCTGATCGCGCAGATGTACACCGACAGCCGTGGCGCCCAGGCGCGTCTGGAGATGTCGATCCTCAGCCAGGAAGCTCGCCTGAAAACCTGCCTGACCCGTCTGCAGGACACCGCCGAGCACCTGACCGATCAGGCCAAACAGTCCGACGCCCTGGCGCACAACAGCTCCAGCGGTCTGGAACGTCAGCGCGTGGAAACCGAACAGGTCGCCACCGCCGTCAACCAGATGGCCGCCACCACGCAAGAAGTGGCGAGCCACGTCCAACGCACCGCCGACGCCACCCAGGAAGCTAACCGCCTGACCGGTCGCGGCCGCGACATCGCCGGCGAAACCCGCGAAGCCATCCAGCGCCTGTCGGTCGTCGTCGGTGAAACCGGCCTGACCGTCACGCAACTGGCCAAGGACAGCGACGAAATCGGCGGCGTGGTCGACGTGATCAAAGGCATCGCCGACCAGACCAACCTGCTCGCACTCAACGCCGCGATCGAAGCAGCGCGTGCCGGCGAGATGGGCCGTGGTTTTGCCGTGGTCGCCGACGAAGTTCGCCAACTGGCGCAACGCACCAGCGAATCCACCGGCCAGATCCACGCCCTGATCGCCAAGTTGCAACAGACTGCGTCCAGCGCCGTACAAACCATGGAAGCCGGCCATCGTCAGGCGGAAGAAGGTGTGGCGCGGGTACTGGAAGCAGACCAGGCCCTGGTCGGCATCAGCGAAGCGGTGGCCAACATCACCGACATGACCACCCAGATCGCCGCCGCGACCGAAGAGCAAAGTGCCGTGGCTGAAGAAATCAGCCGCAACATCAGCAACATCTCGGAACTGGCGGACCAGACCTCGGAACAGGCGCATAACTCGGCGTTGCTGAGTGAAGAGCTGACCAAGACTGCTAATACGCAGTATTCGTTGGTGGAGCGGTTTAACCGCTGAATTTTGTGGCAATAAAGAAACCCCGGACAGCGAAAGCTTCCGGGGTTTTTATTTATCTGTCTGAAATGGATGTGGCCAGAACCGCCCTCTTCGTGGGCAAGCCCACTCCCACAGGGTTTCGCATTGGCCACAAAACCTCGTAACACCACCATCATTGTGGGAGCGGGCTTGCCCGCGAAGAGGCCAGGCCTGCTGGCGAAAATCTCATTCGAAAAGCGCGGACAGTGCCTACAACTGAATCAGACCCAACTGACTGGCTCGCGATGAAGCCCGGCTCTACTTTGTCGTTCAAACCTATTAATACGGGCTAGCCAGCATGAAACCACCTCCTACACAGAATTCGATGGTCAGGACCGACAAACCTGTGAGAAAGGAAGTCCGGGGTGAACTGACATTCCTTGATGTGCGGCGAGCTGCGCGTGATGGGCAGAAGGCGTTCGATGAATTTGTGATCTCTGGCAGGCTGCCTCCCGATTGTCGAGGAGGATCAATCCCGTGATTTTGAAAGCCCGGAGCGAGAAAGCGTCCGGGCTTTTTATTACCCGCTAAAACGTACGACGTCAGAGCTGGCGGTTACTGCGGCAAACGCAGCTTGTCCAGCAACCGATTCACCAGCAACTCGTTCAACATGATCAGCTGTTGCAGCGCCAACAGCGGTTTGCGCTCAGGGCCTTTTACCGAATTGGCGATATTGCCGGCCATGGCGTTGGCCGACGACAGTGATTCACTGGCTTCGACGAGCAGTGTTTCGTCATCAAGCGTGGGATCGACCATGTAGATGGGGCGAGATTTGGGAGGGAAGTACTTCGGGATTTCGGGGCCGAGGTAAAAGTCGAGTGCGCGGTCGGCGGCTTCTTTTGTCTTTTGGGACTCGAGCGCGGGGTCTTGGGGAATTGGGTTGAGATCTGGTGGGTTTGGTGTGGCTTTGAACATAGATAGAACTCCAATTTGAAAAATAGGAGCCATCACCCTCGCTACCAAACGGCGGGTGGCGGCCATGCGCGGGTTGGTAGACCGGTCGAATTGGGAAACCCGGCGCTCACGAATGAGCCCCACGCATGCCCACCATACAAAGCTGCACCTCAGAAAAGAGACAGCATTGAAGGTGTCGCAATAACCACAACTCGAATCGGGCTACCAAACCCAGTCACTTTTCAGTGACAGGGAAACGATATAGCCCTCTCCAAGCCGCGTAAGCCGGCGGATTCTGGCGTACGCGTAGGCAACGACGCAAGGTGTTGTAGCCCTTATGGCGTAACGGTTCGTGTACTTTAAACGCGCTTGCAGAATTACGTTTATGCACCAAAAGGCCGGCTGTTTGACTGTTCGTTTGTTGTGCTCTGGCCGACCGCTTTCGTCGGATCGCCGCCCGGACCAAGCTTGCTCCCACAGGGATTACATGCTCTGCAAGAGACTGGTCGGCTGGCAGGCCGCCATCGCTGGCAAGCCAGCTCCCACAGGGATTACATGCACTCTGCAAGAAACTGGTCGGCTGCCAGGCCGCCATCGCTGGCAGCCAGCTCCCACAGGGATTACATGCAGTCTGCAAGAAACTGGTCGGCTGGCAGGCCGCCATCGCTGGCAAGCCAGCTCCCACAGGGATTACATGCACTCTGCAAGAAACTGGTCGGCTGCCAGGCCGCCATCGCTGGCAGCCAGCTCCCACAGGGATTGCATGCAGTCTGCAAGAAACAGGTCGGCTGTCAGGCCGCCATCGCTGGCAAGCCAGCTCCCACAGGGATTGCATGCAACCTGCAAGAGATTGGTCGGCTCGTAGGCCGCCATCGCCAGCAGGCTGGCTCCCACAGAATGCAAAAGCAGCCTGCATCCGCTTCTCACCACTCAAAACGATGAGCGTTAGCTCGAGTACCGCTTTTGATCTTCCGGCGACGTCGGAAGGCTGAGTGGAGGGATTTATCCGGGGGTGGGAGCGCAGCGACCGTTTGGCGAAGCCAAACACATCGAGAGGAGGTGCAGCGAAGCAAACCGTAGGCGATGCCCCCCGGATGAATCCCGGAGCGAAGGAACCCCGAGCTTTAGCGAGCGGGCCGGACGTAGGAGCAAGCGTTTTTTTGCTTACTTTTTTTAGGCGTTTGTAAAAAAAGTGAGTCGCCGTCAGGGCGAAACCCTAAGTGGCCGTAACCGCAGCAACGGATATGCACACAGATCGAAAAGTGTGTCGCGTTCAAGATCTACCCCCTCACCCCAGCCCTCCCGAAACGTCGGACCGCCCCCAAGGGGGCGAGGGGGAAAGGGAGCCGATCTTCATGCGGTTCAAAATCTCGATCAGTGCTTGAGAAACGCAGCAACTTTGTGCGCGGCGCTAGCCAAATGCTGCTCATGCGTAAACCCGGAAACCTTGAGCGGCTTCAAATCATGGTCCCCAGCCACCAGCCAAAACACTTCAATTTCCGGCGATAACGAATAACCTTCGACCGCCTCACGATTGCCAAGCGCATCCCGCTCCCCCTGAACAATCAACGTCCGAGTCTGCAAAGAAGCCAGATGTTCAACCCGCGGTTTCTCCGGTTTCCCAACCGCATAAAACGGATACCCCAGACAAACCAACGCATCCGCGCCAAGCTCATCGGCAAGCAGACTGGCCATACGCCCCCCCATCGACTTCCCGCCAACCGCCAAAACCCCAGCGACATGAAGTCGCACCAGGCCATAAACCTCACGCCAACATTCCAGCAACTTCGGCGCCGGATTCGGCGGGCGTTTGCTGCCATCAACCCGCCGCTGCGCCATATAAGGAAACTCAAACCGCAGCACGTTGATACCAAGCCCAGCAAGGCGCCCAGCCATATCGTTCATCCAATCGCTATCCATCGGCGCCCCCGCCCCATGCGCGAGAATGAGCGTCGCCGAAGCCTCCCCAACAGCCGCATCCCAAAGCCACCCACGATCCTGCAGGCACTGCGCCCATTGATCCCCGTCAATACTGGCCTTGTGCTGTTTGTCCATGCTTGCCTCGCTTTTAGTCTGCCTATAACTCCAGGCGAAGGATTCGCGGCGTTTTCTGCGCGCGCTCACTTCGGCTGAACCGTGGATGGGGAACCATGAACACTTCTATCAGTACCGCCTACAACTACAAGGTGGTCCGCCAATTCGCCATTATGACGGTGGTGTGGGGCATCGTCGGCATGGGGCTCGGGGTTTTTCTCGCGGCTCAATTGGTCTGGCCCGAACTCAACTTCAACCTGCCGTGGACCAGCTTCGGACGCCTGCGCCCGCTGCACACCAACGCGGTGATCTTCGCGTTCGGCGGCTGTGCCTTGTTCGCCAGTTCGTTCTACTCGGTGCAGCGCACCTGCCAGACCCAACTGTTTGCGCCAAAAATCGCCGCCTTCTGCTTCTGGGGCTGGCAGCTTGTGATCCTGCTGGCGGCCATCAGCCTGCCACTGGGTTACACCAGCTCCAAGGAATACGCCGAGCTGGAATGGCCGATCGACATCCTGATCACCATCGTCTGGGTCGCCTACGCCATCGTGTTCTTCGGCACGATCATGCAGCGCAAGACCAAGCACATTTATGTGGGCAACTGGTTCTTCGGCGCGTTCATCATCACCGTGGCGATCCTGCACATCGTCAACAACCTTGAGTTGCCGGTGAGCTTCACCAAGTCCTACTCGGTGTACGCCGGTGCAACCGACGCGATGGTGCAATGGTGGTACGGCCACAACGCCGTAGGCTTTTTCCTCACCGCCGGTTTCCTCGGGATGATGTACTACTTCGTGCCGAAGCAGGCCGAACGTCCGGTGTACTCGTATCGCCTGTCGATCGTGCACTTCTGGGCGCTGATCACCCTGTACATCTGGGCCGGTCCGCACCACTTGCACTACACCGCGCTGCCGGACTGGGCGCAGTCGCTGGGCATGGTGATGTCGCTGGTACTGCTGGCACCGAGCTGGGGCGGCATGATCAACGGCATGATGACCCTGTCGGGCGCCTGGCATAAGTTGCGTAGCGACCCGATCCTGCGCTTCCTGGTGGTGTCGCTGGCGTTCTACGGCATGTCGACCTTCGAAGGTCCGATGATGGCGATCAAGACTGTCAACGCCCTCTCCCACTACACCGACTGGACCATCGGCCACGTACACGCCGGCGCGCTCGGCTGGGTGGCGATGATTTCCATCGGCGCGCTGTACCACATGATCCCGAAAATCTTCGGCAAAGAGCAGATGCACAGCATCGGCCTGATCAACGCGCACTTCTGGCTCGCGACCATCGGCACCGTGCTCTACATCGCCTCGATGTGGGTCAACGGCATCGCCCAGGGCCTGATGTGGCGTGCGGTGAACGAGGACGGCACGCTGACCTACTCCTTCGTCGAAACCCTGGTGGCCAGCCACCCAGGCTTCGTCGTGCGGCTGATTGGCGGGGCGATCTTCCTCAGCGGCATGTTCCTGATGGCTTACAACACCTGGCGCACCGTGCGGGCCTCGCAGCCTGCTGACGTCGTTGCTGCCGCGCAGATGGCCTGAGGAGTCCGCCATGAAACACGAAACGATTGAAAAGAACGTCGGCCTGTTGATGTTGCTGATGGTGTTCGCCGTGAGCATCGGCGGCCTGACCCAGATCGTCCCGCTGTTCTTCCAGGACGTGACCAACAAACCGGTGGAAGGCATGAAGCCCTACACCGCGCTGCAACTGGAAGGCCGCGACATCTACATCCGCGAAGGCTGCGTCGGTTGCCACTCGCAGATGATCCGGCCGTTCCGCGCCGAAACCGAACGCTACGGGCATTACTCGGTGGCCGGCGAGAGCGTGTGGGATCACCCGTTCCTGTGGGGCTCGAAACGTACCGGTCCGGACCTGGCCCGCGTTGGCGCGCGTTACTCGGATGACTGGCACCGCGCGCACTTGTACAACCCGCGCAACGTCGTACCGGAATCGAAAATGCCGGCCTACCCATGGCTGGTCACCCAACCGGTCGACAGCAGCCACACCGAAACCAAGCTCAAGGTCATGCGCACCCTCGGCGTGCCGTACACCGACGACGACATCAGCGGCGCGGTGGCCAGCCTCAAGGGCAAGACCGAAATGGACGCCCTTGTCTCCTACCTGCAAGTGCTTGGCACTGCGATCAAGAGCAAGAGGTGATTGAGATGGTCTTTGAAATGAGCGCGGGGCTGATTCGCGGCCTCGGCACGGTCGTGGTGTTCGTGGCCTTCGTCGGCCTGACCCTCTGGGTGTTCAACCGCAAGCGCACGCCGGAATTCGCCGAAGCGCGCCTGCTGCCGTTTGCCGACGAGCCGCAACCCGACGCGACCCAAGCCTTTGAAACAATCCAAGCACCTGAAACAAGGAGTACCCGGCCATGACCACCTTCTGGAGTACGTGGATCTGCGTACTGACCATCGGCAGCCTGATTGGCCTGACCTGGCTGCTGGTCGGCACCCGTCGGGGCGAGACCAAGGGCAGCGTCGACCAGACCATGGGCCACAGCTTCGACGGCATCGAGGAGTACGACAACCCGCTGCCGCAGTGGTGGTTCATGCTGTTCGCCGGCACGCTGGTGTTTTCCGTGGGCTATTTGATCCTTTACCCGGGCCTTGGCAACTGGAAAGGCATCCTGCCCGGCTACGAGGACGGCTGGACCGGCGTCCACGAGTGGGAAAAGGAAATGAGCAAGGCCGACGCCAGGTTCGGGCCGATCTTCGCCAAATTCGCCGCCATGCCGGTGGAAGAAGTGGCGAAGGATCCGCAGGCGCTGAAAATGGGTGGCCGTCTGTTCGCCTCCAACTGCTCGGTGTGCCACGGCTCGGACGCCAAGGGCGCGTTCGGCTTCCCTAACCTCGCCGACAAGGACTGGCGTTGGGGCGGCAGCGCCGAAACCATCAAGACCACCATCATGGGTGGCCGGATGGCGGCGATGCCGGCGTGGGGCGAAGCGCTGGGCGAGGCCGGGGTGAAAAACGTCGCGGCTTACGTGCGTCACGAACTGGCCGGCCTGCCATTGGCAGCGGACAACAAGGCCGATCTGCAAGCCGGGCAGCAAGCGTTCAGCACCCTGTGCGTGGCCTGTCACGGGGCAAACGGTCAGGGCACCGAAGCCATGGGCGCGCCGAACCTGACGCACCCGGCCGGTTTCATCTACGGCACCAGCCTGACCCAACTTGAGCAGACCATTCGCCATGGTCGTCAAGGCCACATGCCAGCTCAGAACGAGCTGCTGGGCAACGATAAAGTGCAATTGCTGGCGGCTTATGTGTACAGCCTAAGCAATGGATTGAATACAGAAAAACTGATTACTGAAGACAATAAAAAGTAATCATTGCGCACAAGACTGCCGCATGTTTCCCGTGCGGCAGTTTCCAGCCCCTTTGCGACGCATTGTCGCACCCCTTCACCCCCTCTCCTTTCGGTTACCCGGATTCGGGTCTACGCTTGCTCGATGCGGACTGGCCCGTGCCGGTTCCAGGTCGACCCCGAGCGAGGCGTTGAACGAATCGGCTGACTGACATGGCCGCAAAGGCCGGTAGATACCGGCTGTCGTGCCGATTACCGTCCGTCACCCGAACCGAGCGTTCGAACACACCCCGTTACATCCGACCGGGACCCCTCGCTTTTTTCGTCCGCTGCGACATTTTGCCCGAGGGCAATTTTGTCCTTACGCGGCGCATGGAAAGGCCGCAGAATCAGCGTTGGAAAGCATTGACCCAGGTCATGGCGCGTTGCATTGACCCCCTGCTTTCTACATACTTGCGGCCGATTTTAATCCTAATAAAACACCCAAACCGTGGAACCTTAGAATGAGCACAGCAATCAGTCCGACTGCTTATAACTATAAGGTAGTCCGCCAGTTCGCCATCATGACGGTGGTCTGGGGGATCCTTGGCATGGGGCTAGGTGTCTTCATCGCCTCGCAACTGGTCTGGCCGGAATTGAATTTCGGTCTGCCGTGGACGAGCTTTGGACGCCTGCGCCCGTTGCACACAAACCTGGTGATTTTCGCCTTCGGTGGTTGTGCACTGTTTGCCACTTCCTACTATGTCGTGCAGCGAACCTGCCAGACGCGACTGATTTCCGACAGCCTCGCGGCCTTCACCTTCTGGGGATGGCAAGCCGTAATTGTCGGCGCGATCATTACCTTGCCGCTGGGTTACACCACCACCAAGGAATACGCGGAACTGGAATGGCCCCTCGCCATTCTGCTGGCCATTGTCTGGGTCACCTACGGTCTGGTGTTCTTCGGCACCATCACCAAGCGCAAGACCAAGCACATCTATGTCGGTAACTGGTTCTACGGTGCGTTCATCGTGGTGACCGCGATGCTGCACATCGTCAACCACATGTCGCTGCCGGTCAGCCTGTTCAAGTCCTACTCGGCCTACTCGGGCGCCACCGACGCGATGATCCAGTGGTGGTACGGCCACAACGCCGTGGGCTTCTTCCTGACCACCGGCTTCCTGGGGATGATGTACTACTTCGTGCCGAAACAGGCCGAACGTCCGATCTACTCTTATCGCCTGTCGATCGTGCACTTCTGGGCACTGATCACCCTGTACATCTGGGCCGGCCCGCACCACCTGCACTACACTGCGCTGCCGGATTGGGCACAATCGCTGGGCATGGCGATGTCGATCATCCTTCTGGCTCCGAGCTGGGGCGGCATGATCAACGGCATGATGACCCTGTCGGGCGCCTGGCATAAGCTGCGCACCGACCCGATCCTGCGTTTCCTCGTGGTATCGCTGGCCTTCTACGGCATGTCGACCTTCGAAGGTCCGATGATGGCGATCAAGACCGTCAACTCGCTCTCGCACTACACCGACTGGACCATCGGCCACGTGCACGCCGGCGCACTCGGCTGGGTGGCGATGATCTCGATCGGCGCGATCTACCACATGATCCCGAAACTGTTCGGCCGCGCGCAGATGCACAGCGTCGGTCTGATCAACGCGCACTTCTGGCTCGCGACCATCGGTACCGTGCTGTACATCGCTTCGATGTGGGTCAACGGCATCACCCAGGGCCTGATGTGGCGTGCAATCAACGATGACGGCACCCTCACCTACTCGTTCGTCGAAGCGCTGCAGGCCAGCCACCCTGGCTACATCGTCCGTGCCCTGGGCGGTGCGTTCTTCGCCAGCGGCATGTTCCTGATGGCCTACAACGTGTGGCGCACCGTTCGCGCCTCGGACCCGGCTGAAGCTGAAGCCGCCGCCAAGATCGCCGTAGTTGGAGCTCACTGATGAAGCATGAAGCTGTCGAGAAGAATATTGGCCTGCTGGCCTTCTTCATGGTCATCGCCGTCAGCGTCGGTGGCCTGACCCAAATCGTTCCGCTGTTCTTCCAGGACGTCACCAACAAGCCGGTCGAAGGCATGAAGCCGCGCACCGCCCTTGAACTGGAAGGCCGCGACGTTTACATCGCCAACGGCTGTGTCGGCTGCCACTCGCAGATGATCCGTCCGTTCCGTGCCGAAACCGAACGCTACGGCCACTACTCGGTCGCCGGTGAAAGCGTCTGGGATCACCCGTTCCTGTGGGGTTCCAAGCGCACCGGCCCGGACCTGGCCCGTGTCGGCGGTCGTTACTCCGATGACTGGCAGCGTGCGCACTTGTACAACCCGCGCAACGTCGTCCCCGAGTCGAAAATGCCGGCTTACCCGTTCCTCGTAGAAAACAAGCTCGATGGCAAAGACACGGCCAAGAAAATGGAAGTGTTGCGCACGCTCGGCGTCCCTTACACCGACGAAGACATCGCCGGTGCCAGAGATGCCGTGAAGGGCAAAACCGAAATGGACGCGCTGGTGGCCTACCTTCAAGGCCTGGGCACCATCATCAAAAGCAAACGGTGATCTAGATGGATATCGGGATGATTCGAGGCCTGGGCACCGTTGTCGTGATGGTTGCCTTCATCGGCCTGGCGTTGTGGGTGTTCAGCCCCAAGCGCAAGTCGGAGTTTGAAGACGCGACCTTGCTGCCCTTCGCGGATGATCCCGAAGCCATCAAGCACGTCGAGCAAGCTTCTAGGAGTAACAAAGAATGACTACATTCTGGAGTCTGTACGTCACAGTCCTCAGTCTCGGTACGATCTTTTCCCTGACCTGGCTGTTGCTGTCGACCCGCAAGGGTCAGCGCGCCGAGCAGACCGACGAGACGGTCGGCCACTCCTTCGACGGGATCGAGGAGTACGACAACCCGCTGCCGAAATGGTGGTTCATGCTGTTCGTGGGCACCATCGTGTTTGCTCTGGGTTATCTGGTGCTGTACCCGGGCCTGGGCAACTGGAAAGGTCTGCTGCCGGGCTACAACTACCTCGATACCGAAAAGCAGACCGCGTTCGCCAACGGCCAGACCGGCTGGACCGGCGTTCACGAGTGGGAAAAGGAAATGGCTCGCTCGGACGCCAAGTTCGGTCCGATCTTCGCCAAGTTCGCCGCCATGCCAATTGAAGAAGTGGCCAAGGATCCGCAAGCCCTGAAGATGGGTGGCCGTCTGTTCGCCTCCAACTGCTCGGTCTGCCACGGTTCCGACGCCAAGGGCGCTTATGGTTTCCCTAACCTGACCGACGCCGACTGGCGCTGGGGCGGCGAGCCGGAAACCATCAAGACCACCATCATGGGCGGTCGTCACGCGGTGATGCCGGCCTGGGCTGAGGTGATCGGTGAGCAAGGCGTGGCCGACGTGGCCGCATTCGTGGTGAGCAATCTGGATGGCCGCAAGTTGCCGGAAGGCACCAAGGCAGATCCGGCCAACGGCCAGAAACTGTTCGCCGCCAACTGCGTGGCGTGCCACGGCCCGGAAGGCAAAGGCACGCCAGCAATGGGCGCCCCGAACCTGACCCACCCGGCTGCATTCATCTACGGTTCGAGCTTCGCGCAGCTGCAGCAGACCATCCGTTACGGCCGTCAGGGCCAGATGCCTGCCCAGGAACAACTGCAAGGCAACGACAAGGTTCATCTGCTGGCGGCTTATGTTTACAGCCTGTCCCACGGTGAAAAACCAGCGGAAGCCGAGGCCCAGTAAGGCCAACGCTTCAAGCAAAAAAACGGCCCCGCCAATGAGAATTGGCGGGGCCGTTGCTTATGGGCGACTGGCCCAGATGGACTTCACCGGAACCGTGTGCACGAAATGCGGTTTGTGCCATTCATTGTTCTCGACCAGATTGACGTGCAGCTGCTTGCGATCATCTGAGAAGCTGGCCGTCAGGTACGTTTGCTGGGACGTTGCGCCGCTGAGAAACATCGGCACCTTGCCCAACCAGCGCCTGCCACCACCTTGCGTATGGTAATGACCTGCAAAGATAGCGGTAACTTCATACTTCTCGATCATGTCCAGAAAACGCTGCTGCTGTTTAGAGTCTCCCTGCCAGTCGTCCCACTTGTGCATATTGATGATGATGGCGTAGCCCTGGGTCCTCGCCATCCTCAAATCGTTCTCCAGCCAGTCCAGTGCACTGGTGATGTTGAAGGTTGTCGGATTGAGTGCATGAGAAATCTTCGTGGCATAAGTTGGCTCGTTGTTGAGCTGCACCAGATGAACTTCGCCGACATTTTTCGAGTACGCAAGACTGCCTGAATAAAGGATATTCAGAAAAGCTCCGGTGACCTTGAGGTCAAAATTATCCACCTTACCCTTATGATGTTCGTTGAACTCGACAATACTGCCCGCCGCACAACTATTACTGAAACAGTCATCCACGTTATTTTCGTAATCATGATTACCCAAGCCGTACAGGTAATCACCCTTGAAGTATTTTTCCAGGGCCGACTTCATATACGAGCGCTGCCAACCGTGGCCAAAAGCGGTAATGTCACCGTTGATCATCAACGGGATTGCCGCCTGCCCTCCGTGGGCATTTCGAAAGTCGGCGATACTGCCCAACTGGCTGTCCACCAGCCACTTGGCACGCTTTTCGAAATCCGTATCGGACTCCGGCGCTCCACTGTCGGTCTTGTCAGTCCATGGATATTGCGTATCGGACGCGAAGACCATGTGCCGCGGCATACCCTCAACGGCATGCGCCACAGCAACAGAAGAAAACAAACAGACACCCAGCAGAAACTTTAAAACTCCATTGAAAGCCATAACCTTGAAACTCCATTTAACTTGAATACCAACTGGCAACTGAATATCGCCAGACACAAACATATTCGATCAAACGGTACATCTCAAAGGAGACAACAGGAACAATTAAATAAACTTGTTTCAAACATAAAAACAACAGAAGCCAGAACTCTTTTACTCCAACTAGACCAATCTAATCATTGACGAATGAAAAGCGAACAACCAAGAACCGGTTTTCAGCCACGCAGATCATCAAGCAGCACTACATCAGCGATTTTGAATCCAGCGGCGTTGCGTTGATCAATCCGTGGGAGTGAAAGCCCCGCATCGCAGCTTCACATCTCGCAATTGAAATTCGATGGGCACATTGGCTGGCAAGCGATAACGTCCACCTGCAGCCGATGTGCTGCCTACCTCACGACTCATCTTGCAAGGAAGCGATACGATGAACGAACAACATCAGAATCAGGATACTGATCAGCCGATTCAAACGGATGAACAGACGCCACAAAATGATGCGACCGACAACAGCAGCCTGAGACGACAAACACGATCCATCGTGGGCGAAGCCGCTGTCGACAGAAAGCGCGGCACCGGCGGGATAGACAGTCTTGGCCGAGGCCGCTTGCCTTGACCGACTCATGAAAGCGGCGGCAATGCCTGTGCTTTTGCAGCGTTGCCGCCGCGATGCCAGCAGCACCTATCGTCTATAGTCAATTGATCTGCATCATGCTTTGTCACATTCGCTACACCATTCATGATCTTTCCCCAACGCGACCAAAGGTCGCACCCGTTCGTCGATAGTACAGGCGTATCATTGCGCCACCGCAACACCCCTTTTTGACCCCGGCCGGCACGTATCGACCGAGGCATTTTTCCACTGCCGTGGGATGCAATGATGAGCAACCAGATTCCGGTACACGACGTCACGCCACCCAGCAAGAACGCGAACAACAGCGTCGACCTTTACGCCTCTCGAGAAAAAATCTACACCCGTGCTTTCACCGGCCTGTTCCGCAATCTGCGGATGATGGGCGGCGCTGCCTTGTTCCTGCTGTATTTCGGTACGGTGTGGCTGAACTGGGGCGGCCATCAGGCCGTGTGGTGGAACCTGCCTGAGCGCAAGTTCTTCATTTTCGGCGCAACGTTCTGGCCGCAGGACTTCATTCTGCTCTCGGGCCTGTTGATCATTGCCGCGTTCGGCCTGTTCTTCATCACCGTGTATGCCGGCCGGGTCTGGTGCGGGTACACCTGCCCGCAAAGTGTGTGGACGTGGATTTTCATGTGGTGCGAGAAGGTCACCGAAGGCGACCGCAACCAGCGCATCAAGCTCGACAAGGCGCCGATGAGCGCCAACAAGTTCCTGCGCAAATTCGCCAAGCATGCGCTATGGCTGCTGATCGGATTCGTTACCGGCATGACCTTCGTCGGCTACTTCTCGCCGATCCGCGAACTGGTCTTCGAATTTTTCACGGGGCAGGCCGATGGCTGGTCGTATTTCTGGGTCGGTTTCTTCACCCTCGCCACCTACGGCAACGCCGGCTGGCTGCGTGAGCAGGTGTGCATCTACATGTGTCCGTATGCGCGCTTCCAGAGCGTGATGTTCGACAAGGACACCCTGATCGTTTCCTACGATCCGCGTCGCGGCGAAAGCCGTGGCCCGCGCAAGAAAGGCGTCGACTACAAGGCCCAGGGCCTGGGCGACTGCATCGACTGCACCATGTGCGTCCAGGTCTGCCCGACCGGCATCGACATCCGCGACGGCCTGCAGATCGAGTGCATCGGTTGCGCCGCATGCATCGACGCCTGCGACAGCATCATGGACAAGATGGACTACCCGCGCGGGCTGATCAGCTACACCACCGAACACAACTTGTCCGGGCAGAAAACCCATAAACTGCGCCCGCGCCTGATCGGTTATGCCGTGGTGTTGCTGGCGATGATCAGCCTGTTGGTGACGGCCTTCTTCATGCGTTCGCTGGTGGGTTTCGACGTCAGCAAGGACCGTGTGCTGTACCGTGAAAACGCCGAAGGCCGGATCGAAAACGTTTACAGCCTGAAGATCATGAACAAGGATCAGCGCGACCACACCTATGTGCTGGAAGCCGCCGGTTTGCCGGATCTGCGCCTGCAAGGCAAACGCGAGATCAAGGTGCCGGCCGGGGAAATCTTCAGCATGCCGGTCGAGTTGTCGAGCGCGCCCGAACAATTGCCATCGAGCACCAACGAGGTGAAATTCATCCTCAAGGATGCCGATGACGACAGCGTCCACGTAGAAGCCAAGAGCCGATTCATCGGCCCACAAAATCGTTGAGAGAACTGAACATGCCCGCAGCAAACACCGCAAGTCCCTGGTACAAGCACCTCTGGCCATGGATCATCATCGGGATTCTGGCCTGTTCGGTGACCCTGACACTGTCCATGGTAACCATCGCGGTGAACAACCCGGACAACCTGGTCAACGACAACTACTACGAGGCCGGCAAGGGCATCAACCGTTCGCTGGACCGCGAGCTGCTGGCCCAGACCCTGAAGATGCGCGCCGCCGTGCACCTGGATGACGTCACCGGTGAAGTCGACCTGCGCCTGAGCGGCGACAGCCAGCCGAAAACCCTGGAACTGAACCTGATCTCGCCGACCCAGCCGGAGAAGGATCGCAAGATCGTCCTGGCCCGCAGCGAGACTGAACAGGGCCGCTACATCGGCCAGTTGAGCGACAAGATCGAAGGCCGGCGCTTTGTTGAGTTGCTGGGCACTCAGGACGATCACGTGTGGCGGATGTTTGAGGAAGAGCTGGTCAGCCATGACAAGGATTTGTTGCTGGGTGATGAGCCGCTGCAGGGTGCAGAAGACCTGAAGAAGTAAAGCCGATCTTTTCCGGCAAGCTGGCTCCCGCAGGGGATTTGTGGCCTTCACGAAACCTGTGGGAGCGGGCTTGCCCGCGAAGGGGCCCTCCCGGACGACAAAGATTTAGCTGATGACCACCCCACTGCCCTGCTACCACTGCGCCCTGCCCGTCCCGTCGGGCAGCCGCTTCACTGCCGTCGTGCTCGGGGAATCCCGCGAGTTCTGCTGCCCGGGCTGCCAGGCCGTGGCCGAAGCCATCGTCGCCGGTGGCCTGGAAAGCTATTACCAGCACCGCAGCGAAGCCTCGGCCAACCCCGAAGCGCTGCCGGTGCAACTGGTCGATGAACTTGAGCTGTACGACCGCGCCGACGTGCAGCAACCGTTCGTGCGCCACGAAGGTGAACTGGCCGAAACCACCCTGCTGATGGAA
The DNA here is from genome assembly GCF_014863585.1 of Pseudomonas gozinkensis. Lineage (NCBI taxonomy): Bacteria > Pseudomonadati > Pseudomonadota > Gammaproteobacteria > Pseudomonadales > Pseudomonadaceae > Pseudomonas > Pseudomonas gozinkensis. The sequence continues at coordinate 2,102,387 of NZ_CP062253.1, read as the reverse complement.
GGCATCAGTTGCGCCGCGTGCGGCTGGCTGATCGAGAAACACCTGCGCACCCTGCCCGCCGTGGCCGAGGCGCGGCTGAACCTGTCCAATCATCGCCTGCATGTGCGCTGGGCTGACGCTCAGTTGCCGCTGAGCCAGATCCTCGGCGAATTGCGCCACATCGGCTACGTCGCGCATCCCTATCAGGCCGACCGTGCCAGCGAACAACTGGCCAGCGAAAACCGCCTCGCCCTGCGCCAACTCGGGGTCGCCGGGCTGCTGTGGTTCCAGGCGATGATGGCGACCATGGCGACCTGGCCGGAATTCAACATCGACCTCAGCCCCGAGTTGCACACCATACTGCGCTGGGTCGCGCTGTTCCTCACCACACCGATCGTGTTCTACAGCTGCGCGCCGTTTTTCAAAGGGGCCATGCGCGACCTGCGCACTCGCCATCTGACCATGGACGTCTCGGTGTCGCTGGCCATTGGCGCGGCTTATGTCGCCGGGATCTGGACTTCGATCACCGGGGTCGGCGAGCTGTACTTCGATGCGGTGGGCATGTTCGCGCTGTTCCTGCTCGCCGGACGCTACCTCGAACGCCGCGCCCGGGAACGCACCGCTGCTGCCACCGCGCAACTGGTCAATCTGTTGCCGGCCTCGTGCCTGCGCCTCGACGACGCCGGCCAGACTGAACGCATCCTGCTCAGCGAACTGCGCCTGGGTGACCGGGTGCTGGTGCAACCGGGTTCGGTGTTGCCAGCGGACGGCAAGATCCTCGATGGCCAGTCGAGCATCGACGAATCGGTGCTGACCGGCGAATACCTGCCTCAACCGCGCACCAAGGGCGATGCTGTCACCGCCGGCACACTGAACGTGGAAGGCGCGTTGACCGTCGAGGTGCAGGCGCTCGGTCAGGACACGCGATTGTCGGCCATCGTCCGCCTGCTGGATCGCGCCCAGGCGGAAAAACCACGACTGGCGGAAATCGCCGACCGCGCCGCGCAATGGTTTCTGTTGCTGTCGCTGATCGCAGCGGCCGCCATCGGCCTGTTGTGGTGGGAACTGGATTCTTCGCGGGCGTTCTGGATCGTCCTCGCCATGCTGGTCGCCACTTGCCCGTGCGCCCTGTCTCTGGCAACGCCGACTGCGCTGACCGCCGCCACCGGCACCCTGCACAAACTCGGCCTGCTGCTGACGCGCGGCCATGTGCTGGAAGGCCTGAACCAGATCGACACGGTGATCTTCGACAAGACCGGCACCCTCACCGAAGGCCGGTTGGTGCTGCGCTCGATCCGCCCCCTCGGCGCCCTCGACAGCGATCAATGCCTGAGCCTCGCCGCCGCCCTGGAAAACCGTTCGGAACACCCGATTGCCCGCGCCTTCGGTCGCGCGCCGCTGGCTGCCGAAGATGTCCACAGCACGCCGGGCCTGGGGCTTGAAGGGTTGGTCGGCGAACAGCGCTTGCGTATCGGTCAGGCGGATTTTGTCTGTGATCTCAGCGGTACGCCTGTGCCATCGATGCCGAAGGAGCCGGGGCAATGGCTGCTTCTCGGTGACAGTCAGGGGCCGCTGGCCTGGTTCGCTCTCGACGACCGTCTGCGCGACGACGCTCCGGCCCTGCTCGCGGCGTGCAAGGCGCGCGGCTGGCGCACGCTGCTGCTGTCGGGCGACAGTTCGCCGATGGTCGCCAGTGTCGCCGCCGAACTGGGTATCGATGAGGCGCGAGGAGGTCTGCGCCCGGACGACAAGCTGCAAGTGCTGCAACAACTGCACAAGAACGGCCGCAAGGTGTTGATGCTCGGTGACGGGGTCAACGACGTGCCGGTGCTGGCCGCTGCGGACATCAGCGTGGCCATGGGCTCGGCCACCGATCTGGCGAAAACCAGTGCCGACGCGGTGCTGCTGTCCAACCGGCTCGACGCCTTGGTACAAGCCTTCATGCTGGCCCGCCGCACCCGCCGGGTGATCATCGAGAACCTGTTGTGGGCCGCGCTGTACAATGGCCTCATGTTGCCGTTCGCCGCCCTCGGCTGGATCACTCCGGTATGGGCCGCCGTCGGCATGTCGATCAGTTCGCTGACCGTGGTGCTCAACGCCCTGCGCCTGACTCGCCTGCCGAGTGCGCCGGCCGTCAACGCCACGTCAGAAACCCGCCCGCTGCCGGCCTGAGCCGCGCGGGCATGGAGTACAGATGCCAGCTCTCTACGTGATGATTCCGGCCGCGCTGCTGATCGTGGCCATCGCCGTCTACATCTTCTTCTGGGCGGTGGACAGCGGCCAGTACGACGACCTCGACGGCCCGGCCCACAGCATCCTGTTCGACGATCAGGACCCGAACCACACCGCTGCGGTGGACGAAGCCAACCCGGCCAAACCGGACGACAAGGCGCCACCCCATGCTTGAACTGGCGCCGCTGCTGGTGTCTGCGTTGATCCTCGGCCTGCTCGGCGGCGGGCATTGCCTGGGCATGTGCGGCGGTCTGATGGGCGCGCTGACCCTGGCGATTCCCAAGGAACAACGCAGCCGACGCTTTCGATTGTTGCTGGCCTATAACCTCGGGCGAATCCTCAGTTATGCCACGGCCGGTCTGCTGATTGGCCTGGCGGGATGGGCGGTGGCCAACAGTCCTGCTGCGCTGTTCATGCGCGTACTCGCCGGGTTGCTGCTGATCGCCATGGGCTTGTACCTGGCCGGATGGTGGAGCGGCCTGACCCGTATCGAAAGCCTGGGTCGTGGACTGTGGCGTTACATTCAGCCTGTCGCCAATCGTCTGCTGCCGGTGTCGAGCCTGCCCCGGGCGTTGCTGCTCGGCGCGTTGTGGGGTTGGCTGCCGTGCGGGCTGGTTTACAGCACGTTGCTGTGGTCGGCCAGTCAGGGCAATGCAATCGACAGCGCCTTGCTGATGCTCGCCTTCGGGCTCGGCACCTGGCCGGTATTGCTGGCGACCGGCCTCGCGGCCGAACGGGTCACGGCGCTGTTACGCAAACGCAGCGTGCGCATGGCCGGCGGTCTGCTGGTGATCCTGTTTGGTATCTGGACCCTGCCGGGGCCGCACCAGCACTGGCTGATGGGCCACTGATCGGCGGCGCGGCCTTCGCGAGCAAGCTCGCTCCCACAGGTTTTGTGTAGCCCACAAATCTCCTGTGGGAGCGAGCTTGCTCGCGAAAAGGCCCGCACTGGCAACACACATATCCCCGTTGATGCAAATCAAGATGCCTTTTCGCGCCCTCCCCTAGACTCGGCACACTGCCAGCCTATCCGGGGGAATGCCCGCATGCTCGACGCCATTCGTTGGGACACCGATTTGATCCGCCGCTACGACCTGGCGGGGCCGCGCTACACCTCGTACCCGACGGCCGTGCAATTTCACAGTCAGGTCGGCACCTTCGACCTGTTCCACGCCCTGCGCGACAGCCGCAAGGCCCTGCGCCCGTTGTCGCTGTACGTGCACGTGCCGTTCTGCGCGAACATTTGCTACTACTGCGCCTGCAACAAGGTCATCACCAAGGATCGCGGCCGCGCCCTGCCGTATCTGCAAAGGCTCGAGCAGGAAATCCAGCTGATCGCCTGCCACCTCGACCCGGCGCAGAAAGTCGAGCAACTGCACTTCGGCGGCGGCACGCCGACCTTTCTCAGCCACGACGAATTGCGCCAGTTGATGGCGCACCTGCGCAAGCATTTCAATCTGCTGGACGATGACTCCGGCGACTACGGCATCGAGATCGACCCGCGCGAAGCCGACTGGTCGACCATGGGCCTGCTGCGCGAATTGGGCTTCAACCGGGTCAGCATCGGCCTGCAGGATCTCGATCCGGCGGTGCAACGCGCGGTCAATCGCCTGCAAAGCCTGGAAGAAACCCGCGCGGTGATCGACGCGGCGCGCACCCTGCAATTTCGCTCGATCAACATCGACCTGATCTACGGCCTGCCCAAGCAGACCCCGGACAACTTTGCCCGCACCGTCGAGGAAGTCATCAGCCTGCAACCGGACCGCCTCTCGGTGTTCAACTACGCGCACCTGCCGGAACGCTTCATGCCGCAGCGGCGGATCAACGGCAACGAACTGCCGAGCCCGGCGCAGAAACTGGAAATGCTGCAACGCACCATCGAACAACTGACCGCCGCCGGCTACCGTTACATCGGCATGGATCACTTCGCCCTGCCCGACGATGAACTGGCGATTGCCCAGGAAGAATCGACCCTGCAACGCAATTTCCAGGGCTACACCACCCACGGTCATTGCGATTTGATTGGGCTGGGCGTGTCGGCCATCAGCCAGATCGGTGATCTGTACTGCCAGAACAGCAGCGACCTCAATCACTACCAGAACACCCTCGCCGGCGCGCAACTGGCTACCAGCCGCGGCCTGGTGTGCAACGCTGACGATCGCTTGCGCCGTGCGGTGATCCAGCAACTGATCTGCAATTTCAGCCTGGATTTCGCCGAGATCGAGCGCCGCTTCAACATCGATTTTCAGGGTTACTTCGGCGCGCTCTGGCCGCAACTGCAGGGCATGGCGCAGGACGGGCTGATCGAACTGGATCGCGAGCGCATCACCGTGCTGCCGGCCGGGCGCCTGCTGGTGCGTTCAGTGTGCATGGTGTTCGACGCGTATCTGGAACAGCAGAACCGACAGCGTTTTTCGCGGGTGATTTAGCTCTTCATCAACAGCGCGTTGGTTTTCAGGTTCTGGTCAGCGGTCAGGCCCGATTGGTCGATGACTTTGGTCAGGGACAGGTTGGCGGTGATCAGACCGTTGTTGAGGGCGGAGATGGCGCCTTTAAGGGCAGCAACTTTGGCGAACCGCTCTTCGTTGGAGAGGGTCTTGTTGGCCATCAGCGCGTTGATCTGGGCGTTCTTCTCGGCGATCTGCTGGCGCAATTTGCGAATCATCTTCAGCAATTGCTGGACGTTTTCCGGCAGGCCGCTTTCTTCGATATCGCGGTTTTTCCCGCCGGAACCGGCGGATTTAGCAATGGCGGCATCGGACAGCGACACTTTGACGCCCTCGACCAAGGTCGGGCTTCCCAACGATGCCGCGTCTGTGCCGGACTCATCGGCAACGGAGGTTTCAGCACTTTCCAGCAACGACGCAACGCCACTGTTACCGGGGGTCAGCGTACCTATAGCAGTCATCGAAGCGGTTCCTTGCATGCCGTCAGATACCTGTTTATCGGCCGTCATCCCTGCGGCTTTATGCCGTGGGGGCAATCTCGCCACAGGCTGGCCTGAATGTCCTCCGCTGGGTTACCCTTACGCCTTATGTGTGTTTTCCCACAAGGATTTAAGAAATGTCCGAGCCAGTTAAACTGCGCGCTCACAACCAGGCTAATTGCAAGGATTGCAGCCTGGCCCCTCTCTGCCTGCCACTTTCACTGAATCTGGAAGACATGGATGCGCTGGACGAAATCGTTAAACGTGGCCGCCCGTTGAAAAAGGGTGAGTTCCTGTTCCGCCAGGGCGACACTTTCGATTCCGTTTATGCAGTACGCTCCGGCGCCCTGAAGACCTTCAGCCTGAGCGATACCGGCGAAGAACAACTGACCGGCTTCCACCTGCCGAGCGAACTGGTCGGGCTGTCCGGCATGGACACCGAGAAACACCCGGTTTCCGCCCAGGCGCTGGAAACCACCTCGGTCTGCGAGATTCCCTTCGAACGCCTCGACGAACTGGCCCTGCAATTGCCGCAGTTGCGCCGTCAGCTGATGCGCGTGATGAGCCGGGAAATCCGCGACGACCAGCAAATGATGTTGCTGCTGTCGAAGAAAACCGCCGACGAGCGCATCGCCACCTTCCTGGTCAACCTGTCGGCGCGTTTCCGCGCTCGCGGCTTCTCGGCCAACCAGTTCCGCCTGAGCATGTCGCGCAATGAAATCGGCAACTACCTGGGGCTGGCGGTGGAAACCGTGTCCCGGGTCTTCACCCGCTTCCAGCAGAACGAACTGATCGCCGCCGAGGGCAAGGAAATCCATATCCTCGACCCGATCCAGCTCTGCGCCCTGGCCGGCGGCTCGCTCGAAGTCTGATCTCGACCCGCGGCCGAGCGAATCGTTTCAGCCGCGGGTATACTGCGCCGTTTGCAGCCCTGCCAGGACACCTCGACGATGGTCTTCGACTCCTTCGACATCAAATCCCTGATCCGCCCCGTGATCGATTTCCCGAAACCGGGTGTGATCTTTCGCGACATCACCCCGCTGTTCCAGTCGCCCAAGGCCCTGCGCCTGGTGATGGACAGCTTCGCCCACCGTTACGTCGAAGCCGACTTCACTCACATCGGCGCAATGGATGCGCGGGGCTTCCTGATCGGTTCGGTGCTGGCCTATCAACTGAACAAGCCGCTGGTGCTGTTCCGCAAGCAAGGCAAACTGCCGGCGGACGTGCTGGCTGAAGGCTACGCGACCGAGTACGGCGAAGCGTTCCTCGAAGTGCACGCCGACAGCCTGTGTGAAGGCGATTCGGTGGTGATGTTCGATGACCTGATCGCCACCGGCGGCACGCTGATCGCAGCGGCCAACCTGATCCGCCGCATGGGCGCCCGCGTTCATGAAGCGGCGGCGATCATCGACCTTCCGGAGCTGGGTGGTTCGCAGCGTCTTGAGGACATGGGAATTCCTACGTTCTGCCTGACGCAGTTTGCCCTGACCGATAAGTAAATAGCGCCTGCTCCACCGCTTTCGCGAGCAAGCTCGCTCCCACAGTTGGAATGCGTTTCTCTGTGGGAGCGAGCTTGCTCGCGAATGGGCCAGCAGCCTCACTGCAAAATCTAAAATCCCATCTGCTTGCTGATGATCTCGTTCATCACTTCCCGCGTCCCGCCGCCAATCGACAAGATGCGGTTATCCCGGTACAGCCGCTCCACCAGGCTTTCGCGCATATAACCCAGCCCGCCAAGAATCTGCACCGCTTCGGTGGTAATGCGGTCCGAAGTGTCCGTGGCGAAGTTCTTGGCCATTGAAATCTCCTTGATCACGCTCTGCCCCGCCGCCATCTTCGCCGCCTGCCGGTAGGTGAACTCCCGCGAGACTTCCAGCGCCGTGGCCATTTCGGCGAGGCGATGTTTGATCACCTGGAACTTGCCGATGGGTTTGCCGAACGCTTGCCGCTCCTTTGCCCACTTCAGGCTTTCTTCCAGCGCCAGTTGCGCGGTCATGTTGGCCATCAACGCCAGGGCCAGTCGCTCGCTCTGGAAGTTGCCCATGATGCAGGCAAAGCCCATGTTTTCGGCGCCGATCAGGTTTCCTGCAGGCACCCGGCAATCGTCGAAGAACAATTCAGCGGTGTCCGACGCCCACCAGCCCATTTTTTTCAACTGACGGCCGACGGTGAAACCCGGCGTGTCCTTCTCGATCAGCAACAGGCTGATGCCGCCAAAACCGGGCGCGCCGGTACGCACCGCGACGGTGTAGTAGTCGGCGCGTACGCCACTGGTGATGAAAGTCTTGCTGCCGCTGACCCGGTAATGATCGCCGTCGCGTATGGCGCGGGTTTGCAGGTTGGCGACGTCGGAACCGCCGCCCGGTTCGGTGACAGCCAGCGCACTGATCTTCTCGCCGCTGAGCACTTGGGGGACGACGCGCTCACGGACTTCGGGCCGGGCCCATTTGACGATCGGCGGCAAGCCGATGTCGAGCGAACCGAGCCCGGCTACCAGACCGCCGGAGCCGCAGCGCATCAGCTCTTCACTGGCGGCGATCTTGGCGAACAGATCACCTTCGTGACTGCCGCCCAGCGCTTCGGGGTAACCGATGCCGAGGATGCCGGCCGCACCGGCCTTGAGGTACAGCTCACGGGGGAAGCTTTCGGCTTCTTCCCACGCATCGATGTCCGGCAGGATCTCGCGTTCGACGAAACGTCTGACGCTGTCGCGAACCAATTGGTGGCTGGGGTCGAAGTATTCCTGGAAGGCGGGCATCGGCGAACTCCATGGAAGGGTTCGCCGAACTTAACCGAGCGCTTGCTTGGTTTTCAACAGGATTGTGTGATTCAGTCAGACCGAGGCGCACCCTTCGCGAGCAAGCTCGCTCCCACAGTGAATGGTGTTGCTCACCAGATATGTGAGCGCCACCAGAATCTTGTGGGAGCGAGCTTGCTCGCGAAGGCGCCAGGTCAGACACCGGAAATTAGAGCGAGATAGGTTTACGCCCGGCAAACGAGTGGGCCAGCGTGCCGCCGTCCACCAGCTCCAGTTCGCCGCCCAACGGCACGCCGTGAGCGATGCGCGAGGCGATCAGGCCTTTGTTCTGCAGCAACTGGGCGATGTAGTGGGCGGTTGCTTCGCCTTCTACCGTCGGGTTGGTGGCGAGGATGACTTCGGTGAAGGTGCCCGCCTCTTCGATCCGCGCCATCAACTGCGGAATGCCGATGGCTTCCGGGCCCAGGCCGTCCAGCGGCGACAGGTGCCCCTTGAGCACGAAATAGCGACCACGGAATCCGGTCTGCTCGACCGCGTAGACATCCATCGGCCCTTCCACCACGCACAACAGCGTGTCGTCACGCCGGGTGTCGGCGCATTGCGGGCACAGATCGTCTTCGGTCAGCGTACGGCACTGGCGGCAGTGTCCGACCCCTTCCATGGCCTGGCTCAAGGCCTGGGCCAGGCGCGTGCCGCCGCTGCGGTCACGTTCGAGCAACTGCAACGCCATACGCTGGGCAGTTTTCTGACCCACGCCCGGCAAGGTCCGCAGGGCGTCGATCAGTTGGCGAATCAAAGGGCTGAAGCTCATGGGGAAAAAGTCCGACAAAACAACGAGACGCGGTTTATACCCGCGCCTCCGGCCAGCGTCAAATCCTCAGTCCTGAGCGACCTTCACCACCAGTTTGCCGAAGTTGCGCCCCTCCAGCAGCCCGATAAACGCCTGCGGCGCCTGCTCCAGACCATCCACCACGTCCTCGCGGAATTTCACCTTGCCATCGCGCACCCACGGCACCATGGCGCTGATGAATTCCGGCTGACGGTCACCGTAATCGTCGAACACGATGAAGCCCTGAATCCGCACGCGCTTGGTCAGCAAGGTGCGCTGTAGTGCAGGCAGACGATCCGGGCCTTTCGGCGCTTCCGAGGCGTTGTAGCCGGCAATCAGACCGCACAGCGGAATCCGCGCCTTGGGATTGAGCAGCGGCACGACCGCATCGAAAACATGGCCGCCGACGTTTTCGTAATAGATGTCGATGCCATTGGGGCAGGCCCTGGCCAGTTGCTCGGCAAAGTCCGGCGCCTTGTGATCGATACAGGCGTCGAAGCCCAGTTCCTCGACCACGTATTTGCATTTGTCCGCACCACCGGCCACGCCGACGGCGCGCAGGCCTTTGATCTTCGCCACCTGGCCGACCACCGAACCCACCGCGCCGGAAGCGGCAGCGACCACCAGGGTTTCGCCCTCTTTCGGCTGGCCGATGTCCATCAGTCCCATGTACGCGGTCATGCCGGGCATGCCCAGTACGCCAAGTGCCATCGACGGACTCGGCAGGCCGGACGGGATCGGGATGATGTTGCGGCCGTCGCTGATGCTGTGGCTTTGCCAACCGGTGGCACCGACGACCAGATCGCCGGGGTGGAATTTCGGATGACGCGATTGCTCGACACGGCTGACAGCGCCACCGGTCATCACCTCGCCGATTTGTACCGGCGCTGCGTAGGACGGCGCGTCACTCATGCGCCCGCGCATGTAGGGGTCGAGCGACAGGTACAGGGTCTTGAGCAACACCTGGCCGTCTTCAAGGTCCGGCAGCGCCTCGCGCTCCAGACGGAAATTTTCGGGTGTCGGCGCGCCCACCGGCCGCGAGGCCAGCACGAAGCGTTGATTGAGGGTCAGAGGGTCGGACATGTCAGCGTCTCCTTTTAATGGTGAATTCGGCGGTATAGGGAGCAGACCTTGGTGGGCATGGTGCGTTCCGCTTGATGATCGGTGCAACGCCTAAGCGTCGAATCATCCACTTGGGAATGCCATATCTGACGTTCCGTGTTCGGCTTTCGATTTGGGACGCGGAGCGTCCCTGCCTGCATTCCCACGCAGAGCGCGGGAACGATCAGCGGGCGGAAACAAAAATGCCAGGCGCGGTGCCTGGCATTTTTTGTAGCTCATCCAACCCGCAAAGGCGAATCAGAACGGCAATTTCATACCGGCCGGCAGGTTCATGCCAGCGGTCATACTGCCCATCTTGGCCTGGCTGTTGGCTTCGATCTGACGCACGGCGGCGTTGACCGCAGCGGCTACCAGATCCTCGACCACTTCACGGTCGTCTTCGTCCAGGCCCGGCAGTACGCTCGGGTCGATGCTGACTTTTTTCACGTCATGACGACCGGTCATCACCACGGTGACCAGATCGCCGCCGGCTTTGCCGGTGACTTCGGCGTTGGCCAGTTCTTCCTGCATCTTGGCCATTTTTTCCTGCATCTGCTGTGCCTGCTTCATCAGGCCGGCCATGCCACCTTTCATCATGGGAATCACCTCAAAAGTACTTGGATCAAAACAGCGCCCGGCCATACAGGCCGGACGCCCTCAGTTATTAGCCCTGACTGACCAGGGCGTCGACAGGTTCAATAGTATCGTGTCGCACGACCGCACCGAACTGCTGCACCATCTGCTGGATGAACGGATCGCCGTGGATCGACTCCTCCGCCTCGCGCTGACGGTTGGCACGGCGCCGGGACGCGGCCTGGGCCGGGGTTTCCTGCTCGGGCTTGATCAGCTCGATGGTCAGGGTCAGCGTGCGGCCGTGGAACTGGTTCAGCGCATCGTTCAGACGCCGCTGCTGGGTGGCGTTGAACAAGGCGCTGTGGGCCGGGTCAAGGTGCATCAGCCAGTTGTCGCCATCGACGGCGATCAGGGTGCAGTTGGCGGCGATGCTGCCGGTCATGCCGGAGATCGGCAGTTTCGGGAACAGCTCCAGCCATTGCAGGGCCAGACCGGTGGCGGGCGCGGCGGCGGGTTCCGGCTCGGGCTCCGGGGCCGGTTCTGCGGCGTGTTCGCTGGCCAGATCGTCGAGGTAACTGTAGGCCGAATCCATGTCCGGCTCGATGTAGTCCTCGTCGAGCGGCGGCTCGTCGTCCATGTCCATGCCCGGTGTGGCGGCATCGACGTCGGCCACCGACGGCTCGGGGATCGGCGCGGCGGCCCACTCCGGGGCGTCCGGCACGACGCTGTCCGGGGTCGGCAGCGGCATCGGCGGCAAATCGGGTTGTTCGGCGGTGGTTTCCAGTACAGGCTCGACCGCTGGCTGCTGCACGGGCGCGGGTTCTACCGGGTCGTTCCACGGCAGGTCGACGACTTCCTCGACGGCGACTGGCTCGGGTTCAGGCTCAGGAACGGGTTCAGGCGCAATCACCGGGGCAACCGGTGCAGGCTCGGGAGCCGGCGCAGGTGCAACCACCGGCGCCGGCGCGGGCGCAACAGCCGCAGCAACTACCGGCGCAGGTTTCGGCGCGGCAGCCACTGAGTTTGCGGAATCAACTGTGGCCTGGCTGATCCCCACTGGCTTTAGCGGTTGCCTCGGGGCGTCCGCCGTGTCTGCCGGCCGGAAGGCCAGCATCCGCAGCAGCACCATCTCGAAACCGCCGCGCGGGTCCGGCGCCAGCGGCAAGTCGCGGCGACCGATCAAGCCCATCTGGTAGTAGAACTGCACGTCTTCGGCCGGCAAGGCCTGGGCCAGCGCCAACACCCGGTCACGGTCGCCGTGGCCGTTGTCGACACCTTCCGGCAAGGCCTGGGCGATGGCGACGCGGTGCAGCACGTTGAGAATTTCCGAGAGCACGCCGTTCCAGTCCGGCCCCTGTTCAGCGAGATGGCGCACAGCTTCGAGCAACGCCTTGGCGTCGCCTTCGATCAGCGCATGCAGCACGTCGTAGACCTGGCCGTGATCCAGCGTACCAAGCATCGCCCGCACGTCGGCGGCCATTACCTTGCCTTCACCGAAGGCGATGGCCTGGTCGGTCAGGCTCATGGCGTCGCGCATCGAACCATCGGCCGCGCGGCCGAGCAGCCACAGCGCGTCGTCTTCGAACGGGACGTTTTCGGCGCCCAGAACGTGGGTCAAATGCTCGACCACCCGCTCAGGGGTCATGTTCTTCAGGGAGAACTGCAGGCATCGCGACAAAATCGTTGCCGGAAGTTTCTGCGGGTCGGTGGTCGCCAGGATGAACTTGACGTAGGGCGGCGGCTCTTCGAGGGTTTTCAGCAGCGCATTGAAGGAATGGCTGGAGAGCATGTGCACTTCGTCGATCAGGTAGACCTTGAAGCGCCCACGGCTCGGGGCGTACTGCACGTTGTCGAGCAGCTCGCGGGTGTCCTCGACCTTGGTCCGGCTCGCGGCGTCGATCTCGATCAGGTCGACGAAACGGCCTTCATCGATCTCGCGGCACACCGAACACTCGCCACACGGGCTTGAAGTGATACCTGTTTCACAGTTCAGGCATTTGGCGATGATCCGCGCAATCGTGGTCTTGCCGACGCCCCGCGTACCGGTGAACAGGTAGGCGTGGTGCAGGCGCTGGCTGTCCAAGGCATTGATCAGAGCCTTGAGCACATGGGTCTGGCCGACCATTTCGCGGAACGAGCGCGGACGCCATTTACGTGCAAGAACCTGATAACTCATCGAAAACCGTCGCGGCAAAGGAAGCAGAAGCGGCTAATGCTAGCGGAGCAAGGGCAAAATTGCATCCGGTGTGCTCGTCTATTCTGGCTAAGCTGCATGAGCGAGGGCTTTTGTCGGCTCGGGATCGGGAATTACCGGAGCGTTTATGCGGTGGGCCGTGGGGGCATTACTGGGATTGAGCCTGAGCGCAATGGCGGCGCAACCGCCGCTGCGCTTCGTCGTTGCCGACAGCTGGGCGATGCCGATGGTGCAGATCGAACGCGGCCGCCCGACCCAAGGCATCCTCTACGACATGATACTCAGCCTGGCGACCCAGGTCGGCGTGCCGGCGCAATTTCACGTCCTGCCCCGCGCCCGTGTACAGAACGCCATGGAACACGGCGAAGTCGACGTGCGCTGCTATGCCGCACAATCCTGGCTGCCGAACCTGTCCGGGGATTACATCTGGAGCATTCCGCTGTTCTTCCAGCGTGACCTGCTGATCAGCCGTCAGGACCAACCGCCCCACGCCGATCCGGCCCAACTGCCCCGCCAGTCGATCGGCACCGTGCTCGGCTACAGCTACCCCACGCTGCAACCGATATTCGACGCCGACCGACTATGGCGCGAAGACGCGCGCAATCAGGAGCAGGTTCTGGACAAACTGCTGGCCGGCCGCTACCGCTACGCCGTGAGCAATCAATGGACCCTGGACTGGTTCAACCAGCGCCTGCTCCCGGGGCAGCAACTGCAAGCGGTAGCGGTGTTGCAGGAGCAGAAGGTCGGCTGCTATGTGCGCAATGATCCGAACGTGCCGGTGCAGCGGATATTGAGGACGTTGCTGCGAATGAAAATGTCGGGGGAGATTGATGACATTATTCGGTTGTATACCGGTGGTTCGGGCAACGAACCGTAAGTCAGCCCCTCAATGCCCCGCCGTATCGCGAAATTGCTGGTACTCGTGATACTCCACCCACGCCACCACATCGTACGGCACATAAAGCTTCAGCCTGGCGCGGGAGATGGCGATGTACACTGCGCAGATCCGCTGATCGAACGCGTAGGCATCCTTGAATTTCTCGTTGGTCAGCAGCCCCGGTGTCAGCAGAACCTTGTCGAATTCCATGCCCCCCGCCTCTTCCGCGAGCATCAGCAGGCAACCGTTGCCGGCGTTGTCGATCATTCGGTTCAGGCGTGTCAGGTCGGCAATCATGAAGCCGTTTTCCAGCTTGGCCTTGACCCGCAGAAACGACTCGTCGAACTGGTTGGCGTCGCACACGGCTTGCCAGTCAGGCAGGTCGCTGAAGTACGGATGCACGCCGTTTTCGCTGAATTCGGAACGGTAGAAATCCGGTTTGAACAGTTCGATGGCGGTGGCCATAAAATGCTTCAGATCATCCTGGGCTCGCTTGTCCGGGAATCTGAACTTGCAGTTGGAATCCTGCAGGTGGATGGCCCAGATCATGCTGTCCCAGGGCGAAGCCGTCAGCACCACGCAGCCCTCGGACGGCACAAAACCTTCCGGATATTCCTTAATCAGGACGTCAGCATCACTGGCGCCTTCGAACGGAATTTTGCCCTTCTGCGAGTGCCGGGCGATCAGCGGATTGACCAGCCTTTCAACGTTGCGACCCGAACGCACGGAATAGCTGATATCGCTTTGGCGAACCTCACGGTGCCGTTTGACCGGAACGCCGTTGGCCTGCTGGTACTCGTCGCCGAGGGTGATCAGCACCTGACGACCGCGTTCGATGATCTGCAACAGCGATCCGGGAATGTCCTGGCTCTCGTCGATCAGCACGTGCGTGTAGCGCGCCGGCACCACGCAGCCGGCAATACAGGCGCGCTTGATCATCAACAGAGCTTCGAAGCCGGTCTGACTGCCCCACGCCGGGTTGAGTTCGAGGTAGCCCCACACCCGGCTCGAATACTCCAGCAACACTTGAGCGTCGACGCTGGAGAGCGGCTGGTTGAAATGCGGCAGATGCTTCGCCGAAAAGGTGTGATCGCGGAAGCGGCAGTAGCGCTCGATCACTTTGAGGCAGAGTTCAAGGGTCGCCTGCCCGTCGTGGTGGCGAAAACCGTAGATATTCAGTTCCTGCGCCAGCGCCTGCCGGGTCGGGATTCGCCCCGCCTCCGCCTGAGGTCTGCGACCGAGCATCAGCGACTGCGCAAATGCCAGGAAGGTCTTGCCGGCCTTCTTCTCGCTCGGCCCCACCATGCGCTGGCGAAGGACTTCCAGCTTGGCCGGGGTGCGCGCCAGCAACAGGGTTTTTTCCGGGCGTAGATGTTCGAGCAAAGCGACCAGCAGATGGCTCTTGCCGATCCCCGCATAGCCTTGAACATGCAGGTCTTCGTCCAGGTTGGCGCGGAAGGTCCTGACCAGTTTGTCCTGCGCCGGGCTCAACCAGCGCTCGCGGTAACGGGGCGTCACTATCGGCTGGCTGAACGGGTCATGGCTGCGATGGCGCCGGACTTTGTATTCGAAATCCCACTGACCGTCGGGCAACAAGTAGTCGCGTGCCGATACCTCTTCAGCCAGCAGAAAACGCAGGTTCAGAGGGTTCAGGACCTTCAGGCCGAAATACAGTTTGCGCGGATCGAACAGCCGCTGGGCTTCGGACAGCAGGCTCGCAGTCGCTGACTGTCGGTTTTCGGCAGCCCAGGACAAGAGTTTGGCCAGAATTTTCTCTGCCGCTACAGCGCCGAGATCCTGCTCTTTCGTCTGCACCAGATTCTGGATGACCAGCACCGCCGCCAATTCAGGATCGGTCAGGCTTTCGAGCGCTTTTGCGCCGCCGGTCTGCAGCAGGTTCGCGCAGGTTTCATCCGTGACGGGCAAGAACACTGGGCTGGATAGATCGGAATGTTCCGGGAGCATAAAACCTCGCGACCAAGGCGCAGACCCTAAGGTCGATCCCGGCCAGACTCTTCATTTATTTCGGTGGCTGCGAGTATGCGGGATTGAAGAGCAAATGATTACCCCGTGTCGGCGCACTCGAGAGCAGGAGGTTTGGGTACGAGCCGACAAATCGCAGGCATAAAAAAACCGCAGTGGGCGAAACCCATGCAGTTCGGAGTTGATTCGTTCGATGTTCGTTAAGGTGGTAACCCTACCAGCCACACCCCGGCACACAATGTTCCCGCTGTGGCTGCTGCCTTCCGGCTCTGACCAGGTTCACGGGTAATCGTTGCGGGGGGACCGATAGGGTCACCATAACGACACTCGCCTGTCGGCGAGCCGCGCCATTGTACCTATCTGAGACGAAGTTACAACCGCTGGTTGCAGATTAAAAATATGAAGGGCTTCAAGCACTTGCTATTGCGCCTGAAGCACCTCGTCCGCGCGGCCGCCCTCTTGCTGGATCACCAGATGAATGAAGTGCAGCTTGGCGATCGCCGCCGGCGGCAACACGAAAGGATAAAAATCCGGCTGGCCCATGCTGCGCGACAGTTCGTTGAGCATGCCAGCCAGTTCAATCCACGCGTTGACGAACGACAGGAACGCCGCGCCGCCAGGATGCTCGGGATCGTACAGCGTGCTCGACGGAAATGGCTGGTAATCCAGGTCCATCTCCCGGGCGCTCATGCCGAAACCCAGCGCGGTGTCCACCGCGTCCATCATGTGCAGGTAATGGGCCCAGGTTTCCGCCCAGTCTTCCCACGGGTGCATGGTGGCGTAGGCGCTGACGTAGTGCTGCGACCAGTCCGCCGGCGCGCCCTGTTGATAATGCCGCTCCAGCGCCTCGGCATAATTGGCGCATTCGTCGCCGAACAGGTTGCGGAATGAACCGAGCCACGGGCCGTTGTCGATCAGGCGATCCCAGTAGTAATGCCCGACCTCATGGCGAAAATGCCCGAGCAGTGTGCGATAGGGTTCGTGCATCTGCGCCCGCACCTGCTCGCGGTGGGCGTCGTCGGCTTCTTCGATATCCAGGGTGATCAGGCCGTTGGCGTGGCCGGTCATCGGCGCGTTGCCTTGCAGATCGACGCCGATGAAATCGAAGGCCAGGCCGGTGGCTTCGTCGACGGTTTTCGGGACGACCGGCAGGCCGAGGCTGATCAGTTGCGCCACCAGTCGCCGCTTGGCGATTTCCACCTTGCGCCAGCGTTCGGGGTTTTCCGGGACGGACAGATCGGGAATGGTGCGATTCAGATCGCAGGCGGCGCACAGGGTGTCGTGATCATTGGCGGGCAGCAGCCAGTTGCAGGCCGCCGGGGCGTCGAGGTTGGCGCAACGCCGGAACAACCCGGCCTCGGGATCGACATCCAGCGTCCAGGTGCCCTCTTGCGGCCCCGGCTGCAGCGAGGTCAGTCGACTGTGCTCCGGCTGATAACCCAGCGCCGCGTTGCAGGCCAGGCACTGACTGTTGCGAAAGAACAGCGACTGGCCGCAGCGGCACGGCCAGACTTTGCTGTTGCGCGAAGATTCGCCCATGAACGGCGCGACGATGCGGGAACTGAGCTGCTCGAAAAAGCGGTACATGGCGATCTCTCCCTTGGGCTTGCCAAGACTAGATCATTCCCGCCCAAAGATCGTTCCCACGCTCTGCGTGGGAATGCATACCGTGACGCTCTGCGTCACAGCGGACGCTCTGCGTCCGGGGCGGCATTCCCACGCGGAGCGTGGGAACGATCAATCAGGCGCTGATACCGTGCCCTTTCAGGAACGCGATGAACGCTTCTTCATCCATGACCTTCACGCCCAGTTCGTTAGCCTTGGTCAGCTTCGACCCGGCACCCGGCCCGGCCACCACACAATGGGTCTTGGCCGACACGGAGCCCGCGACCTTGGCGCCGAGGCTTTCCAGGTGTTCCTTGGCGACGTCGCGACTCATCAGCTCGACCTTGCCGGTCAACACCCAGGTCTCCCCGGCCAGCGGCAGGCCTTCGACGACTTTCTTCTCGCTTTGCCAGTGCATGCCGAAATCGCGCAGTTGCTTCTCGGCACTTTCCGCCAGTTGCCGATGCTCGGGCAATTCGAAAAACTCACGCACCGAGTTCGCCTGTTTCTCCGGCAATGCCTGGCGCATGTCCAGCCAGTCCGCGTTCATTACCCCTTCCAGCGTTTCGAACTTGTCTGCCAGTTTCTGCGCCCCGCCCGGCCCGACCGAAGGAATGTGCAGCTTGTCGAGGAAACCACCCAGCGTGGTGCTGGCGGCAAACTCGGCGCCCAGCTCGCCCTGATCCTGAATCTGCAAACCGTGGCCCAGCAGCTCGGTGATCACCTGCTGGTTGTGCGCATCTTCGAAAAAGCTGTGGATCTCGTGCGCCACTTCCAGGCCGATATCCGGCAGGTACGTCAGCACTTGCGGCAAGGCTTGCTGGACACGTTCCAGCGACCCCAGCGAACGCGCCAGCACCTTGGCCGTCTCCTCGCCGACATCCGGGATGCCCAGCGCATAGATGAAGCGCGCCAGACCCGGCTTCTTGCTGTCCTCGATGGCGGCCAGCAATTTGTTGCTCGACACTTCGGCAAAGCCTTCGAGGTCGACGATGTCCTCGAACTTCAGCGCGTAAAGATCAGCCGGCGAACTGACCAGACCTTCGTCCACCAGTTGCTCGACGCTCTTGTCACCAAGACCTTCGATGTCCATCGCCCGACGGGAGACGAAGTGAATGATCGCCTGCTTCAGTTGTGCACCGCAGGCGAGACGACCGACGCAGCGATACACCGCGCCTTCGCTGATGGTTTCCTTGCCCTTGCTGCGCTTGACCAGTTGCGTGCGCTCGACGTGGGAGCCGCAGACCGGGCAGCTCTCGGGAATCTGCACCGGGCGCGCATCTTCCGGGCGGCGATCGATGACCACTTGCACCACTTGCGGGATCACATCACCGGCACGGCGAATGATCACCGTGTCGCCGATCATCAGACCCAGCCGTGCGACCTCGTCCATGTTGTGCAGCGTGGCGTTGGCTACGGTGACGCCGGCGACCTTTACCGGTTTCAAGCGCGCCACGGGAGTGACGGCACCAGTGCGGCCAACCTGGAATTCCACATCGAGCAGTTCGGTGAGTTCTTCCATGGCCGGGAATTTGTGGGCGATGGCCCAGCGCGGCTCCCGGGCGCGGAAGCCCAGCTCGCGCTGATCGGCAATGCTGTTGACCTTGAACACCACGCCGTCGATTTCATAGGCCAGCGAGTTACGGCGCTCACCGATATCGCGGTAGTAATCCAGGCATTCGCCAATGCCTTTGGCCAGTTTCAATTCGTGACTGATCGGCATGCCCCAGGCTTGCAGTTGCTTGAGATTGCCGATGTGGGTGTCGGAGATGTCATGGGACACCTGGCCGATGCCGTAGCAGCAGAATTCCAGCGGGCGGTTGGCGGTGATCTTCGAATCCAGCTGACGCAGGCTGCCGGCGGCAGCGTTGCGCGGGTTGGCGAAGGTCTTGCCGCCGACTTCCAGTTGCGAGGCGTTGAGACGCTCGAAACCGGCCTTGGACATGAACACTTCGCCGCGCACTTCCAGCGTCGCCGGCCAGCCCGTGCCGTGCAATTTCAGCGGAATGTTGCGCACCGTGCGCACGTTGACGCTGATGTCTTCGCCGGTGGTGCCGTCGCCGCGAGTGGCGCCGCGCACCAGCACGCCGTCCTGATACAGCAGGCTGACCGCCAGGCCATCGAGTTTCGGTTCGCAGCTGTATTCCACCGCCGCGCCACCACCGAACAGATCGCCGGCCGGCAGATCCAGACCTTCGGTCACCCGGCGGTCGAACTCGCGCATGTCGGTTTCTTCGAAGGCGTTGCCGAGGCTGAGCATCGGCACTTCGTGACGCACCTGGGTGAACGCGGTCAGCGCCACGCTGCCGACGCGCTGGGTCGGCGAGTCGCTGGTGATCAGTTCCGGGTTGGCCGCTTCCAGCGCCTTGAGCTCGTGGAACAACCGGTCGTACTCGGCATCCGGAATGCTCGGTTCATCGAGAACGTGGTAACGGTAGTTGTGCTGATCGAGTTCAGCGCGCAGCTCTAGAATGCGGTCTTTGGCGGCAGTCATGGGTGTTCTCTCATAAAGCAAAAGAGCAGCCGAGGCTGCTCAATCTATTTTGCCGATTGCCCCTTTATTGCGAGGCAACCTTTTCAATCAACGCTTCTGGGTCAGGGCGCGGCGTTCGAATTCGACGATGCGCTGACGGTAGTGCTCGATGGTCTGCGCGGTCAGGACGCTGCGCTGGTCATCTTTCAATTCGCCGTTCAGTTCCTGGGACAGCTTGCGGGCTGCCGCGACCATCACGTCGAAGGCCTGTTTCGGATGACGCGGGCCTGGCAGGCCGAGGAAGAAGCTCACCGCCGGGGTGCTGAAATGGTCGATGTCGTCCAGATCGAAGATGCCCGGTTTGACCGCGTTGGCCATGGAGAACAGCACTTCACCGTTGCCGGCCATGCTTTCGTGACGGTGGAAGATATCCATCTCGCCGAAACGCAGACCGCTTTCCAGAATGTTCTGCAGCAGTGCCGGGCCCTTGAAGCCGGCCGGATCGCGGCAGATCACGCTGATCACCAGCACTTCTTCGGCTTGCGGCTGATCCTTATCGGCAACTGCCGGCGACGACTTGGCAACAGGCTCGACGAAATCTTCGTCGCGGCTGCTGAAGCTCGGACCGCCGTCCAGGTCCAGATCGAGGTTCAGGTCGCCCTGGGCCGGACCGTTGCTGCCACGCTTGCCACGCTTGGAACCGGACTCGCGAGGCTCGCGTGCTTCGCGGGCCGGCATGCTCACCGATGGCAGATCGTGTTCGTCCAGTTGCGGCTCTTTATGGGTATCCAGCACGCGGGCCGGGCCCAACAGCTCGGCGCTGGTGTCCTCGTCCGGCAGGTTGGACAGACTTCGGTCAAGACGGAATTTCAGTTTTCCCTTGCCGCCGCGCATACGGCGCCAGCCATCGAAAAGAATACCGGCTATCACAATGATGCCGATGACGATCAGCCACTCGCGCAGACCGATTTCCATGTAATCCCGTGCCTCTATAAAAAATGCTGAAAAATAAGGGGTTTACACTGTGCAAACCGCTTTAAAACGTGGCGCCAACTCTATGTTCTGACAGGCGTTTTGCCCACGTATACGAAAAATTGACATTAAACTAGCACGACCAAAGACAACTTTACACCGTCTGTCTCGTTGGCTTGCGCGATTATGTCGATTGGCCAGCAAGTCGAAGCCGGTAAATATGTCCTACAGACTACAAATACCTTTTCCGACACGCGCCGGCTCAGGCATCCACCATCGCCATCGCCTCCTCGACATCCACGGCTACCAATCGCGAACAACCCGGCTCGTGCATCGTTACACCCATCAACTGGTCAGCCATTTCCATGGCGATCTTGTTGTGGGTGATGTAGATGAACTGCACGGTCTGCGACATCTCTTTGACCAATCGTGCGTAGCGTCCAACGTTAGCGTCATCCAGTGGTGCGTCAACTTCATCGAGCATGCAGAACGGCGCCGGATTCAACTTGAAGATCGCAAAAACCAGTGCCAGTGCGGTCAGCGCTTTCTCGCCGCCGGAGAGCAAATGGATGGTGCTGTTCTTCTTCCCGGGCGGCTGCGCCATGATCGTCACCCCTGTATCGAGTAGATCTTCGCCCGTCAGTTCCAAATACGCCCGCCCGCCACCGAAAACTTTCGGGAAAAGCGCCTGTAAACCGCCATTGATCTGATCAAAGGTATCTTTGAAACGGTTACGGGTTTCCTTGTCGATCTTGCGGATGACGTTTTCCAGCGTCTCCAGCGCTTCCACCAGATCGGCGTCCTGCGCATCCAGATAACGTTTACGCTCGGATTGTTGCGTGTATTCGTCGATCGCCGCGAGGTTGATCGCGCCCAGGCGCTGAATGCGCGCGGCGATGCGTTCAAGCTCTTCTTCGGCCGCCTTCTCGCTGGCCTCGGCGGTCAGGGTGTTGAGCACGCCGTGCAGATCGTAGCCGTCTTCCAGCAGTTGATCCTGCAGGGCCTTGCGGCGCACGGTCAGGGCTTGCCATTCCATGCGTTGCTGTTCGAGCTGGCCACGGATCAATTGCGATTGCTGCTCGGCCTGGGTCCGGCGTTTTTCCGCGTCGCGCAGTTCGCGGTCGGCGTCTTCCAGAGCGATCTGGGCGGTCTTGAGTTCGTCGTCGACGCTCATGCGCTTGTCGAGCAACTCTTCGAGTTTGAGGCGCAGCTCTTCCAGCGGTGCTTCGCCCTCCTCCAGATTCAGGCTGAGCTGTTCACGCTTTTCGGTGAGGCGCTCGGCCTGCATTTCCAGACGTTCAAGGGCCTGACGGGTCGAATCATGCTGCGCACGCAGCGAGCCAAGACGCACGGCCAATTGATGGGCGTGATCCTTGTGCTGGCGGGCTTCCTGACGCACGCGATCCAGCCGCTCACGCAGGCTGTCGCGCTGGGCCAGCAGCAATTCGCGCTGCTCGGTGTCGAGGGCCATGGCGTCGAGGGCGTCCTGCAACTGGATCCGCGCTTCGCCGATGTTTTCGTGTTCCAGCTCGCGCTGTTCAGCGAGCTCGACCAGTTCTTCGTCGAGACGGGTGCGACGCAGGTTCAACTGTTCGGCCTTGGCCTTTCCGGCGGACAGTTGAGCTTTCAATTCGCCTTGCTGACGGGCTTCGTCCTGCAACAGACGACGCAAATGCTCACGGCCGTTTTCCTGCTGACGCTGTTGCGCACGCAGCGTCTGCAAACGGGTTTCCATGGCCTCGACCGTGGCTTCGCGCTCTTCGCGTTCCGCATGCAGGGATTCGATTTCCTGACCGCGCGCGAGCATGCCGCTTTCGGCCTCGCTGGCGCGGCGTACCCGCAGAAAATGCCGGCCGACCCAATAACCGTCGCGACTGATCAGACTCTGCCCGGCAGCCAGTTGGCCGCGCAGGGCCAGCGCCTGTTCAAGGCTGTCGACCGGTTTGACCTGGCCCAACCATGGCGACAAATCAATCTGTGCTTCGACCTTGTCCAGCAGACTTCCCGGCACGCGCACGCCATCGTTGCCCGGGCTGAGCAAACGCAGATCGCCCTGGGTGAAACCGGACAGATCGAAGCCGTCGAAATCATCCACCAGCACCGCTTGCAGGTCGGCGCCGAGCACGGTTTCCACCGCCAGCTCCCAACCGGCCTCGACCTTAAGGCCTTCGGCCAGTCGCGGGCGTTCGGCGAGGTTGTGTTCTTTCAGCCATTCAGCAGTGCCGGTGCCCGGATCGAGCGCGGCCTGCTGCAAGGCTTCGAGGGATGCGAGGCGGCCATTGAGCCGCTGCAGATCGCCCTGCGCCTGTTGCTGTGCGGTCAGCGCCTGCTGCAATTCCTGGCGCAGTTGCTCGAGTTTTTCGACCTGGGCTTCTTCGCTGGTCTGCAAATCTTCAAGGGTGGCTTCGGACTCGGCGAGCTGTTCGCTGAGCTCCATGATCGCCGCGTCTTCGGGATCGGCCGAGAGCAGTGCGCGCTCTTCGCCCAGGCGCTTTTGCCGATCGGCCAGACGCTCCATGCTGGTTTCCAGCTGCTGGATACGCGACTGCTGCACTTCGGCCTGACGACGGGGTTCGGCGGCAGTCAGGTTGAAGGCGTCCCACTGCTCCTGCCAGCCGTGCATGACCGTTTCGGAATCTTCCAGCGCCGCGGCGGCTTCTTCGGCGGCGGCATTGGTGATTTCCTGCTCGGGGGTCAGTTGATCAAGTTCTTCGCCGAGAGTCAGCAGCAAGGTGCGGTCGTGGCCCAGGTGCGATTCGGTTTCCAGGCGCGCGCGCTCGGCTTCTTTCAGATCGTCCTGCAATTGGCGCAAGCGCTGCTGGCCGTGCTGGATGCTCTGCTCGACCCGGGCGATGTCGCCGCCGACCGAATAGAAGCGCCCCTGCACCAGATTGAAGCGCTCGGACAGATCGTGGTGACCGTCGCGCAGGCGTTCAATGGCGGCATCGGCGTTGCGCTGCTCGGCGACCAACGCTTCGAAGCTGATTTCCTGATTGCCGATGATCGACTCGCGCTGACCTACCTGATCGTTCAGATCCTGCCAGCGCAGGGCCGACAATTGCGCCTTGAGCTGGCGTTCTTCGGCTTTGTATTCCTGATACTTCTTGGCGGCCTCGGCCTGACGGTGCAAGCGTTCGAGCTGACGTTCGAGCTCTTCGCGCAGGTCGGTCAGACGGGCAAGGTTTTCGTGGGTGCGGCGGATGCGGTTTTCAGTCTCGCGCCGACGTTCCTTGTACTTGGAAATGCCGGCGGCTTCTTCGATGAAGTTACGCAGGTCTTCGGGCTTGGACTCGATCAGCTTGGAGATCATCCCCTGCTCGATGATCGAGTAGCTGCGCGGGCCGAGGCCGGTGCCGAGGAAGATGTCGGTGATGTCGCGACGACGGCATTTGGCGCCGTTGAGGTAATAAGTCGTCTGGCTGTCGCGGGTCACTTTGCGGCGGATCGAAATCTCCGCATACGCCGCCCACTCGCCCAGCAACGTGCCGTCGGAGTTGTCGAACACCAGTTCGATGCTCGCCTGGCTCACCGGTTTACGGCTGGTCGAGCCGTTGAAGATGACGTCGGTCATCGACTCGCCGCGCAGGTTCTTGGCCGAGCTCTCGCCCATCACCCAGCGCACGGCGTCGATGATGTTCGACTTGCCGCAACCGTTAGGCCCGACGACTGCCGCCATGTTGCTGGGGAAGTTCACCGTGGTCGGGTCGACGAAGGACTTGAACCCCGCCAGCTTGATGCACTTGAGCCGCAAGGTCAGGCAACCGTCAGGGCGGACACCACCAGATCGCAGCTGCGCTGGGCGTATGCCGTCAGCACGATGCGGATCTGCGGCAAGTCACGGGCGAGGACGGCGGCGAGCAAGCGTTCGAACAGTTCGAGGAACTCGCTCATCTCGGCCTTGCGCTGCTCCAGTGCGAGGAAGTACGCACGGCTCATCGCCGGTTGCAGGTTCTCGACGGTTTCCTGCAGGTACGGGTTGTTGGCGAACGGATACGCGGCGCGCATCACGTTGAAACTGTCGTCGACGAAGGTGCGGATGTCCTGACGCTCGTAGCTGGCGGTCAGGCGCTGTTGGATCTGCACGAACGGCGCCATGTCGGCCTGGGTTTGCCAGCCATTGGCCACTGCATTACCGAGCAGGATGTACAACTCGCTCATCAACGTGCACAGGCTCTGCACCTTGTGCGCCGTCAGCTCGGTGACGTGGGCGCCGCGGCGCGGCAGGATCGCGATCAGGTGACGGCGCTCGAGGATCAGCAAGGCTTCGCGGACCGAGCCGCGGCTGACGTTAAGTGCCAGCGTGACCTTCTGTTCCTGGATGCGCTCTCCCGGCTTCATTTCGCCGCGAATGATCCGTTCGGCGAGGTGGTGAGCGATTTGCTCGGCGAGGCTGTCCGGCGCCTTGAACGTCATGGTTGTCCTTCAAACTCTTCGATCTGCACAAGCGGCGCAGTGTAGCGCAATGCGCGGTCATGGCGGAGTGCCCGCACAGCGGTTTTTGGCACGAATCCCGCAAAAAAGCGCTTGATCCAATGAGGGTCAATACTGAAGAGACACGTGGTTGAGCGACAAAACGGTTTTTCCTGACCTTTAAGTCAGAAAACCATTGACCGAAAAGTCAGACCTGCTAAATTCGGCTCAAGTCGCTCAACAACAATAATGAGTCTGCGAGGCCTTCCGTGATCCAGTTTTTACTTAACCAGGAACTCCGTAGCGAGCACGCCCTGGACCCGAACCTGACTGTGCTCAACTACCTGCGCGAACACGTGGGTAAATCCGGCACCAAAGAAGGCTGCGCCAGCGGTGACTGCGGCGCGTGTACGGTGGTGGTCGGCGAGTTGCAGACGGATGACGATGGCCGCGAGCACATTCGCTATCGCAGCCTCAACTCGTGCCTGACGTTCGTTTCGTCGCTGCACGGCAAGCAATTGATCAGCGTCGAAGACCTCAAGCACAAGGGCGAACTGCACAGCGTGCAGAAAGCCATGGTCGAGTGCCACGGTTCGCAGTGCGGTTTCTGCACCCCCGGTTTCGTGATGTCGTTGTTCGCCCTGCAAAAGAACAGCGATGCACCGGATCATGCCAAGGCCCACGAAGCGCTGGCCGGCAACCTCTGCCGCTGCACCGGCTACCGGCCGATCCTGGCCGCCGCCGAACAATCCTGCTGCGGCAAGCAACCGGATCAGTTCGACGCCCGTGAAGCGGAAACCATCTCCCGCCTCAAATCCATTGCCCCGACGTCGATCGGCGAGCTCAACAGCGGCGACAAACGCTGCCTGGTGCCGCTGACCGTGGCCGATCTGGCCGACCTCTACGACGCTTATCCACAAGCCCGACTGCTGGCCGGCGGCACCGATCTGGCGCTGGAAGTCACCCAGTTCCACCGCACCCTGCCGGTGATGATATACGTCGGCAATGTCGCCGAAATGAAGCGCATCGAAACCTTCGAAGACCGCATCGAAATCGGCGCCGCCACCGCCCTCTCCGACTGCTACGAAGCGTTGAACGCCGAGTATCCGGACTTCGGCGAACTGCTGCACCGCTTCGCCTCCCTGCAAATCCGCAACCAGGGCACCCTGGGCGGCAACATCGGCAACGCCTCGCCGATCGGTGACTCACCACCGCTGCTGATCGCCCTCGGCGCGCAGATCGTGCTGTGCAAGGGCGATACCCGCCGCACGCTGGCCCTCGAGGATTACTTCATCGATTACCGGGTCACTGCGCGTCAGGAAAGCGAGTTCATCGAGAAAATCATCGTCCCTCGCGCCACGGCCGAGCAGCGCTTTCGCGCGTACAAAGTCTCCAAGCGTCTGGACGATGACATTTCTGCCGTCTGCGCCGCGTTCAACCTGCGCGTCGAAAACGGTGTGATCACCGACGCCCGCGTCGCCTTCGGCGGCATGGCCGCGATCCCGAAACGCGCCGCTCACTGTGAAGCCGTGCTGCTCGGCCAGCCATTCAACAACGCTGTGGTCGAACGTGCCTGCACCGCGCTGGGCGAGGATTTCACTCCGCTCTCGGACTTCCGGGCCAGCAAGGAATATCGCCTGCTCAGCGCGCAGAACCTGCTGCGCAAATACTTCATCGAACTGCAAACACCGCACATCGAGACTCGGGTGACCGCTTATGTCTAACCATCACGGCGTAGAGAAAACACAAGCTGAGCTGGCCGAACTGTTCGCCAAGGACCTGACCACCGGTGTCGGCCGCAGCGTCAAGCATGACAGCGCCGCCAAGCATGTGTCCGGTGAAGCGCAGTACATCGATGACCGCCTGGAATTCCCTAACCAGTTGCACGTTTACGCACGGTTGTCGGATCGCGCCCACGCGAAAATCATCAGCATCGACACCAAGCCCTGCTACGCCTTCGAAGGCGTGCGCATCGCCATCACCCACGAAGACGTTCCAGGCCTGAAAGACATCGGCCCGTTGCTGCCGGGCGATCCGCTGCTGGCCATCGATGACGTACAGTTCGTCGGTCAACCGGTGCTGGCCGTCGCTGCGAAAGATCTGGAAACCGCACGTAAAGCTGCGATGGCCGCGATCATCGAATACGAAGATCTGGAGCCGGTGCTGGACGTGGTCGAAGCCCTGCGCAAACGCCACTTCGTGCTCGACAGCCACACCCACCAGCGCGGCGATTCGACCACCGCACTGGCCACGGCTGAACATCGCATCCAAGGCACGCTGCACATCGGTGGCCAGGAACACTTCTACCTGGAGACCCAGATCTCCTCGGTGATGCCGACCGAAGACGGCGGCATGATCGTCTACTGCTCGACCCAGAACCCCACCGAAGTGCAGAAACTGGTGGCCGAAGTCCTCGACGTATCGATGAACAAGATCGTGGTCGACATGCGCCGCATGGGCGGTGGTTTCGGCGGCAAGGAAACGCAGGCCGCGAGCCCGGCCTGCCTGTGTGCAGTGATCGCGCACCTCACCGGCCAGCCGACCAAGATGCGCCTGCCGCGCGTCGAAGACATGCTGATGACCGGCAAGCGTCACCCGTTCTACGTCGAGTACGACGTCGGCTTCGACAGCACCGGGCGCCTGCACGGGATTGCGATGGATCTGGCCGGCAACTGCGGCTGCTCGCCTGACCTTTCGGCCTCGATTGTCGACCGGGCGATGTTCCACTCGGACAACTCGTACTACCTCGGCGACGCGACCATCAACGGTCACCGCTGCAAGACCAACACCGCGTCGAACACCGCCTACCGTGGTTTCGGTGGCCCGCAGGGGATGGTCGCAATCGAGGAAGTGATGGACGCCATCGCCCGCCACCTGAACCTCGATCCGCTGGCCGTGCGCAAGGCCAACTACTACGGCAAGACCGAGCGCAACGTCACCCATTACTACCAGACCGTCGAGCACAACATGCTCGAGGAAATGACCGCCGAACTGGAAGAAAGCAGCCAGTACGCCGAGCGTCGCGAAGCGATCCGTCGCTACAACGCCAACAGCCCGATCCTGAAAAAAGGCCTGGCGCTGACGCCGGTGAAATTCGGCATTTCCTTCACCGCCAGTTTCCTCAACCAGGCAGGTGCCTTGGTACACGTCTACACCGACGGCAGCATCCACCTGAACCACGGCGGCACGGAAATGGGCCAGGGTCTGAACACCAAAGTCGCGCAAGTCGTGGCCGAGGTGTTCCAGGTGGAAATGGACCGGGTGCAGATCACCGCGACCAACACCGACAAGGTGCCGAACACCTCGCCGACAGCGGCGTCCAGCGGTGCCGACCTGAACGGTAAAGCCGCGCAGAACGCAGCAGAAATCATCAAGCAACGCCTGGTCGAATTCGCCGCCCGCCACTACAAGGTCAGCGAAGAAGACGTGGAATTCCACAATGGCCACGTGCGCGTTCGTGACCATATCCTGACCTTCGAAGCGCTGATCCAGCTGGCGTATTTCAATCAGGTTTCGCTGTCGAGTACCGGGTTCTACAAGACCCCGAAAATCTACTACGACCGCAGCCAGGCCCGTGGTCGGCCGTTCTACTACTTCGCCTTCGGCGCGGCGTGCTGCGAAGTGATCGTCGACACCCTGACCGGCGAGTACAAGATGCTCCGTACCGACATCCTCCACGACGTCGGCGCTTCGCTGAACCCGGCCATCGACATCGGTCAGGTCGAGGGTGGTTTCGTTCAGGGCATGGGCTGGCTGACCATGGAAGAGCTGGTGTGGAACAACAAGGGCAAGCTGATGACCAACGGCCCGGCCAGCTACAAGATTCCGGCCGTGGCGGACATGCCGCTGGACCTGCGGGTGAAACTGGTGGAAAACCGCAAGAACCCGGAAGACACGGTGTTCCACTCCAAGGCTGTCGGTGAGCCACCGTTCATGCTCGGCATCGCCGCGTGGTGCGCGATCAAGGATGCGGTGGCCAGCCTTGGCGACTACAGGCATCAACCGAAGATCGACGCGCCGGCGACCCCGGAGCGGGTGTTGTGGGGTTGCGAGCAGATGCGCCAGCTCAAAGCGGTGAAAACCGTAGAAGCTGAAACCGAGCTGGCTCCGCTCTAAGACCGAGGTGCGGCCTTCGCGGGCAAGCCCGCTCCCACAGGGTTTTGTGGTGACTACCCGATATGCGTTTCATCGCAAATCCTGCGGGAGCTGGCTTGCCAGCGATGAGGCCCGAACAGACAACGAAGATGTCGAGGTGAACATGTACAACTGGATCGACGCCCTCGCCGACCTGCAGAACCAGGGCGAACCCTGCGTTCTGGTGACGATCATCGAAGAGCTCGGCTCGACGCCGCGCAATGCCGGCTCGAAAATGGTCATCAGCGCTCGCCAGACGTTCGACACCATCGGTGGCGGGCACCTGGAATACAAAGCCATGCAGATCGCCCGCGACATGCTTGCCAGCGGCAAGCAGGACACCCATCTGGAGCGCTTCAGCCTCGGCGCCAGCCTTGGCCAGTGCTGTGGCGGCGCCACGGTGCTGTTGTTCGAACCGATGGGCCAGGTGCAGGCGCAGATCGCCGTGTTCGGCGCCGGTCATGTCGGCCGCGCACTGGTACCCTTGCTCGCCAGCCTGCCCTGCCGGGTGCGCTGGATCGATTCCCGGGAAGAGGAATTTCCCGAACAGATTCCCCACGGCGTGCGCAAAATCGTCGCCGAGGAACCTGTGGATGAAATCGACGACCTGCCCGCTGGCAGCTACTGCATCGTCATGACCCACAACCATCAACTGGATCTGGAACTCACCGCCGCGATTCTCAAGCGTAACGACTTTACCTGGTTCGGCCTGATCGGCTCGAAGACCAAACGCGCCAAGTTCGAACACCGCCTGCGTGACCGTGGCTTCGACGCCAGCGTCGTGCAACGCATGCGCTGCCCGATGGGCATCAGCGAAGTCAAAGGCAAGCTGCCTGTGGAAATCGCCATCTCCATCGCCGGCGAAATCATCGCCACCTATAACGCCAATTTCGGCCAGCACAGCGCCAGTGCCGAACCGATTGCCAAACTGCTGCCGGTTTCGCGCCGCAGTCAGGCCGCCTCACTCAAAGCCTCAAACTGATTAGAGAACCCTCATGCCTCTGACTCGCAAAGCCTACCGCGCCGCCATCCTGCACAGCATCGCCGACCCTGCCGAGGTCGGCATCGAAGCCTCCTACGAGTATTTCGAGGACGGCCTGCTGGTGGTCGATGGCGGCAAGATCAGCGCCCTCGGCCACGCCAGCGAACTGCTGCCGACGTTGCCTGCGGACATCGAGATCACGCATCACAAGGATGCGCTGATCACCCCGGGCTTCATCGACACCCACATCCACCTGCCGCAGACCGGCATGGTCGGCGCCTACGGCGAGCAACTGCTGGATTGGCTGAACACCTACACCTTCCCGTGCGAAAGCCAGTTCGCCGACAAGGCCCACGCCGATGAAGTGGCGGACATCTTCATCAAGGAATTGCTGCGCAACGGCACCACCACTGCGCTGGTGTTCGGCAGCGTGCACCCGCAATCGGTGAACTCGTTCTTCGAAGCGGCCGAGAAGCTGGACCTGCGGATGATCGCCGGCAAGGTAATGATGGACCGCAACGCGCCGGACTACCTGACCGACACCCCGGAATCGAGCTACGTCGACAGCAAGGCGCTGATCGAGCGCTGGCACGGCAAGGGTCGCCTACATTACGCCGTAACCCCGCGCTTCGCCCCGACCAGCACCCCGGAACAGTTGACCCTCGCCGGCCAGTTGCTGACTGAATACCCGGATCTGTACATGCAGACCCACATCAGCGAGAACCTCAAGGAAATCGAGTGGGTCAAGGAGCTGTTCCCGGAGCGCAAGGGCTATCTGGACGTCTACGACCACTATCAACTGCTCGGCGAGCGCTCGGTGTTCGCCCACGGCGTGCACCTGTGCGACGACGAATGCGCGCGCCTGGCGGAAACCGGTTCGGCGATCTCGTTCTGCCCGACCTCGAACTTCTTCCTCGGCAGCGGCCTGTTCAACCTGCCGATGGCCGAGAAGCACAAGCTGAACGTCGGCCTCGGTACTGACGTCGGCGGCGGCACGAGTTTTTCGCTGCTGCAAACCCTGAACGAAGCCTACAAGGTGATGCAGTTGCAAGGCGCACGCCTGAGCCCGTTCAAGTCGCTATACCTCGCCACCCTCGGCGGTGCGCGGGCACTGCGCCTGGAAGACAAGATCGGCAGCCTGCAACCGGGCTCCGACGCCGACTTCCTGGTGCTGGACTACAACGCCACGCCGCTGCTGAGCTACCGCTTGAAACAGGCCAACAACATTGCCGAAACGCTGTTCGTGCTGATGACCCTGGGCGATGACCGTACCGTGGCCCAGACTTATGCAGCAGGCGCGCTGGTGCACCAGCGCTAGTTTTCCGCAGACAAAAAAATCCCCCGGCACTTTGCAGTCCGGGGGATTTTTATTGCCTGTCAGATTGCTATCGCTGGCAAGCCAGCTCCCACAGGGTTTTATGGTGTTCACCAGAATTGCGTCACACCGCAAATCCTGTGGGAGCTGGCTTGCCAGCGATTGGGGTCGACGCGGTCTGACTCAGAGCTTGACCGCCGGCCGCCCCGGCTTCTTGGTCTGCAGCAGGTGCGAGAACACTGCATGCAGATCGTCCGAAGCACTTTCCTCGTCGAGGTTGAGCTTGCTGTCGATGTGATCCATGTGATGCATCATCAGGTCCACCGCCAGCTCGCCGTTGCGCGCTTCGATGGCGTCGATCAACTGGGTGTGCTCGTCGTAGGAACAGTGCGAGCGGTTGCCGCTTTCATATTGGGCAATGATCAGCGACGTCTGCGAAACCAGGCTGCGCTGGAAGCTGATCAACGGCGCGTTCTTCGCCGCTTCGGCGAGTTTCAGGTGGAATTCGCCCGAGAGACGGATGCCGGCACCGCGATCGCCACGGGAGAAGCTGTCGCGTTCGTCGTTGACCATCTGGCGCAATTCGGCGATCTGCTCGGCGGTGGCGTGCTGCACCGCCAATTCAGTGATCGCGCGCTCCACCAGACGCCGGGCGAGGAACACCTGACGCGCCTCTTCGACGCTCGGGCTGGCCACGACTGCGCCACGGTTCGGCCGCAACAGCACCACGCCTTCATGGGCCAGACGCGAGAGCGCGCGGCGAATGATGGTGCGGCTGACCCCGAAAATTTCCCCCAGCGCTTCTTCGCTCAACTTTGTGCCGGGCGCCAGGCGCTGTTCGAGGATGGCCTCGAAGATATGCGCATAGACAATATCGTCCTGGGTTCCGCTGCGGCCGGCTTTGCCTGCTCGCGGTTGTTTCTTGAGGGGTTGCAACTGTTCGTTCATGGGCACTCGAGTCGGGAAGAACTGCGGCGAATTGACCGTGACTGTAATACGGCACAGTGGGTCGCTGGCAAGTATCGCGTAAAAAACAGCGCGATTGTACACAATGGAAGGTGGCAACACGACTGTACGGCTGTTTGCGGCTTCGGCTGTATTGCAACGCATCGTTACGTTTGAGTTTAGGCTTGATCGCAGAATCCGCGATTCCTGTGGGAGCGAGCTTGCTCGCGATAGCGGTTGGACATTCAACTCTAATGTCGACTGTTCCGCCGCCATCGCGAGCAAGCTCGCTCCCACAAGGGTTTCGTGTAGCTGCGAATATCTTCATTGGTACAAGGAACACCGCTGTCATGAACGAAATAACCCACACCCGACTGCGCCCGCTGGCGGACACATCACCCTCCGCCATCGTCGCCGGGTTCATCGCGATGATGACCGGCTACACCAGTTCGCTGGTGCTGATGTTCCAGGCCGGGCAAGCGGCGGGCCTGACCAGCGGGCAGATTTCTTCGTGGATCTGGGCGATTTCCATCGGCATGGCGGTGTGTTCGATCGGCCTGTCCCTGCGTTATCGCACGCCGATTACCATTGCGTGGTCGACGCCCGGCGCAGCGCTGTTGATCACCAGCCTCGGCGGCGTCACCTACGGCGAAGCCATCGGCGCCTACATCACCTGCGCGGTGCTGGTGACCATTTGCGGCCTGACCGGCAGCTTCGAACGCTTGGTGAAAAAGATCCCGGCCTCCCTCGCGGCCGCATTGCTGGCGGGGATTCTGTTCAAGATCGGCAGCGAAATCTTCGTCGCCGCGCAGCACCGCACCGGCCTGGTGCTGGGGATGTTCTTCACTTATCTCATCGTCAAACGCCTGTCGCCGCGCTATGCGGTGCTCGCCGCGCTGCTGATCGGCACCGCACTGTCGGGCTTCATGGGGCTGCTGGACTTCAGCGGTTTTCATCTGGAAGTGGCGACACCGGTCTGGACCACGCCACACTTTTCCCTGGCCGCGACCATCAGCATCGGCATCCCGCTGTTTGTCGTGGCGATGACCTCGCAAAACATGCCCGGCATCGCCGTGCTGCGGGCCGATGGTTACAACGTCCCGGCCTCGCCGCTGATCACCACCACCGGCATCGCTTCGTTGCTGCTGGCGCCGTTCGGTTCCCACGGCATCAACCTGGCGGCCATCAGCGCGGCGATCTGCACCGGGCCGCATGCCCATGAGGATCGCAACAAACGCTACACCGCTGCGGTGTGGTGCGGGATTTTCTACGGGATTGCCGGGGTGTTCGGCGCCACGCTGGCGGCATTGTTCGCCGCGCTGCCCAAGGAACTGGTGCTGTCGATTGCTGCTTTGGCGCTGTTCGGCTCGATCATCAACGGTTTGAGCATCGCCATGACCGAGGTGAAGGAACGGGAAGCGGCGCTGATCACCTTCATGGTCACGGCGTCGGGGCTGACGCTGTTTTCCATCGGTTCGGCGTTCTGGGGGATTGTCGCGGGGGTGCTGACCTTGCTGATCCTCAACTGGCGCAAGGCCTGAGTAAAACGCAGGCATAAAAAAACGGCGACCCTCAGGTCGCCGTTTTTTTCAGTATCACTTGGCCGCGTTGATCGGCTTTTCCGGATACCAGACGTCCAGCAGCGGGCTGATTTCAGTAGAAGTCAGCTCGGAGCGGGTTTTCAGCCAGGCTTCAACAGCAGCGCGCTGCTCTTCGGAGACCGAACCACGCTTCTGCAGGCAAACCAGACCGAAGTCATCGCCGCCGACATAGCCCAGACCGTTGGCTTCCATGGCTTCTTTGATGAATGCTTCGAGGAAAGCGTCAATGGCTTCTTCGGACAGGTCTTCTTTGAAGCCCAGGTTCAGTTCGAAACCCAGCTCTTGAAATTCATCGACGCACAGTTTTTTGCGCAGACGCTGGGAACGGTTAGTCGCCATTGGAACAATCCTCTTAAGTAATAACGGCCGGCACTTTACCAGTTTAAGCCGGCGATTGCCCGACTCTCTGGGACGCGCGTGCGACCGCCTGTAAAAAAATAACGAATTGGCGCCCCTGCGAAAGGCACAAGCTGTTACACCTTGGGGCATAATGCCGACACTTTCATGACCACTGAGGGCCTTTTCATCCATGTCCTCGTCTTTTTTCCCCTCGGCTGTAGGGTTTTATTTCATATGATCAAATCGTTGCGTCCTCTGCTCCTGGCCGGTCTTCTTCTGCCGCTGGCCTTGCCCGTCTCCGCTGCCACCATCAACACCGCCCTGACCCCCAACGTCGAAAAAGCCCTCAAGGCCAGCAAGCTGCAGCCCACTGCCCTGTCGCTGGTGATGGTGCCGCTGGACGGCCCGGGCACGCCGACCGTGTACAACGCCGACGTGTCGGTCAACCCGGCCTCGACCATGAAGCTGGTCACCACTTACGCGGCGCTGGAAATGCTCGGCCCCAACCATCAGTGGAAAACCGAGTTCTACACCGACGGCGACCTGAACGGCGGGATCCTCAACGGCAACCTCTACCTCAAGGGCGGCGGCGATCCGAAGCTGAACATGGAAAAGCTCTGGCTGCTGATGCGCGACCTGCGCGCCAACGGCGTGACCCAGGTCACCGGTGATCTGGTGCTGGATCGCAACTTCTTCGTGCAGCCGCAACTGCCGGAATTCAACGATGACGGCAATGATGAGAACAAGCCGTTCCTGGTCAAGCCGGATTCGCTGCTGGTCAACCTCAAGGCCCTGCGTTTCGTGGCCCGCAACGACAATGGCCGGGTGTTGATCTCGGTCGAACCGCCGATTGCCAGCATCAACATCGAGAACACCGTCAAGGCGCTCAACTCCAAACAATGCACCGGCGGCGTGCGCTACAACCCGGTGCCGCAGGCCGATGGCAGCGTGACCGTGACCGTGGCCGGCCAGTTGGGCGAAGGCTGCAGCTCGCAGACTTATCTGTCGCTGCTCGACCACGCGACCTACACCGCCGGCGCCGTGCGGGCGATCTGGAAAGAACTGGGCGGCAGCATCCAGGGCAAGGATCGTCTGGCCCCGACCCCGAGCAGCGCCAAAGTGCTGGCCCGCGCGTTCTCGCCGGATCTGGCGGAAATCATCCGCGACATCAACAAATACAGTAACAACACCATGGCTCAGCAGCTGTTCCTGAGCCTGGGCCAGAAATTTCGCAACGACGCCGACGGCGATGACGCCAAGGCCGCGCAACGCGTGGTCCGTCAATGGCTGGCGAAGAAAGGCATCACCGCTCCGCACCTGGTGATGGAGAACGGCTCCGGTCTGTCGCGTTCG
This sequence comes from Pseudomonas gozinkensis, assembly GCF_014863585.1. Taxonomy (NCBI): domain Bacteria; kingdom Pseudomonadati; phylum Pseudomonadota; class Gammaproteobacteria; order Pseudomonadales; family Pseudomonadaceae; genus Pseudomonas; species Pseudomonas gozinkensis. The sequence goes on along the minus strand of NZ_CP062253.1, from coordinate 2,066,806 downwards.
GAGCGGGTCAGCGCCCGGGAAATGGCCAGCATGCTGCAAGCGGCCTGGCACAGCCCGTACGCCGCCGAATACATCAGCTCGCTGCCGATTGCCGGCACCGACGGCACCATGCGCAAACGCCTGAAGACCACCGCGATGCGCGGCGAAGCCCACGTCAAGACCGGCACCCTGAACACCGTACGGGCGATTGCCGGCTTCAGCCGCGACGTCAATGGCAACACCTGGGCGGTGGTGGCGATCCTCAATGACAAGGCGCCGTTTGGCGCGTCGTCGGTGCTGGATCAGGTGCTGCTGGATCTCTATAAACAGCCGCGGACGCCGCAGACCGCTTCGGTTCTGTAATCCCCGTAAATGATTGTTCCCACGCTCTGCGTGGGAACACAGCCCGTGACGCTCCGCGTCACTGGACGCGGAGCGTCCTTAGAGGCATTCCCACGCAGAGCGTGGGAACGATCATCACAGCCAAAACTGCCGCCCCCCCCCAACATGATTGTTCTGACGCTCTGCGTGGGAACGATCATTCGAATGGCTCAGTTCATCTGCCGCTCAACCCGATCCCGCCCGCCCTGCTTCGCCGCATAAACTCCCGAATCCGCCCGCAGCAACAGCGCATCCGCGCCCTCCCCGGGTCGCCAGCTGGCAATCCCGAAACTGGCCGTCACCACCCCGACCACGTCGATTGGCGCACCGCGCAGGCTTTGCCATAACTCTTCGGCCAGCATGTGGGCGTGATCGCCGTCGATGTCCGGGCACAGCACCATGAATTCTTCACCGCCCAACCGGCAGAACACGTCGGTACGCCGCAGACGATGGCCGATGCGCTCACAGACTGCTTGCAACACCCGGTCGCCGACCGCATGGCCGTACTGGTCATTGATCCGTTTGAAATGGTCGATGTCGAGCATGATCACCGACAACTCGCCTCCGCCGCGCTCGACACGGGCCATTTCGGTGGTCAGACGCTCCTGGAAGTAGCGCCGGTTGTGGATGCCGGTCAGCGCATCGGTCACCGACAGGGCGCGCAACTCTTCCTCGACGCGCTTCAGGTCGGAGATGTCGGAGATATATCCGTGCCACAGCACCCCGCCGCCCGGCAGTTCCTCCGGCGTCGCCTCACCGCGAACCCAGCGCAGGCCGCGTTCGGGCAGCTGCACGCGGTATTCCTCGCGCCATGGGCTGAGGTTGTCCGCCGAGGCGCGGATCGACTTGCGCACGCGGCTGACGTCCTGCGGGTGGATGCGGGTGAAGATCGCTTCGGCGTTGAGCAGCAGCACGTCCGGCTCCAGTTCGTAGATCTCGCGGATACCGTCGCTGGCGTAGATCACGCTGAAGCGCCCGTCGAACTCCATTTTGAACTGGTAGATCCCGCCGGGAACGTGGGCGCTGAGCTTCTTCAACAACACGTCCCGCGCGGCCAGCGCTTCGTGCACGCGCTTGCGCTCGGTGATGTCGATGCAGATCGCCAGGTGTCCGACCCACAGCCCCAGCTCGTCCAGCACCGGAGTGGCCAGCATGTTCACCGGCAGGTGGCTGCCATCCTTGCGCACCAGCGTCCACTCCCGCGCCTCGTGCCCACCGACTTCGCCGCCCTCCACCAGCATCGCCTGACAGGTGGGAATGGCCTTGCCATAGCGGGCGCTGAGCTCCGCCGCGCGGACCACCAGTTCCCGGGGAAAGTGCAGGTTTTCCAGGGTCATGTGGCCGATCACTTCAGTGCTGCGGTAACCGAGCATCTGTTCGGCGCCGGGGTTGAAAGTGCTGATCACGCCGCGCAGGTCGGTGGCGATGATTGCCACCTGGGTCGCCGCGTTGAGCACCCCGCGCAACTGGCCGTGGGTATCGCGCAGTTCCTGCTCGCGCTCATGCAGTTCCTGAGTGCGCAACTCGACCATGCGCAACGCACGCTGACGCTGACTGACCAGCACATAAAGCAGCGCGCTCAGCAACAGACTGAGCAATCCGCCCAGCACTATCACGCTGCCAACCGACGAATGGTTGGCCTGCATGAACGCTTCGCTCGGAAGGATATCGACCTGATAGTCGTGATCGGCCATGCGCACCAGCCGGGTGGCCGACAATTCGCTCGGCGCCGGTTCATTCGTCGACTCGAACAGCACCTCATGCTGATCGTTGGTCGACAGGTCGAGAATGCGCACCGAGAGATAGTCATGAAGTGCATCCGGCAAGCCGTCTGCCAGCAACTGACGCATGCTGATGACAGCCATCACGTAGCCGTATGATCTGGACTCCCCTTCGCGCAGCACCGGTGCCACCAACAATACGCCGCGTGCGTAAGCCGGCTCGATACCGACCAGATGCATCGGCTGCGACACCGCCAGGCCGCGAAGCTGGTCGGCACGCTCCAGGGTCGTGCGGCGCAGCGGCTGGGCCAGCAAGTCGTAACCCAGCGGCGAGCCAAGCCGGCTCTGAGTCTGGCTGTACAGCACCACGACGTATTCATCGCGGGCCGAGGCCAGTTGCAGTTCGCCGCGAGCATTGAGTTCGCGCACGCTGAAGGTGCTCAGGCCTTCATCCCGCGTCCGCTGTTCGAAGGCTGCACGCTCGGCACCGCTCACCCGCAGGGCAAACGAGTAGGCCTGAGTACGCAGTAATAAAGGGTGGGTGTAGCCGTCGAATTCGGCACGGGACACCGATTCGGAGTTGGCGAAGAACCGGCGCAGGCCATCGAGGCGCTGCTCTTGATCCTGAAAACGTTCTTCGATGCGGCTATAGCGCTCGTTGGCCAGCAACTGAAAGCGTTGGCGCAACTGGCTGTGAAACTGATTGAGGGTGCCCCAGGCGAGCAGCCCCGTGAGAATCCCGCCGGCGAGCAATACCAGCATCCCGACCAGCCAGGCCGAGACGTCTTCGCTGATAAAACCCAATATCTTCGGGCGCACGGGGTGCAACGACATAAAAGCCACTCACTACGTCAGCATCTGCGGGAAAAACCCCATCGGCCGTGTGTGAGTTATAGCTATTAGCCACTAATTTGGCTAGCTCTGAACGGATCCAAGAGCCTTTAAAAATCAAGGCTCTGTGGATCCAATTTTGCAGAGTGTCAACGAGCCGTGATTTTCCAGGCGCGGTGGATCTTGCCGTTGCGGGCGAAATCCGGGTCGATGGTGCTGGCGGTGATTTCTTCGACCGCGTAACGCTCGGCCAGGTTGTCTTCGAGCTGGAACTTGCGGAAGTTGTTGGAGAAGTACAACACCCCGCCGCTCGCCAGACGGGCCATGGCCAGGTCGATCAACTGCACCTGGTCACGCTGCACGTCGAAGATGCCTTCCATGCGCTTGGAGTTGGAGAACGTCGGCGGATCGATGAAGATCAGGTCGTATTCGTCGCGGGAGTTCTCCAGCCACGCCATCACATCGCCCTGCTCCAGACGGTTCTTGTCGGAGAAGCCGTTGAGCGACAGGTTGCGGCGCGCCCAGTCGAGGTAGGTTTTCGACAGGTCGACGCTGGTGGTGCTGCGCGCGCCGCCCTTGGCCGCGTGCACACTGGCGGTCGCGGTGTAGCAGAACAGGTTGAGGAAGCGCTTGCCGGCGGCCTCTTTCTGGATCCGCATGCGCATCGGCCGGTGGTCGAGAAACAACCCGGTGTCGAGGTAGTCGGTGAGGTTGACCAGCAACTTCACGCCGCCCTCGGTCACTTCATTGAACTTGCCCTGGGCCGCCTGACGCTCGTACTGCCTGGTGCCGCTCTGACGCTCGCGGCGCTTGACCACCACGCGGCTCTTGTCGATGTTCAGCGCCTGCGGGATGGCCGCCAGCGCATCGAACATACGGATCGAGGCTTTTTCCGGGTCGATCGACTTCGGCGCGGCGTATTCCTGAACGTGCACCCAGTCGTGGTACAGGTCGATGGCCATGGCGTATTCCGGCATGTCCGCATCGTAGACGCGGTAGCAGTCGATGCCTTCGCGCTTGACCCACTTGCCCATCGCTTTGAGGTTCTTCTGCAGGCGGTTGGCAAACATCTGCCCGCCTTCGCTCAGGCGCGGTTGCTCGATCACTGGCGCCGGGGCCGGCGTCGGTTTGATCGGGTTGCCGTTCTTGTTGTACTTGCGTTCTTGCGGCTCGTCCGGCGTCTGATCGTAAGCGGCTTGCTCGCGCTCGGCCTGACGTTGCTCCGGGGTGCGACGCTCGCCGGTGACGAACTGATCCGGCAGCACTTTGATCAACAGCAGCTTGCACGGCAGCGCGCCGTTCCAGAACGAATACTGTTTGTGGCTGCGGATGCCCATGCGCTTGCCCAGGTCCGGCGCGCCGGTGAACACCGCCGCTTCCCAGTTCAGGCAGGCCTGACGCAGACGCTCGCCGAGGTTCTGGTAGAGGTACAACAGGCTGGCTTCATCGCCCAGACGCTCGCCGTACGGCGGGTTGCAGATGACCAGACCTTTCTGGTTCTGGTCCGGACGCGGTTCGAAGGTTGCCACTTCGCCCTGATAGATCTTGATCCACTCGCTCAGGCCGGCGCGTTCGACGTTGTTGCGGCCCGGCTGGATCAGCCGTGGGTCGGCTTCATAACCACGAATCCACAGCGGCGGCTTGGCCAGACCGGCAGCAGCACGCTCGACCGCTTCTTCATGCAGTTTTTTCCACAGCGCCGGCACGTGACCGAGCCAGGCGGTGAAGCCCCACTGCTCGCGACGCAGGTTCGGCGCCATGTCGGCGGCGATCATGCCGGCTTCGACCAGGAACGTGCCGACACCGCACATCGGGTCAGCCAGCGCGCCACCTTCGGCGGCAATGCGCGGCCAGCCGGAACGGATCAGGATCGCGGCCGCCAGGTTTTCCTTCAGCGGCGCAGCGCCCTGCTGCAAGCGGTAACCGCGCTGGTGCAGGCTGTGGCCGGAAAGGTCGAGGGACAGAATCGCTTCGCCGCGATCCAGACGCAGGTGAATGCGCAGGTCCGGGTTGAGCTTGTCGATGCTTGGGCGATCGCCCTGCGGGGTGCGCAGTTTGTCGACGATGGCGTCCTTGACCTTCAGGGCGCCAAAGTGGGTGTTGTCGATGCCTGAGCCATGGCCGCTGAATTCTACGGCCAGGGTGCCGTCGGCCAGCATGTGGTCCTGCCAGTCGACGTCGAGTACGCCGTGGTACAGGTCTTCGGCGTTTTTCATCGGGAAGCGCTTGAGCACCAGCAGCACCCGGTTGGCCAGACGCGACCAGAGGCACAGGCGATAAGCGGTTTCCATGGTCGCCATGCCACGCACGGCGGAGGTGTGTTCGCGGGCCTCTTCAAGGCCAAGCCCGACGGCTTCCTCGATGAGCAGGCCTTCAAGGCCTTTGGGGCAAGTGAGGAAGAGTTCGAAACGGTCGGACATGGTTTTTCCAGAGCCTTTGGCTAATGAACCGGCAACGCATTGCCGATCCGGTTTTCAATCAGGCGCTTTTCTACAAGAGCGCCCGCGTGGCACGAAGGTGTGCCGTTCCATCCCCGCTGCTCGGGTTAAAAGAGCTTAGATGCCGGGACAGATAAAAAAGTTGGTGCAACAAAATGACTCAAAGCAACCCTTCGTCGAATAGTACCCCAGCGTAAACGTGGGTCATTCTCACTAAAGGATTAACCTCATCATCCAGCGCGGGGCCGATCATACCGGGGTTTGGCCAATGAACACTGAATAAATACGCGGTTACTTATGGCCATAGCATCTTTTTCGTTACGTCCTTATGACAAAACGGTCATTCCATCGATGTGACTCATTGGTTAGAACTGAACACAGGTTGACGTCGCAACGGCGTCAACACCTTGGCTCGCCACGCCGGCAGCGAGCCGCCAACGGCAGAGTTTTTCTGCCAGACCTCAATTGAGGTCGACGCGACAAAAACAGTCAACAAGTGAGGGAAACACCCTATGAGAAGACTTAAGCGTGATCCGTTGGAAAGAGCATTTTTGCGCGGATATCAATATGGCGTTGGTGGCAAATCCCGTGAGCTTTGCCCATTTACTCTACCGTCGGTACGTCAAGCCTGGATCAACGGCTGGCGAGAAGGACGCGGCGACAACTGGGACGGTATGACCGGCACTGCGGGAATCCACAGACTCAACGAACTTCACGCCGTCGGCTGACACAGGGCACTTATTCCGACACGACAATCTGATTTCGCAACACCCTGATCACCATGCACGTCCTTCCCGGACGGCGGGCTACGGCCCAGGGGCTCCTTCGAGGAGCCCTTTTTTATGCCTGCCACATTATTTGTGCCATACACAAAACCTGTGGGAGCGACGGTGCGACGACTCGACTTGCTCGCGATGGCGGTGCATCAGTCACACGAAATGTTGACTGAACGGACGCCATCGCGAGCAAGCTCGCTCCCACAAAGGATCAGCGCTTGGCGGCGATCGCGTCCACGGACTCGCGGATCAGCGCCGGGCCCTTATAGATGAAACCGGAGTAGATCTGCACCAGGCTCGCGCCGGCAGCGATCTTCTCGGCCGCATGCTTGCCTTCGGTGATACCGCCCGCCGCGATGATCGGCAATTTGCCGCCCAGCTCGGACGCCAGCACTTTCACGGTGTGGGTGCTCTTCTCACGCACCGGCGCGCCGGACAGACCGCCCGCCTCGTCACCGTGCTCCATGCCTTCGACGCCCACGCGGCTGAGGGTGGTGTTGGTGGCGATCACCGCGTCCATTCCGGTTTCGATCAGCGCTTGCGCGACCTGCGCGGTCTCTTCGTCGGTCATGTCCGGCGCGATCTTGATCGCCAGCGGTACATGCTTGCCGTGACGCAGGGCCAGTTCGGCGCGGCGTGTGGCCAGATCCGCCAGCAATTGCTTGAGCGAATCGCCGAACTGCAGGCTGCGCAGGCCCGGGGTGTTCGGCGAGCTGACGTTGACCGTGACGTAGCTGGCGTTGGCGTAGACCTTGTCCAGGCAGATCAGGTAGTCATCCACCGCGCGCTCGACCGGGGTGTCGAAGTTCTTGCCGATGTTGATCCCCAGCACGCCTTTGTATTTGGCCGCCGCCACCCGCGCCAGCAGGTTATCCACACCGAGGTTGTTGAAACCCATGCGATTGATGATCGCCTCGGCTTCCGGCAGCCGGAAAATCCGTGGTTTCGGGTTGCCCGGCTGCGGACGCGGGGTCACGGTGCCGATCTCGACAAACCCGAAACCCAGTTGCGCAAAGCCGTCGATGGCCGCGCCGTTCTTGTCCAGACCGGCCGCCAGACCCACAGGGTTCGGGAACTCCAGGCCCATGACAGTCACCGGCAGCGACGCCGGCGCCTTGCACAGCAAGCCGTTGAGGCCCAAACGCCCGCCCGCGCCGATCAGATCCAGCGACAGATCGTGGGAGGTTTCCGGGGAAAGTTTGAACAACAGCTGACGGGCCAGGGTGTACATGGGCGGCTATGACTCGGGCGGCGAAAAGAGGCGGCGATTATAGCCGGGCATCGCCCCGCCGCGCGAGGCGCACGGGTAAATCGGTGCGCATGGCATATGCCTTGCACCTTCCTCGGCATCAGCCCGCAGGCCAATGGTGGCGTGCAGGCAAGGACAATGGCGTCGTCTCTCGGTTTTGCGTGGGCAAAGCCTGGGACGACGTTTTTTTTGAGGGTGGCTTTCATGACTCAAACCTCCGCCGGGCCGCTGGCCTGGGTCAACGGCAGCGATGCCCCGGAAAAAAGCGCGATCAACCTGGGCTTCATGGCCCTGAGCGACTGCGCCTCGCTGGTGGTCGCCGCCACCCAGGGCTTTGCTCAGCCTTACGGCCTGACCCTGAACCTCAAGCGCCAGAGTTCCTGGGCCAACCTGCGGGACAACTTGGTCAGCGGCGAACTCGATGCCGCCCACAGCCTTTACGGCCTGATCTACGCGGTGCATCTGGGCATCGGTGGCGTCGCGCCGACCGACATGTCGGTGTTGATGGGCCTGAACCAGAACGGTCAGAGCCTCAACCTGTCCCACGGTTTGCAGGGCCTGGGCGTGATCGGTCCTGAAGCGCTGCACCATCATGTGCACCAAACCCGCGCAAAACTCACCTTCGCCCAGACCTTCCCGACCGGCACCCATGCCATGTGGCTTTATTACTGGCTGGCGAGCCAGGGCATTCATCCGTTGCAGGATGTCGACAGCGTGGTGGTGCCGCCGCCACAAATGGTCGCGCACTTGCAGGCCGGTCGCATCGATGGCCTCTGCGTTGGCGAACCATGGGCGGCCAGCGCGGTGCAGCAGAATCTCGGTTTCACCCTGGCGACCAGCCAGACCATCTGGCCCGATCACCCGGAAAAAGTCCTCGGCTGCACCCGCGCCTTCGTCGAGCAGTACCCCAACACCGCGCGCGCGCTGGTGATGGCGATCCTCGAGGCCAGCCGTTTCATCGAAGAGAGCCCGGAAAATCGCCGCAGCACCGCGCAGTTGCTGAGCGCCCCGGAATACCTCGACGCCCCGGTGTCCTGCATCGAGCCACGCTTTCTCGGCGACTACGACGATGGCCTGGGCAATCGCTGGCAGGACCCGCACGCCCTGCGCTTTCACGGCGATGGCGCGGTGAATCTGCCGTACCTGTCGGATGGCATGTGGTTCATGACCCAGTTTCGCCGCTGGGGTTTGCTGCGCGATGACCCGGATTACCTCGCGGTCGCCCGTCAGGTGCAACAACTGGAGATCTATCGCGACGCGGCGACTGCTGTGGGCGTCGCGGCCTGGGGCAAGGACATGCGCAGCAGCCAGTTGATCGACGGCAAGATCTGGGACGGCAGCGACCCGGCCGCCTACGCCCGCAGCTTCAAGCTCCACGCGCTGAGCGACAGCGCGCCCCTTCTCGCCCAGCGCTGACAGGAGACCGCGAACATGCTGCGCATTCTGCTGATCAACGACACCGCGAAAAAAGTCGGGCGCCTGAAAGCCGCGCTGACCGAGGCCGGTTTCGAGGTGATCGACGAGTCGGGCCTGACCATCGACCTGCCGGCACGCGTCGAAACGGTGCGTCCGGACGTGATCCTGATCGATACCGAGTCACCGACCCGCGATGTGATGGAGCAAGTGGTGCTGGTCAGCCGCGACCAGCCCCGGCCGATCGTGATGTTCACCGACGAGCACGACCCCGGTGTGATGCGCCAGGCGATCAAGTCCGGGGTCAGTGCCTACATCGTCGAGGGCATTCACGCACAACGCCTGCAGCCGATTCTCGACGTGGCCATGGCCCGCTTCGAAAGCGATCAGGCTCTGCGCGCCCAGCTTCAGGCCCGCGACCAGCAACTGGCCGAGCGCAAGCGCATCGAACTGGCCAAGGGCCTGTTGATGAAAATGAAGGACTGCAACGAAGAAGAGGCCTACACCCTGATGCGCCGCCAGGCCATGAGCCGCCAGCAGAAACTGATTCAGGTCGCGGAACAGATCATCGCGATGAGCGAATTGCTTGGCTGAAATTTCGTGGAGCCTGTAAAGGCCCCATCGCTGGCAAGCCAGCTCCCACAGGTTTCCTTGTCGTACACAGAGTCTGTGATTAATGCGGACCCTGTGGGAGCGGGCTTGCCCGCGATTGGCCGCAACTCGGTCGAGAACTGTTGGCACAAATCTCGCTAAGCATTCAGCACAGGTAACCAACGGCGGTTGCCCCACCTACGACAAAGACGTCGCTCACCTTCTTCGCCCCTTTCGGCGATCCGGGTAGCGGCGTTTTTGCGTTTTGGCCCCACAGCCCGGGGCCGGTGGTGCGGCCGTGGCGGCGCCCCACTGTGCTGGTTCTGACTCCTTCTCGAGATTCTCTACAGCTGAGGTGCGCGATGAATAAAAGCTTCTGGAAATCCGGCCACACTCCGACCCTGTTTGCGGCCTTCCTGTATTTCGACCTGAGTTTCATGGTCTGGTACCTGCTCGGTCCGCTGGCGGTGCAGATTGCCGCCGACCTGCACCTGACCACCCAACAGCGCGGCCTTGTGGTGGCCACGCCGATCCTCGCCGGCGCGGTATTGCGCTTTGCGATGGGCATGCTCGCCGATCGGCTGTCACCAAAAACCGCCGGACTGATCGGCCAGGTGATCGTGATCTGTGCGCTGTTCGGTGCCTGGAAATTGGGCATCCACAGTTACGAACAAGCCTTGCTGCTTGGCCTGTTCCTCGGCATGGCCGGCGCCTCGTTCGCCGTGGCCCTGCCGCTGGCGTCGCAGTGGTATCCGCCGGAGCATCAGGGCAAGGCGATGGGCATCGCCGGGGCCGGCAACTCCGGTACCGTATTCGCGGCGCTGATCGCCCCGGTACTGGCGGCGGCGTTCGGCTGGAGCAATGTGTTCGGTTTCGCCCTGATTCCGCTGATCCTGACCCTGGTGCTGTTTGCCTGGCTGGCGAAAAACGCGCCGGAGCGGCCGAAAGCCAAATCCATGGCCGACTATTTCAAGGCCCTGGGCGACCGCGACAGCTGGTGGTTCATGTTTTTCTACAGCGTCACCTTCGGCGGCTTCATCGGCCTGGCCAGCGCCTTGCCCGGCTACTTCAACGATCAATACGGCCTGAGCCCGGTGACCGCCGGTTATTACACCGCCGCCTGCGTGTTCGGCGGCAGCCTGATGCGTCCCCTCGGTGGCGCGCTGGCTGACCGTTTCGGCGGTATTCGCACGCTGTTGGCGATGTATACGGTGGCAGCGGTTTGTATTGCAGCGGTCGGCTTCAACCTGCCGAGTTCCTACGCGGCGCTGGCACTTTTCGTCTGCACCATGCTCGGTCTCGGCGCGGGCAATGGCGCGGTGTTCCAGTTGGTGCCGCAGCGCTTCCGTCGCGAAATCGGCGTGATGACCGGGCTGATCGGCATGGCCGGCGGCATCGGCGGCTTTGCCCTGGCGGCAGGCATGGGCGCGATCAAACAGAGCACCGGCAGCTATCAACTGGCGTTGTGGTTGTTTGCCAGCCTTGGTGTGTTGGCGTGGTTTGGTCTGCACGGGGTCAAACGTCGCTGGAGAACCACCTGGGGTTCGGCGGCTGTGACCGCTGCCCGGGTCTGAGGCCCGAATGGCTCTGCAACTGAGCTTCGCCGAAGCCAGCGCCACCGGGCCCCGCGCGGAAAACCAGGACGCCTTGCGCCTGGTGACCCCGGCCCCGGCGCTGGCTGCCAGCAAAGGGTTTCTGTTCGCCATCGCCGACGGCGTCAGCCAGTGCGCCGATGGCGGGCTGGCCGCGCGTTCGACCTTGCAGGCGCTGGCGCTGGACTACTACGCCACCCCGGAAACCTGGAGCGTGGCCCAGGCGCTTGATCGTCTGCTGCTCGCGCAAAACCGCTGGTTGCAGGCCAACGGTGGCGGTCAGCCGCTGCTCACCACGGTCAGTGCGCTGGTCATGCGCGGCCGGCGGTTTACCCTGGCGCACGTCGGTGATTGCCGGGTCTATCGCTGGCACGCCGAGACCTTGCAGCGGATCAGCGAGGATCACGTCTGGGATCAGCCGGGCATGCAGCATGTGCTCAAGCGCGCACTGGGTTTGGATCAGCATCTGGTGCTGGACTTTCTCGATGGAGAACTGCGTGACGGCGAATGTTTCGTGCTGCTCAGCGACGGCGTGTGGGCGGCGCTCGGCGACACCGCCATCGCCGGAATCCTGCGCGATCAACCGGATCTGCACAGTGCCGCGCAAACGTTGGTCAACGCCGCGCATCTGGCCGGCAGCCAGGACAATGCCAGTGCGCTGCTGGTGCGGGTGGATGCCGTCGGTGAGGCCAGCCTTGGCGATGCGCTGATTCATTTGCAGCAATGGCCGCTGCCTTCGCCACTGAAACCGGGTCAAGTGTTTGAAGGATGGCAGGTGCAAGGAATCCTCGGTCAGAGCCAGCAATCGTGGCTGTATCGCGTGCTCGATGGTCAGGGGCAGTCGTGGCTGTTGAAGACGCTGCCTGCACAATTGGCGGACGATGCCCAGGCCGGTCAGGCCTTGCTGGCGGAGGAATGGTTTCTCAAACGCGTCGCCGGGCGGCATTTTCCCGAAGTCCATAGCGCCGGCCAGCGTCAGCACTTGTACTACGTGATGCGTGAATATTCGGGGACAACCCTGGCTCAGTTGTTCGGGCAAAGCGGCCCGCTGCCACTGGCCCAGTGGCAAGATCTGGCCGAACGCCTGTTGCGGGCCGTCGGCCTGTTGCATCGACGGCAGATCCTGCACCGCGACATCAAACCGGAAAACCTGCACCTGGGGGGCGACGGCGAGTTGCGTCTGCTGGATTTCGGCCTGGCGTATTGCCCCGGTCTGTCGCAGGACGCACCGTCGACCCTGCCCGGAACCCCGAGCTACATCGCGCCGGAAGCCTTTCAGGGCGCAGCCCCCAGCGCACAACAGGATCTGTATGCGGTGGGCGTGACCCTGTATTTCTTGCTCACCGGGCATTTTCCCTACGGCGAGATCGAAGCCTTCCAGCGCCCTCGTTTCGGGGTGCCGGTGAGTGCCGGTCGCTATCGTCCGGATCTGCCGGAGTGGCTGGCGCTGTGTCTGGAACGCGGTTTGGCGGCCGATCCTTTGCAACGCTATGAAACCGCCGAGGAATGGCTGCTGACGCTGGAACAGGGTGAACGCCGTAGCCTGAATGTACGCCCTCGTCCCTTGCTGGAGCGTGAGCCGCTGAAGGTCTGGCGGACACTGGCGTTACTGGCACTGCTGGGCAATCTGGTCCTGCTGTTTCTGCTGTTTCATGGCTGACGCGGCGCTCCATTAACGGGCGTGCCGCTTCCATTCAGTGCAAAAACCACAATGAAGATCTGGCCAATTCCAGCCCTACCCCAATGAATTCGTGGCTCACCACGACTTGGCACAACCACTGCATTAACGTTTTCAACTGACATAAAGCCCGACCTTCAACGACGAAGGCCAGGCTTCCCGAGAGAACGGGACAAGGACAAAGGCGTCCTCGCTAGGTAACTGGCGGGACGCCTTTTTTGTTTGCGCCATTTTTGTCGAGCAAGGCCTGACTGCCCACAAGAGGCAAGCCCGATGCTCCCGGAGAACCTGATGAAAAAACTCAAACTGGTGATGATCGGCAATGGCATGGCCGGGGTTCGCACCCTGGAAGAACTGCTCAAGCTGAGCAACGAGCTGTACGACATCACGGTCTTCGGCGCCGAACCGCACACCAACTACAACCGCATCCTGCTGTCGCCGGTGCTGGCCGGCGAACAGACCTTCGAGGAGATCGTGCTCAACGACCTCGACTGGTACCTGGAAAACAACATTAAACTGCTGCTCAACCGCAAAGTGGTGGAGATCGACCGGGTCAAACGCCGGGTGATCGCCGAAGACGGCACCGAGGCCGACTACGATCGCCTGCTGATCGCCACCGGCTCGACACCGTTCATCCTGCCGATCCCCGGTAACACCTTGCAGGGCGTGATCGGTTACCGCGACATCGCCGACACCCAGGCGATGATCGACACCGCCAGGACCCACAAACACGCCGTGGTGATCGGCGGTGGCCTGCTCGGTCTCGAAGCCGCCAACGGCCTGATGCTGCGCGGCATGCACGTCACCGTGGTGCACCTCGGTGAGTGGCTGCTGGAGCGGCAACTGGACAAGACCAGCGGCCAGCTCCTGCAAACCGCCCTCGAATCCCGTGGCCTGCACTTTCGCCTGTGCGAACAGACCCAGGCCCTGCACGATGCCGGCAACGGTCGCGTGGGCTCGGTGCAATTCAAGAACGGCGACATCATCCCCGCCGATCTGGTGGTCATGGCCGCCGGCATTCGCCCCAACACCGAACTGGCGGAAAAGGCCGGTATCCCGTGCAATCGCGGGATCCTGGTCAACGACACCCTGCAAACCTACGACCCGCGCATCTATGCCATCGGCGAGTGCGCCAGCCACCGCGGCATTGCCTACGGCCTGGTCGCGCCGTTGTTCGAACAGGCCAAGGTCTGCGCCAACCACCTGGCCCAATTGGGTTTCGCCCGTTATCAGGGCTCGGTGACGTCGACCAAATTGAAGGTCACCGGCATCGACCTGTTTTCCGCCGGCGACTTCATGGGCGGCGAAGGCACCGAGACCATCACCCTCTCCGACCCGATCGGCGGGGTGTACAAAAAACTGGTGATCAAGGATGACGTGCTGGTCGGCGCCTGTCTGTACGGCGATACGGCAGATGGCGGTTGGTATTTCCGGCAGATTCGTGAGAATCACACCATCGGCGAGATCCGCGATCACCTCATGTTTGGAGAAAACGCACTTGGCGACGTAGGACATCAGGGCCAGGACAAAGCCATGAGCATGGCCGACAACGCCGAAGTCTGCGGCTGCAACGGCGTGTGCAAGGGCACCATCGTCAAGGCGATTCAGGAACACGGGCTGTTCAGCGTCGACGAGGTGAAGAAACACACCAAGGCCGCCAGCTCCTGCGGCTCCTGCGCCGGTCTGGTCGAACAGATCCTGATCAACACCGTCGGCGGCGCGGCGGACGTCAAACCGAAAAGCGAAAAAGCCATCTGCGGTTGCAGCGATCTCAACCATGGCCAGATTCGACAGGCCATTCGCGAACAGCATCTGCTGACCATCGCCGGCACCATGAGCTATCTCAACTGGCGCACCCCGAACGGCTGCGCCACCTGCCGCCCGGCCCTCAACTACTACCTGATTTCCACCTGGCCCGGCGAGGCCAAGGACGATCCGCAGTCGCGCCTGATCAACGAGCGGGCCCACGCCAACATCCAGAAGGACGGCACCTATTCGGTGGTGCCACGGATGTGGGGCGGCGTGACCAACCCGTCGGAACTGCGGCGGATCGCCGACGTGGCGGACAAATATCAGGTGCCGATGGTCAAGGTCACCGGCGGCCAGCGCATCGACTTGCTGGGGATCAAGAAACAGGACTTGCCCGGTGTGTGGAAAGACCTCGACATGCCGTCCGGCCACGCCTACGGCAAATCGATCCGTACGGTGAAAACCTGCGTCGGCAGCGAGTTCTGTCGCTTCGGCACGCAGAACTCGACCCAATTGGGCATCGACCTCGAACACGACCTGTTCAACATGTGGTCGCCGCACAAAGTGAAGCTGGCGGTCTCCGGATGCCCACGCAACTGTTCGGAAGCGGGGATCAAGGACGTAGGAATCATCGGCGTCGATTCCGGCTGGGAGATGTACATCGGTGGCAACGGCGGGATCAAGACCGAAGTCGCCGAGTTCTTCGTCAAGCTCAAGACCGCCGAGGAAGTGCGCGAATACAACGGCGCGTTCCTGCAGCTGTACCGCGAAGAAGCCTTCTACCTCGAACGCACCGTGCACTACCTGCAACGGGTCGGCATGGAGCACATCAAGAACGCCGTGCTGGAAGATCCCGAGCGCCGCAAGGCTCTGAACGAGCGCCTGCAATTCTCCCTGTCGTTCGAACAGGACCCGTGGAAAGAGCGCCTCGCCCAGCCGCAACTGAAGAAAGAATTCGACGTGATCCCCGTGAAAAACCTGGAGGTGCCGGCATGAACTGGCTCGATATCTGTGCCCTGGAAGAGATCAATGCCCTCGGTTCGCGGATCATCGCCGGGCCCAAAGGTGACATCGCGATCTTTCGCACAAGTGACGACGAAGTTTTCGCACTCGATGACCGCTGCCCGCACAAGGGCGGCCCGTTGTCCCAAGGACTGATCTACGGCAAACGTGTCGCCTGCCCGTTGCACAACTGGCAGATCGACCTGCAATCCGGCGAAGCCCAGGCGCCGGACGTCGGTTGCGCCCACCACCACCCGGCCCGGGTCGAAAACGGCCGCGTGCAACTGGCCCTGCGGGACGCCGTCTGATGAACCGCCAGATGACCGCCTCGACCTGCTGTTATTGCGGAGTCGGCTGCGGCGTGCTGATCGAGCATGACGGCGAGCGCATTCTCGGCGTCAGCGGCGATCCGGCGCATCCGGCCAACTTCGGCAAACTGTGCAGCAAAGGCTCGACCCTGCACCTGACCGGCGATCTGGCAGCACGAGCGCTTTACCCGGAGTTGCGCCTGGGCAAAAGCCTGGCGCGCAGCCGCTGCGACTGGGACACCGCGCTGAATCACGCTACCAACGTGTTTGCCGACACCATCGCCGAACACGGCCCGGACAGCGTGGCGTTCTACATTTCCGGACAGTTGCTGACCGAGGACTACTACGCCTTCAACAAACTGGCTCGAGCGCTGGTCGGCACCAACAACATCGACAGCAATTCGCGGCTGTGCATGTCTTCAGCAGTGGTCGGATACAAGCGCAGCCTCGGCGCCGACGCACCACCGTGCAGCTACGAAGACCTGGAGTTGAGCGATTGCGTAGTGATCGTCGGCAGTAACATGGCCTACGCCCATCCGGTGCTTTTTCGCCGCCTCGAAGAAGCCAGATCCCGCCGCCCGCAGATGAAAATCATCGTCATCGACCCACGGCGCACCGACACCTGCGATCTGGCGGACCTGCATCTGGCGATTTTGCCGGGCACCGATGTCGCGTTGTTCCATGGGATTTTGCATCTGTTGCTGTGGGAAGACTGGATCGACCGCGACTTCATCAAGGCCCATACCGACGGGCTCGCCGAGCTGAAAAGCCTGGTGCGCGATTACACCCCGGCCATGGTTTCGCAACTGTGCGGGATCAGTGTCGAGCAATTGCAGCAGTGCGCCGAATGGATCGGCACCTCGCCGAGTTTTCTCTCGCTGTGGTGCATGGGCCTGAACCAGTCCACCGCCGGCAGCGCGAAGAACAGCGCGCTGATCAATCTGCACCTGGCCACTGGGCAAATCGGCCGGCCGGGTGCAGGACCTTTCTCCCTGACCGGTCAGCCAAATGCCATGGGCGGGCGCGAAACCGGCAGTCTTTCCAACCTGTTGCCGGGCCATCGTGAAGTCGCCAATCCGGAACACCGCGCCGAAGTGGCGGCGTATTGGGGCGTGGATTCGTTGCCGGAAAATACCGGGCTCAGTGCCATCGAACTGTTTGAGCAAGTACGCAGCGGCAAGATCAAGGCGCTGTGGATTGCCTGCACCAACCCCGCGCAATCGATGCCGGACCAGAACGCCGTGCGCGCGGCGCTGGAAGCCTGTCCGTTCGTGGTGTTGCAGGAGGCGTTCCGTACCACCGAAACCGCGGCGTTTGCCGATCTGCTGTTGCCGGCGGCCAGTTGGGGCGAGAAAGAAGGCTCGGTGACCAACTCCGAGCGGCGGATTTCCCACGTCCGCCAAGCCATTGCCGCACCGGGTGAAGCGCGTCCGGACTGGGCGATCACGGTGGATTTCGCACAACGACTGGAGAAACGTCTGCGCCCGCAACAACCGGGGCTGTTTGCTTTCGAGCAACCGTCGCAGTTGTTTGATGAGTACAAACAACTGACCCGGGGGCGCGATCTGGATTTGTCCGGAATCAGCCATGGGTTGATTGATGAACTGGGGCCACAGCAATGGCCCTTCCCCGCTGGCGCCCGCCAAGGCACGGCCCGGCTGTATGGCGATGGGATCTTTCCTACGCCAAATGGGCGCGCGCAGTTCGTTGCCGATCCCTATCGCGCCGCCAAGGAACAACGTGACGCGCGTTTTCCACTGACCCTTATCACCGGCCGCCTGCGCGATCAATGGCACGGTATGAGCCGCACCGGTACTGCGGCGCAGTTATTCGGCCATGTGAGCGAAGCGGTGTTGAGCCTGCACCCGGACGAATTGCGCCGCCACCGCTTGCAACCGGGGGATCTGGTGAATCTGAAAAGTCGTCGGGGTGCGGTGATCGTGGCAGTCGCCAGCGATGACAGCGTGCGTCCGGGCCAGGCGTTCCTGCCGATGCACTGGGGTGATCGTTTCCTCAAAGGAGGCGTGAACAGCCTGACTCTGCCCGCCTTCGATCCTTTGTCGAAACAGCCGGAGCTCAAGCACAGCGGCGTGCGGCTGGAACCGGTGGTATTGCCATGGCAACTGTTCGCACTGATCGAGGGCGATGTTCAACGGCATTTCGAGGCGCTTCGACCGATCTGCGAGGCGTTTTCCTACGCAAGTCTCAGCCTTGTCGGACGTGAACGGCCTGCGTTGCTGATTCGCGCAGCCAGCGCCGTGGCGCCAGAGCCGCAATTGCTGCGTGAAATCGACCAGTGCCTGGCCCTGATCGACGGGCCGGTGCTGGCTTATGACGATCCTCGCCGTGCCATCGGCAAGCGGGTGCGCATCGAGAACGGGCGAATCACCGCGATCCGTCTGGCCGGTGAAACTCTTGCTCAGCACTGGTTGCAAGGCCTGTGGCTGGAAGGCCGCGCCGACGAACAACTGCGGCGCTGGCTGCTGGCGCCGATGAGTGCACCGCCGGGCAATGCCGGCGCGCAGGTTGTGGCGGACAAAACCTTGTGCAACTGCAAGAACGTCAGCCATAGCGCGGTCTGCGCCGGTATCCGTGAAGGTCTGGATCTGCAGGGTTTGAAAAACAAGTTGGGGTGCGGCACGCAATGCGGTTCCTGCGTCTCGGAAATCAAGCGTTTGCTGGCCGCCGAAGTGCGTCCGGTCGCCGTTATCTGAAGAGGAAAACACCATGAACGCGAAAGTCTGGCTGGTGGGCGCAGGTCCCGGTGATCCTGAATTGCTGACGCTCAAAGCGGTACGTGCCTTGCGCGAAGCCGAGGTGGTGCTGATCGACGATCTGGTCAATGAGGCGGTACTTGAGCACTGCCCTACCGCGCGGATTATCGCGGTCGGCAAACGCGGCGGCTGCCGCTCGACGCCCCAGGCGTTCATCCATCGGCTGATGTTGCGTTACGCCCGTCAGGGTAAATGCGTGGTGCGGCTCAAGGGCGGCGATCCGTGCATTTTCGGGCGTGGAGGTGAGGAAGCGCAGTGGTTGCGCGAGCGCGGGGTCGAGGTGGAGCTGGTCAATGGCATCACCGCCGGACTGGCCGGCGCGACCCAGTGTGATATTCCGCTGACGTTGCGCGGCGTGGCCCGGGGGGTGACGCTGGTCACGGCTCATACCCAGGACGATAGCCCGTTGAACTGGCGCGCACTGGCGCAAGGCGGGACGACGCTGGTGATCTACATGGGAGTGGCGAAGCTCGGCGAGATTCGCGAACAGCTGTTGGCGGGGGGGATGGCGGCGGATACGCCGGTGGCGATGATCGAGAACGCCTCGCTGCCAGAGCAACGCGAATGCCGCAGCGATCTGACAGCCATGGAGATCGATGCCCTTGATTTCCGGCTCAAGAGCCCTGCGATTCTGGTCATAGGCGCCGTCGCAGCAGCTGCAACCCAAGTCGATTCGATTGGCTGGGCAGCCGATCGCCTGGCCTGACAATCCCGGCTTCATCAAATCGCAGGCAAAGAAAAGCCCGGCCTAAGCCGGGCTTTTCTCGTAGCGGCAGCTAATTACTTAGCTTGAGCTTCAACCTGCGCTTCTACGCGACGGTTAACAGCACGGCCAGCTTCAGTTTTGTTGTCAGCAACTGGGCGGGATTCGCCGTAGCCGATCGACTGAACGCGGGACGATTCAACACCGTACTGGTTGGTCAGAACTTGCTTAACGGCGTTTGCACGACGCTCGGACAGTTTCTGGTTGTAAGCGTCAGGACCGACGGAGTCAGTGTGACCTTCAACAGTAGTGGTGGTGGATGGGTACTGCTTCATGAAGTCAGCCAGGTTTTTGATGTCGCCGTAGCTGTTTGGCTTCACAACCGACTTGTCGAAGTCGAACTTGACGTCCAGCTCAACACGAACAACTTCAGCAACTGCAGGGCAGCCATCAGCGTCAACAGTTACGTTGGCTGGGGTGTCCGGGCACTTGTCTACGTTGTCGCAAACGCCGTCGTTGTCGCTGTCGGAGCAGACTTCAGCTGGTGCTGGAACTGGAGCAGCAGCTGGCTTGGAGCCGCCACCGAAGTTCACACCGATACCGACGCTAGGAGCCCACTCGGTGTCGCCCTGGTCGATGTTGTACTGAGCTTCAACGCCAGCACGGGCGTAGAAGTTCTCGGTGAAGTACAGCTTGGCACCGCCGCCAACGTTGGCGAAGGTAGAACGGTTACGACCGCCTTGGTTCTGACCAATGCTCTGGTCGGAGAAACCGGCCGAAACGTATGGACGGATCATGTCGCCCGGGTTGTTGAAGTGGTACAGAGCGTCCAGAGCGGTGTTCGCGCCCTTGATGTTACGGCCGTTGTCGGCACGCACGTTGTGCACTTCGTCGTAGCCCAGACGCAGTTCTACGTCGTCGGTCAGGAAGTAACCTACGGAACCGCCGAACAGGTTGCCGTTGTTCTTGAAGTTACGAGCGCTGTCGAATTGTTCTTTCTTTGCGAAGCCTTCGATTTCAACTGCGCCTTGGCCTTGTGCCAGAGCGCCGAAAGAAGTGGCGGCAATCAAAGAACCAATGGCCAAGCCCAAGGTGTTTTTCAGTTTCATCCGTTAAATCCCCATCTGGTGATTGTGAAGCAGTCCCGCAAACCGGGGGACAACTCGGCGGCAAGTCTATCAGAACTTGCCTACACGTAAGAGATATTTGCGCCGAACTAAGTTTCAGCAATGCCTGCAAATTTCTCACGCAATTTATCAAGAGCGCGTTTGTAACGCATTTTTGTCGCACTCAAACCCATGTGCATGATGTCTGCGATCTCCTGAAACTCCAGCTCTGCGACAAATCGTAGCACCAGAATTTCCCGGTCAATCGGGTTCACATACACCAGCCAGCGATCAAGTCCACCCTTCTCCTCGGGTTTCGGCGCCTTTTCTTCGGACGCTTCCTCGAGGGGGTCAAGACTCAGTGCGTCCATCAAGCGACGCTTTCGCCGTTCCTTCCGATACTGTGTGATGCATTCGTTGTAGGTGATGCTATATAGCCATGTCTTGAACTTCGATTTCCCCTCGAAGTTCTTCAGGCCGTACAGCACCTTCAACATCACTTCCTGACAGACATCGTCTGCGTCGCGATCGTTCCCAAGATATCGCGCACAAACGTTAAATAATGTCCGCTGGTAACGCCGCATCAGTTCTTCATACGCGCGCGTTACGTGAAAAAGCTCGGTATGCGAGCGCGCGACCAACTCCTCATCAGAGAGCTCGCGGGGGTCGTAGCGCGTGGATAGCGTTTGGGCTTTATTCAAAACAAGTCGTGCCGACAGTCAGGTCAATGTCCACCGCAGCCAGCGACAGCTGGCATTTTGCGGCGGCATACATTAGCAGGGTTTGCCGGGTTAGCGGCTACTCACATGCTGCTCCAGCAGGATCCGATTGGAGAGAGAGACTAGCTCACCCTCATCGGTCAGCAATGTGGTCTTAACCGTGCCGATCTCTTCGATCTGGCCTTCGACCTCGCCAATACGCACTTGTTGCCCAACCTGATACAACTCACGCACATAGATTCCCGCAAGAATCTGACCGGCAATTTCCCGGCTTCCCAAACCCATGGCCAGCGCAACCGCCAGACCAACGGTAATCAATACGATGACGATCACATGGTTCAGCAGGTCGGTCTTGACCTCAAGCTGACTGATCGCGACCGAGATGCTGATGATGATCACCAGACCCTGGGCAATTCGCCCAAGTCCTGAAGCGTAGTCCAGGCCTACGCCTTCTGCCGCCCCGCGAACCAGGCCATTGGCCAGTTGCGCAAGCAAAACACCCACCAGCAATACCAGCGCGGCGCCGAACACTTTCGGCAAATACAACGCGAGCATGTCAAGCGTAGCTGAAACTCGCTCAAGTCCAAGGGATTCTGCTGCCGAAACCAGGAAAATCAGCAGAACGAACCAATAGACGATCTTGCCGATCAACGTGGAGATCGGCACTTGCAGCCCCGCGCGGGACATCAATTTGGTCAGGCCGGTGCCGCCCATCAGGCGATCGAGGCCCAGTTTGGCCAGCAGTTTGGACAGCAAGGTGTCCAGCAGCTTGGCCACGACAAAACCCAACAGCAGCACAACCAGTGCGCCGAACAGGTTCGGAATGAAATTAGCGACTTTGGTCCACAACGCAGTCATTGCAGTGACGAGGCTCTGAGTCCAGAGATCAAGTTCCATATTCAATCAGCCTTATCAGCAGTGCGAGCGGTAGGTTTACGGAGACGGGAGACCGGCGCGACATGGGCCGAGCCGTTATTCAGGGCAATCATCAGCGCGGGCAGCCAACGGCCCAGCAGGCTGAACAGATCGCCGGCGCCGACCTGGCGGTTGGCGGTTTTGAGTACGCGGCCCAGACAGGCATCGTCGTCGCGGCTGGACGGCGAGGCGTTGAGCATGTCGCGCAAAGACTGTTCAAACGGATCGTGCATACGCACCTCTCGTGATGTCTGTGAAAGACGCGGGCAAATTTGGTCGGGTCACATGGCGCATCGTCATACCCAGCGCAAACGGCGGAACAACCACCATTGTCCGAACGCCAGGGCGAGCACCGTCAGGCAGGCGATCAGGAAACCATAAGGGCTGCTCGCGAACGGAATACCGCCAACATTGATGCCCAGCAGACCGGTGAGAAAACTCATCGGCAAAAAGATGCAGGTGATGATCCCGAAGCGATACATCGTGCGATTCATGCGCACGCTCAAACGCCGGTCTTCGGCCTCCAGCACAAGCCCCACGCGCTCTCGGGTCAATTCGAGCTCTTCGAGATAGCGGGTCAGGCTGTTGTTCAATTCATTCCAGTAGTCGGCATCGTCATCGACGAACCAGGGCAGTTTTATCCGCGTCAGCTGTCCGAAAATGTCCCGCTGTGGTGCCAGAAAACGCTTCAGTCCTGCGGCCCGGCGACGAATGTGCAAAATGGCTCCGTGCTCGGGGGTATACCGTTCGTCGGCATCCAGTTTTTCTTCCTCTTCATCGACCACTTCCGAGAGGCAAGTGACCAGATCCTGCACCTTGTTGGTGAGGAATTGCGCCAGATACAGCATCAGCTCGGACGAGGTTTTCGGCCCCTTGCCCTCGCCCAGCATCACCAGCAACTCATCGGTGGCGCGCAAAGGACGCAAGCGCAGAGAAATCACCCGTTGGGCCGAGGCGAAAATCCGCACCGACACCATGTCTTCCGGCTCGGCACCGGGGTTGAGATTGACCCCGCGCAAAAACAGCAGTAGCTCGGAGTCCGGCAGCGGCAACAGGCGTGGGCGGGTATTTTCTTCCAGCAGCAGATCGCAGGTGAACTCGTTGAGCCCGCTGGACTTGCGCAGCCAGGTCTGGGTCTGCGGATGACTGCGATCCCAGTGCAACCACAGGCTTTCATGGGCCTGCAGCTGCAGATCGTCGAGATCAGTCCGGGCTATCGAACGCGCACCGCCTTTACCGTCCAGCACCAGGGCATGCACCAGCCCCCATTGCGCGTTTTCTTCCTCGAACATCCTCACCCCTGTGGTTACCGCGATTTATTCAGGCATTTTCAGCGGACTTGGCGAGATGATCACGCCATTGTTGTCCGCATAGATGTACTGGCCGGGATGGAAAGTGACACCCGCGAAGGTCACCGGCACGTTGAGGTCGCCGATACCGCGCTTGTCGGTCTTCATCGGGTGGCTGGCCAGCGCCTGCACGCCAAGATCGGTCTGGGCGATGACGTCCACATCACGGATGCAACCGTAGATGACCAGCCCTTCCCAACCGTTTTTCGAGGCTTTCTCGGCGAGCATGTCACCCAGCAGCGCACGACGCAGGGAACCGCCGCCATCAACCACCAGCACCTTGCCATTACCCTTGAGTTCGACCTGCTCCTTGACCAGCGAGTTGTCTTCGAAGCACTTGATGGTCACGATCTCGCCGCCGAACGAATCACGGCCGCCGAAATTGCTGAACATCGGGTCCAGCACCTGCACCAGCTCCGGATAGGCGTCGCACAGGTCAGGCGTAAGGTAATGGTTCATCGAATAACTCCTGTAACAAGGAAGACGATCAAGGATGTCGCACTCTTTTGAAACGAGTT
The DNA here is from genome assembly GCF_014863585.1 of Pseudomonas gozinkensis. Taxonomy (NCBI): domain Bacteria; kingdom Pseudomonadati; phylum Pseudomonadota; class Gammaproteobacteria; order Pseudomonadales; family Pseudomonadaceae; genus Pseudomonas; species Pseudomonas gozinkensis. The sequence continues at coordinate 2,043,014 of NZ_CP062253.1, read as the reverse complement.
CCGGCGGTCGCTGTTTACCTTAGCCCATGTCATGGTCGCTGAACGAACCTGAACACAAGCTGAAACGTAATAGCGAAACAGTCACTAAATATGACCAGAACCGTCCAATGCGTCATATCTTAGCCGCAAGCCGAGTCGAACGAAATGCCCTTTTCAGGGCGCCGCGCTCAGACCGCTGCAGCCAGATCCGGCTTCTCACCGAGCAACGGCGTGTGCTGATCCGCCAGCCAACGCGCCACCAGCGGCCAGACCTCTGCCTGCGCAGCCTTGCTGACCAGCATTTCGACATGGCCGAACTGATCGTTGAAACCCTGTTCACGGCCCAGGTTGATGAACTGCTTGTGCTCGGAGCCGATCTGTTCGAACAGCTTCTGACATGCCCAGGCCGGATCCTGATGATCACCCGCCGCGCTCACCGCCAGCACCGGCACCTGCACATCGGCCAGGCCTGCCCACCAATCCTTGTCCTTGTCGCCGAAACGGCCGAACAGCCCATACCAGCGCATGCTTTCCAGCGCCAGACCGATCGGCTCGTCCTCGGGACCGCGCTTGAGCCGCGAGCCGGACAACTGGGCAAAACGCTTGAGAATGAAGCGCCCGCTCCACTCCACCGGCGGAATCTTCAGCGGCCAGTATGTGCGACTGACCTGGGTGCCGAAAAATGCCGCCGACGCCACCGCAGGCTCACCGAGGTATTCGCCGCCCAGCGCGGCCGCCAAGGTGATGCCGCCCAGCGAGTGACCGATCCAGTGCGGAATCTGCCCGCTCTGCTCACGGACGAACGCGGCAATGGCCGGCAGATCGTAACGGGCATAGTCGGCGACGCGGTTGCGGCGGTAGTCCTCGTTGCGCTGGGACAGACCGTGACCGCGCATTTCCGGGATCCACACATCGAAGCCCAGACGCGTCAGATACGCGCCCAGTCCCAGGCCTTTCGGCGAAAACCAGAAGCGCCGGTTGGAAAAACTGCCGTGCAGCAAGATCACCGGCACGCCGCGCGACGCCGGTTCATCGGCCATGCCGAGACGGGTCACCGCGATTTCCACGGACCAGTCAGGGCTGTTGCCCGGTTTCAAACGGTAAACGTCTTCGCTCAGATCACCGCGTCGTTCGGCGCTGATCAGGGCGACAGGAAATAGGTTGCTGCTGCTTTGCATAATGCTCTTGCACAAAAAAGGGCGGCATCCGGAGAGCTCGCCCTACTTGAATCCTAAAGAGGCCGGTCAGGGACCGACCTCTTCACTCACCGATCAGGCCTGCGCCTGACCCTCAGCCAGGAAGAACCAGGTTTCCAGCACGGTGTCCGGGTTCAGCGACACGCTTTCGATGCCCTGCTCCATCAGCCACTTGGCCAGGTCCGGGTGGTCCGAAGGACCCTGACCGCAGATGCCGATGTACTTGCCGGCCTTGTTGCACGCGGCAATCGCGTTTGCCAGCAGCTTCTTGACCGCCGGATTACGCTCGTCGAACAGGTGCGCGATGATCCCGGAGTCACGGTCCAGGCCCAGTGTCAGCTGGGTCAGGTCGTTGGAGCCGATCGAGAAACCGTCGAAGAATTCGAGGAATTCTTCAGCCAGGATCGCGTTGGATGGCAGTTCGCACATCATGATCACGCGCAGACCGTTTTCACCGCGCTTGAGACCGTTTTCGGCGAGCAGATCCACAACCTGACTGGCTTCGCCGAGGGTACGGACGAATGGCACCATGATTTCAACGTTGGTGAGGCCCATCTCGTTGCGCACGCGTTTCAGCGCACGGCACTCGAGTTCGAAGCAGTCACGGAACGATTCGCTGATGTAACGCGAAGCGCCACGGAAGCCCAGCATCGGGTTTTCTTCTTCCGGCTCGTACAGCTTGCCGCCGATCAGGTTGGCGTATTCGTTGGACTTGAAGTCCGACAGACGCACGATGACCTTCTTCGGTGCGAACGCAGCGGCCAGGGTGCTGATGCCTTCAACCAGCTTCTCGACATAGAAGCCGACCGGATCGTCGTAACCGGCGATGCGCTTGTCGACGCTTTCCTTGATGTCCTGCGGCAGGCCGTCGTAGTTCAACAGCGCTTTCGGGTGCACGCCGATCATGCGGTTGATGATGAATTCCAGACGGGCCAGGCCCACACCGGCGTTCGGCAGTTGCGCGAAGTCGAAGGCGCGGTCCGGGTTGCCGACGTTCATCATGATCTTGAACGGCAGCTCCGGCATGGCGTCGACGGAGTTCTTCTTGATGTCGAAGCCCAGTTCGCCTTCGAAGATGTAACCGGTGTCGCCTTCGGCGCAGGACACGGTCACGCCCTGGCCATCTTTCAGCAGTTGGGTGGCGTTGCCGCAACCCACAACAGCAGGAATACCCAGTTCACGGGCGATGATCGCCGCGTGGCAGGTACGGCCGCCACGGTTGGTGACGATGGCGCTGGCGCGCTTCATGACCGGTTCCCAGTCCGGGTCGGTCATGTCGGAAACCAGTACGTCGCCCGGCTGGACTTTGTCCATTTCCGACACGTCGCGGATGATCCGCACCTTGCCCGCGCCGATACGCTGGCCAATGGCACGGCCTTCCACCAGCACGGTGCCGGTTTCTTTCAGCAGGTAACGTTCCATGACGTTGGCCTGGGTGCGGCTCTTCACGGTTTCCGGACGGGCCTGCACGATGTACAGCTTGCCGTCGTCACCGTCCTTGGCCCACTCGATGTCCATCGGGCAGCCGTAGTGTTTCTCGATGATCATCGCCTGTTTGGCCAGTTCGCTGACTTCAGCGTCGGTCAGGCAGAAACGCGCGCGCTCGGCCTTGTCGACATCAACGGTTTTCACGGAGCGACCGGCCTTGGCCTCGTCGCCGTAGATCATCTTGATGGCCTTGCTGCCCAGGTTGCGGCGCAGGATCGCCGGGCGACCGGCCTCCAGCGTGCCCTTGTGGACATAGAATTCGTCCGGGTTCACCGCGCCTTGTACGACGGTTTCGCCCAGGCCGTAGGCGCCGGTGATGAACACCACGTCACGGAAGCCGGATTCGGTATCGAGGGTGAACATCACGCCGGCGGTGCCGGTTTCCGAACGCACCATGCGCTGCACGCCAGCCGACAGGGCGACCAGTTTGTGGTCGAAGCCCTGGTGTACGCGGTAGGAGATGGCACGGTCGTTGAACAGGGAAGCGAACACTTCCTTGGCCGCGCGGATGACGTTTTCAACGCCACGGATGTTCAGGAAGGTTTCCTGCTGACCGGCGAACGAAGCGTCCGGCAGGTCTTCGGCGGTGGCGGAGGAACGCACGGCCACGGCCACGTCAGGATTACCGGCCGACAGCGCGGCGAACGCGGTGCGGATCTCGGCATTCAGTTTTTCAGGGAATTCGGCTTCCATGATCCATTGGCGGATCTGGGCGCCGGTCTTGGCCAGGGCATTGACGTCATCGACGTCCAGCGCATCGAGGGCCTTGTGGATCTGATCGTTCAGACCGCTCAGTTCCAGGAAATCGCGATAGGCTTGCGCCGTGGTGGCGAAGCCGCCGGGGACCGAAACACCGGCACCGGCCAGGTTACTGATCATCTCGCCCAGGGATGCGTTCTTGCCCCCCACATGCTCAACATCGTGTTTGCCGAGCTTATCGAGGGAAACTACGTACTCTACCAAGGTGATCTCTCCACTAACTGTGTTGGAAAAGCTCAGAAACCGGCGGCTCGGGGGAGCGTTGGCCGGCTGTATGGCCTGGACCTGGAAAATAAGTGAGAATGCGGGCCGATGGCGGCCGGCAAATCGCGCCTATCATATCCAGAAATACTCATTAGCTTAAGGCCCAAGGTGCAAATGAAACGATCTGCTTTCTTTATCTCCGATGGCACCGGCATCACCGCCGAAACCCTGGGTCAAAGCCTTCTGGCGCAGTTCGAAAACATTACCTTCAGCAAATTCACGCGCCCGTACATCGACAGCGTGGAAAAAGCGCGGGCCATGGTACAACAAATCAACAAAGCCGCTGAAACCGACGGTTTCCGGCCGATCATCTTCGACACCATCGTCAATCAGGACATCCGTGAGATTCTCGCAACCTCCAATGGTTTCATGATCGACATCTTCTCGACGTTCCTCGCCCCGCTCGAGCAGGAACTGACCGAGCATTCTTCCTACACCGTCGGCAAGTCCCACTCCATCGGTCACAACTCCAATTACATGGAGCGGATCGAGGCGGTGAACTTCGCCCTCGACAACGATGACGGCGCCCGCACGCACTATTACGACAAGGCCGACCTGATACTAGTGGGGGTGTCGCGTTGTGGTAAGACGCCGACGTGCCTGTACATGGCGATGCAGTTCGGCATCCGCGCGGCCAACTACCCGCTGACCGAAGACGACATGGAACGCCTGCAATTGCCGGCCGCCCTGCGCGCCCACCAGCACAAGCTGTTCGGCCTGACCATCGACCCGGACCGCCTCACCGCGATCCGCAACGAACGCAAGCCAAACAGCCGTTATTCGAGCTACGCCCAGTGCGAGTTCGAAGTGCGCGAAGTGGAAAACCTGTTCCGCCGCGAAAACATCCCGAACATCAACTCCACGCATTTCTCGGTAGAAGAAATTTCCGCGAAGATCCTCGTGGAGAAAGGCGTCGAGCGGCGCTTTAAATAGATTTGTAGCGCCCTTGCAGCCGCCATCGCTGGCAAGCCAGCTCCCACAGGATTTTGTGGTGTACGCAGATTTTGCATTCACAACAAAACCCTGTGGGAGCGTGGCTTGCCCGCGAAGAACGATAACGCGGTCCCTCAGATAACAAACAAATCGACAAATCGGTTAACTGGCGTGGCCTCAAGCCGCGCCGGATCCTTGCACAGCGCAAGAATCTCTCCGCTGCGCTGCCCGGTGAAACGGGTGGCCAGATTTGCCCTGAACTTGTCCTCCAGCAACGGAATGCCTTCGGCCCGACGCCGGCGATGCCCGATCGGGTATTCCACCACCACGTTTTCCGTGCTCGAACCGTCCTTGAAAAACACCTGCACCGCGTTGGCAATCGAGCGTTTGTCGGCCTCCAGGTATTCGCGGGTGAAGCGCGGATCTTCGACGATGACCATTTTCTCGCGCAGCACATCGATGATCGGATGGGCCTCGTGGAAATCGTCTTCGTACTGCTCGGCCACCAGATTGCCGAACGCCAGCGGCACGGCGGTCATGTACTGAAGGCAGTGATCGCGGTCGGCGGCGTTGGCCAGCGGCCCGACCTTGGAAATGATGCGGATCGCCGATTCGTGGGTGGTGATGACGATCCGGTCGATCTCATGCAGACGATTGCGCACTTGCGGATGCAGGGTTACGGCGGCTTCGCAGGCGGTTTGCGCATGGAACTCGGCGGGGAAGCTGATCTTGAACAGCACGTTCTCCATCACGTAACTGCCGAACGGCCGCGAGAAGCTGAAGGCGCGTTTGTCTTCAGGCTTGAGCGCCAGATCGTTGTTGGTGTGGCTGAATAAAACGTCGTAAAAGCCCCATTGTTTGGCACTCAAGACGCCGGGAATCCCCATTTCGCCGCGCATCGCGATATCCGCCAGCCGCACGCCCCGGCTCGATGCATCCCCCGCCGCCCAGGATTTGCGCGAACCGGCGTTAGGCGCATGTCGGTACGTGCGCAGCGCCTGACCGTCGGCGAACGCATGGGACAACGCCGATAACAGCTGCTCCCGGTTGGCGCCCATCAGTTTGACAGTCACGGCAGTCGAGGCGACTTTCACCAGGATGACGTGGTCGAGTCCTACGCGATTGAAGGAGTTTTCCAGCGCGATCACGCCTTGAATCTCGTGGGCCATGATCATCGCTTCGAGTACATCACGCAAGGTCAACGGCGCTTCGCCATTGGCCAGGCGCTTTTGCGACAGGTGATCGGCCACCGCGAGAATCCCGCCGAGGTTGTCCGACGGATGTCCCCATTCGGCGGCGAGCCAGGTGTCGTTGTAGTCGAGCCAGCGCACGATGCAGCCGATGTCCCACGCGGCTTTTACCGGGTCGAGTCGGTAAGAGGTGCCAGGGACTCGGGCGCCGAATGGGACGACGGTGCCTTCGACGATGGGGCCGAGGTGTTTGGTGCACTCAGGGAAACGCAGGGCCAGCAGACCGCAGCCCAGGGTGTCCATCAGGCAGTTGCGGGCGGTGTCGAGGGCTTCGGTGGATTCGATTTTGTAGTTGAGGACGTAATCGGCGATGTCCTGCAGGACACGGTCGTAGTCGGGGCGGTTGTTCAGGTCGACGTTGGCGCTCATGTTCGATTCACTCTTCAAAGTGGTTCGTTGATGGGACCTCGGTTCAGGCTGAGTCTTGGTTTTAAACCATTCTTATTGTTGAAATACAGAACCTGTGGGAGCGGCGGTGTGACGATTCGACTTGCCCGCGATTAGGCCGGCACGTCCAACATTGATGCTGCCTGATACACCGCTATCGCGAGCAAGCTCGCTCCCACAGGTTTCGGGTAAGCCTTAGAAGGAATCACCAGGCACGCGCACGTAGCCTTCCATCAGGACGCGCGCACTGCGGCTCATGATCGCCTTCTTCACAACCCACTCACCATTTTCCAGGCTAGCTTCTGCGCCAACACGCAACGTCCCGGACGGATGTCCGAACCGCACGGCACTGCGCTCAACACCACCAGCCGCCAGATTCACCAAGGTGCCGGAAATCGCCGCTGCCGTACCAATCGCGACCGCCGCCGTCCCCATCATCGCGTGATGCAACTTGCCCATCGACAACGCCCGCACCAGCAAATCCACGTCTCCAGCGCCAATGGCTTTGCCACTGGACGCGACGTAATCCGCAGGCTTGGCGACGAAGGCCACTTTCGGTGTGTGCTGACGCCTGGCGGCTTCATCGAGATTCGAAATCAAGCCCATACGCAAAGCACCGTAAGCGCGGATGGTCTCAAACATCTGCAACGCCTTCGGATCGCTGTTGATCGCGCTCTGCAGTTCAGTGCCGGTGTAGCCGATGTCTTCGGCGTTGACGAAGATCGTCGGGATACCCGCGTTGATCATGGTCGCCTTGAACGTGCCGACACCAGGCACTTCCAGATCGTCGATCAGGTTGCCGGTGGGGAACATCGAGCCGCCGCCACCCTCTTCTTCCGCCGCCGGGTCCATGAATTCGACCTGGACTTCGGCGGCCGGAAAAGTCACGCCGTCGAGTTCGAAATCACCGGTTTCCTGGACTTCGCCGTTGGTGATCGGCACGTGGGCGATGATCGTTTTACCGATATTGGCCTGCCAGACGCGAACCACCGCTACGCCGTTATGAGGAATGCGGCTGGCGTCCACCAGGCCGTTGCTGATGGCGAACGAGCCGACCGCCGCCGACAGGTTGCCGCAGTTGCCGCTCCAGTCCACGAACGGCTTGTCGATGGACACCTGACCGAACAGGTAATCGACGTCGTGATCGGCCTTGATGCTTTTCGACAGGATCACGGTTTTGCTGGTGCTGGACGTGGCGCCGCCCATGCCGTCGATCTGCTTGTCGTACGGGTCGGGGCTGCCGATGACCCGCAGCAGCAGCGCATCACGGGTCGGGCCGGGAATCTGCGCGGCTTCGGGCAGATCCTTGAGGCTGAAAAACACGCCTTTACTGGTGCCGCCACGCATGTAGGTGGCGGGGATTTTGATCTGTGGTGCGTGAGCCATGGATGCTCCTTTTCAGCAAATGCGGGCCGTTCGGCCCGCGTTCGCACAACGTGATTTAAACGGCAACCGCCGACTCTTCGAGGAAGTCCTGAGCGAAGCGCTGCAACACGCCGCCGGCCTCGTAGATCGACACTTCTTCGGCGGTGTCGAGGCGGCAGGTCACCGGCACCTCGACGCGCTCGCCGTTCTTGCGATGAATCACCAGCGTCAGGTCGGCGCGCGGCGTGCGCTCACCGATCACGTCGTAGGTTTCGCTGCCGTCGATACCCAATGTCTTGCGGTCGGTGCCCAGTTTGAACTCCAGCGGCAACACGCCCATGCCCACCAGGTTGGTGCGGTGAATGCGCTCGAAACCTTCGGCGGCGATCGCTTCCACACCCGCCAGACGCACGCCTTTGGCCGCCCAGTCGCGGGACGAGCCCTGACCGTAATCGGCGCCGGCGATGATGATCAGCGGCTGCTTGCGTTCCATGTAGGTTTCGATGGCTTCCCACATGCGCATCACTTGGCCTTCCGGCTCGACACGGGCCAGCGAACCCTGCTTGACCTTGCCGTTTTCCACGACCATTTCGTTGAACAGTTTCGGGTTGGCGAAGGTCGCGCGCTGCGCGGTCAGGTGGTCGCCACGGTGCGTGGCGTAAGAGTTGAAGTCCTCTTCCGGCAGGCCCATTTTCGCCAGGTACTCCCCGGCGGCGCTGTCGAGCATGATCGCGTTCGACGGCGACAGGTGATCGGTGGTGATGTTGTCCGGCAGCACCGCCAGCGGGCGCATGCCCTTGAGAGGCCGCGCCCCGGCCAGCGCGCCTTCCCAGTACGGCGGACGGCGGATGTAGGTGCTCATTTCGCGCCACTCGTACAGCGGCGTGACTTTCGGGCCGGTGTCTTCATGGATGGCGAACATCGGGATGTAGACCTGACGGAACTGCTCGGGCTTGACCGAGGATTTCACCACGGCGTCGATTTCTTCGTCGCTCGGCCAGATGTCTTTCAGGCGGATTTCTTTGCCGTCGACCACGCCGAGCACGTCTTTTTCAATGTCGAAACGGATGGTGCCGGCAATCGCGTAGGCCACTACCAGCGGCGGCGAAGCGAGGAACGCCTGCTTGGCGTACGGGTGAATCCGGCCGTCGAAGTTACGGTTGCCGGACAGCACAGCGGTGGCGTACAGGTCGCGGTCGATGATCTCTTGCTGAATCACCGGATCCAGCGCGCCGGACATGCCGTTGCAGGTAGTGCAGGCAAACGCGACGACGCCGAAACCGAGCTGCTCCAGCTCCGTGGTCAGCCCCGCTTCATCGAGGTACAGCGCCACGGTTTTCGAGCCCGGTGCCAGCGACGACTTGACCCACGGCTTGCGGGTCAGACCGAGCTTGTTGGCGTTGCGTGCCAGCAGGCCGGCGGCGATCACGTTGCGCGGGTTGCTGGTGTTGGTGCAGCTGGTGATGGCCGCGATGATCACCGCGCCGTCGGGCATTTGCCCCGGCACGTCTTCCCACTGGCCGGCGATGCCTTTGGCCGCCAGATCCGACACCGCCACGCGAGCGTGCGGGTTGCTCGGGCCGGCCATGTTGCGCACTACCGAGGACAGGTCGAAGGTCAGCCCGCGCTCGTATTGCGCGCCTTTCAGGCTGTCGGCCCACAGGCCGATCTGCCTGGCGTATTGCTCGACGAGCTGCACTTGCTGGTCTTCGCGACCGGTGAGTTTCAGGTAGTCGATGGTCTGCTGGTCGATGTAGAACATCGCCGCCGTGGCGCCGTATTCCGGGGCCATGTTGGAGATGGTCGCGCGGTCGCCGAGGGTCAGCGCGGAAGCACCTTCGCCGAAGAATTCCAGCCACGCGCCGACCACTTTCTGTTTGCGCAGGTACTCGGTCAGCGCCAGCACCATGTCGGTGGCGGTGATGCCCGGTTGCAGCTTGCCGGTCAGTTCGACGCCGACGCTTTCCGGCAGGCGCATCCAGGACGCGCGGCCGAGCATCACGCTTTCGGCTTCAAGCCCACCGACACCGATGGCGATCACGCCCAGCGCATCGACGTGCGGAGTGTGGCTGTCGGTGCCGACGCAGGTGTCCGGGAATGCCACACCGTCACGCACCTGGATCACCGGAGACATTTTCTCCAGGTTGATCTGGTGCATGATGCCGTTGCCCGGCGGGATCACGTCGACGTTCTTGAACGCCTTTTTGGTCCAGTTGATGAAGTGGAAACGGTCTTCGTTGCGACGGTCTTCGATGGCGCGATTCTTCTCAAACGCCTGCTTGTCAAAACCGCCAGCTTCCACCGCCAGCGAGTGGTCGACGATCAGTTGCGTCGGCACCACCGGGTTGACCTGCGCCGGGTCGCCGCCCTGCTGGGCAATCGCGTCGCGCAGGCCGGCCAGATCCACCAGGGCGGTCTGGCCGAGAATGTCATGGCACACCACGCGGGCCGGGAACCACGGGAAGTCGAGGTCGCGTTTGCGTTCGATCAGTTGTTTCAGGGAATCGGTGAGCGTGGCCGGGTCGCAGCGACGCACGAGGTTTTCCGCCAGCACGCGAGAGGTGTACGGCAGGGTGTCGTAGCTGCCCGGCTGGATCGCATCGACAGCCGCGCGGACGTCGAAAAAGTCCAGCGGCGTGCCGGGCAGGTTCTTGCGAAATTCTGTGTTCATCGGTCAGGACTCGGTCACGGTAGTTTCAAAGGGTGAGCGGACACTGATCTTGAAATTCACACCAAACCCTGTGGGAGCTGGCTTGCCAGCGATAGCGGTGGGTCAGTCGACATCAATGTTGGATGTGACTCAGTCATCGCTGGCAAGCCAGCTCCCACAGGGTCCTCGGTGAACCTCTGGATCAGTGTTCAGCCTCCACCATTCAGCGACGTTCGATTGGCACGAACTTGCGCTGTTCGACGCCGGTGTACTCGGCGCTTGGACGGATGATGCGGTTGTTGGCGCGCTGTTCGAACACGTGCGCCGCCCAGCCGGTCAGGCGCGAGCAGACGAAGATCGGGGTGAACAGCTTGGTCGGGATGCCCATGAAGTGGTACGCCGAGGCATGGTAGAAGTCGGCGTTGGGGAACAGTTTCTTCTGCTCCCACATGGTCTTGTCGATGGCTTCCGAGACCGCGAACAACACCTTGTCGCCCACTTCGTCGGCAAGTTTTTTCGACCAGCCCTTGATCACCTCGTTGCGCGGATCGCTGTCCTTATAGATCGCGTGGCCGAAGCCCATGATCTTGTCCTTGCGCTCGAGCATGCCGAGGGTGCCCTTGATCGCCTCTTCCGGCGACGAGAAACGCTCGATCATTTCCATCGCCGCTTCGTTGGCGCCGCCGTGCAGCGGGCCGCGCAGCGAGCCGATGGCTGCGGTGACGCAGGAGTACAGGTCGGACAGGGTCGAAGCACACACCCGGGCGGTGAAAGTCGAGGCGTTGAATTCGTGCTCGGCGTAGAGGATCAGCGACACGTTCATCACTTTGACGTGCAACTCGCTCGGTTTCTTGTCGTGCAGCAGGTGCAGGAAGTGGCCGCCGATTGACTGCTCGTCGCTCACGCAGTTGATGCGTTTGCCGTCGTGGCTGAAGCGATACCAGTAGCACATGATCGCCGGGAACGCGGCCAGCAGACGGTCAGTCTTGTCGCGTTGCTCGGAGAAGTCTTTTTCCGGCTCGATGTTGCCCAGGAACGAGCAACCGGTGCGCATCACGTCCATCGGGTGGGCGTCGGCGGGGATACGTTCCAGCACTTCTTTCAGCGCTTGCGGCAGGTCGCGCAGCTTGCTCAGTTTGCCTTGATAGTCGGCGAGTTGCGCCTTGGTCGGCAGCTCTCCGTAGAGCAGCAGGTACGCCACTTCTTCAAATTGTGCGTCTGCTGCCAGTTCGCGTACGTCGTAGCCGCGATAGGTCAGCCCGGCACCGGCCTGGCCCACGGTGGACAGTGCGGTTTGCCCGGCAACCTGGCCCCGGAGCCCGGCGCCACTGAGTACTTTTGCTTCGGCCATTGTTGTCTCCAATCTTGAATTTGTTAGGGAGTACGGTTGCGGCTTACTTCTTCGCCGCAAACAACGCGTCGAGCTTCTGCTCGAAGGTGTGGTAATCGATGCGATCGTAGAGCTCCATGCGAGTCTGCATGGTGTCGATGACATTCTGCTGAGTGCCGTCGCGGCGGATCGCGGTGTAGACGTTTTCCGCGGCCTTGTTCATCGCGCGGAACGCCGACAGCGGGTACAACACCAGCGACACATCGGCTCCAGCAAGCTGCTCGGTGGTGTACAGCGGCGTCGAGCCGAATTCGGTGATGTTGGCCAGGATCGGCGCTTTCACGCGGCTGGCGAACAGCTTGTACATCTCAAGTTCGGTGATGGCTTCCGGGAAGATCATGTCGGCGCCGGCCTCGATGCACGCGGCGGCGCGATCCAGTGCCGATTCCAGACCCTCAACGGCCAGCGCGTCGGTACGAGCCATGATTACGAAGCTGTCGTCGGTGCGGGCATCGACGGCGGCCTTGATGCGGTCGACCATTTCCTGCTGGGTCACGATCTCTTTGTTCGGACGGTGGCCGCAGCGCTTGGCGCCGACCTGGTCTTCGATGTGAATCGCCGCCGCGCCGAACTTGATCATCGACTTGACGGTGCGGGCCACGTTGAACGCCGAGGCGCCGAAACCGGTGTCCACGTCCACCAGCAGCGGCAGGTCGCAGACGTCGGTGATGCGGCGCACGTCGGTCAGCACGTCATCCAGGCCGGTGATGCCCAGGTCCGGCACGCCGAGGGAGCCGGCAGCCACCCCGCCACCCGACAGGTAGATCGCCTTGAAACCGGCGCGCTTGGCCAGCAGCGCGTGGTTGGCGTTGATCGCCCCGACCACTTGCAGCGGATGTTCGCTGGCGACCGCATCGCGGAAACGCTGGCCTGGAGTGCTCTTGTTGGAACTCATGACTCACCTCGTTCAGTGGCTGTCTTATTGTCGGCGCCGTCCTGGTAGTGACGGGCGATGTTGCGTTTCGAGGCGCCGATGTGACGGCGCATCAACAATTCCGCGAGCTCGCCGTCACGGTCGGCGATGGCATCGAGAATCCGGTGGTGTTCGGCAAAGGCCTGGCGCGGGCGATTAGGCGTGGTGGAAAACTGGATGCGATACATGCGCACCAGTTGATAGAGCTCGCCGCAGAGCATTTGCGTGAGGGTGCGGTTGCCGCTGCCCTGGATGATCCGGTAGTGAAAGTCGAAGTCGCCTTCCTGCTGGTAGTAGCCGACGCCGGCCTGAAACGCCGCATCGCGCTCGTGGGTTTCCAGCACCCGGCGCAGTTCGTCGATTTCTTCGACACTCATGCGTTCAGCCGCCAGACGGCAGGCCATGCCTTCGAGGGATTCACGGATTTCGTAGAGTTCGAGCAATTCGGCGTGGCTCAGCGACACCACCCGCGCACCGACGTGCGGAACACGCACCAGCAGGCGCTGGCCCTCCAGCCGATGGATCGCCTCGCGCAGCGGCCCGCGGCTGATGCCGTAGGTGCGCGCCAGTTCCGGCTCGGAGATCTTGCTGCCCGGGGCAATCTCGCCTTTGACGATGGCCGCCTGGATGCGTCGGAAGACGTTTTCAGACAGGGTCTCAGAATCGTCGCCGCTGATCACCGGGGGATCGAGTTGATCCAGCATATTGTCGACACCTTCAAATCCAATGCGGCAAAAACTAGCGAATCAGCCCGCATCAGTCAAAGGATAAATACAGATTGTCGACAATCGTCTAATGGGCCTTGAAATCAGCCCCAAGGGTTATAGACCGGTCCCGCCGCTGGCGCCATAAAACCACCGTGCTAGAATGCCGCCCGCATTTGCGAGTCATTTGCATGGCTTGTCATAAAAAGCTGATAGGCACACGAAGGCACATGTGCAGACAGGATCTCCTGATGCCATGGCCCTGAACCGAGAACGGAACGCTGCTCGCCAGGATTTATGAGACTCAAGCCCTTCCCCACATTCTTTGCACTGTTTTGCCTGCCCGGCCTAGCCGCGGCGGGGGAAAAGACCGTGTACGGCCTCAACGAATACGCTGCCCTCGACGGGATCAACCTGGAAGTGGCGGCGAAACTCGACACCGGGGCGAAAACCGCCTCCCTGAGCGCCCGCGACATCAAACGTTTCAAACGCAACGGCGAGTCCTGGGTACGTTTCTACCTGGCCATCGACGCCGCGCATTCGCACCCGATCGAACGGCCGCTGGCCCGGGTCAGCAAGATCAAGCGCCGTGCCGGCGACTACGACCCGGAAGAAGGCAAGAAGTACACCGCCCGCCCGGTGATCGAGCTGGACATCTGCATGGGTTCGGCAATGCGCAGCATCGAAGTGAACCTGACCGACCGTAGTGCGTTCCAATACCCGCTTTTGATCGGCTCCGAGGCGCTGAAACGCTTCGATGCGCTGGTCGATCCCAGTCTTAAATACGCTGCCGGCAAACCCGCCTGCGCCATCGCCGCTCATACCGCCGAGTAATTTCCATGCGTTCTCTAACCTTCCACCTGAAAGTCCTGATCACCATCCTGGTGTTGCTGGGCGTTTCGGTCACGGCCTATCAGATTTTCGTGCTCGGCATTCCAGTGACCGAAGACGCTACCGACGACCTGTGGAACATCGACGCCAAGGTCGAGTTCGTCGCCAGCACCAAGGATCCGGTAAAGATCCAGATGTTCGTGCCGCCCCTGAGCCGCGATTACGTCAGCCTCAATGAAAGCTTCATCTCCAACAATTACGGCGTCGCGGTCAACCGTGTCGACGGCAATCGCAAGGTCACCTGGTCGGCGCGTCGGGCCAAGGGCAACCAGACCCTTTATTACCGTCTGGTGCTGACCAAGCGTTACACCGCCGAGAAAACCAAGGTCAAAGGGCCGACCTTCCGCGACAGCATGGCCATCGAAGGCCCGGAAAAGATCGCTGCCGAAGCCCTGCTCGCCCCGATCCGCCAGCACTCGGCCGACGTCGAAACCTTCATTGGCGAAGCGATCAAACGCGTCAACAACGTCAACGACGACAACGTGAAGCTGTTGCTGGCCGGCGATCCGTCGACGCCGCACAAAGCCAAGATCGTCGAACTGCTGCTGTCCATCGCCCACGTGCCGGTGGAAAAAGTCCACACCATCCGCCTCGTCGCCGATCAGCCGCAAACCCCGGAGTTGTGGCTGCGCAGCTTCAACGGCACCGACTGGCTGTACTTCAACCCGGAAACCGGTGAGCAAGGCCTGCCAACCGACCGCCTGCTATGGTGGAGCGGTGATGAAAACCTGATCACTGTCGACGGCGGCAAGAAGGCCAACGTGACCTTCAGCCTGAACAACAGCGAGATGAACGCGATTCGTCTGGCCAAGCTGACCGACGAAAACACCGACGCCAACTTCCTCGAATACTCGCTGTACGGCCTGCCGCTGCAAACCCAGCAGACGTTCATGATCATGGTGATGATCCCGATCGGCGTACTGGTGATCCTGATCCTGCGCAACCTGATCGGCCTGCAGACCCTCGGCACGTTCACGCCGGTGCTGATCGCCCTGGCCTTCCGCGAGACGCAGCTGGGCTTCGGCATCCTGTTGTTTACCGTGATTACTGCGCTCGGGTTATCGCTGCGCTCGTACCTGGAACACCTGAAGCTGCAAATGCTGCCGCGCCTGTCGGTGGTGTTGACCTTCGTGGTGGTGCTGATTGCGGCGATCAGTCTGTTCAGCCACAAGCTGGGCCTGGAGCGCGGCCTGTCGGTGGCCCTGTTCCCGATGGTGATTCTGACCATGACCATCGAACGCCTGTCGATCACCTGGGAAGAACGCGGTGCCAGCCATGCCATGAAAGTGGCGATCGGCACGCTGTTCGCGGCGTCCCTGGCGCACCTGATCATGACCGTTCCGGAGCTGGTGTACTTCGTGTTCACCTTCCCGGCGATCCTGCTGATCCTGGTGGGCTTCATGCTGGCCATGGGTCGCTATCGCGGTTACCGCCTGACCGAGCTGGTGCGTTTCAAGGCTTTCCTGAAGAAGGCTGACGCCTGATGTTCGGTTTCTGGAAGACCTGGAAGGCCCTGGAAGCCCGGGGCATCATGGGCATCAATCGGCGGAACGCCGACTACGTGCTCAAGTACAACAAGCGCAGCCTGTACCCGATCGTCGATGACAAGATCATCACCAAGGAACGCGCGATCAAGGCCGGCATTCACGTGCCGGAACTGTATGGCGTGATTTCCACCGAGAAGGAAATCGACAAGCTCGGCGAGATCATCGGCGGGCGCAATGACTTCGTGATCAAGCCGGCCCAGGGCGCCGGCGGTGACGGCATCATCGTGGTTGCCGACCGTTTCGAAGGTCGCTATCGCACGGTGTCGGGCAAGATCATTGCCCACGAAGAGCTGGAGCATCACATCTCCAGCATCCTCACAGGTCTGTATTCGCTGGGCGGCCACCGTGATCGGGCGCTGATCGAATACCGAGTGACCCCGGACCAGATCTTCAAGAGCATCAGCTACGAAGGCGTGCCGGACATCCGCATCATCGTGCTGATGGGTTACCCGGTGATGGCGATGCTGCGCTTGCCGACTCGCCAGTCCGGCGGCAAGGCCAACCTGCACCAGGGCGCCATCGGCGTCGGTGTCGACCTGGCCACCGGCCTGACCCTGCGCGGCACCTGGCTGAACAACATCATCACCAAACACCCGGACACCACCAACGCTGTGGACGGCGTGCAACTGCCCTACTGGGACGGTTTCATGAAGCTCGCCGCCGGTTGTTATGAGCTGTGCGGGCTGGGTTACATCGGCGTGGACATGGTGCTGGACCAGGAGAAAGGCCCGCTGATTCTGGAGCTGAATGCGCGGCCGGGGCTGAATATCCAGATTGCCAACGACTGCGGACTGACGTTGCGTACCCATGCGGTGGAAGCGCATCTGGAAGAGCTCAAGGCGCGCGGCGTGACTGAATCTGTTGAAGAGCGTGTGGCGTTTGCTCAGGAGTTGTTTGGGCATATTCCGGCGGTCGAGGGCTGACAGCCCACGACGATCGTTCCCACGCTCCGCGTGGTAACGCCGCCATGGACGCTCCGCGTCCACTGTGACGCGGAGCGTCACGGGATGCATTCCCACGCAGAGCGTGGGAACGATCGAGCGCGATACCTGCCGCCAATCTGCCAATCCCCGACATCCCCTCTAGGAGCAATTCCCGGAGGGGACTACAATCCCCACCCCGCCTCGATGGCCGATCTGCCCCGCCCATGTTGACCTGTTCCGTACACCCGCTGCCCTACCGCGCCAACCCCGCCGACTATTTCGCGGCCGTCCGCCATGCGCCCGGCGCCGTGCTGCTCGACAGTGGCAGGCCAAGTGCCGACCGTGGCCGTTTTGACCTGCTCAGTGCCTGGCCGCTGGAACAACTGGCGGTGTTGCCGGACGAGCGCGGCGACGGTTTCCTGCAACGCCTGCGGAACAATCTGACCCGTTTGGGCGACGCGCAATTGCCCGACGGGTACGAATTGCCCTTCGCCGGCGGCCTGATCGGCTACCTGAGCTACGACTTCGGTCGGCATCTGGAAAACCTGCCAAGCCAGGCTCGGGATGACCTGCAACTACCCGATGCGCGATTTGGCCTGTACGACTGGGCCTTGATCAGTGATCACCAATCGGCCACCAGCCAACTGGTGTTCCACCCGTCGGTCAGCGCCAGCGAGAAACAACGGCTGATCGATGTGTTCAGCCAACCGGTGGGCACCACACTGACCCCGTTCAAGCTGAGCAGCCCGATGGCGGCCGATCTCTCGGCCGATGAATACCGTCAGGCGTTCGAGCGCATCCAGCATTACATCCAGGCGGGCGACTGCTATCAGGTCAATTTCGCCCAGCGTTTCCGCGCGCCGTGCCAGGGCGATCCATGGCTGGCCTACTGCAAATTGCGCGAGGCCTGCCCTACTCCGTTTTCAGGATTCCAGAGCCTGCCCGACGGCAACGCAGTACTGAGCCTGTCGCCCGAGCGTTTTGTCAAAGTCAGCCAGCATCAGGTGGAAACCCGCCCGATCAAGGGCACCCGCCCCCGTGGCGCGACCCCGGCCGAAGATGCGGCGAACGCCGCCGAGTTGCTGGCGAGCCCCAAGGATCGCGCGGAAAACCTGATGATCGTCGACCTGCTGCGCAACGACCTGGGCCGTACCTGCCGCATCGGCTCGGTGCGGGTTCCGGAATTGTTCAGCCTGGAAAGCTATCCGAACGTACATCACCTGGTGAGCAGCGTGACCGGCGAACTGGCGGAAGATCGCGACGCTCTGGACCTGATTGCCGGCAGCTTCCCCGGCGGCTCGATCACCGGTGCACCGAAGATCCGCGCGATGCAGATCATCGACGAATTGGAGCCGACCCGGCGTGGTTTGTATTGCGGTTCGTTGCTGTATCTGGACGTGCGCGGCGAGATGGACAGCTCCATCGCCATTCGCAGCCTGCTGGTGAAGGATGGACAGGTGTGCTGCTGGGGCGGCGGCGGGATCGTCGCTGATTCGGACTGGCAGGCGGAGTATCAGGAGTCGATCACCAAGGTCAGAGTCCTGCTCGAAACTCTGCAGAACCTTTAACCGCTGATCGTTCCCACGCTCTGCGTGGGAATGCAGCCCGGGACGCTCTGCGTCCCAAGAGCGGACGCAGAGCGTCCATTGAGGCGTTCCCACGCAGAGCGTGGGAACGATCATGTGGCTGCTACAAAGTCAGATCGCGGTTCGAGGCCTTGAGAAATTCCTGCTTCAACTCGGCAAACGTATGCACCGCCGGAAACTGCGGAAACTCGCGGATCACGTTTTCCGGCGCATGGAACAGAATCCCCGCATCGGCCTCGCCCAGCATGCTGGTGTCGTTGTAGGAATCCCCCGCCGCAATCACCCGGTAATACAGACTCTTGAAGGCCAGCACCGACTGACGTTTCGGATCTTTCTGACGCAACTGGTAGCTCGTGACCCGCCCGGTGTCATCCGTAATCAGTCGATGGCAAAGCAAGGTCGGAAAGCCCAGCTGACGCATCAGCGGCTGGGAAAACTCATAGAACGTGTCCGACAGAATCACCACCTGGAACCGCTCGCGCAGCCAGTTGACGAACTCCACCGCGCCATCCAGCGGCTGGAGGGTGGCGATCACTTCCTGAATGTCCGAAAGCTTCAGGCCATGCTCGTCGAGGATGCGCAGGCGCTGTTTCATCAGCACGTCGTAGTCGGGAATGTCCCGGGTGGTGGCCTTGAGCGATTCGATTCCGGTTTTTTCGGCGAAGGCGATCCAGATTTCCGGCACCAGCACCCCTTCAAGATCAAGACAGGCAATTTCCACAAGACACTCCGTTTGTATTGTTTATTGAGTCGAGCGAGCCCGAACTCTAGCGGCTCGACCAGGAGCGCGCAACGCAGAGGCTGCCCCGGCGGGCGTTGCTTTTTGTTAACATCGCCGCCATATAGAGCGCCCAGCGCCACCGACCTGTAGGAAGCCGCCCTGATGAGCCCAACGTTCGACGTCGTGGAACTCGCCACGACCTATGCCAACAAATCCGCGCAGGACATCCTCAAACTCGCGTTCGCCGAGTTCGGCGATGACCTGTGGATATCCTTCAGCGGCGCCGAGGATGTGGTGCTCGTGGATATGGCCTGGAAGCTGAACAAGAACGTCAAGGTGTTCAGTCTCGACACCGGTCGCCTGCATCCGGAAACCTACCGGTTCATCGATCAGGTGCGCGAGCACTACAAGATCGACATCGAACTGGTCTCGCCGGACTACACGAAACTTGAACCGTTCGTGAAGGAAAAAGGCCTGTTCAGCTTCTACAAGGACGGTCATGGCGAATGCTGCGGGATCCGCAAGATCGAACCGCTGCGCCGCAAGCTCTCCGACGTAAAGGCCTGGGCCACCGGCCAGCGCCGCGACCAGAGCCCGGGCACCCGCAGCGCCGTGGCGGTGATGGAAATCGATACAGCGTTCTCCACCCCGGAGCGCACCCTGTACAAGTTCAACCCGTTGGCGCAGATGACCAGCGAGGAAATCTGGGGCTACATCCGCATGCTGGAGCTGCCGTACAACAGCCTGCATGAGCGCGGTTTCATCAGCATCGGCTGCGAACCGTGCACCCGCCCTGTCCTGCCGAACCAGCACGAGCGCGAAGGTCGCTGGTGGTGGGAAGAAGCGACCCAGAAAGAATGCGGCCTGCATGCCGGGAATATCATCAGCAAGGCATAAGCTTTTCGCCCCTCTGAAAGCTGTGGGAGCTAGCTTGCTCCGGGCGGCGATCCGACGATGGCGGTGGATCAGTCAATAAATGAGTTGACCGGTAAACCGATTTCGCGATCAAGCTCGCTCCCACAGTTGTCTCTGCCCGACATGAAAAATGTGTACACACGAATGTCACCATCGGTGCCATTTATGTGTGCACTTTGCGTTTCTGCGCCCTGAAAAGTTACATCAAGCTCCAGAAACACTCCCTCCCGGCGCCCGCCAAAATCCCTCCCGAAAAATAAATACCTGTTCGAACGGTCAATTTATATCGCCCGTATTTCAACGACTTGGCGCTCTTCAATAACTTTTCGAAATCAGCGGTGGTTTTCATAGATCGCCGGCTGGCACAGATCTGGCTTTAGTGCATGCATGTTTTGTATACAAAACTGCAGAACATGAACCCACACTTTCGATCCGCAAGCCTGAAGCGCCCTATCCCGTACAGGCTGCAGATGCCCCGTAACCAGTGATGTTTTCACCACCGCGACGAAGATCTGCCGAGCCCGAGCGCTCATGCACAGTCATCGCGGCTCGAACATCAGGAGCCTGCCGGAATGCGTACGAGTCTCTCCAATAACAACATCGCGCTGAATCTGCCCGCCTCTTCCACCCTCGACCACACTGTGCCCGGTGATAGCATCGCCGAACCGTTGCAACTGAGCCCGCGCCTGCACAACAGCGACCTCGCACCAACCAGGGTCGAAGGACGGCGCTGGGGCAAATACAGCATCTTTGCCCTGTGGACCAACGATGTGCACAACATCGCCAACTACTCGTTTGCCATCGGTCTGTACGCCCTGGGCCTGGGCGGCTGGCAGATCCTGCTGTCGCTGGGGATCGGCGCGGCGCTGGTGTATTTCTTCATGAACCTGTCCGGCTACATGGGGCAGAAAACCGGGGTGCCGTTTCCGGTGATCAGCCGGATCAGTTTCGGCATTCACGGGGCGCAGATTCCTGCATTGATCCGGGCGGTGATCGCCATCGCCTGGTTCGGGATTCAGACGTACCTGGCGTCGGTGGTGTTTCGCGTGTTGCTCACGGCGGTTCACCCGGGTTTCGCCGATTACGACCACGACTCGATCCTCGGCCTGTCGAGCCTGGGCTGGGTGTGTTTCGTGGCGATCTGGTTCGTGCAACTGGCGATCCTCGCCTACGGCATGGAAATGGTCCGTCGCTACGAAGCCTTCGCCGGGCCGGTGATTCTGCTGACCGTCGCCTGCCTCGCCGCGTGGATGTACACCCAGGCCAACGCGACCATCGCCTGGTCGATCCGCGAACCGCTGACCGGCGGCGAGATGTGGCGCAACATTTTTGCCGGCGGCGCCCTGTGGCTGGCGATCTACGGCACGCTGATCCTCAACTTCTGCGACTTCGCCCGCTCTTCGCCGTGCCGCAAGACGATCAAGGTCGGAAACTTCTGGGGCCTGCCGGTCAATATTCTGGTGTTCGCCGGGATCACCGTCCTGCTGTGCGGCGCGCAATTTCAGATCAACGGCCGGATCATCGAAAGCCCGACCGAAATCATCGCCTCGATCCCCAACACCTTCTTTCTGGTACTCGGCTGCCTGGCCTTCCTGATCGTCACCGTGGCGGTGAACATCATGGCCAACTTCGTCGCCCCGGCCTTCGTACTCAGCAACCTGGCGCCGAAATACCTGACCTTCCGCCGCGCCGGGCTGATCAGCGCGACGATTGCGGTGCTGATCCTGCCGTGGAACCTCTACAACAGCCCGCTGGTGATCGTGTACTTCCTGTCCGGCCTCGGTGCCCTGCTCGGCCCGTTGTACGGCGTGATCATGGTCGACTACTGGCTGATCCGCAAAGGCCGGATCCACGTGCCGCAGCTGTACAGCGAAAACCCGAACGGCGCCTATTACTACAGCCGCGGAGTCAACCTGCGGGCCGTGGCGGCGTTCATTCCGGCCGCGCTGATCGCCATCGTTCTGGCACTGGTGCCGGGCTTCCACAGCGTTTCGCCCTTCTCCTGGCTGATCGGCGCCGGCATTGCCGGGATGCTCTACCTGATCGTCGCCAAACGCCAGCCGCACTACGCCGATGTCGACGGTGAAGCCATCGCCGTCGACAACGTCAGTCACTGAATCTTTTGGCGGCCCTTTACGGGGCCGCAGAACCAACCGTAATAAGGACTTCCCATGCGCATTCTCGTGGTCAACGTCAACACCACCGAGTCCATCACCCAGGCGATCGCCCGTTCGGCGCAGGCTGTCGCCTCCCCCGGCACCGAGATTGTCGGCCTGACGCCGTACTTCGGCGCTGATTCAGTCGAAGGCAATTTCGAAAGTTACCTGGCCGCCATCGCCGTGATGGACCGGGTGATGTCCTACGACCAGCCGTTCGACGCGGTGATCCAGGCCGGCTACGGCGAACACGGTCGCGAAGGCTTGCAGGAATTGCTCAACGTTCCGGTGGTGGACATCACCGACGCGGCGGCCAGCACTGCGATGCTCCTCGGCCACGCCTATTCGGTGGTCACCACGCTGGATCGCACCGTACCGTTGATCGAGGATCGGCTGAAACTGTCCGGCCTGTGGGATCGCTGCGCCTCGGTACGCGCCAGTGGCCTGGCGGTTCTGGAGCTGGAGCACGAACCGCAACGGGCGCTGGAAGCAATCGTCCATCAGGCAGAACTGGCGGTGACTCAGGACAAGGCCGAAGTGATCTGCCTCGGTTGCGGCGGCATGGCCGGGCTCGACGAGAAGATCCGTCAGCGCACCGGGGTGCCGGTGGTGGATGGCGTCACAGCGGCCGTGACCATCGCCGAATCGCTGGTGCGACTGGGCCTGTCGACGTCCAAGGTGCGGACTTATGCGACGCCACGACCGAAAACCATCATCGGCTGGCCAGCACGTTTTGCGCGTTGAAACGTTCGGCGAGGCCCAGGGTTGAAAACTGCTCGATGACAAAATCGACAAACGCCCGGGTCTTGCCCGGCAGCAATTTGTGTTCGGCGTAATAGATGGAGATGTTGCCGTCGTCGACGTACCAGTCCGGCAAGACTCGCTGCAATGTCCCCGCCTCAAGATAGCCGACGGCGAACGGCATGCTCACCAGCGCAATCCCCAACCCCTGCGCCGCCGTGGCGCAGGCGGCTTCGGAATCGCTCATGGTCATTCGTGCCTTGAGGGTCAGCGGGCTGTGTTGCCGGCTTCGATGCGTCAACTGCCAGGAACGAATGCGCCCGGTTTGCGGTGAGCGGATCAGAATACCTTCGTGCAGCTTGAGGTCGTCCGGTTCGCTGATCGGCGCGTACCGATCCAGATAATCCGCAGAAGCCACCAACACCCGATGCGCCGGCGTCAGCCTGCGGGCCACCACGCCTTGGGGCAGCTCGAAGCCACCGCCAATCGCCGCATCGAAACCCTGGCCGATCAAATCGACCTGGCGGTTATCGAAATGCCAGTCCGGGTTGATCGCCGGAAACCTTTTCAGAAACTCCCCCAGCAACGGCACGATGTACAAGCGGCCGAACACCGTGCCCATGCTGACTTTCAGCGTACCGGCCGGTTGACCGCCGGCACTGGCCAGATTGTTCACCGCATTCTGGATGGTGGTGAGACTGCCGCTGACCTCACTCAGAAACAGTTGCCCCGCTTCCGTCAGGGTCAATCTTCGGGTGCTACGCTGGAACAGCCTCACGCCGAGGCGCGCTTCCAGTTTCGCCACGCTTTTACCCACGGCGGCCGGTGTCAGGCTCAGGCGGCGCGCAGCTTCGGCAAAGCTGCCGACTTCGGCGCTGCGCACGAAGCATTCGATACTGCTGAAGGTTTCCATGGCCACCACTCTAAACTTCTGGTTTACACAGACTATAGCAACCACGGTCTACTCGCCTGGTGGCGAGGGGCAGATACTCGACACCACACCAAGGCAGCCTGCCTTGAAACTTCTGGAGATCGAACATGACCACTCAACACCTCAGCGGTAAAGTCGCTCTGATTCAAGGCGGCTCTCGCGGCATCGGTGCCGCCATCGTCAAACGCCTGGCCGCTGAAGGCGCCGCGGTTGCCTTTACCTACGTCAGCTCCGCCGCCAAGGCTGAAGAACTGCAAAACAGCATCACCGCTACCGGCGGCAAAGCTCTGGCGATCAAGGCCGACAGCGCCGATGCCGGCGCCATCCGCCACGCCGTAAGCGCGACTGTCGAAACCTTTGGCCGCCTCGACATCCTGGTCAACAACGCCGGCGTGCTGGCCGTCGCGCCGCTGGAAGACTTCAAACTGGAAGACTTCGACCAGACCCTGGCAATCAACGTGCGCAGCGTGTTCATCGCCAGCCAGGAAGCCGCCAAACACATGAGCGAAGGCTCGCGCATCATCAACATCGGCAGCACCAACGCCGACCGCATGCCCTTCGCCGGTGGCGGCGTGTATGCGATGAGCAAGTCCGCACTGGTGGGCCTGACCAAAGGCCTGGCCCGCGACCTCGGCCCACGCGGCATCACCATCAACAACGTGCAACCCGGCCCGGTCGATACCGACATGAATCCGGCTCATGGCGAGTTCGCCGACAGCCTGATCCCGCTGATGGCGGTGGGTCGTTACGGCAAAGCCGAGGAAATCGCCAGTTTCGTGGCCTACCTGGCAAGCCCCGAGGCCGGTTACATCACTGGTGCCAGCCTGACCATCGATGGTGGTTTTGGCGCCTGATTTATCGGATTGTCGATAACGAAAAACGCCGCCCCTCCGTTAACAGAGGGGCGGCGTTTTTATATCGGCGGTTTGATCAGGCCCAGTCCAGCGCCGGCAATCCGCATGCACTAGGGGTGAACGCTTTCAACGTACGAAGAATCCCGTCGGCGTGTGCGTATTTTTCGTCGGCCATGGCGGCATCGGGAATCGCGATGGCAGTCATGCCGGCTGCTTTCGCGGCTGTCACACCAAACGGCGAATCTTCGAACACCAGGCAATCTTCCGGCGCCACACCGAGGCGGCGAGCTGCCGTCAGGAAAATGTCCGGCGCGGGTTTAGCCGCGCCGACTTCCGGATCGTCAGCGGTGACAATGAAGTCGAACAACGCGAACCAGTCGCGGTGCAACGTTGTTTTCTGACCGAACGACTGACGCGACGAACTGGTGCCGACAGCAATCGGAATGTTGTGCGCCTTGAGGTGACGGATCAGCTCCTCGGCGCCGGGCATCGCTTGCGCGGTGGGAAAACGCTCGCGCATCAGCGGCTCGCGGATCACCAGAAACTCTTCGGCGGTGATCGGCAGGTCCAGCGCCTCGACCACATAACGGGCCAGATCGCCGGCGCCACGGCCGATGATGTTCTGCTTGATGCTCCAGTCGAAGGTACGCCCGTATCGCTCGGCAATCAGCGAGGTGACCTCGGTGTAGATGCCCTCGGTGTCCAGCAGCAAACCGTCCATATCGAAAATCACGGCCTTGATCGGGCCGAACGCCTTCAGCGGTGCATTCATCATCGGATCCGTTATCAAAAACATCCCGGGCGGCGTGGGTAGCGCCGCTGCTCGGATCTGATTAAAGGGTTCAGCAGCATAACGAGCCCGGCCAAGGTTGAGCAACGGGCAATGTCGGTTGTCCGCCGAACGCCCTCCCGCACATTTAGAGAATCGCCCTACAGACATCGCCTACTCGGCTGACTTCTTTCCTGTTTGATCCCCCGCAAAGTTTCGCGCCATTCCCCTGATGCGCGCGAGTGACTGCGAATGCTTCCATCTGACCAACTCCTGAAACTGAACAACAGCATTGGTTTGCTGGTGGTCGCTGCGCTGAACCCTGATCAGCCTGACGTCGAAAAGCTGTTTAAGGAGTTTCGCCTTTGCCTCAACAGCTATGACATCTGGGCCGAGCAGTTCTGGACGGGCACTGCGCTGGGTGTCGAGCAAGTGTTCCAGGTCGGCAACGATGTCCGGCTCAGCGCACCGGTCGCCAGCCGCAAACCCATCAGTTCCTCTGTCGCCATGTGTTCCGCCAGCGGCTCCCTGACGCTGGTGCACATGTTCGAAGCCGCGCGGTTTGTGCCGATCGGCGATACGCCGGTGATCCTTGAACCGGTCATTTCCGATATCGACGGTGTTCTCGGTTTCGGCGATCCACTGCGTTACACCATCGGCCCCAGCGGCATTCTCAAGGTCGACGACTGCGACCGGGGCCAGCGTTATCGCATCACCTTCTTTCCCGATGTTTCCACCACGCATATCCAGACGTTGTACGCCTCGTATCAGGGCCTCATCGATGGCCTCGAAGACTGGTTACGTGAGGAATGGAAAGGGTTTCAACCGCAGTGGACGGCGTTTTCCAGCGCCGGTTTCAGCGAGCGATACGGGCAGTTGCAACGGGCTGACTGGCATGGTTTCGAATCCGCGCTGAATGGTGTCTGGGATGACGTGAAGCAACTGTTTGCCCTGCTCGCCGACTTGCAGGCAAACAGCGAAAAGCTTCTGCAGTACCTGTCCAGCGCGGAACTGGATGCCTTGCTCGCGGCATCGTCCGGGGCCATCGCCAATGGCTTGCTGATGCTCAGCGACGAACCGTTGCTGTTCATTTATCTGGCGGCCTTTACCAGTTGGCTGAAGATGTTGCCGCCGCAGTATCTGGCCGAGGTGGTGGCTGAGGTTCGGGCCGAATTGCTGGTCAGTTTTTTGCTGATGTGTGTGTCGGGTGGCATGGGCGTGCCGCTGCGGTTGAGCACCAAGGTATTGGGCAAGATCAAGTCGCCGCGTGCGCGGGAATGGCTGGCGGCTTCGGCGTTGCGGTTGGCGGAGTTGACCTCGGCGCCCGATCTGACCCGGCATGCGGGCGCTTTGAAACCGCTGGTAGTCAATGCAGGTCCGGCGCCGTTGAGGCCGACACCGGCTGTCCCGCTGGAGATTCGCACGGCGGATGCGCAGGTGACGGTGGCGAATCCGGCCGCCATTGCCCGCGACAAGTCCCATGGCATGACGCGAATGGAGCGGCATGAGCCTCGCGATGAGGCTTCGGATCAGGCGAAGAACCCCAACGGTGACAGTGCCGATTGTGCGCCGCTGACCTGCACCAACGGCTGTCCGGTGTCGATGGTCACCGGCGAAGAGTTGCTGACGCTGACTGACGGTGTGCTCGACGGGCTGTTGCCGTTCGAGTTCAGCCGGTTGTATCGCACCAGTGCGGCGGAAATCGATGTCGGGTTGGGGTTTGGCTGGAGCCATTCGCTGGCGCATCGGCTGGAGGTTGATGGCACTGCGGTGGTCTGGGTTGACCATGAGAACCGGCGCACGCGGTTTCCGCTGCCGAGTGTCGAGCGGCCGGCAATTCACAACAGCTTGTCGCGGGCGGCGATCTTTCTCGGGGATGAGCCGGAGGAGCTGATTGTTGCGCTGGCGGGGGACGCGGCGCGGTTTTATCACTTTCGGGCTGGGCGTCTGACTGCTGTTAGCGATGCTTATGGCAATCGTCTGACGGTGCATCGGGATTTTTCCGACCGGGTTCAGCGCCTGGATAACGGGGCTGGCCGTTCCTTGTTGCTGCGCTATGAGCGGGCGCATCTGGTCGCGGTCGATTATCAGGTTTTTCGGGAGTCTGCCTGGCAGACCGAACAGACCCTCGTTCGCTATTTGTATGACGCCCGTCACCGACTGATCGAAGCCACCAACGCCGTCGGCGAGAGCGAGCGTTACGACTACGACGATCAGCACGTCATCCTGCAACGGCAACTGGCCGGCGGCGCGAGCTTCTTCTGGGAGTGGGAGCGCGCTGGCAAGGCGGCGCGCTGTGTGCGGCACTGGGCGTCGTTTTCGCAGATGGATACGCGTTATGCCTGGGACGACGCCAGCTCTGTTCGGGTGCAGTACGTCGACGGTCGCGAAGAGGTTTATGTCCACGACGATACGGCGCGACTGGTGCGTCAGGTGTCGGCGGACGGTGGCGAACAGCTCAAGGCCTATGACTCGGCGGGTCGGCTGGTCGCTGAGCAGGATGCGCTGGGGGCGGTCACCGAATACCGCTACGACGATGTCGGACGGCTGATCGCGCTGATTCCGCCGGACGATGCACCGACGTCCTACGAGTACCGCAACGGTTTCCTGCACAGCCGTTCGCGTGGCGATGCGGTGTGGACCTATCGGCGCAATGCCCAGGGTGATATCACCGAGGCGGTCGATCCGGACGGCCATGTCACCCATTACCACTACGACGCGCAGGGGCGGTTGCTGTCGATCCGTTATCCGGACAGTGGCCGGCACGTGTTCGTGTGGAACGACCTCGGACAACTGGTCGAGGAAAGCTTGCCCGACGGTGGGGTTCGGAAGTTTTCCTACGACGCTTTGGGACGGAGGATTACTGCTCAGGACGAGCACGGTGCGGTCACCCGTCAGGCGTGGGACGCCGTTGGCCGGCGGATCCAGACCACCTCGCCGACCGGCGCCACTCGCGCCTGGTCCTACAGCGCCTACGGCCAGATCACCGCCGAGCGCGATGAACTGGGGCGCATCACCCGCTACGAGTATGACGACGACCTGCATTTGGTCAGTCGGCGGATCAACCCCGACGGCACGCGACTGCAATACCGCTACGACCATGCGCAGCTGCTGCTCACGGAAATCGAGAACGAGTCCGGCGAAAAGTATCGGCTGGACTACACGCCCACCGGACTGATCCGACAGGAAACCGGCTTCGATGGCCGGCGCACCGCGTACGCCTACGACCGCAACGGCCACCTGCTGGAAAAGACCGAGTTCGGCGATGACGGCTCGACGCTGGTCACCGGCTACCAACGTGATGCTGCTGGGCGTCTGCTGCTCAAAACCCTGCCGGACGGGACCGAAGTCAGCTACCGCTATGACCGCCTCGGTCGGCTGGTCGGCGTGGATGACGGTCAGGATCACCCGCTGGCGTTCGAATACGACCTGCAGGACCGGCTGGTGCGCGAGCACCAGGGCTGGGGCACCCTGCGTTACACCTACGACGCCTGTGGCCAACTGACCCGCCTGCGCCTGCCAGACAACAGCAAGCTCGACTACCACTACGCCAAGGGCGGCGCGCTGACCGCGATCGACCTCAACGGCGCCTTGCTCACCCGCCACGTCTACCAGAACGGCCGCGAACAGCAACGCCAGCAAGGCCTGCTGCTCAGCGAATACTCCTACGACGAACAGGGCCGCTTACGCGCCCACGCCGTAGGCCATCAACGCAGTGCGCTGTACCGCCGCGACTTTGCCTACAGCGCCAACGGCAACCTCGAACACATCGCCGACACCCGCCACGGCCAGCGCAGCTACACGTACGACGCCCTCGACCGGCTGATCCGCGTACGCCACACCCGCGACGACCTGCCGGAAAATTTCGCCCACGACCCGGCCGGCAACCTGCTGATGCAGGACCGCCCCGGCCCGACACAGATCAAAGGCAACCGCCTGCTGATGCAGGGCGACCGCCACTACGACTACGACGCCTTCGGCAACCTGATCCGCGAACGCCGCGGCCGCACGCAAACCCTCGTCACCGAATACCGCTACGACAGCCAGCACCGCCTGATCGGCCTGACCCGCCCCGACGGCACCACCGCCACCTACCAATACGACGCCTTCGGCCGGCGCATCCGCAAAACCGTCGACGGCCAAAGCACCGAATTCTTCTGGCAAGGCGACCACCTGATCGCCGAAAGCAGCCAGGAACAGCACCGCAGCTTCATCTACGAACCCGGCACCTTCCGCCCACTGGCCATGCTCGACGGCAAAGGCCCGAAACGCGCCTGCCCGTTCTACTACCAACTCGACCACCTCGGCACCCCGCAAGAGTTGACCGATTACAGCGGCGACATCGTCTGGTCCGCCAAATACAGCGCCTACGGCAAGGTCACCTCGCTGGAGTTGGCGACTGAGGACTACCTGAACCAGCCACTGCGGTTTCAGGGACAGTACTTCGATGACGAAAGCGGGCTGCATTACAACCGGCACCGGTATTACGACCCGGAGGTGGGGCGGTACCTGACGTCGGATCCGGTGAAGCTGGCTGGGGGGCTGAATCAGTACCGGTACGTGCCGAATCCGACGGGGTGGGTGGATCCGTTGGGGTTGAGCGAATGCCCCGGCACAGACAAGTGCAAACAACCACAGTCACCTAAAAAGGATCCGACAGAACAATCAAAACACAATGAGCAGGAACCTGAACTTCCCGCCCCCCAGAAAAAACAGGAGTATTTGTATCGAGGAGACCGTAGGGATCCTGAAGATGTTTTCCTGAACGGTTTTACCAGTAAAGGAGACAGTAACGATCTACTATTACACTCTATTGATAGCGACTTCCCACCAAGCAACTTCATAAGTACATCACCTTCCAGAGACGTAGGAAAAGCATTTGCCACTAGATACTTCACAAAAATCGGTTACCTTTACACACTAAAAAAGCTACCTGGCCTAGATCTTAAAAAGGAGCTTGGGGCCACATACAAATTCGATAAGGAGGGAGAAATCGCAATACAAGGCCATATAAAAAATGAAGATGTCCTAGGTGCAACACTGATAATTGATGACGGTCGAGAATTCGGCTACTCCATACCAAACCCCCATAGAAAAATAGATAAATGAACACAAAAATCACGATATCAGCCGTAATAAATAGTGCAAAACAAAATATCGATCTGGCTTGTAACGACGAAGAGATCAGCATCACACTAAAACTACCCAACGATAAAGAAAAAACCTACAAAAGCAGTGATTTTTACAAATGTTTCGGCCTACTAAGAGAGGACAATTCAAATATTCAGTTCCTTTGCAAAGGTTCAAAGATCAATGTCCACCCATCAAGTATGTCATCACAGATGTCACTTGGGCTGAAAGCCTATGAGCTCACCATCGGGAAAACGCCCTCGTTAGATGACGTCGTATTCATATTTGATTACGAAGATAAAAACCTGACAAACAGCCCAAAAGACCAACGCGACTTCTATTTCAACTGGATTACAGCAAAGCCATAGAGAAAAACTTTCAAACCTTAAATTCGACTAAAGCCACCATTGCATCACCAACAACTAGAAAGCTGAGAACTGCAGAAGAGAATGATCAGAGACGAGAATACACTTAAAGAATTGATAATCGACTTCCTCACCAAAGTAGACAGTGGAACAAGACTACTAGAGGAATACTTTGGCGTTCGAGACATTCGAAGGTTTTGGCACACCAAAGCAATAAAGCGATGCGGAAAAGTTACTGGAGGCGTCAAGTATGAATTACATGGAATCGGGTGCTTCATCCACTTACCAAAAGAAACCGTAAATTTTGACTATGGCCCTAACGGCGAAATCAATGGATTTGATATTTGGCGCCTATACAACTTTGCTTGCGATAGACCATCCAAACATAAAAAATATTGCGACGAAGAAATTGTTGAAAAAGAATTCAAAGAATATATAAATTTAAATAAGATCAAAAAAATGTCAGCTATAAGCAATCTTTATGTATTGACTGACCTGAGAGATATAGATTAGACGCCACCGCGGAGAAACAGCCTGCTGACCAGGCCCTTACCCCCCATTTCGAAATGCGCCCAGCAGCCAACTGGATAAATAAAACTTTTTATCTTAAATATCGAAAACAATTACTCAACCGCCACGATAGTCTTCCAAGACAAAACAGTGAGGCATGCTCATAACTAAGACACACAAAGTATTGGTCGTTGGAATAGACCAGTTTGTAGAAGACGCTATTCTGCTGGTTATTGAGGGCGTTGAGGTCAGGTGTTTCGCAATAAACAGCCCTTCGAAAATTGAAGTCGGAAAAATTTACGAAGCCGAGTTCGAAATGGTGTTGCCTGATGAGGACGCTGTATCAGCTACACAATGCGAAAAAATGCAGATCAAGATGCTCGGTAGTGGATTCCCCTGTGAGGTTTTCGGCTACCTGGATGGCGAGGTTTTCCGGTCGCTTGTTGATTTTATGGATCAGGACATCCACTACGAATACCCACATCTTAATGGGCAGTTCGTCAAAATTAACGCGGACAGGATTGATGTTTCGTTTGCTCGATAGCGAATGGTGGGGTTACACCACTGCTCAATTCCTTAGCGCTCTCAATAGTATTTCAAATATTTAACGAAACAAGTGTCCGATCACTCATCATCATCAAAATCCTCATATTCAAGCTCCTCCTCACCCTCCAAAAGCGGAACCGTCGCATCATCCATCAACGACCCCGGATCTTCATTCCCCGGATCATTGATAAACGGCAATCCGCTCGGGCCTTTTTCTTCTTTGCCTTCGGTTTCGGGAGTCATGGCGCACCTCGTCAATCGCATTCGTATAGGACGTTCGAAAAGTATGGTCGCCATTCGTTCCTGCGTATGACGCGCAGGCACAAAAAACCCGGCATCAAGCCGGGTTTCCGTAGAACCGGTCACTCAACGATGACGATTCTTGTGTTTGTTCTTGTGCTTGTGGCCGCCCCCGGAGTGCGACTTGCCGCCATCGTCACCCAGGTTGTTGCCGACCGCGCCACCCGCCGCGCCGCCCAATCCTGCGCCGATAGTCGAACCAGTGGAGCCACCGAGGCTGTTGCCGACCACGGACCCGCCTGCGGCGCCGAGGCCACCGCCAATGGCGGCTTCCGTGCGATTGCGTTTGTTCGCGCCGACGGCACTACCGGCCGCACCGCCAACACCAGCACCCACCGCCGCGCCGGTGCTGCCGCCGAGTTGGCCGCCGACCACATTGCCCAGCGCGCCGCCCAATCCACCACCCACGGCGGCCGTGCCGTCACCGGCAGCCATGGCGCCTTGGGCCACGAACAATCCCAAAACCAATGCGGATAATGTCAATCGCATACAGACCTCACAGGTCCCGAGTCGGGACGGTACGCCCGCGGAGGGGGCTATGTCGTATTGGAGGCGCATCCGGGAAAAACGTTCAGCAACGAAAAGGCCCGGCATAAAGCCGGGCCTTTTCAGTCACGCTTTGGCAATCAGTGACGCTTGTGCCCCTTGGACAGGTTGCTGCCCACTGCGCCGCCAGCAGCGCCGCCCAGGCCGGCACCGATAGTCGCGCCGTTCTTGCCACCCAGGCTGTTGCCGATGATCGAACCACCCGCCGCACCGACACCACCGCCAATGGCCGCCTTTGTGCGGGCCCCCTTCTTCGCTGCCAACGCACCGCCAGCCGCGCCGGCCAGGCCAGCGCCAATGGCCGCACCGTTGCTGCCGCCCATTTTCTGGCCAACCACGTTACCCAGCGCACCGCCCAGACCGCCACCCAGTGCGGCGGTACCGTCGCCAGCCATTGCACCTTGAGCAACCAGAAGCCCCAGAACCAGAGCAGGCAGAGTTAAACGCATGACGAAAACCTCAACAGAAGGGATAAAAAAAGGCGCAGATTGAATGCTGTTGTCGCGGCAATGTCCAGCGTTGCAGCGCACTTGGCGCCGATTGGACAGCGAATACGGAAAAGGTTTTATGACAGGCAAAAAAAAGCCCGCTGGGGAGACGGGCTGGAGACTTGCTTTCTAACGGATGGCTTCACCCTACGTAGACGGGTGTGAAAAGTTTGTGAAAGAACCCAGACGAATCCGCAATTTTTGTAGGACGCGTCTCAACAAAAGCAGAAATAAAAAACCCCGCTCAATGGCGGGGCGGTATGGCATCCGGATTACTTTCTGGAACGTGTCGTCACCTTGGGCAGAAATTTTGCCTTAGGCCCTTTGGGTGCTGCCGACTTGATCTTGCCGGTCTGCACCGGATCCTCGCCGAACCCTGCCTGATACTCCGTCTGGCCACAGCGCACGCAATTGTTGAATGGAAACTCAGCCCCGTCGTCTTCGATGTACGGATCAGTCATCTCTTCACCCCTTTTCAAATGCGGGCCGACACCGGCAAACCCTTTTGCCTGAAAAAATATCGACCTCCAAGGCTTTTGAGACTAGCCGGTCATTCCTGGACTTGTGATTCAGATCGCCCGAAGCCCGACGAATGGCCTACGGAAATTAAACACGATGAGGAGCCGTTGGTCTCACCCCGCTCAAGATTCCCGCCGACCGGCCGCTGCCCTTCTTCCTACGCAATGAATCTCAAGGAGAGAACATGGAAATCAAAGGACTCCCGACACTGCCTGTTGTAAAACTCACGGACGAACAGATCGCCGCCGGCAAAGCCGGGGCGGAGAAACTCAAGGAAAAGATCGCTTCAGGTGAAATCGTCATCAAGCAGCCAACCGGACCCAGTCCGTTGCAGCCTGGCGTCATCTACCATCCGGACCCGGTTCAGCCAGTTCAACCAGGCGATACTCCGCCTCTCGTCGCGATCGATACGCCGCTGACCTACGATTCGAAAGGGACTGTCCAGCTCAAACCACAAGGCTGATTGTCAGCAACGAGCCCATTCCGTTGAATGGGCTCACAATCGGAAACCAATGCTCAGCGCAACTTGACCGCCGTGCCGGTCGCAAACACCACAACCATGCCACCCTTCCCTGCCGGCATGCTGATCTCGAAATCCACCCCGACCACCGCATCCGCCTGCAGGGCTCGCGCGCGCTCCTTGATCTCGTCAGTCGCCTGAACACGTGCCTCCTTCAACGCCCGCTCCAGTGTCTGCGAACGCCCGCCGAAAAAGTCCCGCATGCCCGCGAACATATCGCGAATCACATTCACGCCCTGCACCGACTCGGCACTGACGATGTCCAGATACGCGGTAATCTGCCGGCCTTCGATGGATTGGGTAGTGGAAATGATCATGGAGGTCGTCCTTTTACATGCCGGATAAAACCGCGATTGTAATGCCCTGACAAAAAGAAGCCGAACCGATCTCTGTGACCAAAAAAATCCGGACACCAGAATGCACAAAACCCCTGGCTTCTTTCGAAACCAGGGGTTTTGTTTACATCGAATTTGGCGGTGAAGGAGAGATTCGAACTCTCGATACAGTTTCCTGTATACACACTTTCCAGGCGTGCTCCTTAAGCCACTCGGACACTTCACCGTATCTCTTCAAACATGTTCTGTCTGTCGAGGCGCGCTAATGTAGTCGAAAGCTTTTCTGATGGCAAACTTTTTTTTCAGAATTTTCATGCGGTTAAGAGAAAAAGCCGCTTCCACCTTTTAGGGGCCATGGCAATCCGGCCAATCTCGGGTGGGCGCAGCCCTTCTATATAGGTGTGCAGGCGTCAGGCGCGGGGCGTGTTGCAGCGCATCGGCCGGTAAACGGTGACTGGCGGGTCAGTCACAGTGCTTTACCTGACCGACGACGGTGGGTAACGTCTGCCCATCTTTCTTATAAGGAATTGCGCCATGAGCGATCTGATTGCCTACCACCTCGAAGACGGTATCGCGACCCTGACCCTGAGCAACGGCAAGGTCAACGCCATTTCCCCGGACGTGATCGCGGCCTTCAACGCGGCGCTGGATCAGGCGGTGGCGGATCGTGCCATTGTGATCATCACCGGTCAGCCGGGCATTCTCTCTGGCGGCTATGACCTGAAAGTGATGACCGCTGGCCCTAAAGAAGCCGTGTCGCTGGTGACCGCCGGTTCGACACTGGCCCGTCGCCTGCTGTCGCACCCGTTCCCGGTGATCGTGGCTTGCCCGGGGCATGCCGTGGCCAAGGGCGCATTCATTCTGTTGTCTGCCGATTACCGGATCGGTGTCGACGGTCCGTTCAGCATTGGTCTGAACGAAGTGCAGATCGGCATGACCATGCACCACGCCGGCATCGAGCTGGCCCGTGATCGTCTGCGTCGTTCGGCCTTCCATCGCTCGGTGATCAACGGCGAGATGTTTGATCCGCAAAGCGCAGTGGATGCCGGCTTCCTCGACAAGGTGGTCGCGGCCGAAGAACTGCAAGGTGCCGCCCTCGCCGCTGCGCGTCAGTTGAAGAAGATCAACATGACCGCGCACAAGAACACCAAGCTGAAAGTGCGCAAGGCGCTGCTGGAAACCCTGGACAACGCGATCATCCAGGATCAGGAGCATCTGGGCTGATACCCGGCTCGCACCGTTTCAGAAAAGCCCGACCGTCGTGTCGGGCTTTTTCTTGCACGCCCCGTTGAAAACTCCGCAGCAGCTCTAGGACGCCTCTGACCAACAAGTCGGAAACATGCGCTTAAACATCGCCCATCTCCGGACTCTATAGCGGCAATTGCCGAAAACAGTGCACATCCGTACACTGCGCCACCTTTTGTCCCGATGGGCCTGAAAATGCTGTTTGTGTTTCGTATGTTATTGATGGGCCTGCACTTTATTCTCGCGGGAATCCTCGGTGTGATCCTCGGGCTGTGCCGCCCGTTCAATCCGGACAACAGCCGCCTGTGTGCCCGTCTCTATGCACTGCCAGCGATGTGCATTTTGCGTCTGCGGGTGAAGGCCGATGTCGGCCCGTTGATGAACAAGCCCGACAGCTGCGTGATCATCGCCAATCATCAGTCCAACTATGACCTGTTCGTGTTCGGCAACGTGGTGCCGCGTCGTACTGTGTGCATCGGCAAAAAGAGCCTGAAGTGGGTGCCGCTGTTCGGGCAACTGTTCTGGCTGGCGGGCAATGTGTTGATCGATCGTGGGAATGCCCAGAAAGCACGTCAGTCGATGCTGACGACCACCGATACCTTGCAACACAAAGACACCTCGATCTGGGTGTTCCCGGAAGGCACCCGCAACCAGGGTGAGGAACTGCTGCCTTTCAAGAAAGGCGCATTCCAGATGGCCATTGCCGCCGGGGTGCCGATCGTTCCGGTGTGTGTCAGCAGCTACATCAAGCACATGCGCCTGAATCGCTGGCGCAGCGGGAAAATTCTCATACGCTCGCTACCGGCAATTCCTACCGCCGGCCTGACCATGGACGACATGCCCATGCTCATCACTCAGTGCCGCGAGCAGATGCGCGAATGCATCGAGGCAATGGATCGGCAGCTGCAAGCCGCGTGAAAAAGAAGCCCGCCCTGTGCGGGTTTTCTTTTGCCCGGTGAACTGTGCAGATTTCACTGACTCTCAAGCAGCGACACGGCTAAGCTGAAGCCATGTCTCCCCTGCCATCTGCCAAGAAGAAGTGAACCACCACCATGGGTCGAGTTGTTGCTGCTGCGGTTTACAGCGCCGGTAAGAAAGTCACCAATATTTCCCTCGACGAAGGCGCGGCCTGGGCTGCCAAGACTGGGCACTTCGTCTGGATCGGCCTTGAAGAGCCGAACGCCCAGGAACTGTCCAACCTGCAACGCCAGTTCAACCTGCACGAGCTGGCCATCGAAGACGCCCTGGAAAAACACAGCCGACCGAAGCTGGAAACCTTTGGCGACGCGCTGTTCATCGTCACCTACTCGCCGGTGCGCGAACACGGGATTCTGCAGTTCATCGAAACCCATATCTTCGCCGGCAAGGGCTACATCATCACCGCCCGCAACGGTCACTCGGCGTCCTACGCCCACGTCCGCCAACGTTGTGAGGCACGGCCCCTGCTGCTGGAGCACGGGGAAGATTTCGTACTGTATGCGCTGCTGGATTTCGTGATTGAAAACTATCAGCCAGTGGGCGAAGCGATCCACGCCGAAATCGATGAGCTGGAACGCAACGTGCTGTGCAGTGCGCTGAATGAACACGACATCCAGAAACTCCATGGCTTGCGCCGGGATGTCCTGCGCCTGCGCCGTTACGCCGCGCCGATGGTGGAAATCGGCGAGGAACTGCAGAAGCTGAGCTTTCCCTTCATCGACAAGAACATGCGGCCGTACTTTCGCGACGTGCAGATCCACGTGACCCGGCAGATGGAGGATCTGACCACCCTGGCTGACATCGCCAGCCAGACCATCGAAATCGGCGTGCTGCTGGAGGCGTCACGCCAGAGTGTGGTGCAACGCAAATTCGCTGCATGGGCGGCGATCCTGGCGTTCCCGACGGCAGTGGCGGGGATTTACGGGATGAACTTCCAGAACATGCCGGAGCTGAGCTGGCACTACGGCTATTTCGGCGTGCTGGGCTTTATCACGGTCGGCTGTGTGAGCCTGTGGGCGAGCTTCAAGAAATCGGGCTGGCTATAAGAAAAACGCCCCCGTGCAAAACACGGGGGCGTCTACTTTCAAGCAGCGGTCGGCTTGTGCGCCACGAAGCGCATCATCCATTCCGCAACGGTGGTGCCATGGTGCTGATGTTCCAGGCTGGCCACGCCCTTGCTGTACACCTGCTCGCCCAGCGCTTCCTGACGCAGATCCAGCAGCGCTCGCGAATAGTCGTGAATGAATTCCGGATGACCCTGGAAGCACAGCACCTGATCGTTGATGTGGTACGCGGCAAACGGGCAGAAATCGCTGGAAGCAATCACCGTGGCGTTCTCCGGCAGCGCCGTCACCTGATCCTGGTGGCTGATCAACAGCGTCAGCTCTTCACGCACCGGGCTCATCCACGGCGCCTTGGCCGCCAGTTTGTAGTTGTGGATGCCGACACCCCAGCCTTGCGTGGCGCGTTCGCTCTTGCCGCCCAGCAGCAGCGCCAGCAACTGATGGCCGAAGCACACGCCGAGCAGTTTGTCGCCGCGCTCATAGCGGTTCAGCAGGTATTGCTTGAGGGTCTGGATCCACGGGTCGGTACCGAACGAGTCGGCCTTGCTGCCGGTGACCAGGTAGGCGTCAAAAGTCAGGTCATCACTCGGATAATCGCCCTGCATCACGTTGTACACCGTGAACTCGGCGGCGATCGGCTGTTGCGAGAACAGGCGCTGGAACATCTGCCCGTAACCCTGATATTCATCGACCAGTTCCGGACGCAGGATGTCGGTTTCCAGAATGCAGATGCGTAGCGACATAAAAAATACCTGACACGTGATGGGAATAATGCACACCCCAGAGCCTGCCTTGAAACCACCCGGCAAGGCAAGCCCCGAAATGCGTCCCCGCCCCGTTAGAACAACTCGCCTTTCGCGGCTTTTTCCAGCAGCAGCGCAGGCGGTGCAAAACGCTCACCGTACTGTTCCGCCAGATACTGCGCCCGGGCGACAAAGTCCTTCACGCCATATTGGTTGATGAACTGCAACGCGCCGCCCGTCCATGCCGCGAAGCCGATGCCGAAGATCGAGCCGACGTTGGCATCCGCCGTCGATGTCAGCACGCCCTCCTCCACACAACGCACGGTTTCGATGGCCTGCACGAACAGCAACCGGTCACGCACATCTTTCGGCGAAATCTGCCCATCGGCTTTCTCGAAACGGGTTTTCAGCTCAGGCCACAGATGCTTCTGCCCACCCGCCGGGTATTCATAAAAACCGCCTCCCGCTGCCTTGCCTGGCCGCTTGTATTCGTTGAGCAGCAAGTCAATCACGGCGAACGCCGGGTGCTCAATCAGCGGTTTCCCTTCTGCTTGAAGGTCTTTGGCCGTTTGCTGACGGATATGGCTCATCAGGCTGAGGGAAACTTCGTCGGAGATCGCAAGAGGCCCGACAGGCATACCGGCCTTGCGGGCTTCGGTCTCGATCATCGGCGCACTGACGCCCTCACCCAGCATGGCAATGCCTTCATTGGTGAAGGTGCCGAACACCCGCGAAGTGAAGAAACCACGACTGTCGTTGACCACAATCGGGGTTTTCTTGATCTGCAGTACGAAATCGAACCCGCGTGCGAGGGTTTCGTCGCTGGTTTGCGCGCCCTTGATGATTTCCACCAGCGGCATCTTTTCCACCGGGCTGAAGAAGTGCAGGCCGATGAACTTGCTTTGATCCGGTACTGCGGTCGCCAAGCCAGTGATTGGCAAGGTAGAAGTATTGGAAGCAATCACCGCATCCGCACCGACCACCTGTTGCGCCGCCGCCGAGACCTTGGCCTTGAGTTGACGATCTTCGAACACCGCCTCGATGATCAG
Source organism: Pseudomonas gozinkensis (assembly GCF_014863585.1). Lineage (NCBI taxonomy): Bacteria > Pseudomonadati > Pseudomonadota > Gammaproteobacteria > Pseudomonadales > Pseudomonadaceae > Pseudomonas > Pseudomonas gozinkensis. The sequence goes on along the minus strand of NZ_CP062253.1, from coordinate 2,003,364 downwards.
ATCGCAACCTGCCAGATCGGCATCGCTTTCAGTGGTCTGGATACGCGCCAGCACCGCTTCACGCTGCTGCGCAGTCAGCTGCCCGCGAGCGACTTTCTTGTCCAGCAACGAGGCGGAATGCGCTTTGCCCCTTTCGGCAACCTCAAGGTTGATGTCCTTGAGCACCACCTCAATCCCGGCTGACGCACTGACATAGGCGATCCCGGCGCCCATCATGCCCGCGCCGAGTACGCCCACGCGTTTCGTCACATAAGGCGCAAAACCCTGTGGCCGCGAACCGCCGGCATTGATTTCATTGAGTTGGAACCAGAACGTGCCGATCAGGTTTTTCGAGATCTGGCCGGTAGTCAGTTCGGTGAAGTAGCGGGTTTCGATCAGGTGCGCCGTGTCGAAATCCACCTGCGCGCCTTCCACAGCCGCACACAGAATCTTCTCCGGCGCCGGCAACGTGCCCTGGGTCTTGGTGCGCAGGATCGACGGCGCAATCGCCAGCATCTGCGCAACTTTCGGGTTCGACGGCGTGCCGCCGGGAATCTGATAACCCTTCACATCCCAACGCTGCACGGCCGCAGGGTTGGCCAGGATCCAGGCCCTGGCCTTCGCCAGCAGTTCATCGCGATCTGCCGCCAACTCATCGACCAGTCCCACCTGCAACGCCTGCTGCGGACGGACTTTCTTGCCTTCAAGCAAATACGGCAAAGCTTTTTCGATGCCAAGCATGCGCACCATCCGCACCACGCCACCACCGCCCGGCAACAGGCCGAGGGTCACTTCCGGTAAACCGAGTTGCACCGACGCATCGTCCAGGGCCACGCGATGGTGGCAGGCCAGGCAGATTTCCCAACCGCCGCCGAGCGCCGCGCCGTTGATTGCCGCGACCACCGGTTTGCCGAGGGTTTCCAGGGTGCGCAACTGGCCCTTCAGGGTCAGCACCATGTCGTAGAAAGCCTTGGCTTCAGGCTTGCCGACCTTGATCAGTTCATTCAGGTCGCCGCCGGCGAAGAAGGTTTTCTTGGCCGAGGTGATGATTACCCCGGCGATGTCATCTTTTTCCGCCTGCAAACGGGCGACGCTTTCGGCCATGGCCTCGCGGTACACCGCGTTCATGGTGTTGGCGCTCTGGCCCGGCATGTCGATGGTCAGGAGCACGATGCCGTCCTGGCCTTTTTCGTAACGAATGGCTTGGGTCATGACAGGGTTCCTTGGGGTCAGAGGCGTTCGATGATGGTGGCGATGCCCATGCCGCCGCCGACGCACAGCGTCGCGAGGCCGTAGCGCAGGCGTCGGGCTTCCAGTTCATCGAGCAAGGTGCCGAGGATCGCGCAACCGGTGGCGCCCAGCGGGTGGCCCATGGCGATCGAGCCGCCATTGACGTTGACCTTGTCCGGGTCGACGGCCATGTCCTTGATGAATTTGAGCACCACCGAGGCGAACGCCTCGTTGACCTCGAACAGGTCGATGTCCTCCACCCGCAGTCCGGCCTTGGCCAGTGCCTTGCGAGTGGCCGGCGCCGGGCCGGTGAGCATGATGGTCGGGTCGGTGCTGGTGACCGCCGTGGCGACAATCCGCGCCCGGGGTTGCAGGCCCAACGCACGGCCCTTGGCCTCGGAACCGATCAGCATCAGCGCCGCGCCGTCAACGATCCCCGAGCTGTTGCCCGGCGTGTGCACATGGTTGATCCGCTCGACATGGCTGTAGACCCGCAGCGCCGTGGCGTCGAATCCCATCTGACCGATCATCTCGAAACTCGGCTTGAGCTTGCCCAAACCTTCAAGGGTCGACTCGGCGCGAATGAATTCATCGTGATCGAGCAGGATGATGCCGTTCTGATCCTGCACTGGCACCAACGACTTGTTGAACGAACCGTCGTCCCGGGCACGTGCAGCTTTCTGCTGCGAGTGCAGCGCGTAGGCATCGACGTCCTGACGGCTGAAACCTTCAAGGGTAGCGATCAGGTCGGCGCCAACGCCTTGTGGCGTGAAGTGGCTGTGCAAATTGGTTTGCGGGTCCAGCGCCCAGGCGCCGCCGTCGCTACCCATCGGCACGCGAGACATGGACTCGACGCCGCCGACCACCACCAGGTCTTCGAACCCGGAGCGCACTTTCATCGCCCCCAGGTTCACCGCTTCCAGCCCCGAGGCGCAGAAGCGGTTGATCTGCACGCCCGCGACGCTGACGTCCCAATCGGCCACCTGCACGGCGGTCTTGGCGATGTCCGAGCCCTGATCGCCAATTGGCGTGACGCAACCGAGCACCACGTCATCGACCTGGCTGGTGTCAAGGGCCGTGCGTGCCTGCAAAGCAGTCAACAGCCCGGCCACCAGATTCACCGGTTTGACGCTGTGCAGCGAACCGTCGGCCTTGCCCTTGCCACGGGGCGTGCGTAACGCGTCAAAAATCAAAGCTTGGGTCATGACGTCCTCGAACCTGTGCGGTGAGTGAAATTCGTGCTGTCACTGTTGTCTTCGCAGGCCATGGATTCAATGACCACAGCGCTCAATGACGTTGACGCGCACGCTCAGACGGACGGTCATCCGTGGCTTGATTAACCGGTTCAGGTGCGCGAGCTGTCTAGCAAACGGGCGGCAAAGAAGCTGGCAATGGGCCTCATGCCTTTTTAATCGCGACAGGTAGCAAATACATACGAAATGGATCTAAGCGAAGCGTGACGCGGGCCCTAAGGTGAAGATGTACGTCGTTGTCGTCGGGTTTTGCCGAGACAGGCGTTCGCTACAGGAAGTGCAGCGCTTGCCGTCATGGATATGCAGGCAGGCATCAGGAAATAACAAAAAAGGCGGTCAAGCCATGTTCAAAAAACCGAAAGTACGGCAAGCAGGGCTCATTCTTTTCGCCACGACGCTGTTGTTGATTCTCCCGAACCTGACCAAGGTCATCGGCTGATTCAAGCGGCAGGTATTGTTTATCGCCACTTGAAATGTGACTGGCCCGCTACCCGGGCCAGCGTGGCTGTGCCAACCTTTGCGCACTTCCACGACACGGACGGCGATCACTTGAAAACGCTCATTCTGTTCGGGGCCATGCTGCTGAGCATGCCCCTGTCTGCCGCACAGCTGAATCTGGAGCTGGGCACGAACAGCCGCACCTGGCAGACCGAGGAATTGCTCAAGCATCCTCAGGTGCAAACCCTCACGATCAAGAACGATGTGTCCTACAAGAAGGACATGACTTATCGCGCCGTGCCGATTGCCGCGCTGCTCACCGGTATCAAACCGGAGGATCACCTGCAAGCCGTGGCGCTGGACGGTTTTGCCGCAGAGCTGTCCGCAGCGCCGCTGCTGAACAGCAAAGGTTCACGCGCGTGGCTGGCCATCGAGGATCCGGCGCAGCCCTGGCCGCCGCTGTCGGAAGGCAAGCACAGCGCCGGGCCGTTCTATCTGGTGTGGACGGATCCGCAAGCCGGCAATATCAGCCCGGAACAATGGCCGTTCGAGGTCGCCAGCATCAAGCGCATGGCGCCGGTGGCCGAGCGCTTCCCTGCCCTGCTGCCGGATCCTGCGCTGAAGGCCGATGACCCGGTGAATCAGGGATTTGCCCTGTTCCAGAAGAACTGTCTGGCCTGCCATCGCCTGAATGGCGCGGGCGATGCGCAGTTCGGGCCGGACCTGAATATTCCGTACAACCCGACCGAGTACTTCGGCGCGGACTTCCTCAAGCGCTATATCCGCGATCCGCAGAGTCTGCGTCAGTGGCCGCAGGCCAAGATGCCGGGGTTTTCCGCCGAAGTGTTGCCGGATGCGGATCTGCAGAAACTGATCGGGTATTTGCAGCACATGGCCGGGCGCAAGGTTAAGCCTTGATCACTTGAGTCTTGCAGTGCTCTCACTGGCCTCTTCGCGGGCAAGTCGAGTCGTCGCACCGCAGCTCCCACAGGTTATGCGCTGGATTTGAATCAGCGGCATTTCTGTGGGAGCGGCGGTGCGACGACTCGACTTGCCACCGATGCGGTATCCCGGATCTTACTGCTGCTGCACCGAGATGATTGGCGCTGGTGTCGGCGACACCAGCACTTTCGCGTGCATCTGCTCTGAGCCGCCGCCCCGGCGCATGCCTCGCACCGGGCAGGCGTCCAGGTAATCCAGCCCCACTGCCAGTTTCAGGTGCCGCTCCGGCCGCGCCAGTTCATTGGTCACGTCAAAGCTGTACCAGGCGTCATCGATCCAGGCTTCGGCCCAGGCGTGACTGGCCAGATGCTCGCAATCCTCGCTGTACAGATAGCCCGACACATATCGCGACGGCACCCCGAGGCTGCGCGCGCAGGCCAGAAACGCGTGGGCGTGGTCCTGGCAAACACCCGCGCGCCCTGCAAACGCCTCGGCGGCGCTGGTGTCGACTTCAGTGGCGCCTGGCTTGTAGGTCATGTGCTGGTTCAAACCGTGCATAAGGTCGATCAATGCGTTGCGATCACGCCGCTGTTTGCAGGATTTCTCGGCAAACGCCCGCAGCGCCTCGTCAGCCTCGGTGAGCCGGGTGAACCGCAGGAACGGCAGCGCCGACTGACTCTCGTGCTCTGCCTCGCGCAACTCGTCGATATCGACCTGCCCCCGGGCGCCGATGATGATCGCTTCGTGAGGCTCGTCCATGGTCAGCACATGCAGGATGTTGCCGAACGGATCGAGCTGGGCGCGCACCGGGCGCGGCAGGTCGAGCTGCCAGCTCAGCACATGCTGACGCTCGCTGTCGTGGGGTGTCAGGCGCAGGTACTGGATGCTCGCGCGCACCTGATCTTCGTAGTGATAGGTGGTCTCGTGGCTGATGGAAAGTCTCATGCGGCCTCCAGGTAGGAACTGTGAATGGCGTTGCCCAACTGGCGCACCAGCGGGATGAATTCGGTGAGCCAGGCGTGCAGCCCTTCCTCGAGAATTTCTTGAATGCCGGTGTAGCGCAGACGCGCGTCCATTTCCGCCGCCAGTCGTTGCGCAGGACGACCGTTGGCCCCCGGCAACTGCGCCAGAATCTGATCGATCTCTTCGGTGCAAGCCCGCAACGAGCGCGGCACATCAGCACGCAACAGCAGCAATTCAGCGACATGCCGGGCGCCGGGCGCATCGCGATAGATCTCGGTGTAGGCCTCGAACGATGACAAGGCCCGCAACAAGGCGCTCCACTGGTAATAGGCGTGGGCGGTGCCATCGCTGACCGCTTCGGCCTGATCGCCGGCCATTTCATAGCGGGCGTCGAGCAGCCGCAAGGTGTTGTCGGCCCGCTCGATGAACGTACCCAGGCGAATGAAGCGGAACGCGTCATTGCGCATGATGGTGCCGTAGGACGCGCCCCGAAACAGGTGCGAACGCTCCTTGATCCACTCGCAGAAGCGGCTCATGCCATAGCGACTGAGGCCCTGATTGGCGATCCCGCGGATCTCCAGCCAGGTCGCGTTGATGTTCTCCCACATGTCAGCGGTGATTCGCCCGCGCACCGCATGGGCGCTGGCCCGCGCCGCACCGAGGCAGCTGTAGATGCTCGCCGGGTTCGCCGCATCCAGAGCGAAGAAATGCAGCAAGCGCTCGGCATGCAGCTCGCCGTGACGTTCCAGGTAATCGTCCAGCGTGCCGGTGATCAGCAGCGGCATCGCCAGTTCGTGCAGACCGTCGCCACGGCCGTCCTGCGGCATCAGCGACAGCGAATAGCTGACATCGAGCATCCGTGCGAGGTTTTCCGCCCGCTCCAGGTAACGCGACATCCAGTACAGATCCGAGGCAGTTCTACTTAACATGGCAGGCTTCCTTCAATCCTCGACCACCCAGGTGTCCTTGGTTCCGCCGCCCTGGGATGAGTTCACCACCAGAGAGCCTTCACGCAAGGCGACACGGGTCAAACCGCCGGGCACGACCCGGGTTTCGCGGCCGGACAATACGAACGGGCGCAGGTCGATATGGCGCGGCGCAATGCCGTTTTCGACAAAGGTCGGACAGGTCGACAGCGACAGCGTCGGTTGCGCGATGTACGCGTGGGGCTTGGCCTTGATCCGCTCGCGGAACGCATCGATTTCCGCGGTCGTCGCCGCCGGCCCCACAAGCATTCCGTAACCGCCGGAGCCCTGGGTTTCCTTGACCACCAGATCCGGAAGATTGGCCAGTACATGGGAAAGTTCAGACGGGTTTCGGCATTGCCAGGTCGGCACGTTCTTCAGGATCGGCTCTTCATCGAGGTAGAAACGGATCATCTCGGTGACGAATGGATAAACCGATTTGTCGTCCGCCACGCCGGTGCCGATGGCATTGGCCAGCACTACGTTGCCGGAGCGATACGACGACAGCAGTCCCGGTACGCCAAGCATCGAATCCGGGCGGAACGCCAGCGGGTCGAGGAACGCGTCGTCGAGCCGGCGGTAGATCACGTCCACCGCTTTCGGGCCGTCGGTGGTGCGCATGAAGACTTTGTCGTCGCGCACGAACAGGTCCGCGCCCTCCACCAGCTCCACGCCCATTTCCCGGGCGAGAAACGCATGCTCGAAAAACGCGCTGTTGAACCGTCCCGGTGTCAGCACCACGACACTCGGATCGTCGATCGGGCTTGAGCTCTTCAGGGTGTCGAGCAGCAGGTTCGGGTAATGGTCGATAGGCGCGATGCGCTGGGCCGCGAACAGCTCGGGGAACAGGCGCATCATCATCTTGCGGTCTTCGAGCATGTAGCTCACGCCGCTCGGCGTGCGCAGGTTGTCTTCAAGCACGTAATACGTGCCGTCGCCGTCGCGCACCAGATCGACGCCGGAGATGTGCGAATAGATATCGCGGTGCAAATCCAGCCCCTGCATCGCCAACTGATACTGCTCGTTGGCCAGCACCTGCTCGGCGGGAATGATCCCGGCCTTGATGATGCGTTGCTCGTGGTAAAGGTCGGCGAGGAACATGTTCAACGCCTTGACCCGCTGGATGCAGCCACGCTCGACGATCCGCCACTCGCTGGCGGGAATGCTGCGCGGAATGGTGTCGAAGGGAATCAGGCGTTCTGTCCCTTGCTCGTCCCCGTAGAGCGTGAAAGTGATCCCGGCACGATGGAACAGCAGATCGGCCTCGCGTCGCCGCTGGGCCAGCAGTTCGTCAGGCGTTTCGGCCAGCCAGCGGGCAAACTCCCGGTAATGCGGGCGGATCTGGCCGCCGGCATCGTACATTTCATCAAAATAGGTGCGGATCATGCCGTACTCCTTGTCACCCCGGACATACAGACCTTCGCAAGGCCCGTGCCATCGGCATAAACGCTTTGATTTCAATCGGTTGGATATTCACGCCACACGCACCGCACCATTCCTGTGCGGCAAATGCCCCAACCTGATCGCCCCCGCTTCATTGCGACGCAGTCCCGTCGCCTATCACCAGCATAGTCAGAGTTGATTTCACTGCCCGCCGGCGGCTGCGGATAATCCGCGCATCCGCTGCAAAAACGTCGCTGACGAAGCTCGCAGCCCACTGATCCGGCTTGCCCTGGCAGCCCTCCCGGCCGTAACCCTGACCGGTTTCCTCTCCTTCCGGTCTTCCCTTTCAGCCACCTTTTCAGGTGGCTTTTTTTTGTGCCGGTTTCTTGTTTCAGGGTTTTGCCATGCGCTTTCGGGGCGGCAGAAACGACAACGGCCGACCCGAAGGTCAGCCGTAGCTCGACATGTTGCGAGAGTGATCAGTTCAAACGGTGCCGGTTGCGGATCTCCTGTTTCACGCCCCAGCCTTCGATGATGCCGCCCAAGGGCTCGACCACCGCCGAAAAGCCCTGCTCGAAATCGCCAATGTCGTCGTAGGTTGCGTACATCACCTTGCTCAATTCCAGAGACCAGGCGCCGTCGTCGCGCGCACTGACCTGGGCATTGATGGATTCACCGCGAAATTTGCCTGCCGCCCTGCGCGCCCGCTCCTCGTCCGGGAAAATGGCGTAGAACTCGATGGGATGGAATCGGGAAAAATCGAAACCGCCTTCTTTCATGCGGCGCAGCACGCTGCTGCTGATGTCTTCTTGATAGGCTGTGCTCATGAATCGTCCCCCTCGCATAGATGGATAGACTTTCCGTATTCCCTGCACTGGCCCACAGGGCCCTGGTGCTTACGGCAACCGCGTTGCCGACGGGAAACAAGCATGTAGCTGACAAGACCAGACCTTAGCGATCCGTTCGCTGATCTCGCTTGCAGAGTAGCCCCAAGATAGAGCCGCTGCCAAGGCCTGGTACATGAAGAACAGGAAGTTTCAGACTGGGGTGATGCTGCGGATTTCGATGCTGTTCTGGGTTTTCAGGCTTTTGGCGCCTGCATCGCAGGTTCGCCCTTCCAGATCATTGAGATCCAGTGCGGCGGCGACAGGAAGGAGTCTTTCCTTGATCAGTCGAGCGGCCTCATCGTCGCTGGGGCATTCCGCACGCTCGAAGACTTCATCGACAATTTCACCGTGATCATCCACGAAAGTGACTTTCCACTTTTGCATTGGAGCCTCCTCGAACAAACCCGCAAGTGGGCTTACATCTATCTCGACTTTTGTCAGGATTGATCGTTCAAAAGGTTTAATCGACCGAAGATGAAAAAAAACACATGTGGGAGCGAACTTGCTCGCGATGGCGGACTGTCAGCCAACATCTTCATTGACTGACCGACCGCTGATCGCGAGCAAGCTCGCTCCCACAAAGATCAATCGTTGCTTGGCTTGTTCACCGCTTGCAGCACGTATTGCGGCAAGGCGAAGGCGCCGATGTGGATTTCCGGGTTGTAGTAACGGGTGACGATGCCGCTGCCGATGAAGCGCTGTTGCAGCACTTCGCGACTCAGCTTGCGGTAGGCCGGGTTGGTCGAGCCCCAGGCGAAGGTCATCGAACCGCCGATGTAGGTCGGCACGGCCGCCTGATAGAAGTGCCAGTCCGGGAACAGGCTGCGCAGGCGGCCGGCGGTGGTTTTCACTTCTTCGATCTGCATGAACGGCGTGCCGTTCTGGGTCACGAGGATGCCGCCCTCGTTCAGGCAGCGGTGGCAGGCCTGGTAGAAGTTTTCCGAGAACAGCACTTCGCCCGGGCCGATCGGGTCGGTGGAGTCGGAAATGATCACGTCGAACTTTTCAGTGGTGGTCGCGACGAAGCGCATGCCGTCGTCGATCACCAGGTTCAGGCGTGGGTCGTCGTAGGCGCCCTTGGAGTGGTTCGGCAGGAACTCCTTGCACATGTCGACCACGGTGCCGTCGATCTCGACCATGGTGATGTGTTCGACGCTGGCGTGTTTGGTCACTTCGCGCAGCATGCCGCCGTCGCCGCCGCCGATGATCAGCACGCGCTTGGCGGTGCCGTGGGCAAGGATCGGCACATGGGTGAGCATTTCGTGGTAGATGAACTCATCGGCTTCTGTGGTCTGGATCACGCCGTCCAGCGCCATCACCCGGCCCATGCGCGGGTTCTGGAAAATCACCAGGTGCTGGTGTTCGGTGCGCACTTCGTGCAGCAGTTTTTCCATGCGAAAACGCTGGCCGTAGCCTTCGTAGAGGGTTTCCAGGTATTCGCTGGTCTTGGTGACGGTCATGGTGAAGTGCTCCGATGAATGCGCGGGCGCCAATCGTCAGGTTCGATTGCCCGGGAAAGGCGCGCATTCTACGTTGCCGAAGATGACAGGTCGAACCTTCCGCTGACAGACGACATTCTTAAGCCTCAGAAAGACCAATGTGGGAGCGAGCTTGCTCGCGAAGAGGCCAGCTGACTCAACACATTTGCTGAATGAGAAATCGCCTTCGCGAGCAAGCTCGCTCCCACAGGGAAGAGCCTGCTCACAGTCGCAACAACTAGATCCGCACATTGCCTCGCGGCCCGGCAATCGCCCAGATGATCAGGCCCAGCACCGGCAGGAGGATGATCAGCAGCACCCAGAGGATTTTCATCCCGGTCTCGGCGCCGCTTTTCAGCACGTTGATGATCGCCCAGATGTCGAGCGCAAGAATGATCAGGCCGATCAGGCCGTTGAACGTGGAACCCATGGTGTCGCTCCAGAATAATGGCAGGCACTTTTAGGATAGACGGTCGCGCGCAGGGTTCCCTTTTATTGCACTCAGACGTGAACGGCGACCTTCAGGGCTTCGAGCGACGGCGCGGCGGCAATGCCGACTTCAGCGCACAGTTCAAGTACGCGTGGCACGTCGTTGCCGTAGACCAGCACCACTTGCAGCTCGTCGTCGAGCAACTGGCTGAAGTTCATCAGGGTGTAGCCGCCGTTTTCCTTGTTCAGGCTGCTCATCTGTACCTGGATGCGATTGAGCGCGGTCAGCGCCTCGGTCTTGGCCAGTTGCTTGGGTTTGAGGTTGAACTCGACACCCGGGCCGAACGAGGCAACGATCTGCGCGAACAGGTCGGCGTAGGTGTCAGCCTGGAACAGCACGGTCTCCGGCAGGCTGCCGACCACGACCCACTCGCCCAGCGGAATCGGGAAAGTGTCGTCGTAGTTGATGTCCGGGTTGGCGGTCAGAAAAGCGTCGGCATCGGCGTAGGCCTGTGCCGCTTCATCAGCGACCTTCAGGATCTCGTCTTCGCCCATGCAGCCGGAGCTGATTTTGCTGATGAGTTCGGCGAGTGCGGCTTTCATGGGGCGGATCCTGTGGCGAAGAGAATTTTGAGGGCGCGAAGGATAGCGCATTCTCGCCTTCGCCACAGAGCGGGTTCCGGCCAGCGGCTTCAGCCCAGCAGTTTTTCCAGCTGCGCGGTGGTGTCAACAGCGCCCATGGTGCGGGCTGCGTCCAGCGCTGTGATGCCGTTGGCGTCCTTGGCTTTCGGATCGGCGCCCTGGTCGATCAGGTAGTCGACGATTTCAACGCGGTTGAACATCGCCGCCATCATCAGCGCCGTGCGGCCGTCGAAAGACGCACCTTCAATCTGTGCCCCGCCTTCGACCAATGCCTTGACCACGGCCAGGTCACCCTTGAACGCCGCGCCGGCAATCGGGCTCTGGCCATTGCCGTTGCGTTGTTCCGGGTCGGCCTTGTGCTTGAGCAGCACGTGCACCGCGTCCACGTGACCGTAGTAGCTGGCGAGCATCAGCAGGGTGTCGCCCTTGCTGTTGGTCAGGTTCACCGGCAGACCGGCCGTGATCAGGCGATCCAGCATCACCGCATCGCCCTCGCGCGCCTTGTTGAATACCTGCTCGGTGAATTCGGCAGCTTCTTCGGGGGTCATCTGGCGGCTTTGGTCGGACATGGGGAAACTCCACTTTCGGTCAATCGGAAAGCCGACAGTTTCCCGAGCGCAGCGATAGCTGTCATCCCCTTTTTTCCAAGCAGGCTCATAGCCAATCTCAATAGCGGTACTCGCCTGCCCGGATCTCCGCGAGGATTCCATCAGTGACCTGCACGTAGGTTTCGGTCCCCGGCAGCCAGGCATAAATCGGATCATCCCCCGTCTGGCCGGGGTCGAAGCCTTCGTTTTTCAGGCGTGTCTTCTGGTATTTGAAGGTGCCGGTGGTTTCCATTTTCACTTTGACCCGCAGGAACAACGGCACCGCATAGGCCGGCATACGCTGGCGGGCGAAAGCCAGCAGTTCGGCGAAATCCAGGGTCGCTAGGGACTCCGCCGGGGTGATCGCCGCCATCCCGGCGCGGCCATTGGTGTTTGGGATTTCCACGCCATAGGCCACGGCTTCGGAGATATGCGGATGCTGCAGCAGCAGGTTCTCGACCTCGGTGGTCGAGACGTTCTCGCCCTTCCAGCGGTAGGTGTCGCCGAGGCGATCGACAAACTGTGCATGACCGAAACCGATATTGCGCAGCAGATCGCCAGTGTTGAAGAAGCGGTCGCCCTTGGCGAATACGTCCTGCAAGACAACCTTGGCGGTTTTCTGTGGATCGGTGTAGCCGTCCAGCGGCGCCTTGTCGTCGATCCGCGCCAGCAACAGGCCCCGCTCGCCCCGGCCGACCTTGCGCATGAATCCGTCAGCGCCACGAATCGGCTCGCCGCTGTCCTGATCGTAGGCGACCAGCTCCCAGGCCATCAGCGAGAAACCGATGGTGTTGTCGAAATTGAGGATGTTGGTGAAGCCGATATTGCCGTCGCTGGCCGCGTACAGCTCGCAGATGTGATCCACGCCGAAGCGGGTCTTGAACTCGGCCCACGCGCCGGGCCGCAAACCGTTGCCGATCATCTTGCGCACGTCGTGACGGCTGTCGTCGGCGCAGAGCGGTTGATCCACCAGATACCGGCACAACTCGCCGACATAACCGATAGTGGTTGCGCGGTAGCGACGCACATCGCTCCAGAACTGCCGGGCGCTGAACTTGCGGCGAATCGCGAAACCCGACGCGCCATTGACCGCCGAACCCCAGCACACACAGAGCCCGGTGGCGTGGTACAGCGGCAAGGTGCAATAGACGATGTCGTCCGGGCGCATGTCGAGGGCGATCATGCCGAAGCTCGCCGAGCTGCGCATCCAGCGTCCGTGCTTGAACACGCCGGCTTTTGGCAAACCGGTGGTGCCGGAGGTATAGATGTAGAAACAGGGGTCGTCGAAGAAAATCTGCCGGCTGCTGGCCGGGTTATCGCCCGAGGCATCGGCACTGGCGCTGATCAGATTGATATAGCCCTCAGGCGCAATGCCCGGATGGCTGAAGGTATCCTGATCGGCGACGAACCAGGCCCGCGCTGCCGGGATCGACACTTGCTCGCGTACCGCCGCAAACGCCGGCAGCAATTCCTCACCGACGACAATCGCCGCCGGCGTCACCAGATTGATGCTGTGGATCAGCGTATCGCGGGTCTGCGAGGTATTGAGCAGCGCGCTGACGGCGCCGACTTTGGCCAGCGCCAGAATCGTCACCAGCAGTTCCGGGCGGTTCTCGATGAACACCGCCACCACATCGCCCTTGCTTATGCCCTGGCCGATCAGGTAGTGGGCGATGCGGTTGGCCCACTGGTTGACCTGTGAATAACTCAGCACCACCTCACCCGACAGCAGCGCGGGGCCCTCGGGGTTGCGCAGGGTCGCTTGCTCGAATGTCCAGCCCAGGCCACAGGTTTGGGTCGGATCCTTGACGTTGGCCACCTTCATGCCTTTCACCACCCGAGGGATGGCTTTGGCAATCATCGGCAGTTTGCGGAGCATCATGCCCCAGGTAATCGTGTCGCTCGGCGCGTGGCGCATGGCAGCTCCCGTTCGACCTTGACGTGCAGGCCGGATTTTTATTGTCGGGCAATCGGGTGAGGCAACCGGCGCTTCTCAAGCGAGGGTCGAGGCCGAAAATACGTCAGGGCTTCGCGGGCTGTACACGCGGTTTTTGCAATGTTTTGTATCCGCCAGCGCTACAAGGCAAAGCGGGATTGCGGCTCTCCGGAATGGTTCCATCGGATCGACAGCGATCCCGCAAAATGCAGGATGCACGATGGCCATTCATGCAGATTGCACGACAACCGAAACGAATCATTTTTTTAACTTATTGATTTATAAAGATTTTTAATAAAATAAATACTGGCACAATCGCTGCAACTCCCTACGCATGCTTGCCATTCAAGTGCATACGGAGCTGAAAGACATGAGCCTGATCCAAGAAAAATTTACCTCCCTGTTCTCCAACTTCAACGTCACCACTGCGCCACGTCCCGATGGCGGGATCCTGCTGACGCTGAAGAGTGCCGACGGCAAAGTGTTCAAACGTGCGCTGACCTATCAGCAATTGCATGCCGGCGACCAACTGTCGTGGGCGATCAGCGCGATTCGTCGTGACCTCGCGGAACAAGCCAGCGAGCTGCCGCAGATCGGCATGCTGCAAAGTCAGCAGCGTTTTGCCCTGCCGACCTATCACTCGATGTAATTCGAACACCGTATAAACAGACAGGCCGTGGAGCGTTCGCTTCACGGCCTGTTTTTTTGTGCGTCGATCGTGCGAACTCAGAACGCTTCCGGTTCGATCCCGGTGAAGCTGTCGACGGTCACATGCCCTTCCAGCTCCCCGCCCTCTCGGGCCAGGCCGCAGGTTTGCAGGCCAGCGGCCTGAGCGGCGTCAAGTTCCTGGACGATGTCGGACAGGAACAGGATTTCCTGCGGTTCGACACCGATGGCCTGCTGGATATTGCTGTACGACTGCGCCTCGCGCTTGGGGCCCGACGTGGTATCGAAATAGCCGCTGAACAGCGGCGTCAGATCCCCTGCTTCGGAGCAGCCGAAAATCAGCTTCTGCGCCTGGATCGAACCGGACGAATAAACGAACAGTTGATAACCGTCCTGATGCCAGCGCTTGAGCGCTTCAACAGCATCCGGGTAGACATGCCCCTTCAACTGCCCGGCCTGATAACCCTGCTCCCAGACCATGCCCTGCAACGCTTTCAGCGGCGTGGCTTTACGGTCTTCGGCGATCCAGGCCAGCAGAATTTCCACGACCCGTTCAACGTCAGCCTGCGGTTCGCTGCTGTCGCGGCGCACGGCGTCCAGTTGCTCGGCAACATCGGCGCGCCGGGCGTTCTGGCGAACGAAGTCCGGCAGGTGTTTGGCGGCATACGGAAACAGCACGTCGAACACAAAACTCACCGCGCTGGTGGTGCCTTCGATGTCAGTGAGAATGACCTTGATCGACATCGCCTCAGTCCTCCAGACGCGGGAAGCGGCCGGCGATGTCTTCGCCGGTGAAGTTGGCGACCCAGCCTTCAGGGTTGTTGAACAGGCGGATCGCGACAAAGTGCGGGTTCTCGCCCATGTCGAACCAATGCTTGGTGCCGGCCGGCACCGAAATCAGGTCGTTCTTTTCGCACAGCACGGCGTAGACGTAATCGTCGATGTGCAGGGTAAACAGGCCACGACCGGCGACGAAGAAGCGCACCTCGTCTTCGCCATGGCGATGTTCTTCGAGGAACTTGGCGCGAAATTCGGCTTTTTGCGGGTGATCGCTGTTGAGGCTGATCACGTCGACAGTGATGTAGCCGCGCTCGGTCATCAGTTTGTCGATCTGCTCTTTATAGGCACCGATCACTTCTTCCTGGCTGGCGCCGGGCTGGATCTTCGCGGCGGCTTGCCAGCGGTCGAAGCGCACGCCCTGCTCGGCCAGGGTCGAGGCGATGTCTTCGAAATGGGTCAGCACCTTGTTCGGAATCTCGGGGCTGGAAACGTGATAGACGGACAGGCTGCTCATGGGGCAATTCCTCGGTATCGGCCTTGCCGTCCGGTTCTTTCAGACCGGTCGGGCACTGCATTCATCAGGCAAATGGGCTGGTTCTGGTGAAGTCAGCCTTGGCGGTTCATGACGCTGCGGGTCTTCAACTCGCATTCAAACAGGAATTCAAAGGCTTCGATCTGGCGCAACGCGTCGCTCATCTGCGCGCCCCAGGTGTAGAGGCCGTGGCCGCGAATCAGATAACCGACGCAATCGGGATGGGCGTCGAGCCAAGGCTGCACCTTGGCGGCGAGGCGCGCAATGTCCTGATCGTTGTCGAAGATCGGCACCCGCACCCGGGATTCGTGGGTCGAAATGCCACTGAAGGCTTTTTGCAGTTCGTAGTCTTCGAACTCGATGAAGTCTTGTGGCGTCAGGCGCGACAGCACCGTGGCGTTCACCGAGTGGGTGTGCAACACCGCGCCGATCTCCGGTCGCCAGCTATAGAGCTGAGTGTGCAGCAGGGTTTCGGCGGACGGTTTTTTGCCCGGCTCCAGGCTGTTGCCGGACAGGTCGGTGGCGAGCACGTCGTCCAGACCCAACTGGCCCTTGTGCTTACCGGACACGGTCAGCAGCGCTTCGCTCGGCGACAGGCGCGTCGAGTAATTGCTGCTGGTGGCCGGCGACCAGCCGCGACCATAAAGAAAACGCCCGGCGTCGACAATTTGCTGGGCAAGCTGTTCACGGGTAAGGCTCATGGCCTGTCCTCTTGCATTCGAATGGCAATGATAACGGCAGCGGCGAGCGCTGCGAGACTGGCAATACTAAAGGTCAATGTCGCGCCGAGGGCATTCCAGCTGTAGCCGGAATACAGCGCGCCGAGCGCACCGCCCGTGCCGGCCAGCGCGGCATACAACGCCTGGCCCTGCCCTTGCTGGCGCGCGCCGAAGCTACGTTGCACGAACGCGATGGCAGCTGCATGAAAGCTGCCGAACGTCGCCGCGTGCAGCACCTGGGCAAACAACAGGACCCACAGGAACTCGGCGAACGAACCTAGCAGCAACCAGCGCAGCGCCGCCAGCAGAAAACTCGCCATCAGCACCCGCCGCAGGGAAAAACGCGCGAGGATCCGGCTCATGGCCATGAACATCAGCACTTCCGCCACCACACCGACCGCCCAGAGCATGCCGATCACGCCACGGCTGTAGCCCAGTCGCTCAAGGTGCAGAGTCAAAAACGTGTAATACGGCCCGTGGCTCATCTGCATCAGCGCCACGCAACCGTAGAACGCCAGCACCCCGGGATTGCGCAACTGCTTGAGAAAGCCTTCGCCCGTCGGCCGGTTGCCCTGAGGCGGCTGCGCGTTCGGCACCCACAGACTGCTGAGGACAATGCCGGCCATGATCAACACCAGCGCCGCCGGGTAGATGTCGAGGCTGAGCCATTCGAACAGGCGACCGAGGGCAACCACGGTGATGATGAAACCGATCGAGCCCCACAGGCGAATCTGACTGTAACGGGAAGTCTGGCCCTGCAAATGCGCGAGGGTGATGACTTCGAACTGCGGCAGCACCGCGTGCCAGAAGAACGCATGCAACGCCATGACCATCGCCAGCCAGGCGTAGGTCTTGCTGACGAAAATCAGCGAGAACGTCAGCAGCGTACACACCGCGCCGAAGCGCACGATGGCCAGGCGTCTGCCGGTGTAGTCGCCGAGCCAGCCCCAGATGTTTGGCGCCACGCAGCGCATCAGCATCGGAATCGCCACCAGCTCGCCGATGCGCGCGGCACTGAATCCGAGGTGATCGAAGTACAGCGCCAGAAACGGCGCCGTCGAACCGAGCAAGGCGAAATAGAACAGATAGAAACTGGACAGCCGCCAGTACGGGAGCGCCGCCACGGTCAGACCGCGGCGGCTTTGAGATCACCCATCAAAGCTGACCCAGCACCGGGGTGCTCACGCGCACATCGGCGTTCTGGCCACGGTGACGCAGCAGGTGATCCATCAGCACGATGGCCATCATCGCCTCGGCAATCGGTGTGGCGCGGATGCCGACGCATGGATCGTGACGGCCCTTGGTGATCACTTCGACCGGGTTGCCATCGATGTCGATCGAACGGCCCGGGGTGGTGATGCTCGAGGTTGGCTTCAACGCCAGGTGCGCGACGATCGGCTGACCCGAAGAGATTCCGCCGAGGATGCCGCCGGCGTTGTTGCTGAGGAAACCTTCCGGGGTCAGCTCGTCACGGTGCTCGGTGCCGCGCTGGGCGACGCAGGCGAAACCGGCGCCGATTTCCACGCCTTTGACCGCGTTGATGCTCATCAGCGCGTGGGCCAGTTCGGCGTCGAGACGATCGAAGATCGGCTCGCCCAGGCCCGGCATCACACCTTCGGCAACCACGGTGATCTTGGCCCCGACCGAATCCTGATCGCGGCGCAGCTGGTCCATGTAGGCTTCCAGCTCCGGCACTTTGTCCGGGTCCGGGCTGAAGAAGGCGTTCTGCTCGACCGATTCCCAGGTCTTGAACGGGATTTCGATCGGGCCGAGCTGGCTCATGTAGCCGCGAATGACGATGCCCTGGCTGGCCAGGTACTTCTTGGCGATGGCACCGGCCGCGACGCGCATGGCGGTTTCCCGCGCGGAGCTGCGACCGCCGCCGCGATAATCGCGCTCGCCGTATTTGTGGTGGTAGGTGTAGTCGGCATGGGCCGGGCGGAACAGGTCCTTGATCGCCGAGTAGTCCTTGGACTTCTGGTCGGTGTTGCGGATCAGCAGACCGATGGAGCAGCCGGTGGTGCGCCCCTCGAACACGCCGGAGAGGATTTCGACTTCGTCGGCTTCCTGGCGCTGGGTGGTGTGGCGGCTGGTGCCCGGCTTGCGACGGTCGAGATCGCGTTGCAGGTCTTCAAGAGAAATCTCCAGGCCCGGCGGGCAGCCGTCGACAATGGCGACCAACGCCGGACCATGGCTTTCGCCCGCGGTGGTGACAGTGAACAGCTTGCCGTAGGTATTGCCGGACATGCAGGACGCTCCGTGAAATCGAACCCAAATTCGTGATGCGCGCCAGTATACGCAGGCTAACCGAGTAGTTCATCCTCGAACCTTAGCGGTGTGGGTGAGTCCAACCGGCACCTTGGCAAATGATGGCGTGATGATGCTGCGAGTTTTGATCTTGAGCCTTTCCCTGTTTACCGGCTTCGTCCAGGCAACTGTCCTGCAACGTCCGGTCACGTTGACCACCGACAACGGCGAACTTTTCGGCTCGCTGTTGCTGCCAAAATCCGACAGCCCCGTGCCGGTTGTCCTCATTCTTTCCGGCTCGGGTCCTACCGATCGTGACGGAAACAACCCCGACGGCGGGCGCAATGACAGCCTCAAGCGACTGGCCTGGGTGCTGGCAAAACACAACGTCGCCAGTGTGCGTTTCGACAAGCGCGGTGTGGCTGCCAGCCTGGCGGCAACTCCGGACGAGCGAAACCTGTCGGTGGAAGCCTATGTGGCGGACGCCGTGGCCTGGGGTCAGAAGCTGAAAGCCGATCCGCGCTTCGGCCCGTTGATCCTGCTCGGTCACAGCGAGGGCGCGCTGATTGCCAGCCTGGCGGCGCCAAAGGTCGACGCGGCTGCGGTCATCTCGCTTTCCGGCACAGCCCGACCGATCGATCAGGTGCTGCGTCGGCAACTGGCCCGCAGCCTCCCTCCTCCGCTGATGCTGCGCAGCAACGAACTGCTCGACAGCCTCAAGGCCGGGCGCACCGACGACAATGTGCCGGCGCCGCTGCAGGTGATTTTCCGTCCGAGCGTGCAGCCGTACCTGATTTCGCTGTTCCGTCAGGATCCGGCGGCGGCTTTCGCCCAGCTGAAAATGCCGGCACTGATCGTCCAAGGCAGCAACGACATTCAGGTTCAGGTCGATGATGCGAAGTTACTCAAGGCCGCCAAACCGGATGCGCAACTGGCGCTGATCGAAGGCATGAACCATGTGTTGCGCATCGTGCCCAACGACGTGAAGCGGCAACTGGCCTCCTACAAGGACCCGAATTTGCCACTGGCGGCGGAACTGGGGACACGCGTCCTTGAATTTATTGACGGACTTCGCACCCGTTAAGCTCTTTTACCCTCCAGTCTTGCAGAAAACGGCCGATAAGCCTTTGTCGCCAGCGTACTGGCTGGCGGCAAGCAGCTTGGACAGGATCTCGCCGTTATGACTGATACCCAGACTTCACCCGACACCACCGCTGAAAAAGACGCACCGCCAGCGGTCGAGCTGCCATGGGCGGATGTCCACGTCGAGCACCACAAGATGCTCCGCCTGGCGCCGTTGCAGACCGACCGCAATACCGGCGGACGGCCGCTGCGCTTCGTCGAATTCGGTTACGCCGAACGCAACGGCAAAGAGCACAGCCTGATGCGCATGGCAATCAAGCTGCCTGCCCAGCGCGTGCGTAAAGAACAGAATCACCTGGACGTGTGGGTCGACCACACGACCAAACGCGTGCATTTCGGCCCGGACAGCGGTTTGCAGATCGAACCGATGAACCGTGGTATCGGCCGCTTCATGGCCGCCCAAGGCATCAACTGGGCGAAAAAGCGTTGGCCCACCTACACCGTCGACGGCATGGACTTGAACAACAAGGACGCGCTGAATGAAGACACTCGCCTGCGCCGCGATCACTTTCTGCGGGTGCATGGCTTTGATGTGGTTTACGCCGACGCCCAGCATTTGAAGGGCAGCGTCAAGGAAGTCCAGGTCGGCGACTTGCTGGGCGACTGGAACAGCGAAAAGCTGCAGATCGTCGAAATTCTTGAAGCCGCGCAAATGCTGCAGCAGGCCGAGCAGAATCTGGCCGAACAGGAAGTGAAGCTGAAGAAACAGGAAGACAAGGTCAGCAAGTTCAAACGTGAAGACGCGGGCTTGCGCTTCACCATTACGTGTCTGGTGGCGTTTGCGGTGTTTCAGGCCGGGTTGCTGATCTGGATTGCCACGCACCGCTAAAGACTTCAGACCGAGGCGTCCCCATCGCGGGCAAGCCCTCTCCCACAGATTCTGTGTGTGCCGCAACCTTTGGAACAACACAAAACCTGTGGGAGCGTGGCTTGCCCGCGATGCTTTTAAGGGTCAGACGCGGGAAGCGAACAGTGCCTGATGGGCGCGGCACTGTTCGGCGGTCAGCATGAACACGCCATGCCCGCCGCGCTCGAACTCCAGCCAGGCGAAATCGACTTCCGGGTACAACGCCTCGACGTGGACCTGGCTGTTGCCCACCTCGACAATCAGCAAACCCTTCTGGGTCAGGTGATCTGCTGCTTCGGCGAGCATCCGGCGCACCAGGTTCAAACCGTCATCGCCGCAGGCCAGGCCCAGTTCCGGCTCGTGCTGGTATTCGTCCGGCATGTCGGCGAAATCTTCCGCATCGACGTAGGGCGGGTTCGACACGATCAGGTCGAAACGTTGGCCCGGCAGACCGTCAAAACCATCGCCCTGCACAGTGAACACACGCTCATCGACGCCATGGCGTTCGATGTTCTGGTTCGCCACTTCCAGCGCTTCGAACGACAGGTCCGCCAGCACTACTTCGGCGTTCTGGAACTCATAGGCGCACGCGATGCCGATGCAACCGGAGCCGGTGCACAGGTCAAGAATCCGCGCCGGCTCGTCGCCGATCCACGGTGCAAAACGGTTTTCGATCAACTCGCCAATCGGTGAACGCGGAATCAGCACGCGCTCATCGACAATGAAGGACATACCGCAGAACCACGCTTCGCCCAGCAGGTAAGCGGTCGGAATGCGTTCTTCGATGCGGCGCTTGAGCAGGCGCTGAAGATTGACCAGTTCATCGTCTTCCAGCGCGCAATCCAGATAGCTATCAGCGATTTCCCAAGGCAGGTGCAAGGCACCGAGCACCAACTGCCGGGCTTCGTCCCAGGCATTGTCGGTGCCATGGCCGAAAAACAGATCCTCCCCATGGAAGCGGCTGACGGCCCAACGGATGTGGTCGCGCAGGGTACGAAGTCGGGAAGTGATCACGGGGCAGAACTCCAGAAAAAACGACTGGCGATTCTAGCAGCCAAAACGCGCCGCGACGACGCAGGAAAGATTCCGGGGCGACGGTAGGACGCTTCCGATTTTCCACTCGACTATTGAACAGATCGTGTAACTTGACAACGCTGCAGGCCAGCAACGACGGTGCCTACGATGGTAGCGATTCACAGAACCGCTCAGCCAGAGGACAATGTCGCAAAAGCCCCACCCGAAGGAGCCCCAGAATGTCCGTTCCAAAAACGATGTTTCAACTCAGCGGTCGCGGTTACGCAGCGGCCACGTTGAGCCATGCCACCGTGGTCATCATCGATGCCCAGAAAGAGTATCTTAGCGGCCCGCTGGCCCTGAGCGGCATGGACGCGGCTGTCGCGAACATCAAACAACTGGTTGCCGCCGCCCGCGCAGCCGGCCGGCCGATCGTGCACGTGCGTCACCTCGGCACCGTCGGTGGTCTGTTCGACCCCCAGGGCGAACGCGGCGAGTTCATCCCCGGCCTGGAACCCCAGGGTGATGAAACCATCATCGGCAAGTTGCTGCCGAGCGCCTTTCACGGCACCGAACTCTACGATCGTCTGCAAACCATCGGCTCGCTGGACTTGATCGTCTGCGGTTTCATGAGCCACTCCAGCGTCAGCACCACCGTGCGCGCGGCGAAGAACCTGGGTTTCCGTTGCACTCTGGTCGAAGATGCCTGCGCCACCCGCGATCTGCCGTTCAAGGGCCGCGTGCTCAGCGCCGAACAGGTGCAGGAAGCGGAAATGGCGATCATGGCCGACAACTTCGCCACCCTCGCGCTGACCCAGGATCTGATCTGATCGACCGTAAATGAGCGGCTCAGCCCGCCGCTCATCTGCAAAAACCTCGCATTTGCTTCAATTACCCTAGCCTCAGGAACAACCCGGTCAACTCCCGGTCGAAGGGCCGATACCCATTGAGGAAGGTCGGAATGAAGTTATCCGATGGATTTGACGCACGCCGCTTGCGGCCCAAAGGCCAAAGCAACTGGCGATTTCGATTCGGCGCGGCGATCGCGGCCATTCTGGCCACGTTCGGCGTGCTGCTGGCGATGGCCGGGGCCGCCAGCCTGCTGGGGCGCCCGCCGGCGCTCGGCGATCTGAATGCAACACCGCTCGGCTCGGCGATCATTCTGGCAGTCGGCCTGCTGTTCCTGTATTTCGGCGTGGCCCTGTGGCGTCGTTGCCGGCGTCGCGCACGGCAATCGCGGGAATTGAACATGTCCCCGCACCTGATGAAAAAACACGATTGATCGACGGCCTGGCTTTTTGCCGGGCCGTTTTGTGTCTGTTTGGGTAAACTGGCCGCCCTTCGCGGAGGCTGACATGCAAGACGACGATTTTTCCCTGTTCAAAAGTGCGATCCAAGGCGTCAAGCCGATCAAGCACGACCGCGCCGACACCGGCAAACCCAAGGCAGACCGCGCACAGATCGCCAGGCTGCGCCAGTCCGCCACCGTGCGCAGCGACACGACTACCGTTGACGGCCTGTCCGATCAGTTCGTGATCGACGTCGGCCCCGAAGACGAGCTGATGTGGGCCCGCGACGGGGTGCAGGAAAGCCAGATGCGCAAGCTCAAGATCGGGCAGATTCCGTTCGAAGGCAGCCTCGACCTGCACGGCATGAGTGTGGAAAAGGCCCGGGAAACCCTTTGGGCGTTTCTCGCCGAAGCGACCAAATTCGAAATCCGCTGCGTGCGCGTCACCCACGGCAAGGCCGTGCGTCTGGACGGCAAGCGGCCGATGATCAAAAGCCACGTCAACACCTGGCTGCGCCAGCATGCGCAGGTGCTCGGTTTCTGCTCGTGCCAGGCGAAACATGGCGGCGCCGGCGCCGTGTATGTGATGCTCAAACGCACCATGATGGAAGGCCGCGACGAATAATCCCGTCACACCGAACTTGCAGGGTCGTGTCCGCCACCGTACCCTTGCCCTTTGCGAAAATCCCCACAGGTAGTTTCATGTCCCTGGAACAGAATTACACCGCGATTCTCGGCCAACTGGGCGAGGACGTCTCCCGCGAGGGCCTGCTCGACACGCCAAAGCGTGCCGCCAAAGCCATGCAGTACCTCTGCCGCGGTTATGAACAGACGCTCGAAGAGGTCACCAACGGTGCCCTGTTCAGCTCCGACAACAGCGAAATGGTGCTGGTCAAGGACATCGAGTTGTACTCGTTGTGCGAACACCACCTGCTGCCGTTCATCGGCAAGGCCCACGTCGCGTACATCCCGAGCGGCAAAGTGCTGGGCCTGTCGAAGGTTGCGCGGATCGTCGACATGTATGCCCGCCGCCTGCAGATCCAGGAAAACCTCAGCCGCCAGATCGCCGATGCGGTCCAGCAGGTCACCGGCGCGCTGGGCGTGGCGGTGGTGATCGAGGCCAAGCACATGTGCATGATGATGCGCGGTGTGGAGAAACAGAATTCGTCGATGATCACCTCGGTGATGCTCGGTGAGTTCCGTGAAAACGCGGCGACCCGCAGCGAGTTTCTCAGCCTGATCAAGTAATGCGTGACAGAAAAAAACCGGCGTTGATCGCCGGTTTTTTTTCGTCCGTGAAAAATCGGGTAAGCTGCGCGCCTTCTTCAATGTCCCTGTGAGGCTTGTAACGTGTTCGTCAAAGCGCTTCGTGTCGGCCTCGGCCAACTGATCATCTTCGTTGATTTCCTCACCCGCCCGGGCAAGAAACAGCGCCCCGCCGCTGCCCAGGCTCAGGTTGACGCCGCCGCCAAAGACCTGACCCTGTATCAGTTCCACGCCTGCCCGTTCTGCGTGAAGACCCGCCGCAGCCTGCGCCGCCTGAACGTTCCGGTGGCCCTGAAGGATGCGAAAAACAACGAGCAGGATCGTCAGATCCTACTGGAACAGGGCGGCAAGATCAAAGTGCCGTGCCTGCGCATCGAAGAAAACGGCCAGACCACCTGGATGTATGAGTCCATCACGATCATCGAATATCTGAACAAGCGGTTCGCCGCAATCTGAATCAAAAAAAACCGGCCTGATGGCCGGTTTTTTTATGCTGCCTGCGCAGCCTGGGCCTGGCGCACCACCGCCGCCAGACGCTTGAGCCCTTCGTCCAGTCGTGAAGGATCAATGTGACTGAAGTTCAGGCGCAGGTGGCCGGGATTGCGATCCGGCTCGGGGAAGAATGGTTCACCCGGCATGAACGCCACATCATTGGCCAGCGCAGTGTTCAGCAACGTGCGCGTGTCCAGCGGTTGCTTCAGGGTCAGCCAGAAAAACAGCCCGCCCTGCGGCATGTTCCAGTCCGCCAGATCGGCGAAATGGGTTTCCAGTGCCGCTTGAAAGGCATCGCGGCGCTGACGGTAGAAGCCGCGCAATTCACTCAAGTGCTGCTGATATTTCTCACTGCCGATCCACTGCAATGCCTGCCACTGACCGATGCGGTTGGTATGCAGATCCGCTGACTGCTTGAGTTTGAGCAAGTGCGGGAACAGATCCGGGCTGGCGATCAGGTAGCCGACACGCAGGCCCGGCAGCAGGGTTTTCGACACGGTGCCGGTGTAGATCCAGCTGGATTTTTTCAGGCGTCCGGCAATCGGCTGGGCGCTGCCGCCGTCGAAGGTCAGCTCGCGATAAGGCTCATCTTCGATCAGGGTCACGCCAAATTCGTCGAGTAGTGCCGCGACAGCTGCGCGCTTGGCTTCGCTGTAGCGCACGGCGGACGGGTTCTGGAAGGTCGGAATCAAATAGATGAACGCCGGGCGGTGCTGTTCCAGACGCTGGCGCAATTGCGCGAGGTTCGGACCGTCAGCCTCCAGCGGTACAGTCAGGCAATCAGCGCCAAACAGCTGAAAAATCTGCAGCGCCGCCAGATAGGTCGGCGCTTCGAGCAGGATTTCGGTGCCCTTGTCGATGTACAGCTTCGCCGCCAGGTCGAGGGTTTGCTGGGAGCCGCTGACCACCAGCACCTGACTCGCCTCACACGGCAACCCCAGTGCCCTCGCCTCTGCCGCCAGCGCTTCACGCAGTGCCGGCTCGCCTTCACTCATGCCGTACTGGCCGAGAGACAGCGGCATGTCGGCCCACTCGACCTTCGGCAGCATCGCTTCAGCCGGCAAACCGCCAGCGAAGGACATCACTTCCGGACGCTGGGCCGCAGCAAGGATTTCACGGATCAGAGAACTTTTGAGGCGTGAGACACGTTCGGAAAAAGCCATGGAAGTCACCGCTAGCGAGGCATGGAAAAAATGAGTCAAACTTATTGACTGAAATTACGACAACCTGCCCGGAAACGTCAATATGCTTGACCTTAAAAACTGCGCCAGCCAACAACAAGCCATGGAAGCCTTTTTCTTTGGTTACCAGGCGTTCACTGCCAAGGCCGATGAAATGCTCGAGCGTCGCGGCTTGTCCCGCGTGCATCAACGCATCGTGTTTTTCATCGCCCGCTACCCGAACCTGAGCGTCAAGGAATTGCTCGCACTGCTCGGCGTCAGCAAGCAAGCGCTGAACATGCCGTTGCGGCAATTGCAGGAAATGCATCTGGTGGACAGCGTGGCGTCCGAGACGGACAAGCGAAAACGCCTGCTGGAACTGACCGTCGAAGGCGCGAAATTTGAACAGGCGCTGCGCCGCGAACAGGTGAAATTGCTCGAGCGCGTGTTTGCCGAAGCGGGCGAGACGGCGGTAAACGGCTGGCTGGCGGTAAATCTGGCGCTGGGAACCAACCGCTCGAACGAGTGATATAGCTCGATCGCCAATCTTTTCGTCTACAAAACCAAAAACAATATTTGCTTTATTTGTACACAAAAGCATAATCCACAGCGTGCGAGTTCCTGACCGCATGGTCAACAAATTCGCGTATGCCTCAAAGGACTGCTGCCACCCCTCATGGGTCCGGTCCTGGAAATAACAATAAAACTCTTGAGGAGTACTCGCTGTGGAAAGCCGCAAATCCGAAGCATCGACGCTGGAACTCTCGCCGCCTTTACGCAATGGCCTGCTGGAGCGCATCTTCAAACTCAGCTTGCATGGCACCACGGTGAAGACCGAGCTGATTGCCGGTCTGACAACCTTCATCACCATGGCCTACATCATTTTCGTCAACCCGAACATCATGGCCGATGCCGGGATCGATCACGGTGCAGCCTTCGTCGCCACCTGTATCGCCGCCGCGCTGGGCTGCCTGCTGATGGGCCTCTACGCCAACTGGCCGGTAGGCCTGGCGCCGGGCATGGGCCTCAACGCGTTCTTCACCTACACCGTGGTCGGCACCATGGGCTACAACTGGGAAACCGCCCTCGGTGCGGTGTTCGTCTCGGGCGTGCTGTTCATGATCCTGACCTTCTCGCGGATCCGCGAATGGCTGCTCAACAGCATTCCGGTCAGCCTGCGCTACGCGATGGGCGCCGGTGTGGGTCTGTTCCTTGGGCTGATCGGCCTGAAAACCGCCGGCATCGTCGTCGATAGCCCGGCTACCCTGATCAAGCTCGGTTCGTTGCGTGAACCCGGTCCACTGCTAGCCGCCATCTGCTTTCTGATGATCGCGATCCTCAGCTACCACAAAGTGTTCGGCGCGATCCTCATCAGCATCATCACCGTGACCCTGGCCGGCTGGGGCCTGGGCATCGTGCACTATGAAGGGATCATGTCCACCCCGCCGAGCCTGGCGCCGACCTTCATGGCCATGAATGTCGCCGGCGTGTTCAACGTCAGCATGATCAGCGTGGTCCTCGCCTTCCTTTTTGTGCACATGTTCGACACCGCCGGTACCCTGATGGGCGTCGCACAGCGCGCCAACCTGGTGAACGCTGACGGCCGTATCGAAAACCTGTCGCGCGCCATGAAAGCCGACTCCGCCTCCAGCGTTTTCGGCGCAGTGGTTGGCGTTCCGCCGGTCACCAGCTACGTGGAAAGTGCCGCCGGTGTAGCGGCTGGTGGTCGGACTGGTCTTACCGCAGTCACCGTGGGTGTGCTATTTATAGCCGCGATGTTCTTTGCACCGCTGGCCGGCATGATTCCCGCTTACGCCACCGCCGGCGCGCTGATTTACGTAGCGATGCTGATGATGGGCGGCATGGCGCACATCGAATGGGACGAAGCGACCGACAGCATTCCGGCGATCGTCACCGCGATCATGATGCCGCTGACCTTCTCGGTCGCCGACGGTATCGCGCTGGGCTTCATTACCTATGTCGCGCTGAAGGCCGGCACCGGTAAATACAAAGAGATCTCCGTCAGCCTGTGGGTGCTCTGCGCGATCTTCATCGCCAAGTTCATCTTCCTGTAAGCGCTACGCGGTTCAAGCAACAAAACAGCCTCACCCCAACGGGTGGGGCTTTTGCACATTCTTGATAACGATAAAAAGGAGCAAGTGATGAGTCTGGAAACCTGGCTGCTGTTCAGCGGCGCTGCGCTGGTGGTGATCCTGATTCCGGGGCCGCTGTCGTTGCTGATGATCAGCAACAGTCTGAATTACGGTCTGCGTCGATCGTACCCGGCGTTTCTTGGCGGCGTGTTCGCCTCGATCTGCCTGCTCAGTGCCTCGGCGCTGGGGCTGGGCGCCCTGCTGCTGGCGTCCGAGAAACTGTTCAGCGCCCTGAAAATCGTCGGCGCAATCTACCTGTTCTACCTCGCCTGGCAGAGCTGGCAGCAATCGCGCCAGCCGGCGGTGGGCGCCACAGTGCCGGACGCCGCGCCGGTTCCGCGTTTCCGCGCGCTGTTCGGGCGCGCCTTTGTACTGGGCGCCAGCAATCCGAAAGACATCCTGTTCTTCGCGGCTTTCCTGCCGCAGTTCCTCAGCGCCGAGCAGCCTTTCCTGCCGCAGTTGCTGGTGATGATCGCGACCTGGACGGTGCTCGATCTGCTGTGCAAGTTGACCTACGGCCTCGGCGCCCATGGCGCGGCACGCTACCTGCGCAGCGGCAAGGGCCAGAGCTGGTTCAACCGCATCAGCGCCGGTCTGTTTGGCGGTGCAGGTGCAGCCTCGCTGCTGAGCAGTCACTGAGACCATCGAGCGCGAGTGACAAACGGCAACATTTCGCCTCACGAATAGATATATGTACCGCACATCGCAGCGTTGATTCACCGAACATCCGACCTCTTCTGGCCAGATCAACGTGAATCGACCTTGCGAGTGAAATAATCCATGAGCCCCAAACGCCCCCTGAAACCCGGTGCCAACAACCCCTCACCCGACACAACCTTCACCCTTCCCGACGTCGGGCCTCCAACACTGCACCGACTGCCGCTGAACATTACCTCCCATGGCACAGAGCGGGCACCTGTCGACCACCCCGACACACCTGTTCAATCATCCTCCTCCCGGTCCGCGTCTCTGGAGATTGCCGACCTTCCGCTCGAAACACATATCACCCCGGTCACCGTCCATGCGCCGATCGAGCACTTCTTCCTCCCGCCCAATCAGTTAGCCAGGCTGCCGGCGCCGAATGCGCTTTCCGGCATTCGCGAACTCGGAACGCAAAGACACTTCGTGGATCTTCAGGAAGGAGGAACCGTGCTGCTGGGCATCGACTCGGAAAATCATTACCGGGCCAGGTTGAACAGTGACTTCAGGCCTTCCGGCCCACGTGTCGAACGTTTGGAAGGCACCCTCACCTGGCGCGTGAAGCCAACAGCCGAGAGCGCCGGTGACAACGATTCCAGATTGACCGTCAAGCGTCTGCGAACCCCGGATGAGGATCCTGAAGAAGTCGTCGCGCCCAAACGTTCCTCCACCTCGACGGGTGATGATTGGTCCGATCCCTGGAAAAAATGGGAAGCGCCACCCCAACATGCATCCTCCTCCAGCCTTGAAGTCGATGGCATCCGGTTTCTGCTTGTGCCACGCGGTAGCGATCCCGATCACCCGATCGTTTACATCAAGAATCCGGAACATTGGATATACGATTTCGACTACATGGAGCGCATCCTCGGCACAGACTTGATGCAGCAACCCAGGGGCGCGATCCGCGTTCCGCCAGCCAATCAATGGGAGGTCGATCCGAACCTTCCCTTTCAACACCCGCTGAAGCAATACATCGCCAACTATTTTCCGCAATTGTCGGAAATCTCAGTGGCCAAAGTGGCGAGGCGCCAATTCGGTTTGGCCAACGATGGAGACCTGGCAACAGGCGTCGGCCTGACCCGCCTGCGGCAAACATTCAATGACTGGAAAAGTGGCAACAGCGCACCTCGACCGCCGTTGGCTGATCCATTGCTGATGCTCCCGATATTGCCAACGGCCAGTATGGGGCCGGGATTCGCCCGGACTCTGGATTTACCGACCTCGTCCCCGGAAGGCCCTCTAAAGCGGCTGGACTTCAATTTGACCAGGCAGGAATGGGACGATTTCAAGACAACGCAGTCAGGTACCGAGCTCAAGTGGATGATGACCGCAATCCTGAACCGACAGGGCTATGATGTTTTTCCGCCGACTTCAACGAATGCCTTTCCAGCCCTGGTGTTCCGTCGCAGGAATCATCCCTTCGTCTTTTTCATCAGCCTGTATCGCGTCAAAGGCAGAAAAATTCATCAACCTCTGAATACCGATCCGAATGCGACCGACGCCCGGCTGAATACCCAGATCGGGTACGCGGCACTGCAGGAAATCCTCCAGGCGCACGCTGAAAAAAAACTGGTCTGGCTCAAGGGTGGGTCTCAGGTCCTTGCTTCGCAAACAGATACCGTTTTCATTGTCAGGGATGACGAGTCGAGACTGGAAACACTTGCCAGCCTGTAATCCGTAACACCATTCGCGAGACGAAAAAAAGCCCGCAGTGTGAGCGGGCGAAAGACCAAAGAAGCTATATGCGCAGTCGCTTCCCGGTAGGGGCAGCTGCTTGGGGGTCAGCTGCCCCGATACGTGGAATAACTGTAAGGCGAGATCAGCAACGGTACGTGGTAGTGATCCTGTTCGGCAGAAATGCCGAACCGCAGCACGACCACGTCCAGGAATGCCGGCTCCGGCAACTGGACGCCACGGGCGCGATAGTAATCGCCAGCGTGGAACTGAACCTGATAGACACCGGTACGGTAGTCATCGCCTTGCAGCAGCGGCGCATCGACCCGGCCATCGCTGTTGGTGAGTGCACTGGCGACCAATTCCAGATGCGAACCTTCAACGCGGTACAGCTCGACCTTGATCGAGCTGCCCGGGCAACCGTGTGCAGCGTCCAAAACGTGTGTTGTCAAACGTCCCATTGATTCTGCGCGCCTGCCTGCGTGGAGCAGTCAGACTTCGCGCCTCCCGAAGTCAGTTGAAAAGGAGACCGCACCGTTTCGGAGCACGAAAAGCTGCGGCGAGCGATTGATTAAGACACTTTTCAAAAAAATTGTACACAATAAAAACGACATTTTTCCTGTTATCCCCGCCATCCTTCGATTTCCCGGTGATTTGCCGCTTAACCTCGCATCCATTGAACCCCCAATCCATTAGCTGACTGGTCAGGCAGGTTTCTTGCAGGTTCACGCCATTAACAGCAAAAGATGACAGCCGGTGAAAAATGCGAAAATTCAGGCTTACAAATTGAGAATAAAGTTGTATACAATCAGCCCATCGCTGTGACGCCAGCCTGCCATCCAAACTTCAGGGCGCCACACAATCTGTCAACGAATAAGAAGGAAGACTGCAGTGAGCGCTGACTACCCACGCGACCTGATCGGTTACGGCAGTAACCCTCCTCACCCACACTGGCCGGGCAACGCCCGGATCGCCCTGTCGTTCGTACTCAATTACGAAGAAGGCGGCGAGCGCAACATTCTGCACGGCGACAAAGAATCGGAAGCCTTCCTCTCGGAAATGGTCGCGGCCCAGCCTCTGCAAGGCGCGCGCAACATGAGCATGGAATCGCTTTACGAGTATGGCAGCCGTGCCGGTGTCTGGCGGATCCTGAAACTGTTCAAGGAATTCGATATTCCGCTGACCATCTTCGCTGTGGCCATGGCCGCCCAGCGTCACCCGGACGTGATCCGCGCGATGGTCGAGGCCGGCCACGAGATCTGCAGCCACGGCTACCGCTGGATCGACTACCAGTACATGGATGAGGCGCAGGAACGCGAGCACATGCTCGAAGCGATCCGCATCCTCACCGAACTCACTGGCGAGCGCCCATTGGGCTGGTACACCGGCCGCACCGGCCCGAACACCCGTCGCCTGGTGATGGAAGAAGGCGGCTTCCTCTACGACTGCGACACCTACGACGACGACCTGCCCTACTGGGAACCGAACAACCCGACCGGCAAGCCGCACCTGGTGATCCCGTATACCCTGGACACCAACGACATGCGCTTCACCCAGGTCCAGGGTTTCAACAAGGGCGACGATTTCTTCGAATACCTCAAAGATGCATTCGACGTGCTTTATGCCGAAGGCGCCGAAGCACCGAAGATGCTGTCGATCGGCCTGCATTGCCGTTTGATTGGCCGTCCGGGTCGCCTGGCTTCGCTCAAGCGCTTTATCGAATACGCTAAAAGTCATGAACAGGTGTGGTTCAGCCGCCGCGTCGACATCGCGCGTCACTGGCACGAAACCCACCCGTACCAGGGGGCTGCCAAATGAGCACCTTTCAAACCCTGAAACCGTCGACCCTGAGCCGCGACGCCTTCGTCAAAGCCTTCGCCGACATCTACGAACATTCGCCATGGGTGGCCGAGAAGGCCTTCGACCTGGGCCAGGACGCGTCGATCGACCAGATCGAAACCCTGCACCAGCGCATGAGCGACATCCTGTTGAGCGCCGATCACGCCAGTCAGCTGGCACTGATCAACGCTCACCCGGACCTGGCCGGCAAAGCCGCCGTCCAGGGCGAGTTGACCGAAGCCAGCACCAATGAACAGGCTGGCGCCGGTATTCACCAATGCACGGCCGAAGAGTTCCAGCGCTTCACCGAGCTGAACGACGCCTACAAAGCCAAGTTCAAGTTTCCCTTCATCATGGCGGTAAAAGGCAGCAACCGGCATCAGATCCTCGCGGCGTTCGAAACGCGCATTCACAACCCGGTCGACACCGAGTTCAAATGCGCGCTGGCGGAGATCAACAAGATCGCCCTGTTCCGATTACTGACTCTCTAGCAAGCCTGGCCCGAGCGTGTCAGACGCGGAGAACGCCCAGGGCCTTGCAAGCATCCCAAGCCACTTATTTAAAGGCAGACAAGAAGAATGAAAGCTTACGCCGTACCTTTCGAGAAGTTCGTCAACCTGGCCGATGCCCGTCTGGGCACCAAAATCATCTCGGTCACCGATGACTGGTTCGCAGACGCCAATCGTCTGTTTCAGCCGACCCCGGCCGTGTGGAAGGAGGGCGTGTTCGATGACAACGGCAAGTGGATGGACGGCTGGGAATCCCGTCGCAAGCGCTTCGAAGGCTACGACAGCGCGGTGATCCGCCTGGGCGTACCGGGTTCGATCAAAGGCGTGGACATCGACACTTCATTCTTCACCGGCAACTTCCCGCCATCGGCCTCGCTGGAAGCGTGCTTCCTGGCGTCGGGCGAGCCGGACGAAAACACCCAGTGGACCGAAGTGCTGTCGGCCGTCGAGCTGCAAGGCAACAGCCACCACTACCACGAAATCAGCAACGACAAGGCGTTCAGCCACCTGCGCTTCAACATCTACCCGGATGGCGGCGTGGCCCGTCTGCGCGTGTACGGCATTCCGTTCCGCGACTGGTCGGCTGTTGGCGACAACGAGCAAGTCGACCTGGCTGCAGCCCTCAACGGTGGCCGCGCCCTCGCCTGCTCCGACGAACACTTCGGCCGCATGAGCAACATCCTCAACCCGGGCCGTGGCATCAACATGGGCGACGGCTGGGAAACCGCACGTCGTCGTACCCCGGGCAATGACTGGGTGATCGTCGCGCTGGGCCACCCGGGCGAGATCGAAAAAATCATCGTCGACACCCTGCACTTCAAGGGCAACTACCCGGACACCTGCTCGATCCAGGGCGCGTTCGTCAAGGGCGGCACCGACAGCCAGATCGAAACCCAGTCGCTGTTCTGGCGCGAACTGCTGCCAAGCCAGAAGCTGGAAATGCACGCCGAACACACCTTCGTCGAGCAGATCAAGGCACTGGGCCCGATCACCCACATCCGTCTGAACGTGTTCCCGGATGGTGGTGTGAGCCGCCTGCGCGTACTGGGCAAGGTCGCTAAATAAGCGCTGAACCCAATCGCGGGCAAGCCCGCTCCCACAGGAGACTGTGGTGTACACAAAACCTGTGGGAGCTGGCTTGCCAGCGATGACGATAGAACCAACAACACAGAATTCGGAAAAGAACAGCATGCGCACACTGACGATTGAACCGCTGACCAAAGAAGCCTTCGCCCCTTTCGGTGACGTGATCGAAACCGACGGCAGCGATCACTTCATGATCAACAACGGTTCGACCATGCGCTTCCACAAACTGGCGACGGTCGAAACCGCGACGCCTGAGGACAACGCGATCATCAGCATCTTCCGCGCCGACGCGCAGGACATGCCGCTGACCGTCAGCATGCTGGAACGCCATCCGCTGGGCAGCCAGGCTTTCATTCCGCTGCTCGGCAACCCCTTTCTGATCGTGGTCGCGCCACTTGGCGATGTACCTGTATCAGGCTTGGTCCGCGCCTTCGTCACCAACGGCAGGCAGGGCATCAATTACCATCGCGGCGTCTGGCACCACCCGGTGCTGACGATCGAAAAGCGGGATGACTTCCTGGTGGTTGATCGCAGTGGCACAGGCAATAACTGCGATGAGCATTTTTTCAAAGAGGATGAGCGTTTGATCCTCGCCCCCCACCAATAAGAGAAGGTCTGATCACTCGACAACAAGAGTGACAGGCGAGAGGTAAAGACTGTGGAAGCACATCTGTTGGAATGGCTGAACCTGAGCGTGCGCTGGGTTCACATGATCACTGGCGTGGCCTGGATCGGCGCGTCGTTCTACTTCGTCTGGCTGGAGAACAACCTCAACCGCGTCAATCCGAAAACCGGTCTTGCCGGTGATCTGTGGGCGATCCACGGCGGCGGTATTTATCACCTGGAAAAATACAAACTGGCCCCTCCATCGATGCCGGAGAACCTGCACTGGTTCAAATGGGAAGCCTATTTCACCTGGATGTCGGGGATCGCGCTGCTGTGCGTGGTGTTCTACTCCAACCCCGTGCTTTACCTCGTGGCACCCGGCAGCGGCCTGACCGGCCCTGAAGGCGTGGCCATCGGCATCGGCTCGCTGATCGCCGGCTGGTTCATCTACGACTTCCTCTGTGATTCGCCACTCGGCAAGAAACCTGCCCTGCTCGGCTTCATCCTGTTCGTGCTGATCATCGGCGCGGCGTATGGCTTCAGCAAGGTGTTCAGCGGTCGTGGTGCATACCTGCACGTCGGCGCGATCATCGGCACCATCATGGTCGGCAACGTGTTCCGCATCATCATGCCGGCGCAGCGCGCACTGGTTGCCGCGATTGCCGAGAACCGCACGCCGGATCCGGCGCTGCCAGCCAAAGGCCTGCTGCGTTCGCGTCACAACAACTACTTCACCCTGCCGGTGCTGTTCATCATGATCAGCAACCACTTCCCGAGCACTTACGGCAGCCAGTACAACTGGCTGATCCTGGCCGGGATCGCAGTGTTGGCGGTGTTGGTGCGTCACTACTTCAACACCCGTCACGACAGCCACAAGTTTGCCTGGACTCTGCCGGTTGCAGCGGTGGGCATGATCAGTCTGGCGTACGTCACCGGTCCTGCGCCGATGTCGACCGGTCCGGACGTGGCCAAGGCGCCTGCGAAAATCGAGTACCAGCCGCTGCCGGAAACGGCTCTGGGTGGTGGCGCGAAACCGGCTGAAGCGGCACAACCAGCCGCCCCTGCTGCACCGGCCGCAGCTCCCGCTCAGGCGTCCAGCGCCGGCCCTGCGTTCGACAAGGTGCACAACGTGATCCAGGAACGCTGCGCGGTCTGCCACTCGGCCAAACCGACCAGCCCGCTGTTCAGCGCTGCACCGGCCGGTGTGATGTTCGACACCCCCGAGCAGATCCGCCAGAACGCGGCACGGATCCAGGCGCAAGCCATCACCACGCAGATCATGCCACTGGGCAACATCACACAGATGACCCAGCAGGAACGTGACCTGATCGGTGCATGGATCGCGCAGGGAGCCCAGACCAACTAAGCAGTAAAAGCATCGCTGGCAAGCCAGCTCCCACAGGGTTTTGCACTGCCTGTGTGGGAGCTGGCTTGCCAGCGATTAGCCGCAACGCGGTTTACCTGATGCAAAGAAACAGCTGTGAGCAACCCGGCAGCTGTTAATCACAAGAATAAAAAAGATCCGAGGTGTTGCATGTCCGAGCTGTCCAAAGCGCGCATCCCCGACGCACCCGCCATTCAGCGTTTGCCCCTTTTGCAACTGATCCTGGTCGGTTTGCAACATGTACTGCTGATGTACGGCGGCGCCATCGCGGTACCGCTGATCATTGGACAGGCCGCTGGCCTGAGTCGTGAAGAAATCGCCTTCCTGATCAACGCCGACCTGCTGGTCGCCGGCATCGCCACCATCGTGCAATCCTTAGGGATAGGCCCGATGGGCATTCGCATGCCGGTGATGATGGGCGCCAGTTTCGCCGCCGTCGGCAGCATGGTCGCCATGGCCGGCATGCCCGGCATCGGTCTGCAGGGAATCTTCGGCGCCACCATCGCCGCCGGGTTCTTCGGCATGATCATCGCGCCGTTCATGTCCAAGGTCGTACGCTTCTTCCCTCCTCTGGTGACCGGCACGGTCATCACCTCAATCGGTTTGTCGCTGTTCCCCGTGGCCGTGAACTGGGCCGGCGGCGGCGCTGGCGCCGCTCAATTCGGTTCACCGATTTACCTGGCCATCGCCGCACTGGTGCTGGCCACCATTCTGTTGATCCACCGCTTCATGCGCGGTTTCTGGGTCAACATTTCCGTGCTGATCGGCATGTGCCTGGGCTACGTGCTCTGCGGCGCCATCGGCATGGTCGACCTGAGCGGCATGGCCAACGCGCCGTGGGTTCAGTTCGTCACCCCGCTGCATTTCGGCATGCCGAAGTTCGAACTGGCACCAATCCTGTCGATGTGTCTGGTGGTGGTGATCATCTTTGTCGAGTCCACCGGGATGTTCCTCGCACTGGGCAAGATCACCGGTCAGGAAGTCTGCCCGCGCATGCTGCGTCGCGGCCTGCTGTGTGATGCCGGCGCGTCGTTCGTTGCCGGGTTCTTCAACACCTTCACCCACTCCTCCTTCGCGCAGAACATCGGCCTGGTGCAGATGACCGGCGTGCGCTGCCGTTCGGTGACCATCGTTGCCGGCGGCCTGCTGATCGTCCTGAGCCTGCTGCCGAAAGCGGCGTTCCTGGTGGCGTCGATTCCGCCGGCAGTGCTCGGTGGCGCGGCGATTGCGATGTTCGGCATGGTGGCGGCGACCGGCATCAAGATCCTGCAGGAAGCTGACATCGGCGACCGTCGCAATCAATTGCTGGTAGCCGTGAGCATCGGCATGGGCCTGATCCCGGTGGTGCGTCCGGAGTTCTTCGCCCACCTGCCGCTGTGGATGAGCCCGATCACCCACAGCGGGATCGCCATGGCCACCCTCAGCGCGCTGACGCTGAACCTGTTGTTCAACATTCTCGGCGGTGCCGAACGCGCCGCGATCAACGACTGTCACGCACACCCGCACTAACGAAGTAACCCTGTGGGAGCGAGCTTGCTCGCGAAGAGGCCGGGTCAGTCACCATCAATGTTGAATGCCCCACCGCTTTCGCGAGCAAGCTCGCTCCCACAGGGGTCAGCGACGCCCTGCCTCAAACAATAAAAACAAGAGGGAGCAACAGATGATCCGGACTCAAACCAACGTGTTGTTGAGCGGCGGCCTGCTGGCCGCATCGCAAGCCATGGCCGGCGATTTATTGCTGTGGCAGACCAACAGCCTGAGCTACCTGTACGGCAAGAATTTCGCGATCAACCCGTCGATCCAGCAGACGGTGACGTTCGAGCACGCCGACAAGTGGAAGTACGGCGACAACTTCCTGTTCGTCGACAAGATCTTCTACAACGGCCAGGAAGACCGCAACAAAGGGCCCCACGCGTTCTACGGCGAATTCAGCCCGCGCCTGTCGTTCGGCAAGATCTTCGACAGGAAACTGGAGTTCGGCCCGATCAGGGACGTGCTGCTGGCCATGACCTACGAGTACGGCGAAGGCGACAGCGAGGCCTATCTGATCGGCCCCGGCTTCGACCTCAAGGTGCCGGGCTTCAACTATTTCACCCTGAATTTCTATCGCCGCCAGACCGAAGGCCCGCGCCCCGGCGACGGCGTCTGGCAGATCACCCCCGGCTGGTCCTACAGCATTCCCGTGGGCAACTCCGACCTGCTGATCGACGGCTATCTGGACTGGGTGGTCGACAACGACCAGAACTCACGCGGCACCTATCACGCCAACCTGCACATCAACCCGCAGATCAAATACGACCTGGGCAAAGCCCTCGGCTGGGGTGAAAAGCAGGTGTACGTCGGCACCGAATACAGCTACTGGAAAAACAAATACGGCGTCGAAAACACCCACAGTTTCGATACCAACCAGAACACCGCCAGCCTGCTGGTGAAGGTGCACTTCTAAGATGACCCGCAACCGTGCCCCCTACCTGTCGTCGGTGCTCTGTTGCGGGGCACTTGAGGCCTGGCCGTTGAGTCAGTATTCTCCGCGGCCTCCTGAATTCGGTCTAAAAAAAAGCCCGAATTTAATTCCTGACCGAAAAGCCAACTTATCCCGGCCGCGGTCAGTACCGAGGCATCCCGAAAACACGCTCGATCGACTGTTTTTCAGCAGCCGACGGGCGTTTTTTTGCTTTTCGAAAAGCCTTGGCTCAGCTCTTGCTAACAGCATGAAAGCTGACCGGATGGATGACTTTTGCAGCAACGAAAAAAGGCGCCACACCAGAGCGCCGACTCAAAAAAATAAACGTGGAACACCTACTTTGGGAGCAACCGAATGAAACGTATGTGCACCAGCCTGATGCTTGCGGGATCGCTGCTGGCAGGGGGGCAGGCCATGGCCGACGGCCTGCTGCAATGGCAGAACAACAGCCTGACCTATCTCTACGGCAAAGACTTCAAGGTCAACCCGGCCATCCAGCAGACCGTGACCTTCGAACACGCCGATGCGTGGAAGTACGGGGACAACTTCTTCTTCCTCGACAAGATCTTCTACAACGGTGACAAGGACTTCAACAACGGTCCGAACACCTACTACGGCGAGTTCCAGCCACGCATCTCGCTGGGCAAGGTCCTCGACCAGAAGATCGAGTTCGGTCCGATCAAGGACGTCCTGCTGGCGATGACCTACGAGTTCGGCGAGGGTGACACCGAGTCCTACCTGATCGGCCCGGGCTTCGACCTGGCCATTCCGGGCTTCGACTACTTCCAGCTGAACTTCTACCAGCGTCACACCGAAGGCTCGCGTCCGGGTGACAACGTCTGGCAGATCACACCAGTGTGGTCCTACACCATTCCGGTGGGCGACTCGAACATCCTGATCGACGGCTACATGGACTGGGTGGTCGACAACGACGTCAACAACAAAGGCGAATACCACGCCAACCTGCACTTCAACCCGCAGGTCAAATACGACCTGGGCAAGGCGCTGAATTTCGGCGAGAAGCAGTTGTACGTCGGTGTTGAATACGACTACTGGAAAGACAAATACGGTATCGACGACACCAAGGCCTTCACCACCAATCAGAACGTGACCAGCTTCCTGGTGAAGTTCCACTTCTGATAGTGCGGCGTCCTAACGGACGCCATCGCGAGCAAGCTCGCTCCCACAGGGTCATGCGTCGTTCACAGCTGTTGTGTACGCCAAAGGACCTGTGGGAGCTGGCTTGCCAGCGATTGCTGCACCCCAAATTTCAGGCCGGAACCACCGCCTCGCTGATGCCGAGAAACCGGCACAGCTCATCGCGCTTGGCCAGGGCATCGCGCCGCCCAAGGTCGATCAATTCGCTGCAATACCCCGCCTCGAACAGCAAATAACTCAATACCCCTGCCCCGCTCGTCTTGGTCGCACCCGGCCCACGCAAAAACAACCGCAACGCCGCCGGCAATTCCTGACGATGCCGCGCCGCGATTTCATCGATCGGCTGACTCGGTGAAATCACCAGCACTTCTACCGGCGCCACACCCAGCGCGCGGGTCGGCGTGCCTTCGGGCATCAGATGGCTGAACTGATTGAGACGCTGAAGCAGCTCGATGTCGCTTTCCAGGCTGTCAATGAAGGTGCTGTTGAGCATGTGCCCGCCGATCTGCGCCAGGGTCGGCTGCTGCCCGGTGTAGGTGCGTTCCAGCGGTTGTGCCGGGTCGAATCCGCGCGGGTTGCCACTCACGCCCACCACCAGCACCCGGCTCGCGCCCAGATGCAGCGCCGGACTGATCGGTGCCGATTGCCGCACCGCCCCGTCGCCGAAATATTCATCGCCGATCTTCACCGGCGCGAACAACAGCGGGATTGCCGAGCTGGCCAGCAAGTGCTCCACCGACAACTGCGTCGGCACACCGATGCGCCGGTGACGCAGCCAGGAATCGATGGTGCCGCCGCCCTGATAGAAGGTCACTGCCTGCCCGGACTCGTAGCCGAACGCCGTCACCGCCACCGCGTGCAGTTGCTTGCGCGCGATGGACTCGGCGATGCCGGGCATGTGCAGTTTTTCGTTGAGCAGATGACGCAGCGGCGAACTGTTGAGCAGCGCCACCGGCATTTGCCGACCCATGCCCAACAGACTGTGGCTGACGAAACGACTGGCCTGACGGATCACTCCCGGCCAGTCGCTGCGCAACACGCGATGGCTGCGAAAGCCTTGCCAGAATAGCGTCAGACGTTCGATGGCGGCGCGAAAGTCCGTGGCGCCGCTGGCCAGGCTGACCGCGTTGATCGCTCCGGCCGAGGTGCCGACGATCACCGGAAAGGGATTGTCCGCCCCCAACGGCAGCAATTCGGCAATCGCCGCCAGCACCCCCACCTGATACGCCGCCCGAGCCCCGCCGCCGGAAAGAATCAAACCTGTGACCGGTTCAGCTGGGCTCATCGCAACGCTCCGTGGTGCTTATGGGGATGGGTCAATCAACCGCGTTTGGCATACAGCTTCGGCTCGCCCGGTGGCCGGCTCTTGAAGCGCCGGTGTGCCCACAGGTATTGCTCGGGGCACTCACGCAACACGCCTTCGACCCACTGATTGATGCGGATGCAATCTTCTTCTTCGGTCTCGCCCGGAAAACCGTCCAGCGGCGGATGAATCACCAGACGATAACCGCTGCCGTCCGCCAGACGTTCCTGGGTGAACGGCACCACCAGCGCCTTGCCCAGACGGGCGAACTTGCTGGTGGCGGTGACCGTCGCGGCCTGAATGCCGAACAGCGGCACGAAGATACTTTGCTTGGCGCCGTAGTCCTGATCCGGCGCGTACCAGATCGCCCGGCCTGCGCGCAGCAACTTGAGCATCCCGCGCACGTCGTCACGTTCCACCGCAAGCGAATCGAGGTTGTGCCGCTCGCGGCCCTGCCGCTGGACGAAATCGAACAACGGATTCTTGTGCTCGCGGTACATGCCGTCGATGGTGTGTTGCTGGCCGAGCAATGCCGCGCCGATTTCCAGGGTGGTGAAATGCACCGCCATCAGAATCACGCCCTTGCCTTCGCGTTGGGCCTTCTGCAGATGCTCAAGGCCTTCGACGTGGGCCAGTTTCGCCAGGCGCTGACGCGACCACCACCAGCTCATGGCCATTTCAAAGAAGGCGATGCCGGTGGAGGCGAAGTTTTCCTTGAGCAGGCGCTTGCGTTCGGCGGCGGATTTTTCCGGGAAACACAGTTCCAGATTGCGCTTGGCGATGCGCCGCCGGTCGCCGGCGAAGCGATACATCAGGGCACCAAGAAAACGACCGATGGCCAGCAAGGCCGGATACGGCAGCTGCACGATCAGCCACAACAGCCCGAGGCCGCACCAGAGCGGCCAGAAGCGTGGGGCAAGAAATGCTTTTCGAAAACGCGGGCGATCCATTAAAGCTTCCGTAAATACAGTGGCCGCGCATTCTACATCGTTCGACCCGGCTTGCGGCCTGCGGGCGTTCTCGTTATAAGTCTCGGCACTTTTAGTGACAAGCCGTTGTATGCCGACATGAGCCAAACCGAACCGAAAGACCAAGATCCCGTGTTCCAGCTGAAGGGCAGCATGCTCGCCATTACAGTGCTGGAGCTGTCCCGCAACGACCTGGACAGCCTCGATCGGCAATTGGCCGCCAAAGTCGCCCAGGCACCGAATTTCTTCAGCAACGCGCCGCTGGTTCTGGCGCTGGACAAACTGCCGCCAGGCGAAGGTGCCGTCGACCTGCCGGGCCTGATGCGCGTGTGCCGTCAGCACGGCCTGCGCACCCTGGCGATCCGTGCCAGCCGCATCGAAGACATCGCCGCCGCCATCGCCATCGACATCCCGGTGCTGCCGCCGTCCGGCGCTCGCGAGCGACCGCTGGAAAGCGCTGAACCTGTTGTGGCAAAGAAGCCGGAAAAGCCAACTGAACCAACCGTCAAGCCGACGCGCGTCATCACCACGCCAGTACGTGGTGGCCAACAGATATATGCGCAAGGTGGCGATCTGGTGGTGGTTTCCTCGGTCAGCCCGGGGGCGGAACTTCTCGCCGATGGCAACATCCATGTATACGGCCCGATGCGCGGTCGTGCGCTGGCCGGGGTCAAGGGCGACACCAAGGCGCGGATTTTCTGTCAGCAACTGAGCGCTGAACTGATCTCCATCGCAGGCCATTACAAGGTTTCCGAGGACCTGCGTCGCGATCCGATGTGGGGTTCGGGCGTACAGGTCAGCCTGTCGGGCGACGTGTTGAACATCATTCGGCTTTAACGGATACTGCCGCATTTTCCAAGCATCTCTAAAACGTAGCGAAAACGGCTCAAACGAAGTAGGAAAAAGGCCAAAAGCCGAATTCCAGCCAAGGCTGTCCGACTGCAGTAGTTTTCAAGAGATGTTTTTCAGGGGCTGAACAGTCCTTCTTCCTTAGGGGTGAAACACCTTGGCCAAGATTCTCGTGGTTACATCCGGCAAGGGTGGTGTGGGTAAGACCACCACCAGCGCCGCTATCGGTACCGGCCTCGCTCTGCGCGGCCACAAAACAGTGATCGTCGACTTCGACGTGGGCTTGCGTAACCTCGACCTGATCATGGGTTGCGAGCGCCGCGTGGTGTATGACTTCGTCAACGTGGTGAACGGCGAAGCCAACCTGCAACAGGCACTGATCAAAGACAAGCGCCTGGAAAACCTCTATGTGCTGGCCGCCAGCCAGACCCGCGACAAAGACGCGCTGACCGTCGAAGGCGTGGAAAAAGTCCTGATGGAGCTCAAGGAACAATTCGAGTTCGTGGTCTGCGACTCCCCGGCGGGCATCGAGAAAGGCGCCCACCTTGCCATGTACTTCGCTGACGAAGCGATCGTCGTGACCAACCCTGAAGTGTCCTCGGTACGTGACTCCGACCGCATGCTTGGCCTGCTGGCCAGCAAGTCCCGTCGCGCCGAACGCGGCGAAGAGCCGATCCAGGAACACCTGCTGATCACCCGCTACCACCCGGAGCGCGTCGAAAAAGGCGAGATGCTGGGCGTCGAAGACGTCAAGGAAATCCTCGCCGTACGCCTGCTGGGCGTCATCCCGGAATCCCAGGCCGTGCTCAAGGCCTCCAACCAGGGCGTGCCTGTGATCCTCGATGATCAGAGCGACGCCGGCCAGGCCTACAGCGATACCGTTGATCGCCTGCTGGGCAAGGAAAAAGAACACCGGTTCCTGAACGTCGAGAAGAAGGGATTCTTCGAGCGTCTGTTTGGAGGTAGGTAATGAACCTTTTTGACTTCTTTCGTGCCAACAAAAAGCCAAGTACCGCCTCGGTCGCGAAAGAGCGTCTACAGATCATCGTGGCGCATGAACGCGGCCAGCGCAGCACCCCTGACTACCTGCCATCCTTGCAGAAGGAATTGGTAGAAGTGATCCGCAAGTACGTCAACATCGGCAACGATGACGTTCACGTGGCACTGGAGAGCCAGGGCAGCTGCTCGATTCTGGAACTCAACATCACCCTGCCAGACCGCTGAGTCGATCCGGCAGGAACGACGGCGGCTCAGGGCCCTTCCGATACCGGAGGGGCCCTGAGCCGCCGTTGGCATTTGTTACGAGGCTGTTTTAATGCCGTTGTCCAACGTCCAAATCATTCATCAGGACGCCGCCGTTCTGGTGGTGAACAAACCGACCCTGTTGCTCTCCGTCCCCGGCCGGGCCGATGACAACAAGGACTGCCTGATCACCCGCCTGCAGGAAAACGGCTACCCGGAAGCGCGCATCGTCCATCGCCTGGACTGGGAAACGTCGGGGATCATTCTGCTGGCCCGCGACGCCGACACCCACCGCGAACTGTCGCGCCAGTTTCACGATCGTGAAACAGAGAAAGCCTACACTGCGCTCTGTTGGGGTCAGCCGGAACTGGACAGCGGCAGCATCGATCTGCCGTTGCGCTACGACCCTCCGACCAAACCACGCCATGTGGTCGATCACGAACACGGCAAGCATGCCCTGACCTTCTGGCGCGTGCTGGAACGCTGCGGCGACTGGTGCCGCGTCGAGCTCACGCCGATCACCGGGCGTTCGCACCAGCTGCGGGTGCACATGCTGTCGATCGGTCACCCGTTGCTCGGTGACGGCCTCTACGCCCACGAGCAAGCCCTGGCGGCCTGGCCGCGCCTGTGCCTGCACGCGAGCATGCTCAGCTTCA
Organism: Pseudomonas gozinkensis; assembly: GCF_014863585.1. NCBI lineage: Bacteria > Pseudomonadati > Pseudomonadota > Gammaproteobacteria > Pseudomonadales > Pseudomonadaceae > Pseudomonas > Pseudomonas gozinkensis. The sequence continues at coordinate 1,959,508 of NZ_CP062253.1, read as the reverse complement.
CCCATCCACAGTCCGGGGAGCGTCTGCGCTTCGAATGCCCGGCACCGTTTTAAAGGATTCTGCTTCGGATGAGTTGTATCGATACTCTGGTAACACCGGTCAAGAAAGCCCGACATCAGCTGCTTTACCTGATCTACGGCAATCAGGATGTCTACCGGCGCGAAGCCAAGTTCAGCATCCTGACCGTCCTGTCCCAGGCTAAAAACGGCAAACGTCCGGCGATCAGGATTCTCACTGACCGGCCGCAAGACTACGAAGGCTGGCCGGTCGACACCGTGCTGCTCGACGAAGCGACCCTGACCCGCTGGCAGGGACAGAACGGCTACCACCATCGGCGCAAGGCCTGTGCGATTGCCGCCGGCATGCAACTGGCCGAGAAAACCCTGTTCGTCGACACGGACACCCTGTTCACCAGCGACCCGAACAGCCTGTTCAAACACATCGATGTGAATCAGTCGGTGATGGACCGCTTCGAATACGACTGGAAAGACGTCTTCGAACGCCCGGACTACCTGAAGCTCGCTCGCGACCTCAGCGTCCACGGTGTTTCCCCGCAGAACGGCTTCAAGCTCTACAACAGCGGCCTGTGTGGTGTCACCGACCGCGACTCTGCGCTGTTCGAAGAGTCGATCCGCCTGATTGACGAGTGGACGGCCGGCGGGTTCGAGATTCATACCATCGAGCAGATTGCCCTGTCCTATGCGATGCGCGAGCGACCGGTAGTGGAAGCCCGCAAACACGTCTACCACTACTTTGCGGAAAAGCGCTTCTTCCACGCGATGCAGGCGTTTTTCTTCTCCCAGCACGGCGAGAAATTCAGCCAGCGACTGGTGGACCTGTGCGCTGACGTGCCTCGGGTCAAACCCTTTCCGTCCGCCTGGCAGCGACTGAAGATCAAATGGAAGCTGCGCAACCAGAGCGGCGCCATGCGCAAGGTCGGCCGGGATCTGTTGTACGGCAGCGCCGCGCCGGATCACCCTTACTACAGCGCCTGTCGTCATGAATGGTGGGAATGCGCCTCGCGGGAAATCCTGCGCTGGGACGAGAGCCGTCAGAAGAAGCTTCTGGAACAGAGTCGCTGGCCTAGACAGTTGCCTCGCCCGGAAAAGCCCGAAGACGAAAAAGTGATCATGAACTACCTGAAAAAACGCGTGGCCGCTGCTCGTTGACGCGAGCGGCACATGTCATGTCCCAAGCATCAGGCCGATGCGTTAAACTCCCGCCCATTGCTGTCTGGAGCTTCTTATGCGCGAAGAGTTGAACCAAGGCCTGATCGACTTCCTCAAGGCCTCCCCTACCCCGTTCCACGCCACCGCCAGCCTTGTTCAACGCCTGGAGGCCGCCGGTTATGTGCGCCTCGACGAGCGCGAAACCTGGCACACCGAAGCCAATGGCCGTTACTACGTCACCCGTAACGATTCCTCGATTGTCGCGATCAAGATGGGCCGCAACTCGCCGCTGCACGACGGCATCCGTCTGGTCGGCGCCCACACCGATAGCCCGTGCCTGCGGGTCAAGCCGCAACCTGAACTGCAACGCCAGGGCTTCTGGCAATTGGGTGTCGAAGTTTACGGCGGCGCACTGCTGGCGCCATGGTTCGACCGCGACCTGTCGCTGGCCGGCCGCGTCACCTTCCGCCGCGACGGCAAGGTCGAAAGCCAGCTGATCGACTTCAAGGCCCCGATCGCGATCATTCCCAACCTGGCCATTCACCTCAACCGTGAAGCCAACCAGGGCTGGGCCATCAACGCCCAGACCGAACTGCCGCCGATTCTCGCGCAGTTCGCCGGTGACGAACGCGTGGACTTTCGCGCGGTACTCACCGATCAACTGGCCCGCGAACATGGCCTCAACGCCGACGTGGTGCTCGATTACGAGCTGAGTTTCTACGACACCCAGAGTGCCGCCGTCATCGGTCTGCACGGTGATTTCATCGCCGGTGCGCGCCTGGACAACCTGCTGTCGTGCTACGCCGGTCTGCAAGCCTTGCTGACCGCCGACACCGAAGAAACCTGCGTGCTGGTGTGCAACGACCACGAAGAAGTTGGCTCCTGCTCGGCGTGCGGCGCCGACGGCCCGATGCTGGAACAGACCCTGCGCCGTCTGCTGCCGGAAGGTGACGAGTTCGTACGCACCATCCAGAAGTCCCTGCTGGTCTCGGCCGACAACGCCCACGGCGTACACCCCAACTACGCCGAGAAACACGACGCCAACCACGGCCCGAAACTCAACGCAGGCCCGGTGATCAAGGTCAACAGCAACCAGCGCTACGCCACCAACAGCGAAACCGCCGGTTTCTTCCGCCATCTGTGCATGGCCGAAGAAGTGCCGGTGCAAAGCTTTGTGGTGCGCAGCGACATGGGCTGCGGTTCGACCATCGGCCCGATCACCGCCAGCCACCTGGGCGTGCGCACGGTCGACATCGGCCTGCCGACCTTCGCCATGCACTCGATCCGCGAACTGTGCGGCAGCCATGACCTGGCCCACCTGGTCAAAGTGCTTAGCGCGTTCTACGCCAGCCGCGAACTGCCGTAGAAACCACGGGGATCGCAGCTCCGCGCTGCGATCCCCCGGCCTGCAGAACCGGCTCATTTCTGATACACATCAGCACCGTCCATCGAAAACCCACCTAGACTTGAATAATCCCTTTCGACAAGGCTGTCGCCATGATCTCGATGTCTGCGTTTCACTCCATGCTCATTCCCATCCTGTGCGGAATGATTCTGCTGGCCATCGGCTTCAACTTCCGTGACAAGAACGCCGGGGTGTTCGCCATGTGGATCGGCATGCTGATGATCCTGGCCACGGTGGTCTACAAGATCCTCGCCAAACTCAACGAATAAATCCGCGCCCGGCTCGCATTGAATCGGGCGGGCTCGTACACTCGCCCGATCCGCCCCTTGCGAGGTTGACCGCCTAGTGTTCGCTCGTCTTTTTGCCCTGCCCTGCCTGTTCCTCGTCTGCCTGATGACCCTGATGTCGCCGGCACCTGCCGACGCCGCCGGCCTGCCGGGACTGCTAACGGGCTCCGGCAAGGCTCAGCCAGAGGCTCAGGAGCCGCTCGGCCAGTCGCTGGACGAAGTCATCAAGTCGCTGGAAAACGACAAGCAACGCGCCCAGTTGCTGACCGATCTGAAAAAACTCCGCGACGCCACGAAAAAAGCCCAGGCCAGCCCGGAAGAAGGCGTGCTGGGACTGATCGGCGGCACCCTCGCCACTTTCGAAAAACAGTTCACCGGCGCCGACAGCCCGCTCAACCGCTGGTCAGCCGAATTCGACATGGCCCAGGACGAGCTCAAAGGCCTGATGCTGCCGGCCAGCGAATGGCTGCCGATCATCTTCGCCTTCGCCGTGATCCTCGCAGTCTGGAGCCTGCTCGCCGCCGCGCTGATCTGGCTCGGCCACCGGGTGCGCATGCGCTTTGGCCTGACCGAAGAACTGCCGCAACATCCCCGAGCCCTCGACATGCTGCGCTTCGCCCTGCGCAAGCTCGGGCCGTGGATGATCGCCCTGGTCATCACGGTGTACATGAGTTACGCGCTGCCATCGTCCCTGGGCAAAAGCCTGGCGATGGTGCTGGCTTATGCGCTGGTGGTCGGCACGTGTTTCTCGGCCATCTGCGTCATCGCCTTTTCCGTACTCGACGGCCCGCACCGCCATCGCGCGCTGTATATCCTGCGTCATCAGGCCTTCCGGCCGCTGTGGCTGATCGGCAGCTTCGCCGCATTCGGTGAAGCCCTGAGCGATCCACGACTGGTGGCCGGCCTCGGCGTGCATCTGGCTCACACCGCCGCTACGGTCGCCAATGTCCTCGCGGCGCTGTCGACCGGACTGTTCATCCTGCGCTTCCGCCGGCCGATCGCCCACCTGATCCGCAACCAGCCACTGTCCCGCCGCCTGACGCGCCGCGCCCTCAGCGACACCATCGAAATCCTCGGCACCTTCTGGTACGTCCCGGCGCTGGTGCTGGTGGGTATTTCGCTGTTCGCCACCTTCGTCTCCGCCGGCGACACCAGCACCGCCCTGCGCCAGTCGCTGATCTGCACCGTGCTGCTGGTGTTGTGCATGGTGATCAACGGCCTCGTCCGCCGCCACGCCCTCAAACCCCAACGCGGGCCGAAACGCCATGCGTTGTATTCCGAGCGCCTGAAAAGCTTCTTCTACACCCTTGCCCATTTGCTGGTGTGGCTGGCCTTCATCGAACTCGGCCTGCGGGTCTGGGGCATGTCGCTGATCGGCTTCACCGAAGGCGAAGGCCACGACGTCAGCGTCAAACTGTTCAGTCTGATCGGTACATTGATCTTCGCCTGGCTGATCTGGATCCTCAGCGACACCGCCGTCCACCACGCCCTCACCCGTTCACGCAAAGGCCTGGCCAACGCTCGCGCGCAGACCATGATGCCGCTGATCCGCAACGTGCTGTTCGTGGCGATCTTCATCATCGCCCTGATCGTCGCCCTGGCGAACATGGGCATGAACGTCACGCCCCTGCTGGCCGGTGCCGGCGTGATCGGCCTGGCCATCGGCTTCGGCGCCCAGTCGCTGGTGGCCGACCTGATCACCGGCCTGTTCATCATCATCGAAGACTCCCTGGCCATCGACGACTACGTCGACGTCGGCGGCCACCTGGGCACCGTCGAAGGCCTGACCATCCGCACCGTCCGCCTGCGGGACATCGACGGCATTGTCCACACCATCCCGTTCAGCGAAATCAAAAGCATCAAAAACTACTCCCGGGAATTCGGCTACGCGATCTTCCGCGTGGCCGTGCCGTTCAACATGAGCATCGACGAAGCCATCAAACTGATGCGCGACGTCGGCCAGAAAATGCGCACCGACCCACTGCAACGCCGCAACATCTGGTCGCCACTGGAATTTCAGGGCGTGGAAAGCTTTGAATCCGGCAACGCGATATTGCGTGCAAGGTTCAAAACCGCACCGATCAAACAGTGGGAGGTTTCACGGGCGTTCAATTTGTCGTTGAAACGACATCTGGATGAGGCCGGATTGGACCTGGCAACGCCGAGGATGAATGTGCAGGTGATTACCGCAGGTGGTGGTGGCCAAACTCAAGAATAGATCCGGAGAATCGGACCGACCTCAAGGCCCTCATCGCTGGCAAGCCAGCTCCCACAGAGAGCAAAAGCAACACATATGTCCTCCCACCACTCAAAACAATGAGCGTTAGCTCGAGTACCGCTTTTGACGTGCCGGCCCCATCGGGAGGCTGAGTGGAGGGATTCATCCGGGGGTGGGAGCGCAGCGACCGTGCGGCGAAGCCGCATGCATCGAGAGGAGGTGCAGCGAAGCAAACCGTAGGCGATGCCCCCGGATGAATCCCGGAGCGAAGGAACGCCGAGCCTCAGCGAGGTGCCGAACGCAGGGGCCAAGCGTTTTGCTTACTTTTGGGCGTCTGCAAAAGTGAGCCGCTGTAAGAGCGGAACCGCCAGCCGCAACACCCGAAGAAACGGATATTCACCCAAAACAACCCAAAACCTGGTCGGCCCAGAGGCCGCCAAGGTCAAGGTCAAGGTCAAGGTCAAACAACATCAACCCCAACGTGAATCGCATCATGCCGCCAAAATTCCAGATCACAATCAATCAACCGCCCAGCCTGATCATAATTGACCCGAGCAATCCTCAACCCCGGACTCCCCACCGAAACCCGTAAAGCCGCCGCCGCATCCACCGACAACGACGTAGGCACAATCTCGAACCGCACCCGCCCATAGTGCAAATCGTAATGCCGCGCATAAAGCTCGGTAATCGACTGATTCAAATCAAACCCCAGAATCCCCGGAAAAAACTGCGGATTCAGATAATGCTCCACATACAACACCAGCCGCCCATCGATCCGCCGCGACCGGCAAATCTGAATCACGCTCGACAACGCCGGCAACTGCAACCACGCACAGACCGCCGCTGAAGCCGGCTGCAAGCGCGCCGAAATCACCTCAGTCGACGGCACCCGCCCCTGCGCACTGACCATCGCGTGAAAGTGGCTGCGCTGCATCAGGTTGTAGGCCAGGCGCGGTGGCGACACGAACCAGCCTCGCCGCTCCTCGCGATAAATCTGCCCTTGCGCCTCCAGTTGCAACAAGGCTTCCCGTACCGTAATCCGCGTCGTGCCGAACAACTCGCTGAGCTTGCGCTCGGCCGGCAACTTGCTCCCTGCCGCCAGCAACCCATGGTCGAGTTGCTCCTGAAGGATCTGGCCAATCGCTGTCACCGCTTTTGTTGCCTCATCGCGCATCAACGTTACCTATCTGGACTAGACCAGCACTGTTTCGGGGCAAAACCGCACAGCTATTGCGCCGTTTGGTTGTGTTGCAAGCCTAGGCAGTGCAGATGACCGAGAGATGACAAAACTACCGAACGGTCGCCCTGACAACTTGCAATACATCGGCCAAGTCCCTTGCCCACCGGGACTTTGCGGGTGGTCTACGCTTAGCGGGCAGCCGTCGATACCGGAGAAATAAATGGCGGGTCGGGTATCCGCCGACATCAAAGTGTCATCCAGCCCCCCTACATTGGCTCAGGTATTGCTGACCTAGACCAACACAAACCGCAATCGCAGCGTTGAACACGACCAAGGAGCTTCGGAATGAAACAGCTTTTCCTGGCAACACTGTTAGGCTCGACCATTGCCATGTGCACCGCCGCCATGGCGGCTGATGATCTGAAAACCCTGGAAGCCGCTGCGAAAGCGGAAGGCGCCGTCAACAGCGTCGGCATGCCCGATGACTGGGCCAACTGGAAAGGCACCTGGGAAGACCTGGCCAAGAACTACGGCCTCAAACACATCGATACCGACATGAGCTCGGCCCAGGAAATCGCCAAGTTCGCCGCTGAAAAAGACAACGCCACCGCCGACATCGGCGACGTTGGCGCCGCTTTCGGTCCGATCGCGGTCAAGCAAGGCGTGGTGCAACCGTACAAGCCGACCACCTGGGATCAAGTGCCTGCATGGGCCAAGGACAAGGACGGCAACTGGGCACTGGCCTACACCGGTACCATCGCTTTCATCGTCAACAAGAAGCTGCTGCACGGCTCCGAAATACCGACCAAATGGGCTGACCTCAAGGGCGGCAAATACAAGGTTTCCATCGGTGACGTGAGCACTGCGGCCCAGGCGGCCAACGGCGTACTCGCCGCAGCACTGGCCAACGGCGGCGACGAGAAAAACATCCAGCCTGCCCTGCTGCTGTTCGCAGACATCGCCAAGCAGGGTCGCCTGTCGATGGCCAACCCGACCATCGCCACCATGGAAAAAGGCGAGATCGAAGTCGGCGTGGTCTGGGACTTCAACGGCCTGAGCTACAAGGCCAAGATGGCCAACCCGGATGACTACGTGGTGCTGATCCCGTCCGACGGCTCGGTGATTTCCGGCTACACCACCATCATCAACAAATACGCGAAAAACCCGAACGCCGCCAAGCTGACCCGCGAATACATCTTCAGCGACGCCGGCCAGACCAACCTCGCCCGTGGCAACGCTCGCCCGATCCGCGCCGAGCACCTGACCCTTCCGGAAGACGTGAAAGCCAAACTGCTGCCGAACGAGCAGTACAAGAAAGTCACACCGATCAAGGACGCCGATGCGTGGGAAAAAACCTCCAAGGCCCTGCCGCAGAAGTGGAACGAAGAAGTCATCGTCGAGATGAAGTAAGCCCGTAAGTCCCGCTTCCGGGATTGCTGGAGTTCCCTGTGGGAGCGAGCTTGCTCGCGAATGCGGTCCTTCATTCAACACTGATGTTGGCTGACACGACGCCTTCGCGAGCAAGCTCGCTCCCACAAGGGCTCCCGACTGAATCTGAAATTTTCTGTTTCGCGGAGTTTTTGCCCCTATGAAGCACACCGTCATCCTTGTCGTGCTCGACGGCCTCAACTACGAGGTTGCGCGTCACGCCATGGGGCATCTGCAGGCTTACGTCGGCGCAGGACGCGCCGCGCTCTACCAGTTGGAGTGCGAGCTGCCGGCCCTGTCCCGACCGCTTTACGAATGCATCCTCACGGGCGTGCCGCCCATCGACAGCGGCATCGTCCACAACAACGTCTCGCGCCTGTCCAACCAGCGCAGCATCTATCACTACGCCCGTGATGCCGGTCTGAAAACCGCCGCCGCGGCGTACCATTGGGTCAGCGAGCTCTACAACCGCTCGCCATTCGTGGCGGCACGGGATCGGCATACCGATGACCCGACGCTGCCGATCCAGCACGGCCATTTCTACTGGAACGATCACTACCCGGACTCGCACCTGTTCGCCGACGCGGAAAACCTGCGCCTGCGCCACGCCCCGGATTTTCTGCTGATCCACCCGATGAACATCGACGACGCCGGCCACAAGCACGGCCTCGACACCCCGCAATACCGCAACAGTGCCCGCAGCGCCGACATCATCCTCGCCGACTACCTGCAAGGCTGGCTCGATGCCGGCTGCCAGGTGCTGGTGACCGCCGACCACGGCATGAACAACGACCGCTCGCATAATGGCCTGCTGCCGGAAGAACGCCAGGTGCCACTGTTCGTGCTCGGCGACGCCTTCAGCCTGAACGCCGACGCCACACCTGAGCAGACCGACATCTGCGGCACCGTTTGCGAACTGCTCGGCGTGCCCCACGACAAACCTGTGTGCCGGGAGTTGCTCAAGTGAACTCAATGACTCGCGGCAAATGGCTGGCCGCCCTGTGCCTGGTGCCTTTCGCGCTGTTCTTTATCGTGTTCGAAATCGCCCCGCTGATCTGGGTAATGATCAACAGCCTGCAATCGGAAGAATTCGGTTGGGGCTTCGCCAACTTCAGCAAGATCTTCAGTTCGAAGTTCTATCTGCAGGCAATCCAGTACAGCCTCGAAATCAGTTTCTGGTCGAGTGTGTTCGGCATCATCATCGCGGTGCTGGGTGCGTATTCCCTGCGCCGGGTCGATTCGAAACTGCGCAATTTCGTCAACGCCTTCGCCAACATGACCAGCAACTTCGCCGGCGTCCCCCTGGCGTTTGCATTCATCATCCTGCTCGGCTTCAACGGCAGCATCACCATCATGTTGAAGCAGGCCGGGATCATCGAGGACTTCAACCTGTACTCGAAAACCGGGTTGATCATCCTTTACACCTACTTCCAGATTCCCCTCGGCGTCTTGCTGCTGTATCCGGCGTTCGACGCCTTGCGCGAGGACTGGCGCGAATCCGCCGCACTGCTCGGCGCTGACGGCTGGCAGTTCTGGCGCCACATCGGCCTGCCGGTGCTGACCCCGGCCCTGCTCGGCACCTTCGTGATCCTGCTGGCCAACGCCCTCGGCGCGTACGCCACGGTTTACGCGCTGACCACCGGCAACTTCAACGTGCTGCCGATCCGGATTGCGGCGATGGTCTCCGGTGACATTTCCCTCGATCCGAACCTGGCCAGCGCCCTGGCCGTGGTGCTGGTGGCACTGATGACCCTGGTGACCGTCGTGCATCAACTGCTGTTGAAGAGGAGCTACCATGTCTCGCGCTGAATCCGGCCCGGCCGGCGTCTACCACCGCGTCGTGGTCTATCTGTTGTTCGCCATTTTGCTGCTGCCACTGGTGGGCACGCTGATTTACTCGATCGCCAGCAGTTGGTCGGCCACCATCCTGCCCAGCGGTTTCACCTTCAAGTGGTACATCCAGTTGTGGAGCGATCCGCGCTTCCTGCACGCCTTCGGCCAGTCGCTGCTGGTGTGCGTCGGCGCGCTGATCCTGTCGGTGGTGCTGATCCTGCCGCTGCTGTTCGTGGTGCATTACCACTTCCCGAAACTCGATGCGCTGATGAACATCCTGATCCTGCTGCCCTTCGCGGTGCCGCCGGTGGTTTCGTCGGTGGGCCTGTTGCAGCTCTACGGTTCCGGGCCGTTCGCGATGGTCGGCACGCCGTGGATCCTGATCGGTTGCTACTTCACCGTGGCGCTGCCGTTCATGTACCGGGCGATCACCAACAACCTGCAAGCGATCAACCTGCGCGACCTGATGGACGCCGCCCAACTGCTCGGCGCCAGCACCTTTCAGGCGGCCTTCCTGGTGGTGCTGCCGAACCTGCGCAAGGGCCTGATGGTCGCGTTGCTGTTGTCGTTCTCGTTCCTGTTCGGTGAGTTCGTGTTCGCCAACATTCTGGTCGGCACCCGCTACGAGACCCTGCAGGTTTATCTGAACAACATGCGCAACAGCAGCGGTCACTTCACCAGTGCGCTGGTGATTTCCTACTTCTTTTTCGTGCTGGTCCTGACCTGGGTCGCCAACATCTTGAACAAGGACAAAAGCGAATGAGCTATGTCAGCGTCCAACACCTTCAGAAAAACTACGCGGGCACCACGGTGTTCAGCGACATCAACTGCGAAATCCAGAAGGGTGAATTCGTCACCCTGCTCGGCCCGTCCGGTTGCGGCAAATCCACCCTGCTGCGTTGCATTGCCGGTCTGACGCCGGTGGATGGCGGCAAGATTCTGCTCGATGGCGTCGACATCGTGCCGCTCACCCCGCAGAAACGCGGGATCGGCATGGTGTTTCAGAGCTACGCGCTGTTCCCCAACATGACCGTCGAACAGAACGTCGCGTTTGGTTTGCGCATGCAGAAGGTCAACGCCGACGACAGCCACAAGCGGGTTGCCGAGGTACTGAAACTGGTTGAACTCAACGACTTCGCCAGTCGCTATCCGCATCAATTGTCCGGCGGTCAATGTCAGCGGGTCGCCCTCGCTCGCTCGCTGGTGACCCGTCCGCGCCTGTTGCTGCTGGATGAACCGCTGTCGGCCCTCGATGCGCGGATTCGCAAACACCTGCGCGAACAGATCCGTCAGATCCAGCGCGAACTGGGCCTGACCACGATCTTCGTCACACACGATCAGGAAGAAGCCCTGACCATGTCTGACCGGATTTTCCTGATGAATCAGGGAAAGATCGTACAAAGCGGCGATGCCGAAACCCTCTACACCGCGCCGGTCGACGTGTTCGCCGCCGGCTTCATCGGCAACTACAACCTGCTGGATGCCGAGAGCGCGTCGAAGCTGTTGCAGCGGCCTATCAACCACCGCATCGCGATTCGCCCGGAGGCCATCGAACTGAGCCTCAGCGGCGAACCCGATGCGCAAATCCGCAGCCACAGCCTGCTGGGCAACGTGATCCGCTACCGCGTCGAAGCCCGGGGCGTGGAACTGGTGGTGGATGTGCTCAACCGTTCGGCGGCGGATCTGCACCCCGACGGTCAACGCCTGTCACTTTCCATCGATCCCACCGCCCTGTGTGAGGTAGCCTGATGACTTTGCTGACACCCAAGAGGGAACTGAACTGATGGCCCTGGCAATTTTTGATCTTGACGACACCTTGATCCACGGCGACTGCGCCACCCTCTGGTGCGAGCAGATGGGGCGCCTGGGCTGGGTCGATCCCGAGTCGTTCATGCGCAGGAACAACGAGCTGATGGACGCCTACAGCCATGGCAAGTTGCGCATGGAAGACTACATGGACTTCAGCCTTGAACCGATGATCGGGCGTACCCCGGAGGAAGTCGAGCATCTGGTCGTGCCGTGGGTGGAAGACTTTATCGAGCCGATCATCTTCAGCGACGCCACCAAGACCATCGCCGCCCACCGCAAGGCCGGCGACCGAATCCTGGTGATCTCGGCCTCAGGCACGCACCTGGTCAAACCCATCGCCGAGCGACTGGGCATCGACGAGGTCCTGGCAATCGAACTGGAAGTGGCGCACGGCGTATACAGCGGCCACACCGTGGGCACCCTGACCTACCGCGAAGGCAAAATCACCCGCCTGCTGGAATGGCTGGATGCCGAAGAGGAAAACCTCGAGGGCGCGAGTTTCTATTCCGACTCACGCAATGATCTGCCGCTGCTGCTGAAAGTGGATTACCCCCATGTTGTCAACCCGGATCCGGTACTGCTTGCGGAGGCCGAGAAATCCGGCTGGCCGATCCACCTCTGGAAGTAAGCGATTGTCTTGTGGGAGCATGCCTGCTCCCACAAACGTCGATGATCAGCTCAGGCTTTCGTCGATCACCAGCACCAGCTTCCCCGCCACCGTATTGCTCGCCAGTTCGGCGAACGCTGCCTCGGCATCCTTGATCGGGAACGCCTTGGCCAGTTGCGGCTTTAAGCGCCCCTCGGAAAACAACGGCCACACGTGCTGGCTCAGATCGCTGAACAGATCAGCCTTGAACTGATCGTCACGGCTGCGCAGGGTCGAACCCAGCAGTTGCACGCGCTTGGCCAATACCTGGGCCAGATCCAGTTTTGCCTCACGGCCGCCCATCAAACCAATCAGCACCCAGCGCCCGTCCAGAGCCATCAGCTTGAGGTTCAACGCCGAATAGTTGCCGCCCACCGGATCCAGTATCACGTCGAACGGCCCGAAATCCCGCAGGCTTTCCAGATCGTCGGTACGAACTACCCCACCCTGAGCACCCAGCGATTCGCAGTAGGCCAGCCGCTCCGCCGAGCCGACGCTGACCCAGCACGGATTGCCGAAGGCCTTGCACAGTTGAATGGCGGCTGAGCCGATACCGCTGGCGCCGGCGTGCAGAAGAATTTTCTCACCCGGTTTGAGCGCCGCAAGTTGAAACACATTCAGCCAGACGGTCGCATACACCTCTGGCAACGCCGCTGCTTCGATCAGCGATACGCCTTCCGGAACCGGCAGTACATGCCGTCCGTCGACGACCACCTCTTGCGCCATCCCGCCCCCGGCCAGCAAGGCGCATACCCGGTCACCGACCTGCCAGGACGAACCTGCGCCGACCTCGCTGATCACCCCGGAACACTCAAGACCCAGCACCTGGCTGGCACCCGGAGGGGGCGGATAAAGTCCGGCCTTCTGTAATAAATCCGCCCGATTGAGGCCAGCTGCCGCCACCTGGATGCGAACTTGTCCTACATCACATGTAGGACTTGGTTCATCAACCCATGCCACTTGACCTTCAACGCCTTGCAATGCCTTCACAGTGCCTCCATAGTGAGTCTGGACTGAGCCCGAAGCTGTAGCGCCGGGCTTTTTGCATTATGCGACCGGCCCTGGGGTCTGAACGAACGCTGAACAGCAGTTATCGTACAGAGCGTAGAGGTACCGGCGACTTCAAAGACGGCCTAATATGCGTTATCAATTGTCCCCGCGTCGAATCAGCATGAAGCATCTGCTCCCCAGCACCGCCCTCGCTCTTTTCATCGGTATCGGTCTGTTGCCGGTGTCGGGCAGCACATTCGCAGCCAACAGCTGGGACAAGTTGCAGCCTGATCGCGACGAAGTGATCGCCAGTCTGAACGTCGTCGAGTTGCTCAAGCGTCACCACTACAGCAAGCCGCCGCTCGACGATGCGCGCTCGGTGATCATCTACGACAGCTACATCAAGCTGCTCGACCCGTCGCGCAGCTATTTCATGGCCAGCGACATCGCCGAGTTCGACAAGTGGAAGACCCAGTTCGACGACTTCCTCAAGAGCGGCGACCTCAACGCCGGGTTCACCATCTACAAGCGCTATCTGGATCGCGTGAAGGCGCGTCTGGACTTCGCCCTTGCCGAGCTGAACAAAGGCGTCGACAAGATGGACTTCACCACCAAGGAAACCTTGCTGATCGATCGCAAGGACGCTCCGTGGCTCAAGTCCACCGCCGAACTCGATGATCTGTGGCGCAAACGCGTCAAGGACGAAGTGCTGCGGCAGAAGATCGCCGGCAAAGAGCCGAAACAGATTCAGGAAACCCTGACCAAGCGCTACAAGAATCAACTGGCGCGTCTGGACCAGACCCGCGCCGAAGACATCTTCCAGGCGTACATCAACACCTTCGCCATGTCTTACGATCCGCACACCAACTATCTGTCGCCGGATAACGCGGAGAACTTCGACATCAACATGAGCCTGTCCCTCGAGGGCATCGGCGCCGTGTTGCAGAGCGACAACGACCAGGTGAAAGTCGTGCGTCTGGTGCCGGCAGGCCCGGCCGACAAGACCAAACAGGTTGCTCCGGCTGACAAGATCATCGGCGTTGCCCAGGGCAACAAAGAGATGGTTGACGTGGTCGGCTGGCGTCTGGACGAAGTGGTCAAGCTGATCCGTGGTCCGAAAGGCACCGTGGTGCGTCTGGAAGTCATCCCGGCCAGCAATGCGCCGAACGACCAGACCAGCAAGATCGTGCCGATCACCCGTGAAGCGGTGAAGCTCGAAGACCAGGCCGTGAAGAAGTCCGTGCTGAACCTGAAACAGGACGGCAAGGACTACAAGCTTGGCGTGATCGAGATTCCGGCGTTCTATCTCGACTTCAAGGCCTTCCGTGCCGGCGATCCGGACTACAAGAGCACCACTCGCGACGTCAAGAAGCTGCTGACCGAACTGCAGAAAGAGAAAGTCGACGGCGTGGTCATCGACCTGCGCAACAACGGCGGCGGTTCCCTGCAGGAAGCCACCGAGCTGACCAGCCTGTTCATCGACAAGGGCCCTACAGTGCTCGTGCGTAACGCCGATGGCCGGGTCGATGTACTGGAAGATGAAAACCCGGGTGCGTTCTACAAAGGCCCGATGGCGTTGCTGGTCAACCGCCTGTCCGCCTCGGCTTCGGAGATCTTCGCCGGCGCCATGCAGGACTACCACCGTGCGCTGATCATCGGTGGCCAGACCTTCGGCAAAGGCACCGTGCAGACCATCCAGCCGCTGAACCATGGCGAACTGAAACTGACCCTGGCCAAGTTCTACCGGGTTTCCGGTCAGAGCACCCAGCATCAGGGCGTACTGCCGGACATCGATTACCCGTCGATCATCGACACCAAGGAAATCGGCGAAAGCGCCCTGCCGGAAGCAATGCCGTGGGACACCATCCGCGCGGCGATCAAACCGGCCAGCGATCCGTTCAAGCCGTACCTGGCGCAGCTGAAATCCGAACATGACAGCCGTTCCGCCAAGGACGCGGAGTTCGTGTTCATCCGCGACAAGCTGGCCCTGGCGCAGAAGCTGCTGGAAGAAAAAACCGTCAGCCTCAATGAAGCCGAACGCCGTGCCCAGCACGCCGACATCGACGCCAAGCAACTGGCGATGGAGAACATCCGTCGCAAGGCCAAAGGCGAAGAACCGCTCAAAGAGCTGAAGAAAGAAGACGACGACGCCCTGGCAGCCGCCGAGCCGGACAAGGTCAAACCGGAAGACGACGCCTACCTGAGCGAGACCGGGCGCGTGCTGCTGGATTACCTGAAGCTGAGCAACCAGGTCGCAAAGAAGTAAGGTGATGGCAATTTAATGCTGATGATCCCCGGATCGTCATCAAACAGTCATCATTCTGTCGTGCAATAAAGGACTGGGAGCGGTTTTCTTCATCGAGAACGCTCCCAGTCCTTTTTTTATCGCCAGAGATTGCCATGACCACGACCGAACAGCTGAGTGCCTTGAGCTCGATCCTGACTCAAAGCGGTTTACACAGCCTGTTCCAGCCGATCATTTGCCTCTCCGAACGGCGCATTCTCGGCTACGAAGCCCTGACCCGCGGTCCGTCCAACAGCCCGCTACACTCCCCCATTGCCCTGTTCGCCGTGGCCCGCCAGGCCGGGCGCTTGAGCGAACTGGAAATCGCCTGCCGGCAAAGCGCCTGTCGTCGTTTCAACGAACAGCAATTGCCGGGCAAGCTGTTTCTCAACGTCTCTCCAGAGTCCCTGCTCGAAGCTGCGCATCAACCGGGGCGTACCCTGCAACTGCTTCAGGATTTCGGTATTCCACCGAGCCAAGTGGTGATCGAACTTACCGAACAGACGCCGATCGATGATTTCCAGTTGCTGCAGACTGCGCTGCATCACTACCGAGCGATGGGTTTTTCAATTGCCCTCGACGACCTTGGTGCGGGTTATTCGAGCCTGCGCCTGTGGTCGGAACTGCGACCGGATTACGTGAAGATCGACCGGCACTTCATCGACGGCATTCATCAGGACGCGCTGAAGCGCGAGTTCGTCGGATCGATCCTGCAAATCGCCAAAGCCTCTCGGGCCCAAGTGATTGCCGAGGGCATCGAGCTACCCGAAGAACTGGCAGTGCTGACCGAGATGGGTGTCGATCTGGTACAGGGCTATTTGCTCGGGCGCCCTCAGGAACACCCGCCACGCGACGCCCGAGCCTTGATGCCCAAGCACGACAGCAGCGCCGTTGCATTGAACGATGAAGGCAGCGACCTCAGCGCCCTGCTTAATGATCAACCGGCCGTGAATCGCGACACACCGACCGCCACCGTACTGGAAGCCTTCCGCCGCCAGGCCAACCTGAACTCACTGGCGGTACTCGACGAACAAGGCCAGCCATGCGGCATTGTCCACCGTCACTCGTTATCCGATGCACTGCTCAAACCGTTCGCCACCGACCTCTTCGCCCGCAAACCGATCAGCCGCCTGATGAACGACGACTTCCTCGCCGTGGAAATGAGCCAGTCGCTACAACAGGTCAGCCGCCTGATCACCAGTCGCGCCCGGCAACGCATCGAAGAAGATTTCATCATCACCCTCAACGGCAGCTACCTGGGCCTGGGCCGGGTGATTGACGTACTCAAGCTGATTACCGAACTGAAAATCCAGCAGGCCCGATACGCCAATCCGCTGACCTTGCTGCCGGGGAATGTGCCGATTCAGCAATGTTTGACGCGGTTGCTGCAGCAGGGGCGCGAGTCGGTCATTTGTTATGTCGACATCGACAGCTTCAAACCCTTTAACGATATCTATGGATATGGGCGCGGGGATGAGGTGTTGCTGTGTCTGGCGCAATGCCTCAACGAACGCGTCGACCCGTCCCGCGATTTCGTTGGTCACATCGGTGGTGACGATTTCCTGCTGGTGCTCGGCCCGGAGGATTGGCGCAAACGGCTGAACCAATTGCTTGATGATTTCCAGAGCCAATGCCGCCGTTTCTACCGCCCGGAACATTTGGAGGCTGGATGTTTTGTTGCGCCGAATCGTCAGGGTATTCGTCAGGAGTTTCCGTTGCTGTCATTGTCCATTGGCGTGGTGCATTTGCATCCTGAAGCGTGTGCGCAACTGGATGCGAGCCAGTTGGCAGAGATGGCTTCGCAGGCGAAGCATCATGCGAAGAATGTTCCGGGGTATAGCGTGCATGTTATCGACAGCATACGCGCGCAACCTTTTAACGAGGCGCTCGTTTCAGGTCATCGCTGATGTAAAAGCTCGATAATTACCATGTGGACCGATCCTCACCAGCGGCTTTCGCAAGGTCTTCCCCCCAAGCTTCCTTCGCAAGTTTATAAAGATCTTGGAAGAAGCCACGCGGATCTTCTAGAGAGTACCACTCTCCCCGCGGCCAACTTGCAGCTTCACACTCGTCGATCTCGAATAGTTCTTGAAAGTCATAATTTTGCTCCAAGAGCAGCAACTCCAAACGTTCAACGAGCACTAGCTTATGCCTATAGGAAAGGTATGGCAGATTAAGACAATACTTCCTGATAAGAAACTCTCTATCAGCAGAATCATTAGGATTGTAAACCTCGAGTTCCGCACCTCGAGTTTCCTCCCGATCATAAACGTCGAAAACGCCTATAAACCACATTAAGCCCGGCTCAAACTCTTCATTAATATATGGGTCTTTCAACATCACTTCATATCTATCAAAAACGTGGCGAACAGGCTTTGGCTAGATAACTCAGCCACCACAATTTTTACCATCATTATAAAAAACCAATTAGAACAACCAACCAACCCAACACCCAAAACACATAAAAATCTCAAGCATAAAACGTAACCCTATAGATCTTTAACTTTACCTATCTCAGCCTGATATAAAGAAAGACATTCTAGCAATACGCGCATAAATCCACGCCCATCGACTATCTCGTCAGAAAATAAAAAACTTCTCTTTTCCAAAACCTCAACAAATGTTTCTCCCCTTTCCAAACAATAGGAAATCGTATCAATTATCCAACACCTATCCGATTCAGAGTACCCAACAAATTCCGGTTTCAGAACAGCATCAAAAACTCTAATCAAATCAGAAGAATTATTTACATCAGCCAGACATATTAGCTCTTCAACGGCCCCTTCGTGAGGATAGTCAATATCGAAGACAAATAGAAATCCAGGTAAAATTGAAAGCTTTGGATTACGTTTCATTTTATATCAATCCACATAAGCCGTTATCGCCTCACCATGAGCATCGAGTATAACGACAGTTCTTGTTGGTTCTATATATTCCACTTTCTTCCCTCTATACCCCTCTCCAACCTTTCTTCCCATTTCCACTGGGAGAGATGAAAGCGATATACTCCCAGTCCGTCGGAAAATTAATTTAGCACGATTAATTGCATTCAATTGATCTCTATGACTTATAAATCTAGTTGCAGCTCGCGGAATGCTTGGCTCCATAAGCTTAGTTTTTTTATTTAGTTTCATCTCAACCTTACCCGTAGTAGGGTTTTTAGCATATTGCAAACGCTCTTGCTGCGAAGCAAGAGTAGTTTGGGCGCCATGCTTTTGTAAAAAATGAGATTTTTTGTTAGCGCTTTCCATATATTTCAACTCTTTTAATGCAATGTTTTCTGCCAACTCATCGATTCTCGCCCGCCGCTCCTGCGCAGTCATCTTCGGCAGCGCTGGCTCGCCTTCATCAACAACTGATCCACCCACCCCATCCGGCACCGGACATCCCGGCTTATTCGGCGGCGGACAATTGGACGTCAACCCCAACGGATCCACCCACCCCGTCGGATTCGGCACGTACCGGTATTGGTTCAGCCCACCCGCCAGCTTCACCGGATCCGGCGTCAGATACCGTCCCACGTCCGGGTCGTAATACCGGTGCCGGTTGTAATGCAGCCCGCTTTCGTCATCGAAGTACTGTCCCTGAAAGCGCAGCGGCTGGTTCAGGTAGTCGTCGGTCGCCAGCTCTAGCGAGGTGACCTTGCCGTAGGCGCTGTATTTGGCTGACCAGACGATGTCGCCGCTGTAGTCGGTCAACTCCTGCGGGGTGCCGAGGTGGTCGAGCTGGTAGTAGAACGGGCAGGCGCGTTTCGGGCCTTTGCCGTCGAGCATCGCCAGCGGGCGGAAGGTGCCGGGTTCGTAGATGAAGCTGCGGTGCTGTTCTTTACTGCTTTCGGCGATCAGGTGGTCGCCTTGCCAGAAGAATTCGGTGGTCTGGCCGTCGACGGTCTTGCGGATGCGCCGGCCGAAGGCGTCGTACTGGTAGGTGGCGCTGGTGCCGTCGGGACGGGTCAGGCCGATCAGGCGGTGCTGGCTGTCGTAGCGGTATTCGGTGACCAGCTGCTGCGCGCGGCCGCGGCGTTCGCGGATCAGGTTGCCGAAGGCGTCGTAATCGTAGTGACGGTCGCCCTGCATCAACAGGCGATTGCCCTTGATGTGGGTCGGGCCCGGACGGTCCTGCATCAGCAGGTTGCCGGCCGGGTCGTGGGCGAAGTTTTCCGGTACATCGTCGCGGGTGTGGCGTACGCGGATCAGCCGGTCGAGGGTGTCGTACTGGTAGCTGCGCTGGCCGTGGCGGGTGTCGGCGATGTGTTCGAGGTTGCCGTTGGCGCTGTAGGCAAAGTCGCGGCGGTACAGCGCACTGCGTTGATGGCCTACGGCGTGGGCGCGTAAGCGGCCCTGTTCGTCGTAGGTGTATTCACTGAGCAGCAGGCCTTGCTGGCGCTGCTGTTCGCGGCCGTTCTGGTAGACATGACGGGTCAGCGAGGCGCCGTTGAGGTCGATCGCGGTCAGTGCGCCGCCCTTGGCGTAGTGGTAGTCGAGCTTGCTGTTGTCTGGCAGGCGCAGACGGGTGAGCTGGCCGCAGGCATCGTAGGTGTAGCGCAAGGTACCCCAGCCCTGATGCTCGCGCACCAGACGGTCCTGCAGGTCGTATTCGAAGGCCAGCGGGTGATCCTGGCCGTCATCCACGCCGACCAGTCGACCGAGACGGTCATAGCGGTAGCTGACCTCGACCCCGTCCGGCAGGGTCTTGAGCAGCAGACGCCCAGCAGCATCACGTTGATAGCCGGTGACCAGCGTCGAGCCGTCGTCGCCGAATTCGGTCTTTTCCAGCAGATGCCCGTTGCGGTCGTAGGCATACGCCGTGCGCCGACCATCGAAGCCGGTTTCCTGCCGGATCAATCCGGTGGGCGTGTAGTCCAGCCGGTATTTTTCGCCGGACTCGTTCTCGATTTCCGTGAGCAGCAGCTGCGCATGGTCGTAGCGGTACTGCAGCCGCGTGCCGTCGGGATTGATCCGGCGACTGACCCGATGCAGGTCGTCGTCATACTCGTAACGGGTGATGCGCCCCAGTTCATCGCGTTCGGCGGTGATCTGGCCGTAGGCGCTGTAGCTGAACGCCCGTGTCGCCCCGGTAGGCGAGGTGGTCTGGATCAGCCGGCCAACGGCGTCCCACGCGTGGTGGGTGACCGCGCCATGCTCGTCCTGAGCAGTAATCCGCCGCCCCAAAGCGTCGTAGGAAAACTTCCGAACTCCACCGTCCGGCAGACTTTCCTCGACCAGTTGCCCGAGGTCGTTCCACACGAACACATGGCGACCGGAGTCCGGATAACGGATCGACAGCAACCGACCCTGCGCGTCGTAGTGGTAATGGGTGACATGACCGGCCGGATCGACCGCTTCGGTGATATCCCCCTGCGCATTACGCCGGTACGTCCACACCGCATCACCGCGTGAGCGGCTGTGCAGGAAACCGTTGCGGTACTCGTAGGACGTCGGCGCATCGTCCGGCGGAATCAGCGCGATCAGCCGCCCGACGTCGTCATAGCGGTACTCGGTAACCGCGCCCAGCGCATCCTGCTCGGCGACCAGCCGGCCCGCCGAATCGTAGGCCTTGAGCTGTTCGCCCCCGTCAGCGGCGACCTGACGCACCAGCCGCGCGGTGTCGTCGTGGACGTAAGTCTCTTCAGTCCCATCGACGTAATGCACGGTGACACGACCGGCGTCATCCCAGACGTAACGCGTATCCATCTGCGAAAACGACGCCCAGTGCCGCACGCATCGCGCCGCCTTGCCGGAACGCTCCCATTCCCAGAAGAAACTCGCGCCACCGCTCAGTTGCCGTTGCAGGATGACGTGCTGGTCGTCGTAGTCGTAACGCTCGCACTCGCCGACCGCGTTCGAGGCTTCGATCAATCGATGGCGAGCATCGAAGCGGTAACTGACCAGCGTCTGCTCGCTACGCCAGGCCGCATCGCGCCAGACCTGATAATCGACCGCGACCAGATGCGCCCGCTCATAGCGCAGCAACAAGGAACGCCCAGCGCCGTTGTCGAGGCGCTCAACGCGATCCAGAAGATCCCGCGTAATACGCAACCGGTTACCGTAGGCATCGCTAACCGCAGTCAGACGCCCGGCCCGAAAGTGATAAAAGCGCGCCGCGTCCCCCGCCAGCGCAACAATCAACTCCTCCGGTTCATCCCCCAGAAAGATCGCCGCCCGCGACAAACTGTTGTGAATCGCCGGCCGCTCAACGCTCGGCAACGGAAACCGCGTGCGCCGGTTCTCGTGATCCACCCAGACCACCGCAGCGCCATCAATCTCCAACCGATGCGCCAGCGAATGACTCCAGCCGAACCCCAACCCGACATCGATCTCGGCCGCACTGGTGCGGTACAACCGGCTGAACTCGAACGGCAGCAGTCCATCAAGCACGCCGTCAGTCAGCGTCAGCAATTCCTCGCCAGTGACCATCGACACCGGACAGCCATTGGTGCAAGTCAGCGGCGCACAATCAGCGCTGTCACCGTTGGGATTTTTCGCCTGATCCGGCGTGTCGTCGTGGTGCTCGTCTTTTTTCAAAGAAGCATTACGCCGTGCATCCCAGCGCAATTGCATGCGACCCTTTTTCACCCCGGCGGCGATACCCCGAGCGGCGACGGACTTGTACTTGTTCACGTAGCCGATGAAGGTGCTGACGATGCCGAACATCGCCTTCACCAGACGCGTCACCGCCGAAAGCAACTGAGCGCCACGATCCGCCAGGCGCAAGGCCAGATACGCGATCCCCGCCCCGGCGCCAACGAAGGTCAGCACAACGCCGATCAACACATCGATCAGCAACTGCACCACCAACATCGATACCGCTTCGGCAGTTTTCCCGGCAATTTCATTGGGTGGCAGCATCTCCAGCCAGAGGCTGGCAGTTCGCAGCAACAGGCACAGCGCCGCCTCGTCACTGACCAGTAACTGAAGCTTCTCCATCATTTCAGGCGCTGTTTCTGCCAGCGCGATCAGCTGTGCGGCGCCACTGCCCAACCGCTCGGCAAACTTTGCGGGATCCTGGAGAATCTCCGACAGCAACCCAATGCTGTCCCACACCCCCTCGATCGCCGCCCAGCTCCCGGCCAGCATGCCGTTCCCGGCCGCAGTGGCCACCGACTGTGACCACTGCGGCTTGAAGCCCTGCCACTCGCTGCGCAGCCAGCCATCCAGCTGCCGAGTCAGGCCATCGTAGGATTCGAAAAGCGCATCAACCTGCTGCTCGCTGGCCTCGCTGTGCACCACCACCCGATAAAACTTGCCCGCCTCACCGGTGAACACTCCCTTGCCCTGAGCATCAAGGGTGACGGACGTGACTGCACCGCCCTCCACCGCCATCACATCGACAACGATGTCGCCCAACGGAATGTCGTAGGCCGACTCGAACTTGCTCTCGATCTCCATCGGCCCGGATTCCGGGCATTGCACGACCGCAGAAGAAAAATGGCCGTCGTCAATCGCAACCGCCGTCCTGTGTTCGCCAAAACGGATGATCCGCTCCATCCCCATCAGCGAAGGCAGATCGGCCGCATGACTGACGCCATCTGCCGAGCGACTGAGCCAGTGCTGCAGCTGTTTGCGATAGAGATCGAGGGTGCGGGGAAAGCTGTCGAGTTCTTGCTCGATGCGATTGACGACATCCATCAGCGCATTCCCATGCGCATGGCGAAACGAAAAACCGGGTCGAACATGTGCGTTCCCTTGCGCAAAAATCAGGCGAGGGACTTTGCGGGGGATCAAACAGAAAAGAAGTCAGGCGAGTAGGCGGAGGATGTAGGAGAAGTCTGTAACTGATCTTTCTCGAACAGTAGACGCAAAAACGGGGCGGGAGGTTGCCCTCACGCCCCGTTCACGGAACAGATGATTTGCTTATCGAGAAGCGTCTCGGCCGGCCAGCTCTTTCAACTTGAGCTCGGCCAACGGATGCCCGGCCTTCGCGGCCATGGTCCACCAGCGAGCGGCTTCCGAAGGATCGGGCGCTTTGCTCGGCGTACCTGCAAGACTGATGACACCGACTTGATACGCCGCCTTGCCATCCCCGGCCAGCGCCGCCAGTCGCAGCAACCGCACACCTTCCTCACGTGCGCCCAGTCCAACCCCGCGAAACGTCAGGATGTGCCCGTAAAAGCTTTGCGCGCCGACATCGCCCAGATTGGCCATGCGCGCAAACTGACCTTCGAGCCAGCGCCAGCCGCGGGGCTGACGGACGAACCACGACCAGTGAAACAGCCTACGGGCCAGCCAGTAACTTGCCCGCGCCTTGAGTCGTAAAAACACTCAGGCCTCCGCCGATTCCGGATACTCGTACTCAAAGACCCGCACCACTTCCGAGGCATGCCAGGAAGCGGCGGCAACGCCGTCGGACGGCCCGGAAAAACGCCCCAGACGCTCGACACATTCAAAGAAACCGGTACGTGGCAGGCGACTGGCACCCTGGCTGATCACCAACGAGCTGCGCAACGGTTGTTCGGCTTTAGCGTCCAGCGCGGCAAGGTGCTCCAGTGCAGCGGTCAATGTCTGCATCGCCGGCGTGGGCAATTGCAGGCGCTCAAGCAAGGCTCGATAAGTCAAAAGATGGCGCTGCCTGCGCGCCTGGTCCAGTTCCCCCAGCAATCCGTCCCAATGTTGACGACTGATGCGTACGCTCACGATTGTTCCCTCCACCCTGGCACCGTCAACTCCCAGGCCAGGCTGCGACGAATCGCGGCGTCGGGCAGACGCTCGCCACTTTCGATCATGGCCAGGTAAGACGGGCTGATGCCTACCGTGCGGGCCAGCGCCTCGATGGCGATGCCCTTCCCTTCGCGCAAACTGCGTAACTGATCCAGACCGGGAAGAATCGGGTCCGGGGTTGCCGCAAGCGGCGCTGGAGCCGGTTGCGACGGTGCTTCGTTAATGCCTGCTGCTTTCAGTAGAGCCTGATACTGAGCCCATGGCAGAACCGCATATTCGGGCTCGCCATCGCGTGCAATTATCTGAATATCCATGACTACCCCGTAGGACAACAACACTTAGCGAGTCGGCACTTTTCCCTAGAAGTGTAATCCTAACAGCGGCCAAGGTCGTGGGGGGTATCTATCTGTATAAGAGGCTGTCGCGATTCAGGACTTTTTCGGCCCCTGAAGCTGAAGTTGCTCGGGCGTATCGGGCAAACGCTCGACCACTCTGAGCTTTTCCGGCGCCTGGCGCTGACGCCACAGACGGAAGGCGTTCAGTTCATCGTCGAGGGTTTTCATCAGCCAGGCGAGGACAGCAATGTCATCGAGCATGCCGAACATGGGAATGAAATCCGGGATCGCATCCACCGGGCTGAGGAAGTACATCAGACCGGCCACCACTGAAACGATCGCCTTGGCGCTGATCGCGCGGTACTCGCCGCGCCAGTACGCCAGACACAATGCCTGCAACAGACGCAAATCGTCCTTCAGTTTGCCGAGGCGATTGCCTTGGGCGGCGCCTTTGCTGGCCACGGCGAACAACAAGGTCGGCAAGCGGCCACGAGCCAGCAAGCGTCCGGCCAAAGGCAGGAATCGGGCGAAATTCCACGGCGCTTTCATTTATTTCTCCCGTTGAAATGTTATCCACACAAATTGTGGATAACCTTGTGAACAGAGCTGCATTTCAGCGCTGAGAGCCCCGTTTCATAAGGGCTGCGCTCAGATCGGGCGTTTTTTACTCACATAAAAAATCCCAATATTTCATTGACTTGGCGGCCCCGGGCGTCTAGCGCGGGCAACCTTAAAGTCTAGGACTACCATGACCGACATCGGTTCGGTCTGTTTACGCCGACCATCGTCCAGATGCAACAACGCCCCGCATAAGCGAGGCGTTGTTGTTGAAACCGGCGCAGATTACTTGGCGGCGGCGTCTTCTTTGGCTGGATCCTTGATGGCCAGCAGTTCCAGGTCGAAAACCAGAACCGAGTTGGCCGGGATTGCCGGGCTTGGCGATTGTGCGCCGTAAGCCAGATCGCTAGGGATGTACAGCTTGTACTTCTCACCAACGTGCATCAGTTGCAGGCCTTCGACCCAACCCGGGATCACACCGCTGACCGGCAGATCGATCGGGCTGCCGCGCTCGACGGAGCTGTCGAAGACGGTGCCGTTGGTCAGCTTGCCGGTGTAGTGAACGGTCACGACATCGGTAGGCTTAGGTTGTGGGCCGTCGGCTTTCTTGACCACTTCGTACTGCAGACCGGAAGCGGTGGTGGTCACGCCAGCCTTCTTGCCGTTTTCTTCGAGGAATTTCTTGCCGGCGGCTGCCGACTCTTCGCTCATCTTGGCCATACGCTCTTCGGCACGCTTTTGCAGCGCGGCGAAAGCTTCGACCAGTTCTTCATCTTTCAGCTTCTGTTCTTTCTTGCCGACGGCATCTTCGATGCCCTGGGCTACCGCTTTGGAGTCCAGATCATCCATGCCTTCCTGAGCAAGGCTCTTGCCCATGTTCAGGCCGATACCGTAGGAAGCTTTTTGCGCCGGGGTTTTCAGCTCTACGCTGGTCTGCGAATCACAACCCGCGAGTACCAGGCTAACCAGGGCAACCGCCGCCGCCAACCGATGCTGTTTCATGCTATTTCCTTGTTCATGCGCCGAAAGGGCAATCGAGTAAAGCCGCGAGCTTATCAGGCCGCCACGACCAATGGCTACCGGCATGAGAGCAGGAATCTTCCGATAAGTTCAGGGATTAAAAAGCATTTGGCGAAAGCCACGATGAAGCTTCTGTCATCTTGCTCTGACGATATTTGATGCCACATCCCACAACACTTGGCGTAATGGCCACTTGCCGCACAGGACTCGGCTCAGGCATAACAGCGCAACAACTCGACAAGGATGTTCATCTTGCGCTTCTTATACCGTGTGTTGACGCTGATCGTGGTGCTGCTGGGACTGGTTCTGGCGGTGGTTCTTTACTATGTGGCCAATCCGAGGTTGCCCTTCCCCGCCCCTGCAAAACAGGTGCATTACCTGAACCAGTGGACTGAGCAAGAGCGTCAGACCTACTACTTCACCCCGCAGGGGACGCAGGTCAAAGGCCTTCGTTACGAATGGTTTGAGGCGCTGGAGCTGCCGTTCTCGCAGCAACGCTTTGCCTCCCCGGAATACCTCGCGCGCTTCGGCTTTCTGATCGATCCGCAGCAAAAAGCCACCCCGGACAATCCGGGGAATCTGCCGGTGGGTTTCGCCCGGCATCAGAATCCCGGCAGTTCCGAGCAATATCTCGACATCACTTGTGCGGCCTGCCATACCGGTGAATTGCACTTCAATGGCCAGGCGATACGCATCGACGGCGGTTCGGCTCAGCATGTGTTGCCCTCCAGCGTTCCGACATTGCGCGGCGGCAGTTTCGGACAGGCATTGGTCGCAAGCCTCACCTCGACCTACTACAACCCATGGAAATTCGAGCGCTTCGCCCGCCACGTGCTGGGCAACGACTACGACGCACGCCACGAACAACTGCGCAAAGACTTCAAAGGCTCACTGAATACCTTTATCAAAGTGGCCTGGAACGACACCCATCGCGGCCTCTACCCCACCGAAGAAGGCCCGGGCCGCACCGATGCCTTCGGTCGCATTGCCAACGCGACCTTCGGCGATGCGATCTCCCCGAGCAATTACCGCGTAGCCAACGCCCCGGTGGATTACCCGCAGCTGTGGGACATGTGGACGTTCGACTGGGTGCAGTGGAACGGTTCGGCGCAACAACCGATGGCGCGCAACATCGGCGAGGCGCTGGGTGTCGGCGCCACTCTGAATTTCTTCGACGCCAACGGCCAGCCGCTACAGGGAGATGAGCGCTATGCCTCCAGCGTACGTGTGCGTGATCTGCACAAGATCGAAGAAACCCTGCAAAAGCTGCGGCCGCCGGCATGGCCTGAAGAAGTGCTAGGCGTCGTCGACAAACCCTTGGCAGCCAGGGGGCGAGCCTTGTTCGCCGAGAACTGCGCCGGATGCCATGTTCCGCGTCAGACCCAGGAAGGCGAGCGCTGGGTGCAACATCTGCACATGCTCCCGGTGGACGTGATCGGCACCGACCCGAATGCCGCCAACAACATTGCCAATCACCGTTTCGACCTAACCGCCCTGCAATGGAACCCGGCGGAACTCGAACAAATGGACGTGAAGTTGCACCCCAAACCCAAGGAACCGCTGGACCTCAGCCAGCTGTCAGTGGCCAAGGGGCTGGCTTACGTCACCGCCTTCGTGGAAAACCGTGCCTATCGCGAAGCGGGCATCACCGCCGCCGAGAAACCACAACTCGATGGCTTCGGTCTACCGATCGGCGTTCGCGAAAAAGTCGCCTACAAGGCGCGTCCGCTCGCCGGCGTATGGGCCACGGCCCCGTTCCTGCACAACGGCTCGGTGCCGAGCCTTTATCAGTTGCTGTCGCCTCAGGATGAGCGCGCCACCACGTTCTATAAAGGCACCTTCGAATACGACCCGCGCCATCTGGGCTACCGCACCGAAGCCTTCACCAACGGCTTCCTGTTCGACACCCGCATCACCGGCAATCACAACAGCGGCCACGAATTCCGCGCCGGCGAGCGCGGCAACGGGGTGATCGGCCGACTGCTGCAGCCAGAAGAACGCTGGGCGCTGCTCGAATACCTGAAAGTGCTGGGCGGCCCGCTGGAGGCGCAACTGCCATGATCTTCAATTCCTTCAAAAGACCTTCGATGCTGGCGCGTTTCTGGCTCTGGCTGGGACGGTTACTGGGCAAAACCTTGTTGATCCTGCTGGTGATCGGCCTGATTGGCTGGGCCCTGACCACCGCGTGGTTCGCCTGGCAGTACCGTGGCCCGGTGTCGGCGCTCGAGCAGATTCCGGACGGCGAAGCCGCCATGACCCAGGATGTGATTCAGACCGCCGTGCGCATCGTCGATCAGCACCGCGAAAGCACCCGCTACCTGCGCGATGCCCATGCCAAAGCCCACGGCTGCGTGAAGGCCGACGTGCAGGTGTTGCCGGATCTGGCTCAGGAATTGCGCCAGGGCGTCTTCAGCGAACCGGGCAAGCTGTGGAAAGCGACGATGCGTCTGTCCAACGGCAACGCCTATCCGCAATTCGACAGCATCCGCGATGCCCGGGGCATGGCGCTCAAATTGCTCGATGTGCCGGGCAAGCAGTTGCTGGGTGACCGTCAGGGGCTGCACGAGCAGGATTTCGTGATGTTCAGCCATCCGAACTTCTTTGTCAGCGATGTCGCCGAGTACCGTCAGAATGTGGCGGCGCAGGCTGACGGCAAGAAGATCATGGCGTTTTTTCCGGGGTGGGATCCGCGCAGTTGGCAGATCCGGCATCTGTTCATTGCGCTGGCAACCCTTTCGCCACCGCCGGAAAGCCCGACCCGCACGACATATTTCTCGGTATCGCCCTACAAGTTCGGCGAGGCCAATGCCAAGTTCCGGGTGATGCCGGATCCGGAGCGCTGCCCTGCTTATACCTTGCCGAAACAGAACCAGGATCTGCCGAACTTCCTGCGCAATGCATTGAATCAACAACTGTCGACAGACCGGATACCGGCGTGTTTCGTGTTGCAGATCCAGCGGCAGGACGCGAACAAGTACATGCCGATCGAAGACACCAGCATCGAATGGCGCGAACAGGACAGCCCATTCCAGACAGTGGCCAGGATCACCCTGCTCCCGCAGGACTTCGACACCCCGGCGCTGAACCTGCAATGCGACAACCTGTCGTTCAATCCCTGGTTCGGCATCGATGCCCATCGCCCGATTGGCGGGATCAACCGGTTGCGCAAAGCGGTGTATGAAGCGGTCAGCGATTACCGCCACAGCCGCAACTCGGCGCAATAGCAGCGCCAGAAACGAAAAAAGCGACCGTCAAAGGTCGCTTTCGCATGTTCTGGCCCGGCAAAAGCCAAATCCCGGACAGCAAAAAGCCCGCACAAGGCGGGCTTTCTGTGGTGATCTGGCGTTCAGTGTTCCAGATTACCGAATATGGCGCAGCGGACGGGACTCGAACCCGCGACCCCCGGCGTGACAGGCCGGTATTCTAACCGACTGAACTACCGCTGCGCGAAACGCTTGAAACGAATGGTGGGTGATGACGGGATCGAACCGCCGACATTCTGCTTGTAAGGCAGACGCTCTCCCAGCTGAGCTAATCACCCTTCGCTTCGTTACGGGGCGCATTATGCCACAGATTTTCGTAATGTGTTGATTTAATTGAAGTTTTTTTCAAATAAATCCGAAAACCGGTGAAACGACACATCCCGCAGGTACAACTCGAGGCAGAAAAAAACCCGCCTTGGCGGGTTTTTCCGTGGTGACCTGGCGTTCAGTGTTCCAGGTTACCGAATATGGCGCAGCGGACGGGACTCGAACCCGCGACCCCCGGCGTGACAGGCCGGTATTCTAACCGACTGAACTACCGCTGCGCTAAACACTTGAAACGAATGGTGGGTGATGACGGGATCGAACCGCCGACATTCTGCTTGTAAGGCAGACGCTCTCCCAGCTGAGCTAATCACCCTTCGCTTCGGTGTGGCGCGCATTCTACGGAGCGACCCAACCTCTGGCAAGCACTTTTTTAATTAATTTTCTTAGCCCTTCCAAAGGCTTAGAGAAGGGTTGGCCTATGACCCGGCGAAGACAATAATGCCCCCCTTTGTATAAAGGAGAGACTCACCCCATGTGGTTCAAAAACCTGCTTATCTATCGCCTGACCCAAGACCTGCCTGTCGATGCCGAGGCGCTGGAAACTGCACTGGCCACCAAACTGGCGCGTCCATGTGCAAGCCAGGAGTTGACCACCTACGGTTTCGTCGCGCCGTTCGGCAAGGGCGAAGATGCTCCACTGGTGCACGTCAGCGGTGACTTCCTGCTGATCTCCGCCCGTAAAGAAGAACGCATCCTGCCGGGCAGCGTCGTGCGCGATGCAGTCAAGGAAAAGGTCGAAGAGATCGAAGCCGAGCAGATGCGCAAGGTCTATAAGAAGGAACGCGATCAGATCAAGGATGAAATCATCCAGGCGTTCCTGCCGCGCGCCTTTATCCGCCGCTCGTCAACCTTCGCCGCTATCGCGCCGAAACAGGGTCTGATCCTGGTCAACTCGGCCAGCCCGAAACGCGCCGAAGACCTCCTCTCCACCCTGCGTGAAGTGATCGGTACCCTGCCGGTTCGCCCGCTGACCGTGAAAACCGCGCCGACCGCCGTGATGACCGAATGGGTCACCACCCAGCAAGCCGCTCCGGACTTCTTCGTTCTGGACGAGTGCGAATTGCGCGACACCCACGAAGACGGCGGCATCGTGCGTTGCAAGCGTCAGGACCTGACCAGCGAAGAAATCCAGCTGCACCTGAGCACCGGCAAAGTGGTGACTCAACTGTCGCTGGCCTGGCAGGACAAACTGTCGTTCATGCTCGACGACAAGATGACCGTCAAACGTCTGAAATTCGAAGACCTGTTGCAGGATCAGGCGGAACAGGACGGTGGCGACGAAGCCCTCGGTCAACTGGACGCCAGCTTCACCCTGATGATGCTGACGTTCGGCGACTTCCTCCCGGCGCTGGTTGAAGCACTGGGCGGCGAAGAGACTCCGCAAGGGATCTAAGCATAAAGCGGTTTCAACTGAAGAAACCGAGTCAAGTGTGGGAGCTGGCTTGCCAGCGATAGCGGTGTTACAGATAGCTCAAATCGCGTCTGACATGCCGTCATCGCTGGCAAGCCAGCTCCCACAATGTTTTGTGTTGTCATTAATAATAAGGAACAGGCCATGCGCGCACTGGCTGCACTGAGTCGTTTTGTCGGCAACACCTTCGCTTACTGGGTCCTGATTTTCGCGGTGATCGCGTTCCTGCAACCGGCCTGGTTCCTCGGCCTCAAAGGCGCGATCGTGCCGCTGCTCGGGCTGGTGATGTTCGGCATGGGCCTGACTCTGAAACTCGACGACTTCGCCGCCGTCGCCCGCCATCCGTGGCGTGTGGCGCTGGGCGTAGTTGCGCATTTCGTGATCATGCCGGGGATGGCATGGTTGCTTTGCCAGGTTTTTCACCTGCCGCCGGAAATCGCCGTCGGGGTGATTCTGGTCGGTTGCTGCCCGAGCGGCACCTCATCGAACGTCATGACCTGGCTGGCCCGTGGCGACCTGGCGCTGTCGGTGGCCATCGCCGCCGTTACCACCCTCCTCGCCCCACTGCTGACCCCGGCGCTGATCTGGCTGTTGGCTTCGGCGTGGTTGCCGGTTTCGTTCATGGAATTGTTCTGGTCGATCCTGCAAGTGGTCCTGCTGCCGATCATCCTCGGCGTGGTCGCGCAACGGGTGCTTGGTGACAAGGTGCGCCACGCGGTGGAAGTGTTGCCGCTGGTGTCGGTGGTCAGCATCGTGATCATCGTCGCCGCCGTGGTCGCCGCCAGCCAGGCGAAAATCGCCGAATCCGGCCTGCTGATCATGGCTGTGGTGATGCTGCACAACAGCTTCGGCTATTTGCTGGGTTATTTCACCGGACGCCTGTTTGGTCTGCCACTGCCTCAGCGCAAATCCCTGGCGCTGGAAGTCGGCATGCAGAACTCGGGATTGGGTGCTGCGCTGGCCAGTGCGCACTTCTCACCGCTGGCGGCAGTGCCGAGCGCTCTGTTCAGTGTGTGGCACAACATTTCCGGGGCGCTGCTTTCGACGTACTTCCGACGGATGAGCGAAAAAGAAGACCGTGAGGCGCTGGCGCAAAAAGCGGCCGACTGATCCCGGATCAAGGCGCGGCGCACAATTTTAGGTAGTATGTGCGCCACGCGGGGACGACCCTGCGGCTCAATCGAGTTTTCAATCTGGGGACGGCCCCGTCAATCGATGGAGGTCTTTCATGTCCTGGATCATTCTGTTTTTCGCCGGCCTGTTCGAAGTCGGCTGGGCCGTCGGCCTCAAATACACCGATGGCTTCACCCGTCCGCTTCCGACCGTTCTCACCGTTGCCGCCATGGCAGTCAGCTTGGGCTTGCTGGGTCTGGCGATGAAGGAATTGCCGCTGGGCACGGCTTATGCGATCTGGACTGGCGTCGGTGCCGTGGGCACGGTGATTGCCGGGATCATTCTGTTTGGCGAGTCGATGGCGTTGATTCGGCTGGCCAGCGTGGCGTTGATCGTCACCGGGTTGATCGGGCTCAAGGTCAGCGCTTGAGCCACTACTGCCATCGCGAGCAAGCTCGCTCCCACAGGTTTTCGGGTGTGCACAAAATCTGTGCTCTCTGAAGATCCTGTGGGAGCCGGGCTTGCCCGCGATGAGGCCAGCACAGCCAATGATTATCTGACTGACCCGCGCAACTCCCCGACCAACGCCTGCAATTCAACCGGTTGCGCTGCTTCAACGGCAACCGGCGAACCCGCCACCAGCGTCACCCGTGACCACAAGCGCCGGAACAGTCCCTTGTTCGGATCGCGACTGAAGAAACTCCCCCACAACCCCTGCAACGCCAGCGGAATCACTGGCACCGGTGTCTCTTCGAGAATCCGCGTCAGCCCGCCCTTGAACTCGTTGATCTCGCCATCGGCGGTCAACCTGCCTTCCGGGAAGATGCAGACAAGCTCACCGTCCTTCAGATACTGGGCAATCCGGGTGAAGGCCTTTTCGTAAATCTGAATGTCTTCCTGACGTCCGGCGATAGGAATGGTCCCCGCCGTGCGGAAGATAAAGTTCAGCACTGGCAGGTTGTAGATCTTGTAGTACATGACAAAGCGAATCGGCCGACGCACCGCGCCGCCAATCAGCAACGCATCGACAAACGAAACGTGATTGCACACGAGCAAGGCCGCGCCTTCATCGGGAATCGCTTCAAGGTTGCGATGCTCGACGCGGTACATGGAATGGCTGAGCAGCCAGATCATGAAACGCATACTGAACTCGGGGACGATCTTGAAGATGTAGGCGTTGACGCCGATGTTCAGCAGCGACACCACCAGGAACAGCTGCGGAATCGACAGCTTGACCACGCTCAGCAACACGATGGATACGATGGCCGAAATCACCATGAACAGCGCGTTGAGAATGTTGTTGGCGGCAATCACCCGCGCCCGCTCGTTCTCGGCGGTACGCGACTGAATCAGCGCGTACAGCGGCACGATGTAGAAACCGCCAAAGATGCCGAGGCCGAGAATATCGACCAATACGGCCCAGGCGTGACCGAAGCCGAGCACTTCAGTCCAGCTGTGGCCAACGGCGCTCTCCGGAATTCCGCCGGAGTGCCACCACAGCAACAGCCCGAAAACCGTCAGGCCAAACGAACCGAACGGCACCAGACCGATCTCGACTTTGCGCCCGGATAGCTTCTCGCACAGCATCGAACCCAGTGCGATACCGACCGAAAACACGGTAAGGATCAGGGTGACCACGGTTTCGTCACCGTGCATCCACTCCTTGGCATAGGCCGGAATCTGCGTCAGATAAATCGCCCCGACGAACCAGAACCACGAGTTGCCGACAATCGAGCGCGACACTGCTGGCGTCTGCCCGAGGCCCAGTTTCAAGGTCGCCCAGGATTGACTGAAGATGTTCCAGTTCAAGCGCATTTCCGGGGTCGCCGCCGCAGCGCGAGGAATGCTGCGACTGGCCAGATAACCCAGCACGGCGATGCCGACAATTGCGGCGGACACCACCGGCGCGTAATTGGCCGACGACATCATCACCCCGGCGCCGATAGTCCCGGCCAGGATCGCCAGGAACGTGCCCATTTCCACCAGCCCGTTGCCGCCGACCAGTTCGTCGTCGCGCAATGCCTGGGGCAGGATCGAATATTTCACCGGCCCGAACAGTGCCGAGTGCGTGCCCATGGCGAACAGCGCCACCAGCATCAATGACAAGTGATCGAACAGGAAGCCGACGGATCCCACGGCCATGATGGCGATTTCTGCCAGTTTTATCAGACGGATCAACGCGTCCTTGGCGAATTTTTCCCCGAACTGTCCGGCAAGCGCCGAAAACAGAAAGAACGGCAGGATAAACAGCAGCGCACACAGGTTGACCCAGATCGAGCGGTCACCTTCGATGGTCAGCCGGTAGAGAATGGCGAGGATCAGCGACTGCTTGAACACGTTGTCGTTGAACGCGCCCAGCGACTGGGTGATGAAGAACGGCAGGAAGCGCCGGGTGCGCAGCAGGTTGAACTGTGAGGGGTGACTCATCTTCCGTGTGACCCTGTTGTTTTTGGAAAGAGAAGGTAGCGAGTGGCCTGGCTACGCTTATAAGAATCTCGAACCGCGATCCGGGCCACACATTACCTAATCTTCGCAGGTTATTTCTTCAAACCTGCAATGCACGGTGAAACAAACAGCTCGCCGCGCCACGCACCTTGCAGCGTGCGTTTACCGACGATCAGCCACATCACCGCCAGCAACGTCACCAGTACACAACCGGCCACACTGAAGAACGTCAGGTGCAACGTGCTGCCCAGTTTCAGAGTCGCCAGCGAATAAACGCCCAGCGGGAAGGTAAATCCCCACCAGCCAAGGTTGAACGGGATGCCGTCACGCAGGTATCGCACGGTGATCAGCAGCGCCATCAACATCCACCACAAACCGAAGCCCCACAAGGTGATCCCGGCGACCACCCCCAGGCCCGAAGCGATTTCACCGACGCCCGGCAGACCATTGGCCGCAAAGATCGCCGGGGCATCGCCGCCCAGCAGCAACATGCCCAAGGCGCCGGTGCCGATCGGCCCAAGGGCGAGCCAACTCGAGGCCGCCATGTTTTCGTGGGGCAGCTTGTGCAAGGCCATTCGCAACAACAGGATGGTCAGAATGCTGAACGCCACCGGCAGAGAAAATGCCCAGAGTACGTAGCTGGTCACCAACACCACCAGTTGCGAGTGCGCATCGGCGAGATGCGGTGCCAGCAGTCCACCGCTGGCCGCCGCCACTTCCGCCGCCACTACCGGCAGCAGCCAGACAGCGGTCATCTGATCAATGCTGTGTTCCTGACGGGTGAACATCATGTAGGGAATCAGCACGCCGCAGGCCAGCGACATCGCCACGTCCAGCCACCACAGCACTTCGGCGAGATGAATGACGCCCTCGCCCCAGCGCGGCAGACCGAACAGCAGAACGCCGTTGATGATGGTCGCCAGTCCCATCGGGATGGTGCCGAAGAACATCGAAACCGTGGAATGGCCGAAGATCCGCCGCGCCTCGTCGAAGAACAGAATCCAGCGTGCCGCGTAGGCAGCGGTAAACAGCACGAACAACAGAATGTTGAACAGCCACAGACCTTCGGCCACGGCGTGCAGGCCGGGAATGGACACCGGCAATTGCGCCAGCGCCAACGCCAGCACGCCGGTGCCCATGGTCGCGGCGAACCAGTTCGGGGTGAATTGGCGGATCACTTCACGCGGGTGTTGAAGCTGGCTGAATGGCTTGATGCCAGGTTTGGCGCTGTTAGGGCAAATCATCATGAACTCCTGTCCTCAGGTGAGGTTGAGTTCATGGTAGAACCGAATCGAATATCTATATAACGGGTAATATCTCTAACTGTTATCTGTTTTGTAGATATGAGGTCAGACACTGCCTTCGGTTTCGATCACCAGAATCCGCGCCGCGCCTTGAGGATGAGCGACGTGTTCGGTACCGATGGACGCGTAGAAGATGTCGCCAACGTCGAGCAAGGCCTGCTTCTCCTCACCTTCTTCGCGATAGTGCATGAGCACTTTGCCGTCGAGTACCACAAACACCTCTTCACCGTCATTGACGTGCCATTTGTACGGCTGGTCGGTCCAGTGCAGACGCGTGGTGATGCCGTTCATGTTGGCGATGTCGAGCGCGCCCCAGGCGCGCTCGGCGGTGAAGGTCTTGCTGCGGATAATCTTCATGCGTCGATCCGTGAAAAGAAGGGGCTGGCCAAGGCTAACCGAATCCAGAGGTGTTATGGAGTGCTGCAGGTCTTGGCCGCTTGCGCCCGGAAACTCATCAGCAGCGCACCGACCGCCAGCACAATCAGCACCGCACCATATACATCGGTGGTGGCCAGCAGGCCCACGCTATGGGTGAAGTGCCCGGCCAGCAACGCCGGCAGGCAGAACGCCAGGTAACTCAGCACATAAAACGCCGACATCAGTCCGGCACGTTCATGAGGCAATGCCAGCGGCACCAGACTGCGCACTGCACCGAGAAAACCAGAGCCAAAGCCACAACCGGCCACCAGCGTGCCAAAGAAGAACAGCGACAGACTGGCGCTGTGTACGCCCAGCAAAATCAGCACGATACCGGCCGGCAGCAGGCTCGCCCCGAGTTGAAGCGCCCGGGAGGCCGGACGATTGCGCAACGTGAAGATCATCAACGCACCGGTCACGGTCAGCGCAGCAACGGTCGCGCCGCCGATCAGGTTGGAGGTGGAACCGGTGGCCGTGCGCACCAGCGATGGGGCCAGCGAGGCATAAAAACCGCCGAGCGCCCAGGTCGCGGTGTTCAGCGGCAAGACTCGCCAAAGCGTCGAACGCGCCTGCACCGGCACATGCAGGGTCGGCCGCAACGAGGCCCATGCCCCGGCCTGCGGCGAAACGCTTTCCGGCAGGCGCCAGACATAAATGCCCTGCAACACAAACAGCGCGAGCAACAACCAATAGGTCAACTGCAAAGGCGCCGGGGCGAACTCGGCCAGCAAGCCGCAGCCCATCCCGCCCAAAGCCATGCCCAGCAACGGCGCAACGCTGTTGATCAGCGGACCCTGCTGACGGTCGGTGTCCAGCAGCGTCGCGCTCAACACGGCGGTGGCCATGCCGGTGGCGAAACCTTGCAGCACTCGCGCGCCGATCAGCCAGCCCACGCTGTCGGCGTAGATAAACAGCAGCATCGCCAGCGCGTTGAGCGTCACGGCGGTGAAGATCACCGGTTTGCGTCCCAGGTGATCCGACAGCGAACCGACCGTCAACAACGCGGCCAGCAGACTGAGGGCGTAGACGCCGAAAATCAGGGTCAGTACCGCCGCCGAAAAATGCAGCTGATCCTGATACAGGTGATACAACGGCGTCGGCGCAGTGGAAGCGGCGAGAAAACTCAGTAAGGTAATCGCCAGAAACCACAGGCTGGAACGGTGGGAAGCAAGGCTGGTCATGGGCACACTCCGCAAAAGCTAATTTTTTGCTTTTGCGGAGTGTGCTCTCGGCTTGCGCTTAAAGCAAATTCTTTGTGTTAAGGTCTGCCGCATGGCTATTAAAGAAGGTTTACGCCCCGGCGGTCGCAGTGCCCGGGTGCAGGAGTCGATTCATTCGGCAGTCCGCGCGCTTCTGCAAGAACAGGAGCGCTCGACGGTGACCGTCCCGCAAATTGCGGCGCGTGCCGGCGTGACGCCGTCGACGATTTATCGGCGCTGGGGAGATCTGGCCGCCTTGCTGGCCGATGTCGCCCTCGCCCGCATGCGCCCCGACAGCGAGCCGGCGCAAACCGGCAGCCTGCGCAGCGATATCCGCGCATGGGCCGAACAATATCTCGACGAAATGAGTTCTGAACCTGGGCGCAACATGATGCGCGACGTACAGGCGAGCGCGACGCCAGGCTTTTGCGTAACGATCATCGGCGCGCAATTGCAGACCATCATCAAGCGTCACCCAGAGGAAACGGCGCCGAGCGTGGACCGGCTGATCAATCTGGTGGTGTCCCCGGTGGTGTTCCGCATTCTGTTTTCGGCGGCGCCGCTGGAAGTCGAAGAACTGCACCGTCTGATCGACATCGCGCTCAAACCGGACTGACCCCGGAACTGCCCGGTTCTGTTCCTGCGACACCCCGCCGCGCCACGACCTTGGTCGACACTGACTAACCGCCGCGCCCGTGCGAGACTGTCTGACCGGACGTGAGTCCGGTCGTTTTCTGTCGGGAGTGTTCCATGTCGTTGTCCACCGGGCTGATCGCCGCCGTCGCCCTGGCCTATATGGCCATCATGTTCGCCATCGCCTTCTACGGCGACCGTCGCAGCACACCGCTGCCGCCACGGGTGCGTGCCTGGGTGTACAGCCTGTCGCTGGCGGTCTATTGCACCAGCTGGACGTTCTTCGGCGCGGTCGGCCAGGCCGCCGAACAACTGTGGTCATTTCTGCCGATCTACCTCGGGCCGATCCTGCTGCTTCTCGGTGCGCCGTGGGTACTGCAGAAAATGGTGATGATCAGCAAACAGGAGAACATCACTTCCATCGCCGACTTCATCGCCGCCCGTTACGGTAAATCCCAATCGCTGGCGGTGGTCGTCGCGCTGATCTGTCTGGTCGGCGTTCTGCCTTATATCGCCTTGCAACTCAAAGGCATCGTCCTCGGCGTGAACCTGCTGATCGGTGCCGGCGCCGACGCCATGGGCACCCGCGCCCAGGACACGGCGCTGATCGTGTCACTGGTGCTGGCGCTGTTCACGATCGTCTTCGGTACGCGCAACCTCGACGCCACCGAGCACCACCGCGGCATGGTGCTGGCGATTGCCTTTGAATCGCTGGTCAAGCTGTTCGCCTTCCTCGCCGTCGGCGCCTTCGTCACCTACGGCCTGTATGACGGTTTCGACGACCTGTTCAATCAGGCAATGCTCGCCCCGCGACTTGAGGAATACTGGAAAGAAACCATCAACTGGCCGTCGATGGTCGTGCAGACCGGCGTGGCGATGATGGCGATCATCTGCTTGCCCCGGCAGTTCCACGTGACGGTGGTCGAAAACATCGACCCGCAGGATCTGCGTCTGGCGAAATGGGTGTTTCCGGCCTACCTCGCACTGGCCGCGCTGTTTGTAGTCCCGATCGCCCTGGCCGGTCAGATGCTGCTGCCCAGTTCGGTCATCCCCGACTCTTTCGTTATCAGCCTTCCCTTGGCCCAGGCCCACCCGGCGCTGGCGATGCTGGCGTTCATCGGCGGTGCGTCGGCGGCCACCGGCATGGTGATCGTGGCGAGCGTGGCGCTGTCGACCATGGTCTCCAACGACATGCTGTTGCCGTGGCTGCTGCGCCGCAACAATGCCGAGCGCCCGTTCGAAGTGTTCCGCCAGTGGATGCTCTCGGTGCGTCGGGTCAGCATTGTGGTGATTCTGTTGCTGGCTTACGTCAGCTACCGCTTGCTCGGTTCCACCGCGAGCCTGGCGACCATCGGCCAGATCGCTTTCGCCGCGGTCACTCAACTGGCCCCGGCGATGCTCGGTGCGCTGTACTGGAAACAGGCCAACCGCCGCGGCGTGTTCGCCGGTCTCGCCGCCGGCACGTTCCTGTGGTTCTACACCTTGATCCTGCCGATTGCCGCCCGTAGCCTCGGCGTGCCGCTGGAGACTTTCCCGGGCCTCGCATGGCTTCACAGCAACCCGCTGAACCTGCCGATCACTCCGCTGACCCAAGGCGTGGTGCTGTCGCTGGCCGGTAACTTCACCCTGT
Organism: Pseudomonas gozinkensis; assembly: GCF_014863585.1. Lineage (NCBI taxonomy): Bacteria > Pseudomonadati > Pseudomonadota > Gammaproteobacteria > Pseudomonadales > Pseudomonadaceae > Pseudomonas > Pseudomonas gozinkensis. The sequence continues at coordinate 1,919,947 of NZ_CP062253.1, read as the reverse complement.
TCGCCTGGGTCTCGGTGTTGTCGCGTACACGGGTGTCGGAACACTGGCAGGCCGGGCGTTTCATCGGTCAGGAAATCAGCGCTCGACCGAGTGCACGCTCGATGCTGGCGGTGCAGATCGACGATTTGCTGCAACTGGCGGCGCGATTTGTCGGTGAAGAACGCGCCCGACAGAGCTTCATCCGCTTCGCCTACCGCCAAGGCAAAGGCTTCAACCCGAACCAGAACGCCGACGGCGAATGGATCGCCCACACCGAGCGATTGCTGGCGGGTGTCCTTGGCGCCTCTTCGACCCGAGCTGTCGTAAAAGCCGCGATCGAAGGTCGGGAAATGCAGCTGGAGGACGTCGTCCGGATCGCCGACGAAGCGTCGGAAGTGTTGCAGTTCAACCGTGCGCTGCTGCAAGGCGCCATCGAAAACATTACCCAGGGCATCAGCGTGGTCGACCAGTCACTGAAACTGGTGGCCTGGAACCGGCGCTATCTGGAGCTGTTCAACTATCCGGACGGCTTGATCAGCGTCGGCCGGCCGATTGCCGACATCATCCGCCACAACGCCGAGCGCGGTTTGTGCGGTCCCGGTGAAGCGGAAGTTCACGTTGCCCGGCGCCTGCACTGGATGCGTCAGGGCCGCGCTCACACTTCCGAGCGACTGTTCCCCAACGGCCGGGTGATCGAGCTGATCGGCAATCCGATGCCCGGCGGCGGTTTCGTCATGAGTTTCACCGACATCACCGCGTTCCGCGAAGCCGAGCAGGCCCTGACTGAAGCCAACGAAGGGCTGGAGCAACGGGTCAGCGAACGGACTCAGGAACTGTCGCAACTCAACGTCGCGCTGACGGAAGCCAAGGGCAATGCCGAGGCGGCCAACCAGTCGAAAACCCGCTTCCTCGCAGCGGTGAGTCACGACCTGATGCAACCGTTGAACGCCGCGCGACTATTCTCCGCCGCCCTCTCCCATCAAGACGACGGCTTGAGCGGCGAAGCGCAGAAACTGGTGCAGCATCTGGACAGTTCGCTGCGTTCGGCCGAAGACCTGATCAGCGACCTGCTGGACATCTCGCGCCTGGAAAACGGCAAGATCAACCCGGATCGCAAGCCGTTCGTGGTCAATGAGCTGTTCGATATTCTCGGCGCGGAATTCAAGGCGCTGGCTCAGGAACAGGGCTTGAGTTTCCGGTTACGCGGAAGTCAGTTGCGCATCGACAGCGACATCAAGCTGCTGCGGCGCATTCTGCAGAATTTCCTGACCAACGCTTTCCGCTACGCAAAAGGCCCGGTGCTGCTGGGCGTGCGTCGGCGAAAAGGTGAAATCTGTCTGGAAGTGTGGGATCGCGGGCCGGGAATTCCGGAGGACAAACAACAAGTGATCTTCGAGGAATTCAAACGCCTCGACAGTCACCAGACCCGCGCTGAAAAAGGTCTGGGCCTGGGCCTGGCGATCGCCGATGGCCTGTGCCGCGTACTCGGCCATACCTTGCGCGTGCGCTCATGGCCGGGGCGCGGCAGCGTGTTCAGTGTTCGCGTGCCGCTGGCCAAAGCGCAGACCGTGCAGCCGCCAGCGGCGCTGGAAATCAATGGCAAATTGCACAGTGGCGCGCAGGTACTGTGCATCGACAACGAAGACAGCATTCTGATCGGCATGAACAGCCTGCTCACGCGCTGGGGCTGCCAAGTGTGGACGGCGCGCAACCGCGAAGAATGTGCGGCGCTGCTCGATGACGGCGTGCGGCCACAATTGGCCTTGGTCGACTATCACCTCGATCACGGCGAAACCGGCACCGATCTGATGGCCTGGTTGCGCACAAGGCTGGGCGAGCCGGTACCGGGCGTAGTGATCAGCGCCGATGGGCATCCGGAAACGGTGGCGCAGGTGCACGCGGCGGGACTGGATTACCTGGCCAAACCGGTGAAACCGGCGGCGTTGCGGGCGTTGTTGAGTCGCTATTTACCGCTCTAGCAGAGCGGCTTATTCAGGCAGTTCGACCAGGCCGTCGGCGTCGGTCATCGCGCGTTCCAGCAGATCCGCCGGCAGGCTTTTGCTGGCTCGCGCGCCGAGCAGCTTGAGCTGTTCGCTGCGGCTGACCAGGTTTCCGCGCCCTTCCGTCAGCTTGTTGCGCGCCGCGCTGTAGGCCTTGTCCAGTTGCTGCAAGCGATTGCCGACTTCGTCCAGATCCTGAATGAACAACACGAACTTGTCGTACAGCCAGCCGGCGCGCTCGGCGATTTCCCGGGCGTTCTGGCTCTGGCGCTCCTGCTTCCACAGGCTGTCGATGACTCGCAAAGTGGCCAGCAGCGTGGTCGGGCTGACGATCACGATGTTGCGGTCGAAGGCTTCCTGGAACAACGTCGGCTCGGCTTGCAATGCAGCGGAAAACGCCGCTTCGATGGGCACGAACAGCAAGACGAAATCGAGGCTGTGCAAGCCTTCCAGACGTTTGTAATCCTTGCCGGCCAGGCCTTTGACGTGACTGCGCAGGGACAGCACGTGCTGCTTCATGGCGATCTGGCCGATGGCCTCGTCGTCCGCCGCGACATATTGCTGATACGCGGTGAGGCTGACCTTGGAGTCGACCACCACCTGCTTGTCGCCCGGCAGGTAAATGATCACGTCCGGCTGGAAACGCTCGCCGTCCGGGCCCTTGAGATTGACCTGGGTCTGGTACTCGCGCCCCTTCTCCAGCCCGGCATGCTCAAGCACGCGCTCGAGAATCAGCTCGCCCCAGTTGCCCTGGGTTTTCTGGCCCTTCAGGGCGCGGGTCAGGTTGGTCGCTTCGTCGCTGAGGCGCAGGTTCAGTTGCTGCAAGCGCTCCAGCTCCTTGGCCAGCGAGAAGCGCTCGCGAGCTTCGGCCTGATAGCTTTCCTCGACGCGTTTTTCGAACGACTGGATGCGTTCTTTCAAAGGATCAAGCAACTGGCCGAGGCGCTGCTGGCTGGTTTCGGCGAAGCGTTGTTCGCGCTCATCGAAGATCTTGCCGGCCAGTTCGGCGAACTGGGCGCGCAGCTCGTCGCGGGAGCCTTGCAGGTCATCCAGGCGTTGTTGATGGCTTTCCTGTTGCTCACGCAATTCGGCATTCAGCGAAGCCGCTTGGGCATCCAGGCGCCGCAATTCGGCTTCCTTGTTGGCGCGCTCCAGGTTCCAGGCGTGGGCAGCGTCACGGGCGTCATCGCGCTCGATCTGCAGCAGCTCGACTTCGCGGCGCACGGCCGCAAGATCCGCTTGTTTGGAGGCGTTGGCCTGGCCGAGGTCGGCGATTTCATCGCGGCAGGCTTCGAGCTGTGCAGTGAGGCCGTCCTGGGCCAGTTGCGCCATGGCCAGCCGCTCTTCGAGCAACGCGACTTCAGACTGGTTCTGACTGGCCCGACGTTGCAGTTGCCAGGCCAGTGCCAGCAGCGGCACGGCCGCGCCAGCCAGCCCCAGCAGAATGCTGGTCAAGTCCATCGCCATAGTGATTCCCGCCGATCCGATAAAGCCTGAAGGTTAACCAAGGTGTCTGGTCTTGGACAGCTCAGTCTTCGATCAGACCGAGTTCCTGTTGCGCGCGTCGGTCACCGGCGCGGGCGGCCTGACGCAGCAGGTCCTGGCCGATCCGGCGATCCCGGGCATTGCCGCACTCGCGGCACATCAACTGGCCGAGGCGACTCTGCGCCGCGACCACCCCTTCCCGGGCCGGTTGCTTGAGCAGGCGGCCGGCGAGGTGCTTGGCATTCTGGCTGTCGCCCAGACGCGGGCTGTCCAGCAGCCATTCGGCCACGCGCACGGAAAATCGCTTGGGAGCGGTAACACGAGGGGGTTGGGAGGTAACAGATTCTGGAGCTGAGCGAAACTTCATAAAGCACTGTGGGGCAGATCGGAAGGCGCGCCACTCTACTCTTTTTTTCGCACAGGTAAAGTCGAAAAAAACCCGGCACGCCCGTGCTAGAGCAAGCGCTCGGGACAATCCACAGAAGCTGTGGATAACTCAGTGGACAACCGTCCTCCAACCGCCGCAAAGCCTTGTGGAATGGGGCTCGCAGTCAAACTGACGATTTTTTCACCAGTTAAAAAAAGCGATGTTTTTCATTGACTTAAACTTTCGATGCAGGCAGCCATCGGGGTCAGGATCGTTGTGACAGCGCCGTTACAGTCTGCGCAACTAATGTGCACAAGTACCTGTTACGCAGTTATATCGATGCGCCTTTTCGGGTCATTTCGGCATTCGGGCTGGGGATAAGCCCCTGCGCCGAGCTTCAGCGAGCGCGAGGTTATGGCGACCGACGGTCATGATGTGAGCCAGATCGGGGCAGAAGCTGGATCTGGGTAATGTCCCCTGAGTTTTTTTGATTAACGGGTTTGCCTTCTGCGGATCGTTCCGTTAGTATCCGCGGCGTTAGTACCAAGCTGAAAGTCAATTCCGGTCGAACACACCCCACGGTCAGCCTTCTCTCACAGAAGCCTCCACCGACAAAAGCGGGACCGACCCCTCGATGGTTTCCAGGTAAATCTTGCGACGGCACAGCCTTTGAATCGAATGCAAAGGGTGTCGCGAAGACCACTTACTCTGACCGAACCAACCTGCAAATTGATCAGGATCTTCACCCCGGGCCCAGAACCTCTGCCCTCGATGTGTTGCCTGTCCTCCTAAGTACCTACCTGCCAGCCCAAGCGCGCCAACTTTTATAGCGCTCGAACTGGCTGCCTTGTTCCAGTCGGGTTCTTCGTTCGACCAATGGTGGTTGACGTTACTGGAACGTTTTAACGTTGCACGGTTCTTATCCGTGTCATTTGTAGGAACACCTAATAACTATGTCGACTCAAATCCAGACTCAGGATGCCATTCGCACCCTAACCAACGCTTTTGCTCCAATGAACTGCCTGATCATGGCCGCTCGCAAAGGCTGCTTCAGCTTCACCGTGGTCAATGAACACGGGATCGCCCGCCACAGCGAGCGTCTGTACCCCGATCAATACTCCAGCGCCGAACCGCTGCAGGCCGTGATTGATCGCACCCGTCAGGCATTGATTGCCTGAGAGGCCGAAATGGCTGCAAAAGCAAAAGCCCCGCTTAAAATGCGGGGCTTTTTATTGCCCGATGTTTCCCTTTTGCCACTTTTCGCGTAAGCACCAACCGATATAACGGTTACAACCCCTCGCCGGAAATATTTTAAAAACAGGCCTTTACGTCCTGAATATGACACTACACTTCAACTCAAGCGGCGTGATCCGCTTCCGGCGAGCCTGAGTCGATCCACAGCTGCCAAGCTCCCCTTCAGGCCTCGCCGCCCGATAACAAGATCCGAGGGTTTTATGGGTATCGCTGCCAGCGAACTGTGCCGCTATGTGATCCGTCCTACGCTGATCTACCTGGGACGCCACTGCGCAACTGCCGAATCCCTGTTGCTGGGCATTGCCGCCAGCCAGTCCGCCCTCGGTTCCGCCCTGCATGACCGCCGTGGCCACGGCCTGTACCGGATTGCCGAGCAGCGTCACCAGGCCCTCTGGGATCATTACCTGGCGCTGGATCCGGAACGCGCCAGCCTGGTGCGCGGCCTCGCCAGCCAGCATGCTTTTCTCAGCGGTCCGCATCTCGAACTGACCGTCAACCTGCGTTACGCCACGGCCATCGCCTGGCTGCTCGTCGAAGAACAGAACCCCACCCTCCCCGAGCCGGACGACCTGTTGGGCATGGCGCGCATCTGGCGTCAGACCTTCCAGCCTCAAGGCCGTCTGCGCGATTTCACTTGCGCCTGGCAAACCTGTGTTTCACCGCTGAATCAGGTCGCTTGCTGACCCAATGGTTTCGCAATATCGCCCAACAGGCGGTGATTTTGGTCGGATTGTCCTACAAAACCGCTCTAACTCAAGGCATACGGACTATAGCGCCGGGACGAAAATGTTGGTAATTTTCGCCCCGGTGATCACCAGGAGTTCTAATAATGAAAAAAGTCATGCTCAAAACCACCCTTAGCCTTGCCGTAACCGTGGCATCCACCCAGATCTTCGCAGCTGGCTTTGCCATCAACGAACACAGCATCAGCGGGATGGGGACTGGGTACGCCGGGCGATCTTCTTCTGCCGACGACGCAAGCACTGTTTACGGCAACCCTGCCGGCATGTCGCGCATCACGCGTGAACAAGTCACTGGCGGTGTTGCATTCCTCGACGCAAAAACCGATATCAGCGATGGCAGCTCCAGCCCGAACGGCGGCAGCAACAAAGGCGATATGGTGCCCTTCACCTCCGTACCTATGGGCTATTACGTCAAGCCGATCGATGAGCATTGGGCATTCGGCCTGGGTGTGTACGTACCCTTCGGCCTGATCACCGACTATGAAAACGGCTTCGCCGGCCGTTACTTCGGCAGCAAATCCGAAGTTCAGGTCATCACCTTCCAGCCGACTGTCAGCTACAAGTTCAACGACGTCGTCTCGATCGGTTTCGGCCCGACCATCAACCGCATCGACGGTGCGCTGGAATCCAACCTGTCGATCACTCAGGCTGCGCCGGATGGCAAGGTCAAGATCAAGGGTGACGACACCGCGCTGGGCTACAACATCGGCGTTCTGGTACAGGCTACCGACACCACTCGCCTGGGTCTGACCTATCACTCGAAAGTCGACTACAAGCTCGAAGGCAACACCAAGGTCAACTACGGTGTGCTGGGCGCAATCGGCCTGGGTGCGAACCAGAAATACGACGCTTCGCTGAAGATCACCACGCCTGAATCCGTGGACCTTTCGGTCACTCAGGCGATCAACGACCGCTGGAACGTCTACGCCGGTACCACCTGGACCCGCTGGAGCCAGCTGGAAAAAATCACCGTCAAGAACTCCGGTGTACAGCCGCTGCTGGCTGGCCAGTTCGGCGAGATCACCGAAGAACAGAACTGGCATGACACCTGGGCCTACGCCATCGGTACGTCCTACCAGCTGAACAAGGAATGGGTACTGCGTACCGGCCTGACCTTCGACCAGTCGCCGACCAACAACGTCGACCGTTCGCCACGCATCCCGACCGGCGACCGGACCATCTTCAGCATCGGTGCCGGCTGGAGCCCGACCGAAGACCTGACCATCGACGTTGCCTACTCGTACCTGAAGGAAGAGAAGGTCAACATCCGCAACGAAAACGATCGTGGCCAGAGCTACAACTCGCAGTATGAAAACTCGGCAAACGGCTTCGGTGTCGGCGCAACCTACCGCTTCTGATGCTGTACGGCGAGGCTGAGCTCTTTACCATTTGAGGCCTCGCCCATTAAAAAGCCCCGCGCTCTTCACAGAGGCGGGGCTTTTTGATGGCCGTCGATCAGGGTTTCAGCGGCTGGGAGGCAATGGCTTTCTCGATGGCTGCCAGAAATTCCGGATCATCCGGTTTGGTCAGGCTGGAGAAATTGGCGATCACCTTGCCTTGGCGGTCGATGACGTATTTGTAGAAATTCCACTTTGGCGCACTGCTCTGTTTGGCCAGCACCTGGAACAAGTGAGTCGCATCGTCACCCCGCACTTTCTGCGGCTCGGTCATGGTGAACGTCACGCCGTAGTTGGCGTAGCAGACCTTGGCGGTCTCGGCGCTGTCCTTGGACTCCTGCTTGAAGTCATTGGAAGGCACGCCGAGCATTTCCAGGCCTTGGGCCTTGTAGCGCTTATTGAGGGCTTCGAGCCCTTCGAACTGCGGCGCGAAACCACAGAAGCTGGCCGTGTTGATCACCACCAGCGGTTTGTCGGCGTAGCGCTGACACAGGTCGATGGATTCCTTGGCCCGCAACTTGGGCAACGAACCTTGCAACAGATCCGGACAGTCCGCGGCCTGGGCCAGTCCGGTCAACGCCATCAGCAACGCGGGAACAGCACACCAGCGCTTGAGCATGTCGGGCATCCTTGAGCAATCGTCAGACCTCGACGTTACTCGCCCTCCCGCCGGTCTAGCAAGCGCCCATGCCCAACTGCATCAGCGCCAGCCCGCCCTGATGCCAGCCCCACCACACCAGCGCCAGCAACGCGGCGCCGAGTGCGGTGATGACGATCTGCGGCCAGAAACGGTTCATGCAGCGCTCGCACGCGGTTGCAGGCGCTCGACCGGACGCTCGCGCACCGGCCAGTTCAGCGCGGCAGCCAGCAGACTCAAGAGAACCGCCACTTGCCAGATCAAGTCATAACTCCCGGTCCGGTCATACACCACTCCGCCCAGCCAGCCACCGAGGAACGAGCCAAGCTGATGGAACAGGAACACGATACCGCCGAGCATGGACAGGTTTCGCACGCCAAACAAGGTCGCCACCGTACCGTTGGTCAACGGCACCGTCGACAGCCACAGGAAGCCCATGGCCATGCCGAACAGATAGGCCGAAGTCGTCGTCACCGGCAGCCACAGGAACAGCACGATCACCACCGCGCGCAGCAGATAGAGTCCGGTCAGCAGACGCGGCTTGGACATGCGTCCACCGAGCCAACCGGCGGTGTAAGTGCCGAAGATGTTGAACAAACCAATCAACGCCAGCACGGTGGTGCCGACGCTGGCCGGCAGGTGCTGATCGACCAGATACGCCGGCAGGTGGACACCGATGAACACCACCTGAAATCCGCAGACGAAAAAACCAAACGCCAGCAGCCAGAACCCGGAATGCGAGCAGGCCTCGCGCAGGGCTTCGGACAGGGTTTGTTCATGGCCGAGCACCGGCAGCGGTTTGTCCTTGAGCATGCTCACCAGCGGCACGATCAGCGCCACCAGCAGGCCCAGCACCAACAATGCCGCCGACCAGCCGAGCCAGCCGATCAGCCCGAGGGTGCCTGGCAGCATGGCGAACTGGCCGAAAGAACCGGCAGCGCTGGCAATACCCATGCCCATGCTGCGTTTTTCCGGTGGCACGGCGCGGCCGACCACACCAAGGATGACCGAGAACGAGGTGCCGGACAGACCGATGCCGATCAGCAGACCGGCGCTCAGGGACAGTCCGAGTGCCGTCTCCGACAGCCCCATGAACACCAGACCCAAGGCGTAGAGCACACCGCCGATCAACACCACTTTTGCCGCGCCGAAGCGGTCGGCCAGTGCGCCGGTAAACGGCTGCGCCAGGCCCCAGATCAGGTTCTGAAGGGCGATGGCAAAGGCGAACACTTCACGCCCCCAGCCGAACTGGGCGCTCATCGGCGACAGAAACAACCCGAAACCGTGCCGCACGCCCAATGACAACGCCAGAATCAGCGCACTCCCCAGCAACACCCAACCGCACGTACGCCACATCGAACTCATTGTTATTCTCCAGTCGCGGGTATATACCCGCTTAGATTCGGAAAAAACCGACCCTCAGGCCAGTTCATCCAATAGCCGCAGCAAGGTTTCACGCTTCTCGGCACCCAGTCGGTCGATCAACCGCTGTTGCGCCGCTTCCCAGGCCGGCAAGGCTGCTGCCAGGCGCTGTGCGCCGGTCTCGGTGAGCCGGACGATGCGGTTGCGCATGTCTTCGCCCTCGGCCAGCGCCACCAGGCCCTCGCCTTCCAGCACCCGCAGATTGCGCCCGAGGGTGCTGCGATCCAGGCCCATGGCCTCGGCCAGTTCGGAAATGCTCGGCTGATCCAGCCGCTGCAGGTTGCACAGCAAAGAATACTGGGCAACGTTGATCCCGAAGCCGTCGAGAGCGCCGTCGTAATGCCTGCTGACGCCACGCGCGGCGCGACGCAGGTTGGTGCACAAACACTGAGAAGGAAGCATGATGCGTGTATATACCCGCGACTGTGTTAAATCAAGTTACAGATCAAAGTTACTTATCAAAACAAGGCCAGCCCGACCAGCACTGACATCTCCAGCAATTCCAGCAATGCACCGGCCGTATCACCGGTGGTTCCGCCCAGTCGCCGCACCATCAGATGCCGTAGCCAGATGAACACGACGACCGACACCAGCAACGCCACGACAGCGTTGAACCCGGCGATCACCACGCACGCCGCAGTACTCACCGCCAGCACCTGCCAACCCGTTTTGCGCGGCAGATGATCGGCCAGCGCCTGCCCTAACCCGCCGGCCCGCACATAGGTCGTGGTCAGGAACAGTCCGAGCAGCGCCGCTCGCCCGATCAGCGGCACGATGATCAACGCCATGCCCTGCTGTTTTTCGATCAAGGCCAGCAACGCGGCGAACTTGAGCAACAGCACCAGTACCAGCGTCACCACCGCGATCGGCCCGCTGCGCGGATCCTTCATGATCGTCAGCGTACGCTCGCGATCACCGAAGCCGCCGAGCCACGCATCGGCGCTGTCCGCCAGGCCATCAAGGTGCAACGCGCCGCTGAGCAGCACCCACACCGTCAACAGCAGCGCCGCGTGCAACAGCAATGGCGCGCCGGCCAGCGCAATGTTCAGCGCCCAGAGAATCACGCCGAACAGCAAGCCCACCGGCGGATAAAACAGCAGCGAGCGCCCGAGCTGTTCAGGCGCCGGCATGCCTGGCAGACGAATCGGCAGGCTGCTGAGAAATTGCAGGGCGATCCACAGAGGCAGCATGTCAGCCCACTTCCTTGAGGGAGCCGTCGGCCTCGACGATCAGCGAAAACAGCGCGCCGTGGCCGACTTCGACATTGAGCAACTGCTCACGGGGCAAACCACGGGCCCGTGCCAGCAACAGCCGCATGACGCCGCCATGACTGACCAGCAACACCCGCTCGCCCGCGTGCGCCGCCTGCAAGCGTGCGACCGCCGTCAGCACCCGCGCAGAAAAGTCACTGACCGGCTCACCCTGCGGCGGTGTAAACCCGTAAGGATCCGCCCAGAACAAACCCAGCGCCTCGGAATCGGTTTCCATCAACGCCGCTGCGCTCTGCCCTTCCCAGGCACCGAAATGCAGTTCCTGCAGATTCTTGTCCAGAGATACCGGCAGATCCCGCTGCGCGCTCAACTCTTCAGCAAACCGCGCGCAACGCTGCAACGGCGAACTGACCAGCCGATCCCACGGCCCCTGCCCGCTCACCGCCTCGCGCATCTGCGCCCAGCCTTTTTCGGTCAGCGCATCGTCGAGGCTGCCGCGCAGGCCGCCGCCGAGTTCGGTTTCTCCGTGGCGCAGCAGGTCCAGACGCAAGGTCATGCCGGGCGATCCGCCACCGCGGCTTCGGCGAAAGTCGCCATCTGCCCGTGCAGATCGCAGGCCAGACGCAACAACGGCACCGCCAGCGCCGCGCCACTGCCCTCGCCCAGACGCAGGCCCAGTTCGAGCAGCGGCTCCGCGCCAAGGGTTTCCAGCACATGTCGATGACCTGGCTCGGCACCGCGATGACCGAACAGCAGCCATTCACGACAGGCCGGATTCAGGCGTACCGCCACCAGCGCCGCGACCGTGCAGATGAAACCGTCCACCAGCAGCGCCACACCTTCCTGAGCACAGGCCAGATACGCGCCGACCAGAGCCGCGATCTCGAAGCCGCCGAGATTGAACAGGGTCTGCAACGCATCACCGCGTTGTGCCGCATGCAGCGCCAGCGCCCGCTCGATCACCTGCGCCTTGTGGCTGACACCTTCGGCATTCAGCCCGGTACCGGGACCGGTCAGATGCGCCACCGGGCAATCCAGCAAGGCACACGCCAGCGCACTGGCGGCCGTGGTGTTGCCAATGCCCATTTCACCACCGATGAACAATTGCGCGCCCGCCGCTTTCGCGCGCAGCACGCTGTCGCGGCCGCCCTGCAAGGCGAGTTCGCCCTGAGCCCGAGTCATCGCCGCGCCCTTGGCGAAATTCGCCGTGCCCGGGCCGATGTTCAGGTGACGCACGCCCGGCAGGTTCAAGGACGGGGTCACAGTGCCCAGATCCACCACTTCCAGCTGCGCGCCGAGTTGCCGCGCCAGCACGCTGATCGCCGCGCCGCCGCTGACGAAGTTCAGCAGCATCTGCCCGGTGACTTCCTGCGGGAACGCGGAAACCCCTTCGGCGACAACGCCATGGTCGCCGGCAAAAATCGCGATCCAGACCTGATCCAGCTTCGGCTTGATCTGGCCCTGCAATCCCGCCAGTTGCACCGCCACCGATTCGAGCTGCCCAAGAGAGCCGGCGGGTTTGGTCAATTGCTGCTGACGCGCCGCGGCGTTTTCAACGGCGTCCGTATCCACTGGTTTGCACGGGTTCAGCCACCAGGCTTGAGTCATAACGCAGGTCCTTTCAGAGTCAGGGGCAGGCCGGCGACCGTCAGGACGACTCGCTGACAACGCTCGGCCAGAGCTTGATGCAGCCAACCGGCTTCATCGACGTAGCGGCGAGTCAATTCGCCCAGCGGCACGACACCCATTCCGGTCTCGTTGCTGACAAAAATGATTTCACCCGGCAGCGACGCCAGGCATTCGAGCAGGGCTTCGCGTTCGGCGGCGAGGCGTTCGGCGTCGTCGAGCATCAGCAGATTGGTCAGCCACAGCGTCAGGCAATCCACCAGCAGGCAACGCTCGGGGCCGGCGTTTTCGCGCAGTACTCGGGCCAGTTCCAGCGGCTCTTCGATCAACGCCCATTCGGCAGGACGGCGGGCGCGATGATGGGCGACGCGGTCATTCATCTCGCCATCCAGCGGCTGGCTGGTAGCGATATACGTCACCGCCAGCGCGCTGTCAGTGGCGAGCTTTTCGGCCAGGCGACTTTTGCCGGAGCGGGCGCCGCCGAGGATCAGTTGGAGCATGGATACATCCTATAAATATCAGTGCTACAGCTACCGTCTTCGCGAGCAAGCTCGCTCCCACAATGGAACGCATTTCAATGTGGGAGCGAGCTTGCTCGCGATGGGGCCGGCATGGGCAAATCACATTCCACAGAGTTGACGCAACAAATCGGTATCCAGGTGCTTCTCCACCAGATCCGCCAAGCGCTCGATATCGCGCTCACGCAGGCCGTGGTAATCCACCTCCTGCACATCGTTCAGACCGGCCCAGTGCAGCAGCGCGGTACTGGCCGCCGGCGATTCGAACAGGCCGTGCAGGTAGGTGCCGAAAATCTGCCCGTCGAGACTTTGCGCGCCGTCGCAACGACCGTCGTCCAGATGCACGGCAGGATTTTCCAGCGCCGCTCCCGTGGTCACGCCGGCATGAATTTCATAGCCGCTGACTTCGGCCTCTTCCAGCGCCAGACGCCCGCGCACATTGCGCAACTGCTTCTCGGCTTCGAGCTGCGTTTCAAACGCCAGCAGGCCGAGGCCTGCGCTGGAACCCGGCGCGCCTTCAAGGCCCAGCGGATCGTGCACCTGCTCGCCGAGCATTTGCAGACCGCCGCAGATCCCCAGCAATTTGCCGCCGTAGCGCAGGTGACGGCGGATGGCGGTCTCCCAGCCATTGGCGCGCAGATACGCCAGGTCGCTGCGCACGCTTTTCGAGCCTGGGAGAATGATCAGATCGGCCGGTGGAATCGCTTGCCCCGGGCCGATAAATTGCAGATCCACCTGAGGATGCAGACGCAGCGGATCGAAATCGGTGTGGTTGCTGATGCGCGGCAGCACCGGCACCACCACTTTCAGGACTTGCTCGGCCTTGTCGGTCTGGCGCTGGTCAATGCCGTCCTCGGCCTCCAGATGCAGGTCCATCACATACGGCAGCACGCCCACCACCGGTTTGCCGGTGCGCTGCTCCAGCCAGTCGAGGCCCGGTTGCAGCAAGGCGATGTCACCGCGAAAACGGTTGATGATGAAGCCCTTAACCCGTGCCTGTTCGCTCGGCGACAGCAGTTCCAGCGTGCCCACCAGATGGGCAAACACACCGCCACGATTGATGTCGGCGATCAGCAGCACCGGGCAATCCACCGCTTCGGCGAAGCCCATGTTGGCGATGTCGCCGGCACGCAGATTGATCTCGGCCGGCGACCCCGCGCCTTCGACCATCACCAGCGGATACGCGGCGCTCAAGCGCTCGTGGGAGGCGAGCACGGCCTGCATGGCGATGGCTTTGTAGTCGTGATAGGCGACGGCGTTCATGCTGGTGACCGCACGGCCATGAACGATGACCTGGGCACCGGTGTCGCTGTTGGGTTTGAGCAGCACCGGATTCATGTCGGTGTGCGGTTCAAGAAATGCTGCCTGGGCCTGCACCGCTTGCGCGCGACCGATCTCGCCGCCATCAGCAGTCACCGCGCTGTTGAGCGCCATGTTCTGCGGTTTGAACGGCACCACGGCAACGCCCTGACGGGTCGCCCAGCGGCACAGCGCCGTCACCAGCGTGCTTTTGCCGGCGTCGGAAGTGGTGCCCTGCACCATTAATGTGGTCATGCTGGTTTTTCCATGGAGCAATGCTTGGCGAATGCTTGCAGGGCTTGCTCAAGGCGCGCTTCGTCGGCGGCATCGGCGGGCAGCCCGAAACGCAGGCTGCTGTTGTGCGCGAACAGGCGCAGGAGAATGCCGCGCCGGGCCATGAATTCGTGCAACGCGGCGGCCTGTTCGGTGATCAGCCACTGAAACAGTGCGCAGCCGCCCTGCGGTTTGAAACCGGAACGTTCGAGCAGCGCAGCCAGCCGTTCGCTGGCCTCGTCGCTGCGGATGCGCTGACGCGTGTGGCCTTCGGTGTCTCGCAGGCAAGCCTGGCCGAGTACTCGGGTCGGCCCGCTGACTGCCCAGGGCCCGACCTGTTCGGCGAGCAACCGGAGCAACTTGCGCTCGGCCAGCACGAACCCCAGCCGCACACCGGCCAGACCGAAAAACTTGCCGAACGAACGCAACACGATCAGCCCCACTTGATGCGCATGCGGGGCGAGACTCAGTTGCGGCTTGTTGTCCATGAATGCTTCGTCGACCACCAGCCAGCCGCCACGCTGGGCCAGTCGTGCGTGCCAGTCGAGCAGACGTGCCGGGGTCAGGTTCAGGCCTGTAGGGTTGTTCGGATTGACCACCACCAGCACGTCGAGACTGTCGAGAAAGAAATCGACTTCCTGCTCCAGCACCTCGCGCACGATATAGCCGCTGCGCCGCCAGGCTTCAGCATGTTCGGCGTAACACGGCGACAAAACGCCTACCTTGCCGGCGCGGCGCAATCGCGGCAGCAACTGAATGGCCATCTGCGAACCGGCCACCGGCAGCACCTGGCTGGCACCGTAATAATCGCAGGCGGCCTGCTCCAGACCGTCATCGTTTTCCGGCAGGCGCGCCCAGGCCCGCAACGGAATCTCCGGGACCGGAAACGGCCACGGCGCCAGGCCCGTGGACAGGTCGAGCCAGTCTTCTTCCGCGATGCCGTATTCGAGCGCCGCCCTTCGCAACCGGCCACCGTGTTCAAGCATAGAATTCAGCCCCCACGCAGAGAATCAGCAGCCATAACCATACCCCGCGCTGGACCAATTGCCAGCCGCGATCAATGGAATCGGCATCCGCCGGCACGCCCTCGCCCAGTTGCGGGCGCTCGTGCAGCTCACCGTGGTAAATCGCCGGGCCGCCCAGCTCTACGCCCAAGGCACCCGCGCCAGCAGCCATCACCGGGCCGGCGTTCGGGCTGTCCCATTTCGGCGCCTGGGTGCGCCAGCATTTCAACGCGAGTCGGGTTTTGCCCAGCAGCGCGTAGGTCAACGCCACCAGCCGTGCAGGAATGTAGTTGAGCACATCGTCGATTTTTGCCGCTGCCCAGCCGAAACGCTCGAAGCGCTCGTTGCGGTAACCCCACATCGCGTCGAGCGTGTTGCTCAGGCGATAGAGCACCACCCCCGGCGCACCGGCCACGACAAACCAGAAAATCGCGGCGAACACCGCATCGCTGCCGTTTTCCAGTACCGATTCGGTGGCGGCGCGGGCGACGGCGGTGCTGTCCAGCTCATCGGTCTGACGGCTGACTAGATAACCTACACGCTTGCGCGCCTCTTCCAGGTCATCGGCGCGCAAGGCCTTGGCCACCGGCTCGACGTGCTCGCCGAGACTGCGCATGCCGAGGGCGCAATACAGCGCAAGAATCTCGACGATCCAGCCCACATACGGCGCCCAGGAAAACGCCGTGGCCAGCAGGGTCAGCGGCAATACCGCAATCACC
Organism: Pseudomonas gozinkensis; assembly: GCF_014863585.1. NCBI lineage: Bacteria > Pseudomonadati > Pseudomonadota > Gammaproteobacteria > Pseudomonadales > Pseudomonadaceae > Pseudomonas > Pseudomonas gozinkensis. Next base: position 1,904,013 of record NZ_CP062253.1, on the reverse strand, counting down.
CACGCGGTGACGCCATGGCTGCGCCAGCCACGACCAGCGCTATTGAAACGTTGCTCGATGCGCCCGGCGAAATTGCCGAACGCCACCAGCGGATGCCAGCGTTTCGGTTCACCCAGCAGCGCATCCAGCGCAACCGCGGCGACACTCAATAACGCCACACTCATTGACTCACTCCCCAATAATTTTCATACAGCAGCTCATTGAGCGGACGCGCCTGTGCCCACCCTTCGAGTACCAGCATCGGCGCCGGATAGAATTCCTTGACCGGCCCCAGACAAAGAACCGCCAGCGGCTTGGCCCCGGTCGGCAGTTTCAGCAGATCGGCCAGCGCCTGCGGTTCGAACAGCGACACCCAGCCCATGCCCAGGCCTTCGGCACGCGCGGCGAGCCACAGGTTCTGGATCGCGCAGGACAGCGACGCCATGTCCATTTCCGGCAGCGTGCGACGGCCGAAAATATGCCGCTCGCGATCGTCCATCAACGCCGCCACCAGCACTTCAGCGCAATCGTTGATGCCTTCGACCTTGAGCTTCATGAACTCGTCGCTGCGCTCGCCGAGGGCTTCGGCGGTGCGCACGCGCTCTTCTTCAACAAGGTTCTGGATCTGGCCACGCAAGGCGCGGTCGCTGATACGGATGAAGCGCCAAGGCTGCATCAGGCCGACGCTCGGTGCCTGATGTGCAGCTTCGAGCAGTCGGCGTAACAGTTCAGGCTCGACCGTGCCGCCGCTGAAGTGACGCATGTCGCGGCGTTCGGCGATGGCGCGGTAGACCGCTTCGCGCTCGGCGTCAGTGAAGGCGTTGTCGGTCATGGCCCCATCGCTGGCAAGCCAGCTCCCACAGGAGATTGCGTTTCTTCAGACATTACACCCGCCCACTGTGGGAGCTGGCTTGCCAGCGATGGGGCCCTCATGGTTCGGCGCAAACAATGTTGCGATAGCCTCTGGATTTGACGGGAAATAGAAGTGCACATAGGAGGCGGTCATCCGCCCTTCCCGGTAAACCGCTTCCGCGCCGCGCCCGCCGTTGGGGCTGTGGCCACGGGCAATCGGCGTCAGTTCGGTGGTGGTCAGGGAATGGTGATAGGTGTGGCCGCGCAACAGGCCTTCCGGCAGGTCGACCTCTTGCAGCGCCAGTGCGGCGAGGCGCTTTTGCATCACGGCGTCGCCACTCAACAGGCCGACCAAATCAGCGCGGGTGCCTTCGACATCGGTCAGCGAGTCGAGCAGATAAAGCATGCCGCCGCATTCGGCGAGCAACGGTTTGCCGGCCGCATGGTGCGCTCGAATTGCGTTGAGCATGTCGGCGTTCTGCGACAGGGCAACGTGGTGCAATTCCGGATAGCCGCCGGGCAAGTACAAGCTGTCAGCCTCAGGCAATTGCGTATCGCGGATCGGCGAGAAGAAACTCAATTGCGCACCCATCGCCCGCAGCAGATCGAGACTGGCGCCGTAGGTGAAAGCGAAAGCTTCGTCCCGGGCGACGGCAATTCGTACGCCTTCGAGCAGTTTTTCGGTCTCAACGATTTCAGGCGCAGCGAATTCCACGGCCGGTGGCAGCGCTACCTCGCAAGTGCCGGCCAGCGCTTCGGCGGCGGCGTCGAGGCGTACGTCGAGGTCATTGAGTTCGCTGGCCTGCACCAGACCGAGATGGCGGCTTGGCAGTTCGATCCCGGTTTCCCGGGACAACGCGCCATACCAGCGCAAACCTTCGGTGAGGCTGCCTTCCAGCAATTGCGCATGGCGCACGGTGCCGACGCGGTTGGCCAGCACGCCGGCAAACGGCAAGTCCGGCTGATAGCGCGCCAGGCCCAGGGCCAGTGCGCCGAAGGTCTGGGCCATGGCTGTGCCGTCGATCACACCGAGCACCGGTACGCCGAAATGCCGCGCCAGATCGGCGCTCGACGGCGTGCCGTCGAACAGGCCCATCACACCCTCGATCAGGATCAGATCGGCTTCGGCGGCGGCTTCCCACAACAGGCGTCGACTTTCCTGCTCGCCGACCATCCACATGTCCAGTTGATAGACCGGCGCACCGCTGGCGCGCTCGAGGATCATCGGGTCGAGAAAGTCCGGGCCGCACTTGAACACGCGAACCTTGCGCCCCTGATTGCGATGCAAACGGGCCAGCGCAGCGGTGACGGTGGTCTTGCCCTGACCGGAAGCCGGCGCGGCGATCAGTACCGCCGGGCAGTGACGTGGTTGATTCAAAGTTCGACGCCTTTCTGCGCTTTGATGCCGGCCTGGAAGGCGTGCTTGATCATGCCCATCTCGGTGACGGTGTCGCCCATCTCGATCATTTCCGGCTTGGCGGCGCGACCGGTGACGATCACGTGCTGCATCGGCGGACGGGCCTGCAGATCGCTGAGCACCTGATCCAGATCGAGGTAACCGTGCTTGAGGGCGATGTTCAGTTCATCGAGCACCACCAGACCGATCGACGGATCGCGCAGCAGCTCGCGGGAGACTTCCCAGGCCGCTTCGGCGGCGGCTATGTCGCGCTGGCGATCCTGGGTTTCCCAGGTGAAGCCCTCGCCCATCACATGAAAACGCACTTGCTCGGGGAAGCGGCGGAAGAACAGCTCTTCGCCGGTGCTGTTGCGGCCCTTGATGAACTGCACCACACCGCACTGCATGCCGTGACCCATGGCGCGGGCGAGCATGCCGAATGCCGAGCTGCTCTTGCCTTTGCCGTTGCCGGTCAGCACCAGCACCAGGCCGCATTCGTCTGGCGAATTGGCGATGCGTTCGTCGATCACGGCTTTTTTGCGCTGCATGCGCGCCAGGTGGCGCTCGTCGCGCTCGGGGGAATCAGTCATGGGGGAGCTCTCCGTTGAGGCTGGATAACGGCGGGCAGGCACAAGAATAGACGGCAACAAGCCTGGCATCGCCCACCGTGATGCCGCTGGATGGATCAGGCCGGTCTCCGGGCTCATGAGCGGCTGGTGCCTGGCTGCGCGCCTTCCCGCATTTACGCAGTGGCATCAGACGCAGCTTTTACTCATTTACCGTTGCGGGGGCAGCGCCGGGATCGTGAGGGTTCTTCGCTTCAAGACCCGCCTCACCGGCTTCCCTGTTTCACTCTGTCGACATGCGCCACAGAGCACCTGAAACAAGCCGCGAAGGTTAGAGGGTTGGGGGTGGAGCGTCAATTGAAGAGGGGCTTGTACGGCGAATAACTGCCGCCGATCAATTAACTGACGCCAATCTTGTGCCACACTGTCAGCAGTGATATCAAAGAGCCATGCTTTTTGACTGCAGAGAGCACATCACAATAACAAGGGAGAGCACCATGCAAGGCATGATCATCAGCAACCCGCGGCTGGAATTCCTGCGCCCGGTGCTGGAACGCTGGTTTGACTGTATCGACCGTTACAACGCCGTACGCGGCGACAGCGACACCCCCTACTGGCACGACGAGAAAGCCAACCTTGGCCTGCTGTCCGCCGCCGCATGGATGGCCGAACTGGTCACCCTGCGCGACACTGCCACCCGCAAGCAGAACGAAGAAGGCGAGCGCAACGCCCGCGCCGACCTGTTTATTGCCGGCGCCGACGATCGCGCCTTCATCCAGGCCACCCAGCGCTGGCCACGCGTCACCAGCCTGAATCTGACGCAGGCCCTGGCGGATATCACCAGCGACGCCAAGCGCATCAGCTACGCCAGCGACCTGAAACTCGGCTGCCTGTTCGTCGCCCCGCAAAAGGCCCAGCACAGCGCCAGTCCGGAAGAGCTGCAGGACATGGTCGATGACCTGCAAAAGGAACACACCTGCGCCGTCGCCTGGTACTTTCCCTACGCCTACCGCAAATTGCGCAGCGAAGCCGGCAACTATCACCCCGGCATTGCCATGCTGTTCAAGGAAGCCCGCGGCTGAGGGTTGAACCATCGGGCTTGTGCACTCCTCTATGATTAAGAATGCATTTATAGGGAAGATCAGCAATGCGCAAGCCCCAGCTCGTTTTCGTCATCGTGCTCGCCGGAGGGCTCGCCGCCTGTGGTGAATCCTCCAGCCTGCAAGTCTCCGACGGCACCGGCCCGTCACCCAAATTGCCCGAACCGAACAAGACCCTGATCCCGACGGTGAACATCGCCCCGGCCATCGGCTGGCCGGCCGGCGCGAAACCGACGGCAGCGACAGGCACACAGGTAGCAGCGTTTGCCGAGAATCTCGATCACCCTCGCTGGCTGTATGTGCTGCCCAACGGCGATGTGCTGGTAGCGGAAACCAACGCCCCGCCCAAACCCGACGACGGCAAGGGCATTCGCGGCTGGGTAATGAAGAAAGTCATGGGCCGCGCAGGTGCTGGCGTCCCCAGCCCGAACCGCATCACCCTGCTGCGCGATGCCGATCATGACGGCGTGGCCGAAACCCGCACGGTTTTCCTGCAAAACCTCAACTCGCCGTTCGGCATGACCCTGGTCGGCAACGATCTGTACGTCGCCGATACCGATCGCCTGCTGCGTTTTAACTACGAGCCCGGCGCAACCGAAATCAAGAGCCAGCCAATCAAGGTCGTCGACCTGCCGGGCGGCACGCTCAACCACCACTGGACCAAGAACGTCATCGCCAGCAAGGACGGCAGCAAGCTGTACGTCACCGTCGGTTCAAACAGCAACGTCGGCGAAAACGGCCTGGATCAGGAAGAAGGCCGTGCGGCGATCTGGGAAGTGGATCGCGCCACCGGCAACCACCGGATCTTCGCCTCGGGCATCCGCAACCCGAACGGCCTGGCCTGGGAGCCACAAACCGGCGCACTGTGGACCGCCGTGAACGAGCGCGACGAAATCGGCAGCGATCTGGTGCCGGACTACATCACCTCGGTCAAGGACGGTGGTTTCTATGGCTGGCCGTTCAGCTATTACGGCCAGCACATCGACGTGCGCGTCGAACCACAGCGCCCGGACATGGTGGCCAAGGCCATCGCTCCCGACTACGCCGTCGGCCCGCACACCGCGTCACTGGGCCTGACCTTCGCTGAAGGGAATCGCCTGCCGGCGCAATTCAAGGAAGGCGCATTCATCGGCCAGCACGGCTCGTGGAACCGCAAGCCGCATAGCGGCTACAAGGTGATCTTCGTACCGTTTGCCGCTGGCAAGCCGAGCGGAACACCGGTGGACGTGCTGACCGGATTCCTCGACAAGGATGAAAACGCTCTGGGTCGCCCGGTCGGCGTGGTGATCGACCAGCAAGGTGGATTGCTGGTGGCGGATGACGTGGGTAACAAAGTGTGGCGAGTATCAGCGACCCGCTAGCGTATTGCAGGCATTAAAAAACCCGTGGGAGCCATTCAGCTTCCACGGGTTTTTATGTATCCGGGCTACGGGTTGTGCGCCAGATGCTCTGGCTGCAGAACACGCTTGGCGCTCAGATAGGCTTTCTGCCAATACGCCTTCGACAGGCTGTCCAGCTTCACCGTACCACCGGTGGCCGGCGCATGAACGAAGCGCCCTTCCCCGACGTAGATCCCCGCATGGCTGACCTGTGAGCCGCCATTGGTGGCGAAGAAGATCAGGTCGCCGGTCTGCAACCCTTCCTTGCCGACGTTCGGCGCCTGCATCACGATCATCTCGCGGGTCGAGCGCGGCAGGCTGATACCGGCGGCATCGCGGTAGACGAAACCAATCAGGCCGCTGCAATCGAAGCCCGAATCCGGCGTATTGCCACCCCAACGATAAGGCGTGCCCACCAGCCCGAGCGCGCGGAACAGCACGTCTTCGGCAGCGGGTGAAAAGGTCTGGGAGGATCCGAACACGATCGGAGCGCGCACCACCGGCGCAGGCGGTGGAGTGCGGCTGGCGCAGCCGCTGAGCAGCGCTGCGAAGAACATCAAGGCAAAGCGGGCCGACATCGTCATATGCAGAACATCCTGATCTGGCTGAGGCTTTGACTGCCGATTCGACAGAAAACAAAACCGCCTGCGTTTGGACGCAGGCGGTTTGCCATCAATATAGATCAGGATTCTAGCGGCTACGCGGCAAACTTCAAGTAAGACTTTAACTTCACCTTGTAAAGTTTAGGTCTATTGCCTCCGAAGGGCCGCGTTGTCGCCACGAGCGTGGCGACAATCGAGCGATTACTTGCGAGCGGTAACCACGGTCGGAGCGTTCGCCAAAGCGCGCTTGGCTTCGATGAAGGTCTTGCTCCAGTAGCTGTCGCCCAGGCTGTCGATGCGAACACCGCCGCTGCGACGAGAGCTGGAATGGATGAACTGGTTGTCGCCCAGGTAGATCCCGGCGTGGCTTACACGACCGCGACGACCATTGGTGGCGAAGAACAGCAGGTCGCCCGGCTCGAGGTTGCTGCGCGAAACCAGCGGCGCATCAACGTTGATCATTTCGCGGGTAGAGCGCGGCAGGTTCATGCCGGCTTCTTCGCGGAACAGGTAGCCGATGAAACCGCTGCAATCGAAACCGGCTTCAGAGGTACCACCGAAACGGTAACGGGTACCGATCAGGGACATACCGCGTTCGAGGATGCTGTCGGCCAGAACCGGAAGCTGGTATGGCTTCTTGCCGTTGAAGTCGGCGAGTTCTTTTTCGGTGTCCAGCTCTTCCTGGTAAATAACGGAAGACTGGGCGGTGGCAGAGTTTTTAGCCTGTTGTTGCTGCTCTTGATTAACAGGTGAATGAGCAGCGCAACCGAACAACAGGGTGACGAGTGCGAGAGGCACGAGGGGTGCGAAGCGCTTTAGCATGGGCACGACCGTGGCTGATAGTTGTAAAGAAGCCGAGACTATGCCCGCTATCAGCCTCATTTGCAAATTCAATCGATCTTTTTGTGACTTCTCGGTTTCTCGTTAACATCTAAGCGCTTAAGCCTATTTGAATCGAGACGCAGCCTGTGCAACCCACAGGAAAGCGGGTTTTCTGGCGCCTGAAATATGCCGAAACCGGCTGAAAGCCCCGGTTTTACCAGCCCAGGGTTTCTTTCAGGAAAGGAATGGTCAGCTTGCGTTGGGCCTGCAAAGAGGCCTGATCGAGCTGCTCCAGCAGATCGAAAAGCGCGCTCATGCTGCGAGTACCGCGAGTCAAAATAAAATGCCCGACTTCATCGGTCAGGTGCAGACCGCGACGGGATGCGCGTAACTGCAAAGCACGCAATTTGTCTTCGTCGGAGAGCGGACGCATCTGAAAGATCAGCGCCAGGGTCAGGCGCGATTTCAGGTCGGCGAGTTTGATCGGCAGTTCACGCGGCGAAGTGGACGCCGCGATCAGCAAGCGGCGACCGCTGTCACGCAGACGGTTGAACAGATGAAACATCGCCTCTTCCCAATCCGCCTTGCCGGCAATCACCTGCAAGTCATCCAGGCAAACCAGTTCGTACTGTTCGAGGTTGTCGAGGATTTCGATGCCGCGATCCATCAACTCGGCCAGCGGCAGGTACACCGCCGGTTCACCCATCTGTTCGAAGCGCAGGCACGCGGCCTGCAACAGATGCGTACGCCCTACCCCGTGCTTGCCCCACAGATAGATCAGGCTTTCGGTCCAGCCGGCGTCGGCTTCGCATAGACGCTCGACATAGCCGAGTGCAGCGGCATTGGCGCCTGGGTAGTAGTTGATGAAGGTGGCGTCGTCACGCAGACGCACACCTAGGGGCAGCTGAATCGGTTTCATGCTGACTGAACAGTTCCCAAGGAACCGTTAGTGGCCTCTGTGTAAAGTGAGCGAAGTTTATACCCGTGAAGCGGAGCGCACAATGCGACAGACCCCAAGCAAAATCAAAGGTTTGCGTTAACGTGCTGGTTTTATGACAGTTTCTTTGGCGCCATGACCTGCATGAGACGGGCCAACCCGGTGATCCACCGGGCGGCCCGCGCTTCACAATTACAATTCCGGCTCATCCACCCCGCTATAAATGTCGGAATCCTTGTACAGATCGTGGACATGCCGCACCAGCACCATGATCACCGCCGCCACCGGCAATGCCAGCAGCACACCGGTGAAGCCGAACAGCTCGCCACCGGCCAGAATCGCGAAGATCACCGCCACCGGGTGCAGACCGATCCGGTCCCCCACCAGCAAAGGCGTCAGCACCATGCCTTCCAGGGCCTGGCCGACCATGAACACCGCCACGATCCCGATCATCGGATACAGATCGCCACCGAACTGGAACAACCCGGCAATCAACGCCGCACCGATGCCGATCACGAACCCCATGTACGGCACAATCGCCGCCAGCCCTGCGATCAGACCGATCAACAGGCCAAGTTCCAGCCCGACAATCATCAGGCCGGCCGCATAGATCACGCCCAGCGCCAGCATCACCAGCAACTGCCCGCGCACAAACGCGCCCAGCACTTCATGGCATTCGCCCGCCAGTGCCACCACGCGCTCTTCGCGATCACGGGGCAACAGGCCACGGATCTTGGCCATCATCACGTCCCAGTCGCGCAGCAGGTAAAAGCTCACCACCGGGATCAGCACCAGATTCGCCAGCCAGCCGATCAGCGCCAGGCTCGAAGCTGTCGCCTGACTCAGTACCACACCGACGATGTCGGTGGTCTGGCCCATGTGCTCGCTGATAGCGGCCTTGACCTTGTCGAACTTCCAGAAGCCGTCCGACAGCCCCAGCTTCGATTGCGCCCATGGCACGGCGGTGTGCTGCAACCAGTCGAGCATTTGCGGCGCCAATTCGTAGAGCCGCAGCAATTGCTTGGCGAGCATCGGCACCAGTACCAGCAACAGCGCAGTGACGATCAGGGTGAACAAGGCGAACACCGTGATCACACCCCAGGTGCGGGACAGCCCCAGACGCTCCAGACGATCGACGAGCGGATCGAACAGATAGGCGAGCAACAGCGCCACCAGAAACGGCGTGAGGATCGGATGCAGCAACCAGACAAACGCGCAAAGCAGGAGCACCCCACCGAGCCAGAACCAACGCCGCGTATCGCCCATGTAACACTCCATTGCTTATATATAAGAAAGAAAACCTACCAGCGGAACCGCAAGGACGGCGCTGCCGGTGCTGGTGCAGGTGCAACGACAGGCGCCGCACCGGCGACCGCAGGTTGCGGCGCAGCCACCGGAGCCGGTGCCTCGGCCGGCAGCTCCTGCAACTTCGCCAGCGACAACTGCGCTCGCAGTTGATCAGCACTGCCATTGACCCGATAAAGGATACGATCGGCATCGACACTCTGCAGACGCACGCCAAACGGTTCGAGTAACCGCAGCAGTGCCGCGTAGTGCTCCAGATTCATGCCCTGCACTTCCAGGGTCTGCTGGCCGGACGCGCCCGGTTTGGCCACAAAGCGTGGCGCCAGACGTTCAGTGACCGCCAGCATCACCGCATCCGCCACCGCAGCCTGATCCGCGCCCTGCACGCTGCCCGCCTCTTTTTTATCGCCCAGCCACAATTGCCATTTGGCCTGCCATTGCCCGCCTTCTTCACGGGCATGCACGGCGAGCAAGGCGTCAGCGTTGTAGCGCTCGGAAGCGTTACGCAGCGGCGCCGGGTCAGCACCTTCGAGCGCCGGCGCCGTGGCGACCAATTGCTCGCTCAAGTCCGCCAACGGCAGGCGCAACGGTAACCCACGGTGCTGGGCGGCGCGGCGCAATGGTGCGGCGCTGGCCTGACCGTCGCCCACCAGGCTCGAGCCCTCGGTCGAATCATTCAGCCACCAGCTCAGGATCGAGGGCCGATTGGCGCCCCACAGCGCCAGACCCGCGCGGCGCAACGCCTGCTCGGTGGTTCCCGGATCGAAATCGACTTTCAGCACTTCCGGCGGCCCGGCATCGAAACCGAACTGACTGATGATCTGCTGCGGATCCTTGCGAACCGGCGCCAGCCCCGGGTTTTGCGGGGCTTTCGGGTCGCCGGTCAGGCGCAGCACCAAAGTGTCCAGCGCAGCCTGGGTCGCGCGATCGCGCTCCTCTGGCGACTGGCCAGTGACCGGTTCGCGCACCTGATAAAGACCTTTGAGATTTTCGGCCTGACTCGCCAGGCTGATCAGAGACAAGCCACCCACTAACAGCAATTTACAAAAACGCATGGAGAATTCCCGTCGACAAGAGCGGCTGGAACAGGCCGCGTGTACCGTTCTGCAAGCCTGTGACCACAGGCCGTTGCAAAACATTCACACGCGGGCGGTAAGTTTTTGCACAGTCCTAACGATAGACGGTTCCTTATACAGGCACCCGTGATGTCGCCCACAGCGTGAATTGCAAAAAATTTCGGCCGATATGCCCCTGCCCGTCGGCGTGAGGATGGCCGCTGCCCCTCAAGCCTGATAAAATCGCGCGCCTTCGCAGACCGGCAACAGCCGGGCACCCCGAACTTCGCGTGAGGCTATCGCCCCTGTCGGATTCGGCGTTCCCGCTGAACTCGGTCGTTACCCCTGAATCCCCTCCCCTAAAGGCCTGGATCATGAGCAAGCAACCCTCCCTGAGCTACAAGGACGCCGGTGTAGACATCGACGCCGGTGAAGCATTGGTCGAACGCATCAAGAGCGTCGCCAAGCGCACTGCGCGCCCGGAAGTCATGGGCGGCCTGGGCGGTTTCGGCGCCCTCTGCGAGATCCCGGCCGGTTACAAACAGCCGGTGCTGGTTTCCGGTACTGACGGCGTCGGCACCAAACTGCGCCTGGCGCTGAACCTGAACAAGCACGACAGCATCGGCCAGGATCTGGTCGCCATGTGCGTCAACGATCTGGTGGTGTGCGGCGCAGAGCCGCTGTTCTTCCTCGACTACTACGCCACCGGCAAACTGAATGTCGACGTAGCCGCGACCGTGGTCACCGGCATCGGTGCAGGCTGCGAACTGGCTGGCTGCTCGCTGGTCGGCGGCGAAACCGCTGAAATGCCTGGCATGTACGAAGGCGAAGACTACGACCTGGCCGGTTTCTGCGTCGGCGTCGTGGAAAAAGCCGAAATCATCGACGGCTCGAAAGTCGCCACCGGTGACGCCCTGATCGCCCTGCCATCGTCCGGCCCGCACTCCAACGGCTACTCGCTGATCCGCAAGATCATCGAAGTATCCGGTGCCGACATCGAAACCGTTCAGCTCGACGGCAAGCCGCTGACCGAACTGCTGATGGCCCCGACCCGCATCTACGTGAAGCCGCTGCTCAAGCTGATCAAGGACACCGGCGCGGTCAAAGCCATGGCCCACATCACCGGTGGCGGTCTGCTGGACAACATCCCGCGCGTTCTGCCAAAAGGCGCTCAGGCCGTGGTTGACGTGGCCAGCTGGAACCGCCCGGCCGTCTTCGACTGGCTGCAAGAGAAAGGCAACGTCGACGAAACCGAAATGCACCGCGTGCTGAACTGCGGCGTGGGCATGGTGATCTGCGTGGCTCAGGAGCACGTCGAAACCGCTCTGAACACCCTGCGTGACGCCGGCGAGCAGCCTTGGGTCATCGGTCAGATCGCTGTCGCTGCCGAAGGCGCGGCCCAGGTCGAACTGAAGAACCTCAAGGCTCACTGATGTCCCAGACCTGTGATGTCGTGGTGCTGCTGTCCGGCACCGGCAGTAACTTGCAGGCCCTGATCGACAGCACGCGGACCGACGACAGCCCGGTCCGCATCGCTGCGGTGATTTCCAACCGCGCCGACGCCTACGGCCTGCAACGCGCCAGTGACGCGGGTATCGCCACCCGCTCGCTGGATCACAAGGGATTCGAGGGCCGCGAGGCCTTCGATACCGCTCTGATCGAACTGATCGACGAATTCAACCCCAAACTCGTGGTACTGGCCGGCTTCATGCGCATTCTCAGCGCTGACTTCGTCCGTCATTACCAGGGTCGCCTGCTCAACATCCACCCGTCGCTGCTACCCAAATACAAAGGGTTACACACTCATCAGCGCGCGCTGGAAGCCGGCGACGCCGAACACGGCTGCTCCGTGCACTTCGTCACCGAGGAACTCGATGGCGGGCCACTGGTCGTACAGGCAGTAATACCGGTAGAGTTGCACGATTCGCCGCAAAGTCTGGCGCAACGGGTTCACGTTCAGGAACACCTGATCTACCCGATGGCCGTACGCTGGTTCGCCGAAGGACGGCTGAGCCTCGGCGAGCAAGGTGCTTTACTGGATGGCCAGTTACTCGGGGCCAGCGGTCACTTGATTCGAAACTAGGAGATTTTATGCGTCGCGCCCTGCTCTTCGCTTGCGCTCTGCTCGCCCTGCCTTTCGCCCAGGCGGCAGACCTTCAACCGTTCTCCGCCAGCTACACCGCCGACTGGAAACAGCTGCCCATGAGCGGCACCGCCTCGCGCAGCCTGACCAAGGAAGCCAACGGCGTGTGGAAGCTCAGCTTCAAGGCATCCATGATGATTGCCAGCCTGTCCGAGGAAAGTACCCTGACCCTGGACAAGGACACCCTGCTGCCGCAGTCCTACCACTTCGAACGCGGTGGTCTGGGCAAGGCGAAAAAGGCAGACCTGGACTTCGACTGGGCCAACAAGCTGGTGACCGGCACCGACCGCGGCGACGCGGTGAAAATCCCGCTCAATCGCGGCATGGTCGACAAATCCACCTATCAACTGGCGCTGCAGCACGACGTGGCCGCCGGCAAGAAAAGCATGAGCTATCAGGTGGTCGATGATGGCGAAGTCGATACCTACGACTTCCGCGTGCTGGGTTCGGAAAAAGTCGAAACCAAGGCCGGCCAGATCGATGCGATCAAGGTCGAGCGCGTCCGCGATCCGACACAAAGCAAGCGCATCACCGTCCTGTGGTTCGCCAAGGACTGGGATTACCTGCTGGTTCGCCTGCAACAGGTCGAAACCGACGGCAAGGAGTACAACATCATGCTCCTCGACGGCACGGTCAACGGCAAGACGGTCAAAGGCAGCTGATCCGACGCAACATCAAAAAGCCCCGCAAATGCGGGGCTTTTTTTCGCCTGCCGAACGCTGATCAGACCGAGAATTTGGCCACCATACTGTTCAGGTCCACCGCCAGCCGCGACAGCTCCTGACTCGCGGCACTGGTCTGATTGGCCCCGGCAGACGTCTGCATCGCCAGGTCACGGATATTCATCAGATTGCGATCGACCTCCCGCGCCACGGCCGCCTGCTCTTCCGACGCACTGGCGATCACCAGGTTGCGCTCGTTGATCAAGGTAAACGCCGAGGCGATTTCCTCCAGTGCCACGCCAGCGGCTTTCGCCAGCTCCAGGGTCGAACGCGCCCGGACGTTGCTCTGTTGCATCGAGCTGACCGCCGAATCGGTACCTTGCTGGATGCCGCCGATCATCTGTTCGATCTCCTGCGTCGACTGCTGAGTGCGATGGGCCAACGCCCGCACTTCGTCCGCCACCACCGCAAAACCCCGCCCGGCATCCCCCGCCCGCGCCGCCTCAATCGCCGCGTTCAACGCCAGTAGATTGGTCTGTTCGGCAATCGAGCGGATCACATCCAGCACCTTGCTGATGCTGTAGACCTTCTGCGCCAGATCCTCCACCTGCGTGGCATTGGCGGTGACATCCTCCGCCAGCAGCTCGATGGACGACACGGTCTGCTGCACCTGCTCGCGGCCATGCTGGGCAATGCGATCAGACTCACGGGAAGCTTCGGAGGTCGCGACGGCATTGCTCGCCACCTCTTCCACGGCAGCAGTCATCTGATTGACCGCCGTGGCCGCCTGTTCGATTTCCAGACTCTGCTGGTGCAGCCCTCGCGTCGCATCTTCGGTAACGCAACTCAACTCCTCCGAGGCCGAAGCCAGTTGACTGGAGGACTCCGAGATCCGGCGGATGGTGTCACGCAAGTTGTGCTGCATGCTCTTGAGCGCGTGCAGCAACCTCGCCGGTTCGTCCTTGCCGGAAATGCTGATATCGCCTGTCAGATCGCCGCCGGCCACCACTTGCGCCACATTGAGCGATTGCGACAGCGGCAGCACGATGCTGCGGGTCAGCAACAACGCCAGGGCGATGGTAATCAGCGCGGTGATGCCGATCATCACACCGACCCAGACCCGCGAATTGGTGAACACCAGCCGTGCGGCCTCAGTGGCGAGGTTGGCGTTGTGCTTGTTCAGCTCGACGAGTTCACGCAGGGTCACTGCAATTTCATCCGCCAGCGGGCTCATCTGCCCGTTGAGAATGACGGCCGCCTCCTCCACTCGTCCCTGAGCAGATAACGCCATCACCTGCGCCTGAAGCTCCAGGTATTTATGCTCGGCAACCTTGAAGCGGTCGAACAGCGCGCGCTCTTCGGGCAGCGCGATCAGGATGTCGTAACGCTGCTGGGCTTCACTCAATACACCGCGCAAATCATTGAGCTTGGCCACATTCTGCTCAAGCGCCTGCGGATCGCGATTGAGCAACAGGCGCATGGTCAGCGCGCGCAGGCGCAGCATGTCCTGGCTCATCTCGCCCACCGCCATCACGCTGGGCAGCCAGTTATTGTCGACCTGGTCGGATTGCGCGCGCATGTTCGACATTTGCAGCAGGGCGAACGCCCCAAGGGCAAACACCATCAGCGCCAACACGCCAAAACCCAGCCCGGCCCGGGGCGCAATATTGAGACTACGGATACTCATTGCTCTGGTTCCTTCCAAAAGCGCTGCATCAACCCTGCAGCTGGTTGCTCTAGAAGGTATCGGCCCTTTGGAAAATTGCGTAAGACCAAAACGTGATATCAAAAGGCCTCAATACTTCGAACCTGGCGCATTAACGATTCAGCGCGGGTTTGCCGGACTTGAGCGCTGTTCGCGGCAAGATCGCCAGGAAGTTGTCCCGCGCGACTTTTTTCGCGATGGCCTCTGGCAACGCGTCGAGAAACGGCTTGAAGCCGTGGATTTCCTCACCGAGGTTGTTGAATCGCCCGACCACGTCCGAACCGAGCATGAAGCGATCCGGATAGCGCTCCACCAAGTGCACCCACTCAGCTCGCGGCTGACCCTTTTCGTCCAGCAGATAAGGCGTCAGCAGGCTCCACGACAGATCGATGAACAGGTTCGGGTACGCCTCCAGCATTCGCGTCAGGGTCGGCAGCAGAAAATCCAGCTGCGTCTGATGACGATGGATTTCAGCACTGGTGCCGGCATGGGCCCAGATGAACCGCGTGTGCGGATGATTACGCAGCGGCTCTTCGATTTCCTTCAGGTACAGCGGATTCTTCTCACGCTTGGAGGTGATGTTGGAATGCAGCATCACCGGCAGATCATTTTCGGCGGCCAGATGATAGATGCGGGTCATGGCTTCGTTGTTGGCACGTGGCGTGTCGCCGGAGGTCAGGGCCGTAAGGTCATCGTGACGAGTGAAGACTTCGCCGATGCCCTGCCACAAGCCGGGATACAGATCGAGCATGCGCTGGATGTGCGCGGCAGAGTTCTTGTCGTTGGGGTTGAAGCCTGAAAGAAACGGGTGAAAGTACTGGCGCTGCTCCGGCGTGAGCTTCTGCACCGCATCGGCGACGATCACGTCAGTCGCGCTGTACCAATAGGCATCGGCGTCATCGCCGGCGTAATAACGCGGGCGCTTGGGCTCGTCTTCGTGCCATTTCTTCGCCACGGGAATGCCGGAAATCATCACGTGCTCGATGGAGTTTTCCTTCATGGCCGTCAGCAATTTCGGCATGCCGGCGGTTTCCTGGAAAAAATCCACGTAATGCAGGTGCGCATCACTGTAGGTGTAATCCCGGGCACTGGCGACGCCGGTAAAAACCATCAGGCAGGCAAGACTCAAACGAAACACGGACACAAGCATTCTCCGGCAGACAGGCATAGCCTAGACCCTCGCCGGGCGACGAGGGTTCACCCGGCAAGAAAGTGGAACGCGCCTGTGTGGGAATGCTCTATACCTGCAAGGTCTTTTTTGATCGAATCCCTTTTCCTACAGCTTGCGAGGTTCACATGACCGTTACCGTCAATACCGTGTCCGCCGAAGGTTTTCGCCACACCGTACAGATCGATGAGCATGAACTGTTCGCCGATGTCCCGACGACTGCCGGCGGCGAAGGCTCGGCTCCGGAGCCGCACGATTACTTCGACGCCGCCCTCGGCGCCTGCAAGGCTCTGACCCTGAAGCTGTACGCGAAGAAAAAGGACATCCCGCTGACCGGCGTCGGCGTTGAGGTCAAACGCGACAACAGCCAGGAACAGAAAGGCAAATACGCCCTGCACGTGACCCTCACCCTCAAGGGCGTGCTCACCGATGCCCAGCGCGAAGAACTGCTGCGCGTTGCCGATCGCTGCCCGATCCACAAGCTGATGACCACCAGCGAAGTCACCATCGAAACCCACGCGCCAGTCGGCTTCGACAGCCAGTAATCACCCCGATGACACCGGCGGGTTATGCTCCACGCATCACCCGCCAAGCCTGGAATGGACCATGGACACCCAACCCCTGATCATCCGCCCGCGCGCCGAAGACGTCGAAGGGCAGCCGATTCTGCGCCCGCTGCCGTCAGCCAAATGCCGCAGCGTCGGGCCTTTCGTGTTTTTCGACCACATGCTCGAGACGGTTTATCCGGCGGGCAAAGGGATGAATATCCGACAGCACCCGCACATCGGTCTGTCGACCCTCACGTATTTGTTCGAAGGACAGATCCAGCACAAGGACAGCCTGGGCTCGGATCAGGTGGTCAGCGCCGGCGATGTCAGCTGGATGACGGCCGGCACGGCGATCGCTCACGTCGAGCGCACGCCCGAACCGCTATGGGCACAGAGCTTCAAGATGCACGGCCTGCAGATCTGGCTCGCCTCACCCAAGGAGCACGAGCAAGGTCCCGGGCATTACAGCCATCACCCGGCCGCGACCTTGCCGGTCAGCGATAACCTCGGCGTGCAGATCCGCATGATCGCCGGGTCAGGCTTTTGCCTGGAATCACCGGTGCCGGTGCTTTCTCCTACGCTGTATGCGGAACTGAATATGCAAACCGCGACCACGCTGCTGATCCCGACCGAGCATGAGGAGCGGGCAATTTATGTGTTGAGCGGTGATGTGCAATTGAATGGCGAAGCGGTCGAACCCCATGCGCTGGTGGTGTTGCCAGTCGGGGAAGAGATGAGCCTGTTTGCCGAGAGCGACAGTCACGCAGTGTTGTTCGGCGGTGCGCCACTGGACGGGCCGCGGAGGATCAACTGGAATTTTGTCGCGAGCGATCCGGCAGCGATCGATGAAGCGCGGCGCAAGTGGTCGGCTGGTGATTGGCCGACGGTGCCGGGGGAAGTCGAGCGGATCGAACTGCCCTAGGTCACGTATCGCCTGCGAAGCAGTCTTCGCTGGCAAGCCAGCTCCCACAAGGTGATGTGCCAGCCGAAAAACTTTGGCAAATCACAGTCACTGTGGGAGCGGGCTTGCCCCCGGCGACGATCCGACGAAGAGGCCAGACCAGGCACTGAAAAAGTCAGAGCCTGGCAAGCAAGTCAGCCCTTGAACACTTCTTCCAGCAAGTCATGCATGGACTTGAACGCCCGCGCTGCGGTCTTCGCGTCGTACATCATCTTGCCCGGAACATTGGCATGCGGATCGGTGAACGAGTGCACTGCGCCGCCGTAGCTCAGCAACTGCCAGTCCACGCCGGCCGCGTTCATCTCGTCTTCGAATGCCGGCAACTGCTCTTTCGGCACCAGCGGGTCGGAAGCACCGTGCAGCACCAGGACCGAGCCTTTGATGTTCTTCGCGTCTGCCGGGTTCGGCGAATCCAGCGTGCCGTGGAACGACACCGCCGCTTTCACCGCCGCACCAGTGCGGGCCAGATCCAGCGCACAGCAGCCGCCGAAGCAGAAACCGAATACCGCCAGTTTCGAGGTATCGACCGCCGCCTCGCCCTGCTTCTGCAATTGTTCGAACGCGGCCTGCATACGCTTGCGCAACTGCGCGCGGTCATTCTTCAGCGGCATCATCGCCGCACCGGCCTGATCGGCATTCTGCGGACGCACGGCCTGGCCGTACACGTCAGCGATCAGCACCACATAACCCTTGGCCGCCACCGATTTGGCGATCTCTTCAGCGCCAGCGCTGACACCCATCCAGTTCGGCGCCATCAGCAGGCCCGGACGCGCGCCTTTGTGCTCGGCGTCGAACGCCAGGCGACCTTCATAAGGCTGGCGGTCGATCTGATAGACCACGGAACGTACAGTGACTTGGCTCATTTCTGACTCCTGATTGGTTGAACACCAGAATGAAAAAACCCGCCGAAGCGGGTTTTTCTACAGCTTGATCAAGCGGACAGCTCGACCAGCAGCTTGTTCAGGCGGCTCACGTAAGCGGCCGGGTCTTTCAAGCTGTCACCAGCCGCCAGCGCGGCCTGGTCGAAGAGGATGTGCGACAGGTCGCCAAAACGCTCTTCGCTGGTTTCGTTGTCAAGCTTCGCGATCAGCGGGTGGCTCGGGTTGAATTCGAAGATCGGCTTCGAATCCGGCACCTTCTGCCCGCTGGCCTCGAGGATTTGACGCATTTGCAGACCCAGGTCCTGCTCGCCGATGGCCAGAATGGCCGGCGAATCGGTCAGACGATGGGAAACCCGGACTTCGGCGACGGAATCGCCCAGTGCAGTTTTCAGACGCTCGACCAGACCTTCTTTCGACTTGGCGACTTCTTCTGCGGCCTTCTTGTCCTCTTCCGAGTCCAGGTTGCCCAGGTCCAGGTCACCGCGCGCGACGTCGACAAAGCTCTTGCCGTCGAACTCGCTCAGGTAGCTCATCAGCCACTCGTCGATGCGGTCGGTCAGCAGCAGCACTTCGATGCCTTTCTTGCGGAAGACTTCCAGGTGCGGGCTGTTCTTGACCTGCGCGTAGGTTTCGCCGGTGAGGTAGTAGATCTTGTCCTGACCTTCCTTGGCACGGGCCAGGTAGTCGGCCAGACCGACGATCTGCTCGCCGTCGTCGCCATTGGTCGATGCAAAACGCAGTAGACCGGCAATTTTTTCCTTGTTGGCGAAATCTTCGGCCGGGCCTTCTTTCATGACCTGACCGAAGTTTTTCCAGAAGCCCTTGTATTGCTCCGGCTCGTTCTTCGCCAGTTTTTCCAGCATGTCCAGCACGCGCTTGGTCAGCGCCGACTTCATCGAGTCGATGATCGGGTCTTTCTGCAGGATTTCCCGCGACACGTTCAGCGACAGGTCGTTGGAGTCGACCACGCCTTTGATGAAGCGCAGGTACAGCGGCAGGAACGACTCGGCCTGATCCATCACGAACACGCGCTGTACGTACAGTTTCAGGCCTTTTGGCGCTTCACGCTGGTACAGATCGAACGGTGCGCGGGCCGGCACGTACAGCAGCGAGCTGTACTCGAGTTTGCCTTCGACCTTGTTGTGGCTCCACGACAGCGGATTTTCGAAGTCGTGGGCGATGTGTTTGTAGAACTCCTGGTATTCCTCATCCTTCACTTCAGTGCGAGGACGGGTCCACAGGGCGCTGGCGCGGTTGACGGTTTCCCATTCTTGCGCAGGCTTCTCTTCGCCTTCGGCAGCGGCCACTTCTTTCGGCAGCTCGATCGGCAGCGCGATGTGGTCGGAGTACTTCTTGATGATGTTGCGCAGACGCCAGCCATCGGCGAACTCGTCTTCACCGGATTTCAGGTGCAGGACGATGCGGGTGCCGCGTTCTGGTTTGTCGATGGTGGCGACTTCGAATTCGCCCTCGCCTTTCGACGACCAGTGCACGCCGTCGCTGGCGGCGGTGCCGGCGCGGCGGCTGTACACGTCAACCTGATCGGCAACGATGAATGCGGAGTAGAAACCCACACCGAACTGACCGATCAGGTGCGAATCCTTCTTCTGATCGCCGGACAGGTTTTTCATGAAATCGGCGGTGCCGGATTTGGCGATGGTCCCCAGGTGGGTGATCACATCGTCGCGGTTCATGCCGATGCCGTTGTCTTCGAGGGTGACGGTCTTGGCGTCCTTGTCGAAGCTCACACGGATTTTCAGTTCAGCACCGCCTTCGAGCAACTCTGGCTTGGCCAGGGCTTCGAAGCGCAATTTGTCGACGGCGTCGGAGGCGTTCGAGATCAATTCGCGAAGGAAGATTTCCTTGTTGGAATACAGCGAATGGATCATGAGGTGCAGCAGTTGCTTCACCTCGGTCTGGAAGCCCAGGGTTTCCTTTTGAGTTTCCACACTCATGGTCATCAAACTCCAATCAGATGGCATTGGCCGCGACCTTGCTGGTCGGCGGCGGGTTGTTCTGTGAGTTGGGGGCGTGCTTCAGGATTTCAAGGGCTCATCGATTTTGAAGTGCGCGCGGGCAGTGGCAATCGGCTCGCTCTCGGTGCTTTGCCAGGCCGTGACCGCGACGTTGGCCACCCGCCGTCCCTGACGGCAGACCTGACACCGGGCCCAGGTATCGCGAAACTGCCCGGCCCGCAGGTAATCGAGGGAGAAATCGATGATCTTTGGCACAGCGGGCGCGCCGGTGAAAATCAGCAGGTGCAGGGCCGCGGACAACTCCATGAAACCGGCAATCACCCCGCCGTGGATCGCCGGCAATAAAGGGTTACCAATGTTGTCCTTGTTGGCCGGCAGCCTGAACAGCAAGTCATCACCGACTCGCGAACACTCGACGCCGATGAGTCCGGCGTACGGGATCAGTTTCAGCAGCGGCGCGTAGTCACCCTTCTCGTGCGCCTCTTGCAGTTGCTGCTTGAAATCATCGCTCATGGCTTTCTCCCTTGATCGCGCCACCAAAGCCTTTGGTGCCTTTAAGCCCCTTGCCCATACGCATGAAGGTGCCAACGACATGGGCAATCGGTTGCTCGGGATCATCCTGATAGGCGAAGCCTCGAGCAAAGATCACATCGGTGGTGACTCGATAACATTGGGCAAAGCCATAGACGTCTTTATGCGGCTGGGCGGCGTGCATGTAGTCGATGCGCAGATCGAGGGTCGGGCAGACTTCGAATTCCGGCAGGACGCACAGGGTCGACATGCCGCACGCGGTGTCCATCAGCGACGTGATCGCCCCGCCGTGGACCACGCCGGTCAGCGGATTACCGACAATTTGCGCACTGTACGGCAGCACCACCGTCAGGCCTTCGCTACTTGCGCTGTGCACCTTCAATCCCAGCACCTGACAGTGGCGCAAGGCCGAGAGAAACCGTGTCGCACGCTCAAAAACGGGGTTTTCGGCCATTTGATAATTACTCTTGTTAGTCGCTATTCCCAGTAGTGGAAAGAACAGCAAAAGTTCCATTGCAAAACAAACTTATATATCTGAAAGAAATGAGGAACTTAAGCCTCGGGCCTGAGCTCTTAAGGCCAGTAGTTATTTTCCATAAGGAGAAACACCCCATGCGTAAGACTTTAGCTATTGCCTTGATGTTGACCGCTTCCCTCGGTCTCGCTGCCTGCGATAAAAAATCCGAGGACAAAGCTCAAGATGCCAACCAACATGCTGAACAAGCTCAGCAAGACATGAACAAAGCTCAGGATAAAGTGAACGACGCAGCGAAAGAAAACGCCGAAGCTGCCAAAGCTCAGGCCGAATCGAACGCTGCAGCGCAAGAAGAAGCTGCCAAGAAGCAATAAGACGCTTCTCGATGGCAAAAAAGAAAACCCGCCAAGTGCGGGTTTTCTTTTGCCTGTCATTTTTTGTCAATGCGGTCTTAGAGCAAGACAGTTCTAAAAGTCGGACTAATCATCAGCAACAATGAACACACTAAGCCGACCAGCCAGACCAGACTGCGCAGCGTGGGAATATCCGCTAGGTAAAACCACAAATAGAGAATCCGCGAGACCACGAAGATGATCGCCAATGTATCGATCAGCCATCCTGCCGTCTGCGTGGTATGCGCCATCAGCACACCAACGGCAAACAGGATGAAAGCTTCGATGCTGTTCTGATGGGCCGCCAGCGCCCGGGCCCCGTAACCGGTGAGTTGCGCCTGCTGCTGGCGCGGCAGGTGGTTGTTGTAACCGCCCTGCTCTTTCATGGCCTTGCCGACCGGCATACGCGCCACGTAAATCAACAATGCACTGATAAACACACACCAGAACGGAATACTCATCAAGCAGCCTCTTTGTTCGCTTCGGGCAATGGCGCCTCTGTAGGGGTATAGACCATTACATCGAGCACGTCGGAATGAAACTCCCGGCGATACAACACCAGCACCACGCCGGCGCTCATCAACATGAACAGCCACGGGCTGACGAACCACGCCAACATGCTCATCCCGAAGTAGTAGGAACGCAGGCCGAAGTTGAACTGGTTGGCCGCCATCGAAATCACCCGCGCTGCCCGTGATGCAAATGCCTTGCGCTCCTGCTCCGAGACTTGCCGCTCACCGATCATCGGGGCCGAGCCAACGAGAATGGCGGCAAAGTTGTACTGGCGCATGCACCAACTGAAGGTGAAGAAGGCATACACAAACACCAGCGCCAGACACAGCAACTTGATCTCCGACATGCCCTGGGAAGCCTGTTGCACCATCGGAATGTCCGCCAGCAGCGACACCGCGCGCTCGGAAGCGCCGAGCACGGTCAGGATGCCCGCCAGAATAATCAGTGTGCTGGAAGCGAAGAACGAGGCGTTGCGCTCGAGATTGCCGATCACACTGGCGTCGGCGATGCGGTTGTCACGCAGCAGCATGCGGCGCATCCAGTCTTCGCGGTACAGGTGCAACACACTGGCCAGGCACGCTGTGTCACGGGCCTTCCAGGTGGCATAACGGGTGTAACCGCCCCAGCAGATGACAAACCAGAGCGCGGCCAGCAGGTGGATCAGGTTGGCTTGGATGAACGACATGCAATTCCCTGTGGAGTATGAGCGCGGCACCTTGTGGGAGCGAGCTTGCTCGCGATGGCGTCGGCACATTCTGAATAGATGTGACAGTTGCACAGCCATCACGAGCAAGCTCGCTCCCACATAAAAGCTTTGCTTGCTTCGACGCTGGCTCACGGAAAAAGACACTGCCTGAAGCCCATAAAAAATGCCCCGTATCGATTGATACGGGGCATTTCTGTTTAATCGCTCGGGAGCCGCTTGTGGCGGCCCGGCAATCTTAGGCGAGTGCTTCGGCGCGCTTGCCCAGCAGGCGGTCGCAAACCACGGCAACCACCAGAGTCATCACGCACGGCACCAGCCACGCCAGACCTTGCTCGCTCAGCGGCAGGTGGGCCAGTTGCGATGGCATCCAGTCCGCCAGACCGGCGCCTTTCAGCGCATCGATGGTGCCGAACACGAACGAAACCAGCATCACCGGGCCCATGATGCGGCTCTGCTCATGCCAGAACGCAGCGCAGAAGCTCAGGGCCACCAGCACGATGCACGGCGGGTAGATCGCGGTCAGCACCGGGATCGAGAACGCGATCAGCTTGGTCAGGCCCAGGTTGGACACCAGCAGCGAGAACGCCGCCAGGATGATCACCAGCGTCTTGTACGACAGCGGCAGTACGCGGCTGAAGTATTCGGCACAGGCGCAGGTCAGGCCAACTGCGGTCACCAGGCACGCCAGGGAAATCAGCACGGCGAGGAAGCCACTGCCCAGCGAACCGAAGGTGTGTTGCACGTAAGCGTGCAGCACCGCGGCGCCGTTGGTTGCGCCCGCAGCCACTTCATGGCTGCCGGAACCCAGACGGAACAGGCTGACATACACCAGCGCCAGACCGACACCGGCAATCAGCCCGGCGATGATCGCGTAACGGGTAATCAGCGCCGGCGACTCTACGCCACGGGAGCGGATCGCGTTGACGATGACGATGCCGAACACCAGTGCGCCCAGGGTATCCATGGTCAGGTAACCATTGATGAAGCCTTGAGAG
Organism: Pseudomonas gozinkensis; assembly: GCF_014863585.1. NCBI lineage: Bacteria > Pseudomonadati > Pseudomonadota > Gammaproteobacteria > Pseudomonadales > Pseudomonadaceae > Pseudomonas > Pseudomonas gozinkensis. Next base: position 1,880,364 of record NZ_CP062253.1, on the reverse strand, counting down.
AACGGTGCCGCAACGTATTCCGGAGTCGCCACGCCGATGTCACCGGCCGGCAGTGCGAACGCAGCGATGCCGAGCACGGCCAGTGCGATGATCTTCAGCGGCGCGAGGAAGCGACCGACGGTGTCCAGCAGACGCCCTGGGTAGAGCGAAATGAAGAACACCAGCAGGAAGTACACCGAACTGTAGAGGAACAGTGCCAGCGGGCTCTCACCGGTCAGCGGCGCCAGACCCACTTCAAAGGAAACGGTCGCGGTACGCGGGGTGGCGAACAACGGACCGACTGCCAGGTAGCAAGCCGCTGCCAGCACGCCGCCAGCGATCTTGCCGATCGGGCTGCTCAGGGCGTCCATCGCGCCACCGACCTTGGCCAGTGCGACCACGGTAACCACCGGCAGACCGACCGCCGTGATCAGGAAGCCCAGCGCCGCCATCCAGACGTTGGGCCCGGACTGCAGACCCACGATAGGCGGGAAAATGATGTTGCCAGCCCCGACGAAAAGGGCAAATGTCATAAAGCCAAGTGCCAGGATGTCCTGACCTTTCAAAACTTTCATTAAGGAAATACCACACTACTGAATCGGAATTTAGAGGGGGATTTCCCTGTGGGGTTAGGGAAATGCTGTCAATCCGTATAAGACTGACCCGTTTAGCGCGTTGCATGCCTTGTGGGCGGCAGACGCAAAAATGGCTGCTAGCCTAACGAATTTGTCTGACAAACGCACTGTTAGAGGGCGAACTATCCGATACGCGACGTTTCTGTGTCGCGTTTTTGCATGTTATTGGGTGAGTGCTTATAAATTGCCATCGTCAACCCGAACGCCAGAAACGACAAAGGCCACCCGAAGGTGGCCTTTGTTGCTGTAGCTAAAAAGTCAGCCGAAGCTTACTTCTTCACTTCCCAGCCAGTCAGCTCGGCCAGGGCCTTGCCGATGTCTGCCAGCGAACGCACGGTTTTCACGCCCGCGTCTTGCAGAGCAGCGAATTTCTCGTCTGCAGTGCCTTTGCCGCCGGAGATGATTGCGCCAGCATGGCCCATGCGCTTGCCCGGAGGAGCAGTCACACCAGCGATGTAGGAAACAACCGGCTTGGTCACGTTGGCCTTGATGTAGGCAGCCGCTTCTTCTTCAGCCGAACCGCCGATCTCGCCGATCATTACGATCGCTTCGGTCTTCGGGTCTTCCTGGAACAGCTTCAGGATGTCGATGAAGTTCGAACCCGGGATCGGGTCACCACCGATGCCGACGCAAGTCGACTGACCGAAACCGGCGTCAGTAGTCTGCTTCACAGCTTCGTAGGTCAGGGTGCCGGAACGGGAAACGATACCGACCTTGCCTGGCAAGTGAATGTGACCTGGCATGATGCCGATCTTGCATTCGCCTGGGGTGATCACGCCTGGGCAGTTAGGGCCGATCAGGGTAACACCCAGCTCGTCGCACTTAACTTTGGCGTCCAGCATGTCCAGGGTAGGAATGCCTTCGGTGATGCAGACGATCAGCTTGATGCCGCCGAATGCTGCTTCCAGGATCGAGTCCTTGCAGAAAGGAGCCGGAACGTAGATCACGCTGGCGGTGGCGCCAGTGGCTTCTACAGCTTCTTTCACGGTGTTGAACACAGGCAGGTTCAGGTGAGTGGTGCCACCTTTGCCTGGAGTCACGCCGCCAACCATTTTGGTGCCGTAGGCAATGGCTTGTTCGGAGTGGAAAGTACCCTGCGCACCGGTGAAGCCCTGGCAGATTACTTTGGTGTCTTTATTGATCAGGACGCTCATTACTTGCCCTCCGCAGCTTTAACGACTTGTTGAGCAGCGTCGGTCAGGCTGGTAGCAGCGATGATGTTCAAACCGCTTTCTGCCAGTACTTTAGCGCCCAGTTCAGCGTTGTTGCCTTCAAGACGAACAACAACCGGGATTTTCACGCCGACTTCTTTCACTGCACCGATGATGCCTTCGGCAATCATGTCGCAACGAACGATGCCGCCGAAGATGTTAACCAGTACTGCAGCGACATTGCTGTCGGACAGAATGATTTTGAAAGCTTCGGTTACGCGTTCTTTGGTAGCACCACCACCTACGTCGAGGAAGTTGGCTGGCTTGCCGCCGTGCAGGTTGACGATGTCCATGGTACCCATGGCCAGGCCGGCACCGTTCACCATGCAGCCGATGTTGCCTTCCAGCGCTACGTAGTTCAGTTCGAACTTGGCAGCGTGCGCTTCGCGCGGATCGTCCTGCGACGGATCGTGGAAAGTCTTCAGCTTAGGCTGACGGTACATTGCGTTGGCGTCGATGTTGATCTTGGCGTCCAGGCAGTGCAGATCGCCGTCAGCCTTGATCACCAGCGGGTTCACTTCCAGCAGAGCCAGGTCGTGATCCTTGAACAGCTTGGCCAGACCTACGAAGATCTTGGCGAACTGAGCAACCTGCTTGCCTTCCAGACCCAGCTGGAATGCCAGCTCGCGACCCTGGAATGGCTGAGCGCCAACCAGTGGATCGATAGTGGCTTTCAGAATTTTTTCTGGAGTGTCGTGAGCGATTTTCTCGATGTCCACGCCACCTTCGGTGGAAGCCATGAACACGATGCGACGGCTCGAACGGTCAACGACAGCGCCCAGGTACAGCTCTTTAGCGATATCAGTGCACGATTCAACCAGGATCTTGGTGACTGGCTGGCCGTTGGCGTCAGTCTGGTAAGTCACCAGACGCTTGCCCAGCCACTGCTGTGCGAAGGCTTTGGCGTCTTCTTTGCTGCGAACCAGCTTGACGCCGCCCGCTTTACCGCGACCACCGGCGTGAACCTGGGCTTTGACTACCCACTCGTTGCCGCCGATTTTGTCGCAAGCTTCTGCTGCTGCTTCCGGGGTGTCTACTGCGAAACCAGTCGAAACTGGCAGGCCGTATTCAGCGAACAGCTGCTTACCCTGATACTCGTGAAGATTCATGCTTTTTACCGTCTTCGTTAGGTACTGCGCATTCGGCGCTGCGCTCTTTATGAGTGCCGCGCCACCTGTGACTGCTGCTTGCGTAGCCTTTCCGGATACCCGGTGCAGCTACGCAAGGCTGCGTCCAGCGGACATTCCGCGGTGAGTCTTGCACGCAAGGCTCACGACGGGCCGACACCGCCGTGGTTTCTTATTGTCTCTTTCGGACATGTGAAAGCTGCTGCGCTAGGAAATACTGCGTTAAAAACAGGCTCGAAATGCTCATTGACTGACGTCAACTCCGCTTTCTCGCCTGTTTTTGCCTTGTCTTTCCGTCGCTCGCTACGCTTTCACAAAGCCCTCAACGCTTCTTGCGGTTGGCAATGTGGATGGCGCCGCCATTCACTGCCAAAGCTGCTTCGTGCAAGGCTTCAGACAGGGTCGGATGGGAGAAAACCATCATGCCCAGGTCTTCAGCGCTGGTGCCGAATTCCATACCGATCGCGCCCTGCTGAACCAGTTCTGCAGCGCTCGGGCCAATCACGTGCACGCCCAATACGCGGTCAGTCTTGGCATCGGCGATGACCTTGACGAAACCACCGGTATCGTTGGCGGCCATGGCACGGCCGGATGCTGCGAACGGGAAGGTGCCGACGTTAACTTCAACGCCTTCAGCTTTCAAGGCCTGCTCGGTTTTACCGACCCATGCGATTTCCGGGTGAGTATAAATAACCGAAGGGATCAGGTCATAGTTCATCTGAGCCTTGTGGCCCTTGATGCGCTCGACAACCATGATGCCCTCTTCCGAGGCTTTGTGAGCCAGCATCATGCCGCGAACCACGTCACCGATGGCGTAAACGCCCGGTACGGTGGTGGCGCAGTGATCGTCGACGTGTACGAAACCACGCTCGTCCAGGGTCACGCCACTGTCGGCAGCCAGCAGATCAGTGGTCACCGGACGGCGACCAACGGCTACGATCAGCTTGTCGAAAGTGATGGTCTGCTCGCCGTTGGCGTCGGTGTAGTTCACAACGACTTCGTCGCCGTTCACTTTCGAGCCGGTTACGCGAGCGCCCAGCTTGATGTCCAGACCCTGTTTGGTCAGGGTTTTCAGCGCTTCCTTGGAAACAGCGGTGTCCGCTGCCATCAGGAAGGTGTCCAGTGCTTCCAGAACAACCACTTCGGAGCCCAGACGCGACCAGACCGAACCCAGTTCCAGACCGATCACGCCAGCGCCGATCACGCCCAGACGCTTAGGTACGGTCTGGAATTCCAGTGCGCCAGTCGAATCGACGATGACTTTCTGATCGACCGGAGCCGGTGGAATGTCGATCGGACGCGAGCCTGGAGCCAGGATGACGTTTTCGGCTTCGATGACTTCAACCGAGCCGTCCGGCTTGGTGACTTCGACTTTCTTGCCGGCCAGCAGTTTGCCGTGGCCCTGGATCGAAGTAACGCCGTTGGCCTTGAACAGGGTGGCAACACCGCCGGTCAGGTTCTTGACGATGCCAGCCTTGCGGCCAACCATCGCAGCGACGTCCATTTTGACTTCGCCGGTCGAGATACCGTGGACGTTGAAGCTTTCTTTCGCTTCCTTGTATTTCCAGGAGCTGTCGAGCAGCGCCTTGGAAGGAATGCAGCCTACGTTCAGGCAGGTGCCGCCCAGGGCTTGCTTGCCTTCAGCATCGGTGTACTTCTCGATGCAGGCAGTGCTCAGGCCGAGTTGCGCGGCCTTGATAGCTGCCACGTAGCCGCCAGGGCCCGCACCGATCACTACTACGTCAAATTTCTGCGACATTCAAAAAATCCTCTTTAGCGAAAAGCTTCAAGCCGCGCGCTGCAAGCCAGGCTGCGTTTTCCCGCAGCTTGAAGCTTGCAGCGCGTGACTGCTTCTATCAGATATCCAGCAACAGACGAGCCGGATCTTCCAGCAGGTTCTTGATGGTCACCAGGAAGGTTACAGCTTCTTTGCCATCGATCAGACGGTGATCGTAGGACAGTGCCAGGTACATCATCGGACGGATCACGACCTGACCGTTGATGGCCATCGGGCGCTGGATGATGTTGTGCATGCCCAGAATCGCTGCCTGCGGCGGGTTGACGATCGGGGTCGACATCATCGAACCGAAGGTACCACCGTTGGTGATGGTGAAGGTACCGCCGGTCATTTCGTCCATCGACAGTTTGCCGTCACGGGCTTTCTTGCCGAAGGTGGCGATGCCGCCTTCGATTTCAGCCAGGCTCATGTGTTCGGCGTTACGCAGAACCGGAACCACCAGGCCACGGTCGCTGGAAACAGCGACGCCGATGTCGGCATAACCGTGGTAAACGATGTCGTTGCCGTCGATCGAAGCGTTGACCGCCGGGAAGCGTTTCAGCGCTTCGGTGGCAGCCTTCACGAAGAACGACATGAAGCCCAGGCGTACGCCGTTGTGGGACTTCTCGAACAGGTCCTTGTACTTCGAACGCAGGGCCATGACTTCGGTCATGTCGACTTCGTTGAAAGTGGTCAGCATCGCCATGTTCGATTGAGCTTCAACCAGACGCTTGGCAACGGTGGCACGAACGCGGGTCATCGGAACGCGCTTCTCGATGCGGTCGCCAGCGGCGAACACAGGAGCGGCGGCGGCCGGAGCAGCAGCCTTGGCAGGCGCGGCAGCCGGAGCGGCTTTCTTGGCAGCGACGGCTGCAACCACGTCTTCCTTGGTCACGCGACCGCCTTTGCCGGTGCCGGCAACGGAAGCGATGTTGATGCCGTTCTCTTCAGCCAGCTTGCGCGCGGCAGGAGCTGCGATCGGGTCGTCTTCGCCATCGGCGGCTGGAGCAGCGGCAGCAGCGGCCGGAGCAGCAGCGGCAGCCGGGGCGGCAGCAGCAGCGCCGCCTTCAACGATGGAGCCCAGGACTTCGTCGGACAGGACGGTTTCGCCCTCGCCCTTGACGATTGCGCCCAGCACGCCGTCGGCGGTAGCCAGCACTTCCAGTACGACTTTGTCGGTTTCGATGTCGACGATCAGTTCGTCACGCTTGACGGCGTCGCCCGGTTGTTTGTGCCAGGTGGCAACGGTGCCATCGGCAACCGATTCCGGGAAAGTGGGGGCTTTGATCTCGATAGCCATTATCTGTGGTTCCTTAAATTCGGTTTCAGGTGCGCGAAGGCGTTAAACGGTAAACGCGGCTTGCAGCAGTTGTTCCTGCTGCTCGGCGTGCATCGATGCGTAACCACATGCAGGTGCAGCAGAAGCCTCACGGCCCGCGTACTCGAGTACGAGAGATTTGTTGAGGTTGCTGATGCTGCGACGCAGGTGGTGCTGGCTGCAGTACCAGGCGCCCTGGTTCATCGGCTCTTCCTGACACCAGACCGCCGCTTTGACGTTGGTGTAAGGAGCCAGGACTTCTTTCAAGTCGTCCTCAGGGAACGGGTACAGCTGCTCGATACGCACGATGGCGATATCTTCGCGGCCTTCGGCACGACGTTTTTCCAGCAGGTCGTAGTAGACCTTGCCGCTGCACAGAACAACGCGCTCGACCTTTTTCGGGTCCAGTGCATCGATTTCCGGGATAACGGTCTGGAACGAACCTTCGGCCAGATCTTCCAGGGTCGAGATGGCCAGTTTGTGGCGCAGCAGCGACTTTGGAGTCAGAACGACCAATGGCTTGCGCAGCGGGCGAATCACCTGACGGCGCAGCAAGTGGTAGATCTGGGCCGGGGTGGTCGGCATGCACACCTGAATGTTGTGCTCGGCGCACAACTGCAGGTAACGCTCAAGACGTGCCGAGCTGTGCTCAGGGCCCTGACCCTCGTAGCCGTGTGGCAAAAGCATGGTCAGACCGCAGAGACGGCCCCACTTGTGCTCGCCGCTGGTGATGAACTGGTCGATAACAACCTGCGCACCGTTGGCGAAGTCGCCGAACTGGGCTTCCCAGATCACCAGCGCGTTTGGCGTGGTGGTCGAGTAACCGTATTCGAACGCCAGTACGGCTTCTTCCGACAGGAACGAGTCGTACAGGTCGAAGCGTGGCTGACCTTCATAAAGATGCTTGAGCGGAATGTAGGTACCGGCATCTTTCTGGTTGTGCAGCACAGCGTGACGGTGCGAGAACGTACCGCGGCCGATGTCCTGACCGGTCATGCGGATCGGGTGACCTTCGAACGCCAGGGTCGCGTACGCCATGGTTTCGGCGTAACCCCAGTTGATCGGCAGGCCGCCGGCTTGCATCTTCTGACGGTCTTCGTAGATCTTCGCGACCTGACGCTGAACCACGAAGCCTTCCGGGATTTCCAGCAGCTTGGCGGACAGTTCCTGCAGGGTCTTGAGGTCGAAGCGAGTGTCGTGACGCGCAGTCCAGGCGTGGCCCAGATACGGACGCCAGTCCACGAACAGCTCTTTGTTCGGCTCTTTGACCAGCGATTTCACTACGTGCAGACCGTTGTCCAGCGCGTTGCGGTATTCGTCGACTTTCGCCTGAACACGCTCGGCGTCCAGCACACCGCCCTGGGTCAGACGATCAGCGTACAGCTCACGGGTGGTGCGCTGCTTGGTGATCTGCTGATACATCAGAGGCTGGGTGCCGCTTGGCTCGTCGGCCTCGTTGTGGCCGCGACGACGGTAGCAGACCAGGTCGATCACCACGTCACGCTTGAACTGCATGCGGTAGTCGATGGCCAGCTGGGTCACGAACAACACGGCTTCCGGATCATCACCATTCACATGGAGGATCGGCGCCTGGATCATTTTCGCAACGTCGGTCGCGTACTCGGTGGAACGCGAGTCCAGCGGGTTGCTGATGGTGAAACCGACCTGGTTGTTGATCACGATGTGCACGGTACCGCCGGTTTTGAAACCGCGGGTCTGCGACATCTGGAAGGTTTCCATTACCACGCCTTGACCTGCGAATGCAGCGTCACCGTGGATGGAGATCGGCAGAACCTTCTCACCGGTCGAATCGTTGCGACGGTCCTGACGGGCGCGAACCGAACCCTCGACCACCGGGGAAACGATTTCCAGGTGGGACGGGTTGAACGCCATGGCCAGGTGAACTTCACCGCCGGTGGTCATTACGTTGGACGAGAAGCCCTGGTGGTATTTGACGTCACCGGAGCCCAGCTCGACCTTCTTCTTGCCTTCGAACTCGTCGAACAGCTCGCGCGGGTTCTTGCCGAAGGTGTTGACCAGTACGTTCAGACGGCCACGGTGAGCCATGCCGATGACGACTTCCTTGGTGCCGTAGGAACCGGAACGCTGGATCAGTTCGTCGAGCATCGGAATCAGGCTTTCGCCGCCTTCCAGACCGAAACGCTTGGTGCCCGGGTATTTGGTACCCAGGTATTTTTCCAGGCCTTCACCGGCAGTTACGCGCTCGAGCAGGTGGCTCTTGATGTCCGCGGAATATTCCGGACGGCCACGCACGCTTTCCAGACGCTGCTGGAACCACTGGCGCTGCTCGGAATCGGTGATGTGCGTAAATTCAGCGCCGATGGTGCGGCAATATGTCTGCTGCAACGCTTCGTGAATTTCGCGTAGGCTCGCTTCCTCTTTGCCGATGAACAGGTCGCCGGCACGGAAGGTCGTATCAAGATCGGCATTGGTCAAGCCGTAGTGATTGATCGACAGGTCTGCAGGTGCAGGACGCTGCCACAGCCCCAGCGGGTCAAGCTGGGCTGCCTGGTGGCCACGCATACGGTAGGCCTGGATCAATCGCAGCACTTCAACTTGCTTCTTCTCGTGCTCACTGCTCACGCTGCCGGCGGAAACCGGTTGGGCGCGGCGCTGGTTCTTTGCCAGCAGCACGAAATGATCGCGAATTGTGGAGTGCGAAACATCTGTGGCAGAGCTGCCGTCGGCAGGCAGCTTCTGAAAGTAGGTGCGCCACTCTTCTGGCACAGCGTTAGGGTCGTGCAGGTAGAGCTCGTAGAGCTCTTCCACATAGGCAGCGTTTCCACCTGAAAGGTAGGCGCTGTTCCACATGCGCTGCATCACGCTTTCTTGCATGCTTGGTCACCCTCGGTTAGGGGAACACCATCGGTGTCGACACCGAGCAAGCTTGCAGAAGTCCGAATGCAGCGACCAAAACAAGCCACTTAGGATCACACTGATAGTCCGGGTACCAGCCCGGATGCCCCTGCTTGTCTCATTTCTTCAAAATAAGAGCCGCAGCTTATGGCTGCTGCTCTGGTTATAGCCATGGCGCGGGTTGAAGCCCGCGCCTAAGCCCTCTACGGGTACAGCGGTTACAGCAGCTGAATCACACGCCGCTCGAAAGCAGCATGTTACGGATGTGACCGATGGCCTTAGTCGGGTTCAGGCCTTTCGGACATACGTTGACGCAGTTCATGATGCCCCGGCAGCGGAAGACGCTGAACGGGTCATCGAGGGACGCCAGACGCTCGGACGTCTTGGTGTCACGGCTGTCTGCCAGGAAGCGGTACGCTTGCAGCAGTGCAGCTGGACCCAGGAACTTGTCCGGGTTCCACCAGAAGGACGGGCAAGAGGTCGAGCAGCAGGCGCACAGGATGCACTCGTACAGACCGTCGAGCTTTTCACGCTCTTCAGGGGACTGCAGACGCTCGATGGCCGGAGCCGGCGTGTCGTTCTGCAGGAATGGCTTAACCTTCTCGTATTGCTTGTAGAAGATGCTCATATCGACAACCAGGTCACGGATAACCGGCAAACCTGGCAGCGGACGAACGATCAGCTTGTTACCTTTGACGACAGCGGACAGCGGCGTGATGCACGCCAGGCCGTTCTTGCCGTTAATGTTCATGCCGTCGGAGCCGCAGACGCCTTCACGGCAGGAGCGACGATAGGAGAAACCCTCGTCCTGCTCTTTGATCAGGGCCAGCACGTCCAGCACCATCAGGTCTTTACCACCGGTATCAACCTGGAATTCCTGCATGAACGGCGCAGCGTCCTGATCAGGGTTGTAACGATAAACACTGACTTGCAACATGGCGGTCACCCTTAATAAGTCCGGACTTTAGGTTCGAAAGTCGGAACAGTCTTCGGCGAGAAGTTCACGGCACGCTTGGTGACGCGCTTGTCACCCGGGAAGTACAGGGTGTGGCACAGCCAGTTTTCGTCGTCACGATCTTCAAAGTCTTCACGGGCGTGAGCGCCGCGGGACTCTTTACGTACTTCGGCAGCGATGGCGGTAGCTTCAGCCACTTCCAGCAGGTTTTGCAGTTCCAGCGCTTCGATACGTGCAGTGTTGAACGCCTGCGACTTGTCGTTGATCTTCACATTCGCGATGCGCTTGCGCAGATCAGCCAGCTGGGCAATACCTTTCTGCATGTATTCGCCGGTACGGAATACACCGAAGTAGTTCTGCATGCAGCTTTGCAGCTCGCGACGCAGGGTAGCGACGTCTTCGCCGTCGGTACGGTTGTTCAGGGCATTCAGACGTGCCAGGGCAGCTTCGATGTCGGCTTCGGTAGCGTCGTCGTATTCGATGCCGTCGGTCAGCGCCTTTTCCAGGTGCAGGCCGGCAGCGCGGCCGAATACCACCAGGTCGAGCAGCGAGTTGCCGCCCAGACGGTTGGCACCGTGAACCGATACGCAAGCCACTTCACCTACCGCGAACAGACCAGGAATGATCTGATCCACGCCCTCGGCGTCCTGGGTGATCGCCTGGCCGTGAATGTTGGTGGCAACGCCGCCCATCATGTAGTGGCAAGTCGGAACAACCGGAACCGGAGCAACCACCGGGTCAACGTGTGCGAACGTCTTCGACAGTTCGCAGATGCCTGGCAGACGGCTGTGCAGCACTTCCTCGCCCAGGTGGTCGAGTTTGAGCATTACGTGGTCGCCATTCGGACCGCAACCGTTGCCGGCGATGATTTCCTTAACCATCGAACGGGCAACAACGTCACGACCGGCAAGGTCTTTGGCGTTCGGAGCATAACGCTCCATGAAACGCTCGCCGTGCTTGTTGATCAGGTAACCACCTTCACCACGGCAACCTTCGGTAACCAGTACACCGGCGCCGGCGATGCCGGTCGGGTGGAACTGCCACATTTCGATGTCTTGTACCGGCACGCCAGCACGCAGAGCCATGCCGACGCCGTCACCGGTGTTGATCAGGGCGTTGGTGGTGGACGCGTAGATACGACCTGCACCGCCGGTAGCCAGTACGGTGGCCTTGGCGCGGATGTAGGTGGTTTCGCCGGTTTCGATGCAGATTGCGATCACACCGACGAATTCGCCCTCCTGGTTTTTCACCAGGTCGACAGCGTAGTACTCGTTCAGGAACGTGGTACCGGCTTTCAGGTTGCCCTGATAAAGGGTGTGCAGCAGCGCGTGACCGGTACGGTCGGAAGCGGCGCAGGTACGGGCAGCCTGCCCGCCTTTACCGTAATCCTTCGACTGACCGCCGAACGGACGCTGGTAGATACGGCCTTGCTCGGTACGCGAGAACGGCAGACCCATGTGGTCCAGCTCGAAAACGGCAGCCGGGCCTTCCTGACACATGTATTCGATAGCGTCCTGGTCACCGATGTAATCGGAACCCTTGACGGTATCGTACATGTGCCAGCGCCAGTCATCGTTCGGGTCGGCCGAAGCGATGGCGCAGGTGATGCCGCCCTGTGCGGACACAGTGTGCGAACGGGTCGGGAAAACCTTGGTGATCACGGCAGTCTTGTGACCGCCCTGTGCCAGTTGCAGCGCTGCGCGCATGCCGGCACCGCCGCCACCAATAATGATGGCGTCGAAAGAAATCGTTGGAATGTTAGCCATGAATCAGATACCCCAGAGAATCTGCACACCCCAGACGAAGTAAGCGAACATCGCGACGCCGCATACTGCCTGGAAAAGGAAACGTACTGCAGTCGCGGACTTGCCCAGCGCCATTGGCGTCAGGTAGTCGGTCGCGATGGTCCACATGCCGACCCAGGCGTGAGCGCCCAGGGCAACCAGTGCCAGCAGACTGAAGATACGCATTCCGTTGTGGGCGAACAGGCCGTGCCATTGGTCGTAGCCAATGCCCGGGTTCGCGACGAGGTAGCCGATCAGGAAGATGAAATAAGCCGCGAGAACGACCGCAGACACACGTTGTGCCATCCAGTCATAGAGGCCCGAACGCGAAAGGTTTGTAACGCTGGTTACCATATCCAAACTCCTGCCAGAACGATCAGCACCACGGAAACGGCGATGATCAGTTTCGAGCCCAGGCGGCCGCCTTCCAGCGTCTCACCGATGCCCATGTCCATGATCAAGTGGCGCACACCGGCAACCAGGTGATACAGAAGAGCGGACAGGAGGCCCCATGCTACGAACTTGGCCAGCGGGCTGGTCAAGCATGCCTTCACCTCGACATAACCTTCCTCGGAACCCAGGGATTTGCCCAATGCATAAAGCATGATGCCAAGGCCCAGGAAGAGGATGATGCCGGAAACACGGTGAAGAAACGACGTAACGCCGGTGATGGGGAGTTTGATGGTCCTTAGGTCTAGGTTTACAGGTCGTTGGCTTTTCACGGCTTTTTTTTCACACTGAAGAGCCCCTAACAATCAGGGCAAAGTTGTTGGGGAGTGCACTGGTCAGGTAACCACCACCCAGGGATGCGACCCCCAATGAAAGCAAGCCCAAAAGCCCTTGGCGGTCGGTCGCCGAGTATAGACAGTTAGGCTACTAATGACAACGCAATCGCCTACCCCCAATAGCGGATTGCACAAGTCGTATAAAAGGCGTAAATGGCAGGCAATTTCGAGGAAAAAGTACGGTTAAAGCCTTCTGGAGCAAGACTTTAGGCAAATTGACATTCGAATTTATCTCACTATAGTGGTGCGGGCCCTGCGTGGGGGGTCTGTCTGATGATTTCAAGCATAAATAGGAGGCCACATGGCTGACAAAAAAGCGCAGTTGATCATCGAGGGCGCAGCCCCCGTCGAGCTGCCCATTTTAACCGGCACCGTTGGTCCCGATGTTATCGATGTTCGGGGCCTGACGGCCACGGGCCGCTTCACTTTCGACCCCGGTTTCATGTCGACCGCTTCCTGCGAATCGAAGATCACCTATATCGACGGCGACAACGGCATCCTGCTGCACCGCGGCTACCCGATCGAACAGCTGGCTGAAAAGTCGGACTACCTGGAAACCTGCTACCTGCTGCTGAACGGCGAACTGCCGACTGCAGAGCAAAAGGCCCAGTTCGTCGGCACCGTGAAGAATCACACCATGGTTCACGAGCAGCTGAAAACCTTCTTCAACGGCTTCCGCCGTGACGCCCACCCGATGGCCGTCATGTGTGGCGTAGTCGGCGCCCTCTCGGCCTTCTACCACGACTCCCTCGACATCAATAACCCGCAGCATCGCGAAATCTCCGCGATCCGCCTGGTTGCCAAGATGCCGACCCTGGCCGCGATGGTTTACAAGTACTCCATGGGCCAACCCATGATGTACCCGCGCAACGACCTGTCGTACGCGGAAAACTTCCTGCACATGATGTTCAACACCCCGTGCGAGATCAAACCGATCAGCCCGGTACTCGCCAAGGCCATGGACCGGATCTTCATCCTCCACGCCGACCACGAGCAGAACGCTTCGACCTCCACCGTGCGTCTGGCGGGCTCCTCGGGTGCCAACCCGTTCGCCTGTATCGCCGCCGGCATCGCCGCACTGTGGGGCCCTGCCCACGGCGGTGCGAACGAAGCCGTGCTGACCATGCTCGATGAAATCGGCGATGTTTCGAACATCGACAAGTTCATCGCCAAGGCCAAGGACAAGAACGATCCGTTCAAGTTGATGGGCTTCGGTCACCGCGTCTACAAGAACCGCGACCCTCGCGCGACTGTAATGAAGCAGACTTGCGACGAAGTGTTGAAGGAACTGGGCATCCAGAACGATCCGCAACTCGAACTGGCCATGCGCCTGGAAGAGATCGCCCTGACCGATCCGTACTTCATCGAGCGCTCGCTGTACCCGAACGTCGACTTCTACTCGGGGATCATCCTCAAGGCGATCGGCATTCCTACCAGCATGTTCACCGTGATCTTCGCCCTGGCACGTACTGTCGGCTGGATCTCGCACTGGAAGGAAATGCTCTCCAGCCCGTACAAGATTGGCCGTCCGCGCCAGCTTTACACGGGTTATGAGTCGCGGGATATCACCAAGCTGGAAGACCGCAAATAAGAGCTTTCTTGCGATAGCGTCTTAGCGTTGTACCGGGAACGGCCTCCATGAGAATGGGGGCCGTTTTTGTTTGGGGTATCTCAGCGGCCTTCGGGCCGACTAGGTTCTTAGTTGATTGCGTACATATCCGCTTCTTCGGGTGCTGCCGCTGGCGGTTTCGCTCTTACAGCGAGTCCCTTTTTCAAACGCCAAAAAGGAACCAAAAGGCTTTTGCCCCGGCGTACGGCACTTCGCTTAGGCTCAGTGTTCCCTCGCTACGGTGTCCATCAGGGGGCATCGCCTACGGTTTGCTTCGCTGCACCTCCTCTCGATGTATGCGGCTTCGCCGCACGGCGCTCCGCGCCTACCCCCTGATGGACACCTCCGCTCGGCCTGCCGAAGGGGCAAAAAAGCCAAAACCAGAGCCAGAGCAAAAACCAGATCAAGAGCCACTCACCACGATGAGCGCTAGCTCGAGAAAAGCTTTTGATCTTTTGGCCCCATCGGCAGGCTGAGTGGAGGGATTGATCCGGGGTGGGAGCGCAGCGACCGTTTGGCGAAGCCAAACACATCGAGAGGAGGTGCAGCGAAGCAAACCGTAGGCGATGTCCCCGGATCGATCCCGGAACGAAGGAACACCGAGCCAAAGCGAGGTGCCGAACGCCGGGGCCTAGACTTTTTGGTTACTTTTGGGGCGTTTGCCAAAAGTGACCCGCTGTAAGAGCGGAACCATAAGAAGCCGTTACCGCAGCAACGGATATGTACTCAATCAAAAAGCCCACAAAAAAACGCCCCAATCTCTCAACCAGGGCGTTTCCGTCCAACTCAACCTACACAAAAAGCCTCAGTGCGAAACCGCCCCACTAGCCCCCAACCCCGTCTGCGAACGCACAAACTGCGGGAAGAATGCCGCACGCTCTTTCTCTGCCGCCGCTGACTTATCGGTAACCGAGAAGAACCAGATGCCGATAAACGCAATGATCATCGAGAACAACGCAGGATACTCGTAAGGGAAGATCGCCTTCTCATGATGCAGAATCTGCACCCAGATGGTCGGGCCAAGAATCATCAGACCCACCGCACTCACCAGACCCAGCCAGCCGCCAATCATCGCGCCACGGGTGGTCAGCTTCTTCCAGTACATCGAAAGCAGCAGCACCGGGAAGTTGCAGCTCGCCGCGATGGAGAACGCCAGACCGACCATGAACGCAATGTTCTGGCTTTCGAACAGGATGCCCAGGCCGATGGCCAGAACGCCCAGTGCGATAGTGGTGATCTTCGAAACGCGGATCTCATCCTTCTCGTTGGCTTTGCCTTTCTTGATCACGCTGGCGTACAGGTCGTGAGACACCGCCGAAGCACCCGCCAGGGTCAGGCCGGCCACTACTGCCAGAATGGTCGCGAACGCCACCGCCGAGATGAAGCCGAGGAACACGCTGCCGCCCACGGCGTTGGCCAGGTGCACCGCCGCCATGTTGTTGCCGCCGAGCAGAGCGCCCGCTGCATCTTTGAAGGCCGGATTGGTGCTGACCAGCAGGATCGCGCCGAAGCCGATGATGAAGGTCAGGATGTAGAAGTAGCCAATGAAACCGGTCGCGTACAGCACGCTCTTGCGAGCTTCTTTCGCGTCGCTGACAGTGAAGAAGCGCATCAGGATGTGCGGCAGGCCGGCGGTACCGAACATCAGCGCCAGACCGAGGGAGAACGCCGAAATCGGATCTTTCACCAGACCGCCCGGGCTCATGATCGCCTCGCCCTTGGCGTGAACCTTGATGGCTTCGGAGAACAGGGTGTTGAAGTCGAAATTGACGTGCTTCATCACCATCAGCGCCATGAACGAGGCACCGGACAGAAGCAGTACAGCCTTGATGATCTGTACCCAGGTGGTCGCCAGCATGCCGCCGAAGAGCACGTAGAGGCACATCAGGATACCGACCAGAATCACCGCAACGTGGTAGTCGAGACCGAACAGCAGCTGGATCAGCTTGCCGGCACCGACCATTTGCGCGATCAGGTAGAACGCCACCACCACCAGCGAACCGCAGGCAGACAGGGTGCGGATCTGGGTTTGCCCGAGCCGGTAGGACGCCACGTCGGCAAAGGTGTATTTACCCAGGTTACGCAGACGCTCGGCGATCAGGAACAGAATGATCGGCCAGCCCACCAGGAAGCCGATCGAGTAGATCAGGCCGTCGTAACCGGAGGTGAACACCAGCGCGGAAATCCCCAGGAAGGATGCCGCCGACATGTAGTCACCGGCAATCGCCAGACCGTTCTGGAAACCGGTGATCTTGCCGCCCGCCGCGTAGTAGTCGGCCGCCGAGTTGTTGCGCTTGGACGCCCAGTAGGTGATGCACAGGGTCGCGCCAACGAACGCCACGAACATGACGATCGCGGAAACGTTGAGCGGTTGTTTGTGGACTTCGCCGGTCAGGGCGTCAGCGGCCCAGACGGCTGGAGCGAACGCTGCGATGCTCAAAAGAGCCAGTAGACGCCGGATCATTGCTGAGCCTCCTTGAGAATCGCGTTGTTCAGGTCGTCGAACTCGCCATTGGCGCGGCGCACGTAAATGCCGGTCAGGATGAAGGCCGAGACAATCAGTCCGACACCGATCGGGATACCCCAGGTGATGGATGATTCGGGGCTGATTTTCGTCCCGAGCACTTGCGGCCCGTACGCGATCAGAAGGATGAAGCCGGAATAGAGCCCGAGCATGATCGCCGAGAGTATCCAGGCGAACCTTTCTCTTTTCTTGACCAGCTCCTTGAAGCGCGGGCTGTTCTGAATCGAGAGGTAAATGCTGTCGTTCATTGTTTTTATCCTCGCAGCACAGATTTTTATTTTTGGAACATATCCACTGTATGCGGCTGCGAGCCGGGTTCCAGACGACCTTAGTAGTAGAACGCCATGACGTTTTCGCCATTCTTGAGCACACACAAAAAACTGTGGGAGCTGGCTTGCCAGCGATGGCGTCGTATCAGCCAATGTATTAGTCGACTGACAGACCGCTATCGCGGGCAAGTCCGCTCCCACAGGGTGTGCGGTGAACAAAAGTGATTTAGGGTTATTTAGTCCAGTCGGCGACACGCTCCGGGTGCTTGGCAACCCAATCCTTGGCCGCTGCGTCAGGTTTTGCACCATCCTGAATCGCCAGCATGACTTCGCCGATTTCGTCTTTCGAAGCCCACTGGAAGTTCTTCAGGAACTTGGCCACTTCCGGCGCCTTGGTCGCCAGTTCCTTGCTGCCGATGCTGTTCACGGTTTCAGCCGCGCCGTACACGCCTTTCGGGTCGTCTAGGAAGCGCAGTTTCCACTTGGCGAACATCCAGTGCGGCACCCAGCCGGTGACAGCGATGGATTCGTTTTTCTTCTCAGCACGGGTCAGTTCGGCAATCATGCCGGCGCCGGAACTGGCCTTGAGTTGATAGCCGGTCAGGTCGTAATCCTTGATCGCCTGATCGGTCTTGAGCATCACGCCTGAACCGGCGTCGATGCCGACGATGCGTTTCTTGAAGGAGTCGTCGGTTTTCAGGTCTTCGATGGTCTTGGCCTTGACGTACTCCGGCACGATCAGACCGATTTTCGCGTCCTTGAAGTTCGGGCCGTAATCGACGACCTGATCCTTGTTCTTGGTCCAGTATTCGCCGTGGGTCACCGGCAGCCAGGCCGAGAGCATGGCGTCGAGTTTGCCGGTGGCAACGCCCTGCCACATGATGCCGGTGGCGACGGCCTGCAGTTTCACGTCGTAGCCGAGTTTCTGCTTGATCACTTCGGCCGCCACGTGGGTGGTCGCGACGCTGTCGGACCAGCCGTCAACGTAACCGATGTTCAGGGTCTTGGTTTCAGCACTGGCGAGTGTGGAGCCCATCGCAAGCACCAGAGCGGCACCTGCGCCTAAAAGTCGTCGCATCTTCATCGTTACTTCCCCGAAATGCTGCGCCCGACGGATGCCGGGCATCGTCAACGTATTGTTATGGTGCACAGCGCCCCCATCACGCCTGACCGCAAACTCGTTAGTACATCAGCCGGATTATCAATAAGGGTACTGACGAGTTCGATCATCAACCTGACGCTCGTTAAGACCTGCTCTGTCAGCGACCTCAAGGCAACGAGAAACGACATCAGAAAGCCATTAACTGCCTCCGGATATTTGGCGCCAGACAATCCGCCCGAACTTTGCATGTCAAAATCATGCGGCCCACCTACCCCTCTATAAATGCAGGTAACATGCGTCGCTTTGCAGCCACTCGGCCTGACCATGTCCGCGACTTCCCGCTTCCCCTTTCTTCCTTATCTGTTTGCCTGCCTGCTCGGGCTGTTTGCCCTGTGCGGCTTCTGGTACGGCCTCGGCAAACCGGTGATCCTGCCGGACGTCGCCACCCCGACCCACAAGCTGCAATGCGCCTCCTACACCCCGTTCGATAAAGACCAGTCGCCGTTCGACGTGCCGTTCAAACTGCGCCCGGAGCGCATGGACGCCGACCTCGCCCTGCTCGCCACCCGCTTCGAATGCATTCGCACCTACTCGATGACCGGCCTCGAAGCCCTGCCGGATCTGGCGCGCAAACATGGTTTGAAGTTGATGATCGGCGCGTGGGTCAACAGCAATCCGGTGGACACCGAGAAAGAAGTCGATCTGCTGATCGCTTCGGCCAATGCCAACCCGGATGTGGTCAGCGCCGTGATCGTCGGCAACGAAGCCCTGCTGCGCAAGGAAGTGACCGCCACCCAGCTGGTGAAGCTGATCAACAAGGTCAAGAGCCACATCAAGCAGCCAGTCACCTATGCGGATGTCTGGGAATTCTGGCTCAAGCACCCGGAAGTCGCGCCGGCGGTGGATTTCCTGACCATTCACTTGCTGCCGTACTGGGAAGACGATCCGTCGAACATTGACGCCGCGCTGCATCATGTGGCCGAGGTACGCCAGGTGTTCGGCAACAAGTTCGCCCCAAAAGACGTGATGATCGGCGAAACCGGCTGGCCGAGCGAAGGTCGCCAGCGTGAGACCGCGTTGCCGAGCCGGGTCAACGAGGCCAAGTTCATTCGTGGTTTCGTCACCCTCGCCGAACAGGAAGGCTGGCGTTACAACCTGATCGAAGCGTTCGACCAGCCGTGGAAGCGCGGCAGCGAAGGCGCGGTCGGCGGTTACTGGGGACTGTTCGATGCGGATCGTCAGGACAAAGGCGTGCTGGCCGGCCCGGTGTCGAACGTGCCGTACTGGTCGCAGTGGCTGGCTGTCGGCGGGCTGATTTTCCTCGGCACATTGCTGCTGGGCGGCCGGGTTCACACGACGCGTTCGGCGCTGATCCTGCCGCTGCTCGGCGCCCTCGCCGCCTGCTCGATTGGTGCCTGGGGTGATCTGGCGCGGGTGACCACGCGATTTGCCAGCGAATGGTTGTGGGTCGGGTTGCTGACGGCTCTGAATCTGTTGGTGCTGGCCCATGCCGCACTGACCTTGAGCGCCCGCAATGGCTGGCGTGGACGGGCGTTCAACGCTTTCGAGCGCCGGGCCGGCTGGCTGGTTGCAGCAGCCGGTTTCGCCGCCGCCGTGATGATGCTGGAACTGGTGTTCGATCCGCGCTACCGCAGCTTTTCGAGCGTGGCGTTCATCCTGCCGGCGCTGGTTTACCTGTGCCGCCCGGTGCCCGTGGCCCGGCGGGAGATCGCCCTGCTGACCTTCATCATCGGCGCCGGCATTGCGCCGCAGCTGTTCCGTGAAGGATTGCAGAATCAGCAGGCGTGGGGCTGGGCGCTGGTCAGTGTGATGATGGTGGCTGCGTTGTGGCGCTGCCTGCGGGTTCGCAAGGGCTGATTTCAGAGGCTGAACCGGCCTCTTCGCTGGCAAGCCAGCTCCCACAGAATTCCTGGCTGCCCAGGTTCTGTGTCTACATAGATCTATGTGTGGGAGCTGGTTTGCCAGCGATGGCTGACTGTCAGACGTCGCGGGATTCCCGGACCAGTCGCAACCCGGCAATCACCACCGCAAACACCGCCAGGGTCGTGTTGTACAGCGCCAGCGCCGGCAACCCGAACACCAGCGCCAGCACCGCCAGCCACCACCCCGCCCGTCCCGGCACGACAAAACCGATCACGGCGGCCGCGACCGCCGCCCAGCCCAGCATCTGGAAATGAATCATCAGGCCCAGGTTCGATCGCACCGAGCATTCCCAGCGGCTCGCCTCATCCACGCAGATGCCCACCCACTGCGCGTCCTCCATGAAGCCATAACGCGCGCCATAACTGGCGGCCAGCCACAACGGCAACAGAACGAGCAGCAGAATCACGGGCAAGCGGCGGGACATGGAGCACTCCAATCGACGAAATCGGCGGCCAGCTTAATCTGCCTCCGCGCATACGCAAGGGCTAACAACTCTTAACTGGTCATTCCTTCCTTGCAAAGTGTATCGTCCGGCTACTATTACTCCGAATTCCGTCAGTTTGGTGCCGTGACATGGCACTTTGGCGCAAACCCGGTGGTCATAGCCTGCGAACCTCATTCGGCACCTTCCTCTAAGGGATCTAGTCATGCTCCGTTCCTTGCGCTTCGCCGCCCTGTTTGGCGGCCTTATTCTGAGTGCGTCCGCGCTGGCGGTGGATATCGACGCCGCCAGCTATGGCTATCCCCTGACCAATCCGTTCGAGGCGACCATCGCCACCACGCCGCCGGACTTGCGCCCTGAACTGCCACTGGACGACGACATCGATCAGACCGATCGCAGCGTCACCCTGCGCCCCGAGCGCGAATTCATCCTGCCGGACAATTTCTGGCCGGTGAAAAAACTCACCTATCGCATCGCCACCCAGGACAAGGCCGCACCGCTGATCTTCCTGATCGCCGGCACCGGCGCGCGCTATGACAGCACACTCAACGAATACCTGAAGAAGCTTTATTACAAGGCCGGCTACCACGTGGTGCAGCTGTCATCGCCAACCAGCTTCGACTTCATGAGCGCCGCCTCGCGTTTCGCCACCCCCGGCGTGACCAAGGAAGACGCCGAAGACATGTACCGGGTGATGCAGGCCGTGCGGGCACAGAACCCGAAACTGCCGGTCACCGACTATTACCTCAGCGGCTACAGCCTCGGCGCGCTGGACGCAGCGTTCGTCGCCCATCTGGATGAAACCCGTCGCAGCTTCAACTTCAAGAAAGTCCTGCTGCTCAATCCACCGGTCAACCTCTACACCTCGATCACCAACCTCGACAAGCTGGTGCAGACCGAGGTCAAGGGCATCAACAACAGCACCACCTTCTATGAACTGGTGCTGAACAAACTGACCCGCTACTTCCAGCAAAAAGGCTACATCGACCTCAACGATGCGCTGCTCTACGACTTCCAGCAGTCCAAGCAGCACCTGAGCAACGAGCAGATGGCGATGCTGATCGGCACTTCGTTCCGCTTCTCGGCAGCGGATATCGCGTTCACTTCGGACCTGATCAACCGCCGCGGCCTGATCACTCCGCCAAAATTCCCGATCACCGAGGGCACCAGCCTCACGCCGTTCCTCAAGCGTGCGCTGCAATGCGACTTCGACTGCTACCTCACCGAACAGGTGATCCCGATGTGGCGCGCCCGCACCGACGGCGGCAGCCTGCTGCAACTGATCGATCAGGTGAGCCTGTACGCATTGAAGGATTACCTGCATGACAGTCCGAAAATCGCCGTCATGCACAACGCCGACGACGTGATCCTCGGCCCGGGCGACCTCGGTTTCCTGCGCCGGACCTTCGGCGATCGCCTGACCGTTTACCCGCTGGGCGGCCATTGCGGCAACCTTAACTACCGCGTCAACAGCGACGCCATGCTGGAGTTCTTCCGTGGCTAAATATCTCCTGCTGATTGCAGCACTCCTCAGTGCAGGTATGGCCCAGGCCGACAACAGCAAAGCCAATGCACCGGTGGTCATCGACAGCGACGGCTTCAAGGAGCCGCTGTCCAAACTCAAGTTCAATCCGGGGCTGGATCAGCGCGAGTTCGAGCGCTCGACCCTCAGTGCGCTGAACGTCTATGACCCGCTGGAAGAGTGGAACCGCCGCGTCTACCACTTCAACTACCGCTTCGACCAATGGGTGTTCCTGCCGGTGGTCGATGGCTATCGCTACATCACCCCGAGCTTCGTGCGCACCGGTGTGAGCAACTTCTTCAACAACATTGGCGACGTACCGAACCTGGTCAACAGCCTGTTGCAGTTCAAGGGCAAGCGCTCGATGGAAACCACCGCGCGCCTGCTGCTCAACACCACCATCGGCATCGCCGGGCTCTGGGACCCGGCCACCGCCATGGGCCTGCCGCGCCAGAACGAAGACTTCGGCCAGACCCTGGGCTTCTATGGCGTGCCGGGCGGCGCTTACTTCGTGCTGCCGATTCTCGGCCCGTCGAACCTGCGCGACACCGCCGGCCTGGCCGTGGACTTCTCCGCCGAGTCCGCGATCAACTTTCTCAATGTCTCGGAAGTCAGCTCCAACCATCCGGAAGTCTGGGCATTGCGCGCCGTCGACAAGCGCTACCAGACCAGCTTCCGCTATGGTCAGCTGAACTCACCGTTCGAGTACGAGAAGGTGCGCTACGTCTACACCGAGTCGCGCAAGTTGCAGATCGCCGAGTAATTTCGGTACACACAAAACACTGTGGGAGCGAGCTTGCTCGCGAAAGCGTAGTGTCAGTCGATCAAGGTCTTGACTGAACCTCCGCCTTCGCGAGCAAGCTCGCTCCCACAGTTGTTATGTGTTGCTGATTAGTTTTTCAGCGCTTTCCAGATTTTTCCGATCACGGACACCCCCGCCAGCACCACCGCACCCGCGATGATCCCCGCCACGCCGTTCAACAGCATCGGCACCACAAACCCGGCGCCACCAGCCGCTGCGCCGACGCTTTCGATCCAGTGATGCACCACCGGTACGCCGTGGGTCAGGATGCCGCCACCGACCAGGAACATCGCTGCGGTGCCGATCACCGACAGGCTTTTCATCATGTACGGCGCCGCACGCAGGATGCTGTTGCCGATACTTTTGGCCATCTGCCCAGGCTTCTGGGTCAGCCACAGGCCGAGATCATCGAGTTTGACGATACCGGCCACCAGACCGTAAACACCCACGGTCATGACGATGGCGATGCCAGACATCACGATCACTTGCTGGGTCAGCGAAGCATCGGCCACGGTGCCGAGGGTGATGGCGATGATTTCCGCAGAAAGAATGAAGTCGGTGCGGATCGCGCCCTTGATCTTGTCCTTCTCGTACGCCACCAGATCGGTTGCCGGATCAGCCACGGCCTCAACCAACTGTGCGTGCCCGGCCTCGTCTTCGGCCTTGCTGTGCAGGAACTTGTGCGCGAGTTTTTCGAAACCTTCGAAACACAGGTAGGCGCCACCGACCATCAACAGCGGCGTCACCAGCCACGGCACGAACGCACTGATTGCCAGCGCCGACGGCACCAGAATCAGTTTGTTGACGAAAGAACCCTTGGCCACCGCCCAAACGACGGGTATTTCCCGTTCCGCGCGTACGCCGGAGACCTGCTGGGCATTGAGCGCCAAGTCATCGCCGAGCACGCCGGCGGTCTTCTTGGCAGCCATTTTGGTCATCAACGCAACGTCGTCCAGAACGGTGGCGATGTCGTCGATCAGCACCAGCAAACTGCTTCCTGCCATGAATCTTGTTTCCTTATGTGAATAATGCCGCGCAGCATACCGCGACTGCAGGCCACACGGGGCATTGTTGAGCGCTGCGCGAGGCCGGTGCTACCATGCGCAACCGCCAGAACAGGCAAGGAACCACCGGGTTTATGAGCACAATCCGCGAGCGCAACAAAGAACTGATCCTGCGTGCAGCCAGTGAAGAGTTTGCCGACAAGGGCTTCGCTGCGACCAAAACCAGCGACATCGCCGCCAAGGCAGGACTGCCCAAGCCCAACGTCTATTACTACTTCAAGTCCAAGGAAAACCTCTATCGCGAGGTGCTGGAAAGTATCATCGTGCCGATCCTGCAGGCTTCGACCCCGTTCAACCCGGACGGCGTACCGAGCGAAGTGCTCAGCGGCTACATCCGCTCGAAGATCCGCATCTCCCGCGACCTGCCCTTCGCCTCCAAGGTGTTCGCCAGCGAAATCATGCACGGCGCCCCGCACCTGAGCGCCGACCTGGTCGAGCAGCTCAACGGCCAGGCCAAGCACAACATCGACTGCATCCAGACCTGGATCGACCGCGGCCAGATCGCCCCGATCGACCCCAACCACCTGATGTTCAGCATCTGGGCCGCGACCCAGACCTACGCCGACTTCGACTGGCAGATCTCGGCCATCACCGGTAAGGACAAGCTCGACGAAGCGGACTATGAAGCGGCGGCGCAAACCATCATCCGGTTGGTACTCAAGGGCTGCGAGCCGGACTGATAGACCGTGTTGACTGCTTCGCGAGCAAGCCCGCTCCCACAGGGAGCTGTGTCGATCAATAATCTTGTATTCAACACGAAAACCTGTGGGAGCTGGCTTGCCAGCGATGAAGGCAACTCGGTTCAAAGTTGTCAAAGCCAAACAGCGTCCCACAGTGGGTAGTCGCCGATCTTGCCCACAAGTCCAGCCCGCAAGGGGTTGGCCACGATATACCGCGCCATTTTCACCAAGTCATCTTCCCGCCTCAATGCCCGGTCATGGTAGCCCTGCTGCCATAGCGGCCCCTTTCTGCCACTGCGCAGATTAACCTCTCGCGTAATCAGGGATTTGGTCTCGCGCATCAGTTTGCGGAGTGAGCAATTTTCCAGCTCGACGAGCCAGTGAAAATGATCGGGCATGACAACCCACGCCAACGATTTAGCCATGCCCTTGTCCTGTGCGCGACGAAGTTGATGAACAACCAGTCGGCCCAAGGCGAAATCGGCAAAGATCGGTTCTCGATCAAGAGTGTTTGAAGTCAGTAAATAGATTTGATTCGGCTCGGCATAGCGGCCGGTTCGCAGACGATGTGACGCAGGAAGATCAGGCAATCCATTGCCCCTTGCTGATGATTTCATCAGAAGGCTAGACCTCCATTACCCGTTTGACCGGGCCAGTCTTTTATCTTGATGTGTCAGCAAGATTGCCATCGCTGGCAAGCCAGCTCCCACAGGGTTTTGTGCCGTTCGCAGAATTTGAATTCAACGCACAAGGTGTGGGAGCAAGCTGGCCAGCGATGACTTTGGATCAAACGCCAAATATCAAGCAGCCACCCCCGCATCCGCCCGCAGGTCCAGGGCCTCCACGGCTTTGATTGCCACCTGCTCATCGATATCCGACAGATCGCCGCTGATGCCGATCGCACCCAGCACGTTGCCCGCCTGATCACGAATCAGCACACCACCCGGTGCCGGCACGACGCTGCCCTGCCCCATGCTGTTGAGCGCGGCGATGAACGCCGGGCGTTGTTGCGCGTCCAGCGCCAGGAGGCGTGAGCCCTTGCCCAGGGCGATGGCGCCCCAGGCTTTGCCGATGGCGATGTTCGGGCGCAGCAGGCTGGCGCCGTCTTCGCGTTGCAGGGTGACCAGATGGCCGCCGGTATCCAGTACCGCGATGGTCAGCGGCGCAGCGGAGATGGCCCGCCCTGCGCTGATGGCTTCGTTGACCAGCTTGACTGCGACTTTCAAGGTTAAAGCGCTCATGGTGCCGTCCTCATTTTGTTATTGGGAAAGTCGTTGGGCTGCGCGCTTTTGTCGCTTGCAGTGCCGCAGCCCGATGCAACAAATAGAACACAATGAATTATTTTTTTGTATACAATAATTCTCGAAAAGCGCCTCATGCGACGAAAAGCCACAGCAGAACTGGCTTCCGACGAATGAAACAGGCGCTTGAGAAAATGGATTGACCTGCGCCGTCCGCCGTGAATACACTCTGCGCAAAGCCACTTGTATACAATTACAAAACGTAAAGAGGCACAAAACCATGAGCAAAATGAGAGCAATCGAAGCCGCCGTTCTGGTGATGCGCCGTGAAGGGGTTGATACCGCTTTTGGCATTCCGGGCGCTGCAATCAACCCGCTGTACTCCGCCCTGCAGAAAGTCGGTGGCATCGATCACGTCCTCGCTCGCCACGTTGAAGGCGCCTCGCACATGGCCGAGGGCTACACCCGCACCAAGGCCGGCAACATCGGCGTGTGCATCGGTACTTCCGGCCCGGCCGGTACCGACATGGTCACCGGTCTGTACAGCGCCTCCGCGGACTCGATCCCGATCCTCTGCATCACCGGGCAAGCACCCCGCGCCCGTATGCACAAGGAAGACTTCCAGGCCGTCGACATCACCAGCATCGTCAAGCCGGTGACCAAGTGGGCGACCACCGTTCTGGAGCCGGGCCAGGTGCCTTACGCCTTCCAGAAAGCCTTCTACGAAATGCGCTCCGGCCGTCCGGGCCCGGTGCTGATCGACCTGCCGTTCGACGTGCAGATGGCTGAAATCGAATTCGACATCGACGCCTACCAGCCACTGCCGCTGGCCAAGCCGAGCGCCACCCGCGTGCAGGTCGAAAAAGCCCTGGCGATGCTGGACCAGGCCGAGCGTCCATTGCTGGTGGCCGGTGGTGGCATCATCAACGCCGACGCCAGCGAACTGCTGGTCGAGTTCGCCGAGCTGACCGGCATTCCGGTCATCCCGACCCTGATGGGCTGGGGCACCATCCCGGACGATCACCCGCTGATGGTCGGCATGGTCGGTCTGCAGACTTCGCACCGCTACGGCAACGCCACGATGCTGAAATCCGACGTGGTACTGGGCGTCGGCAACCGCTGGGCCAACCGTCACACCGGCTCGGTCGACGTTTACACCGAAGGCCGCAAGTTCATTCACGTCGACATCGAACCGACCCAGATCGGCCGCGTGTTCACCCCGGACCTGGGCATCGTTTCCGACGCCGCTGCCGCGCTGACCGTGTTCATCGAAGTCGCCCGTGAATGGCAAGCCGCCGGCAAGCTGAAAAAACCGCAGTGCCTGGCTGCAAGACTGCCAGCAGCGCAAAGCCAGCCTGCATCGCAAGACCCACTTCGACAACGTGCCGGTCAAGCCGCAGCGCGTTTACGAAGAAATGAACCAGGTGTTCGGCAAGGACACCTGCTACGTCAGCACCATTGGTCTGTCGCAGATTGCCGGCGCGCAGTTCCTGCACGTCTACAAGCCGCGTCACTGGATCAACTGCGGCCAGGCCGGCCCGTTGGGCTGGACCATTCCGGCAGCGCTGGGCGTGGTGAAAGCCGATCCGAACCGGAAAGTCGTGGCCCTGTCGGGGGACTATGACTTCCAGTTCATGATCGAAGAACTGGCGGTCGGCGCTCAGTTCAAACTGCCGTACATCCACGTCGTGGTGAACAACTCGTACCTGGGGTTGATCCGTCAGGCCCAGCGCGGGTTCGATATGGACTACTGCGTGCAGCTGTCCTTCGATAACCTGAACGCGCCGGAACTCAACGGTTATGGTGTCGACCACGTCGCAGTCGCCGAAGGCCTGGGCTGCAAGGCACTGCGTGTGTTCGAACCGGCTGACATCGCCCCTGCCCTGCGCAAGGCCGAAGAGCTGATCGAGGAGTTCAAGGTGCCGGTGATCGTCGAGATCATTCTGGAGCGTGTGACCAACATCTCCATGGGGACCGAGATCAACGCCGTCAACGAATTCGAAGACCTGGCGCTGGTCGGCAACGATGCGCCTACTGCGATTTCGTTGCTCGATTAACTGCTGAACGCTCCCACTGTGGGAGCGGGCTTGCCCGCGAAGGCGGCTTCACATTCAACAGAGTTGTTGACTGACAAACCGCTTTCGCGAGCAAGCTCGCTCCCACAGGGATCGAACGACCTGCTATTTACACGGGAGACCACCATGCCGCGTTTCGCAGCCAACCTGTCCATGCTGTTCACCGAACAGGATTTCCTTGCCCGTTTCGACGCCGCCGCCAAGGCTGGCTTCAGCGGTGTCGAGTACCTGTTCCCCTACGATTTCAGCTCCGCCGAAATCAAGGCCAAACTCGACGCCAACGGTCTGACCCAAGTGCTGTTCAACCTGCCGGCCGGCGACTGGGCCAAGGGCGAGCGCGGTATCGCGTGCCTGCCGGACCGGGTCGAAGAGTTCCGCGCCGGGGTCGATCTGGCCATCGCTTACGCACAGGTTCTGGGCAACACCCAGGTCAACTGCCTGGCCGGTATCCGTCCGCAGGGCGTGGACGATGCCACCGTTGAAAAGACCTTCGTCGCCAACCTCAAGTACGCCGCCGACAAGCTGCAAGCCGTCGGCATCAAACTGGTGATGGAAGCGATCAACACCCGCGACATCCCGGGCTTCTACCTGAACAACACGGCGCAGGCCCTGTCGATTCGCGAGCAGGTCGGCAGCGCCAACCTGTTCCTGCAATACGACATCTATCACATGCAAATCATGGAAGGCGATCTGGCCCGCACCCTGCAATCGCATCTGGCCGAGATCAACCATGTGCAGTTGGCCGACAACCCGGGCCGCAACGAGCCGGGCACCGGCGAGATCAACTACCGCTTCCTGTTCGAACACCTCGATCGCATCGGTTATCAGGGCTGGGTCGGCTGCGAGTACAAACCGCTGACCAACACTGAAGCGGGCCTGGGCTGGCTGAAAACCCATAACGCAATCTGAACGAAAAATACAAACCCCTGTGGGAGCGGGCTTGCCCGCGATGGCGACGGCACACACAAGAAAAATGTTGCCCGACCCACCGCCATCGCTGGCAAACCAGCTCCCACATTGAATCTGCTGCGTCGCTAAGACTGCATTGCAGCATCAGAATAAAAAGAGGATTTTCTCATGGCTAAAATCGGATTCATCGGCACCGGCATCATGGGCCACCCAATGGCGGCGAACCTGCAGAAAGCCGGTCACAGCCTGTTCCTGTCGGCGCACCACGACGCCGCCCCTGCCGACCTGGTCGCCGCTGGCGCCGTTGCCTTGGCCAACCCACGCGAAGTGGCCCAGGAAGCCGAATTCATCATCGTCATGGTGCCGGATACCCCGCAGGTCGATGACGTGCTGTTCCGCGCCGACGGCGTCGCTGCCGGCATCGGCAAAGGCAAGGTCGTGATCGACATGAGCTCGATTTCGCCGACCGCCACCAAGGCTTTCGCTGCGAAGATCAACGAGAAAGGCGCGCAATACCTCGACGCTCCGGTGTCCGGTGGTGAAGTCGGTGCCAAGGCTGCGACCTTGAGCATCATGGTCGGTGGCGACGCCGATGCCTTCGAACGCGCACTGCCGCTGTTCCAGGCCATGGGCAAGAACATCACCCTGGTCGGCGGCAATGGCGACGGTCAGACCGCCAAGGTCGCGAACCAGATCATCGTCGCCCTGAACATTCAGGCCGTGGCCGAAGCCCTGCTGTTCGCTTCGAAAAACGGTGCCGATCCAGCCAAGGTGCGTGAAGCGCTGATGGGCGGTTTCGCTTCCTCGAAGATCCTCGAAGTACACGGCGAGCGCATGATCAAAGGCACCTTCGATCCGGGCTTCCGCATCAGCCTGCACCAGAAGGACCTGAACCTGGCCCTGCAAGGCGCCAAGGAGCTGAACATCAACCTGCCGAACACCGCCAACGCCCAGCAAGTGTTCAGCACCTGCGCGGCCATCGGTGGCAGCAACTGGGACCACTCGGCGCTGATCAAGGGCCTGGAACACATGGCCAACTTCTCGATTCGCGACAAGAAGTAAGCCCCTGCTGCACCGCTTGAAACCTGTGGGAGCGAGCTTGCTCGCGAAGAGGGTCTGTCAGTCGACATGGACATTGACTGACCCACCGCTTTCGCGAGCAAGCTCGCTCCCACAGGACCTGTATCGCCCTTTCGAATAACAAGAATTCCGGGAGCCCGCCATGTCGGTCGATCCGCAACAACTGCTGCGCGAGCTGTTTGCCACAGCCATCGACGCGGCCCATCCGAACCAGGTCCTCGAAGCGCATCTGCCGGCCGATCGCACAGGTCGCGTGATCGTCATCGGCGCCGGCAAAGCCGCCGCCGCCATGGCGCAAGTGGTCGAACGCTGCTGGGAAGGTGAAGTCTCGGGCCTTGTGGTGACCCGCTACGGTCACGGCGCCCCGTGCGAAAAAATCGAAGTGGTCGAAGCCGCGCACCCGGTGCCGGACGCTGCCGGTCTGGCCGTGGCCAAGCGCGTGCTGGAACTGGTCAGCAACCTGACCGAAGACGACCGCGTGATTTTCCTGTTGTCCGGTGGTGGCTCTGCCCTGCTGGCGCTGCCGGCCGAAGGCATCACCCTGGCCGACAAACAATCGATAAACAAAGCACTGCTCAAATCCGGCGCGACCATCGGCGAGATGAACTGCGTGCGCAAGCACCTCTCGGCGATCAAGGGCGGACGCCTGGGCAAGGCTTGCTGGCCGGCAACTGTTTATACCTACGCGATTTCCGATGTACCGGGCGACCTCGCCACGGTCATCGCCTCCGGCCCGACCGTGGCCGACCCGAGCACCAGTGCAGAAGCGCTGGCGATCATCAAGCGCTACGGCATCGAGATCCCGGCCTCCGTGCGCACCTGGCTGCAAAGCCCGGAATCGGAAACCGTCAAACCCGGCGATCCGAGCCTGGCCCGCAGTCACTTCCAGCTGATCGCCCGCCCTCAGCAATCGCTGGATGCCGCAGCAGTGAAATGCCGTCAGGCCGGTTTCAGCACGCTGATCCTCGGCGACCTGGAAGGCGAATCCCGTGAAGTGGCGAAAGTCCACGCCGGCATCGCCCGCCAGATCATTCATCACGGCCAGCCACTGGCAGCGCCATGCGTGATCCTCTCCGGCGGCGAAACCACCGTGACCGTGCGCGGCAATGGCCGTGGCGGACGCAACGCCGAATTCCTCCTCAGCCTCACCGACAGCCTCAAGGGCCAGCCCGGCGTCTATGCGCTGGCCGGTGACACCGATGGCATCGACGGTTCGGAAGACAACGCCGGCGCGATCATGACCCCGGACAGCTACGCCCGCGCCGCCACCCTGGGCCTGAGCGCCAGCGACGAGCTGGATAACAACAACGGTTACGGCTACTTCGAGGCGCTCGATGCGCTGATCGTCACCGAGCCGACCCGCACCAACGTCAACGACTTCCGCGCCATCCTGATCCTCGAGAGCTCTAAATCATGACGCCTGATAAAAAGGTCAAAATCCTCGCCACCCTCGGGCCTGCCGTGGACGGCATCGAAGACATCCGCGAGCTGGTCGAGGCCGGGGTCAACATCTTCCGCCTCAACTTCAGCCACGGCGATCACGCCGACCACGCCAAGCGCTATCAGTGGATCCGCGAAGTCGAGCGCCAGCTCAACTACCCGCTCGGCATCCTGATGGACCTGCAAGGGCCGAAACTGCGGGTCGGCAAGTTCGCTGACGGCAAGGTTCAGTTGCATCGCGGTCAGGCCTTCCGCCTCGATCTGGACGCAACACCGGGCGACGAACGCCGGGTGAACCTGCCGCATCCGGAGATCATCGCGGCGCTGGAAGCCGGGATGGATCTGCTGCTCGACGACGGCAAACTGCGTCTGCGCGTCGTGACCAAATACAGCGATGCGATCGACACCACCGTGCTCAATGGCGGCGAGCTGTCGGATCGCAAAGGCGTGAACGTGCCGCAAGCGGTGCTCGATCTGAGCCCGCTGACCACCAAGGATCGCCGTGACCTTAGCTTCGGTCTCGAACTGGGTGTGGACTGGGTCGCGCTGTCGTTCGTGCAGCGTCCGCAAGACATCATCGAAGCCCGCGAACTGATCGGCGACAAGGCATTCCTGATGGCGAAAATCGAGAAGCCGTCGGCCGTCGAGCAACTGCGCGAGATCGCCGAGCTGAGCGACGCGATCATGGTTGCCCGCGGCGACCTGGGCGTGGAAGTGCCGGCCGAAAGCGTGCCGCAGATCCAGAAAAACATCATCACCACCTGCCGCCAGCTCGGCAAACCGGTGGTGGTGGCGACGCAGATGCTCGAGTCGATGCGCTTCTCTCCGGCCCCGACCCGCGCCGAAGTCACCGACGTGGCCAACGCCGTGGCCGAAGGCGCCGATGCGGTGATGCTGTCGGCAGAAACCGCGTCCGGCGAGTACCCGCTGGAAGCCGTGCAGATGATGAGCAAGATCATCCGCCAGGTCGAGAACGGTCCGGACTACCAGACCCAACTCGACGTCAGCCGGCCGAAAGCCGAAGCGACCGTGTCCGATGCGATCAGCTGCGCGATTCGCCGGATCAGTAACGTGCTGCCGGTGGCGGTGCTGGTCAACTACAGCGAGTCCGGCGCATCGAGTCTGCGTGCCGCGCGGGAGCGGCCGAAAGCACCGATTCTCAACCTGACGCCGAACCTGCAGACCGCCCGCCGGCTGAGCGTGGCGTGGGGCATTCACTCGGTGGTCAATGATCGTCTGCGTCAGGTCGACGAGGTGTGCTCGACGGCGCTGGAAATCGCTCAGGCTCAAGGAATGGCCGAGCGTGGCGATACGTTGCTGATCACCGCGGGTGTGCCGTTCGGGCAGCCGGGGTCGACTAATTCGCTGCGGATCGAAACATTGATTTAACCACTGACCAAGATCGTTCCCACGCTCCGTGTGGGAATGCGGCCCGGGACGCTCAGCGTCCCAAGAGCAGACGCAAAGCGTCCTTTGAGGCATTCCCACGCAGACGGTTCGACGCCTCGACGTGGGAACGATCAGTACTGACTTTTTAGAACTGCCATGCCTGCCAATCATTTCAACACCCACTGCCCCGACTGGGCCGAAGCGTTGCTCAACGGCTTCAGTCAAATCTTCCTCCAGCGCCATCCGCTGTGTGGCCTGCTGTGCCTTTTGGCCATTTTATTCACCGCGCCGGTTCTGTTTGCCGGCGCGCTGCTCGGCGCGGTCGCCGGATTGCTCACCGCGCAACGGCGCAACTACGCCAAGGCGGATCGTCAGGCCGGACTGTTCAGCTACAACGGCGTACTGGTCGGCCTGTTGCTGAGCCTGTATTTCCCTTGGTCGCCGATGCTGCCACCGCTGATTCTGGCGGCCGGTGGTCTGAGCGCGATGATCACGCAGCAGTGGCTCAAACGTGCACGCCTCACCGAGTACCTGCCCGCCTACACTGCGCCGTTCGTGCTGCTGAGCTGGGTGTTCCTGTGTTTCGCCGAGCCCTTGTCCGCCGCACCGGCGCTTGAACCGAACACCGTGAACCTGCTCGGCGCCACCTTGAAAGGCTTCGGTCAGGTGATGTTCCTCGACCATCCGTTGGCCGGTGGTTTGATCGCTGCCGGTCTGCTGATTGCCGATCGCCGAGCCTTTGCCTGGGCGCTGCTGGCTTCGGCGATAGGTCTGGGTTCCAGCCTGTTGCATCACGACAGCCAGGTCGCGCTGTTGGGTCTGGGCGGCTACAACGCCGTCCTCGCCGCCCTCGCCTTCAGCGCTCAGCGCCAGCAACCGTGGCTGCCGTTGTTCGGCATCGGCCTGGCGCTGCTGCTGACGCCGCTGTTCAGTGCCTTGGGTCTGGCGACCCTCACGGCGCCGTTCATTCTTGCCTGCTGGCTGCTGCGCACCGGCATTCGCCTGATGCACCAACCGGAGATCAATGTCACGCCTTGCGCTAACGGGGAGAATCAACCTAGGCTGCGCTGATTGATGGCCAAGGCGATTTGCATGAACAGCAACAACACGTGGCGTGATCGCCTGTACGTGATCATTTTCCAGACCGATACGGTGGCCGGCCGCCGTTTCGACAAGACCCTGCTGCTGATCATCTTCGCCAGTCTGGTGATCGTGATCCTCGACAGCATCGATGAGGTCCACCAGAACTACGCCAATGTGCTGGCGTACATCGAATGGGGCTTCACGGTGATCTTCCTCGGCGAGTATCTGCTACGCCTCTACTGCTCGCCCAAGCCGTTGCGCTACGCCTTCAGTTTCTATGGGCTGGTGGACTTGCTGGCGATCGTGCCCGGCATCCTCGCGCTGTACTACAGCGATGCCCAGTACCTGCTGATCATCCGGGTGATCCGGATGCTGCGGATCTTCCGTGTGCTCAAGCTCGGGCCCTACCTGAAACAGGCACATTACCTGCTCGATGCCCTGCGCGGCAGCAAGCAGAAGATCCTCGTGTTCCTGCTCAGCGTCTGCACCCTGGTCACCGTGTTCGGCACTTTGATGTACGTGGTCGAAGGCCCGGAGCACGGCTTCACCAGCATTCCCAAAGGCATCTATTGGGCTATCGTGACGCTGACCACCGTGGGTTACGGCGACATCGTGCCGAGGACCGTTCTGGGTCAGGTGATTTCGTCACTGGTGATGATCACCGGTTACTCGATCATTGCCGTGCCGACGGGGATTTTCACCGCTGAACTGGCCACCGCCATGCGCGGCGGACAACAGCAGCACGACTGCCCCGTTTGCAAGAAAAACAGCCATGAACAGGAAGCGTCGTTCTGCTCTCGTTGCGGCAACGCGCTGTTCAAGAAAATGGAATAAGCAAAGTACTTTTTAATCTTTAAGCGTCTATGCGCGCCCCGCTATAGTCGCTGGCAAATGGCCTCATCTTTGTAAAAAAACACCCCTACAGAACAAGGAATGCGCAGTGAAAAAACTCTTTGGCGCCTCACTTCTCGCCGCGGGTCTTGCCTTCGGCAGCGTGGCTCAGGCCGCACCGACCCTGCTCAACGTTTCCTACGACGTGATGCGCGATTTCTACAAGGACTACAACGCTGCGTTCCAGAAACACTGGCAAGCCGAGCACAAGGAAGACATCACCGTGCAGATGTCTTTCGGCGGTTCGAGCAAGCAAGCCCGTTCGGTGATCGATGGCCTGCCGGCTGACGTCATCACCATGAACATGGCCACCGACATCAACGCCCTGGCCGACAACGGCCAACTGGTGCCGAAGGACTGGGTCACCCGCCTGCCGAACAACAGCGCGCCGTTCACCTCGGCCACCGTGTTCATCGTGCGCAAGGGCAACCCGAAAGCCCTGAAAGACTGGCCGGACCTGCTCAAGGACGGCGTGCAGGTGATCGTGCCAAACCCGAAAACCTCGGGCAACGGCCGCTACACCTACCTGTCGGCCTGGGGCTACGTGCTGAAAAACGGCGGTGACGAGAACAAGGCCAAAGACTTCGTCGGCAAGCTGTTCAAACAGGCGCCAGTGCTGGATACCGGTGGCCGCGCCGCGACCACCACATTCATGACCAACCAGATCGGCGACGTGCTGGTGACCTTCGAAAACGAAGCCGAAATGATCGCCCGCGAGTTCGGCCGCGACCAGTTCGAAGTCATCTACCCAAGCGTCTCCGCCGAAGCCGAGCCACCGGTGTCGGTGGTCGACAAAGTGGTCGAGAAGAAAGGCTCCCGCGCTGCTGCCGAGGAATACCTGAAGTTCCTGTGGTCGCCGGAAGGTCAGGAAATCGCCGCCGCCAACTACCTGCGTCCACGTGACCCGGCGGTACTGGCCAAGTACACCGACCGTTTCCCGAAAGTCGACTTCCTGTCGGTCGAAAAGACCTTCGGCGACTGGCGCACCGTGCAGAAGACCCACTTCAACGATGGCGGGATCTTCGACCAGATCTACTCGGGCCAGTAAGGCTTGAACTGACATGAAAAAGGCGACCTGAAGAGGTCGCCTTTTTTGTGGCCGGCTACATGGGCGGCTTCACGCCATCCTTGCCGGCCGAGATCGATTGCGCGGTCAACGTGCCATCCGCGCTCTGGGTCACGAAGGTGACAATCTTCACCCCGACCTTGAGCAGGCTGCGATCCCCCGGCGTCAGGTTGACGATCGGCACGTCCTCGGGCACCAGGATCTTCTGCTGGCCGCCCTTGTAGTTGACGGTCAGCACCCGGCCGTTGCTGACCACCAGATCGCCGACGCTGCCATTGGTCATGCTGCTGCCCTTGGCCAGGTCGAACGGCCGATGGCCATCGCCGCTGCCGGCCAGCTCCGGCGGAAACACGTGAACCTCCAGCGCCTTGAGCGTGCCATCCTCCTGGGGAATGGCCGCCGAGCCGATGTAGCTGCCGGGCTTGATGTCTTCGATATTGGCCAGGGTAACCGCGCGGACCTTGGTGTCCGGGGTCAACTGGACCACCACGTTTTCACCCGTGCTGACGTGAACTTTGAGCGAGTCGGGGCTGACCCCGGTGATCTCGCCGCGCACGCCCATGCGCATGCCGGGCGCTTCGGCGGCCTGCGCGGCAGTGGCGCCGAGCAGACTGATCAGGGCAATCGTTGTGGTGTGGCGAAGCAACTGACGAAACATCGCAATCCTCCGTTGATGAACGCTGAAAACCGGTCACAACATAAGCACGCTATCGAACAAGATGTAAGTGAATGTATCATCGCCACTCAACGGTCGGACGCAAGGTTCGCCGATGAACAATGGATTGTTCGGCGCCACCTATTCCGCAACGGAATAACTGATATCGATCAGAAGCCTCTACTGCCGGCTCGGCCCGTCCCTTAGCCTCACCGCATTCCTTTTCGCTGGATCGAGAAACCCTATGACCGCCACAACTCACGCAATGACCCGAGGCATGGTGCTGCTGTTCGCTTTCTGCTGCGGCGCCATCGTTGCCAACATCTACTACGCCCAGCCGATCATCGGTCTGATCGCCCCGGACATCGGCCTGACCGACACCATGGCCAGTTTCATCGTGTCGCTGACCCAGATCGGCTATGCGCTGGGCCTGTTCTTCCTGGTGCCGCTGGCGGACCTGCTGGAAAACCGTCGCCTGATGATCATCACCACCGTGGTGGCGATTGCCAGCCTGCTCGGCGCGGCGTTTACCGATCAACCGAATGTGTTCCTGCTGATTTCGTTGCTGGTGGGGTTCAGCTCGGTGTCGGTGCAGGTGCTGATTCCATTGGCGGCGCATCTGGCGCCGGAAGAGTCCCGGGGCCGGGTGGTCGGCGGGATCATGGGCGGTCTGCTGCTGGGGATTTTGCTGGCGCGCCCAGTGTCGAGCGTGGTCGCCGACCATCTCGGCTGGCGGGCGATGTTCATGATCGCAGCTGCCTTGATGGCGGCGATCAGCGTGGTGCTGGCGCTGACCGTACCCAAACGTCAGCCGGATCACAGCGCCTCCTACGGCCAGTTGCTGGGTTCATTGTGGACACTGCTGCGCAAACAACCGGTGCTGCGTCAGCGCGCGTTTTACCAGGCCTGCATGTTCGCCACCTTCAGCCTGTTCTGGACCGCTGTGCCGCTGGAACTGGCGCGCAACCATGGCCTGTCCCAGAGTGAGATCGCGATCTTCGCCCTGGTCGGTGCCATCGGTGCCATCGCCGCCCCGATCAGCGGACGCCTGGCCGACGCCGTCCACACCCGCGTCGCCTCGCTGCTGGCCATGCTGTTCGCCAGCCTGAGCTTCCTGCCCGCCTTCATCCACCCGGCCTACAGCGTGATCGGCCTGGCCGTGACCGGCGTGGTGCTCGACTTCTGCGTACAGATGAACATGGTGCTCGGCCAGCGCGCGGTCTACTCCCTCGACGCCAAAAGCCGCGGCCGCCTCAACGCGCTGTACATGACCAGCATCTTCGTCGGCGGCGCCTTCGGCTCGTCGGTGGCCAGTGCGGTGTACGAGCATGGCGGCTGGTTGTGGATCGTGATTGTTGGCAGTGCATTCCCGCTGCTGGCGCTGGTGCGGTTTTTGAGTGCTTCGCAGAAGCCTGTTCTGGCAACGGCCTAGAATCTGAAGAGCACTGCCGGATCGCTGATCCGACAGTGCTCGAGGCTCAATGCCGGACCAGTTTTTCCATGGCGGCATCCGCCAGGAACGAGGAGCGGCTTTTGACGTTGTGCTCCCGCACGTAGCGGTCGATCCGCTGGATGACATAGCCGGGCAACGTCACATTGACCTTTTCGGTCTTGCCCATGTACGGCGAGATGTCCAGCTCGAGCATGCCCCAACCCATGTCGGTAAACTCCGGGTTGTTGCGATGGGTCGCCGCCGAGGTCGGCAATAGCCTCGACCATTAAAGTAACTCTAGAGATACCTTTAGTAGCCTGCGCAAGCCTGTGACACAACGTTGGTTGTTTTGCAGGATGTTTTGACTACCTGTCGGCGGTGTTTCCGACGGGTAGGCTGGCCAGTGTCAAGGCGCGGGCGTTTGTTGAATATGTGCAGGGGTTGTTGACGAAAAAACCATAAAACCCAAACTCGTTTCGTTTA
Organism: Pseudomonas gozinkensis; assembly: GCF_014863585.1. NCBI lineage: Bacteria > Pseudomonadati > Pseudomonadota > Gammaproteobacteria > Pseudomonadales > Pseudomonadaceae > Pseudomonas > Pseudomonas gozinkensis. Next base: position 1,842,214 of record NZ_CP062253.1, on the reverse strand, counting down.
TTGCGATTTTCGCTTATTTCGAATAACGTTCCGGCATTCCTCATTTCCAACGCCGGACTCGCCATGTCGACCGTTATTCATCCCTCCATCAGCCTCCCCGTAGAACGCGAAGTAAAAGCCGCCATTGAAGGGCAGCGTGCCCTGGCGGCTTACCTCGCGACCCATTTCGAGACTCAGCACATCCAGATTTTCGACGAACAGAACGAGGCTCATCGCGTCGAACTGCCCACCTCGGCCCTGCGCTTGCTGATCGACATTCTGGCTGAGCAGGCAGCCGGCAACGCGGTTCAGGTCGTCCCGGTGCATGCCGAATTGACGACCCAGGAAGCCGCGGACCTGCTCAACGTCTCACGTCCACACCTCATAAAACTGCTGGAAAGCGGCGAGTTGTCCTACCACAAAACAGGCAAGCACCGACGTGTGCGTTTTGCCGATCTGATGGACTATAAGACCCGGCGCACCACCGCCAGCGAGCAGGCAATGGCGCTTCTCGCAGAGCAAGCTCAGGCGTTAAGGACAGGATACGAGTGAGGCATTCCTCTTTTACCGCTGCCTCGCCAATGAAAAGCCGATGCATGCGTCTTGTACCCCGCCCCCTTGAGAGACTTCCTCATGTGGCTTGCCCTCTCAGGACGATTTCGCGCGCGATGGACCCAGGAGATTCACTGCGAATGGAAACGCAATCTGCTGAAGAACCGCCCTGACCTGACGATGGAACAGCTGGATCGTACGTCCGGCCTGATGGATCAAGCGATACCCGACGCCTGTGTCCATGACTATGAAGATCTGATCGCCGGACTCACCTTGCCCGACTGCGATGATCGTCATGTTCTGGCAGCGGCCATCCGCTGCGGCGCAAGCGTGATAGTGACGTTCAACCAGAAAGACTTTCCCTGCAAAGCGCTGGAGCCTTTCGGCATCGAAGCGCAACATCCGGACGAGTTCGTCGACAACCTCTTGGGGCTTGATCCGGCAGCAGTGGTTGCAGCGGCCCAAAAGCAGCGTCGGCAGCTGAAAATGCCTGCCATGGACGTCGAACCCTTTCTTGATCTACTGCAACGACAAGGCCTGATTAAATCGGCCCAGGCACTGAGCGGCTATCACGCGATTCTTTGAAAGCTCATGACCCTACACAGCAAAACGGCGATCCAGAGATCGCCGTTTTTCTTTACTCCCCGAACTGCTTGCCCAGTCCCGCCGGTACGCCGTGGATGTTGGTTTCTTCCCACGGGCCGTTGGGGCTGATCGAGCGGCTCCAGCCGTTGTTCCAGCGGTAGTAGGTGCGCTGTCGGTAGAAGGTGTTGGTCTGGTCATCCAGCACGTACACGCCCAGTTTCTGGTCCCAGTGGCTGTTGCCGCCCGGTGGCGGGGCGAAGCTGGCGGAGGTGCGCGGGACCGGTTTGGCGGGTTTGGCCGGGATGCCCGGTTTGCTTGGCGTCGGGGTGGTCGACGGGGTCGGGCTGGGTTGTGACGGCGGGATCGGCGGCAGCCGTGTAGTCGGCTCCGGTCGTTGCACCGCACATGCGCTCAAGCCCAGGGCCAGTGTGAGGACTGTGATTCGGGCGATGGCGTTCATGGCGGTGCGTTCCTGTTGTGTCCGGCTATTTGTCCGGGCTGTCGATGGTCAGTGTCTGCGGCGCGGTGGTGCTGCTGGCCAGAGGCCCGCTGCGACCGACCCACTCACCGGCGGTCGGCTGACCGGCACGGGAGATGCGCGCAACCAGTTGGACTTCGGGGAAGTTCGACAGTTTCAACTGCGGCATCATCGCGTCGGCATCGCCCAGCTCGACGGTCACCGGCAGATCGGCGACGGTCAGGCGCTTGGCGGCCAGCGGTGCCGGTGGGCCCGAAGTGGCGCGGGCAAAAATGAACACGCTGTCGCCCGGTTGCACCTTGGCTTTGAGCTCGCTGGCCAGATCCACACGCACTTTCAACAACGCCGCCGCTTTCGCCGCTGGCGCCTGGGCAACCTTGCCGCCGCTGGCCTGCAGTTTTTCTGTAGCGCGGGTGATGCCGCCCTGCAGGGCCTCGCGGGATTTGTCCTGCGGCGGCAGTTGCGCCAGCAGACGGTTCCAGTAGTCGATGGCTTCCTGATAGCGCTCGCCTTCGAACGCGGCGATGCCCAACAGGCCGAGGCTGGTGACTTCCTTCGGATCGGCTTTCAGAGCTTCGTCGGTCAGGGCCTGAACCTTGTCCGACCATTTTTTGTTGTCGGCAAAGTATTGGGCCTGCGCCCACTGGCCGAGCAGTTCCGGCTGGCGACCGGCGAGATTGACGGCACGTTCGAACATCTTCGCCGCGTCCGCCGGGCGATCCTGGGCCATGTAGGTGCGACCGAGGAAATACACGCCTTCAGCCGAATCCGGTTGCGCCGCGACTGCACGCTCCAGACGCTGAGTCATCTCTTCCATCGACTGCGGCGCCTGGGCGAACTCGCGGGTCAGTTCGACCTTGTCGCTCGCGCCAAAGTGCAGGTACAGACCGAGGCCCAGCACCGGCACCAGTACGGCTGCCAGCAGCGGCAACGGCTTGCCCAAACGCGAAACCCGCGCCGGCGCCACACCTTCGGTATCGGCCAACAGCTCCCGCGCCGCTTCGGCACGGCCACTGTCCATTTGCGCAGCATCGAGCACGCCTTCGGCCTGCTGCGATTGCAGCTCGGCGACGCGTTCCTGATACAGGGCGACGTTGAGAGCGGTTCGATCCTCTTCACGCTGGGCGCGACGTTCGCGCAGGACGGGGATCAGCAGAAAACTCAGGGCGACCAGAAGCAACAGCCCTGCGGCAAGCCAGAAATCAATCATTCTTGGTTTTTATCCAACAGTTGGTCGAGGCGCTGACGCTCTTCAGGGGACAGCGATTGCGGCGTCTCGGCGCGTTGCCCGCGACGGCGGCGGACGATCACGGCAATCACCACGAAACCGCCCAGCAGCAGTCCCGCAGGGCCAAACCACAGCAGCGCGGTCTTGGCATTGAGCGCCGGTTTGTAGCGGACGAAATCACCGTAGCGATCGACCATGAAGTCGATGATCTGCTGATTGTCCTTGCCCTCGCCGAGCATGCGGAAAATCTCTTTGCGCAGGTCGGCAGCAATCGGTGCATTGGAGTCGGCAATGTCCTGGTTCTGGCACTTGGGGCAGCGCAGTTCCTTGGTCAGCTCGCGGAAACGCTCGCGATCGCCTTCCTTGGCAAACTCGTAGGTGTCGATGGCGGCGTGGGCCACGCCTGCCAGGCTCAAGCCCAGCACCATGGCGGCTAAAAAGCGCTTCATGGCTTGGCCTCATCGACCAGCGCCTGATACTTGGCCGCCAGTTTTTCCCGCCAGACCTGCTCGTCGATCACCCCGACGTACTTGTCGCGGATGATGCCCTTGGCGTCGATGAAGAAGGTTTCCGGCGCGCCGTACACCCCGAGGTTCAGGCCCAGGGAGCCTTCGTCGTCGCGGATGTCGAGTTGATACGGGTTGTGGAACTCGGCCAGCCACTTCAGCGCATCGGCGTTGGTGTCCTTGTAGTTGATGCCGTAGATCACCACGCCGCGCTCGGCGAGTTTGTTCAGCACCGGGTGCTCGACCCGACAGGAAATGCACCAGGTACCCCAGACGTTGACCAGTGCCGGTTTGCCGAGAATGTCAGCGCGGGTCAGGGTCCTGTCGCCCTGCACCGCCGGCAGGGAAAACTCCGGGAACGGCTTGTTGATCATCGCCGACGGCAACTCCGCCGGATCCAGGTACAGACCGCGATAAAGGAATACGGCCACCAGCAGGAAAATCGCCAATGGCACCAGCATCAACCAACGTCTCATGCAGCGGCTCCTTCCATGCCCAGCGCTTCACGCACTTTGGCTTTGACCTTGACCCGGTAACGCCGATCCAGCGCCGCCAGCAACCCACCGAAACCGGTCAACAGACCGCCGAACCAGATCCAGCGTACGAACGGCTTCACATGCACCCGCACCGCCCAGGCGCCATCGCCCAGCGGTTCGCCCAGTGCGACGTAGAGGTCGCGGGTGAAACCGGCGTCGATCCCGGCCTCGGTCATCACCGAGTTCTGCACGGTGTACAAGCGTTTTTCCGGGTGCAGCACGCTGACTTCCTGACCGTTGCGGATCACCCGGACGGTGCCCTTGTCGGAGGTGAAGTTCGGGCCTTCAAAGTGCTTGGCGCCCTCGAACACGAACTGATAACCGGCCAGGTCCATTGACTCGCCCGGTGCCAGACGCAGGTCGCGCTCGGCACTGTTCTGGCTCGACAACACCACGCCCAGCGCGCAGACGGCGATGCCGAGGTGCGCGATCTGCATGCCCCAGTAACTGCGGGTCAGGGTCGGCAGGCCTTTGATCAGGCCTTTGTGGCGGGTCTTGTCGAAGATGTCGCGCACACCGGCCAGCAACACCCAGGCCGCGAGCAGGAACGTCGCGATCACCGCCCAGTTGAAATCACCGTAAGCGACACCGGCCACCACCGCCAGCGCAACGCTGCCCAGCAGCACCGGGGTCAGCATGCTCACCAGCCATTTCACCGGGGTGTCTTTCCAGCGCACGATCACACCGACCGCCATTACCAGCATCAACAGCGCCATCAACGGAATGAACAGCGCGTTGAAGTACGGCGGGCCGACCGACAGCTTGGCGCCGCTGATCGCATCGAGAATCAGCGGATACAGCGTGCCGAGCAGGATCATCGACGCGGCCACCACCAGCACCAGGTTGTTGCCCAGCAGCAGGGTTTCCCGCGACCACAGGTTGAAGCCGACCTGGCTCTTGACCACTGGCGCACGCAGGGCAAACAGGGTCAGCGAACCACCCACCACAAACAGCAGGAAGATCAGGATGAACACGCCGCGCTCGGGATCGGAGGCAAACGCGTGTACCGAGGTCAACACGCCGGAACGCACGAGGAAAGTACCGAGCAGGCTGAGGGAGAACGCGGCAATCGCCAGCAACACCGTCCAGCTCTTGAACACGCCACGTTTTTCCGTGACCGCCAGCGAGTGAATCAGCGCCGTGCCCACCAGCCATGGCATGAACGAGGCGTTTTCCACCGGGTCCCAGAACCACCAGCCGCCCCAGCCGAGTTCGTAGTAGGCCCACCACGAACCGAGGGTGATGCCGATGCCGAGGAAGGCCCAGGCAACAATCGTCCACGGACGCGACCAGCGTGCCCACGCCGCATCGAGACGACCGCCGAGCAATGCGGCGATGGCGAAGGCGAAGGCCACCGAGAAACCGACATAACCCATGTACAGCATCGGCGGATGCACGATCAGGCCGATGTCTTGCAGCAGCGGATTGAGGTCACGACCGTCGGCCGGGATCTGCGGCAGGATCCGCGAAAACGGGTTCGAGGTGAGGATCAGGAACAGCAGGAAACCGGTGCTGATCATGCCCATCACAGCCAGTACGCGAGCGAGCATGACTTGCGGCAGTTGCCGGGAGAACACCGACACCGCAAAGGTCCAGCCGCCGAGGATCAACGCCCATAGCAGCAGCGACCCTTCGTGGGCGCCCCACACCGCGCTGAACTTGTAGTACCACGGCAGCGCGCTGTTGGAGTTCATCGCGACGTAGGCCACGGAGAAATCGTCGGTCATGAAGGCGTAGGTCAGGCAACCGAAGGCGAACAGCAAAAATGCAAACTGCCCCCACGCCGCCGGCTGGGCGAGGCCCATCCACAGACGGTCGCCGCGCCAGGCACCGAGCAACGGCACCACGGCCTGCACCAGCGCAAAACACAGCGCCAGGATCATGGCCAGATGGCCCAACTCAGGAATGAAAATGCTGGATGTCATCGATCAACCCTCCTTCGCAGGGGTTGGCGCGGATTGGCCGCTGTCCTTCAGGGCTTTGGTCACTTCCGGCGGCATGTATTTTTCGTCGTGCTTGGCCAGCACTTCATCGGCGACCACCACGCCATCGGCGTTGAGCTTGCCGAGCGCGACGATGCCCTGCCCTTCACGGAACAGGTCCGGCAGGATCCCGCGATAGGTGATGGTCACGGACTTGTTGAAGTCGGTGACCACGAATTTGACGTCCAGCGAATCCGTGGAGCGTTGCAGCGAGCCCTTCTCGACCATGCCGCCGGCGCGGATGCGGGTGTCCTGCGGCGCCTCGCCGTTGGCGATCTGGGTCGGGGTGTAAAACAGGTTGATGTTCTGCTGCAGGGCGCTCAGGGCCAGGCCGACGGCAGCGCCGACCCCGACCAGAATTGCCAGGATGATGATCAGACGCTTTTTACGCAGCGGATTCACTTGCCGTTCTCCCGGCGCAGACGACGCGCCTCTTGTTGCAGATAACGCTTGCGGGCCGCAATCGGCGCCGCCACGTTGAGGATCAGTACCGCCAGACAGATGCCGTAGGCCGACCAGACATACAGGCCGTGATGGCCCATGGCGAGGAAGTCGCCGAATGACGCGAAACTCATCGAGCGGCCTCCAGGCTGTTTTGCACTTCTTCTTTGACCCAACTGGCGCGGGCTTCGCGCTTGAGCACTTCAAGGCGCATGCGCAGCAACAGCACGGCGCCGAAGAAACAGTAGAAACCCAGCACCGTCAGCAGCAACGGCAGCCACATCTCGACGGGCATCGCCGGTTTTTCGGTGAGGGTGAAGGTCGCGCCCTGGTGCAGGGTGTTCCACCACTCCACCGAGTATTTGATGATCGGAATGTTGATCACGCCGACGATGGCCAGCACCGCGCAGGCCTTGGCGGCGCTGTCGCGGTTGCTGATGGCGTTGCCCAGGGCGATCACGCCGAAGTACAGGAACAGCAGAATCAGCATCGACGTCAGCCGCGCGTCCCAGACCCACCACGAACCCCAGGTCGGCTTGCCCCAGATCGCCCCGGTGACCAGCGCCACGGCGGTCATCCACGCGCCGATCGGTGCGGCACATTGCAGGGCGACGTCGGCCAGTTTCATCTTCCACACCAGCCCGACCACACCGCACACCGCCAGCATCACGTAGATCGACTGAGCGAGCATCGCGGCGGGTACGTGGATATAGATGATGCGAAAGCTGTTGCCTTGCTGATAGTCCGGCGGCGCGAAGGCCAGGCCCCAGATGACGCCAACGGAGATCAGCAACAACGCTGCGATGCTCAACCACGGCAGAAACTTGCTGCTGATGCCGTAGAACCACTTGGGCGAGCCGAGCTTGTGAAACCAGGTCCAGTTCATACTGTTTCCATCACGGGTGCCGCTCATCGGTGTGAGCAGTCTCAGGGTCTTTGCTGGTTAAATTTTAACCAGACCTCATTATTCGCCGACACTGATCTTCAGGCCAGCAGCTATTGCAAAGGGTGTCAGGGTTATTGCCAGGGCGGTCAGGCTACCAAGCCACAACAGATAACCAATCGCCGGCATGCCCTGCAACGCCGCCTGCAAGGCGCCACTGCCCAGGATCAACACCGGGATGTACAACGGCAGAATCAGCAGCGCCAGCAACAGGCCACCGCGTTTCAGACCGACCGTCAGCGCCGCGCCCACCGCGCCGAGCAAGCTCAGCACCGGTGTTCCCAGCAGCAACGAAAGCAGCAATACCGGCAGACACGCAGCCGGCAACCCGAGCATCAACGCCAGTAACGGCGAGAGCAAAACCAGTGCCAGCCCGGAAAAAAGCCAGTGTGCCAGCACCTTGGCCAATACCAGAAGTGGCAGGGGGTGCGGCGAAAGGACCCACTGTTCAAGGGATCCGTCTTCGAAATCACTGCGGAAAAGCCCGTCCAGCGAGAGCAGGACCGACAACAGAGCCGCCACCCAGACTAACCCCGGGGACAAGTTTTGCAATACTTGAGTTTCCGGTCCGACGGCCAGCGGGAACAGCGCGATGACGATGGCGAAGAAAATCAGCGGATTGGCCAGCTCCGCCGGGCGGCGGAACAGCAGTCGGGATTCACGGGCAACCAGCAGGCCGAACACACTCATACCGCCCAATTCCCCAGATCGATGTCGCGATAACCGGCCGGCATACGGCTCAGCGTGTGGTGCGTGGTGAGCACCACCAGGCCGCCATTCTCGCAGTGACGGGCCAGGTGTTCTTCAAGCTGTGCCACGCCCTGCTTGTCCAGCGCGGTGAACGGTTCGTCGAGAATCCACAACGGCGGGCTGTCCAGATACAACCGCGCCAGCGCCACGCGGCGCTGCTGGCCGGCGGACAGACTGTGGCAAGGAACATCCTCGAAACCGCGCAATCCAACCGCCGCCAGCGCCTGCCAGATCGCGTCGCGTTCGGCGGGTTGATGCAGGGCGCAGAGCCAGGCGAGGTTTTCTTCCGGCGTGAGCAAATCCTTGATCCCGGCGGCATGGCCGATCCACAGCAGGTTGCGCGCCAGTTCGCTGCGCTGCTCGCCCAGCGGTTTGCCGTTGAGCAGCACCTGACCGTCGGTCGGCTGCATCAGGCCGGCCAGCAAACGCAGCAGGCTGGTCTTGCCGCTGCCGTTGGGACCGCTGATCTGCACCATATCGCCACTGGCCAGTCTCAATTCGAGATTGTCGAAGAGCAGTCTGAGATCGCGCTCACAGGCGAGGCCGACGGTTTGCAGGACAGGGCTGGTCAAGGGTTCACGGGCCTTATACGGTTCAAGTCGGCTCTGGGGCGGCCGTTAAAGAGTTGCAGCATAAATGCAATGACGACTCAATCCAGAGAGCTGGGTCAAACAATTGCTATGTTTTTTTTGAACGAACGGAAGGACGGGCGGCATTATACATGGCGTCCCCTGCTCTCCCGAGTGCATTTTCCTCAGGTTGTGTCCGCGTATGACAGGCGAAATGAACATCCTCCCGCTCCCGCCCACCACCCCGGCGACCATTCGCCCGCAGGTGGGTGAGCTGCTGAAGTTGCTGACGCCGGTCGACGGGCTGATTGCCGCCGGCCAGAGCGCCAAGGCCGAGGTGTTGTCGCTCAAGCAGGCGGATCAGACCTTTGAGTTGCTGCTCAAGGTGACGCTGGACAGCGGCCGTCAGACCACCGTGCAAGCGACCAGCAATCTGCCGCTGCCTCAGGGCACCAGCCTGGCGATCACCCAGCCGTCGGCGGGCAATCTGGCGATCACCGTGCAACAGGCCATCGCCAGCAGCGTCGCCACCCTCACCCGCATCGACACCGCGCAACTGCCGGTCGGCACGCTGCTGCAAGGCAAGGTGCTGACGGCTCAGGCCTTGCCGCAGGTGCCGGGGCAACCGACGGTGTTCCGCTCGATGGTCAGCCTGCTCAACACCGCGTTGAGCGGCAGCACCCTGAGCATCGACAGCCCGCAACCGCTGCGCATCGGCACCTTGCTGTCGGCGCTGGTGCAGGACTCGCAGACCTTGAAGTTCCTGCCGCTGAGCAATCGCCAGGAACAATTGGCGGTCAGCCAGCAGTTGGTCAGTCAGCAAAGCCGTCAGGGCTCGCTCGACGGCTTGCTGAAAATGCTCCAGAGCCTGCCCCCCGCCACCGATCAGACGTCCCAGGACTTGCGCGCCGCCGTGGACAAACTGCTCGCCAACCTGCCGGACGTGCAGCAGTTGAGCACCCCAAAAGGTCTGGCCCAGGCGCTGGCCAACAGCGGCGTGTTCCTTGAGACCAAACTGCTGACCGGGCAAAACCCGACGCTGGCCCCGGACATGAAAGCCGATCTGCTCAAGCTGATCGCCCAGCTCACCCCCGGCCTGCCCGGCAACACCAATCTGAATGCGATCATCGCCGCCAACACCCTGGCCCAGGCGCTGCCTAGCTTCGTGCGCAACGCCCTCGGCATGCTCGGTCAGGTCAGCGCGAAACCGGTGCCGAGCAGTTTCCCGCTGCCCGACCGGTTGTTGCAAAGTCTGGAAGGCGAAGGCGATCTGGAACATTTGCTGCGCCTCGCCGCAGCCGCCGTGTCGCGCCTGCAAAGTCATCAACTGTCGAGTCTGGAACAGACCGGCGTCACCGACGACGGCCGTCTGCTCAGCACCTGGCAACTGGAAATCCCGATGCGCAATATGCAGGACATCGTGCCGTTGCAGGTCAAGTTCCAGCGCGAAGAAGCGCCGGAAAAACAGGAAGCGAACGAGCAGCGCCGAGATGAGCGCGAACCGAAGCAGCAACTGTGGCGCGTCGATCTGGCGTTCGACATGGAACCGCTGGGGCCGATGCAGATTCAGGCACAGTTGATCAGCGGCAGCCTGTCCAGCCAGTTGTGGGCCGAGCGGCCGTACACCGCGAGCCTGATCGAAAGCAACCTGACCGCACTGCGTCAGCGCCTGCTGGATTCCGGGCTGAACGTCGGCGACCTCGACTGCCACCTCGGCACCCCGCCGCAAGGCATCCAAACCCGCCTCGAACACCGCTGGGTCGACGAAACCGCATGAATGACACCACCGCTCCACGCCAGGCCATCGCCCTCAAATACGACGGCAACCACGCCCCGACCCTCACCGCCAAGGGCGACGAAGCACTGGCCGAAGAAATCCTGCGGATCGCCCGCGACTGTGAAGTGCCGATCTACGAAAACGCCGAGCTGGTGAAGTTGCTGGCGCGGATGGAACTGGGTGACAGCATCCCTGAAGAGCTGTACCGCACGATCGCCGAGATCATCGCGTTCGCCTGGAACCTCAAGGGCAAGTTCCCGGCGGGACACAACCCGGATGCACCGATGGTCGAGAAAGACATTACCGGGCGCGGCGACGATTACTGAGACTTCAAAGACGCCTTCGCGAGCAAGCTCGCTCCCACATTGGTTCGGCGTACACCGATCTAATGTGGGAGCGAGCTTGCTCGCGAATAGGCCATCAGCTTGAGCGCAAAAATCAGTTCTTGTGCAGCTTGCGCATCAACTCCGCCTCAGCCTGGGTCAACCCGCAGGACTGGGTCAGCTCATCGACGCTCGCGCCCATCCCCACCAGTTTCGCCGCCTGGGCGAATGACAGGCTGGAAGGATCGCGCTGTTCGAGCTGGGCGAGCTTGTCCGGGATCGGGCCCACGACCGAGCGCAGCTCGTGCAGGGCTTCGCCCATGCGCACGTTGCCGTTCTGGTAATCGTCGACACGCTTGGCCAGGTCCTTGATGCGCTGGTCACGCAGCGCATCGCCCTGGGCCTGTTGCGCAGCGATCACGCGCTGCGCCTTGATGTACGCCAGAAACATTGCCAGCGTGCCTGCCCAGAACAGGAACAGGACAATGACCGCTACCTCGAGAATCAATCAGATGTTCTCCAGTTCCGACCATTCTTCTTCGCTCATCATCTTGTCCAGCTCGACCAGGATCAGCAACTCGTTGTTCTTGTTGCACACGCCCTGGATGAACTTGGCCGACTCTTCGTTACCGACGTTCGGAGCGGTCTCGATTTCCGACTGACGCAGGTAAACCACTTCAGCCACGCTGTCGACCATGATGCCAACCACTTGCTTGTCGGCCTCGATGATGACGATACGGGTGTTGTCGCTGATCTCACCGCTCATCAGGCCGAAGCGCTGACGGGTATCGATCACGGTCACCACGTTGCCGCGCAGGTTGATGATGCCCAGCACGTAGCTTGGCGCACCCGGAACCGGAGCGATCTCGGTGTAGCGCAGGACTTCCTGAACGCGCATCACGTTGATGCCGTAGGTTTCGTTGTCCAGCTTGAAGGTCACCCATTGCAGGATCGGATCTTCGGAACCCTTTGCCGCCGTAGCCTTGTCGTTCATACCCTAGCCCCTCGAAAAACCGCGCCTGGCGGTGTGTGTTCTGTGCGCCGGCTTCAAGGGCCAGCGCCTGTCTGTTATGTAAGCGTTATGTCGGTTTGTGGTTCGGCTTACTGCCGGACATGTGCTTTGCCCCACCGCTGGCGATCAACTCGGCCAGTGCGGAGACATCGAGCAAGGCGCACATGTGTTCAATCACCGTGCCGGCGAGCCATGGCCGCTGACCCCGGTGACTTCTCCATTTGATTTCATTCGGGTCCAGGCGCAACGAGCGACTGACCTGATGCACTGCCAGGCCCCACTCGTAACCCTGCACCGAAATCACGTATTGCAGGCCCTGACGGAAATCATCGCGGTAGCGATCCGGCATGACCCAGCGTGCGGTGTCCAGCACCTTCAGATTCCCGGCCTGACTTGGCAGGATGCCGAGGAACCATTCCGGCTGACCGAACAGCGGCGTCAGCTCATGGCCGGCCAGCGAATAGATCGAGCCCAGGCACACCAGCGGCACCGCCAGCGTCAGCCCGGCCACGTCGAACAACAGGCATTCGAACGCTTCCGAAGCCCAGGCCGGACGACCGTCGGTTTCCACCGGTGGCGGCGTATTGCTTGGAGGCAGATGCACTTCCACCAGCGGCGCAACCAGGGTCGGTTCGACCGGAGCTGGCGCAGGCGCTTCAGGTTCTGGCTCTGGTGCCGCCGGAACCGGAGGCGTTTGCAGAAGTCGGGTTTGCAGCAGCGGTGCCAGCGTCGAGACCACGCGCACCGGCTCAGGCTCTTTGATCAACGTCGCAGGCGCCTTCGCCACCACAGCGGCAGGCGCTGCAACCGGGGCGACCGGCCGGGCGGCTTTTTGCGCATCCCGGGCCTGTTCTTCAAGCACGGCGGCCTGGAACTCATCGAGCGCCGCAGCGTTCTCGACCACCTCGACCGGCGCTGCGATTTCCTGCTCGACCTCGTCCGACACTTCCTGCAGCAAGCCGTCCAGATAGGACTGCAGCGCCAGTTGCGGCTTCGACGTCAGCTTGATCGGCCGATTCATGCTCAAGCCACCTGCGGAACGAGTTGCTGCGCCAGCAGATGCTTGAGCAGCGCGCGGTAAGCCAGCACGCCACGACTCTTGCCGTCGAACTGCGAAGGAGTGACACCGGCACGACTGGCGTCGCGCAGACGGGTATCGACCGGGATGTATCCCTGCCAGATCTCGTCGGGGAATTTGTCGCGCAGCACGCGCAAGGTGCCCATCGACGCCTGGGTGCGGCGGTCGAACAGGGTCGGCACGATGCTGAACGGCAGTGCCTGTTTGCGCGAGCGGTTGATCATCGCCAGGGTGTTGACCATGCGCTCCAGGCCTTTGACGGCCAGGTGCTCGGTCTGCACCGGGATCACCAGTTGCTGGCTCGCGGCCAGGGCGTTGACCATCAGCACGCCGAGCAACGGCGGGCTGTCGATGATCGCGTAATCGAAGTCCTGCCACAGTTGCGCCAGACTCTTGGCGATCACCAGACCCAGGCCACTCTGCCCCGGCGACTGGCGCTCGAGGGTGGCCAGCGCAGTGCTCGACGGCAACAGGGAAATGCGTTCATCGCTGGTCGACAGCAGCAACTGGCCCGGCAGGCCTTGCGGCACACTGCCCTTGTGCAGAAACAGGTCGTAATTGCTGTGTTCCAGGCTGTCGGGGTCGTAACCGAAATAGCTGGTCATCGAGCCGTGCGGGTCGAGATCGACCACGACCACGCGCTTGCCCGCCTCTGCCAGCAAACCGGCTAAAGCGATGGAAGAAGTGGTTTTACCAACACCACCCTTTTGATTGGCGACTGCCCAGACTCTCATTCAGATCGTTCCTCCCGGCCGGGATACTCGGCCGAGACATGGTTCAGCGTATTAATGCGGGCGACGGAGAATTGACGGCACTCTCGCGTCCCGGCGTCTTGACCGGGGTCGGTGCAGTTTGTGTGCCAGCACGCTTCAACGCGGCATCCGGTTGCGCGTGGGCGGTTCCGGTGCCGGTCAGGCTGCGGCGCACATCAAGATTGCGCGACACCACCAGCACCACACGACGGTTTTTCGCCCGGCCTTCGGCGGTGGCATTGTTGGCCACCGGCTGGAATTCGCCGTAACCCACCGAAGCCAGGCGGCCAGGGTTGACGCCCTGCATCGCCAGCATGCGCACGATGCTCGCCGAACGCGCCGAGGACAGTTCCCAGTTGGTCGGGTACTGCGCGGTGCGGATCGGTTGATCGTCGGTGAAGCCTTCGACGTGGATCGGGTTGTCGAACGGTTTGAGGATCGCTGCGACCTTGTCGATGATGTTGAACGCGATGTCGCTCGGCATCGCATCACCGCTGCCGAACAACAGGCTGGAGTTGAGTTCGATCTCGACCCACAGCTCGTTGCCGCGCACGGTCATCTGGTTCGAGGAGATCAGATCGCCGAACGCGGCGCTGATGTCATCGGCAATGCTTTTCAGCGGATCACTGGCCCCGGCGATGCCGGCGTCGACCTGTTCGGCGTCCTTGACCAGCGGCTTGGCCGGGGTCACGGTCTTCGGTCGTTCTTCACCGATCGGGATCGGCTTGAGCGCGCGGTCGGAGTCGGTGAAGACCCCGATCAGCGCTTCGGAGATGATCTTGTACTTGCCTTCGTTGATCGACGAGATGGAGTACATCACCACGAAAAAGGCAAAGAGCAAGGTGATGAAGTCGGCATAGGAAACCAGCCAGCGTTCATGGTTTACGTGCTCTTCATGCTGGCGACGACGTGCCATGAGGTCAGTCCCTTAATCCATGAAGCCCTGGAGCTTCAACTCGATGGAGCGTGGGTTTTCACCTTCAGCGATCGACAAGATCCCTTCCAACAACATTTCGCGATAACGCGACTGCCGCAACGCAATTGACTTGAGCTTGGCGGCCACCGGCAGCAACACCAGGTTGGCACTGGCCACACCGTAGATGGTGGCGACGAACGCGACCGCAATCCCGTTACCCAGTTGCGACGGATCGGCCAGGTTGCCCATCACGTGGATCAGGCCCATCACCGCACCGATGATGCCGATGGTCGGCGCGTAGCCGCCCATGCTTTCAAACACTTTGGCGGCCTCGATGTCGCGGGCTTCCTGGGTGTAGAAATCCACTTCGAGGATGCTGCGGATCGCTTCCGGCTCGGCGCCGTCGACCAGCAGTTGCAGGCCCTTGCGCGAGTAGGCGTCAGGTTCGGCATCCGCCACGCCTTCCAGACCCAGCAGACCTTCCTTGCGGGCGGTGAGGCTCCAGTTGACCACGCGGTCGATGCCGCCGGCCAGATCCACACGCGGCGGGAAAAAGATCCAGGCCAGAATCTGCATGGCGCGCTTGAACGCGCTCATCGGTGATTGCAGCAGCGCGGCACCGATGGTGCCGCCGAGCACGATCAGCGCCGCCGGGCCGTTGGCCAGCGCGCCGAGGTGACCACCTTCAAGGTAGTTGCCGCCGATGATGGCGACGAACGCCATGATGATCCCGATAAGGCTTAGAACATCCATCAGACGCATGCCTCGACAATGTGCTTGCCGATATCGTCCAGGCTGTACACCGCGTCGGCGAGGTCAGCTTTGACGATGGCCATCGGCATGCCGTAGATCACGCAACTGGCTTCGTCCTGAGCCCAGACCGTGCTGCCGCCCTGCTTGAGCAGGCGTGCGCCTTCACGGCCGTCGGCGCCCATGCCGGTCAGTACGACCGCCAGAACTTTGTCGCTGTAGGATTTGGCTGCAGAACCGAAGGTGATGTCCACGCACGGCTTGTAGTTCAGACGCTCGTCGCCCGGCAGGATTTTCACCGCGCCACGGCCATCGATCATCATCTGCTTGCCACCCGGTGCCAGCAGCGCCAGGCCCGGACGCAGGATGTCGCCATCCTCGGCTTCCTTGACGCTGATGCGGCACAGCTTGTCCAGACGCTCGGCAAAGGCCTTGGTGAAGGCCGCCGGCATGTGCTGGATCAGCACGATCGGCGCCGGGAAGCTGGCCGGCAACTGGGTCAGAACCCGTTGCAGCGCGACCGGGCCGCCGGTCGACGTACCAATCGCCACGAGCTTGTAGTTTTTGCGTTTCGGGGCCGGCGACGAAGCGCTGGCCGCTGGCGCGCGAGTCGGTGCAGGCGCAGGGGCCGGACGGGCCGGTGCACTGTGGCTGCCAAAGCTCGACGGCGCCGCTGCCGGAGTCGGCGCAGGTGCAGGTGCAGCGGCAGGCGCCGGCGCACTGTAGGCACTGAAACGACGGTTGCTGCGCGAGATGCTGTGAACCTTCTCGCACAGCAGTTGCTTGACCTTCTCCGGATTGCGGGAGATGTCTTCGAAATTCTTCGGCAGGAAATCCACCGCACCGGCATCCAGCGCATCCAGGGTGACCCGGGCGCCTTCGTGCGTCAGCGAGGAGAACATCAACACCGGCGTCGGGCAGCGCTGCATGATGTGCCGCACGGCCGTGATGCCATCCATCATCGGCATCTCGTAGTCCATGGTGATCACGTCCGGCTTGAGGGCCAGGGCCTGATCGATCGCCTCTTTACCGTTGGTTGCCGTGCCGACAACCTGGATGCTCGGATCCGCTGAAAGAATTTCCGAGACGCGGCGGCGGAAAAAACCCGAATCGTCCACCACCAGGACTTTGACTGCCATAAACACTCCATTAGGTGCGGCGGGACGCTGTCGCCCCGCCGCCCCGGATTCAAATACGCCGTGCGGCGTAACGCTTGAGCATGCTCGGAACATCGAGAATCAGTGCAATGCGGCCGTCACCGGTGATGGTGGCGCCGGACATGCCCGGAGTTCCCTGGAGCATCTTGCCCAATGGCTTGATGACCACTTCTTCCTGGCCGACCAGTTGATCGACGACGAAGCCGATCCGCTGGGTGCCCACCGAAAGGATCACCACATGGCCTTCGCGCTGCTCTTCGTGAGCGGCGGAGCTGACCAGCCAGCGCTTGAGGTAGAACAATGGCAGCGCCTTGTCCCGCACGATCACCACTTCCTGGCCATCCACCACGTTGGTGGTCGACAGGTCGAGGTGGAAGATTTCGTTGACGTTCACCAGCGGGAACGCGAACGCCTGGTTGCCGAGCATCACCATCAGGGTCGGCATGATCGCCAGGGTCAGCGGCACCTTGATGACGATTTTCGAGCCGGCGCCCTTGGTCGAGTAGATGTTGATCGAACCGTTGAGCTGGGAAATCTTGGTCTTCACCACGTCCATGCCGACACCACGGCCGGACACGTCGGAGATCTCGGTCTTGGTCGAGAAACCCGGGGCGAAAATCAGGTTGTAGCACTCGGTGTCGCTCAAGCGATCGGCAGCATCCTTGTCCATCACACCGCGTTTCACGGCGATGGCGCGCAGGACGTTCGGGTCCATGCCTTTGCCGTCGTCGGAGATCGACAGCAGGATGTGGTCGCCTTCCTGCTCGGCGGCCAGGATCACCTTGCCGCCACGGGCCTTGCCCGAAGCTTCGCGTTCTTCCGGCGACTCGATGCCGTGGTCGACCGCGTTGCGCACCAAGTGGACCAGCGGGTCGGCCAGTGCCTCGACGAGGTTCTTGTCGAGGTCGGTCTCTTCGCCCACCAGTTCCAGGTTGATCTCTTTCTTCAGCTGACGTGCCAGGTCGCGAACCAGGCGCGGGAAGCGGCCGAAGACTTTCTTGATCGGCTGCATCCGGGTCTTCATCACCGCGGTCTGCAAGTCGGCGGTGACCACGTCGAGGTTCGACACGGCCTTCTGCATCGACTCGTCGCCGCTGTTCAGGCCCAGGCGCACCAGACGGTTACGCACCAGCACCAGCTCGCCGACCATGTTCATGATTTCGTCGAGACGCGCGGTGTCCACACGGACGGTGGTCTCGGCTTCGCTCGCCGGTTTTTCCGGTGGCGGCGTCGCTGGAGCACGGGCCGGAGCCGGTGCTGCGGCGGCAGCCGGTTTGGCCGGTTCGGCTTTCGGTTCAGGCGCTTTTGCAGCAGGTTTTGCCGCAGCGGCCGGGGCCTTGGCGGCAGGCGCTGCAACAGCAGAAGCATTGCCGGCCGTCACGACGGCACCGGTGGCGACGTCAGTGAACTTGCCTTTGCCATGCAGATCGTCGAGCAGCGATTCGAACTCGTGATCGGTGATCAGATCGCTACCGGCCGCCGCCGCTGCCGGAGCAGCCGATGCAGGCACCGAAGCAATCGCCGATTCCAGCGCATCGACGGCAAAGTTGCCCTTGCCGTGCAGCTGATCGAGCAAGGCTTCGAATTCGTCGTCGGTGATGTCCGAGCTGTCGCCCGCCGCTGGAGCAGCTGGCGCAGCGGCTGCCGGTGCCACGGCGTCGGCCGCGAACTGGCCCTTGCCGTGCAACTGGTCGAGCAGCGACTCGAACTCGGCGTCGGTGATTTCATCGCTGGCCGCTTCGTCGGAAGCCGGCGCAGCGGCAGCCGCCGGGGCCTCGGCTTCGGCCTTGACGGCGTTCAGCGAGTCCAGCAACTGTTCAAATTCGTTATCGGTGATATCCCCCGATTCGCCTTCGACGACCAGTTCTTCGATCATCTCGGCCACAGGCGAAGCCGGGGCTTCATCCGCCGATTGCGGTTCGGCCAGACGCGCCAGGGCAGCCAGCAGTTCCGGGGTGGCGGCGGTAATCGGGCTGCGATCGCGGACTTCGCTGAACATGCTGTTCACCGCGTCCAGCGCTTCGAGCACCACGTCCATCAGTTCTGCATCTACGCGACGCTCACCCTTGCGCAGGATGTCGAACACGTTTTCGGCGATGTGACAGCACTCCACCAGCTCGTTGAGCTGAAGGAAGCCGGCGCCCCCTTTTACAGTGTGGAAACCGCGAAAAATTGCGTTGAGCAGATCTGCGTCATCCGGGCGGCTTTCCAGCTCGACCAGTTGTTCGGACAGTTGCTCAAGAATCTCGCCGGCCTCAACCAGGAAATCCTGAAGGATCTCTTCATCGGCGCCGAAGCTCATTAATGGGGTGCTCCTACAGGTCTAAAAACCCAAAAAACCTAAAATTCCAAAACTCTAGAATCCAAGGCTGGATAACAAATCGTCCACATCGTCCTGACCGGACACAACGTCTTCTCGTTTATCGGCATGAATCTGCGGACCTTCACCCTGCGAGAGATGTTTTTGTGGATCTTTTTCAGCGAGCATTGCCGCACGGTCATGTTCGATGCCCGCAAAGCGGTCCACCTGGCTGGCCATGAGCACGAGCTTGAGCAGGTTGCTTTCGACTTCGGTGACCAATTGGGTCACGCGCTTGATCACCTGACCGGTGAGGTCCTGGTAATCCTGGGCGAGCAGAATGTCGTTCAGATTGCTCGACACCGCGCGGTTGTCCGCGCTGCTGCGTGCCAGAAAACCGTCGACCCGGCGCGCCAGCTCACGGAACTCTTCAGCCCCGACCTCACGGCGCATGAAGCGGCCCCAATCGGCGCTCAAGGCCTGGGCCTCGTCAGCCAGGCCATTGACCACAGGGGTCGCGCTTTCCACCAGATCCATGGTGCGGTTGGCAGCAGCTTCGGTCAGTTTGACCACGTAGCCCAGGCGTTCGGTGGCGTCGGTGATTTGCGACACTTCCTCGGCCTGCGGCATGTGCGGATCGATCTGGAAATTGACGATCGCACTGTGCAGTTCACGCGTGAGCTTGCCCACTTCCTGGTACAGGCCACGGTCACGGGTCTGATTGAGCTCATGGATCAGTTGCACAGCGTCGCCGAACCTGCCCTTTTCAAGGCTTTCGACCAGTTCGACCGCGTGTTTTTTCAGGGTCGACTCGAAGTCGCCCTGTGAAGATTCTTTATGCTCCATAGCTCCCCCGCGCGTTCATCAGCCGATGCGTTCGAAAATCTTCTCGATTTTTTCTTTCAACGCCTGAGCCGTGAAAGGTTTGACCACATAGCCGTTCACGCCGGCCTGGGCCGCTTCGATGATCTGCTCGCGCTTGGCTTCAGCGGTCACCATCAGCACCGGCAGGTGCTTGAGCTTTTCATCGGCGCGCACGTGGCGCAGCAGGTCGATACCGGTCATGCCGGGCATGTTCCAGTCGGTCACCAGAAAGTCGATGCTGCCGCTGTTGAGCACCGGAATGGCGGTGGTGCCATCGTCGGCTTCAACGGTGTTGGTGAACCCAAGGTCACGCAACAGGTTCTTGATGATCCGCCGCATCGTTGAGAAGTCATCAACGATGAGGATTTTCATGTCTTTGTTCAATTCGACCTCCAAGCAGTCTTAAACGCGTCCAGCACCTGGACGCGCCATTTCAATCAATCCGGCAAAACACTCGATGACTGTCTGGAGCACAACAGAGCAAGACCGGTGCCGTTCACCACCGCACCAGCCTCGTTCGCAGTGTCCCCACACTGCCTTCAGCGCGCTCGCCACTCCCCCAAACGCCCCCGCAAGCGGGCCGCGCACTGGCTGTGTAACTGGCTGACCCGCGATTCACTGACGCCAAGGACTTCACCGATCTCCTTGAGGTTCAGCTCTTCGTCGTAGTACAGCGCCAACACCAGTCGCTCACGCTCCGGCAAATTGGCAATCGCGTCCGCCAGCGCAGCCTGGAAACGCTCGTCTTCCAGATCGCGCGACGGCTCCAGATGAGCACTGGCGCCATCCTCGTGCAGCCCTTCGTGTTCGCCGTCCTGCAACAGGTCGTCGAAACTGAACAGCCGGCTGCCCAGGGTGTCGTTCAAAATCCCGTAGTAATCGTCGAGACTCAATTGGAGTTCGGCCGCAACTTCGTGATCTTTAGCGTCACGGCCGGTTTTAGCTTCAATCGAGCGAATCGCGTCGCTGACCATACGGGTGTTGCGGTGAACCGAGCGCGGAGCCCAGTCCCCTTTACGGACTTCGTCGAGCATCGCACCACGGATCCGGATACCCGCGTACGTTTCAAAACTGGCGCCCTTGCTGGCGTCGTATTTGGTCGAGACTTCGAGCAGACCGATCATCCCGGCCTGGATCAGGTCTTCGACCTGCACACTGGCCGGCAATCGCGCCAGCAAGTGGTAGGCGATGCGTTTGACCAGTGGCGCGTAACGCTCGATCAGCTCGTACTGCGCGTCACGCGCCGACTTTTTGTAAAGGTTCATACCGCTGGCGGTCATAGCACAGGTCCTGCCGTTTGCTGCACGAGGCGCTCGACGAAAAATTCGAGGTGGCCACGCGGGTTGGCGGGCAGCGGCCAGGTGTCGACCTTCTGTGCGATCGCCTTGAACGCCAGTGCGCACTTGGAACGCGGGAAGGCTTCATAGACCGCACGCTGCTTCTGCACCGCCTTGCGCACGCTTTCGTCGTAGGGCACCGCGCCGACGTATTGTAGGGCGACGTCGAGGAAGCGATCCGTGACCTTGGTCAACTTGGCGAACAGATTGCGACCTTCCTGCGGGCTCTGCGCCATGTTGGCCAGGACGCGGAAGCGGTTCATGCCGTAATCGCGGTTGAGCAGCTTGATCAGCGCGTAGGCGTCGGTGATCGAGGTCGGCTCGTCGCAGACCACCAGCAAAACTTCCTGGGCTGCGCGAACAAAACTGACTACCGAGTCACCAATACCCGCAGCGGTGTCGATCACCAGTACGTCGAGATTGTCGCCGATGTCACTGAAGGCCTGAATCAGGCCGGCATGCTGGGCCGGGCTCAGGTGAACCATGCTCTGGGTGCCGGAAGCGGCCGGCACGATGCGGATCCCGCCGGGGCCTTGCAACAGCACGTCGCGCAGCTCGCAGCGGCCTTCGATCACGTCGGCCAGGGTGCGTTTGGGTGTGAGGCCCAGCAGAACGTCGACGTTCGCCAGCCCCAGGTCGGCGTCCAGCAGCATGACCCGACGGCCAAGCTCTGCCAGGGCCAGGGACAAGTTCACTGACACATTAGTCTTGCCGACGCCACCTTTGCCGCCGGTCACCGCGATCACCTGTACGGGATGCATGCTGCCCATGTTATTTCTTTACCTTGTCTTGCATAGACGGAGGCCACATTACTGGCTGCGCGTTCACAACCGGAACAATGCATGGCAGACCATCGATGTAGGTACAAAAACGGTTCATTACCTCAGCCAACCTGCTTGGTCGGACTGTGGTAGATATCAGCGAACATGTCAGCCATGGCTTCTTCGCTGGGTTCTTCCTGCATTTGCACACTGACGGCGCGGCTGACCAGTTGATGACGGCGCGGCAGATGCAGATCATCCGGAATACGCGGCCCATCGGTCAGGTAGGCGACCGGCAGTTCGTGACTGATCGCCAGGCTCAGCACTTCGCCGAGGCTGGCCGTCTCATCCAGTTTAGTCAGGATGCACCCGGCAAGCCCGCAACGCTTGTAACTGTGATAAGCGGCGGTTAGAACCTGTTTCTGGCTGGTGGTTGCCAGCACCAGATAATTTTTCGACCGAATGCCACGACCGGCCAGACTTTCCAGCTGCATGCGCAGGGCCGGATCGCTGGCTTGCAGGCCGGCGGTATCGATCAGCACCACGCGTTTGCGCAGCAGTGGATCCAGCGCCTGCACCAGGGACTGGCCCGGATCGACATGGGTCACCGACACGTTGAGGATGCGACCCAGAGTCTTGAGCTGCTCCTGCGCGCCGATACGGAAACTGTCCATGCTCACCAGCGCGATGTTCTGCGCGCCGTACTTGAGCACATAACGGGCGGCCAGTTTGGCGAGGGTGGTGGTCTTGCCCATGCCGGCAGGACCGACCATGGCAATCACACCGCCCTCTTCCAGCGGCTCGACTTCCGGCACGGCAATCATCCGCGCCAGGTGCGCCAGCAGCATGCGCCAGGCCTGACGAGGCTCGTCGATCTCGGTGATCATCGACAGCAGATCGCGGGACAACGGGCCAGACAAACCAATGCGCTGCAGACGACGGTACAGATTGGCCTGGGCCGGACGGCTGCCTTGCAGCTGGTTCCAGGCCAGGGTGCCGAGTTGCACTTCCATCAGTTCGCGCAGGCTGTTGAGTTCGAAACGCATCGAGTCCAGTGCACGCGGGTCAACGCCAGCGGAAACCGCTGCGGGCGCCGGTACCGGACGGGCCGGCGCTTCGTAGGTCGGTTCGGTCAGTGGCTCGGCAGCAGTCAGCGGCAGCCCGGCCGTCAACGGCAGCCCGGCGAACAGCTGGCGATTGGTGTTGCCGTCGGCTTCGCCACGCAGGCTCAGTTCGGCCTGGGCGGTGACGATGCGCGACTGGGTCTTGCGCAGCTCGTCCTCGAGTTCCATGTTCGGAACACGCGGGGCCAGCGCCGACAGTTTGTAATCGAGCGCCGCCGTCAGCTCGACACCGCCGGCAATGCGGCGGTTGCCAATGATGGCGGCATCAGCGCCCAGCTCATCACGAACCAGCTTCATGGCCTGACGCATATCGGCGGCGAAAAAACGCTTAACTTGCATAAACCACTACCTCAGCCGTTGGGCCCTACTGTCGCAACGATGGTCACTTGCTTGTTGTCCGGAATTTCCTGGTAGGCCAGCACATGCAGTCCGGGAACTGCCAGGCGACCAAAGCGCGAGAGCATCGCGCGAACCGGGCCTGCTACCAACAGGATCACCGGCTGACCTTGCATTTCCTGACGCTGCGCCGCTTCGATCAGCGAACGCTGCAGCTTCTCGGCCATGCTTGGCTCCAGCAGAACGCCCTCTTCCGAGCCTTGTCCTGCCTTCTGCAGACTATTGAGCAATATTTGTTCCAACCTTGGCTCCAGCGTGATAACTGGCAGCTCCGACTCAGTCCCTACAATGCTTTGGACGATGGCGCGGGATACGCCGACCCGCACAGCGGCCACCAAAGCGGCGGTATCTTGACTCTTGGCGGCATTGTTGGCGATGGCTTCGGCAATGCTGCGAATATCGCGCACCGGCACGTGTTCGGCCAGCAATGCCTGCAACACTTTGAGCAGTTGCGACAGCGTGACCACACCCGGCACCAGCTCTTCAGCCAGTTTCGGCGAGCTCTTGGCCAGCAATTGCATCAATTGCTGCACTTCTTCGTGGCCGATCAGCTCGCTGGAGTGCTTGTACAGAATCTGGTTCAAGTGGGTCGCAACCACGGTGCTGGCATCGACCACGGTGTAACCAAGCGATTGCGCCTGGGCACGCTGGCTGACTTCGATCCACACCGCCTCCAGGCCGAAAGCCGGATCTTTGGCGGTAATGCCGTTGAGCGAGCCGTAGACCTGCCCCGGGTTGATTGCCAGTTCGCGATCCGGATAGATCTCGGCCTCGGCCAGGATCACACCCATCAGGGTCAGGCGATAGGCGCTCGGCGCCAGGTCGAGGTTGTCGCGGATGTGCACGGTCGGCATCAGGAAGCCCAGATCCTGCGAGAGCTTTTTGCGCACGCCCTTGATCCGCGCCAGCAATTGCCCGCCCTGGTTGCGGTCCACCAGCGGAATCAGGCGGTAGCCGACTTCCAGGCCGATCATGTCGATCGGGGTCACGTCGTCCCAGCCCAGCTCCTTGGTTTCCATGGCGCGGGCCGGCGACGGCAGCAGTTCCTGCTGGCGCTTGACCTCTTCCAGCGCAACGACCTTGGCCACGTTCTGTTTCTTCCAGAACAGGTAAGCGCCACCGGCAGCCAGGGCGGCCATGCTCAGGAACGAGAAGTGCGGCATGCCCGGCACCAGGCCCATGACCGCCATCAGACCGGCCGCCACCGCCAGCGCTTTCGGTGAGGCGAACATCTGGCGATTGATCTGCTTGCCCATGTCTTCCGAACCGGAAGCACGGGTCACCATGATCGCTGCAGCTGTAGATAACAACAGTGATGGCAATTGCGCCACTAAACCGTCACCGATGGTCAGCAAGGCGTAAACCTTGCCGGCGTCGGCGAACGTCATGTTGTGCTGGAAGATACCGACGGCCATGCCGCCGATCAGGTTGATGAACAAAATCAGCAAACCGGCGATGGCGTCACCGCGCACGAACTTGCTGGCACCGTCCATCGATCCGTAGAACTCAGCCTCCTGGGCCACTTCCTGACGGCGGGCCTTGGCCTGGGCCTGGTCGATCAGACCGGCGTTGAGGTCGGCGTCGATTGCCATTTGCTTGCCGGGCATCGCATCGAGGGTGAAACGCGCGCTCACCTCGGAAATCCGCCCGGCACCTTTGGTCACCACGACGAAGTTGATGATCATCAAGATCGCGAAAACCACGATACCAACCACGTAGTTACCGCCGATCACCACCTCACCGAAGGCCTGGATCACCTTACCGGCGGCGGCGTGGCCGTCCTGACCGTGGAGCATCACCACCCGCGTCGACGCCACGTTCAGCGCCAGCCGCAACAGCGTCGCCACCAGCAGGATCGTCGGGAACACCGCGAAATCCAGCGGCCGCAAGGCGTACACGCAGACCAGCAGCACGACGATCGACAGGGCAATGTTGAAGGTGAAGAACACGTCGAGCAGGAACGGCGGCACCGGCAACATCATCATCGCCAGCATGACCAGCAGCAACAGCGGCACACCCAGATTGCCCCGACTGAGGTCGGCAATGTTCGAGCGAGCACTGTTGATTAACTGAGAGCGATCCACCGGTTTTCCCCGTTCCTTTAAAGCAAACTTTTGACGCCCGAAGCAGGCGCACGGCGGCTACTGCAAGAAGCCTTCCAACTTTTGCGGGGGATTGAAATAGAGGGGCGACGAACCTGAATGGAGGCAAGTGCACCGAGCCCGGCACAAGCCTGCCCCCAGTGACAGAGCAATTCGATGGATTGAAACCTCGCCGGTCAGCCGGCAACCAAAACTTGGGCCTGAGTGATAGGACCAAAAGACAGCGTTGCGTTATCGAGGTAGTGCGTTCCCTTGAACACACTTTCACCACCGACATCGACCACGTCCTCATCAGCCTGCATGAGCACCACTTTGGTTTCGGGCGCAGTGCCAGAGGACAGGTCATCGCCCTCCATCAGATTCAGGGCCCATTCGAAGAATATGCGCGGCAGATCGCTGATCTCGATCGGGGGCGAACCGGCACTCAGGCGAAAGTACTGCCTCGCCGTCACCCGCAACTGATTGTCGGTGACAACGAACACGGGTTTTTCATACCGACGCTCCAGCGGCCCACTCCCACTCGACCATTGATCCATGTAAAAACTGGAGTGGGTAAACAGGGCAAACAACGATGGGTTATCGCGGATTTTGCCTGCCGCATCAAAGAAATAATTGTAGGCGTAGTGATAGGCCAATCCGCCAAATTCAGGCCGGATCGCATTAATCGGGTTGTCCAGATAATTCGGGATGTACTGATTGGCCATGACCACGAAATTAACAAAGTCCAGCCGCAGATCGAACACCACCTCATAGTAGATGGCTCCCTGCGCCACATCCCTCTCCAGCCTCCCTGAAACGAACTCCAGCTCCATGCCCGGCAGCTTTCGGTAAATACGCGTCGCCATGATAAATCCCCGACTTCCAATGAAAGAATCGTCAGCCGCCACACTCACGGGACGCGAGTTCATGACAGCAAGAGTGCCGGGTTTATAGGGCGCCAGAGGGCAATGGTTGTCTACTGTCAGATCTGACAGGTAATGATTTTTTTCAGATAAAAGGCACAGGGAAAAAGGGTACGTATCCCTTTACCCGTTAAAAGTGCCTTTTAAACTCTGGTGTTTAAAAGACACCTCCAGACACGCCTTGAAGGCTACGAATCCTTGCGTGATTGCCTACAGCCACGCCAGAATCCGCCGGCTTGTGCGCTGTGGGGTCGGGTTCTATTGTGGGTCGGTCGCTGACGAATCAGCGATCGGGTTTAGCGACTCGGACTATCTCAGTGCATCAGCGTTCATGACTTCGTTGCGGGACTCTTCGTCCGCAATTACGTTATGGCGGCTGTATGCGGGAGACCTTCGGGTCTACCGGGGTGCCTGAGACCGGTTCGCTAACCTGCGTACAGCTGCCACCTTCACTTGTTTAGCGACAGGCGAGAGTGGCTCCATAACTCAGGAGCTTCACCATGATCAAACCCACACCCAATCCACCCGAAACCGACCCCGCCTCGCCCTACGAATCCCCCGATTCCAGAAAGCTTCACGAAGCCGCCGACCGCGCCCTCGATCACTATCTCTGTCCGCCCGGCTCCACGCCACCACCGCGCAAAAACCGCAGAATGTACGCCGTCACCGCGGACTTCAAAAACGAAGAGCTGCTGGCCGATGCCTGCGAAACCCTGGCTTCAGCCAGAACCATCGTCAATGACTTCACCCATCTCATGCCCGCCTCGCAGCGCAGGACGCTGGTGGGAATTGCGCAACTGATCATGCTCGGTGAGCTGGCAGTGAATCGGGTGCTGGATAATCTGGAAATACCGCAGTCGCAGACTTGCGCGTAAAGGCTTGAGTGATGCGCCGTGGCGGCTGACGCCTTCGCGAGCAAGCTCGCTCCCACAGTGATTTGTGGCGTGCTCGTATCTCCCGAGCGACGCCAAACCTGTGGGAGCGGCGGTGCGACGATTCGACTTGCCCGCGAAGGCGGCCTCTCAAGCAACACAGGTCATCGGGTATGAAAAAACCGCCATCAGGTTCAACCGGATGGCGGTTTTTTTGTTTCATCAGAATCAGGAATCGCGCCGCAGATCCGGCGGGATCGGCAGATCGTCCTTGAGCGGTTCCGGGAACTTGCCCTTGCCCGCGCGGTGCTGGCGGATCTGGTAGACGTAGGCCAGGACCTGAGCGACCGCCAGGTACAGGCCGCCGGGGATTTCTTCTTCCAGCTCCGTGGAGTAATAGATCGAACGCGCCAGGGCCGGCGATTCGAGCAGCATGACGTTGTTGGCCACCGCGATTTCGCGGATCTTCAGCGCCAGGAAGTCGCTGCCCTTGGCCAGCAGCATCGGCGCGCCGCCCTTCTCGGCGTCGTACTTGAGCGCCACGGCGTAGTGGGTCGGGTTGGTGATGACCACGTCGGCATCCGGAATCGCCGCCATCATCCGGCGCTGCGACATCTCGCGCTGGACCTGACGAATGCGCTGCTTGACCTCCGGCCGCCCTTCCTGATCCTTGTGCTCGTCGCGCACCTCCTGCTTGGTCATCTTGAGCTTCTTGATGCTCTCCCAGATCTGCACGGGCACGTCGACGGCCGCGATGATGATCAACCCGCACGCCAGCCACAGAGAACTCCAGCCCACCAGCTGCAAGCTGTGAATGATCGCCCGGTCCAGCGGCTCGTGGGCGATGCGCAGCAGGTCGTCGATATCCGAATTGAGCACCACCAGCGCCACACCCAAGGTGATCAGAAACTTGGCCAGCGCCTTGAGCAGCTCGATCACAGACTTCATCGAAAACATCCGCTTGAGACCCGCCGCCGGGTTCATCCGGCTGAACTTGGGCGCCAGCGAACCGGCGGCGAACAGCCAGCCACCCAGCGCGATCGGCCCGAGGAAAGCGGCCAGCAACAGGGTGATCATGATTGGCTGGATCGCCAGCAGCGCCTGCAATCCAGAGCTCATCAGGAACGTCGCCATGGAGCGCTCGTCCATGATCACTTCCCGCGACAACGTGAAGTTCTGGCGCATCAACTCCATCAATTCCTGCGCCAGCATCCCGCCGAAAATCAGCAGCGCGGCAGAGCCGGCGAGCATGATCGCCAGCGTGTTGAGCTCCTTGGAGCGCGCAATCTCACCCTTTTCCCGGGAGTCCTTCTTGCGTTTCTCCGTGGGGTCTTCTGTTTTGTCCTGACCGCTCTCGCTCTCAGCCATGACTCAGCGCGCCTTTGCCAGTTCGCGTAAAAACTGCAAAGCCTCGGAGGCCAGCGGTTGATACTGATTGAGAATGTCCGCCAGACCGACCCAGACGAAGAACAGGCCGAGCACCAGAGTCAGCGGAAAACCGATGGAGAAAATGTTGAGCTGTGGTGCGGCGCGGGTCATCACGCCCAAGGCGATGTTGACCACCAGCAGCGCGGTGATCGCCGGCAGCACCAGCAACAACGCGGCGCCCAATACCCAGCCGAGTTTGCCGGCCAGTTCCCAATAATGCGTGGTCATCAACCCACCGCCGACCGGCAGCGTGGTGAAGCTTTCGGTGAGCACTTCGAAGACCACCAGGTGCCCGTTCATCGACAGGAACAGCAAGGTCACCAGCATCGTGAAGAACTGCCCGATCACCGCCACCGACACGCCGTTGGTAGGGTCGATCATCGACGCGAAGCCCATGCCCATCTGGATCGCGACGATCTGCCCCGCCACCACGAAAGCCTGAAAGAACAATTGCAGAGAGAAGCCCAGCACCGCTCCGACCAGAATCTGCTCGGCGATCAGCAGCAGACCGCTGAGGTCCAGAGGGCTGACGGCCGGCATCGGCGGCAGGTTGGGCGTGATCACCACGGTGATCGCGAAGGCGAAGTACAGGCGGATACGCCGGGGCACCAGCGTAGTACCGAAGACCGGCATCACCATCAACATCGAGGCGACGCGAAACAGCGGCAGCATGAACGTCGCCACCCAGGTACTGATCTGGGTGTCGGTCAGCTGAAGCAGCGATTGCATGGCTTAGCCGATGACCATCGGAATGTTTTTGTACAACTGAGTGATGTATTCCATGAACGTCTGCACCAGCCACGGGCCGGCGACGATCAGCGTCACCAGCATCACCAGCAGACGCGGCAGGAAGCTCAGGGTCTGTTCGTTGATCTGAGTGGCGGCCTGGAACATCGACACCACCAGACCCACCAACAGGCTCGGGACCACCAGGATCGCCACCATCATGGTGGTCAGCCACAGGGCCTCGCGAAAGATGTCGACCGCTACTTCTGGCGTCATGGCGATACACCTCCGAAACTGCTGGCCAGGGTGCCAATGATCAGCGCCCAGCCATCCACCAGCACGAACAGCATGATTTTGAACGGCAGGGAAATGATCAGCGGCGACAGCATCATCATACCCATCGCCATCAGCACGCTCGCGACCACAAGGTCAATGATCAGGAACGGGATGAAGATCATGAAGCCGATCTGGAATGCGGTCTTCAGCTCGGACGTCACGAACGCCGGCACCAGAATCGTCAGCGGCGCCTGATCCGGCGTCGCGATGTCGGTGCGCTTGGACAGGCGCATGAACAGCTCAAGATCGCTGGAGCGGGTCTGGGCGAGCATGAAGTCCTTGATCGGCACCTGAGCCTTTTCCACCGCTTGCTGGGCCGTGAGCTTTTCCGCGAGGTACGGCTGCAAGGCATCGTTGTTCACGCGATCGAATACCGGCGCCATGATGAACAGCGTCAGGAACAGCGCCATGCCGGTGAGAATCTGGTTCGACGGGGTCTGCTGCAGGCCAAGGGCCTGACGCAGGATCGAGAAGACGATGATGATCCGGGTGAAACTGGTCATCAGGATGACGGCGGCCGGAATAAAGCTCAGCGCCGTCATGATCAGCAGGATCTGCAGGCTGACCGAATACTCCTGCGCGCCCTCGGCGTTGGTGCCCAGAGTGATCGCCGGGATCGACAACGGATCGGCGGCCAATGCCAGCGGCGCGGCCAACATCAAGGCCAGGGTCAAGACGATGCGCAACGCACCCATTACTTCTTATCCTTCTGATCCTTGCCGAGGATCTTCAACAGATGCTGGGCAAATTCCGGAGTCGCTTTGTCGGCGGTGCTCGGCACCTCGACCGGCTCTTTGAGCACGTGCAACGCAGTGATGGTTCCGGGGCTGAGACCGAGCAGGATCTGCTCGTTGCCGACTTGCACCAGCATCAGACGATCACGCGGCCCGAGCGCACGGGAACCGATCAACTCGATCACCTGGCCCTTGCCGGCGGGACCGGCCTGCTGCACCCGGCGCAACAGCCAGGCGAGGAAGAAGATCAGCCCCAGCACCAGCAACAGCCCCAGCACCAGTTGCGTCAGCTGACCCGCCACGCCACTGTTGACGGCCGGCGCAGCAACCGCTGCCGTAGTCGCCACCGGCTCGGCCGCCAGCACGCTGAACGGCAACGCCAGTGCCAGACCGAACAAAGCACCCAGAACCTTTTTCACTCAGCGCAGCTTCTTGATGCGTTCGCTCGGGCTGATCACGTCAGTCAGACGGATGCCGAACTTTTCGTTGACCACGACCACTTCACCGTGAGCGATCAGGGTACCGTTGACCAGTACGTCCAGCGGCTCGCCGGCCAGACGATCAAGCTCGATCACCGAACCCTGGTTGAGTTGCAGCAGGTTGCGGATGTTGATGTCGGTGCTGCCCACTTCCATCGAGATCGACACCGGGATGTCGAGGATCACGTCCAGGTTCGGACCATCGAGGGTCACCGGGTCGTTGTTCTTCGGCACGCTGCCAAACTCTTCCATCGGCAGGCGGTTGGAGCCCGAAACACCAGCGTCGGCAGCCAGCAGCGCGTCGATGTCGGCCTGCCCGGCTTCACCGGTTTCCTCCAGGGCGGCAGCCCATTCATCGGCCAGTGCCTGGTCGTCCTGGGCGTTCATATCGTCGTTCATCATTTGTCCTCGGCGGGCAACAATTCAGTTAAATGCGTAAGGGATGTTGCGCCGCTTCAGCGGCGCTCGATCGGCTCGATCACCTGCAACGCGAGGTTGCCTTTGTGCGAGCCCATCTTGACCTTGAAGGCCGGCACGCCGTTGGCGCGCATGATCATGTCTTCCGGCATCTCGACCGGGATCACGTCACCCGGCTGCATGTGCAGGATGTCGCGCAGTTTCAGCTGACGACGGGCCACGGTGGCACCGATCGGTACGTCGACATCCAGCACGTCCTGGCGCAGGGCGTTGACCCAGCGCTCGTCCTGGTCGTCGAGGTCCGACTGGAAACCGGCGTCGAGCATTTCGCGCACCGGCTCGATCATCGAGTACGGCATGGTCACGTGCAGATCACCGCCACCGCCGTCGAGTTCGATGTGGAACGTGGAGACCACGATCGCTTCGCTCGGGCCGACGATGTTGGCCATGGCCGGGTTCACTTCCGAGTTGATGTACTCGAAGTTGACTTCCATGATCGCCTGCCAGGCTTCTTTCAAATCGACGAACGCCTGCTCCAGCACCATGCGTACTACACGCAATTCGGTCGGGGTGAATTCACGCCCTTCGATCTTGGCGTGACGGCCATCGCCGCCGAAGAAGTTGTCCACCAGTTTGAACACCAGTTTGGCGTCGAGGATGAACAGCGCGGTGCCGCGCAGGGGTTTGATCTTGACCAGGTTGAGGCTGGTCGGCACGTACAGCGAGTGCACGTATTCGCCGAACTTCATCACCTGCACGCCACCGACGGCAACGTCCGCCGAGCGGCGCAGCATGTTGAACATGCTGATGCGGGTGTAGCGGGCAAAACGCTCGTTGATCATTTCCAGAGTCGGCATGCGTCCACGGACGATGCGATCCTGGCTGGTCAGGTCGTAGCTTTTGACACTGCCGGGTTCGGCAGCGTTATCGGTCTGTACCAGACCATCGTCGACGCCATGCAACAGCGCGTCGATTTCATCCTGGGACAGCAGATCCTGCACGGCCATGTCGTGTTCCTACTGCAGTACGAAATTAGTGAAAAGCAACTGTTCGATCACCACTTTGCCCAGCTCTTTCTGCGCCACTTCCTGGACGCTGGCTGTGGCCTTCTGGCGCAACATCTCTTGACCGACCGGGGTCGCCAGCGTGGCGAAATCCTGACCGGAGAAGAGCATCACCAGGTTATTGCGGATCACTGGCATGTGCACTTTGAGCGCTTCCAGATCAGCCTGATTGCGCGCCAGCATGGTGATGCTCACCTGCATGTAGCGCTGACGGCCGTTCTGGTTGTAGTTGGCCACGAAGGCCGGCGCCATCGGCTCGAAAATCGCCGCTTGCTTGCCGACCGGGGCCGCTTCGGCGGCCGCCTCAGGCTTGCTCTGGGCACTGTGCATGAAGAACCAGGTCGCCCCCACGGACGTGCCGATCGCCAGCAACAGCCCCAGCACGATCATGATGATCAGCTTGAGTTTGCCTTTGGTTGCGGGGTCTTTTACTGCTGCAGCTTCGCTCTTCGCCATGCCAATAATCCGTCACTAATCGGGTTTTCACAGTCGCACGGCAAGGCAAGAGCAAGTGTTATGCCAGAAGTGTCGGAGGGGTAGAGAGGGGCAGCGCAAACAACTGTGGGAGCGAGCTTGCTCGCGAAAGCGGTTTAACATTCAACACAGGTGTTGTTCGTCAAAAAGCCTTCGCGAGCAAGCTCGCTCCCACAGGTAATTTGCCTCGTATATCAGGCGTAGTAGTCGACGGCGCTGGAGCCGATCACGTGAGTGGCGGTGGCCGCCGCTTCAGCCACGGCCGCCGGCGTCAGCTCTTCTTCAGACGAATCCAGGCGACCGCCGGCAGCACTGGTGCGACCGCCCTGCCCCTGCTGTGCCTGCTCCTGACCCTGGCCCTGCCAGCCACGGTTCTGGTCGGAAACATTGACGTCGACCTGCCCCATGCCTTGCTGGTTGAACATGTCGCGCAGGCGATGCATCTGGCTGTCGAGGGCTTCACGCACACTCGGATGAGCACTCATGAAGGTCACCTGGGTCTGCTGGTCCGGCACCATGTTCACCCGGATATCCAGACGTCCCAGCTCCGCTGGCTGCAACTGGATGTCAGCCGCCTTCAGGTTGTTGCTCGACAGGTACATGACCCGGTTGACTACCTGTTCGGTCCAGCCGTTCTGATGCATCGCAATCGGCTGGTTCACCGGCACTGCGTTGGCGGTCTTCGGCGTAGCCGCCTGGGTCAGCGCCGCCAGACGGTTGGCGAAATCATCCACACGGGTATCGCTGGTGGCCGTCTTCAAATCTTTCAGGCCGTCATCGATCAGGCCGCTGAACGCTTTTTCACCACCCTGGCTGGTACTGTCCTTGTCAGCCTGCACATCGAGCATGCTGGCCATGCCGGCAGCGAAGTTCTGCGCCGAGGTCAATTCACCGTCAGTCTGCGCCTGGGCCGGGGCGGCTTTGGGCTGAGACTGGCTGGAGGCAGAAATGTGACCACTCTGCTCCATGGCCATGCGCACGGCAGGAAGCGCATCCAGCGGATCCGCCTCGGGATCGAAAGCCGGGTCAGTGGCCGGCGCCGGATCCTTGACCATACCCGGCAATACCGCCACGGCAGGTTGATCGGCTTGCGGTTTTGCGGCGGTATCGACGACCGGCGTGGCCACCACCGGTGCCGTGACGACCGGCTCTATCGCCGCTACCAGCGCCGGGTCCACCGGCGCCGTATCAGCCACGGGGGCCGGCACGGTTTCAGTCGCTTCGTCATCGGTAGTGGTCTTGTCGTCCGTTGCCGCCGTCGCCGGTTTGTCGGCGGGCAAGGCTTTGCCGCTATCGGCAACCGCGGGTTCCGGGGCGGCAGACTGATCCTCGCCGAGGTCTTTCTTGCCGCTGTTGTCGGCATCCTTGTCACGAGCAGGTTTTGCCGAATTGTCGACGGTCACGGAGGGCTTGTTCGGGCCTTGATCGGCGAACACCTGAGCGAAACTTGAGGCCTTGTCCCCGGGCTCTGCGGCCACTGCCGATGATTTGGCCGAGGCAGCTAGTGCCTTGGCCTGGGCGGCGGTCTGAAGAAGAATATTGGGGCTTGCAGGCATGGCTCGGTCTCCGCTGCACTGGGATCGTAGGTACAGTTGGGATAGATGTCTGCAAGTGCCGGGCCAGTTTCGTCAGAATTCCGGCAAAACCGCCCGGCGGCAGAATCAGTGCGTTAGCGAGCGCTGCCGCTCGGCGACATAAACGGGCCGCACATCGGCGAACTCGCTATGGATGTCGGCGACCAGTTTGATGATTTCGGAAGGGCTCTTGTCTTTGGCATGCTGTTCCAGCTCCTGGCACAGCACCGCAAGACGGGTCGCGCCCATGTTGCTGCTGCTGCCCTTGAAGCTGTGCGCAACGGAGGACAATGCATCGGCATCGGCAGTCTGCTGCAACTCCCGCAGGCGATTTTCGGAATCGGCGAGAAAGGTATCCAGCAGTTCCGGATAGCTGTCTTCCATCACTTCCCGCAGCGCGCTTAGCGCCTCGTGGTCCACATGTGTATCAGCCACTTGTTCACTCCTTGATCAAGAATGCGCGGATTATGCCAGAGCCTCCCAGAAAAACTCCACGCGGGCACTGCGACCATCGTCTGACCAGCTCGCATTTCGGGCCAACTGCCGGATCAGACTGACACCGCGTCCCGACAGACGGACACCGTCGAGCGGCCGCTCCATAACGCGCGCGACATCGAATCCCCGGCCGCTGTCCTCGACACGCACCACCAGACAACCGCCCTCGCCTTGCGGCCGCACCTGCAAATGCACGCGCACGTAACCGTCCTGCAAGGCCTCAAGACGCGCATTGCGCTGCTCATAATAACGGGCGAAACCCGACGCATCGCGCTTGAGGCTCGAATCCAGACCCAACACGCCATGCTCAAGCGCGTTGGAATAAAGCTCGGCCAGTACGCTGTACAGTGCGCCACTCTGCGCCCGCAATCCATGCACTTCCAGCAGCAACTGCAACAGAAAAGGCAGCGGATTGAAGCGTTTGAGTGTGGCACCGCGAAATTCGAAGCTCACCGACCAGTCAAGCGGGCAGGACTGGCCACTGTCGGAATACACCGGCGCCGATGGATTGACCTGCTCGGCCTCCAGCAGACTTACCTCGACCATGCTCACATCGTCCCGGGCTTCACCGCGAAAGTCCTGTAACGCCTGCTCGATTTCCCCGAACAGACGATCCGGCTGGCGATTGGCGGCGAATACCTTGTGCAAGCGCTCGACACCGAACAACTGATCGTTGGCATCGCAGGTATCGATGACACCGTCCGAAAGCAGGAACACGCGATCGCCCGCCGCCATCGAGTGAACTTCGGTGCGATCGTCGAAGGCCTGCGGGCTGAGTACCCCCAGCGGCAGGTGGCGAGCCGCCAGCGGCGTGCGCTCCCCCGTGGCGAGGCAATGCAGATAACCGTCGGGCATGCCGCCGTTCCAGACTTCCACCGAGCGCCGCTGAAAACTCAGGCACAACAATGTCGCACAACAGAACATATCCACCGGCAGGATGCGCTTGAGCTTGGCGTTCATTTCCCGCAGGGTCTCGGCCAGACCGTAACCCTTGGCGGTCATGCCATAGAACACCTCGGCCAGCGGCATGGCGCCGACGGCCGCCGGCAAGCCATGGCCGGTGAAGTCACCGAGCAACACATGCATGTCGCCGGCCGGGGTGTAGGCCGCCAACAGCAAATCGCCATTGAACAGCGCGTAGGGCGATTGCAGGTAACGGATGTTCGGGGCGCTCAGGCAACCGGAATGCGCGACCTTGTCGAACACGGCCTTGGCGACCCGCTGCTCGTTGAGCAGATACTCGTGGTGCCTGGCGATCAGGTCGCGCTGCTGAAGAACCGTGGCCTGCAAACGCCGCAAGCGATCCATCGCCTTGATTTTGGCGGCAAGGATCACCTGGTTGTACGGCTTCGCCAGAAAGTCGTCACCGCCAGCTTCAAGGCAACGAGCCAGTGCCTCGCTCTCCGTCAGCGACGTGAGGAAGATGATCGGCACCAGGTTTTCACCCGCCAGCTTCTTGATCTGCCGTGCCGCTTCGAATCCGTCCATCACCGGCATCATGGCGTCCATCAACACCAGATGCGGTTTTTGCCGGATAAACGCCTCGACCGCCTCTGCGCCATGGGTGGCCGTCAGCACTTCATGCCCCTGACGACGGACGATGGTCGACAACAGCAGCCGGTCGGCGGCGCTGTCTTCGGCGATCAGGATCGTCAGCGGCTCTTGCGGCTGCATGGCCGTCAACTGATGTCGAACAGTTTGTCGAAGTTGGAGATGGCGAGGATTTTCTTCACGTCGGAACTGCTGTTGACCACGCGGATTTCCGAATCGTCACCGCCGACATGATCACGCAGCAGAAGCAGCATGCCGAGCGCCGAACTGTCGAGATAGGTCGCCTCCTTGAGGTCGACAATCACCGATTCGGGCTGCTCTTTTTCGTAGGATTGGCGAAATTCCTGATGCTTGGCGAAATCGAATCGCCCCTTGACCGAAATCGTCAGTTTTTTCTTGTCGGGAGAGACTTCTGTAACGACTGACATGTACTGGCTTCCTTGTCATTGACGAACGTGTACAAGGTTTAGCACTTGGTGGGGACATGGGCAAGGCGCGATGACGCCGGGATCTGTGCGAGATCTGCCCGTCAAAACGCCTCGTGACGCGGCAACCGCTGGGACAACTCGTCCAGCAGCTTCTGTTCGCGCTTGTCTTCGGCACGCTGGGCTTCGTCGCGGTAGCGTTGCACAAGTTTGCGCAGACCTTCGACCCGGGCGAATGCCTGTTGCCAGGCATCGCGAGCCTTGTCCAGGTTGTTCTGGTGCCACTGCAGGCTTTGACGTTGCTGATCGACGGCGGTGTCGAGTTGCGCCAGAAAGCCCTGAAAGCCCAGCAGCCATTGACCGGTCACGCCGGTGCTGCCGCGCACGATCCACTGCTGCGAGTAATCCAGACGAAAGGCGTTGAGGTCGGCGAGTTTGCTCTCGGCCACTTTCACCTGACCCTGAAAGTAACCCAGGCGTTGCACGGCGGTTTTTTCGGCCTTCTCGGCCATGTCCACCACCGGCGCCAGACGCGCGGCTCGACTCAGGGCCATGAGCGGTTACCCGCCGGCCGCCGGGGCGAAAATCGTTTCGAGGTACGCCTCGCTTTCACCCAGGCTGATTTTGTCGTTGAGACCCTGACGCAGGTATCTGACCAGTTGCGGTTGCAGATTGATGGCAAGGTCGGTCTCACGATCGCCGCCAGCGACATAGGCGCCGACGCTGATCAGGTCCCGACTCTGTTGATAGCGCGACCACAGTTGCTTGAAGTATTGCGCGCGCTGCATGTGTTCCGGCGCCACGACTGCCGGCATCACCCGGCTGATCGACGCTTCGATATCAATGGCCGGGTAGTGCCCTTCCTCGGCCAAGCGCCGGGACAGCACGATGTGCCCGTCGAGCACGCCTCGCGCCGAGTCGGCAATCGGGTCCTGCTGGTCATCGCCCTCGGACAATACGGTGTAAAAGGCAGTGATCGAACCACCGCCCTTCTCCGCGTTACCGGCGCGCTCCACCAGTTTCGGCAGTTTGGCGAATACCGACGGCGGATAACCCTTGGTCGCCGGCGGCTCGCCGATGGCCAGGGCGATTTCCCGCTGGGCCTGGGCGAAACGGGTCAGGGAATCCATCAGCAACAGGACGTTCTTGCCCTTGTCGCGGAAATACTCGGCGATTCGCGTGCAGTACATCGCCGCGCGCAGACGCATCAGGGGCGCATCGTCCGCAGGCGACGCCACTACCACAGAACGCTTGAGGCCTTCTTCACCGAGGATGTGCTCGATGAACTCTTTAACTTCTCGACCCCGCTCACCGATCAGGCCGACGACGATGATGTCGGCCTCGGTGAAGCGGGTCATCATGCCCAGCAGCACCGATTTACCGACACCGGTACCGGCGAACAGGCCCAGACGCTGACCGCGACCGACCGTCAGCAAACCGTTGATGCAACGGATGCCGACGTCCAGCGGCTCGCTGATCGGGTCACGGTTGAGCGGGTTGATGGTCGGGCCGTCCATCGGCACCCAGTCTTCGGCTTTCATGCCGCCCTTGCCGTCCAGCGCCCGTCCGGCGCCGTCCAGCACGCGACCGAGCATGCTCATGCCCATCGGCAGGCGACCGGTATCGGCCAGCGGCACCACGCGGGCGCCCGGGGCAATACCGGCCACGCTGCCGACCGGCATCAGGAACACCTTGCTGCCGGAGAAGCCCATGACTTCGGCTTCAACCTGGGACGGATGATAGGTGTCGTCGTTGATCACCATGCAGCGAGTGCCCATGGCAGCGCGCAGGCCTTCGGCTTCGAGCGTCAGGCCGACCATGCGCAGCAGGCGCCCTTCGAGGATCGGCGCACCGGCAATTTCGGTGGCCTCGGCGTAGGTGCTCAGGCGCTTGGCGAAGCTGGTGCGTTCAAGGCGCATCGGGGGCGTCCGCGAGCGGCTCTTCTGCGACCGGTGCCGGTTTTGGCGCTTCCGGCAAGTCGAGGCTCAAGTCCGGTTCGGACGGGTGCAGGGCCTGCTCGTGCAACTGGTCGAACAGCTTGGCCATGACCTGGCTGACGCGGGTTTCGATGCTGGCGTCGATCCGGCTGTGGTCGGTCTCGACCCTGCAACCGCCCGGCAGCAGGGTTTCGTCCTCGACGATGCGCCAGGTTTCCTCATGACGTTCGCGCAGGGCCTTGACCTGTTCGAAATCCTGCGGATTGACGTACAGCCGCACGTTGCCCACGCCCAGCGGCAACAGCTTGAGCGCGTCGCGCATGACGTGTTCGATCTGCGTCGAGTCGATGGCCAGTTCGCGCTGGATCACCTGACGGGCGATGTGTTGCACGAGGTCGACCAGCGACTTTTCGATTTGTGTGTCTTGCTCGGCGATGGGCTCGAACAGGTGGCCCATCAGTTGCTCAAGGCTCTCGACCTTGGCCGTCAGGACCACTTCGGCTTCCTGGCGCACCTTGAGGGTGGCGCTGTGAAAGCCTTCCTTTTCGCCGATGGCGAAGCCCTCGTTGTAGGCCTCCTGACGGATGCTTTCGAGTTCTTCCAGAGTCAGTGGCTGGACTTCTTCCAGCGGCACTTCTTCCATTTCCGGCGGTTCGGGCTCCGGTTCCGGCTCGGGCTCGGGTTTCGGCGGGTCGAAGCTGGGCAAGGCCCAGGTATCGAAACCGCGGACGTCCCGGGCACGGATCAGGTCCGTCACATCGTCGTCATGCTTGTCCATGGGCTTAGATCATTTCCTCGCCGCCCTTGCCACCGAGCACGATTTCTCCGGCTTCGGCCATACGGCGGGCGATGGTGAGGATTTCCTTCTGCGCGGTCTCCACGTCGCTGACGCGCACCGGGCCCTTGGCCTCGAGGTCGTCGCGCAGCAGTTCGGCGGCACGCTTGGACATGTTCTTGAAAATCTTCTCCTTGACGCCTTCGTCCGAACCCTTGAGGGCCAGCACCAGCACGTCGGAAGAGACTTCGCGCAACAGCGCCTGGATACCGCGGTCGTCGACATCGGCCAGGTTGTTGAACACGAACATGAGGTCTTCGATCTGACCGGACAGGTCTTCGTCGACTTCGCGGATCGAATCCATGAGCTGGCCTTCGATCGAGCTGTCGAGGAAGTTCATGATGTCCGCCGCCCGCTTGATGCCACCCAAGGTGGTGCGCGAGGCGTTCGAGTTGCCGGAGAACTGCTTCTCGAGGATCTGGTTCAATTCTTTCAGCGCGGCCGGCTGCACGGTGTTCAACGACGAGACGCGCAGGATGATGTCCAGACGCACCTTGTGGTCGAAGTTGCCCAGCACTTCACCGGCCTGATCCGGATCGAGGTACGCGACCACGATCGCCTGGATCTGCGGGTGCTCGTAACGGATCACGTCGGCAACAGCGCGCGGCTCCATCCATTTAAGGCTGTCGAGGCCACTGGTGTTGCCGCCCAGCAGAATGCGGTCGATCAGGCCGTTGGCCTTGTCTTCACCCAGGGCCTGGGTAAGCATTTTGCGCACGTAGTCGTCGGAGCCGACACCCAGGCTGGTCTGGTCGCCGACGATGTCGACGAACTCGCTCATGACCTGCTCGACCTGCTCACGGTGAACGTTGCCCATCTGGGCCATGGCCACACCGACTCGCTGAACCTCTTTGGGGCCCATGTGGCGCAGCACTTGTGCGGCATCG
Source organism: Pseudomonas gozinkensis (assembly GCF_014863585.1). NCBI lineage: Bacteria > Pseudomonadati > Pseudomonadota > Gammaproteobacteria > Pseudomonadales > Pseudomonadaceae > Pseudomonas > Pseudomonas gozinkensis. The sequence goes on along the minus strand of NZ_CP062253.1, from coordinate 1,801,881 downwards.
GTCGAACCCAGGGACAGCAGCAGAATCGCGGCTTTATCGACCCGGGACAGTTTGGCGACGGCGGCTCGGTTATCACTCATCTGCGTTAATCCACTCTTTCACGACCTGGGCCACACGACCCGGGTCTTCTGCCACCAGACTCTTGATTGCGTTCAACTGAGCGTCATAACCCTCGCTCGGGCTCGGCAGCAGGATGCTGGTCGGGCCGCCGAGGCTGACGCGATCGTTGGACAGTTCACCGTCCAGACCGCCCATGCCACCGAGTTCCATGTCGCCGCCCAGACCGGCCAGCTCCTTGCTTTTGCCGCCACCGGTGATGTTGTTGAGCACCGGACGCAGCACGCCGAACACCAGCACCAGGATGAACAACACACCCAGCACTTGTTTGACGATGTCCCAGAACCATGGCTGGGAGTAGAACGGAATGTCGGCGATCACTTCGCCGCGCTCGGCGGAGAACGGCATGTTGATCACGCTGACGCTGTCGCCACGGCTGGCGTCGAAACCGACGGCGTCCTGTACCAGACGGGTGAAGCGCGCCAATTCGTCGGCGCTCCACGGTGCACGGGTGGTTTCGCCGTTGGCCGGGTTGATCTTGACCTGATCGTCCACCACCACCGACACCGACAGACGATTCAGGCGACCCTGCTGCTGCTTGGTGTGGCTGATGGAACGGTCGAGTTCGAAGTTTTTGGTGGATTGTTGACGCTTGTCCGCCGGGTACGGCGCGAGCATCGGCTGGCCGGTGGCCGGGTCCATGATCTGCTGACCGTTGGCATCAACCAGTGGCTGGCCAGGTTGCACCATGCTCGCCGGCGCGGCTGCGCCACCGGTGGTTTGCGGCGCCGAAGCCGGCGACGGTGGCTGGTTGCTCAGGGCACCCGGCACACCTTGCGGGCCATTGCTGGCGGTGCGTTGTTCGTTGACCGACTGTTCGCTGCGCAGGGCCGGTTGATCCGGGTTGAACTGCTCGGCGGTCGATTCGACGGCACTGAAATCAACGTCGGCCGACACTTCAGCCTTGTAGCGATCGTTGCCCAGTACCGGTTGCAGAATGTTGTGCACGCGCTGGGTGAGCATGCTTTCCATGCGGCGGCTGTAGTCGAACTGCTTGCCGGCCATGGTCATTTCGGAGTTTTCCGCCTGATCCGACAGCAGGTTGCCCTTCTGGTCGACGACGGTGATCTGCGATTTGCTCAGCTCGGGAACGGAGGTCGCCACCAGGTTGATGATGGCAACGACCTGGCCTGGCTCCAGCGAACGACCGGAGTACAGTTCGACCAGTACCGAAGCGCTTGGCTTGCGTTCGTCACGCACGAACACCGAGCTTTTCGGAATCGCCAGGTGAACGCGCGCGCCCTTGACGTTGTTCAGGCTCGAAATGGTGCGGGCCAGCTCGCCTTCGAGGCCGCGACGATAACGGGTCGCTTCCATGAACTGGCTGGTGCCCAGACCCTGTTCCTTGTCGAGGATTTCAAAACCGATGTTGCCGTCGCTGGGAGTGACACCAGCGGCCGCGAGCTTGAGACGCGCACGGGACAGGTCATCGGCCTTGACCAGCAAGGCGCCGGAATTCGGTTCGACGGTGTAGGGAATGTCGGCGGCGGCCAGGGTGTCCATGACCTGCTTGGCGTCCATGCCGGCAAGGCTGCCGTACAGAGGCCGGTAGTCCGGTTGCTGCGACCACAGCACCACGGCAAAGCCAATCGCCACGCTCGCGGCCAGGCCGACCAACAGGCCCACCTGACGCAGCACGGTCATCTCGGAGAGGTTTTCCAGGAAGGACAGGCCGAACAGCGGCGGTTTGCCGTCTATCGGGGTGGCCTTGGCCGGAACGTTATCGGCGACTGCTTCTGCCATGACTCAATCTCGTCCTTAAACCGGCATCTGCATGATGTCTTGATAAGCCTGAACCAGCTTGTTACGCACCTGGGTCAGGGCCTGGAACGACACGCTGGCTTTCTGCGAGGCAATCATCACGTCCGTCAGATCGACGCCGCTCTTGCCGATTTCAAATGCGTTGGCCAACTGAGTCGACGCCTGCTGGGTATCACTGACTTTGTTGATGGCCTGACCGAGCATGTCGGAAAAGCTGCTGCCTGCCACTTCCGGGACAGCGGAAGTCGATTTCGGCTTCGACATGGCGTCCATTTGCATGGCCTTCATGTCCATCATCAACCGATTAAATTCAATACCTTGGCTCATGGTCTACTCTCTTGGGCGGCCCGCAATTTTTTGACACTCACTCGGCGGGTACTCAGGTGTTAGCAACAACGGTGCCAGCTCATGGGCACCGCTTTCAGAAAAGCCGTTTCAAACGTTTGCGCCACCCGTCAGGTCGCGAACAGGTAGCCTTCGACATCCATACCCGCATCGCGCATCTGCGCCAGTTTGTAACGCAGGGTGCGCGGGCTGATGCCGAGTTTTTCGGCCGCCTCCTTGCGCCGACCGCGCTCGGTACGCAGGGTGTCGATGATCATCTGGAACTCGCGGCGACGCAGGTCATCACCCAGCGCCCCGGCCGAATCCGCCTCGATTTCCACTTCACGAATGACCGGCGCAACCGGCACTGCCGCCGGCAATGGGGCGAACAACGCAGGCCCGGAAAGACAGAAATCCTGCGGCTGGATCAACCCGCCCTGCTGGAGAATCAAGGCCCGCTGGACCGCGTTATCCAGCTCGCGCACATTACCCGGCCACGGATAACCGATCAGGCACGCCTGCGCCTCGGGCGAAAACTTCGCCATCGCATGCTTCATTTTATTGACGTGTTTGGCCAACAGACGCTCGGCCAGCGGCAGGATATCGGCGGTGCGCTCGCGCAACGGACGCCAGGCCAGGGGAAATACCGACAGACGATAATAGAGGTCTTCTCGGAACCGCCCCGCCGCCACTTCACCGGCCAGATCACGGTTGGTGGTCGCGACCACGCGGATATCGAGGGTGATCGGCTTGCGTGCGCCGACCCGCTCCACTTCCCGCTCCTGCAACACCCGCAGCAGCTTGGCTTGCAGGCCCAGAGGCATTTCGGAAATTTCATCGAGCAGAATGGTGCCGCCGTCCGCCTGTTCGAACTTGCCGGCCTGGGCCGCGATGGCGCCAGTGAACGAGCCTTTTTCGTGACCGAACAGGGTGGCTTCGAGCATGTTGTCGGGGATCGCCGCACAGTTGATCGCAATGAACGGCTGACTGGCGCGATGGGATTGCTGGTGGATGTAGCGCGCCAGCACTTCCTTGCCGGTGCCGGACTCGCCGGAAATCAGCACGGTGGAGTCGCTGCGAGCGACCCGCGCCGCCAGATCCAGCAACTGAGCGCTGGCCGGCTCGACCGCGACCGGCCCTTCGGCGTCACTGGTGCCAAGGCTGCCCAACGCGTGACGTGCCACCAGGTCCAGCAAAGCCTTGGGTTCGAACGGTTTGACCAGATAATCCGCCGCGCCCTGGCGCATAGCATCGACCGCGCGCTCGACCGCGCCATGGGCGGTCATCAGCAGCACCGGTAATTGCGGTTGCCGCGCACGCAGCAGACCGAGCAATTGATGACCGTCCATGCCCGGCATGTTGACGTCGCTGACCACCAGACTGAACGCTTCGCGCTCGACGGCGTTCAGCGCCTCTTCGGCCGAACCCACCGCATGATAGTCGTGACCGGCCAGCAACAGCGTATCGGCCAGCGCTTCGCGCAACGAGCGGTCATCCTCGACCAGCAGAACCTTGATGCCCATGACCTTCACTCAGCTCCCTGTACAGCGGAAAACAACGGCAGGATGACCTGCGCGCACGTACCGCGCCCGACCCGCGAACGCAGCCGCAATTCTCCCTGATGCGCACGGGCCACGGCCTTGACCACGGTCAGGCCCAGGCCGGTCCCGGTAACCTTGGTGGTGAAAAACGGCTCGCCCAGCCGCGCCAGCACCGCCGCATCAATACCGCTGCCGCTGTCACTGACACACAGACGCAGGGTGTTGTCGCGGGTATAGCAATGCACCTTCAGACGCACCTCACCGGCACTCGCCTGAATAGCGTTTTCAATCAGATTGAGCAGCGCCCCGACCAGCGTGTCGCGATTGCACAGCAACTCGCCGGCATGGCTATCGCACTGCCAGCGGATTGGCAGATCCTGCACATGGGTCAGCGCCGCGGCCTGCAACGACTGCATCAAGGCATTCGGCGTGACGCGATCGGTCAGTGGCAACTCGCCGCGGGCGAACACCAGCATGTCGCGTACCTGATGCTCGAGCTCGTGCAGGCGCTCCTTGAGGCGCCCGGCAAAACGCTGCTGGGTCGCGACCGGCAGCTCCTGCTCGGTCAAATGACTGGCGTACAGCAAGGCAGCGGACAACGGTGTACGGATCTGATGGGCAAGCGACGCGACCATCCGGCCCAGGGACGAAAGCCGCTCGTGGCGCGCCAGCTGATCCTGCAAGTGACGGGTTTCAGTCAGGTCGTTGAGCAGCACCAACTGCCCCGGCTCGGCATCCAGCGAGCGAGTGGCAATCGACAGGCGTCGACCGTTTTTCAAGGAAATTTCGTGGCCGTCGTCTTCACGGGGCGCGAAGCAGCGGGCAATGACATGGCGCCACAGTTCGCCTTCCAGCGGCAGGCCGAGCAATTCGATGGCGGCAGGATTGGCCTCGCACACAATGCCGTGACCGTCGATGACGATGACGCCACCGGGCAACAGATCGAGGAGGTTTTGCAAACGGTTGGCCAGGCGTTCTTTTTCCGCCAGTTCCTGCATGCGCTGGGCGCTGACCACGGCCAGCTCGCCCTTGAGCTCGGTGACCCGTGCTTCGAGCATGCTGTAGGAGTCGGTCAACTGGCTGGACATCTGGTTGAACAGGGCGAATGCCTGCTCAAGCCCCTGGCGGCTCGCCTGCTCTACGGACGGCAGTTGCCCCGAGGACTCGGGAACAGAAGACATCTGGGAGGCTTGGGGCATTGTGCTCTCTCGCTTGGCTGACCGTCAGTTAAACGGAACGTTGCGAGGGACGTAGCAATACCCGTGCCTAAAAAAAACCGCTTATAAATGAAGCAGTTGAAAAACAGGCGTCAATCATCCGCCTGTTCATCACCTTCACGACGGCTCATGCCGTACTTGCGCATCTTCTCCACCAGCGTGGTGCGGCGGATGCGCAGGCGTTCGGCGGCGCGGGCCACGATGCCGTTGGCGTCGTCCAACGCCTGCTGGATCAGACCCTGCTCCAGACCACCGAGGTAGTCCTTCAGGTCGAGACCTTCCGGCGGCAACAGGGCGTTGGCGGTGAAGTCCGGCGTGTGACCGTTGATCGCCACCCGCTCTTCCAGATCGCTGCGCAGGCTGTCGACCATTTGCTCGTCTTCATCGTCGACGTAGCGGAATTTTTTCGGCAGTTCGACCACGCCAATCACCCCGTACGGATGCATGATCGCCATGCGCTCCACCAGGTTGGCCAACTCGCGGACGTTGCCCGGCCAGCCGTGGCGGCACAGGGACATGATCGCGGCGGAGTTGAAGCGGATCGAACCGCGCTTCTCGTGCTCCATGCGCGAGATCAGTTCATTCATCAGCAGCGGAATGTCTTCGACGCGCTCACGCAGCGGCGCCATCTCGATCGGGAACACGTTCAGGCGATAGTAGAGGTCTTCGCGGAAGGTGCCGATCTCGATCATGCTTTCGAGATTCTTGTGGGTCGCGGCAATGATGCGTACGTCGACGCTCTGGGTCTTGTTGCTGCCCACGCGCTCGAAGGTGCGCTCCTGCAGCACGCGCAGCAGCTTGACCTGCATCGGCAGCGGCATGTCGCCGATTTCGTCGAGAAACAGCGTACCGCCGTTAGCCAGCTCGAAGCGGCCGGCACGGCTGGTGATCGCGCCGGTGAAGGCGCCCTTCTCGTGGCCGAACAGTTCGCTTTCCAGCAACTCGGCCGGGATCGCCCCGCAGTTGACCGGGACGAATGGCGCGTCGCGACGCTTGGAATGGTAATGCAGGTTGCGCGCAACCACTTCCTTGCCGGTCCCGGACTCGCCGAGGATCAGTACGCTGGCGTCGGTGTCGGCCACTTGCTGCATCATCTGACGCACGTGCTGGATCGCACGGCTGGTACCGACGAGGCTGCGGAACAGGTTGGGCTCGCGATGGCGGCCGCGCTCGCGGGCCTGATCGTACATTTCGCGATAGACCTGGGCACGGTGCAGGGAATCCAGCAGCTTGCTGTAGCTCGGCGGCATTTCGAGGGTCGAAAGTACCCGGCGGCGTTGGTCTTCGGGCAGGTCCACCGAAGAATTATCGCCCATCAGCAAAACCGGAAGGAACTCATCCCAGGTTGAGAGTGTCTTTAGCAAGCCCAAAAGCGCACCAGGAGCATTGACCGTCCCGATCAGTACGCAAATGACCTCACGACTAGACGACAAAGAGCCGACTGCCTGCTGCCAGTCATGGCTTCCGCAGGGTAAATTTTCTTCGCCAAGAAAATTCAAGATCACCGCCAGGTCGCGGCGGCGGACGCTATCGTCATCGATCAGCAGAATTTTGGTTTCACGCCACATGCAATAGCAACTTCCCTAGTCAACTCAATGCCCAAAATGAGGGGCAAGCGAGACGCTTGCAGGACACCTTGTGCCTGTAGACGCCTGAAATCTGAAAACAGCCACTAGTTAAGTCAAAAAACCGTGCACAGTCAAATTTATGGCGCACATGTCTGGATTAACTGAGGGTTAATTAACCAAACAGATGGTAAACCTTTGCCGCATTTTGCGCTTGGGTGATCTGCGACATCTCGTCGACTATCGCCTGACGCTCACCCATCGCCACTTCCAGAAGCTGCTTGTAGACATGCAGCAACTCTTCCAGATTATTGCGCAAAGCCTCTTCATCGAGCGAGGCCTCGGCCATGACGTCTTCCATGCAGGAACGGCAAGCCAGATCCAGCTCGCCAATGGCTTCCCAGTTGCGCTCGGCCAAGGCGCCGACCAACGCTTCACGGGTATCGGCGATTCGCTGCAATACAAGACTCATGGTGCTCTCCTTAAAACTGGGGGCCTGGCGGAGCAATGCCGTCCCAGCCTTCCTTTACGGTGCGCAGCAGGTCGGCCACCTCGTCGAGTATCCGTGGATCACTCTTGGCGTTGGCTTCGGCGAGTCGCTTCATCATGTAAATGTAAAGCTGGTTGAGATCACCCACCGAATCCGCGCTGTTTTCCAGATCCAGGCCTTCACACAATCCACCGATGATGCCAACGGCCTTACTGATAGCCGTGCACTTGGCAGCAATATCCTTGCGCTCGATAGCGCCTTTGGCCTGAGCGATCCGCTCCAGGCCACCTTCCATCAACATTTGCACCAGGCGGTGCGGACTCGCCTCGGATGTCTGGGCGTGCGCGCCGACTTTCTGGTACTGCCGAAGGGCTAACATTGGGTTCATGTTCTACCTCATTTGCCACATTGACTCGTATAACCAGTGTATCGCCAACGAGTCACAGAACTTTAGATCAAAAGACAAAAACCCGGCGCACGCCGATGAAGCGTAGCCGGGTTTTTGTCGTTCCTGCCTGTTACTTCGCAGATTGCTGAGCGTTCAGCGAGGCGAAGAACGACGTGATGTTGCTCGCGGTGGCCTTCATCTGCCCTACCAGCAAGTCCATGGCGTTGTATTTTGCGGTCAGCGTCTTGGTGAGGTTGGCAACACGCAAGTCCAGCGCCAGTTGTTGATCGGTAAGGCTGCGCGTGTTTTTGGTCAGAATGGCCATGCGCTGATCAAGCAAACTGGTCCCGGACTTATTGTCCGCCGGCGGGTTGAGATACGGATCAACCGCTTTGCTCATACGCGTCAACAGACCATTTTTGTCGTCGGTACCCGTGAACAACTGCTGAACCTGACCGGTCATGCCTGGCTGGGCCATGGTCTTGTTGAACGTATCGGTATTAAATGTCAGGTTACCGGTGTTGCGGTCGGTCATCACACCCAACTGCGACAGCACCGCCAGCGAACCACCCGCCCCTGGTGCCGTCAACTCGGCGCGAACACTGGCAATCAGTGCACGCGGCATCGCGTCACCCGTGAAAGCCGCTTGCACGGTCAGTTTGCCATCTTCGTCCGGCGTCGCCTTGGACAGCGTATCGATGGTGGTCTTCAACGTGTTGTAGGCGTCGACAAACTGCTGAATCGATGTCTGCAAGCCCTTCGTGTTGGCGTCTACATTGACAACCGTCGGAGTGCTCGGCGGCGTGCCAGCACTGACAGTTGTCAGATTCAGAGTCAGACCACTGATTGCACCGGTTACGGTGTTGCTCTTGCTGCTGACCTGAAGGCCATCGATAGTCAACAGGGCATCTTTGGCAACGCCGTTGACCGCGCCCGAATCGCCTGCCGCCGGACTGGCACCCATCGGCTTGGTACCATCGATTTCGAGGCCGGCGATACCGCTGACGGTGAGGTCGGAACCTGCGCCGGTCTTGTTCGAACTGATCACCAGACGCGAAGCACCGCTGGCGTCGGTCACGATGTTGGCGGAAATACCGTTGACACCCTGAGCCTTGTTGATGGCATCGCGGGTGTTCTGCAAGGTAGAACCGGCCGGAATGTCGACATTGTAATCAGTGCCATTCTGACTGATTTTCAGGGTACCACTCGGAATGGCACTGGCGGCACCGCCGGCAAAAGAGGCACTGGCGACTTTCGAACCGGTGGCCAACTGGGTCACGACAACATTGTAATTGCCCGTCACGGCGGTACTGTCGGAAGTGGCATTCAGAACGTTCGTGTTACTCGAAGTCGCGGTGAAGCCGGCAAACGCAGGGTTGGTCGTGCTGCCCAGGTTTTTCATCGCCGTCTGGAACGCGGTCAGCGCGCTCTTCAACGAACCGATGCCGGAAATCTTCAGCGTGTTGGCTTTGGTCGCGGTATCGATTTGCGTCTGCTTCGGCGCCTTGTCGGCATTGACCAGCGCGGTAACGATCGCACCGATGTCCAGGCCGGAACCCAGGCCCGTACCCGGTAAAATTGGACTTGCCATGTGCATCTCCCTTCAGATTGCTGCCGTTCTTTTGACCCTTCCCGGCGTCATCAAGAAAGACAGACACTATTCATGCCAGCTCTCAGACTTTGGCGTCGAACAATACGTGACTCGCATTGGCGAGGCTGTCTGCCAGTTTGAGGGCTTCTGCGGAGGGGATCTGTCGAACGACCTCACCCGTCTCGCTTGCGATCACCTTGACGATGACCTTCCCGGAGTGTTCGTCGATGGAGAACTCCAGATTGCGCTTGATCGACTGAACGAACTTCTCGATCTCCTGCACCGCCAGTTTCAACTTGGCCTCGTCCGTATCCTGACCCTTGGCAGCGACCGGCGCTTCAGCCTTGGCAACCTTGGGCGTCTCTGACGGTTTGTCAGCGACCGGCGTTACTGGCTTGGGAGCCGGATAAGACTGGTTAAGCTTTACGCTCATGTCCATGCTCATCACCTCCTAACGTAAAAAGGCGAGAGAGCACGACCAGCGCACTCCCCCGCCCAAACTCATTCCGAAATTACTGAAGCAGCTTCAGTACAGCGGAAGGCAGTTGGTTGGCTTGAGCCAGAACGGAGGTCGAAGCCTGCTGCAGAGTTTGCTGCTTGGTCAGGTTAGCAGTTTCTGCGGCGAAGTCGGTGTCTTGTACACGACCCTGTGCAGCGGTGGTGTTCTCAACGATGTTCTGCAGGTTGGAGATGGTGCTGGTCAGACGGTTTTGCGAAGCACCCAGGCTGGCACGGGTATCACCGATCGCAGCGATAGCGGCGTCGATTGCAGTGATAGCGTTGTCGATGTTGCTACCGGCAGCAGCAGGGGTAGTACCGGTCAGAGCCAGAGTAGCTTTGTCCACGGACAGGCTGACGGCGTCGAACTTGGAGCTCAGTACCAGGTCGATGTGGTTGGCAGTACCGGTGTTAGCACCAACTTGCAGAGTCACAGTACCAGCCGAACCGTCCAGCAGGTTTTTGCCGTTCAGGTTGGTGGAAGCAGCGATACGGCTGATTTCGTCGGACATGTCGGCGAATTCAAGGTTGGTCGCGCGCTGGTCAGCAGTGCCGTTGGTGCCGGTACGTGCTTTAACAGCCAGTTCACGCATACGCTGCAGGATGTCGGTAGTAGCTTGCAGAGCGCCTTCAGCGGTCTGGGCAACGGAGATACCGTCGTTGGCGTTCTGGATAGCCTGGTTGCCACCGCGGATTTGCGATTGCATACGAGTGGAGATCTGCAGGCCAGCGGCGTCGTCTTTAGCGCTGTTGATTTTCAGGCCGGAAGACAGGCGCTGCATCGAAGTCGACAGAGCGTCGGAAGCGCGGTTCAGGTTTTTCTGAACGTTCAACGACGTGGTGTTGGTGTTTACTGTTAAAGCCATGACGAATTCCTCGTTGGTTGGGTACTGCGGCTTCCGGCCCTGGCAACCGCCGGGTATGGCCTAGAGAACCTTCGTAATAGTTATCGTCGGGTTTGCAGGTTGCTTGAGGGCTTTTTTGAAAAAATTTGCCATCAACCTGCCACCCCCTAGAAAACAAAGACTTAGCAGCACTTTCCCTTCGAAAAAATGACGTCATAAAACCGTCCATGGCGCAAACCTGCGGGCCAGCGCCCTCGCTCCCCTTCAGCTGGACGGTTGTTCCAGCAATTGCATCAACTCGTACTCCATGAAATCGGCAAGTCCCAACCAGTCCTGACGCTCCTGGCACTCAAGCATTTGCGTGAGTAACTGCGCCCAGATCTGTTGAGTCTGCGCATCGGCCGACAACAATGACTGCTGCGCGCCCTCAAACACATCGACCATGGTCAACGCGGCCTCGACATCACGCCCCAAGCGGAACAGCCCGGCGCACTGATGGCATTCATCTACCCATGATTGCGGCGCACTCATTGCGCGAACTCCTGATTGAATTCCGTCCCGGCAATCTGCGCACCCGCCCGGCTGCTGTTAAAAAACGCCACGTGCGGCTGACTGGCGATGTATCGCTCCAGCACACACAAGTAACCGCGAAAATTGAGCTGGGTACTGACGCGCTGACCATACCCGTCACGCACCCAGTGCCGCGCCTGATTCACCGACGGCCCCAGGTCACCGTCATTCCAGCCGGCATGGGTCTTGTTCATCGGGAAGGCAAAATCGGCGCCGAACAGCGTGATGCGTGCAGCGCCCATCTTCACCGCCAGGTCCACGGCCGGATGAATCACGCTGCCGCCCATATGCAACAGCGCCCGCGGATGCTGCTCGCGCAATGCCGCATAGACCGGGCTGGCCGAGTAACCGCCATAACGCTTGCCCTTCCAGGCCCTCAGCACCTCAGGATCGCTCATGGGCAGGTACACCAGCGGGATGCCGTCGGATTCCTCGAAAGGCAAATGCCGAAAGCTGATGCGCTGATCGATGCTCACCACATAGTCGGGGACGATCCCGTGCTCGCGCAGCGGTCGGTACGCGGTATCGACACAAATGAACAACGGGCGCTCGGCCCGCTCGCGGATCGCCGCCAGACGTTCGAAATGCTGTTCAAGCGTCGGCCCGGTGCCGATCACATAAATCTCCCGACCGGCACAGGTGCCGAACAACGTCGCCACATCCTCGTCGGTGAGCAACACGGGCAAGCAATCCTGCAGACGCTGTTGAATGAACGGTGACTGCGGATCGAATTCACGATTGTTGAAGCTCAGGTGCACTTCGCTGACCAGCCGATCACGGATCTTTGCGTTGAAGTCATCGGCCAGCAGCATCTCGGCAGGCAATGCGAAGAACGGCGTACAGATGTCGGACAGGTCGCCGGCGAAGAGCAATTCAACCCGCGGATCCTGCAGCCACTCCCGCTGATCGAGCAGTTGCAGCACCAGAGCGAACAGTTCGCCGTTGAGGATGTGCACATACAAACGCTCGAGCCCGGTGCGCTCCAGCAACACCGTGGGCAAATCCCCGAGGCCGGTACCGTAGACATGCAGTTGCGGCTTGTCCGTCGGCAGGCTGGCGGCCTGAATCTGCGCTTCGCGAACACGGTCATGCCGGCTGGTGAGCTGAATGCCGCCAATGCTCAGCGTCGAGCCCAGCCCCTGCGTCAGCTCGGCCTCGATCGCTGAACTGTCTTCGTTCAGCAAACGTGCGAGCAGCGCCGGCCAGCGTCGTTCGATGACTTCAGCATTGGCCTGGAAAAACTCACCCATGGCGCCTCGCGCTCCCTTCAGGCAAAAAAATAGCGTTCAAGGTTAACCCTTGAACGCTATTTTTGTATGCGTCGTTTTTAGCGGATTCAAGGACGATAAATAATCGCCGAACCCCAAGACAGACCGACACCGAAACCACTGATCGCGATGCGGTTCCAGTCGGAATCCATCACGTGTTTTTCCAGCAGCAGCGGCACACTGGACGACACGGTGTTACCGGTCTCGACCATGTCCTTGATGAACTTCTCCGGCTCGCCTTCGAAGCGTCGCGCCACGGCATCGACAATTGCCGCACTGCCCTGGTGGATGCAGAACGCATCGATGTCATCAGCCTTCAGACCCGAATCGTCGAGCAGTTCGTGCAAGTGCGCCGGGACTTTGAGCAGCGCGAAGTTGAACACCTGACGACCGTTCATGAAGAACACGCCATCGGTGACTTTCAGGTGCGGCGCACCGGAACCGTCGGTACCGAACTTGGCCTTGCCCAGTGCCCAGACCGGGTCTTCGCCCATCCAGGTGGCGGTAGCGGCGTCGCCGAACAGCATGGTGGTGTTGCGATCTTCCGGGTCGACGATTTTCGAATACGGATCAGCGGTGATCAGCAGGCCGTTCTTCAGACCGGCAGCTTCCATGAAGCCCTTGATCGCGTAGATGCCGTAGACGTAACCGGAGCAGCCCAGGGAAATGTCGAACGCCGCGACATTGGTCGGCAGGCCGAGCTTGTCCTGGACGATGGCCGCGGTGTGCGGCAGGCCTTCTTCATCACCGTTCTGGGTGACGACGATCAGCGCATCGATGGATTCACGTTTCAGTTCAGGGTTGTTGGCAAACAGCGCATTGGCCGCTTCAACGCACAGATCGGAGGTTTCCTGTTCCGCGTCTTTGCGTGGGAGGAAGGCCGAACCGATCTTGCCGAGGATGAATTCTTCATCCTTCTCGAATTTTGCACCTTGTGCGTAATTGTCCACGCCGGCTACAGGAACGTAGCTCGCAATGCTTTTTATGCCAATCATTACGGCTTCCCAATAATAAACAGCCCAATACCACCGCTCGCAAGGATTCGAGGGGCGCCGACAAACAGAAAACGGCCGCCACAACGGGCAGCCACGGGGAGCGCAAAGGGCTATCACTGGAACCGAAAACGGGCCAGGCGCCATCTCCCCGGTCATTACAATACAGTGAAGATGCGCGTTATGACTCGCAGGTCACGCTATTTTGCCGAATCGGTGACAGATCGGGTCATTCGACCAATGACCAGTCCAGCGGCGTACCGCGTTTGATCGACTGGCGCGCACGGCGCCCGAGGACGGCATCGGTGTGCTTGGGCGGCAGACCGAGACCGGGACGAATGGCGCGCAGATTGGCCGCCGTGAAGGGCTCACCGGCCGCCATATCGGCCGTGACGTAGAGCGACCGGCGGTAAACCAGCGACTTCTGCTCAGCCTCGGTCACGCCGTAATGCACCTGGCCCATGGCCTGCCAGGCGCGTTCGGTCTCGACCACCAGGCTGGCCAGTTCCGCCGGTTCCAGCGAGAAACTGGCGTCCACCCCACCGGCTGAGCGGTCGAGGGTGAAGTGTTTTTCCACCACCGTCGCGCCGAGTGCCACCGCCGCCACCGACACACCGACGCCCATCGAATGGTCTGACAACCCGACCTCACAGCCAAACAACTCACGCAAATGCGGAATCGTGCGCACGTTGCTGTTGATCGGAGTCGCAGGATAGGTGCTGGTGCACTTGAGCAGCACCAGATCCCTGCACCCGGCCTCGCGGGCAGCGCGCACGGTTTCGTCGAGTTCGGCGATGCTGGCCATGCCGGTGGAAATGATCAGCGGTTTGCCGGTCGCTGCGACACGGCGGATCAGCGGCAGATCGGTGTTTTCGAAACTGGCGATCTTGTAGGCCGGCACATCGAGGCCTTCAAGGAAGTCCACGGCGCTGTCGTCGAACGGCGTCGAAAACGCGAGCATGCCCAACTCCTTGGCGCGGGCGAAGATCGGCGCATGCCATTCCCAGGGCGTGTGGGCCTTTTCATACAGGTCGTACAGCGAGGTACCCGTCCACAGACTGTTCGGATCCTTGATGAAGAATTCGCCTTGCGCCAGATCCAGGGTCATGGTTTCGGCGGTGTAGGTTTGCAGCTTCAAGGCATGGGCACCGGCCTTTGCCGCCGCTTCGACAATCTGCAGCGCCACGTCCAGCGACTGGTTATGGTTGCCGCTCATTTCAGCGATGATGAACGGCGGCGCATCGGCACCGATCTGGCGGTTGCCGATCTTGAAACTGCTCATTGACGGGATTCCTTCAAAACCTTGGTGAACGCGCAGGCACTCTGGGTGAACCCGGCGTCACGGAAAACATTCATCGAGGGCCGATTGGCCGGCAACACTTGAGCGGTGATGGCGGTCATTTGCGGCCAGTGCCCGGCCACAAAGGCTTCACCCTGCGCCAGCAGCGCCCTGCCCCAGCCAAGCCCCATTCGCGCCTCGAACAGATACAGCGAAACCTCCGCCTCAAAGCCGCGCAGATCGTAGCGCAGGACGCCGACCGGGCCGTCATCCGCCTCGGCCACCAGCAGCAAGCGCTGAGGATTGCGCAGGCTGGCGCCCAGCCAGTTCACATGCTGTGCCCAATCGATCACGCCGCTGTCCAGTGACCAGCGGCGCACCGCCTCGGCATTGCGTCCGTCGAACAACAACTGCGCATCGTCCGGCGTCGCCAGACGCAACGTGAGCACCGCGCCCGCCAGCGCCGCCGCCACCCGCAACGCACCGCGTCCGTCGACCAGTTGCCGCGAACGCTCGGCCAGGCTCTGGCGCAGATAAAAGTTGCCCACGACAAAGCCGATGGCATCGCGCAGTTGCTCGACGCTGACCTGCTCCCGCGCACCCATGAATACATGCGCGCCGGCCGCCGCCATCACTTCGCCGTTGGTCTGCTGATTGTTCGACACCGCAATGCAGATTGTCGGCAGGCCCAGGGCCGCGCGCTCCCAACTGGTGCCGCCACCGGCGCCGATAAACAGGTCGGCCTCGGTCATGCGTCGATGAAAATCGACGACGAAACTGTGCAGCCGCCAGTGCGGCCGCGTTTCGGCCAGCGCTTGCATCTCTGCCCAGGCCGGGTTGTCGGCACCGGCGACGAAATCCACTTCAAGCGCCGAAAAATCCGCCAGCGCCAGCATCGCGTGATGAGTCTGGCGCGCCGCATCGAAGCCACCGAAATTCACCAGCACCCGGCGCGCCACCGGTTTGATCTCGATGGCCGGGCCACTGAACTCATCGCGCAGCATGGCGAAGCGCGGGCCGAGCAGCGTTCGGCAACCGGCCGGCAGCAGCGGCTTATAGTTTTCGCTGAGCCCGGAGAGGTTTTGATTGAGTAGCAGATCCACGCTGTAGCGACGGGTCGCCAGATCGTCGACGGCGGCAATCCGTGGTGCGAAGCGACGGGCCGCGGTCTGCCAGTGATGGTCGAGGCCGTAATGGTCGGCGATCACCCAGTCAAACTCAGGCTGCCCTTCCAGCTGCTCCGCCAGTGCATCGATATCCGCCTGCCACGGCAGCATCGCCTCGATGGCCTGCTCCGGGTCTTCACCGGCATAGCGATCCGGCAACGCGAAGGTCTCGAAGCCTTCGGCCTGCAACGCATCGAGCCGATGCCCCGGCAAACGACGACAGGCGAACGCGACATGGCTGCCTTGCGTGCGCAGTACTCGCGCCAGCGTCAGGCACCGGGCGATGTGGCCGCTGCCGATGGTCGGCGAGGCGTCGGCGCGGATCAGCACTCTCATTGCAGTTCTCCGCCAGCCTTGAGGGCGGCGTAAAGGTATTCGGCGCGCTTCCAGTCCTCGGCAGTATCGATGTCCTGCACCAGATACCGGGGCAGGATCACCGGCAGACTGGCCGGCGAATACAGCACCTCGCCACCCAGCCACGCCTCGCGGCGGCCCCAATAGAACTGACCGGCATCCTGAAAGGCAGCCGGCAGATCCTGCGAACGGGTATTGCGAAATTCGGGGTACAACGCCGTCAGCGCGCCCTGCCCGTCGAGGGTCAGGGCGCGCTGCACCGGAAAGCCGAAATCGGTGACCGAAAAAGCAAAGGATTTGTCCGGATGCTGCGCCAGCAACTCAAAGCCCTGACGCAGGAACCGCGTCTGCAACAACGGCGCGGTGGCGTACACACAGCAGGCGTAATCGAAGGCCGGCAGTTGCTGCAAGGCATGCATGATCACCGCCGCGGTGCCGGTGAAATCATCGGCCAGCTCCGCCGGACGCATGAACGGCACGTGAGCACCATTGGCCCGCGCTACATCCGCGATTTCCTGGTCGTCGGTGCTGACCACGACCTGCTCGAACAACCCTGAATCGAGGGCCGTGCGAATCGAGCGGACAATCATCGGCACACCGTCGAACGGTTTTAGATTCTTGCGCGGGATGCGTTTGCTGCCCCCGCGGGCCGGGATGATTGCGACGTTGCTCAAGGGCGTTTTTCCAGCAGGAACCAGGTGATGTCGTCCACCGGGAATTGCGGATCACGGTGATAACCGAAGCCGTAATCCAGCAGTTGCAGATCAGGATAACGGTCAAGCATTTCCCCGGCGAAGTCGCGCTTGAACAGCTTGCCGCTGTTGCCGCGATAGGACACTTCCACCGGCGAAGGGTTGTAGTACTCGGCGATCAGAATGTAGCGCGAACTCAACTCATACAACTGCGCATAGGCCGTCGGCAGCAACTCCGGCGCCAGATGGATCAGTACGCCTTTGCTCAGGGTCAGGTGGTATTGGCGCTCACGGGGAAAGTCGAACAGCGAACCGTGCCAGATGTGCGCAATCTCCAGCGCACGCGCCTGGGCGCAGGCACTGGCATTGATTTCGACGCCGAACAGCTCGCACTTGGGCAGTAACTGACGCAACGCCTGCAGGTTGTTGCCGGCGTTGGTGCCCAGCTCCAGCAAACTGTCGATCCGCCCGGTCCGGGTCAGCGCCTTGGCGAACAACGCCAGATTGGCCGCCACCAGTGGCTGGCCGACGTTACGGTCAACGTACTGGTTGCCGAATTCGCCCTGCCAGAATTGTTCCTGCTCGCTCAGATCACGCATTGCCGTTTTCCATCCACCGCCGCAGCGGCAATCATTCAGTCAACCGACGCAATTGCTCGACCACGTAGTCCTGCTGCTGATCGCTCAGCAACGGGAACAGCGGCAGGCTGATCGCTTCGGCGTAATAACGCTCGGCCTCGGGGAAGTCACCCTCGGCGAAACCCAGGTCACGATAGTACGGCTGCAGATGCACCGGAATGTAGTGCAGGTTCACGCCGATACCGGCGGCACGCAAGCCTTCGAACACCTGCCGGTGGCTGAGGCTGATACGTTCGGTCTGCAAACGCACCACGTAAAGATGCCAGGCCGATTCGGCGTCCGGCTGGAGGCTCGGCACGGTGACCGGCAAGTACGCCAGCAAACGCTCGTAACGCGCGGCCAGCTCCCGGCGACGGGCAATGAATTCGTCCAGTTTGCTCAGTTGCGAAAGGCCCAGTGCGGCTTGCAGATCGGTGATCCGGTAATTGAAACCCAGCTCGACCTGCTGGTAGTACCACGGGCCGTGGCTGGGTTCAGTCATCTGCTGCGGGTCGCGGGTCATACCGTGGCTGCGCAAGCGTTGCAGACGCTCGGCCAGTTCCCGCCGATTGGTCAGCACCATGCCGCCTTCGCCGCTGGTGATGATTTTCACCGGGTGGAAACTGAACACAGTCATCGCGGCAAACTCACCGCAGCCCACCGGGCGCCCGGCATAGCTTGCGCCGACCGCGTGGGAAGCGTCTTCGATCACGGTGAAGTTGTAGCGCTCGGCCAGTTCGGCAATCCGCCGCATATCGCAGCTCTGCCCGGAGAACGCCACCGCCACCAGCACTTTGGGCAACGTGCCGTCGCGTTCGGCCGCGTCGAGTTTGTTCGCCAGAACTTCGGCATCGAGGTTCCAGGTCAGCGGATCGATGTCCACGAAATCAACGTCGGCGCCGCAATAGCGCCCGCAGTTGGCTGACGCGAGAAAGGTGTTCGGCGTGGTCCACAAACGGTCGCCCGTTCCCAGCCCCGCCGCCAGGCAGGCAATGTGCAGCGCCGCCGTGGCGTTGCACACCGCCACGGCGAAATCCGCCTGGCAACGCTCGGCCATCGCCTGCTCGAAGCGTTCGATGGTCGGCCCCTGGGTCAACCAGTCGGACTGCAACACCTCGACGACCGCGTCGATGTCCGTCTGGTCGAGGCTTTGCCGACCGTAGGGAATCATACCGACAGCTTCGCGTGCAGGTCGGCGATCTGCCCCACCGAAAGGAAGTGCGGGTTGGTGTCGGAACGGTACTCGAAATCTTCACCGACCGGCACGCCACGCTCACCGAGTTTGTCCTCGGAGAAATCCACGTCGACGCTGGTAAAGCGAATCGACGGCTGGATGGTGTAGTGATCGGCAAACTCCAGGGTCATCCGCGCATCATCGAGCGGCACCATCAGTTCGTGCAGTTTCTCGCCCGGACGGATGCCGACGTTCTTGTGCGGCAGATGCTCGGCCATTCCCCGCGCGAGATCGACCACGCGAATCGACGGGATCTTCGGCACGAACACTTCACCACCGTGCATCCGCGCGAAGCTGTCGAGCACGAATTGCACGCCGTGATCGAGGGTGATCCAGAAGCGGGTCATGCGCTCGTCAGTGATCGGCAGTTCTGTCGCGCCATCGGCGATCAGCTTGCTGAAAAACGGCACCACCGAGCCGCGCGAACCGGCGACGTTGCCGTAGCGCACCACGGCGAAACGAGTCTGCTGTTCGCCGGCGATGTTGTTGGCGGCGACGAACAACTTGTCCGACAGCAACTTGGTGGCGCCGTAGAGGTTGATCGGGCTTGCGGCCTTGTCGGTGGACAGCGCGACGACTTTCTTCACGCCGTTGTCGATGGCGGCGGCGATGATGTTTTCCGCGCCGTTGACGTTGGTGCGGATGCATTCGGTCGGGTTGTATTCCGCCGCCGGCACCTGCTTCAACGCCGCGGCATGCACCACGTAATCGATGCCGCGCATGGCCTGGCGCAGACGATCGGCGTCGCGCACGTCACCGAGGAAGTAACGCATGCACGGCGCGTTGAACGTCTGCTGCATTTCGTATTGCTTGAGCTCATCCCGGGAGAACACCACCACGCGCTTGGGCTGATATTGCTCGAGCAGGCGCGCGATGAATTTGCGCCCGAACGAGCCGGTGCCACCGGAGATGAAAATCGATTTACCGTTGAACATGTGCTGATTCCTGAACCTTGTCCGACGGACTTAAGCGAGCAACTGCGACCAGTCAACCGAAGCCTTTTCAGCCAACGCAAAACCTTTGCCGGTCAGGGCCAGATTGGCGTTGTAGGCCGGATCCTGCGCGAAGGCGCCGCTCCATTTCTCCCGCAAAGCCTGCAGCGCTTCGGGCGCTTGCGGCAGCTCGCCGGTGTGCAGCACCTGTACCGACGGCGTCCACACGGTGAGGAAACCGGCCTGGCCGATCTTGAGGCACAGATCGACATCGCTGAAACCGGCGGCGAAGGTGACTTCGTCCAGACCGCCCAGCGCGCCGAACAACTCTTTGCGCACCATCAGGCAAACCTTCGACACCGCCGAGTAGTTCTGCTCGACTCCCAGACGTTGCATGTAACCCGCAGCAGAGTGTTTTTCGCCAATGAAGGCCGAGCCCACGCCCCCGTTCAGACCGAGGATCAAGCCGGCCTGGGAGACCTTGCCGTCGCGGTCGACCAGTTTCGCGCCGACAACACCGACCTCAGGACGCTGGGCGTGATTGAGCAACGAATCGATCCAGTTCGGATTGACGATTTCGCTGTCAGTGGCCAGCAGCACCAGATACTCACCCTGCGCCTGCTCGCTGGCGGCGTTATACAACGCGACTTCGCTCAGTGGCTGATCGGCACGCAACACATTCACTTTGCTGCTGCGCAGCGTGCCCAGCCAGTCGTTGACCTGCGCCGACTGATTCGGGTTGGCCGTGATCAACACTTCGTAACGGCTGTAACGGGTGCGCAGCAACACACCTTCGAGGCAGCGACGCAGCGCCACCAGATCATCGCCAGCAGGCAGGATGATCGACACCATCGGCTGTTCGGTATGTCGATAATCAACTTGCCAGGTACCTGGCAGCGCCGGGGTGACGTTGGCCTTGTAACCGCGATTGGTCAGATGGCGCAGCAACGCCTGACGCTCGTGGGCCACTTCCTCCTGCACCGGGACCTGGGTGATCAGCAGCGGTTCGTCGAGATGCGCCAGACCGTCGAGGCCACCCTGCTCGATCAGACGCAACAGCAGGTCGAACTCCATCGCCTTGCTGAAGTCGGCCTGATAACCACCCGCCTCCAGGAAAACGTCGCGACGAATCAGCCAATGGCGTGCCATCAACGATGGATTGCTTTGCAACAGGTCAAGATTGAAGCCCGGGCGGAACACATCGATCAGCGCGCCCTCTTCAGTGCGCTGGATTTCATCGGTGGCGACGGCGCGAAGGCCAGTGGCCGACATCAACTCCAGGCCAGCGCGCAACAAGCCACTCGCCGTGAACTCATCGCCCACCTGTGCCAGCAGCAGCCAGTCGCAGGGAGACTGGGCAGCACTCTGGTTGAGTTTGTCGACGAGATTGCCCGGGGTAACGCGGACAAAGTGCAGCGTGTTCTGCGCCGTCGTCGCAGCCTGCGGCTCGCCGGTGGTGAAGACCACGATCTTGAAGGCTTTGCTGTGACCTTCGACCAGGCTGTCGAGGGTCACTTGCAGCTTCTCGACGTTGTCGTCCAGATCCAGCAGGAAAATGCCGAACTGTGGCCCGCCGTTGTTCGCCGCCAGATGAGCAGCAATCGTCGCGCGCTGCTCGGCGTCCGGCTCGCGGCACGCCAGCCATTCGAGCAAACGGCCGGAGCGCATTTTGTTGAAGACCGGGTAATGATCAGCCTTCGACACCGACTCAAGACGAGCATCCCACGCGGCCAGTTCCTGCGCTGGCGTGTCATCGCCGACCACGTGCAGTTGCTCGACCAGACGCTTGATCACAGGACGGTTGAACACGTTGCTGTCATGGGCCTGCCACAAGCGATCGAGCACACTTTCCGGGGTGTCGTTATTGCGCGCCTGCATCAGGTAATCCTGGCGGGTCCAGACGCCTTCGAGCTGTTCCAGTTGCACACGGCCGGCCGGCATCGCATGCAAGAGAAACTCGAACCCGGCCAGCAAGTCGAAAAAGCGCTGGTTGTAGAACGGCATCTCGACGTATTGCAGAGGCCCGAATTTGCGTTCCGGTTCTTTGGATACGTTGTTCCAGATGGACTGGAAAATCAGCTCGGCCGTCAGTGCCCGACCGGTCACCAGGCTATCGGTCATGGCCGCGAAGCTTTCCAGGGCGAACGCCTTGCGCTGCGCCTGGTCGAGATCTTTGATGCCGGTCGGCAGGGACGCGAGAAACTCGGCGAACGCTTCACGCTCGGCCACCGACTTGGCGTCGACATACGACAGCGCGTGATAGACCTCGGTGTTGTGGTCGGAGAAACCGACGTTGATTTCGCGCACCACATACGGGATTGGCAGAATGCGCGCCTTGGCGTTCGCCAGCAGGTAATAGGTGTGGCCGATTTCCTGCCACTCGAAACTGGTACCCGGTGGCAAGGCCGCGTACCAGTCCTTGATGATCGAAGTCCGGCACACGCCATAGAACGGCGGCACGTACTGATGCATGAAGTCGAGGACCCGATCCTCGGCACGCTCCGACGCGTAGTCTTCGCAGATTTTCTTGTCGCGGCGGTAGTAGCTGACACTCCCGGCCAGCGCCAGGTACATCAGGCAATAGCCGTGGCACAGACCGTAGTCGCGGTTGGCTTCCAGGAAGCTCACCGACTCGGCCAGCGACTCATGCAGGATAAAGTCGTCATCGGCCGCGAACACCATGTAAGGCGTGGTCAGTTGCTCGACTCCGTAGGTCAGCTTGGCCTGCATGCCCCAGTAGGCGAACTGCGGCAGATGCTGATAGTCGACCGATGAAAAATCACCTTCCGGGCGCTCGGGAGAAGAGTCCAGCACCATGACCTTGCAAGGCAGGCTGCTGTAGTACTGCAGCGCTCGACGCAAAAAAGCCGGGCGGTTGTGGGTGATCAGAACCACCGTCAGCAACTCGCTCAATGGCAGCTTGTTTTCAATACCGTAATTGCCTTGCATAACTTCTCCCACGACCGGCGAAACCGCCCGAAAAACTCTTTGATGATGGAACCGATTAACGAACCCGGCGCAGATAACCATCCGACGCAACGGTGATCAGCAACTTGTCTTGCATGTGCTGATCGATCTCGAAATCAGTGTTCTCTTTGAGATAGGCCCAGACGGCGGTTTTCGGGTTGTCACCCGGCCCCCATGGACGATCCGGGAACGCATCGGCCGGCATGTCTTCAACCACGGTGTCCATGACCACGCAGTAGCTGTCCAGCGAAACGAGTGGTGCGTACAGACGCAATTCTTCGAGGACATGCTCGTGGGTATGGTTGGAATCGAGTACCACGATCACTTTCTTGCCGGCAGCAGCCTGACGCACCTGCTCGACCACCGCAGGATCAAGGCTGGAACCTTCGATCATGCTGATGCGCTTGATCATCGGATGGCTTTCGATGGCCTCACGGTTGTGCGCACGGATATCACGATCGATGCCCAGCACTTCGCCGTGGCCCTGCAGTTCCAGCAGCGAGGCGTAGTAAATGATCGAGCCGCCGTGGGCGATGCCACACTCGATGACCAGGTCCGGCTTGATCCGCCAGATCAATTCCTGCATCGCCATCATGTCTTGCGGCAGCTGAATGATCGGACGCCCCATCCACGAGAAATGGTAGGTGTACTTGTGCTTGGCCGACTGGTTGTAGAACTCCTGGGCCAGCGCCTTCAAGTTCTTGTCCTGGCCCTGGGCAATCACTTCGGCCTGGCACTCCGCCTCGAAGGCTTTGATTACGTTATCGCTCATTGTCCGGTCTCACTGAAAAGTCATTTGATAGTCACGCTGCCAAAGGCATTCGCGTCGAGGCACATCAGTTGGTTTGCTGTGCCTCAAGCAACTGTTGCAAACGGTCGACCACCGCCCAGAACGCCATGGGTTCGTGTGTCGGATAGGGGTAATGCCCCAGGTTCAAATCGATCGAAGCGCCGCGTTCACGCAGGTGTTGCTCGACCAGCGTCCTGACCGAAATCGCTAGGCCGCTGGCGCAATTGATCGCGCCGTTGAAGTCGCGTTGATGCAGGATCGCGGCGAGATGATTCGCCGCGGTCCGGATCGGCAGAAAATCTCGCAACTGCTCACCCGCCGACATGTTGAATGTCGCATCGCCGGCATCGATTGCCCGGTCCAGCGCCGCCAGCAGGCTGTTGGGGTTCTGACCTTCGCCGTGCAAATAGAACAGGCGCGCCCACTGCAAAGTGAACGGGTGCTCTTGCGCCAGGTTCTGCAGGAACAGGTGCAAGGTGTGCTTGGCCAGCCCGTAGGGATTGCTCGGCTGCGGCTCCGTGCTTTCGCTGAGCGGGCCGCTCTGCATGCCGTATTCGAAACAGGTGCCGGTCACCAGTACCTGCTTCACACCCGCCTCTACCGCGCCTTTGATGAAGCGGTAGTCAGCCATCAGGTTGTGCTCGAAATGGAACAGCGCCCGATAGTTCGGCAACCCCGGCCAAGCCAGGTGAGCAAGTGCATCGACGCCCTCGGTCAACGCACCGACATCCAGATCCGCCGCGTGAATGTCCGCGCTCACGAACTCGACGTCCTTGATCCACGGCATGTCCGCGGCTTTCTGCGCGTCACGGGCAACCGCCCGCACCATGCAACCACGGGCCAGCAACGCAGCGACCAGATGACGACCGACGAAGCCCGTGGCTCCGGTGACCAGAACCTTCACAGCACGCTCAACTCAGGCACGGCAATCACGAAGCGACCGTCCCACTGCCGCACCTGAGCCAGTTGCTGGCTGACTTCGTGAAGCAGGTTCCACGGCAGTACCAGCACGTAATCCGGTTTCTCGATATCGATCTGCGCTGGCGCGACGATCGGAATGCGGCTGCCCGGCAAAAACTTGCCCTGCTTGTGCGGGTTGGCATCGGCGACCCAGGCCAGCAGATCCGGCTTGACCCCGGCGTAGTTGAGCAAGGTGTTGCCTTTGGCAGCAGCGCCATAACCCACAACACGCTTGCCGTCGGCCTTGGCCTGCAACAGAAAACGCAGCAGGTCATGCTTGATGCGTTCGGCAGCCGGCGCCAGCGTCGCGTAGTACCCGGTGGTTTTCACCCCGGCGTCGAGCTCGGCCTGCAACTGCTGTTGCACGGCCGGCTGCACGGCGCGGCGTTCGCCGTCCTTGCGCTGGACGAACACCCGCAGCGATCCGCCATGGGTGGTCAACTGGCTGACGTCAAACACTTCCAGGCCGTTGCGCTCGCACAGGGTCTGCACGGCGGTCAACGACAGGTAGGAATAGTGCTCGTGATACAGCGTGTCGAACT
Source organism: Pseudomonas gozinkensis (assembly GCF_014863585.1). Taxonomy (NCBI): domain Bacteria; kingdom Pseudomonadati; phylum Pseudomonadota; class Gammaproteobacteria; order Pseudomonadales; family Pseudomonadaceae; genus Pseudomonas; species Pseudomonas gozinkensis. Next base: position 1,777,181 of record NZ_CP062253.1, on the reverse strand, counting down.
GCGCGCCGGCCATCAGCGTCAGCAGTTGCGGGAATTCGAACGTGGCGACGCCGGTCGGCTTGAGCAGCGTGGCAAAACCACCGAGGAAATCGTTGATGTCCGGCACGTGAGCGAGCACGTTGTTGGCGGCCATCAGGTCGGCGGCCCAGCCTTCGCTTTTCAGCTGTGCGGCGGTGGCGCGACCGAAGAACAGTTCACGAATCTCCAGGCCTTTTTCCCGGGCCGCCTGCGCGGTGCTGCGGGTCGGCTCGACGCCCAGGCACTGGATGCCGCGACCAGCCACGTACTGCAGCAGGTAACCGTCGTTGGCGGCGACTTCCACCACGCGGCTGTCGGCAGTCAGGCCGAAGCGTTCGACCATCTCGGCCACATAGCGCTCGGCGTGGGCCAGCCAGGTGCTGGAGAACGAACTGAAGTAGGCGTACTCGGCGTCGAACAGTCTGTCAGCGCTGGTGTAATCCTCGGTCTGCACCAACCAGCATTGCTCGCAAACGGCGACCTTCAGCGGCACCCATTGTTCGGCCTGCTCGAGTCGATCGGCATGCACGTAGGCGTTGGACGGTGGCGAGGTGCCGAGGTCGATCAGCGGCAGGCTCAGCGGTGCGGCGCACCCACGGCAGTTCATAGACGCACTCCAGCAAAGTGTTGATCGAGCGCGGGATGGCTGGAATCACGCGCTGACAAATTATTGACAGGCAACGGCCAGGCAATCGCCAGCCGTGGATCGTTCACCGACAGGCCGCCCTCGTGCTCCGGCGCGTAATCGGCGCTGTGCAGGTAAAGCAGTTCGGCGTCCTCGGTGAGGGTCTGGAAACCGTGGGCGAAGCCGGCCGGAATCAACAGGCTGCGACCGTCGCCGGCCTTCAGGTGCTCGGCGTGCCAGTGCAGGAAGGTTTCGGAATCCGGGCGCAGGTCCACCGCCACGTCCCACACTTCACCGCGCAGGCAGGTGATCAACTTGGCTTCCGGCGCATTGGCGTTCTGGTAATGCAGACCGCGCACACTGCCCTTCTCGCGGGTGCAGGAATGATTGATCTGACGGATGTGAAATTCACTGCCGAACGCCTTCAGGCTGCCTTCGCAGAACAGCCGGGCGAAGTGTCCGCGCTGATCTTCGAAGCGTTTGTGCTGGACGCTGAACAACCCGGCCAGCGGCAGCGGTTTCAAGTAAAACTCACTCACAGCGCGCCCCGGTACAGATTCAGTTGGCCGAGGGTCACGGTGCGCATGTCGTCGCCGTTCTGCCACGCCAGGTGCCAGTCGAGGGTCTGGGTCAGGCACTGCTGCAACGACCAGCGCGGCTGCCAGCCCAGCACCTGACGGGCGCGGCTGCTGTCCAGGCGCAGCAGACCGGCTTCGTGCAGATCACTCTTTTCGAGGCGCAGACCACGGGCCTGAGGCCAGCGATTGGAGAGCAGTTCGACCACTTCACCGACGCTGCACATGTCCGCTTCACCCGGGCCGAAGTTCCATGCGCCGGCGTATTCCGGGCCATCTTCATAGAGGCCGGCGGCCAGTTGCAGATAGCCGGCCAGCGGCTCCAGTGCGTGCTGCCACGGGCGAACGGCTTGCGGGTAACGCAGGGTCACCGGCTCATCTGCCGTCCAGGCCTTGAGCACGTCGGGAATCAGCCGTTCAGGGGCGAAATCGCCGCCACCCAACACGTTGCCGGCGCGCGCGGTGGCCAGGGCCAGACCGTGCTCGGCGTATTTGTCAGCCGGGAAGAACGATGCTGCGTAAGACTGCGCCAGCAACTCGCAACAGGCTTTGCTGCTGCTGTAAGGGTCGTGACCACCGAGGGCTTCGTCCTCGCGGTACGGCCACAGCCATTCCTTGTTGGCGTAGACCTTGTCGGTGGTCACCAGCACGCAGGCCCGCACACAACCGACCTGACGAATCGCTTCGAGCAGGTTGAGAGTGCCCATGACGTTGCTCGAATATGTGCCGAGCGGATCGCGATAGCCTTCGCGCACCAGCGGCTGAGCTGCCAGGTGCAGGACGATCTCCGGCTCGGTGTCGGCGATGATCTCAAGCAAGGCGCCGAGGTCACGCAGGTCGCCACGCTGATCGTTGATGCCTTCGCTCACGCGCGCCAGCTCGAACAGGCTCGGCTCGGTCGACGGGTCGAGGGAAAAACCGCTGACCTGCGCACCCAGGCTCTGCAGCCACAGGGTCAGCCAGCTGCCCTTGAAACCGGTGTGCCCGGTGACCAGAACCCGCTTGCCGCGCCAGAACTCAGGACTCAGGCCCATTGCTTCCATGGGGCCTCCCCGCTCTGCCACAACGCTTCGAGATGGTTCTTGTCACGCAGGGTGTCCATCGGCTGCCAGAAACCGTCGTGTTCGAACGCCTTGAGTTGTTCCTCCCGGGCCAGGCGGGCCAAGGGCTCGGCTTCCCAAGTGGTTTCATCGCCCGCGATGTACGGCAACACTTTGGGCGACAGCACGAAAAAGCCGCCATTGATCCAGCCGCCATCACCACGGGGTTTTTCGGTGAAGCCGAGCACCTGATCACCCTGACGCTCCAGCGCCCCGTAACGACCCGGCGGCTGCACCGCTGTCACGGTCGCCAGACGGCCGTGGGCCTTGTGGTAATCGACCAGATGACGAATGTTCAGATCGGAAACGCCGTCGCCATAGGTGAAGCAGAACGCCTCTTCATCCTTGAGGTAACGGCCGGCACGCAACAGACGGCCACCGGTCATGGTTTCTTCGCCGGTGTCGATGAGCGTGACGCTCCACGGCTCGCTGTAGTTCTGATGCACGTCCATGCGATTCTCGCGCATGTTGAAGGTGACGTCGGAGGTGTGCAGGAAGTAGTTGGCGAAGAAGTCCTTGATCGCGTAACCCTTGTAGCCCAGGCAGATCACGAAGTCGTGGATTCCGTGGGCGGAATACTGCTTCATGATGTGCCAGAGAATTGGCTTGCCGCCGATCTCGATCATTGGCTTGGGCTTGAGGTGCGACTCTTCACTGATGCGCGTGCCGAGGCCACCCGCCAAAATTACTGCCTTCATCGTCTCCCCTCTTGTTCGTCACCGGGCTGCGCGCAGCTTTCTTGAACACCGCGAGCCATCTGGCTCAATCTTTTGCCGCTGCGGGCGCCGGTGGGATGACCGTGAGCGCTCGTTTTATGGCGATTTATGGGGGACTTGCAGGAAACGCGCCAGCTCGCAGAACCAATCGGCGGGCGCAAAAAAAGGGGGCTGACCCGGCTTATGTAGACCAGGTCAGCCCCCACGTTTCAAACGGACGCCCTCGCTCCGATTGGATCGAGGGCGCCTGACTCACCGATCAACCGAACATGGCGAACGCATCAGTGCTGAGTGGCAGGCCGACGTACTTGCCGTCAGCCGTCACGATAAAATCAACAGTGGCGTAACCGGCGAACCAGTCCTTCAGACGCACACCATCATCGGGAGTCTGACCCTCGAAAACACTGTTCTTGTGTACGTAAAGGTCATTTCCGACACGGTCGAACAACAGTTGCGCAGCGTTGATGTTAGCCAGGACCAACCTGTCGCCTTGACTGACGCCATCATCCTGAATGGTCACCAATCTCGAGTTGGTAATGGTATAGGTGTCATCACCTTCGCCGCCAAACGCCGAGCCGACGCCCTGCAGATTCAGTTGGTCAGCGCCAGCCCCACCGAACAGCGAGTAACCAGTCCCTGTACCGGTCAGTAGATCGTTGCCTTCGCCACCGTCAGCCATGCCGTACACCACGGTAATGTTGTCATTGCCGGCCTCACCAAAGGCTTGAGTGCCACGGTCATCGGGCGCTGCAACGATGAAGTCGTCGCCATTGCCGCCATACAAAAGATCAGCCTGCGGCCCTCCCGCAGCAACATTGACGGCGAACGGTCCGAGTGGGGTGTACAGGCTGCCGTAGATGATGTCGTTGCCATCCCCGCCATAAATGACGTCGTTACCCAGGCCACCCTCCAGACTATTGGCGGCTGCGTTGCCGATCAATGTGTCATTGGAGCTTGTCCCGATCAGACTCTCGACATTGGTGAATACATCACCTTCGGCATCGCCACCCTGACCGACGCCGGTCTGCAAGTTGACATTCACGGCAGTGGCGCTGTTGGCATACCAGACCGTGTCAGTGCCTTCACGGCCGTCGAACACGTCGGCACCTGCTCCGCCAACGAAGTTGTCATTGGCGGTCGAGCCCAGGAACGTGTCTGCAAATCGACTGCCCTGGATAATCTCGATCCCGGCGAAAGTATCGCCTGCTGCATCACCGGCGTTGGCGTTGGTTTTCAGGTCGATGGTGACCGCGCTGTCCGATGACTCATAGCTGACCATGTCCAGGCCGAGACCGCCGTTGATTGCGAACGCCACAGAGCTGCCAACGAAAATATCGTTGAATTTCGAGCCCATGATCGCCTCGATGCCGCTGTAAGTGTCACCCGTTGCGATCCCCGTGCTGACACCGGTTTTCAGGTTGATGCTGACGCCCACGGAGCTCTCGTCATAGGACACCGTGTCCATGACCGCACCACCGATGAACTGGTCCGCACCGCCACCGCCAAACAGGGTGTCATTGCCGACACCCCCGGTGATGATGTTATCGCTGGCGTTGCCGTAGCCGATGAACGCGCCGGTTCCGGTGTAGGTCAGGCGCTCGACGTTGGCATTCAGAGATTGCGTACCGAAGTTGGTGCGCACTTCGTCGTCGCCGCCGCCGACCTGTTCGATCACCGTGCCACCGATACCATTGATGATGTAAACATCATCGCCGGCGCCGCCTTCGAAGGTCGCTGCGAGGGTGTCGATGCTGAAGGTATCGTTGAATGCGGTACCGATAACCTTCTCGATATTGAACAGGGTGTCGCCTTCCGAATCGCCACCGATGCCGGCGCGACCCGGAGTGCTCTTGCGGATGTCGACGTTGATCGCTTCAGCAGAAGTCGAATAGTCGACTGTGTCGATCCCAACATCGCCGTTGAAGGCCATGGCGCGACCGTCGGCGACAAAGGTGTCGTTGAACTTCGAGCCCAGGACGCCCTCGATGTCGGTGAAGGTGTCACCTGTCGCGATGCCCGAGTGGACGCCGGTCTTGAAGTTCACGGTGACCCCGACGGTGCTGTCGGTGTAGCCGACCGTGTCGATGCCCGCGCCGCCGAAGAACTGGTCCGCACCGCCGCCACCGAACAGGTTGTCGTTGCCGATACCACCAGTGATGATGTTGTCGCTGGCGTTGCCGTAGCCGGTGAATGCGCTGGTGCCGGTGTAGGTCAGGCGCTCGACGTTGGCGTTCAGAGACTGCGTTCCGTAGTTGGTGCGCACTTCGTCGTCGCCGCCGCCGACCTGTTCGATCACCGTGCCACCGATACCGTTGATGACGTAAACATCATCGCCCGCGCCGCCTTCGAAGGTTGCTGCGAGAGTGTCGATGTTGAAGGTATCGTTGAATGCGGTACCGATAACCTTCTCGATGTTGAACAGGGTGTCACCTTCCGAGTCACCACCGATGCCGGCCCGGCCCGGAGTGACCTTGCGGATGTCGACGTTGATCGCTTCAGCAGAAGTCGAATAGTCGACTGTGTCGATCCCAACATCGCCGTTGAAGGCCATGGCGCGACCGTCGGCGACAAAGGTGTCGTTGAACTTCGAGCCCAGGACGCCCTCGATGTCGGTGAAGGTGTCACCTGTCGCGATGCCCGAGTGGACGCCGGTCTTGAAGTTCACGGTGACCCCGACGGTGCTGTCGGTGTAGCCGACCGTGTCGATGCCCGCGCCGCCGAAGAACTGGTCCGCACCGCCACCACCGAACAGGTTGTCGTTGCCGATACCACCAGTGATGATGTTGTCGCTGGCGTTGCCGTAGCCGATGAACGCGCCGGTTCCGGTATAGGTCAGGCGCTCGACGTTGGCACCCAACGATTGCGTACCGACGTTGGTGCGCACTTCGTCGTCGCCGCCACCGACCTGTTCGATCACCGTGCCGCCGTTGCCATTGATGATGTAAACATCATCGCCGGCGCCGCCTTCGAAGGTCGCTGCGAGGGTGTCGATGCTGAAGGTATCGTTGAATGCGGTACCGATAACCTTCTCGATGTTGAACAGGGTGTCGCCTTCCGAATCGCCACCGATGCCGGCCCGGCCCGGAGTGACCTTGCGGATGTCGACGTTGATCCCTGCGGTCGACGCCGAATAGTCCACGGTGTCAATCCCTGCACCGCCGTCGATCTTGTCGGCACCCGCCCCGCCCATAATCAGATCATTGCCACCCAGGCCATTGATTTCGTCATCACCACTGGTACCGATCAGCGTATCCGCGCCGTTTGTCCCGTTTATAACTGCCATTACTTCTTCTTTGCCTTGCTTATGAACCGGTACAGGCCCGCGTGGCGATCACACGTCACCGAGGCGCAATTTTCTGGAACAACGAATGTGTTGATATCGACAGAAGACGCTCTGCACTTGAGCTCTTCACAAGGAAAAATGAATCGAAAATGAAATAATCGCAGGGAGGAATAACAATCGAATAATGGTCATCAAGCGAATGGCCTACAGTTACCTGGCCCGCAAGCTCTTCTTCAGGAAGATCAAGAATGTCATTCCCGGAATTCCGTGAAAGATACAAAAAAAAGGAGGCCGATCCACCTGGATCGGCCTCCCTTCGTTTCAGCTCAACATGCCTTCGATGTACGCAAGGCAAATGAATCAGCCAAACATGGCAAACCCATCACCATTGAGCGGCAGAACATCACCGTTGGCTGCCTTGAAGTGTTCAATGGTGTTGCCACCGGCGAACCAGTCCAGCAGTTTGACACCTTGCTTGGTCGGGTCGGACGGCGGGAAGTAGCCATCATTGAGGTACAGGTCGTCGCCAACCCGCGCCAGTTGCAACGTACTGGCCGAACGGATGTTATTCAGGATCAAGGTGTCATTGGTGCTGAGCCCGTCATCCCGAATTGTCACCAACATGCCGGTGTTGACGAAATAGGTGTCATCCCCCTCTCCACCATTGGCGAAGCCGGTAGCCTTCATCTGCCCGTAGGCAGTACCCAAGGCGCCAAAGGTCAACGCATCGTTGCCCGCACCACCGAGCAGGACAAAGTTCGCTCCCGTACCGAGCAGATCGTCGTTGCCCTCTCCGCCATCTGCGGTGCCACTGACGACATAAATCGTGTCATGGCCGGCCTCACCATAAGCGATGGTGCCACGGTCGTCCGGAGCACTGACGATCATGTCGTTGCCATTGCCGCCGTACAACATGTCGGCTTGCGGGCCAGCGGCAGCCACGTCGACCGCGAATGGCCCGAGCTGGGTATAGAAGCTGCCGTAGATGACGTCATTGCCATCGCCGCCATAAATGGTGTCATTGCCGAGACCGCCTTCAAGCCCGTTGGCCAGCGCATTGCCGGTCAGAGTGTCGTTGAAGTGGGTGCCGATAATGCTCTCGACGTTGATCAGCACATCGCCCTGCGCATCGCCGCCCTGATTGACGCCGGTTTGCAAATTGATGCTCACCGCTGCGGCACTGTTGAGGTACCAGACGGTGTCGATCCCTTCACGACCGTCAATCACATCGGCGCCACCGCCACCGACGAAGTTGTCGTTGATCGCAGTACCGGACAAGGTGTCGGCAAAATTGCTGCCCTGGAAGATCTCTATCCCGGTAAAGGTATCGCCAGCGGCATCACCGGCGTTGACGTTGGTTTTCAGGTCGATGGTGACGCCACTGGCGGACGACTCGTAGCTGACCAGATCGAAGCCCGTACCGCCATCGAGCGCCAGTGCGGCAGCACTGCCAACAAAGACGTCGTTGAAGTTTGAACCACGCATCGCTTCGATGCTGTTGTAGGTATCACCCAGCGCGATCCCGGTATTGATCCCGGTTGTCAGGTTGACGCTGACACCCACGGTGCTGTCGAGGTACGACACGGTGTCCATCCCGGCGCCACCAATGAACTGGTCGGCACCACCACCGCCATACAACACGTCGTTGCCGTTGCCGCCAGTGATGATGTTGTCGCTGGCATTGCCCCAGCCGGTAAACGAACCGGTGCCGGTGTAGGTCAGGCGCTCGACGTTGGCCGCAAGCACATGGTCCTTGTAGCTGACCCGCACTTCATCATTGCCGCCACCCGCCTGCTCGATGACGGTGACGCCGCCACCGTTGACGTAGTAGATATCGTCCCCTGCACCGCCGTCGTAAGTGGCAAAAAGGTAGGCGTCGGTGGTGAAGGTATCGTTGAAGGCCGAACCGATGACTTTCTCGACGTTGGTCAGGGTCACGCCCTGCGAATCGCCACCGACACCAGGCAAGCTGACGCCCGGACGGATGTCGATGTTCACGCCGGCAGCCGACGTCGAGTAATCGACGGTATCGAAACCTTCACCGCCATCGACGCCCGAGATCCGGCTGTCGACCACGAAGGTATCGTTGTATTTGGAGCCGGCGATGACTTCGATACTGTTGAACGTATCGCCTGCACCGATCCCCGAAATAACGCCGGTTTTCAGATTGATGTTCATGGCGACCGTGCTGTCCAGGTACGACACGGTGTCGCGACCCGCACCACCGAAGAACTGGTCGGCACCACCACCGCCATAGAACATGTCGTTGCCGTTGCCACCGGTGATGATGTTGTCGCTGGCATTGCCCCACCCGGTAAACGAACCGGTGCCGGTGTAGGTCAGACGCTCGACGTTGGCCGCCAGCGTGTGATCCTTGTAGCTGACCCGCACTTCATCATTGCCGCCACCCGCCTGCTCGATGACGGTAACGCCGCCACCGTTGACGTAGTAGATGTCGTCACCGGCACCACCGTCGTAAGTGGCGAAGAGGTAGGCGTCGGTGGTGAAGGTATCGTTGAAGGCAGAACCGATGACTTTCTCGACGTTGGTCAGGGTCACACCCTGCGAATCGCCACCGACACCAGGCAAACCTGTGCCTGGACGGATGTCTACGTTCACGCCGGCAGCCGACGTCGAATAATCAACAGTATCGAAACCTTCACCGCCATCGACGCCCGAGATCCGGCTGTCGACCACGAAGGTATCGTTGTATTTGGAGCCGGCGATGACTTCGATACCGTTGTAGGTATCGCCCGCGCCGATCCCCGAGTTGACCCCGGTTTTCAGGTTGATGTTCACCGCCACCGTGCTGTCCAGGTACGACACGGTGTCGCGACCTGCACCACCGAAGAACTGGTCGGCACCACCACCGCCATAGAACATGTCGTTGCCGTTGCCACCGGTGATGATGTTGTCGCTGGCATTGCCCCACCCGGTAAACGAACCGGTGCCGGTGTAGGTCAGACGCTCGACGTTGGCCGCCAGCGTGTGATCCTTGTAGCTGACCCGCACTTCATCATTACCGCCACCCGCCTGCTCGATAACAGTGACGCCACCGCCGTTGACGTAGTAGATGTCGTCGCCCGCACCGCCGTCGTAGGTGGCGAAGAGATAAGCGTCGGTGGTGAACGTATCGTTGAAGGCCGAGCCGATGACTTTCTCGATCCCGGTCAGGGTCACGCCCTGCGAATCACCGCCAACGCCCGCCAGCCCGATGCCCGGACGGATGTCGACGTTCACGCCGGCAGCCGACGTCGAGTAATCGACGGTATCGAAACCTTCACCGCCATCGACGCCCGAGATCCGGCTATCGACCACGAACGTGTCGTTGAATTTGGAACCGGCGATTGCTTCGATGCTGTTGAACGTATCACCTGCTCCGATCCCCGAAATAACGCCGGTTTTCAGATTGATGTTCATGGCGACCGTACTGTCGAGGTACGACACGGTGTCGCGACCTGCACCGCCGAAGAACTGGTCGGCACCGCCGCCGCCATAGAACAGGTCGTTGCCGTTGCCGCCGGTGATGATGTTGTCGCTGGCATTGCCCCAGCCGGTAAACGAACCCGTGCCGGTATAGGTCAGACGCTCGACGTTGGCTGCAAGCATGTGGTCCTTGTAGCTGACCCGCACTTCATCATTACCGCCACCCGCCTGCTCGATAACAGTGACGCCACCGCCGTTGACGTAGTAGATGTCGTCACCGGCACCGCCGTCGTAAGTGGCAAAAAGGTAGGCGTCGGTGGTGAAGGTATCGTTGAACGCCGACCCGATGACTTTCTCGATCCCGGTCAGGGTATCGCCCTGCGCATCACCACCAACACCGGCCAAACCGGTACCCGGTCGAATATCGACGTTGACACCCGCAGTGGAAGCCGAGTAATCGACCGTGTCGAAACCCTCACCACCATTCAACTTGTCTGCACCGGCCCCACCGATCAGGATGTCATTGCCACCCAGGCCATTGATCTCATCATCCCCACTTGTACCGATCAGCGTATCCGCGCCGTTTGTCCCGTTTATTACAGCCATTACATCTTCCTTGCCTTGTTTGTGAACCGGTACAGGCCAGCGTGGCGATCACACGTCATCGCGGCGCAATTTTCTGGAACAGCGAATGTGTTGATATCGACAGGAAATACCCAATCCTTGAGCCCGCCGAAAAGAAATGTATCGGGAATGAAATAAAGACGAACAGGCAGGCAAAAAAAAACAGGCGACTGTGAAAGTCGCCTGTTTTTCGCTACTGCATTTACGAACCGGTCAATCCGCCAGCCAGCCATTTTCCCAGTAACGCAGGTTATCGCCACGCAGCACGTAATCGCGCAGCACGATCTCACGCAACTCGTCGCCCATGCGATAGCTCGCGTCCGGGTCGGCCAGGTGCATGCGGATTGCCTGCAGCCATTCGTCCGTGGTGTTGGTCTTGATCCGCGTGCACGGCAGGTAGCCGCGGTAGGCCTCGGTATCGGTGCAGATCACCGGATAACCACAGGCGCCGTACTCCAGCAGACGCAGGTTGCTCTTGCAGTCGTTGAAGATGTGGAATTCCAGCGGCGCCAGCGCCAGGTCCAGATTGAGGCTGGCCAGTTTCGCCGGGTACGCGTCGAGGGGAATCACACCATGGAACTCGTGCATGTAGGGAAGCAAATCATCCGGGCACATGCCGAAAAAGACCCAGTCGACTTCATTCGCCAGTTCGCGCACGACATCGGCGATCACCGCCAGGTCACCATGGTGACTGGTGCCGCCACCCCAGCCGACACGCGGCTTTTTCGAAGTCCGGCGCTGGCTGCGCAGATTGCTCCAGAACTCTTTCGCCAACATGTTCGGCACGACGCGGATGTCGTGATGCATGTCCGACAATGCGTTGGCCAGCGGCTGAGTCGAGACCACGACACGGTCGCACATGCCGATCGCACGGCGCACGACGCGCTCCATTTCATACTTGTCCGGCATGTTGCGGATATGCGCATTGCGATGCGGAACATCGATGACGTAGTCATCCAGCTCGTAAATGCGCCGCGCCTTGAAGTAGTTGCCCAGCACCGGCATTTCATTGACCGGTGCTTCGGTATAACGCCCTTGCAGAATGATCACATCCGGCGCCATACGCTCGATTTCAACAATCGGCGGCAGGTTCACGCTGTAGCGGATATGACTCTGAACCCGGCCTGCCGCTTCGAGTTCGATCAGCGGTTGAGTGACGCGATAGTGACCGATGGCGGATGCGTTGATCGGCAACCCGAGAATCTTCGGCAAGCTGCTGTGGCTGAAAGGACTCCAGCCTGTACGCAGGCCCGGCTCGAGCGTGAAGCTTGAGCCCGTGTGCTTATGCAACGACAGATTGGGATTGTAGGCCGGGTCACGGGCAATGACCGGCAGCCAACGCTTGAAGAACGTTTCTTCCTGCTGACTGTGCGAGACCCCTTCTTCATCGTTGACCGCCTCCACCGGCTGCGCACCCAGCGCCAGCACTGCGTAAGGCGTCCACACCACAAGATAACCTTGCCGGGCTACGCGCAGTGCCAGGTCCACTTCATGCAGCATATGCGGAAGGCTCTGCTCATCCATGCCATCAACCGCATCGAATACCGATTTGCGCACCATCAGGCAGTCGGCACCCACGGCACTCAGATCCTGAACGGCCTGCAAGCGGAACATGTACCCGGGGGACTGCATGGCCTGACCATAAAACGGCAGGCCGGCCGCTCCCTGCAAACCGAGCACCAGCCCCGCGTGCAGAACATAGCCATCGGGGTTGAAGAGCTTGGCGCCGACGATGCCGACTTCCGGGCGCTGGGCGTGATTGAGCAACTCGTCGAGCCAGTCACCCTGAGTGATGATCGTGTAAGGGTTGAGCAGCAGCACATATTCGCCCCTCGCCTGGCCCACGGCAAAGTTGCGCATTGCGGCGAGGTTACCCTGCTGCGCGTACGTCAATACCCGCACCCGCTCGCTGCCCAATTGCGCCATACCGTCCAGCCAGGCACGGGCCTCGGCGGTCTGGCTGCCATTGTCGACCAGCAACAGCTCGTATTCGCTGTACGCGGTTTTTTCCAGCAAGCTCTCGACACAGCGTTGCAACGCCGCAATGTGGTCGCGAGTCGAAATGATGATCGAGACCAGCGGCCGATTCGCATGCCGATAATCGACACGATTGAGCAGCTCGACGCTGCCGCGGCGCAGGTCGTGGGAGATCCCCAGGCGCTCGAGGTGCGCCGACAGCAATCGCGAGTTGTTTTGCGTCACCTCAGGCAGCGACAGCCACTGAGTCAGGTCGAATACCGACTCGATGGCAACCTCGGCCAGATGCCCGACCACCTGAGTGCCCTGATCCTCCACCATTCGCCACAGCATGTCGTGCGGCGCCAGCTCAGTGAACGTCGAGTCGAAACCGCCGAGAGCCAGAAAGGTGTCGCGCTGGAACGCAAGGGCGCGGCCGACATAAGGAAAGGTGCGCATCAGATCCAGGTTGAAGTCAGGCTTGAACGCCGGTCCGACCGGCTCACCCGCACGCAAACCGCCCTCATCGCTGTACACAACGCGCAAGGCCGTGTCGAAGGCGATGCGCTCGGCCAACATCAGCAACGCAGGGACCACCAGACGATCGCCGGCACGCAGCAGATAGAACCAGTCGGCACCTTCGAGCTGAGGCAGTAGCTGATTGATCTGTTGCAGGTAATCGTCCTGCAACGGCAAATGAAACACTCGTCCATCCAGTGCCGGCTCCGCGCAATCGCTGGAAAGCACCAGTGTCAGTTCGGGCGGGTAGTCCTGGGCGGCGAGGCTTTCCAGCGTACGCTCCAGCGCCGCCGGACTGCCTTGCTCATCAACCACGATGGGGACGATTCGCGGCGTGGATGGCCAGCCCGCCAAAATGTCCGGCAGCAATCTGCGTTGGACGTCGCTGAGCGCGCGACACTCCAGCCATTGCGAATAGAGCTCGGAAAAACTCTGGCTTTTATTGCCGACCTGCCATATCTGTGCACTCTGTTTGGTACCGAGCGTTCGGCTCAGAGGCAGTTCTTGCCAGACCCGCGGCGATTCGTCTGCCTTGGACATCGGCACATACCGCACCCACCCCTTTGCAGGTGCCGACTCGCCACTGCGCGACTTGAGCATTTGCAGCAGCCATTGCTGCTCGACCCCCAGAGCATCCTTCATGGCTTGCTGGCCGCTCAGACGATCGGGATAAAGGCGCTCGACACTCAAGACGTGGTTGGAGACCACCGCATTGCCGCGACGCAGCAAACACACGAACAGTGCAAAATCGAGGCTCGCCACAAAGCAGTGGCCCGGCTGGGTCAAGGCCGGCAGTAATTCGACCATATCGGCGCGCCGGAACAAGGCACTGCTGAAACCACCAAGGATGTTTGACGGAAACGTCTCGAAGAGCGCCAGCAGGTCTACACCCTTGAACAAACCGCTGGTTGGCGACAGTGGCGTATTTTCCAGGCGCGAAGGCAACACCATGTCGTCGGCGTCCCAGAACAGACGCTGGGCCAGCACCAGGTTGACATCGTCATGCCGGGCCAGCACATCGGCCTGGTGCTCGATACAGCTGGTGAACAACTGATCGTCATCACACAGAAACTTGATGAATTCGCCCTGTGCCTGATCCAGGCAGGCTTGCAGATTGCCGACCATGCCCAGGGTGCGCGGGTTACGCACGTAATGCACGGCCACCCCGCTCTGCTCGATCATCGCCGCGACCATGGCCTCGATTTCAGGGCCACGACTGTCGTCGCACACGATGATTTCGAGATTGCCATAACCCTGACTGACGGCGCTGCGCAATGCCCGCTCGAAAAAGCGTGGATTGAAGGCTGGAATGACAAGGCTGACGAGGGGAAGTGACTTCACGGCGGGCTCACAGGCGGTACGAGCCCGCTCGGCAAAGCGAGCCCATGAAAACCGCTAAAAAACGTTAACTGAGGAACTGGGCAAACGGGCGCTTGCGCGCCCGTCCAGCGTCAGATCTTGTTGAACAGACCCAACTGACTGATCTTGCTGAATGCCAATTGCGAGGCCTGCAGCATGGTCTGCTGCAAGGTCAGGCGGGTCATCACTTCGGCCGGATCCGAATCGCGGATCGTGCCCTGGGTCATGGTGTTCGCCTGGACCAGGCTCTGGTTGGTGGTCGTCTGGTCATCCAGCGACTGTCCGCGAGCACCGATCGAAGTCACGGCGGCCCCGATCTGATTCGAAGCACTGTCGAGGTTGCCCAGTGCCGATTCCATGGCCCCCTGGAATTTCTGCTTGGCCACCGAATCACCATCGATCTTCCCGTTCAGCGCCGTGACCATCTGGCCCAGGGTGTCGAGCACGTTCTGGGTCTGGTGGTTATTGGACTGGATCGAGAACTGATCACCGGCCGCAGGCGTGCCACCGAGAGCGAAAGTCACACCGGCCGCTGTCGCGTTGCCGCCAGCCACGGTGCCCGACGAGATCGGCTTGCTGTCGGCAGTGACTGGCGCCGCGTACAGGTCGAACGCGGTGGCGCTGGTGAACTTCAGGACCGCACCGCCGCCGGACGGAAAGGCGGAGTTGTAGGCCGCCTGGTTGGTCACGTTCGAACCGGTGATGACCGCGGTAGACGGGTTGCCCGGGCTGCGCGCGGTGGTGAACGAGTCAGGCGTAGCCGACAGCTGGAAGCTGTGACCGGCAATGACTGCGTCCGCGTTGTCACCGGACTTGAGGTTGATGTTCAGCTTCAGATCGACGCCACGGAAGCTGACAGCCTGGTTCTCACCGTTGCTGTTGCTGATCACACCGTTCTTGCTGGCTTCAGCCGTCACGTCGTTGCCCAGGGCATCGGTGATTTGCAACTGGGTGCTGCTCAGGAAGCTGATCGTATAAGGCTGACCGCTTGCGAACTTGGCGTCATAGGTCGCACTGGAACCGATGGTCCCGCTGGATAGCACCACACGTCCGTCATCGACAGCCGGAGCGGTCATCGTGGTCTGGGTGCGGCTGGTGTTGATGGTCTGCTGGAATGCATCCCAACCGGTGGTATTGGTAGCGACAGAAAGGCCATCGCCGATGCCCAGATTGATCTGGGTCTGGTCACCATTGTAGGTGTAAGTGCCATCGGCGTTCTGGGAGTACGGCGCGGTATCGGTCTTCGAACCGGAGAACAGGTAATTGCCGTTGGCATCCTTGGAGTTCATCAGACCCAGCACTTGTTGCTGGATCTGGCCCAGCTCCGCCGCGTAAGCCTTGCGGTCCGCGTCGGTGGCGATGCCGTTGTTGGCGGCCAGGCCGATTTCCTTCGCGCGCTGCAAAGCGGTGGTGATGGAGTTCAGTGTCGACTCCTGCACGGTCAGCGCGCTCTTGGTGGAGTCGATGTTGCCCTGATATTGCTCAAGCACGGCGGCCTGCTGGCCCAGCCTCAGCAAACGACCGGCACCGATCGGATCGTCGGCGGCGGTGTTGATGCGCTGCAGGCTGCTGGCTTCGTTGGCGGTCGCGACCGTCTTGCTGTAGTTGCGCTGATATTGGGCAGCTTGTGTCGCGTAATACTGGGCGGTGGAAATGCGCATGAATTACGGCTCCTTAAAGGCTGTTGATCAGCGTGGCGAAAGTTTCCTGCGCAGCCTTGATGATCTGCGAAGACGCTGTGTAGTACTGCTGATACTTGACCAGGTTGCCGGTCTCTTCATCCAGGTTGACCTGTGACAGCGAGTCCCGCGCACCCTGGGCCTGATCCAGGATCACCGTGGTGGCTGCGCTGTCGGACTTGCTCTGGGCGGCCTGGGTACCGACGTTGGTGACCAGTTTGTTGTAAGCGTCGGTCAGGCTGATGCCCTTGCTCGCCGTGCCGGTGTCCACGGTCTGCTTGGTTTGCAGGCCGACCAGTGCCTGGGCGTTGCGGTTGTCCGAAGAGGCCGCGCCGGTCAGGTTGATGGTGAAGGTTTCGCCGGAGCCCGGCGTCGCGCCCACGGTGGTCTGCACGGTGAAGGTCTTTTGCACGCTCGGCGTGACGGTGGTGTCCAACACTGGAGCACCGGTGGAGTCGACCATGCCGATCTTGAGGTTCAGGGTGTTCGCCTGACCGGGAACGATGACGCCGGAACCGATCGTGAAGCCCTTGGCGTCGACCATGTTGTAGGTCTGGCTGCCGCTGGTGGTGGCGCCGAAGACCAGTTTGACCGGGGTCGAATACTTGAGCGCGTTCTGCAGCTCCGCCTTGGAGGCCGGGTTGTAGATGTCGACAACGTCGGTCAGCGTCGGCTGGGTGTAGGTACCCGAGTTGTTGGCACTGGCCACGCCGGTCAACGGTCCGGCTGCCGCGATTTTCTTCGGATCGGTGAGCACGGTCTGAATGCTGGCCGCCGCGTTGCGGGTCGGAGTGACCTTGAACGTGTCGCCAGCGCTCAAGGCACCGCCGTTGAGGGCCAGGGTAAAGCCGTCGATCACCGGTGGCGGCGTGGTCGTGGTGCTGAACGAACCCATGTCGGTGCCGTCGGAGCGCTTGACCGTGTAGTTGGTCGCGCTGGTGAAGGTGACCTGGTAGTCGCTGGTGGTCAGCTTGCCGGTGTCCTTGATGGTGACGTCAAGGTTGCCCGAACCTGCGCTGTTGCCGGACTGGGCAATACTGCGCTGACTGATCAGGGCGGCACTGTTGATGTCGTTGAAAATGGCCGCGCCAAAGTCACCGTTCTTGTCGATGCCCTGGGCTTGCTGGCGGTTGATCTGGTCGGCAACGACCAGTGCCACACGGCCCAGCTCGTTGAGTGCAGGATCGAGAACTTCCTTGCGATAAGTCAGCAGGCCGCCGATTTCACCACCGGTCATCGCCGAAGTGATGTCGATGGTGCTCGAACCACGATCCATCTGGATGCCCATGCGCGACGGGTCACCCTTGACCGGCACGGTGCTCAGGGTATTGGTGGTATTGCCGATGACCAACGGCTGGCCGTTGCCGATGTAGATGTCGAAGCTGGTACCACGTTCAACGACTTGCGTACCGGTCAACTCGGAGAGCTGACGCACGGCTTCGTTGCGGGTATCGAGCAGATCGTTCGGCTGGCCGCCGCTGGTGGAGATCTCGCCGATTTTCTGGTTCAGGGTGGCAATCGAGGTTGCCAGCTTGTTCACCTGGGACGCCATGTCGGACAGGTTGCCGTTGAGCGTGGCGTTCTGATCGTTCATCTGCTTGGCCAGCGCGTTGAAGCGACTGGTCAGGGCCTGCGCGCCGGTCAGCACCGACTGACGGGAGGTGTCGTCGGTGGCCGAGGCCGATACGCCTTGCATCGAAGTGAAGAATTTCTGCAGCACGCCGGTCAGGCCGGTGTTGGTGTCCGACAACGAGCCGTCCAGTGCAGTCGCCTGCGCACCGAAGGCGGCGGCTTCGCTGTTGAGCGACGTGGCGGTACGTAGCTGCGATTCGAGGTAAGAGTTGTACACCCGGCGCACGTCGGCCAGGGTCGTACCGGTGCCGATGAACACGTTGCCGTACTGAATCGAGGACTTGGTGCCCTGCACGGTTTGCTGGCGTGAATAACCGGCGGTGTCGACGTTGGCAATGTTGTTACCTGTCACAGCCAGAGAGGATGAACTCGCGTTCAACCCCGACATCCCGATATTGAGCAAACTCATGATTCAAACCTTACCTTGTGTTTATAAGGGCGTTGTTGAAACGCCGGCCGCAGCGTAGTTCTGATTAACCGTCATCTGTTTGGCAATCTGCGAAATCTTCGTCGCGTAGTTCGGGTCGGTCGCGTAACCGGCCTTTTGCAACTCGCGTACAAACTGTTCTGGGTTATCGGCCGACTTCAGCACATCTTGATAGCGATTATTGCTCTGCAGCAAAGTCACCAGATCGTGGAAGCTGTCCTTGTACGAGGCATAGGAACGGAACTCGGCCGTCTCCTTGACCATCTGCCCGTTGCGGAATTCGCTGGTGATCGCCCGGGCCGAATCGCCCTTCCAGTTGCTGCTGGCCTTGATGCCGAACAGGTTGTGACTGCTGCTGCCGTCCTGGGCGCGCATGACCGATTTGCCCCAACCGGTTTCCAGTGCAGCCTGAGCCACCAGATAACGCGGATCGACGCCAATGCGTGCGGCGGCTTCCTGGGCCATCGGCAGCATGGTGTTGACGAACTGGTCGGCGTTGCTGAACGCGCGCTTGGCGGGCGCCAGCGGGATCTGCGCCATGGCGCGACCGTAAATCTGCATCTGCCCGCCGGAGGCCTTGTCCGCCTCGGCGCGGTCCAGCCAGTCGCCGTTGTACAGCGGACCGGAACCGGTAGCAGCGGCGGTCGTGGCGCGTTGCGGGAGCTGAGTGGCCGCCGCCGGCGTGGCCGATGGCACCAGACCTGCGAGCAAGCGATCCGCCAGTTTCGGCGGCAGCGCCAGACGACGCTGGTTGATCATTTCCATGTCATTGCGATGGGTCAGCTCGGTGCTCGGCGCATGCACCGAACGCGATGCCCACAACGGACGCTCGCCATTGAGTCGCGACAACGGGCCATTGGTGGCCACGGTGCCGGCGGCAACCGGCGTGACCACGGCTGCGGCCCTGGCTTTGGCTTCTTCCTGCTTGGCGGCGGATGCGGCCGCAGCCTCGCCCGGCGCCATCGGTTTGTTCTTCGACATCTGGCGCATCAGCACGTCGGCCAGGCCGATACCCCCGCCCTCGCGAGACATGGAAACCGCCAGTTGCTGGTCGTACATTTCCTGATACTGCTTGGCTGCCGGCGTGTTGAGCGGGTTGTCCTGGCCCAGCGCTTCGGTGGCCGAACGCATCGACTTGAGCATTTCACCGAGGAACAACGATTCGAATTCCTGCGCAACCTTGCGCATGTTCGCATCGCTGTTCTTGTCGCCGACCTTGAGCTGGTTCAAGCGATTGAGGTCGGAGTACGAACCCGAATCACTGCTGCTGACCAGACCGCTTTTGCGCATATCCATGGTCGCCGTCCTCAGATCACGATCAGGTCGGCTTGCAACGCGCCGGCCTGCTTCAGTGCTTCGAGGATGGCCATCAGGTCACCCGGCGCAGCGCCGACCTGGTTCACCGCCCGGACGATCTCGTCGAGGGTGGTGCCCGGGCCGAACTTGAACATCGGCTTGGCTTCCTGTTCGGCATTGACCCGCGAGCGCGGCACCACGGCGGTCTGGCCGTTGGACAGCGGGCCCGGCTGACTGACGATCGGGTCTTCGGTGATGGTCACGGTCAGGCTGCCGTGGGTCACGGCGGCCGGCGAGACCTTCACGTTCTGGCCGATGACGATGGTGCCGGTGCGCGAGTTGATAATGACTTTCGCCACGGCCTGACCCGGATCGACCTCGAGGTTTTCCAGGATCGACAGATAGTCGACGCGCTGGCTCGGATCGAGCGGCGCGGTCACGCGGATCGAACCGCCGTCGATGGCCTGGGCAACGCCAGGGCCGAGCATGTCGTTGATCTTGTCGACGATGCGCTTGGCCGTGGTGAAGTCGGAACGGTTGAGGTTCAGCGTCAGGCTGTTGCCCTGGTTGAAACCGCTCGGCACCGAACGCTCGACCGACGCACCGCCAGGGATGCGACCGGCCGACGGAACGTTGACGGTGATCTTCGAACCGTCACGACCTTCGGCATCGAAACCGCCAACCACCAGGTTGCCCTGGGCGATGGCGTAGACGTTGCCGTCGATACCCTTGAGCGGGGTCAGCAACAGGGTGCCGCCGCGCAGGCTCTTGGAGTTACCGATGGACGAGACAGTGATGTCGACCTGCTGACCCGGCTTGGCGAACGCCGGCAGATCGGCACTCACCGACACCGCCGCGACGTTTTTCAACTGCACGTTGCCCGATCCCGGCGGCACTTTGATGCCGAACTGCGAGAGCATGTTGTTGAAGGTCTGCAGGGTGAACGGGGTCTGCGTGGTCTGGTCGCCGGTGCCGTTAAGACCGACCACCAGGCCATAGCCGATCAACTGGTTGGAACGCACGCCGGAAATGCTGGCGATGTCCTTCAACCGTTCGGCTTGTGCATTGAAGGCCGCCGACAGCAACAGCGCGGCCACCATAAAGCTTTTCAGATTCAACGTAGCCACCTAGAAAGGGAACAGCGGGCTGAGGAAGAAACGGTCGAACCAGCCTGGCTGACTCGCATCGGCGAACGAACCAGTGCCCGAGTAGGTGATGCGCGCATCGGCGACCCGGGTCGAGGACACGGTGTTGTCGGTGGCGATGTCATCGGCCCGCACGAGACCGGCGATCCGCACCAGTTCGTCACCGGTGTTGAGGGTCATCCACTTCTCGCCGCGCACGGCGATGATGCCGTTGGGCAGCACGTCGGCCACGGTCACAGTGATCGAACCGGTCAGGGTGTTGCCCTGGGCAGCCTTGCTGTCACCCTTGGTCGCGCGGTCGCCGCTGTAGCCGACGTCCAGGCTCAGATCGTTGCCGCCCAACGGGTTGTTGGTGGTGGCGCTGCCGCCGAACAGCGACGTCAGGCCGATGCCGGTCTTGCTGTTCTTGGCCACCTGCGAGTTGGCGTTCTTGCTGGCCTGGGTCTTCTCGTTCAGGGTGATGGTGATGATGTCACCGACCCGGAACGCCTTGCGGTCGCTGTACAGGTTCTGCTCGAAACCGGCCTGATAGATCGAGCCGTTGTTGGCAGCCGACGGCAACGGAGTGCGCGGCAACACCGGGGCGTAGTAAGGATCATTGGGCTTGGGCGTCGGAGCGACGCAGCCCGCGAGCGAGACGACCCCACTCAATGCCACAACAGATACAAAGCGCTTCATGACCCTTACCTCACGGTGTTGCAGGCGACCTCATGGCCGCCTCATAGACTTGATTACAGATTCTGCGTTACGAACGAGAGCATCTGGTCGGCGGTGGAGATCACCTTGGAGTTCATCTCGTACGCGCGCTGGGTGGTGATCATGTTGACCATCTCTTCCACAGTACTGACGTTGGAGGTTTCCAGGGTGTTCTGCAGGGTGGTACCGAAACCGTTCAGGCCCGGAGTACCGACTTGCGGTGCACCGGAAGCGGCGGTTTCCAGGAACAGGTTGTTGCCCACCGCTTGCAGACCGGCCGGGTTGATGAAGTCGGCGGTTTGCAGGTTGCCGATCACCTGGGCGGCAGGGTTGCCGGCAATGGTGATCGACACGGTGCCGTCACGACCTACAGTGAAGGTCTGGGCGTTGTTCGGGATGACAATCGCCGGCTCCAGGGCGAAACCGCTGGCGTTGACGATCTGGCCGTTGGAGTCGAGGTGGAAAGTACCGTCACGGGTGTAGGACGTGGTGCCGTCCGGTTGCAGGATCTGGAAGAAACCGCGACCGTCGATGGCCATGTCCAGCGGCTGCTCGGTGGTTTGCAAGCTGCCGGCGGTGAAGTTCTTCTGGGTGCCGACGATGCGCACACCGGTACCCACTTGCAGACCCGACGGCAGCTCGCTGTCCTGGGTCGACTGGGCGCCTGGCTGACGCTTGATCTGGTACAGCAGGTCCTGGAACTCGGCGCGGTCACGTTTGAAACCCGTGGTCGACACGTTCGCCAGGTTGTTGGAAATGGTGGTCAGGTTGGTGTCCTGGGCGGACAGACCGGTTTTGGCAACCCATAGAGCCGGAAGCATTCGATTCTCCTCGTGCGCCTGTTTTACGGCGCGACGTTCTGATAATTAGCTGATCTGCAAGACCCGAGCCATGGCCTGGTCGTCGTCTTTGGCGGTGTTCATCATCTTGACGTGCAACTCGAACTGCTTGGCCAGGGCCAGCACCGACGTCATTTCTTCCACGGCATTGACGTTGCTCGACTCCAGGAAACCCGACACCAGTTTGACGTTGGCATCGGCCGGCGCAGGCTGGCCGTCCTTGGTGTAAATCGAACCGTCCAGGCCCTTGTTCATGTTCTTGATGTCCGGGTTGACCAGCTTGATGCGGTCGACTTCGGCCATGACGCGCGGGCCTTCGCCCATCGCACGGATGCTGATGGTGCCGTCTTCACCGACTTCCACCTGCTGCTCCGGCGGCACGGCGATCGGCCCGCCATTGCCCATGACCGGCATGCCGTTGCCGGCACGCAAGACGCCGAGGGCATCGATATTGAGGCTGCCGGTGCGCACGTAGCTTTCACCGCCATTGGGGTTCTGCACGGCGATGAAGCCGTTGCCGCTGACGGCGACGTCGAGGTCACGGCCGGTCTGCACCAGCGAGCCCGGCGTGAAGTCGGTGGCGGGCCGTTCGCTCATGGCAAACGCACGCGCCGGAAAGCTGTCACCGAATACCGGCATCGAACGCGCCTGCTCCAGGTCGCGCTGAAAACCGTTGGTGGAGATGTTCGCCAGGTTGTTGGCATGAGCCTTTTGCGCCAGTGCGTTCTGGCTGGCGCCGGTCATTGCCACATAAAGGTACTTGTCCACACTCTTTCCTCTGCATGCCGGACGTTTGCCGCCCACCGCTGTACTGCTGAGCCATAAGCAATTTGCAGACCAACTTTTTTCTGGCGGCCGAAGGCCCGGTAAACAAAGGACTTGAGGGATTTTGCGGAGAGGAGGGAAATGTATCGAAGACGAAAAACCGGCGGTGTCATGCCGCTTGGCGGCAAACACCGACGCGGAGGTTGCCCGGACTACCGCTTTCGCGAGCAAGCTCGCTCCCACAAGAGATCGCATGTCCACTGTGGGAGCGAGCTTGCTCGCGATGAGGCCACCAGAAGCGATGCAATTACCGGTTAAGACTCACTCTTGCCGACTTCGTACTCACGCAGCTTGTTGGCAATCGTGGTGTGCGAAACCCCGAGCCGCTTGCCCAGCTGCCGGCTGCTCGGATGCTCGGAATACAAGCGCTCCAGCACCGCTTTCTCGAAGCGCCCGACAATCTCGTCGAGCCCGCCTTCGAGGGAGAAATCGCCAAGCGGCTGACGCACACCGTAATCCGGCAGACGAATGTGCTCGGCCTTGACCGTGCCGCCGTCGCACAGCGAAACCGCCTGAAACAATACGTTCTCCAGCTGCCGCACGTTGCCCGGCCAATGATAGCGACTGAGCCGGTCCATTGCCGCCGGCGCCAGTTTCGGCAACGGGCAGCCGATCTGCCGACTGGCCTGATCGAGAAAGTGCTCCACCAGCGGCGTCAAACCGTCGAGGCATTCGCGCAGTGGCGGAATGTGCAGTGAAAGCACGTTCAAGCGGTGATACAGATCCTGACGAAACTCGCCGCGAGCGCACAGCTCCGACAAGTCCACCTGGGTTGCGCAGATCACCCGTACGTCCAGGTAAACCTCTTCATCACTGCCTACGCGACGGAAGCAGCCGTCCTGCAGGAAGCGCAGCAATTTCACCTGCAAGCGCGGGCTCATTTCGCCGACGCCATCGAGGAACAGCGTGCCGCCCGCCGTCAGTTCCAGCAGCCCGAGCTTGCCTTCGGCCCGCGCGCCTTCAAAGGCACCGGGGCCGTAGCCGAACAGCTCGGTCTCGGCCATCGACTCCGGCAGCCCAGCGCAGTTGAGCGCCATCAAGGGTGACTGGCCGCGCGGGCTCGCCAGGTGACAGGCCCGCGCCAGCAATTCCTTGCCAGTGCCGGTTTCACCTTCAATCAGAAGCGGTGCATCCAGCGGCGCCATGCGTCGTGCTTCGCGCACCACCGCCGCCATCACTTTCGAGCTCTGGAAGATACTGTCGAAGCCTCGCAGCTCCTGTTTGCGCACGTTGTAGATGCGCTCGCCGACGCGGTCCGCACGGTGCAAGGTCAGCACGGCACCGGCCATGGCTTCGCTGTCGTCGTGCTCCGATTGCAGCGGCGCGATGTCGGCCAGAAAAATGTCGCCCTTGACCTTGACCCGCATCCCGTTGATTCGCGACTTGTTCGCGCGCACCAGCTCCGGCAGGTCGAAATCTTCGGCGTAGCGTGACAGCGGAATCCCTGGCACCTCGTCCACCCGCACCCCAAGCAACTGCGCCGCCGCACGGTTGGCCGCAACAATGGAGCCGCCCATGTCGATCGACAACACCGGAAACTCCAGCGCCCCCAGCAGCGCATTCAACTCCATGTGCCGCCGCTCGCTGGGCATCAGCCCTACCCGCTTGACGCCGAACACCCCGGCAATCGCCTCGAACTTGGGCCGCAGCGCCTGGAACTGAATGTTGATCAGGTTAGGGCAATGCAGGTAGATCGCGTTGCCATGCTCACCGCCAACCTCGCCACGGGCGACGTTGATCCCGTACTCCACCAGCAGATTGAGGATGTCGCGAAGGATGCCGATGCGGTTCTGGCAGTGGACTTTGATACGCATATAAAGGCCCGACGAAGATAGGGTTGAACACAATCCCTGTGGGAGCGAGCTTGCTCGCGAAAGCGATTTGTCTGGTACATCAATGCTGAATGTCCCGACGCAATCGCGAGCAAGCTCGCTCCCACAGGATTTTGCGACGCACCTTGGTCTCGTTTTCTGCCCAGGCGCGCAAATAGTCGTCAAGATTATGTGACAGCCACGGGCCTTTTCAAACCCGACAGTCACCGCAAACACGACTTATCGCACGAAGCGTAACGAAAATTTTACGAATCAAAGAGACTTTTCCTACTCGACCGGTCATCAACCTGCTGCAACAACGAACGTTCCGGGGTATTTCTCAGTCCATCGCAGGACATAACAAGAACGAAATTCCCCTCGCAGGAGAGCAGCATGAAGCAGACGCAATACGTGGCCCGCGAGCCCGATGCGCAAGGTTTTATCGACTACCCCGCCGAAGAACACGCGGTGTGGAACACGCTGATTACCCGCCAGATGAAAGTGATCGAGGGTCGCGCGTGCCAGGAATACCTGGACGGTATCGAAAAACTCGGTCTGCCCCACGACCGCATCCCGCAACTGGGCGAGATCAACAAGGTGCTCGGCGAGACCACCGGCTGGCAGGTTGCCCGCGTTCCCGCGCTGATCCCCTTCCAGACCTTTTTCGAATTGCTCGCCAGCAAGCAGTTTCCGGTGGCCACGTTCATTCGCACCCGTGAAGAGCTGGACTACTTGCAAGAGCCGGACATTTTCCACGAGATCTTTGGCCACTGCCCGCTGTTGACCAATCCGTGGTTCGCCGAATTTACCCACACCTACGGCAAGCTCGGCCTGCAAGCGACCAAGGAAGAACGCGTTTATCTGGCGCGCCTGTACTGGATGACCATCGAGTTCGGCCTGGTCGACACGCCGCAGGGCAAACGCATCTACGGCGGCGGCATCCTGTCCTCGCCGAAGGAAACCGTTTACAGCCTGTCGGACGAGCCCGAGCATCAAGCCTTCGATCCGCTGGAAGCCATGCGCACGCCGTACCGCATCGACATTCTGCAACCGCTGTATTTTGTCCTGCCGAACCTCAAGCGCCTGTTCGACCTGGCCCACGAAGACATCATGGCCATGGTCAAGCAAGGCATGCAGTTGGGTCTGCACGCACCAAAATTTCCGCCAAAACCAAAAGCTGCGTGACCCGCGACTTTTGCTTACAAGTGAGTCTGTCAGTCGTCGCCACTTTGGTTTAGCGTGGCGACATTGACGACCGTAACAGCTCTTATAAAAAAGACATCCGATCTCAGGAATCAAACCATGTCCACTTTGAACCAAGCCCATTGCGAAGCGTGCCGTGCCGATGCCCCACAAGTCAGCGATGAAGAACTGCCGATCCTGATCAAGCAGATCCCTGACTGGAACATCGAAGTACGCGACAGCATCATGCAGCTGGAAAAGGTCTTCCTGTTCAAGAACTTCAAACACGCGCTGGCCTTCACCAACGCCGTCGGCGAGATCTCCGAGGCTGAAGGTCACCACCCGGGCCTGCTGACCGAATGGGGCAAAGTCACCGTGACCTGGTGGAGCCACTCGATCAAGGGTCTGCACCGCAACGACTTCATCATGGCCGCGCGCACTGACGAAGTGGCCAAGACCGCAGAAGGACGCAAGTAATGCACTTCGACGCCATCGGCCGGGTGCCCGGCGACCCGATCCTCGGCCTGATGGAGGCCTACGCGCAGGACTCCAATCCGCGCAAGTTCGATCTCGGCGTGGGTGTCTACAAGGACGCCCAGGGCCTGACGCCGATTCCCGAAGCGGTGAAAATCGCCGAGGCGCGTCTGGTCGAGAGCCAGGACACCAAGACTTACATCGGAGGCCACGGCAATCCGCTGTTCGGCAAGGTCATCAACGAGCTGGTGCTCGGTGCCGATTCGGCACTGATCGCCGGGCAACGCGCCGGCGCCACCCAGACTCCGGGTGGCACTGGCGCCTTGCGTCTGGCGGCGGACTTCATCGCGCAATGCCTGCCGGGCAAAGGCGTATGGCTGAGCAACCCGACCTGGCCGATCCACGAAACGATTTTCGCGGCGGCCGGGGTCAAGATCAGCCATTACCCGTACGTCGGCAGCGACAACCGCCTCGACGTCGACGCGATGCTCGCCGTGCTCAATGAAGTACCAAAAGGCGATGTGGTGCTGCTGCACGCATGCTGCCACAACCCGACCGGTTTCGACCTGAGTCACGACGACTGGCAGCGGGTGCTGGACGTGGTACGTCGTCGCGATCTGCTGCCGTTGATCGACTTTGCCTACCAGGGCTTTGGCGACGGTCTGGAGCAGGATGCGTGGTCGACCCGGCTGTTCGCCGCCGAGTTACCCGAGCTGCTGATCACCAGTTCCTGCTCGAAGAACTTCGGCCTGTATCGCGACCGTACCGGTGCGTTGATCGTCAGCGCGAAAACCGCTGACAAGCTCATCGACATTCGCAGCCAGCTGGCGCACATCGCCCGTAACCTGTGGTCGACGCCGCCGGATCACGGCGCGGCTGTGGTCGCCACGATCCTCGCCGACCCGGAGCTGAAACGTCGCTGGGCCGACGAAGTGGAAGCCATGCGTCTGCGCATCGCCCAGCTGCGCAGCGGTCTGGTGGAAGCACTGGAGCCGCACGGCCTGCGCGAGCGATTTGCGCACATTGGCGTGCAACGCGGGATGTTCTCCTACACCGGCCTGTCGCCGGAACAGGTGAAGAACCTGCGCGAGCATCACAGCGTGTACATGGTCAGCTCGGGCCGGGCCAACGTCGCGGGAATTGATGCGACGCGCCTCGACTTGCTGGCCGAAGCGATCGCCAACGTCTGCAAATAACCCTCTCCGTGATCGTTCCCACGCTCTGCGTGGGAATGCAGCACGGGACGCTCTGCGTCACTGCCGAAGCGGACGCGGAGCGTCCATTGAGGCATTCCCACGCGGAGCGTGGGAACGATCAGGCACGGAACGTGGGGTCGATCAGGGCTGCGTCACCTTGCCGCACTTGTCTAGACAATCCCGCCCGTCGAAACAAATGGATTTAAAAATCTATTTGTCACTTTTCCTGCTGTATCCTTCGCAAGCTTTCTGAAAGCGCGGATCTACCAGATCTATCAACAGACTTAGCGAGGAGCGCAACCATGCACGAGATTCCGAATCTCCCCTTCCCAAGCCTGCACGAAACTGAGCAGACGACCACGCAACAAGCCGGTGCCCAACAGCCCGAGCCGAAAGAAGCCGCCGAGAGCCGTCCGGCCGACAGCGAAGAGTAAGTAACACCCGCCGTACAGACCGTGTGGAAAGCGCTAACATGCGCTTTCCACACTGCCTGAAACCTGAGCTGCCATGTCCAAAGAATTCGATGAACAACAGGCCGAGATCCTGATCGGTGCCACCGAGAAAATGATCGAGATCTGGAGCCGTCTCTCGCCCGAGAAACAGGCCGCCCTCCTCGCCCGTTTCGGCAGCGAAGAAAACGCCCTGGCCGC
This sequence comes from Pseudomonas gozinkensis, assembly GCF_014863585.1. Taxonomy (NCBI): domain Bacteria; kingdom Pseudomonadati; phylum Pseudomonadota; class Gammaproteobacteria; order Pseudomonadales; family Pseudomonadaceae; genus Pseudomonas; species Pseudomonas gozinkensis. The sequence goes on along the minus strand of NZ_CP062253.1, from coordinate 1,749,128 downwards.
CCTGGTCACCACGCAATTGGTCGCCCCGGCCAAATAGTTTTACTTTTCCCCGCCCCAGACGCGTCCGCATCGGTATCATGAGCAGCCTATCTATTCTGCTCTTCCCGTGGATTGTTACCCATGTCGTCCTCTATGCCAGAACCCCAGCGCCCCCTGGCGGTCACGCTGCAAGTCGTTTCCATCGTCCTGTTCACCTTCATCGGCTACCTGAACATCGGCATTCCGCTGGCGGTGCTGCCCGGCTACGTGCACAGCGACCTGGGCTTCGGCGCGGTCATCGCCGGGCTGGTGATCAGCGTGCAATACCTTGCCACCCTGCTCAGCCGTCCGTATGCCGGCAAGATTATCGACAACCAGGGCAGCAAACGTGCGGTGATGATTGGCCTGGCCGGGTGCGGTTTGAGCGGTGTGTTCATGCTGATTTCGGCGTGGACACCCAACCTGCCGCTGCTGAGCCTGATCAGTCTGTTCGTCGGCCGTCTGGTACTGGGCAGCGCGGAAAGCCTGGTCGGCTCAGGCTCGATCGGCTGGGGCATCGGCCGTGTCGGCGCCGCCAACACCGCCAAGGTCATCTCGTGGAACGGTATCGCCAGTTACGGCGCACTGGCGGTCGGCGCGCCGCTGGGGGTGTGGCTGGTCAGCCGTTTCGGTCTGTGGAGCATGGGTGTGAGCATTCTGCTGCTGGCCACGCTGGGGCTGCTGCTGGCCTGGCCGAAAACCGCCGCGCCGATCGTGGCCGGCGAGCGTCTGCCGTTCATGCATGTTCTCGGTCGCGTCTTCCCCCACGGCTGCGGACTGGCGCTGGGCTCGATCGGTTTCGGCACCATCGCCACCTTCATTACCCTGTATTACGCCACGCAGCACTGGGATAACGCGGTGCTGTGCCTGAGCCTGTTCGGCGCCAGCTTCATCGGTGCGCGACTGCTGTTCGGCAACCTGATCAACCGCCTCGGCGGCTTTCGCGTGGCGATTGCCTGTCTGTCGGTGGAAACACTGGGTCTGCTGTTGTTGTGGCTCGCGCCAGACGCGCACTGGGCATTGGCCGGCGCGGCATTGAGCGGTTTCGGTTTCTCGCTGGTATTCCCGGCGCTGGGCGTGGAAGCCGTAAACCTGGTGCCAGCCTCCAGCCGTGGAGCGGCAGTCGGGGCCTATTCGCTGTTCATCGACTTGTCACTGGGCATCACCGGGCCTCTGGCCGGAGCCATTGCAGCGGGCTTCGGTTTTGCCTCGATCTTCCTGTTCGCCGCCCTCGCCGCATTGAGCGGTCTGGCATTGAGCGTCTATCTCTACCGCCACACGGCGAAGTACCGCGAAGACTAGAAATCCACCTTGCCGCGCCCGGCCTTGATGCTGCCGCGTTTGGTCTTCGACTCGAGCCGACGTTTCTTTGAACCCAGCGTCGGCTTCGTCGGCCGGCGTTTCTTCTCGACTTTGGTGGCGCTGAGGATCAACTCGGTCAGACGCTCCAGCGCATCGGCGCGATTCTGTTCCTGCGTACGGTATTGCTGGGCCTTGATGATCAGCACACCGTCGCCGGTGATGCGACTGTCGCGCAGCGCCAGGAGCCGCTCCTTGTAGAACTCGGGCAAGGACGAGGCCGGAATGTCGAAGCGCAGGTGCACGGCACTGGAGACCTTGTTGACGTTCTGCCCACCGGCACCCTGGGCGCGGATGTACGTCAGTTCGATCTCGGCATCCGGCAGATGCACATTGTTGGAAATCACCAGCATGGAAACTCTACCTTCAAGTCGCTAAGCGACAGACAACCCCAGTTCGGACAACAGCATCGACGCCTGGGCCCGGGAAATCACCGCACCTTTGAACAGTTTGGCATCGTTGAGCCGAAAACCGCTCAGGTCGGCGCCACGCAAATCGGCATCCGTGAACCTCGCGCCGTTGATGCGTGCGTGAGCCAGGCTGCACTCGACGAACTCGGCCTTGCGAAAGTCGGCATCACTCAAGTCCGCATCGGAGAAATCCAGACCGTTCAACGTCGTGCGGGCGAACGACATGCCGGCCAGAAACGCGCTATTGAGCCGGGTCTCACTGAACGACAGGCCCAGACTGGACGTGTGACTGAAGTTGGCACCGGTCAACTTGCAGCCCGTGAAAGCGACCTGTGCCAGTTTCGCCCGCTGCCAGCGGGTGTTATTCAAATCGCAGCTGCTGAATGAAGCCTCCAGCAACTGGGCCGCTTCGAACACCGCGTGGGCACCTCGACAGCCCTTCCATTGAGTCGCCTCAAGGCGGGCACCGAGAAATTGCGTGCGCAGCAAGGTACAACGCTGGAACTCGGCGCGATCCAGTGTCAGGCGCGACAGATCGACATCGGTGAAATCCACCCCGACAAACCGCAGCGGCAGGCGCTGAGACTCGATCAGCGCCAGCACATCGTCACGCGTCAGCGCGTCTCCCTCGACCTCGTAGTGCGTTTGCACCTGATCCATGTCCGACTCCTTCGCGATTCAATTGGCGCCGGCAGTCTATCGTCACTTCGCGTAGGACCGGGCACAAAAAAGCCGGCAGAAGCCGGCTTTTTTGTTGTCATCCGTTGCCTACTTGGCCGCGGCCCCAAGCACCGCGCGTTGATCGCTGCGCTTGTTCTTGATCACGTAGCAGGCCCACATGAACACCACCCACACCGGAATCGCGTACACCGAGATCTGAATGCCCGGGATCAGCAACATCACGCCGAGGATGAACAGGACGAACGCCAGGCAGATGTAGTTGCCGTACGGGTACCACAGCGCCTTGAACAGCGGCTTCTGGTTGGTCTTGTTCATGTGCTGGCGGAACTTGAAGTGCGAGAAGCTGATCATCGCCCAGTTGATCACCAGCGTTGCAACCACCAGCGACATCAGCAGTTCCAGCGCGTGTTGCGGGATCAGGTAGTTGAGCAACACCGCAACCAGAGTTACCGCCGCCGACGCCAGGATCGAACGCACCGGCACGCCGCGCTTGTCGATCTTCGCCAGCGCTTTCGGCGCATCGCCCTGCTCGGCCATGCCCAGCAGCATGCGGCTGTTGCAGTAGGTGCCGCTGTTGTACACCGACAATGCCGCGGTCAGGACCACGAAGTTGAGGATGTGCGCGGCGGTGTTGCTGCCGAGCATCGAGAACACCTGCACGAACGGGCTGCCGCTGTAGGAATCACCGGAAGCGTTGAGGGTTTCCAGCAGGCTGTCCCACGGGGTCAGCGACAGCAGGATCACCAGTGCGCCGATGTAGAAAATCAGGATCCGGTAGATCACCTGGTTGATGGCTTTCGGGATCACGGTTTTCGGCTTGTCGGCTTCGGCTGCGGTAAAACCGAGCATTTCCAGACCACCGAAGGAGAACATGATGATCGCCATGGCCATCACCAGACCGCTGACGCCGTTGGGGAAGAAGCCGCCGTGGGACCACAGGTTGCTGACCGAAGCCTGCGGGCCGCCATGGCCGCTGACCAGCAGATAGCTGCCCAGGGCGATCATGCCGACAATCGCCACGACCTTGATGATCGCGAACCAGAATTCGGCTTCACCGAAGACTTTGACGTTGGCCAGGTTGATCGCATTGATCAGCACGAAGAACGCGGCGGCAGTGACCCAGCTCGGGATCTCCGGCGCCCAGTAGTGGATGTATTTGCCGACGGCAGTCAGCTCCGACATGCCCACCAGGATGTACAGAATCCAGCAGTTCCAGCCCGACAGGAAACCGGCGAAGCCGCCCCAGTATTTGTGCGCGAAGTGGCTGAAGGAACCGGCCACCGGCTCTTCGACGATCATTTCGCCGAGCTGGCGCATGATCATGAAGGCGATGAAGCCGCAGATGGCATAGCCGAGGATCATCGACGGGCCGGCGGATTTCAGCACCCCGGCCGAGCCGAGGAACAATCCGGTACCGATCGCGCCACCGAGGGCGATCAGTTGAATATGGCGATTTTTCAGGCCGCGTTTCAGCTCGCCTGATTGCGAGTTTTGTCCACTCATGAAAAAGGTCTCACGCAAGGTTTGATGATGTTCAGTAGACGTTGCTGCAAGGTTGCGATTTCAGCCAACCTTGATCAAACCCCAGCGCAGGCACCAGGAATTCAGCTTTTTTACAACGGTCATGCGTCACCTGTTTGTTTTTATCTGTGACGAAATCGAACCCGACACGCTTGTGACGCGGCGGAGTGAACAAGGCGGATAAACCTTGAGGTTTGCGCGATTACGCAGAGGGTCACAGTTAAAACGCGGCGCATTGTACACCGCTAACCCCCTGCTGCCAGACCTCGCCGGATCAGCGTGTCGGTTGCCGGGATTGCATGTGTCCACCCCGGGAGGCCCGGGCGGCTGCAAAAATTGAGTCAGGCCTTTGCAGGCCATCGGCGTGGACGATGGAAAATCCGCCCCACGTGGAGAAGTGAAATTGGATATCGGCGTTCATTGCGCCTCCTTCTTGTTATGCACCTGCACGACAGGCATGCAGCGCATATCACCCTCCAAACGACGCTGAAACAAGCGCGCCAGAGCGCTGCGCAAGGCCCGGCGGGGCTGGCTCCGGCAGATTTTCCTTACAGCCCGACAAAGGCACCCGATTCATGGGACGGCTACGGCTTTTTCGTAAATATTCACTGACAGCGCGTAACGTAAAGTTTCCACTCCAGACCCATCGAAGCCGCGTCCGGCGATTGACGTTTAGCTGGCTAACTATTTGAAAGGCGCCAAGTTTTTTGTTTTAAAACAAGAAAAACACACCCGAAAAAAAGAAATAAAAACTCCAAAAAAAAAAACGCCAACCCTGAGGTTGGCGTTTCTGTTTTCAGCTTGAAGCTCGCCGCTCGAAGCTTACAACGGCCTTATTCCGGCTTCTTGCGACCGAAACCCGGACGCTGGCCGGAACCGGACGGTGCGCCACGGCGCTTGCCCGACGGCTTGTCATCGTCAGCCAGCTTGATGCCCGGACGCTTCGGCGACGGCTTGGCCGGACGCTTGGTGTCGACTGGACGATCCGCCACCGGCGTACCGCGACCTTCGCCACGCTCGGTACGGCCATTGGCCGGACGCGGAGTGCGTGGACCGCGCTCGCCATCCGGACGCGCTGCCGGCTTGCGACCCGGACGCTCGCCTTCGATCTGCGGCTCGCGGACCGGACGCGGACCGGCGCCAATCGGTGCACCGTTGGCCGGACGCAGGGTGCGCACGCGCTCGGTACGGGCCATCGGACGCGACGACTTGCGCTGCATGCGGTCGAGCTTGTCTTTGCTCTTGGCGTTCAGTTGCGGCATGGCCACCGGGGTCAGACCGACTTCGGCACTCAGCACGTCGACTTCGTACTGGCTCATTTCGCGCCAGCGGCCCATCGGCAGATCGGAGTTGAGGAACACCGGACCGAAACGCACGCGCTTCAGGCGGCTGACCACCAGGCCCTGGGATTCCCACAGGCGACGTACTTCACGGTTACGGCCTTCCATCACCACGCAGTGATACCAGTGGTTGAAGCCTTCGCCGCCCGGTGCCTGTTGAATGTCGGTGAAACGCGCCGGGCCGTCTTCCAGCACAACGCCGGCCTTCAGACGCTCGATCATCTCGTCGTCGACTTCGCCACGTACACGAACCGCGTATTCACGGTCCATTTCGTAGGACGGGTGCATCAGACGGTTGGCCAGTTCACCATCGGTGGTGAACATCAGCAGACCGGTGGTGTTGATGTCGAGACGACCGATGTTGATCCAGCGACCTTCTTTCGGACGCGGCAGCTTGTCGAACACGGTCGGACGGCCTTCCGGGTCGTCACGGGTGCAGATTTCGCCATCGGGCTTGTTGTACATGATCACGCGGCGCACCGACTCGGCGGCTTCTTCGCGCTTGATGACCTTGCCATCAATGGTGATTGCGTCGTGCATGTCGACACGCAGACCCAGGGTGGCGTCTTTGCCATTGACCTTGATCCGGCCGGCAGCGATCCAGGATTCAACGTCACGGCGCGAGCCGACGCCGATACGGGCGAGGACTTTCTGCAGCTTTTCGCCTGCTGGGCCGATTTCCTGGTCGTCTTTCTGATTGATGTCACTCATCTGGGCACCTCCCGGTGTGGTCTGTTCAGCGGCGCTGAATTGAGCCGCTGAAACGTTGAAATCTGGGTTTTCGGGCGAAGGGATCGCCGAAGGGTCGCGAATCATACGCGGATGTGGCCCCGCGCGCATCAGAGACTAGTCGATCAGGGCAAGGTTATTTCTTTTTCCGCCGACCGGTGGCCCCGAGCTTGATCAGACGCAGCGCGGCTTCGGCCAGTACGGTGCGCTTGTCGTCCTTGTCGAGTTTCTTCCAGGCCCGGATCTCGCGCTTGCTACGGCCGCAGCCCAGACAGATGTCGTCGCTGAACTTACAGACGCTGATGCACGGGTCCTTGGTCGAGGTCATGCTCAATCCTCGAACTCGCGGCGTTCGGCTTCGATGGCTTCGGCCAGTGCGCGGGCTTCGGCCTCTTCTTCGCTCAGTTCTTCCTCGGCGGCGGGTTCCGGTGCGGGCTGTTCGAGCCGGGCGACGGCGGCCAGCAGCTTTTCCCGGGCCTCGGCCACGCCGAGCACATCGTCTTCCTGCTCTGGCTCAGGCTCGAATTCTGACTCGGACTCAAATTCAGGCTCGAATTCAGATTCGGACTCACCCTCAACCGACGGCTCGACCGGATCGTACTCAACCCCGCTCGGCATCGATTCACCGCCCACCCCGTCACGCAGCAAGTCGTCGAAGTCGGTCTTGATCCCCTCCTCCATGCTGTCCAGCTCCAGCAGCAGCGTGTGAAAACTGGTTTCCTCTTTCGGCTCTTCCGGCTCGGCGCTGGCGTCGGCCAGCTCCTGCAAGCCCGGCGGCACGGGGGCGTCGTCGAAGTCGAGCACCGGGTCCGCCTCGATCTCGCGCAGCTCGGCCAGCGGCGGCAGGTCGTCGAGGTTCTTCAGGTTGAAGTGGTCGAGAAACGCCTTTGTGGTGGCGAACATCGCCGGTTTGCCCGGCACATCGCGGTAACCGACGATGCGGATCCACTCGCGCTCGATCAACGTCTTGACGATGTTGGTGTTGACCGCCACGCCCCGCACGTCCTCGATTTCGCCCCGGGTGATCGGCTGGCGATAGGCGATCAGCGCCATGGTTTCCAGCAGTGCCCGGGAGTAACGCTGCGGACGTTCTTCCCACAAACGGCCGACCCAAGGCGCGAACTTCTCGCGGATTTGCAGGCGATAGCCGGAGGCGACTTCCTTGAGCTCGAACGCCCGGCCCTCGCAGGATTTGCCGAGCAGGGTCAGGGCTTTTTTGAAGACCGGCGGTTCCGGGCGTTCGCCTTCCTCGAACAGTTCATACAGGCGCTCAAGGGATTGCGGCTTTCCCGAGGCCAACAGAAAGGCTTCAAGCAGGGACGCCAGCTCGCGGGGTTCAGTCAGGTTCATATCGGGACTCGTTATTCGGCTCGGGCTCGCACGTGGATCGCGGCGAACGGCTCATTCTGCACCAGCTCGATCAGGGATTCCTTGACCAGTTCAAGGATCGCCATGAAGGTCACCACCACCCCGAGCTTGCCCTCCTCGGCGGTGAACAGCTCGACGAACGGCACAAACCCGCCGCCCTTGAGCCGCTCCAGCACATCGCTCATGCGCTCGCGGGTGGACAGCGCCTCGCGGCTGACCTGATGGCTTTCGAACATGTCGCCCCGGCGCAGCACTTCGGCCATGGACATCAGGATTTCTTCCAGTGCCACGTCCGGCAACAGCTTGCGCGCACGGGCTTCCGGGGCGTCGAGCTTGGGCACGATCACGTCGCGACCGACCCGGCTAAGGCCGTCGATGCCTTCGGCGGCGGCCTTGAAGCGTTCGTATTCCTGCAGGCGGCGGATCAGTTCGGCGCGCGGGTCGTCTTCTTCGTCCTCGACGGTTTCGGCCCGGGGCAGCAGCATCCGCGACTTGATCTCGGCCAGCATCGCGGCCATCACCAGGTACTCGGCGGCCAGTTCCAGGCGCACCGACTGCATCAGCTCGACATAACCCATGTACTGGCGGGTGATTTCCGCCACCGGGATGTCGAGGATATTGATGTTCTGTTTGCGGATCAGGTACAGCAGCAGGTCGAGCGGGCCTTCGAAGGCTTCGAGGAAGACTTCCAGCGCATCGGGCGGGATGTACAGGTCCAGCGGCATTTCCGTGACTGCCTGGCCATAGACCATGGCAAACGGCAGTTCCTGCTGGGCACCGGCCTGGGGATCAACGGTTTCCACTGCGGACATTCAGGCCTCGACCATGAATGGAGCCGGATCGCCGCAACCGACGCGGACCACTTCCGGATCATCGCCCGTGAGGTCGATCACGGTGGAGGCCTTGATGCCGCCAAAACCGCCGTCGATGATCAGATCGACCTGATGCTCGAGCAACTGGCGCATTTCGTACGGATCGCTCAGCGGGTCTTCATCGCCCGGCATGATCAGGGTCACGCTCATCAGCGGCTCGCCCAGTTCGGCCAGCAGCGCCAACGCGATCGGATGGCTCGGCACCCGCAGACCGATGGTGCGTTTCTTCGGATGCAGCAGCAGGCGCGGCACTTCGCGGGTGGCGTTGAGAATGAAGGTGTACGGCCCCGGCAAGTGGGCCTTCAGGATTCGAAAGGTCCCGGTGTCGATCTTGGCGTAATTGCCCAGTTGCGACAGGTCGCTGCAGATCAGCGCGAAATTGTGCTTCTCGTCGAGCTGACGCAGGCGTCGAACGCGCTCGATGCCGTTCTTGTCGCCGATCTGGCAACCGATTGCGTAGGAAGAGTCCGTGGGATAGACCACCACCCCGCCCTTGCGGATGATCTCGACGGCCTGTTTGATCAGGCGCGCTTGCGGGTTTTCCGGATGAATCTGGAAAAATTGACTCACATTCTCTACCTGTTCAGACGGCGGCAATAACTGTGTCATGTTTGAACCGACACCACAGGGGTGGAAGGTCCTCCGGCACCGGCCGGTACTGGCCGATCTCGGACCAGCCACCAGGGCCATGGAAATCACTGCCGGCGCTGACCAGCAGACCGAACTCACGGGCAAGGATTGCCAGGCTGCCCACCTGTTCCGCAGGCTGGTGACCGTTGACCACTTCAATCGCGTGCCCGCCCGCTTGAATATAGTCGGCAATCAGCTTTCGGCGCTTGCTGCGGGTGAAATCGTAGTGCCACGGATGCGCCAGGCTGACCCAGGCGCCGGCGGCGCGCAGCGTGCCGACGGTGTCTTCGAGGGTCGGCCAGTGTTGCTTGACGTCCCCCAGCTTGCCGGCGCCGAGCCATTTGCGAAACGCCTCGGCGCGATCCTTTACAAAACCTTCACGCACCATCCAGTCGGCAAAATGCGGGCGGGCCGGCGCGTTGCCGCTGTCGCCCAGTTCCTGTTGGATCTGCCGCGCGCCGTCGAGCGCATTCGGCATGCCCTTGAGCGCGAGCTTGCGGCTTATTTCTTCTGACCTCAGCCAGCGGCCGTCGTGCAACTGCGCAATTGCCTCGACCAACGGTGCGGCGTTGACGTCGAAACCGTAGCCGAGAACGTGAATGGTCGCCCCGCCCCAAGTGCAGGACAACTCGACGCCGTTGACCAGTTGCATGCCCAGCGCCTCGGCGGCCGTGCGCGCTTCGGCGAGGCCTTCGAGGGTGTCGTGATCGGTCAGGGCCAGGACTCGCACGCCGTTCTCGAACGCACGCGCAACCAGTGCCGCAGGCGCCAGGGCGCCATCGGAGGCCGTGCTGTGGCAGTGCAAATCAACATTCACGGGGATGTGTAACCTCAAATCAGCTGGCGCTATCGCGCGCCCATATGTTTGTTATTATGCCGCCACATCCAGCTTCTGGCTCTCACTGTGAAACAATTCATCGATTTCATCCCGCTTCTGCTGTTCTTCATCGTCTACAAACTCGATCCACGCACCGTCGACGTTGCCGGCCATGAACTGACGGTAGGCGGCATTTACAGTGCCACTGCCATGCTGATCATCAGCTCCCTGGTGGTGTACGGCGCGATCTTCATCAAGCAGCGCAAGCTGGAGAAGAGCCAGTGGCTGACGCTGGTCGCCTGCCTCGTGTTCGGCAGCCTGACCCTGGCCTTTCACAGCGAAACCTTCCTGAAATGGAAAGCCCCGGTGGTCAACTGGCTGTTCGCACTGGCCTTCATCGGCAGCCATTTCATCGGTGACCGCCTGCTGATCAAACGCATCATGGGCCACGCGCTGACCCTGCCGGACGCTGTCTGGACGCGCCTGAACATCGCCTGGATCGCCTTTTTCCTGTTCTGCGGCGCCGCCAACCTGTTCGTCGCGTTCACCTTCCAGGACTACTGGGTGGACTTCAAGGTGTTCGGCAGCCTGGGCTTGACCGTGCTGTTCCTGGTCGCTCAGGGCATCTACCTGTCCCGTCACCTGCACGACGCCGATACCACAACGCCAAAAACCGAGGACTGACATGCTCTACGCCATCATTGCCACCGACGTCGCCAACTCCCTGGAAGCCCGCCTCGCTGCGCGCCCGGCACACCTTGAACGCCTGCAAGTGCTCAAGGGCGAAGGCCGTATCGTGCTGGCCGGCCCGCACCCGGCGGTCGACAGCAATGATCCGGGCGCAGCAGGTTTCAGCGGCAGCCTGATCGTTGCCGAATTCGATTCCCTGAGCGCGGCGCAAGCCTGGGCCGATGCCGACCCGTACATCGCCGCCGGTGTCTACGCCAACGTAATCGTCAAGCCGTTCAAGCAAGTCCTGCCGTAACCTTCCCCGCCAATACCGCCACGCGATGAACCTTGTCGGTTCATCGCGTTCTCAATCGCTCATTATTCTCGTTTGCCGGCCGACAACCTGCCCAATATCCATTTGGAAACAGGAGTCGCGATGCGCAAGGGTCCGTTGTGTCTGATGTTGGTCACGTTGTCGATCATGGCGCCCGCCCATGGTGAAGAAAGCACCGAAGGCGGCAACTCCACGCCGCTGTCGTTGAGCGCCGGCAGTCAGATCACCGAGTTACAGCAGCGCCTGAAGGCCAGCGAGCAGCAACGGGAAGAACTGAACAAACAACTGCAAAATGCCGACAACACCCGCGAAAGCGCCCAGCTTGCCCGGTTGCGCCAGGAGAACCAGCGTCTAAAGCTGCAACTCAAGGAAGCCCAGGCCAGCCCGCTGCCGCGCCTGCTGACCGAACAGCAGCAATGGTTCGTCACCGGGGCCGGGGTAGCGCTATTGGCGCTGCTCTGCGGTATCTTTGCCAGTGGAGCAAGCCGAAAACGTCGGCAATGGCTAAATTGAGTGAGTCATGAGCGAGCTGTTACTGATTGATGATGACGTGGAGCTGTGTGAGCTCCTGAGTAGCTGGCTGAGCCAGGAAGGCTTTCAGGTCCGGGCCTGCCACGATGGTCAGAGCGCCCGCAAGGCGCTGGCCGAAACCGCGCCGGCGGCCGTGGTGCTGGACGTGATGCTGCCCGACGGCAGCGGTCTGGAACTGCTCAAGCAACTGCGCAGCGATCACGCCGACCTGCCGGTACTGATGCTCTCGGCCCGGGGCGAACCGCTGGACCGGATCCTCGGCCTGGAACTGGGCGCCGACGACTACCTGGCCAAACCCTGCGATCCGCGCGAACTGACCGCCCGCCTGCGCGCCGTGCTGCGCCGCAGTCACCCGGCCGCCGTGTCGACCCAGCTCGAACTGGGCGACCTGAGCTTCAGCCCGGTGCGCGGCGTGGTCAGCATCGACGAAAAGGAATTCACCCTCACCGTCTCCGAAAGCCGCCTGCTCGAAGCCTTGCTCAAGCAACCGGGCGAGCCGCTGGACAAACAGGAACTGGCGCAGATCGCCCTCGGCCGCAAGCTGACCCTGTACGACCGCAGCCTCGACATGCACGTCAGCAACCTGCGCAAAAAGATCGGCCCGCACCCCGACGGCCGCCCGCGCATCGTCGCCCTGCGCAGTCGTGGCTACTACTACAGCCTCTGATCGTCTGTCAGTTTTGTCAGGTCGGCGCGAAAACGTGTTTACCCAAGCTTTACACAGCGCTGACCGCCGCTGACCTTGATCTCCGTAATCTGTACTCATCCGGAACGTACCGGGAACGAGACAAAGGAGATTCACCATGCGCAAGACTCTTATCGCTCTGATGTTTGCCGCTGCCCTGCCGACCGTCGCCATGGCCATGCCACAGGATGGCGGCCCGATGGGTGGCCCGCTGGACGGCCCGCGCCATGGCGGTCAGATGCACGGCATGCACGGCAAAGGCCCGTACAGCCAGCTGGACCTGTCCCGCGAACAGCGCGAGCAGATCCGCAAGATCATGGGCGAGCAGATGCACGAGCGTAAGCAGACGGTCGAAAAATACCTGGAGAAACTCTCGCCAGCCGACCAGAAAGCCATGAAGGACGAGATGGCGGCCAACCACAAGAAAGCCGAATCCGATGTCCGCGCCGTTTTGAAACCGGATCAACAGAAGAAATTCGACGAGATCCAGAAGAAACAGGCCGAGCGTCGCGCCGAATGGGCCGAGTTCAAAGCCTGGAAAGCGCAACAGCCGCAAAAGGCGCAATAATGTTCTGACCCCAGGCCCGACGGCTTACCCCGTCGGGCCTGCTTTCACCCGATCAAATGTGGGAGCGACGGTGCGACGATTCGACTTGCTCGCGATAGCGGTGTATCAGACAAGACTTAGCTGTCTGACACTACGCTATCGCGAGCAAGCTCGCTCCCACAGGGTTTTGCGTTTGTTCTGAGGAATCATTGTGCGTTCATTGTTCTGGCGTATCCTCGCCAGCTTCTGGCTGGCCATCGCTCTGGTTGCAGGGCTTTCCATTCTGCTGGGGCACATGCTCAACCAGGACGCGTGGATCCTCAGCCGCCACCCGGGCCTCAACACTCTGGCCGCCGAATGGACGCAGACCTACGAAGCCCAGGGCGAAGACGCCGCCCAGGACATCCTCGAACAACGCAAACGCCAATATCACATCGACGTGCAAGTGCTGAACGAAAGCGGCGACCCGGTGGTGCGCGGCACCTTTCCCCGTCGCGCAGCTGCTTTCGAGGCGCGGCAGAACAACGATGACCGACGCCTGCCCTGGCGCCGACTGACCGACGAATTCACCAGCGACAAAAGCGGCGACACCTACCTCTTCATCTACCGCATCCCGCACCCGGAACTCGACGCCTGGCACCGCGAAAGCCTGCTCTGGCCATTGAGTGCGCTGGGCATCGCACTGGTGGTGCTGACCCTGTTCAGCCTGTTGGTGACGTTCTCCATCACCCGCCCGCTCAGTCGCCTGCGCGGCGCCGTTCATGACCTCGGCCAGACCACCTATCAACAGAACAGCCTCGCGCAACTGGCCAACCGTCGTGATGAATTCGGTGTGCTGGCCAACGACTTCAACCGCATGGGCGCACGCCTGCAAAGTCTGATCGGCAGTCAGCGCCAGCTGTTGCGCGACGTCTCCCACGAATTGCGTTCACCACTGGCACGACTACGCATCGCGCTGGCACTGGCCGAACGGGCCAGCCCGGAAGAACGGGAAAAACTCTGGCCGCGCCTGACCCGCGAGTGTGATCGCCTGGAAGCGCTTATCAGTGAAATTCTGGTACTGGCGCGGGTCGATGCCGACAACGCCAGCGCCGAAGAAGTGGATCTGAATGCCTTGCTCGCCACCCTGCAAAAGGACGCGCAACTCGGCTCGCCGGAACAGGCCGTGCATCTGGAAGCCGAACCCGCGCTCAATCTGAAAGGCTGGCCGACCATGATCGAACGCGCCGTGGATAACCTGCTGCGCAATGCCCAGCGCTTCAACCCGGTCGGGCAGTCGATTGAAATGCAGGCTTCACGTCAGGGCGAGCGGATCGTGGTCAGCGTGCGTGACCATGGGCCGGGCGTGCATGCCGAACATCTGAGCCAGTTGGGCGAACCGTTTTATCGGGCGCCCGGCCAGACTGCTGCCGGACATGGCCTGGGACTGGCGATTGCCCGACGGGCGGCGGAGCGGCATGGTGGGACCCTGGTGCTGGTCAATCACCCGCAGGGCGGGTTTGTGGCCAGTCTTGAATTGCCGCTGGAGCCGGGGGCTGTTGTTCAGCCCTGATGGAGTCAGGCTTTACCCGGCCAGGCGCTGACAAACTCCGCCAGATCAACCTTCTCGGCCACCCGCGGTTCTTTCTGCGGCGTGCCGAGGTACAGGAACGCAATCACCTCTTCGTCATCCGTCAGGCCCAAACCCTTGGCGACATGTTTCGAATAAGCCAGATCACCGGTGCGCCACACCGCGCCAATCCCCTGCGCGTAAGCCGCCAGCAAAATCCCGTGCGCTGCACAGCCCGCGGCCAGCAACTGCTCGGCCTTCGGGTATTTGACGTGATCCTGCAATTTGGCGATGACCACGACCACCAGCGGCGCGCGGAGCGGGCCGTTGCGGGCCTTGTCGATCATTGCTTCGGAGACTTCGCCTTCCTGCATCTGTGCAGCTTCGGCCAGCAACTCGCCCATCTGCTCACGCGCCGCGCCTTCGACGGTCAGGAAGCGATACGGCTGCAAATGGCCGTGATCCGGTGCGCGGGTCGCGGCGGCGAACAGCACTTCGCGCTGTTCGGCGGTGGGGGCCGGATCGATCAGTCGTGGAACGGAAACACGGTTGAGCAAAGCGTCGAGAGCCTGCATCGGCCACCTCCTGAAAAAAATGTCCGGCTATTCTAGCTGCAAGTGATCCAGACGCGTCGGTTTACATGCCTTGCACCGCAGGTAGAATGGCGCCCTTCCCACATCAGCCCGAGCGGACTTCATGGCGTTGCCGACCTTACGGATCATTGGTTTCATCATCGGCATCTTCCTGATCACCCTGGCCGTCGCCATGGTCGTGCCCATGGCCACCCTGGTGATTTTCGAGCGCACCGGCGATCTGCCGTCGTTCCTCTGGGCGAGCATGATCACCTTCGTCGCCGGCCTCGCGCTGGTGATTCCGGGGCGTCCGGAACACATTCACCTGCGCCCCCGGGACATGTACCTGCTGACCGTCAGCAGCTGGCTGGTGGTGTGCATTTTCGCCGCGCTGCCGTTTTTGCTGACCCAGCACATCAGCTACACCGACTCGTTCTTCGAAAGCATGTCCGGCATCACGGCCACCGGCTCGACCGTGCTCAACCATCTGGACGATATGTCCCCCGGCATTCTGATGTGGCGCTCACTGCTGCACTGGATCGGCGGCATCGGCTTCATTGGCATGGCGGTGGCGATCCTGCCGCTGCTGCGCATCGGTGGCATGCGCCTGTTCCAGACCGAATCCTCGGACCGCTCGGAAAAGGTCATGCCCCGCTCGCACATGGTGGCGCGCCTGATCGTGGCGGCGTATGTCGGCATCACGATTCTCGGCAGCCTGGCGTTCTGGTGGGCCGGGATGAGTCCGTTCGATGCGATCAACCACGCGATGTCGGCGATTTCCACCGGCGGGTTCTCGACCTCCGACCAGTCCCTGGCCAAGTGGACGCAACCGGCGGTGCACTGGGTGGCGGTGGTGGTGATGATTCTCGGCAGCCTGCCGTTCACCCTGTACGTGGCGACGCTGCGCGGCAACCGCCGGGCGCTGATCAAGGATCAACAGGTGCAGGGTTTGCTCGGGATGTTGCTGGTCACCTGGCTGGTGCTCGGTACCTGGTACTGGTGGACCACCAACCTGCATTGGCTGGACGCATTGCGCCACGTGGCGCTGAACGTGACGTCGGTGGTCACGACGACGGGATTTGCATTGGGGGACTACAGCCTGTGGGGCAACTTCTCGCTGATGTTGTTCTTCTATCTGGGCTTCGTCGGCGGCTGCTCCGGCTCGACGGCGGGCGGGATCAAGATCTTCCGTTTCCAGGTCGCCTATATTCTGCTCAAGGCCAACCTTAATCAGTTGATTCACCCACGGGCGGTGATCAAGCAGAAGTACAACGGTCATCGCCTCGACGAGGAAATCGTCCGTTCGATTCTGACGTTCTCGTTCTTCTTCGCCATCACCATCTGCGTGATCGCCCTGCTGCTGTCGCTGCTCGGCGTGGACTGGATGACCGCGCTGACCGGCGCCGCCAGCACCGTGTCCGGCGTCGGCCCGGGGCTGGGTGAAACGATTGGCCCGGCCGGCAACTTCGCCAGCCTGCCGGATGCAGCCAAGTGGATTCTTTCGTTCGGCATGCTGCTCGGCCGACTGGAGATCATTACGGTGTTTGTACTGTGTATTCCGGCGTTCTGGCGTCACTGATCGCGTTTGGCGCCTCCAGCAACCGCGCCCGGTAATCGCCGGGCGTGGTGTCGAACCAGCGGCGGAAGGCGCGGAAGAAATTGCTCGGGTCGGCAAACCCCAACAGATAGGCAATCTCCAGCAAGGTCATGCTCGGCTGCGCCAGGTATTGCTCGGCGAGTTCGCGGCGGGTGTCATCGAGCAACTGCTGAAAACTGGTGCCCTCCTCCTGCAAGCGCCGTTGCAAGGTGCGCTGCGACAGATGCAGGGTCTGCGCCACCGTATCGCGCTTGGGTTCGCCCTGGGGCAGCAAACGGCACAACACCTGACGCGCCTTGTGGGTCACGCGACTTTCAGAAAACCGCGCCAGATATTCCCCGGCAAACCGGTCGTGCAACAGCGCCATCGCTTCGTTGGCGGTGGGCAGCGGCGCTTCCATGTCGGCGCGCTCGAAGATCAGCGCGTCATACGGCGCGTTGAACACCAGCGGTGCATGGAAGGCTTGTTTGTAGGGTTCAAGATCATCCGGCTCATCGCCCTGCACCAGCACTTTGCGCGGGTGCAGCGTACGCCCGGTCAGCCAGCCGCACAGCGCGAGTGCGCAGGCCAGTGACGCTTCGGCACTTTGCCGGGTCGGCGGCAGATGATCGCCATGCACCGTCAGGATCAGCGCATAACCTTCGTCGAGCAGACGAAAGCTCAGGTCGGCACTTTCGGCGATGATCCGCTGATAACGCACCAGTCGCTGAAAGCCTTCCGCCAGCGTATTGCTGGACATCAGCGCATAGCCCGCGACATGGAACGAAGCCGGCCGCACCACCTTGCCCATGTTCAGGCCGATCGCCGGATTCCCGGACAGCTCGACCGCCCGTTGCCAGAGTCGGGTCATGGAATCCTGCGGGAAGCGTGCGTCCGGATCCTCCAGCGCCGCATAGTCGAGCCCCAGCTGTCTGAACAAAACCCGGCAATCCAGGCCGTCCATTTCCAGTGCTTTGACAATCCCCATCGCCCAGCTTGCAGAAGTCGTTCGTTCGCTCATGGCGTTTTTTCTTGAATGACATGATGAGCCGCATACTACGGCCGATTTCCCAAGGATAGTAAAGTGGCGCCGATTGTCACTGGCCGACGCCAATGATCACTCTAGACTCAAATAAGCTACCCGCCGAACAACTTGCAATCAGAACAATAACCACAGAGATCGCAGTCGTGGAAACCATCAAGCATTTCAACAGCTTCGCCGAGTTCTATCCGTATTACCTCAGCGAGCACAGCAACAGCACCTGCCGTCGCCTGCACTTCATTGGCACGACGCTGGTGATCTTCATTCTCGCCCTGACCATCGCCAAGGGCGCCTGGCTGCTTTTGCTTGCCTTGCCGCTGGCCGGCTACAGCTTTGCCTGGGTCGGCCATTTCTTTTTCGAGAAAAACCGCCCGGCCACTTTCCAGCACCCGCTCTACAGCCTGCTCGGCGACTTCGTCATGTACCGCGACATGATCCTGGGCCGCGTGCCGTTCTAGAAACTCCGATCAAGAGGATTGCCGATGAATGCCACTGCCCGTTTCACCCACATGAAGGACGGCACACAGGAAGACTGGGCGATCATCGCGGCGGATTTCAGCGCCTACGCCCGTCAACTGTCGAGCCGGATCGTGGCGCACCTGAAACTGCTTGAAGGCGATTTCGGCGGCTTCCCCGTAGATCGCCTGACCCACTCGCTGCAAACCGCCACCCGCGCCTTTCGCGACGGGCGCGACGAGGAATACGTGGTCTGCGCCCTGCTCCACGACATCGGCGACACCCTTGGCTCCTACAACCACCCGGACATCGCCGCCGCCATCCTCAAGCCGTTCGTCAGCGCCGAGAACCTGTGGATGGTGGAAAAGCACGGGATCTTCCAGGGCTACTACTTCTTCCATCACCTGGGCATGGATCGGCACCTGCGCGAGCAGTTCAGCGACCATCCGCAGTTTCTGGCGACCGCGGAGTTCTGCGCCAGATATGACGCGGCGGCGTTCGACCCCGAGTACGACACCCTGCCGCTGAGCTTCTTCGAACCCATGATGGAAAAGCTGTTCGCTCAGCCGAAAAACTCGATCTACAAAGCGGCGATGGAAGAACACACCTCCGCATAAAGACAATCCCGCTCCCACAGGGGCATCGCTCAGGCCAGTTCGGCAACCTTCGCCGCTTTCAGTTCGGCCTCCCGCGCCTGCGCATCGGCCAGGCGATACAGCTCGATCGTGCCGTCCCAGTGCTCGATCAGCGCTGTGCACGACTCCACCCAGTCGCCGCAATTGAGGTAATCCACCTCACCGACCTTGCGGATCTCGGCGTGGTGAATGTGCCCGCAGACCACACCGTGCAGCTCGCGCTTCACGCATTCGTGGGCGATGGCTTCCTCGAAATCGCTGATGAAGCTGACTGCGGTCTTCACCTTGTGCTTGAGATAGGCCGACAGCGACCAGTAGCCGTAACCGTATTTCGCCCGCCAGTGATTGAGCCAGCGGTTGAGGGTCAGGGTGAATTCGTAGGCCGAATCGCCGAGGAACGCGAGCCAGCGGTGATAGCGGGTGATCACGTCGAACTGGTCACCGTGAATCACCAGCAGATGCCGACCATCGGCCGTGACGTGCACTGCTTCGTCGACCAACTGGATGTTGCCCAGAATCAGCTTCGAATAACGGCGCAGGAATTCATCATGGTTACCGGTAACGTAGATCACCTCGGTACCGCGCTTGCTCATCGTCAGCAAACGGCGGATCACGTTGGTGTGCGCCTGCGGCCAGTACATGCCGCCGCGCAGTTTCCAGCCGTCGATGATGTCGCCGACCAGGTAGATCTTGTCGGCGTGATAGCCCTTGAGAAATTGCGAAAGATGCTCGGCCTGGCAATCCCGCGTGCCCAGGTGCACGTCGGAGATCCATAGGGTGCGCACCCGTTGTTTACGGCTGGGTCTGGCGAGCTCGGCGCTGGTCATGGGCAACCCTCTGCGATGTTTTCGCCACTGTGCGCGCGCCCGGTTAATCGACCATGACAGGTGTGCGTCAGTCTTGTGACAAACGCGTCGCCCCTGCGCCGGTGTAGACTGGCGGCTCGCCCGGAGACCGCCATGCAACCGATCCTGACCCTGCGCCATTACAGCCA
This sequence comes from Pseudomonas gozinkensis, assembly GCF_014863585.1. NCBI lineage: Bacteria > Pseudomonadati > Pseudomonadota > Gammaproteobacteria > Pseudomonadales > Pseudomonadaceae > Pseudomonas > Pseudomonas gozinkensis. The sequence continues at coordinate 1,729,793 of NZ_CP062253.1, read as the reverse complement.
CGACCTGATCGCCCACAGCCACGACCATGCGCAACTGGTGTTCGGCCTGTCCGGTGCGCTGGATTTCGAAGTCGAAGGGCATGGCAGTCAGGTATTGCAGCAGAGTTTCGTGGTGATCCCCGCCGGTGCGCATCACGCGTGCGGCAGTCCCAAGGGCAGCCGCTGTCTGGTGCTGGATGTGCCGGACGAGCAATGGCTGACACGCTCGCTGGGCGATCATGCCGATGCCAGTCGCCGCCTGCTGGACAACGCGGCGCGTCTGTCGCTGGATGCCGGGCAGGGTCAACTGGTCAGTTGGCTGGCGAACAGTCCGGTGGATGATCCGCTGATTGCGCAACAGGGCGCAGTGTTGTTGCTGGCGAGTCTGAACCACGTACCACCCGCCGAAATCGTCGCGCGCCGCCTGCCCTACGCGGCGCTCGATGCCCACATCGAGCAGTACGCGGCCTATCCGCTGCAAGTCGCGGATCTGGCGCGCGTCGCCGGGTTATCCAGCGCCCGGTTGCATGCACGGTTTGTCGCCGAATGCGGGCAGACGCCGATGGACTACATTCGCAGTCGCCGGCTGCACAAAGCTGTCGCGCTGTTGCGCAACACCACGCTGCCCATCGGTGAAGTGGCCAGCCGCGTCGGCTACAACTCGCAAAGTGCGTTCTCGGCCGCCGTCCTGCGTGAATTCGGCACGTCTCCTACACAATTGCGACGCGAGGCTGACGACAAAAGTCGATAGCCTGCCGACAGACTTTTCCGTCGTGACACGCTTCAATGTGTGCCTGAAATGGTGTTTGGAAAAAGGACTGCAATGACTCCCCGTACTGCCCTCGGCGCCCTGCATATCGGCGCACTGATGTTCGGCCTGACCGGCGTCTTCGGCAAACTCGCGGCCGCAACGCCAGCGGTCATCGTGTTCGGACGCGCCGCGTTTGCCGTGCTCGCCCTGGCGTTTTTCGCCCGATTCGCCCAACAGGGCGGCTGGCAGAAACTGCAGGCCGTGGACTGGCGCCGACTGGCCCTGAGCGGCGTGCTGCTGGCCGGGCACTGGGTGAGTTTCTTCATTGCGGTCAAAGTCGCGGGCGTCGCCATTGCGACCCTGGGTTTCGCCAGTTTCCCGGCCTTCACGGTGATTCTTGAAGGGTTGATCTTCCGCGAACGCATCCGCGCCAACGAAATCGTGCTGGTGGTGCTGGTCAGTGTCGGGCTGGTGCTGGTGACCCCGGCGTTCGATCTGGCCAGCGGCGCGACCACCGGCCTGCTCTGGGCGATCCTGTCGGGCCTGCTGTTTTCCCTGTTGTCCCTGACCAACCGCGCCAGCTCCGGACGCATCCCGGCGGTGCAGGCGGCACTGTGTCAGAACGTGGTGGTGGCGCTGTGTCTGCTGCCGGTGGCGGCGCCGCAACTGAGCGAGGTGCGGGCCATCGACTGGTTGTGGATCGGTCTGCTCGGGGTGTTCTGCACCGGTGTTGCCCACAGCCTGTTCGTCGCCAGTCTGGCGGTGATCAAGGCGCGCACCGCAGCGGTGGTGTTCGCCATGGAGCCGGTGTACGGGATAACCGTAGCGTGGCTGCTGTTCAATGAAGAGCCGACCCTGCGCATGTTGATCGGCGGCGCGCTGATCATCGTTGCCATCGTGGTATCGAGCCGGCTGTCAGGCAGCAACGACAAGAAAACCGTCGCGGCCGAGGCTGCTTCTCACTGAGTACGGTCGTTGTGCCCTAGATCGCGATCTGGGTCGATCTGATCGCGCACCCGCTGCTTGAGTACCTTGGCCTCCGGGAAACCGCCGTCGGCCTTGCGTTCCCAGATCTGCACATCGTTGCAGGCGATGTGGAACACCCCGCCAGTGCCCGGCACCAGTGACACTTTGCCGAGGTCGTCGCCGAAGGTACTGAGCAGTTCTTGCGCCAGCCACGCGGCGCGCAACAGCCACTGGCATTGCGTGCAATAGGTGATGACGATTTCCGGTTTTGTGACGGTCATGATCGCTGAAACTCCTGAGCCAGAGGGGCGCCGCTATAATAGCCGGCTTTATCGCTCGCCCCGAGACTCACGATGCGTCGTCTTCTGATCTGCCTGTTGCTTGGTTTCCTGCCGCTGTTCGTTCATGCCAGTGAGGCCACACGCCCGAAAGTCGGCCTGGTGCTGTCCGGCGGCGCGGCCCGGGGGCTGGCGCACATCGGTGTGCTCAAGGCTCTGGAAGAGCAAGGCATCAAGATCGATGCGATTGCCGGCACCAGCATGGGCGCGGTGGTCGGCGGGCTGTACGCCTCGGGATACAAGATCGACGAGCTGGAAAAACTCGCCCTGACCATCGACTGGCAGCAGGCGCTGTCCGACGCCCCGCCCCGCGAAGACGTGCCGTTCCGGCGCAAGCAGGACGACCGCGACTTTCTGGTGAAACAGAAACTGAGCTTTCGCGATGACGGCAGCCTCGGCCTGCCATTGGGCGTGATTCAGGGCCAGAACCTCGCGCTGCTGCTGGAAAGCCTGCTGGCCCATACCAGCGACACCCGGGATTTCGACAAGCTGCCGATCCCGTTCCGCGCCGTGACCACCGACATCGCCAACGGCGAAAAAGTGGTGTTCCGCAAGGGCCATCTGCCCCAGGTGATCCGCGCCAGCATGTCGATCCCGGCGGTGTTCGCCCCGGTCGAACTCGACGGCAGACTGCTGGTGGATGGCGGCATGACCGACAACATTCCCCTCGATGTGGCCCGGGAAATGGGCGTCGACGTGGCCATCGTGGTCGACATCGGCACCCCGCTGCGCAACCGCAAGCAACTGGTGACCGTGGTCGATGTGCTGAATCAGTCGATCACCCTGATGACCCGGCGCAACTCCGAAGAGCAACTGGCGACCCTGCATCCCGATGACGTGCTGATCCAGCCGCCACTGGCGAGTTTCGGCGCCACCGACTTCGGTCGAGGCCAGGAGATGATCGACGCCGGCTACCGCGCGACCCAGGCCCTGAACGTGCGCCTCGCCCGCCTCAAACCCGTGCAGTCACAAGACGCTGAGCTCAACGCCGCCCGCGCGCCGGGCCAGCGCACGCCGATCATCACTGCGATCAAGGTCGAGAACGACTCGAAAGTCGGCGATGACGTGATCCGCTATTACATTCGACAGCACATCGGCGAACCGCTGGATCTGGGCCGTCTGCAAACCGACATGGGCACCCTCTACGGCCTCGATTACTTCGAGCAAGTGCAATACCGCGTGGTGCACAAGGGCGCTGATCACACGCTGGTGATCAGCGCGCGCGGCAAACGCACCGGAACCGATTACCTGCGAGTCGGCCTGAACCTGTCGGATGACATGCGCGGCGACAGCGCCTTCAACCTCGGCGCCAGTTATCGCATGAACGGCATCAACCGCCTCGGCGCGGAATGGCTGACCCGGGCACAGATCGGCGATAAACAAGAGTTGTACAGCGAGTTCTATCAGCCGCTGGACGTGGGCTCTCGCTACTTCGTGGCGCCTTATGCATCGTTCGCCGCACAGAACGTCGATTCGGTCCTGGACAATGATCCGATCGCCCAGTATCGCGTCGAGCGCTACGGCTTCGGCCTCAACTTTGGTCGACAGATCGGCAACAGCGGCGAAGTCCGTTTCGGGGTCGGCGAGGCCTGGGGCAAGGCGGATGTGCGGATTGGCGATCAGGACCTGCCGAGCGAAAACTTCAACGAAGGGTTCTATGCGCTGAAGTATTCGTTCGACTCGCTGGACAACGTTTACTACCCCCACGAAGGCGAAGACATCGGCCTGACCCTGGTGCAGTACGAACCGAGCCTGGGTTCCGACACGCGCTACCGGCAGTGGGAGTTCAAACTGGACAAGGCCATGAGCAGCGGCCCGGATACGCTGATTCTGGGTGGTCGTTACGGCCGCACGCTGGACGATGCCAACGTGGTGACCTCCAGTTTCCTGCTCGGTGGCGCCCGGCAATTGTCCGGTTTCCGCGAGGACGCGATCTCCGGGCAAAACGTCAGTCTGATGCGCGCGGTGTATTACCGCCGCCTCACCCCGCGCTCGTACCTGCCGCTGGACTTCCCGTTGTACGCCGGTGCGTCACTGGAACGCGGTCGGGCGTGGAACAACGACAATGAATTCGACAGCGGCTACATCAACGCGGCCAGCGTGTTCATCGGCTTCGATACGCCGCTGGGGCCGTTGAATTTCAGCTACGGCTTGAACGATGCGGATGAACAGGCGGTGTACCTTAACCTCGGCCAGACCTTCTGATAGCGCTCAGCGAATCCCCGCCAACAGCGTGCGCGCCGTTTGCCTGAGGGGTTCATCAGCCTCCTTGAGCAGTTCGTTGAGCAAGGCAATGGCGCTGTCGATATCACCGTCGTCGATGCAGGTCTGGGCCTGTTCGAGTTTGCCGGCGTTGGCGGCGTCCGAGGGTTCGGGTTCGGCTTCCGCAGCCTGTAGCTCCAGCGGTTCCAGCGACAGCGACGGACCGGGATCGCCAAACTCGTTGAGAAAGTCCTCGTCCAGTGGCTGCGCTTCCGGCTCGGCGATCCATTCCAGCTCGGCGGTTTCCTCATCGTCGGCAAGGGTTTCGGCCAATTCGAAATCCTGTGGCAATACCTGCAGATCGGAGCCGAGCGTTGATGGAACCTGTTCATGCGCAGCCGTGCTGGGGCGGGTTTCCTCAAGATCCCAACTGGAAGCCATTGAGAGCTGATCCAGGTTCAGTTCGAAATTGTCTTCGGCTACCGGCTCCACAGGCGTGGAAGGTTCGATCGGCAGCGCAGCAATCACCGGGGCCGCCGCCACCAAAGGTGCGGCACTGACCAGTTTCGGATAGCGGGCGCGAATGTCCTGCAACCGCTGATCCTCGACCCCGAGCTGGCGCAGGCGGTTTTCCTGCTCGTCATAGGCCGGCGTATCGCCCTGTCGACCCAGCACTTCAAGCAACTGCACGCCAAGATCGATGCGCTCCGGCTCCCGCTGCAACGCATCGCGCAACATACCGGCAGCCTCGCCCAACCTTCCGTAAGCCAGATAAATACCGACCGCCTCCAGCACATCGCCGTTGGCGTGTTCTTCGCGATGTTCCACAGCACTGTGAACGGTACTCGGCTGCATCGGTTCGGCGTCGTCGACCGGAGGTTCGTTTCGTACCGGCAGGAACGGTGTCTGCGCCTCGGCCCCTGGCGCCTGCTGACGTTGTCGGCGCACGTACAACCCTGCCACCAGTAATCCCAGTACCAGCAGCAGTCCACCGAGCAGCGGCCAATTGAGTGAATCTTCCTGAGACTCGACCGGGGCAGTGACCGGCGCCGGCACAGGCGCCACGGGTGCGACAGGTGTCGGCGGCGTCTGTTGCACTTCAATCAGACGGGCCTGTAAATCACCGAGCTGTTTCTTGCCATCAGCGATCAGCACTTCCTGCGCCTGAAGCTTCACGTTCAACTCATCGATGGTTTTTTGCAGTTGCTGGTTCTGCACAAGGCTCGCCGCCAATTGCTCGGCCTGCGCGTCGGCGACCGGGGGCGGTGGTTGTACAGGCGCGGCAGGTTTGGTCGGCGTAGTTGCGGAGGGGGCCTCGGGCGTCGGGAACTCCGACGATTGCGCTCGGGCATCCGGCTCGTCGGAGGCAGGGACAATCCCCGGCGAACCCGGCGGGTCGATCAATACGGTGAATTCGCGCAGCAGGTGACCATTGGGCTGATCGAGCCGCACCAGGAAATTCAGGAAGGGTTCGTTGACCGGTTTGGTCGAGGTCACCCGGATCATGTTGCGATTACCGCGCAGGATCGGGGTGAATTTGAGGTCATTGAGAAAGAACACGCGCTCGACGCCGGCGCGGCCAAACTCGTCCGCCGTGGCCAGGCTGACTTTGAGTTCGCTTTCGCTGAGCCCTCCGACATCCACCAGGGCGATGTCAGCCTTGAGCGGCTGATTGAGGGCTGAATGCACGGTGATATCACCGAGCCCCAGCGCCAATGACGCGGTGGACCAGGTGAGTACACCGGCCACCAGCAGCGAATTGGCGCAACGCAGTACCACGTGCCGACTTCCGAGCATGAGCATCCCTTGAATAAGCAAAACCGACTTCTATGCGTTCGCACATCCGGTACGAACACGATATTGCCCAGTAGTTCTTATAGTCTGCCCAGCGCGATCTCTCAAAAAAACGGCACGCGGTTGTGCCTCAAGACTTTTCCAGATTGGCCAGAATGTGCCCGTGAACCCGCATGCACACCTTCATATCGGCCTCATCGATGCCCTCGAACAATTCCTTGCGCAGTTGCGTGGCGATGGTTTCGATCTGTTCGATCAGCGGCAGGGCCGGTGCGCATAACACGATTTTTTTCGCCCGGCGGTCTTCCATTACGGACTGGCGTTGCACCAGACCCTGGCTTTCCAGGCTGTCGAGCAGACGGGCCAGAGTCGGCCCTTCGACGCCGACGCTCTGCGCCAGCTCCCGCTGGGTCGGCGCCTCTTCGAAACGCGCCAGATGCAGCAGCACCAGCCAGCGTGCCTGGGACAAGCCCAGGCCGGCCAGCCGGCGATCCAGTTCGGCACGCCAGCCACGGGACATCTGGGCCAATTGCATGCCAAAACGGTGTTGATCGGTTAACGGCATAAAACACTCATGATTAGACTGAACAAATAGAGAAAAACTAATTATTAGTCAGCTAAGCATGACATCTGCCTATAGGCAAGAGGCGCCCTGTACTGAATCGTTACATCGGTATGACGGTTGGCGTAAACGCCCTCTCACATTTCGAATTCAGATTGCAGCGCAGCCCTGACGCAATACAGCACGCCTTCCGGTACACGACCGGCAAACAGCTCGGCCACTTCGGCGACCGACGGCAACTCGCCTTCGCCGTCGAGGAAAGCGTCCTGGACTTCGCCCATCAGGTCTTCCGGCAAATCCAGCGCCTGTTCCAGCGACAGCTGCTGCTTGCCGATCGCTTCGGCGAGCATGGTGTAGACGTTCTTTTCCGAGCACTGCAACTGGCCGGAGATCTGCAACGGCGTCATGCCGGCGCGGGCCAGGGTAATCAATTCGTGGCGCACATCGGCCACCACTTTCGGCGCTTCGGCCTCGCCGCCGAGCACTTCGAGGAAGGCCTCGCCATAACGCTCCAGCTTGCGTGCGCCGACGCCGCTGACCCGGGCCATGTCCGCCAGCGAGGTCGGCTGGCTGCGGAGCATTTCCAGCAAGGTTGAATCGGGGAAAATGACATACGGCGGCACGCCGTGTTCTTCCGCCAGTTTGCGTCGCAGGGCGCGCAACGCTTCCCACTGTTCGCGTTCTTCGCCGCGCACCAGCTGGCTGGCCGGGCTCTTGCTGCCACTCTTGGCGGTGACTTGCGGCTTCAGGTCGCGGCGCAGCTCCAGACTCACTTCACCCTTGAGCAGCGGCCGGCAGGTATCGCTCAGGCGCAGCCCGCCGTAGCCTTCATGGTCGACATCCGCCAGACCACGGGCAACCAACTGACGGAACAGCGAGCGCCACTCGCTCTCGCTCAGCGCCTTGCCGACGCCGTACACCGACAGGTGCTGATGGCCGAAGCTGCGGACCTTTTCGTTGTCCTTGCCCAGCAGCACGTCCACCAGATGGCCGACGCCATAACGCTGGCCGGTGCGATAGATCGCCGACAACGCCTGACGCGCAGGCTCGGTGGCGTCCCAGGTCTGCACGCCGTCGGTGCAGTTGTCGCAGTGGCCGCACGGCTCGGGCATGTCTTCGTCGAAATACGCCAGCAGCGCCTGACGGCGGCAGCGGGTTTCTTCGCAGAGCGAAAGCATCGCGTCGAGCTTGTGCTGCTCCAGACGCTTGTGGCGCTCGTCGCCTTCGGAGTTCTGCAGCATCTGCTTGAGCATCACCACGTCTTGCAGACCGTAGGCCATCCACGCGTCCGCCGGCAGACCGTCACGGCCACCACGCCCGGTTTCCTGGTAATAGGCTTCAAGGGATTTCGGCAGGTCGAGGTGAGCGACGAAGCGCACGTTGGGTTTGTCGATGCCCATGCCGAACGCCACGGTGGCAACCATGATCAGGCCTTCCTCATTGAGGAAGCGCTTCTGGTGATAGGCGCGCAGATCATTGGGCAGACCGGCGTGATACGGCAGCGCCGGGAAGCCCTGCTCGGTAAGAAACGCGGCAACCTCTTCGACTTTCTTGCGCGACAGGCAGTAGACGATACCGGCATCGCTGCGCCGCTCGGCGAGGAACGCCAGCAACTGCTTGCGCGGCTGCTCCTTGGGCACGATGCGGTAGAAGATGTTCGGCCGGTCGAAGCTCGACAGGAAACGTTCGGCGTTCTGCAGGTGCAGGCGGGTGACGATTTCTTCGCGGGTGCGCTTGTCGGCGGTGGCGGTCAGGGCAATGCGCGGCACGTCCGGGAACATTTCCGCCAACTGGCCCAGTTGCAGGTATTCCGGGCGGAAGTCGTGACCCCACTGCGATACGCAGTGCGCTTCGTCGATGGCGAACAGCGCAATGTTCAAGCCTTGCAGGAACGACAGCATGCGCGGCTGCACCAGACGCTCCGGCGCCAGATAGAGCATTTTCACTTCGCCGCGCTTGATCCGGTTGGCGAGGTCGCGCTGTTGCTCGGCGCTCAGGGTGGAGTTCAACGCGGCAGCGGCCACGCCCAGCTCTTCGAGGGTGGCGACCTGATCGTCCATCAGCGCGATCAGCGGCGACACCACCACCGCCAGGCCGTCGCGCAGCAGCGCCGGCACCTGGAAGCACAGCGACTTGCCGCCGCCGGTCGGCATCAGGACAAGGGCATCACCGCCACTGGCCACGCGCTCAATGATTGCACCCTGACGGCCACGGAAACTGTCGTAGCCGAAGATGTCCTTGAGGACGCGCTGAGCCTGTTCGAGCATAAAAACTCCAAAAATCCACCGAAACATCCCTGCACAGGCTGGTTCAAGACAGCCGAAGCTGCTTTAAACAAAACGTAAGCGCGCATTGCATCGCGCCGTACAAAAACAGCCGCGACACCGGCAGGGATCGCAAAGCGCGGCAGTATACCCGAGCCCTCCCCGGCAAAGGGCACCGCCGATAAGAAGCTTGTACGGGCAAATCTGCCGTGCGGCTGGCTTGAGGGCTCAAGAAGGCCTAGAATTCCCGCATTGTTTATTCCCCCAAGGTAGCCCTTTAATGTCCTTCGCCGAGCAACTAACCCGCCTGCAAGTCTTCCTCGACGCCGACGAGCTGCATGAAGAGGCGCTGGACTACGTGGCCGCTCACGGTTACCTGACTGCGCTGTCGATCTGCGCCGACGTGGTGCCGGATCGTGAGTGGATCGACGCCCTGTTCGCCGAAGAGCCGCATTACAGCAGCGAAGCCCAACGTGAAGAGATCGAAGCCACGCTGATCGGCCTCAAGGCCCACATTGCTCGCCAACTGGCGTCGGATGAAGAATTCGAGCTGCCCTGCGAGCTGGACCTGGGCGACGACCCGGACGACTCCGAACTGCGCGGCTGGTGCATCGGTTTCATGGAGGGCGTGTTCCTGCGCGAGGCGGCCTGGTTCGAAACGGCCGAAGAAGAAGTCAGCGAAATGCTCCTGCCGATCATGGTCGGTTCGGGCCTGTTCGACGAACAGCCCGAGTTCGAAGACATCGCCAGGGACGCCAACCTGATGGACGACATGATCGTGCAGATCCCGGAAGCCCTGACCGCGCTGTACCTGCTGTGCCAGGCACCCGACGAAAAGCCGGCGATCCTCAAGCCACGTCACCACTAAGATCCGGCCTATGGACAACCCCATAGGCAACCGCCCCCTGATGCTGCGCTACATCCTGCTGGCCATCGGCTGGCTGAGCGTGGCATTGGGGGTGATCGGGATATTCCTGCCTGTTCTCCCCACCACTCCCTTCCTACTGCTGGCAGCCGCCTGCTTCGCCCGCAGCTCTCCGCGTTTCTACCAATGGCTGGTCGAGCATCCCCGGCTCGGGCCATGGATTCGCGATTACCTCGATGGCAACGGCATACCGCTTAAAGGCAAGGTCTACGCGATCGGGCTGATGTGGGCGAGCATTCTGTTCTCGTGCTACCTGGTGCCGCTGCCTTGGGCGCGAGGGTTCATGTTGACGAGTGCGGTGCTGGTGACGGTTTATATCTTGCGGCAGAAGACACTACGAAAATCGTGAGCAGCCGTAGACTGATCCGCCTTTCTTTCTGAACGTGATTTTTTTGATCTCCGACGTCGTGGTTTGCAATTCTGACCGTTGGTCTGATAGCCCCGCCCACCTGTAATTTCTGACAGTAGCACCTGTTTTGATGCGGGTGTTAGCTCACCCCTCTTGTTCATTTTCAAAAAAAGAGGCGGTGCATCATGTCAGTCAAATCAACAGGACCCACCAATGCTCCCAATGCATTGCCGGAGCCGTTTGCCCCTAAAATACCGAAAGCCACAGGGGCCGGCGATCACCTCAACTTCAATGATATGTACAGTGATAACGAACTCATCGTTCAGGTTCCCCATTACACGGGCATGGCGAGGGGGCATACCGTTCGCATCACTTTTGATAACCCTCGACACACCTATCATTCGGCCGTCGTGACAGTGGGCACTCCCGGTGTGATCAATGTGCCCGTGCCTCGCGTGGAAGTCGTAGATGCCATTGGCCATACCGTGAGTGTCTACTACACCGTGCGCGAGACTCCAGGGACAGCGCTGATTTATTCCCGCACCCAGTTATTGCACATAGCCCCCTATCCGTTCGACCTCCGGGCCCCCACACTGGCGAGCGACAAAAAAACCCTCAGCGTCAGTTACGTGGGCATGATCACTGGCTACACCGTACGTATTCGTGCCGTGGGTAAAACCGTGTGGGAAAGCGATGAACGCAAAGTCCAGACCGGGACAATTCCGACTTTTACGCTGTCGGGAGACTGGCTTGCCGCCAACAAGGGCGTACTGACGCTCATCAACTACAGCGTGTACAAATCCGGCAGTGGCGAACGGCTGATGTTTTCGAAAGTACTGAGAGAAATGTTCGGTGAGGCAGAGCCGGATATTCCAACCATCACTTCGCTCGTGGGTTTACCAAGCAATGTGGAAATCCCTGACGGCGGCACCACATCCGAAAGATTGTTTGCGATGAGCGGGAAAGCCAGGGCGAATGCCACCTGTTATCTACGTATCGACGGAGTCCGACAGCAGGGACTGATCGCCGTGGATGGAAGTCGCAACTGGACCTATAACACGGGCACTCAAACACCAGGGCTTCATAGTTATGCAGTTGAAGGCAACTATGATTCGGGGCCGGTATCGGCTCCGCCAAGAACGCTACGCATCGGCCTGTCAGCGACCATTCCAGTCGGGGATAGTCCGTCAAACGTCTTAGCTACCCCGGACGGCTCCCGTGTCTATGTGTGTAATTACAAAGGCAGTTCAGTTTCGGTAATTGATACCGCAAGTCAGACGGTTATCAAGACCATCAGCGTTGAGCAAGAGCCATCAGGCATCGCCGTCCATCCGAACGGCCTCGTTGTCTACGTATGCAGTTATTCCACAGCTGCAGTCTCGGTGATTGATACCCGAAGTCTGACAGTCATCACGACCGTCAAAATCGGAGGCTATTTAACTGGGATCGTCGTCCATCCGAGCGGCTCTCGTATCTACGCATGTCAATACTATAGCGGCGCAGTCGCGGTGATTGATACCCAGAATATGAGGGTTATCAAGACCATCGAGAACCTGCCAGCCTCATACAGAGTCGCCATCCACCCGGACGGCTCCCATGTCTACGTGACTCGGCTGGGATACAGTTCAGTCTCGGTGATAGACACCCGAAGTGAAACGGTTATCAAGACTATCAGCGCCGGGCAAAAACCTCGGAGTATCGCCGTCCGTCCAGGCGGCACCGTTGCCTACGTGACTGATTACGATGGCGGTACAGTCTTGATGATTGATACCCGAAGCTTGACGGTTATCACGGTTTTCGGCGTCGGGCGAAATCCTGAGTCGGTCGCCTTTCACCCGGACGGCTCCCGTGCCTACGTAAGCCTTCACACTGACAATCTAGTTGCGGTGATTGATACGCAGAGTCACGCGGTCATCAATACTGTCAGCGCCGGGCAATCTCCAGGCGGAATTACCGTCCTTCCGGATGGCACCCTCCTCTATGTCACTAATGCACCCAGTAGTACAGTCTCGGTTATTGCTGCGAAATAATTGAAAACGGAGACGTAGGAAATAGGAAATGGAGGAAATGGGGACGTATTTATTCTCCAGTCTCCGTCCTGAAAACCCGCCCTCCCGTTCAACGGGGATGGCGGGTTTTGTTGTTTCAAAATCCATGTTGAAGTGTGTTGAAGGATATGTCCGCAAAGCCACGCAACCTTGCGCCTTTGCCTACGCATCCGCCAGAATCCGCCGGCTTGTGCGCCTTGGGGGCGGGTTCTATTGTTTGGCGGTCGCTGAAAAGCAGCGATCGGGTTTAGCGATCCGGCCCACTACAGACGCAACAACACCCAATCCCGATTGCAGTCTCTTCTCTGCACTTGGCGTAATGGTGGCTGTGCGTGGGAGACCTTCGGGTCTACCCGGGGTTTCTGTGACCCGGATCGCTAACCTGCGTACAGCCGCCACCTTTACTTGTTTAGCGATGAGTCGTGGCGGCCAAATCCCATCACGGAGATTCGTCATGATCAAACCCACGCCAAACCCGCCCGAAACCGACCCCACCTCGCCCTACGAAACCCTCGACTCCAAGAAATTCCACGAAGCCGCCGAGCGCGCCCTCGATCACTACCTCAATCCCCTCCTTCCCCGAAAACCACTGCTCAAACCCGGCACCCGATACCTCATCGCCCCCGGCATCGACAGCGAAGAACTGCTGGCCGACGCCTGCGAAACCCTGACTTCGGCCAAGACCATGGCCAATGACTTCGCCGGGCTGGTGGATGGCTCGCATCGGCATGTGCTGTTGGGGATTGCGCAACTGATCATGCTGGGTGAGCTGGCGGTGAATCGAGTGCTGGATAATCTGGAAGTGAAGGCTGAGGCGCCCGCTGTAGCCTGAGCAAAGAAAAACCCGCCGTCTGATCGTTCCCACGCTCTGCGTGGGAATGCAGCCCGGGACGCTCCGCGTCCCAAAGAGCGGACGCAGAGCGTCCATTGAGGCATTCCCACGCGGACGGTTCGACGTGGGAACGATCAAGTGTTTCGAGGTGGGGGCGATCGACGCGCAAAAACACAACCCGCCGTCCCGTTTGATCGGGACGGCGGGTTTTGTCGTTTCAGCGCCATCGAACCCCCCTGTAGAAGTGTGTTGAAGGTTGTGTCCGCAAATGCAGGGAAATGGAAACATATTTATTTTCCCCGCATTCTGCTGGCAGCCGCCTGCTTCGCCCGCAGCTCTCCGCGTTTCTACCAATGGCTGGTCGAGCATCCCCGACTCGGGCCATGGATTCGCGACTACCTCGATGGCAACGGCATACCGCTTAAAGGCAAGGTCTACGCGATCGGGCTGATGTGGGCGAGCATTCTGTTCTCGTGCTACCTGGTGCCGCTGCCTTGGGCGCGAGGGTTCATGTTGACCAGTGCGGTGTTGGTGACGGTTTATATCCTGCGGCAGAAGACTTTGCGCAAGTCTTGACCGCTTGTCGTGACTGTCAGAGTTGACAGGTGCGCAGCATTCTTTTGATGGCGTTCCATGGTGCATGCCTGCAGCCTTCCGACGGAACCGGCTGGGCCCACAAAGGAACCTTTGCCATGAGCACCCAGAATCCGTTTTTTTCTTTTTTCAGCACGTTTCCCGGCGGGACCCCACTAAAGAACCCTGACATTACGCAATCCAAAGACATCGAGATGGGGGCTGACGGTCCACCCGGAGATCCGTTGGAAATTACCGACACCCATAACGGCGTCATCAAGGTTTTGACGCCGCCTGGTAGCGTGTTCAACACAAGCGGTCGATACCTTCATCGAGTGCAGAATATGCTGGACGGGGCGCACACCTTTGGCTTGCGTGCAAACTCCAGTTCGACGCCCTTTCACCAATGGGTACTGACAGTGGGCGCAGCCGAGACGCTGACGATTGAGATGATCAAAGGCTTGATCAGCGGGAAGGAGATTCCTGAGGGCTCCAGCACTTCCGAAACGTTGTTTGCGATGAGCGGCAAAGCCAGGGCGAATGCGACCTGTTATCTACGTATCGACGGAGTCCGACAGCAGGGACTGATCGCCGTGGATGGAAGTCGAAACTGGACCTATAACACGGGCACTCAAACACCAGGGCTTCATAGTTATGCGGTTGAAGGCAACTATGATTCGGGGCCGGTATCGGCTCCGCCAAGAACGCTACGCATCGGCCTGTCAGCGACCATTCCAGTCGGGAAAGAGCCAGTAGGTAGCGTAGCCCACCCGAACGGCTCCCATGTCTACGTGTGTAATACCAAAGGCAGTTCAGTTTCGGTGATTGATGCCGGTAATCAGACGGTTATCAATACCATCCGCTTGGCGCAAGACCCATCAGGCATCACCATCCACCCGAACGGCCTCTTTCTCTATGTGTACGGCGCCTTAGCCAGTACAGTCTGGGTGATCAATACTCAAAGTCAAACGGTTACCGCAACCATCAAAGTCGGAGTCACGCCAAATGGGATCGCTATCCATCCGAACGGCACTCGTGTCTACGTGTGTAGTGCCACTTACCGCTCAGTCACAGTGATTGATACCCAGAACCTGACGGTTATCAAGACTATCGACAACCTGCCAGGCTCACTCAGGATCGCCATCAATCCGAACGGCTCATACCTCTACGTGACTCAAGCAGGATTCCGTACAGTCTCGGTGATCGATACCCGAAGTCAAACGGTTATCAAGACTGTCAACGCTGGACAATGGCCTTTCGAAATCGCCGCCAATCCAAGCGGCTCTCATGTCTTCGTGACTGATAAAGAAAGCGGTACAGTCTCGGTGATTGAGACCCAGAGTCATACTGTTATCAAAGCTATCAGCGTCGGGCAACATCCTTCAAAACTTGCCTTTCACCCGGACGGCTCCCGTGCCTACGTATGCCTTTATCTTGACAATTTAGTCGCGGTGATTGATACGCAGAGTCAGGCGGTTATCAAGACCGACAGCGTCGGGCAAGGTCCAGGTGCAATCACCGTCCTTCCGGATGGCACCCTCCTCTATGTCAGTAATGCAGCCAGTAGTACGGTCTCGGTTATTCCTGCGAAATAATTGAAAACAGAGACGTAGGAAATAGGAAATGGAGGAAATGGGGACGTATTTATTCTCCAGTCTCCGTCCTGAAAACCCGCCCTCCCGTTCAACGGGGATGGCGGGTTTTGTTGTTTCAAAATCCATGTTGAAGTGTGTTGAAGGATATGTCCGCAAAGCCACGCAACCTTGCGCCTTTGCCTACGCATCCGCCAGAATCCGCCGGCTTGTGCGCCTTGGGGGCGGGTTCTATTGTTTGGCGGTCGCTGAATAACAGCGATCGGGTTTAGCAGCCCGGTTAACCTCAAGGCACGTTGGTGTCGCCAAAGTTTTGTTATGGCGGCTGTGACGTGGGGCACTTCGGTGCGCCGGGATCCTTGAGCCTGGTCTGCTAACCCGCGTTCAGCCGCCACCTAATTCGTTTAGCAGCGATGGATGACGGCCCCATTTCTCAAGGAGCTTCACCATGATCAAACCCACGCCAAACCCGCCCGAAACCGACCCCACCTCGCCCTACGAAACCCTCGATTCCAAGAAATTCCACGAAGCCGCCGAGCGCGCCCTCGACCATTACCTCAATCCGCTACTCCCCAGAAAACCGCTACTCAAACCCAACGCCCGCTACCTCATCGCCCCCGGTATCGACAGCGAAGAACTGCTGGCCGACGCCTGCGAAACCCTGACTTCGGCCAAGACCATGGCCAATGACTTCGCCGGGTTGGTGGATGGCTCGCAGCGGCATGTGCTGTTGGGGATTGCGCAGCTGATCATGCTGGGGGAGCTGGCGGTGAATCGGGTGCTGGATAATCTGGAAGTGAAGGCTGAGGCGCCCGCTGTAACCTGAGCAAAGAAAAACCCGCCGTCTGATCGTTCCCACGCTCTGCGTGGGAATGCAGCCCGGGACGCTCCGCGTCCCAAAGAGCGGACGCAGAGCGTCCATTGAGGCATTCCCACGCGGACGGTTCGACGCCTCGACGTGGGAACGATCAAGTGTTTCGAGGTGGGGGCGATCGACGCGCAAAAACACAACCCGCCGTCCCGTTTGATCGGGACGGCGGGTTTTGTCGTTTCAGCGTTCAGATCAAACCGTATCCACCTTCAACGAATGATCATTCAACATGCCGTTGATGATCGTCGCCGTGTCGTGCCCGCTGGCGATCAACCCGCCCGCCCCCGGTGTCACGCCGTAGTGGCTGGCGAGGTTGACGCCGGCCAGGTCGATGGTCTGGTTCGGCGTGGCGCCGGCCATGGCGCTGACGTCGATGCTGGTCATGACCGAGGCGCCGCTGCCGGTGACGGTGAAGTGCAGGTAGTCATCCAGTGACGCCGACGTGCCGTTTTCACCTTGCAGCAGTTGCGACAGGTCGAGCTTGTCGGTGCCAGGGGTGAAGTCGGTGACGAGGTCGTGACCGCTGTTGCCCTTGAGCCACTGGAAGGTATCCGCTCCCGGCCCGCCGGTCAGGGTGTTGTTGCCCATGCCGCCAATCAGCAGGTCGTCACCGCCGCCACCGTTGAGGATGTCGTTGCCCAGGCCGCCGTTGATCACGTTGTTATTGTTGTCGCCGGTGAGGGTGTCGTTGAAGTTCGAGCCGACAAGGTTTTCGATACCGGTCAGGGTATCGGTGCCCGCGCCAATGGTGTTTTGCGCACCGAGCAGGCCGAGGTTGACCGTCACCCCGGCGGTGGCATGGGCGTAGCTGGCGGTGTCGATGCCGGTGCCGCCGTCGAGCAGGTCATTGCCCGGGCCGCTGTAGAGCAAGTCGTTGCCGGCGCCGCCGTGCAGTTCGTTGTTGCCAGAGCCTGCGGTGAGTACATCGTTGCCGTCGCCCGCGTTGATGATGTTGTCGCCGGTGCCGGCCACCAGGACGTCATCGCCCGAGGTGCCGGTGAGGATGTGGCCGTCCTGATAGCTGATGGTCACGTTCGCCGTGTCGCTGCCGCCGTGGTTGTCGTTGGCGGTGTAGGTGCCGTGGTAGTCCGGGGTGATGTCGTGGGCCCCGGCGTAGTTGAGGGTCATGGTCAGCTGGTAGTTCTCCGCCGCGTTGGCGTTGCTGCCCGTGGTGTTGGTGATGTTGGTGATGTGAATCTGATAGACACCATCGGACGTCGCGGTCAGGGTCTGGCCGTCCGCGAGGGCGATGTAGGCGCCGCCATTGATCGAGTACTCCATGGTGATGTGACCGGCCGCCAGGTTGTGGTCCAGATTGAGGGTTTCGCCCTGGCGCAGGTTGACGGTGATGCGGTCTTCATCGTTGGCGTTGGTGTTGGTCACCGCGCCGAGGTAGCCGCTGACCACCAGCACGGCGGTCATGGTCGCGGCGTTGGCACTGAACGAATTACGCACGTTGGCCAGGTTCTGGTTGGCGGCGGTGTTGGCGTTGGTGCCGGTGAAGCTGATCGCCCCGCTGCCCGTAAAGTCTGCCGATTTGGAGACCCAGCCGGTGTTGAACGAGGTTGGCGTGGCGTTGAGGGTGTCGCCATTGGGGTCGGTGTCGTTGGCCAGCAACAACTCGCCCGGCACCACGATGTTGCCCGACAGCACGTTGGTGATGATGTGGTCGTCCACCGCCACCGGAGGCGCGTTGGGGATCACTTTCACCGTCAGGGTCGAGCTGGCGAGGTCACCATCGTTGTCGCTAAGAGTGAAGCCGATGTTCTCGGTGATCACCACGGTGGTGGTTTTTTGCGAGGTGTAGCTGTAATCGCCGGTGTCGAGATTGACCACCAGGGTGCCGCTGTTGTTGGTGGCGATGCTCAGGGTGTTGTTCACCGTGTTGAACGTGCCGTGGTTGGCGCCGCCGCTGGCGACCAGCGAACCCTGGCCGCCGTTGGCTTTCGGGTCATAGGTGTAGGTGGTGCCGTCGACCACGATGGATTTGATGAACCCGCCATCGGCGCCGAACGTGCCACCCTCGCCAATCAACGAACCGGTAACCGGCGCCCCTTCGACGGTGCCGGACAGCACCGAGTTGAGCTGGTTGAGGTCGGTGACCACCACCGCGTTGGTGTTGGTGTGCGTGATGCCGTCGTACGCCAGCGGATCGAGGTTGGCGTTGCTCACGCCACTGCCCAGACCGATCGCGTAGTTCTTGATGTTGTTGGCATCGAGGAACGCCTTGAGCGTCGCTTCGTCGGCGGTGCCGATGTCACCCTCGTTGGGTTTGCCGTCGGAGAAGAAGTAGCCGACGTTCTGCGCCCCGGTGAGTTTGCCCGAGGTGTTGAACGCGTTGTACATGGTTGCCACGGCGGCGTCGTAGTTGGTGCCGCCGCCGGCACTGAGGCCGGCCAGAATGGTCTTGGCCGTGGCGATATCGACCCACACCGCGGTGCGATCGGTGGCGTTGCTGCTGAAAGTGACGAGCTGCACTTTCACGTCGCCCAGATCGTCGTACTTGTCGAGCAAGGCGCTGATCGCCTGCTTGGCCAGTTCCAGCCGCGACAGGCCCGGCACGCCGGAGGCATCGGCCATGCTGCCGGAGATGTCGAGGACGATGAGGATGTTGGAGTCGATCTCCACCGCCGTCACCGAACGGTCCGAGGCCACCGCTTTGGGAACGTCGTCGACGATGTTGACCACGATGGTGCTGGTGGTGCTGTTGCCCAGTGCATCGGTGGCTTTGTAGGTGAAGCTTTCGCTCAGGGTGTTCGGCCCGTCGTTGGCGTTCGGCGTGGTTTTCGGTGCCGAGGTCAGGGTGTAGGTGTACGTGCCGTCGGGGTTGAGCAGAATCTGCCCGTAGGTGCCGGTGGCGCTGCCGACCAGGGTGTAGGTGATCGCCCCGCTGCCGCCGCTGACCGAACCGACCAGCGTGCCGGTCGCGGTTTCGCCGGTGTTGCTCGGGTCGCTGCCGGTGACCGTGCCGGGGGCCAGGTCTTGGCCGTCCTTGGTCAGGTCGAGGGCTTTCTCGTAGACGGTCACGTCCTGATCCACCGAGGCCACGAGTTTGCTGTCGGCGACGTTGACGGTGATGGTGGTGGTGCTTTCGTCGCCGTCACTGTCGCGGATGGTGTAGGTGAAGGTATCGGTAGCGCCCGGCGGGCTCACCGAGTTCGGGTTGCTGTGATAGACCGCGTTACCCGCCGCATCGAGGGTCAGGTAACCGTAGTTGCCGTTGATGTTGCTGTTGAGGCCGCCGATGGCCGAGGTCGCGGTATTGCCGCCGGCGCGCACGCCGACCACGATCGCTGCGCCATCCGCGCCGCTGACGTCATTGCCCAGCACGCTGATGTTGACCGTGCCGCCCTCCGCCACCGAACCGGTGTCGGGTTTGGCG
Organism: Pseudomonas gozinkensis; assembly: GCF_014863585.1. Lineage (NCBI taxonomy): Bacteria > Pseudomonadati > Pseudomonadota > Gammaproteobacteria > Pseudomonadales > Pseudomonadaceae > Pseudomonas > Pseudomonas gozinkensis. The sequence goes on along the minus strand of NZ_CP062253.1, from coordinate 1,710,365 downwards.
GTTGGCAGGTCGTCGATGATGTTGACGTTGATCTGCCCGGTCGCAGTGCTGCCGTCGGTGTCCGTCGCCACCACGTTGAAGTTCTCGGTGATGCTGTTGGCGCCGTTGGCGTTCGGGTGGGTTTCGTTATCCACCAGGGTGTAGCTGTAACTGACCACGCCGGTAGTCGGGTTGTAACCGGTGATGGTCAGCGTGCTGCCCAGCGGGGTGACGGTCGATTGCGGGAAGCCGGCGGCCACGCCGTTGGTCATCACGGCGATGCCGCCCACGGTCAGGGTTTGCAGACCGTCGAGGGCCGTGACGGTGAAGGTGCCGCTCTGGGTCAGCGCCGGGATATTGGGGCTGGTGCCGTCGCTGAGGTTTTTCTCGTAGACGGTGAGTTCGCCGCCATTCACGTCGAGGCCGTTGAGGATCACCGGATCATCGTTGTTGTGGATGTTCAGCACCAGGTTGGCGGTGCTGGTGTCGCCGTCGGCATCGGTCAGGGTGTAGGTGAAAGTCTCGGTGCCGTTGCCGCCGCCGTGCAGATTCTTGAAGTCCGCATCGTTGGTGTTCAGCGTGTAGGTGTACGTACCGTTAGCGTTCAGCACCAAGGTGCCGTAAGTACCGGTGAAGGTGCCGGGGGTGATCGGGCCGGCATTCGGGCCGGTCGCCACTACGTCGGCGCCTTGCACGTCGTTGGTCAGCACGTTGCCGTTGAGGGTCAACTGGGTTTCCGACGCGGTGCTGGCGTTGCTGTCGTTGATCGCCTTCGGCACGTCATCGACGATGTTGACCACGATGGTGCTGGTGACGACGTTGCCCAGCGAATCGGTGGCCTGGTAGGTGAAGGTTTCGGTCAGGGTGTTGGCGCCGTCATCGGCGTGCGGGGTGGTGCTGGCCGGTGAGGTCAGGGTGTAGGTGTACGTGCCGTTGGGGTTGAGCACGATCTGCCCGTAGTTGCCGGTGGCGCTGCCGACCAGCGCATAGCTGATCGCACCGACCGCGCCGGTGACCGAGCCGACCAGGGTGCCCGACGCGGTTTCGCCGGTGCTGGCCGGATCGCTGCCGGTGACCGTGCCAGCGGCCAGGTCTTGCCCGTCCTTGGTCAGGTCGAGAGCTTTTTCGTACACGGTGACGTCGGTGTCACTGACCGCGCACAGCTTGCTGTTGTAGACGTCAATGGTGATGGTGGTGGTGCTTTCATCGCCGTCGGAATCGCGCACGGTGTACACGAACACGTCCACCGCGCCGGGGCCGCTCACGGCATTCGGGTTGCTGTGATAGACCGCGTTGCCGTTGGCGTCGAGGGTCAGGTAGCCGTAGGTGCCGTTGATGTTGCTGTTGAGCCCGCCGATGGCCGAAGTCGAGGTGTCGGAGCCGGCGCGCACGCCCACTACCGCGCCACTGGCTGCCGGGCCGTCGGCGCCGCCGATGTCGTTGTCCAGCACGTTGCCGCTGACGGTGCCGCCCTCCTGCACCGACGTCGCGTCGGGTTTGGCGGTCGGCAGGTCGTCGATGATGTTGACGTTGATCTGCCCGGTGGCGGTGCTGCCATCGGTGTCCGTCGCCACCACGTTGAAGTTCTCGGTGATGCTGTTGGCGCCGTTGGCATTCGGGTGGGTTTCGTTATCCACCAGGGTGTAGCTGTAGCTGACCACGCCCGTGGCCGGGTCGTATCCGGTGATGGTCAGCGTGCTGCCCAGCGGCGTGACCGCCGATTGCGGGAACCCTGCCGCAACACCATTGGTGATTACGGCGATGCCGCCCACGGTGAGGGTTTGCAGACCGTCGAGCGCGGTGACGGTGAAGGTGCCGCTCTGGGTGAGTGCCGGAGTGTTGGGGCTGGTGCCGTCGCTGAGGTTTTTCTCGTAGACGGTGAGTTCGCCGCCGTTGACGTCGAGACCGTTGAGGTACACCTGATCGTCGTTGTTGTGGATGTTCAGCACCAGGTTAGCGGTGCTGGTGTCGCCGTCGGCATCGGTGATGGTGTAGGTGAAGGTCTCCGTGCCGTTGCCACCGCCGTGCAGGTTCTTGAAGTCCGCATCGTTGGTGTTCAACGTGTAGGTGTATGTGCCGTTGGCGTTCAGCACCAGGGTGCCGTAAGTCCCGGTGAAGGTGCCGGCGGTGATCGGACCGGCGTTGGGGCCGGTCGGCACGCGGTCAGCGCCTTGCACGTCGTTGGTCAGGATGTTGCCAGTCAGTGTGAGATTGGTTTCCGAAGCGGTGCCGGCATTGCTGTCGTCCACGCCTTTTGGCAGGTCGTCGACGATGTTCACGTCCAGCGTCGCGTTGGCGGTGGTGCCGTTGTCATCGACCACGGTGACGGCGAATTGCTCGTTCAGAACGTTGGCGCCGTTGGCAGTCGGGTGCGCTTCGTTATCCACCAGGGTGTAGCTGTAGCTGACGACGCCGGTTGCCGCGTTGAACCCGGTGATGGTCAGCGTGCTGCCCAATGGAGTGGTCACCGATTGCGGGAAGCCTGCGGCCACACCGTTGGTGACCACGGCGATGCCACCGATGGTCAGCGTGGTGACACCGTCCAGCGCGGTGATGGTGAAGGTGCCGCTTTGGGTCAACGCTGGAGCATCGGGGCTGCTGCCGTCACCGAGGTTTTTTTCGTAGACAGTGAGCTCACCGCCATTCACGTCGAGGCCGTTGATGATCACCGGGTCGTCGTTGTTGTGGATCTGCAGCACGAGATTCGCGGTACTGGTGTCGCCGTCGGCATCGGTGATGGTGTAGGTGAAGGTCTCGGTGCCGTTGCCGCCGCCGTGCAGTGCTTTGAAATCGGCGTCGCTGGTGTTGAGCGTGTAGGTGTAAGTGCCGTTGGCATTCAGCACCAATGTCCCGTAAGTCCCGGTGAACGTGCCGGCGGTGATCGGGCCAGCGTTTTCGCCGACAGGCACGCGGTCGGCGCCCTGCACGTCATTGGTCAGGACGTTGCCAGTCAGTGTGAGATTGGTTTCCGAAGCGGTGCCGGCGTTGCTGTCGTCCACGCCTTTTGGCAGGTCGTCGACGATGTTCACGTCCAGCGTGCCGTTGGCGGTGGTGCCGTTGTCATCGACCACGGTCACGGCGAACTGCTCGTTGAGCACGTTGGCGCCGTTGGCGGTTGGGTGCGTTTCGTTGTCGACCAAGGTGTAGCTGTAGCTGACGACGCCGGTTGCCGCGTTGAAGCCAGTGATGGTCAGCGTGCTGCCCAATGGGGTGACGATGGATTGCGGGAAGCCTGCCGCCACACCGTTGGTGACCACGGCGATGCCGCCGATGGTCAGCGTGGTGACGCCATCGAGAGCAGTGATGGTGAACGTGCCGCTTTGGGTCAGCGCAGATGAATCAGGGGCGCTGCCGTCGCCGAGGTTTTTCTCGTAGACGGTCAGCTCACCACCCTCGACATTCAACCCGTTGATGATCACCGGGTCGTCGTTGTTGTGGATCTGCAGCACGAGATTCGCGGTACTGGTGTCGCCGTCGGCATCGGTGATGGTGTAGGTGAAGGTCTCGGTGCCGTTGCCGCCGCCGTGCAGTGCTTTGAAATCGGCGTCGCTGGTGTTGAGCGTGTAGGTGTAAGTGCCGTTGGCATTCAGCACCAATGTCCCGTAAGTCCCGGTGAACGTGCCGGCGGTGATCGGGCCAGCGTTTTCGCCGACAGGCACGCGGTCGGCGCCCTGCACGTCATTGGTCAGGACGTTGCCAGTCAGTGTGAGATTGGTTTCCGAAGCGGTGCCGGCGTTGCTGTCGTCCACGCCTTTTGGCAGGTCGTCGACGATGTTCACGTCCAGCGTGGCATTGGCGGTGGTGCCATTGTCATCGACCACGGTCACGGCGAATTGCTCGTTCAGAACGTTGGCGCCGTTGGCAGTCGGATGCGCTTCGTTATCCACCAGGGTGTAGCTGTAGCTGACGACACCGGTTGCCGCGTTGAAGCCAGTGATGGTCAGCGTGCTGCCCAGTGGTGTGGTTACCGATTGCGGGAAGCCTGCGGCCACACCGTTGGTGACCACGGCGATGCCGCCGATGGTCAGCGTGGTGACGCCATCGAGAGCAGTGATGGTGAACGTGCCGCTTTGGGTCAGCGCAGATGAATCAGGGGCGCTGCCGTCGCCGAGGTTTTTCTCGTAGACGGTCAGCTCACCACCCTCGACATTCAACCCGTTGATGATCACCGGGTCGTCATTGTTGTGGATCTGCAACACGAGGTTGGCGGTGCTGGTGTCGCCGTCGGCATCGGTGATGGTGTAGGTGAAGGTCTCGGTGCCGTTGCCACCGCCATGCAGACTCTTGAAGTCCGCATCACTGGTGTTGAGCGTGTAGGTGTAGGTGCCGTTGGCGTTGAGCACCAACGTGCCGTAAGTCCCGATGAATGTACCGGGGGTGATCGGGCCGGCGTTTTCGCCGACAGGCACGCGGTCGGCGCCCTGCACGTCATTGGTCAGGACGTTGCCAGTCAACGTCAGTTGGGTCTCTGACGCCGTGCCATTGTTGTCATCGAACGCTTTCGGGACGTCGTCGGTAATGTTGACGTCGAGCGTGCCAGTCGCCGTGTCGCCATTGCTGTCACCGGCGATCACGGTGAATTGTTCGCTGAGGTTATTGGCGCCGTCGCCCGCCGCGTGGGTTTCATTGCCGTTGAGGGTGTAGCTGTAGCTGACCGTGCCGGTGGCCGGGTTGTAACCGGTGATGGTCAGGGTGTTGCCCAATTGCGTGGTGATCGATTGCGGGAAACCGATCGGCACACCGCCGACAATCACGTTGATGCCGCCAATGCTCAAGCTGCTCAGACCATCCGGCGCCGACACCGTGAAGCTGCCGGTCTGGGTCAGCGCGCCAGGGTTGGCGGCGGAACCGTCGGGCAGATTGGCTTCGTTGAGGGTCAGTTCGCCGCCAGCGACGGACAGGCCGCCGAGAGTCACCGGATTATTGACCGGTGGCGGTGGCGGAACAATCGGCGCGGCCTGGCCGTCACCGTTGTCGATCACGGCGTTATGCCGCTCTTCGGGAAACTCTGGAATGCCGTTGAACCCGGCCGTCGGAAAACCGATGACCGGATCGACCCGGCCCGCCACTTCGGTCAGCAACACAAAACTGTGGCCACCACCCAGTGCGCCCGGCGCACCACCGGTGGCTCCGGGGCCGGCTGCCGTTGCTTCGGCGGATTGGGTCGGGTCATCGCCGGCGGCAATGGCTTTCTGGATCTGCTCGACGTCGGTCAGTTGCGATTCGCTCGGGGTCACTGCTTCCGGGGCATTGACGTGGGCGGCCTGATCGGCGAGCAACTGGCCGGTCATGGTCAGGCTGCTGTCCCGACCGAGGGTCAGTTCCTGGCCATTTTGCAGATGGACGGCAACCGCCCCCTCCGCCCCGGTGATCAGTTGATCCCCTGCAAACAGACGATCACCTTCCACCAGCGCACGCCGACTTCCGTCTGCTGACTGAGCGAAAACCTGACCAATGACTTTAGTGACGATCCCGATGAGCGTTGCCATGTGCATTCCTCCGCTGCCGACCACCGTCGGCGCTGGTTCGCGAAGCAGCCCATGGCTCAAGCGGGTTGTCGGGGCGACGCTCGCACCTCGACAGTTCGTTTCGCAGGTTGCGCAAATCCAGAAACTCCAGCGCCATCAGGTACTTGGAATCTCTGTTCGATGCAGCAGGCCCACTAGCGCTACGTAACGGTGGTGAATCACCCAAGTGACAAAAAACTGTCACCCCTCAGCCGCTACGCGTCCCTCCCCTTTAGCAGTACTTCGCCGTATGTCGCAAAGTGAGTGGAACTTTCCTCAAGCCTTTCTGTGCTCCCTAAAGCGCATAAAACAAAGGCTTTCGAGTGGAACAATGTGCTGGATTTGGCGAACCGCATAAGTTTTTTTTGGCATAACCCATATGAAAATTTTTTCTTAGCTACGCTTCAGGATGTTCTTAGCTCTGTTGTTACAGGCATGAAACGCTTTCTACTAAAAATATCGTCAATAAATTGGCGACAGCGAAACACCATCAGGACTCAGGGAGATGCACCCATGCGCGTACTAACCCCCCTCTGCAGCGCGGTTTTGCTGGCCATGGCTTGCACTTCCCAAGCCCAGGCCATGAACCTCACCGAAGCGATCCAGAGCACCATCGCGACACACCCCGAACTGGCCTCGCGCGTGGACGCGCGCCTGTCGGCTGATGAACAAGTGAAAGTCGCCAAGGGCGGCTTCTATCCGTCGGTGGATCTGAACGCTGCTTACGGGCGCGGCTACAGCGACAACACCAACACCCGGGCCTTGGGTAACCATCACACCGAAATCCTCAATTACACCCAGTCGGAACTGCGTCTGCGGCAGATGCTCTTCGACGGTTTCAATACTGCCAACGAAGTCGAACGCACCAAGGGCGTTTCCAACTCGCGCGCCTATTACGCGCAAGGCACCGCCCAGGATCTGGCCCTGCGTACCATCGAGGTCTACCTCGAAGTGCTCAAGCGCCGTGAACTGGTGACCCTGGCCAGGAACAACCTGCAGGCACACTTGCGGGTCAACGACCAGATCGGCCTGCGCACCGAGCGCGGCGTGGGCAGCACCGCCGACTCCGATCAATCGGTTGCCCGTAAGGCGCTGGCCCAGAACAACCTCGACACCGCCGAAGTCGATCTGGCCGACGCCGAGTCGAACTTCTACAGCGTGGTCGGGCGCATGCCCGATGAGCTGGAAACCCCCGCCTCGACCCGCGGCGAGTTGCCCGCCACCTTGCCCGAAGCCCAGCAGAGCATGGTCGAGAACAACCCGTACCTGAAATCCGCCCAGGCCGACGTGCAATCGGCCGAGAGCCAGTACGAAGTCGCCAAATCTCCGTTCTACCCGCGCTTCGACGCGGAAGCCGCGGTCGGCGCCAACAACAACGTGCAGGGCGACGAGGGCCACGACAACGAATGGCGAGTCGGTGTGGTGATGAACTACAACCTGTTCCGTGGCGGCAGCGACAAGGCACGTCTGGCTTCCGATGCGCACCAGATCAACCAGGCGATGGACATCCGCAACAACGCCCTGCGTCAGCTCAACGAGAACATTCACCTGGCCTGGAACGCCATGGTCAACGCCAAGAAGCAGACCCCGACCGCCCGTGAATACGCTGAAACCACCAAGCGTGTGCGCGCCGCGTATCAGGATCAGTTCGGCCTCGGCCAGCGCACCTTGCTTGACCTGCTCGACAGTGAAAACGAGCTGTACAACGCCAACCGTCGCTACACCGAAATCCGCTACACCGAGGAATATTCGATGTACCGAGTGCTGGCGAACATGGGTCAGTTGCTGACCAAGCAGCGAGTGGTGCTGCCTGCCGATGCGATTGCCGCGACCGAGGTGAAGAACGAAGCGCGCTTGCCCGAACTGAAATAACGCCGCGTGCAGGCGCTGCCGAAGGCCGCAACCTGATCGTTCCCACGCTCCGCGTGGGAATGCCTCTAGGGACGCTCCGCGTCCAGTGACGCAGAGCGTCACGGGCTGCGTTCCCACGCAGAGCGTGGGAACGATCAGTACGGTTAATTGCCTCGCAGTAACACTGGGTTGATGTGGATAGCCGAGCCAGCTCAACGGGAGCGATCAATATGACCAGCATGCAACCCGGTAACGCCGGGATCGATCCGCGGCTGAGCTTCGATGACCCGTTGCTGGACGGTCTGTTGATCCTCTGCAAACTCCATGGCGCGACGGTCAGTCGCGCCAGCCTGAGCGCCGGGCTGCCCCTGGACAAACAACGCCTGAGCCTGGACCTGCTGCCCCGCGCCGCAGCCCGGGCCGGGTTGCAGGCGCGTTTGCTGCGCCGGGAACTCAAAGACATTTCACCGCTGAACCTGCCAGTGCTGTTGCTGCTCGGCAACGGGCGCACGGCGGTGCTGCGGCGCTTTGCCGAGGATGGCAAGGCGCTGATCCTGCCCAGCGAAGCCGACGGCGGCGAGCAATGGGTCAGCCGTGAAGAGCTCACCGAACACTACAGCGGCCAGGCCTTGTTCGCCCGGCCACGCCACGAACTCGAAGACCTGCGCTCACCGCTGGTGCCACGGGTGCAGGCATGGTTTCGCGACACCCTGAAATTGTCGAAATGGCTGTACAGCGACGCGATTCTCGCCAGTTTCCTGATCAACCTGCTGGGCCTGATGGTGCCGCTGTTCGTCATGCAGACCTACGACCGCGTGGTGCCGAACCAGGCCACTTCGACCCTGTGGGTACTGGCCATCGGGTTGCTGATCGGCACCGGTTTCGAACTGGTGCTGCGGGTGGTGCGCGCGCACCTTTTGGACACCGCCGGCAAGAAAACCGATGTGATCCTTTCCGCCACTTTGTTCGAGCGCATCACCGGCATGGCGATGAAGGCCCGGCCGGCGACCATCGGCGGATTCGCCCAGAGCATTCACGACTTTCAGGGCCTGCGCGAATTCCTCACCGCCGTGACCCTGACCAGCCTGATCGACCTGCCCTTCGTGGTGTTGATGCTGGTGGTGATCGGCCTGCTCGGTGGCTGGCTGGTGGTGATTCCGCTGCTGGCGTTTCCGATCACGATCATCTTCGCGATGATCATTCAGGCCCGCCTGCGCGACACCGTGCAGAAAAGCCTGAGCCTCGGCGCCGAGCGTCAGGCGTTGTTGATCGAAACCCTCGGCGGCCTGGAAACCCTCAAGGCGTGCAGCGCCGAAAGCGAGCGCCAGCACAAGTGGGAAAGCACCCACGGCGCCCTCACCCGCCTCGACAGCCACGCGCGTAATCTCTCGGCGCTGGCCACCAACGGCACGCTGTTCATCCAGCAGTTTTCGGGGATGGCGACGATTGTGGCCGGGGTCTACAGCATCATCGCCGGCAACCTCAGCGTCGGTGCGCTGGTCGCCAGTTACATGCTCGGCAGCCGCGTGCTCGCGCCGCTGGGCCAGATCGCGGGGCTGATCACCCGTTACCAGCAAGCGCAACTGACCATGAAAAGCACCGACGCGCTGATGTCCCTCCCTCAGGAGCGCGACGGCAAACAGCGGCCGCTGGAGCGCACGCAACTGCAAGGCGCGCTGGACGCCAACGCCGTGACTTTCCACTACAACGGCCAGAACGCGCCGGCCCTGAGCAACGTCAGCTTCAGCGTCAAACCCGGCGAACGCATCGGCATCATCGGCCGCAGCGGCTCCGGCAAAAGCACCCTGGCGCGGTTGGTGATGGGGTTCTACGAACCGGAAGAAGGCCAGTTGCTGCTCGACGGCCTCGACCTGCGGCAACTGGATGTCGCCGACCTGCGCCAGCAGATCGGTTACGTGGCCCACGATCTGCCGCTGCTGGCCGGCAGCCTGCGTGACAACCTGACCCTCGGCGCCCGCTATATCAGCGATTCGCGCATGCTCGAAGTGGCCGAACTGACCGGCGTCACCGAGCTTGCCCGCCAGCATCCGCAAGGCTTCGACCGGCCGGTGGGCGAGCGCGGGCAACTGCTCTCCGGTGGCCAGCGTCAGGCGGTGTTGCTGGCGCGGGCGCTGTTGCTCGACCCGCCGATCATGCTGCTCGACGAACCCACCAGCGCCATGGACAACAGCAGCGAAGACGTCCTGCGCCAGAAACTGCACGGCTGGGTGCAGGGCAAAACCTTGCTGCTGGTCACCCACCGCACCTCGATGCTGAGTCTGGTGGACCGGTTGCTGGTGCTGGACAACGGCCGGATCGTCGCCGACGGTCCGAAAGAAGCGGTCATCGATGCACTGCGCAAGGGCCGGGTCGGCTCGGCGGCGGTCTAGGAGTTGCCCCATGTCTGCTTCCTCCGGCTCTGATTCAAATGCTAAATCCCGTGGCTACTTCGACAGTTTCGGCAAAAGCGCCGAGGCCGAATTCATGCCGGAAACCGCCGGCGCTTCGTTGCAGGATTCGCCGCGCTGGTCGCGCATCACCGTGTGGCTGGCGGCGGCGCTGCTGATCAGTGCGCTGGTCTGGGCCAAGTTTGCCGTGCTCCAGGAAGTGACCATGGGCGAAGGCAAGGCGATTCCGTCGAGCAAGGTTCAGGTGATCCAGAACCTTGAGGGCGGGATCGTCACCGAGATCTTCGTGCGTGAAGGGCAGATGGTCAGCAAGGGCGACACCCTGCTGCGTCTGGACGACACGCGGTTTCTGTCGAACAAGGGTGAGAGCGAGGCCGATCGCTATGCCTTGACCGCTCAGGTCGAACGCTTGTCCGCCGAAGCCGAAGGCCGGCCGTTCAAACTCTCGGACGAGGTGATCGCCAAGGCGCCGCAAGTGGCCGAGGATGAGCGTTCGCTGTACGAGCAACGGCAACGGCGGCTGGCCAGCGAACAGCGCACCCTCAGCGAACAACTGCGGCAGAAGGCGCAGGAGCTGGCGGAGTTTCGTTCGAAACAGGGGCAATACAGTTCGAGCCTGGCGCTGCTGCAACAGGAAATGAACATGTCGGAGCCGCTGGTGAAAACCGGTGCGGTATCGCCTGTGGAGATCCTCCGTCTACGTCGTAGCGCAGTGGAAATTCGTGGCTCGTTGAATGCCACGACGCTCGCCATTCCCCGGGCCGAATCGGCGATCAACGAGATCAAGAGCAAGATCGACGAATCGGAACAGACCTTCCGCTCTGAAGCGGCCAAGGAGCTCAACGAGAAACGCACCGACCTGTCGAAAATCACCGCTTCGAGCATCGCCATTGACGACCGTGTCAGCCGCACCACGGTGACGTCGCCGGTGCATGGGGTGATCAAGCAAATGAAGGTCAATACCATCGGCGGCGTGGTGCAGCCGGGCAGCGACATGGTGGAAATCGTGCCGCTGGAAGACAACCTGCTGATCGAAGCCAAGGTTCGGCCGCAGGACGTGGCGTTCCTGCATCCGGGCCAGAAAGCCATGGTCAAGTTCAGCGCCTACGACTACACGATCTATGGCGGGCTCAGTGCCAAGCTCGAGCTGATCGGCGCCGACACCATCACCGATGACAAGGGCAACAGTTTCTACCTGATCCAGGTGCGCACCGATAAAAACCACCTGGGTGGGGATGTGAAACCGCTGCTGATCATTCCGGGGATGGTGGCGACGGTAGACATCATTACCGGGGAGAAAAGCGTGCTGGATTACCTGCTCAAACCGGTGCTGAAGGCGCGGACCGAGGCGATGCGCGAACGCTAGTGATGATCTGGACTTTGCGGTGAATGATCTGGCCCCATCGCTGGCAAGCCAGCTCCCACAGATTTTGTAGTGGTCACAAACTTTATGTACGACACGGACACTGTGGGAGCGGGCTTGCCCGCGAAAGGGCCAGTGAGAACACCCTTAATTTCCAGAATGATTGCGCTGGAAAGTCTCCTCCCCCATCGCCGCAATCTGCCCTTCAATCAACGCCTCGAACGGCTTGAGCAACGGATCGAAAGAGGTCGGTGCCTCAAGCGTCTGCAATGCCTGAACAATCGCCTCAATCGTCGACAACGCCCCCGGCCCCGGAGCCTTGCGCAGCCGATACCGGGAAACCCCGCCCTGTGCCAAAGTCACCCGAGGCAACGCCGCCAGCAACGGATTGAGGTGCAACATCTTGCGCGCCTTGCGCCACGTGCCATCCGGCACCACCAGCAACAGCGGTTCATCCGACGCGGTGTAAGCCTGCATCGACTGCGCATCCTCCGCCGGGAACAGCAACCGCGCCCGATACCCCGGCCGGTTCAGCAGCGCGGGCAGATCTTCGAACACCTCACCGACAATCAGCTCGGCATTGTTCAAACCGAGCGCCGCCAGCCGCGCCGTGTTGAGCGCGTGATTGACTTCGCTCGGGTGCTGCAACAGCAACACCCGGGTGCGGCTGTCGAGGCTCGGGATCAGCGGGCACAGGCAATGGGTTTGTGGGCGCAGGCAGCGCGGGCATTGGGGTCTGGACATTGTCTTATGCCTGATTGAGCTGCGCTTTGAGCAGATCGCGGAAAGTCTGGATCAGCGGCTCGCGGCTGCGGCCACGGCGCATGATCATGGAAAACGGCGCCTGATAACCGAAGGTCGCCGGCAACAGCACCCGCAAATCACCCTTGTCGGCCCAGGCCTGGGCGTAGTGCTCGGGCAGGTAACCGATGTAGGCACCGGACAGCACCAGAATCAGCTGCGCCTCCATACTTTCCACGGTGGCGGCGCTGTGTTTGAAACCGTGGCGGGCCAGTTCCGCCTGACTCCAGTAACCGCGCCCGACCATGCGCTGCTGGGTGATGACCTGCTCGGGAATCCGCCGCTCGTTGAACAACGGGTGACGGCTGCTGCAATACAGCCAGTGCTGCTCGCGGTATAGCGGCATGTACACCAGACCGCTCATGCGTGTGGAGAACGCGCCGATGGCCAGATCGAGGCGGTTGTCCTGCACGCCGAGCTGCAGTTCATACGGGCTCATCACCGACAGATGCAAATGCACCGCCGGGTGTTCCTGGCTGTAGGCGCCGATGGCTTCGGCGAACGGCAGGGCCTTGTCGCTGACCGTGGAATCGATCACCCCCAGATTGAGCGTGCCGCGCAATTCGCCCTTGAGCGCGGCGGCGTATTGCTCGAAACCTTCAAGTTCCGCGAGCAGGCGCAGGGTTTCCTGATGGAACAGCTCGCCCTTGCTGGTCAGGCTGAAACCACCGCGCCCGCGATGACACAGCACCAGACCCAGCGCGGCTTCGAGCTGGCTCATGTAGGTGCTGATCGCCGAGGTCGACAGGTTGAGTTCCTGCTGCGCGTTGGCAAAACCCTGGTGACGCACGACGCTGACGAAGATGCGCAAAAGTTTCAGGTCGGGTAAAGCGTTGGCCATGTCTACTCCAAGGATCGTTCCCCATAGATCGTTCCCACGCTCTGCGTGGGAATGCCGCTCAGGACGCTCTGCGTCGACTTCACGGCTGTGACGCGGAGCGTCACGGGATGCATTCCCACGCGGAGCGTGGGAACGATCAGCGAGAAGTCTATCCATCTCCCTCTCATTAGTTTAGAAATTTCTGAACTAAGTATTTGCCCGTAGCGATTCTTTCGCCCCACTACATTTCGCAGAATCGGCCCACAGCGGTGCCCGTGACCTTGCGAATGCGGTGCGCCGACATAAATAAAACAAAGACGATGAGGCCCTACCCGTGGACAAGATTCTTCACCAACCACTGGGCGGCAACGAAATGCCGCGCTTCGGCGGCATCGCCACCATGCTCCGACTCCCCCATGTACCGACCGCTGCCGGCCTGGACGCTGCCTTCGTTGGCGTGCCACTGGACATCGGTACTTCGCTGCGCCCCGGCACCCGCTTCGGGCCGCGCGACATCCGCACCGAATCGGTGATGATCCGCCCGTACAACATGGCCACCGGCGCTGCGCCGTTCGACTCGCTGTCGGTTGCCGACATCGGTGACGTGGCGATCAACACCTTCAACCTGCTCGACGCCGTGCGCATCATCGAAGAAGCCTACGACAACATCCTCGAGCACAACGTGATCCCGATGACCCTGGGTGGCGACCACACCATCACCCTGCCGATCCTGCGTGCCATCCACAAAAAGCACGGCAAGGTCGGTCTGGTACACATCGACGCCCACGCTGACGTCAACGATCACATGTTCGGCGAGAAGATCGCCCACGGTACGACCTTCCGTCGCGCCGTCGAAGAAGGCCTTCTGGACTGCGACCGCGTGGTACAGATTGGTCTGCGTGCGCAGGGTTACACCGCTGACGACTTCAACTGGAGCCGCGATCAGGGCTTCCGCGTGGTGCAGGCCGAAGAGTGCTGGCACAAGTCGCTGGAACCGCTGATGGCCGAAGTGCGCGAGAAAGTCGGTGGCGGCCCGGTGTACCTGAGCTTCGACATCGACGGCATCGACCCGGCCTGGGCGCCTGGCACCGGCACCCCGGAAATCGGTGGCCTGACGACCATTCAGGCGATTGAAATCGTTCGCGGCTGCCAGGGCCTCGACCTGATCGGCTGCGATCTGGTAGAAGTCTCGCCCGCTTATGACACCACCGGCAACACCTCGCTGCTGGCCGCCAACCTGCTGTACGAAATGCTCTGCGTACTGCCGGGCGTCGTCCACCGCTGAGGGTCGGGTCATGAACGAACGTGATCAGGTTCTGAAAGCGGCCGCCGATCTGGTGTCCGCCTTCGCCCGTAACGATCGCGAAGCCTACTTCGGCGCGTTCAGCGCCGATGCGAGCTTCGTGTTCTACACCCTCGAACAGCCCCTGCTGTCGCGCGATGCCTATCAGGCGTTGTGGGACAGCTGGCGCGCCGAGGATGGCTTCGAGGTGCTGTCCTGCATCTCGAGCAACGCCTTCGTCAGCCTGCAGGGTGACGTGGCGATTTTCATCCATGACGTGGCCACCGAGCTGCGCATGCAAGGGGAGCAACACTTCAGCCAGGAGCGCGAGACGATTGTTTTCAAGAAACAAGCGTCGAGCCTAGAACAACAAGGCCATTGGCTGGCCTGCCACGAACATTTGTCCGCAATGCCGGAAGGGCTGCCATCCCCTTAGCCAAGACAGGTGACGCTCACGCACGATGAGCGCGCCTTTATGATCGGAGCAGATCATGAATAACAACAACAAAGACCAAAGCCTTACGCAGATTGAAACCCACGGGGTCGAGCAGATCCCGGACAACGAACGCACCGCCGGTCCCGTGGACTTGTTCCGCATGATCTTTGGCGGCGCGAATACCTTTGCCACCGCCGTGCTCGGCAGTTTCCCGGTGTTGTTCGGCCTGTCCTTTCAGGCGGGCGTCTGGGCGATTGTCTCGGGCGTGCTGCTCGGCTCGTTGATCCTCGCCCCGATGGGCCTGTTCGGCCCGCTGAACGGCACCAACAATGCCGTGTCGTCCGGTGCGCACTTCGGCGTGCACGGGCGGATCGTCGGTTCGTTCCTGTCGCTGCTGACCGCCATCGCCTTCTTCTCGCTCTCGGTGTGGAGTTCGGGGGATGCGCTGATCGGTGGTGCGAAACGCCTGATCGGCCTGCCGGAAACCGACCTGACCCTGGGCCTGGCCTACGGTCTGTTCGCGATTCTGGTCCTGACCGTGTGCATCTACGGCTTCCGCTTCCTGCTGTGGGTGAACAAGGTCGCGGTGTGGAGCGCGAGCCTGCTGTTCCTGCTTGGCATCTTCGCCTTCGCAGGTCCCTTCGATTCGCACTACGCCGGCACTGTCAGCCTCGGCCAGCCAGGCTTCTGGGCTGCGTTCATCGGCGCTGCGCTGGTGGCCATGAGCAACCCGATTTCCTTCGGCGCGTTCCTCGGCGACTGGGCCCGCTATATCCCGCGTGAGACTTCGCGCAAGCGGATCATGGCGGCAGTGATTTTCTCGCAGATCGCCACCTTCATCCCGTTCCTGTTCGGCCTGACCACCGCGACCATCGTGGCGATCCAGGCACCGGACTACATCGCGGCCAACAACTACGTCGGCGGTCTGCTGGCGGTGTCGCCGAGCTGGTTTTTCCTGCCGGTGTGCCTGATTGCGGTGATCGGCGGCATGTCCACCGGCACCACGTCGCTGTATGGCACCGGGCTGGACATGTCCAGCGTGTTCCCGCGTCTGCTGTCGCGGGTCAAGGCGACGCTGCTGATCGGCGTGCTGTCGATTGCCTTCATCTTCATCGGGCGCTTCGCGGCGAACCTGGTACAGAGCGTGTCGACCTTCGCTGTGCTGATCATCACCTGCACCACCCCATGGATGGTGATCATGATCATCGGCCTGGTGGTGCGTCGCGGTTTCTACTGCCCGGACGACCTGCAAGTGTTCACGCGCGGCGAGCAAGGCGGACGCTACTGGTTCAGCCACGGCTGGAACTGGCGCGGCCTGGGCGCGTGGATCCCGAGCGCGGCGGTCGGCCTGTGCTTCGTCAACCTGCCGGGGCAGTTCGTCGGCCCGCTGGGTGAACTGGCCGGCGGCATCGACATCAGCCTGCTGGTGACCCTCGGTCTGGCCTCGGTGATGTACCTGATGCTGCTGAGCCTGTTCCCGGAACCGGCGCTGGTCTACGGCCCGAAGGATCCCCGGAGCCAGGGTGCGGAGGCGCCAGCTAAAGCGGCAATGCGCCAAGCCGCCTGAGCAAAAGCACATACCCCTGTGGGAGCGAGCTTGCTCGCGAAAGCGATCTGTCAGTCACATCACTTTTGAATGTGCCGACGCCTTCGTCGGATCGCCGCCCGGAGCAAGCTCGCTCCCACAAGAAACCAAACTTGTTTCACCATAAAAAAGACAATCGGAGACACGCCATCATGGCTTTGGATTTATTCGTCGTCCTCATCTACGCCGCCGGCATGCTCTTGCTCGGCTACTTCGGCATGCGCAAGGCCAAGACCAACGAGGACTTCCTGGTCGCCGGGCGTAACCTCGGCCCGAGCCTGTACATGGGCACCATGGCCGCGACCGTTCTCGGTGGCGCGTCCACCGTCGGCACCGTCCGCCTGGGCTACGTGCACGGCATCTCCGGTTTCTGGCTGTGCGCGGCACTGGGTTGCGGCATCGTGGCGCTGAACCTGTTCCTGGCCAAGCCGCTGCTGAAACTGAAGATCTACACCGTTACCCAGGTCCTGGAAAAACGCTACAACCCGATGGCCCGCTCGGCGAGCGCGGCGATCATGCTGGCCTACGCGCTGATGATCGGCGTGACCTCGATCCTCGCCATCGGCACCGTGCTGCAAGTGCTGTTCGGCCTGCCGTTCTGGGTCTCGGTACTGCTCGGCGGTGGCGTGGTGGTGGTGTACTCGGCCATCGGCGGCATGTGGTCGCTGACCCTGACCGACATCGTCCAGTTCATCATCAAGACCGTCGGCCTGATGTTCATCCTCCTGCCCATCTGCCTGTACAAAGTCGGCGGCTGGGACGAACTGGTACTGAAACTGCCGGCCACCGCCTTCAGCTTCACCACCATCGGCTGGGACACGATCATCACCTACTTCATGATCTACTTCTTCGGCATCCTGATCGGTCAGGACATCTGGCAACGGGTGTTCACCGTCAAGACCGCCAAAGTGGCTCAGTACGCCGGTAGCATCGCGGGCATCTACTGCATCCTCTACGGCCTGGCCTGTGCCCTGATCGGCATGGCGGCGCACGTACTGATCCCGGATCTGGACAACGTCAACAACGCCTTCGCCGCGATCGTCAAACTGTCGCTGCCGGACGGCATCCGTGGTCTGGTGATCGCCGCTGCCCTGGCCGCGATGATGTCCACCGCCAGCGCCGGCCTGCTCGCCGCGGCCACCACCCTGACCGAAGACCTGCTGCCGAAACTGCGCGGCGGCAAACAGTCGAGCCTGGGTGTGAACCGCCTGTTCACCCTGCTGACCGGTGTCGTGGTGCTGGGTATCGCTCTGGTTGTGAATGACGTGATCAGCGCTCTGACCCTGGCTTACAACCTGTTGGTGGGCGGCATGCTGATTCCGCTGATCGGTGCGATCTTCTGGAAACGCGCCACCACCGCCGGCGCCATCGCCAGCATGGGCCTGGGTTTCGCCACTGCCCTGCTGTTCATGTTCAAGGATGGTCTGGATGCGAACACGCCGATCTACTACAGCCTGGCTGTGGGTCTGGTGAGTTTTGTGGTGGTCAGCCTGATGTCGCGTCGCCCAAACGTGGTGGCGAGCGCGATCTAAGCTGAACACAACGACTTGATGCTTTCTTCGGCGGGTGTGGCGTCGGTTGCCACACCCGTTTTTTTCGTCTCAAGGAAAGTGCCTATGAAGATTGTTTCTCGCGATCAGTGGTTCGAAGTGCAAACCCTGAGCGACGGTATTCGCCTGATTCACGAGCCGTTCATCCGCCCGTTCTACCGCTGCAACCTGTGGCACGTTCAGGGGCGGGACAAGGATCTGCTGCTCGACAGCGGTTCCGGGCTGGTCAGTCTGCGCGAGCAACTGCCGTGGCTGACCAAGCGGCCGCTGGTGGCGGTGGCCAGTCATTGCCATTTCGATCACATCGCCGGGCATCATGAATTTGCCGAACGGCTGGTGCATCCCGCCGAGGCGGACATCCTGGCGGCGCCGGATGGCGAGAACGATCTGAGCCGGGCCTTCGTCGGCGACGACATGTTCGAAGCGCACCCGGATTGCCCGTTGTGCTACGCCGAATATCGGGTCAAGGCAGCGCCGGCCACCGGTTTTGTCGAGGACGGCGATGTGCTGGACCTCGGCAACCGAACGTTGCAGGTGCTGCACACGCCGGGGCATTCGCCGGGCGGGATCAGCCTTTACGAAGCGGCCAGCGAAACCCTGTTCAGCGGCGACATCATCTACGACGGGCCGTTGATCGAGGACGCCTACCACTCCAACCTCGACGACTACGCCGCCAGCCTGCGCCGTTTACAGGGGTTGAAGATCCGTACGGTACATGGCGGGCACTTCGGCAGTTTTTCCGGAAAGCATTTACGCTCGATGATTGACGAATGGTTGCGCCGGCACGCCTGAGGCCTGCTGTACTCCAGTCAGACCAACAACCCTAAAGATCTGCCATGAGAAGAGCTGCCGTGCGTGCTGCCGTGCACCGGTTCATCCTGCGCCTGCTGGAAAATCGTGAATTCGACGACCACACCAGCCTCGCGCAGTTGGGGCTGGAAAAAGCGGATATCGAGGATCTGATCTTCCATCTGGAAGATGAATTCGGACTGACGGCATTCACCGCCGAAGAAGACCGCATGCTCAAGACCGCGAAAACCGCGAATGACCTGAGCCGGTTTCTGATGGAAATCGGGCGTCACTGAAAACAAAAGATCGCACCCGGCCGCCACTCAATGGAGTGACAGCCGGGTGCGATCTTTTGTCGTTTAAATCCTTTGATCCTTCAAAGCGGGGCATTACCGCCGACGTGGCTGACGCCGACGCTGTTCGTCATCGGTGCGAATCGGGACCGGTTGCAGAGGCGGTTCGATCAAGCCGAGGGCAACACCCAAATCGTGCAGCCAGTTTTGAATTTTCTCTTTCATCGTCATGCCCCCTTCAGGGTGGTGCTGAGCGTCCGGAATTCTGAGGCCGCTTCGCACTGATAATAGTCCGAAGTCCTACGCAATGCTCGGCCAAATCCGCAATGATCTGTTACTGAATTGATCCAAATCCCTGACCGTTCGTTCAAGCCGTTTCCCGCACGTCTTCGCCAGCCACGGGATAGAGCGCCTGCTGCTGTTCGATCCAGGCATTGAGGTTGGCACCGACCATGCCCCGCCGCCACATGAGCCATGTTGTCGCACTGGCAAAAGGCTCGGCCAGCGGGTGCACCGCCACGCTTTCGCGCCCCGGCAGGCTGGCGAGCATCGACTCCGACATCAGCGCCACGCCGCTGCCGGCAATCACGCAGGCGAGCATGCCTTGATAGGACTCGATCTCCATCGCCCGGCCCATCGCGGCCTGATAATGGGCGAACCACGCCTCCAGCCGCGCGCGGTAGGCGCAGCCATGGCGAAAGGTGAACACCGCCCGACCTTCGACATCCCTGGCGCTACGTATCGGCGGGTGATCGGCCTCGCTGATCAGCACCAGCCGTTCATTGCACAGCGGCACGCCGTCGATCCCGGCCAGTTGCGGCGGGCCATCCACCAGCGCGGCATCGAGACGCCCGGTGAGCAGGCCTTCGAGCAATTCGCCACTGGGCCCGGACTGCACCTGAAGATTCACCGCCGGATACTGCTTGTGATACCGCGCCAGCAGCGCCGGCAAATGAATCGCCGCCGTGCTGTACAGGGTGCCGAGCACAAAATCCCCCGCCGGTTGCCCGCCCATCACCGCCGCACTGGCCTGATCGCGCAGGGCGAACAGTTTGCCGGTGTAGTCCAGCAGGACTTTTCCCGCAGGCGACAACTGCAAACGCTGACGCTCACGGACGAACAATTCGACACCCAATTGCTCTTCGAGCTGTTTGAGTCGGGTCGACAGGTTCGACGGCACGCGGTGCAAACGCTCGGCGGCGCGGGTGATCGAGCCCTCCTCCGCCACGGCCTGGAAGATCCGCAATTGGCTGAACTCCACAACCTTTCTCCTGAACAGAACAAGTTACTCACTATTATTCAATTTTAAAGAAAGTCAATCAGTCCTAGCCTGACGGTCATTGAACCTCCAACGGAATTCAGACCATGTCCCCGCTGATTCGCTTATCCGCCTGTTTCATTGCCCTGATGATGGCCATGGGCATCGGGCGTTTCGCCCTCACCCCGCAACTGCCGCACCTGCTCAGCGAAGGGCAGATCGACCTGACCGCCGCTGGTCTGATTGCGGCGGCCAACTACCTCGGTTATCTGCTTGGCGCGGTGGATGCGATGTTTTCCCGACGGCCGGAGCAGGTACAGCTACGCCTGCATGGCGGCTTGTGGCTGTGTGTGCTGCTGACGCTGGCGTCGTTCTGGGCCAACGGTTTCTGGTCGCATCTGCTGCTGCGCTTTGGCACTGGCGTGGCGAGCGCCTGGGTGCTGGTGATGATTACTGCATTGAGTCAGCCACTGGCTGCGGCGGCGGGTCGCCCACGGTTGGGAGCACTGGTTTTTGCCGGGCCGGGGCTGGGGATTTTTCTGACGGGATTGCTGGCGCTGTTCTCACATCTGGCGCAGCAGACTTCCGCGACCCTGTGGCTGATCTATGCCGCCGTGGCGCTGGTGATGTTGCTGGGGATCGTGCGGATTCTGCCGCAACCGGGCGTCGGTGTGCCGGCCGCACCGACTGCCGTGAGCTCGTCGAATCGCGGTATTGGGCATTTGGCGGTGGTGTATGCCTTGTATGGCGTGGGCTACATCATCCCGGCCACGTTCCTGTCGCAGATGGCCAACGCGCAGTTTCACGGGCAATGGCAGGCCGATCTGTTCTGGCCGTGCTTCGGCCTCGGCGCCGCGATTGGCGTGTTGCTGGTGAGTTTGCGACGGCACGATCCGCAAACCACCCGGCACTGGTTGATGGCGACGTTGTGGCTTCAGGCTGCGGGAGTTTTCGCTTGCCTGTTGGGCAGCGGCCTCGGTCTGGCACTGGGCGTGATGCTGTGCGGCACGCCGTTCCTGGCCTGCATGCAACTGGTGATGCAACGCTCCCGGGAACTGGCGCCCCATGCCACCCAGCGCAACGCCGGCCTGCTCACCGCGTGCTTCGCTGTCGGTCAGCTCAGCGGGCCGTTGCTGGCGGCGGTCAGCAGCCATTTCAGCGGTGGCCTGCAACCGGCGCTGGTGATCGCCGGCAGCGGCCTGTTGATTGCCGGCGGTCTGGCGTGCAAATCGGTTACGGCTGACCGAGGGCTTTGCGCAAACGCCGACGCACCCACTGTTCCGCGCTGACGAAGGTGATGCCGAGCAACACCAGCACGGCCCCGATGATGAAGTTCAGGCTCAGTTCTTCGCCGAGCAACACCACGCCGAAGGTCACGCCGAACAATGGCGTCATGAAGGAAAACACCGCGAGATTGGCCGCCAGATAACGGCGCAACAACCAGAACCAGGTCAGGTAACTGAAGAACGACACCACCAGCCCCTGGAACAGCACGCTGCCCACGGCCACGGCGGTCAGGCTGACGTGGGTGATCTGCCCGCTGAGCAGCGCGATCAGCAACAGGCCAATGAAGCCGACGATCAGCTGGTAAAAAAGCGTCAGCGTCACCGGCGCCTCCGACAGCCGCGAGGCACGCACCACCACGGTGGTCGCGCCCCAACTGGCGCCGGCCAGCACGCCGAGGGCATCGCCCATCAACATGCGGCGGTCGAGGTTGTCCCACGACACGCCGCCGGCAAACGCGATGGCAATGCCGACGAACGCGAGGAAGATCCCCAGCCATTGCACCGGCCGCAGACGCTCGCTGGGTAACAGGAAATGCACGCCCAGTGCGGTGAAGATCGGCGCGGTGTAGAGGAACACCGACATGTGCGCTGCGGTGGTCAACTGCAAGCCTTCGGAGATGAACAGGAACTCAAGACCGAACAAGGCACCGGCCAGCAAGCCGCCGCGCCAGGTAGCCCCGACCTGATCCCAGCCGCCCTTCCAGCAGATGAGCAGTCCGACCAGCAACGCGGAAATCCCCGACCGCCCCGCCGCCTGCATCACCGGCGCAATGTCGGTCGCCGCCCACTTGATCATCACCTGCTGCACGCCCCAGATCAGGCACAGGCCGATCATCACTTGCAGGGCAAATCCGTCGGCACTGCGCCGACTGACGCTCACCTCGACACCTCGAACACACACGACATGGCAGTTTTTCCAATGGTCGAACAAAGCCCCGGCTCTGCGTCCGGGGCGAAAAATAGTGAGTGGATTATTAACCAGTCAGCCAGAAAAAGCCGTCTGGAAAAGACATTTGATGCTTCTGCAACGTCAGCGGCGAATGGCTGACGGCTGCGCCGTCAATCGCTGGCAAGCCAGCTCCCACAGGATCAGCGGTGATTACAGATTTTGTGTACGACTGGGACATTGTGGGAGCTGGCTTGCCAGCGATGGCGTCAGTTCAGACGACCGAAATCAACGGGCTGATCTGCCAAACCGGCTGGCCACAACAAATCCCACCGTACAGGCCAGCGCCGTGGCAAATGTGCCCCAGGCCCAATCCATCAATGTCACCTGCACCGACCAGCCACGCAGCGTCGCCCAATTGGTCAGGTCATAAGTGCCATAAGCGACCAGCCCGAGCAGTGCGCCCATCCGGGCGGCGCGTTGCCAGGTCAGCGACGGCAACACCACAAACACCACGCAGCCGAAAACGTACAGGCAATAAAAAACCGCTGCTGGCACCAGCAACGGTTTTTCGAGCATCAGCGAACCGAGCAGTTCGCGATAGGTCGGCGCCATCAATACGCCGAGCCAGATGCCGTCGAGCAGAAGAAACGCCAGCAACGTGGCGACGTAGGCAATCAGCGCTTTTTTCATCTGCCCGACCTCGAGTGAACCCATGCAACATGGGCCACGTCAGGCTCAGGTTAGTTCAATGCGATCGGCGTGAATGACGATCTTGCCTTCCTTGTACAGCGAACCGATGGCCTTTTTGAAGTTGCCCTTGCTGACACCGAACAGGCTGCTGATCAGCGCCGGGTCGCTCTTGTCGCTGACGGCCAGGGTGCCATCGTTTTCGCGCAACTTGGCGAGGATCTTCGAACTCAGGCTGCTGGCCGCTTCCTGACCCACCGGTTGCAGACTCAGGCTGATCTTGCCGTCGGCACGCACTTCCTTGATGAAGCCTTTCTCGCGCATGCCGGAACGCATGAACTTGAAGATTTCGTTCTTGTGAATCAGACCCCAGTGCTTGTTGTTGATGACGGCCTTGAAACCCATGTCGGTGGCTTCGGCCACCAGCAGATCAACTTCCTGGCCCACGCTGTAGTTGGCCGGGGTCTTGTCCAGATAACGATCCAGGCGCGCGGTGGCGGTGATGCGACGGGTGTGCTTGTCCAGGTAGACATGCACCACGCAGTACTCGCCGGCGGTCATCTGGCGTTTTTCTTCGGAGTAAGGCAGCAGCAGATCCTTCGGCAGGCCCCAATCGAGGAACACGCCGATGCTGTTGACTTCAACAACTTTCAAACTGGCAAATTCACCGACCTGAACTTTTGGTTTTTCAGTGGTGGCAATAAGTTTGTCATCGCTGTCCAGATAAATGAAAACATTGAGCCAGTCTTCATCTTCGCTGGGAATATCTTTAGGGATATAACGGTTGGGCAAAAGAATTTCGCCGTCGGCACCGCCGTCCAGATATAAACCGAAGTTAGTGTGTTTAACCACTTGCAAACTGTTGTAACGCCCGACTAAAGCCATTTCCAATACCCTCATTGCGTGGGCGGCATTCTACCCGGTTTTGCCGGGTTCGTTGGCCGGCAGATCCCCCGCCGACTGAAAATTTGCGCCAAGCCTTGATTTTCCTTGGTTTGCCGTGGAGCGGGCGCCACTCGTCAGGCGATCGGGACGATTGCCGAACGCTCCCGCCCCTCGAAAAGGACGCAAAGAAAGATAAATGTTGTTATTTAAAACAGCAGGTTAGCGGGATATTCCGAATAATTAATCGAGAATAATCCACCTGCACGCTGGGTTATTCCGGGGGATATTTACCAAGCAATTGTCAAGTTATTCCTGTACGATGCCTGGCCGAGTTACTTTTCTACAGGTTAATGGCCGCCATGCGTGTAAAAGCATCCACCAGCAAAGCAAAGCCAGCTCCAGCCGTTGAAACCAGCGAATCGATCAACGATCAGATCGCGGCATTCCTCAAGTCCGGCGGCGAAATCCAGCAAATTGCCAAGGGCGTCAGCGGCCAGACGTTCGGCCCGTCCAAGCAGATCAGCCTGGGCAAGAAGTAACACCCGCAGTACACCTGTCCAAAGGCGCTTTGAGCTTCGAAGCGTCTGGACCGGATCCCCCGCAAGACCCCTCTCGCGTTTAATCAAACAATCAAAACACCAGAAATCGACGAACGGCCCTCGATGCCGATCATTCGCCGGTATCCTTGCACGCGTCTGGATCAAGCGTTTCAGCAGGTTTGTCCCGCCTGCGCTCGCTGCTCAAGGAGTGACGCATGCTCAAACCCCTCTGTTTATTACTTGTAAGCCTGCTGGCAAGCCCGGCGGCGCACGCGCAGATTTTCCAGCGTGAACTCGGCGACTTCGACCTCAAGCTCGGCACCACGCCCAGCCGCAGCATGGCCCAGGGGCTGGTCAAACCTTCGGTGGTCGGCTCGTTCCACGGCGGTCTGGACCTGAGCCATGACAGCGGCCTCTATGTCGGCCAGTACGCACCGAGCATGGGCCTCACGCCGGGGAAGAACCTTGAAATCGATTCCTATGTAGGCTTTAAACAACCTTTCGATCAAACCCTCGGCTACGAAGTCGGGATGATTCACTACAGCTATCCCAAGGTCGACACCCTCGACAGCCAGGAACTGTTCGGTGGCCTGACCCTGCTCGGCAGCCGGATCGGCATCGCCCTGAGCAACGATCCGGACAAACAGAACAACACCCTGTTTGCCGACCTCGGCGGCAATCAACCGTTCGGTATCGGGATCAGCATGAAATACACCACTCATCAGCTCAACACGCCGGTCTCGGTGGACGGCGGTTATGTCAGCAGTTTCACCGATTGGTCGGTGAAACTTTCCCGGCCGTTCATGGGCATCGACCTCGACCTGATCTACAGCAATTCGAGCCTCAGCGGCAGCGATTGCTCGGCTTATTCCGGGCATAACAGTCAGTGCGACGGGCTGGTCACGCTCAAGGCCGAACGCCCGTTCTTTTGATTGGCTGAACTGCCGGGCCCCTCCTGCGTTCACATGAGCATCAGACCCTCAAGGCTGGCTTTCGCAAGGATTCGCCCATGTCTAGCTGGTTCAAACGCATCGCCGTTCTACTGATCCTGACCCTCGCCCTCGGTGCCTGCAGTCGTGTCGGCCTGGCCTATCGCAATCTCGACGTGATCATTCCATGGACGCTGAGCGACTACCTGGACATGAACGGCGAGCAGAAAGGCTGGTTCAACGAACGCCTCAGGGAACACCTGAGCTGGCACTGCACCACGCAGTTACCGGGTTATCTCGACTGGCTCGATCGCCTGCAAACGATGGTCGAGACCAATCAGGTCACCGACGCCGCGCTCCAGGCCCGCACCGCTGAGGCCAAGCAGGCGATCGCCGAAACCGCCCGGGAAATCACCCCGTCGGCGATTGAATTGCTGCAAGGGCTCGATGATCGGCAGGTTGCCGAAATGAACGACGCCTTTGCCAAGGATCTGCAAAAGCGCCAACAGGAATACCTCAAGCCTCCGCTGTCGCAGCAGATTGCCGAACGTGGCGCGCGCATGGACAAGCGCCTCAACGACTGGCTCGGCCCGTTGAGCGCCGAGCAGGAGCAGCGGGTGATGGCCTGGTCGAACGCCCTGGGTGATCAGAACACCCAATGGATCGCCAACCGCGCCCACTGGCAGAAGCAATTCAGCGCGGCGGTGGCGCAACGCAAAAGTCCTGAATTCCCACAACGGATCGAGACGCTTCTGGTCAATCGCGAGCGTTTATGGACAGCGGATTACCAAAAGGCCTACGCCAATACCGAAGCGCAGGCCCGTTCGCTGTTCGTCGATCTGATGGCCGACAGCACGCCGCAGCAGCGCCAGCGCCTGTTGAAAAAAATCGAGGGGGTGCGCAAGGACTTCAACGACTTGAAGTGCCTGAAGGCGGCACAAAAGATCTGAGACCACCACAAAACCCAATGTGGGAGCGAGCCTGCTCGCGATAGCGGCCAGGCAGTCAGAAAAAGGTTGGCTGACAAATCGCTATCGCGAGCAGGCTCGCTCCCACATTTTTTTGTGCAAAACCTCAGGCAATCTGCGCTTTGGATGCCACACGATCAAACGTCGCCTCATCCAGCGCATCTTCCTGCTCATCCAACACCTGACGCGGATGATCATTGCCTGGAATGCTGCTGTCGATCAGGCTCAAAAGGCTGGAACCCCGCGGAGTCAGGCTGAAGTTGTTGCCGGTGCTGCCTTCGTCTTCGCCACGGGGCTCGATAAAACCACGCAGCAGCAACTTTTGCTCATATTCACAGGCAATGGTTTTCAGATGATCCAGATTCTCGATCGGCTCACCCGCCGCCGCTTTTGCCGCTGCATAGTCTTCTGCGTAAGAGCGCGGCGCGAAGCTGTGGCCCGCGCCGTTCTGCACTTCATGCAGCAGGCGTTCAATCAAATCCCAGTTATAAGTCGTCATCCTGATTCAACCTCCGGTGCGCGTGATTTTTTGGCGCGTTCACAGGTTGTGACCGGGGCGCTGCGTCACCGTTCAGGATTATTCGGCGCCCCGACCGACCGGCGGTCTGTCGATTTCCCGGGTGGTTGAACGACTAGTCTGAGACAGACGGTTTCAACCCCGCAGGAGAAATCATCATGAACGTTGAGAATCATCCGGTGGTGTCGCGCGAAGAATGGCTCACCGCCCGTAAGCAGCATCTGGCTGATGAGAAGGCCTTCACCAGGGAGCGCGACCGGCTCAGCGCCAAACGCCGCGCCCTGCCCTGGGTGAAGGTCGACAAGGCTTACCGCTTCATGGGCCCGAACGGCGAGTTGAAACTTGCCGATCTGTTTGGCAACCACAGCCAACTCGTCGTTTACCACTTCATGTTCGCCAAGGGCTGGGAGGAAGGCTGCCCGGGCTGTTCATTCCTCAGTGACCACATCGATGGCGCCAACCAACATCTGGCTCATCACGACATCGCCGTGGTGGCGGTGTCCCACGCACCGTTCGCCGAATTCCAGGCCTTCAAGCGGCGGATGGGCTGGACATTCGACTGGGTGTCGTCGGACGGCTGCGATTTCAACTACGACTTTGGCGTGTGCGCCCGCGCTGACGATGTCGAAGCAGGCAAGGCTACGTACAACTACGAAAAGACCGACAGCGCCGAGGAAGAAATGCCCGGTCTCAGCGTGTTTTATCGCGCGGACAACGGTGACATTTTCCACACTTACTCAACCTACGCGCGAGGCCTGGACTTGTTGGTCGGCGCCTACAACTACCTCGACCTCACACCCAAGGGCCGGAACGAGGACGAGATCATGGAGTGGGTGCGGCACCATGACCGGTATGAGGGAGAAACGAAATCCAGTTGCTGCCACGGGACCTGATCGCCATTTGACAGCGATGAAGCGAGACAGATTGTCCGGTCTGTGGAATCTGTCTCTGCTTCAAACGCGGGAAAGCGACGCCAGTCGCTACGGATGCCTTGCGTCAGTCAGTCGGCAGGTCGAGCGTCTCGTCATACCTGAAGTCGATTTTCAACTTGCCGCCCACAATGTCCATGGCGATCTCACAGGCGTTCCAGGCGGGTAGTCCGGCCGTAAGGTTTTGCGCTTTGTGCAACTTTCCAAGGGCAACCAGGCTGTTCATGACAATGCCGTCAACCTCACCGCTGCTCGGACTGAACCAGTCCCGCTCGCCTTCTCCGTCGACATAATCAAACAGCAACCGGCAGTGATCGTCCTCGGGCGAAAGCTCTGCATCAACAATTACCGTCACCGCTGACTCCGGCGCCTCATCCATCAACAACTGCCCGATCCTTCGGTAAATCTCATCCTCGGTCATTGCGTGTCCTTCCTGAGTTCACAGCAGCAAAGGGGCGGATCACCCAGCACGCCCGCCTCGAATTCGTTACCCGAGAACATCACTCGACCCGCAAGTATTCGTAACCGCGAACCATGGGCTTACCCTCCTCCGGTTTGCGCAACCGGATCAGTTCCATCATGTTTTCCTGGGTGTACTCGACGAAGTACTCCTTGCCCGCCTCGACGGGCAGGTTCAGGAAGACATTGCCGGGGTTCGGGCGCGGTCCTGCGGACACCTTGTGCAAACCAGGGCTGACATACACCCACGAATAGTTTTTGCTGCCGAGTGCCACAACCGCACTGTCATTGATGCTGAAAATGCTGTCGTAGAAACTGCCCTGAATCACCTGCGAACGCATCATGTAGACCAGCGCCTTGCCCTGCGGTGGCTGGGGTGGCTCGAAGTACGGTTGAGCAGGTTGATGGTGACTGCACCCGCCCAGCATCAGCAGGAACAACAGGGCCGGGAGACGCGTGAAGAACTGGCTCATTGTTTTTGCCCCAACAACTGATTGATCACCGGCGCCATTTTTTCCTCGACCGAGGCCAGTTTCGACAAATCGAAACCGCCCTCGTTGGTCAGGTTGTAATGGGCAAAACCGATTTGCTGCTCGCCCTTGTAAAGTCGAACGGTGGCATCGGACAAGTACATGGAAAGATCCCACGAGCGAATAGCGGTGTAGTTCAAGCGATATTCACAGTTGGCAGGCACCGGAGCGGTATACACCTGGCTGTCGATACCGTGGCGACGCAACACTGTTTGAACCCCGGCAACGAAGTCCCCCACGACCACTTTCGGGTTTTCCTCGATGCACAGTCTGGAGATCTTGTATTGAGGAGCCACCGGCTCGACCTTGACGTTGGTGCAACCGGCCAGTGCCAGCAGCAGGCCCGCGGTGACAACTCTAGAAAGCATGTTCGATCCTTCAATGCCAGCTGATATCAATATGATGGCGCATCCTAGTGGAGCACCCGAAAACGGTCAATTACAGGGCAACCTTCAATACAGAAACTGAACTTTCTCTCGGCCAAAACCCTCAACCGGTTAACCCGCCTTAACCGGAACTGAGGCCTGCTCCCATGAAAACCCTGCTCAAGCTCACCCTCGCCGCCACGCTCGCCTGCGCCCTGCCCGTCTGGGCCTGTACGCCGGAAGAAGCCACCGCCAAGCGCGAGCAACTGGCCCAGGAAGTCGCGAAGCTCACCGAGCAAAACCCGACCAAGGCCAAGGAGATCAACGCCGAACTGCAGAAGATGGACCTGGGAACGGCCAGCGCCGATCTGCCGGACAAATGCCAGTTGATCGACCAGCGCCTGAAGGAACTGGGTTCGGCCGAGAAGAAAACCGAGGGGTAACACCCGCTCAGACAACGGCAGGCTTTGGCATCGATCAGGCTGGATCGATACCGAAGCCTGCTTTCTTTTATCCGGACATTTGCACTAGTGCATTTTTATATTTGCACAAACGCATATTCACACCTACGGTTACCCCGAGCCTGATCGGAACCGGCCATCAGAGATGGCAACCCTTACCCACCGATCGCTCGGCAATACCGTTATCCCGCAAACGCGGAACGTTTGTTTTCATTCATGGAGGATTGAAAAATGTTAACCACTGAAACAACGGCATTCACCGGCAACACCCTGCCCGAATGTCTGATCGGCCATCTGCTCGACCCGCAACTGGTCGAAGTCGAGGCGACTGTACAACAACGCGCCCTGGCGGCCGCCAGCCTGAACTTCACCATGCAGCAACAGACCCAGACCAACTGGTGCTGGGCCGCCGCTTCCGCCTCGATCGGCAATTATTACGGCACCGGTTCCTGGACCCAATGCGCCGTTGCCAGCGCCGCGCTGGATCGCAACTGCTGCAATCAACCGGGGCCGTGCAATGTGTATGGCTATCTCGACGTCGCCCTGAAGATCACCCGCAGTTTCAACGGCATGAATTCGGGCTCGTTGCAGATGTCGGCCATCCAGAACCAGATCAACATGGGCCGTCCGATCGGCCTGCGTTGCGCCTGGTACGGCGGCGGTGCGCACTTTCTGGCGATCTACGGTACCAACGGCAATTACGTGCTGGTCGCGGATTCGATCTACGGCTATTCGACCCGCGCGCTGAGTGCCTTCCCCGGTTCCTACAACGGCGGCGGGAACTGGACCCACACTTACTTCACGGCGAAAAACCAGGGGGCGACATCATGAAACTGACTTATCCAAAGGCGCCTTCCAACGGCGTACAGACCTTGCGTCCGGCCCTGCAGGCCGCATTGCAGTCCCAGGGTTTCGGCGTCAATCGCCAGTTTGCCAGTGCTGCGCCTGCCGGGATCAGCCTCAGCGAGGCCTATCGCGGCTACTCGCTCAGTCTGGACGACTTGAGCCAGGGCAAAGGCCTGAAAAACGCCCGAGTCGGCGACTGGCATTACCTGGTGTTCTCCGGCGGGGTGTCGATTGCCGATGCGCAATTGGCCGAAGTACGCGGTCACGTCGAGTTCGCCTCGTTGAACCACGGCAACCTGGCGGCCGCCACGGTCGATGCGCTGAAACTGGCCGAACAGTCACCGCAACTGAAGGGCAAAACCGTTGAACTGCGGATGCTGTTTGTCTCGGCGCTGCACTTCGTGGCGATCTGGCTGCATGCGGCGGGTGAAGACGTGTTGATCCCGATCGAGCCAACCCCAAAAGAACTGGCGCTGACCGGGCTGTACAGCGAGGCCGCTCTGCTCGCACAGCTAAAATCGGCAGCCGATCAGGCCAAGCGGCGCTTTGATGCCGACACCACTGGCCTGCTGGGCAGTTGATAAACGCTGGCAATAAAAAAACCCGGACCATGTCCGGGTTTTTCTGCCTGCCTGAAACGGCTTATTCAGCCGCCGGCGCTGTCGGCTTGCGGCGTTTCAGCGGGGCCATGCCATCGCTGCTCACCAGAGCGTCCGGCTTCGGACGGTTGGCGCTCTTGCGTTTGGTCGGGGTCTTGGCGGCAGTTTTCTTCTTGTCACCCTTGGCGTCGGTCTTTTTCTTCTTCACACCGACGGCTTTGCCCGAGGCCTTGACCTTTTTCGGCCCGCCGTAGGTGCCTTTGACTTCCTTGATGGTGCGGCGCTCGAAGCTCTGCTTCAGGTAACGCTCGATGCTCGACATCAGGTTCCAGTCGCCGTGGCAGATCAGCGAGATCGCCAGACCGTCGTTGCCGGCACGGCCGGTACGACCGATGCGGTGCACGTATTCGTCGCCGCTGCGTGGCATGTCGAAGTTGATCACCAGATCCAGACCATCAACGTCCAGACCACGGGCCGCCACGTCGGTGGCCACCAGGATCTTCACGCCGCCCTGCTTCAGGCGGTCGATCGCCAGTTTGCGATCCTTCTGGTCTTTCTCGCCGTGCAGCACGAACGCCTTGTATTCCTGGGCGACGAGACGACCGTAGATGCGGTCGGCCATGGCCCGGGTGTTGGTGAAGACGATGGCCTTCTGATAGGTCTCGTTGGCCAGCAGCCAGTTCACGATCTGTTCTTTGTGCTGGTTGTGGTCGGCGGTGATGATCTGCTGACGAGTGGTGTCGTTCAGCTGGCTGACCGCGTTGAGCTGCAGGTGCTCAGGGTTGTTCAGCACCTTGGCGATCATCTCGCGCAGGCCGGAACCGCCGGTGGTGGCGGAGAACAGCATGGTCTGCTGACGGTTCGGGCATTCGTCGACCAGACGCTGCACGTCTTCGGCGAAACCCATATCGAGCATGCGGTCCGCTTCGTCGAGCACCAGCACTTCGACTTCTTTCAAATCGAGGTTGCCGGCGTTCAGTTGCTCGATCATCCGGCCCGGCGTACCGATCAGGATGTCCGGCACCTTGCGCAGCATGGCGGCCTGGACCTTGAAGTCTTCACCGCCGGTGATCAGGCCGGACTTGATGAAAGTGAACTGTGAAAAGCGCTCGACTTCCTTCAGGGTCTGCTGGGCCAGCTCGCGGGTCGGCAGCAGGATCAAGGTCTTGATGCTGACGCGAACCTTGGCCGGGCCGATCAGGCGGTTGAGGATCGGCAGGACAAAAGCGGCGGTCTTGCCGCTACCGGTTTGCGCCGTCACCCGCAGGTCACGCCCCTGAAGCGCCAGCGGAATGGCCGCGGCTTGCACAGGCGTTGGCTCGACAAATTTCAGCTCGGCCACGGCTTTGAGCAGGCGTTCGTGCAGGGCGAATTGGGAAAACACGGGTGCTACCTCGAAGATATGCAAAAAATCAGCTGCATAGGTTACCGGTTTCGAGCGCTCAGGCCGAGTTTCTTTGTGAAATCCGCCGTAATCAGTGGCTTTTTTGTTGCTTGATTTGTCTCCAACGGTAATACACAGCGTCTTAAATGCTCTAATCGCCCGTCGCGTCTTACAGAAGAATCGTCTCTCTCATGGATTTCAAACAGCTCTGGCTCAACGCCCAAGACCTCTGGGGTGCCCTCGAACAGCACCCGCTCCTGCACGCCGGCCTGGCACTCGTCCTGCTGCTGGTGATCGCGCTGGTCCTCGGACGAGTGGCGCGCTACCTGATCCTGCATGCCAGCCGCATGCTCGGTCGCCAACCGGCGCTGCACTGGATCAACGATTTTCGCCATAACAAGGTGTTTCAGCGCCTGGCGCAGATGACGCCGTCGCTGGTGATCCAGTTCGGCCTGCACCTGGTGCCGGAACTGAGCAAGACCGCCACGGTGTTCCTCGGCAACGTGGCGCTGGCGTTCACCATTCTGTTCCTGCTGCTGTCGGTCAGCGCCCTGCTCAATGCACTGCTGGACATCTACGCCCGCACCGAACACGCCCGCACCCGCTCGATCAAGGGTTATGTGCAACTGGCGAAAATGGTCTTGTACGTGTTCGGCGCGATCATCATCGTCGCCACCCTGATCGACCGATCGCCGCTTTTACTGCTGTCCGGTCTGGGTGCGATGTCGGCGGTGATCCTGTTGGTCTACAAGGACACCCTGTTGTCGTTCGTCGCCAGCGTGCAACTGACCAGCAACGACATGCTGCGGGTCGGCGACTGGATCGAAATGCCACAAGTCGGCGCAGATGGCGACGTGGTCGACATCACCCTGCACACGGTCAAGGTGCAGAACTTCGACAAGACCATCGTCTCGATCCCGACCTGGCGCCTGATGTCCGAGTCGTTCAGAAACTGGCGCGGCATGCAGCAATCCGGCGGGCGGCGGATCAAGCGCAGCCTGTTCATCGACGCCAGCGGTGTGCGGTTCATCCGCGACGATGAAGAAGAAAAACTCTCCCAGGTGCACCTGCTGACCGCCTACATGGGCCGCAAGAAAGCCGAGCTCAAGGCGTGGAACGAAGCGCAGGGCAATGTCGCGGCGATGTCGGCGAACCGCCGGCGCATGACCAACATCGGCACCTTCCGCGCCTACGCGTTGGCCTACCTGAAGAGTCATCCGGAAATCCAGCCGAACATGACCTGCATGGTCCGCCAGATGCAGACCACGGCCCAGGGCATCCCGCTGGAAATCTACTGCTTTACCACCACCACGGTGTGGGCCGATTACGAGCGGATCCAGGGGGATATTTTCGATTACCTGCTGGCGGTGCTGCCGGAGTTTGGCTTGAGCCTGTATCAGCAGCCGAGCGGTGGGGATTTGCGTTCCGGGATATTGCCGGCAGTCCTTGGTGCGAGCCACATTCCACAAGCCGAAAAACATCTGATGTAAAACCACCGATCAAATGTGGGAGCGAGCCTGCTCGCGAATGCAGCAGGTCATTCAACATAAATGTCGACTGACATGACGCCTTCGCGAGCAAGCTCGCTCCCACAGGTACTGCATCTATTTCGAAATCCCGATTTATCAGGCCTGCCGTTGCGGTGCCTTGTGCACCATGGTGTAGGCGTAGTCGACGCCCATGCCGTACGCACCGCTGTGTTCCAGCACCAGGTCCATCACCGCCTGATAAGTGTCTTTGTGCGCCCAGTCACGCTGGTATTCGAGCAGCACTTGCTGCCAGGTCACAGGCACTGCGCCGGCCTGAATCATCCGCTGTACCGACATGTCGTGGGCTTCCTTGGTAGTGCCGCCAGACGCGTCGGTGACGATGTACACCTCGTAGCCTTCAGCCAGGGCTTCCAGGGCCGGGAAGGTCAGGCAGACCTCGGTCCACAGCGCGGCGATGATCAGTTTCTTGCGCCCGGTGGCCTTCACCGCGTCAACCAGCGCCTTGTCTTCCCAGGAGTTCATCGAGGTGCGCTCGATCGGCTTCTGCTCCGGGTGCACCGCCAGCAGTTCCGGCCAGATGTAGCCGCTGAAGCTTTCGGTTTCGACCGAGGTGTAGATGGTCGGCACGTTGAAGATCTTCGCTGCCTTGGCCAGGCCGACAGTGTTGTTCTTCAGGGTCTGACGGTCGATCGACTGTACGCCGAAAGCCATTTGCGGCTGGTGGTCGATCAGGATCAGGGCGGAGTTGGTTGGGTTCAGCAGTTCACGGATAGACATGGCGCGTTCCTTTTGATGTCGATTCAAAGTGTCGATTGGGTATTGGTGAGTCGAGGCGTTTTGCCGTCTGCGGCGTTGTTGTCTCGGCTTGGATGTCACTTTAGGGGCTAGCCGATAAAGGGACAATTCCCTAAAATCGAGAATCATTGATTCTAAAAAAGAGACAATCATGGATCGCATCGAATGCATGCGCGCCTTCGTGGTAACGGTCGGCGAAAACGGCTTCGCAGCCGCCGCCCGGGCCATGGACGTGCCCCGCTCAAAAGTCAGCAAACAGATTCAGGCGCTGGAAGAAGCCATCGGTGTGCAGTTGCTGCAACGCACCACCCGCAGCCTGCACCTGACCGAGGCCGGCGCCGAGTATTTCGAAGCAGCGCGGGAAGTGATTGCGGCACTGGACGAGGCCGAACAACGGGCGCGGGACGGAGTGGGCGAATTGCGCGGGGTGTTGCGGGTGAACGCGCCGATGTCGTTTGGATTGCGGCGACTGGGCAAGCTGATTCCGCTGTTCCATGAGCAGCACCCGAACATCGAGCTGCAACTGGTGCTCAGCGACCAGCAGGTCGATCCGGTGCGTGGCGGGTTCGACGTGACCATCCGCATCGCCAGCCTGCCCGACTCGACCATGATCGCCCGGCAACTGGCGCCAGCGCCGCGCATCATGGTCGCCTCCCCCTCTTACCTCGAACGCGCGGGCACGCCGCAAACGCCGCAGGATCTGCGCTCACATCAATGCTTGAACTACGGCTATCTGCAAAGCGGCGTCAGCCTGCAACTGTGCAATGGCAAGGAGACGCAACGGGTCAACGTGACCGGGCCGTTGCACGCCAACAACGGCGACCTGCTGGCGCAAGCGGCCGAGGCCGGCATGGGCATTGCGCTGCTGCCGGACTTCATCGTCGAAGAAGCACTGGCGGCCGGGCGACTGGTGCCGGTGCTGTGCGAATGGCAGGCGCCGGCGATCACCATCAACGCGGTGTACTCCTCAGCGCGGCGGGTGCCGCAGAAGACCCGGGCATTTATCGCGTTTCTGGTGGAGCAATTGGCGCCGACTGGCGAACCCCCAACCGGCTGATCCACACCCCCGCCAGAATCACGCTGCCACCGAGGAACAACCGCCCGAGTTCTTCATGCTGATTCCAGATCAGCAGGTTCAGCAGCAGCCCCACCGGGACGTGCAGGTTATTCATCACCGCCAGGGTGCCGCCGTTGACCAGGCACGCACCCTTGTTCCACCAGTACAGACCGAGTGCGGTCGAGACCAGGCCAAGGAATACCAGCACGCCCCATTGCAACGGCGCTTCGGGCAAGAAATTGGATTTACCGAACAACAGGAACGCCGGCAGTGCCACCGCCAGTGCGCCGAGGTAGAAGAAGCCGAAGCGCCGGTAGTGCGGCAGATCGCTCGGGTGTTTCGCCACCAGATGTTTGTACAGCACCTGACCGGCGGCGTAGGTGAAGTTGGCCAGTTGCAGCAGCAGGAAGCCCATGAAGAAGTCCGGGTTGATCCGGTCGTAGCGAATCACCGCCGCCCCGCACACGGCCACCAGTGCGGCGATCAGCGCCCACGGGTTGAAGCGTCGGTTGAGTGCGTCTTCGATCAGCGTCACATGCAATGGCGTAAGGATCGTGAACAGCAGCACTTCAGGCACCGTCAGCACCCGGAAGCTCAGATACAGGCAGACGTAAGTCACGCCGAACTGCAACGCGCCGATCAGCAGCATGCCGCGCATGAACGCCGGCTCCACCGAACGCCAGCGCGTCAGCGGGATGAACACCAGCCCGGCCAGCACCACCCGCACCAGCACCGCGAAGTAGCTGTCGACATGACCGGCCAGGTATTCGCCGATCAGACTGAAGGAAAACGCCTGGATCAGCGTGACAAAAAGTAGATAGCCCATGCTCGCCTCGATTTCGAATGGCGGCGACGATAGCGTTTTTTGCCGGCCATCGCTAAATCCCGGGCAAAAAAAAGCCCGATCTCGCTAAAGCGTTCAATCGGGCTACAGCACTCAGGAGCAACAAGTGCAAAGGGAGGTTCGATGCGCGTAGAGCCTTGAAGGGGTTGCGCCAGGTCACTAGAACAATCGGCGATTATCTGGCGATTAACATATCAAGCGACCTGGGACAGTTTGGCGTTGGCCTGGTTGAGGCCCTTCTCCTGGAAGTCGCCGCCCAGGTTCATCCCTTCGGCGTGAATGAAGGTCACGTCGTGGATGCCGATGAAACCCATCACCTGACGCAGGTACGGTTCCTGATGGTCGGCCGGACCGCCGGCGTAGATGCCGCCGCGAGCGGTCAGCACGTAGGCACGCTTGCCGCTGAGCAGGCCTTGCGGGCCGGTTTCGGTGTACTTGAAGGTCACACCGGCACGCAGTACGTGGTCGAGCCAGGCTTTCAGGGTGCTCGGAATGGCGAAGTTGTACATCGGCGCGGCCATCACCAGCACGTCGGCAGCCAGCAATTCATCGGTCAATTCGTTGGAACGGTCCAGCGAGGACTGCTCGCTGTCGTTGCGCTGCTCGGCGGATTTCATCCAGCCACCCAGCAGGTTGATGTCCAGGTGCGGCACCGGGTTCACGGCGAGGTCACGTACGGTGATCTGATCGGCCGGATGCGCCGCTTTCCACTGACTGATAAAGGTCTGGGTCAGTTGACGGGAAACCGAGTCTTGCTGGCGGGCGCTGCTTTCGATGATCAGAACGCGGGACATGTTGTGTAGCCTCCATCCGAGAATGTTGTAAGTCGATGGAGTGAAGGTTAAACAGAGTCGTATCGATGAAAAAGCGCAAATAATTGCTGCAAAGCATCGAAAAATTCGTTTAGATGCAAGCCATACCCTGTGGGAGCCCGCCCCCACAGGGCCGTGACGCTATTTCGGGGTGCAGCTCAGCTTGATGCGCAGCTTGATGATGGTCCGGGTGAACTTGGCCGTGGCGTTTTTATGCTTGCCCGCAGCCACCTCGATGTTGCGGGTGCGCGGCGCTTCCGGGCCGTTGGTGAACACCACCTTGCAGGTCGCGTCGACGTCGCCGTAGTTGTTGACCTGGATGGAGCCGATGTCGTTATCGGTGTCGAACGCGTTGTAGTCGATCTTCAGGCCGTTGAGGTCCTTTTCCACATCGATCGGGTACGCGAACGCAGTCAGCGGAAGCAGCGCCAGCAACACACAACAGAATTTTTTCATTCGGCAGTCTCCATGGGGGACCGCCAGCTTAGGACAAGAGGAGCTATTGATGAAAGCGCCCCGCGTGACCCTTGATCAATGGCGAACGTTGCAGGCCGTGGTCGACCACGGCGGATTCGCCCAGGCCGCCGAGGCCCTGCATCGCTCGCAATCGTCGGTGAGTTACACCGTCGCCCGCATGCAGGATCAGCTCGGCGTGCCGCTGCTGCGCATCGACGGCCGCAAGGCGGTGCTGACCGAAGCCGGCGGCGTGCTGCTGCGCCGCTCGCGGCAACTGGTGAAACAGGCCAGCCAGCTGGAAGACCTCGCCCATCACATGGAGCAGGGTTGGGAAGCCGAAGTGCGGCTGGTGGTCGACGCGGCCTACCCCAGCGCCCGCCTCGTCCGCGCCCTGACCGCGTTCATGCCGCAAAGTCGTGGTTGCCGCGTGCGTCTGCGTGAGGAAGTGCTGTCGGGCGTAGAAGAAGTGCTGCTCGAAGGCGTGGCCGACCTGGCCATCACCGGCCTGAGCATTCCCGGTTACCTCGGTGCGGAATTGAGCGACGTGGAGTTCGTCGCCGTCGCTCACCCCGAACACGCCCTGCATCGGCTGAACCGCGAGCTGAATTTCCAGGACCTGGAAACCCAGATGCAAGTGGTGATCCGCGACTCCGGCCGCCAG
The DNA here is from genome assembly GCF_014863585.1 of Pseudomonas gozinkensis. Classification (NCBI taxonomy): domain Bacteria; kingdom Pseudomonadati; phylum Pseudomonadota; class Gammaproteobacteria; order Pseudomonadales; family Pseudomonadaceae; genus Pseudomonas; species Pseudomonas gozinkensis. The sequence goes on along the minus strand of NZ_CP062253.1, from coordinate 1,672,055 downwards.
CAACCCCGGGACGTCGGCTGGCTTGGCGCCGAACAGCGCTGGACCGTCGGCAGTCTCGCTACCGCCGCCAATTTTGTCTCCAGCGGTCTGGGCTTCGCCTGGCTGCCACGGCACATGATCGAACGGGAGTTGAAAGAAGGCCTGCTCAAGCTGCTACCGTTGGACCAGGGCGGCAGCCGCAATCCGAGCTTCTATCTGTACTCGAACAAGGACAAACCGCTGGGCCCGGCCTCGCAGATCCTCGTCGAACTGCTGCGCACCTTCGACACCTTGCCGCTGGACGCACCGTTCGCCGCCCCCGAACAAGCCTGACACGGAGTTCACCGATGGCGTATTTCGAGCATGAAGGTTGCAAACTGCACTACGAGGAATATGGCCACGGCGATCCGTTGCTGCTGGTTCACGGTCTGGGCTCCAGCACCCTGGACTGGGAAATGCAGATTCCCGCCCTGGCCGCGCACTACCGGGTGATCGTCCCGGATGTGCGCGGTCACGGCCGCTCCGACAAGCCCCGCGAGCGCTACAGCATCGCCGGGTTCAGCGCCGACATCGTCGCCCTGATCGAGCATCTCAAGCTCGGCCCCGTGCACTACGCCGGACTGTCCATGGGCGGCATGATCGGCTTTCAGTTTGCGGTCGATCAGCCCCGGATGCTCAAGAGCCTGACCATCGTCAACAGCGCGCCCGAGGTCAAGGTGCGCAGCCGCGACGATTACTGGCAGTGGTTCAAGCGCTGGAGCCTGATGCGCCTGCTCAGCCTCGCCACCATCGGCAAAGCCCTTGGTGCCAAGCTGTTCCCCAAACCGGAGCAGGCGGATTTGCGCCAGAAGATGGCAGAGCGCTGGGCAAAAAACGACAAACGTGCTTATCTCGCCAGCTTCGATGCGATTGTTGGCTGGGGGGTCCAGGAACGACTTTCCCGGGTCACCTGTCCAACCCTCGTCGTCAGCGCCGACCGGGACTACACCCCCGTTTCGCTGAAAGAAACCTATGTCAGACTGCTGCCCGATGCGCGGCTGGTGGTGATCGCCGATTCGCGCCACGCCACCCCGCTCGATCAGCCCGAACGCTTCAATCAAACGCTGCTGGAGTTCCTTGCCACAGCGAATAATCACCCTCAGGATCACTGACCCATGCTGAAAAAACTTGCCCTCGCCGCCGGCACCGTGCTGTTCGCTGCCAACCTGATGGCGGCCACGCCGGCCAAGGCGCCACACGTCGAACTGGTGACCACCAATGGCACCATCGAAATCGAACTGGACCCGGTCAAGGCGCCGATCAGTACCAAGAACTTCCTCGAGTACGTCGACAGCGGTTTCTACACCAACACCATTTTCCACCGCGTGATTCCGGGCTTCATGGCTCAGGGCGGCGGCTTCACCCAGCAAATGCAACAGAAAGACACCAAGGCGCCGATCAAGAACGAAGCCAGCAACGGTCTGCATAACGTTCGCGGCACCCTGTCGATGGCCCGTACTTCCGATCCAAACTCGGCCACCAGCCAGTTCTTCATCAACGTTGCCGACAACGCGTTCCTCGATCCGGGCCGCGACGCCGGTTACGCAGTGTTCGCCAAAGTGGTCAAGGGCATGGATGTGGTCGATATCATCGTCAACTCCCAGACCACCACCAAACAGGGCATGCAAAACGTGCCGGTCGACCCTGTGATCATCAAGTCGGCCAAGCGCATCGACTAAGCTTTACAGGGCATATCGAGCGGCGACGGTTGAACACCGCGCCGCTCAAACCGATAAAAGGAGAGCCCGTGCTCCGGGCGGTTATCTGATGCTCTATCGCCGTTTCGAACAACTGATCGACATATTCCGCGATGCCCCGACGGCATCCCCGCCGGACCGCGTTCTGCCCTTCTATACCTATTACCTGAAGCAGGTCTGGCCGAGTTTCGCCGCCCTGCTGATCGTCGGCCTGTTCGGTGCCTTGATCGAAGTGGCGCTGTTCAGTTACCTGAGCCGCATCATCGACCTCGCCCAAGGCACGCCAAACGCAGACTTCTTCAAAGTGCACGGCGCCGAACTGGCGTGGATGGCGGTGGTGGCGTTGCTGCTGCGCCCTCTGTTCCTGGCACTGCACGACATGCTCGTACACCAGACCCTGAGCCCGAGCATGACCAGCATGATTCGCTGGCAGAACCACAGTTACGTGCTCAAGCAGAGCCTGAATTTCTTCCAGAACGACTTCGCCGGACGCATTGCCCAGCGCATCATGCAGACCGGCAACTCGCTGCGCGATTCCGCCGTGCAAGCGGTGGATGCGCTGTGGCATGTGCTGATCTACGCGATCAGTTCGCTGGTGCTGTTCGCCGAAGCCGACTGGCGCCTGATGATCCCGCTGCTGACGTGGATCGCCGCCTACATCGGCGCACTCTATTACTTCGTGCCACGGGTCAAGGACCGCTCGGTGGAAGCCTCTGATGCGCGCTCGAAGTTGATGGGCCGGATCGTCGACGGCTACACCAACATCGCCACCCTGAAGCTGTTCGCCCACACCAACTTCGAACAGCACTACGCCCGCGAAGCGATCCAGGAACAGACCGAAAAAGCCCAACTGGCCGGTCGCGTGGTTACCAGCATGGACGTGGCCATCACCACCATGAACGGTCTGCTGATCGTCGGCACCACGGCGCTGGCCCTGTGGCTGTGGACGCAGTCGCTGATCAGCGTCGGTGCGATCGCTCTGGCCACCGGCCTGGTGATCCGCATCGTCAACATGTCCGGCTGGATCATGTGGGTGGTCACCGGGATCTTCGAAAACATCGGCATGGTTCAGGACGGTCTGCAGACCATCTCGCAACCCGTCAGCGTCACCGACCGGGAGCAGGCCAGACCGCTGGCCGTAGCCCGTGGCGAAGTGCGTTTCGAGCACGTGGATTTTCACTACGGCAAGAAGAAAGGCATCATCGGCGACCTCAACCTGACCATCAAACCGGGCGAGAAAATCGGTTTGATCGGCCCGTCCGGCGCCGGCAAATCGACTTTGGTCAACCTGCTGTTGCGCCTGTATGACGTCGAGGGCGGACGGATCCTGATCGACGGCCAGAACATCGCCGAAGTCGGCCAGGAAAGCCTGCGCGCACGGATCGGCATGATCACCCAGGACACCTCGCTGCTGCATCGCTCGATCCGCGACAACTTGCTGTACGGCAAGCCCGACGCCACCGACGCCGAACTCTGGGAAGCGGTGCGCAAGGCCCGCGCCGATGAGTTCATTCCGCTGCTGTCGGATGCCGAAGGACGCACCGGATTCGACGCGCATGTCGGCGAACGCGGGGTGAAACTGTCCGGTGGTCAGCGTCAGCGGATCGCGATTGCGCGGGTACTGCTCAAGGACGCACCGATCCTGATCATGGACGAAGCGACCTCGGCGCTGGACTCGGAAGTCGAAGCGGCGATCCAGGAAAGCCTGGAAACCCTGATGCAGGGCAAGACCGTGATCGCCATCGCCCACCGCCTCTCGACCATTGCCCGCATGGACCGGCTGGTAGTGCTGGAAAACGGCAAGATCGCCGAAAGCGGCAACCATGCCGAACTGCTGGCCCATGGCGGGTTGTATGCGCGGTTGTGGGCGCACCAGACCGGAGGGTTTGTCGGTATCGATTGAATCGCGCTACTGATCATTCCCACGCTCCGCGTGGGAACGATCAACAGGAAGAAAAAAACCGCCAGAGCCCTTTACCCACGGGCTCTGGCGGTTTTTTATCGCCTGCTGGAAATCCGCAAAATCCCTGCTGTACTGATCCAAGGCTCCGGAACGGAACCTGTCGTAAGTCTGCAGGGACGCACCACTCGATGCAGTCTCGATAGCACGTCTATCAAGGACTCTCTCATGTCTCTGTTCAAACGTTCAGTCACTGAGTTGCTGGGTACGTTCTGGTTAGTGTTGGGCGGATGCGGCAGTGCGGTGATCGCCGCGTCTTCACCTTTGGGAATCGGCGTGCTGGGGGTGGCCCTGGCGTTTGGTCTGACGGTGCTGACCATGGCCTTTGCCATCGGCCACATCAGCGGATGCCACCTCAACCCGGCCGTGTCCGTCGGCCTGTTCGTCGGCGGTCGGTTCCCGGCCAAGGAACTGCCCGCCTACATCATCGCCCAGGTGATCGGCGGGATTCTGGCAGCGGCCCTGCTCTACCACATCGCCAGCGGCAAGGAAGGTTTCGACATCGCCGCAGGCCTTGCCTCAAACGGCTATGGCGAACACTCACCGGGCAAATACTCGATGGCCGCGGGCTTCGTCACAGAGCTGGTGATGACTGCCATGTTCGTAGTGATCATCCTCGGCGCCACCGACAAGCGCGCCCCGGCAGGACTGGCACCGATCGCCATCGGTCTGGCCCTGACGCTGATCCACCTCATCTCGATCCCGGTGACCAACACCTCGGTCAACCCGGCCCGCAGCACGGGTCCGGCACTGATGGTCGGCGGCTGGGCTATCGCGCAGTTGTGGATGTTCTGGGTCGCGCCACTGCTCGGTGCGGTGGTTGGCGGCGTGCTCTATCGCTGGCTGGGCAAGGAAGACAACTAATCTCCTGTGGGAGCGAGCTTGCTCGCGAAAAGCGATGTGTCAATGCGGCAAACATTGACTGATACCAACCTTTCGCGAGCAAGCTCGTTCCCACATTGGAATCTAGGCCTGACGATAGGGCAAGGCTGCTCTTGCTTCTTCGGCATAGGCCAGTACACCGGCGCGCTCCTGGTGCAGGAAGTCTTTGACCGCGGCTTTCAAACCGGGATGGCGCAGGTAATGCCAGGAATGGGTGATCACCGGTTCGAAGCCGCGAATCAGTTTGTGCTCGCCTTGGGCACCGGCATCGAAACGTTGAAATCCATTGTCGATCGCATAGTCCATGCCCTGATAGAAACAGGTCTCGAAGTGCAGCCGGTCGAACTCGGCCAGGCATCCCCAGTAGCGTCCGTAAAAGCTGTCGCCGCCCACCAGACTGAACGCCATCGCCACCGGCCGTGAGCCCTGCCGGGCCAGGACCACGCGGATCGATTCCGGCATGCGCTCGGCCAGCAGGCTGAAGAATTCCCGGGTCAGGTACGGCGCCTGCCGGCGCACCGCATAGGTGTTGGCGTAACAGGCGTAGACAAAATCCCACTGCGCCTCGTCCAGCTCCCGGCCTTCCAGCCATTGGAACTCGAAGCCCTGCCCCGCCACCTGCTCGCGTTCCTTGCGCATCTGCTTGCGCTTGCGCGAGCTGAGCACGTCGAGGAAGTCCTGAAAGTCGCGGTAGCCGCGATTCTGCCAGTGGTACTGACAGCCGATGCGTTGCAGCCAGCCCGGCTGTTCAGCCATGGCGGCATCGGTGAACGCGTCGGTGAAGTTGATATGGGCGCTGGAGAGCTCTTCGATCTCCAGATACCCCGGCAGGCTCTTGAGCAGTTCGAATCCGTCTTCGACGTTTGCCGCCAACAACCGTGGGCCGCTCACCGGGCTGAACGGCACGGCGCTGAGGAATTTGGGGTAGTAATCGATGCCGGCCCGGGCGCAGGCATCGGCCCAGCCGTGATCGAACACGTATTCGCCGTAGGAATGCCACTTGCGATAACCGGGCAACGCCGCGATTACACGTCCCGCTTCAACGTGCAGCAAATGCTCCGCTTGCCAGCCCGTGTGAGGGCCGACGCTGCCGCTGTCCTCCAGCGAAGAAAGAAAGGCATGGCGCAGAAACGGCTGGTTTTGCGGAACCAGAACATCCCAGTCGGACGCTGGAATTTCCGACAGTTTATGCAGGCGTTGCAGCGGCATTTTCCTCTCCACTTTCGGGCGTGAACGCACCGCGAGTATCGCTGATCGGCCGGGCGTTGCCCACGCCCGATTGCACGACAGCGCTCTAGATCAATAGTTCACGGCAGTTTTGTATCGTCATCAACCTGCCATCATCGTGCCACTGCTCTGTCATAAACCATCGCGATACTGGCGCCTGTTTTTAGAGCGCCGGGTTCTACCCGGACACTGTTTTCCGACCATCAAAACGTCGGTTGTGCCCAGGATGGTTCAGCCATCCCCTTTCATCTTCGGAGATTGCTATGCGTCTTGCTTCCACGAAAACTGCGGCGGCCCTGTGCGGTGGCCTGTTGCTGGCCATGAGTGTACCGGCCAGTGCCGCAGTCGACGCCAAACTGCTCGACATGCTCAAGGCTAACGGTTCGATTTCCCAGGCGCAGTACGTAGAACTGCAAACTGAACTGGCCAAGGATCAGAAGGCTCAGCAAATCGCGCAGCAGGCGCAGCAAGAGACCAACGAGCAAATCGCGGCGACCGCGAAGAAAACCAACGAACTCAGCAGCTTCGACCAGAAACTGGCCTGGGCCGCCAAGACCCAGTTCAAGGGCGACGTACGTATCCGTCAGGAAACCATCAAAATCGACGGCGAACCGAACAACGGCGGCCGCGACAAGGATCGCCAGCGTATCCGTGCCCGTCTGGGTGCCTACACCGAGATCAACCCGCAAGTCGACACCGGCATCCGTATCGCCACCGGCGGCGGCGACGACGCCCGTTCGACCAACCAGGACCAGGACAACTACTTCGACAAGAAGCAGATCTGGCTCGACCTGGGCTACATCGACTACCACCCGGATCAAATCAAGAATCTGCACATCATCGGCGGCAAGATGCTGCAACCGTGGGTGAGCATGGGCGACGTGATCTGGGACAGCGACATCAACCCGGAAGGTCTGGCCGTTACCTACAAGTATCCATTGGGCAGCAGCGTCGAACTGTTCGGCAGCCTGGGTAACTACAACCTCAAGGACAACGTCGACGGCGACGGCGTGCAATTCCGTCACGACCTGCGCCTGACCGCTGGCCAGTTGGGCAGCCGCTTCGCTATCACCGACAACCTGAAACTCACCCTGGGCGGCAGCGTCTACGCCTACCAGAACGACGAAGACAGCCGTTGCACCGGTACCTCCACGCCGTGCGCCCTGGCCGTCAACGGCAACTCGGCTGACAACGAATTCCGTCTGTACGAAGGCTTCAGCCAGGTCGACATCGGCGGCCTGCCAATGCCGCTGTCGTTCTACGGTCAGTACGTGAAGAACAACGATGCTGTGACCGATCAGGACACCGCCTGGCTGGTGGGTGCCAAGTCGAAAGTCTTCGGCCTGAACCTCGACTACAACTATCGTGACGTGCAGCGCAACGCTGTGGTCGGCGCCTTCACCGATTCGGACTTCGCCAACGGCACCACCGGTTCCCGTGGCCACAAGTTCAAGGTCGGTTACGACATCGACAAGAACTTCGCCATCGGTGCGACTTACTTCCTGACCAAGGCCGACTTCTCCAGCCGTACCCAGCGTGATGCAGACACCAACACACTGCAGCTGGACGCGGAAGCGAAGTTCTAAAAGAACAGTGACAAGTGGCAGGTTTCAAGCTGCAAGTGAATGCCTCACTTGCAGCTTGAGGCTCGAAACTTGAAGCTGTTTTTGTACAACAGACTGGCGCGGCCGCAGCGATCCCCATCATCCGTTCGCTGCGGCCGCGCCAGTCTGTGTTTTTCAGGATCGATCCTTGCGCCTCAGCTCTGCCAGCTGCTCGGCCAGAGCGTCCACACCCTCTTCAGGCTTTTGCGGCATCGCCCGCAATGTCGCCTGCATCAAACGCATCTGCCGAATGAAACGCCGGCAATTGCGGCAGAACATCAAGTGATGACGCACCATCAATTTCTCGCGAAAGCTCAACTGGCCATCGAGATAATCGCTGGATCGTGCCACTTGCTCCTTGCAGGTCAACATTCGCCGGTCTCCTCAAAATGCTCCACGGTCGCAAAGACCTTCAAGCGTGCCCGATGCAGCAGCACGCGGACATTGGAGAGCGAGATCTCCAGAAGATTACAGATCTCCTCCAGCTCCAGGCCCTGACGCTCGCGCAGCAACAACACGCTGCCTTGCAGTTCCGACAGGCTCGACAGCGTGTGCTCGAGGCATTCACGCAGCTCGCCTTCCGTCAGCAACGCTTCGGGCGTGTCCTGGTGCCAGGCGAACGGTGCGACCAGCCAGTGGCCGTCGCCGGGAGAAAAACGATCATCGTCGATGGTGCCGTGGGGTGACGGCAGATCATCCAGCAACACTTCGCGACGATTGAGTTTGTAGCGGCTCTTGGCCGAGTTGGCGGTGATGGTCAGCAGCCAGGTCTTGAGGCTGGAGCGGCCTTCGAAGCTGCCGATATGGCGCACCACAGACAGCCAGGCATCCTGTACCACTTCTTCGACATGGCGCTGGCCGACAATCGCGTAGGCCACCGCGCGCATGGGGCTTTGATAGGTACTGACCAGTTCCTTGAAAGCCTTTTGCTCACCGGCGAGCAGACGTTCGAGCAATCGGGTGTCGTCAACGGCCATCCAGCAATCCCCTGTTCCTGACTTCGAAAATGATAGCGGCAGGACTTCGCCTGCCGCCACTTTCGAAAACTACAGCGCTCGCGCCGATTCGGATGTAGGAAACGTCAGCGCGATTAAGAGGAAATGAAGCTGCTCTTAGCGTTTACGCAGAATCACGCTACCAATCGAATAACCGGCACCGAACGAGCTCAGAACCGCCAGCGAACCGGCCGCCAGATCGTCCTGATATTTGTGGAACGCGATCACGGAACCTGCGGAACTGGTGTTGGCGTAGGTGTCGAGAATCACCGGGGCTTCTTCTTCGGTAGCTTCGCGACCCAGCAGCTTGCGCACGATCAGGTGGTTCATGCTCAGGTTGGCCTGGTGCAGCCAGAAGCGTTTCACGTCGCCGACGTTCAGTTTGTTCTCTTCCAGGTGCTCGCCGATCAGTTCGGCCACCATTGGGCAGACGTCCTTGAACACCTTGCGGCCTTCCTGCACGAACAGTTTGTCGCGGGCGCCGATGCCCTCTTCCGCTGCGCGGTTGAGGAAGCCGAAGTTGTTACGGATGTTGTTGGAGAACTTGGTCAGCAGTTTGGTGCTGACCACGTCGAACTGGTGCTTCGACGTCGCCGTATCGGCACGCTCGATGACGACAGCAGTAGCGGCGTCACCGAAGATGAAGTGGCTGTCGCGGTCACGGAAATTCAGGTGGCCGGTGCAGACTTCCGGGTTGACCATCAGGATCGCCCGGGCCTGACCCAGTTGCACCGTGTTGGCGGCTTGCTGGATGCCGAAGGTCGCCGACGAGCAGGCAACGTTCATGTCGAAACCGAAACCCTGGATGCCCAGCGCTTCCTGGACTTCGATGGCGATGGCCGGATAGGCGCGCTGCAGGTTGGAGCAGGCGACGATCACGCCATCGATGTCGGCGGCAGTCTTGCCGGCACGCTGCAGGGCCTGTTCGGCGGCGCCGATGGCCATCTGGCAGAGCACCGACCATTCGTCGTTGGAACGCTCCGGCAGGCGTGGCGCCATGCGCGCAGGGTCGAGGATGCCATCCTTGTCCATGACAAAGCGGCTCTTGATGCCGGAGGCTTTTTCAATGAACGCGGCGCTGGACTCGGTCAGGGCCTGGACTTCGCCGCTGGCGATGGCTTCGGCGTTGTCCGCGTTGAACTGGGCGACGTAGGTATTGAAAGACTGCACCAGCTCTTCGTTGGAGATGCTGTTGGCCGGGGTGTACAGGCCGGTGCCGCTGATGACGACGTTATGCATGGTCGTTTCTCTAATCTGTTCAGGCAGAAAGTGCTGGCACCGACGTGCCAACACGCAAAGGGTCCATTCCCGTATAAGGGACGCAAAAACCTGGCATCGCTTTATTCCGCTGCGCGGCCCGGCAAAGGCTCTGGGACGCGAAAGCGGCATTTATGGTGGCGAAGTTTGCCATAACCGTGGCCATTTGGCGTCTTTCTCAAGATCGACGCGCAATGATCGTTCCCACGCTCCTGCGTGGGAATGCAGCCCGTGACGCTCCGCGTCACTGGACGCGGAGCGTCCCCGGAGGCATTCCCACGCAGAGCGTGGGAACGATCAGTGTCACTGTTCGACCTGACTCCACTGCTTGTTCAGCCGTTTGTCGGAGATCGGCACTTTCGTCCCCAACTGCTGGGCGAACAGCGAAACCCGATACTCCTCCAGCCACCAGCGATATAGCTCGAGCTGCGGATCGCGTTTGCCTTCCTGCGCATGTTTGGCGGCGCGGGTCTGGTATTGCGTCCAGAGCCCGGCGAGTTCGCCGCTCCAGACCCGATCCTTCTGCACTTGCGCGCCCAGCTTCTCGAAACGCTGCTCGACCGCTTTCAGATAGCGCGGCAATTCCTTGAGCCAGAGCATCGGCGTTTCCCGGACGAAGCCCGGATACACCAGATGGCTAAGCTGCTGTTTGATGTCGTTCAATGCCACCGCCTGAGCCAGATCGATCTTGCCCTTGAAGCGCTTTTGCAGACCGTGCCAGAGCTTGAGGATTTCCAGGGTCAGACGCGCCACGCGCTCCGCATGCTCGGTCCAGCTGCCACGCTTGCGCTCGGCCAGTGCCGCCAGCCCTGCGCCGTCGCGAGGCAACGGATCTTCGCCATCAAGAATGCAGCTGTCGAGGCTGGCCAGCAGAATGTCTTCGACCAGCGCATCGACCCGACCCAGTTCGCGATACAGCAACCCCAGTTCGGTCAGGCCCGGCAACTTGCCGCGCAGAAACTTCGCCGGTTCGGCCAGTTGCTGCATCAGCAGGCGTTGCAAGGCGCGGCGGTGCTGGAACTCGGCTTCGGCCGGTGTCGAGAAGCGACCTTCCTTGACCGTGCCGCCCTCTTCCACCAGCGCCGGATAGACCGTCATCGACAGCCCGGCGATCTTCTGCTGCGTCTTTTCCGCCACCGGCGCGAAGACCTTGGCCTCCACCGGCTGCTGGCTTTTCGCACTCTGCGGGACGGCCAACGCAGCCTGGCTGGCTTCGGCGAAACGTGCGGTCAGTTCCGCCAGATCCCGTCCTTCGCCGAGGAACTTGCCCTGACCGTCGACGATTTCCAGGTTCATCCGCAGGTGACTTTCGACTTGCTGCGCCGCTTCGGCCCAGGCCTCATCACTGACCCGCGCACCGGTCATGCGCAGCAGTTCGCGGCCCAGCGCTTGCGGCAACGAACCTTCGGCAAAGGTCATACGTTGCAGCGCGGCCTTGATGAAGTCCGGCACCGGCACGAAGTTCTTGCGCAACGCCTTGGGCAGGTTGCGCACCAGCGCAATACACTTGGCCTCGATCAGCCCCGGCACCAGCCATTCCAGGCGCTCCGGCGGCAGCATCGGCAACAGCGGCGCCGGTACACGCAGGGTCACGCCGTCGCGCGGGTGATTCGGTTCGAAGTGATAACTCAGCGCCAGTTCCAGATCGCCGATGTGCAGCGTGTCCGGATAATGCTGGGCCGTGACCTCGCTGGCTTCGCGAGCCAGCACGTCTTCCTCGCGCATGATCAGCAGCTGCGGGTCTTTCTGGCTGTTGACGCGGTACCAGCTGTCGAACGTCGCGGTCTGGTGGATCTCCGCCGGCAGTCGCGCATCGTAGAACGCGTAAAGGGTTTCCTCGTCGGCCAGAATGTCCCGACGACGGGCCTTGGCTTCCAGCTCGTCCAGTTGTTCCAGCAACTGTTTATTAGCGGTCAGGCATTTGGCTCGGGATTGGATCTCGCCACGCACCAGGCCTTCGCGGATAAACAGCTCCCGCGAAACCACCGGATCCACCGGCCCGTAATGCACCGGTCGGCGACCGACCACGATCAGGCCGAACAGGGTGATCTGTTCGAACGCCACAACCTGGCCGCGCTTCTTCTCCCAGTGCGGTTCGAAGTGGTTCTTCTTGATCAGATGCCCGGCCAGCGGCTCGATCCAGTCGGCGTCGATCTTCGCCACCATCCGCGCATAGAGCTTGGTGGTTTCCACCAGTTCGGCGGTCATCACCCACTGCGGGCGTTTCTTGCCGATACCCGACGACGGGTGAATCCAGAACCGCCGCTGACGGGCGCCGAGATAGTCGCCATCCTCGGTTTTCTGACCGATCTGGCTGAGGAGGCCGACCAGCACCGCTTTGTGCAGTTTCGGATAATCCGCTGGCTCTTTGTTCAGGCTCAGCTGCAAATCGCGGCAGATCAGGCTCAACTGCCGATGGGAGTCGCGCCACTCACGCAGGCGCAGGTAATTCAGGAAATTCTTGCGGCACCAGTTGCGCAGCGGACTGGCGGTCAGCGCTTGGCGCTGCTCTTCAAAACCGCGCCACAGATTGACCAGCCCGGCGAAGTCGGAGTCGGTGTCCTTCCACTGGGCGTGAGCCTGGTCAGCGGCTTGCTGACGCTCCGGCGGACGCTCGCGCGGATCCTGAATCGACATGGCGCTGGCGACGATCAGCACTTCCTGCAAGCTGCCGAGTTTTGCCGCTTCCAGCAGCATGCGGCCCATACGCGGGTCCACCGGCAGGCGCGCCAACTGGCGGCCGAGCGGGGTGAGCTGGCTGTTGCGATCCACCGCCGACAATTCTTGCAGCAGGTTGAAACCGTCGCTGATCGCCTTGCCATCCGGCGGCTCGATAAACGGGAAATCGGTGATCTCGCCGAGGCGCAGATGGAGCATCTGCAAAATAACCGCCGCGAGGTTGGTGCGCAGGATTTCCGGATCGGTGAATTCCGGGCGACCGAGGAAATCCTCTTCGGCGTACAAGCGCACGCAGATACCCGGCTCAACCCGGCCGCAGCGACCTTTACGCTGGTTGGCACTGGCCTGGGAAATCGCCTCGATCGGCAGCCGCTGCACCTTGGCGCGGTAGCTGTAGCGGCTGATGCGCGCGGTGCCGCTGTCGATCACGTAACGGATGCCCGGCACGGTCAACGAGGTTTCGGCGACGTTGGTCGCCAGCACCACACGACGGCCCGGATGGGACTGGAAGATCCGCTGCTGTTCGGCCGGCGACAGGCGCGCGTATAACGGCAGGATTTCAGTGTGTTTGAGCTGGGCCTTGCGCAGCATGTCGGCGGCGTCGCGAATCTCGCGCTCGCCCGGCAGGAACACCAGCACATCACCGGGACTGCGGCGCTCGCTGCGCTCATAGGCGGCGATTTCGTCGAGGGTGGCGAGAATTGCCTGATCCACCGTCAGGTCGTCTTCGACGCGGTTGCCCTCTTCATCCTGCTCAAGCGTCAGCGGGCGATACCAGGTTTCCACCGGGAAGGTGCGGCCGGACACTTCGACAATCGGCGCATCATCGAAATGTTTGGAGAAGCGCTCCAGATCAATGGTCGCCGAAGTGATGATGACCTTCAGGTCCGGGCGACGCGGCAGCAGGGTTTTCAGGTAACCGAGCAGGAAGTCGATGTTGAGGCTGCGTTCGTGGGCTTCGTCGACGATGATCGTGTCGTAACGTTCGAGGTAGCGATCGTTCTGGGTTTCCGCCAGCAGGATGCCGTCGGTCATCAGTTTGATCAGGGTGTTCGAATCGCTTTGGTCTTCAAAGCGCACCTGATAGCCGACCAGCGCGCCCAGCGGCGTGCCGAGTTCTTCGGCAACCCGGCTGGCCACGCTGCGCGCCGCGATCCGACGCGGCTGGGTGTGGCCGATCAGGCCATGCTGGCCGCGACCGATTTCCAGACAGATTTTCGGTAACTGGGTGGTTTTGCCCGATCCGGTTTCGCCGGCGATGATCAGCACCTGGTGCTTTTCCAGGGCCTTCTTGATTTCGTCACGCTTGGCCGCGATCGGCAGGCTGTCGTCGTAACGGATCACCGGCAGGCTGGCCTTGCGCGCCAGCACCTGATCGCAGGACGCCTGCATCCGCGCCACCCACTGGGCCAGCTTGGCCTCGTCGGGTTTCTTGCGCAGCTCAAGCAACTGCCGCCGCAGCCGGTGGCGGTCGGCGAGCATGGCGTGATCGAGGGTTTTCAGCAGTTTGTCGATGGAGGGCGATTCGTCGGTCATCGGGTACGCAATTCGGTCGTCTAGTGGCGCAAGGACGCGATTGTCGCAGAAAAGCAGCTACAAGCGGCAAGCTACAAGCCGCAAGTTGAATGCGGTCTTTGACTTGAGGCTTGTAGCTTGCGGCTCGCGGCTGCTTTATTCGTTATCCAGGCCCTTTCGCCGATACGGGAAGACGTCAATGACTTTCCCCGCCCGAATCGCCTCCTGCAACCCCTTCCAGTAATCAGCGTTGTACAGCTCGCCATGCAATTGATCGAAGAGTTTGCGCTGCGCCGAGTCAGCAAACAGGAACGGCGGAAACTCCTCGGGGAAAACATCCAGCGGCCCGATCGAATACCACGGCTCGGAGGCCATTTCGTCCTCCGGGGTTCGCGGTGCCGGGATGTGGCGGAAGTTGGCTTCGGTGAGGAAGCAGATCTCGTCGTAGTCGTAGAACACCACCCGGCCATGGCGAGTGACGCCGAAGTTCTTCAGCAGCATGTCGCCGGGGAAGATGTTGGCTGCCGCCAGTTGCTTGATCGCCAGCCCGTAATCCTCCAGTGCTTCGCGTACCTGGGCTTCGTTGGCGTTGTCGAGGTACAGGTTGAGCGGCGTCATCCGGCGTTCGGTCCAGCAGTGGCGGATCAGCACGGTTTCGCCTTCCAGCGACACCGTGGACGGCGCGACTTCCAGCAGTTCCGCCAGACACGCCGGCTCGAATTTGCTCAGGGGAAAACGGAAGTCGGCGAATTCCTGGGTATCGGCCATGCGCCCGACGCGGTCGACGCTTTTCACCAATCGGTACTTCTCGATCACCGTGGCGCGGTCGACGTTCTTCGATGGCGAGAAACGGTCCTTGATGATCTTGAACACGGTGTTGAAACCCGGCAGCGTGAACACGCTCATGACCATGCCCCGCACACCCGGCGCCATGATGAATTGGTCGTCGGTGTTGGCCAGGTGATTGATCAGCGCGCGGTAGAACTCGGATTTACCGTGTTTGTAGAAACCGATCGAGGTGTACAGCTCGGCGATGTGCTTGCCCGGCAGGATGCGCTTGAGGAAGCCGATAAACTCGGCCGGCACCGGCACATCCACCATGAAATACGAACGGGTGAACGAGAAGATGATCGACACATCGGCTTCGTCGGTGATCAGCGCATCGATCTGAATTCCCCGCCCTTCACGGTGCAGCAGCGGAATCACCAGCGGCCATTGATCGTCGTTGGTGTAGATGCGTCCGACCAGGTACGCGCCCTTGTTGCGATACAGCACCGAGGAAAACAGCTCGACACTCAACTCCGGATCCTTGCACACCCAGTCCGGCAGGTTTTCGCGCAGTTGCGCTTCCAGGCGATGCAAGTCACCCGGCAGATCGGCGTAGGCCTCGCTGAAGCGGTAATCGGCAAAGATGCTCGCGAGCATGCCCGATATCTGCCCTTGCGGTTTATAGGTGCGGGTTTGCGCGGCGCGGGCCCGACGCAGGCTCGGGCGCGTGGTGTGGATGAACATGCAGCCGTCGCTGATCAGGTCGTGGCTGAACAGGCCGCAGAAAATCGAGTTGTACCAGGTCTCGGACAGTTCATCGTCGAAGCGCAGGTCGATGATGCTGATGTAGGCACTTTTCACCAGCGGCCAGCAGGTGACGTCCATCAAGGTGTCCGGCTCGAAATACTCGCGCAGGCGGGCGACGGTTTCACCGACCTTTTCTTCGTAGAGGTTGATCCGCGCCGCGGACGCCGTTTGCGTGTCCTGCCAGCGGGCCTGCTCGAAGCGCTCCCGGGCGCCGTCGGTGATCCGCCGGAAATGCTCGCGGTAATCGTCAAAGCCATCGAGGATCAGGCGGGCGATGTCGGTGGCTGGCCATTGCTGCGGCATAGATGAGACCTCTGCGGGAATTGGAGAATCTGTGCTCGAAGGCCTGAGCTTAGCCACGGAAGCGGGCGCAGGAGAAGCGCAATTTCTGCCAAATCCTCTTGCGGCTTGTACAGCGACACAGTTTTTATCAAAGTTTTTTTAATCGACCGTTCGGTCAATAAACGTCCACTTCGGTTCTCCCCACCACTGGGCGCCAGCCCGCGTTTTCTGTGGGTTTCGGATCCAATTCAGCGGCGACATCTCTAGCCTGCGCTTTTGCCCGAGTTGTTCATGCCTGTCCATTCCATACAGCGACTGGTCTTACCAAGATAGTGGCACTTTGATATATAGCCCGCCATCACCCGCCTCACAACAAGATCCTCGGACCACGAGGACGACCTCTCCCCAAACGCCCAAGGAGCACATTGATGTCTATCCGGAATCTGCGCATCGGTTTGCGCGCCAGTTTGTGTTTTGCCGTTCTGGCCAGTCTGCTGGTGGTGGTCGGCCTGTTCGGTCTGGGCCAGATGAAAACCCTGCGCGAGAGCGCGGCGGTGATCGAAGAGTTGTGGATGCCCAGTATCGAAAGCATCCATGACGCGGCGGCAAACATCGCCAACATCCGCCTCGAATCCCTGCGCCTGATCACCAGCACCCAGGCTGCCGTTCGCGAACGCAGCAAAGGCCTTCTCACCGCACAACGCCAGGAATTGCTCAAGCGTCTCGACGATCACAAAGCCCTGATCGCCAATGACCAGGAGCGGGCGATGCTGGAAGGCCTGAGCGCCGACACCGCCAAGTACCTGAGCATCCTCGACCAGATCATCAAACAGCTTGATGCCGGACAAAACGAACAAGCCTACGCCCGCTTGGGCAGTGAACTGGCGCCCCAGGGTACGGTGCTCGACAAGACCCTGGAGCAAATGATCAGCCTCAATCAGCAAGGCGCGGATGCCGCTGCCAAGTCCGCGGCGGCGATGTACCAGCAGGCACTGTGGATCGTCGCCACGATCATCGTCGTCGCTTTGATCGCCACATTGTTGCTGGCCTGGTTGCTGACCCGCAGCATCACCGCGCCGATCAATCAGGCGCTGAATGTGGCAAGTCGGATTGCTTCAGGAGACCTCAGCGGTCGCATCGACAGCGACGGCCGGGACGAAGCGGCGCAGTTGCTTAGCGCTTTGTCGGAGATGCAGGGCAATCTGCGCTCGACCATTCGCGGCATCAGCGAGTCGGCCCGGCAACTGGCCTCCGCCGCCGAGGAAATGAGTTCGGTGATGGAACAGAGCACCCGCGGCCTGCAACAGCAGAACGATCAGATCGAACAGGCCGCCACCGCGGTTACCGAAATGAGCACGGCGGTGGATGAAGTCGCTGCCAATGCGGTGTCCAGCGCCGAAGCCTCCGAAGCCTCGAACGAGGACAGCAAGCACGGGCATGTGCAGGTCAGTGAGACCATCAGTTCGATTCAGGAACTGGTCAGCGCGGTGCTGGGTGCCTCCGAACAGGCCGAGGGCCTTGCGACTCAGGCCCAGGACATCAGCAAGGTTCTGGAAGTGATTCGCGGCATCGCCGGGCAGACCAACCTGCTGGCCCTGAACGCTGCGATTGAAGCCGCGCGAGCCGGCGAGGCCGGACGGGGGTTTGCAGTGGTTGCCGACGAGGTCCGCTCACTGGCCCAGCGCACGCAGAACTCCACTGAAGAAATCGAGCTGATGATCAGCAGCATTCAGCAAGGTACCAGTGCCACCGTCGGCGCGTTGCAAACCAGCGCCGAGCAGGCCAGCCACACCCTGCGCCGGGCCAACAGCGCCGGCCATGCGCTGGAGAAAATCACCGCGTCGATCTCGCAGATCAACCAGCGCAACCTGGTGATCGCCAGCGCCGCCGAGCAACAGGCGCTGGTGGCCAGGGAAGTCGATGAAAACCTGGTGACCATCCGTGATCTGTCGACCCAGACTGCTGCCGGTGCCACCCAGACGTCTGCCGCCAGTCAGGAACTGTCGCGACTGGCCGTCGACCTGAACGCTCTGGTCACGCGCTTCGTGATCTGATCAGACAATTAAATGCCCGATTAGCGGTTGCCATCGCCGGGGCCCTCGGCAACACTCTCGTCCCGATCAAGGAAGGAGTGGCCCGTGAGCCCCGTCGATATTTTCCGCATGCTGTCGCTGGCCGCCATCTGGGGCGCGAGCTTCCTGTTCATGCGCATCATCGCTCCCGCGATCGGTACGGTTCCGACCGGATTCTTCCGCGTTTCGATTGCCGCCGTCGGTTTGCTGGTGATCCTGGGGCTGATGCGCATCAGCTGGGATTTCAAAGGCAAGCTCAAGACCGTGATGATGCTGGGCGTGATCAACTCCGGCGTACCGGCAACGCTGTATTCGGTCGCGGCCCAAGTGCTGCCGGCCGGTTATTCCGCAATCTTCAATGCCACCACGCCGTTGATGGGCGTGTTGATCGGCGGGTTGTTCTTCAGTGAAAAACTGACGCTGGCCAAACTCGCCGGGGTGTTCCTTGGCCTGCTCGGGGTGGGCGTGCTGACCCGCGCCGGCCCGGTCGCGTTCGATCTGCACCTGCTGATGGGCGCGGTTGCCTGCCTGCTCGCAACTACCTGCTATGGCTTCGCCGGGTTCCTCGCCCGACGCTGGCTGGATCAGGCCGGCGGGCTCGACAGCCGTCTGTCGGCGCTGGGCAGCATGCTCGGGGCGACCCTGTTTCTGTTGCCGCTGTTCGGTTACAGCGTCATCACTCAACCGCCCGTAAGCTGGGGAGGCTGGAATGTCTGGCTGTCGCTGCTAGGCCTGGGTCTGGGCTGCACCGCGTTTGCCTACATCATTTACTTCCGCCTGCTGAGCTCCATCGGGCCGGTGAAGTCGATGACCGTGACCTTCATGATTCCGCCGTTCGGCGTGTTGTGGGGGGCGCTGTTTCTCGATGAGCCGCTGTCGATGGCGCACGTGTATGGCGGGGTGTTGATCGCGATTGCGCTGTGGCTGGTGTTGAAACCGGCGACAGTGAAGCCGGCAGAAATCGCCACTCGCTGATTACAGATGCACAAAGGCCCGGGAGTTTCCTCCCGGGCCTTTTTCATGCGCGGCGGTTACGCCGATTTACGGAACACGAACACCAGACCGACGATGATCAACAGCATCCCCAGCACGCTCAACGCCGCCAGACGATTGCCGAAGATCAGATAGTCCATCACCGCCGTCACGGCCGGCACCAGATAGAACAGGCTGGTGACATTCACCAGATTGCCCCGGGCGATCAGTCGGTACAGCAGCAACGTTGCCAGCACGGAAACCACCAATCCCATCCACAACACCGGCACGATGAAACCGGTGCTGTGCTCGAAGTGGAACGGCTGGAACGGCACGAAGATCCCGCACAGCAGCAGACCAGCCAGATACTGCACCGGCAGCGTGCCGAGGGGATTGTCGGTGATGCGCTTTTGCATGATCGAGCCAAACGTCATGCTCGCCAGCGCCAGCAGCCCGAACAGCATCCCCGCCAGTGACATCCCGGCCAGACCGATGCCTTGGTAAACCACCATGATCAGACCGGCCAAACCCAACGCCAGACCGAGGATCCGGCTCGCCGAGCGCTGCCGCTCCATGATCACCACCGTGAGGATCGGTTGCACGCCCATGATGGTCGCCATCACGCCGGGGGTGACCTTTAATTCCAGCGCCAGCAGATAGAAGATCTGATAAGCCCCCAACAGCACCACCCCGGTGGCCATCGCATACAGCATCGGCTTGCCGCCCTTGGGCAGTTTCAACTTGAGCAACGGCACCAGCAGCACCAGCCCGCACAGGGCAATCACAAAACGGATCAACAGGAAGGCAAAGGGCGACGCGTGGGCCAGTCCCCATTTGGAGAAGATCGCCCCGCTGCTCCACAGCAGGACGAACAGGCTCGTGGACGCCGCCGCGAGCGCGGACTTTTTCGAAAGGACAAACATGAATACCACCTGTAGTCAGGCACATAGCCAACTCAGCCGAAGCTGAAATTCAGTAGGTTTTTTCAGGCGGGCACAGGGGTCAGCAGAAAACGCCGATCAGCCCGAAACACCAACGCCCGGCGGTGATACGACTGCGCACACCGGCGTGCTACTGACAGGTGGGGGGTAATGGCTGATCTGCACAGGCTGCTGGTTCCCGCACGGCACGACGCCAGCGTTGACCGCTGAATCGACTACCGCGTTGATGAGGGATGCAGGCATCTGGGCTGATCTTTTTTGAAGGGTTGAAAGGTGAGTCGTGGGACTCACGAGCGCCGACTATAACCAGCGCGAGACATGGATTGCAATGACTTGGACAAAGGGCCAGTAGCGACAGGCAGGAGGCAGGCGCATAGGCTCGTTTGCAATTGCAACGACCATTGATGGGGGACATGGAATGCGCGGGATCATATGCCAAGGGAACGGAATCATCTGCGGTATCAGTTGTACAAATCGCAAGCCAGGAAGTACGCGGGCATCACTTTCGCAAAGCTGCAGGAAGACATGGAGCAAAAAGGGATCGTAGATGTCGACCACTCCAGAGTTCGTTTCGAAGCTATCGACGCTTTGGCACTGAATGCCTATGAACAATGGCTGGACCCTTATTTCTCCTGGCAGGAAGTTGTCAGGTGGAAGGCCAGAGAACCACTGGGATTCGATTTAGCAATCTGGTTTGATCATGAGCTATGCGGACTCTGCTTTGCGAACCCGAACCAGAGCCGATTGAGAGTAAAAATCGTGCGCCTGGAAGGAAAGCCGGGAAACGATCACCCGCTCAAGAGCCGAATCGCAACATTTGCCTTGACCGCCGTGACGCACTTCGCGCGAATCGTAGGCAGCAAGCAAATCGAAATTCAGGAGCCTGTTCCCGGAGTAATACCGCTTTATCGGCAACTGGGGTTTGAGTTCGACTCGGAAGGTCGTCTTGTGAAGCCCATTGACTAAGTCTAGTATCGGGTCACTGTTCATTAAATGATCAACGCCGGAGACGCCATGAAAGCTGTCGCTGAGAACAAAGCGCCAGGCGCCAAATTGACCAGGGCCAAAGGAAAGCGCTCAGCTGGAGAATTATCTGAAAAGGAGTTACTCCGAGTTAGAGAGGCATTGGCTAATCCAGCAGCGGAAGAGCCGGGAGGTGTTCTCGCCGGCGCATCCTTTACCTTCCCCGCATAAAAAAACCGCTCACAAGGAGCGGTTTTTTGTTTCTGCATCCAGCCTCAACCAAACAGCCAATACCCCAGCAACGTCAACACCACCACTGCCAGCACCGGCCGCAACACACGGTAGGCCTTCGGATTGCGGCGCTTCCACTGTTTGACCACGCCGCTGAACCTGTCGCTGAAGTTCTTGCTCCAGGCGTAAGCCTGGTTGATCCCGCCGACGCGCTCGTCGTCGAGGTTCTGCGGAGCGGTGGCACGGCCGAGCCAGGCGCTGATAGAGCGGTTGATGCGAGTCATGAAGCGGTTGCTCAGCGGACGCTCAACGTCACAGAACAGAATGACGCGAGTCTTTTCAGTTTCGTTCTTGACCCAATGCACGTAGGTCTCGTCGAACATCACGTCTTCACCATCACGCCAGGCATAGACCTGACCGTCGACGAAGATCCGGCAATCGTCGGAGTTCGGCGTCGAAAGGCCGAGGTGATAACGCAGGGAACCAGCGAACGGATCACGGTGCGGGTTCAAATGACTGCCCCCCGGCAACAACGCGAACATCGCGCCTTTGACGTTGGGGATGGCACTGACCAGCGCCACGGTTTTCGGGCACAGGGTCTCGGCCGATGGCAGCGGTTTGTCGTACCACTTGAGGTAGAAACGCTTCCAGCCCTTCTTGAAGAACGAGCCGAAACCGGCGTCATTGTTCTTCTCTGCAGCGCGAATATAGCCCTCGTCGAACAGGTGCATGGCTTCGTCGCGAATGGTTTCCCAGTTGTCACGCAACACGTCCAGTTCCGGAAACTTGCTGCGATCCAGATACGGCTTGGACGGTACACCCGAGAACAGGTACATCAGAGCGTTATACGGAGCGAACAGCGCCGAGTGGTTGACGAACTGACGCAGCACCGGCAAACGCGCCTTGCCGCGCAAATGCACGTAGAGGATGCTGCCCACAAACAACAGCAACACCGACACCTTGGCGGCCAACGAAAAGGTCATCAACAACTCCTTGAAATAAGACAACGCCACGCCATGTCATTTGCCCGAGATGGCGGCCGGCCATGATAAACACTACCGGCTTCGGGAAAAACCCGTCCGAGCCAAGATTCATTGTTAAGAATTGCGCAACAAAGCACGTCTTAACATAACGATCCTGAACCCTGGCTGACCTGAATCAACGCGCCCCTTACTGCTGGGTCTCCTGATCGGTGAACAGATCGCTGAACAGCATGCTCGACAGATAACGCTCACCGGAGTCGGGCAGCACCACCACGATGGTCTTGCCCTGCATTTCCGGGGTTTCCGCCAGGCGTACCGCCACCGACATGGCCGCACCACAGGAAATACCGCACAGGATCCCCTCCTCCTGCATCAGGCGCAGGGCCATGGCCTTGGACTCGTCATCCGTCACCAGCTCGACCCGGTCAACCATCGACAGATCAAGGTTCTTCGGCACAAAACCGGCACCGATGCCCTGAATCTTGTGCGGGCTCGGCTTGATTTCCTGACCTGCCAGCGCCTGGGTAATCACCGGCGAAGTCACCGGTTCCACCGCCACCGACAGAATCGGTTTGCCCGCCGTATTCTTGATATACCGCGAGACACCGGTGATGGTTCCGCCGGTGCCGACACCCGCCACCAGCACGTCGATGGCGCCATCGGTGTCGTTCCAGATTTCCGGGCCGGTGGTTTTTTCATGGATGGCCGGGTTGGCCGGGTTATCGAACTGGGCCGGCATGAAATATTTGCCTGCATCGCTGGCGACAATCTCGGCGGCCTTTTCGATCGCGCCTTTCATGCCCTTGGCCGGCTCGGTCAGCACCAGCTCGGCGCCCAGCGCCTTGAGTACCTTGCGCCGCTCGATGCTCATCGAGGCAGGCATGGTCAGCAGCAATTTGTAACCGCGAGCGGCCGCCACGAAGGCCAGGCCGATGCCGGTGTTGCCGGAGGTCGGCTCGACGATGGTCATGCCCGGCTTGAGTTTGCCGCTGCTTTCGGCGTCCCAGATCATGTTGGCGCCAATCCGGCACTTGACCGAGTAGCCCGGATTGCGACCTTCGATCTTGGCCAGAATGGTCACGCCACGGGGCGCGATGCGATTGATCTGCACCAGCGGCGTGTTGCCGATGGAGTGGGCGTTGTCAGCAAAAATACGGCTCATGGCTGGGTCCTTGTGCAGCGTTGAATTCAGCTCTCCAAGGTAAGCCTGTTGCCCTTGTCAGTCCAGTCGGGTCGAACGTCTGCTACCTCCGGCAGTCAACCGCATTACACCGTTCGGGAATTACCGCCATGAAGCGTCGCTACCGCTGGCCGTTGTGGACTCTCGCCACCGTCGTTGTGTTGCTTGTCGCCCTGCACATCGCCCTGCCCTACCTCGTACGCGACTATCTGAATGACAAACTGGCCAACATGGGCGAGTACCGCGGACAAATCACCGATGTCGACCTGGCGCTGTGGCGTGGCGCGTACAAGATCAACGGCCTGAAGATCGTCAAGGCCGACGGCAAGGTGCCGGTGCCGTTCGTCAACGCACCGTTGATCGACCTGTCGGTGAGCTGGCATTCGCTGTGGTACGACCATGCGGTGGTGGCACAGGTGAAGTTCTTCAAACCTGAAGTCAACTTCGTCGATGGCGGTGCCAACAAGCAGAACTCCCAGACCGGTAAAGGCACCGACTGGCGCGCCCAACTGGGCAAATTGCTGCCGATCACCCTCGACGAAGTGCAGATCAACGATGGCCGCATCAGCTTCCGCAACTTCAACTCCAAGCCTCCGGTGAACATGAACGCCACCAACGTCGAAGCCAGCATTTACAACCTGACCAACGTAGTCGACACCAAGGGCAAGCGCGATGCCCGCTTCGAAGGCAAGGCCCTGCTGCTCGGTCAGGCGCCACTGGAAACCTCCGCCACATTTGATCCGTTGAGTAATTTCGAGGATTTCGAATTTCGCCTGCGCGCCCGCGACCTCGAACTCAAGCGCATGAACGACTTCGCCTCGGCCTACGGCAAATTCGACTTCAATGCCGGCCACGGTGACGTAGTCATAGAAGCACAGGCCAAAAAGGCCCAACTGACGGGCTACATCAAGCCATTGCTGCGGGATGTTGAAGTGTTCAATTGGCAACAGGACGTGGAAAACAAGAACAAAAGCATCTTCCGCTCGGTCTGGGAGGCGCTGGTCGGCGGCACTGAAACCGTGCTGAAAAACCAGGCCAAAAACCAGTTCGCAACCAAAGTAGAACTCAGCGGCAGCGTTCACCAGCAAGATATCAGCGCGTTCGAAGCGTTTTTGCAGATTTTGCGCAACGGGTTCATCCAGGCATTCAATGCCCGGTATGAACGGCCGAAGCCGGATGCGGGTTAGCGCACTTGCTCAACTCGCTCTCCGCCGAAACCGAGTCAACATGTGACGCCCCATTCAGAGACTGAATAAGCCGTCTGCGTTCACAGTCGACCGGGCCGCGCGTTATAGTCGGGCATCCGATTATTTCGCCCCCGCCCTGCCCGTTCAGGTCGGCGTTACCGTTCGAGGATTAGCAGATGAAGTTCGAAGGCACCCAGGCCTACGTCGCCACCGATGACCTGAAGCTGGCGGTCAACGCCGCCATCACCCTGGAGCGGCCGCTGCTGGTCAAGGGCGAACCGGGCACCGGCAAGACCATGCTCGCCGAGCAACTGGCCGAATCGTTCGGCGCCAAGCTGATCACCTGGCACATCAAGTCCACCACCAAGGCCCATCAGGGCCTGTACGAGTACGATGCGGTCAGCCGTCTGCGCGACTCGCAACTGGGCAATGAAAAAGTCCACGACGTGCGTAACTACCTGAAGAAAGGCAAGCTCTGGGAGGCGTTCGAGTCCGAAGAACGCGTCATCCTGCTGATCGACGAAATCGACAAGGCCGACATCGAGTTCCCCAACGACCTGCTGCAAGAACTCGACAAGATGGAGTTCTACGTTTACGAGATCGACGAGACCATCAAGGCCAAGAAGCGTCCGATCATCATCATTACCTCCAACAACGAGAAAGAGCTGCCGGACGCCTTCCTGCGCCGCTGCTTCTTCCACTACATCGCCTTCCCCGACCGCACCACCCTGCAGAAAATCGTCGACGTTCATTACCCGGACATCAAGAAAGACCTGGTCAGCGAAGCGCTGGACGTGTTCTTCGACGTGCGCAAGGTACCGGGCCTGAAGAAGAAGCCGTCGACCTCGGAGCTGGTGGATTGGCTGAAACTGCTGATGGCCGACAACATTGGCGAAGCCGTGCTGCGCGAACGCGATCCGACCAAAGCCATTCCGCCGCTGGCCGGCGCGCTGGTGAAGAACGAACAGGACGTGCAACTGCTTGAGCGCCTGGCGTTCATGAGCCGTCGCGGCACCCGCTAAGAGGCTGATGCCATGTTGCTCAACCTGTTCAATGAAATGCGCGCAGCCAAGGTGCCGGTGTCGGTGCGCGAGTTGCTCGACCTGATCAACGCGCTGAAACAGCGCGTGACCTTCGCCGACATGGACGAGTTTTACTACTTGTCCCGGGCGATCCTGGTGAAGGACGAACGGCATTTCGACAAGTTCGACCGTGCGTTCGGCGCCTACTTCAATGGCCTGGAAAAGCTCGACGATCACCTGCAGGCGCTGATTCCCGAAGACTGGCTGCGCAAGGAATTCGAGCGCTCGCTGACCGACGAGGAACGCGCGCAGATCCAGTCCCTCGGCGGCCTGGACAAGCTGATCGAAGAGTTCAAGAAACGCCTGGAAGAACAGAAGGAACGCCACGCCGGCGGCAACAAGTGGATCGGCACCGGCGGCACCAGTCCGTTCGGCTCCGGCGGCTTCAACCCGGAAGGCATCCGGGTCGGCGACGCTGGCAAGCGCCAGGGCAAAGCGGTGAAAGTCTGGGATCAACGCGAGTACAAGAACCTCGACGACTCCGTGGAACTGGGCACCCGCAACATCAAGGTCGCCCTGCGCCGCCTGCGCAAATTCGCCCGTCAGGGCGCGGCGGAAGAACTGGACATCGACGGCACCATCGACCACACCGCCAAGGACGCCGGCCTGCTGAACATCCAGATGCGCCCGGAGCGGCGCAACACGGTGAAGCTGTTGCTGCTGTTCGATATCGGCGGTTCGATGGACGCCCACGTGAAGATCTGCGAGGAACTGTTCTCGGCCTGCAAGACCGAGTTCAAGCATCTGGAGTACTTCTACTTCCACAACTTCATTTATGAATCGGTGTGGAAAAACAACATGCGCCGCACTTCCGAGCGCACGTCGACCCAGGACCTGCTGCACAAGTACGGCGCCGACTACAAAGTGATCTTCATCGGCGACGCCGCGATGGCGCCCTATGAAATCACCCAGGCCGGCGGCAGCGTCGAGCACTGGAACGAAGAGCCGGGATACGTGTGGATGCAGCGCTTCATGGAGAAATACAAGAAGCTCATCTGGATCAATCCGTACCCGAAAGATACGTGGGGCTACACCTCGTCGACCAATATCGTGCGGGATCTGATCGAGGATCAGATGTATCCGCTGACGTTGCGCGGGCTGGAAGAAGGGATGCGGTTTCTGTCCAAATAATCGGCTGCCTGTACTGACACTATCGCGGGCAAGCCCGCTCCCACAGGTATCGGTGGTGTACATAAATTTCGTGTACATCTCGAACACTGTGGGAGCGGGCTTGCTCCGGGCGGCGTTCCGACAATGCTTTTAGCGTTAAATAAAGCGCTTCAGATATTCGATGTGCTCCCGGTGTGCCACATCCTGTACCACCGGGCGCAATCTGACCTTCGCCCCCGGCAGACACTGTGCCAGTCGAGCCAGCGCCAACGGCGTCAACGCTCCCAATCGCGGATAACCGCCAATCGTCTGCCGGTCATTGAGCAACACGATCGGCTGCCCGTCCGGCGGCACCTGCACCGCGCCCAGCGGAATGCCCTCGGAAATCATCGGCTTGCCCTGATATTGCAACGCCGTGCCCAACAGGCGAATGCCCATGCGGTCGGCACGACTGTCCAGCGTCCAGGCGCTGTTGAATGCATCGAACAGGCTCTGCCCGCTGAACTGACCGATCTGCGCGCCCAACACCAGATCCAGCGGCGCGTCGAGGTGCAGATCCGGTCGATGCTCCGCCGGGACCTCACGCACCAACAGGGTTTCGCCCTGATAACTCAGCGAAGTACCCTTGGCCAATGGCAAACCAAAACCATCCAGACCACCGAGTTCTTCACGCACCACCGTGGCACTGCTGCCCAGCACTTTCGGCGCACTGAAACCACCGGGCGCCGCCAGATAGGCCCGCGCGCCCAGCAAAGGCTGGGTAAACTTCAAGGTCTGCCCTTTGCCCAGTTTGAAGCTGCGCCACGGTGCCAACGCTTCGCCGTCGATCTGCGCGCCAAGATCGGCGCCAGCCAATGCCAGCAAGCAATCTTCTTCAGCCACCACCGTAAACCCGCCGAGGGTGATTTCGATCACCGGCACACCCAGGCCATTACCCAGCAGCCAGTTGGCCCAGGCCATCGACCGCCAGTCCGCCGCGCCGCCCTGAGTCACGCCCAGATGGCGCACGCCAAACCGCCCGGCGTCCTGCAACAGGCACAGCGGCGTGCTTGCTTCAATCGTCAGTCGGCTCATGCCAGGGCCTCCAGAGGCGTGTCGTCACCGCCCAGACGGATGAATTCGGCATGGCTCACCGCTTCGAAACGCACGGTGTCGCCGGGCTGCATCAGGCTATAGCCGTCGCGCTCACGGTCGAAAAGTTTTGCCGGTGTGCGACCGATCAGGTTCCAGCCACCGGGAGACACCACCGGATACGCGGCCGTCTGCCGCTCGGCGATGCCGACGCTGCCGGCGGCAACTTTCTTGCGTGGGGTATTCAGACGCGGTGCTGCGAGGACTTCTTCCACCAGCCCCATGAAGGCAAACCCCGGCGCGAATCCCAGCGCGAACACCTGATACTCGCGAGCGCTGTGGCGGCGGATCACTTCTTCCACCGCCAAACCGCTGCGTTGCGACAGCAGGCTCAATTCCGGTCCGACGCTAAGGTCGTACCAAACCGGCAACACGTGACACTGGCCACCGGTGCGCGCATTCGGCGACAGGTCGATCAGCGCTTCGGCGATCAACTCCCGGGCCTGATTCGGACTCAATGCCGTCAGATCGTAATGCACCATCAACGTGGTGTACGACGGCACCAGATCGATCAGATGCTCGCCGAACACCGCGCGCAACCGCTCACTGGCGGCGAGCATCCACGGCATGTTGGCTTCGGCGATTTCATCGAACAGGCGCAGCATCAGGCAATCCAGCGCCACCACTTCCACCCGCGGATTCATGGCGCGCTCTGCTCGTTCAAGGCCTGACGAATGCGCTGCACGGCCGCAACCGAACTGGCGTTGTCGCCATGCACGCACAAGGTGTTGGCTTGCAGGTGCAGTGCGCTGCCATCACTGGCAGTGAGGTTGTCACCGCGGGCGATGGTCAGCGCTTGCCCGATGATGGTTTCGGCGTCGTGATGCACCGCGCCCGGCAGTTGCCGCGAGACCAGTCGGCCAGCGCTGTCGTAGGCGCGGTCGGCGAAGGCTTCGAACCACAGGGTCACGCCGTATTCGTCACCGAGCTGTTGCGCGGCCGTGTTGTCGCGGGTGGCCATCAACATCAGCGGCAGGCTGCGGTCGTACGCCGCGACGGCCTGAATCACTGCCCGCAGCTGTGCCGGATTGGCCATCATGTCGTTGTACATCGCGCCGTGGGGTTTGACGTAACTGACTTTGCCACCCTGGGCACGGCAAATGCCGTCGAGGGCGCCGATCTGGTAATGCAGGATGTCTTGCAGTTCCTGGGCGGTGTAAGCCATGGAACGTCGGCCGAAACCCACCAGATCCTGATAGGCCGGATGCGCGCCGATCTGCACGCCGTGGCTCAGGGCCAGGCTGACGGTCTTGCGCATGATGCCCGGGTCGCCAGCGTGGAAGCCGCAGGCAATGTTGGCGCAATCGATGAAGGGCATGACTTCCGCGTCCAGACCCATGGTCCAGTTGCCGAAGCTCTCGCCGATGTCACAGTTCAATAGCAGGCGGCTCACGGTGAACACTCCTGTAGTTCTTTTCTTTTTTTGCCGTGGGACAGACAGTGTCCCGCAGGTTATCAGTTACTGCGCGTCCAGTTGCTTGCCACGGGTTTCCGGCAGGCTCAACGCCGCGAGGATCACCACCCCGTAGGACACCGCCGCAAAGGCACCGATGCCTACGCTCAGCGGCACTTTCTGGCTGAGCAGCCCGATCAGCAGCGGGAACAACGCCGCCAGCGCCCGGCCGATGTTGTAGCAGAAGCCCTGCCCCGAGCCGCGAATCCGCGTTGGAAACAGCTCGGTGAGAAACGCCCCCATGCCACTGAAAATCCCCGAGGCGAAGAAGCCCAGCGGGAAACCCAGCCACAGCATCACGCCGTTGCTGACCGGCAATTGCGTATAGAGCAGCACGATGGTGAACGAGCCGACGGCGAACAGTATGAAGTTCTTCTTGCGGCCCAACAGGTCGGTCAAATAGGCGCTGATCACATAACCGACGTAGGAACCGATGATCACCATCGCCAGATAACCGCCGGTGCCGAGTACGCTCAAGCCACGCTCGTTCTTCAGAAAAGTCGGCAGCCAGGAGGTGATCGCGTAGTAACCGCCGAGGGCGCCGGTGGTCAGCAGTGAGGCGCGAATCGTGGTGAAGAGCATGCCGGGGGCGAAGATCTCGTAGAACTTCGAAGGGCTTTCCGGGGTTTGTCTGGCCTTGGCTTCGCGGTAGATCTCCGGGTCTTTCACCAGGCGGCGGACGAAAATCACGAACACTGCCGGCACGATGCCGAGGATGAACAGTGCACGCCAGGCGTCTTCCGGTGGCAGCACCGAGAACAGCAGCGCATAGAGAATCGCCGTCAGACCCCAACCCAAGGCCCAGCCGGATTGCACCATGCCCACCGCTTTGCCGCGATCCTTGGCGCGGATCACTTCACCGATCAGCACTGCACCCGCCGTCCATTCACCGCCGAAACCGAAGCCCATCAAGGTGCGGGCAATCAGCAATTGCTCGTAGTTCTGGGCGAAGCCGCAAAGGAAAGTGAAGAAGGCAAACCACAGCACCGTCAGTTGCAAAGTGCGCACGCGGCCGATGCGGTCGGAGAGAATCCCCGCCACCCAACCGCCGATGGCCGAAGCAATCAGGGTGCTGGTGTGAATCAGACCCGCTTCACCGGTGGTGATGCCCCACATCGCGATCAGGGTCGGCACCACAAAGCTGAGCATCTGGGTGTCCATGCCGTCCAGACCGTAGCCGATCTTGCAGCTCCAGAAGGTGCGGCGCTCCTGTTGATTGATGTTGCGATACCAGTCGAACGGGCCTGGACGGGCCGCAGTCTTGGGGAGGTCGAGGGTGTCGGGCGCACTCATGGCATGTCTCCGCAGGCTTTTATTGGTCTTGTTCGAAGCTCCGACGACGCCTATCGTGGGAACCGAATGCGTCGATTCTTGGGTGCGTCACCCGGTCGCGTCCAACGAATAAAAACCCGCCCAAGACATAAGAAAAATTTGTTGCCATGAACCTGAAGTTTCTCGAAACCTTCGTCTGGGTCGCCCGGCTGAAAAGTTTTCGCCTGACCGCCGACAAGCTGTTCACCACCCAGGCCTCGATCTCCAGCCGGATCGCGGTGCTCGAAGGCGAGCTCGGGGTGAAGCTGTTTCTGCGTGATTCACGCGGCGTCAGCCTGACGCCCGAAGGTTTGAAAGTGCTGGACTATGCCGAACAGATGCTCGACACGATGCAGGCGCTGAAACAGTCGATCGAGACTCGATCGAGCAAGGTCGGCCGGGTGCGCATCGGGGTGATGGATACGGTGATTCACACCTGGCTCAGCCCGTTGGTGGCGCAGATGACCGATCTGTACCCTCGGGTGGAAATCGAGCTGGTGGCGGATACCTCGCTGAACCTCTGCGATCAGCTGCAAAAAGGCTTTCTCGATCTGATCCTGCAAACCGATCTGGTGCGCCAGGAAAGCGTGCGCAGCCTGGAACTGGCCAGCCATCCCATCGGCTGGATCGTTGCCAGCAACTCGATCTACAACCGCGACTATCAAAGCCTCGCCGACCTGGCGCAGGAACGGATCATCACCTACTCGAAAAACTCCCGGCCGCATCAGGACATCCTGGCCTTGATGCAGGCCCAGGGCGTGCTGGCGCCACGGTTGAACTGTGTGAATTCAGTGTCGGCGATTACCCGGCTGTTGCGCGACGGGTTTGGCATTGGCGCGCTGCCGCCGGTGCTGGTGGCAGAAGAGCTGGCGCGGGGAGAATTGACCCTGCTCGACATCGAACAGCGCCCGCCGAATTTGCAGGTGGTGGTGTCGTGGCGGGTCGGTGTGGAATGGGTCGAGGAGATCGTGACGCTGTGTCAGCAGGTGCTGGAGGGGTATGCGCGCAAGGTAGGCAAGGATTACATCGTTCTAAGTTGATCGTTCCCACGCTCTGCGTGGGAATGCCTCAACGGACGCTCCGCGTTCGGCTTGCGAGGGACGCGGAGCGTCCCGGGCTGCATTCCCACGCGGAGCGTGGGAACGATCCTCTCAGAGCCCGCGCACATCCCGGTCTTCGATCGGCCGGCTCTGACGCAGACGCTTGCCGCCCAGCACCACCCAGTCGATCAGACGGAACAGGCATTCAAGACCGAACGACAGCAGCAGCGCGCCGCTCATGCCCCAGATCATCGCTTCCGGCGTCAGCAGGATCTGGTAGCTGTAACCGTTCCAGGTTTCCTTGCGGATGTCCGGGTCGGCGGCCAGCACCACTTGCAGGAAGCGGATGTACCACGGGCCCTGCATCGCCTGGAATTGTTTATCCAGCGCCAGTTGACGGTTGAGCAAGGTGCTCAGGCTATCGGCATCGCTGCGAAACACCGGGTCTTCGCTGGCGCGATAGTGGGCGACCAGCGCCTGGATATCACCCTTGAAGAACTGCTCGGCGGTGCCCTGGAAACCACGCAGACCGGTCTGCGCCTCGATCAGGTGCGCTTCGACCCGCTTGGCGTAATCGTTGATGAAGCCCGGCACCTGGACACCGATCAACAGGCCCGCCGCAAACAACACCAGCCGTAGATAACTGAGCAACATTCGGGGAAATCCTTATTCGGTCGTGCCCTGGCTGACGCATTCGCCGCGTCGCCACAGGCTCCACTGGCCCGGTTCGTAGCGGGTCCAGGTTTCGTTTTCGGTCAAGGGTTCGGTGGCAATCACCGTGACCACGTCGTTGGGCGTGGTTTCGGCCTGGAAGTCGACGATCACATCGACGTCCTTGAGCCGCGCCGGACCAAACGGTGCGCGTCGGGTGATCTGCGCCAGTTTGGTCGAGCAATAGCAGAACAGCCAGTCGCCGTCGCTGAGAAGGCAGTTGAACACGCCTTTGCTGCGATATTCGGCGCATGCGGCAACCAGATCCGGCAGCAGCACTTCTATATCGACCGGCTCCGGAAATGCTGCACGTACCCGGTTGAGCAAATCGCAGAATGCCGCTTCGCTGTCGGTATCACCGACCGGGCGGTAGAAACTCTTGATCGGAGTGAAATCGGCGAGCTGGCCGTTGTGCGCGAAGCACCAGTTGCGCCCCCACAGTTCGCGGACGAACGGGTGGGTGTTGGACAGGCAGACCTTGCCGACGTTGGCCTGACGGATATGCCCGATGACCACCTCGCTCTTGATCGGATAGCGCTGCACCAGATTGGCGACTTCCGACTCGCTGCTGGCCGCCGGGTCCTGGAACAGGCGCAGCCCACGACCTTCATAGAACGCGATGCCCCAGCCGTCGCGGTGCGGACCGGTGCGACCGCCGCGCTGCATCAACCCGGTGAAGCTGAACACGATGTCGGTCGGCACGTTGGCACTCATGCCCAGTAATTCACACATGTGCGGACTCTCGTGATTACAGACGCGGCTCGACGCGTCGACGCTGCGGATTGCTCGGCAGCGGTGGACGGCCATATCGATCATCGCCTGCACCGCCGAACGGTTGATCGGCGTCACGTTCGTCATCGGCACGGGCCGCTGCGCGAGCAGCTTCGGCCTGCTCCTTGCGAGCGTTCGAAGCGCGCTCGATCGGGAAACGAATCAGCACGAAAATCAGGTACAGGCCGAACGCGATCATGGCGTACATGAGCAGTTCGGAAATCGCTCGCCAGGCGTTGTTACCCACCTTGAACGCCAGATCCAGCGCCGTGATGGCGATGGCCGGGGCGAATTTTTCCTTCACCGGGTCGATGATGGTCGGGCTGAACAGCAACACCGCCATCAATACACGCAGCGGCTCGCGCAGCCAGCGCCACATCCAGCGGGTCATCCGCATCCATACCAACAGGCAGCCCACGGCGGCAAAGGCGTAAAGGCCCCAGGCGATCAGATAGTCGTTCTCGGTCATGGTGTCCATGGCAAGGCAGGCAAAGAGGCGCTTATAGTAACGACTTTTCGCACGTCAGGCTTGTCCCAATGCCAGTCGGTCAGCCCCGGACATTGTGGGAGCGAGCTTGGTCCGGGCGGCGATCCGACGAAGAGGCCGTCAGATTCAACACTATTATTGACTGAGCCTCCGCTTTCGCGAGCAAGCTCGCTCCCACAGGTTGCGAAACCCTATTCCGTTATATTTTCGAGAGCTTTCCATGCCCGTATCCGCCAACGTCATCAGCGCCCCGATTGCCCACAAGGCCGCCGGACACGACCCGTACGCCTGGCTGCAGGAGCGCGACACCGACGCGGTGCTCGACTACCTCAAGGCTGAAAACGACTATCAGCAGACACAGACCGCCGATCAGGCCGAACTGCGTGAAACCCTGTTCGAGGAGATCAAGGGCCGAATCCTTGAAACCGACCTGTCCCTGCCCTCGCCGTGGGGCCCGTACCTGTATTACACCCGCACCACAGCGGGTGACGAATACGCCCGTCACTACCGCTGCCCGCGCCCGGCCGACGACAGCCTGACCCTCGACGAAAGCCGCGAACAACTACTGCTCGACCCGAACGCCCTGGCCAACGGCGGCTTTTTCTCCCTCGGTGCGTTCAGCATCAGCCCGGATCACCAGCGTCTGGCCTACAGCGTCGATGCCTCGGGTGACGAGATTTACACGCTGTTCGTGAAGGAATTATCCAGCGAGCGTGTCAGCGAACTGGAATTCCAGGACTGCGACGGCAGCATGACCTGGGCCAACGACAGCCTGACGCTGTTCTTCGGCGTGCTCGACGACACCCATCGGCCGCACAAACTGTTCCGCTACCGCCTCGACGGCACGGCCGCCGAAGAGGTATTCCACGAGCCGGACGGGCGTTTCTTCCTGCATTGCTACCGCGCCAGCTCCGAGCAGCAATTGCTGTTGTCGCTGGGCAGCAAGACCACCAGTGAAGTCTGGGCGCTGGACGCCAATCAGCCGCACCAGCCGTTCACTTGCCTGGCGCCACGGGTCGAGGATCACGAATACGACGTCGATCACGGCAAACTCGATGGCGAATGGACCTGGTTCATCCGCACCAACCGCGACGGCATCAACTTCGCCCTGTATCAGGCGCCGGACACCGGCATCGCGCCGAGCGAAGCTGACTGGCAGAACCTGATCCCGCACAGCGATTCGGTGATGCTCGATGGCGTGACCCTCAACGCCGAAGCCCTGACCCTGAGCCTGCGTGAGGGCGGTCTGCCGATCATCGAAGTTCGCCCACACGGTCTGGCGCCTTATCGCGTGCAATTACCGGACGCGGCCTACAGCCTCTATGTGCAAAACAGCCTGGAATTCGAAAGCGACCGCATTCGCCTGCGCTATGAAGCACTGAATCGTCCGGCTCAGGTTCGGCAATTGATCCTCGCCACCGGCGAACAGACTGTCCTCAAGGAAACTCCGGTGCTCGGCCCGTTCGACGCCGACGCCTACGTCAGCCAGCGCCTGTGGGCGACCGCCCCGGACGGCACCCAGGTGCCGATCAGTCTGGTGATGAAACGGGAAATGGTCGGCAAAGCGGTGCCGCTGTACCTCTACGGTTACGGCGCCTACGGCTCGAGCCTCGATCCGTGGTTCTCCCACGCCCGCCTGAGCCTGCTGGATCGCGGCATGGCGTTCGCCATCGCCCACGTGCGCGGCGGCGGTGAACTGGGCGAAGCCTGGTACCGCGCCGGCAAGCAGGAGCACAAGCACAACACCTTCAGCGACTTTATTGCCTGCGCTGAATTCCTGATCCTCAACGGCATCACCACCGCGCCACAACTGGCGATCAGCGGTGGCAGCGCCGGTGGTTTGCTGATCGGTGCGGTGCTCAATCAGCGTCCGGATCTGTTTGGTGTGGCGATTGCCGAAGTGCCGTTCGTCGACGTGCTCAACACCATGCTCGACCCGGATCTGCCGCTGACCGTCACCGAGTACGACGAGTGGGGCAATCCCGAAGAGCCGGACGTTTACGAGCGGATCAAGGCCTATGCGCCGTACGAAAACGTCACTGCGCAGGCGTATCCCGCGACACTGGTGATCGCCGGCTACAACGACAGCCGCGTGCAGTACTGGGAAGCGGCCAAGTGGGTGGCGAAATTGCGCGCGACCAAGACCGATGACAATCCATTGCTGCTCAAGACCGAACTGGGCGCCGGCCACGGCGGCATGAGCGGGCGTTATCAGGGATTACGTGACGTAGCGCTCGAATATGCATTTGTTTTCAAGGTTCTGGGTATCGCCTGAGGAACTCCGCCTGTCACTTGGGTCTTAATTCCAGACATTAAGAGCCGATACACATAGAACCCTGTGGGAGCGGGCTTGGTCCGGGCGGCGATCCGACGAAGGCGGAGTCTCAGTAAACAACGATGTTGAAGCTGATGGCCTCTTCGCGGGCACGCCCGCTCCCACAAGGAATGTGCAACGCGCGGAAACCGTGAAAAACAAAAAGACTGTGACAACATGTCAGAACCGACCTTACTGAACAACGAAATCCGCGACTGGCTGATGGACTGCGGCCTGTTCGATCAATTGCAACTGGCGGATTTTGCCGCTGCCTCGGGCTACTTCAGCATCAGCACCGTGGCTGAAGGCGAAGCGATCTTTCGCGAAGGCGATGCCGGCAGTTTCATGTGCATCATCCACACCGGCCAGGTGGCCGTGCAGAAAACCGGTGGCGACGGCCAGGTCGTGACCATGGCCACCCTGCGCAGCGGCCGGGCGTTCGGCGAAATGGCCGTGCTCGACGGCGAACGCCGTTCGGCGACTTGTGTGGCGGCGAGCAACTGTCAATTGCTCAACCTCGGCAAGG
This sequence comes from Pseudomonas gozinkensis, assembly GCF_014863585.1. Classification (NCBI taxonomy): domain Bacteria; kingdom Pseudomonadati; phylum Pseudomonadota; class Gammaproteobacteria; order Pseudomonadales; family Pseudomonadaceae; genus Pseudomonas; species Pseudomonas gozinkensis. The sequence continues at coordinate 1,635,899 of NZ_CP062253.1, read as the reverse complement.
ACTCGCTGGAAAAAATGCTCAACGACGCGCCGAAGATCGCCGCCAAGATCATCCGCGCCCTCGCCGTCTCCCTGTCCAAACGCCTGCGCATGGCTGACGGCCAGCTCGCCGCCCAGCAGATCTAGCCCCCGGGGATTTGGGTTTGCTGTCGTTCTGTTCCAGGCCCGGCAATGGTTGATCCTTGGTCGGCGGGCTGGGCATTTCGATCGGCGCCAGCGGCGGGCCGCCACTGCCGGGGCCGGTCTTGGGAATCAGCACCGGGCTGATCTGCGGATACGGGGTTGGCGTCGCCGTACCGGGCGAGCCCGGTTGCGGTGCCGGGCTGACGGGAATCGTCTGTTGCGCCTGTACGGCAGTTATCGAGAGCGCGGCCAGGGTAATGACCGTTAGAATGGTGCGCTTCATCAAGGGCTCCGTTGGCCTGAAGTCTGCCTTCAGGCTACTCCCAACGCGCCGGCTTGCCTTCCCCCCTGTAGAGATTTCCATGAAACGTTTCGTTCTGCTCGACACCACGCCGATCCCTGACAACGGCGGCGCCCTGTGCCTGTTCGAGTATGGCGAGGACTTCGTCATCAAGATCCAGGGCGGCGACGGCGGCCAATTGATGAACACCCGCATGCACGGTTCCGAAGATGCATTGGCCGAGATCCCGTGCCGCAAGGTCGCCGGCCGGCCGAACTCGCGGGTGCTGATCGGCGGTCTGGGCATGGGCTTCACCCTCGCCTCCGCGCTCAAGCATCTGGGCAAGAGCGCCGAAGTGGTGGTCGCCGAACTGGTGCCGGGCGTGGTCGAGTGGAACCGTGGCCCGCTCGGTGAAAAGTCCGGACGCCCGCTGCTCGACCCGCGCACGGTGATCCGCCAGGAAGACGTGGCCAAGGTGCTGCAAAGCGAGCCGAACGGCTTCGACGCGATCATGCTCGACGTCGACAACGGCCCCGAAGGCCTGACCCAGAAGGCCAACAGCTGGCTGTATTCCGCCGCCGGTCTTGCCGCGTGCGCAAGGGCGATGCGGCCCAAAGGCGTGCTGGCGGTGTGGTCGGCCAGCGCCGACCGGCAGTTTTCCGACAAATTGAAGAAGGCCGGTTTCAAGGCCGAGGAAGTCCAGGTCTTCGCCCACGGCAACAAGGGCACCCGCCACACGATCTGGATTGCCGAGAAGCTCAAGGGCTGAGCTAAACTTGCCTCATAACCGTCATTAGTCTTTCTACAAAGGTGAACCCATGAGTTCGTCCACCCCGACCAACACTTCGAAGCTGGATCGCATCCTCGCCGACAACCAGCGCGACAAGGAAATGGGCTACCGCGACAAGGCCCTGAAGATGTACCCGCACGTGTGCGGCCGCTGCGCCCGTGAGTTTTCCGGCAAGCGCCTGAGCGAACTGACCGTGCATCACCGCGACCATAATCACGACAACAACCCGCAGGACGGTTCCAACTGGGAACTGCTGTGCCTGTACTGCCACGACAACGAACACTCGCGCTACACCGACCAGCAGTATTTCGGCGAAGGCTCGCTGAGCACGCCGAAAATCGCCAAGGCCACGCACAACCCGTTTGCTGCCCTGGCCGGCCTCATGAAAAAAGAAGACTGAGCCCCCCGTTCTGATCGTTCCCACGCTCTGCGTGGGAATGCAGCCCGGGACGCTCCGCGTCCCAAAGCGGACGCAGAGCGTCCATTGAGGCATTCCCACGCAGAGCGTGGGAACGATCTGTCCTGAATCTGCCCGCCCTCCCCCAATCCCCGTATAATCGCCCTCTTTTTCCCGAAGGCACCCCGCTCGTGGCAGACAAACGGTACAGCTGCATTGGTTTGTATAACCCCAAATCACCGGAAAACGTCGGTTCGGTGATGCGCGCCGCAGGCTGCTATGGCGTTTCGACCGTGTTCTACACTGGCAAGCGCTATGAGCGCGCTGCCGATTTCGTCACCGACACCAAGCGCGTGCACTACGACATCCCGCTGATCGGCATCGACGACCTGAAAAAAATCCTGCCGCTCAACTGCGTACCGGTCGCCGTGGAACTGGTCGACGGCGCCCGCCCGCTGCCGGAATACACCCACCCGGATCGCGCCCTGTACATCTTCGGCCCCGAAGACGGTTCGCTGGATCAAGAGATCCGCGACTGGTGCGAAGACGTCGTGTACATCCCGACCACCGGCTGCATGAACCTCGCTGCCACGGTCAACGTCGTGCTCTACGACCGCATGGCCAAAGGCCTGAACACCCGCTCCGGGCCGAAATTCCGCTGAAACACCGCACATCCGATGGAACGAGCTGACCGCCTGCGCAGTCAGCTTGTTTATCCATTACTCATTGCCTGGAGAAAGATCATGACCGAGCTCAAACGCGTCGAGCGTATCGAATCCACCCCGTTCCAGAGCCGTTCCGAGCAGAACGTCGAAGGCTGGGAGCGCATCGGCTCACTGGCCGGGGGCGTGATCATGGTCGGCAAGGGCCTGCGCCGTGGCGGCGTTTTCGGGCTGATTCAAGTGGCGATCGGCGGCGTGGCCATGGCCCGTGGCATCACCGGGCACAGCTCGGTGAAAAGCCTGCTGGAGAAAAGCCGTCAGGACATGAACAACGTGCGGGCGAAGATCGAGCGGGCCGGTGAAGAGCTGAGCAAGCTCAAGGCCAATGCCGAAGCGGCGACCAAAACCGCCACCGTGACCGGCAATGACTCGGTGAAATCGCCGAAAGCCGGGGTTTGATTCTCGATTTGCCTTGAGGCTGATGGCCTCATCGCTGGCAAGCCAGCTCCCACAATGTTTTGGGCTGGAGACCAATCGGTGGTCACCGCACAAACCTGTGGGAGCTGGCTTGCCAGCGATGGCGGTTTTACTGCAGTAACGCGGTCTCAAGGACTTTGGACGACTCGCCGAGAATGCTTTCGGCGAGTTGCACGAACTCCTTGGTATCCACCGTCCCCAGATGCATCGCCCCGCGCAGCACATCATCCAGCGAGCGCTTGTTGCGGGTCTTCAGGCGAATCTCCCCGTCCAGCTCCTGCAACAACAGCACCGCTTTCGACAGCTGCGCCGGGCTGATCTGCTCGCCGCGCAGGGTCGTGACCTTCTGGCTGTCCTTGGCCAGCTTCGCCTGCAACGCCTGATAACGCTCGTCGCTCATGCCGCCGGCACGACGCACCAGTTCGATGGCGTAATACTCGGCAAAACCTTCGCTGATCCAGTCACTGCGCTGCTCGTCGTTGATCCGTCCGAACACCTGCGCCAGCTCGCGCACCAGAGCGCTGCTGCCGCTTTCGCTGACCAGCGGCAACCGCGTGTTGAGGTAGATCGACTCCCGCGCCGCCAGGCTGCCGCGCCACATCGGGTCGTTGGCACCGACGATCAGCAGTTTGCTCGGATGGCGCGGAAACACCGCCTGCACCTGCGGCCAGACAAACGTCAGCAGCGTTAGCACGTCCATCCGGCGCATGCCCTGCCCTTGCGGCGAGGCCACGGTGACTTCGGTTTCGCCCAGTCGGGTGCGACGGCTGCCGAGGTGGCCGGCGAGCATCCAGCCGGTCGGGCGGTCGAACAGGCGTGACGGATTGTCGATGCGGAATTTGTTCTTGCCGATGCGCGGCCAGGCGGTTTCGACGCTTTTCCAGCCGTCGGGCAATTCGAAGTGCAGGCGTGCGACCAGCTCGATGCCGTCCTGTTGATCGAGCCTGGCTGGCGGCACCAGTTCATCGCCGCGCATCAGTGCCCAGGTCGGGGTCATGCGCGTGTCGAAGCTGCCGTTCTTGCGGCCGTGGCTGATGCGCACGCGGTAGGTCAGGCTGGCCTTGTCCGCCGTCGGGCGCCAGATCCCGCGCGCGGGTTGGCCCGGCGTCAGTTGCCACTGACCGTCGGCCTTGAAGTCGCTGTAGTGGCTGCCATCGCCGAGGTCGAAATCCAGGCTGCGCACCGCTTCGCCTTTGGCGAGGGTCAGGCGCACTTCGGCCTGATCGCTCTGCGGCAGCAGGCGTACCTGATAATCCAGATCGACTTTCTTCGCCGCCCACACCGGCGCACTCAGCGCCAGCAACGTGACGATCAGCGCCCGGCGCAATCCCGTCGCCATACCTGCTCCTTGCTCAATTGTCAGCCTGCGCGAAAAATCAGGTGATCTTCCCAGTCGTCTTCCGGCACGCTGCCTTCGGCGAGCATCCGGCCGGACTGGGAAATCCGTTCGTGGTGCACCGCGTCGCGATCACCGCAGACCAGGTGATGCCACAGCGGCAGGTCCTTGCCCTCGCTGACCAATCGATATCCGCAGGTCGGCGGCAGCCATTTGAATTCTTCGGCCTGGCCCGGGGTGAGTTGGATGCAGTCCGGGACAAACTTGATGCGGTTGGGGTAGTCGCTGCACTGGCAGGTCTTCAGGTCCAGCAGTTTGCAGGCGATACGCGTGTAATAGACGCTGTTGTCTTCTTCATCCTCGAGCTTCTGCAGGCAGCACAGGCCGCAACCGTCGCACAGCGATTCCCATTCCTCGTGATCCAGTTGATCGAGGGTTTTGCGTATCCAGAACGGTTCGACTTTGGCGGCCATGGCTCAAGCATCAACATCAGGTGGTGAAAAGGCCGCCAGTCTAGTGCCCAAGGCCCCGTGATCCAAGCGCTGGCGACTGCCGGTTGTGCAGGGCTTGTCAGTTTTTGCGCGGCCAAGTAGCTTTGCCAGTCCCAAGAAGCCTTGGCTGGGTGCCATTAACGCTCGACCGCGTTGCATTCCGGTGAACTGCACGGCTTCACATACAGCCCCAATCGTTCAGCCCAACTGATCCCGCCGGGTTTTGCTTCAAACCATCCTCAAACGTAGCAAGGAATCTCTCGATGAGTGCCAACCCTCGCGTTGCCGAATACGCCATTCACCCGCAGTTCACCGATCGCTGGTCGCCCCGCGCCTTCACCGGCGAAGCGATTTCCGAAGAAACCCTGCTGAGCTTTTTCGAAGCCGCGCGCTGGGCGCCGTCGGCATACAACTCGCAGCCGTGGCGTTTTCTCTACGCCCGCCGCGACACGCCGAACTGGGAGCGTTACCTGGGCCTGCTCAATGAGTTCAACCGCAGCTGGGCCCAGCACGCGTCGGCACTGGTGATCGTGATTTCGAAAACCACCTTCACCGCACCGGGCGCGACCGAGGAAACGCCGGCGCTGTGGCATACCTTCGACACCGGTTCCGCCTGGGGCCATCTGGCGCTGCAAGCGAGCCTGAGCGGCTGGCACACCCACGGCATGGCCGGCTTCGATCAGGAGCTGACCCGCAAGGAGCTGAACATTCCAGAAGGTTATGCGCTGCACGCCGCCGTTGCGGTGGGCAAGCTGGGTGACAAGGCAACCCTGGCGGATTACCTGCGGGCACGGGAAACGCCGAGCCCGCGTCGTCCGTTGAGCGAACTGGCGGCTGAAGGCGACTTCACCCTCTAAGCACACCCGTGATCGCCGCTGATTGATTGATCGTTCCCACGCTCCGCGTGGGAATGCAGCCCGTGACGCTCCGCGTCACTGGACGCGGAGCGTCCCTTGAGGCATTCCCACGCAGAGCGTGGGAACGATCTCTGTAGTCAGTAGCCGCGTGCGAAATCCACTTCGCCACGTAACGCTTCACCCGCCTGATACGCCCGCAAGTTATCCAGAAACAACTGCACCATCATCGGCGGCGAGGTCGGCGCCGAGCTGTGCCCGGTCAACAGCAAGCCCCATGCGGTCCAGAACGGATGCCGTTGCGGCAGCGGTTCCTGGCGGCAGACATCGATCACCGCGCCGGCCAGATGGCCTTCCTTCAAAGCTTCAACCAGATCCGCATCGACGACGGCCACACCGCGCCCGGCGTTGATGAACAAACCGGTCGGCTTGAATTGCTTGAACAGCGCAGCGTCGTAGATATCGTGGGTGTGCTCGGTGTTGGGCAGCAGGTTGACCACGTAATCCGCTTCGCCGACCAGACGCGGCAAGTCCGCCATCGAACCGACTTCGACAAACGGCGCCTGCTGGCGCGCACTGCTGGCGATGCCGTACAACTCGACGCCGAATGGCAGCAGAAACTGCGCCACGCTCTGGCCGATGTCACCGGTGCCGACGATCAGCACCTTGCGTCCGACCAGACTCTGGCCGGTGCGGTTGTCCCACTTCCGCTCGACCTGGCTGACCAGCCGCGCCAGCACTTCGCGCTCGTGGCCGAGCATGTAGGTCAGCACGTACTCGGCCATCACCTGGCCGAAAATGCCGACCGCCCGGGTCAGGCGGTAATCCCGGCGCAGGCCGTCGGCCAGCAGCGGCGTGATCCCGGCCCAGGTCGATTGCAGCCATTGTGGCTGGTGGCCCTGACGCAACAGGGTCGCCAGCAGATCCGGCTGGCCCAGCCACACCGGGCAATCGACGGCCTGGCGGGCCAGTTCGGCGGAGTCGCCACTGGTCAGCACTTCCAGCTCCGGGGCTGCCTGACGCAGCAGCCGGGCGTATATCGCGTGGTCGTGTTCAGCAATCAGAACGCGCATCTTCAAACCTTTCGCAAACCGTGCAGGCGGCCGTCCACTTCGTGGCAGCCGTCGCCGTAAAAACCGTTCCAGGGGTTACAAGAGGCCCAGGACAGGGCCTCACGGATCAGACCGGGTCGTTGCGTCGCAGCAACTCTTCGGGCAAGTGCTCGATGTACTCTTCCTCGGCCGGTGGCATTTGCAGGTGATAGCCCTGCTTTTCGAGGTTTTCCAGGACCACGGCGATATCTTCGCTGGCCAGCTTGCGCTCGGGGGTCAGCACCAGATCAAAGGAATGCCTGGCCTTGCCGAACGCCGCCATCAGGCCTTCCGGCACGCGCTCCAGCGCATCGCTCTTGAGCACGTACAGGTACATGCCGCTTTTCTTCGAACTTTGATAAATGGAACAAATACGTTTCAAGGCTGTTCTCCGGCGGTGGCCAGGCTGTCGAGCAGCTTCTGGCCCATCAATTCGCGGCGCCAGCCACGCAGCGAATCAGGCAATTGGTAAGGGCCCTCGGGGAAGCCGCTTTTGACCAGCGCTTCGAGGGTTTTCTTGCGCAGCATCAGTTCCGGCGCGATGCCCAGACGCTCAGCTTCGGCCTGACCGAGCGCCCGCAGCTGTTTGATCAGCGCAGCGGCTTCGATCGGCAAGGGCTCCGGCACGGCTGGTGGCCATTGATCAGGCCCCACACTGCCAGAGCGCTTGATCAGATCAAGCAGAAACTCGCCGTCCTGACGCACGGTACGCGGGTGCATGTCTTCGATCTTGCCCAGCGCGCTGAGGTTGTCAGGTTGCGTACGCGCCAACGGCCACAGCGAATGCTCACGGACGATGCGGTTACGCGGCAGGTCGCGGGCGCGGGCCTCGCGCTCACGCCAGGCGCACAGCTCACGCAGAACGGCGAGTTGCGCGCGGGATAGTTTCCACGCCAGTTTGGCCTCGCGATACACCTCGTACGGATCGGTCTCGCGGCGCAGGTTGGCGACCAGTTCCGCGCCGTCCTCCAGTACCCAGGCGAATTTGTCGTCAGACAGTTTCGGACGCAGTTGTACGAAAACCTCCGCCAGATGCACGGCGTCTTCGGCGGCATAGCTGATTTGCGTGTCGGACAACGGACGCTGCAACCAGTCGGAACGGGTTTCGCCCTTCGGCAGTTCGATGCCGAGCACTTCCTGCACCAGACGCGAATAGCCCATCGAGAACCCGAGGTTCAGGTAGGCAGCGGCCAGTTGGGTGTCGAACAGCGGCGCCGGCAGACTGCCGGTCAGGCGCAGCAGGACTTCGAGGTCTTCGCTGCAGGCATGCAGGACTTTGAGCACCGCCGGGTTTTCCAGCAACGCGGCCAAGGGTTGCCAGGCGTTGATGGTCAGCGGGTCGATCAGGTAGGCGCGTTTGCCGTCGCCAACCTGCAACAGGCCGGCAATCGGGTAGAAGGTGTCGACCCGCATGAATTCGGTGTCGAGGGCAACGAACGGCAGCTGCTGCCACTCGGCGCAAAACTGCGCGAGGCTATCGTTGTCGCGAATCCAGTGAATATCGATGGCCACACGGCTCTCCCTTCAAGAATGGCGCGCAGTATATATCGCCACCGGCGCTTTCCGCGCCTTTACAGGGCAAGAGCTTGATGAAATCTCCTGCCTGAGGGAAAGAATAGTCTTACAGAGTGAGTCTGCCGGCTCAGTCCTTGGCCAACACCCCGTCGATCACCGCACCCCGGCAGCCGGCAAACATGTCCAGATCGGGCTGGTAGACCTTGCTCTGCACTTCCAGCAGACCGAGCATCGAGTGGAACAGGTTGTCCTGGCTCAGCGGCTTGTCGCGGCTCATTTGCAGGCAATGTGTGTCGACCGAGTAGGACTTCTGATAGCTGTCGGAGAACCACGCCAGCATCGCCACGTGTTTCTGCTGCTCCGGCGCCAGCATGTACGGCGTGCCGTGGAGGAACAGGTTGTACTCGCCCAGAGATTCGCCGTGGTCGGACAGGTAAAGCATGGCGGTATCGACTTTTTCCTGATTGCTGCGCAGCACATCGATCAGGCTCGAGAGCACATGGTCGGTGTACACCAGCGTGTTGTCGTAGCCGTTGACGATGCTCTCGCGGCTGCAATTGTTCAGCGCGTTGCTTTCACACACCGGGGTGAAGCGCTCGTATTCCTTCGGATAGCGCTTGAAGTATTCCGGGCCGTGGCTGCCCATCTGGTGCAGGACCAGCACGGTGTCCTTGTCCAGGTGATCGATAAAGCTTTGCAGGCCCTGCAACAGGATTTCGTCGCGGCATTCGCTGTTGGCGCACAGCGCGGGGTCTTTCAGATTGCTGACGTCCTGCAGGGTGACGCGATCGCAGGTGCCCTTGCAGCCGGACTGGTTGTCGCGCCAGATCACGTCGATCCCGGCACGCTTCAGTACGTCCAGCAGCCCTTCTTCATTCTTCGCCTTGCTGGCGTCGTAATCCTTGCGGCCCATGTTGGAGAACATGCACGGCACCGACACGGCCGTTTCCGTGCCACAGGAATGCACGTCGGTGAAGGCGATCAGGCCGGCTTCCTTGTCCAGTTTCGGTGTGGTGTCGCGGTCATAACCGAGGATGCCGAAGTTTTCCGCCCGGGCACTTTCCCCCACCACCAGCACCGTCAGGGATTTGCGCGGATGGTTCTGCACGGCGGCATTGCGCTGGGCGTCTTCGCCGATCGTGACGAACGGTTGCTGCGCCGAAGCCACCTGCTCACGCAGATAACCGGCCGAGGCGCCGATGTAGTTGCTCGGCACCAGCATCAAGCGAATTTCGTGGTGATTGCGAAACAGCGACGACAACCCTTGATAATTGGCCAGCGCCACGCCACCAATGACCGCGACCGACGCGATACTCACCACAACTTTACTTAATAACTCGCGATGCCAGCGGCGATAGCTGACTGGAACTTTCCACAACAACCAGGACGGCAAGACACCCAGAAAAAGGATATAAGCCAGCAACTTCAAAGACAGCAGGTCGCGCACTTCAGTGGCATTGGTTTCGGCAAAGTTTCTAAACATACCGGCATCGATCATTACGCCGTATTGGCTCATGAAATAAGCCACGCCGGCGCTGACCATGAACAACAACGTCAATACGGGTTTCATAACGGGTCGAAACGCCAGCAACGTCAGCACAATGTTATACGCCGCGAAGATCATGACCCCGAACGCAATGCGCATCGCAATGCCTTTGCCGTCCGCGGTGGTGATATCGAACAGGTGCTGCCAGAGAACGAAATTGAATCCGGTCAAAAGAAAGGCGCTGGCAAACAACGTCACCCATTCCGGGCGCACGGCTTTTAACTTGAACATGGCGAGGGGCTATTTCCTTGAAAGAAGTGCCGTCGTCAATTGTGAAAATTTCATTGACTCAGACAACACAAACTTTAAGCAGGCAACCATCAATTTTTTGTGAAAAAGAAGCCAACGATTAGTTGGCACATGAAATAACCATGAAACTTGCAGAGTATTTGAGAATGATTCAGCTGTGGTTCAGTCGCGGGCGACGAGGGGCCGTATCGAATTTCTCGATACCGCTCCTGATTTTCTGATTTGCCGCCTCGCTCGCTGCCCCGCCTAATCGACAGCCTCTGGTCTCAAGGTCTGACGATGGAAAACGTTCGCGCCACTGCCCGCCCCGCTGTCTGGATGATGCTTGGCATCATCCTGGTCGCCCTCAACCTGCGCCCATCGATGGCGGCCGTCGGGCCCTTGCTCTCGGCCATTCGCGGCGATATGGCGCTGAGTTTCAGCCTTGCAGCGTTGCTGACCCTGCTGCCGGTGATGGCGATGGGGCTGGCGATGTTCTGCGGCATGGCGGTCAGCCAGCGCCTCGGTGAACAGCGCACGGTGCTACTGTCGTTGTTGATCATCGGCGTGGCGACGCTTTCGCGGCTGTTTCTCGACTCGGCGGGCGGATTGATCGCCAGCGCCGTGCTGGCCGGGATCGGCATTGCACTGATCCAGGCCTTGATGCCCGCACTGATCAAATCGCGGTTTCCGGACAAAGTGGCGCTGTGCATGGGCCTTTATGTCACTTCGATCATGGGCGGCGCGGCGCTGGCTGCTTCGTTCGCACCGTGGGTGCTGATGCAGACCGGCAACTGGCGGGCGGGGCTGGCGGTCTGGGGGTTACTGGCACTGCTCGCCGTGCCTGTGTGGTACGCAACCCGCGCCACGTCACCGGCCACCAACCGAGTAGCTGTCAGAAAAGAATCCTTCTTCACAAATTCCCGCGCCTGGCTGCTCGCGATCTTCTTCGGCCTCGGCACCGCGTCCTACACCTGCGTGCTCGCCTGGCTGGCCCCGTACTACGTGGAAAAGGGCTGGAGCGAACAAAACGCCGGCCTGATGCTGGGTTTTCTGACGGCCATGGAGGTGATTTCCGGGCTGGTGGTGCCGGCCATCGCCAATCGCAGCCGTGACCGACGCCTGGTGCTTGGCGCCCTGCTCGGCCTGATCATCGCCGGATTCCTGGGTCTGATCCTCAGCCCCCGGCACTTGAGCCTGCTGTGGCCCTGCCTGCTTGGGCTGGGCATCGGCGGACTGTTCCCGATGAGCCTGATCGTGTCCCTCGATCACATTGACGAACCACAACGTGCCGGCGGGCTCACAGCATTCGTACAAGGCATCGGTTACCTGATTGCCGGGCTCTCGCCGCTGATGGCTGGCGTGGTTCGCGATCGACTGGGCAGCTTCGAGTGGGCCTGGTGGTCACTGACGGCAGTGATGGCGCTCATGCTGCTGATGGTGCTGCGCTTCAACCCACGGCATTACGCCCGACACATGGGCTGCTCGGGCAAATGGCAGGCCGATCCGTCTGGATAAAGGCTTCTGGCCACCTTTTCCGGGTTTGATTGTGTACGTCGTGTTACTAAAACTTTCTGTCCCACAACTGACCGTGAAAAGTCCTACAGGGCTTTCTCCTGGCACCATCGTTCCGTTACGATCATGCGCACACGTTTGCGCGGATTCGGCGCAAGGAGCACAGCGAGACAGAACGGATGCTGAACAGTAACTTGCTTAGAAAGCTCGACATGCAGGATCTCATGGTGTTTGTCGCCGTGTATGAGCAAAGCAGCGTCACCGACGTGTCGGAGGCGCTGTTCGTCAGCCAGTCCACCGTCAGTTACTGCCTGAAAAAACTGCGCACCAGCTTCGAAGACGACTTGTTCGTCAACACCCGTACGGGCATGCGCCCGACCTACAAGGCCAGCAGCATGTACGGCCATGTGCAGAAAATCCTCGAAAGCATCAACCTCTGCCACGCCGGCGCCCCGACCTTCGACCCGATGGCACAACCGGTGACTTTCAACATCTGCGCCCCGGAATACTTCGAGCAACTGATTCTGCCGCGGATGTTGAAGCGCTTTGATTTCGATGACTTGCCGGTGATGGTCAACATGCACAAATTCGAAACCGACGTGCCGGTCGAAGAGCTGCGTGACGGCAGCCTCGATCTGGTGATCTGTTTCGGCCCGCACTTCCATCGCAGCCATGCAGACCTGAAGTCACGCATGCTGCTGGAAGATGACCTGGTCTGCGTGTTCGACAAACGCGCCACGCCGCTGGAGCCGCGCCTGAGTCTGCAAGCCTTCACCGAACGCCGGCATGTGTTCCCGACACCGTGGACGTCGACCACCAACATGGTCGATGGCTGGCTGGCGCGCCAGGCGCAGAAACGCCAGATCGTCGCCCGCTCCAACAGCTACAGCGCGGCGTTGAAGATGATCACCGGCACCGATTTCATCCTCACCCTGCCCCGGCGGATCCAGCGTTTGCTGACCAACGATGCCGTGTTCAACCACTGCGAGGCGCCGAACGGTCTGCCGGGGTTCACCCTCGACATGCAGTGGAGCCACAACGTCGATCAGGACAGCGCCAACCTCTGGCTGCGCGAGCAGGTCATCAAGACCTGCGCGGAGCTGGAAGCGGCCTGAGTCCTACACGCCAATGGCAGTCTTGTTGTAGGAGCCACGGTCGATGTCGAGCAGTTCCACACTCAACTGCACCTCGACCCCGGCCGGCCATTCGCACAGATCCTGCAACACCGCCAACAGGCTCTGCGACAGCTGCTTCTTGATCTCCGGGGAACGCCCGCTGAGCAGCGCCAGCCTCACCGCGACAAAGGCGCGCTCGTTCATGGCGGTGCCGACCTTGAAGGTTTCAACCTTGAGCGCACGGCTCTTGATATCGAACTCCGCCGCGAACTGACCGGAACCCACCAGCGTGTTGTTGAGCCGGATCAACGCCACGTCGGCGTTCAGTTGCGGCAGGTTGGCGGTGTATTCCAGGTGCAGGTGTGGCATGTCGGTGCTCCAGTGGTTCGGCAAAAAGGTCGTACATATAACACAGCAACGCCTGACTCACGCCAGCGACGACATCACCGGCCGCTCACTCATGAACTGCTCCAGCCGAGAACGCAACCAGCGCTCGGCCGGGTCGCTGTCGACGTGGCTGAGCCAGACCATCGACAAATCAAGGGTCGGTGTCTTGAACGGGAAAGGCTCCTTGAACAACAGCCCGGAACCGGCCATGGCGTCGGCGGTGTAGTCCGGCAGGCTGGCGATCAGATCAGTGCCGGCGAGCAGCGCCGGCAACGAACTGTACTGCGGCACCGACAACACCACCTGACGGGTGCGACCGATATCCGCCAGCCACTCATCGGCGTAGCCACTGACATTGGCGGTGTGGGAAACCAGCACATGGGGGCGTGCGCAATATTCATCGAGGGTCAGCGGCGTGTCGGACTTGTCGGCGCGCAGGATGCTCGGCTGAATATGCCGCAGCAGTTTGCGCTTGGCGTTGGCCGGCAGGCCGCGGGTCTGGCTGATGCCGACGGTGATGTCGCCGGCTGCCAGCAGATCGGGAATCCGCCAGTAATCGACGTGCTGCACCACGAACACCACACTCGGCGCCTCCTGGCGCAAGGCGCGCAACAGCGGCGGCAGCAGACCGAATTCGACGTCATCGGACAGGCCGATGCGAAAGGTCATGGTGCTGACGGCAGGATCGAAATCGCGAGTCAGGCTCAGCGCCACCGACAGCGAGTCGAGCGCTGGCTTGAGATGCCGATAAATATCTTCGGCGCGGGCCGTCGGCTCCATGCGATGGCCGACGCGGATGAACAATGGATCGTTGAGCATGGTGCGCAGACGGTTGAGCGCCGAACTGATGGTCGGCTGGCCGAGAAACAGCTTCTCCGCCGCGCGGGTCACGTTGCGTTCGAGCATCAAGGTCTCGAACACCACCATCAGGTTGATGTCGGCTTTGCGTAGTTCATTGCGGTTCATCCATTGCCCCCCGATCCCCAGATTGCGGCAGTGTAGAAAGGCCGTGGGGGCGGCGTCCATCGAAACGGTGCGTCATTGCACCATCAAGGACTTCAGCCCAAGGCCCATGATCCGCGAATCATCGTTGATACCCAGCTGCCGAGGGCTGACGGCATCCGGCAGCTGCAATTCGATGTCGAGCCGGTCATCGTTCCCGAGGCGCTTACTGAGCTGGGCGCTGATCGGAATTTCCAGCCGATTGCCTTGAAACTGTGTCAAACGGGTATCCAGTACCTGCTGGCCATTCAGGCTGACGATCACCCGCTGGCCGGGGTGCCCGGGCGATATGAAAGCCAATGCGTCGATCACGATCAAATGCGCCGACGGCGGCAACCGCAATTGGATTTTCGCCTGGCGCCCTTCTGTCCACGTCCCCCAGCTTTCCGGCTGCGACCAGCCGCTGGCCAGTTGTCGATTGCGATAATTGAAGGTCAGCGTTTGCCCTGGACGAGTGAGCGGCGTGAGCAATATCTGCCGCCCTTCATCAGGCACCTGCAGGCACTCTGCGCAACGCTTCCAGCCGGGCGCCAGCACCGCCACTCCGTCCACGCGTGTCAGTAGATCGGTTTCACTGTTGACGGTTTTCGCTGCGTCCGCCAGAGCCTCGTCATCCAGAACGTACAACGAGTCCGCGTCGTACTGCCCCGAGTCGAGCATCCGCCGTGCATGCTGTTGTGCCAGCGCCAGCGCCGAAGTGCTCATGCGTCCCAGATACACCGCATCGGTTTTCATCCCGTGGGTCGCTGCGAAACCGGCGATCATCTGCCAGCGATCGCTCTGATTCTGCGGCATCAGGCTGCGCACATTGGCGTAACGCGCAGCAGCACCGGCCCAGAAGGGATCCGTCAGCGGACTGCTCCAGGACGATGAAGGCGCCAGCATTTTTCCCTGTCTGATGGCCATCCAGCCGCCGCGGGTGTCGGCCACCTGGATCAACAGCGCGACGGCCAGCAGACCGACGGCGATGCGTGGCCGGTAACCGCGTACCAGCAGAAAAATGATGGTCAGGATGCAGGCATACAACACCGGCCAGAACATCCGCCCCGAGGCGCGAAAAATGCTGGCCAGGGCAATGACGCCATCCGGCAGCGGATACTCGAACGTCAACGTGCCTATGCCTATCCGGTTTGACAGCGCGAACAGCCATGAACCGAGCATGGCCATCAACAGCCATGGACGAGCACGCACTTCATCCTTCAAGGGTTGCCGGTTTCGCAGCCAGGCAAAAAAAGCCGCTGGCACCAGCAACAGAACACCCAGACCGAAATAGTTGAAACCTTCGTAATCCCCCTCTTCTTTCGGCAGACCGGGCAACATCAAAGACCAGCCTGCGGGATCGACGGGGGACAACAGATTCATCCGGTACAAGCCAAAACCACCGGAGGCCGCGCCATCGGCAATGCTGAAGTAACCGGCCTGCCAGCAACACCCGCTCACCAGTGCGAACAGCACGCCAGCCTCGATCAGCCCCTGACGTCGGGTCAACGACCGACTGAACGTCTTGCCCAGCAAATCCGCCACCCAGATCAGGGCAACCATTGCCAGCAAGTAGGCATGCACCCATGCCGTCACCGCGAGCAGTACTCCCCAGGCCAGGTGGCGCCGCCTCAGTTTCGGCAACAGCGCAAGGTAAAGCGCAGCCAGGAGGAGGAAATGCCCCGCCAGGGAAAGGTGCCCCACCATGCGAAAAAACATCGCTGGCGAGAACACCAGCAGCCCTGTACCCAGCAAACGGAGAACGGGATGCGGCGTCATCAGCCCGAGCAGTTTCCAGCCAAACCAGGCCTGCAAGACGCAACACGCCAGCAGCCACAAACCGAAATACTGGAAGGTGTCCGGCAACCAGCCACTGAACGGTTTGAACAACAGTGCCAGCAACGGATTGGAGTCGGAAAAAATGATCGAGCTGCCCAGTTCCAGCCCGTAGGGCGGATTAAGCCCCAGCGGAAATGTCCAGGGCCCATGCCGGAAAAACGCCCAGCCCAGATAATGCGTGGCCGGATCGCCCTGCTCCAGCCAGGCGATGTTTTGCGGGTTCAGCGCTTGCGGTCCGACCACCAGAAAAAACACCAGAACACCCAATAACAGCGGCAACAGGGAAAGTGCCGGGTGCTCCCGTGAATCCTTCATCGATATGTCCAGAAGTTGTGCAGTACGAAGGTGAATGCCGGAATCGTCAGCGCCACGGCACCGATTCCGGCGAGATAGTGCAACCCGGCCATCTGTACCGCCCAGGCCACAAACATCGCCAACAGAAAGCCGCCCGCCGAAACCAGCATGAAACGCAGCAAGGTTTTACCGTGCAGTCGGGCCGAAAAACTCCAAGTGGTGTTGACCACGTAGGACACCACTGTCGCCACGACAAACGCCACGCCGTTGGCCAAGGGAGGCAAGGGGCTGACAAAGTTGATGAACAGCACCGCCACCAGCGCATGCAGCGCCGTGACGAACAGACCGGTCACGGCGAAACGCAGACCGCGCTGGATCAACGGGGATTTTTCGGCAGCCGTCACGGTTTGCGCGCCAGCACGAACACGCTCAAACCGGCGAGGCGATTCATGCCCATCAAGGGCAGCTCGAAACTGCACAGGGTTTTCAGCAGTGTATTGACCAGCGGATGGTGTTTTTTCAGCTGTGAACGCGGTGCCGCCCCCCGAGCGCCACCGGTTATCAAGCGCGACACCAGCGCAATCGGGAAGACCGCTCCGAAGTAATAGGCGCTCCGCTCCACCGTCAATCCGGCGTTACTCGCCAGAGCTTCGAACTGCCCCAGGGTGTAGCGGCGCTTGTGTTCGAGGAAATCATCGTGCCCGCTCCACATGAAACGGAACGCCGGCACGGTCATCAGGAAGCGACTGCCGGACGGCACTTTGTCGACGTAAGACTTGAGTAACCCGAGGTCGTCATCCACGTGCTCCAGCACATCCATGAGCAACACCAGATCTGCGTCCACAGAGTCGATGGAACGGCGGTAATGCACCGGTTTGCCGGCGGTGGTGGCGCTGGAGTCGGCCGGGTAACTGATGTCCACACACCACGCTTCGCGCGCGGTGGTATGGGTCAACAAATGATGGGAAAAGAATCCTGAACCGGCACCGACATCGAGAATGCGCTTGATCGGCGCTTCACCCAGCAAGCGCCGGGTGGCGGCCGCTTTGGAGCAGTAATACCAATGCTCGCCGATGCTGTCGCCGAGAATGTCGGTTTCCTTGAGGTCCATCGGTCAGTCCTTGGGATCGTAAACGCGGCGCACCAGAAAGACCGGTCGGCGCTTGGCTTCAATGTAGGTGCGTCCCAGGTATTCACCGAGTACGCCAATGCCGATCAGTTGCAGGCCACCGAGAAACGTCACTGCCACCATCAAGGACGCATAGCCCGGCAGATCAACACCGTACAACAGTGTGCGCACCACGATGAACATGGCAAAGGCGAACGACACCAGCGACACCATCGCTCCCAGATATGTCCAGATCCGCAGCGGCTCGGTGCTGAAACTGGTGATGCCTTCCAGTGCGAAATTCCATAGCCGCCAGCCATTGAACTTGGTCTGCCCCGCTGCCCGCTCCGGGCGTTCGTATTCGACCTGCGTGGTGCGAAAACCGACCCAGGCGAACAGGCCCTTCATGAAGCGCCGTGACTCGGGCAAGGTCAGCAACGCATCGACCACACAGCGATCCATCAAACGAAAATCGCCGACATTTTCCGGCAACGGCTGCTCGGCAATCCGGTTGTGCAGGCGATAGAACCAGCTGGCGGAGGTCTGCTTGGCCCAGGTGTCGTTGCGCCGGCTGAGGCGATGGCCCAGCACCACCTCGAAGCCTTCGCGCCAGCACTCGATCATCTGCAAAATGACCTCGGGCGGATCCTGCAGGTCAACGTCGATCGGCACCACGATCTGCCCCGTGGCGATCTGCAAACCGGCGGACAGCGCCGCTTCCTTGCCGAAATTGCGACTCAGATCCACCACACGGATACGCGCATCGCTTTCCTGGCAGTTCAGGAGACGTTCCAGCGTCGTATCGGAGCTGCCGTCGTTGACGAACACCAGTTCGAGGCTGATCCGGGAATCACCCTCGAACACCTGTCGAATGCGCAGGAGAAAGCCCTCAAGGCTATCCTCTTCGTTGAACACAGGGATCACCAGCGACAACTTCACCGGGCCCGCGTTTTGCGTTCCGTGCGGATGGGTCAATGGACTGCTCTTTTTTATAGTGATTGTCGGTCGTCGAACGCTGTTCGACGCCATGAGCCGCACCGTATTAAGCAGCAGCCCGGAATGTCATGCAAGGGTGAAACGACGGCGTTCCGGCCAATCCGCAGGCCGATCCATGCGCTCTGGTCCGCGCCTTCCAGAAACATTCACGAACGATTGGAAACAAATCCCCGATAGCCAAAAATCCGCGCTCCGCTAGGCTTGCGTCGAGGCGTCACACAGGCTGTCGCACATAAATCGCATGGAGCGAACTGAATGTATTTCGAGATTTACAGGCAATCCAAAGGCACCCCGAGCACCGGCAAGGGCCAATGGCGCTGGCGGCTGCGGGCAGGCAACCACGAGACGGTCGCCAGCGGCGAGTCGTATGTGAACAAGGCGGATTGTCTGCATGTGATCGAGTTGATCAAGGGTGTGCAGGGGGACACGCCGGTCAAGGAGATCTGAGGCAAAAGAATGCTGCCTGTGCCCATAGGCAGCATTCATTTGAGATGACCGACCGTCAAGAAATCAGTCGATCCAGATGACAGTCAATTCAGTCAAGATCAGGCTTTACCCAGATCACCGCAGATGGATAATGGCAAGCTGCCACAACCCATGACTCCCTGACATCAGGGATTCTTCTCCCATCGGCCCGACATTCACCATCACGGACACATGATCAGGCTACGAAACAAGGAGTTCGTAACTTTGCTCTCCCATCAGGATTTACCGGTTCCTCTCTCTCGTACCCAGAAGCTTACATCTCTGATCACGCGGGGCATGGCCGGTCTCGGTGTTCTGTTAGGTGCCATGTGGGCACTGATTACCTACGTAGTGCCAGATCCAAGCGTATTCGGATTCAGCTTCATCAGTTGGAAGAACGTGGTATTGCTTGTCAGTACCTTTATGTTCTTGGGTGCAGTTTCCATCGGATGGCAAATTCGCAACTACACACCGCTGCTTCGAGGCTGCTTGCAGTTCGTTATCATTTCCGGCATGTCATTCGGGTTCTTCATCCTGGGAACCGAGTACGCAAAACCCTCATTCGAATTTGCAAAACTACAGGCGAAAATCGTAGAGAACGAAGGTAGCAACCTGCTCGGCAAGCGCATGGAAGTCCTGGACAATGTTCGTTTTGAGCTTGAAGGTTGCGAAAATATCGGAAGGTTGCCCACGTGCACCTTCGAGTTGACGAACTTGAATGTGGACCGCAGCTTCCGCTTTGATGAGAGCACGCGCCTGTTCGATGAATCAGGAGGTCCGCTAAAGTTTGAATCGATTCGTGTAGGTCAAGTGGAAGATCGCTCTTGGCTAAGATTTCAATTAATCCGCAATGTCCCTACCCGAGTCACACTGATTTTCCAGCAGAGCAACAGCAAGCTGAGCAAAACCCCTGCTATCAAGCTCGTATTCAATGATTTGAATGATCAGAGCCTCACGCTCAAGTTCAGTGAAATTGACATGCGTTAGCCCGATCAGACATCGCTTCAAGCCAAACCAAACGAGTTTTCGGCCCCACCCCATCTCTTTTTCCAAAGAGACTTTCCACAGACCTGTATCGCTTACGTAAAAGCCTCGTAGTTTTTCAACTACGAGGCTTTTAATTGCCGAGCAGACGGGGCTGTGAGCTCCTACCTCCTTCAGAATCTCTCAGGTATATGCCTGAACGGATAATCCGACTCTTTATAACCACCCGGTTTCTGCCGTTTGGGCAAGGTCACCTTTTCTCGTGGCACCTCTTTGTACGGGATGCGACTGAGCAGGTCGGAGATGATATTGAGCCGAGCCCGACGCTTGTCGTTCGAGTTAGCCACCAGCCACGGTGCGTAATCGGTGTCGGTCGCTTCGATCATCTCGTCCCGTGCCCGGGAGTAGTCGTACCAGCGGCTGTAAGACTTGAGGTCCATCGGCGACAGCTTCCAGATCTTGCGACCGTCGACAATGCGCGCCTCCAGGCGCCGGGTCTGTTCTTCCTGGCTGACATTCAGCCAGTACTTGAGCAGGATCACCCCCGAACCGACTACCGCTCGCTCCACCAGCGGCACGCTCTTGAGGAACTTGTCGACCTGTTTGTCCGTGCAAAATCCCATCACCCGCTCGACGCCGGCGCGGTTGTACCAACTGCGATCGAAAATCACCACTTCGCCGGCTGCAGGCAAATGTGGCAAGTATCGCTGCAGGTACATCTGGCTCTTCTCGCGATCGGTCGGAGCCGGCAATGCGATGACGCGAAAGACCCGCGGGCTGACCCGTTCGGTGATCGCCTTGATGGTGCCGCCCTTGCCCGCACCGTCGCGGCCTTCGAAGATGATGCAGATCTTGATGCCTTCGGCCTTCACCCACTCCTGCATTTTCACCAGTTCGATATGCAAGCGGCGCAGCTCGGCAAGGTAGTCCTTGTTGGACAGCTTCGTATGTTCGTCAGGTTTTTCTCGGGGCGAGTCTTTCTTCTTTCCCTTTGCCATGACCAGACCTCTCGGGTTGGAGCGACAGCCAGGCTCGTTGGCATTGCATGGCCTGGAACCGGAAAGTTTAGCCATTTATCGCAAAACGCAAGCTAACGCGCGGTAAGTCACAGGCAACGTGCTTATTTCGAAAAAGCCTGTACAACTTTTGACGGAACGCCAATCGCCAACCATTCTCCATCACGGCGCAGCTTTCGATGTCAGCCGCTGATGCCTCGCTTGTTGCAAACCTGCCATCTGGATGTGGGGAAGAGGTCATGCACAGTTCGCTCTTGCGTGCCGCGTCGCTCATGCTCGCCTTGAGCGCTGCACCGCTCTTGTTGCAGGCCGCCGATGCGCCTGCAGCCCCGGCGGCGGCCACCGCTCCGGCCAAAGATGCCGTGTTTACCACGGAGCAGCTCGACCAGATGCTCGCGTCGATTGCCCTGTATCCCGATCCCCTGCTTGCTCAAGTGCTGATGGCCGCCACGTATCCGGGAGAAGTCGCCGAGGCCTCGGCCTGGTCCAAGGCGCATCCGGACGCCAAGGGCGATGACGCGGTCAAGCAAGTGGCCAGCCAGACGTGGGATCCCAGCGTGCAGGCCTTGGTGGCGTTCCCGCAGGTCCTGGCGACACTGGGGCAGGATCCGGTTTGGGTACAACGTCTGGGGGATGCCTTTCTGGCTCAGCCTGACGAACTCATGGCGGGTGTTCAGCGTTTGCGGCGTCAGGCCCAGGCGGCGGGCAATCTGCAGAGCAATCAATATCAGAATGTGACCGTGCAGAACGTAACGCCGCCCATCTCTGCCGGGGCAACCAAGCCGGCCGACAACACGACCATCATCATTCAGCCCGCCGATCCGCAGGTCGTCTACGTTCCGACCTATAACCCGACCACCACTTACGGCACCTGGCCTTATCCGGCCTCACCGCCGGTGTATTACCCGCCGCCGCCCGCTTACTATCCGGGTCAGGCACTGGTGGCCGGACTGGCTTTCGGCACGGGCGTGGCGGTCGTCGCGTCGTTGTGGGGTAACTGCGACTGGGGCCATAACGACATCGACATCGATGTGAACCGTTACAACAACATCAACGCCAACAACCGGATCACCAACAACCAGAACAAGTGGCAGCACAACACCGTGCATCGCGATGGCGTGCCCTATCGTGACAACCGCAGCCGCGCGCAGTATGGCCGGCAGCTGGACGGCGCGGCTCAGCGTGATGCCTATCGCGGAGACAACGCGCAGCGGGCGCAGGCTCGGGAGCGGGCCCGTAGCTCGATGGACAGGGCCGGTATCGAACGCCCCGCCAGCAGCAATCGGGAAGCCCGCAATCAAGTGCGCGAAGCGCAATCTGCCAATGTCGGCAATCGCATGCAAGGCGGCGCGGACAGACCCAGAGCCGCCGACCGCGCTCAAGCCAACACGCGGGAGGCGCGCCAGCCGGGCGCCAATCAACGTGACAACCGTGCGTCCCAAGCCCGACCCGCAGCGGGCAGTGCGCGCAACAACGCGTTCGCTGGCGCGCGCTCCCCGTCACAGACCCGCGTCCAGGCCGATCGCGGCCGGGCCAGCCAGATTTCCGCGCAACGCCCCAACACCTCCCGCGCAGCCGGACATCAGATCAGCCGGCCATCCGGCGGGGGCATGCGTCAGAGAGGAGGTGGCCGTCGATGAACATCCATTCTCTGGTCAGGAGCTGCCTGATCCTCGCGGCCGGCCTCGCGTTTTCGACCTTCGCCTCGGCCCAGCAAGTGTTTCCAACCCCGGAAAAAGCCGCTGATGCCTTCGTCGAAGCCCTCGGTACACAACACGCCGATCAAAAACGCCTGACCGAACTGCTGGGCGAGGAATGGCACAGCTTCATTCCCCGTGAAGGCGTCCAGCGCAGCGATGTCGATGCCTTCCTCCAGCAATACCGCGAACAGCACACCCTTGAAAAAACCGGCGACAGCAAGGCCGTGCTCTCCGTCGGGCCCGATCACTGGACGCTGCCCATCCCGCTCATCAAAGACAAAACCGGTTGGCGCTTCGACATGAAAGCCGCGCAGGTCGAAATTCGCGCCCGCCGCATCGGTCGTAACGAACTGGCGGCGGTGCAATCGGCGCTGGCCTACCACGACGCCCAAATGGACTACGCCTCGGAAGACCGCGACGGCGACGGCGCCCTCGAATACGCACAAAAAATCTTCAGCTCCCCCGGCAAACACGACGGCCTCTATTGGCCAGAAGACGACACCAACCAGATCAGCCCCCTCGGCCCCGCCTTCGGCCAGGCCATCAACGACGAAGACTGGCACGGCTACCACTTCCGCATCCTCGACGCCCAAGGCCCGTCTGCACCCGGCGGCGCCTACAGCTATCTGATTGGAGACAAGATGAGTCGCGGGTTTGCCTTGATCGCGTGGCCAGCGAAGTATGACGACACCGGGGTGATGAGCTTCATGATCAGCCATGAGGGCCAGGTGTTTCAGAAGGATCTCGGGCCGGATGGGGAGAAGGTGGCGAAAGCGATGAAGCGGTTTGATCCGGATGATAGTTGGGAGGTGGTGGATTTGGGGCAGAAGTAGTTGGGGTATCGGATTACGCGGGATCGGAAACGAAAAAGCCCCGTAGATTTTCAGCTACGGGGCTTTCGTTTATTCGCCCGAGTCGGGCGCAGGTTTCCAGATAGTCTTTGACGGCTTCTTCGAATGACTCGCGGAGTTCGTTGATCGACTCGCCATGAAAACCGACGACATCTTTTATTCCTTCGATATGACCAACAAAAAGACCGTCCTCGTCGCTGTACCCAATGCGGGCGGTGAAGCCCTTGTAGCTCATCACGTTCATCGGGTACTTCCTGGTCGTTATCGGGTTTGAGCATCACGCCGACAAGAATAATCAGGTGACTCAAAACGAGCTTGTAGGCAGAATCCGCGAGTTGCGTGTGAATGGGCTGTAGCTGTGCATAACGGCCGGTTGCTGCCTTGTTGGCCTTTCTTTCGGCGGGATACTCTCAAGACGTCGCTGCCTATTCAGCGGCCGGGCTTGGAAACCCGACGAGTCACGCAACAGCGCCCCTGACAAATGCTGGCAACTTCTTACGCCCGCAAATTTGCTTTATGGCGGCTGTGCGTGGGACGCCCTCGGGCGTGCCGGTCTCCTTGACTCCCGGTTTCCAACCTGCGCACAGCTGCCACCCATTCGCTTGGAAACGAAAGTGGCAGCTCCTCACAGTCAAGGAGTTACACATGCATGATGCACCTGAAGAAAAAACCGCTGGGGCTACGCCCTTCCTCTATTGCTCCGACATTCCGTTGTTTCATGTCAGCGCTGGAGTGCCTGTCAGCCAGGCGTTGGCTCAAGCTTCTGACTTGCTGGCCCTTGCCAAAGCACTTGCCGAAGATGCGGCGTTCATCCGGGAAACTGACAGATATGCTTGGGCTGCGCATTTCTTGACGGAGATGGGTAAGGCGGTTGTTGATGATGTGATGAAGGCGGTTTCGCCGAGGCCTGCAAGAACGCTGAACACAGAAAAGTAACGATTACGTCACACCCCAATTTCCAGCAAAAACGAAAAAGCCCCGCTGCTGTTTAGACACGGGGCTTTTCAAATACAGACTGAGGAAAAGCAGAGTCGAACCCATAGCACTAGAACAAAAATAAATGCGGTCCCCATTTCCCTACCTGCTTTAACCGAACTGACGCGGGTTAGGACGTGTACCTATCCCGCAATACTCGGAACTCTGAAAGCGCGGCTTCGCCATAGGCCAAGGAGGCTTCCAGGAGCTCTCTGTATCCAGTTTCGTCCAAGATGTGAGCCGGAATAGTGCCTAAAGTCGGGTCTGCATCAAGTCTCATACGCAGAGGAAGCTGAGGAATGGGGTTTGCTCTGAAACGACGACTGTAGGGGCCGAGCGACTGCATTACCCACGCGAACGGTTCATACTTATCCCTAAGCGCGAAGTATGTTGACTTATCCTCATCCGACATTTGTTCAAACCATGTAGGTGCAAATGGCTCGGCGTAAGTCATCAAGCTAGACAGCCTTTCATGAATCTGGTTGGTGAAGAATCCTTCGTACCAACTCTCTTCAAAGATATCCTGAAACTCTTGCCAAGTGACGAGCTTCAAATTCGTCAAGTCGCTAGCGGATATAGCTCCAGACTGAAATCCTTCCATCGAAATGATGTAGCCAATATTGGCCCCGATGTCCTGAACTACGGTTCGGAACCCGTGAACGACGTTTTGCGGGATACGCGACTTCCAGTATTTACACTCACATACGATGGCATACTTCCGGCCGCGAACTGTTTCCTCTGCGTAAACGTCCAGCTCCACTGCCCCCCGAACAGCCTGAGTCTTTTTCTCAACCTCGACGTCGAAACCACACTCATGAAGAATGCGGCCGACCTCAGTCTGCAGCGCTTGCCAACTGTCAGGAACGTTTCGGCTGATCATTACGACATAACTTCCCTGGGCTACTTCAGCCACCGAAATGATGACGCGGGCGGCAATTACAATCTGAGATTCGCGATTAATCCAACGATCCTAGTAACGGTATTTAAATCTTAGGCCCAGACGACGAGCACGGGGACTGATTTATTTTCCATCAATAGGTAACCGCCCCATGCCTTCTAATAGCCAGCTACGCTTTCCCAGCACAAACAAAAAAGCCCCGTAGATTTTCATCTACGGGGCTTTTCTATGTATGGCGGAGAGATAGGGATTCGAACCCTAGGTACCGGTGAAGGTACAACGGATTTCGAATCCGTCCCATTCGGCCACTCTGGCATCTCTCCAACGGCGCGCATCATAACAACACTTTTACCGAAAGCAAACCCTCTTTCGAAAATTTCTCCGTGCTATCAGATGCTTGCGTCGATTAAAGCGGTACGCCCAGACGGTTGGCGACTTCTTCGTAGGCTTCGATGACGTCACCGAGGCCCTGGCGGAAGCGGTCCTTGTCCATCTTCTTCTTGGTGTCCTTGTCCCACAGACGGCAGCCGTCCGGGCTGAACTCGTCGCCCAGGACGATGGAGCCGTCGCTGAACACGCCGAATTCAAGTTTGAAGTCCACCAGCAAGAGGCCTGCGTCGTCGAACAGTTTGCTCAGGACTTCGTTGACCTTGAGCGACAGTTCTTTCATGCGCGCCAGTTGCTCGGCGGTGCCCCAGCCGAATGCCACGACGTGGGATTCGTTGATGAACGGGTCGCCCTTGGCGTCGTCCTTCAGGAACAGTTCGAAGGTGTACGGGTTGAGCTTCATGCCCTCCTCGACGCCCAGACGCTTGACCAGGCTGCCGGCGGCGTAGTTACGCACGACGCACTCGACCGGGATCATGTCGAGTTTTTTCACCAGCACTTCGTTGTCGGCCAGCAGCTTGTCGAACTGGGTCGGAATACCGGCCGCTTCGAGTTTCTGCATGATGAAGGCGTTGAACTTGTTGTTCACCATGCCTTTGCGGTCGAGCTGCTCGATGCGCTTGCCGTCGAACGCCGAAGTGTCGTTGCGAAACAGCAGGATCAAGCGGTCAGCGTCGTCGGTCTTGTAAACCGATTTGGCTTTGCCGCGGTAGAGTTCTTCACGTTTTTCCATGATGGGCTCCGCTTGCTAAGTAGATGGGCTAGGCGATGTGGCGCCAGTCGAGCCCTGAATCTTGATCGGCCAGTTGCAGCCAGTCCGGGTCGCACCCGAGGGTGTCGACGAAACATTGCCGGGCCAGCTGCGGCAGGTTGTTCTTGCTGCTCAGATGGGCCAGGACCAGGTGTTGCAGGCCTTGCCAGCCCAACTCCGCCACCAGGAATGCCGCCTGATGGTTGTTCAAATGTCCCAGCTCGCCGCCCACCCGCTGCTTGAGAAAGTACGGGTAATGACCACGGGCGAGCATGTCGCGACAGTGATTGGACTCGATCATCAATGCATCGAGGTCCCGATAGCCGTCCAGCACCCGCTCGCAGTAAGAGCCCAGGTCAGTCAGCAGGCCGAAGCGCCGCTCACCGTCACTGAACACATACTGGGTCGGTTCCTGCGCATCATGGGCCACGGCAATGACCCCGATGTTCAGAGCACCGATCTGCAGTTGCTCGCCACCGGTCACGAAACCGGCAGGTTCAATCGGTTTGCGCATCCCGCGCAGTGTGCCGCGACTGAGGTAGACAGGCAGATTGTAGCGCCGAGACAGCAAACCCACGCCATGCACGTGGTCGGCATGTTCGTGGGTTACGAGTATCGCGCTCAGTTGCGCCGGGTTCACACCCAGGCGCAACAGGCGTTTTTCGGTTTCCCGCAGGGAAAAACCACAATCCACCAGCACATACGTATCAGCACTGGCGATCAGCGTGCCGTTCCCTTGGCTACCGCTGCCGAGAACGGCAAAACGCATTGGATCAGCCCAGGTTGTCCTGAATCACGCTCAACACTTTGCGAGCCACATCCGCCGGCGCAACGGTGTTGATGTTTTTCTCGACGGTCACCTGAACGTTCTCGCCAACCTTGCTCAGGCGAACCTGATAACGCTCGGCACGGGCTTCAACTTCTTCCTTGGTCGGCGCGCTGCCGAACAGGCTGCTGAAGAAACCAGGCTTCTCGTCTTTCTTCTCGGCCTTCTCGGACAAGTTGATGTAGTAGAGGCCCAGGCTGCGGTTGATGTCTTCAACACGCCATTCGCCCTGCTCCAGCGCACGACCGACGCTCGACCAGGCACGATCCAGGTCCGTACCGACGTTCAGTACCGGGTTGCCGCTGCCGTCTTCGCTCAGGCTGACACGGCTCGGGGTGTCGAAATCACGCGAAGCCAGCATCGACACCGAACCACCCTTCTCGGAGGTACGGCTCATGCTCGCGAGCATGTCGTCGACCAGCGCAGCGTCGAGACCGGTGTTGACCGAACGGTTGGTGAAATCGACATTGGCGGTGCTGCCGGCAGGACGCTCGGCGCTGACCACGTAGACTTCACTGGTGTTGCGCTGCACGCCTGGCTCGATGCGCACCCGCACGCGGGTTTCGCTGTCGGTGCTGACGCCGGCGGCGCTCAGGCGCTTGGCCATGGCGGCGGACAGTTCGTCGGAATGCTGCCAGGTGGTGGTGAATTCGCCGGTTTGCGGGCGCTGTTCATCCAGACGGAAACCGTTGTCCTGGAAGTATTGCACCGCCACTGGCCAGACTTCGGCCGGTGGGTGCTGGGCCATGACCCAACGCGAATCACCGCTCTTTTGCAGCGAGTAGTCGCTGGCGTCGGCAACGGCCGACAGCGGCTGAGGACGCGGAACGATGTATTCACCCTTGGCGGTGTCGTCGGCCACGTTGCGCGGGATCGGCAGCAGCGGATCCAGGCGCTTGGAGGTGCTGACGTCCGGTGGCAGTTGCATCGGTGCAGTCTGTTGCGCTTCCAGGTAATCGCTACCACGGTCACGGAAATAACCTTCCGGGCCCCAGATCCATCCGCAGCCACTGGTGCTGGAGATAATCAAGGCAAGTGCGGAAAGTCCGGCCATTCGCTTCATGCGTTGTACTTCCTCAATTAAACCAGGACGTTGCACTGGCGCAGGGCCGAGCGCAGCGTTTCATGACAAGGAGCGCTCAGCCAGGTCAGCGGCAGGCGGATGCCTTGGTGCATCAGGCCCATTTCGACCAAAGCCCACTTCACCGGAATCGGGTTGGCTTCGATGAACAGGTCCTTGTGCAGCGGCATCAGTTTTTCGTTGATGGCCCGTGCAGTCTCGGCGTCGCCCTTGAGCGCGGCCTCGCACAGGTCGGCCATTTCGCGCGGGGCGACGTTGGCGGTGACGGAGATGTTGCCCTTGCCGCCCAGCAGGATCAGCTCGACTGCGGTCGGATCATCGCCGGACAGCACGATGAAGTCCTTGCTCACGCCGTCGATGATCGCCTTGGCGCGTTTCAGGTCGCCGGTCGCTTCCTTGATGCCGATGATGTTCGGCACGGTGGACAGGCGGATCACGGTCTCGGCCTGCATGTCGCAGGAAGTGCGGCCAGGAACGTTGTAGAGAATCTGTGGGATGTCGACCGCTTCGGCGATGTGCTTGAAGTGCTGGTACAGGCCTTCCTGGGTCGGCTTGTTGTAGTACGGGACTACCAGCAGGCAGGCATCGGCGCCGGCTTCTTTGGCATTGCGGGTCAGCTCGACTGCTTCGCGGGTCGAGTTGGCGCCGGTACCGGCGATCACCGGAATTCGACCGGCAACCTGTTTGACCACGGCTTTGATGACGGCGATGTGTTCTTCTACATCAAGGGTTGCCGACTCGCCGGTGGTGCCGACCGCGACAATGGCATGGGTGCCGTTCTTGAGATGGAAGTCCACGAGTTTGCTGAGGCTGTCCCAGTCAAGACGCCCTTGTGCATCCATGGGTGTGACCAGTGCCACCATACTGCCCGCAATCATGAAACCGCTCCTGCCGGAAAAAGAGAGCGGTAATGGTACTGGCGCCAAGATGCTTGCACAAGCGAAGTACTGTGCCGCCATTCCCCTTGGCGCCGCTTTTCGCTACCCTTCAGACTTTGATCGGTACTGATCAGCTTGTACGCCGGGTTCCAGTCTCCCGTTTCGGCCTCCCAGGCCCCGTTCCAGTGTCGTTGCCGTACGCTTGCTTGTTAATGAAGCCGTAGCGCCACACGAATCGGGCCTTCCGGACAGTCATTGCCCCGGCAATCAACGCCCTCTCACTACCGACCGCTCATCGCTTTAGGAATGCTGCATGTCCACCCCCACAGTTCGCGAACAATTCCTTGTCATCAGTGCCCTCGGCGCCAATCCCATGGAGCTGACCAACGTCCTGTGCCGCGCCAGCCATGAAAACCGCTGTGCGGTGGTCACCTCGCGCCTGACCCGCCACGGCGAGTGCAGCGCATTGGTGCTTGAAATCTCCGGCAGCTGGGACGCCCTGGCTCGCCTGGAAGGCAGCCTGCCGGTGCTGGCCAAGCGTCATGCGTTCACCGTCAACGTGGTGCGCAGCGCCGCCCTGGAAAACCGTCCACAGGCCCTGCCATACGTGGCTTACGTGTCTTCGGCGTACCGCCCGGACATCATCAACGAGCTGTGCCAGTTCTTCATGGATCACAACGTCGAGCTGGAAAACCTGACCTGCGATACCTACCAGGCACCGCAAACCGGCGGCACCATGCTTAACGCCACGTTCACCGTGACCCTGCCCGCCGGCACCCAGATCAGCTGGCTGCGCGACCAGTTCCTGGATTTCGCCGACGCCATGAACCTGGATGCACTGATCGAACCTTGGCGCCCACAGAACCCAATGTAAGGAAGCTTTCATGGCCGTTGTCATCGACCAACCGGTTACGGATTTCGAAGCACCTGCCACCAGCGGGCAGACTGTCAGCCTGTCGGCCCTCAAGGGCAAGCAAGTGGTGATCTACTTCTATCCGAAGGACAGCACCCCGGGCTGCACGACCGAAGGCCAGGGCTTTCGCGATCAGTACGCGGCGTTCAAGGCTGCCAACACGGAAATCTTCGGCATCTCCCGCGACAGCCTGAAGTCCCACGAGAACTTCAAGTGCAAGCAGGAGTTTCCGTTCGAGCTGATCAGCGACAAGGACGAAGCCGTCTGCCAGTTGTTCGACGTGATCAAGCTGAAAAAGCTCTACGGCAAGGAATACCTGGGCGTTGATCGCAGCACCTTCCTGATCGACAAGAACGGTGTATTGCGTCAGGAATGGCGCGGCGTGAAGGTGCCAGGACATGTGGATGCTGTGCTGGCTGCTGCTCAGGCGCTGAACAAGGCCTGATGCTGTCGGCGCCCTTGCGGGCGCCAGTTCATTCTCAAAGCAGCGGCGCCACCACCGGCTCCTTGCGGGGCCAGGCATCGAGTACAGCCTTGAACAGCGTCGCCAGCGGAATCGCGAAGAACACTCCCCAGAATCCCCACAACCCGCCGAACAACAGCACCGCGCAGATGATCGCTACCGGGTGCAGGTTGACCGCTTCGGAAAACAGCAACGGCACCAGCACGTTGCCGTCCAGGGTCTGAATGATCCCGTAGACCGCCATCAGATAGATGAACTGATCGCTCCAGCCCCACTGGAACAGCGCAATCAGCAACACCGGCACGGTCACCACCACCGCCCCGACATAGGGCACCACCACCGACACGCCGACCAACAGAGCCAGCAGCGCCGCATAGTTGAGCCCCAGCGCGACGAACGCAATGTAGGTCACGCCGCCACAAATCACGATCTCGATGACTTTGCCGCGAATGTAGTTGGCGATCTGCCGGTTCATTTCCTCGGCAACTCGGGTGATCAACGCCCGCTCACGCGGCAAATAGCCGCGCACCCATTCGCCGATCATTACCCGGTCCTTGAGGAAGAAGAACACCAGGATCGGCACCAGCACCAGGTAGATCATGATGTTCACCAGCAGCGGCAGGCTCGACAACGAGAACGTCAGCGCCCACTGGCCGAACTTGCCGATCTCGCCGCGCGCCGCTTCGATCGCTTGCAGCACCTGCTCGTCGGAGACCAGATGCGGATAGCGCTCCGGCAGCAACAGCAGCAGCGATTGCCACTTGGCAAGCATGCCCGGCAATTCGTTGAACAGCGTGATCAACTGATGCCAGAGCAGCGGCAGCACCACGACGATGAACACCATCAGCACGCCCATGAACAGCGCAAACACCAGACCGACCGCCGCACCACCGGGCACGCGCAGGCGTTCGAGCGTGACCACCAGCCCTTGCATCAGGTACGCCAGCACCATCCCGGCCAGTACCGGCGCGAGCATTCCGCCAAGCGTCAGTACAGCGGTGAAGGCGAGAAACAGCAGCACCGCCAGCACTACGGCTTCTTCATCGGAGAAGTAGCGCTGAATCCAGTCGCGCAACACTTTGAACATCAATTTTCCTTAGGTCAGTTACGCGGTCGGTTTCAGGCTTTTTTCAGCCAGTAACGGTAGATACCCGCCTCTTCTTCTTCACGCAGCAGCGTATGACCGGCCAACTTCGCAAAGGTGCGAAAGTCGCGCTGCGAGCCGGCATCCGTGGCAATCACCTTGAGTACCGCGCCACTGGGCAGCTTGTTCAGCTCCATTTTGGCCTTGAGCAACGGCAGCGGACAATTCAGGCCACTGGCGTCCAGTTCACAGTCATGGGCTACAGCGTCGGTCATGCGTCACTCCGGATCAGGTGGTCAGGCTGCCTAGAATATCTGGTCGCAAGCCCGGTGTCCGGCTACAGTAAGGTCTTTGTCGACTAAGGCTTTGTGCATGACTTTTTTGCGCCCTACCCTGCTGACGCTCGCTTGCCTGCTCGCCTCACCGGGCTTCGCCGACGACCTGCCGTCACTCGGTGACGCCAGCTCTGCCATCGTCTCGCCACAACAGGAATATCAATTGGGTCGCGCCTGGCTGGCGTTGCTGCGCAGCCAGGTTTCGCAGCTCAACGATCCACAGCTCAAGGATTACGTCGAGTCCAGCGTCTATAAGCTGGTGGAAACCAGCCAGGTCAATGACCGACGCCTTGAATTCATCCTGATCAACAGCCCGCAGCTCAACGCCTTCGCGGCACCGGGCGGGATTGTCGGGGTCAACGGCGGCCTGTTCCTCAATGCCCAGACCGAGGGCGAATATGCCTCGGTACTGGCTCACGAACTGGCTCACTTGTCCCAGCGCCACTTCGCCCGTGGTGTCGAGGCTTCGCAGCGGATGCAGGTGCCGATGATGGCGGCGCTGCTGGCCGGTATCGTGATCGCTGCTGCCGGCGCGGGTGATGCCGGCATTGCAGCGATCGCCGGCACTCAGGCGGCGGCGATCCAGGAGCAACGGCGTTTCTCGCGTCAGAACGAGCAGGAAGCCGACCGCATCGGCATCCTCAACCTGGAAAAGGCCGGCTACGATCCGCGCTCGATGCCGACCATGTTCGAGCGGTTGATGCGCCAGTATCGTTTCGACGCCAAGCCACCGGAATTCCTGCTGACTCACCCGGTCACCGAATCTCGTATCGCCGACACCCGCAACCGCGCCGAGCAGGCCAAACCCGGCGGCATCGAAGACAGCAAGCGCTATCAACTGATCCGCGCGCGTGTGCAGTTAACCTACGAAGAAACACCAGGCCTTGGCGCCAAACGCTTCCGTGCACAACTGGATGAGAACCCGAAAAACGACGTGGCCCGTTACGGTCTGGCGATTGCCCAGATCAAGGGCGGTCAGTTGAACGAAGCGCGGGAGAATCTCAAGCAACTGCTGGAGAAATCGCCGAACGAGATAATCTACAACCTGGCGCAGGTGGATCTGGACATTACCAATAACAAGCTGGCAGATGCACAGTCTCGGGTTGACCGGATGCTCAGTCAGTATCCTGGCAATTACCCGTTGAATCAGGTGAGGGTCGATCTGTTGCTGAAACAGAACCGCACCGCCGATGCGGAGAAGGCGCTGGAGGGTTTGTTGAAATCGCGTCCCGACGATCCGGACGTGTGGTATCAGGTCGCAGAAACTCGCGGACTGTCCGGCAACATCATTGGCCTGCATCAGGCCCGTGCCGAGTATTTCGCATTGGTCGGCGATTATCGCCAGGCGATCCAGCAACTGGACTTCGCCAAGCGCAAGGCTGGCAGCAACTTCCCGCTGTCCTCACGCATCGACGCCCGCCAGCGCGAGCTGATGGAGCAAGAGCGCATGGTCAAGGACATGATGGGTTAAGCCCGCACCGAGACCAATTCCGGACACAAAAAAACCGCCTCTTTCGAGGCGGTTTCTTTTACTTCTTAAATAGCTGGATCATTCAGCCAGTTTGAAGGTGATGAAGCTGGCACGGCCCTGACGCAGGACGCGCATCGACACCGAACGGTTCTTCGGCAGCGCCTTGGCGATCTCGGCAAACTCCTTGGAAGAACCAATGGCCTGATTGTTCAGGTGCGTGATGATGTCGCCCGGTTGCAGACCGATCAGGGCCGCAGGACCGTCCTGCACTTCCTTGATCACCACTCCGCCCTTCAGGTCGTAGGTTTTCTTCTGCTCGGCGCTCAGCTCGGCAACCGAAACACCCAGACGATTGCTATTGGTCTCGGCACCGGATTTCGGCAGGGCATCCAGCTCCTTGTCTTCATCCGGAATGGCACCGACAGTCAGCTCGACATTCTTGCGCTTGCCGTCACGAATCACTTCGAGATTGGCCTTGGCGCCGGCCTTCAATGCACCAACGAGGTGTGGCAGATCGGCCGACATGACGATCGGTTGACCGTTCATGCTCAGGATCACGTCACCGACTTGCAGACCGCCCTTCGCAGCCGGGCCATCATCCTGAATCTGCGCAACCAGCGCACCGGCCGGCTTGTCCAGACCGAACGACTCGGCCAGATCCTTGTTCACTTCCTGGATGACGACGCCCAGCCAGCCACGGCTGACTTTACCGCCGCTTTTCAGTTGATTGGAAACGTCCATGGCCACGTCGATCGGAATGGCGAACGACACGCCCATGAATCCACCGGAACGGGTGTAGATCTGCGAGTTGATCCCGACCACTTCACCGTTCAGGTTGAACAGCGGGCCACCGGAGTTACCCGGGTTGATCGGCACGTCGGTCTGGATGAATGGCACGTAGTTTTCGTTCGGCAGACTGCGGCCGACGGCACTGACGATGCCTTGGGTCACGGTGTGGTCAAAGCCGAATGGCGAACCGATTGCAACCACCCACTGACCGGCTTTCAGATCCTGGGATTTGCCGAGTTTCAGCACTGGCAGATCCTTGCCTTCGATTTTCAGCAGCGCCACGTCGGAGCGTGGGTCGGTGCCGATCAGCTTGGCCTTCATTTCACTGCGATCAGCCAGACGAACCAGAATTTCATCGGCATCGGCGATCACGTGGTTGTTGGTCAGGATGTAGCCATCCGGCGAAATGATGAAGCCCGAACCCAACGACTGCGCTTCACGCTGGCGATCACCACGCGGAGAACGCTGTTGCGGCGGCATGCCTCGTTCGAAGAACTCGCGCAGCATCGGCGGCAAGCCTTCCAGGTCAGGCATCTGCTGGTTCACCTTGCGATCCGGCAGCTTTTGCGTGGTACTGATGTTCACCACCGCAGGCGAAGCCTGTTCGACCAGTTGAGTGAAATCAGGCAGGTTGGCCGGGCTTGCCGCTTCAGCCGCCTGGACTGCAGGAACGGCCTGACCGAGCACCAGCACGGTGGCGACAATGGAGAGATAAGACTTCAAACTTGGTATCGACATACAGCTCCCGTTACGACGAGCAGGGTTAAGCGATATGGAGCAAGGAACACCGGAAACCACAGGCCGGCATTTTTGTTCCGGGAACAACAAACAAGGCCAGAGCCGAGAGGCTCTGACCTATAAAAAATTTTCGGGTGTTTTGCAAATGAAAATGCTCAGCAAACATTTCACGTCTCGACGACGAAGTGGAGATAGCTGGAATCAGCTCACTGCTTGCTGGTTGCAGCGCCATCATTGCGCATCGACAGGGCAATCCGTTCGGCGGTGCCGATTGGAATCTCGCCAACTACCGTTACCATCATTTCGCCCTGAGGCGTTGTCAAACGGCGGGATACGGCAACGGTCGGGCCCAATTGAGTCCGGGTATCGGTGACGGTTGCGCCATTCAGCGGCTCGAGAAACACGGAGAATCGGGCGAGACCATCGTCATACATCAGGCTGTTGACCTGGGTCTTGGTTTCCGGATCCTTGTGCGAGGAGCTGCTGGTCAGTTCGAAGCCAGGAGGCAGCCAGTCGGAACGCCAGACCTGTGCGGTTTTGACCGCAGAAGCCTTGTCACTATCGAGGGTGACTGCCTTGCAATCGGAGTTGGCTTGCAGGTCCTTGTCGGATGGAACCTCGGAGGTATCCAGCCGTGTGAACTGGAATCTCTCAAGCAACTGCCCCTTGTCATTCAACAGCAGCGACTTGAGCGGCAGACCCGTTTCCTTGTCCAGATGCAGTTCGAATCCGTAGCGATGTTGATCGCGCGGCGTCAGCGATACGATCACCGCTTCGCGCCCAGCCACACGCGACTTGCCAATGACGGCAAGCTCATACCAATTCTTCAGCTTTTGAGGATCGAGAGGGCGAGCGGCGGAATTGGGAGAATCTCCCAGCCCCGCAATCAGGGTGCCGCTGACGCATTGAGTATGCCCATCAATGCGCACGACTTCCTGAGCCGAACCGTCGAGCTGGAGCAAACGCTCGCGGACCTGGCCATTCTGGACGCGATGCCAGATGTTGTGGGTAGAAAAACTACCGTTACGCTCGTAAACGAAGGTGCCGTGAAAGCTTTGCTGCTGCTCGGCCTGGCCCAGGCGGGTCAACCAGTCCTGAGCCTCGTCGGCGTGGGCTGGAACAATGAACCAGCCGCTGAGCAGAAGCGAAAGTAGAGGTATGGCGCGCATGATCCCCCTTAACGGTTTTCCAGGCTTGCTGCGCGTGCATAAGGCAGCGCGCTCTCGGTGCCTTTCAAGGCAGCCTGTTGAGCGTGTTGACGCAGGTAACCTGGCAGACGCTGATCGTGCCAGCCTGGCTGACCTTGCAGTACGCCATTGGCCATTGGGCCAGTAGCTTCCGAACTCTCATTGTAGCCTGCCAATACTGCCGGGCCTTTAACCTGAGGAGTGGTCAGCACTGGCTGATTGGATTGTTGAGCAAGCTCAACACCAGCGATCTCGTCCTGATTGTACAGGCGAACACCCGCCAGAACGGCGACGGTCACCGAAGCGGCTACGGCCAGACGACCGAGGCTGCGCCATGGACCGCGGGACACTTTGGCAGGGGTCGCTTCGTCTTCCAGCGCAGCAGAAACAGCCGCAGCCAGATCCAGACGTGGGAGCAGCAGATCCTTGTGCATGGCTGCCCGAGCGATCTGATAACGAGCCCAGGTTTCACGGGTTTCAACATCGTCCAGTGCGTTGAGCACTCGACGCAATTCCAGTTCGTCCGCTTCGTTATCCATCACTGCGGACAGCGATTCCTGCAGGGCTTCACGACTCATGGCGTTCCTCTCTTGGCTGTCGCCGCTGTCTTTAGTTTTCCTGCAACAACGGCTGCAGGGCTTTATCGATGGCCTCCCGGGCGCGGAAAATCCGGGAGCGCACGGTACCAACCGGACATTGCATGACGCTCGCGATGTCCTCGTAACTCAGACCATCGAATTCGCGCAAAGTTAACGCCGTGCGCAAATCCTCTGGCAGTTGCTGAATGGTTCGATGGACGGTGCCTTCGATCTCATCCCGCAGCAATGCACGTTCTGGAGACTCGAGATCCTTCAGGCCGTGATCGCCGTCATAGAACTCTGCATCCTCGGAACTTACATCGCTATCCGGCGGCCGACGGCCGCGTGAAACCAGATAGTTTTTCGCCGTGTTGATGGCGATGCGGTACAGCCACGTATAAAACGCACTGTCGCCGCGGAAATTTCCAAGCGCTCGATAAGCCTTGATAAAGGCTTCCTGTGCGACGTCCTGGGCTTCATGGGTGTCGTGCACAAAACGCACGATCAACCCGAGAATTTTGTGCTGATACTTCAGCACCAGCAGATCGAAAGCTCGCTTGTCGCCACGCTGAACGCGTTCGACCAGCTGCTGATCCTCTTCCTGGGTTAGCATGAACACTCCTCGATAAACTCGGAGGAGGCTTGCATGACCAAACGACCGGACTTGCAAACATAGACTCGGGCTTTTCGCAAAAGTTCTCCCCCTCCAAGCAAGTTTCCTGCGGGCTCTGATTTGGCACGCACGAAAAACGCAGCGCGGGATGAACCGGCTGCGCGAATAATCTTGTCATCGGCTCGCCGGCAAGAACCCAATCGCAGGTTCTGCATTGAAGCCGACACTGTCCCTTGTTTCGGGCAACTGTCTATTGATCTTGAGCCTCTGGCAAAAGTTCCAAATATTTATAGACGTGCCGCGCCGACATTGTGCAACCGTGAGCGGAAAAAGCGTGTTTCATCTGCGATACAGTCGCTTTTTCCCAAAACCGCTGAAAAAAGCTTCCGACAAAGCGTCGGTATTTTTCCGTCACGGTAGTTTCACAATGCCATATCGGCCCGGCTATTGTGCCGCCCCACCCCTCTATATACTAGTGGGCTGTGTGGCTGTCTCGACTCGCCCATCCGCCTGTCCTGCGCCAACCCCCACCCGGGTCGCTTTGAGCGGAATCCTGAAATGAGCCAACAGTTTCAACACGATGTTCTGGTGATTGGCAGCGGCGCTGCCGGTTTGAGTCTCGCGCTGACCCTGCCCGGTCACTTGCGTATCGCCGTATTGAGCAAAGGCGATCTCGCCAACGGTTCGACCTATTGGGCACAAGGTGGCGTCGCAGCCGTACTGGATGACACCGACACTGTCGAATCTCATGTCGATGACACCCTGAATGCCGGCGGCGGCCTGTGCCATGAAGACGCCGTGCGTTTCACCGTGGAGCACAGCAAGGAAGCGATCCAGTGGCTGATCGACCAAGGCGTGCCGTTCACTCGTGACGAACAGTCCGGTACGGAAGATGGCGGCTTCGAATTCCACCTCACCCGCGAAGGCGGCCACAGCCATCGACGGATCATCCACGCCGCCGATGCCACCGGTGCTGCGATCTTCACGACCCTGCTGGCCCAAGCCAAAGAGCGTCCGAACATCGAATTGCTCGAACAGCGGGTAGCGGTCGATCTGATCACCGAACGTCGCCTGGGGCTGGAAGGCGAACGCTGCCTGGGCGCCTACGTGCTCAACCGCAAAACCGGAGAAGTCGACACCTTCGGAGCACGCTTCGTGATTCTGGCATCCGGCGGCGCCGCGAAAGTCTATCTATACACAAGCAATCCCGACGGCGCCTGCGGTGACGGCATCGCCATGGCCTGGCGTTCGGGTTGCCGGGTGGCGAATCTGGAGTTCAACCAGTTCCACCCCACCTGCCTCTATCACCCGCAAGCCAAGAGTTTCCTGGTAACCGAAGCCCTGCGCGGCGAAGGCGCTCATTTGAAGCTGCCGAACGGCGAGCGCTTCATGCAGCGCTTCGACTCACGTGCCGAACTGGCGCCACGGGACATCGTCGCCCGGGCCATCGACCACGAAATGAAGCGCCTGGGTATCGATTGCGTCTATCTCGACATCAGCCACAAACCCGAAGCGTTCATCAAGTCGCACTTCCCGACCGTCTACGAGCGCTGCCTCGGCTTCGGTATCGACATCACCAAACAACCGATCCCGGTCGTACCGGCGGCGCACTACACCTGCGGCGGCGTGATGGTCGATCAACAGGGCCGCACCGACGTGCCCGGCCTGTATGCCATCGGTGAAACCAGCTTCACCGGCCTGCACGGCGCCAACCGCATGGCCAGCAACTCGCTGCTCGAATGCTTCGTCTACGCCCGCTCGGCAGCGGCGGACATTCTTGAGCAACTGCCCGACGTCGCCATCCCGCGTGCCCTGCCCGCCTGGGACGCCAGCCAGGTGACCGATTCCGATGAGGACGTGATCATCGCCCACAACTGGGACGAGTTACGGCGCTTCATGTGGGACTACGTGGGCATCGTGCGCACCAACAAACGCCTGCAACGGGCACAACATCGCGTACGCCTGCTGCTGGACGAAATCGACGAGTTCTACAGTAACTACAAGGTCAGCCGTGACCTGATCGAGTTGCGCAACCTGGCGCAGGTAGCGGAACTGATGATCCGCTCGGCCATGGAGCGCAAGGAAAGCCGAGGCCTGCATTACACCCTCGACTATCCGGATCTGCTGCCCGAAGCGCTCGACACTATTCTGGTGCCGCCCACCTACGTCGGCTGAACTTGAGGCGTACCCGCAGGCGTCGGTGCAGATCCGCCGCCTGCGAATCCCGGGGTACGCAGATCGACCTGACCCGCCGCTCACCACGCAATCGAAAGCGCAGCACCACGATCAGTGGCAGCGCCAGGCTGTCCGGTCGCAATTGCACCGTTTGCCAGCCATCGGCCCGGTTCCACAATTGCCAGCCATCGGCGTCCCGGCGTAATCCGCAAAATGCCTTGGGATGACTCAGCAGAATCTGCCGCGGCAACACGCGGGCAGCATGGACAAGACACGCGAAAGCCCCGAGCAGTCCAGCCCAGAATGGAATCGATAACAGAAGCAAAGAACCCAGCGCGAATGCCTGGGCCAGCACATAAGCCGCCAGCAACTGCCGTGAGGCATGCCAGCGGCATTCGAACGTGTTACTTGGGCTGGACACGATCCAGAATCATGCGAACCATGCGTTGCAGCTCAGGATCTTCAGACTCGCTGCGCTCCATGAACCAGCCGAACATGTCCTGATCCTCGCACTCGAGCAGGCGGACATACAGCGCGCGATCCACCTCGTTCAGATTGGCGTAGACCTCTTTCACGAACGGCACCAGCAACACGTCGAGTTCCAGCATGCCGCGACGGCTGTGCCAAAAGAGGCGATTCAGTTCAACTTGTTCGACCATGGAGCCCTCCTGAAATAGGCCGCAAGTATACAGGCCCGAAGCGGGTCGAACAGTCGGCTTTGGTCGGGCACCACCGATCCTTTATGAACTACCCATTTCAACACCACCCCCTTATGATGTGCCCCAGTCTATTTACCCTGCGATGACCCATGGCCGATTCTGCTTTTTTCTGCACCCTCTCTCATGAAGGCGTTCTCGCGGTTCGCGGCGCGGATGCCGGCAAATTCCTGCAAGGCCAGCTGACCTGCAACATCAATTACCTGAGTGAAACCCAGGCCAGCCTTGGTGCCCGCTGCACGCAGAAAGGCCGGATGCAGTCGAGTTTCCGCATCGTGCTGGAAGGCGACGGCGTGCTGCTGGCGATGGCCGGCGAGCTGCTGGAGCCGCAACTGGCGGATCTGAAAAAGTACGCGGTGTTCTCCAAATCGAAACTGACCGACGAAAGCGCCTCCTGGGTGCGCTTCGGTCTGGATCATGGCGATGCTGCCCTGAGCAGCCTGGGTCTGGAACTGCCGGCAGAAACCGACAGCGTGGCTCGCCACGAAGGGCTGATCGCGATTCGCGTCTCGCCGAACCGTGCCGAGCTCTGGGTGCCTGCCGGTCAGGCCGACTCCGTCAAAGGCAAACTGTCCGCGCAGTTAAGCGAAGGCGAACTCAATCAGTGGCTGCTGGGCCAGATCCGCGCCGGTATCGGTCAGGTCATGCCGAGCACCCGCGAGCTGTTCATCCCGCAGATGCTCAACCTGCAAGCTGTCGGCGGCGTGAGTTTCAAAAAAGGCTGCTACACAGGCCAGGAAATCGTCGCGCGCATGCAGTACCTGGGCAAACTCAAGCGTCGCCTGTACCGCGTGCAACTGGACGCCAGTGAATTGCCGGAGCCGGGCACCCCGCTGTTCGCCCCGAGCCATGGCAGCTCCATCGGCGAAGTGGTGCTGGCTGCTCGCAGCGAAAAGAATATTGAACTGCTGGCGGTGTTGCAGGCCGAAGCTGCCGACGCAGGCGATTTGCATCTGGGCACGGCCGAAGGTCCGACGCTGCACTTGCTCGACCTGCCTTACGAACTGGATCGCGACCGCGAAATCCAGCGTTGATCGCAGCATTTGTTGCAACACCCTAGAGAAACGACATGAGTGAGCTGGCGGATAAGGTCCAACAGGATTTGGTTGAGGCCATCGATAACGATGACCTGGTTCTGCCAACGTTACCGGAAGTGGCCCTGCAGATTCGCAAGGCCGCCGAAGACCCGGACATCAGCGTCAGCGACCTGAGCAAAGTGATCGGCCGCGACACGGCGCTGTCGGCGCGCCTGATCAAAGTGGTCAACAGCCCGCTGCTGCGCGCCACCCAGGAAGTCACCGACCTGCACACCGCCATCACCCGGCTGGGCGTCAATTACAGCAGCAACCTGGCGATCGGTCTGGTGATGGAACAGATCTTCCACGCCCGCTCCGACGTGGTCGAACAGAAGATGCGCGAAGTCTGGCGCAAGAGTCTGGAGATCGCCGGAGTCAGCTACGCCCTGTGCCGCCGTTATACCCAGCTCAAGCCCGATCAGGCCGCGCTCGGTGGACTGGTTCATCAGATCGGCGTGCTGCCGATCCTGACCTATGCCGAAGACCACTACGAATTGCTGTCCGACCCGGTCAGCCTCAACCATGTGATCGACCACATTCATCCGTTGCTTGGCGACAAACTGCTGCGGGTCTGGGAATTTCCGGAGCGTCTGGTGGAGTTGCCGGGGTTGTATCAGGATCTCAAGCGCGAATCGCAGCAGATCGATTACGTCGACATCGTGCAGGTGGCCAGCCTGTATTGCCACAAGGACACCGACCATCCAATAGCCCGCATCGATCCGTTCAGCGTGCCGGCATTCCGCAAGCTCGGCATCGATCCGGAAAACAAGGCACTGTGCGCCGATCTGGAAGAATCGCGTTCAATGTTCTACTGATCAACCGGCGACAAAACTCACCCGCACCTTCAAACCCGCCTGCTCACCATCGTGCAGACTGATCTGCGCCAGATGCGCGCGGCAGATTTCCCCGACAATCGCCAGCCCCAGCCCGGAACCGGCCACCTGCTGGTTGCGCCGGTAAAAGCGTTCGAACACGCGATCCCGCTCCTCCAGCGGAATGCCCGGCCCATCGTCCTCAACCTCCAGCACAGCCGGCGCCGTGACCCGCAGAATCACGTTGCCGCCCGGTGGCGTGTGCGCCAACGCGTTGTCCACCAGATTGCTCAGCAGCTCGTTGAGCAATGTCGGCTCGCCGCGCAGCCAGACCGGTTCGTCCGCTTCCAGCGCCAGCGCAACGCCACGCGCGTGGGCCAGCGGCGCCATGGCCATGCCGAGTTCACGCGCCAACTGGCTCAGATCAAGCAACTGCGCACCGCCCTCGGCAATTGCCCGGGCGCCGTTTTCCACCCGGGCCAGCGACAGCAACTGGTTGGCCAGATGAGTCAGGCGATCTGTGCTTTGCGCCGAGGATTCCAACGTATCGCGCCAGGTCTGCGGTTCGGTTGAGCGCAAACCCAGTTCAAGACGCGCCTTGAGCGCCGCCAGTGGCGTGCGCAGTTCGTGGGCCGCATCGGCGATGAATTGCGCCTGCCTCTCGAATTGCCCGCGCAGGCGTTCGGTAAAGTGATTGAGCGCCCGCACCAGCGGCCACAACTCGTGTTGCACTTCGACCAACGGCAACGGCCGCAGGTCATCGGGCTGACGCTCTTCCACTGCCGTGCGCAAACGTTCGATCGGCCGCAACGCAGCACTCACTGCAAACCACACCAGCAACAGCGCACCAATCGCCAGCATGCCCAGCCGCAGCAACGTATCGGCCGCCAGACTGCGGGCCATGCTGACTCGCGCTTCATCGGTTTCGGCAACGCGGATTTCCGCCATGCCGTTCATGTTCGGCTCGCTGACCGCTTTGAGCAGACTCACCACACGCACGTTCTGCCCCTGATATTTCGCGTCATAAAAGCGCGCTAGGGCGGGATAGCTGTCGGTTCTCGGCGTGCCAGGCGGTGGGCCGGGCAGGT
Organism: Pseudomonas gozinkensis; assembly: GCF_014863585.1. Classification (NCBI taxonomy): domain Bacteria; kingdom Pseudomonadati; phylum Pseudomonadota; class Gammaproteobacteria; order Pseudomonadales; family Pseudomonadaceae; genus Pseudomonas; species Pseudomonas gozinkensis. Next base: position 1,593,025 of record NZ_CP062253.1, on the reverse strand, counting down.
TTTCATAGCCGGAAATCAACTTCTGGTTGATGTCGTTGACCTGGTAATAGATGCGCCCGGCGCTGTCGTAAGCGAAGGTATCGAGCGCCACATACGGCACGTCGGCACTGAGACTGCCATCGCGCTGCGACAGACCGGCGGCGATGGTCCGCGCCGAGGCCAGCAGCGTGCGGTCATAAGCGGTGTCGGCGGCCTCGCGACCGTTCCAGTACGCGCTCAATCCGCTGGCGAGCATCAACACCACCAGCAGCAACGCGAGGTTCCACAGCAACCGCCAGCGCAGGCTGCTGGGCTTATGCATCGCGGCTTTCCAGCAGATAACCCAGACCCCGGAAGGTCACGATGGCCACTGAATGGCCGTCGAGTTTCTTGCGCAGGCGATGCACGTAGATTTCGATGGCGTCCGGGCTGGCTTCTTCGTCGAGACCGAACACTTGTGCAGCCAGTTGCTCCTTGCTCATCACCCTTCCCGGACGGGCAATCAGCGCTTCGAGCACCGCCTGTTCGCGGGAGGTCAGCGTCAGCAATTCATCGCCGAGGGTGAAGCGTCGGGTGTCGAGGTCATAGGCCAGCACACCGCAACGCTGCTGACGTTCGCCGCCGAGCACGCTGCGGCGCAGCAAGGCCTTGACCCGCGCCTCAAGCTCGGTGAGTTCGAACGGCTTGGCGAGGTAATCGTCAGCACCGAGATTGAGCCCATGGACCCGATCCTTGACGTCGCTGCGAGCGGTCAGCATCAGCACCGGCAGGTTCTTGCCCCGGGCCCGCAGGCGCGCCAGAACTTCAAAACCGTCCATGCGCGGCAGGCCGACATCGAGGATCGCCACCGCGTATTCCTCGCTGCCCAGGGCCAGGTCAGCAGCCACGCCGTCGTGCAAGACGTCCACGGTCAGACCGGTGCTCTTGAGCGCCTGGGCGACGCTTTCGGCCAGCGGCAAATGGTCTTCGACGAGCAGGACACGCATGGATCTCTACCTCATTCAGGGATGGCCGACGCCATTCTTTGCGGCGGAGTTTACAGCCGCAACCGCCACTGTGAAGCCCGAAAACACGCGAAAGAATACTGAAAGGTTAGCGAAAGGTTGGGCCGTTAGAGTCGCTTCACCGAGGGTCCCGACTGCCGACCTTCGCCGCTTGGTCTGTCCATACAACGTAGCTTCAAAACGTAGCTCTCGAAAAACGCCTCGATGCGTTTTCGCCAATAAGAACAATAACGAGGTACTGCACCATGCTGTCCAAACAGCTTCAGGTTGACCCGTTTCATTCTTCCTTTCGAATTTCCCCGTTATCGCTTGTCAGCGCCATCGTCGGCTGCGCGGCGTTCAACCCGTCCGGGTCTGAGCCTGTTAGCCTGCGCGCGCGAAACCGCCGCACCTGAAACATCCCCCAAAACAACAACTCCCGTGGAGACACCCATGAACCGATCCCTGCGCCGTTTCGCCCTCGCCGCCAGCTGCGTGCTGTTCGCCGGCCAACTGATGGCCGAGCCCAAACGCCCGGAATGCATCGCCCCAGCCTCCCCCGGCGGCGGTTTCGACCTGACCTGCAAACTGGCGCAAAGCGCGCTGGTCAACGAAAAACTGCTGACCAAACCGATGCGCGTGACCTACATGCCCGGCGGCGTCGGCGCGGTAGCGTACAACGCCGTTGTGGCGCAGCGTCCCGCCGATGCGGGCACTTTGGTGGCGTGGTCCAGCGGTTCGCTGCTGAACCTGGCCCAGGGCAAGTTCGGCCGGTTCGATGAAACCAACGTGCGCTGGCTGGCGGCGGTCGGCACCAGCTACGGCGCCATCGCGGTGAAAAGCGATTCGCCCTACAAAACCCTTGATGATCTCGTACAGGCGCTGAAGAAAGATCCAAGCGCCGTGGTGATCGGTTCCGGCGGCACCGTCGGCAGCCAGGACTGGATGCAGACTGCACTGATCGCAAAAGCTGCCGGGATCAACCCGCGCGACCTGCGCTACGTCGCCCTCGAAGGTGGCGGCGAGATCGCCACCGCGCTGCTTGGCGGCCACATCCAGGTCGGCAGCACCGACATCTCTGACTCCATGCCGCACATCCAGAGCGGCGACATGCGCCTGTTGGCGGTGTTTGCCGAGAAGCGCCTGGATGAGCCGGAAATGAAGGACATCCCGACCGCTCGCGAGCAGGGCTACGACATTGTCTGGCCGGTGGTGCGCGGCTTCTACCTCGGGCCGAAGGTCAGCGACGAGGACTACGCCTGGTGGAAAGGTGCCTTTGACAAGCTGCTGGCCTCGGAAGATTTCGCCAAGCTGCGCGATCAGCGTGAGCTGTTCCCGTTCGCCATGACCGGCCCGGAGCTGGACACGTACGTCAAGAAACAGGTCGCGGACTACAAGGTGCTGGCCAAAGAGTTCGGCCTGATCCAGTGATCGTCTCTGTCTAGCGTCCATGGCCCTTTCGCCGGGGCCATGGCAGGAGTTCCCTCATGCTTATTCAACGCATTTTCGCGTCGATGCTTTTGCTGGTCTGTGCCGGTCTGGCATTGATGGCGTGGCCTTATCAGGCGGCTTTTTCCTACGAACCGGTGGGCCCACGGGCGTTTCCATTGCTGATGCTCGGCCTGATGGGCCTGGCGCTGCTGTACATGGTGTTTCGCCCGGCGCCGATCAAACACAGCGAAGACGAGCCGCCGCTGGATCGTGAAACCCTGACCAAGATCGCGATATGCGTCGCGCTGCTGTTGGTGTTCGCCGGCACTTTCGAACCCCTTGGTTTTATCGCCGCCAGCATCATCACCGGCGTGCCGATGGCCCGCCTGTACGGCGGCCGCTGGTTGCCAAGCGTGGTGATCATCAGCCTGATGGCCGTCGGTCTTTACCTGCTGTTCGACCGTTTGATGGACGTTCCGCTGCCTCTCGGCCTGCTCGACGTTCTGGAGAACTGATATGGATACTCTTGGCTATTTGGGTCAGGGCTTTGGCGTTGCACTGAGCCCGTACAACCTGGTGACCGCCCTGTGCGGCACGCTGATCGGCACCGTCGTCGGCCTGTTGCCAGGCCTTGGCCCGATCAACGGTGTGGCATTGCTGATCCCGATCGCATTCGCCCTTGGCCTACCGCCGGAGTCGGCACTGATCCTGTTGGCAGCGGTGTATCTGGGCTGTGAATACGGCGGCCGGATCAGCTCGATCCTGCTGAACATTCCAGGTGAAGCCTCCACCGTAATGACCACCCTCGACGGCTACCCGATGGCCCGCAAAGGCCTGGCCGGCGTAGCGCTGTCGCTGTCGGCATGGAGCTCGTTCATCGGCGCGTTCATCGCCACCTGCGGCATGGTGCTGTTCGCACCGCTGCTGGCGAAATGGGCGATTGCTTTTGGTCCGGCGGAATACTTTGTTTTGATGGTGTTCGCGATTGTCTGTCTCGGCGGCATGGCCGGCGACCGTCCGCTGAAAACCTTCATCGCGGCGTTGATCGGCCTGTTCCTGTCGACCGTCGGCATCGACGCCAACAGCGGCGTTTACCGTTTCACCGGCGACAACATCCACTTGACCGACGGCATTCAGTTCGTCGTGCTGGTGCTGGGCCTGTTCTCCATCAGCGAAATCCTGCTGCTGCTGGAAAAGACCCACCATGGTCAGGAAGCGGTGAAAGCCACCGGCCGGATGATGTTCAACTTCAAGGAAGCGGCCTCGGTGTTCGTGGTGAACATCCGTTGCGGCGTGCTCGGTTTCATCATGGGCGTGTTGCCAGGTGCCGGCGCGACCCTGGCCAGCGCCGTGGCCTACATGACCGAGAAACGCATCGCCGGTGCCAATGGAAAATTCGGTGAAGGCGATGCCCGTGGCCTCGCAGCACCGGAAACCGCCATCGGTGGCGCGGCGTGCGGTGCACTGGTGCCGATGCTGACCCTCGGCGTTCCGGGTTCGGGTACCACGGCAGTGATGATCGGCGCCCTGTCGCTGTACAACATCACCCCGGGGCCGTTGCTGTTCCAGCAACAACCGGACATCGTCTGGGGCCTGATCGCTTCGTTGTTCATCGCCAACGTCATGCTGGTGATCCTCAACATTCCGATGATCCGTGTATTCACCCGCATCCTCGCCGTGCCGAACTGGGCATTGGTGCCGGTCATTGCGATCATCACGGGGATCGGCGTCTATGCCGTACATGCGACGACCTTCGATCTGTTCCTGATGATCGGCATCGGCATCTTCGGTTACATCCTGCGCAAGCTGGACTTCCCGCTGTCGCCGCTGTTGCTGGGCTTCATCCTCGGCGGCCTGATGGAGCAGAACCTGCGTCGCGCCCTGTCGATTTCCAACGGTGCGCTGGAAATCCTCTGGTCGAGCCCGATCACTTTCGGTTGCTGGATTCTGACGGCGATCATGCTGCTGATGCCGATCATCCGCATCTGGCGCAAACGCTCGGCCGCGCAACGCGCCATTGCCGATGTCTGATCGGCTCTCCCTCAAAACGTGGTGGGGAACCCCGCTGGTCGGTCTGCTTGGCGGTTTCATCGCCAGCCAGATCGGCTGGCCGCTGCCGTGGATGGTCGGCTCGTTGCTGGCGATCATCCTGGTGCGCTGCCTAACCCCGTGGCAACTCACCGAAATCCCTGGCGGCCGCAAGTGCGGCCAGTGGATTGTCGGGATCGGCATCGGCCTGCACTTCACCCCGCTGGTGATGGAACAGGTGCTCAGCCACTTCGGCCTGATCTTCTTCGGGGCGCTGGTCACCAGCCTTTCGGCAGTGGTCGGCGTGTGGCTGATGCGCCGCACCGGCGAGGATCGCGCCACGGCGTTTTTCTCCAGCATGCCCGGCGGCTCCGGCGAGATGGTCAACCTCGGCGCCCGCAACGGCGCGATGCTCAGCCATGTCGCGGCCGGACAAAGTCTGAGGGTGCTGGTGGTAGTTTTGTGTGTACCCGCGGCGTTCAAATATCTGCTGGGTGACGGCACACCGATTTCACACGCTGGCAGCGTCGATTGGCGCTGGCTGGCGATTCTTTTTCCGGCGGGCGGCCTGCTCGCCTGGCTCTGGCAACGCCTGCGTCAACCCAACCCATGGCTGTTCGGCCCGCTGCTGGTCAGCGCGGCGGTGAGCATCGGCTGGGATCTGCACATCGGTTTGCCCAATGGCGGCAGCCAGATTGGACAGTGGCTGATCGGCAGCGGTCTGGGTTGCCACTTCAACCGGCAGTTTTTCCGCCGCGCACCGTCGTTCATGGGACGGACGTTGATCGGCACGGCGCTGACCATGTTGATCGCGACACTGGCGGCGTTGGGACTGAGTGCGCTGACTCATCTGGATCTGCGCTCACTCACCCTGGGCATGATGCCCGGCGGGATCGCAGAGATGAGTCTGACGGCGGAAACCCTGCAACTGTCGGTGCCGCTGGTGACGGCGATGCAGGTGATGCGGTTGTTGTTCGTGCTGTTTCTGGCGGAACCGTTGTTCAAATACTGGAACCGTAATCCCCAGTAAGACCGAGTCGACTTCATCGCTGGCAAGCCAGCTCCCACAAGGCTTGGGGTGAACACATAATTGTGGCATCCACAAAACCTGTGGGAGCTGCGGTGCGACGACTCGACTTGCCAGCGATGGGGCCCTACAGAGCCACATCAAATCGGTGGAAGGCGCCACTCGATCGGCGCTTCGCCGTTCTGCTCCAGAAATTTGTTGGTGCGACTGAAGTGCCCACAACCGAGGAAACCGCGATAGGCCGACAGCGGCGACGGGTGCACCGACGTCAGCACCAGATGTTTGGTGGCATCGATCAGCTTCTGTTTACTCTGCGCATGAGCGCCCCAGAGCATGAACACCAGATGCGGTTGCTGCTGGCTGACCACCTCAATGATCCGGTCCGTGAAGAACTGCCAGCCCTTGTCCTTGTGCGCATTGGCGTTGGCGCGCTCGACGGTCATGGTGGTGTTGAGCATCAACACGCCCTGATCGGCCCAGCTCTGCAGATAGCCATGGTTGGGAATGTCGATGTTCAGGTCACGTTTCAACTCTTTATAGATGTTGACCAGCGACGGCGGCGCCGGCACGCCCGGTTGCACCGAGAAGCACAGACCGTGGGCCTGGCCCGGGCCGTGGTACGGGTCCTGGCCGAGGATGACCACTTTCACCTTGTCCAGCGGCGTCGAGTTCAGCGCGTTGAAAATCATCGGGCCCGGCGGATAGATTTCCTTGCCGGCCGCCCGCTCCTGCTGCAGAAAAGTGCGCAACTCTGCCATGTAGGGCTGGTCGAACTCAGCACGCAGTGCCTCCTTCCAGCTCGGTTCGAGTTTGATACGGTCGTCAGCAGTCATGGTCATACCCGGCAAAAACAATGGGGCGAACCCTAGGAAAGCCGACCACGCTTGTCAATTGATCTGACGCAGATCCGGCACTTTCCCACACAGCGATCATACTGATCGTTCAAATTCCCGATCGAGGTCACGATGAATCTGCACTTCGAAGAACTCACCGGCACCGACGGCGCGCGCATCGGCGTGGCCACGCTGGATGCCGAAAAGTCGCTCAATGCGCTGTCTCTGCCGATGATCCACGCCCTGAGCGACAAACTGAACGCCTGGGCCAAGGATCCGCAAATCGTCTGCGTGCTGCTGCGCGGCAACGGCGCCAAGGCCTTCTGCGCCGGCGGCGAAGTCCGAAGCCTGGTGGAAGCCTGCCGGGCCCATCCCGGTGAAGTGCCGCCGCTGGCCGCACAGTTTTTCAACGCTGAATACCGCCTGGATTACAGCCTGCACACCTACCCGAAACCGTTGATCTGCTGGGGCCATGGTTATGTGCTCGGCGGCGGCATGGGCCTGCTGCAAGGCGCGAGCATCCGGATCGTCACGCCGAGCAGTCGTCTGGCGATGCCGGAAATCAGCATCGGCCTGTACCCGGACGTCGGCGCCAGTTGGTTCCTGTCACGACTGCCGGGCAAGCTCGGTCTGTTCCTTGGTTTGACCGGCGCGCACATGAATGGCCGCGATGCGATCGATCTGGACCTGGCCGACCGTTTCCTGCTCGACGAACAGCAGCAGGAACTGATCGACGGCTTGTTGCAGTTGAACTGGCAGGAACAGACCGCCATGCAACTCAACAGCCTGCTCAAGGCGTTGCAGCAAGAAGCGGTGGCGCAGATGCCCGAGGCCCAATGGCTGCCGCGTCGACAGCAGATCGATGAATGGCTGGATGTCAGCGACGTGACCTGCGCCTGGAAAGCCATCAGCCTGCAACGGGACAGCAGCGATCTATTGATTGCTCGCGCGGCGAAAACCATGAGCGAAGGCTCGCCACTGACCGCGCATCTGGTCTGGGAACAGATCATCCGTGCCCGCCACTTGTCGCTGGCCGAAGTCTTTCAGATGGAATATACCCTGAGCCTCAATTGCTGCCGGCATCCGGAATTCAGCGAAGGGGTTCGGGCACGGCTGATCGACAAGGATCACAAGCCGCACTGGCACTGGCCGGACATCGCCCGGGTGCCGGACGCAGTAGTCGATGCGCACTTTCACAAGATCTGGGAGGGGCGGCATCCGTTGGCGGATCTGTCGCCATACTAAAACCGATCATTGCCCGCGATGGCAGTCTCTTGGGCTCTGTCGCGGGAAGTTTGAGCCCGTTGCGAAACTATCTGCGATCAAACATTCAACTCGTAAAACGCGATTATTTCCTTCATTGCCCGCAACGCCTCTTCATCATTTCTCGGCAAGATATCCTCTACGTCCCGTAAGGGAGGTAGAGGGTGCAAAAGCTCAGCCAGCTGGTTCGCCGTGTAATTTTTAACAGCGCCCTCTTCTCCTTGAACGCTGATGAAACTGATAGCGGCATCGCCTCCTGAAAAGTGTTTGGAGACACGAATCTTTGGAGACATGCCATAGCTGACTACGATGACGAGATCATCCCGTTCACGGTGGAACTTGAGTTGATCAATCGACAGCCCGACCTCCGAAAAGTCTATACCGTCAATTCCGCCACCGGCATTGACTACCAGGTCTCGCCCAAGCCCATCATATTTATAAACATCATTGCCCCCGCCACCCGACAAGGTGTCATTGCCCGGCCCACCGTAAAGCACATCATCGCCTGAGCCACCGCACAGCAGATCATCTCCTTGCATCCCTCTTATTTCACCAGTGCCACTGAGGGTGTCATTACCGCGACCACCCACGAGCGGTAGAAAACGGTTGTCTCGAAAAGACTTAACCCGAGCAGCGTCCTGAACAGTGACGCCGTGATGATAAGTATCGGGGGTATTGCCTAATCGGCTAACAAGGTCTTTAAAACTTATGCTCGATCCGTCAGAAAACCTCACTCGTTCAATTCCGGAACCGCCGATGTCATTCGGATTGGGCAAAACGATTCGTACTTTTTGGGTTCCGCCCCATTCGATATCGATTGTCGTGTACAGCATCTGGGCACGAGGCGGTCGACGATGAGCCCCACGCGTTGGGGTGGGTGACAGTTCAATATTTACCACCTCAACCAACACAGCGCCCCAGGTTAGTTTCAACTTATCTGGTTTCGCCTCTTCCGGAAGAACGACTGTATCAATATCAAGCCCCCCAAACTCTTCATGCCACCCAGAGGCTCCAACCTCGGGACGCAAAAAAACAGGGTCAAGAACGTCGGCAATAATGGTGGTTGCGCCATCATGCGCTTCAACGATGTAAGTGTCGGGACCGTTTTCGCCGTAAAGCCAATCTTCTCCCGGCCCACTGATCAAATAATCGGCTCCCGCAGAGCCCAGCAGCGTGTCGTTGCCTGCGCCAGCCGATAAAAATGCACCCGGGATCCTGTCGTTCACCCCGCCGTAATCAAGCACCGAACCAGCATAGGTAGCCACCAAGTCATCTCCCGCACCGCCATGAAAGAGATTTCCCACTTCGAGATTTACCCTGCCGCCAGCGTCATTACCCTGAACAACTTTATGCTTGATCGTTTGGGTAGTAGAGCTCCAGCGAAACGCTTTACGAACAATTTCATGATTTTCAAAACTGCCAGCGGGGTACACGTACCACCCCTGAATGGCGCCCGCTTGGTCTATATCTTCAACTACAGCATCGCCCAAATTGAACGAAAACCCCGAATAACTGGAGCCAGACGGATAGTACTTCGGCTTTTGTTTCGGTAATTGCGCTGCTTCAGTTTTTACAAACTTGAACGTGGTTTTCGTTGCAGAGATTGACTGCCTTTCAGTCACCACAGCGTCAGCGGCAATCGCCCCCATCCACTCAGGTGTATTGGAAAAGACTCCGGCTTCAACGTCCTCATGGATCAGTTCGGCGCTGATGGCATAGCCACTTTCGTCGGTAGCAATATGACTTCTAACCCAAACACCCTGATCGTTCAGTGCAAATCCTGATGCCTGCCGGGTCGCTGAGCGCTTTGTGTTCAGTTCCGAAAGAAAAAGGCTATCCCACCGGGTGTGACGACCCGTTTCACTGCCTTCCCTCTCAGTAGAAGCGGCTAAGTCATCGGGCGGTGTCTGGACGACTGCTTCGCTCTCACTCTCAATGTCCTGCATTTTTCCGGCATCGGGTACCGCAGCAATTGTCGCGGACGGATCCGTTACATCTACCGGTTGCACCGTTAACTTGATTACATCCTGGAAATTCAGGATCACACCATCGTTGAACCTGAAGGTCGAACCTGCCCAATTTTCAGGGTGACGAATCAGGAGCGCGTCACCGATACCATTCGACAGCCGCAACGCCGTGCCCACATCAAGATTGACGATCTCGGCCTGCAAGTTCTCCGCAGAAAACCCATCGCCAAAATTTACGACATTGTTGCCACCGGTATCGGTAACTACATCCAGGCCATCGCCCACTCCGAAGTAGAAAATATCGTTACCCTGCATCCCTTCCAGATAATCGTTGCCGGCGCCACCCTCAAACACGTTATCGCCAGGGCCGCCGCGTAAATAATCGACTCCCTCACCGCCAACCAGCGTGTCGTTTCCACCACTGCCCAGCAAAGTGTCGTTGCCTGAACCGCCGTCAAGATAATCGGCACCATGTTCCGCTTCGGATGTTTGCTCGTAGTCCCCCACCAAAAAGTCATCATCGGCACCGCCCAAAAGCGTATCGGCGCCCAAACCTCCCCAGAGCGTATCGTTTCCTGCATCACCGTGGATGTGGTCATCGTCGATTCCGCCCGTTTTCAGGTTGGGCTCATCGCCATCCAGAGCGTCGGCACCTGCGCCGCCTATCAGAGTGTCCGAACCACCCAAGCCACGGAGTGTGTCGTCACCCGCACCGCCATCGAGATAATCATCACCGTGGTAACGAATCGGGTGCTCATGGTAATCACCAACCAGTTCGTCGTTACCGCGGCCACCGAAAAGTAAGTCATCCGCAGCTCCACCCCAGAGGGTATCGTCCCCCGCGCCGCCATCCAGAAAATCACTCCCGAAAAAAAGCGCCGCATCACCCGAAATTCCTTGCAGTACGCTGTCATCTCCGTTCAGAACATCATTGCCAGCGCCACCGTACAGCACGTCGTTACCACCGTTGCCGGCTAGAGCGTCATCGCCATCGCCGCCCTGCAAAAAATCGTTGCCATGGTGGCTGCCGTGGAGACCGCCACCCCAATCGAGGTTGTCTCCAAACAATGTGTCATTGCCACTCCCGCCAGCCAGCGTGTCATTACCTCCCCCCCCGGCCAATGTGTCGTCTTCACTTCCGCCGTCAAGCAGATCATCTCCCCAGCCTCCATTGATAAAGTCCCGGCCCCCTTGGCCATAGAGAACGTCATTGCCTCCCTCCAAAGGTTGGTTCAAAGAGGAGTTCTCGAAGACGGTACGAAAGCTAGTGACTCCACCGGGGATTTGAACGTTGATTTGCTTGTATTCCCAACTTTGCTCATGTGCTCCCGTTGCTTCATCACCGGATAAATTGTCGTCACCTGCTCCCCCCATCAGCGTGTCTCGACCGCTCCCACCGAGCAGCACGTCTCGCGAGGCAGTACCGACGAGCAAATCATCACCCTGCCCACCATCCAGCCAATCGCCGCGGCTGGCCTTTCCCTTCGCGGCATCAGCCAAGGCTTTTTCGAGCGTCGACGACTTGTCGCCGAATAAGCGGTCGTTACCATTTTTACCGAACAGTCGATCAGACCCGCCAAGACCAACGATCAGGTCGTCTTTCGGTGATCCATAAAGCAAGTCGGCTTTGTTCCTCTGTTTAACATTGGGCAAAAGCACGGCGTTGCCCAACTCATCAAAGGAAGGCTGATCTCCGCGAACATTGGGGTCGTTATCTTTGACTTTCCAGTCACCTTGAAGGACCAGGTCGGGGACGGAGAACGTCTGGCTTTGGTAATCAGGAAGATCAATTCCGAGCATCCCTGGCTTAAAGTTTTTTACGACGATGAGATCACTTAGTCCGTATTTAATGTTCAGCGTGTTTTCAGCCAGATCTTCAATGAGCGTCAAGCTGATGGCCCGATCTTCCGTAAGCCAGATATTGCTAAGCGGAGCACTGCGCTTGAGAGCTGGGATCGGAAGTCCATTTATCAGCAACGCGCCATCAGCGTCCGCCTCAATAATCTCGTCTATTCCATCTCCACTGAAGAACTCATACCGATCGTTACCCGGCCCGCCAATCAGAGAGTCGTTACCCTTGCCACCCACCAACACATCGTCACCGGCCATACCGTACAACGCATCATTGCCATCGCCTCCTGTTAAAGAATCATTGCCGCGAGCCCCCTGGATAAAGTCATTTCCGGACAGTCCGCTGATGGAATCGTTGCCGCCCCCGCCGTAAAGATGATCGGTATTCGTTCCCCCACCAAATGATCGACCGCCGTCATCACCAAACATGACCAGAGGGTTTGAGACGCCGGTGGTCATCGGGGCCTGTTTGCCCGAAGCCAGATCCGAATAGGAAAAGGTCTGGACAGTGTTTCGACCGAACGATCCATTGGTTCGGGAAATCAGCCTGGCCAGCATTTCAGAGCGATCGGCAAGCCACTGCTCAGTGATGAAGCCCTCGCCCGTTTCGGGGTCGTAAAGCTCCAGTTCGCGTCCGGAAAAACCGTCGGCCCGCTCAATCACGATTTCACTTAGCTGCTTTAGAGAATTGCGTAACGCGACGCCGATTGGCGTTGCCTGGGAGGCCAACTTTGCCCAGTCGCCGGCACTGCCATACTCGCCAATGGTTCTGGTAACGATACTTTGCGATTGAGACGGAGAAAGTGCGGAGAAAAAGGTGTAGGCGTTGGAGGCGAAGGTTTCCTCGGTGGTAGGTGTGGCGGCCGAGTTCCCGTCGTAGGTTCGCCTGAGCATGTCAAAGAAATCATTCAGGTTATATCGCAATATCAGGCTGACAATGGGTGAGATGGGCGTACCTTTCACCACATGCTGAATCAGCGGATTGATGCTGCCACTGGCAAGAGCGATGTTTATCTGTTCGGGCAGGACTGAAAACAGGCTTTCGACCATATTTAACCCGAAGTTTTTGATCACTGCCTGCAAGGCTATACCGTATGAATCCACGGCAAACAGAATATTCTTTAGATCGTCTAGCCTATTGAACTTAGCGAGATCATGATTACCTTTGATGTGGGAGTCCGGATCACCAGCGGAGATCAATCGCCAGGTTTCATAGGGTCTTTCTCCACCCAACAGGCTGAAGCCGATTGTTCCAGACCATCCGGCGTTATGACGGGTCGCTGTATCAACGTTGCCAATATCATCACGAAATAGTACTTCACCAATCGCGCTCGCATCGATTTCTGCAATTTGGCTTATGGAGGGCACAGTCCATGGAGCCAAACCATGCTCAACGGAGCCTTTTATCAACGTATTCATGAGATTGACAGCTACCTGATTAGATGACTGCTGCATTTTCGAATCGCTGATTTTTTTATTTAACCTTAACTCCCCCTGCCGCAGGGTATAAGCTCGGATCAATGCAGAATAAGCGCCCACTCCGCCATTTGCATCAATTGCTACATCGAGCCAGAGTTTGGCATCTTTAAAAATGCCCATTACGCTCTCATCGAACGCAGAACCGCCTAAAAATTTCCCACCCAAAATATTCGACAATGTACGATAAAGTACAGCGCAGTTTCGCCCCTCCACTGCCATCGCAAAATACTCTTCCTCCTCGACATTGAATTTCATTCCCTCACAAATATTTGCAGCCTGCAAAATTTCCGACTTTTCCAAATCACTGAATATATAGCTCATATTTACTTCCCTGTAATAATTGAATGTGAAAGATAGTCGCTGACAGCCTTAAGCGCTTCTGGGGCACCCCGCAAGCCCTCGGTACCCAAATGTATACGAGCATCCCCACCTGCAAAGTCGAAATGGTGCAACTCGACCGTACAATACGTACGTAAACTCCCAAACTCCAAATTCTCCAACTGCTCCTTATTCATTTTCAAAAGATATGCTTTACTCAAACCACTGGCAGAAGCTTTAGATTCGGGCGAATTTAAACCAATACAATTTATCTTCCGTGGTGTTCCATCACGCCGGCGCCAGTCCTGCATAACAAAAATTCGAACAGAGAATTCATTTTTGATACTGGGTGGAGGCGCGGTAAGCCAAAGTTCAAGGCCTGGATAGTTCTTCAGTTTTACAACCAGATCATCCGGCCAATCCACATGCCGTCCGCCCATATTATGCGGCTCCGTGGTATCCCTTCTGGTGTAAAGTCTGGCGGAAACATTGTAATACGTCCAACTAATGGGTGGTTCTACCCCGTGAGCTTCATATTCCGGAAACAGTTCTTTTCCCGTCCACCAGAATGACCCTGAAAGAAGATCGGCAATACAGGAACCGTCGCTCCTTAATGTCGATCCAAAATAGAACCCAGGAATCTTTGTCCGGTCCAGCAGGCTGCCGCCAAGTATCGGGACCTGCTCCATACCCGCCAGCTTCCTGCTGCACGCCCCTTGTTTCTTCTGATAAATCGCCCGCGCTTCTGCGGCCTCCTCCCATCGGATACAGAAATCAACGACCCAATAACAGATCGCTAGTAACACTCCATATTTAATTCCCCTTCTGCACTGGCGAAAAACTTCCTTGCGAGACATTTTAAGCATTTCAAATCTCCATTTTAAAATGACTAACTCATCACTCGACGCGACCACCATCCGTTAAGCTTTTAAACACATCAAAGTATCCGCTTACACCCTTAACCACATCGAATTTGTTTGCCGTCAACCTCGCTGCTTCCTTCATAGAGTCAAACTCACCGGAAGACGTTAAAACCCTGCCCACTGCCGCGGCGATTTCTTTAGCGTCAAAAAATCCCACAAGCACCCCGTTAATCCCATTCTCGATAACTTCACGTACGGGTGCGGTATCTGAGCCGACGACAACACAGCCGGACGCCATTGCTTCCAATAAAGACCACGACAATACAAACGGATATGTCAAATACACGTGAGCCTTTGAAAGACTCAGAACCGACCTGTATGTTAGATAAGGCAACTTCCCAACAAAGTGAACATTGGAAGCATCAAAATCCACCTCCGCAATCATCTTTCTTCGCCAGTTCAAAAACCCAAAAGGCAGCCGTCCATAACTGACGCCATCCCCACCTATAACAACAATCTGCGCACTCGGGCACTTTTCCTGAATATAGGGAATGGATCTCATAAAACTATGAAAGCCTCGGTACGGCTCGAGGTTTCTGGCGACATAAGTCACGACAGGCTGACCTGCTCTTAACACGCGCCCACTTGGCAGCGTTACAGACTCGACCTTTTGTGATTCGGAAAATTGAACAATGCCTTCGTGAATGACGCGAATTTTAGACTGATATATTTTCGGAAAAAGACTGCGCTGCCATTGTGTAGGTGCAATCCCGGCATCACACTGCTCAACATTCAGGAGATGCATCGAATTCAAGACTCTAAGCCTTGAAGTCGCGTCCATCGCGCTGGGAAATTCAGGATCAAAACCAGAGTCGGCCCCGTGCGCTCGGTAATAGTACTCACAGAAATGAATTAGAGGTACATCTGGATACACGTCTTTGACGAATAGCGATTCACCCCACCCAGGATGAGCGAGAACTACATCAGGCCGAAAGCCTGCCTGGCTGAGTCTCTTCAATATTCGTTGAACTTGTTGCCCGTCCGAAACAGCCTCTTCATATCTGTACAAATAGTTATGAACGCCATTAATCATCTTCCTTGATGGTCGATAACGAAATAACTTTACCCCTGCAATACCTGGCGCTGTATCGCGTCCAATTGCAATGACGCCCAGACGCCTGCGCAATGCTTCCAACGCCACATGACGAAACTGACCAGGAAAATTCTGATGAATGATAAGAAGATTCATATTTGAGCAAGATCCCGCGCTAATACACCTCCATGAATTGAAGTTTTTCAACATCAACATGTGCATACAAACGCTAACAAATGCTCAGAAATAAAACTGTAGGAGGGTTCCGAGAACCTCCTAGGAGATGGTGCGATACACGCATTGCAATAAAACAGGCACAAAAAAAGCGGCGCTCACTGCGCCGCTTTTTTGCGGAGGTTACCAGCGGTTGCCGTGCCGCCCGTAATCGCCACGTCCACTGTGACGGTCGTAATTGCCACGACCCCGGCGATCATCCCAGCCACCGCGACGATGGTCATCCCAGCGTCCGCGATCATGACCGTGCCAGCGACGGCTTTCGTAGTAACGCGGAGCCGGTTGGTAGTAACGAGGCGCCGAGTAATAGCGTGGAGCCGGTTGGTAATAACGCGGTGCTGGCTGGTAGTAGCGCGGCGCCGAATAATACGTGCTGCCGCCGCTGTAGTAGGTGCCACCGCTGTAATACGAAGGTGCCTGCGATGTGTAGACCTCTGAGCTGTAGTAGCCATCTCCGTAGGAATAAGGGACGCATCCGCCAAGGGAAAAAAGCATCACGGTAAACAGAAGAATTCGGCGATACATGGCGGCCTCCTGGACCGCGGGTAGCCACACCAGCGACGCTGGCAGGCGTCAGTCTTTCATTCGGCGACTGACGAAAGATCTGACAGCGTTTTCGGCATCCGGTGCGTTTCTGCAACAACTTGAAACAAGTGATTCATGAAACCTTGTTCATGCAGAAACGCCGTCATTCAGCCGCTGATTAGTGGTGACCACCGTGGTATCCGCCGCCGTGATAACCCCGTCCGTAACCGCCGCGATAGCCATAGCCGCCATAGTAATAGCGGGCACCGCCGTAGTAGCGCGGACCGTAATAACCACCGTAGTAATAGGGCGAGTAATAGCCAGGATAGTAATAGGTGCCGGGATAGGCATCGTAGCCACCGGCGTAGTAGTAACAACCGGACAGCCCTAGACCGAGCACTGCTCCCAGCAGCACCCGACGCAGCAATTTTGAAATACACATGGCGGCCTCCTGAAAGACCTGTGACAGCAGTCGGCACAGACCGGCTGACAACAGATTTGACTGGCGGACCGGCAGTGAGTGCCCAACCCTCACGGGCATCGGATCAGCGGCACCGGACGCTGCATGACGGTGCAAGCACGCACCAACAAAAAGCGTCGACAAGCGTTCGCCGTCAGCTGCGACGTCACGAAAGCCCGTAACAGAGGGCTCGATCCGACTTGGCACGCCTCTCGCTTTAGCAAACCCGTGCAGGAGTCATCACAGGTTCGCGGCACCACAATTTGCAATGGCTGACTAGGGTTCCGGCTCGCATCTGCGAGTGGCTGGTCCGAGAGTTGGCGACCTCCAGTTGAGGTTACACGGCGGGACAAAAGCCCGGGAGACAAGCCACCGTTCGCGGTGCCGCGTTGCCTTCCTGTCCGCCCTTGATCAACTGGAGAATCCGCCATGTCACGACTACGTTTCCCCGCCCTGCTCGCCGCCGCCTTCGCCGCGCTCGTCAGCACCCAATCCTCCGCCGCGCAGAAAGACCACTTCAGTGTCTGCTGGACGATCTACGCCGGCTGGATGCCATGGGAATACGCCGGCAGCCAGGGCATCGTCGACAAATGGGCGAAGAAGTACGGGATCAAGATTGATGTCGTGCAGCTCAACGATTACGTCGAATCGATCAACCAGTACACCGCCGGCCAGTTCGACGGCTGCACCATGACCAACATGGATGCCCTCACCATTCCGGCCGCCGGTGGCGTCGACAGCACCGCGCTGATCGTCAGCGACTTTTCCAACGGCAACGACGGCATCGTCCTCAAGGGCGACGGCAAGAAAGTCGCCGACCTGAAGGGCATGGACGTCAACCTGGTCGAACTGTCGGTCTCGCATTACCTGCTGGCCCGCGCGCTGGACTCGGTCGACCTGACCGAAAAAGACCTGAAAGTGGTCAACACCTCCGACGCCGACATCTCCGCCGCCTTCAGCACCGAACAGGTCAACGCCGTCACCACCTGGAACCCGATGCTCTCGGACATCAAGGCTAAACCGGGCGTGACCGAAGTCTTCAACTCCAGCCAGATCCCCGGGGAAATCATGGACATGATGGTGGTCAACAGCGCCACCCTCAAAGACAACCCGGCCCTGGGCAAGGCGCTGACCGGCGCGTGGTTCGAAGTGGTCGAGCTGATGAACGCGAAAAACGCTGCGAGCAAAGCTGCGCTGGAACACATGGCCAAGGCCTCGGGCACCGACCTGGCCGGATTCCAGGCGCAACTGGACACCACCAAACTGTTCGCCACGCCGAAAGAGGCCCTGGCGTTCGCCACCAGCAAGCAACTGCCGGAAACCATGCGCAAAGTTGCCGAGTTCTCGTTCCAGCACGGTTTGCTAGGCGAAGGCGCGAAAGACACCAGCGCCGTCGGCATGACCTTCGCCAACGGCGTGACCAGCGGCGACACCGGCAACCTCAAGCTGCGTTTCGATCCGACTTACGTGCAGATGGCCGCCGACGCCAAGCTGTAAGCCACGGAGGATTTGGCCATGCGCCTGATCAATCGCCACCCGGATCGCCCGAGTCGCCTGTTGCTGGTGATCCTTCCGTTCGCCCTGGTGTTGTTTGCCTATTTCATGGGTTCAGCCGAGCGTCTGGCGGAGAACCCCAACGACAAACTGCTGCCCAGCGCGGTGCAGATGAGCGATGCGGTGAAACGCCTGGCATTCAATGCCGACAGCCGCACGGGTGAGTACTTGCTGTGGCAGGACACCGCCGCGAGTCTGCAACGCCTGGCCATCGGCCTCGGTATCGCCGCGCTGGCCGGGTTGTGCCTGGGCATTGCCGCCGGGACATTGCCACTGTTCGGCGCACCGCTCTCGCCATTGCTGACGGTGCTGTCGATGGTGCCGCCGCTGGCGATCCTGCCGATTCTGTTCATCGTCTTCGGCCTCGGCGAGCTGTCGAAGGTGATGCTGATCGTGATCGGCATCACCCCGGCCCTGGCCCGTGATCTGGAACAGCGCGCGCGGGACATTCCGGTCGAACTGCTGATCAAGGCGCAGACGCTTGGCGCCTCGACCTGGACCCTGATGCTGAGGGTCGTGCTGCCGCAACTGTTGCCGCGCCTGCTGATCTCGCTGCGGCTGATGCTCGGTTCGGCATGGCTGTTCCTGATCGCGGCGGAAGCCATTGCCTCCACCGATGGGCTCGGCTACCGGATTTTCCTTGTGCGCCGTTATCTGGCGATGGATGTGATCCTGCCGTACGTGGTGTGGATCACCCTCCTCGCCTGGCTGATGGATTGGGGCCTCAAGCACCTCACCCGGCGTGCATTCCCCTGGTATGAAGGGGCGGCCAAATGAGCTTCATCACAGTGAAAAACGTCTGGCAGCAATACGCCGACCAGGTGGTGCTCGAAGGCTTGAACCTCAGCGTCAACGAGGGCGAGTTCTGCACGCTGGTCGGTGCCTCGGGTTGCGGGAAGTCGACCTTTCTGCGCCTGCTGCTCGGCCAGGAATCCGCCAGTCGCGGCACCATCCTGCTCGATGGCCAACCGCTCGCCAGCGAGCCGGACGCCAGCCGTGGCGTAGTGTTCCAGCGTTACTCGGTGTTCCCGCATCTGAGCGTGCTGGACAACGTCGCCATCGGCCTGGAATTGCCGCGCGCGCCGCTTCTCGGGCGCTTGTTCGGCAGCGCGAAAAAAGAGGCCCGCGAGCAGGCCTCGGCGCTGCTGCACAAAGTCGGCCTCGGCCATGCGCTGGACAAGTATCCGGCGCAGCTTTCCGGTGGCATGCAACAACGGCTGGCGATTGCCCAGGCGTTGATCATGAAGCCGCGCGTGTTGCTGCTCGATGAACCGTTCGGCGCGCTTGATCCGGGCATTCGCAAGGACATGCACGCCCTGCTGCTGGAGCTGTGGCGCGAGACGCAACTGACGGTGTTCATGGTCACCCACGACTTGTCGGAAGGTTTCAGCCTCGGCACCCGCCTGCTGGTGTTCGACAAGGTGCGCCTCGACCCGCACGCCCCCGGCGCCTATGGCGCCCGCATCACCTACGACATCCCTTTGAACAGCGACCGCCGCGCCCGGCGCGCCGCCGTCGACGCCCTGCCCGCCGGGCTGGCCGGCACGCTTCGTATTGCCTGAGAGGACTGCTCCCATGACCGATTCGACCCAACTGTTTCCACTCTTCGCCGAAGAAACCCTGCCCGGTGGCGGCCACCGCTCCTTCGTCCTGAAACGCGGCCAGTTGCTGCGCCTGACCGACCTGCGCGGCGGCGCCAACGTCAGCCTGACCCTGCTCAACGCCAACGAGAAAACCGAGCGCCTGAACCTGCCTGACAGCCTCAAATGCCAGCACACCGCCAAGCTCACCGCCGGCCATTGCCTGTACTCGGACATGGGCCGCGTACTGGCGGCGATCACTGCCGACACCAGCGGCTGGAGCGACAGCCTTGGCGGCGTGTTGTGCGCCGAGGAGGTCGCGGAAAAATACGGCCAGGGCCGCTATCAGGAACTGCGCAACGGCTTCTTTCGCAACGGCACCGACAACCTGCTGGTGGAGCTCGGCAAGTGGGGCCTGGGCCTGTCCGACCTCTTGATGACCCTCAACCTGTTCAGCCGGGTCAACGTCGATGACGCCGGGCGCTTCCATTTCGTCGAGGGCCATTCGAAGGCCGGCGATTACATCGAGCTGTACGCACCGATGGACACCCTCGTCGTTCTCACCGCCCTGCAACACCCGATGGACCCATCGCCCGACTACGCGCCAAAACCGCTGAAGCTGAGCTGGATGAACGCCGATCCGAGCGTCGCCGAACACTGCCGAACCTCGCGCCCGGAGAACGAGCGCGGCTTTATCAACACCGACCGTTTGTTCGCCTGAGGATCATCGCCATGTCAGTTGCTATCGCCACTTCGCAAAAACAACCCGACGCTGCGGTGTACCGCGCCACCATTCCCGCCGGCGAACCCTGGCTGATGGAGGTCAAGGCCGGCCAGACCCTGCGCATCCTCGATCTGGAAGGCAATCAGGCGGTCGACACTTTGTTTTACAGCGCCGCCAATCCCCGTGAGCGCTACGACGTGCAGCGCACATTGCGCCGACAAAACAACGTCTACCTGAGCACCGGCAGCGTTTTGTATTCCAACCTCGGCAAACCGATGCTGACGATCATCGCCGACACCTGCGGCCGCCACGACACCCTCGGCGGCGCCTGCGCGCAAGAGAGCAACACCGTGCGTTACGCCCTGGAAAAACGCTACATGCACAGCTGCCGCGACAACTACCTGCGCGCCTGCGCCCACGACGGTCGGCTGGGCAAAGGTGACATCGGGCCAAACATCAATTTTTTCATGAACGTGCCAGTGACTGCCGAGGGCGGCCTGACCTTTGAAGACGGCATTTCCGCACCGGGCAAGTACGTCGACCTGCGCGCGGAGATGGACGTGATCGTGCTGATCTCCAACTGCCCGCAACTGAACAACCCGTGCAACGCCTATAACCCGACACCTGCGGAGCTACTGGTATGGAACTGAAACTCAGCGGTCTGCGCCGTTGGCTTTTCGCCCTGTGCCAGGCCCGTTCCGGCCAGTGCCTGAAGTCCTCCCAACACCCCTGAACCCTGTGGGAGCTGGCTTGCCAGCGATGGCGTAGGCACAGCCAACATTGATGATGACTGACACACCGCCATCGCGGGCAAGCCCGCTCCCACAAGGTCAACGGTGACTTTCGAAATTGTGATTCTGCCGTCGGGGACGACCCCGGCGCTCATCGAAAAACTGCGGGACGGCCCGCATCCCCTTCAGGGGTTTTGCCATGTTCAAAAAAATCCTGATTGCCAACCGTGGCGCGATTGCCTGCCGCATTCTGCGCACCTTGCGTGAACTGCACGTCGAAGGCGTCGCGGTGTACTCCGAAGCCGATGCCGCCAGCCTGCACATCCTGCAAGCTGCACAAGCCCACAGCCTCGGCGAAGGCGCCGCGGCCGGCACCTATCTGGCCGTGGACAAGATTCTCGCCATCGCCAAAGCCACTGGTGCAACCGCGATCCATCCCGGCTACGGCTTCCTTTCGGAAAACGCCGCGTTCGCCGAAGCCTGCGCAAACCATGGCATAGCCTTCATCGGCCCGACACCGGAACAACTGCGGGTGTTCGGCCTCAAGCACACCGCACGGGCCCTGGCCAAACAGCACGGCGTGCCGATGCTCGAAGGCACAGAACTGCTCGACAGCCTCGACGCAGCGCTGACCGCCGGCGCACAGGTCGGTTATCCGGTGATGCTCAAAAGCACTGCGGGCGGTGGCGGCATCGGCATGCGCGTGTGCCGCAACGCCAGCGAACTGAGCGAGTCGTTCGACGCGGTGAAGCGCCTCGGGCAGAACAATTTCAGCGACGCCGGAGTATTCATCGAGAAGTACATCCAGCGTGCGCGGCATCTGGAAGTCCAGGTGTTCGGCGACGGCCACGGCGAGGTGATCGCCCTCGGCGTGCGCGACTGCTCGGTGCAGCGGCGCAACCAGAAAGTCCTCGAGGAAACCCCGGCGCCGAACCTGCCAGAAGGCATGGCGGATGAGCTGTGCGCGGCGGCGATCAAACTGGCCAAAGCGGTGAATTACCGCAGCGCCGGCACCGTCGAGTTCGTCTTCGACAGCGATGCGCAGCGCTTCTACTTTCTGGAAGTGAACACCCGGTTGCAGGTCGAACACGGCGTTACCGAACAAGTATGGGGCGTCGATCTGGTGCGCTGGATGATTGAATTGGCGGCGGGGGATTTGCCGCCACTGAGCACATTATTTGAGGGCCTGAAACCGGAGGGCCACGCGATTCAGGCACGGCTGTATGCGGAGGATCCGGGTCGGGACTTCCAGCCAAGCCCGGGGCTGCTGAGCGCTGTGGAGTTTCCTGCGGCAAACGGCGTTCAACTGCGCATCGACACCTGGGTCGAGGCTGGCTGCGAGATCCCGCCGTACTTCGATCCGATGATCGCCAAAGTCATCACGTGGGCGCCGACCCGCGAGCAGGCCAGCGCCGAACTGCATCAGGCCCTCGGCGACAGCCAGCTGTACGGCGTGGAAACCAACCGCGATTACCTGCGGCAGATTCTGCTCGATACGCCTTTCGCCAGCGGCCAGCCGTGGACCCGCTGCCTGGAAGATCTGGTGTACCGGGCCAACACCTTCGAGGTGCTAAGCGCCGGCACCCAGACCAGCGTCCAGGATTATCCCGGTCGCCTCGGCTACTGGGCGGTCGGCGTGCCACCCTCGGGGCCGATGGACAGCCGCGCGTTGCGTCTGGGCAATCGCCTGCTGGGCAACATCGACGGCGCGGCGGCACTGGAAATCACCATGAACGGGCCGCTGCTGCGCTTCAATTGCGACGCGGTCGTGGCGGTGACGGGGGCACCGTTGACGCTGACACTCGACGGCGAAGCGGTGCCGATGAACACCGCGCTGTTGATTGCGGCAGGCAGCCAGTTACATCTCGGCGGTTTGCTGGCCGCTGGCGCCCGCAGCTACCTGTGCCTGCGCGGCGGCTTGCAGGTGCCGGACTATCTGGGCAGTAAAAGCACCTTCACTCTCGGTCAGTTCGGCGGTCATGGCGGGCGGGCCTTGCGCGCCGGGGACGTGTTGCACCTGGCCCCACTGAGCGACCGAAGCGCCGGGCAGACCCTTGCCCCGCACCACGTCAGTGAACTGCCCGACGTACGCCGGATCCGCGTGATCTACGGCCCTCACGGCGCGCCGGAATACTTCACCGAAAACTACATCGGCACCTTTTTCGCCACGCAATGGGAAGTGCATTTCAACTCCAGCCGCACCGGTGTGCGCCTGATCGGGCCGAAGCCCGAATGGGTGCGCGCCGACGGCGGTGAGGCCGGCCTGCATCCGTCGAACATCCACGACAACCCTTACGCCATCGGTGCGGTGGACTTCACCGGCGACATGCCAGTGATCCTCGGCCCGGACGGCCCGAGCCTTGGCGGTTTTGTGTGCCCGGTGACGGTGATCGAGGCGGACCTCTGGCAACTCGGGCAACTGAAGGCCGGAGACAAAGTGCAGTTTGAGCCGATCGATCTCAAGACTGCCCGCGATCTCGCCCTGAAATGGGATACCTGTGGGAGCTGGCTTGCCAGCGATGGGGCCCGACCAGACACCGCATCAACTTCATCGCTGGCAAGCCAGCTCCCACAGGGTCTGGTTTCGCCTGTGGTTCTGGAGTTGGGCCAGGACGACAAGCGGCTGGTCGGGCGTGTGTCCGGCGATACCCATCTGCTGCTGGAAATCGGCGCGCCGGAACTGGACCTCGTCCTGCGCTTTCGCGCCCATGCCCTGATGCAGGCACTGGAAAGCAAAAACCTGCACGGCGTGATCGATCTGACACCGGGCATTCGCTCGCTGCAGATCCACTATCAGCCCGAACAACTGCCGCTGGCCGATCTGCTCGGGATCGTCGCCGGTGAATGGGATGCGGTGTGCGCCGCCCAGGACTTGCAAGTACCGTCGCGCATCGTCCATCTGCCACTGTCTTGGGACGACCCGGCCTGCCAGTTGGCCATCGAGAAATACATGACCACCGTGCGCAAGGACGCGCCGTGGTGCCCGAGCAATCTGGAGTTCATCCGCCGCATCAACGACCTGCCCAACCTCGACGAAGTGCAGCGCACGGTGTTCGATGCGAGTTATCTGGTGATGGGCCTCGGCGACGTCTACCTGGGTGCGCCGGTTGCCACACCGCTCGACCCGCGCCATCGGCTAGTGACCACCAAGTACAACCCGGCGCGCACCTGGACCGCCGAGAACTCGGTGGGCATCGGCGGCGCCTACATGTGCGTCTACGGCATGGAAGGCCCGGGCGGATATCAGTTCGTCGGCCGTACCTTGCAGATGTGGAACCGCTATCGCGAAGTCGCCGCGTTCGACGGCAAACCGTGGTTGCTGCGGTTCTTCGATCAGATCCGTTTCTATCCGGTCAGCGCTGAAGAACTGCTGCGCATCCGCCGCGACTTTCCCCTCGGACGTTACGACCTGAACATCGAACACAGCCAGCTCAACCTCGCCGACTACCAGGCCTTTTTGCAGCGCGAAGCCGAGACCATTGACGCGTTCCGGACGCAGCAACAGGGCGCCTTCCAGGCCGAGCGCGAACGCTGGATCGCCAGCGGACAGGCGCATTTCGACAGCGAAGAAGCCGTGCCGGACAACGGCGAAGAAACACCGCTGGCCAACGGTCAGCAGAGCATCGACAGCCACATCGCCGGCAACCTCTGGCAGGTGCAGGTCGAGGTCGGCAGCCGCGTGGCGGCCGGTGATGTGCTGGTGATTCTGGAGTCGATGAAGATGGAAATCCCCGTGCTCGCGCCCATGGCCGGGGTGGTGCAGGACATTCGCGTGCAGCCGGGATCGGCGGTACGTGCCGGACAACGGGTCGTGGTGCTGGAACTCGACTGAAACCATTTGCCAAAGGATCAACCCATGAATCTGCAACTCGATGCCTTGCGCCAGGCCTACCGCAATGGCGACACCACACCCCGGAAATTACTGTTGGCGTTGCGGGAAAAAGCCGCAGCGCTGAACCCGGACTATCACCTGTTTATCCACTTGCTCAGCGCCGAGGAACTTGAGCCTTACCTGGCCGCCCTCGACGATCGCGACCTCGACAGCCTGCCGCTGTACGGCGTGCCGTTCGCGATCAAGGACAACATTGACCTGGCCGGTGTCCCGACCACAGCCGCGTGCCCGACGTTCGCCTACGTACCAGAACGTTCGGCGACCATCGTCGAGCAACTGCTGGCACTGGGAGCGATCCCGCTGGGCAAGACCAATCTCGACCAGTTCGCCACCGGCCTCAACGGCAGCCGTTCGCCCTATGGGGTGTGCCCGAACAGCGTGTTGCCGGAATATCCGTCGGGCGGTTCCAGCGCCGGTTCGTCGCTGGCCGTGGCACTCGGTGTGGCCAGTTTCGCGCTGGGCACCGACACCGCCGGCTCCGGCCGGGTGCCGGCGGCGTTGAACAATCTGGTGGGCCTGAAGGCCAGCAAAGGCCTGATCTCCACCGCCGGCGTGCTGCCGGCCTGTCGCACGCTCGATTGCGTCACCACGTTCACCGCAACGGCCCGGGAAGCCAGCCAACTGCTGGCCCTGACCGCGCGCCTCGATCCACGGGACGAATACAGCCGCAGCAATCCGTCCTGGAATGACGGTTCTGCGTTCGGAGTACCACGGCCGTTCCGCTTCGGTGTGCCGCGCGCCCAGGACCTGGAATTTTTCGGCTGTGTGGAAGGCCCGCTCCTGTTCGGCGATGCCATCGACCGCCTCAAGGCTGCGGGCGGTGAGGCGGTCGAGCTGGACCTTTCGCCGTTCCTCGAAGCGGCGCGGTTGCTCTATGAAGGGCCGTGGGTGGCCGAGCGCTACAGCGTGGCCGGTGAGTTGATGGAAGAAAATCCTGCAGCGGTGCTGCCGGTGATCCGCGCGGTGCTGGCCAAAGCACCGGCCGTCAGCGGCGTGCAGACGTTCCGCGCGCAATATCGCCTGCAAGCGCTGAAAGCCGTTTGCGATAAAGCACTGGAAGGACTCGACTGCGTGCTCACGCCCACCATCGGTCGTCCGGTGACGCTGGCGGAACTCGACGCGGAACCGGTGCTGCGCAACTCCGAACTGGGCTACTACACCAACTTCATGAACCTGCTCGATTACGCCGCCGTCGCCGTGCCCAGCGGTTTCATGGACAACGGTCTGCCGTGGGGTGTAACGCTGTTTGGTCGGGCGTTCACCGATCAGTATTTGCTGGGTGTGGCGGATGCCTTGCAGCGCCAGCAGGATCCCGCGCTGCCGACGCCGGACAACCCGGCGCGCCATGACCGTGCGCGATTGGTGGTCTGCGGCGCGCACCTGGACGGGTTGGCCCTGAACTGGCAGTTGCGGCAACGCGGCGCACGCCTGATCGAGGCCACTTACAGTTCGAAGGACTACAAACTCTATGCACTGGCCGGCGGCCCGCCGTCGCGTCCGGGGATGCTGCGCGTGGCGGAGGGTGGCGTGGCGATTGCGGTGGAAGTCTGGGAGTTGCCGAGCAGTGAGCTGGGCTCGTTCCTGACCGGCATCCCGGCACCGCTGGGCCTGGGCAAGGTACAACTGGCGGACGGCCGTTGGGAAAGCGGTTTCATCTGTGAACCCTACGGCCTGGAAGGTGCGGTCGACATCAGCCATCCGGGCGGGTGGCGAGCGTATCTGCAAACCAGAAACTGAGACGAAAGCCGCCCCCTCTCCTTCCGGGAGGGGGCTGGATGAGCAAGCCATTCTCCAGACACCCTGCCCGGCTGATCCCCCCGCATTTCAGGCACAAATCCCGCAGTCTTTTCCCCGCCGTGCCACTAGAATGCTGCTCATCGGGTCACTGTCAACGGAACTGCCAATGCCGCTCAGATCTGCGTTTTACTCCCAACGTTCGCTGGTACTGACTCTGGTCGCCCTCCTCGGCGCAGGTTTCCTCGCCACCTCGCTGCTCAGCTACTACGCCTCGCGGGCGTCGATCCGCGACAACATCGTCAACACCGAACTGCCGCTGACCTCCGACACGGTGTATTCGGAAATCCAGAAAGACCTCGTCAGACCGATCCTGATTTCCTCGATGATGTCCCGCGACACCTTCATGCGCGACTGGGTGGTGAACGGCGAGAAAGACAGCGATCAGATGACCCGCTACCTCGACGAGGTCATGACCCACTACGGCGCCTACACCGCATTTTTCGTCTCCAACAGCACCCACACCTACTACCACGCCAAGGGCGTGCTCAAGCAGGTGAAGATCGACGAGCCGCGCGACGCCTGGTACTTCCGCGTACGCGACATGAAGGATCCGTACGAGATCAACGTCGACCCGGACCTGGCCAACAAAGACAACATGACCTTCTTCATCAACTACAAGGTCTACGACTACAACGATCGCTTCATCGGCGCCGCCGGCGTGGGACTCACGGTGGACGCGGTGATCAAGCTGATCGACAAGTACCAGCAGCGTTATCAACGCAGCGTTTACTTCGTCGACACCTTCGGCCGACTGGTCTTGACCGGCGCCGAGGGCGGGCCGGAAGGGGCACCAGTCGGGAAAAGCCTGAACGACCTCGACAGCATGAAAGGCCTGGTCAGCCAGTTGCCCAAACCCCACAGCGGCAGCTACGAATATTCCGCCCACGGTCAGGGACATTTCCTCAACGTGCGGTTCATTCCGGAGTTGAACTGGTACCTGTTCGTCGATAAACGCGAAGACGGCGCGCTGAGTGAAATCCGCCAGTCGCTGTACCTCAATTTGCTGATCTGCCTGCTGGTGACGTTGATCGTGCTGGCCCTGGTCAACCGCTTGATCCGCCGCTATCAGGAAAAAATCCACGCCCAGGCCACCCTCGACAGCCTCACCGAACTGCCCAACCGTCGCGGCTTCGACCTGCTCGCCGTGCAAGCGCTGCACGAAGCGCACCGCGAGCCGAAACCGCTGACCGCGCTGCTGCTGGATCTGGACCACTTCAAAGTCTTGAATGACACCTACGGACACATGGCCGGCGATCAGGTGCTGATCGGGTTCGCCCGGGACCTGCAAAGTTGCCTGCGCCACTCCGACATCGTCTGCCGTTGGGGCGGTGAGGAATTTATTGTTCTGTTGAAGGACACCGATGGCGAAACCGGCCAGAAGATTGCCGAGAAGATCCGCCAGCACGTCGAACAGCATGAATATGCCTACAACGGTCACACCTTGAATCTGACCGTCAGCATCGGCGCCACCACTCTGCAACCGGATGACACCTTGCACAGCCTGCTGTCCCGGGCCGATCATGCGATGTACCGGGCCAAACAGACCGGCCGTAACCGCACCTGCGTGGAAATGCCTCACTCGACCTATGCCTGACACTCATGAACACACCTGACCTCTGCCCGGCCTGCGGCGCGCGCAACGACTGCACCCTGGCCGACCCGCGCACCGCCGACCGTGCCTGCTGGTGCTACGGCGTTTCCATTGACCCGGCAGTGCTCGAAGCCCTGCCGCCGGAACTGCGTGACAAGTCCTGCCTGTGCCCGCGTTGCGCCCAGGTCGAGGCGCAACTGCAAGCGGCCAAGCCGCCGATCCCGTAAGATGCGCGGCCCGCTACCTGCCGATTCCTGATCATGCGTGTCGACCGTTTCCTCAGTAACCTGCCCCGCTACAACCGCAAACAGGTTCGCCTGTTGCTGGTGGAAAAGCGCGTGCGCATTGACGGAAAAGTCGTCAGCGACCCTCACAGCGAAGTCCTGGAATTCAGCCGCGTCGAAGTCGACGACGAAGTGCTGCAAAGCGGCAAACCGGCGCGCTACTTCATGCTGTACAAACCAGAGGGTTGCGTCAGCGCCACCCGCGATCCCGAGCACCCGACCGTCCTCGACCTGATCCACGAGCCAGACAAAGACGACCTGCACATCGCCGGACGCCTCGACTTCAACACCACCGGGCTGATGCTGATCACCAACGACGGCAGCTGGTCGCGGCGCCTGACCCAGCCGCAGACCAAACTGCCGAAGGTCTATTACGTCGAGACCGAACAGGAAATCGGCCCGGAATATGCGATCAAGTTCGCCGAGGGGATCTACTTCGCCTTCGAAGACCTGACCACCCAACCGGCGCATCTGGAAGTGCTCGGCCCGCGAACGGCGCGGCTGAGCATCGTCGAGGGTCGTTACCATCAGGTGAAGCGCATGTTCGGCCACTTCAACAACAAAGTGCTGCGCCTGCACCGCGAATCCATGGGGCCGCTGCCGCTGGATCACGCGCTAAAACCGGGCGAGTACCGCCCCTTGCGCACCGAAGAGATTCATTTGTTCTAAGCACCCGACCGCTCAGCAGAAGTTGTCGAACAATTTACCAACGGCACTTGCGCGATCCGGATCCCCCTGCTTGAATCAGGACGTCGGCCAAATTGTGACCGATGAGTCACACATAACTTCTAAGAAACCTTTTGCCGGTAGACAGCCCTCAGGGCTGCGCCTCAGCCGGCAGATTGCCCGCCAATAACAATACCCGTCGACCTGCCGTTCCGGATCGACATGGGCTCCAAAATTCCAGGCGTATGCCTACCTGTCACAAAGCTCGTGCAATCTCTATTTGCGCGCATACCCGCTTGCTTGCCAGGAGTCTTATGACATGAGGCCAGAAATCGCTGTGCTGGATATACAGGGTCAGTATCGGGTTTACACGGAGTTCTATCGCGCAGACGCCGCAGAAAAGACCATCATCCTGGTCAACGGCTCGATGGCCACGACTGCGTCGTTTGCACAAACCGTGAAAAATCTGCACCCGCAATTCAATGTGGTCTGCTACGACCAGCCCTACGCGGGCAAGTCGAAAGTCCACAATCGCCACGAGAAACATCTGACAAAAGAAGTCGAAGGTCTGATCCTGCTGGAGCTGATCGATCACTTCGCGGCCGAACACGTTTTGTCGTTCTCCTGGGGTGGCGCCGCGACCATGGTCGCCCTCGCCCGTCAGCCTCGGAGAATCGAAAAAGCCGTGATCAGCTCGTTCTCTCCGGTGATCAACGCGCACATGCTTGATTACCTCGAACGCGGCGTCGAATGCCTCGGCCAACGTGATGGCGACCGGGTCGGCCACCTCGTCAACAACACCATCGGCAAACACCTGCCGTCTTTGTTCAAGCGCTTCAACTATCGCCACGTCAGCAGCCTCGCCGAGCACGAATACGGGCAGATGCACTTCCACATCAGCGACGTGCTGCACAGCGACCGTCAGTGCTATCTGAACGCGGCGAAGAAAATCAACGTGCCGGTGCTGTTCATGAACGGCGAATGGGACGAATACACCGCCGCCGAAGATGCGCGCCTGTTCGGCAGCCATGTGGCGCAAAGCACCTTCACCACTCTGCAGGCCACCGGGCATTTCCTCGACATGGAACACAAATCCGCCTGCCGGGACAGCCAGAACGCCCTGCTCGGTTTCCTGAAACCGGCGCAACAGGCCAGCCGAACGCGTTACCAGCTCGTCCAGGATCACCATGCATTGGCCATTTGAAACAGTGTCGTCGCGAGCAAGCCTGCGAGGCTGAGATTCAGCCGTCCTCCAGCCCGCAGTGCTTGCCCGCGATTGACCGATTTCGGCTCTGTTTCAGGACTTTCCGTTGTTCGCGTGCAAAGAAAACTTCAAATCCGTGGCCGAGTCTGGTACAAAGTCAGCCGCTCTGAGCGGGTGTCGTATAATGGCATTACTCCAGCTTCCCAAGCTGATAACGAGGGTTCGATTCCCTTCACCCGCTCCAATCATTTCAAGAGTTTCAGCTTAGCTGAGATCCTTCGCCGCCGTTTTGGGGGCCGTTCCGATGTCCGCCACTCCTACCGATGAGAATTTTGAAGGTCCGCAGTTCCTCAAAACACACGGGGACCTTTTCAGCAAACATTTCTCTTCAAAACTGGATGAGCAATCCGCAGTCTTGAAAGCTCACTTGTTGATCGAGGGAGTAATTCGGGATTTTTGCTACCAATCAGTTCGAAATCCCGACCACTTACGCGGATTGCGACTCACCTTTCAGCAAATAGTCGGATTGGCCAGGTCGTTTATGCCCGTTAATTCGGCGACCGAACATTATTGGGTAATGGTGAACCAGCTGAACAAGCTGAGAAATCTGATGGCTCACGAATTAGAGCCAGATCAGGCCAAATCCGATAATTGCCGAGATGCGTTGGTCACCGCCTCTGGAGATACAACATTGAATGGCAGTCTCGCCTACCTTTGCGGAGCGATGCATGCACTGGTTTATGTGTCACTTGAGATTCAAGCTCGCGAGCTTCTATCTGAGGAGGAACGTGAACGTTTGCAAGGCCCGCTACGCTGAAGTTTCTAAAATGTGATGGCCATGCTTGAGATAAATGACGGAGCTACCCCATGTTTTCCATGAAACTCGGATGCCCAAAGGAGTACACGAGTCCATTCGCAGACTTCATTCGTAATGCGAAAGCGGAAGAGAAAAAACGCGTTTACAGTGAAGTGCTGACTGAAGCCATCAAAAAACAGAATGAAATGATGCTGGTGACACGTGTAAAGCAAGCCTGATCACGTTACTGGCCTCCAAAATTGCCCGGCCAAGTGCCGGGCTTTTTCATTCTACCGTTGGCATACTTCTCAAGTTTTTGGACGAAAAGAATACGCGAGTCGCGCGCGGATCATTACAGGGGAGAAACTCAATAAACCGGTGTAAATGGCCGTTTTGGGGCCTGATGTCTAGTGGCACGCAATCTAGTTTTGAACCATTCAGAAACAACACGTTGATTGAATTCCCCCCGTCTACGCTTACGCTCCTGACAGTCAACCACTCATGTCGTGAGCGCTCCTATGTCGAAGCGTTCGGCCCCAAGGGAAATGATCCGCATGCTTTATCCAATCGCAATATCTACCAGCGAAGGCAACTCAACATGGGGTGTTGAAGTACCAGACCTCCCCGGTTGTTTCTCCGCCGGAAACGATCAGGACCATGCGTTGGAAATGGCCAAAGAAGCGATAGAAACCCACATCGCGATTCTCGCTGAGAGCGGTGCCGTGATACCTGCCGCCAGCAAGGTCAGTAACCATGTTTCCGATCCGAGGTTTGCAAACTGCGTATGGGCGCTGGTGGATGTGGACATCAGTCAGTGCCTGGGTAATACGCAAAAGGTCAACATCACACTTCCAGGCTACTTGTTGAGCCGCATAGACCTTCACGTCAGCCAGCATCCGGAGGAAAAGAGTCGTTCCGCTTTTTTGGCTTCGGCTGCGTTGCGTATGTTGAGTTCGTGAATAATCTCGACCCCGATGGATCTGATCTGCACGGAAAATCTGCAATGAACAGCGAAACCATCCGTAACCGAAAAGACCTGAACATTGCATTTGCTCGGATGGAAAAGCTCTGGGGGGCTGAACCCGGATCATCCGATGGAAATGAACTGGAAAACCTCGCAGTGCTTATCGAGCAATATGAGAAGAAGCACTACCCGATGCCCACTGAAAAGAACGACATCCGAACGAACGACCAGTAATCCTGTAGGAATCGCCGCACACAAATATGGCGTGATGCTCGCCATGTTTTCAGACGTTTCCCAGCGACCAGTCCTTGAGACTCCGCTAGCATTCGCACGCCCAAGAGGACGCTTGGGGTTAACGGACGTACTCAACAAGGACGACTCATGCTTTCTTCCGCACGCTTGGGTGATAAACACGTTTACCCGTTGCCAGGACATGGGGAGATGTAGTCCGTGTCCACGAATGCAAGTAAGCGACGCCCGCTCTATATCGTTATGCGGTTACTCATTCTGGTGGTGTTGACGTATCTGGTTTGGTACGTCGCAGTGCCACGCGTCGAGATTGATTTCTCGAAAGAAGGCACAGGTGATTTGAGGTTTGTGCTGAATACGCAAAATGAGATCTTTCGCGGAAACCTTGCCCCCGGAGAGTCTACGGGCGGACCAGGGCATCTGTTTGCCGATGATGACTTTTTTATGGAGTTTGATTGGCGTAATGCCGGGCAAAACCATTGCATCAGGATCACCCCGAAATGGCCCACGACTAAAATTCATATCGGGAGCAATGGCGAGGTTGACCGTAGCGCTGGCAGTGGCACTGATGTCGATCAGCTGGAGCCCTGCGCACCTTGAAGGAGAAAACCTTCGTAAAGTAAAACCGGCTCAATGAGCCGGTTTTTTTATGCCTTCTGAAACATTGCATCAACGCAGTTAACTCTTCAACTCAACATGATCCAGCGCCTGATTCACCGCCAATTCCCCCAGCATCACCAACTGCGCAATGCCTATCGCGGTTCTGCGGTGGGTGGGGTCGAGGGTGGCGGCGAAGTTGTTGAGCATCTCGGATGCCGAACCCAGTGATTCGCTGGCGTTGGCCAGCAGGGATTCGGTGTCGTAGGCCGGGTTGGCGAAGTACATCGGGTCGGGCTGGTTGGTCGTGCCCATGACATGGGCGCCGGGGCAGAGGTAGTGATCGAGGGCACGGTTGGCGGCGTCGTTGAGTTTTCTGGAGTCGACTGAGGTGTAGGGGGATGTTGGGTCGGTTTCGACTTCGGGGGGATTCGGGGTTGGCTTGAACATGATTTCATCTCTCCAAAAACAGGTTGGAGCTGACCCATTCGGTTCCACGCGAGAGGAGGCAGCTGTACGCAGGTTGGAACCCGGGGAGAGACAACCCGGCAGACCCGAAGGTCTCCCGCGCACAGCCGCCATAACAGAGTGCACACATTCAAGGTGCGCAGCATACGTCATGAATAACGATTGTGCGTTCCAACTCTCCTCGGGGTTCCAATCCCGATCGCCGATTCATCAGCGACCCACACAGGCTAGAGCCCGCACTTCCGACGGACAACCTGAAAACCTTGTGGGAAGGTTCAGTAAACGGAACCCACTCTTTAAACATCCCGAATCGAAAAACCGCGTTTACAGATCCCCAACACTCCGCCGGTTCTCACACTCGCCACGACCCGCTAGCATTTCCCCATCGCCCACCACCCTCCCCCTGCTCGGCCATCGACGAATACGCGCCATCACGTTTCGAGGGATTCAAAACCGTGGCCTGCGTGCCACCCAAATCAAATTCAAAAGAGCAGCAAACCCATGACCCAGAACATCTACGACGATCCCGAATTTTTCCAGGGCTACAGCCAGATGAACCGCTCCATCGGCGGCCTCGATGCCGCGCCGGAATGGCCCGCGTTGAAAGCCTTGTTGCCCTCCCTGCACAGTTTGCAGGTGGTGGATCTGGGCTGCGGCTACGGCTGGTTCTGTCGCTGGGCCAGCGAACACGGCGCTGCTGAAGTGTTGGGGCTGGATGTCTCGGAGAAAATGCTCGAACGGGCGAAGGAAACCACCTCGGCCGCGAACATCCGCTACGAACGTGCCGACCTGGAATACCTCGACTTGCCTGCATGCACCTACGATCTGGCCTACAGCTCACTGGCACTGCACTACATCAAGGATCTTTCGGGGCTGTTCGCCAAGCTGCACGCGGCGCTTAAACCCGGTGCGCATTTTGTGTTTTCCATCGAGCATCCGATCTTCATGGCACCGCGCAATCCGGGCTGGCTTATCGACAGCGAGGGCAACAAGCGCTGGCCGCTGGACAGTTATCAGATGGAAGGCGAGCGGGTGACCAACTGGCTGGCCGACGGTGTGATCAAGCAGCATCGCACGATCGGCACGCTGCTCAACGCGTTGATCAACGCAGGTTTCACGATTCAACACCTCAATGAATGGGGCCCGAGCGATGCCGAAGTGGCCGCGCAACCGGCCCTCGCTGAAGAGCGTGAGCGACCAATGATGATGCTGGTCGCAGTACAGCGCTGACTCCGAAAGAAAGGGCCGATCTAATCGGCCATTTTTCATTTCAACGTGTGGCGACAATGAACAACCGCGGAAACGGCAACAACACCGAACCATCCGCCAGCGCCGGATAGGCCTTCGCGACCTCTGCCAGATAATGCGCCAAGTATTCCGCCCGCTCCGCTTCCGTCAACGGACTGAGGAACGGAATCAGACCACTGCCCTTGAACCACTCGACAACACCCGAGGCGCCGCCCGCCAACTGATGGTGATACGTGGTGCGCCACACATCGACCCGCGCGCAATGCGGCCGCAGCATCGAGAAATAGGCACTGGCATCCGCCATTTCCGTCCGCTGCCCCGCCGCCCCCGCCAGTTTGCTGGCCCAAGGCCCGTGGGCAGCCACTTCACGCATCAACCGATGGGACGGCTCGTTGAGGTTGTCCGGCATCTGAATCGCCAGGCTACCGCCCTGCGCCAGCTTGCCCGCCAGCGCCGGCAGCAACGTCGCGTGATCCGGCACCCACTGCAAAACGGCGTTGGCGAAAATCACATCGAACGGCCCTTCATCGGCCCATTTATCGATGTCCGCCACCTCGAACTGCAACTGCGGCAGACGCTTGCGCGCGGCGTCGATCATGTCCGGCGAACTGTCGAGCCCCTGCACTTTCGCCCCCGGAAAACGCTCCACCAACAACTCCGTCGAGTTGCCGGGGCCACACCCGATATCGACCACGGAACGCGCCTCGGGCGTAGGAATCGCCGCCAGCAGGTCGCGGGCCGGGCGGGTGCGTTCATCTTCAAAAGTGACGTATTGTTTGGCGGACCAGGTCATTGCGTTCTCCTGTCTTGGACGTTTTGGCGAAACGTGGAAAAGCAGCTGCCGTCACGATACAGCGATCGTGTTTATCTGCCTTCCCCTACGTACGTCCGATATCGCCGGGAGCGCTGTCTCCGCCGTGCCCACGGGTACTCAGAAAACTGTAAGTAGAATTTTCCGCTCCCCTCCGATGTCAGAATTTCAAGCTCCCCCCAACAAGGAACACGGCCATGAAATTCGCAAAGGTTTCACAGACGCTCGCACTCTGGGCCGGCAGCCCCAAGACGTTCATGGGGGCTTTGATTCTGATCGGGCTCTGGGGGTTGAGCGGGCCGATTTTTCATTTCAACGACACCTGGCAACTGATCATCAATACCTCGACCACGATCATCACGTTCCTGATGGTGTTCCTGATCCAGAACACCCAGAACCGCGACACCGATATCCTTCATTTGAAACTCGATGAGTTGCTGCGAGTGAACAAGGAGGCACAGAACGCGATGCTTGGGCTGGAGTCGCTGGATCTCAAGCAGCTGGAAGCACTGCGCCGGCATTACCGGGCGATGGGCGAGAATGAGGTGTTTGACCTGGAAGGTCTGGGGGACAAGAGCAAGCCAAAACAGGATTTGAACGACTGCTGAAGCAAACAAAAACGGCGCCATGAGCGCCGTTTTTATTACTGCGGATTCAGCGACTGGCCTGAAGTGCCCGAGCCATTTCCAGATGACTCTGCAATTTCGGCAGGGTCTCGTCGGCAAACGCCTTGATCTCCGGCACGTCGGTGGTCTGGGCTTCCTGCTGGATCTGTTCGATGGCTTCTTCCGTGGCCTTGACCTGGCTGGCGGCGTAGGCCTGATCGAAACTCGCGCCTTCTTTGACTTCCGGCATCAACGCCTTCGCCTTGTCCGCGACTTCTTCGCGGGGTGCCACCGGCAGGTCCAGTTTCTTGGCGATTTTCGCCAGATGCTGGTTGGCGG
The DNA here is from genome assembly GCF_014863585.1 of Pseudomonas gozinkensis. Lineage (NCBI taxonomy): Bacteria > Pseudomonadati > Pseudomonadota > Gammaproteobacteria > Pseudomonadales > Pseudomonadaceae > Pseudomonas > Pseudomonas gozinkensis. The sequence continues at coordinate 1,556,591 of NZ_CP062253.1, read as the reverse complement.
TGGTGCGGTCGTTGATGACGACGATGGTGTAATCCTTGACCTCTTTGGACTCGGCCTTGCTGTGCGCCAGACGACTGGCCTCGATGTCGGCCATGCCTTTGGCCGAGGCTTCGTTGATGAAGTCGGCGGGCGACTGGGCAAACGCGCTGCTGGCAAACAACCCCAGCAGGCTGACAAAACTGATGTGGCGTACTCGGGTGGCCATCCGGCTCATGGTCGCGCCCTCCTTCTCGGCAAATTCAAGCGGGAGCTTGCGCCCCCGCCTCTCAATCAAAACAACCTTCACCGACTATTTCGACTTTTGAGCAGGCTTGCGGCCCATCTCGGTTTTTGGCTCTTTGTCGACTGTCGTGGTGGTGGTTTTCCCACCTTTGCGACCGGCTTCAGACGCCTTGGTCTTATCGTTGGCGAAGTTTCCCGAGTTCGAGTTTCTTGAATTAGGCATGATTCTCTACCCCTTGGTATTTGATCGCGGCGAGCAGGTGCCCGCCTAGATTGAGAATTTCCTGACTGCCAAAGGTTTAGAAAAGTTGCCGGCGCCGCGACGAACGGTGATCCGCCGATCAGCTGTCGAGTGCCCGATGATTCAGGCGTTTGGCGGTGTACATGGCCTGGTCGGCGTGACGGAACAGTTGCTGTTCCTCATCGCCATGTTCGGGATAACGGGCCACGCCGATGCTCGGTTCGATGTACAGGTTGTGTCCGTCCAGGCGCATGGGTTGCACCAGTACCTGTCGGATCTTTTCCGCCACGCTGTCGGCATCGTCGGCAGCGTGGACGCTGTGCAGCAGCACCACGAACTCGTCGCCACCGATCCGCGCCACGGTGTCGGTCTCGCGAACACAGCCCTTGAGCCGGTTGGCCACTGCCTGCAACAGCATGTCGCCGACCGTGTGTCCGAAGGTGTCGTTGACCTGCTTGAAGCGATCCAGATCGACGTAAAGCAACGCCATGTGCCCGGACTGTTCCCGGGCATGGCTCAGCGCAGCCTTGAGCCGGTCGCGCAGCAGTTCGCGGTTGGGCAACTGGGTCAGTTGATCGTATTGCGCCATGCGCCGCAGACGGGCGTGCAGTTGCTGGCGTTCGATGGCGGTGGCGACCTGGGCGCAGACGTATTGCAGCAGTTCTTTGTCGCGCTCGGTGTAGCGCTCGCCGCCAGGCAGGCTTTTGACGATCAGCGCGCCGATGGTGCGGTCTTTCGAACTCAGCGGTACGCCGAGCCAGCACGGCGATTGCTGCCCGGCTACCAGCGCGGCGAACTCCGGCGGCGCGTGAGGGCAATCCGGGGTCAGCAGGATTGGCTGGCCGCTGCGAATCACTTCCGCACACAGGCGTCCGGTGACGGTGCCGGGTTGCTCCGGTTGCAACTCGTCATCGTCGACGTGATAGGGAAAATTCAGCTGCGCGCAATGTTCGTCGTACAACGCCACGGAAAAATTCAGCGCCGGCAGCCACTCGCCAATAATCAGGTGGATGCGCTTGAACAGCGCCAGCAGATCCTCCGCCGCATGGGCCGCTTCGGAGATCGCGTACAGCGCCGCCTGACGGGATTCGGCAAGTTTGCGCTCGGTGATGTCCCGGGCCACGGCGATGCGCAGTTGATCGACTTCCGACCAACGCGCCGACCACAGGATGTGCACGACGCTGCCGTCCTTGCGCAAGTAGCGGTTTTCGAAGTTGTGCTTGGGCTCGCCGCCCATGATGTCGCTGGCGGCAGCCAGGGTGCGCTCACGATCCGCCGGGTAGACGTAATCGATCATCGACTGGCCAATCAGTTCGTCAGGCGTATAGCCGAGAATCCGCTCGCAGGCCGCGCTGACAAAAACGAAACGACCCTGCCTGTCGACCGCGCAAACGGCGTCCAGCAACAGATCGATGTAACTCGCCAGCGGCGCGGAATTTCGGCTTTCCATGGTTCAGAAAAGGTATCCGGACAATGCAGCACTGATCTACCGTCCCTGACTCCAACCTCGCATCCTGCGATTGATTTCAAGCCTTGTTCGGCATCAGCCCCGGCAGCGCATGCACCAGCGCGTTGATGGCAAAACCGATGAACATGACCCCGCACAACCGAGTGATCGCCAGCTCATGGCGCTGGTACAGCGTGCGCACCTGCCGCGCGCCGACGATGCCAATGAGGATAGCGTAGGCGAGCAATCCGCCGAGGAAACTCAGGGCGATCAGCATCGGCAGCATCGACCAGTTGAGCAGTTCGGCGCGGCTCGACAGCAGCGCAGTGAACGTCGCCACCGCCACCGGGTAGGCCTTGGGGTTGGTCAGGCCGAACAGGATGCCGTGCCAGAACGGCTGCCGCGCCGCGCCCTGGGGCTGTTCGCCGTTGCTGCGCTTGGCCCGCACAGCGCGCCAGCCGAGCCAGAACAGGTACAGACCGCTGAGTACGCCGAGTACATCGAACGCCGTGCTGCCGATTTCCCGGGCGCCGACAATCGCGATCAGCGCGGTGCTGCACCAGATCACATCGCCCAGCAGATGCCCGCACAAGAACCCCGCCCCGGCCCGCCGCCCACGTGCCGCGCCGATACCGAATACCGCCAGCACACCCGGCCCCGGCGTGATGCCGTAGATGAAACCCGAGGCCAGCACGGCCATTAGCAACGATGGAGTCATGGAAAACCTGCAAGTCCCGGAAAACGTGGCCGCCAGTCTATCCCAGCGGTTTGTGAATATTCACGACTCGTTGAAAAAACGCATCCCCGCATAGGGCTTTTGCCGACACGCGGCCAGTCGCGAGGCCAGATCACCGACGTGGGCTTCGAGTTTGTGCCCGTCCGGGTCGAGGAAGTAGAACGACGCGCCTTCGCTGCGGTTGTCACGCCATTCCTGCACGTTGGCGGCGCGAAGCTGTTGCACGAACAGCGGAAAATCCGCCGCGCCGAGGCTGAAGGCGTAGTGGGTGTAGTCGGCGGCGGGCTCGGGATGGCGCTTCGGGTCGAGGGACAGGCACAACCACAGGCCGGGGAGCGACAGATAGGCACCGGCGTCCCAGGTGGCCTCGACCCGCAGCTTCAACACGTCGCGGTAGAACGCTAGGCTGCGGTCCAGGTCGGTGACGGCGAGGGTCAGGTGGTTAAGGCCGGTGAACATCGGGTCAGTAACCTCTGAGGTCTTCGGGGATGGTGTATTGCTTGCCGTCGTAAGTCAGGGTGATTTGGGTTTTGGTCAGGTCGGTGGTTTTGGAAACGCACTCTTTGCCTGACTGGGTCGAGGTGTACACCACACCACTTGAGGAAACGATCAGATCAGCGAAGCCATTGTGGCTGGACGGGCCGATTTCCAAAGTTCTGAGGATTTTCGTGTCCTTGGTTTCGCACTCACCAGTGCCCTCGCCAAACTCCTTCCGAATGACCAGACCTTCCAGCACCGGGCGCAACTTGCTGCCTTCGCGAACGTAAAGCGCCAGATCGGTTTTTGCGTAGGGGTTGGCCCGGGAAAGCTGATCGGCAAACTTCGAACGCACGCCAAATGCGCGAACGTCGGACGCCAGGCGGTAGCGAGCCGTGTCGATGGTCAGGTCTTCGAAACGGATGGCATCGGAGTTGTAGGCCCCAGGCTTGAGGTATGTCGCCAACGGCTTGGCATTCGCGGCGTTGAGGAGCGACAACTCCAGATCGAACACGCCGTCGTGATCACCTTCGGAGTCGGACACGAATGTGGATTTTGCCGAGATCGCCTTGTCCGGGAAGGCCGGCCACACCTTGCAGCGTGACAGGGAGTGACCGTCGAATTTCTTTATCTCACAGGCGGCGTGGGCCTGAGTGGTGATGGCCAGAAAGCCGAGGGCAATGAAAAGTCGGGTTGGGGTGAGCATTGTTCTTCCTTGAAATAAGTCGCGTTGGTTCTGTATCACTCGATGGCTTTGAAACCTTTAGGCAAGACGTAGGATTTTCCGTCGTAGTGAAGGGTTGTCAGTTCAGGACTGCTGACACTGATTTTGTCTTCACAGGTATTGCCTTCGACGACATTGGTCGTCCCTGTCGTCCTGGTTTTGATGATCAGATCGGCATAACCATGGGAGCTGGTCTTGGCAATTTCTACCGTTCTGGTTGTCTCATATCGCTCGCCTGCGCAATCACCGTCCCATTCGCCGCCGTACTCATAAACCACTAATTGACTGAGCACAGGACGTAACTTATCGCCCTCTTTCACATAAAGAGAGAGGTGCGTTTCCTCAAGCGGGTTGAGGCGAGAGGCATTGGTGAATTGCACGCGAACGCCAAACGCCCGTAACTCTGGGGTTATTTTGTAGCGCGCGGTATCGAGCGAGAGATCTCGCAATGCCACCCCTCCCGAGAAAAAAGCGGAGGCTTGGTGATAAGTGGCAACCGGTTCCGTTTGGTCGCTTTTCAAGACAGATAAATTGAAATCATAGGTGCCGCTCGTGTCGGTGCCACCGGGCACGGAGCTGCGTTCAAATTTCGCGTTCGCGCTGATGTTCAACCCCGGATACGCCGGCCACTCCTTGCACACGGAGAAATCCAGATCACCCGTCACAGGCGCAGGCACACAATCAGCCAACACCTGCCCCGCCATCAACGCCCCACACAGCGCCAGCCAACCAACCACCCCAGACTTCACTGTCACGCCCCGCTCCTTGATGTTTTTCAGCCGCGCACTATCCCCTGCTCAATCCGCCGATTCAACCAGTTCAACGCCTGATCCCCGCCCCGCCGCTTGTGCCACGCCGACACGAAGGTGAACGGCGCAATTTCAAACGGTGGTGGCACGACGATCAGCGACTCGTCATCAACCTCATTCAACGCCCGCGAAGCGACGGTCAAAATCAGATCCGTGCCGCTGATGAACTGCGGCGCAACGCTCCAGTGCGGCAGGCTGATGGCGACGCGGCGGCGTTCGCGCAGGGCGGTCAGGGTGCGTTCGATTTCCGGGGTGCCGCTGCCGCGCATTTCCAGCAGCACATGCGGGCGTGACAGGTAGGTCGGCAGATCGAGCTGACCGTCGGCCGGCAAGCTGTAGCGATCAAGCAAGCACACGTAGCGTTCCTCGAACAGCGGCGCGCTGCGCAGTTCGCCGGGCAACTCGGGGAGTACGCCGGCGGCGAGGTCGATGTCGCCGTTGAGCAGGCCTTCGACCATGCCTTCGCGGCTGGCGTGGCTGATTTGCAGGTCGATGCCAGGCGCTTCCGCGCGCAAGGTGCGAATCAGCCCGGGCAGGATGATCGCCGCGCCGTAGTCCGACATTGCGAGGCGAAAGGTCCGACGGGCGCTGGCCGGATCGAAAGTGTTCGGCGCCAGCAGCGATTGCACCTGAGCCAGGGTTTCAGCCAGGGGCGCCGCCAGCTCCAGCGCCCGCGCGGTGGGCACCAGCCCCGAACCGGCCCGCACCAGCAACGGATCACCGACCAAGTCGCGCAGACGCGCCAACGCGTGGCTGACCGCCGGTTGACTCAGGTGCAGGCGCTCGGCGGCGCGGGTCACGTGTTGCTCGCTCAGCAAGGCGTCGAGTATCACCAGCAGGTTGAGATCGATGCGGCGCAGATCATTCATTCGATGCATGTTCCGAATACCAAAACAGAATTTAAATCTGCGCGACGAATACCCTAGAGTCCAGCAAAACCTTGCCGGAGAACGATCATGGGAACGATGCAATGGGTCGGTTTGCTGCTGTTGGCGGTATTCGCCGGGGCGGTGGTGCCGTTTCAGAGTGCGATCAACATCAATCTGGCGCGGGGGTTGGGGCATCCGCTGTGGGCGACGTTCACCTCGCTGGTGGTGAGCGTGCTGGTGCTGCTGCCGGTGATTGTTGCCCTGCGCCTGCCGTTGCCGTCGCTGGCCCTCGCCAGCAAGGTGCCGCTGTGGATGTGGACCGGCGGCGCGTTCGGGGTGTGCTTCGTCGCCTTGGCAGTGGTGTTGCTGCCGAAGTTGGGGGCTTCGGGATTTCTGGCACTGGCCCTGGCCGGGCAAATGATCACGTCAATCGTGCTGGACCATTTCGGCCTGTTCGGGCTGGTGGAGAAGCATCTGACGTTGCCGCGCCTGTTCGGTGCGGTGTTGTTGATGGCGGGGGTGGTGTTGATTCAGTTTTCTCCGGTGATCGATAAGAGCACCGCTGCCGTTGGATGACGGCCCAGGAGAGCTGCCTGAGAACCACCTGCCGGAATCCGCCGACAACGTCACTCATTACCGCAAAGTCATCGCGCAGGCAGACCTCAATCGGGAGGCCGTCGCTTGACGGTCAAAACGCTAGATGCCAGATGCTGTCAGCATTCGAGTCAGGTAAACGTTCCCGTCATCTGTTCCCCCCATCAATACCGAAGAGCCCTGAAGGCAGGCATCGTCGGGGGCCCATCCAATCCCATGTGTCCCACGTTCATTAAACTGCGGATCCACCATACCGTCCCGCGTGAAACCTCTCGCCAACAGGTGACCTGTTGCCCCGGACATCTGACCCACCGCAACAATCCGCTGACCGTGACGATCATCCAGCGCAAACCCTTTGCTGAAGCGCTTGAGATCTTTGGAGTCCACCGGAGGGATCAACACCGTATCGCCGTTATTGAACGATCGATCATTGTTACCTTGAAGGTCGATTGCAGCCACGAATGCATATTGATGTCTCTCACCGCCAGAATGCCTGGAGGCATCCCCCATTAACAGCAACCGCTGTGGCGGCTGAATGACAAGGTCGGTAATCGAATTTTCGAGCACATCGGAACCTTCACGAACGTCGAGCAGAAGCATTCCGCCAACGCCGAACGCTGGATCAACCTGCCCGTTGCTGTCGAACGCCATGACCAAACCCTGGCTGACGCCGCTTGTCCCGCCATACACAAGAATCCCGCCATTTGGCAGCTGCGTGATTCCGATCAACGTGATACCGAGACCGGCAAGCGTAATGACGAGCCAGCCTTTCGAAGCAAACGCGGTGTCCTCTGTGCCATCAAGGAAGAGTCGGGTCAGAAGACCGCTGCCCCCTTTCGAGGTGGTGAAAAGCAACCGGTCCGGCACTGCCTGCTCCGGGTCGGATCGCGCCAGTATCAGGCTTCCGGCAAAGGCCCCGGCGAGCGTAGGCGTGCGCATGGGAACGACGACATATCCGCTTCGACTGCTACCAAAATCCGCATCAAGCGACCCATCGGGCAAGAAACGCGCGATAACCTGTTGGAACGGGGTAGATAGCCCAGGAATCAAGCCGCACACATAGATCCTGCCAGCCTCATCAATAAGCAATGGCCCACCCTGTGATGACAGACCGCTCTTGTATTGCTCGACCACATAGCCACCCCTGCCGAAAGTCGAGTCGATGGGCCCATCCGCGTGCAGACGTGCCAAGCCGTAGCAGGTTTCTCCCGACATTGTGGTAACGGTCGCACTGACCATGATCTTCCCCGTAGGAATGATCCCCACTCCGTGGCCTACGGTCTTTTGCGCACCGGGAAACTGCAATGCTGGTGCGACAAATGAAGGATCCAGATCCCCCGCCGCCCCTGCGATCAATACACTGTTTTTTTTCATGCCTGCATACTCCACGCGAGATCGGAGGCGATCCCTTTCCCGGGTTATTCGGCCTGAAGCAGCTGCGAGGAACAACTGTCACAAATGACAGTTGTTTATACAAAATCAGAATTATCCATAAGGCAAAAAAACCTAAAGAACTGTTAGTTCCTACAGGTTTAACAGCGATGGAACCATGGCAGTCTCTCGCTTCGTTCCTACCTGAATCGAGAAGCTCACATGAGTAATCCGTCAAGTGCCAATCAGCAGCCCATACCTGCCCCAGTCAACACTTTGCCCGCTGATCAAGCCATAGTGGGCTCCCGAACAATTTTCATGGGCACAGGTGCACCGACAGCTTTCATTGAGGTGCGCGATAGCAAGCAACAGCAGTCGTATGGAGAAGGGTATGTCAACAAAAATGCACGATGGGTCTTCAGTGCCAAATCAGTAATGTTGCCCGGGAATTATCAGATACAGACCCGCCAAACACTAAACAATGAAACGTCAGCATGGTCGGCTCCGCGCTCTTTCACTGTTGTCGTGCCGATGAAGATCGAGGCGCCAGAGATTGCCCAACCGCAAGAGGGTGAACAAACGGATGCTTCACCGGTTTTTTCAGGAAAGGCCTACCAGAACGGCGGCGCCGTAGACCTTTTTGATATGAACGCCAATCAATTGCTGGTCTCGGCATCCGTCCTGCCCGACGGGAGTTGGCGTACCCAGGCCTTGCAACCGTTGCCGGTGGGAGAGCATCGAATCTCGGCGCTCCATCGCGTCGCAGGCGATGTTTCCGACTGGGCACTGCTTCGGACATTTTCAGTTCGTGTCTCGAAGTAAAGGCAGGCGAACGTCTGAAACTGTTCGCCCACGCCTCACACCTCAAAACGCGCTGCGGAAAATCTCCTCGATCTGCCGCTGATCCGCCGCCCGTGGGTTGGTGAAACCGCAGGCGTCTTTCAGGGCGTTGGCGGCGAGTACCGGGATGTCGGTGCATTTGGCGCCCAGATCGCGCAGCCCCCCGGGAATTTCGACATCTCTGGCCAGGCAACGGATCGCGGCAATCGCGGCTTGCGCGCCCTCCTCCGGACTGAAACCGCGAATGTCGGCGCCCATGGCGTGGGCCACATCGGTCAGGCGATCGGCACAGACCAGCGCGTTGAACGTCTGAACATGCGGCAACAACACCGCATTACACACCCCGTGAGGCAGATCGTAGAAACCGCCCAACTGGTGCGCCATCGCATGCACGTAACCGAGGGAGGCGTTGTTGAACGCCATGCCCGCGAGGAACTGCGCGTAGGCCATGTTTTCCCGCGCGGCCAGATCGCTGCCGTCGCGCACTGCCAGGCGCAGGTTGTTGCTGATCAGGGTCATGGCCTTCAGCGCGCAGGCGTCGGTGATCGGGTTGGCGGCAGTGGAAACGTAGGCTTCGATCGCGTGGGTCAGTGCGTCCATGCCGGTGGCGGCGGTCAGGCCTTTCGGCATGGCGACCATCAGCGCCGGGTCGTTGACCGACAGCAGCGGCGTGACGTTGCGGTCGACGATGGCCATTTTCACATGGCGGGTTTCGTCAGTGATGATGCAGAACCGGGTCATCTCGCTGGCCGTGCCGGCGGTGGTGTTGATGGCGATCAGCGGCAGTTGCGGCTTGGCCGATTGATCGACGCCTTCGTAGTCGCGGATCTGTCCGCCGTTGGTGGCGCACAACGCAATGCCCTTGGCGCAGTCGTGGGGCGAGCCGCCGCCGAGGGACACCACAAAATCACAGCGACTGTCCTTGAGCAGCGCCAGCCCGGCTTCGACGTTGGCGATGCTCGGGTTGGGTTTGGCGCCGTCGAAGATCACCGAATCGATATCCTGCATCGCCAGTTTCTCGGCGATCATCGTCGCCACGCCGGCCTTGGCCAGACCGGCGTCGGTGACGATCAGCGCCTTGCGAAAACCGTAGTTGCGGATCGCGTTCATGGCGTCGTCGAGGCAGCCGCTGCCCATGATGTTTACGGCGGGAATGAAAAAGGTGCTGCTCATGGCGCGTCTCCTGACTGGGGCCGAATCGACTCCTGCGATCCGGCGGATGCACACAGGATCGACCGATCGGTCACGGCGGATGTTGATCTGGCTCAATGCCCGCTCGTGATAAAGTCGCCGCCCATCTGCCCTTTGTTTTGAGACGTGCCCTGCAATGACCGATTTTCTGGATGTCGACGCCACACTCGAAGACTGGAACGCGTTGCGCGCCACCACCGACTTCAGCGGTCTGTTGCTGGGCAACGGCGCCAGTCGTGCGGTGTGGGACGACTTCGGCTACGACTCGCTGTTCGAAAACGCCCGCACAGTGGAAGAAAAGCCCCTGAGCCCTTCGGAACTGAGCGTGTTCGACGCGCTGCAGACGCGCAGCTTCGAGCAGGTGCTCGGCGCGCTGAAGATCACCAGTCGGGTCAACAAGGCCTTGGCCGTCAGTTCGGCCGCGCCGCGCAACCGCTACTACGCGATCAAGGAAGCGCTGATCAACACCGTGCACGCGGTACACATCCCGTGGCGGCTGATCGAAGTCTCGACCCTGGCGACCCTGAACAGTGAACTGGCGCGTTATCGCACGGTGTTCACCACCAATTACGATTTGCTCAATTACTGGGCCCTGCAACATCAGGGCGAAGCCATCGACGACCTGTTCAACGGCCCCGACGCCAGTTTCGATCTGTTCGAAAGCAGCACTGAAAAACCGCGTCTGCTGTACCTGCATGGCGGCCTGCATCTGGTGCGCAACCAGGACGGCACCGCCCGCAAACTGACCGCCACCGAGGGCACACTGCTCGGCAGTTTCGCGATCAACAACACGATCAAGACGCTCGACGACGTGCCGCTGTTCGTCAACGAAGGGCCGAGCGCGGACAAGCTCAAGACCATCCGCAGTTCCGACTACCTGTCGTTCTGCTACGACCAGTTACTTGGTCACGGCGACAACCTGTGCATCTTCGGCCACGCTCTGGGCGAACAGGACAGCCACCTCGTGCGCGCCCTGCGTCTGGCGAAACCGAAGACCGTGGCGATCTCGATCTATCCACGCAGCGCGGCGTTCATCCAGCATCAGAAGCGCCACTACGCCAAGTTGTTCGAAGGCACGGGCGTCGAGTTGCGGTTCTTTGATTCCAAGAGCCATGCGCTGGGCAATCCAAAATTGTCGGTGCCGGTCGAGGTCTAGTGGCGACGCTTCTGGCGTCATCGCTAGCAAGCTAGCTCCCACAAGAAAGTGCATTCCAACTGTGGGAGCTAGCTTGCTAGCGATGGCGTCCGTCCAATCCACTCATTCCTCGCTGCTGTGCACCACCACCAGCAACTGCGCCTGCACCTCGCCCACTGAGCGGATGCGATGGGGTTTCTGCGCATTGAAGTGCAGCGCATCGCCCCGCTCCAGCAGCACCCGTTCGCTCACGAAGTCCACTTCGACCTGACCTTCGTGGACGAACAGAAACTCCTCGCCCAAGTGTTCCTTGAAGGTCTTGTCGGTGAATTCGCTCGGCGGGTAAATGATGAACGGCAGCAGGCTGCGTTCGCTGACTTGATGGGCCAGCACCGCATAACCGGGACTGTGATCGTTGGCCGCCAGCGACTGGCGTTCGTGGCTGCGCACCAGGCTGTAGCTGTCGAGGCTGACGTTGTCTTCGGAGAACAGCTCCTCGACTTTCACGTTCAGCGCCTTGGCCAGTTTCAGCGCGGCGGCAATCGACGGCGTGTTCAATCCGCGCTCGACCTTCGACAGGTAACTCTTGGTCATGCCGGATTTCTCGGCCAGCGCCTCAAGGGTTACGCCAAGTTTTTTTCTCAATAATTTCAAACGGATAGACATGCGAAGCGATTAATCCAGCAAAGGAAAGACGATTTGTCCTTGCCAATGACACAAAGTGTCATATAGCCTCTTAAGTGTCATCCATGGCAACCACCACAGGACACGGATATGGCGAAGACATTAGCACTACCCAAAGACGAACTGGTCAAGCAAGCGCTGACCCAGATGCAAAAAAGCCTGGCGGATAATACGTGGACAGACCGGCAGAAGCTGGCCCTGACCTGCCGGATTCTGTTCGAGAACGGCCACGATTCGGGCCTCGCCGGACAGATCACCGCCCGTGGCCCGCAGCCGGGCACTTACTACACTCAGCAACTGGGTCTGGGTTTCGATGAAATCACCGCGAGCAATCTGCTGCTGGTCAACGAAGACCTGGAGGTGCTCGAAGGCCACGGCATGGCCAACCCGGCCAACCGTTTCCACAGCTGGGTGTACCGCGCCCGGCCGGACGTGAACTGCATCATCCACACTCACCCGACGCACATTGCCGCGCTGTCGATGCTGGAAGTGCCGCTGCAGATTTCCCACATGGACCTGTGCCCGCTGTACGACGATTGCGCGTTCCTTGAAGGCTGGCCGGGTGTGCCGGTGGGCAACGAAGAAGGCGAGTTGATTGCCGGGGCGTTGGGCGACAAACGGGCGATCCTGCTTTCCCATCACGGTCAGTTGTCCACCGGCACGACCATCGAGGAAGCCTGTGTCATCGCGCAACTGATCGAGCGCGCCGCCAAGCTGCAATTGCTGGCGATGGCCGCCGGGACGATCAAGCCGATCATCCCCGAGCTGGGTCGCGAGGCGCATGACTGGGTCTCGAAACCAAAACGCCACGCCGCGGCCTTCAACTACTACGCCCGGCAGAACCTGCGTCAGCACGCCGATTGCCTGAACTGAACACCTCATCCTTGCGGAGCACTCTCATGTCCAACATTCACGGCATCATCGGCTACACCATCACCCCGTTCGGCGCCAACGGCGAAGGCGTTGACCTGCCGGCCCTCGGCCGCTCCATCGACCGCCTGATCGCCGGTGGCGTCCACGCCATCGCACCACTGGGCAGCACCGGCGAAGGCGCCTACCTGAGCGATGCGGAGTGGGACCAAGTCGCCGAGTTCAGCATCAAGCACGTGGCCAAACGCGTGCCGACCGTGGTCAGCGTGTCCGACCTGACCACCGCCAAAGCGGTGCGTCGCGCACGCTTCGCCGAAGCCCACGGCGCCGACGTGGTGATGGTGCTGCCGACGTCCTACTGGAAGCTGACCGAAGCGGAAATCCTCGCCCACTACCGCGCCATCGGCGACAGCATCGGCGTGCCGATCATGCTCTACAACAACCCGGCCACCAGCGGCACCGACATGTCGGTGGAACTGATCCTGCGCATCGTCAACGGCGTTGAAAACGTGACCATGGTCAAGGAGAGCACCGGCGACATCCAGCGCATGCACAAGCTGCAACTGCTCGGCGAAGGCCGGGTGCCGTTCTACAACGGCTGCAATCCGCTGGCGCTGGAGGCGTTCGCCGCCGGGGCCAAAGGCTGGTGCACGGCAGCGCCGAACCTGATCCCGCAACTCAATCTGGATTTGTACGAAGCCACACTGGCGGGGGATCTGGGCAAGGCGCGAGAGCTGTTCTACCGCCAGTTGCCGCTGCTGGACTTCATCCTCAAGGGCGGGTTGCCGGCGACGATCAAGGCCGGTCTGCGACTGACCGATCTGGAAGTCGGTGATCCGCGCTTGCCGGTGTTCCCGCTGGCGGAGGCCGGGCGTACGCAATTGCAGGCCTTGTTGAACACCTTGCGCTGAACAAAAAAATCCCGCCCGGGTCATGCCGGGCGGGATTTTTTGTGGCCGTCGATCAGAGGCTGGCGGCGCGTTTCATGGCTTCGCGGTGGAACGGCTGATCCTTGAGAATCTGCGCGATGAACGTGTCGCTGATCAAGCGCATGTGTTCGAACTGACCGCCCGAGGCGTTGAATGCACCGCGCCAGGATTCGGTGTGGTTTTTCACGGTGTAGATGCCCAGCATCTGCTTGCCATGGCTGAGGCTGAACACCACGGTGCTGTCGAAACTCACTGGCACCGGCACCAGAAACAGGGTGAAGGCGCTCAGAAGCATCTGCGGCTGAATCCCGCCGACATCACTGTTGGCGATCACCAGTACGTTGTAGCCGTCGTCGCTGCGACCGGCCTTCACTTCTTCAAAGGTGCCACGCCGACGCAGCTCGTCACGCAGCATCCAGCTCGGCATGCCGATCACACTGACATTGATGGCCGGCAATTGCTGGCTGCTGTAATCGACGTCTGGCGCCTTCAGCGAATGGGTGGCCTGGCAACCGCCGAGAAACAGAAGCAAACCAAGAAGCAGACGTTTGATGGGCATTAGAGTTTTCCCGAGAGCATGGCTTTGTAGAGGGAGGCGCTGCTGCCGTTTTCTTCGCGAATGAACGGCGTGGCGGTGTACAGGTTCGGCAGGTCCAGCCGTTGCAGGCCGGGTATTTGCGGATACCTGGCCCGTACCAGCGCCGCGTCGCGTTCAAGGTGATCGCTGTGCAGGAACAGGCAGCTGGTATCGCCGGGAGTCAGGCAACCGGCGCGGAAATCGCCAATGTAATAGGCCTTGCCCGCTTCAAGCTGCATGCCGATGGTGAAGTCTTCACGGCTCCAGGACACCGATCTGCCACGGTCGAATCGCACGTTGTAGATCTCGTAGCGGCCGGGTTTGAGCGGCATCACGAACAACGTGCCGATACCATGACCGGTCTCGCGCACGTCCCGCGCCGTGCGGGCATAGAACTCGTTGTGCAGCCGCGCGCTGGCGAACTCGTCACTGCCGCGCTTGCGGATCAGCAGCATCTGTTCCTGGGCCGCATAGGCCGCTTTGGGCCAGATGCCGACCACACCCACCAGATACGCCGTGCCGGAGTCGGCACTCGGTGCGAGTTCATCATCGATCTGTGTCGGGGACAGGCTGTAGCAGCCGCTCAAGCCGAGCAGTAGGGTCAGTACGGTAAAAAAACGGATCATCGACGGAAAAACTCTGGCGGCAGTTGTTCAAAAAATCCGCGAAAGAGCCTTCTGTGCGCCTCCTTCCGTGGATTGGCGGCGGAGGATAAGCGAAATGATGGCACATAGCCAGAATTCAGTCGCCAAGGATTTGGCGACTGAACGTCATGAAGGATTCAAAGCACCGGCAGGGTTTTGTCCTTGATCAACTTGGTCGGCCCGTTGGCCTTGACGCTTTCGATGCCTTTGGCACACGCCGCGTCGGAGGAATAGGATTCGCTGCTGCCGATGATCTGGTGATTGGCCGCCTTGAGGTTGAAGTAGGGATGGCCGTCCTTCGTCGATTTTTTCTCGTAGCGTTCGTCCAGCGGGCTGTTGGTCTGCACCGAGGCAATGCCGTTTTCGGCGGCGGTGCGGGTGGTGTACAGCTCGCTGGTCAGAATGGTTTCGGCATTCGCCGCTTTCAGCACGAACCTGAACTGGCCGTTGCTGCTTTTGCTCAACTCATACCATCCGGACATGTTGTTTCTCCTTATCGATGTGTCACAGGGTGATTTTGGTTCCAAGCAACCCCAGGAAACCGGCCAGCCAGTTCGGGTGCGCCGGCCAGGCGGGCGCGGTGGCCAGGTTGCCCTGGACATGGCCGTCCGTGACCGGGATGTCGATGTAGGTGCCACCCGCCAGCCGCACTTCCGGGGCACAGGCCGGATAGGCGCTGCACTCGCGACCTTCGAGAATCCCCGCCGCCGCCAGCAGTTGCGCGCCGTGACAGACAGCGGCGATCGGCTTGCCGGCCTTGTCGAAAGCACGCACCAGCTCCAGGACCTTTTCGTTCAGCCGCAGGTATTCCGGCGCACGACCGCCCGGCACCAGCAGCGCGTCGTAATCCTTGGCATCAACCTTGGCGAAATCGAAGTTCAGGGCGAACTGATGACCGGGTTTCTCACTGTAGGTCTGATCGCCTTCGAAATCATGGATCGCGGTGCGCACGGTCTTGCCAGCCGCTTTATCCGGGCATACGGCGTGGACGGTATGACCGACCATCTGCAGGGCCTGGAACGGCACCATCACTTCGTAGTCTTCGACGTAATCGCCGACCAGCATCAGAATCTTTTTCGCGGCCATGGGCAGGGCTCCTCTGGTGAATGCGCAGGAATATTCACAGTAGCCCAAGGACCGCGATGGCGTTCGCAAACTGTATGGATAACTCTGCGCTCAGCTGTAACAGCCCGATTGCCGTGGTTTGTGGCTAGATGAAGCCACCTCCCTGCCACCTTCGAATCTGGTTGCCCTCATGTCTTCGCGCGAAAACACCGGCATGGCCCTCGGCCTGCTCGGCGTGGTGATTTTCAGCCTTACCCTGCCCTTCACCCGCATCGTGGTGCAGGAACTGCACCCGCTGCTCAATGGCCTCGGCCGCGCGTTGTTCGCGGCGATTCCGGCAGCGGCGCTGTTGTTGTGGCGACGGGAAAAGTGGCCGACCTGGAAGCAGGTCAAAGGCCTGAGTCTGGTGATCGCCGGGGTGATTCTGGGTTTCCCGGTGCTATCGGCGTGGGCCATGCAGACCTTGCCGGCGTCCCACGGTGCGCTGGTCAACGGTTTGCAGCCGCTGTGCGTGGCACTGTACGCCGCGTGGCTGTCCCATGAGCGTCCGTCGAAAGCCTTTTGGGCCTGCGCCGCGTTGGGCAGTGCGCTGGTGCTGGGTTATGCGTTGTACACCGGTGCCGGCAGCATTCAGGCCGGGGATTTGTTGATGTTGGGTGCGATTGCGGTAGGCGGTCTGGGTTATGCCGAGGGCGGGCGTCTGGCCCGGGAGATGGGCGGCTGGCAGGTGATCTGCTGGGCGCTGGTGCTGTCGACGCCGCTGCTGATCGGCCCGGTGTTGTACCTGGCGTTGCAGCATCAGGGCGCGGTGTCGGCGAAAACCTGGTGGGCCTTCGGTTACGTCGCGCTGTTTTCGCAGTTTCTGGGCTTCTTCGCCTGGTACGCCGGGCTGGCCATGGGCGGCATTGCACGGGTCAGTCAGATCCAGTTGTTGCAGATCTTCTTCACCATCGCGTTTTCCGCACTGTTCTTCGGCGAACACGTGGAGCCGATCACCTGGCTGTTCGCCTGTGGCGTGATCGCGACGGTGATGCTCGGGCGCAAGACCGCGGTGCGCCCGGCTCAACCGGGCACGTTACCGGCCGGGGTTGAGCTCAAGCCTTGAGCTTCAGCAGGCCATCGGCGAGCAGCAGGGTTTCGAGGCAGTGCTCGCTGATCTGGTAGAACGCCTTCAATTCCTGGATCTTCACCAGCAGCTGAGCCGGGTCCACCGGCTCGGCGCGCTTCACGGCGAGGATCATCTTGTTCTTGTTGGTGTGGTCCAGCGAGATGAACTCGAACACCTTGGTCTCGTAACCGCAGGCTTCGAGGAACAGCGCACGCAAGCTGTCGGTGACCATTTCCGCCTGCTGGCCCAGGTGCAGGCCGTATTGCAGCATCGGCTTGAGCAGCGCCGGGCTCTGGATCTGCAAGCGGATCTGTTTGTGGCAGCACGGCGAGCACATGATGATCGAGGCGCCAGAGCGGATACCGGTGTGGATCGCGTAGTCGGTGGCGATGTCGCAGGCATGCAGGGCGATCATCACGTCCAGCTCGCTCGGCGCCACGCTGCGCACATCACCACATTTGAACACCAGCCCCGGGTGTTCCAGCTTCGCGGCGGCGGTGTTGCACAGGTTGACCATCTCTTCACGCAGCTCGACGCCGGTGACTTCGCCCTCGGCCTTCAACGTGTTGCGCAGATAGTCATGGATGGCAAACGTCAGGTAACCCTTGCCCGAACCGAAATCCGCCACCCGCACCGGCTTGTCCAGAGCCAGCGGCGACGAGGTCAGCGCGTGGCTGAACACTTCGATGAACTTGTTGATCTGCTTCCACTTGCGCGACATCGCCGGGATCAACTCGTGCTGGGCGTTGGTCACGCCCAGGTCCTTGAGGAACGGCCGGTTCAGATCGAGGAAGCGGTTCTTCTCGCGGTTATGCTCGGCGGATGGCACTTCGCGCAATTGCTGGGGTTTGCTCATGAACAGCGAGCTCTTGCCCTTTTTGCTGTATTCGAGCTGGGCTTCGTCGGTCAGCGCCAGCAAATGCGCATTTTTGAACGCCGCCGGAAGCAATCCGGCAATCGTCCCAACCGCTTCGTCCAGCGGCAGATTCTTGGTGATGTCGCGGGTCTTGTAGCGATAAACGAACGACAGGCACGGCTGCGCCTTGACCGTCACCGGCTTGATGATGATCCGCTGCAGATCCGCTTCTTCGCCGACGTACTTGGCCAGCACCAGTTTGATGAAGCCGTTCTGTTCGAGGCTGGTTTGCAACAGCTCGATGAACCGGGCGTGGTGATCGGGCGCCGGTTTGGCAGGTGCGGAGGGAGCGGTAACGGACATGGGAAAAAGCGGCCTCGGACGGGCAAAACGGGAATGGCCGCTAGTTTAGGGGGGATGGCGTCCGAGGGCACGGCTAATTTCCCGAACGGCTTATCCCAGCACCACCAGGCGATTGGGCAACTCATTGCGCACCTGCGTCACCGGCACATGCACCTTGAGCAACTCGCCGCACGCCTCGATACACGTGACGAAGCCCTGCAACGTCTGCCCCTGCCTTACCTGCTCGGTAAACGCCGCAACAATCGAATCCCAACTCTTGTTATCCAGCTTCTTGGAAATCCCTTCATCCACCAGGATTTCCACATACCGCTCCGCCTCGCAGACAAAAATCAGCATGCCGGTGCTGCCCACCGTGTGGTGCAGGTTCTGTTCGAGAAACTGCCGCCGCGCCAGGTTCGAGGCGCGCCAGTGGCGGACGTGGCGCGGGATCAGATGAGTGGTGACCTTGGGCAGACGAAACACCAGGCACAGCACGACAAAACTGACCCACTGCACCAGCAGCAGGCTGTGCATCGTCAGCCAACCGGTCAGGTAATGCACGATCCCCGGCACCACCAGCGCCAGCAGGCTGGCCCACAGCAGCGGGATGTACGCATAGTCGTCGGCACGGGCCGCGAGCACCGTCACCAGTTCGGCGTCGGTGTCGCGTTCGACCCGGGCGATGGCCTCGGCGACCTTGCGTTGTTCGTGTTCAGTCAGTAATGCCATGTCGTGAAGTGCCTGCTCATTATTGTTATCACCAGCCGCCGGAGGACCCGCCCCCGCCGAAACTGCCACCGCCGCCGCTGAAGCCCCCGCCTCCACCGCCGCCGCCAAAACCTCCGCCACCAAAGCCGCCCCCTCCTCCGGAGCCACCCCGGCCGGCGGGAAGGATACCGAGCATCTGGCAAACAAAAACAGTCAGGATGAACAACATCACCAGAAATACGAACAACGCCGGGTACCGCGAGACGAAATCATCCGCGGGATCGCCGGCCGATTCATACACGGTGGACGGTTCATCCAGCGGATTGCCGCCCAGCACCACCAGCATCGCTGCCACACCGTCGCTGATGCCCTTGCTGAAATTACCGGCCTTGAACGACGGCGTGATGACCTGATGGATGATCACCGAACTCTGGGCATCGGTCAGGCGATCCTCCAGCCCGTAGCCGACCTCGATGCGCAATTTGCGCTCGTCCCGGGCGACGATCAACAGGGCGCCGTTGTTCTTGTCCTTCTGGCCGATGCCCCAGTGCCGGCCCAGTTCGACGCCGTAGTCCTCGATGGTCGAGCCTTGCAGATTCGGCAACGTCACCACCACCAACTGCTCGCCGGTTGCCTGCTCGTGAGCCTGCAACTGCTGGCTCAGTTGCGCGCGCACCGACGGTTCGATCATTTGCGCGTCGTCCACCACCCGCCCGGTCAGCGCCGGGAAGGTCAACTCGGCCCGGGCGCTGACGGCGAACAGCCACAGCATCAGCACCAGGCCCATCTTCAACACACGCATGGGCATCCCCGGCTCAGAACTTCACTTCCGGGGCCTTGTCCGCGCCGGGGCTGGTGGCTTCGAAGGTCTCGCGGATCGGCAAGTCGCTGTACATCACGCTGTGCCACAGGCGACCGGGAAAGGTGCGGATCTCGGTGTTGTATTTCTGCACCGCCAGGATGAAATCCCGGCGGGCCACGGCGATGCGGTTTTCGGTGCCTTCAAGTTGCGATTGCAGGGCGAGGAAGTTCTGGTTGGCCTTCAGGTCCGGATAACGTTCGGACACCACCATCAACCGGCTCAAGGCGCCGGTCAGTTGATCCTGGGCCTGTTGGAACTGTTTGAGTTTTTCCGGGTTGTCGAGGGTGCTGGCATCGACCTGGATCGACGTCGCCTTGGCCCGGGCCTCGATCACGGCGGTCAGGGTTTCTTCCTCGTGCCTGGCGTAACCCTTCACGGTTTCCACCAGATTGGGGATCAGGTCGGCGCGGCGCTGGTACTGGTTCTGCACCTGGCCCCAAGCGGCCTTGGCCTGCTCGTCGAGGGTCGGGATGTTGTTGATGCCGCAGGCGGTCAACAACGTGGCCAGCACCAGCAAGGTGGCGACCTGCAAACGCGAGCGGTAGACAGGACTGACATTCATCGGACGGGTGCTCCCTTGCACATTTCATGAATAATGAATCGCGAAACATTCTCAGCCGGCGGTTGGGGCATAATCGCCCGCGCCACTGGATTGCAGCGGGCCGATGGGCTAAAAAGAGGCCCTGCGCGATCACGTCGCCGAAACTTTCGACGTACATTCGGCTGTCGTTTTCTGAATCAGCACCCGAACAACAATAGTCGCTCCCTAAATTTTGGCTGGCCGGCATTGCAACGCCGTTTAGGCCCTTGAGAAAACTATTCATGAAGAAGCTGTGTTTGCTGGGCCTGTTCGTCAGCCTGGCCAGTCATCAAGTACTGGCCGCCACGACCCCGGTACCCCTGGAAAACAAGGACGCGTTCATCAGCAATCTGATGAAGCAAATGACCCTCGACGAGAAGATCGGCCAGTTGCGCCTGATCAGCATCGGCCCGGAAATGCCCCGCGAGTTGATCCGCAAAGAGATCGCCGCCGGCAACATCGGCGGCACCTTCAACTCGATCACCCGCCCGGAAAACCGTCCGATGCAGGACGCTGCCATGCGCAGCCGTCTTAAGATCCCGATGTTTTTTGCGTACGACGTGATCCACGGTCACCGTACGATTTTCCCGATTCCGCTGGCCCTGGCATCGAGCTGGGACATGGACGCCATCGGCCAGTCCGGGCGCGTTGCCGCCAGGGAAGCCGCCGCCGACAGCCTCGACATCACCTTCGCGCCGATGGTCGACATCTCCCGCGACCCGCGCTGGGGCCGCAGCTCCGAAGGTTTCGGTGAAGACACCTACCTGACCTCGCGCATCGCCAAAGTCATGGTCAAGGCCTATCAGGGCGAGACCCCGAGCGCGGCCGACAGCATCATGGCCAGCGTCAAGCACTTCGCCCTGTACGGCGCGGTCGAAGGCGGTCGCGACTACAACACCGTCGACATGAGCCCGGTGAAGATGTACCAGGACTACCTGCCACCGTACCGCGCGGCGATTGATGCCGGCGCCGGCGGCGTGATGGTGGCGTTGAACTCGATCAACGGCATTCCGGCCACCGCCAACACCTGGCTGATGAACGACCTGCTGCGCAAGGACTGGGGCTTCAAGGGCCTGGCAGTCAGCGACCACGGCGCGATCTTCGAACTGATCAAGCACGGCGTGGCCCGCGACGGTCGTGAAGCGGCGAAGCTGGCGATCAAGGCCGGCATCGACATGAGCATGAACGACACCCTGTACGGCAAAGAGCTGCCGGGGCTGCTCAAGTCCGGCGAGATCGAACAGAAAGACATCGACAACGCGGTGCGTGAAGTCCTCGCGGCCAAGTACGACATGGGCCTGTTCAAGGACCCGTACCTGCGCATCGGCAAGGCTGAAGACGATCCGGCCGACACCTACGCCGACAGCCGTCTGCACCGTGCCGACGCCCGTGAAGTGGCGCGTCGCAGCCTGGTGCTGCTGAAGAACCAGAACGAAACCCTGCCGCTGAAGAAAACCGCCAAAGTCGCGCTGGTCGGCCCGCTGGCCAAGGCCCCGATCGACATGATGGGCAGTTGGGCTGCTGCCGGTCGTCCGGCGCAATCGGTGACCCTGTTCGACGGCATGAGCAATGTGATCGGCGACAAGGCGAACCTGATCTACGCCCGTGGCGCCAACATCACCAGCGACAAGAAGATCCTCGACTACCTGAACTTCCTCAACTTCGATGCGCCGGAAGTGGTCGATGATCCGCGCCCGGCCAACGTGTTGATCGATGAAGCGGTGAAAGCCGCCAAGGACGCCGACATTGTGGTTGCAGCGGTGGGTGAATCCCGAGGCATGTCCCACGAATCGTCGAGCCGCACCGACCTGAACATCCCGGAAAACCAGCGTGAACTGATCCGTGCCCTGAAAGCCACCGGCAAGCCGTTGGTACTGGTGCTGATGAACGGCCGTCCGCTGACGATCCTCGAAGAGAAAGAGCAGGCCGACGCGATTCTGGAAACCTGGTTCAGCGGCACCGAGGGCGGCAACGCCATCGCCGACGTGCTGTTCGGCGACTACAACCCGTCGGGCAAACTGCCGGTGACCTTCCCGCGCTCCGTGGGCCAGATCCCGACCTACTACAACCACCTGAGCATTGGCCGGCCATTCACGCCGGGCAAACCGGGCAACTACACCTCGCAGTATTTCGATGACACCACAGGTCCCCTGTTCCCGTTCGGTTACGGCCTCAGCTACACCAGCTTCAGCCTGAGCGACATGGCGCTGTCCTCGACCACCCTGAATGCCACCGGCAAGCTCGACGCCAGCGTCATGGTCAAGAACACCGGCAAGCGCGACGGCGAAACCGTGGTGCAGCTGTACATCCAGGACGTCACCGGCTCGATGATCCGTCCGGTCAAGGAACTGAAGAACTTCCAGAAAATCATGCTCAAGGCGGGCGAGCAGAAAGTCGTGCACTTCACCATCACCGAAGATGACCTGAAGTTCTACAACGCCCAGCTCAAGTACGCGGCCGAGCCTGGCAAGTTCAACGTGCAGATCGGCCTGGACTCCCAGGACGTGACGCAGCAGAGCTTTGAATTGCTGTAATCCCGCGCCCTGATCGTTCCCACGCTCTGCGTGGGAACGCAGCCCGGGACGCTCCGCGTCCCAAAGCGGACGCAGAGCGTCCATTGAGGCATTCCCACGCAGAGCGTGGGAACGATCACCTGCGACTAGCCGCGTCTATCCAGCAAGTTGACCACCACCCGATCCACCCAGCCCCACACCCTCTGCTTCACCCGCCGCCACAACGGTCGGCGCTGCCATTCCTCCAGACTCACCTGCTGACTCAGGCCAAAGTCCTTCTCGAAGCTCGCCGCCACCGCTGCCGTCAATGACGGGTCCAGCGCTTCCAGATTCGCTTCAAGATTGAAGCGCAGATTCCAGTGATCGAAATTGCACGAACCGATGCTGACCCAATCGTCCACCAGCACCATTTTCAGGTGAAGGAAGCACGGCTGGTACTCGTAGATTTTCACCCCGGCCTTGAGCAGGCGCGGGTAGTAGCGGTGGCCGGCATAACGCACCGACGGGTGATCGGTGCGCGGCCCGGTCAGCAGCAGGCGCACGTCGAGACCGCGGGCGGCGGCCTTGCGCAGGGAGCGGCGGATTTTCCAGGTCGGCAGGAAGTACGGCGTGGCCAGCCAGATCCGCTGCTGGCCGCTGTTCAGTGCGCGAAACAGCGATTGCAGAATGTCCCGATGCTGCCGGGCGTCGGCGTAGGCCACGCGGCCCATGCCCTCGCCCGTGTCCGGCACGCGCGGCAGCCGTGGCAGGCCGAAATGCGCGTTGGGCCGCCAGGCCCGGCGATGGCGGTTGGCGATCCATTGGCGATCGAACAGCAATTGCCAGTCGAGCACCAGCGGGCCGGTGATTTCCACCATGACCTCGTGCCATTCGCTGGTGTCGTGGCCCGGCGTCCAGAATTCGTCGGTGACCCCGGTGCCGCCGACCACTGCCAGACGCTGGTCGACCAGCAACAGCTTGCGATGATCGCGATAGAAATTGCCGACCCAGCGCCGCCAGTTCAGCCGGTTGTAAAAACGCAGCTCGACCCCGGCCCCGGTCAGCCGCCGGCGCAACGTGAGGGTGAAGGCGAGGCTGCCGTAATCATCGAACAGGCAACGCACCCGCACGCCCCGCTCCGCCGCCAGCACCAGCGCCTGCACGATGGTTTCGGCACAGGCGCCGGCCTCCACCAGATACAGCTCCAGTTCGATCTGCTCACGGGCGCGGGCGATCTCGTCGAGCATGCGCGGGAAGAATTGCGGGCCGTCGATCAACAACTCGAAGCGGTTGCCATCACGCCACGGAAACACCGCGCCGCGCATGTCAGCGCGCCGTGAAGATCAGTACCGCACCCACCGGCACCGACAGACTGATGGCCGACAGGCCAGCCATGTTGCGCAGGCTTTCCAGGCCCGGCAGCAGATCGAAATCCTCGGCGCTGATCACCAGCGGCTCCAGCGTCACCACTTGAAAGCGCCGGTCGTCCAGACGCGTGGCGAGCAGTTCGGCGGGGTATTCGTGTTGTTTGCCGTGCAGGTTGACGGTCAGCGGCAGGCGCAATTCAAGCTGCGCGCCGGGGGCCAGATCGTTGATCGGGCGCAGGTCGATCTGGGTAGTGATGGTCGCCTCGGGGAATCGCTCGATCTGGAACAGCTCCTTGCGCATGCGCTCGTCACGCAGCGGGATGCCGCTGTTGATCGAGTCCAGCTCCACTTCGACCTCGGCGCGGCCATCGGGATCGACCTTGCCGTGCAGCACCAGAAAGCGCTGCACTTCGGACACGTTGGCGTTTTTCGTGCTGACGAACGACAGCCGCGACGACTCGCCGTCCAGATACCAGTTGGCCTGGGCCGGCAGCGCAGCGGCGCCCAGCAGCAGGCCGGCGAAGGCGTTGCACAGAGAACGGTTGAACATTGAAGACTCGTGGGGCCGATAAACCTGCACGAACCTTAACTGGCCGTGGCGTTATTGCAAACTGTCAGTCTCTGCAAACGCTCAGGCCAGTGCCTGCTGCACCTCGCCGATGGTCGACGCGAGGCTGTTGAGGTGCAGGCTCAGCACCCGCTCCACCGGCGCCTGATCCATCGGCCAGTGCAGCGCCATGCTACCGACCAGCCGCCCTTGCGCACGAATCGGCAACGCCACCGCCCGGATCAGGAACGGCAGGCGCACCGGGTATTCCCAATAGCCTTCGGTGCGCTGGCCGAAGCCCTGATGCAAGGCTTGCTCGGTGGCCTGCAATACACCGTCATCGGCCAACTGTTCGCGCTCGGCCAGACGCTTTACGTCCTGGCTGTCGAGTTCGCCGAGGCACGCGCGGCCCATCGCCGAATGAAACAGGCTGGCGTGATGGCCGACGATCTGACAGTTGTTCGGATAGCGTTTGCGCAACACCTGCGGGATCGCGCTTTCCATCACTTCGACCCGTTCGCCGTCGAAGCACGACAGATCCGCTACCAACCCGGTGCGCTCGCTGAGTTCCAGCAGCATCGGCGCGGCGCTTTCTACCAGATGACGCTTGAAGCGTTGCTGACGATCACCGAACAGCCGTTTGGCGCACAACCGGTAGCGGCGGTCGCTGAGGCCGCGATAGATCCAGCCCTGCTCCTGCAAGGTCGCGAGCATCCGCGACACCGTGGCCTTGGGCAGGGTCGTCAGGTAGTGCAATTCTTCCAGCCCCAACGCCTGATGCTCGCCGAGCAATTCAACGATGGCCAGCGCCCGTTCGACCGAGCGCACGCTGCCGGTGTCTGCCTTGCTGCCCATGTGTTCGACCTCCATGGATGCGGATGAAAGATCACTTCGTGCAGCAAGATGCGGGCCGTTCAGGCCGATTGCAGACATGCCGGCGGTCGCCGTTCGACCCAGCGGGTCAGTTGTTCATGGGCATAGGCCAGTTGCAGCACCGCCCGATCCGCCTGGGCCGGGCCGATGATTTGCAGGCCCATCGGCAACCCGGCCGGGTTGAAACCCACCGGCACGCTGATGCTCGGCAGCCCCGCCAGGGTCGGGCCGATCACCACTTCCATCCAGCGGTGATAGGTGTCCATGGTCTGCCCGCCGACGACTCGCGGCCACGGTTGCTGTGCATCAAAAGGGAACACCTGGGCGGTGGGCAACAGCAGGAAATCGTAACGCTCGAACAACTCGCTCAACGCGCGATACCACTCGCTGCGCGCCACCGATGCCTGATAGACCTCGGCAGCGGTCAGACGCAGACCGCCCTCGATTTCCCACTGTGCTTCAGGTTTGAGCAGCGCCCGTTTCTCCGGGTCGGCATACGCCGCGCCGAGGCTGCCCTGAATGAGGAAATGCCGGTGCGTGAGCCAGGTCTGCCACAGGCGTTCCATGGAAAAGTCCGGCTGACAGGCCTCGACCTGACAGCCCAGCGCACTGAAATCCGCCAGCGCCGATTCGCACAGGCTCAACACGCCGTCGTCCATCGGCAGATAGCCGTTGTAATCGCCGAGCCAGCCGAGGCGCAGACCGCTGCAATCCTGTTGCAGATCCAGCCCGAAATCCCGTGGCTCATCAGCCAGCGACAGCGGCACGCGCGGATCGTAACCGGCCTGGGTCGAGAGCAATCGCGCGACGTCGGTGACCGTGCGGCCCATCGGCCCTTCGGTGGCCAGTTGCTGGACGAACACTTCCGGCATCGGCCCGTGAGGCACGCGGCCCTGGGACGGGCGAAAGCCGAACACGTTGTTGAACGCCGCCGGGTTGCGCAGCGAGCCCATCATGTCGCTGCCGTCGGCCACCGGCAGCAGGCGCAGGGCCAGTGCAACCGCCGCCCCGCCACTGCTGCCGCCGGCAATCAGGCTCGGATCGTAGGCGTTGGTGGTGGTGCCGAACACGCTGTTGTAGGTCTGCGAGCCGAGGCCGAATTCCGGGACGTTGCTCTTGCCGATGATGATCGCGCCGCAGTCGCGCACCCGCGCCACGCTGATCGCATCGTGCGGCGGCACTTGCTCGGCGAACAGCGGCGAGCCGAGGGTCGTACGCAACCCGGCAGTGGCCGCCAGGTCCTTGATCGCCTGGGGCATGCCGTGCATCCAGCCCCGGGACTCGCCGCGATCCAGTTGCCGGTCACACTCATCGGCCTCGCGCAACAGCACGTCCTGAGGGCGCAGCGAGACCAGCGCGTTGACCGCCGGATTGAAGCGATCGATGTGCGTCAGGTACGCCTGCATCACCTCGCGGCACGAAACCTTGCGAGCGTGGATCGCCCGGGACAGCGCATCGGCATCGAGGGTGACAATCGGATCAATGGCTAACGGACTCACGGTTTCACTCCCAGGTTGAGCGCAACGGATTTCTTTGCGCGTGGTGCCTCCTGCAAACAGTAAGTACCGAGCAGGGTCAGCAGGCAAGCGAACAAGACATAGAACGACGGCGCCACCGGGGTGTTCAGAACTTTACTCAGCCAGGTGACGATCAGCGGCGCAAAACCACCGAACACCATCACCGCCACGTTGTAGGCCACCGACACGCCGGTGGAGCGCACTTCTATCGGGAACTGCTCAGCCAGAGCCGTCGGGGCCGGGCCGAAGAACCCGCCAATCGCCGTGCACAGCAGCAGTTGCATCACCAGCAGGCGCTCGATCGACGGCGCCGCCGCGACCCACACATACAGCGGATAGACCATGACGAAAAACGCCAGGGTGAAGGCCATCAGCACCGGCCGCCGGCCGAGGCGATCCGACAGTGCGCCGGAGAACGGAATCACCACGGTCATCAGCCCCACCGCAAGCATCTGCACCAGCAACACCTGATCCAGCGGCAGGCCAAGGTTCTTGTGGGCGAAGGTCGGCATGTTCACCAGCACCACGTAGAACGACACTGTCGCCCCGCAGGCCAGGCCCATCGACACCAGCAGACTGCGGCGATGTTCACGCAGTACCTGCCACAGGCCCGGCGCGGCGCCTTTGGCTTTCTTGCGCGCTTCGAGAAATTCCTCCGGCTCTTCCATGTGCTTGCGGATCCACAACCCCACCGGGCCGATCAACAGGCCGAGCACGAACGGAATCCGCCAGCCCCAACTGTCCAGCGCTTCGGGAGAAAACAGGTGCGTGACCAGCGCTACCATCGCTGCGCCGCTGAACACCGCCAGGCATTGCCCGACCAGTTGCCACGAACCGTACAAACCCTTGCGATGGGCCGGCGCGCTCTCCACCAGAAACGCCGTGGCGCTCGCATATTCACCGCCCGTGGCAAAGCCCTGAAGCATCCGCGCCACCACAATCAGCAGCGGCGCGCCCATGCCGATGGCGGCGTAGTTCGGCGCGAACGCGATCAGGGCGATGGACACGGTCATCAGGCGGATGATCATCTGCATCGCGGCTTTACGACCTTTGCGGTCGGAGTAGATGCCGAGCAGGATGCCGCCCACCGGGCGCATGAAAAAGCCGACGCCGAAGGTCGCCAGCGCCATCAGCAGCGAGGCGTAGTCGTCGTCGGACGGGAAAAATTGCCGGGCGATGATGCTCGCCAGAAAGCCGTAAACGATGAAGTCGTACCATTCCAGGGCGTTGCCGATGACAGCGGCGACCACTTGCCGGGTGCGCGAAACGCCTGCGTTGGAAGTCTGCATGGGGATTCTCCAGAAGCTGTTGGTAGACCACGCAGGCGCGTGCGCACCTGCGTTCCAGCGGCAGCAAAAAGTGAAGAAATCAGGCCGGCTTGAGCCAGCTCTCGGTGAGCGCGCCCCAATACGCCGCGCCGGTCAGCAGAATGTCGTCGTTGAAGTCGTAGGCCGGGTTATGCACCATCGGCCGCGTCACGCCGTTGCCGATGAACAGGTAGGCGCCGGGGCAGCGCTGGAGCATCCAGGCGAAGTCTTCGCTGCCCATCAGTTTCGGTGTGTTGCCATCCACGGCGTCGGCACCGACCAGTTCGACGCCGACCTGACGGGCGAACTCGGTTTCGGCGGCGTGGTTGACCAGTACCGGGTAGGCCGGGCGGTGTTCGATGGTTGAGGTGCAGCCGAAGCTTTCGGCCTGGGCTTCGATGATCGAGCGCACGCGGTTCAGGGTCTGTTCGCGAACCTCGGCATTCAGCGCACGCAGGCTCAGGCGCAGGATCGCCTGTTGCGGAATCACGTTGGCCGCCTCGCCGGCCTGCAACGCGCCGACCGTCACCACCGCCGCCTGCTGCGCATCGATGTTGCGCGCGACCACGGTTTGCAAAGCCATCACCACACTGGCAGCAGCGACCAGCGGATCCACCGCCAGATGCGGCATCGAGCCGTGGCCGCCGACGCCTTCGATGGTCACCGTGAGCAGATCCTGCGAGGCCATCATCGGCCCTTCGCGAAACCCAAGATGCCCCGCCGGCAGGCCCGGCATGTTGTGCATGCCGAACAGCGCATCGCACGGGAAGCGTTCGAGCAGGCCGTCGGCAAGCATCGCTTCAGCCCCGCCCTGCCCCTCTTCGGCGGGCTGGAAAATCAGCGTCAGCGTGCCGTCGAACTGGCGGGTCGCGGCCAGATAACGCGCCGCACCGAGCAGCATCGCGGTGTGCCCGTCATGACCGCAGGCGTGCATGCAGCCCTGATGGCGGCTGCTGTAGGCGACGCCGGTGTTCTCGATGATCGGCAGTGCATCCATGTCGGCGCGCAGCCCGAGTCTGC
The DNA here is from genome assembly GCF_014863585.1 of Pseudomonas gozinkensis. Lineage (NCBI taxonomy): Bacteria > Pseudomonadati > Pseudomonadota > Gammaproteobacteria > Pseudomonadales > Pseudomonadaceae > Pseudomonas > Pseudomonas gozinkensis. Next base: position 1,527,587 of record NZ_CP062253.1, on the reverse strand, counting down.
GTGTGCTGCTGCCGTTGCGCAGTACGCCGACCACGCCGGTCTTGCCGACGCCGGTGTGGACTTCATAGCCCCACGCTTCGAGTGACCTGGCGACCAGCGCCGAGGTGCGGCTTTCCTCGAAACCGAGTTCAGGGTGAGCGTGAATGTCCTGGCGGGTGGCGTGCAGGTCGGCGGCCACATCGTTGAGCCAGGCCAGAATGTGCTGATGTCGGGGCATGACGGTTCTCCTCGCGCGGGTGTTCCCGGTCTTGTTGTTCGGTGTTGTTTCACGACACGTGAACGGCAGGTCGTGCTCACCGCCAGATAACCGCGAGACACGCGAGAGGACAATCGAATGTGGTTCCACAGGGTGGAACCGCAAGCTTTAGGGTCAGGCGAAGTTCTTGAGATCAACACCCATCCTGTGGGAGCTGGCTTGCCAGCGACTGCGCCGGCAGAAGTGACATTTTCGGCGCCTGATACACCGCCATCGCGGGCAAGCCCGCTCCCACAGAGTTTTTCAGTGGTTTGCAAAACGGGTCTGAATCATGGATTGAGGCGACAGCCCTGGCGTTCGCCTTGCCACCGGGCGCTGTTGCTGCGCCCCAGGCCGCTGGCGGTGACGATTTTTTGCGTGCGGTCATCGGTCAGTTCGCTGGGCAACCACTGCTTCACGTAGCCCCTGCAATACTCGGCGTCGTTGTTCATCACATAGCGGCACGAACAATATTCCTTGGCGGTGTAGGCGCTGATGATGTCCGGGAAGGCCCACAGGTTTTCGCGTTCGTGCCAGCCCCAGCCCAGCAGCACGACCAACAGCACCAGCAGGATTCGTCTGAACAGTTTCATGGCCGCAACGCCCCCAGCACGCGCTTGAGCAATTCGTTGTGGCGATAGCTGCCGTCGCGGTCATCGGCGTAGCGGACGATCACCAGTTTTTCGCTCGGGATTACGTACAGCGCCTGGCCCCAGTGGCCGAGGGCGGCGAAGGTGTCGGGCGGTGCGTCGGGCCACGGCGAAGGCGCGCCATCTGCCGGGCGATTGAGCCACCACTGGGCACCGGGCACGGCTTCGTCCTGATTAGCCTTGTAGCCGGCGAAGGGTTGGCGATTGAAGGCGACCCAATCTTTGGGCAGCAACTGCCGGTCGTTCCAGCGTCCGTCCCGTTCCATCAACAGACCGATTCGCGCCAGGTCCCGGGCGGTCATATAAGCGTAGGAGGAGGCGACGAAGGTGCCCGTGGCGTCGGTTTCCCACGTGGCATGGCGGATGCCCAGGGGATCGAAAAGCGCTGTCCACGGATAGTCCGGATAACGTTGCGGGCCGACGATGGTTTTCAGTGCCGCGGACAACAGATTGCTGTCGCCGCTGGAGTAGCGGAACGCCTGGCCTGCTGGCGCGTAACTGTCGTGGTCGGCGGTGAAGGCGGCCATGTCGCGGTGACCACGGGTGTAGAGCATCGCCACCACCGAGGATTTCAACGGGGCGTATTCGTAGTCTTCCTGCCAGTCGATGCCCGACGCCCAGTGCAGCAGATCCTTGATCGTGATGGCCGGGTGTTTTTCCAGCGCCGGGTAATATTGCGCGGCCGGGTCATCGAGCTTGAACAAGCCTTCGCCGTACGCCACGCCGAACACCGTGGCCATCAGGCTTTTGCTGATCGACCAGGTCAGGTGCGGAGTGTCGGCGGTGGTCGCGGCGGCGTAGCGTTCGTAGATGACCTGGCCGTCGCGGATCACCAGCAAGGCGTCGGTGCGAATGCCTTTGCGGGTGCTGTCATCGCGGGTCGGGAAGGCGTAGGTCTCCAAAGCTTCGACGGCGGGAGCGGTAATTTTCGGGCCGGTCGGCCATTGCTCGCCCGGCCATTGTTCGGCCTGAACCGTGAAGCTGATCAGCAGCAGAAACAGGGACAGGCCTTTGAACATGGTGAGGGCTCTGGGGATGAACCTGCTGAGGGTAGTCAGGATTGATGACAAATTTGAGATTTCGGCTGCCCAATAGACCGCCATCGCTGGCAAGCCAGCTCCCACAGGATCCGTGGCATGTTGACAACTTGTGGCAATCCTCTAACCCTGTGGGAGCGGGCTTGCCCGCGATGGGGCCGGTCAATTCACCGCTAAGGCCTTGGCCAGACGCTTGGCCCGCGCACCTGCGGCCAGTTGCATGACCGATTGATCGCGCTGCCACATCGCCGCCCACTCAGGATTGCTGTCGCGCAGCGCCTGATCAACTTCGGCTTTAAGCCCGTCGAACTGCGCAAACAATCCGCCGAGCAACACATGCCCGGCCGGATTGTTCGGCGGCTGGCGACTGACTTCCGCGCAACCGGCCAACAGCGCCAGCAAGCGCAATTGCAGCGGCTGCGGCCAGCCGCTGTCCTGACTGACGCCGTACAGCCACGCCGTCATTGCGCTGAGCACATAGACATCTTCAAGGGTGCGGAACGGTTTGACGTAAGCATCCCAACCGTCCCCGGCGAGCAATTCACACAACGCATCGTCGAGATGCAGCCGGCCATGGCTGATGTCCGGCATCAACGGCAGCGCCGGGAGTTTTTCCACCCGCACGCCGGTCTCGCCGGGATACACCACCGCCAGACTCAGGCGCGGTGATTCGCCGGGTTGTTCACTGCGCGCGGCGATCAGCAGCCAGTCCGCCGCATCGCCGGCGGTGACGAAATCCTTTTGTCCGGTGAGGCGCAGATCCGTGAGCCGGGTCTGCATGTCCGCCGGGCGCAGGCTGCGCTGCTCGGTCGCACACAACGCGCCGAGGCTCGGCGGCGCGCTCGGCCAGAGCATGCGCAGCGCCGCCTGATAACCCACCAGAAACGCCAGCCCCGGCGTCGCCATCCGCCGCCCTCCCGCCACCGCCAGTTCGAACGGCGTCACGCTGCCCAGTTGATGCAGCAACGTGGCGAAGCCCTCCGCCAGATCGGCAACAGCGGGCAGGCGTTCGCGGCATTCAAGCAGGGTCGACCAGGTCATCAGAGGCTCCTCGTGGGCTGTCATATAAGCATCACCAAACATTCATGGCGATGACACCGGGGCTACATAGCCTGACTTTGCACAACACGGCTGCATAAAGAAAGTCGATCGGCTGCAACCCATGACGGGTTCAAGGCCCGTACGGAGATTCACATGACTCAGATCGCCCGCATCAGCGACACCGGCAATGAACGCCGCCTGCAAGCCGAACGCCTGATCGGCGCCGAGGCCTTGCAGCAAGCCCAGGCCTTGCGCTTCAACGTGTTCAGCGGCGAGTTCAACGCCAAGCTGAACGGCGCGGAGCTGGGTCTGGACATGGATGACTATGATGTTCACTGCAGCCACATCGGCGTGCGTGACCTGAACACCGGCCGCCTGGTGGCGACCACCCGTTTGCTCGATCACACCGCCGCCAGCAGCCTGGGCAAGTTCTACAGCGAAGAAGAATTCAGCCTGCACGGCCTCGCCGGCCTGCAAGGCCCGATCCTGGAAATCGGTCGCACCTGCGTCGACCCGGCCTACCGCAACGGCGGCACCATCGCCGTGCTCTGGGGCGAACTGGCCGAAGTCCTCAATCAGGGCGGCTATAGCTACCTGATGGGCTGCGCGAGCATCCCGATGCAGGACGGCGGCGTACAGGCCCACGCGATCATGCAGCGTCTGCGCGAACGTTATCTGTGCACCGAACACCTGCGCGCCGAACCGAAGAATCCACTGCCGAGCCTCGACATTCCATCAAACGTGATCGCCGAAATGCCACCGCTGCTCAAGGCCTACATGCGTCTGGGCGCGAAGATCTGCGGCGAGCCGTGCTGGGACGAAGACTTCCAGGTCGCCGACGTGTTCATCCTGCTCAAGCGCGACGAGCTCTGCCCGCGCTACGCCAAGCACTTCAAGGCGGCTGTGTAATGAGCCGGCTGCGGGTGTACGCGCGAATTGCGCGAGTGCTGCTGGTGGTGACACTGGGCCTGAGCATGGCCAGTGTCTTCGGGGTTTTCGAACGTCTGGGGCTGGCCCATTCGATGGAGCGTCGGCAGCGCTGGTCGCGGTTTTTCATGGCGCGTCTGAGCAATGCCCTGCCCTTTCGCGTGACCGTACATGGCGAGCTGCCGAAACAGCCGATGCTGTGGGTCAGCAACCATGTGTCGTGGACCGACATTCCGCTGCTCGGCATGCTCACGCCGCTGTCGTTTCTGTCCAAGGCCGAAGTGCGCACCTGGCCGGTGGCCGGCTGGCTGGCGGCGAAGGCCGGCAGCCTGTTCATCCGTCGCGGCTCGGGCGACAGCCAGTTGATCCGCAAACAGATGACCCGTCACCTGCAAACCGATCATCCGCTGCTGATGTTCCCGGAAGGCACCACCACCGATGGCCGTTCGCTGCGCACCTTTCACGGTCGCCTGCTGTCGGCGGCAATCGATTCCGAGGTGAAGCTGCAACCGGTGGCGATCCGTTATCTGCGCGACGGCAAGATCGATTCGCTGGCGCCGTTCATTGGTGACGATGATCTGCTGTCGCACCTGATGCGCCTGTTCAGCAACGACTGCGGCGATGTCGAGATTCATCTGCTCAAGCCGATTGCCTGCCAGGGCCGGGAACGCGCGGCACTGGCATTCGAATCGCAGCAAGCAGTGCAGAAAGCATTGTTCGGCGCAATTCCCGACAAACATCAAGCCCCGATGCGCCCGGCAATCGCTGCCTGATACGCAATTTCTGAAATCACCCGGTGCCCCTGTGGAAGCGGGCTTGCCCGCGATAGCGATAGACCAGTCAGCATCAATGCTGGAAGGGCCGAAGCCATCGCTGGCAAGCCAGCTCCCACAGGGATTCAGTTTGCCTGAGAGCGTCGGGAGAACTCTTGGAGTTGTGGGTAGAACAAACGAAAGTCATCACTGAGCGGCTCATACAGACGCCGCAACTCCTGCATCGCCCCGGCCAATTCCTCAGGTCGGGTCAGGCGCCGGGAAATCCCCCGCAGCACCTGGTCCAGCACTTCGAATTCCTGATACGAACCCAACCAGTCATTGGCCACCATGTGCGGGGCGATCTTCGCCAGACGCTCGGGCAATTGCCGCTCGCTGGACAGTACGCGGTAAACGTCGGTGGTGAATTGGTTGAGCGGTCGGTCGGCGTACAGCGTCCAGTCCCGGGCCAGGCAATGGTCGAAAAACACGTCGAGAACGATGCCCGCGTAACGGCGGCGAGTCGTGGAAAACCGCGCCAGTGAGGCGTCCACCAATGGATGGCGATCAGTGAACACGTCGATCTGCCGATGCAGGGCAATCGCCGCTTCGATCTCCGGATCAAACTGGCCTTGCAGCCGCCCTTTGACGAAATCGCCATACAGACTGCCGAGCAGTTGACCGGGGCGCTGGCCACCGAGGTGTAAATGTGCGAGATAGTTCATGGGCGCAGCTTAGCACCGCGCCCGCGTTTGTTTACACCTCACATATCGTTATAACCCGATATACCGATTTATACGGTCGTCAGATCAAATTCATATTGGTGTATCGCGAAGTACCGATATAAAGTTCGCCTCATCGCGATATAGCGCTACACACATCACGAGCACCCAGCCATGAACATTGACCTCGACGAAATAATAAAAGCCCTGGCACACCCAGTACGGCGAGACATCCTCAACTGGCTGAAAGACCCGAAAGCCCAGTTTCCGGAACAGATCCACAACCACGAGTACGGCATCTGCGCCGGGCAGATCGATCAACGCTGCGGCCTGTCGCAATCGACCGTCTCCGCCCACCTGGCCACCCTGCAACGGGCCGGGCTGATCAGCAGCCAGAAAGCCGGCCAGTGGCACTTTTTCAAACGCAACGAGGACGTGATCCAGGCGTTCCTCAGCACCCTCAGCAAAGAGCTCTGACCCTTAACGTCAGCCAGCCAAAAGGACCCAACGATGCCCCTCTCGCTACTCATACTCGCCTTGAGCGCCTTCGCCATCGGCACCACCGAGTTCGTCATCATGGGCCTGCTGCCCAATGTGGCGGCCGACCTCGGTGTGTCGATTCCCGGCGCCGGCTGGCTGGTGACCGGCTACGCCCTGGGCGTGGCGATTGGTGCACCGTTCATGGCAATGGCCACTGCAAAACTGCCGCGCAAGGCTGCACTGGTAACGCTGATGGGCATCTTCATTATCGGCAACCTGCTCTGTGCCATCGCCAGTGACTACAACGTGCTGATGTTCGCTCGCGTCGTCACCGCCCTCTGCCACGGCGCGTTCTTCGGCATCGGTTCGGTGGTCGCGGCCAACCTGGTGGCGCCGAACAAACGCGCCTCGGCCGTAGCCCTGATGTTCACCGGCCTGACCCTGGCCAACGTACTCGGCGTACCGCTGGGCACCGCCCTCGGTCAGGAAGCCGGCTGGCGTTCGACCTTCTGGGCAGTGACCGTGATCGGTGTGATCGCGCTGATCGGCCTGATCCGCTTCCTGCCGGCCAAGCGTGACGAAGAAAAACTCGACATGCGTGCCGAACTGGCCGCACTCAAAGGCGCCGGTATCTGGCTGTCGCTGAGCATGACCGCACTGTTCGCCGCCTCGGTGTTCACCCTGTTCACTTACGTCGCACCGTTGCTGGGCGATGTCACCGGCGTCTCGCCTCGTGGCGTGACCTGGACCCTGATGCTCATCGGCCTGGGCCTGACCGTCGGCAACATCCTCGGCGGAAAACTGGCCGACAAGGGCCTGGCCGCGACCCTGATCGGCGTGTTCATCGCCATGGCCGTGACCTCTACCGTACTGACCTGGACCAGCATCGCGCTGATCCCCACCGAAATCACCCTGTTCCTCTGGGCCACCGCGTGTTTCGCCGCCGTGCCTGCCCTGCAAGTGAACGTCGTGACCTACGGCCAGGCCGCACCGAATCTGGTGTCGACCCTGAACATCGGCGCCTTCAACGTCGGCAACGCCCTCGGCGCCTGGGTCGGCGGCAGCGTCATTGCCCACGGCTACGGCCTGACCAGCGTGCCTCTTGCTGCCGCTGCGCTGGCAGTCCTCGCACTGCTGGTGACCCTGATCACATTCCGCCAGAACGGCAATCCCGAGCTGGCCACCGCTAACTGATTCACTCACTTACCTCACGAGGGTTGTATCTCATGGCAACAATTTTCGATCCGATCAAACTGGGCGACCTCGAGCTGTCCAACCGCATCATCATGGCGCCGCTGACCCGCTGCCGCGCCGACGAAGGCCGCGTACCGAACGCGCTGATGGCCGAGTACTACGTACAACGCGCCTCGGCCGGCCTGATCCTCAGCGAAGCCACCTCGGTGACCCCGATGGGCGTCGGCTACCCGGACACCCCCGGCATCTGGTCCAACGACCAGGTGCGCGGCTGGACCAACGTGACCAAGGCCGTTCACGCCGCTGGTGGCAAGATCGTCCTGCAACTGTGGCACGTCGGCCGGGTCTCCCACCCGTCGTACCTGAACGGCGAAGCGCCGGTGGCACCGAGCGCCATCCAGCCAAAAGGTCACGTCAGCCTGGTTCGCCCACTGGCCGACTATCCGACGCCACGTGCACTGGAAACCGCTGAAATCGCCGACATCGTCGACGCTTACCGCGTCGGTGCGGAAAACGCCAAGGCTGCCGGTTTCGACGGCGTGGAAATCCACGGCGCCAACGGCTACCTGCTCGACCAGTTCCTGCAAAGCAGCACCAACCAGCGCACCGACATCTACGGCGGCTCCCTGGAAAACCGTGCCCGTCTGCTGCTGGAAGTGACCGACGCTGCGATCGAAGTCTGGGGCGCCGGTCGTATCGGTGTGCACCTGGCACCGCGCGCCGACTCCCATGACATGGGCGACGACAACCTGGCCGAAACCTTCACCTACGTCGCCCGTGAACTGGGCAAGCGTGGCATCGCCTTCATCTGCTCCCGCGAGAAAGAAGGCGCCGACAGCCTCGGCCCACAACTGAAAGAAGCCTTCGGCGGCGCGTACATCGCCAACGAGCGCTTCACCAAGGACAGCGCCAACGCGTGGCTGGCCGAGGGCAAGGCTGACGCCGTGGCATTCGGCATCCCGTTCATTGCCAACCCGGACCTGCCGGCCCGTTTGAAGGCCGATGCGCCGCTGAACGAACCGCACCCGGAAACCTTCTACGGCAAAGGCGCGGTCGGCTACCTCGACTACCCGACGCTGTAAGCCACACAGCAGAAATACAAAAGCCCCCGACTCGCGAGAGTCGGGGGCTTTTTATTGGGCGCCGGGTGGGCGAGCCGCTCACATTCGTTCACAGGCTCGACACAAAATCCCTACAAAATACGTAGCTCGCTACGTTTCAACCCGCGCCGCAGAGGTATATAAAAGCATCCCATTGCAGCGGGGCGAGTGAGGGATCTTCACCCTCCTCCGTCATTGACACAAACTGATCCAATAACGAATTTTGTTTCATTTGCGCAGGCTGGGGCTCCAGCGCAGCATATCCAGCCCGGTATCGACCCAGCGCTCGGCCTCTGCGTACAGCTCGAAGCTGTCCGGCGCCAGGAGCCATCCATAAAGGAGGCCATCGATATAGGCGTGAATGCTGATGGCTGCCCGGGCAGTGTCGAGGTCTGCCGGCAACTGCCCGCGATTGACCGCATTACTCAATGTCAGCGCGATCCGCACATTGCAATCGAGGCTGGCGGTCCGGCGCTGCTGGCGCAGATCGCACATTTCATCGGTGAACTCGCACTTATGAAACAGAATTTCGTTGATACGCCGGGTCTTCGGGTCCAGTGCAACTTGATGAAACAAATGAATCAGCAATTGGCGCATGCAGCCAAGCGGATCGGGTTCATCCTCGCTTTCGCTGGCCTTGGCCAGTTCGTCCAGCGGCTCATGCAGGGTATCGAGCATCGCTTGCAACAGGTCGGCCTTGTTGCTGAAGTGCCAGTAGATGGCACCGCGCGTCACCCCGGCCAGGGTGGCGATATCCGACAGGGTCGTGCGGGCCACGCCCCGCTCATAGAAGGCTTTCTCGGCCGCTTCGAGAATCTGGCTGCGCGTTTCCTGAGCTTCCTCTTTGGTACGACGAACCATGGCAGTAAAACCTCAAACAGGATGTTTCAGGGATGGCTGAATATCCGCTGAATAAAAAAGGGTTGATCTCTCGCGGATCGGCTCCCCGGCCTACAATTTCAGACCTTGCGACGACTTTTGTAACAGGGTGGATACGACGCCAAGGTGTTTACAAACAACCATGAACGTAAGTATATTCCTTAGCAAGCTACTTATCCACCCGGTAACCTTTTTTTACCCTTCCACACTTCTTGTGCGCTTTTCGCGCGCCTGACCCGAGGATCTTCATGCAATTCAAGCCAGCTGTTACCGCTCTGGTCACTGCCGTCGCCCTGGCATCGCTGCTCAGCGGATGTAAAAAGGAAGAGGCGGCTCCCGCCGCACCACCTCCTCAGGTCGGCGTCGTCACCCTGCAACCACAAGCCTTTACCCTGACTTCCGAACTGCCGGGCCGCACCAGTGCGTTCCGCATCGCTGAAGTTCGCCCGCAGGTCAACGGCATCATTCTCAAGCGTCTGTTCAAGGAAGGCGGCGATGTCAAAGCCGGCCAGCAGCTGTATCAGATCGATCCGTCGGTCTATGAAGCGACCCTGAAAAGCGCCGAAGCCAGCCTGCGTTCGACCAAATCGATCTCCGACCGCTACAAGCAGTTGGTGGACGAGCAGGCCGTCAGCCGTCAGGAATACGACACCGCCGTGGCCAACCGCCTGCAATCGGAAGCGTCGTTGCAGACCGCACAGATCAACGTGCGCTACACCAAGGTCTACGCACCGATCTCCGGTCGTATCGGCCGCTCTTCGGTGACCGAAGGCGCGCTGGTCAGCAGCGGCCAGGCCGATGCGATGGCGACCATCCAGCAACTGGACCCGATCTACGTCGACGTCACTCAGTCTTCGGTCGAATTGCTGGAGCTGCGTCGCGAACTGGAAAGTGGCCGCCTGCAGAAGGCCGGCGACAACGCCGCTGCGGTCAAGCTGACCCTGGAAGACGGCAGCCAATACAAGCTCGACGGTAAGCTGGAATTCTCCGAAGTGTCGGTCGACCCGACCACTGGTTCCGTGACCCTGCGCGCCGTATTCCCGAACCCGGATCACACCCTGTTGCCGGGCATGTTCGTTCGCGCCCAGCTGCAGGCCGGTGTCAACGCCGCCGCCATTCTGGCGCCGCAACAGGGCGTGACCCGTGACCTCAAGGGTACACCGACCGCGCTGGTGGTCGGTGCGGACAACAAGGTCGAACTGCGTCAGCTCAAGGCCAGCCGTACCGTCGGCAGCCAGTGGCTGATCGAAGACGGCCTGAAAGCCGGCGATCGCCTGATCACCGAAGGGCTGCAATTCGTGCGTCCAGGTGTCCAGGTCAACCCGACCGAAGCGACCAACGTAGCCAAGAACCCGGCACCCGCCAAGGCAGCTGACAAAGCCTACGGCGGCAAAGGGGAGTAACTCATGTCGAAATTTTTTATCGACCGTCCGATTTTCGCCTGGGTAATTGCCCTGGTGATCATGCTGGTCGGGGCTCTATCGATCCTCAAGTTGCCGATCAACCAGTACCCGAGCATTGCGCCACCGGCCATTGCAATTTCCGTGACCTACCCGGGTGCTTCGGCACAGACGGTTCAGGACACCGTGGTCCAGGTGATCGAGCAACAGCTCAACGGTATCGACAACCTGCGTTATGTGTCCTCGGAAAGTAACTCCGACGGCAGCATGACCATCACCGCGACCTTCGAGCAAGGCACCAACTCCGACACCGCGCAGGTCCAGGTCCAGAACAAGCTGAACCTGGCCACCCCGCTGTTGCCGCAGGAAGTGCAGCAACAAGGTATCCGCGTGACCAAGGCAGTGAAGAACTTCCTGCTGGTGATCGGCGTGGTATCGCGTGACGGCAGCATGACCAAGGACGACCTGTCCAACTACATCGTGTCGAACATGCAGGACCCGATCTCGCGGACCGCCGGTGTCGGTGACTTCCAGGTCTTCGGTGCCCAGTACGCGATGCGCATCTGGCTCGACCCGGCCAAACTGAACAAGTACAACCTGACCCCGGCCGATGTCAGCGCCGCGATCTCGGCGCAGAACGTTCAGATCTCCTCCGGTCAGCTCGGCGGTCTGCCGGCGCTGCCAGGTCAGCAACTGAACGCCACGATCATCGGCAAGACCCGTCTGCAGACGGCCGAGCAGTTCAAGGCGATTCTGCTGAAGGTCAACCAGGATGGCTCGCAAGTCCGTATCGGTGACGTCGCCGATGTCGGTCTGGGCGGTGAAAACTCCAGTATCGCGGCGCAGTTCAACGGCAAGCCGGCTTCCGGTCTGGCGGTAAAACTGGCCAACGGTGCCAACGCCCTCGACACCGCAAAAGCCCTGCGCAAGACGATTGACGACCTCAAGCCGTTCTTCCCGCAAGGCATGGAAGTAGTGTTCCCGTACGACACCACCCCGGTGGTGACCGAGTCGATCAAGGGTGTGGTTGAAACCCTGGTAGAAGCGATCGTGCTGGTGTTCCTGGTGATGTTCCTGTTCCTGCAGAACTTCCGCGCCACCGTCATCACCACGATGACCGTGCCGGTGGTATTGCTCGGTACGTTCGGCATCCTCGCGGCCGCCGGTTTCAGCATCAACACCCTGACCATGTTCGGCATGGTATTGGCCATCGGCTTGCTGGTGGACGACGCCATCGTCGTGGTGGAGAACGTCGAGCGGGTGATGGCCGAAGAAGGCCTGTCACCGAAGGAAGCGACCAAGAAGTCCATGGGCCAGATCCAGGGCGCACTGGTCGGTATCGCGCTCGTTCTGTCGGCGGTATTGCTGCCGATGGCATTCTTCAGCGGCTCCACCGGTGTGATCTACCGTCAGTTCTCGATCACCATCGTGTCGGCCATGGGCCTGTCGGTTCTGGTCGCGCTGATCTTTACCCCGGCGCTCTGCGCCACCATGCTCAAGGCGATTCCGAAAGGCGAGCACGGCACACCGAAACGCGGCTTCTTCGGCTGGTTCAACCGCAACTTCGACCGCAGCGTGCGCAGCTACGAGCGCGGTGTCGGCAACATCCTGCAGCGCAAGGCGCCGTATCTGCTGGCCTACCTGCTGATCGTGGTCGGCATGATCTGGCTGTTCACCCGCATTCCAACGGCGTTCCTGCCGGAAGAAGACCAGGGCGTACTGTTCGCCCAGGTGCAGACCCCGGCCGGTTCCAGTGCCGAGCGCACGCAGGTGGTAATCGATGAAATGCGTACCTACTTGCTGGACAAAGAATCCAGTTCGGTAGCCTCGGTGTTCACCGTGAACGGCTTCAACTTCGCCGGTCGCGGCCAGAGTTCGGGTCTGGCGTTCATCATGCTCAAGCCATGGGACGAGCGTGACGCGAGCAACAGCGTGTTCGCCCTGGCTCAACGCGCCCAGCAGCACTTCTTCAGCTTCCGCGATGCGATGGTGTTTGCCTTCGCCCCGCCGGCAGTTCTGGAGCTGGGTAACGCCACCGGTTTCGACGTGTTCCTGCAGGACCGCGCCGGTATCGGTCACGACAAGTTGATGGAAGCCCGTAACCAGTTCCTCGGCATGGCTGCGCAGAGCAAGGTGCTCTACCAGGTACGTCCGAACGGTCTGAACGACGAGCCGCAATACCACCTGGAAATCGACGACGAGAAGGCCCGAGCCCTGGGCTTGAGCCTTTCCGACATCAACAGCACCCTGTCGATCTCCTTCGGTAGTAGCTACGTCAACGACTTCATCGACCGCGGTCGTGTGAAGAAGGTTTACGTGCAAGGTCAGGCCGGCGCTCGCATGAGCCCTGAAGACCTGAAGAAGTGGTACGTGCGCAACAGCGCCGGCACCATGGTTCCGTTCTCCGCGTTCGCCAAGGGCGAGTGGATCTACGGTTCGCCGAAACTGGCGCGTTACAACGGTGTAGAAGCGATGGAGATCCTCGGTTCTCCGGCGCCGGGTTACTCCACCGGTGAAGCGATGGCCGAAGTCGAAGCGATTGCCAAGAAACTGCCGGCCGGTGTCGGTATCTCGTGGACCGGTCTGTCGTACGAAGAACGACTGTCCGGCTCGCAGGCTCCGGCGCTGTACGCCCTGTCGCTGCTGATGGTGTTCCTGTGTCTGGCGGCGTTGTATGAAAGCTGGTCGATTCCGATCGCGGTCATGCTCGTGGTACCGCTGGGGATCATCGGTGCGCTGATGGCCACCAGCCTGCGCGGCCTGTCGAACGACGTGTACTTCCAGGTGGGGCTGTTGACGACCATTGGTCTGGCGGCTAAAAACGCCATTCTGATCGTCGAGTTCGCCAAGGAGCTGCACGAGCAGGGGCGCAGCCTGCGTGATGCGGCCATTGAAGCCTGCCGTATGCGTCTGCGACCGATCATCATGACGTCGCTGGCGTTCGTCCTCGGTGTTGTACCGTTGGCTATCTCCACTGGCGCAGGTTCGGGCAGTCAACACGCGATCGGTACCGGCGTGATTGGCGGTATGCTCACTGCAACGATCCTGGCGATCTTCTGGGTTCCACTGTTCTTCGTCACTGTGTCGTCCATGGGTCAGCGCAAAAACGCCGGCAAGGATGACGCCATAGAAACTCCTAAAGAGGCTGGCCAATGAGCAAGTCGCTACTCTCCATCGCAGTCGCCGCGTTCGTGCTAAGTGGTTGCTCGCTGATACCGGATTATCAGCAGCCTGAAGCACCGGTGGCCGCGCAGTTCCCGCAGGGCCCGGCGTACTCGCCGGCCCAGGCACCGGCGCAGGCCGCTGCCGAACAGGGCTGGAAGCAGTTTTTCCATGACCCTGCCCTGCAGCAGCTGATCCAGGTCGCCCTGGAAAACAACCGCGACCTGCGTGTCGCGGCGCTGAACATCGACGCCTATGCGGCTCAATACCGCATCCAGCGCGCCGACCTGTTCCCGGCCGTGTCGGCCAATGCCAGCGGCAGCCGTCAGCGGGTTCCGGCCCGTGCGTCGCAGACCGGTGATTCGACGATCACCAGTTCCTACTCCGCCACCGTCGGCATCAGCGCCTACGAGCTCGACCTGTTCGGTCGGGTTCGCAGCCTGAGCGAACAAGCGCTGCAACAATACTTCGCCACCGAAGAAGCGCGCCGCAGCACCCAGATCAGCCTGGTCGCCAGCGTGGCCAACGCCTACCTGACCTGGCAGGCCGACAAGGAACTGCTCAAGCTGACGCAGGACACCCTCGGTGCCTTCGAGGAAAGCTACAAGCTGACCAGCCGCAGCAACGAAGTCGGTGTGGCTTCGGCGCTGGACCTGGCGCAGTCGCGCACCTCGGTCGAGAACGCTCGTGCACAACTGGCGCGTTACACCCGCCAGGTCGCACAGGACGAAAACAGCCTGACCCTGCTGCTCGGCACCGGCGTGCCGGCCAATCTGCAAGCGGCCAAACCGCTGTCGGATGACCTGCTGGCCGATGTGCCGGCCGGCCTGCCGTCGGATCTGCTGCAACGTCGTCCGGACATCCTTCAGGCCGAGTACAACCTGAAGGCGGCCAACGCCAACATCGGCGCGGCCCGCGCAGCGTTCTTCCCGAGCATCAGCCTGACCGCCAACGCGGGCAGCCTGAGCCCGGACCTGTCCGGCCTGTTCAAGGGCGGTTCGGGCACGTGGCTGTTCCAGCCGCAGATCAACCTGCCGATCTTCAACGCCGGCAGCCTGCGCGCCAGCCTCGACTACGCCAAGATCCAGAAGGACATCGGCGTGGCGAACTACGAGAAGTCCATTCAAACAGCCTTCCAGGAAGTCGCCGACGGCCTGGCCGCCCGCCAGACCTACACCGAGCAGTTGCAGGCCCAGCGTGATTTCGTCGCCGCCAACCAGGACTACTACCGCCTGGCCGAGCGTCGCTATCGCATCGGCGTCGACAGCAACCTGACCTTCCTCGATGCCCAGCGTCAGCTGTTCAGCGCGCAACAATCGCTGATCACCGACCGCCTCGCGCAGCTGACCAGTGCGGTCAACCTGTACAAGGCCCTGGGCGGTGGCTGGAATGCGCAGACCGCGCAGAACGAGCCGCTCAAAGAAGAAGCGCCGAAGATGAAGTTGTTCTGATCTTCCGGTGAACACAAGAAGCCCGCCGATTGGCGGGCTTTTTGTTGCCTGCCAATCTTGCGTTCGATAATCGCCCAAATTCCACTTTCGCCGATTGAATCGCCTCGCCCGCCCCCCGCACCATTCGAACCACAAAACCAATAACAACAGGTTCGACACATGCTCCCGCGCCCTGCTCCATCCGGCTGATCGCCGCCGCTTCGCCCACTGAATCCATCGTATTTCTGCGCCACAAAAACGGCCGCAGTGGCCCCGTTTGCCCAAAAAAACAAGAGAGACCCGAGCCCATGACAACCTCCCCTGCGCCCTACGCACTCCCCGGCCTGATCGCCCTCGCCCTGGCCGGCGCCGCGCTGCCCGCTGCGGCAGAAGAAGCCGGTTTCATCGAAGGGGCCAAGGTCAACCTGAACCTGCGCAACTTCTACATCAACCGCAACTTCACCAACCCGACCAAGGCCCAGGGCAAGGCTGAAGAGTGGACGCAAAACTTCATCCTCGACGCGAAATCCGGTTTCACCCAGGGCACCGTCGGTTTCGGCATGGACGTTCTCGGGCTGTATTCGGTGAAGCTCGATGGCGGCAAGGGCACCGGCGGTACGCAACTGTTGCCGCTGGATCATGACGGGCGCCCGGCGGACAACTTCGGCCGCACCAACGTGGCGTTCAAGGCGAAGCTGTCGCAGACCGAGGTGAAGGTCGGCGAGTGGATGCCGGTGCTGCCGATCCTGCGCTCGGACGACGGTCGCTCGCTGCCGCAGACCTTTCGCGGCGGCCAGATCACTTCGAAGGAAATTGACGGCCTGACCCTTTACGGCGGCCAGTTCCGCGCCAACAGCCCCCGAGACGACAGCAGCATGAGCGACATGTCGATGACCGGCAAAGCTGCCTTCACTTCAGACCGCTTCAACTTCCAGGGCGGCGAATACGTGTTCAATGACAAGCGCACGCAGATCGGCTTGTGGAACGCCGAGCTCAAGGACATCTACAGCCAGCAGTACGTCAACCTGATCCACAGCCAGCCAATCGGCGACTGGACCCTCGGCGCCAACCTCGGCTTCTTCTACGGCAAGGACGACGGCAGTGCCCGCGCCGGCGACCTCGACAACAAGACCTGGTCGGGCCTGTTCTCGGCCCGATACGGCGGCCACACCTTCTACGTCGGCCTGCAGAAACTCACCGGCGACAGCGCCTGGATGCGCGTCAACGGCACCAGCGGCGGCACCCTGGCCAACGACAGCTACAACGCCAGCTATGACAACGCACAGGAACGCTCCTGGCAGATCCGCCACGACTACAACTTCGTTGTCCTCGGTCTCCCCGGCCTGACCCTGATGAACCGCTACATCAGCGGCGACAACGTGCACACCGGCACTGTCACCGACGGAAAGGAATGGGGCCGCGAATCGGAACTGGGCTACACGGTGCAGAGCGGCGCGCTCAAGAACCTGAACGTCAAATGGCGCAACTCGACCATGCGTCGTGATTTCAGTAACAACGAGTTCGACGAGAACCGGTTGATCGTCAGCTATCCGATCAGCCTGCTCTAAGCCGCCTGTCCGAATGGCTGGCGTTGCGCCAGCCATCATTTAAAGTGGAAAAACCTGAAGGACTCAGGAGCTCCACCCTCTTCGCTTCCGTTATCTGTTGATGTCGGTCCCCAAGACTTGGCCAGGTTGTCATCGGAAGACCCTGCTGATCACTGGAGGTCCACCTCATGATCACCCGATTCAACCCGCCCCCCGCCGACAAGGACTGGGACGCCAGGGCGTACCAGCAGTTTTCCCGTCTCAGGCAGCAACCGGTCGATGAACTGCTCGGCCGCGTCGACCTGGACAATCCTCGACGCATTTATGACCTCGGTTGCGGCACCGGCATAGCCACCAAGGTTCTGGCCGATCGCTGGCCCCAGGCAGATATCAAGGGCATCGACAGTTCGAAAGACATGCTTCAGGTCGCCCGTTGCCTGCCGATCAAGGCGCGCTGGCAACACGCCGAGCTGCAACACTGGAAACCCCGCAAGCCGGCCGACCTGTTGTTCGCCGCGGCCGTGCTGCATTTCATCGATGACCATCAAACGCTGTTGCCGGGACTGCTCCGCCACCTCAACCCCGACGGCTGTCTGGCCGCCCACATGCCGGACTGGCGCGATGCGCTGTGGTATCGGCTGATGCTCGACACCCTCGACGATGCCGGCCCCTGCGGTCGACCCATCGGCACTGCGCAATTGCGCCAGCGCATGGCGGCGCGACCGTTGTTGTCGCTGGAGGATTACTACCGGTTGCTCGCGCCGCTGACCCGGTCGCTGGAGATCTGGGAAACCGAACAGTTGCAGGTCGTGCGCGGAAGCTCACCGATTTATGACTGGGTGAAGGTGTCGGCACTGCGGCCGGTGATGCAGGGGCTGACGCCGGAGGAACAGGCGCGCTTCATTTATCACTACCTGATGCGGGTGCATGCGCATTATCCGCAGGAGGAAAACGGCCATACGCTATTTGCGTTCAAGCGGATTTTCATTGTCGCCAAGGTGTGATGTATCAATGCAACTGCCGCCATCGCTGGCAAGTCGAATCGTCGCACGGCAGCTCCCACAGGTTTTCTGTCGTTCACAAAATTCGTGTCCACCGAAGCCCCTGTGGGAGCTGGCTTGCCAGCGATGAGGCCGGATCAGCCGCCGTCACTCTCGGGATTCGGTACCCAGCTCATCCCAGACTGATTCGGCCAAGTGAAAGGTCGCATTCGCCGCCGGAATCCCGCAGTAGATCGCGCTCTGCATGATCACTTCCTTGATCTCGCCGCGGCTCACGCCATTGTTGGCCGCTGCGCGCAGGTGCAACTTGAGTTCACCCTCGCGGTTCATGCCGATCAGCATGGCGATGGTGATCAGGCTGCGGGTGTGGCGCGGCAGGCCCGGACGGGTCCAGATGTCACCCCAGGCGTGACGGGTGATCATCTCCTGGAATTCCGAGTTGAACTCGGTCAGCGTGGTCAGGCTGCGATCGACGTGAGCGTCGCCGAGCACCGCGCGGCGCACTTGCATGCCGTCGTCGTAACGTTGTTTCTCGTCCACGGAAATCCCCTCAATCGGCCAGCAGAAAGGTCAGCACACGGTCGCTGAACGCGTCGCCGGCCTGAACGTTGGAAAGATGTGCGGCATAGAACTCGGCGTACTCGGCGCCGCGCACATGCTCCTGAATGAAATGCCCGCCGGACGGTGGCGTCACCGCATCTTCGGTACCGGCGATCACCAGCAGCGGCGCCTTGATCGACGACAACTGCTCACGGAAATCCGCATCACGCACCGCCGCGCAGTTGGCGGCGTAACCTTCAGGATTGGTCGCGGCCAGCATGTCGGTGATCTGCTTGGCCGCTGCCGGATTGGCGGCAGAAAAGTCCGGGGTAAACCAACGGGCAATCGACGCATCCCGCAACGCGACCATCGCCGCCGGGCCGTCGCGCAGCACGGTTTCGATGCGCGGATTCCACACCGACGGATCGCCGATTTTTGCCGCCGTATTGCAGACGATCAGTTTGTTCAGCCGTTCGCCGGCATTGATCCCCAGCCACTGGCCGATCAGCCCGCCCATCGACAGACCGCAGAAATGTGCGCGCTCGATGTGCAGCGCATCCAGCAGCGCCAACACATCGCGGCCCAGTTGCTCGATACTGTAAGGGCCCGGCGTCACCAGCGACTGGCCGTGCCCGCGCGTATCAAAACGCAGCACGCGAAAATGTTCGGTGAAGGCCGGCATCTGCACGTCCCACATGTGCAGGTCGGTGCCCAGCGAGTTCGAAAGCACCAGCACCGGCGCATCGACCGGGCCTTCCAATGTGTAATGCAGTTCGCCATCGGCGAGTTGAACGAAAGCCACAGCCCTCTCCTTTCAGTCAGACAATGCGTTGTGTTCGGCCACTGCCCGCTCGACCCAGACCTGCGCCTGACCGAGGTAATGGGCGGGATCGAGCAGATGATCCAGTTCGGTTGCGCTCAGTTCGGCGGTCACCTGCGGTTCGTCACCGAGTACCGCCCGCAGGTGGCGCTGTTCGGCCACCGCTCGTTTGCAGCATTGTTCGAGCAGATGATGCGCGGTGTCGCGGCCGACCCGTTGCGCGAGGACGATGCTCACCGCTTCGGCCAGCACCAGACCTTGGGTCAATTCCAGGTTGCGGGCCATGCGCGCGACATCGACCTCCAGACCGTCGGCCAGCAGCCGCGCCTGTTGCAGTGCGCCGGACACCAGGCAGCAGATCTCCGGCAGGGTTTCCCATTCGGCGTGCCACAGACCGAGGCTGCGTTCGTGCTCCTGGGGCATGGCGCTGAACAGCGTCGAGAGCAGCCCTGGCACGCGGGTCGCCGCGCCGATCAACACCGCCGCACCCACTGGATTGCGCTTGTGCGGCATGGTCGAGGAACCGCCCTTGCCCGGCGCCGAGGGTTCGAACACTTCTGCCGCTTCGGTCTGCATCAACAGGCTGATGTCGCGGCCGAGTTTGCCGAGGCTGCCGGCGATCAGCCCGAGCACGGCGCCAAACTCGACGATGCGATCGCGCTGGGTGTGCCACGGTTGTTCCGGCAGAGTCAGTTGCAGTTCTTCAGCCAGTGCTCGGGCAATCGGCATCGCTTGTTCGCCGAGCGCCGCGAGGGTGCCCGAGGCGCCGCCGAATTGCAGCACCAGCAGTCGCGGTTTGAGTTCGCACAGACGCTGCCGGCTGCGAGTGATCGCGCCAAGCCAACCGGCGATCTTCATGCCGAGCGTCACCGGCGTCGCATGTTGCAGCCAGGTGCGCCCGGCCAGCGGCGTCGCGGCGTGGCGCTGCGCCTGAATGGCGAGGGCGTCAGCCAATTGCACCAGCTCCCCTTCAATCAACGCCAGCGCCTGACGCAATTGCAGCACCAGCCCGGAATCCATCACGTCCTGGCTGGTGGCGCCCAGATGCACGTAGCGCTCGGCTTCAGCATCGGTCGCAGCAATCTGTTTGCCCAATGCTTTCACCAGCGGGATCGCCGAGTTGCCAGCCGTGGCAATCGCCTCGCCCAACGCTGCGAAATCAAACAGCCCGGCGCGGCAGGCGTTTTCGATCGACGCGACAGCGCCCCCCGGAATCAATCCGACCCGCGCTTCGGCCCGGGCCAGCGCCGCTTCGAAGTCGAGCATCGCCTGCACCCGGCCCTGATCGCAGAACACGTCGCGCATATCGCGGGCAGTAAAGTAGGCATCGAACAATTGATTGCCCGGTCGCTGAGTCATAAACAGTCCTTGCCGGCGCGGGCCGTTGTGGCCCGCGCGCATCGTTTTAAAGGTCGTGGTGCAAATACTTCGCTTCTTTGGGCAGGCGCAGGCTGAACAGGAACGCCACGGCCATCATGATCGTGACATACCAGTAGAACGCGTTTTCCATGCCACCGGCCTTCAGGCTCAGGGCGACGTATTCTGCCGAACCGCCGAAGATCGCGTTGGCCACTGCATACGCCAGACCGACGCCGAGGGCGCGGACTTCCGGCGGGAACATCTCGGCTTTCACCAGACCGCTGATCGAGGTGTAGAAGCTGACGATCGCCAGTGCCAGGGTGATCAGCACAAAGGCCAGGAACGGGCTGCCGACACTTTTCAGGCTGAGCAGGATCGGCACCGTGAACAGTGTGCCGAGGCCACCGAACCAGAGCATCGAGTTACGCCGGCCGATCTTGTCGGCGAGCATGCCGAACAGCGGCTGCATGCACATGTACAGGAACAGCGCGCCGGTCATGATGTAGCTGGCGGTCTTGGCGTGCATGCCGGCGGTGTTCACCAGGTACTTCTGCATATACGTGGTGAAGGTGTAGAAAATCAGCGAGCCGCCGGCGGTGTAGCCGAGCACGGTGATGAACGCAGCCTTGTGGTCGCGGAACAGTGCGCGGATGCTGCCGGCGTCCTTGTTCTCGCGCATTTCCTTGCTGGTGGTTTCTTTCAGCGAACGGCGCAGGAACAGCGAAATCAACGCGGCGGCCGCACCGACCACGAACGGAATCCGCCAGCCGTAGGCGCGCAACTCTTCTTCGGAGAGAAATTGTTGCAGGATCACCACCAGCAACACCGCCAGCAGTTGCCCGCCGATCAAGGTCACATACTGGAACGAGGCGAAAAACCCGCGCTGCCCCTTGAGCGCGACTTCGCTCATGTAGGTGGCGGTGGTGCCGTACTCACCGCCCACCGACAGGCCTTGCAGCAGTCGCGCGAACAGCAGCAGCAACGGCGCCCAGACGCCAATGTCCTTGTAAGTCGGCAGGCAGGCGATCAGCAACGAACCGAAGCACATCATCAGAATCGAGATCAGCATCGAGTTCTTGCGCCCGTGCTTGTCCGCGACCCGGCCGAAAATCCAGCCGCCGATCGGTCGCATCAGGAACCCGGCGGCGAACACGCCTGCCGTGTTGACCAGCTGCACCGTGGGGTTGTCGGAGGGGAAGAACGCCGGGGCGAAATAGATCGCGCAGAAGGCGTAGACGTAGAAGTCGAACCATTCGACCAGGTTGCCGGACGACGCGCCGACAATGGCGAAGATGCGCTTGCTGCGCTCTTCACCGGTGTAATGGGAGGTGGTGGTTGTCATTGTTTTTCACTCGATAGGGACAGTGAGAGTCTAGACACACTTCGCAACAGTCCCGTTCCACAGATACTCAAGCGCTGCAAATCCCTGTGGGAGCGGGCTTGCCCGCGATGCGGTGTGTCATTCAGCACAAACGTCACTGATCTACCGCCATCGCGAGCAAGCTCGCTCCCACAGAGTTAAGTGGTGTTCTAGTAATCGAAGAACACGGTCTCGGCGTCAGTGCCCTGCAGAATCACATTCCACTGATAGACACCCGCTGCATCCGGCTTCGCCAGCAACGTGGTGCGGCGCTCGGCCGGTACGCATTCGAGCAGCGGATCATTGACGTTCGCCGGATCGCCCTCGAAGTAGATCCGCGTCAGCAGGTGCTTCACCAGACCGCGCGCGAACACCAGCACCACCAGGTGCGGCGCCTGGGTCGAGCCCTTCAGGCCTTCGACCGTGCCCGGCTTGATGGTGGTGAAACGGAAGCGCCCTTCGGCGTCCACCGGCACCCGGCCGAAACCTTCGAAATTCGGATCGAGCGGCTTGGCCTGCTCGTCTTCCGGGTGATCGTATTTGCCGGCGCCGTTGGCCTGCCAGACTTCGAGCATGGCGTCGTTGACGACATCGCCGTTGCCGTCCACCACTTGCCCGCTGATCGCCACGCGCTGACCGAGGGTCAGTTCGTTGGCGAGGTTTTCACGGTTCAGCCAGGTCAGGCCGATGTGGTAATACGGCCCGACGGTGTGGGACGTGGTCGCAGTCAGGGTCATCTCATTTCTCCATCGGCGTGGCTTCGCGGCCGCGCAGCACGATGTCCCAGCGATAAGCGAGGGCGTAGGACGGAATGGTTTTTTCCAGATCGAAAGCGGCGATCAGGCGTTCCTTGGCCGAGGTGTCCGGCACGCAGTTGTAGATCGGGTCATACGGCAGCAACGGGTCGCCCGGGAAATACATCTGCGTGACCAGACGCGTCAGGATGCTCGGCCCGAACAGCGAGAAATGCACGTGGGCCGGGCGCCAGGCGTTGTGGTGGTTGCCCCACGGATAGGCGCCGGGCTTGATGGTCTGGAACTGATACCAGCCGTCGGCGTCGGTCACGGTGCGGCCGGTGCCGGTGAAGTTCGGGTCCAGCGGTGCGTCGTGCAGATCGCGAGCGTGGTTGTAGCGACCGGCGGCGTTGGCCTGCCAGATCTCCACCAGAATCCCCGGCACCGGCAGACCGTCTTCGTCGAGCACGCGCCCGTGAATGATGATCCGCTCGCCGAGGGGCTCGCCCTGATGCTGGGCGGTCAGATCGTTATCGGTGTCGGCCACACGCTCGGCACCGATGGTCGGGCCGGTGATTTCCGACAGCGAGTGCGGCAAAAACACCAACGGCTTGGACGGCGAGCGCAGATTGGTGGATTGATAATTCGGGTGCAGGTACGGCGGCTGGGTGCCTTCCTGCGGGCGGCGGTAACCAGGCTTGTCAGTCATTTCGCTTTCCTCTGTTCTTGTTCGTCACGGCTTGCGTCAGACGCGTTCGATGGCCAGGGCCAGACCCTGGCCGACGCCGACGCACATGGTCGCCAGACCTTTCTTGCCACCGGTCTTTTCCAGCTGATGCAGCGCGGTCAGTACCAGACGCGCGCCGCTCATGCCCAGCGGGTGGCCCAAGGCAATCGCGCCGCCGTTCGGGTTGACCTGGGCGGCGTCGTCCGCCAGACCCAGCTCGCGCAATACCGCCAGACCCTGGCTGGCAAACGCTTCGTTGAGTTCGATCACATCGAAATCGCTGACCGCCACACCAAGGCGTTCGGTGAGTTTGCGCACCGCCGGCACCGGGCCGATGCCCATCACCCGTGGCGCGACCCCGGCGCTGGCCATGCCCAGCACTTTGGCGCGGGCAGTCAGGCCGTGTTTTTTCACTGCTTCGGCCGAAGCCAGAATCAGCGCGGCGGCACCGTCGTTGACGCCCGAAGCGTTGCCGGCGGTGACGGTCTTGTCCGGGCCGTTGACTGGCTTCAATTTGGTCAGGGCTTCAATCGTGGTGTCGGCGCGAGGGTGTTCGTCCTGGCTGACCACGGTTTCGCCCTTCTTGTGGGCGATCCGCACTTCGACGATTTCCTCGGCGAAGTAGCCGGCAGCCTGGGCGGCGGCAGTACGTTGCTGACTGCGCAGGGCGAAAGCGTCCTGATCCTCGCGGGAAATTTCGTAATCGTCGGCGACGTTGTCGGCGGTCTGCGGCATCGCGTCGACGCCGTACTGCGCTTTCATCAACGGGTTGATGAAACGCCAGCCGATGGTGGTGTCCTCCAGCTTCATGTTGCGCGAAAACGCCGCATCAGCCTTGCCCATTACGAACGGTGCGCGGGACATCGACTCGACGCCGCCGGCAATCGCCAGCTCCATTTCGCCACTGGCAATGGCGCGGAACGCTGTACCAATGGCGTCCATGCCCGACGCGCAGAGGCGATTGAGGGTGACGCCCGGAACGCTGTCCGGCAGACCGGCCAGCAACAGCGCCATGCGCGCGACGTTGCGGTTGTCTTCGCCGGCCTGGTTGGCGCAGCCGAGGAACACTTCGTCGATGGCGCTCCAGTCCACCGATGGGTTGCGTTCCATCAGGGCCTTGATCGGCACGGCGGCCAGATCGTCGGCGCGAACCGCCGCCAGACCGCCACCGAAACGACCGATGGGCGTACGAATCGCATCGCAGATATAAACGTCACGCATCATGCTTCTCCCGGTGCCTGGCCGTGGGCCGCTGCGGTGCGGGCTTCGAGATCGCGCAGGGCGGTCAGCTCGACTTCGGTCGGCTCGGCAGTGGTGGACACGCTGTCGGCAAAACGGATCGCCCAACCGGTGGCGGCGACCACTTGCTCGCGGGTCACGCCCGGATGCAGTGCGGTGACCACGAATTCATGGGTGCCCTCTTCCGGCTCCATGATGCACAGGTCGGTGATGATCCCGACCGGGCCGGCGCCCGGCAGGCCGAGACGTTTGCGCGAATCGCCGCCCTCGCCATGGCCCACCGAGGTGATGAAATCGAGTTTGTCGACAAACGAACGCGCCGACTGTTTAAGGATGATCAGCACGCTTTTCGCGGAACCGGCGATCTCCGGCGCGCCACCGGCACCCGGCAGACGGACTTTCGGCTGGTGATAGTCGCCGACCACCGTGGTGTTGATGTTGCCGAAACGGTCGACCTGCGCTGCACCGAGGAAACCGACGTCGATGCGTCCGCCCTGCAGCCAGTAGCGAAAAATCTCACCGGTCGGCACGACAGTGTCGGCGGTTTCCGCCAGTTCGCCGTCACCGATGGACAGTGGCAATACGCTGGGTTTGGCGCCAATCGGGCCCGATTCGTAGATCAGCACCACGTCCGGCGACGAGGTCAGGCGCGCCAGGTTGGCGGCTTTCGACGGCAGGCCGATGCCGACGAAGCATACCGAGCCGTTCTTCAGGCGACGGGCCGCGGCGACGGTCATCATTTCATTGGTGGTGTAAGTCATTACTTGGCCTCCGAAGCAGCGGCCAACTTGGCCTGGAACTCGCTGAAGTCAGCGCAGCCATGGATGTATTCGTTGATCCACGCGGTAAACGTCTCACGGTCGCGGGCGATCGGATCCCACGCCTGATAGAAGCGATTGTCACGCTCGGTGTAACCGTGGGCGTAGGAAGGATGCGCGCCACCGGGTACGTGGCAGACCGCGCTCAAGGCCCAGGTCGGCAGCACGCAGGCGTTCATCGGCGCGTTGAGGTTGTCGACGATTTCTTCGACGGTAACGATGCAACGCTTGGCGGCCAGTGCGGCTTCTTTCTGCACGCCGAGAATGCCCCACAGCAGCACGTTGCCCTGACGGTCGGCTTTCTGGGCGTGGATCACGGTCACGTCCGGACGCACCGACGGCACCGCCGCCAGCACTTCACCGGTGAACGGGCACGTTACGGATTTGATCAGCGGGTTGACCTTCGGCAGGTCGGAACCGGCGTAGGCCCGCAGCACCGCGAATGGCAGACCGGAGGCGCCGGCGACGTAGGCGTTGGCCAGGTCGGCGTGGCTGTGTTCTTCGATTTCCAGCGCGTGCGGCCATTGTTTCTCGACCGCGTCGCGCAGACGGTGCAGCGAACCCACGCCAGGGTTGCCGCCCCAGGAGAAGATCAGCTTGCGTGCACAGCCGGCGCCGATCAGTTGGTCGTAGATCAGGTCAGGCGTCATCCGCACCAGGGTCAGATCTTTCTTGCCCTGACGAATGATTTCATGACCCGCCGCCGTAGGGATCAGGTGAGTGAAGCCTTCGAGCGCGACGGTGTCGCCGTCGTTGACGAATTGCTTCACCGCGTCGTGCAGCGAAAGGATCTCAGCCATGGAGCGGGCTCCTGTTTTTGTAATGAATCGCCAGTGATAAAAAGGCGCGAGGTTCTGCGCCGGAGTCACTGAAGATTAAGCCGCTGATTTTCGCCAAACAATCCGATAATCGACTGAGTGTTCGTTTATCGAACAGATTGTTATCAACCTATCAATCAACATCACAACCTTCGCCGCAACGCCGCTCGGAGCAAGCCCGCTCCCACATTTTGAAATGCATTCCAATGTGGGAGCGGGCTTGCCCGCGAAGGCGCCGGAACATTCAGCGCGGATCAAAATGACTCAACTCAAGTCGCATCCGCATGACTGACCAGGCCCTTGATCACCACCGCAGCCGTGGCCAACCCCGCCGGAATCACCAGCGCCGTCAGCACCTGTTCGAAATTCCAGCCCAGCCCCAACAGGGTCGCGCCCATCCACGCCCCGAGAATCGCGCCAAAGCGGCCGATGCCGAGCATCCACGAAACACCGGTCGCCCGGCCCTGAGTCGGATAAAACCGCGCCGCCAGCGACGGCATCGCCGATTGCGCGCCGTTGACGCACATGCCCGCCACCAGCACCAGCGTCGCCAGCAACGTGATGTTGCCCAGGCTCTGCCCCACCGCGTAGGCAAACACCCCGGCCAGCAGGTAGAAAATGCCGATGACCTTGTGCGGATTGAACCGGTCCATCGCCCAGCCTACGCCGACTGCACTCAATACCCCGCCGAACTGGAACAGCGCGCCGATAAACGCCGCCTGCTCCATGCTCGCGCCGCTGTCGCGCATCAGGGTCGGCAGCCAGCTGGTCAGCAGGTAAACGATCACCAGGCCCATGAAATAGGTCAGCCACAACAGCAGCGTGCCGACGCTGTAGGTGCCGGAGAAAATCACCGCGAACACGTTGCGCGCCTTTACGGTTTTCTGTTCCGGCACGCTGAAACTCGCGGCTTGAGCGACGGTGGCTGGATCAATGGGCGCGAGGGTCTTGCGCACTTTGTCGGTGCCACGATTACGCACCACCAGATAACGCGCCGACTCGGGCAGCCAGAGCAGCAACACCACGGTGAGGATCAGTGGCAGGATCCCGCCGATCAGCAGCAGGCTGTGCCAGCCGAATGCCGGGATCAACTTGGCCGAGATGAATCCGCCGCCGGCCATGCCGAGGTTGAAGCCGCAGAACATGCTGGTCACCAGCAACGACTTCTTGCGCTCAGGGGTGTATTCCGACAGCAGTGTGGTGGCGTTCGGCATCCCGGCGCCCAAGCCCAGACCAGTGAGGAAACGCAGCACCAGCAACTGATCGACGTTGGTGGCGTAGGCCGAAGCCAGGCTGAAAGCACCGAACAGAAATACCGCCCCGACCAGTACGACTTTTCGCCCGAAACGGTCAGCCAATGGGCCGGAGCCCAACGCACCGAAGACCATGCCGATCAGCGCGGCACTCATCACCGGACCGAGACTGGCGCGGTCGATGCCCCAGTCCTGGGACAAGGCCGGCGCGATAAAACCCATGGCCGCGGTGTCGAGACCATCGAGGAACACAATCAGGAAACACAGGATCACCACGCGCCATTGATAGCGCGAGATCGGTTGGGCGTTGATGAAGGACTGCACGTCGAGGCAGTGACCTACAGCGGACTGAGGCTGGTTCATTATTTTTATTCCACGCAAGAAAACGCAGTCGAACGGCGGCCGGCCAGAGAGCGGCACGGTCACAACTATATAAGGAAGGAATCAGGCGTTGCGCTAATACCGGCAACAGGAACAGGAGCGGCGACGGTCGGGGAACGTGCGCATGGGAAGTTGCCTCTTGTCATTATTATGGGAGTCGACAATCCGGCGGGCTCATTCACATTCGCGCCGGATGACGCTGCCGCGACATTAATGATCCGGGGGTTTTAGCGTCAATTCGATAAACGCAACTCTGTGCGTTTATCGAACAGCTTCATCAGGCGAACAACTGCGCGCTGAGGTCGCGACTGGCGCTCAACAGGCCGGGCAGAAAGCGCTGTTCCAGTTCGGTACGGCTGACGCGACCGGCATGGGTGCTGACGTTGAGCGCGGCCACCACCTGGCCGGAAGCGTCGTAAACCGGCACGGCAATCGAACGCAGACCTTGCTCCAGTTCCTGATCGACGATGCACCAGCCCTGCTGCCGCACTTCCTGCAGACATTCGAGCAAGGCTTCGGGGGTGTGAAGGGTGCGGCTGGTCTTGGCCACCAGTTCGGCGTGGTCGAGGTATTCGCGCAGCGAGGTGTCGTCCAGCGCTGCCAGCAGGATCCGCCCCATCGACGTGCAATACGCCGGCAACCGCCCGCCCACCGAGAGATCCACCGAAATCAGACGCTGAGTCGTGGCCGAACGGGCGATGTAGAGAATGTCGTCGCCTTCCAGCGTGGCCATGTTGCAGGCCTCGTGCAGTTGCTCGCTCATGCGGTCGAGGTAAGGCTGGGCGGAAACAGCCAGCGGCGTCGAAGACAGATAGGCGTGACCGAGGGTCAGCACTTTGGGCAGTAGCGAATACGTGCGACCGTCGGTGGTGGCGTAGCCGAGCTTGATCAGCGTATGCAGACAACGGCGCACGGCGGCGCGGGGAATTTCGGTGCGGTGGCTGATCTGGGCAATCGTCAGGTGGCGCTTGCGCTCCTGAAACGCCTGCACCACCGCCAGGCCACGGGCCAGGGAGGTCATGAAATCCGGATCACCGGTCAGGGCCTGGATACGCTTGGCCGGCGAAGCGACGATCGGCGGCGCTACCGAGGTGAAGGAATTGCGCATTTGATCGTTCATGTCAGGTCCTTTTTTTCTTGTTCGGATCAACGGCTATACAAGCGGCTCGCCGGCGGATACACAAGCGACAGACCGCCAACACCGGGCGATTATCGAACCGTCGACCGATAATCGCAATCGCCCTTTCCAGCCCCACCGGATGCACAGAGCGGATTTGAACCTGGAACGCCTGCGTAGTTAACACGCTTTAGTTGTTCGACTAAATGGCGCCAGAAACCAAACACCGGGCAACAACGATGCAACTATTGATGAAAGTTGCACGTCACAAAACAATCACACATCCGGAACCGTTTTTAACTTGGCAAAGATAGTCAATCCCGATTCGGCCGCTATAATGCACCTCAGTGACACCGCGCTTTTATTTGCCGACGGTGTCACCCGCTGGCGCGATGTCCATCGCCGCCAGCCCCGGCCAGCGCCTGATGCGCATTACTCATGCACCGCCAGCGCGCTCGCTGAAACTGGAAACTGATGCTGCGTCAGTTTTAATCTGGTGCCGTAGCCGCCTGCAACACGGAAGTCCTGACCGTCTTCCCGACAATACCGCTGCCTGCCCGGGCAAGCGCTTGTTGGCGAACCGGTTAAATGATTCGTTGCAGTGCGTTTCACCAGACATTTAACTCAACTCATACAGGTAGCACTGTGACGAAAGACGAACTGCGCGCGGAACTTGAGCGCCAGGAACAACGTTACAAGGAAGTTTACGGCGGGGAAGTCACCACCTACGCCGCCCAGCCCGAACCGGAACGCAAAGCCTGGCGCAAACGCCCTACCGTTCAGGATCAGGTCTTCCAGCAAGAACTGAAAAAAATGGAAGAGGAACTCAAAGCCGAAGAGCCTTGATGGCTTCCTTTGAGACTTTCGAGGGTAAGCGTACTCACCGGGCTACAAGCGCGGTGGACTGACGATGCCTTGCGCGCCCGCTACCCGCGGGCAGCGGCCAACTCCCCTGTATTGCGCAGGCCTGGAGCATGTCAGACGCGTTTCTCAGATATTTCATACAAGTTTCAGCCCCCTCCCGACAACCGGCCAATCCGCCGGCTCCTCGCATTTTTTTCAATTTAATCAATGCCTTGCAAAACCCTGCAAAAAGCTTGGGTAATGCACCTTGATACAAATTAATTTGGGGAAGAAGGTTACCGATGAGCAGGTAGGGGATCGATTTCCAGTCTTTTCTGGCATAATCGCGCCCCCTTATGACCGGGTCAGAAAACCTTCATGATCGATTTATTCAGCGGACTGGATGCCTGGGTGCTTGTGAGCCTCCTGCTCGCCCTGACATTTGTCCTCGCCTTCGAGTTCATCAATGGATTTCATGACACCGCTAACGCGGTAGCCACTGTTATCTACACCAAAGCGATGCCGCCTCACCTGGCGGTGTTCTTCTCGGGCGTGTTCAACTTCCTCGGCGTGCTGCTGGGCGGCGTTGGCGTGGCGTATGCCATCGTGCACCTGCTGCCGGTAGAACTGTTGATCAACGTGAACACCGGCCATGGTCTGGCAATGGTGTTCTCGCTGCTCGCCGCCGCGATCGCCTGGAACCTGGGCACCTGGTACTTCGGTATCCCGGCCTCCAGTTCCCACACCCTGATCGGTTCGATCCTCGGTGTCGGTCTGGCCAACGCCCTGATCAACGAGATTCCACTGGCCGACGGCGTCAACTGGCAGAAAGCGATCGATATCGGCGCCTCGCTGGTGTTCTCGCCGATGGCCGGTTTCCTGATCGCCGCGCTGGTACTGATCGGCCTGAAATGGTGGCGCCCGCTGTCGAAGATGCACAAGACGCCGGAACAGCGCCGCAAGATCGACGACAAGAAGCACCCACCGTTCTGGAACCGTCTGGTCCTGGTGATCTCGGCCATGGCCGTGAGCTTCGTGCACGGTTCCAACGACGGCCAGAAAGGCATCGGCCTGATCATGCTGGTACTGATCGGTATCGTGCCTGCGCAGTTCGTACTCGACCTGAACAGCACCACCTACCAGATCGAACGCACTCGCGACGCGACCCTGCACCTGAGCCAGTTCTACAAGCGCAACGCCGATACCCTGGGCGAATTCCTGGCCCTGGGCAAAAGCGTGGAAGGCGACCTGCCGGAGAAATTCCGTTGCAACCCGCAACAGACCGAACCGACCATCGCCGCCCTGCTCGACACCCTCAAAGGCGTCGCCGACTACCACTCGCTGTCTGCAGAAAGCCGCATCGAAGTGCGTCGCTACCTGCTCTGCCTGGACGACACCGCGAAAAAAGTCAGCAAACTGCCGGGTCTTGCACCGCGTGAGAAGGCTGACCTGGACAAGCTGCGCAAAGACCTGACCACAACCACCGAATACGCCCCGTTCTGGGTGATTCTGGCGGTCGCACTGGCCCTGGGCCTGGGCACCATGGTCGGCTGGAAACGTGTGGTACTGACCATCGGCGAGAAGATCGGCAAGCAAGGCATGACCTACTCGCAAGGCATGTCGGCCCAGATCACCACCGCCAGCCTGATCGGCATGGCCAACATCTTCAGCCTGCCGGTGTCCACCACCCACGTCCTCTCCTCGGGCGTGGCCGGGACCATGGTCGCCAACAAAAGCGGCCTGCAAGGCGGCACGGTGAAAACCATCCTGCTGGCCTGGGTCCTGACCCTGCCAGCCACCGTGGCCCTGTCGGCCGGCCTGTTCTGGCTGGCGTCGAAGGCGCTGGGTAGCTGATAGACCGCTGTGATGAAAAAGGCGTGATTCGAAAGGATCACGCCTTTTTTGTTGCTTCCAGAAATGGGACGCAGAGCGTCCCGGGCTGCATTCCCACGCGGAGCGTGGGAACGATCAAAGCAAAAGCAGTCCGCCTTCCGCTCCTCACCACTCAACACGATGAGCGTTAGCTCGAGTACCGCTCTTGACGTGCCGGCCCCATCGGAAGGCTGAGTGGAGGGATTTATCCGGGGGTGGGCGCGTAGCGCCGTTCGACGAAGTCGAACACATCGAGAGGAGGTGCAGCGAAGCAAACCGTAGGCGATGCCCCCGGATGAATCCCGGAACGAAGGAACGCCGAGCCACAGCGAGGCGCCGAACGCAGGGGCCCAGCCTTTTGCTTACTTTTCGGCGTTTGGAAAAGTGAGCCGCTGTAAGAGCGGAACCGCCAGCCGCAACACCCGCAAAAACGGATATACACCCAAAACCCCAAGAGCATGGTCGGCCCAAAGGCCGCCAAGACAAAAAAAAGGGCAACCGAAGTTGCCCAAAATGCCTTGCGTGCTCATCAAACCCGGAAGAATCAAGGCTTCTTGCGCTTGTTCGCATCCTTCCAGATAAAAAATCCAAACCCTGCAAAAAACAGAACCATCAGGCCCACAGTCAGGACCCCGGCAAACACCACGTTATCGAAAAACATGACTGGCCTCCTGGCCCCTGCTCTGCTGCGATGGAACTAAGTTAACCAATCAGACAGGCGCAGGAATTGACCGGGATCAATGCCGGTCACCATGCGGAGGAAAGGAAGGGAAATAACTGACCTGCATCAACGGATGCAGGGGAGATCAACGCTTTTTCGGTTTGTTTTTCGGCTTTTTCTTCGGTTTGCCTAACGGCATGGCCTGCTCGAAAGCCTGACGTACTTCGTTCAGGCGCTTCTCGTTGAGGTCATGAACCCGCTTGGCGCGTTCGGTGTTGAGGTCGATCAGCTTGTCGTCTTGGCTCATGGCGTTCGGTGCATCGTTTGGACTGAATCACAACTGCCGGATCACCGACAGGACTGCGCCAATAATGCGGCCTGACGCGGGCGCTGACCAGCAACACGCATTAAAGGCTCCGCAACAATTCAAATCTCGATATCGACCCAAAGCCCCTGACGCGGCTGATCTTCCATCAATGGCGCCACCGGCACGGTGTTGTCGGCATTCAGTTCGGTGCCGGGCACAGCGAGGTGTGCCTCGGGGTCGTCGTCGGCTTCGCGGCGACGGCGATCGCGTTCCTGCTGGCGGCGCTGCTCTTCGCGCAGCAGATAACCGTCCTCTTCCGGATCGCGCTTTTGCAGGTCGATGGTGCTTTCGTTGGAGCTTTCCTGCACCGGCACCACAGGGGGAATATCCGGTCGCTGGCGGATCGGATCCTGTTGGGAGGTGATCGGCACGGCGCTCAGGGGGAGCATCGGTGGCAGCATATGAAGGGTCTCCTGTCAGCAGGTTATCGGCGGCGCCAGGGGGGCCTTGAGCCATCGGTCGCAAACTTGTGACCGGTTTGGCACTCAGGGGTGCCGCAACATCCCGTAAAACCGATGCATGACCTAATCTTCCCTGCAATTGGCCGATTGCGGTTAAAAGCCGGGCCGTGGCTCCTTATCCTTTGGCCTCGGGCCCTCATTCCGTTAAGATAGCCCGCTTTTTCAAGGTGGGAGTCAGGCAGCATGGCGCAGCAGTATCAACCGGGGCAACGCTGGATCAGTGACAGCGAAGCAGAGCTTGGTTTAGGCACCGTTCTGGCACAGGACGGCCGCTTGTTGACCGTGCTTTACCCGGCCACTGGCGAGACTCGCCAGTACGCGCTACGGAATGCGCCCCTCACCCGCGTGCGGTTCTCGCCCGGCGATTCGATCACTCACTTCGAAGGCTGGAAGATGACTGTCCAGCAAGTCGACGACGTCGACGGCCTGATGGTCTACCACGGCCTCAACGCGCAGAACGAAGCGGTCACCCTGCCGGAAACCCAGCTGTCGAACTTCATTCAGTTCCGTCTGGCCAGCGACCGTCTGTTCGCTGGCCAGATCGACCCGCTGGCGTGGTTCTCCCTGCGTTATCACACCCTGGAACACACCAGCCGCCAGTTGCAGTCCGCGCTCTGGGGCCTGGGCGGCGTGCGCGCACAACCGATCGCCCACCAGTTGCACATTGCCCGTGAAGTCGCCGACCGCATCGCGCCGCGCGTATTGCTGGCGGACGAAGTGGGTCTGGGCAAGACCATCGAAGCCGGCCTGGTGATCCATCGCCAGTTGCTGTCGGGCCGCGCCAACCGCGTGCTGATCCTGGTGCCGGAAAACCTTCAGCACCAATGGCTGGTGGAAATGCGCCGCCGTTTCAACCTGCAGGTCGCGCTGTTCGACGAAGAACGCTTCATCGAAAGCGATGCCACCAACCCGTTCGAAGACACCCAGTTGGCCCTGGTGGCGCTGGAGTGGCTGGTCGACGATGAAAAGGCGCAGGACGCCCTGTTCGCTGCCGGCTGGGACCTGATGGTCGTCGACGAAGCCCACCACCTGGTGTGGCACGAAGAGAAAGTCAGCCCGGAATACTCGCTGGTCGAACAGCTGGCCGAAGTCATTCCCGGCGTGCTGCTGCTCACCGCCACCCCGGAACAGCTCGGTCAGGACAGCCACTTCGCCCGTCTGCGCCTGCTCGATCCGAACCGTTTCCATGACCTGGCCGCCTTCCGCGCCGAGAGCGAAAACTATCGCCCGGTGGCCGAAGCCGTTCAGGAGCTGCTGGACAAGGGTCGCCTGTCGCCGGCCGCGCACAAGACCATCCACGGTTTCCTCGGCAACGAAGGTGAAGCCCTGCTCACCGCCGTCAACGATGGCGACACCGAAGCCAGCGCCCGACTCGTGCGTGAACTGCTCGACCGCCACGGCACCGGCCGCGTGCTGTTCCGTAACACCCGCGCCGCCGTGCAGGGTTTCCCGGAGCGCAAACTGCACCCGTACCCGCTGCCGTGCCCGGACGAATACCTCGAACTGCCGCTGGGCGAACACGCCGAGCTGTACCCGGAAGTCAGCTTCCAGGCCCAGCCGGACGCCAGCGAAGAAGAACGCTGGTGGAAATTCGACCCGCGCGTCGAGTGGCTGATCGACCAGCTGAAAATGCTCAAACGCACCAAAGTGCTGGTGATCTGCGCCCACGCCGAAACCGCGATGGACCTGGAAGACGCCCTGCGCGTGCGCTCCGGCATCCCGGCCACAGTGTTCCACGAAGGCATGAACATCCTCGAGCGTGACCGCGCCGCCGCCTACTTCGCCGACGAAGAGTTCGGCGCGCAGGTGCTGATCTGCTCGGAAATCGGCAGTGAAGGTCGCAACTTCCAGTTCGCTCATCACCTGGTGCTGTTCGATCTGCCGTCGCACCCGGACCTGCTGGAACAGCGGATCGGTCGTCTGGACCGGATCGGCCAGAAGCACATCATCGAACTGCACGTGCCTTACCTGGAAACCAGCCCGCAAGAGCGCCTGTTCCAGTGGTATCACGAAGCACTGAACGCGTTCCTCAACACCTGCCCGACCGGCAACGCCTTGCAGCATCAGTTCGGCCCGCGCCTGCTGCCGCTGCTCGAAGAGGCCGACGACGGCGAGTGGCAAGCGCTGATCGACGAAGCGCGCACCGAGCGCGAGCGTCTGGAAGCCGAGCTGCACACCGGTCGCGACCGTCTGCTGGAACTCAACTCCGGCGGCGCCGGCGAAGGTGAAGCGCTGGTCGAGGACATCCTCGAGCAGGATGATCAGTTCGCCCTGCCGATCTACATGGAAACCCTGTTCGACGCGTTCGGCATCGACAGCGAAGACCATTCGGAAAACGCCCTGATCCTCAAGCCGAGCGAGAAGATGCTCGACGCCAGCTTCCCGCTGGGCGACGACGAAGGCGTGACCATCACTTACGATCGCAACCAGGCGCTGTCGCGCGAAGACATGCAGTTCATCACTTGGGAACACCCGATGGTGCAGGGCGGCATGGATCTGGTGCTGTCCGGTTCGATGGGCAACACCGCCGTCGCGCTGATCAAGAACAAGGCGCTGAAGCCTGGCACGGTGCTGCTGGAACTGCTTTACGTCAGCGAAGTGGTTGCCCCGCGTTCGCTGCAACTGGGTCGTTACCTGCCGCCAGCCGCCCTGCGCTGCCTGCTCGACGCCAACGGCAACGACCTGTCGTCGCGCGTGGCGTTCGAAACGCTGAACGATCAACTGGAAAGCGTGCCGCGTGCCAGTGCCAACAAGTTCATCCAGGCCCAGCGCGATCAGCTGACGCCACGGATCAACGCCGGTGAAGACAAGGTCACCCCGCGCCACGCCGAGCGTGTGGCCGAGGCCCGCCGCCGTCTGGCAGCCGACACTGATGAAGAACTGGCGCGCCTGACCGCGTTGCAGGCGGTCAACCCGACCGTGCGCGACAGCGAACTGGATGCCCTGCGCAAGCAGCGTGAACAAGGTCTGGCGATGCTCGACAAGGCAGCGCTGCGACTGGAAGCGATCCGGGTGCTGGTGGCGGGCTAAACCGCCCTGCTCCATCGCCACAAATGAAAAGGCCCGCAGCGATGCGGGCCTTTTTTTGTACACCGCAGATCGTTCCCACGCTCCGCGTGGGAATGCAGCCCGGGACGCTCCGCGTCCCATTCGAGAGCTGGAACGCGGAGCGTCCCTTCAGGCATTCCCACGCGGAGCTTGGGAACGATCAGGCGACACCGGTCATCAAGCGGTAACGGCCTGACTCTGCGGCTCAACCACCGCCACCAGCCCTTCCTTCATCCGCTTCGCATCCCGCACAAAGCAGCGCGAGGCGAGGAACAGGAACACCATGGTCAGGAACAGCGCCACCGGAATCAGGTACATCGCATCATGCAGCCCGACTGCCTTGAACGCTTCGGTCATCTGCTCGGCACCCGCCGAAACCATCGCCGACTTGGCGAAGTGATCCGACAAGCCACCGACCACCACCGGGCCCAGACCGCCGCCGAGCAAATACAACCCGGCAAAGAACAGGGCCATGGCCGTGGCCCGCAGACGTGGTTCGACCACGTCCTGAATCGCCGTGTACACGCAGGTGTAGAAGTTATAGGCGAACAGCCAGCCCACGCTGAACACCGCGACAAACACCCCGATCTCGATACGCCCGGCATGCAGCGCCCACGCCGTGCACAGGGTCGAGATGATCAGGCTGAACGCGGCAAACAGCAGGCGCCCGTTGGCCACCCGCTGGTGGATCTTGTCGGCGATCCAGCCGCCGAGGGTCAGGCCGATCAACCCGGTCACACCGACGATCACCCCGGTCGCCACCGCCGCTTCCTGCAACGGCATCAGGAAATAACGCTGGAGCATCGGCACCAGGAACGAGTTGCAGGCGTAGGTCGCGAAGTTGAAGCACAGCCCGGCCAGTACCAGCCACAGGAAGGTCGGCACGGCGAGAATCCGGCGGATCGGCTTGTCGACTTTCTCCTGCGACACCTGCACGGTTTCCGCCGCGCCACGTTTGGGTTCCTTGATGAAGAACATGAACACCGCCAGCAGCAGCCCCGGTACGGCGGCGATGAAGAACGGCGCGCGCCAGCTGTCGAACGCCTTGACCATCCAGCCGATGGTGAAGAAGGCCAGCAACAGCCCCAAAGGCAGGCCGAGCATGAAAATGCCCATGGCCCGGGCCCGGCGGTGGGCGGGGAACAAGTCGCCGATCAGCGAGTTGGCGGCGGGTGCGTAACTGGCCTCCCCGATGCCGATGCCCATGCGCACCAGAAGGAAACTCCAGAAACTGCCGACCAGACCGTTGACCGCCGTCAGCGCGCTCCAGGTCGCCAGCCCCCAGCCCATCAGTTTGCTGCGCGAACCGGTGTCGGCCATTCGCCCCAGCGGCAGACCGGCAATGGCATAGACGATGGTGAACGCGGTGCCGACGATCCCCAGCTGAAAGTCGCTGAGGTGCCATTCCATGCGGATCGGCTCGATGATGATCGCGGGGATGGTGCGATCGAAAAAATTGAACAGGTTGGCGAGGAACAGCAGGAACAGAATGCGCCAGGCATTCGCCGCTTGGGTCGAGTTCTGCATGGGTCCGTCTCTTTATTGTTATTGGGGCTCCACTGCCAACGCATCCGAGCCCGGAACCTGCAATCTAGTCACGCTCGTCGGGGCTGTCTGTGATCATTCGTCAGCCTGATGACGGGCCATGGCCGTGTAACGAAACGTAAGCCCTTGAAATGCTTCGAATCCCCCTAAAACCGGGGGGTTTGCGGAAAAATCCGGCAATGAAAAAATACTTTCACGCCCCCCTTCCCAACGCCGTGGCAAAGCCTAGAATGGCCGCCGGATCCGTCCGGATCCTGCCGATCAATCCCTTTGATACCCCCGCCCATGTCCGAAGTCAGTCCGTGTCTGAATTGCGGTGCCTGCTGTTCCCATTTTCGTGTTTCTTTTTTCTGGGGTGAATGCGCATCCTCCGGCGGGACCGTGCCCGATGAACTGGTCACCCAGATCACGCCCAGCCGGGTCGCGATGATCGGCACCGACCGCAAGGCGCCGCGCTGCACTGCGTTGGAGGGCGAAGTCGGAAAGTCGGTGGCCTGCACGATCTACGACAAGCGTTCCAGCCCCTGCCGCGAGTTCGAAGCGTCGTGGGAAAACGGCGAACAGAACACCGACTGCGACAAGGCCCGTGCCCGTTTCGGCCTGCCGCCGCTGCAGCCGCACTGGAACGAAGTCGCCTGAGTTCAGGCGTTTCAACGCTTAGCGCCAAACGCTATGACGCTCATGCCAAAATCATTAGCGCCAATGTGCCACTACCGCTTGCACGCCAAAAACCGCCTCTATACTGCAAACATTCGCCTGCGTTGATGACGCAGTAAGGACGCACTCAGAGACGGGGCATGCTATGGAGTGGCTTGGTTTGCAGTTCGTTGCCGAGCAGCCGGAGAGCGGGCAGGTCATCCTCAATTGCACACACAATCCCCTGTTGGTGCTGGTGGCCTATCTGGTCGCCTGCGCCGCGAGTTTCGCCACCCTCGACATGGCCGAACGGGTCGCCCACGCTGAAGAACCCGGTTCGCAACGACTCTGGCGCTGGATCGGCGCGACTTGCCTGGCCGGCGGCATCTGGGCCATG
This sequence comes from Pseudomonas gozinkensis, assembly GCF_014863585.1. Classification (NCBI taxonomy): domain Bacteria; kingdom Pseudomonadati; phylum Pseudomonadota; class Gammaproteobacteria; order Pseudomonadales; family Pseudomonadaceae; genus Pseudomonas; species Pseudomonas gozinkensis. The sequence goes on along the minus strand of NZ_CP062253.1, from coordinate 1,489,034 downwards.
CACTTCATCAGCATGCTGGCGCTCCAGGCGCCGATCGACATTCAGTACGATCTGCCCGTCACCCTGTTTTCCCTGCTGATCGCGCTACTGGCGTCCTGGCTGGCCATGCACACCCTGAGCACGCCTCAACCGAGCCAGCTGCAATACCTCAAGACTGCCATCGTCATTGGCCTGGGCATCGCCGGCATGCATTACGTCGGCATGGCCGCCATGGAATCCGCCGCCACGCCTTATTACGATCCCACTCTGTTCGTGTCATCGATCGTGATCGCCATCGGTGCCAGCTTCGCCGCACTGTGGGTGGCCGGTTACTTGCGTGAAGGCAGCGGCCTGCACATCCAGATGCTCAAATACGTGGCCGCGCTGATTCTCGGCGCCGGCATCCTCAGCATGCATTTCACCGGCATGGCGGCACTGCAACTGGTGCTGCCCGAGGGGCAATTGCCGACCCTGGCCGCGCAAACCAGTCAATTGCAGCTGGGCCTGACCGTCGCGCTGATCACATTGCTGATTCTCGGCAGCGCAATCAGCGCCGCATTGGCCGACAAGAAGCTGCAGAACAAGGAGCACGATCTGCGCCGGGTCAACACCCTGCTCAGCCAGCTCGATCAGGCCCGCATGTCACTGCAACACGTGGCCAACTACGACGCCCTGACCAACCTGATCAACCGGCGCGGCTTCAATCAGATCTTCGCCGAAAAACTCAGCCAGAAATCCAGCGAAGGCGGCATGCTGGCGGTGATGTTTCTCGACATCGACCATTTCAAACGCATCAACGACAGCCTCGGCCATGACGCCGGCGACGAACTGCTCAAGGTCATTGCCCAGCACATCAAGGGCTCGGTGCGCAGTCATGAAGATGTGGTGGCGCGGTTCGGCGGCGACGAGTTCTGCATCCTGATCGGCCTGCGCGACCGCGAAGAAGCGCGCAACCTGGCCCAGCGCATCATGCTCAAGATGAAAGAGCCGATCGAACTCGCCGGGCGGCGCATGGTGATGACTACCAGTATCGGCATCAGCCTGTTTCCCGAAGACGGCTCCACCTGCGATGAACTGCTCAAGCACGCGGATCTGGCGCTATACCAATCCAAGGGCGCCGGGCGCAACGGCGTGCATTTCTTCGATTCCAACCTGAAAAACCGCGCCAGCCTCGAACTGCAACTGGAGGAAGAACTGCGCCATGCCCTGCGTGAAGAGAACGGCCTGCGGCTGTATTACCAGCCGATCTTCGAACTCAAGACCGGCAAGGTCACCAAGCTCGAAGCGCTGATCCGCTGGCAGCACCCGGTACACGGTCTGCTCCCCCCGGATCGTTTCATTGCCATTGCCGAAAACAACGGCCTGATCGCTGAACTGGACAATTGGGTACTGCGCAAGGCCTGTGAAGACCTTGGCGAACTGTCGCGCCATGGTTGCGAAGACTTGAAGATTGCCTGGAACTGCTCACCGCTGAATCTGGCCCGGGAGGAACTGGCCAATGAAATCGAGCACGCCCTGCGCAGCGCCGGGGTCGCTCCGGAACGGCTGGAACTGGAAGTCACCGAAAACGCCTTGATGGGCAACATCGCCAACACACTGGTGCTGTTGCGGCAGATCCGCGCCCTCGGCGTGTCACTGTCGATCGACGACTTCGGCACCGGTTATTCGTCGCTGGCCTATCTCAAGCGCCTGCCGCTCAACACCCTTAAAGTCGATCGCTCGTTCATCCTCGACATTCCCAAAGCCACCGCCGACATGGAGATCGTCCAGGCGATCATCGTCATGGCGCACACCCTGCACTTGCAGGTGGTTACCGAGGGCGTTGAAAGCCTGGAACAGTACGAATTTCTCGAGCGCTCGGGCTGCGACTTCATTCAGGGTTACCTGCTCAGCCGCCCGGTGCCGCTGGCCGAACTGCGTCCGGTGCTGGAGGAGATCAACCAGCGCAAACACGCGCACGCGCTCAATCCGCTGAGTCTGGCGCGCGGTACATTTGCACCAGTGTCGCTGGATCCTTCTGCAAAAAGCCCTGCGCCCCATGCAGGCGCATCAGTTGTGCGGCCAATCCGCTGATCGGCGTGGCCGAGCCGGTTTCCCGGGAAAACTTCACCGCAGTATCCAGATCCTTGAGCAGTGTGCGCACGTGCCACTTCACCGGCTCGAAACGGCTTTCGGCCATTTGCGGGGCGAGGATCTGCAACGGTCTGGAATCGGCAAAACCACCGGCCAGCGCTTCGGCGATCAAACTGGCATCGACCCCGGCCTGCTCGGCCAGCGCCACCACTTCGGCGATCACCAAGGCGTTGCAGGCAACGATCATCTGATTGCAGGCCTTGGTCACCTGACCGGCGCCGACGCCGCCCATGTGTGTGACGCGCTGACCGAGGGCGAGCAGGACCGGTCGTATGCGATCCAGGTCCGCTGCATTACCGCCGACCATGATTGCCAGACTGCCCGCCTCGGCCCCGACCACCCCGCCGGACACCGGCGAATCGAGCCAGCCCATGCCCGTCTTGCCGGCCAGCTCGGCTGCCATCTCACGGGTTGCGGTCGGTTCGAGGCTGGAAAAATCCACCAGCAACTGACCAGGTTTCGCCCCTTCGGCCACGCCCGTCGGGCCGAACACCACTTCGCGCACCACCGCGGTGTCCGCCAGGCACAGCATCACCACGTCAGCGTGTTCACAGAGTTCAGCGGGAGTGGCCACTTGCCGGGCGCCGGCCTCGACCAGCGGCGCGCACTTGGCCGGGTTGCGGTTCCACACGGCCAGCGGATAACCGGCGGCCAGCAAGCGGCGGCACATCGGCAGGCCCATCAGGCCGATTCCGGCAAACCCCAACGAAGGTCGCGTTGACATCATTTAGCCTCCTTTTGATTAAAGATCGCCGAATAATGGCCGATCCATCATCAATCAGGAAAGGATTCCCCCGCGCGGCACTCAGGCCACAACCCTGACGCACGGGCCAAATACGCGCAGAAAAAAGACGCGAGATCCCCATTCCGTGAGGCTCGACGACAGCGGTCGTCGAACCAACCAGTCCAGGTATATGGCGCACAATGACTTCTAAAAACAATCCGGCCACTGCGGTATCCGATCTGACTCTGAGCCCTGCGGCGAACAGCCCTGCCCCGATGAAGCCATTGCCACCCTCGCGCCCGCTGGGCACCCAGCAATACCTGTACTTCACCGAAACCAACACCGACCGCATCCTCGACAACCTCGATGGCCTGCGTGACCTGGTGTTCCCGCGCCCACCGCACCTGGAAGGCGACAATGAACAGCACAACGACCAGGAATTCCCGTCGGTATGCCTGATCGGCCTCGGTCGCTGCGGCTCCAACATCGCCCTCGACGTGGCGGAGCTGGTGTACAACGCGCGCAAGTTCTACCTCAACGAATTCAACAACGAGGATCGCCCCTCAAACGATCGTCGCTTGGCCGACAAGGGCTACAGCCCGGCCCAGTGGATCAAGACCAACCTGCGGATCGGCCCGAACAAGGGCAGCAAACCGGTGTTCCTGGTGGAACCGTTGGTGATGCTCGGTGATCTGGACAAGGACATTGCGGGCCGTATCCGCTTCTCGCGCAAAGGCGAAAAAAGCGGTTTCCTGCGCGACTACAGCAAGATGAAGATCATGGACTTGTCCGAAGTCCACGCCGGTGGCGCCGGTAACGCGCCGATCCTCGGCCAGTACCTGGCGAAGATCATCCTCAACAAGGACACCCAGCGTTTCTCCAGCCCTGACTGGAAAATGATCCACTCGTACCTGATCGACAGCTGCGGCATCAAGGCCAACCAGTCGCGGCTGTATTTCTCGATCTTCAGTGCCGGCGGCGGTACCGGTTCGGGCATGGCCTCGGAATTCGGCCTGGCCCAGCAGCACTCGTACATGAACAAGACGTTCGACACCAAGCCGATGGACGAGCATGACGGCAAGAGCGGTCATTCGTTCGTGTTCGAACCGATCTTCACCAGCGGCATCTGCGTGCTGCCGAACATTTCCGACCACCGCAGCGAAATGTCCGAGGCGCTGCACATCAACGCCGGTCGCCTGCTGTGCAAATACCTGTCGGAAGAATGGGATTTCTCGTACAACTTCGCCAACGAAGACAGCAGCGAAGCCAGCGTCATGGGCCGTATCCGCCCGTGGAACGCGATGATGCTGATCTCCAACGACATCATGCGTTACGCCGAAGAGAGCGATGACGGCAACATCCAGAACATTGATGTCAATGCCATGGAGAAGCACGCCAACCAGTACATCTCGCAGCAGATCTTCAACATTCTGACGGCCCAGGCGGTCACGACCGACTACGACCAGAACTACTTCCGTCGTGCCGGCATCGACATCGGCGAGACCATTCGCCTGGATGCCAACGACCTGTTCATGAGCCTGGCCGGCCCGGTGGCGATTGCCTACGCCGAATCCGTGGTGCCGGAAACCCCGCCGCCGAGCAGCGACAAGTTCAAGGTGTTCGATAAAGAGCCGCAGCGCCTGAACATCGACGACCTGTTCTTCCGTTCGATCGACCTGCCGCACTTCAACAAGGTGACCCAGGCCATCGAAGGCATCAGCCTGCTGCCGATCGAGTCCAAGCGCTATCGCGCGTCGCTGGAGCAATACAAGAACTCTGGCTACGACGCCGCCGCGCTGCATGACCTGCACTTCTTCAAGAACTGCTCGTCGGTGGTCTCGATCGTTTCGCTGCCGAAAGACTACAAGCTGTCGTACATGGACCTGAACCGGTTGAAAACCCACCTCAACAGCCTGTTCCCGAACACTACGCTCAAGCGCTACGCGCTGGTGATCGGCGCCTCGGCCAACCTGTCGCTGACCACCCTGATCGCCAAGAGCCCGTGCCTGTCGGACGACTTCCTGACGCTGATCGTGGCGTTCATCAAGCGTTGCTTCGCCAAGACCCCGTACCGTTTCGACGAGACCCTGGACAACTCGATCCTCGACTTCATCATCAACGAAGAATTCGACGAAGACCGCATCGACGACCTGCTCAACGAATTCGAGAACCCGGCGAAGATCCTCGACACCAACTGGTACGCGATCAAGCCGATGTACGAGAAGAAGTACCGCGAGCTGATCAACGACAAAGAGAAGTTTGTCTCGATCAACGACATTCGCCTGTCGCGCGATTGCGTGAAGAAGTCGATCAAGTACTTGCGCGAGATCTACCGTCACCGGATCGGCAAGACCAAGGTTATTTCCCTCAATAACCATACCGGCAAGTCTTACTCGGTCTGATCCAGGACCGCGTCGCCGCCCTTCGCGAGCAAGCTCGCTCCCACAGGTTTTGTGCTCGACACGGATACTGTGGGAGCGAGCTTGCTCGCGAGAGGCCGGGCGAAACACCCCAAATCCCAAACTCTCCAACATCCCGAAACAATTAAGCAGCCGTCAGGCTGCTTACTGAACTGTGCCCGTTACGTTTACGTCACCGTTATGCCACCCACGCTTGTGGCATTTCTCTACGGCAATCGGCCATCACGCTACTCCGCTACACACTTTTTGCCGGCCAACACTCGCACCAACAAGGTGCAACCCGTCAGACCGCCGCCCTTTCCTGGACCAGAATCCACGGCCGGACCACCACCGCCCACATCTCGGGATCGCGTTCGAAAATATCCAGCGCCCGCGTTTCAGACAGCTTGGCGACCTTGTCTTCGGCCAGCCAGGCAGCGACTTTCTCGCCCTGATCCGACGCCACGGCCTCGGCGACCGCGATCAAATCCAGGCCAGCGTCGACCCACAATAGGGCACCTTGAGCGTAGAAGCGCTCCAGCTCTTTCCAGGTAATAGATGCGGTTTCACCAAGCAGCTTGGCATAGAGGGTGCTAGGTTCTTGATTCATGGGACTGTCCGGAAAAGAAATCGGCGCGAATGATAACGTCGGTGGTCCGGCAGAAAAACCCGGTTGCAAAAGGCCGTACCGAATGAAAAGAGCAGGAACGCCAAGGAATGCTGATGATTGGGGTATAAGCCCTCTGAACGTCCCGCCGCAATTCTGTCTTTTTCTTTCATTTAAGCGACACCCTCAGGTTTTGCCCCCTGGCGCCAGCTTCCCAGGCCAACAACCGGCGCTCTACACTGTACCGGTACAGTTGCCGGGGGCTTTTCCGGAGGGTATCGCCTAGATATCTGTCCCGGTTCTGCTGCTACGGCGTCAGGACTCTAAAAAAATACAACAGTAAGAGTGGAGCACTATGACTAAGGCTACTAAGCAGATTTCCAAACTGTTTGCCGCTATGGTTCTGGCCGGGGTTGCCAGCCATTCGTTCGCAGCTGACACCATCAAGATCGGTATCGCCGGCCCTAAAACCGGTCCAGTAGCCCAGTACGGCGACATGCAGTTCAGTGGCGCGAAAATGGCCATCGAACAGATCAACGCCAAAGGCGGCGTCGACGGCAAGAAGCTTGAAGCCGTTGAATACGATGACGCGTGCGATCCTAAACAAGCGGTAGCGGTGGCGAACAAGGTCGTCAACGACGGCGTCAAGTTCGTGGTCGGTCACCTGTGCTCCAGCTCCACCCAGCCTGCTTCGGACATCTACGAAGACGAAGGCGTGATCATGATCACCCCGGCTGCCACCAGCCCGGACATCACCAACCGTGGTTACAAAATGATCTTCCGTACTATCGGTCTGGACAGCGCCCAGGGCCCTGCCGCCGGTAACTACATCGCCGATCACGTGAAGCCGAAAATCGTCGGCGTACTGCACGACAAGCAGCAGTACGGTGAAGGCATCGCCACCGCCGTCAAATCCACCCTCGAGAAGAAAGGCACCAAGGTTGCCGTGTTCGAAGGCGTCAACGCCGGCGACAAGGACTTCTCCGCGATCATCGCCAAGCTCAAGCAAGCCAACGTCGACTTCGTCTACTACGGCGGCTACCACCCGGAGCTGGGTCTGATCCTGCGTCAAGCCCAGGAAAAAGGCCTGAAGGCCAAGTTCATGGGTCCGGAAGGCGTGGGTAACGACTCGATCACCCAGATCGCCAAGAGCGCTGCAGAAGGCCTGCTGGTGACCCTGCCGAAATCCTTCGACCAGGATCCGGCCAACGTTGCCCTGGCCGATGCATTCAAGGCCAAGAAAGAAGACCCGAGCGGTCCTTTCGTGTTCCCGTCCTACTCGGCAGTTGAAGTAATTGCCGAAGGTATCAAGGCTGCCAAGTCCGAAGATGCTGCCAAAGTGGCTGAAGCCATCCACGCCGGCACCTTCAAGACCCCGACCGGCGACCTGAGCTTCGACGCCAAGGGCGACCTGAAGGACTTCAAATTCGTGGTTTACGAGTGGCACGAAGGCAAACCTAAAACCGAAGTGTCGCCTCAGTAAGGCCCTGCCTGACTGACTGCCAATAAAGCCCACGGCGTGCCGTGGGCTTTGTTTTACGAATGTATTGGGCCGCGCTGGCGTGATCCGCCAGTCTCCCCACCTGAAAATCTCAAAACCGTCATCAGCGGTTCGCTGGCAAAACCCGGATTCGAAGTGGATAAAGATCCACGGGACCGGGCGGGAAAATGACTCCACCAGTGAAATGCGTATCAGGTTTTTAGGAGCGCTGTAATGCCTGACATCTATCACTTCTTCCAACAGCTGGTTAACGGCTTGAACGTTGGCAGCATGTATGCCCTGATCGCCATCGGCTACACGATGGTCTACGGCATCATTGGAATGATCAACTTCGCCCACGGCGAGGTGTACATGATCGGTTCCTACGTGGCGTTCATCGCCATCGCCGGGCTGACCATGATGGGACTCGAAAGCGTCCCGCTGTTGATGACCGTGGCGTTCATCGCCAGCATCGTCGTCACCAGCTCCTACGGTTACAGCATCGAACGCATTGCCTACCGCCCGTTGCGCGGCAGCAACCGTCTGATCCCGCTGATTTCCGCGATCGGTATGTCGATCTTCCTGCAGAACACGGTTCTGCTGGCGCAAGACTCCAAGGACAAAGCAATCCCCAACCTGATTCCGGGCAACTTCGCCTTCGGCCCAGGTGGCGCACATGAAGTGCTGATTTCCTACATGCAAATCGTGGTGTTCGTGGTGACCCTGATCGCCATGCTCGGCCTCACGCTGTTCATCTCCCGCTCTCGCCTGGGCCGCGCCTGCCGCGCCTGCGCCGAAGACATCAAGATGGCCAACCTGCTGGGCATCAACACCAACAACATCATCGCCCTGACCTTCGTCATCGGTGCTGCGCTGGCGGCCGTCGCGGCCGTGCTGCTGAGCATGCAATACGGCGTGATCAACCCGAACGCCGGTTTCCTCGTCGGCCTCAAGGCCTTCACCGCGGCTGTACTGGGCGGGATCGGCAGCATCCCCGGCGCCATGCTCGGTGGGCTGGTGCTCGGGGTGGCGGAAGCCTTTGGCGCCGATATCTTCGGCGACCAGTACAAGGACGTCGTGGCTTTCGGCTTGTTGGTTCTGGTGCTGTTGTTCCGTCCGACCGGCATTCTGGGCCGTCCGGAGGTTGAGAAAGTATGACTAGGAATCTTAAACAGGCGCTGTTCAGCGCCTTGCTGGTCTGGGCCGTGGCCTATCCGGTACTGGGTCTGAAACTGACCATCGTCGGCATCAACCTGGAAGTGCACAACACCAGTCCGGCCATTCTGGCGACCATTGCCATCTGCTCGGTGCTGATGTTCCTGCGGGTGCTGTTCAACCAGCAGATCAGCAAGGCGTGGCGGTCTTCGCCGGGCATGCCGCTGATCCCGGCCAAGGCCAGCAACTTCCTGACCCTGCCGACCACCCAGCGCTACTTCATCATTGCGCTGATCATCGGTGCGCTGGTGTGGCCGTTCTTCGGCTCCCGTGGCGCGGTGGACATCGCGACGCTGATCCTGATCTACGTAATGCTCGGCCTCGGTCTGAACATCGTGGTCGGTCTGGCCGGTCTGCTCGACCTGGGTTACGTCGGCTTCTACGCCGTCGGCGCCTACAGCTACGCGCTGCTGTCGCACTACTACGGCCTGAGCTTCTGGATCTGCCTGCCGATTGCCGGGCTGATGGCGGCGACGTTCGGCTTCCTGCTCGGCTTCCCGGTGTTGCGTCTGCGCGGCGACTATCTGGCGATCGTGACCCTCGGTTTCGGGGAAATCATCCGCCTGTTCCTGCGCAACCTGACCGACATCACCGGCGGCCCGAACGGCATCAGCAACATCGAGAAACCGACGTTCTTCGGCCTCACCTTCGAACGCAAGGCTGCGGAAGGCCTGCAAACCTTCCACGAGTATTTCGGCCTGCAATACAACTCGATCAACAAGGTGATTTTCCTCTACCTGGTTGCCCTGCTGCTGGCGCTGGCGGCGCTGTTCATCATCAACCGCCTGCTGCGCATGCCGATCGGCCGTGCGTGGGAAGCGCTGCGTGAAGATGAGATCGCCTGCCGCGCGCTGGGTCTCAACCCGACCGTGATCAAGCTGTCGGCGTTCACCCTGGGCGCGAGCTTCGCCGGTTTCGCCGGCAGCTTCTTCGCCGCCCGTCAGGGTCTGGTGACGCCGGAATCGTTCACCTTCATCGAGTCGGCGATCATCCTCGCCATCGTGGTGCTGGGTGGCATGGGCTCGCAGCTGGGCGTGATTCTCGCGGCCGTGGTGATGATCCTGCTGCCGGAAATGATGCGTGAGTTCAGTGAGTACCGCATGTTGATGTTCGGCGCCCTGATGGTGCTGATGATGATCTGGCGACCTCAAGGTCTGCTGCCCATGCAACGTCCTCACATGGAGCTGCGCAAATGAGCCGCGAGATCCTGAAAGTCGAAAATCTGAGCATGCGCTTCGGCGGCCTGCTGGCGGTCAACGGCGTGGCCTTGACCGTGAAGGAAAAACAGGTGGTTGCACTGATCGGGCCGAACGGCGCGGGCAAGACCACCGTGTTCAACTGCCTGACCGGTTTCTACCAGCCATCGGGCGGCAGCATCCTGCTGGACGGCGAGCCGATCCACGGCCTGCCGGGCCACAAGATCGCCCTCAAAGGCGTGGTGCGCACCTTCCAGAACGTGCGGTTGTTCAAGGACATGACGGCGGTCGAGAACCTGTTGATCGCCCAGCACCGTCACCTGAACACCAACTTCCTGTCCGGCCTGTTCAAGACCCCGGCGTTTCGCAAGAGCGAGCGCGAGGCCATGGAGTTCGCCGAATACTGGCTGGAAAAGGTCAACCTGAAAGAGTTCGCCAACCGCCCCGCCGGCACCCTGGCCTACGGTCAGCAGCGTCGCCTGGAAATCGCCCGCTGCATGATGACCCGTCCGCGGATCCTCATGCTCGACGAACCGGCCGCCGGCCTGAACCCGAAGGAAACCGAAGACCTCAAGGCGCTGATCAGCGTGCTGCGTGAAGAGCACAACGTGACCGTGCTGCTGATCGAACACGACATGAAACTGGTCATGAGCATTTCCGACCACATCGTCGTGATCAACCAGGGCACGCCCCTGGCCGACGGCACGCCGGAACAGATCCGCGACAATCCTGAAGTGATCAAAGCCTACCTGGGGGAAGCGTAAATGCTGCAGTTCGAAAACGTTTCCACCTTCTACGGCAAGATCCAGGCCCTGCACAGCGTCAACGTCGAAGTCCGCCAGGGCGAGATCGTGACCCTGATCGGCGCCAACGGTGCCGGCAAGTCCACCCTGCTGATGACGCTGTGCGGTTCGCCGCAGGCCCACAGCGGCAGCATCCGCTACATGGGTGAGGAACTCGTCGGCCAGGACTCGTCGCAGATCATGCGCAAGAGCATTGCCGTGGTGCCGGAAGGTCGTCGGGTGTTCGCCCGTCTGACCGTCGAAGAAAACCTGTCCATGGGCGGATTCTTCACCGACAAGGGCGACTATCAGGAACAGATGGACAAAGTTCTCGGTCTTTTCCCACGCCTGAAAGAACGCTTCAACCAGCGCGGCGGCACCATGTCCGGCGGCGAACAGCAAATGCTCGCCATCGGCCGTGCGCTGATGAGCAAGCCCAAACTGCTGCTGCTCGACGAGCCGTCGCTGGGCCTGGCACCGATCATCATCCAGCAGATCTTCGACATCATCGAACAGCTGCGCAAGGACGGTGTGACGGTGTTCCTGGTCGAACAGAACGCCAACCAGGCGCTGAAAATCGCCGACCGTGCGTACGTTCTGGAGAACGGCCGGGTGGTGATGCAAGGCACCGGTGAAGCGCTGCTGACCGACCCGAAAGTGCGTGAGGCGTATCTCGGCGGTTGATGGATCGCTTCAAACAGAAAACGGCCTTCGGGCCGTTTTTTGTGCCCGACAAAAAACTTTTACCGATCGCTGTAACGCATCGCCGAGTCGTTTCTCTAGTGGGGTAAGCAAGCGCATTCGCTTGTTCAATCCAAGTAAAAGACCGGAGAAACATCATGACTGCTACCACCCGCACCCTGTCCGCCACCGCCCTGGTTCTGGCCCTCGGTTCCGCTCTGAGCATGGCCGCCGTTTCGACCGTACAGGCGGCCGACAACACCAACATGGAAAAATGCTTTGGCGTGGCCATGAAAGGTCATAACGACTGTGCCGCTGGCGCCGGCACCACCTGCGCAGGCACGGCGAAAATGGATTACCAGGCCAACTCCTGGAAATTCGTTCCGAAAGGCACCTGCACCACCACCGAAAGCAAGACCTCGCCGACCGGTTTCGGTCAGATGGAAGCCTTCAAGGCCAAGTCCTGATCCGGAGGCTGCCCGAGTGTCGATCATGATCACATCCTGCGACCATGCCTTCAGCCGCACTCGGGCAGCCCTCACCGGGCTCCCGCCCCGTGCCGGGCTGGGGCTCAAGAGCGGGCACTTCCGGGAAGTGCTCGGTTCTCTTCCGGACATCGGTTTCTTCGAAGTCCACGCCGAAAACTACATGGTGGCCGGCGGCCCGTTTCATCATTTTCTGGGTTTGATCCGCGAGGCGTATCCGCTGTCGCTGCACGGCGTCGGACTGTCCATCGGAGCCGAAGGCTCGCTGGATGTCCAGCACCTCAAACGCCTGGCGGCGCTGATCGAGCGCTATCAACCCCAGTCCTTTTCCGAACACCTGGCCTGGTCGACCCACGGCCCGGTGTTCCTCAATGATCTGCTGCCCCTGGCGTACGACACGTCGACGCTGAACCGCGTCTGCGACCACATCGACCAGGTGCAGAACACCCTCAAGCGTCCGATGCTGCTGGAGAACCCGGCAACCTATCTGGCGTTTCAACGCTCGACCATCGACGAAGCGGATTTCATCCGTGAAGTCATCCGGCGCACTGGCTGCGGTCTGTTGCTGGACGTGAACAATGTCTACGTCTCGTGCATCAACCATCAGCGCGATCCCCTGGCTTATCTCGAAGCACTGCCGCTGCACGCCGTCGGCGAGATTCATCTGGCGGGTTTTGCCGAAGATTCCGACAGCCTCGGTGATCGCTTGCTGATCGACGATCACGGCGCACCGATCGATCAGGCAGTCTGGTCGTTGTACCGGCAGGCGCTGGAACGCGTCGGTCCGGTAGCGACGCTGATCGAACGGGACAATCAGGTGCCGGCCTTCAACGTGCTGTTGGCAGAAGCGCAGCAGGCCGATGCGCTGTTGCTGTGCGCGGGAGCTCGGCCATGAGCACTCAAGCCGCGTTCAGCGCCGCGTTGCTCGATATCGACCTGCCCTGCCCCGACGGTTTGTGCAGCGCCAACGGCGCCGATCCGGCCAGTCGTTTCGCGGTGTACCGCAACAACGTACAGGGTTCGCTGATCAACGCATTGGCCGACAGTTATCCCGTGGTGAGGCAGTTGGTGGGTGACGAGTTCTTTCGGGCGATGGCCGGAGTTTTCGTGCGCAACCATCCGCCCCACTGCCCGGTGATGAGCGACTACGGCGGAGAGCTGGCGGACTTCATCCGTGGTTTCGAACCCGCCGCAAGCGTTCCCTATCTGGCCGATGTCGCGCGACTGGAGCGCCTGCGCACGCTGGCCTATCACGCTGTCGATGCGTTGCCGCTGAGTCAGGAGCGGATCGCTGCTGTTTTTGCAGATGCGGATGCGCTGAACGAACTGCGCATCGGTCTACATCCTTCGCTGCATCTGCTCGATTCAAACTTCGCCGTGGTGGACATCTGGGCCGCGCATCAGCAGGGCGCCACGCTGGCCGGGATCGTTCTGAATAACGCCCAAAACGCGCTGATTCTGCGCAACGGACTGGAGGTCGAGGTGTTCGCCGTGGATCGCGGCGCCAGCCAGTTCATTCGCCGGCTCAAGTCCGGCCAGTCACTGACCCAGGCACTGGAGTCCGCCGAGGCCTTCGACCTCAGCCAGACCCTCGCCCTGCTGATCAGTCGCCTGGTCATCACTCATCTCCACCCAAAGGTGTCGTCATGAACAGTCTCGTTGCCCGCGCCATCGCGCTGCTGGAAAAAATCCCTCACAGCCTGATCGCCTTCATCGCGCGCTTTTCCATCGCGGCGGTGTTCTGGAAATCCGGGCAGACCAAGGTCGAAGGGCTGGCCATCGACTTGATCGACGGAACATTCCAGATTGGCTGGCCACATCTGGCGGACTCGACGATTCCGCTGTTCCAGAGCGAATACCACGTGCCGCTGCTGTCGCCGGAAATCGCCGCGCACATGGCGGCGTTCGCCGAGCATTTTTTCCCGATCCTGATCCTGATCGGCTTCGCCACACGGTTTTCAGCGCTGGCGTTGCTGGGCATGACGCTGGTCATCGAGCTATTCGTCTACCCCGACGCCTACCCGACTCACGGCACTTGGGCAGCGGTGTTGCTGTACCTGATGGCGACCGGGCCGGGCAAAGTGTCGCTCGATCACCTGATCGCCCGGCACTACAACCGGTCCAACGCTTCGCCGCTGAGTTTGAACCAGCCGATCAGGTAATCCGCCAGCACCTGGGTGCGTTTCGGCAGCCCGCCCTGATACGGGTGCACCAGGTACATCGGCATGCGCCGTGTCTGAAAATCGCGAAGGAGCCAGCGCAATCGGCCGTCAGCCAATTCCGCCTGCAACAGGTAGGACGGCAGGCGAGCGATCCCGGCGCCGGCCAGTGCGGCTTTTTTCAACAGGTTGTAGTGATTGCTGGCGAACGGCCCCGACACCCGCACCCGCAGCAGTTCGTGCTGCTGGTGATAGAGCCATTCCTCGCGACCGCTGTAATGGCTGTTGAGCAGGCAACGGTGCTCGGCCAGTGCCTGCGGTGTCAGTGGTTCGCCAAAGCGCTCCAGATATTCAGGGCTGGCGCAGGTCATTTCCTGCCAGGCCAGCAGCGGCTTGGCCACCAGCCGCTCGTCATTGGCCACTTCAGTGCGAATCGCCAGGTCGAAGCCGTCGCGGGACAGGTCGCGGTAGCTGTTATTCAGCTCCAGTTCGATCTGCACCTCGGGGTATTTCTGCGAAAAATCCAGCAACAAGCCGTCGAAGAAGGTTTCCCCCAGTGACACCGGAACCGTCATACGCACGGGACCTGCCATGTCGTCCTTCAATCGCGCCAATGCCTGACGCGCTCGCTCCACCTGGACTACAAGCGCCTGCGCCTGAGGCAACAACGCCGCACCCGCCGCCGTCAGGCTCAGCCGACGCGTGGTACGTTGCAGCAGCACCACGGAGAACCGCGTTTCCAGCTGACTGATGCGCTTGGACAACTGCCCCTTGCTGCACCCCAGTTGCTGCGCCGCCAGGGTAAAGCTGCCCGCCTCGATCAACACCGCGAACGCCGCCAGATCATCCATCTCGCTCATGGATTGTTTCCATTTGAAAACCAAAGGTTGCCCATTAGCGCGCTTATCAGCAGAAAAAACCACTCTAGACTGAAACCTCGTTCAATCACTTGAGGCAAGCACGATGAAAATTCTGTTGATCGGCGCAGGCGGCACCATCGGTTCGGCCGTGGACAAAGAGCTGTCGCAGCGTCATGAAGTCATTCGCATCGGTCGCAGCAGCGGCGATTTCCAGGTGGATATCAGCGACAGCGCATCGATCCGCAAACTGTTCGAACAGACCGGCAAGTTCGACGCACTGGTCTGCGCCGCTGGCAACGTAACCTTCGCCCCGCTGGGTGAGATGACCGAGGACAGCTTCGCCCTCGGCCTGAAAGACAAGTTGATGGGCCAGGTCAATCTGCTGCTGATCGGCCGCGAATTCGCCAACGACGGCGCATCGTTCACCTTCACCACCGGCGTGCTCAGCCACGATCCGATCCGCAGCGGCGCGTCGGCTGCACTGGTCAACGGCGCGCTGGACAGCTTCGTGCGTGCCGCTGCCATCGAACTGCCACGCGGTCTGCGCGTGAACTCGATCAGTCCGACCGTGCTGGTGGAAGCCATGGGCAGCTACGCCCCGTACTTCCGTGGCTACAAGCCAGTTCCTGCGGCGGATGTGGCATTGGCCTACGCCAAAAGTGTCGAAGGCTTGCAGACAGGTCAGACATTTCACGTGGGCTAAACCCTTGTGATGAACGGTCAGCCTGCGTAACGTGGCGGCACTTGTCTGGAGAGCCGAAGATGCGTGTTGCCCGTTCCCTGATCGTTGTTGCCCTGCTCCCGTTGTTTGCCGCGTGCCAGTTGTTCGATGGCGCCCGGGAAAGTGCCTCCCACGTCGGCCAGACGCGGATGCAGGGGCAACTGACCGCTGCCGACGGCAAACTGGTGTTCCAGGCCTGCGGCGAGCAGCGCCAGTACGTGGTCAATGACATTGGCGGCACCAGCGTCCTGCAAGAGGCCGCCACCCTGGCCGATCAACAGGGCAAGCTGTTCGCCGACGTGCGCGGAAAGATCGCCGGCGACCGCCTCGACCTGACCCAGCTCTACCGCGTCGAACGCTCCGGTACTGCCTGTGACGACCCCAACTTCAAACAGCTGATCCTGCGCGCCGCCGGCCATGGCCCGGAATGGAACGTAAAAGTCAGCGGCAAGGGCCTGGTCATCGACCGCGAAGGCCAGCCACCGCTCGCCGTGCCTTACGTCGAAGAACAACTGGGCGATGGCCGCTTCAACCTCAGCAGCGAAGCCAACAACCAGCGCATCGAATTGTGGGTGGCGCCGCAGCGCTGCGTCGACAGCAGCACCGGCAGCGTGCAGCACATGAGCGCCGAGTTGCGTATCGACGGCAAGGTGCAGCGTGGTTGCGGGTATTTCGGCGGTTCGCGTAACGACTGATCGTTTTACCCTCACGGGATCCGGCCGATGCGGCTTATAATCGCCGCCTTCAAACGCCCTGGCGCAGTTGTGCGCCCCGCGAACCGGATCCTGTCATGTTACGAATCACCGAACTCAAGCTGCCGATCGACCATCCCGACGAAGACCTGCGCGCTGCCATCGTGCAACGCCTGGGCATTGCCAGCGATGACCTGCTCGATTTCACCTTGTTCAAGCGCAGCTACGATGCGCGCAAAAAGTCCTCCGAACTGTGCTTCATCTACACCATCGACCTCGAAGTACGCGACGAGGCCAAGGTGCTGGGCAAGTTCGCCGACGACCGTAACGTCAACGTGGCGCCGGATGTCAGCTACAAATTCGTCGGCCAGGCGCCGAGCGACCTGAGCCAGCGCCCGATCGTGGTCGGTTTCGGTCCGTGCGGGATCTTCGCCGGCCTGTTGCTCGCGCAAATGGGCTTCAAGCCGATCATCCTCGAGCGCGGCACCGAAGTGCGCCAGCGCACCAAGGACACCTGGGGCCTGTGGCGCAAAAGCGTGCTCAACCCAGAGTCCAACGTGCAGTTCGGCGAAGGCGGCGCGGGCACGTTCTCCGACGGCAAGCTGTACAGCCAGATCAAGGACCCGAAATTCCTCGGCCGCAAGGTGCTGCACGAGTTCGTCAAGGCCGGCGCGCCGGAAGAAATTCTTTACGTCAGCAAGCCGCACATCGGTACATTCCGTCTGACCGGCATGGTCGAGACCATGCGTGAAGAGATCCGCGCACTGGGCGGTGAAGTACGCTTCCAGGAGCGCGTCACCGACGTGCTGATCGAAGACGGCCAATTGGTCGGCGTCGAGCTGGCCAGCGGCGAAACCCTGCATTCGAAACACGTGGTCCTGGCCCTCGGCCACAGTGCCCGTGACACCTTCCGCATGCTGCACAGCCGTGGCGTCTTCATGGAAGCCAAGCCGTTCTCGGTGGGTTTCCGCATCGAGCACCCGCAATCGCTGATCGACCGTGCACGCCTCGGCAAGTACGCCGGTCACCCCAAGTTGGGAGCCGCCGACTACAAACTGGTGCACCACGCCAAGAACGGCCGTTCGGTCTACAGCTTCTGCATGTGCCCGGGCGGCACCGTGGTCGCCGCGACCTCCGAGCCGAACCGCGTGGTCACCAACGGCATGAGCCAGTACTCGCGTAACGAGCGCAATGCCAACTCCGGGATCGTCGTCGGCATCACCCCGGAAGTCGATTATCCGGGCGGTCCGCTGGCCGGGATCGAGTTGCAGGAACGTCTGGAGTCTCACGCCTTCATCCTCGGCGGAAGCGACTACAAGGCGCCGGCGCAACTGGTCGGCGACTTCATCAACGACATTCCTTCGACCGAACTGGGCGAAGTCGAACCGTCGTACAAACCGGGTGTAGCGTTGGGCGATCTGGCTCTGGCCTTGCCGGATTTCGCCATTGACGCGATCCGCGAAGCACTGCCGGCGTTCGAGAAGCAGATTCGCGGTTATTCGCTGCACGATGCGGTGCTGACCGGGATCGAGACCCGCACGTCATCACCGCTGCGTATCACGCGTAACGAGACGCTGCAGAGCATGAACGTCAAAGGTCTGTTCCCGGCCGGTGAAGGCGCGGGTTATGCGGGCGGGATTCTGTCGGCGGGTGTTGACGGGATTCGGATTGCTGAAGCGGTGGCGCGTGACATCCTCGGCCTGAAAGACTGATCTGCACGACCTGAAACAATACAAAAACCTGTGGGAGCTGGCTTGCCAGCGATGACGGACTCAGATTCACAATTAATGTTGACTGACACTCCGTTATCGCTGGCAAGCCAGCTCCCACATTGGTTACCGGTGACTCAGATATTTGCGCGTAACACTGAAGTAGGCAGTGCTTCGCCACGCTCGGCACTCGCTGCCACAGCCGCCATCAATCCCTCCAGCTCATAGCCCTGCGCCTTGAGCCACGCCTGATCGTAATACGTATCCGCATAGCGCTCGCCGCCATCGCACAGGATCGCCACGATCGAACCCGACTCCCCCGCCGCTTTCATCTGCTGCGCCGCCATCAGCGCGCCGATCAGGTTGGTCCCGCTCGACCCGCCCACATGCCGGCCCAGACGCTGCGCCAGGTAATGCATGGCCGCCAGCGACAAGGCATCCGGCACCTTGACCATCGCGTCGATCACCTTCGGCAGGAACGACGCTTCTACCCGTGGCCGGCCGATCCCTTCGATCCGCGAACCGTGATCCAGACGCAGGCTGGCATCGCCGGTCTGGTAAAAGTCGAAGAACACCGAACGCTCGGCATCGGCGCACAGCACGCGGGTGCAGTGCTGGCGGTAACGCACGTATCGACCGAGGGTCGCCGTGGTGCCGCCGGTGCCGGGGCTGGAAATCAGCCAGGCCGGGCACGGGTGCTGCTCGTAACGCATCTGCTGGAAGATCGACTCGGCAATGTTGTTGTTCGCCCGCCAGTCGGTGGCGCGCTCGGCGTAGGTGAACTGGTCGATGAAGTGGCCGTCGTGCTCGCGGGCCAGGCGTTCGGATTCGGCGTAGATCTGCGTCGGATCATCCACCAGGTGACTCTGGCCACCGTAAAAGGCGATCTGCGCGATCTTTTCCTTGGACGTGGTCGCCGGCATCACCGCAATGAACGGCAGGCCGAGCATCCGCGCGAAGTACGCTTCGGAAATCGCCGTCGATCCGCTGGACGCCTCGATCACCGGCGCGCCGGGTTTGAGCCAACCGTTACACAACGCGTAGAGAAACAGCGACCGGGCCAGCCGATGCTTGAGGCTGCCGGTCGGGTGGCTGGACTCATCCTTGAAGTACAACTCGATGCCCGGAAAACCCGGCAGCGGCAAGGGGATCAGGTGGGTGTCGGCGCTGCGCTGGAAGTCCGCTTCGATGATCCGGATGGCTTCGCGGGCCCACTGTCGGTTGTCGCTCATGGCTGTCGTTCTCGTTGAATCGGGCAGAAGTGCCTTCACAGGCTCAGCCCCCAAGCTTAGGAAAAAACCTACAGCACCGACAGATACAGCTGAGCTTCAATCCCTTGGGTAACTGCTAGGCTCTGCTGCACATCGTCCTGACGCTCTGTAACCACATATAACAAAAAAGAATATAACTTTTGTTTTAACAACTAACGGTACGGGTTAGGGTGTGCCACCTTTTGACTTTATCGATGGAGAGCGACCTTGCCTCTGCGTAGCACTTTCACGCGTTTCTTTCAGTTGGAAGCTGCCAGCGGTCTGTTACTGATCGCCGCGGCCATCCTGGCTCTAATCATCAACAACTCGCCGCTGTCGTGGTTGTACAGCGGCCTGCTCGACACCCCGGTGGTGGCGCAGATCGGCGCGTTGAAAATCGCCAAGCCTCTGCTGCTGTGGATCAACGACGGCCTGATGGCGCTGTTCTTCCTGCTGATCGGCCTGGAAGTGAAGCGCGAAGTGCTCGACGGTCAGCTGTCGAAACCGTCGCAGATCGTCCTGCCCGGCGCGGCGGCTATCGGTGGCATGCTGGTGCCGGCGCTGATCTACTGGTTCCTCAATCGCGACAACCCGCCGGCCCTCGACGGCTGGGCGATTCCGACCGCCACCGACATTGCCTTCGCCCTCGGCGTGCTGGCCTTGCTCGGCAAGCGGGTGCCGGTCTCGTTGAAACTGTTTCTGATGACCCTGGCGATCATTGATGACCTTGGCGCCATCGTGATCATTGCGATCTTCTACTCCGGCGAACTCTCGACGCTGTCGCTGGGCCTCGCCGCGGCGTGCATCGCGGCGCTCGTTGCGATGAACCGGCTCGGCGTGGTCAAGCTCGGGCCGTACATGATCATCGGCCTGATTCTGTGGGTCTGCGTACTCAAGAGCGGTGTCCATGCGACGCTGGCCGGCGTGACCCTGGCGTTCTGCATCCCGCTGCGCACCAGGAATGCCGAGCCTTCGCCGCTGCTGACCCTGGAACACGCGCTGCATCCGTGGGTTGCCTACGGCATCCTGCCGCTGTTCGCCTTCGCCAACGCCGGCCTGTCGCTGACCGGCGTAACCGCCGAAAGCTTCACCCACCACGTCCCGATGGGCATCGCCGTCGGCCTGCTGCTGGGCAAAACCATCGGCGTGTTCGGCCTTACGTGGCTCGCCGTGAAAATCGGCATCGCCGCCCTGCCCCAAGGCGCCAACTGGGGTCAAGTGCTGGGCGTGGCGATCCTTTGCGGGATCGGTTTCACCATGAGCCTGTTTGTCGGCTCCCTCGCCTTCGTGCCGGGCGCCAGTGAATACGCCGGGATGGACCGGATGGGCATTCTCACAGGTTCGGTGTTTGCGGCATTGATCGGTTATGCGGTGAC
Organism: Pseudomonas gozinkensis; assembly: GCF_014863585.1. Classification (NCBI taxonomy): domain Bacteria; kingdom Pseudomonadati; phylum Pseudomonadota; class Gammaproteobacteria; order Pseudomonadales; family Pseudomonadaceae; genus Pseudomonas; species Pseudomonas gozinkensis. The sequence continues at coordinate 1,468,586 of NZ_CP062253.1, read as the reverse complement.
GTTGGCGGCGAGCAGAAAGAACACCGCGCTGCCTTCCTGATATTCCAGGATCGCCGTAGCGAACAATCCACACGTCTTCAGAGACGCGTCCTACAGCCACGATTGTCCTGCTTCGTTAACGTCGTGCAGCCTCTTGCGAGAGGCTGCCGATGCATGAACGAAAGGACAATCAGTGGCGGGTCAAAAGGACATTCCCCGGGTTCCCAACCCACCGGCAGGCGACGGGCATCACGTTACCTACCGCTATATGACGGCCACCGAACTGGCCGATCAGCAAGAACGACAAGACAAGTACGACGCCATGCTGGCGAGACAGGATGCTTTCGAGCGCGGCCGTGAGATGGCGGCGAACAAGCCTGAGCCGGTGCGCGCGGGCTGCGTATTTGCCAAGTCCTGCAAGTTGCCGGACGCGATCATCGATTACTCGAATCCTTCGGGGATGGTGCCGACTGACAGCCTGAAGGATTACGGCGAGCTGATTTTGCTCGGTGGCCGTGAGGCCGGTGACAGCGGTGGGGTTGAGCTCAAGAAAATCAGCGGCACTGCCATTCCCGCGGGGCTGGGCACTTTCGCCCTTGCCGGTGAGGCGTTCAAGGCATTGCCCGCGCTGGCCTCTGCTGCCGTCATCAGCCCGTTGCTCGGGCTGGTGGCGATGTTCATGCCCTCGAACCTGGGCGACAGCGCGCTCTATACCGAAGACCAGTTGCTCGCCCTCAAACAGGCCCGAACCCGTGTGCGCTTGCGCGTTGAACAGCAGGCCGATGGCAGCCTCAAGGGCTATGGCTTCTACACCGGCAAGAATCGCGATTGGGAGATGGTTGATGTCGTGAAGTTTGCTGCACGTGGTAGCCGGTTTGTTGCAGACCTTGGCGAAGGCGTTGAGCTGGTCTGGACGCCTGCCGTGGACGGCTCCGATATCCTCGGTATTCCGGCACTAGAGGCTGCTCCGCAGGCGCCGCATATCTGGGTGTATCCGCCGACGAAAGCGGCGGACGGGATTCTGGTTAATCCGGTTTATCCGCCGGAGTATCGGGATTTCATATTGGTGTTTCCGGCGGAGTCTGGGGTTAAGCCGCTTTACATCGTTCTGAGTACAACTGACCACAAATACTATGAGGCTCCGAAGGGGTTAACTGCATTCCCTGATGCAAAAAGAGCAAATCGAAAGACTCCCGTAAAAGGTGGCGGTTCTCTCAGGAAAAGATGGAAAACTCCAAAAGGACTGATATTCGAATGGGACTCTCAACATGGAACGGTTGAAATGTATGACAAAAGAGGGAGCCACTTGGGCGAATATGACCCGATAACAGGCGAGCAGACAAAACCTGCAGACAAAACCAGGAACGTTGAACCATGAATTACGTCATCGAAGCCTTTGATAAAAAAACAGAGTTGCTCGCATTTGAGGAACAATTGCCTGAAGGATGCGATGAGAAGATCGCTGCCATTATGGGATGGACAACAGAACAGCAAGGTTGGGAAGGCTATGATCTGGCAAGTGATCAGCTCGCAGCCTTGGAGAAACTGTTGGGAAAGAAGGTTTATGATCCCGCCTATCTCTTTCAGTTGAGCTGCAACACCTATTAAGCAGTACTGAGCCAATGCAGTCTTTAAAAACAAAACCCCGACCAGTCACCTGATCGGGGTTTTGTTTTACCGCTCGTTCGCGATTAGTGCGAAACGCGGCTGGTTCCGCCAACAGTCGAAATCCGAACCCGCTCACCTACGCGGAACACTTCATTCTCCTGAACCTGCTGCACGTAGGCGCGCATGCTGCCGTCGTCTTCGCGCACGGTGATTTCGACACCTTGAGTACGGGTCAGGCCTTCTTCAGTGGCCGAACCGATCAGGCCGCCGGCCACGGCACCGATAACGGCTGCAACGATGCTGCCACGGCCGCCGCCGATGGCGCTGCCGCCGACACCGCCAACCACTGCACCGGCAGCACCACCGATCGGGGTTTTGGTGCCTTCGATTTTCACCGGACGCAGGGATTCGATGGTGCCCATGCGAATCGTCTGCACGCGACGCGCTTCGTCACGGGAGTAGGAGTCACCGGTCAGGCTCGACTGGCAGCCGGTCAGCAACATCGCCATCGTGGAAAAGGAAGCAACCAGCAGAACAGACTTACGCATAGCATCAACTCCAAAGGACAGGTATTCATTAAACTCCGCAGCTTGACGCCTGTCACGGCGTCGCCCGGATAAAGTTGCTTTCATTCAGGCCCGGTACAGGCACCCGCGAACTCACCCAACAGTAGCGCCAAAATCCGTTTCCTGCGCCGCCGACCCAAGGATTTCCATGGATTACTTCATCATTGTCGTCACCACCGCCGCCGGCCTGTACTTACACTGGTGGCTGTATGTGCGGATCAAACGCTGGATGGATCGCGACCTGGCCTTGTCACTGGCCGGCAAGGATGAAGGCAAACGCGCCTTCATGCTCGAACGGCTGAAGCAGGCTCAGGCGCAGAAGATCAAGCGCCGGGACCTGCCGAAGTGGCTCGAGGCCGCTGCGGCAGGCTATCCCGCTCGGTAGACTGCTTACGGTGCCAGACGTTCAAGAATCCAGTCCGCGCCCTGCACACGGTAGTTGAGGCGATCGTGCAGACGGCTTGCGCGGCCCTGCCAGAATTCGATGCGTTCAGGGAGCAAGCGGTAGCCACCCCAGTGCTCCGGGCAGTCGGGCTGGGTGTCGGTGAAGCGCTGTTCCGTGGCCTTGAGCAAATCTTCCAGTTCACCCCGGCCGTTGATCACGCGGCTTTGCGGTGATGCCCAAGCGCCGAGTCGGCTGCCCAGCGGTCGCACCTGATAGTAAGCGTCGGACTCTTCAGGCGAGACCTTCACCACCCGTCCTTCGATTCGCACCTGGCGCTCCAGGGTCGGCCAGAAGAACGTCATGGCCGCGAACGGGTTCACCGCCAGATGCTGGCCCTTGGCGCTTTCGTAGTTGGTGAAGAAGGTGAAGCCCTGCTCGTCCAGCCCCTTGAGCAACAGAATGCGGCAATGCGGACGACCGGCTGCATCCACCGTGGCCAAGGTCATGGCATTGGCTTCCACTGGCGCCTGTTCGGTTTTCACCGCTTCGGCAAACCACTGGCGAAACAGCGCAAAGGGCTCGGCCGGGGCTTGCGCCTCGGTCAGTCCGTCCCGGGTGTAATCACGACGCATATCTGCCAGAGACTGGGTCACGGCGCATTCCTTTTCGTTAGCGGATCACTTTTTGGTGGTATCGGTCGCCGCGACTTTCTTGTCGGTTGCAGCGGCTTTGGCCGGCGCGGTCTTTTTCGCCGGAGCCTTGGCCGGGGCCTTTTTCGCTGGAGCCTTGGCAGCAGTTTTCTTGGCCGGAGCCTTTTTGGTGGCCGGTACAGCGGCTTTCTTCGCAGCTGGCGCCGGGGTCACCGGTTTGGCAGCTGGCTTGACGTCCTGGGCTGCGACCATGGTCACGGGCTTGGGTGCAGGCATGTTGTACTTGCTCAGCAGCGCAACCATGGTGTTCTGCGGGGTCACCAGCAATTCGACACGGCGGTTCAGGGCACGGCCTTCAACGCTGTCGTTGGCGGCACGCGGCGCTTCGGAACCCATGCCGCGCAGCATCAGGCGATCACGCTGCAGGCCGCTGAGACGAAAGATCGCCGCCACGGCCTGGGCGCGTTCCTGGCTCAGCTTGACGTTGGCCGGAGCGGCACCGGTAGTGTCACTGTGACCGAGCACCAGTACGGCGGTTTTCGGATCGGCTTCGAGGATTTTCGCCACGCGGGTGAACGGGCCGAGGGTCACCGGCAGCAGCATCGCCGGGCGATCCGGGTTGAACGAGCCTTCCACCGGCGCCGTCACGACCAGCACGTTTTCACGGCGTTCGAGTTGCAGATTGCTGTCCTTTACTGCTTCGCGCAGACGTGGTTCGTAGTCATCCAGCCAGGCCTGAGTCACTTTCGGATCGGGCATCGGCACGACTTTGGCCGTGTCCTGTTCCTTGCCGCCAAACGGCCACCACCATTTGCCGCCCTTGTCGGCTTCAGCCTTGGCGACTTCGACCGGCTTGGCTTCGGGTTTGGCTTCAGCTTTCACTTCAGGCTTGGCCGCCGAGTCATCGGAGCCAAACGGCCAATACCACGGACTGCTGCTCTCAGCCTTGGCCACAGGCGCGGTGGCCGCCGGTTTCAATGGGGCTGGCGCCGGAGCCGGTTCCTTGGCTGCGACTTTGTCGGAAGAACCGAACGGCCACCAGCTGCCGCCATCGGCGTCGTTCTTCGGAGTCTGTGCACAACCGGTGATTGCGAAACACAGGGCCAGGGCGAGAGTTTGTTTGGACGACATTGGAAACCCACAAAAAGAAGTAGTGAACAATCAGAGGACTTTCGCCCGGATAAACAGACGCTTTGAAACGAAAAACGCCATGAGGTTCCGGCCCTGGAACCTCGGGCCACGCTTTACAGACAAGTGGCAAGTACCCGCGCCAGCTTCTGCGCGCGCGGATCCATCAAGACGTATGGCCCCAGGGTATTTGTCACAAATCCGAAGGCAACATCGTGCTCCGGATCAGCAAAACCGATGGAACCACCTGCACCCGGATGGCCGAATGCACGCGGGCCGAGGCCGTAAGTAGCGTTCGACACGTCGGGTTGATCGAGCATGCAACCGAGACCGAAACGAGTGCGGGTCAGCAAGGTCTTGTCCTCGCCGAGGCTGTGCTCGCGGGTCAGTTCGTCGAGCATTTCGCTTTCCAGCAGGCTGCCGTCGAGCAGACCGGCGTAGAACCCGGCCAGACTGCGCGCATTGCCGTGGCCGTTGGCCGCCGGTTGCTGCATCCGGCGCCATTCCGGTTTGTTGGTGCTGGTGAGCACCGACGGCGGATTGGTGAAGGCCCGGGTGGTCATGGCCGTCGGCTCGCGCATGGTCACCTGCAACAGGCGTTGGGCGGCGGCGTCGCCGGTGTTGCCCTTGCCCCGGGCGATGTGCGCCACGCGATGGAATTCTTCGTCGGCCAGACCGACATGGAAATCCAGCCCCAGCGGTTTGGCGACCCGCGCCACAATCGATTCCCCCGGCCCGCGACCGTCGGCGCGCCGCAGCAACTCACCGATCAGCCAGCCGTAGGTGATCGCGGCATAGCCGTGACCAGTGCCCGGCGTCCACCACGGGGCTTCGGCCGCGAGGGCGTCGACCATGGTTTGCCAGTCGTACAGGGCTTCAGGCGCCAGCAACTCGCGCAGGGCCGGCAGGCCGGCCTGATGGCAAAGCAGTTGGCGCAGGGTGACGGATTCCTTGCCGGCGGCGGCGAACTCCGGCCAGTAACGGGCGACCGGCGCATCGAGCTGCAACTTGCCTTCGGCGACCAGTTGCAGCGCGGTGACGGCGGTGAAGGTCTTGGTGCAGGAGAACAGGTTGGCGATGGTGTCGCTGTGCCAGGCCTCGGCGCCGTCCTTGTCGGCGGTACCGGACCAGAGGTCGAGGACGGTTTCGCCGCCGACCCGGATGCACAACGCGGCGCCGCGTTCCTGGGGATCGTCGAACAGTGCGGCAAAGGCTTCGCGCACCGCTTCGAATTGAAGCTCGTAATGTCCCTGAATCTGCACCCGCAACTCCCCCGCGAAAACGCTCTACAAAGTGGCCCGCATTGTTCCAGCCCGTGAGGGTTTTGGGAACCGCTGCGGGCCGGGCGGTCTTCAGCTTTCGTAACGATCAGTGACCGTTGCCCGAATGCCCGCCGGTATGGCCAGCCCCCTGCCCCGGGCCTTTGCCGGCGTCTGCCTTGCGGCCGCCTTCGGCTTCGTGGCCGGCCTTGTCGGCTGCGGCGGCCGCTTTCTGCGCCTCTTTGTTCAACTGATCGACGGTCGCCAGATTGCTCTTGCGCACAGTCTCGACAAAACCCTGGAATGGCAGATCGGTGACACCGACCAGGCCGAAGTGACCATTCTCGCCATCGAGCAAGCGACCGGTCACCGGTTGATCCAGATACTGGAACCAGTGCACGCCGACAATCGACGGCTCGCTCAGCGCTTGTTTAAGAAAATTGGCGTAGGCCGGGCCGCGGTCTTCTTCCTTGCTCAACGTGGTCACGCCGCCCCAGAACGGGCCACGGTCGGTGGAGCCGAAGTTGAATTCGGTGATCAGCACCGGTTTGTCGAGGTTGCGCAACGCGGCGAAGTCATAACCGTCCTGCGGTTGCAGGGTGTACATGTTGAAGCTCAGCACGTCGCAATACTGGGCGCAGGACGCCACGGCTTCCGGGGTGCTGGTGGCGAAACGGCCGCCGAGCAGCAACTGGTTCGGCGCGTGCCATTTCAGCGAGTCGGAAATGGTCTTGAAGTAGGTGTCGGCGAAGACCTTCTGGAAATATTTGAAGTCAGCCTCGATTTCCGGATGCTCCGGATTCGGCAGCGGGGCCTCGAACCCAGGATCCTCCATCAATTCCCACGCCGGCAGATCGATCCCCCAGGCCTTCGACAGTCCCGCCTGATTGCGGTACTTGTCGCGCAACTGCTTGAGGAACGCACGTTTGGCCGGAACGTCGGTGGTCATTTTCAAGGTGCCGTAGGCCAGCGCGTAACGGGATTTCGGATCATCACCGGGGCCGGCCCAGGCCAGCTCGTTGTCGGCGAAGTAGCCGATCAGCCACGGATCATCGCGATGATCGCGGGCAGCAATCGCCACGGCGCGTTCGGTGGCCATGGCGAAACGTGGATCGAACGGGTCAGGCATGCCGCCCCACCAGTCGGTGCCGGTGCTGATGCTGGTGTAATCGCCGACGATCGACAACGGCAAGGTGTACGGCATGCGCTCGGCGTCACCGAGGACAGGCGCGCTCCAGTTACCGACCGTGTTGAAGCCCCAGGCTTGCAGACGATCAAGGGTGTGGCTGGCCCACTTTTGCTGGTCGACCGTGTTTTTGCATGGCGTCGCAACGCTTTGCCCGCTGGTGGCTGCCGACTCGGCAACGCCGGCTTTCGGCTGTTCGGAGGCAGCTACCGGTGCACTGGCGTTGGTCGCGGCTTCTTCTGCGGCCCCGGCCTTGGCGGCTTCGGCGACCCCGGCCTTGTTGCCGCTGTCCGGGGTGCACGGCTCGCCATACAGACGTTGAAGGTTGGCGCCGTAAAAGTCGTACCAGCGCCCGAAATTGTAACCACGGCCCTGATCGACACCGTTGCCGCCACGGTTGTCACCTTCGCCGAAGTGGCTGGCCAGCGGCTCTTCAGGCTTTGGCAGGGATTCGAACATGTATTCGCGACCGGCCACGTAGGTCTGGTTGACCTCCGGGCTGACGGTGTTCACGCCCAAGGAATAAAAAGGATGGCCCTCGGGTGTCACCAGATACCAGCGGCCGTCACGTTTTTCGGTGCGGAAGAAACCGCTGGCCTTGAACGCCGGGCCTTTGCTCCAGCCACCGAACTTGTCCAGCGACGACTTTTCGCGCTCGGCCAACCAGGTGTTCAGTTGTTGCTGTTCTTTGGCGGCAGCGGATTTCAGTTGTTCGTCATTGGCGACCTTCTCCGGCCATTTGCCGCGGGTCGACTGGCCATAGGCATCCACCAGATTGCCGTAGGCGGATTTGATCACCTCGCCTTCGTCCTGCACGCCAAAACGCTCAAGCAACAGACTTTGCGCGGCTTTCGGCTGGTCCATCGACAGGCTGACCGACACCACCTGGCTGCGATCCAGCTCACCGCTGCTGCTCGCCAGCAGGATGCGCTGGCCGTCGATCGTCATCGGCATCACCGGCCCGGCCTTCATGCCCTGGCTCAGAGGCGAGGTCGCGGTCAATGGCACCAGCAAGGTCTGCGCCGGGCCGGCCGGCAAATCGACGCGGCTGACCAGGGTCTTGCCGTCGTTGCTCTGGATTTGTACGTAGACGGTCACCGCCCAGTTCATCGCACTCTGGATGCGCAGGCTCATCATGCCGGACTGCGACCAGTCCCAGGCACCCGTCTGCGGGGACAGACGCAAGGTCGGGCGGGTCGTCGGATTGAACGTCACCCGGCGCAGCACTTCGCCTTCTGGGGTCTGCTCGGCGTTGGCTTGCGGCAGGTCGGCGTTTTCGGTCGCGACCTTCACCACGTCGGCGGGGCGGACAAAGTTGAACAGGGTCTGCTGGCCGGCAGGTGCCGCCAGCAAGGGGCCAGCGAAAACCAGGGCAAAAAAGGCAGGCAACGAACGACGAATCATGAGAACGGATTTCTCCCTAACGACCCACGAGGGCCAATGGAAAAGCGATAGCAGAGAGATAGACAGCGCGGCGGGCAAAACTGCCCACCGATGTCTCAGGATATTTCACGACGGAAAGGAGGCAACGCATTGAGGATCGCCTTGCCGTAGCGCTGGGTGACCAGCCGCCGATCCAGCAAGGTGATGGTGCCGCGGTCTTCTTCGGTGCGCAGCAGTCGGCCGCAGGCCTGGACCAGCTTCAGCGAGGCATCGGGCACCGAGATTTCCATGAACGGATTGCCGCCCCGGGCTTCGATCCATTCCGACAGTGCAGCTTCGACCGGATCGTCCGGCACCGAGAACGGGATCTTGGCGATCACTACGTGCTCGCAGTAGGCGCCCGGCAAGTCCACGCCTTCGGCAAAACTGGCGAGGCCGAACAGCACGCTGGAATCGCCGCCATCGACCCGCGCCTTGTGCTTGTTCAGGGTTTCCTGTTTCGACAGGTTGCCTTGAATGAACACTTGCTTGCGCCAGTCGCGGTCGAGGCCGTCGAACACGTCCTGCATCTGTTTGCGCGACGAGAACAGCACCAGACTGCCGCGCGAGCCTTCGACCAGTTCCGGCAGATCACGGATGATCGCGGCGGTGTGGGCGGCGGCATCCCGTGGGTCGGCCTTCAGGTCCGGCACCCGCAACACACCGGCATCGGCATGATGGAACGGGCTCGGCACCACGGCAGTGACGGCTTTTTTCGGCAGGCCGGCGCGCATGCGGAAACGGTCGAACGTACCGAGTGCGGTCAACGTCGCCGAAGTCACCAGACAGCCGTAGGCCACGTTCCACAAGCTGCGGCGCAGGGTTTCGGCGGCGAGGATCGGGCTGGCGTTGACCTCGATGTCGAACAGCGAACCGCTTTCCGCCAGGGTCAGCCAGCGGGCCATCGGCGGGTTGTCTTCCGGGTCTTCGGCGGTGAATGCGGTCCACAGCTCCCAGTTGCCGGAGGCGCGGGACAACAGGCTGCCGAACAGTGGATACCATTCTTCGGCCTGATTGCTGGCGATGCCGATGTTGACCTCGCCATCCATGCCTTCCTTGAGCAAATCGGTCAGGCGGGTGAACAGGTCGTTGAGGCGGGAGAAGCCTTTTTTCAGCTCGATGCCCATCTCGCGCATGTGCTCGGGAATCACCCCACCGATGAAGCGATGACGCGGACGCTCGCGGCCTTCGACGTCTTCACCGGGTTTGAAATCGGCGATCTGTTCGCAAGCGGTGAACATGAACTGCTGCTGGGTCTTGATCTCCCGCGCCAGCTCCGGCACCTGCTCGATCAGCTTGCCGAGGTCACCCGGGAGCGGGTGCTGGGCCAGCAGTTTAGTGAGGTTCTTGGCGGTGGTTTCCAGCCAGTCGGCGGTGGAACGCAGGCGCGTGTAATGGGCGAAGTGGCCGATGGCCTTGTCCGGCAGGTGGTGGCCTTCGTCGAACACATAAATGGTGTCGCGCGGATCCGGCAGAACCGCCCCGCCGCCCAGTGCCAGGTCGGCCAGCACCATGTCGTGGTTGGTGACGATCACGTCGACCTTGCCCATGCCTTCGCGGGCCTTGTAGAAGGCGCACTGGCCGAAGTTCGGGCAATGACGGTTGGTGCATTGGCTGTGATCGGTGGTCAGGCGCGCCCAGTCGGCATCTTCCAGCGCGTTGGGCCAGCTGTCGCGGTCGCCGTCCCATTTATTGCCGGCGAGCTTCTCGATCATGCTGGTGAACAGCTTCTGGCTGGCCTCATCAACCTCGATCTTGAAGCCTTCTTCTTCGAACAACTGGGCAGTGGCGGTCTGCGCGTGACCTTCCTGCAACAGCATGTCGAGCTTGGACAGGCACATGTAGCGCCCACGGCCCTTGGCCAGCGCGAAGCTGAAGTTCAGCCCGCTGTTGCGCATCAGGTCGGGCAAGTCCTTGTAGACGATCTGCTCTTGCAGGGCGACCGTCGCGGTGGCGATCACCAGACGTTTGCCGGCCAGTTTGGCCGTCGGGATCGCCGCCAGGCTGTAGGCCACGGTCTTGCCGGTACCGGTGCCGGCTTCCACCGCGACAATCGCGGGGTCGCCACTGCGCCGGCCTTCGTCGTCGGTGTCGATATCCCCGAGGACCTTGGCGACTTCAGCGATCATCAGACGCTGGCCGTAACGCGGCTTGAGGCTCTTGGCCTCTAGAAAACGCGAATAGGCGCCCTGGATCGTGGTTTTGAGTTCAGTGCTGATCATTGAGTGTCGGGCGCAAAAAACGCTGGATAAATTTTCAGTGGTTCGGATGGGGGGCTATCATACCCCGCGAATCAATCCTGCGCAGATCGGAGTACCCCAATGACACCTTTTAGCCTCGTTTACCCCATCCATGTACTGGCCGCGCTGGTGTGGGTCGGCGGTATGTTTTTCGCCTGGATGGTGCTGCGCCCTGCGGCGATGAAGGCACTGGACGGTCCCGGCCGCCTGACGCTCTGGGTAGAAGTGTTTCAAGGTTTTTTTCGTTGGGTGTGGGGGGCGGTGATTCTGCTGCCGGTCACCGGGGTGGGCATGCTGCATCTGCAACATATCGCTTTCGATAACGCGCCGCGTTATGTGCAGGTGATGATGGGCTTGTATGTGGTGATGGCCGCGCTGTTCATCCGGATTCAGGCATTGATGCTGCCCGAATTGCGCACGGCGGTGCAGGCGAAAGACTGGCCGGCGGGTGCCGCGGTACTGGGGCGGATTCGCAAGGTGGTGGGGTTCAATCTGCTGGTCGGGGTAGTGCTGGTGGCGGTGGCTGCTGCGCGCCCCTCGTTCTGACAAGCGCGATTTACCTGATCGTTCCCACGCTCTGCGTGGGAACGATCAAACAATCGGTTACAGGCGCTGTACGGTGACAGCCCCCGCCGCACCCGCAGGCCCGGGCTGCCCGTCGGCCCCCGGCTTGCCGCTCTTGCCACCATCGGCGCGATAGACCAGGCAACCCTTGGACTTGCCACCCGCCCCCGGCTTGCCGCCAGGACCGGCCGGGCCACCGGCACCGCCGGCGACTTCAACCTTGATCAGCTCGGCCGGAAACTCGCGCGGCACTTCAAGACGTACCAGCGCACCCGGTGCGCCCGGCTGACCATCGCTGCCGTTGCTGCCATCAAAACCGTGTCCCGCCTGACCCCAGGTGCAGCCCGGTTCCTGACCGTTAGCTCCATCAAGACCGACAAACCCCGGCGCCCCCGTGCCGCCACGGGCATCGACCACCAGTTTCGGCGCATTCAACACCTTGAATTGCAGGTTCAGATTGCGCCCGGCGCGGGCGGCTTTTTCGTACGTCCCCGGTGCACCACGGGCAGTGATCTGGCTACCTTCGGCAAGTTGGGCGCGGATGACTTTCATATCCAGCGCCTGCTCGCTCGGCACGATGGCGATGCGCGCTTCGTGGCCCAGCTGCAATTCGCCGACACTCAGCTCGGTCACGTTCGAAGGAATCAGCAAAGTGCCGTAATCGGCGACCACCAGTTTTTCCAGCTGCAAAGTGCTGGCGGTGTTCGGCAGACGCATCAGGGAATTGGTTTCGACGCTGACCACCTGGGCGCAGGCCAGGGGACTGATGAATGCAGCGAGCACGCAGAGTTTACGCATGGGAAGCCTCCGGAGCGGCCGGGGCCGGGATGGTTTGCAGGTGGAAAACGCCGAACAACAGGATGCGGCCACGATCGCGCCACGGGTGCGGACGGCCCTTGAGGCTGCGGTTGCACAGCAGCACTTCGAGCACATGGATCGCCAGCAGCAGACCGCCGGCCAGATTGACCAGCAGGTGCAGCGGATGAACAAACGGCACCAGCTGATTGGCCAGCACCACGCAGCAGAACAGCAGGGTCAACAATCGCCCCAGCCCACAGAACACCTTCATACGCTCCCCCGTGTTGCGAATTATTCTTTGGGCGCACAGTAACGGCTTCTGCAGGGGATAAGCCAGAGGGGAAAATGAAAAAAACCGGACCGCCGCCGGACGGCTGCCGGTTCGACGACGTTCATCGACCGACAGCTCTAGCCTGCGGACTACAGACGCATCCTAACGATTGATGTGCAGTTCCACCCGACGGTTCTGCGCACGCCCTTCGTCCGTATTGTTATCGGCGACCGGTTCACTTTCGCCGCGCCCTTCACTGGTGAGTTTGTTCGGCGCCAGGCCCTGACTCAGCAAATACTCCGCCACGCTGCTGGCGCGACGTTCCGAAAGCGCCTGGTTGTAGGCGTCCGAACCCTTGCTGTCGGTGTGGCCAATGACCTTGATGCTCACCACGTCGGCATTGCGCAGTTTGTCCATCAACGTGTCCAGCTGACTTTTTGCGGCCGGTTTCAAATCGGACTTGTCGAAGTCGAACAGCACGTTGCCGGCATCGTTGAGGGTGATGACTTCGGTTTGCGGGGCCGGTTCGGCGGGTTTCTCGGTGACCGGGTATTGCGGCAACGGACAGCCACGGTGGTCGACCGGGGTATTGGCCGGGGTATCGGGGCAACGGTCGCGGCGATCGAACACGCCGTCGTCGTCTTCATCGCCATCCTGGGCATAGCAGATCAATCCGCCGGTGAGGATCCCCAGCGCAGCGCCACCGCCGGCCCAGCCGCCACTTTCGAGCGCGCCGAGACCGCCGCCGACCAGTCCGCCAATAAGGCTGCAGATCGGCCAGGTACGTTGATTGAGGGGAGCGGTGCCATCGCTGTGGGTGGCGCAACCGGTCAACAGGCTGCCCAGCAGCAGAACCGGCAAGACGGACCTTGTAAGAACACTCATCGTTAAAGCTCCTGTGTCACCGGCCCATACCGGTTACACAGGAGTAAAGACCCGCATCCGCGACTGCACAAGCCGCGGATGCGAGGGGGCTAGCGGTTGATTTTGATTTCGGTACGACGGTTCAGCGCGCGACCGTCCGCAGTTTTGTTGTCTGCCACCGGCTGGCTTTCACCGGCACCGGTCACCGACACGAAGCTGCTTTGCGGTACGCCGCTCTCAACCAGGTACTTGACCACCGAGTGCGCGCGGCGATCCGACAGTTTCTGGTTGTAGGCATCGCTGCCGACGCTGTCGGTGTGGCCGGTCACGGTCAGTTGTGCCGTGCTGGATTCCTGTTTCAGGCGCGAAGCGACTTTATCCAGGACCAGTTTGTCGGCCGGGGTCAGCGTGGCTTTGTCGAACTGGAAGTGAACATCGCGGATGACAATGGTTTCTTCCTTGACCACTACAGCTTCTTCGACCACTGGCGCAGGGGCTGGTGGAGGGCAGCCGTCAGCATCGACCTGTACGCCTTTAGGCGTGCCCGGGCACTTGTCGCGACTGTCCGGCACACCATCGCCGTCTTCATCGCCATCACCGTGAACCCAGCAATAGGCCGCTGCCGTACCGCCGACAAGTAACGCGCCATACCCCGCCCATGCGGAGCTTTCGGTCGCACCGAGGCCCGCACCGACGACACCGCCGACTGCCGCACAGGTCGGCCAGTCGGTTTTCTGCAAACCTGCACAACCAGTCAACACACTGGTTAGCAGAACCAAGGGTAATGCTGTCCGAACTATGCTCATCTAGTTTTCTCCTGAGGGATCGGCTTAGAACCGATTCAGGGAGTAAAGACCGGAGTTTTAATCTCCGCCAGCAATAGGCCATTGCTGTTTGTGCGCCTGTTCACGGGACTTCGACGAATTTGCCGCAAACCCGCAGAACAGAGATCTAGGCCTTGGCGTCCGGGCAGGCTAGTCTTGGCGCTCTGATTGAGGAGCTTCGATGAACGTCGCCATTTCTTCCCGCACGCCGCAGCAGGCATTGGCCGCCCTGCTCGACCGCTACGCCCCGGCACGTCTGCTGCTGATCGGCGCCAGCGAGTTCCCGGCGCTGGCTGCCTTTAAGGAAGCGCACCCGGACACCTGCGTCGCACACGCCGCGCCCGGTGCATTGCCGGCAGAACTGGCGGCCCGCCGTTTCGACCTGGCGCTGGTGGTCGATTGCCTGGAACACTTGCCCAAGCGCGACGGCCTGAATCTGTTGGGCGGGATCCGCAACCTCAACGCCAGCCGCATCGCTGTGCTGGCGGATCTGCCGGCCAGCGGCTGGCAGGAAACCGATTTTTATTCCCTGGCCCTTCAGGCCAGCGAACGCTTCGCCCGGGATGAACAGGTGCTGACCCTGTTCACCTACGATCTGCTTGACTACAAACAAGTCCCCGACTGGCTCAACTCGCGGTTCTGGGCCAATCCGGAAAACTTCGGGAAATACTGGTGGTAATGCAATGAGTACAGCCATTTGCCCTTGCGGCAGCGGCAACCTGCTGGATGCCTGCTGCGGTCACTATCACGCCGGCCACCCGGCCCCGTGCGCCGAAGCCCTGATGCGTTCGCGCTACAGCGCCTATGTGCTGGGCCTGATCGATTATCTGGTGGCGACCACCCTGCCCGCCCAGCAAGCGGGGCTGGATCGCCAGTCGATCAGCGACTGGAGTGCCCGGAGCACCTGGCTCGGCCTGGACGTGGAAAGTTCGGAAGTACTCGGCGGCCAGCCGGAACACGCGTTCGTCACTTTCACCGCGCGCTGGCATGACGGTCAGGGCGAGCACAGCCACCGCGAGCGCTCGTCATTCGTGCAGAACACCGGGCGCTGGTACTTCATCGACCCGACCGTGCAACTGAAGCTGGGACGCAACGACGCCTGCCCGTGCGCCAGCGGCCAGAAGTTCAAGAAATGCTGCGCGGGGTATTTCGGCAGCTGAAGCTAGACTGGGCAGCAAAGGGAGTTAAACCATGCTCGGTCATTGGCGCACATTGAAGGTCTTCTCACTGCTCATGTTTCTGGGGATCAGCCTCTCGGGGCTCGGCGGCTGTACGTCATGGTTCAGCGACGACGCCCGCGACCCCGCCGTGCACCTGGTGAAAGTCGAAGTGGTGCGCGCCAAGTTGCTGGAACAGAAATTCATCCTGCACTTTCGCATCGACAACCCTAACGACAGCGACCTGACCGTGCGCGGCCTGGAATACCGCATACACCTGGCCGACATGCTGCTGGCCGAAGGCGAGCACGAACACTGGATCACGGTGAGCCCCAAAAGCAGCGCGTTTTACAAGGTGCCGATCCGTACCAACCTGTGGCCGAAGGTGAAAGAGGTGGTGAAAATGCTGAAAAACCCGCACCAGCAGATTCCCTACCGACTGGAGGGCGAGATGGAAACCGGTTTATTCATCGCTCACTACGTGCACCTGGCGCGCAATGGCGTGATAATCCCCGCCGATTTGATTACGGAGTGACCCCGATGACCCAGCAACCTCATGTCCATGGCCCGGACTGCAACCACGATCATGACCATCACCACCATGATCACGACCATGGCCATGTCCACGGCCCGAACTGCGGCCACGCTCACCAGGAACCGGTGCGCAACGCCCTGAAAGACGTTGGCCGCAACGACCCTTGCCCCTGCGGCAACGGCAAGAAATTCAAGAAGTGCCACGGCGCTTGATGTTTCGGGCGAAGACCTACTTCGCCTGACACACCGCCATCGCGAGCAAGCTCGCTCCCACAAGGGATCGCGCTCCATCAGGAGCAACTCGGTTGAATGTGGGAGCTGGCTTGCCAGCGATGAAGCCGGGGCATTCCCCGATCAGTATCAGGCTGCCCCGAGAATCCCGGCACTGCTGACCACCGTCGCATACTCCCCGTGCAGATTCCCCAGCGACATCCCGTGCACCTCTTGCGCCGAACGCAACGTACCGAAATAGTCGGCCTTGTCGAAGGTAAAGCACGCATCCTCCGCCACCCACGCATCAAACCCCAGATTGCCTGCCGTGCGTGCCGTGGACTCCACGGAGTTGTTCGTCGCCACGCCGACAATGATCAACTGCCCGATCTCCGCCTCACGCAACTTCGCCTCAAGCCCCGTCGCACAAAACGCATCCGGCACCTGTTTCTGGATCAGCCATTCGCCGTCCTGCGGCAAAAACCTGTCCTGAAATTCCACCCCTTCCTGCTCGGGCCAGAACACCGAATCCGGCGAGCGCGACAAATGCTGCACGTGGATCACCGGCCGCCCGCTGCGCCGCCAGAAGCCCAGCAAATCGAGAATCCGCGCCTCGGCCGACGGATTGTTCCGCCGCCCCAGACGCGGCTGCAGAATGCCTTTTTGCTGATCGATGATGATCAGTGCAGCGTTGGCCTTGAGCTCCATGGCGATTTTTCTCACGCGGGTCATTGAATTTCCCGTACTTGAGCATCACCTCCTGTGACTAAGCAAGCTATCGAACGCACACAGGACAACCTGAAGCCGGCGTTTGCTGTCCGCACGTAAGCCATTTTCCTGATTTGGAGCTTTCCATGATCGACCTGTATTACTGGACCACGCCCAACGGCCACAAGATTTCCCTGTTCCTCGAAGAAGCGGGCCTGCGCTACGACGTGCACCCGATCAATATCAGCCAGGGCGAGCAGTTCCAGCCGCACTTTCTGAAAATCGCCCCGAACAACCGCATTCCGGCGATCGTCGATCATGAGCCGGCCGATGGCGGCGAGCCGTTGTCGCTGTTCGAGTCTGGGGCGATCCTGCTGTACCTCGCGGAAAAGACCGGCAAGTTCCTGCCCAAGGACCTGCGTGGCCGCCAGGTGGCGCTGCAATGGCTGTTCTGGCAAATGGGCGGGCTGGGGCCGATGGCCGGGCAGAACCATCATTTCAGCCAGTTCGCCCCGGAAAAAATCCCCTACGCGGTCAAGCGCTACATCGATGAAACCGCGCGCCTGTACGGGGTGCTGGACAAGCAACTGGCCAACAACGAGTTCGTCGCCGGCAGCGAATACAGCATCGCCGACATGGCGATCTACCCGTGGATCGTCTCGCACAAGTGGCAGAGCCAGAACCTGGAAGACTTCCCGAACGTGCAGCGCTGGTTCAACCACATCAAGGATCGCCCGGCGACCGTGAAGGCCTACGCGCTGGTGCAGAAGATCAATCCGCCGAAGTCCTGACCTGCCTTGATCGTTTCCATGCAGACGCGTCGAGCTGTCCGCGTGGGAACGATCTGCATGAGCGGGAAGAAATAACCGCTCGCCCCGCTTGCGCGGCCCCCTCCTGCTCACTAACGTAGCGGCTTTATTGCGCCCCCAGCCTCTACACCCCCGCAGGAGCTTTGCCATGGCCTCGCCAGCCCTTTCACATTTTCTTCCCCGGTTCGGCGTTGCCGCAGCAGTGGCCGGTGTTCTGAGCCTGACCGGTTGTCAGACCTGGAACGCCCAGGACACCCTCCCGCCGACCTCCGGTGTGCAGCCGCTCAAGGGCCTGGCGCAGAACGTTTCGGTGCGCCGCAATGCCATGGGCATGCCGCTGATCGAAAGCAACAGCTTCCACGACGCACTGTTCGCCCTCGGTTATGTGCACGCCAGCGACCGGATCAATCAGATGGTCACCCTGCGCCTGCTGGCTCAGGGCCGTCTGGCGGAAATGTCCGGTGCGTCGATGCTCGACGCCGACCGCTACATGCGCGCCGTCAATCTGAAGAAAAGCGCCGGCGAGCTGTACAAGGCTTCGTCGCCACGGCTCAAGCGTTTCTTCGAAGTCTATGCCCGGGGCGTCAACGCCTACCTGTTCCGCTACGCCGACAAACTGCCGGGGGATCTGGCCTCCAGCGGCTACAAGCCTGAATACTGGAAACCGGAAGATTCGGCACTGATCTTCTGCCTGCTGAACTTCAGCCAGTCGGCCAACCTGCCGGAAGAAATCGCTTCGCTGGTGCTGGCCCAGACCGTGACCAACGACAAACTCGCGTGGCTGACCCCGTCCGCTCCCGACGAAAACCTTCCGCAGGCCGAGGCCGACAAGCTGCAAGGCATCAAGCTCAACGGGCAGATTCCGGGGCTGACGGAGCTGAGCAACGCCAGCGAACAACTGGCCGCCATTAACCTGCTGGGCACTCAGTCGTCGAACAACTGGGCCATCGCCCCGCAACGCAGCCGCAGCGGCAAGAGCCTGCTGGCCAGCGACAGCCATGGCCCGCTGGCCGCGCCTTCGCTGTGGAGTTTCGTGCAGATCCGCGCTCCGAAATACCAGGCCGCCGGCGTGACCGTGGCCGGTCTGCCGATGGTGCTCGGCGGTTTCAACGGCAAGGTGGCGTGGAGCCTGACCAGCGTGCTCGGCGATAACCAGGACCTGTTCCTGGAAAAAATCCGTCGTCAGGGCAGCACGTTGTCCTACGAGGTCAACGGCAAGTGGCAACCGGTCGCCGTGCGCAACGAAACCTACTTCGTCAAAGGCCAGCGGCCGATTCGCGAAGCGGTGTACGAAACCCGCCATGGCGCGCTGCTCAACAGCACCCAGGCCGCCGCTCAGGGTGCAGGCTTCGGCCTGGCCTTGCAGACGCCGAGCTTCACTGACGACAAATCCCTCGATGCATTTTTCGATCTGAGCCGCGCCCAGAACGTTGAGCGCGCCTCGGACGCCAGTCGGGAAATCCGCGCCATCGCGCTGAATCTGGTGTTTGCCGACGCCAGCAACATTGGCTGGCAAGTCACCGGGCGTTTCCCGAACCGCCGTGAAGGTGAAGGTCTGCTGCCGTCGCCAGGCTGGGAAGGTCGCTACGACTGGGACGGTTACGCCGACCCGATGCTGCACCCCTACGATCAGGATCCGGCCCAGGGCTGGCTCGGCACCGCCAACCAGCGGGTCATTCCTCACGGCTACGGCATGCAACTGTCCAATTCATGGGCGGCGCCGGAGCGTGGCGAACGCCTGGCCGAACTAGCCGGCAGCGGCAAGCACGACGGTCGCAGCGTGATCGCCATGCAGTACGACCAGACCACCACCTTCGCCGCCAAACTGAAGAAAATGTTTGAGGCACCGGGCATGGCGCAGCCGCTGAAACAGGCAATCGAAGCCCTGCCGGACGCCGAACGGGCCAAGGCGCGCGAAGCCTATACCCGCTTGATGGCCTTCGACGGCAAGCTCAGTCCGACCTCCGCCGACGCGGCGATCTACGAGCTGTTCCTGCAGGAAAGCATGAAGCAGATCTTCCTCGACGAGCTAGGCCCGCAGGGCAGCCCGGCGTGGAAAGCGTTTATCGCCAATGGCGATTTGTCCTACGCCGCCCAGGCCGATCATTTGCTGGGCCGCGAAGACAGTCCGTTCTGGGACGACGCCCGTACCCCGCAAAAAGAAGACAAACCGGCAATCCTGGCCCGCAGTCTGGCGGCAGCGATCAGCGCCGGCGACAGTCAGCTGGGTGGCGACCGCAGAGCCTGGCAGTGGGGCAAACTGCATCGCTATGAGTGGAAGAATGCCAATGGCCAGACCGTTCGCGGCCCGATCGCGGCGGGCGGCGACCACACCACGCTCAACACCGCAGCGTTTGCCTGGGGCCAGGATTTCAACACCACCCGTGCGCCGTCGATGCGTTTCATCGTCGATTTCGGTCAGAGCGAGCCGTTGATGGGGCAGAACGGGACGGGGCAATCCGGAAATCCGGTGAGCCCGAACTACCTGAACGGCATCGATCCGTGGCTCAAGGGCCAGTACATCGGCTTGCCGATGCAACCGCAGAACTTTGATCGGGTGTATGGCAAGACGCGGTTGACCCTGACTCCCGGGAAATAGGCATCGCCCTTTTGTTCGTTCCCACGCTCCGCGTGGGAACGCCTCAAGGGACGCTCCGCGTCCAGTGACGCGGTGCGTCACGGGCTGCATTCCCACGCAGAGCGTGGGAACGATCTTCCGGTATCCCTAAAAATCAATAGAACTTCTGACTTCGCGCCAACCTCATAGCTAACAAGTCCCTCCATTCCGGTAACGCCATGGACCTTGTTATCGCCCGCCCCGAAGGCCTGTACTGCCCGGCCGGGGATTTCTACATTGACCCGTGGCGGCCAGTCGAGCGCTCGGTGATCACCCATGCCCACGGCGACCATGCCCGTGGCGGCAACCAGCATTACCTGGCTGCCAGCGCCGGCGAAGGGATTCTGCGCGCGCGTCTGGGCGCGGACATCAACCTGCAAACCCTCGACTACGGCCAGCGCCTGACCCATCACGGCGTCACCCTGAGTTTTCATCCCGCCGGCCATGTGCTCGGCTCGGCTCAGGTGCGGCTGGAATACGGCGGCGAAGTCTGGGTCGCGTCCGGCGACTACAAGATCGAGCCCGACGGCACCTGCGCGCCGTTCGAACCGGTGCGCTGCCACACCTTCATCACCGAATCGACCTTCGGCCTGCCGATCTACCGCTGGCAGCCGCAGGCGCAGGTGTTCGCCGAGATCAATCAGTGGTGGCAGGCCAACATCGAGGCCGGCAAGGCCAGCGTGCTGTTCTGCTATTCGTTCGGCAAGGCGCAGCGGATTCTCCACGGCATCGACGAAACCCTCGGGCCGATCCTCAGCCACGGTGCGGTCGAGCCGCTGAACCGCGTGTATCGCGAGGCCGGCGTCTACCTGCCGCCAACGATCTACGCTGGCGACGTGAAAAAGAATGATCCGATGATGCGCCAGGCGCTGGTCATCGCTCCGCCATCGGCTGGCGGCAGCAGCTGGATGCGCCGTTTCGGCGATTACAGCGACAGCTTTGCCAGCGGCTGGATGCGTTTGCGCGGCACCCGCCGGCGGCGCGGGGTGGATCGCGGTTTCGTGCTTTCGGATCACGCCGACTGGCCCGGCCTGTTGTGGGCCATCGAACAGACCGGTGCCGAACGGGTGATGGTCACCCACGGCTCGATTGGCGTACTGGTGCGCCACCTGCGCGAAAAAGGGCTGGATGCCCAGGGTTTCAACACCGAATACGGGGATGATGAAGAAGAGCTTTCAACTGCATCGCCCGCCGTTGTCGAGGTGCAACCATGAAAGACTTCGCCGGGTTGTACGCCGAACTCGACGCCACCACCTCCAGCAACGCCAAACTGGCGGCCATGCAAACCTACTTCGCGCAGGCGCAACCGCAAGATGCCGCGTGGGCGGTGTACTTTTTGTCCGGCGGACGGCCGCGGCAACTGGTTCCGGTGAGAATTCTGCGCGAACTCGCTGTTGAAACGTCCGGGCTTGAACCCTGGCTGTTTGAGGAAAGTTATCAAGCGGTCGGCGATCTGGCGGAAACCATCTCGCTGGTGCTGCCGGAACACCCGCACACGTCCGAGGCCGGGCTCGCCGAATGGATCGAAAACAAACTGTTGCCCCTGCGGGGTGAAACCCCGGAATACCTCGCCCATCAGTTGCCCGCACTGTGGGAGCAACTGGATCGGCCGAGCCTGATGCTGTGCATCAAACTGATCACCGGCAGTTTCCGGGTCGGGGTTTCCAAACTGCTGGTGACCCGTGCCCTGGCCTCCATGGCCGGGCTGGACAGCAAACGCGTGGCGCAACGGCTGGTGGGTTATACCGATTTGTCCAACCGGCCGACCGCAGCCAGTTATCTGAAACTGATCGCCCCTGAATCCAGCGAAGAGCACGCCCAGCGCGGCGGCCAGCCTTACCCGTTCTTCCTCGCCCACGCGCTGGCGCAACCGGTGGAAACCTTTGACGCGCTGCTCGGGCCGGCCAGCCACTGGCAGGTGGAGTGGAAGTGGGATGGCATTCGGGCGCAGGTGGTCAAGCGTGACGGGAAACTGTGGATCTGGTCCCGGGGCGAAGAACTGGTCACCGAACGTTTTCCCGAACTCGACACACTGGTGCACGGTTTGCCCGACGGCACGGTGATCGACGGCGAGATCGTGGTGTGGAAAAACCAGCGCCCGGTCACCGAAGACGCCTTCGATCCGCAGTCGACAGAAGCCCCGGCGGTGCAACCCTTCGCGCTGTTGCAACAACGGATCGGTCGCAAGTCGCTGGACCGGAAAATCCTTGAAGACGCGCCCGTGGTGGTACTCGCCTACGACCTGCTCGAATGGCAGGGCGAAGACTGGCGAAACCAGCCCCAGGCCAGACGTCGTGAGCAACTGGAGCAGGTCATCGCCCGCTGCAACAACCCGGTGCTGCTGCCTTCGCCGATTCTGACGGGCAGCGACTGGTTCGACCTCGCCCGCCAGCGTGAGGCCTCCAGACGTCTTGGGGTCGAAGGCATGATGCTCAAGGCCCGGGACGCGATGTATGGCGTCGGCCGCACCAAGGACATGGGCGTGTGGTGGAAATGGAAGGTCGATCCGTTCAGCGTTGACGCGGTGTTGATCTACGCCCAGCGCGGGCATGGTCGCCGCGCCAGCCTCTACAGCGATTACACCTTTGCGGTGTGGGACGGCCCGCCCGGTTCCAGTGCGCGGGCGCTGGTGCCTTTCGCCAAGGCCTATTCCGGGCTGACCGACGCGGAAATGCGCGAAGTCGACAGCATCGTGCGCAAGACCACCGTGGAAAAATTCGGTCCAGTCAGCAGTGTGACCCCCAGCCTGGTGTTCGAACTGGGCTTCGAAGGCATCGCCCTCTCCCGCCGGCACAAGAGCGGCATCGCCGTGCGCTTCCCGCGCATGCTGCGCTGGCGCCAGGACAAGACCGTGGACGAGGCCGACAGCCTGGCGACCTTGCAAAACCTGTTGGTCTGACTCCTTCCCAACGATACTCCCCCCTAACCCCGATCGTTCCCACGCTCCGCGTGGGAATGCCTCAATGGACGCTCTGCGTCCGCTCTTTGGGACGCGGAGCGTCCCGGGCTGCATTCCCACGCAGAGCGTGGGAACGATCCCCCCGAACCAACCTGGTGCAGCATTTCCGGAGCGCCCGTTTTCGTGCACTGACCGGCCCCGGCATGCACTTCCTACACCTTTTAAAACACTTGTTCGGGACTCTGGTTCGGAAATTGCTACTTTCTATAAGTCGTAAGCGCTCCAGTAACAATCATTCCGCGCCACAAGCGCTCATATTGGTTCTTAGGGATTGAATAATGAAAAAAGCATTGCTGACCCTTTCTGCACTGGCGTTGTGCATGGCCGCCGGCTCCGCGCTGGCCAAGGAATACAAAGAACTGCGGTTTGGCGTTGACCCTTCCTACGCACCGTTCGAGTCGAAAGCGGCAGACGGTAGCCTGGTTGGCTTCGACATCGATCTGGGCAACGCGATCTGCGCCGAGCTGAAGGTCAAGTGCAAATGGGTCGAAAGTGACTTCGACGGTATGATTCCGGGCCTCAAGGCCAATAAATTCGACGGTGTGATCTCGTCGATGACCGTTACCGAAGCCCGCGAAAAAGTCATCGACTTCTCCAGCGAGCTGTTCTCCGGCCCGACTGCGTACGTGTCGAAAAAAGGTTCGGGCATCACCGACGACGTCGCCTCGCTGAAAGGCAAAACCGTCGGCTACGAGCAAGGCACCATTCAGGAAGCCTATGCCAAAGCCGTGCTGGACAAGGCCGGCGTGAAAACCCAGGCCTATCAGAATCAGGACCAGGTGTATTCCGACCTGACTTCCGGCCGTCTCGATGCGGGCATTCAGGACATGCTGCAGGCCGAACTGGGCTTTCTGAAGTCGCCACAGGGTGCCGACTATGCCGTCAGCGAGCCGGTCGACAACCACTTGCTGCCAGCCAAGACCGCTGTCGGTATTAAGAAAGGTAACACCGAGCTGAAAGCGCTTTTGGATAAAGGTATCAAAGCGTTACACGATGATGGCAAATACGCCGAGATTCAAAAGAAACACTTTGGCGATCTGAATCTGTACAGCGGCAAATAATGCCCCGGCGCCCATCCTCGATGGGCGCCTTTTTCATTCAGTCAGGTTGCTGATTTATGTTCGAAAACCTCTTACAAAATCTGGGGCTCTCCGCCTTCAGCCTCAAGGGTTTTGGCCCTTTGCTGTTGGAAGGCACCTGGATGACCATCAAATTGTCGGCGTTGTCGCTGCTGGTGGCCGTGTTGCTCGGCCTGCTCGGCGCCAGTGCCAAGCTGTCAAAAGTCAAACTGCTGCGCCTGCCCGCCCAGCTCTACACCACGCTGATTCGCGGGGTGCCGGACCTGGTGCTGATGCTGCTGATCTTCTACAGCCTGCAAACCTGGCTGACGACGCTCACCGATTACCTGGAATGGGAATACATCGAGATCGACCCGTTCAGCGCCGGGGTCCTGACCCTGGGCTTCATTTATGGCGCGTACTTCACTGAAACCTTTCGCGGGGCGATTCTCGCCGTGCCGCGCGGTCAGGTCGAAGCCGCCACCGCCTATGGCCTCAAGCGCGGCCAGCGCTTTCGTTTCGTGGTGTTCCCGCAAATGATGCGCTTCGCCCTGCCGGGCATCGGCAACAACTGGATGGTGATGCTCAAGGCCACCGCGCTGGTATCGATCATCGGCCTGGCTGACCTGGTCAAGGCCGCGCAGGACGCCGGCAAGAGCACCTATCAACTGTTTTACTTCCTGGTTCTCGCCGCGCTGATTTACCTGCTGATCACCAGTGCCTCGAACATCATCCTGCGCTGGCTCGAACGCCGTTACGCCGCCGGTGCCCGGGAGGCCGTACGATGATCGAACTCCTGCAGGAATACTGGAAAGCCTTCCTTTATACCGACGGCCAGAACATCACTGGCCTTGCGATGACGATGTGGCTGCTCAGCGCCTCGATCTTCTTCGGTTTCCTCGTGTCGATCCCGCTGTCGATCGCTCGGGTCTCGCCGCACTTCTACATTCGCTGGCCGGTGCAGTTCTACACCTACCTGTTCCGTGGCACGCCGCTCTATATCCAGCTGCTGATCTGCTACACCGGGATCTACAGCCTGGCCGCCGTGCGCGCGCAACCGGTACTCGACAGTTTCTTCCGCGATGCGATGAACTGCACGATCCTGGCCTTCGCCCTCAATACCTGCGCCTACACCACGGAGATTTTCGCCGGGGCGATCCGCAGCATGAACCATGGCGAAGTCGAAGCAGCCAAGGCCTACGGCCTGACCGGCTGGAAGCTGTACGCCTACGTGATCATGCCGTCGGCGCTGCGCCGTTCGTTGCCGTACTACAGCAACGAAGTGATCCTTATGCTGCACTCGACCACCGTGGCCTTCACCGCGACCATTCCCGACATCCTGAAAGTCGCGCGGGACGCCAACTCGGCGACCTTCCTGACCTTCCAGTCGTTCGGCATCGCCGCGCTGATCTACCTGACCATCACCTTTGCGCTGGTCGGCCTGTTCCGCCTTGCCGAACGCCGATGGCTGGCCTTCCTCGGCCCGACCCACTAGGACCCTTTTGAGATGCGCCACCAGATACACGACCTGCTGGCCCCGCTACCGGGGACCGCACGACAGATCCACAGTTTTCACTTCGGCCCGGACAAGGCCCAAGGCAAGATTTACATTCAATCCTCGCTGCATGCCGACGAACTGCCCGGCATGCTCGTGGCCTGGCACCTCAAGCAGCGCCTGGCGGAGCTGGAAGCCGCCGGCCGCCTGCGCAGCGAAATCGTGCTGGTGCCGGTGGCCAACCCGGTCGGCCTCGAACAGGTGCTGATGGATGTGCCGCTGGGCCGCTACGAGCTGGAGAGCGGGCAGAATTTCAATCGCTGGTTCGTCGACCTCAGCGAAGAAATCGGCAACGAAATCGAAGCGCAGCTGTGCGACAACCCGCAGCGCAACCTCGAACTGATTCGGTCCAGCCTGCGCAACGCCCTCGCCCGCCACACCGCCACGACTCAGCTGCAATCCCAGCGCCTGACCCTGCAACGGCTGGCCTGCGATGCGGACATGGTGCTCGACCTGCATTGCGATTTCGAATCCGTGGTTCACCTCTACACCACGCCCGAGGCCTGGCCGCAGGTCGAGCCGCTGGCGCGCTACATCGAATCCCAGGCAAGCCTGCTGGCCACCGACTCCGGCGGCCAGTCGTTCGACGAGTGCTTCACCCTGCTGTGGTGGCAATTGAAGGAGCGCTTCGGCGAACACTTCGAAATTCCGCTCGGCAGTTTCTCGGTAACCGTCGAGTTGCGCGGTCAGGGGGATGTCACCCATCCGCTGGCCAGTCGCGATTGCCAGGCGCTGATCGATTACCTGATCCATTTCGGCGCCATCGTCGGCGAACCGAAAGCCTTGCCGGCGCTGCCACATCCCGCCACACCGCTGGCCGGCGTGGAACCGGTGGCCACTCCCGTCGGCGGGCTGCTGGTGTACAGCGCCACACCCGGCCAGTGGCTGGAAGCCGGGCAGAAAATCGCCGAAATCATCGACCCTATCAGCGACCGGGTCACGCCAGTCCATTGCACCGCTTCCGGTCTGCTCTATGCCCGCTCGCTGCGGCGCATGGCCACCGCCGGGATGGTGATCGCCCACGTCGCGGGCGCCGAAGCCTATCGCAGCGGCTATCTACTTTCGCCTTGAGGATGCCTGTCCCATGTACAAATTGACCGTTGAAGGCCTGCACAAAAGCTATGGCGACCATCAGGTGCTCAAAGGCGTCTCGCTCAAGGCCAGGACAGGCGACGTGATCAGCCTGATCGGCGCCAGCGGCTCGGGCAAAAGCACCTTTTTGCGCTGCATCAACTTTCTTGAACAACCCAACGACGGCGCGATGAGCCTCGACGGCCAGGCGATCCGCATGGTCACCGACCGCCACGGCATGCACGTCGCCGACGCCGATGAACTGCAACGCCTGCGCACCCGCCTGGCGATGGTGTTCCAGCACTTCAACCTGTGGAGCCACATGACCGTGCTGGAAAACATCACCATGGCCCCGCGCCGGGTGCTGGGTTGCAGCAAACAGGAAGCCGACGACCGCGCGCGGCGTTATCTGGAAAAGGTCGGCCTGCCGGCGCGGGTGGCCGATCAGTACCCGGCGTTCCTCTCCGGCGGCCAGCAGCAACGGGTGGCGATTGCTCGGGCCCTGGCGATGGAGCCGGAAGTCATGCTGTTCGACGAACCGACTTCGGCGCTCGACCCCGAACTGGTCGGCGAAGTGCTCAAGGTGATCCAGGGCCTGGCCGAAGAAGGCCGGACCATGATCATGGTCACCCATGAAATGAGCTTTGCGCGCAAGGTTTCGAGCCAGGTGCTGTTCCTGCATCAGGGACTGGTGGAAGAAGAAGGCGCGCCGGAGGAAGTGCTGGGCAATCCGAAAAGCGAACGCCTGAAACAATTCCTCAGCGGCAATCTCAAATAACGACTTGCACCAAACCCTGTGGGACCAAGCTCGCTCCCACAGTGGTTTGTGCTTGTACAAAATTAAACTTGTCCTTTACCGGCGCGGTCATTGAAGGAATACCTTCAGAGCACACGTCGCCGGCATGGGCACTTCCACCGACTTCGCCAAATACTGGTTCAGCGCCCGCGGCTGGAAGCCATTCGCCTTTCAGAAGCAGGTGTGGGCGGCGGTCAAACGTGGCGAATCCGGCCTGCTGCACGCCAGCACCGGTGCCGGTAAAACCTACGCAGTGTGGTTTGCCGCGCTCAATCGCTTTGCCCGCTCCGGGCCTGTTGCTGAAACCGCTCGCAAACGCCCACCACCCGCCGAACCGCTGACCGTTTTGTGGATCACGCCGATGCGCGCGCTGGCCGCCGACACCGCGCGCGCTCTGCAAACGCCGCTGGACGATCTGCAGATCCCATGGAGCGTCGGCCTGCGCACCGGCGACACCGGCAGCAGCGAGCGCGCCCGGCAGAACCGGCGCCTGCCCACCACCCTGATCACCACCCCGGAGAGCCTGACCCTGATGCTCGCCCGCGCCGACGCGCAAACGGCGTTGTCGACGTTGCGCATGGTCGTGGTGGATGAGTGGCACGAATTGCTCGGCAACAAGCGCGGCGTGCAATTGCAACTGGCCCTCGCCCGTTTGCGCCACTGGCATCCGGGGCTGATCGTCTGGGGTGTTTCCGCGACGCTCGGCAATCAGTCCCACGCCGAACAGGTACTGATCCCACAAGGCGGGGGCGTGAGTATTCAGGGGCAAAGCGAAAAGTCGCTCAAGGTCGACACACTGCTCCCACCGGCAATCGAACGTTTTCCCTGGGCCGGGCATATCGGTTTGAAAATGTTGCCGCAGGTGGTCGCCGAACTGGACGTCTGCGCCAGCAGCCTGGTGTTCACCAACACCCGGGCGCAATCGGAAATCTGGTACCAGGCCTTGCTGGAGGCGCGACCGGACTGGGCCGGGTTGATCGCCCTGCACCACAGCTCGCTGTCCCGTGACACCCGCGACTGGGTCGAGCAGGCGCTGAAGAACGGCCAACTCAAAGCAGTCGTCTGTACTTCAAGTCTGGACTTGGGGGTGGATTTCCTGCCGGTTGAGCGGGTGCTGCAAATCGGTTCGGCCAAAGGCGTGGCGCGCCTGATGCAGCGTGCCGGACGTTCGGGTCATGCGCCCGGTAGAACGTCGCGGGTGACCCTGGTGCCGACCCACAGCCTGGAACTGATCGAAGCCGCTGCCGCCCGCGATGCCGTGGCGCAGCGGCGGATCGAACCGCGATTGTCACCGCACAAACCGCTGGATGTGCTGGTGCAGCATCTGGTCAGCATGGCCTTGGGCGGTGGCTTTGTTCCCGATGAGCTGTACGAAGAAGTCCGTGGTGCCTGGACTTATCGCGACCTGACGCTCGCGGACTGGGCCTGGGTGCTGGCGTTCGTACGCCACGGCGGGATGTCGCTGACGGCGTACCCGGATTACCGTCGGGTCGAGCCGGATGAGCACGGAATCTGGCGCGTCCCCGATGCCCGCCTGGCGCGCCGCCATCGCATGAGCATCGGCACCATCGTCAGCGATGCCGCGATCCATTTGAAGTTCTGGAGCAAGGGCGGGGGCGGCAAGCAACTGGGCAGCGTTGAAGAAGGCTTCATCGCCCGCCTCAAACCCGGCGACGGCTTCCTGTTCGCCGGGCGCTTGCTGGAGCTGGTGCGGGTGGAAAACATGACCGCCTACGTCAAACGAAGCACGGCGAAAAAAGCCGCGGTGCCGCGCTGGAATGGCGGACGCATGCCGCTCTCCAATGAATTGGCCGAAGCGGTGGTCAGCCGTTTCAGCGCGGCGGCACACGGTGAGTTTGTCGGCCCGGAAATGCAGGCCTTGCGCCCGTTGCTGGAAACCCAGATGCGCTGGTCGGGCCTGCCGACCGTCAACAATCTGCTGGCCGAAGTGTTGAAATCCCGCGAAGGCTGGCACCTTTTCCTCTACCCGTTTGCCGGACGTCAGGTGCATCTGGGGCTGGCCAGCCTCCTGGCATGGCGGGTCAGTCAGCGCCTGCCTGTGACCTTCTCGATTGCGGTCAACGATTACGGACTGGAACTGCTCAGCGCCACGCCGGTTGACTGGTCTGTGCAACTGGATGACGCCCTGCTCAGTCCCGAGAACTTACTGCGCGATGTACTCGCCAGCCTCAACGCAGGCGAACTGGCGCTGCGCAGGTTTCGGGAAATCGCGCGGATTGCCGGACTGGTATTCGCCGGCTACCCCGGTGCGCCGAAAAGCACCCGTCAGGTGCAGGCCTCCAGCGGGCTGTTCTTCGAAGTGTTCAAACAATACGACGCCGACAACCTGCTACTGGCCCAGGCCGGGGAAGAAGTCCTGCGGGAAGAACTGGATATTCGTCGGCTGGAACAGACGCTGGAGCGAATCAACCGGATGAAACTGGACATGCACCTGATCAAACGTCCTACACCACTCGGCTTTCCATTGCTGGTGGAACGCATGCGCGAAAGCATGAGCTCGGAAAAACTCGCCGACCGCATCCGCCGAATGGTCGGCGATCTGGAGAAAACCGCCGACAAGGGCCAATCCTGATGAACGCGCCCTACCCGGTGCGTCTGGCAGGCGAAGACCTCTGGCTGCTGCCGGAAAAAGCGCTGTACTGGCCGGCGCAACAGGCGCTGCTGATTGCCGATGTGCATTTCGGCAAGGCGGCCGCTTATCGGCGCCTGGGGCAGCCGGTGCCGCAGGGCACCACGGCGAGCAACATCGCCGTGATCGAGCAGTTGCTGGCGAAACTGCCGTGTCGGCAACTGATCTTTCTTGGGGATTTTCTGCACGGGCCCGGCTCCCACGCCCCCGACACCCTGCTGGCATTGGCGCAGTGGCGGGCACGTCATGCCGATCTGCCGATCACACTGATTCGCGGCAATCATGACAAGCGCGCCGGTGACCCTCCGCAGACGCTGAACATTCGGGTGGTGCCGGAACCGTTGCTGCTCGGGCCCTTCGCGTTGCAGCACGAACCGAATCCGCATCCTGAACGCCACGTGCTGGCTGGCCACGTCCACCCTGTCTATCGGTTGAACGGCAAGGGGCGTCAGCGTTTGCGTCTGGCGTGTTTCAGGCTGGGAGAACGCATCAGCCTGTTGCCGGCCTTCGGCGCCTTCACCGGCGGTTATCCGGTGGAGAAGGAAGGCAGTTGTCGGATCTTTGTCATCGGCGACAACGAAATATGGCCCGTCGGCTGAAGTCCTGTTCTGGATTCAACCGACGGGCCATACGTTCATTCAAGCGACGGGCGCGGGTGGCGGTTTGTCCGGCAACGTCGGTTCGCCGGGCTCGGTCGGTTCTTCGTTGGGGGTATCGGGATCGGGCTGGTGAGGAATTCCGCCAGCCATGGCGATGGGTGGGTGTGCCAACAAGGACCAGGCCAATACGCCAACCTGATTGGGCTCGAGCCTTGCCAGTTCGGCAGTGATTTGCGGATCGATCTTCATGGAGCACTCCTCGGCGAAGGCCCGTCCCGCTGTTCGCGAAACGGGCAGTACACCCCATAGAGTGTCTACCCGCCGAAGAATTCCCGGTAACTGCCGGATGGACGGATCAGGTGCGCGGCAGGGTCACGCCACGCTGGCCCTGGTACTTGCCGGCGCGGTCCTTGTAGGAGACTTCACATTCTTCGTCGGATTCGAGGAACAGCATCTGCGCCACGCCTTCGTTGGCGTAGATTTTTGCCGGCAGGTTGGTGGTGTTGGAGAACTCCAGGGTCACCTGGCCTTCCCACTCGGGCTCGAGCGGAGTGACGTTGACGATGATGCCGCAGCGAGCGTAAGTGCTTTTGCCCAGGCAGATGGTCAGGACGTTGCGTGGAATACGGAAGTATTCAACGGTCGTGGCCAGGGCGAAGGAGTTCGGTGGAATGATGCAGACGTCGCTGTGGACATCGACAAAACTGCCGGCGTCGAAGTTTTTCGGATCGACGATGGCCGAATTGATGTTGGTGAACACCTTGAAATGATTGGTGCAACGCACATCGTAGCCATAGCTCGACACACCGTAGGAGATCACACGGCTGTCGTCGCTGCCGCGAACCTGGCGCTCGACGAACGGCTCGATCATGCCGTGTTCCTGCGCCATGCGGCGAATCCACTTGTCCGATTTGATGCTCATGGCGGGTGTCCTGAATAGCGAGGTGGAAAAAATCTGTCCGGCATCTTACCGGGCGCGCCGCCGGGTTCAAAGTCCGGGCTGCAAATCTCGCCGAACGTGCAGGAATTACGCGGCCTGGCGACGAACCGTCACACCGTCGATCCTTAAAACAGAGAAACCTTCGCAAGAAGCATTGGCACGTTCCGGAAAAAGGGTTAAGGTGGCGCCACTGTGCTGCTTGTGTCACTGAGAATCTCTACACGATATGTTGAATTTCGATCCAACCATCTACAAGAATTTTTCCTGCTCTTTGCACTCAGTCTCGGCCAGGGTTCTTCCTGAGTCGCAGTTATCTTTGTCCAAGGAGTTACACCATGTCTAATCGCCAAACCGGTACCGTTAAGTGGTTCAACGATGAAAAAGGCTTCGGCTTCATCACTCCACAATCCGGTGACGACCTGTTCGTTCACTTCAAAGCTATCCAATCCGACGGCTTCAAAAGCCTGAAAGAAGGCCAACAGGTTTCTTTCATCGCTACCCGCGGTCAGAAAGGCATGCAAGCTGAAGAAGTACAAGTTATCTAACTTGTAGCTTCTTTAGTAAAAGGCCCCGCCCTCAAAAGCGGGGCTTTTTTGTGGGCGTCTGTTTTCCGTGCACAAAAAAAGATCGCAGCCTGCGAAGGCTGCGATCTTTTGCGTTGCTTACCAGGCGACGCCGAAGCCGGCGGTGTAGCGGGTCTTGCTCAGGTCCGCGTCCTCGGTGCCGCTGATGATGTCGCGTTCGGCCTTGAGGTTGAGCGAGGCCCAGTCGGTGACCTTGTAGCGCAGGCCCATTTCCGCATCCAGCGCATAATCGGCTACGCCGGACAGCGGCTTGCCGACTTCGCCATTGGTGAAGAACTCGACCTTCTTGCCGATCAGGTAGCGGTTGTAGTCCCACTTCATGGCAACCGAATAGAAGTTGTCCTTGCTGCCATCGCGATACTGGTAGTCGGTGCGGTTGAGCAGCGAGCCCAGGGAGAACGCTCCCAGTTCGTCATCCCAGAACTGGTAGCCCGGACCCGTACCGACCACGCGCTGACGCGCCAGCTCTTCGATGTGATCGCGTTTGTAGTTCAGACGCCCCTGCCAGAACCACTTGTCCGTCAGGAATCGGTCGAGTGCGTACTCGGCGCGCCAGTTGTCGGTGGTGGTCACGTCGTCCTGCACTTCGCGGTTGTACTCGCCCTCGGCGGTATGCCGCCAGCGACCGTGACGGGCGGACGTCTTGAAGCCGATGTCGTAATCGTCGGTGTCCTTCTCCGCACGCTGATAATCCAGCGCAAGGTCGACGTTGCCCTTCCACACCAGATCCTCGACCACCGGTTTGGGCTTGAGAATCTGCTGAATGCTCGCCAGTTCCACGGTTTTCGGTGCTTCGCCGTTGGCCAGGATGACCTTGCCGTCTTCGGCGGCGCTCAGCGACTTGGCCTTCTCACCGTTGTAGGCGTCCTGCTTGACCAGCAGTTCCTGATCGCTCTCCAGCGTCTTGACCTGCTTCCAGTCGATGGTCACGGCACCCGCGTACTGGGTCTGGACCAGCAACTTGCCACCGTCGAACAGCGTGATTTTGCCGCTCAGCTTGTCACCGTTCTTCAACCAGACGGTATCGGCAAGCAAGGGTGTGGACGCACTGAAGACAGCAAGGCACAGCAGGGTTCTGGACAACATAAGCGAATCGGGGACTCAAGTTTGCGAAAAAGGGTCGGCATTATCCGTAGGAATAATTCCCTGACAAGGAGTGACCCGGCTATTTCTGTTGAGTTCATTTCTCAATTGCCCCTCCACCGATTACGCTTAAGGACATAACGCGATCAAGTTCAGGAACCGCGCACGTGACAGACCCGATGCATGCCTGCGAAAACGATCCGCAAATCCGACGCACGGCACTCTATTCCACCCTCGCCCAAGTGCCCGAGGGCAAAGTCGTCAGCTATGGTCAGTTGGCCGAACTGGCGGGGTTGGGGCGCGCCGCCCGCTGGGTCGGCCGGACCCTGAGCCAATTGCCCGGCGACACAAAACTGCCCTGGCATCGCGTGCTTGGCGCCGGTGGTCGGATCAGCCTGCCGGCGGGCAGCCCATCCGGGGACGAACAGCGGGCACGATTGCGCATGGAAGGCGTCACCGTCCTGAACAATCGTGTGGATATTCGGCGCCATGGCTGGCGTCCGGTAGAGCACAGCGGTTAGAGTGCGCGCTTTGTTTTCGCAATCTTGAGGCAGACTTCAGCCCATGCCCCGTAAAACCTGGCGCGCCGCGCTCGCCGCCTATGCCAGTCCTTCGACGCTCGTGCTGTTGTTGCTGGGTTTCGCCGCCGGCCTGCCGTACATGCTGGTGTTCTCGACACTTTCGGTCTGGCTGCGTGAAGCCGGTGTGGCCCGCGAGACGATCGGCTACGCCAGCCTGATCGGTCTGGCCTATGCCTTCAAATGGGTCTGGTCGCCCCTGCTCGACCAATGGCGCCTGCCGCTGCTGGGCAAGCTGGGTCGTCGCCGCTCGTGGCTGGTGCTCTCACAGACGCTGGTGATCCTCGGTCTGATCGGCATGGGCTTTTGCGACCCGCAGAAACATCTGTCCTGGCTGATCGCCATCGCGGTAGTGGTTGCATTCGCTTCCGCCACCCAGGATATCGCGGTCGATGCCTATCGCCTGGAAATCGCCGAAGATAACCGTCAGGCCGCTCTGGCCGCCAGCTACATGTCCGGTTATCGGGTCGCGGCCCTGCTCGCGACCGCTGGTGCACTGTTCTTCGCCGAGGGCTTTGGCTCCACCGGTTTCAACTACCAGCATTCGGCCTGGACCGGCACCTACGTACTGTTCGGCGCCCTGATGGTCCCTGCCCTGCTCACCACCCTGCTGATGCGCGAGCCGCCGGTGCCGTTGCGCACCCAGTTGCAGGCCGGGCGCTACACCTTCATGCATCAGTTGATGTCGGTATTCGTGCTGATCATTTTGCTGGTGTCTGTGCCGGCGATGTTCACCCAGCTCTACAACACCGATTTCGCCAGTGTGCTGTTCGGCGACATGAGCCCGCTGGACCTGCTGCTGGAAGACCGGGCGTTCCTGCGCGCGATTCTCTACACCACGCTGACCTGCCTGTGCCTCTCGGCCATGGGCCGTCGCGGTCTGGCGCCGGTACTGACGCCGGTCAACGACTTCATCCTGCGCTACCGCTGGCAGGCGCTGCTGCTGCTCGGTCTGATCGCCACCTATCGGATGTCCGACACAGTGATGGGGGTGATGGCCAACGTGTTCTACATCGACCAGGGCTTCACCAAGGATCAGATCGCCAGCGTCAGCAAGATCTTCGGCCTGATCATGACCCTCGTCGGCGCCGGCATGGGCGGCCTGCTGATCGTACGCTTCGGTATCCTGCCGATCCTGTTCATCGGCGGCGCTGCATCGGCGGCCACCAACCTGCTGTTCCTGATGCTGGCCGACATGGGCCCGAACCTGCAGATGCTGGTGGTGACGATCTCTCTCGACAACTTCAGCTCGGGCCTGGCCACGTCGGCGTTCGTCGCCTACCTGTCGAGTCTGACCAACCTGAAGTTCTCCGCCACCCAGTACGCCCTGCTCAGCTCGATCATGCTCCTGCTGCCGCGCCTGATCGGCGGCTATTCGGGGGTGATGGTGGAGAAGTTTGGCTATCACAACTTCTTCCTGATCACCGCGCTGCTCGGCGTTCCGACCCTTCTGCTGATCGCCCTGCACTGGTTCCAGGAAAGCCGCCGGGAAGGCCCGACGCCGACGCCGGAACCTGCACCGACCTCCGTCGTGGAAGAATCGTAAGACATCTCGCACCCGGCGAGAGGGTTTGCGCCGGGGCTGCACTTCTGTACGTCGGCGGATCTCGCCGTTACACTGCTCCGTCATTTCCAGTCATAGCAACCGACAACGGCCAACCATGCGCACCAGTCAATTTTTGCTCGCCACACAGAAAGAAACGCCTTCCGACGCGGTCGTGATCAGCCATCAGCTGATGCTGCGCGCCGGCATGATCCGCAAACTCGCCTCGGGCCTGTACACCTGGCTGCCGATGGGCTTGCGAGTGATGCGCAAGGTGGAAGCCATCGTTCGCGAAGAAATGAACGCCGCCGGCTCTCTGGAAGTGTTGATGCCGAGCACCCAACCGGCCGAGCTGTGGCAGGAGTCGGGGCGCTGGGAAGAATACGGCCCTGAGCTGCTGCGCATCAAAGACCGCCACGGTCGTGATTTCTGCGCGGGCCCGACCCACGAAGAAGTGATCACCGATCTGATGCGCAACGAGTTGAGCAGCTACAAGCAGCTGCCGATCAACCTGTACCAGATCCAGACCAAATTCCGTGACGAAATCCGTCCACGCTTCGGCCTGATGCGCGGTCGCGAATTCATCATGAAGGACTCGTACTCCTTCCATGCGGATCAGGCGTCGCTGCAGGTTACCTATGACCGCATGCACGAAGCGTACTGCAACATCTTCACCCGCCTGGGCCTGAAGTTCCGTCCGGTGGAAGCCGACAACGGTTCGATCGGTGGCGCCGGCTCCCACGAATTCCACGTGCTGGCCGAGTCCGGCGAAGACGATATCGTCTTCAGCGACGGTTCCGACTACGCGGCGAACATCGAGAAAGCCGAAGCCGTGCCGCGTGAAACCTCGCGCGCCGCGCCAAGCGAAGAGCTGCGCCTGGTCGACACGCCAGACACCAAGACCATCGCGGCCCTGGTGGAAAAATTCGGTCTGCCGATTGAAAAGACCATCAAGACCCTGATCGTGCACGCCGAAGAAGAAGGCAAGCTGATCGCGCTGATCATCCGTGGCGACCACGAACTGAACGAAATCAAGGCTGCCCAGCAACCTGGCGTTGCCAGCCCGCTGGTCATGGCCTCCGATGCCGAACTGCGGGACGCCATTGGCGCCGGCGCCGGCTCCCTCGGCCCGCTGAACCTGCCGCTGCCGATCATCATCGACCGCTCGGTCGAACTGATGAGCGACTTCGGTATCGGTGCCAACATCGACGACAAGCACTACTTCGGCGTGAACTGGGAGCGTGACCTGCCGGTTCCGACCGTGGCCGACCTGCGCAACGTCGTGGCCGGCGACCCAAGCCCGGATGGCAAAGGCACGCTGAGCATCGCGCGCGGCATCGAAGTCGGGCACATCTTCCAGCTGGGCAACAAGTACAGCAAGGCGATGAAGTGCGAAGTGCTGGGCGACAACGGCAAGCCGGTGACCCTGGAAATGGGTTGCTACGGTATTGGCGTGTCCCGCGTGGTGGCTGCCGCCATCGAGCAGAACAACGACGAGAACGGCATCATCTGGAGCGACACTCTGGCGCCGTTCCAGATCGCCCTCGTGCCGCTGCGCTATGAAACCGAGCTGGTGCGCGAAGCCACCGACAAGCTGTACGCGGAACTCACCGCGGCCGGCTTCGAAGTGCTGCTGGACGACCGCGACAAGAAAACCAGCCCGGGCATCAAGTTCGCGGACATGGAGCTGATCGGCATTCCGCACCGGATCGTGGTCAGCGATCGCGGCCTCGCCGAAGGCAACCTGGAATACAAGAGCCGTACCGAAGGCCAGGCGCAAGCGCTGCCGGTTGCCGACGTGCTGTCCTTCCTTCAGGCCCGTATCCGCCGCTGAAACCAGATAGAGACGTCATGTTCAAGCGAAACACCTTAGGC
The DNA here is from genome assembly GCF_014863585.1 of Pseudomonas gozinkensis. Taxonomy (NCBI): domain Bacteria; kingdom Pseudomonadati; phylum Pseudomonadota; class Gammaproteobacteria; order Pseudomonadales; family Pseudomonadaceae; genus Pseudomonas; species Pseudomonas gozinkensis. The sequence continues at coordinate 1,431,516 of NZ_CP062253.1, read as the reverse complement.
CTCGGTGGTGCCGCCCTGTGCGGCACCCTGCTGGTCAGCGGCTGTGCCAATCACATGTCACAACGCAGCGAGCACGAGGAACGTGTCGAGCGCAAACTGCTCGATCACAGTTTGCAGATCGATGTCGGCGAGCCCAAGGTGCTTGAGCTGCCGCAACGGCGCGTGAAGATCAACGAACAGAAGACTTTCGAAGTCACCGAGTTCGAGGTTACGCGCCATTACGACCGTTACACGCCTTACCAGCCATGGCGGGAAATCTACGAGATTCCGCTGGGCGCGGTGGCGGTGGTCGGCGGCGTCGGCGCGAACGTGGTCAACGTGTTTGCCCTCGGCAATCTGCCGGACAGCGTGACACGGGACTGGCTCAGCTACGGTTTCGCCGGGCTCAACCCGTTCATGAACGTGCAATCCAACGGTCGCGCGCAACAGAACCTGGCCGGCATCGACGAAGTCCAGCGCGACAAGCGCACGGAATATTCGAGCCTGCCGTGGAGCGAGCGCCCGGTGCAGGTCAAGGCCGGCAAGCAGACCTTCGACATGACCACCGATCGCAACGGCGTGCTGCGCCTGAACCTGCTGGACAGCCCGTTCGCCGAAAACGACCTCAATCATGTAGGCAAACTGCAGATCAGCGTCGAAGACAGCAAGGATGACGTGCATTCCGACTCGTCTCTGGCGATCAGCACTCACCTGCGCGGCAAGTTGCTGGAAGCTCACGGGCTGATCTACGACGATCTGGAAGACGACGAAGTGAGCCAGTGGGTGCACCGGGTCAAGCGTCTGTCGGAACTGGGTCTGGAAGAAGAAGCCAGTGAACTGGAACAAAGCCTGATCGAACTGACCCGCAACGATCCCGAGTTGCAGGCCGAATTCCTCAAGTCTCTGACCCGGGATGCGGGGCGTCTGGTGGCGGATCCGGGGCCGAACTGAAACCCCTGAAAAAATGCCCGAACCTGCTTCGGGCATTTTTTTGTCCGTCTATCGCTCGAACAGCTCCATTTGTTCGAACCCACCGCGTAAATCCTCCAGCCGCACGCCCACTCCCAATAGCCGCACCGGTTTGCCACCGCGGTTGAACGCCTGCGTCAGCATCAACTGGTAACTGCCCAGATCCCGCCCTGCCCCGGCCTGCTCCAGCGTGGTCTGGGTGAAATCGTGAAACTTCACTTTGACGAACGGCTTGCCCGGCCGGTAGCTGCTGTCGATCCGCGCCATGCGGGTTTTCAGGGTTTCCAGCAGCTCCGGAAGCTTGTCGAGGCAACTGCGCAGATCCGGCAGATCGACGTCGTAGGTGTTTTCGACGCTGATCGACTGACGGCGACTGTCGTTGTGCACCAACCGCTCATCGATCCCACGTGCCAGACTCCACAAGCGCTCGCCGAAACTGCCGAACTCCCGCACCAGCGCCAGCTTGTCCCACTCGCGCAATTGCAGACAGTCATTGATACCGAGCTTACTCAACTTGTCGGCCGTGACCTTGCCCACCCCGTGCAACTTGCTCACCGGCAGGCCACTGACGAACTCTTCGACCTGATCCGGGGTGATCACAAACAAGCCGTTGGGCTTTTTCCAGTCGCTGGCGATCTTGGCCAGAAACTTGTTCGGCGCCACGCCGGCGGAGACGGTGATGTGCAACTGATTGGAAACCCGACGACGAATATCCTGGGCGATCCGCGTGGCGCTACCGCCGAAATGCGCGCTGTCCGAGACGTCGAGGTAGGCCTCATCCAGGGAAAGCGGCTCGATCAGGTCGGTGTAATCGCGAAAGATCGTGTGAATTTCCTTCGACGCCTCGCGATAGGCGTCCATTCGCGGCTTGACGATGGTCAGGTCCGGGCACAGCTTCAAGGCATGTCCGGACGACATCGCCGAGCGAACCCCGTATGCCCGCGCCTCATAGTTGCAGGTGGCGATCACCCCGCGCCTGTCCGCCGAGCCACCCACCGCCAACGGCTTGCCGGCGAGGCTCGGGTCATCCCGCATCTCGATGGCGGCGTAGAAACAGTCACAGTCGACGTGGATGATTTTTCGCTGAGTCATGACAGAAAAGGAAACATGGCGAGCCGGACCCGCAGTATCTCACTGACACCTGTATATAGCACCAGTGGTATGAATGTTCTTTTCAACTTGTAGGAAACGGACTTTGAATTTATTTTCTCAATCGAATGCCAGCCTCCAATAGAGCTGAAACCCTTGCCCTGCCTGACCTGCGGCCCATCAAAAGACCGTCCGTCAGCGCTAACCGATTGAAGCTGAAGAGGTTTTATCCGAATTGAAGGTTGACACTCCGGCGTTCCTCTGTAGAATGCCGCCACACAGACGCGGGATGGAGCAGTCTGGTAGCTCGTCGGGCTCATAACCCGAAGGTCGTCGGTTCAAATCCGGCTCCCGCAACCAAACATCAGAAAAGGCCAATCGAAAGATTGGCCTTTTTTGTGCGCGTCTGTTTTTCGGATCCGGTCGCGTATTCCGGAAATCGTTCCGATTCCGAAACTTAGCGCCTCCCCTGCGACCGTTTGCCGCGATTGCGCACTTATTTGACCCTTCTCGGGATTATCGGTTGACACCCCGCCGTTCGCCTGTAGAATGCCGCCACACAGACGCGGGATGGAGCAGTCTGGTAGCTCGTCGGGCTCATAACCCGAAGGTCGTCGGTTCAAATCCGGCTCCCGCAACCAAACATCAAAAAAGGCTACTCGAAAGAGTGGCCTTTTTTGTATCTGTGGAAAAAGTCCTTTCGCAACAATGATCTGTCACTGTGCAGTGAACCGTTCAGGATCTTCAGACCCGCCAAGTTGCGACTATGCTTGAAGTCGCGGGCAAGGCGTCTGCAATCCAAGACCTGCCCTCGCCGATACCCGGTGAGAGGCGTAGTATTTTGTGATTATTTTTTTCTACAGGGATTGGTAACTTGGCTGGATACCCCCATCCTGTCGCGCACAATCCAAGAGGTGATTGATGCGCGCCAACTCGTCTGATCCACAAGACACCGTCACAGCGAACCCACCGATCAAGCCTGAGCGTTTGCGCCTGCTGGATCGGATCAGCAAATACCGGCAACCGATCGGTCTGGCGGTTACTTTGCTGCTGTTCGCCATTGCGCTGATTGCCTGTCGCCATCTGCTCAGCGAACTCGATCTCGACGCACTGCATGACTCGATTCTCGACGTGCCGAAACCGGCCCTGCTCGGTGCCCTCGGCGCGACAGTCGTCGGCTTCATCATTCTGCTCGGCTACGAATGGTCGGCCAGTCGTTATGCCCGCGTGACGCTGGCACCGAAAACCCTGGCTCTGGGCGGCTTCACCGCATTTGCCATCGGCAATGCCATCGGCCTGTCGATGCTGTCCGGTGGCTCGGTGCGTTACCGTCTATACGCACGGCATGGCCTGGGCGCTTCCGAAGTCGCGCACATGACCCTGTTCGCCAGCCTGTCGCTGGGCTGCGCCCTGCCGCCGCTGGCTGCGCTTGCGACCCTGAGCAACCTGCCTGCCGCCTCACAGGCACTGGGGCTGTCCGAGACCTTGCTGGGGACGATTGCCAGCGTGGTGCTGCTGCTCGGCGCGATCCTTGCCATCGGCATCTATCGCCGTCGCCTGCCGGAACAACCTTACCCGGACAATCTGCTGGTCCGGGCCGGTCGTCGCACCCTGCGTCTGCCGGGTCGCCGCCTGACGTTCCTGCAACTGGTCATCACCGCCCTCGACGTGGCTGCCGCAGCAACCGTCCTTTATCTGTTGCTGCCGGAAGCGCCGCCCTTCGGTGCCTTCCTGCTGGTTTATCTGCTGGCCCTGGCTGCCGGCGTGCTCAGTCACGTTCCGGGCGGTGTGGGTGTCTTCGAAGCCATTCTGCTCGCGGCGTTCGCCGACAAGCTCGGCGCCGCTCCACTGGCTGCCGCCCTGCTTCTTTATCGCCTGATCTATGTGGTGCTGCCGTTGTTGGTGGCCTGCGTGCTGTTGCTGCTCAACGAAGGCCAGCGCCTGTTTCAGTCGCAGACCATGCGTGCGGCTTCCGGTCTGGCGGCTCCGATCCTCGCAGTGCTGGTGTTCCTGTCCGGCGTGGTGCTGCTGTTTTCCGGCGCGACGCCAGAAATCGACACCCGTCTGGAACACATCGGTTTTCTGATTCCTCACCGTCTGGTCGATGCCTCGCACTTTGGCGCCAGCCTGATCGGCGTGCTGTGCCTGATGCTCGCCCAGGGCCTGCGTCGCCGGTTGTCGGCGGCGTGGATGCTGACCACCATTCTGTTGCTGGTGGGCGCCCTGCTCTCGCTGCTCAAGGGTTTCGACTGGGAAGAAGCGACCCTGATGACCCTCACCGCCGCGCTGCTGGGGGTGTTCCGTCGCTCGTTCTATCGCCCGAGCCGTCTGACCGAACTGCCGTTCTCGCCGCTGTATCTGGTGGCCAGCCTGTGCGTACTCGGTGCCTCGACGTGGCTGCTGCTTTTCGCTTATCAGGACGTTCCGTACAGCCATCAACTGTGGTGGCAGTTCACCCTCGACGCCGACGCTCCGCGCGGTCTGCGCTCGCTGCTCGGCGCCGCCGTGCTGTTGCTGGTGATTGCCCTGACGTGGCTGCTGCGCACCGCTCGCCCGGTGATTCACCTGCCGACACCCGATGAGCTGGAACGCGCCTCGAAGATCCTGATGGCCTCGTCACAACCGGACGGCGGCCTGGCCCTGACCGGCGACAAGGCGCTGCTGTTTCACCCCAACGACGAAGCCTTCCTGATGTACGCCCGTCGCGGCCGCAGTCTGGTGGCGCTGTACGACCCGATCGGCCCCGGCCAGCAACGGGCCGAGATGATCTGGCAGTTCCGCGACCTGTGCGACATCCATCACGCCCGCCCTGTGTTCTATCAAGTGCGCGCCGAGAACCTGCCGTACTACATGGACATCGGCCTGACCGCGATCAAGCTGGGCGAGGAAGCACGGGTCGATCTGCATCGCTTTGACCTGGAAGCCAAGGGCAAGGAGATGAAGGACCTGCGCTACACCTGGAACCGTGGTACCCGCGACGGCCTGTCGCTGGAAATCCATGAGCCGGGCCACGCGCCGATGGATGAACTCAAGGTGATTTCCGATGCCTGGCTGACCGGCAAGAACGTGCGCGAGAAAGGCTTCTCCCTCGGCCGTTTCAGCGACGATTACCTGAAGTATTTCCGCATCGCGGTGATTCGCTTCGAAGGCCGCCCGGTGGCGTTCGCCAACCTGCTCGAGACCTACAGCCATGACCTGGCCAGTCTCGACCTGATGCGCGCGCACCCGGACGCCCCCAAGCTGACCATGGAATTCATGATGGTCGGTCTGATTCAACACTATAAGAGTCACGGATACGCGCGCTTCAGCCTGGGCATGGTGCCGCTGTCGGGGTTGCAACCCCGGCGCGGGGCACCGCTGACCCAGCGTCTGGGCTCGATGGTTTTCCGCCGTGGTGAGCAGCTGTACAACTTCCAAGGCTTGCGCCGCTTCAAAGACAAGTTCCAGCCTGACTGGGAACCCCGTTATATGGCCGTGCCCGCCGGACTCGATCCGCTGGTGGCGCTGGCCGACACTGCTGCCCTGATCGCGGGCGGCTTGACTGGATTGGTGAAACGCTGATGATTCAACGCTCCCTGAAGTACATCCTGGTCGCACTGCTGGTGCTGGCCGCGATTGCCGGTGGCGGTTTCTGGTACCTCAAACGCCCGGCACCGGAACCGACCCTCGAACAGCTCACCCCGGCCGATGGCGCCGCCATGACCCGGGTCATCCCCGGCACCAAGCCCAAGGCGCAGGTGCTGGTGGCGGTCAACGACGACCAGAAACTCAGCGACAAGCAACTGAGCACCCTGAGCCGCAGCGCCTCGGCGCAGATCGTTCAGGTAATTCTGCCCAAGGACTGCCTGCTGCAAAGCCGCGCCCTGCAAGCCGGCCTGCGCGAATTGAACGGTCCGGCGACGCTGGTCAGCGGCATCGGCCCCGGCGCCGTGCTGGCATGGCGCTGGTTGTCCGAGCAAAAAGACGACAAGGCTCAAGCCGTCTCCGTCGACCTGGCCCTGGAAAAACCCGGTTGCACGCACCTGCTGCCGAAAGCCGCCGCCCACGGCCACTGGCTGGTGGCGTGGAACGACAACCCGGACGACACCAGCGCCGGTTTCGTGCGCGATCAACCGAACGCCGAAACCAGCATCAGCGACTACGACATCAACCTGCCGCAAGTGCTGAACAACGAACTGCGCAAGATCCTCGTCGGCGGCGACAAGGCCAACGGTGGTCTGCAGATCCCGGTCGTGGAAGTCCCGGCCGGCCAGGCCAAGGACACCGTGACCCTGTTCCTGTCCGGTGACGGTGGCTGGCGCGATCTCGACCGCGACGTGGCCGGTGAAATGGCCAAGATCGGCTACCCGGTCGTCGGCATCGACACCCTGCGCTACTACTGGCAGCACAAAAGCCCGGAACAGAGCGCCCTGGACCTGACCGAACTGATGCAGCACTACCGCCAGAAGTGGGGCACCAAGCGCTTCATCCTGACCGGCTACTCGTTCGGCGCCGACGTCCTGCCGGCCATCTACAACCGCCTGCCGGAAACCGAGCAGCAGCGCGTCGACGCAATCATCCTGCTGGCCTTCGCCCGCACCGGCAGCTTCGAAATCGAAGTCGAAGGCTGGCTCGGCAACGCCGGCAAAGAAGCCGCCACCGGCCCGGAAATGGCCAAGCTGCCACCGGCCAAGGTCGTGTGCATCTACGGTGAAGAAGAAACCGATGAAAGCGGCTGCACCGACAAGACCGCGGTGGGCGAAGCGGTGAAACTGCCTGGTGGTCATCACTTCGACGAGAACTACCCGGCGCTGGCCAAGCGTTTGGTGGATTTGATCGAGAAGCGTCAGAACACGGCGCAGGTGGCGGAAGAGTGATCTGAAGCGCACCAACGAAAAGCCCCCGCAGCCGCAAGGTTGCGGGGGCTTTTTCTTTTTAGCAGACGTTAGAAATCATTGTGGGAGCCGGGCTTGCCCGCGAATGCGATGGGTCAGGCAACTGATTTGTTGACTGATACACCGCATTCGCGGGCAAGCCCGCTCCCACAGGGACCTCCACCGGGTTCCGATAAGTGCACAAACACAAAAAAGCCCCCGCCAGCCGCAAAGCTGACGGGGGCTTTTCAGTTGTGGCGGGACCTACATCTCCACCTGCGTCCCCAACTCAATCACCCTATTCAGCGGCAGATTGAAGAACCGCAGGTTCCCGTTGGCATTCTTCAACATGAACGCAAACAGCGCTTCACGCCAACGGGCCATGCCTTCGAGTTTCGAGGCGATGACCGTTTCGCGGCTGAGGAAGTAGGTGGTGCGCATCGGGCTGAAGTCGAGGTCGTCCAGATGGCACAGCTTCAGTGCCTGCGGCACGTCCGGCTCGTCGGTGAAGCCGAAGTGCAGGATCACCCGGAAGAAGCCTTCGCCGTGGGCTTCGACTTCGAAGCGCCGGGATGGCGGGACGCGCGGGATGTCTTCGTAGACCACCGTCAGCAGCACCACTTGTTCGTGCAAGACCTGGTTGTGCAGCAGGTTGTGCAACAGAGCGTGCGGCACGGCGTCGGAACGGGCGGTGAGGAACACGGCGGTGCCCTGCACGCGGTGCGGCGGCTGGACGCGGATACTGCTGATGAAGATCGGCAGTGGCAGCGCGCCTTCGTCGAGGCGCTCGACCAGCAGTTGCTTGCCGCGTTTCCAGGTGGTCATCAGCACGAACAGCGCGATACCGGCGATCACCGGGAAGGCACCGCCCTGGACGATTTTCGGCACGTTGGCGGCGAAGTACAGGCCGTCCACCAGCAGGAAGCCGAGCAGCACCGGCACCGCCAGAATCGGTGGCCATTTCCACAGCAGCAACATCACTGCCGACACCAGGATCGTGGTCATCAGCATGGTGCCAGTCACCGCCACGCCGTAGGCCGAGGCCAGGGCACCGGAGGATTCGAAGCCGATCACCAGCAGAACCACGCCAACCATCAGCGACCAGTTAACGGCACCGATGTAGATCTGGCCCTGCTCATCGCTGGAGGTGTGCTGGATGTACATGCGCGGGATGTAACCGAGTTGGATCGCCTGACGGGTCAGGGAGAATGCGCCGGAAATTACCGCCTGGGAGGCGATCACCGTGGCCAGGGTCGACAGCCCCACCAGCGGAATCAGCGCCCAGCTCGGCGCCAGCAAGTAGAACGGGTTGCGCGCCGCTTCCGGGTTCTCCAGCAGCAAGGCGCCCTGACCGAAGTAGTTGAGCACCAGGGCCGGCAGGACCAGCAGGAACCACGCACGGGCAATCGGCTTGCGACCGAAGTGGCCCATGTCGGCGTAGAGGGCTTCGGCACCCGTCAGCGCCAGCACCACGGCGCCGAGGATCGCCACGCCCATGCCCGGATGGACGGTAAAGAACCGCACCGCCCACGCCGGATTCAGCGCGTGCAACACTTCCGGGGTGTGGCTGATGCCGTACACGCCGAGGGCACCGAGGACCAGGAACCAGGTGACCATGATCGGCCCGAAAAGGATGCCGATCCGCGCCGTACCATGTTTCTGGATCAGAAACAGACCCACCAGCACCACCAGCGAAAGCGGCACCACCCAGTGGTCGATGCCGTCGAAGGCCAGGCCCAGACCTTCAATGGCCGAAAGCACGGAAATCGCGGGGGTGATCATGCTGTCGCCATAAAACAGCGCAGCGCCGATCAGCCCGCAGACCACCAGCAGCGTGCGCAACCGCTTGCGCCCCGCCGCCGCCCGCCGCGCCAGCGCGGTGAGCGCCATGATCCCGCCTTCACCCTGGTTGTCGGCGCGCAGGACGAACATCATGTACTTGATTGAAACGACCCAGATCAGCGACCAGAAAATCAGCGACAGAATGCCGAGCACCCCGTCGTGATTGACAGGCACACCGTAAGCGCCGGAAAACACTTCTTTGAGGGTGTACAACGGGCTCGTGCCGATGTCGCCGTAAACTACCCCGACCGCCGCGACCAGCATGCTCAGCGGCTTGGTTGCCGAACCTTCGGCGCCCGCCGCGTGACTACTTGCCTGACCCATCCAACACTCCTGATTCCCAGACCGGCTTCTTATATGAAGCACTATGCTTTGTGTGCAGCATGCGCGTTTTTACGCCCTGTAACAGACGTTTTCTTGACTGTAAAAATTCAGTAAAGCGCAACGGCGCGAAGCATAGCGCAGCACTCGTCGTATTTCCCTGCATAAAGCTGGTCAAGTGCGCTGCTCGTCGCTAGAATTGCGCACTTTTTGATCAGAGGCGCACTTCAAGCGTCCGTCCGTCGGCTTCCGCCATCAGGCAAGCGACGTCACAAAACACCGAGGTTAGACATGTCCACCACTCCTGCGCCGGCCAATCCAAAGGTTGGCTTCGTTTCTCTGGGTTGCCCGAAAGCACTGGTCGACTCCGAGCGCATCCTGACCCAGCTGCGTATGGAAGGCTATGACGTGGTGTCCACCTATCAGGACGCCGACGTGGTCGTGGTCAACACCTGCGGCTTCATCGACTCGGCCAAGGCCGAATCCCTGGAAGTCATCGGCGAAGCGATCAAGGAAAACGGCAAGGTCATCGTGACCGGCTGCATGGGCGTGGAAGAAGGCAATATCCGTGACGTGCACCCTAGCGTGCTGGCCGTTACCGGTCCGCAGCAGTACGAGCAAGTGGTCAATGCCGTGCACGAAGTCGTGCCGCCGAAGCAGGATCACAACCCGCTGATCGACCTGGTGCCGCCGCAAGGCATCAAGCTGACCCCGCGCCACTACGCGTACCTGAAGATTTCCGAAGGCTGCAACCACAGCTGCAGCTTCTGCATCATCCCGTCGATGCGCGGCAAACTGGTCAGCCGTCCGGTCGGCGACGTGCTCGACGAAGCCCAGCGCCTGGTCAAATCCGGCGTGAAAGAACTGCTGGTGATTTCCCAGGACACCAGCGCCTACGGCGTTGACGTCAAATACCGCACCGGTTTCTGGAACGGCGCGCCAGTGAAAACCCGCATGACCGAACTGTGCGAAGCGCTGAGCACCCTCGGCGTCTGGGTCCGTCTGCACTACGTTTACCCGTACCCGCACGTCGACGAACTGATCCCGCTGATGGCCGCCGGCAAGATCCTTCCGTACCTGGACATCCCGTTCCAGCACGCCAGCCCGAAAGTCCTGAAGTCGATGAAACGCCCGGCGTTCGAAGACAAGACCCTGGCGCGGATCAAGAACTGGCGCGAAATCTGCCCGGACCTGATCATCCGTTCGACCTTCATCGTCGGCTTCCCTGGCGAAACCGAAGAAGACTTCCAGTACCTGCTGGACTGGCTGACCGAAGCCCAGCTCGACCGCGTCGGCTGCTTCCAGTACTCGCCGGTCGAAGGCGCACCAGCCAATGACCTGAACCTCGACATCGTTCCGGACGACGTCAAGCAGGATCGCTGGGAACGCTTCATGGCGCACCAGCAGGCCATCAGCTCGGCGCGCCTGCAAATGCGCATCGGCCGTGAAATCGAAGTGCTGGTGGATGAAGTCGACGAGCAAGGCGCGGTCGGCCGCTGCTTCTTCGATGCCCCGGAAATCGACGGCAACGTGTTCATCGACAACGGCAGCAACCTCAAGCCGGGCGACAAGGTCTGGTGCAAGGTGACCGACGCCGACGAATACGACCTCTGGGCCGAACAGATCTAAGCGCGAAAAATACAGAAAGCCCCGCTCTCTTTTACGAGATGCGGGGCTTTTTTACGGCTAGAGTTTGTGAGGGGAAGGACTCCCTCATCCATGACAAAGAGGCTATCGGGCATGCGTCACCACTCGGTCATCCACACGCCGAAACTCAGCGATTACCAGGAACTGACCCGGGTCTGGGAGGCCTCGGTCCGCGCGACTCATGATTTCCTGCCGGAATCCTACATCGAGCTGCTGAAGAATCTGGTACTGACCCGCTACCTCGATGCGGTGATGCTGATCTGCACCCGCGACAGCCACCAGCGCATCACCGGGTTCGCCGGGGTTGCGGCGGGCAAGATCGAAATGCTGTTCATCGACCCGGCCCATCGCGGCCAGGGCCTTGGCAAGAAACTGCTGAAGTACGCCATGGAACACCTGAACGCCGACGAACTGGACGTCAACGAACAGAACCCGCAGGCCCTGGGGTTTTACTTCAAGCAAGGTTTCGAGGTGATCGGCCGTTCGGAAGTCGATGGCATGGGCCAGCCGTATCCGTTGTTGCACATGCGTTTGCGCCAGAATCAGCAACGCTCGAACCATGCCTGACACACAACAAAACCACTGTGGGAGCGAACTTGCTCGCGAATGCGGTGCAACAGCCACTGCAGAAATAGACTGACAGGACGCCTTCGCGAGCAAGCTCGCTCCCACATTGAGTTCAGCACCTGTAAATGCAATCGGGCTTAACCGGCCCCAGGCAGGTACAATGCCCACCCCTTTTTTGTTACGGCCCCTGTCATGACTGACCCGATTCGCCTCTCCAAACGCCTCATCGAGCTGGTCGGTTGCTCCCGCCGGGAGGCCGAGCTGTTCATCGAAGGCGGCTGGGTCACCGTGGACGGCGAAGTCATCGACGAGCCGCAGTTCAAGGTCGGCGACCAGAAAGTCGAGCTCGACAAGGATGCCAAGGCCACCGCGCCGGAGCCGGTGACCCTCCTGCTCAACGTGCCGGCGGGCATGGATGTGGACAGCGCCATGCAGTCGCTGAACGCCGAAACCCTCAGCGAAGAACACCGCTACGGCAAGCGTCCGCTGCGCGGGCATTTCCTGCGCCTGACCGCCAGCGCCGACCTGCAACCCAAGGCCAGCGGCCTGCTGGTGTTCACCCAGGACTGGAAGGTGTTGCGCAAGCTCACCGCCGACGCGGCCAAGATCGAGCAGGAATACGTGGTCGAAGTTGAAGGCGACATGGTTGCCCACGGCCTCAATCGCTTGCAGCACGGCCTCACCCACAAGGGCAAGGAACTGCCGCCGGTCAAGGCCAGCTGGCAGAACGAAAACCGTCTGCGCTTCGCCATGAAGAACCCGCAGCCGGGAATCATTGCCCAGTTCTGTGAAGCGGTCGGCCTGAAGGTGATCGGCATCCGCCGCATCCGCATCGGCGGCGTGTCCATCGGCAAGGTGCCGGTCGGCCAATGGCGCTACCTCACCAGTAAAGAGAAATTTTAAGGCCAGAGGCCACCCTACATTTCCGGCATTGCGCCCGCGCGGTGCCCACAGCGAACAATCAGGATTGCACACATGGTTCACAACGACGTTCTGCGCAGCGTGCGCTACATGCTCGACATCAGCGACAAGAAAGTGGTCGAGATCATCAAACTAGGCGGCCTGGACGTCACGCTGGCTGATGTCGTGACGTACCTCGACAAGAAAGAAGAAGACGAAGAAGGTTTCGTACGCTGCCCGGACGAAGTCATCGCGCACTTTCTCGATGGTCTGGTGATCTTCAAGCGCGGCAAGGACGAAAGCCGTCCGCCGCTGCCGATCGAAGTGCCGGTGACCAACAACATCATCCTGAAAAAGCTGCGCGTGGCCTTCGAACTGAAGGAAGACGACATGCACGCGATCCTCAAGGCTGCCGAGTTCCCGGTGTCCAAGCCTGAGCTGAGCGCGCTGTTCCGCAAGGTCGGCCACACCAACTACCGTCCATGCGGCGATCAGTTGCTGCGCAATTTCCTCAAGGGCCTGACCCTGCGCGTTCGCGCTTGACCCATTCGATTACGGCGACTTCGGTCGCCGTTTTCATGCATGCCCCTCCATTCCCTCCAAAAATAGTGGCTCCGCTTTTCGCGGCCGGCGACTAGGGTGTACTGAACCCTAGCCCTCAGGATTCGCCATGCACCCGTACTTTTCCCTGCAAGGCCGCACCGCCCTGGTGACCGGCGGCACTCGCGGTATCGGCAAGATGATCGCCAAGGCCTTTGTCGAGGCCGGCGCCCGCGTGTACGTCTGCTCCCGCGATGCTGAAGCCTGTCATCAAACCGCTGAAGAACTCGGTGCTCTGGGCACGTGTCATGGCGTGGCGGCGAATCTGGCGACAGAAGAAGGCGTAAAAGAGCTGGCATCGCGACTGGGCGAACAGATCACTCATCTGGACATTCTGGTGAACAACGCCGGTACCACCTGGGGCGCGCCGCTGGAGAGCTACCCGGTCAAGGGCTGGGAGAAGGTCATGCAGCTCAACGTGACCTCAGTGTTCAGTTGCATCCAGCAATTTCTGCCGTTGCTGCGCCAATCCGGATCGGCGGCCAATCCGGCGCGGATCATCAACATTGGCTCGGTGGCGGGGATTTCTTCCTTCGGCGAACAGGCTTACGCCTACGGGCCGAGCAAGGCTGCCCTGCATCAACTGTCACGGATTCTGGCCCGGGAGCTGGTGAGTCAGCACATCAACGTCAATGTCATCGCGCCAGGGCGCTTCCCGAGCAAGATGACCCAGCACATCGGCAATGACCAGCAGGCGCTGGCCGAAGACACTGCGCTGATCCCGATGAAACGTTGGGGTCGCGAAGAGGAAATGGCGGCGCTGGCGATCAGCCTGGCGAGTACCGCCGGGGCCTACATGACCGGGAATATCATTCCGCTGGATGGCGGGTTCAGTCTCTGATATCGGCGGTGCGGCTATCGCTGGCAAGCCAGCTCCCACGGAGATCTCAATGTCAGCAGGATTTGTGTACACCACAAAACCTGTGGGAGCTGGCTTGCCGGCGATAGCGAAAGCCCTGCCACCACCAGACTTGGAGCCTGCCGGGTTATCATGCCCGCCCTGCTCCGCTTCGAATGCAAACCATGACTTACAGCGTCTCCCCCATCGGCTTCGTCCACTCCTGCTTCAAGGAGAAGTTCGCCATCCCGCGCCAGCCGCAACTGGCCCCCGCCGCCCGTGGCGTGCTGGAACTGGTGGCGCCGTTCGATCAGGGCGATGCGGTGCAGGGACTGGAGCAGGTCAGTCATGTCTGGCTGCTGTTCCTGTTCCATCAGGCGCTGGAAGAAAAGCCGCGCCTCAAGGTCCGCCCTCCGCGCCTGGGTGGCAACAAGTCCATGGGCGTGTTCGCCACCCGCGCCACCCATCGGCCGAACGGCATCGGCCAGTCAGTGGTGAAGCTGGACAAGGTCGAGGCCAATCGCCTGTTCATTTCCGGTATCGACCTGCTGGACGGCACGCCGATTCTCGATATCAAACCCTACGTGCCGTACGCCGACATCATCGCTGACGCCTCCAACCGCATCGCCAGTGCCGCGCCGCAATTGATCGACGTGCAGTGGACGGACGCAGCGCTGCAACAGGCGCACACGCACGCTCAGCGCCTGGTCGAGCCGCTGGTCGAGCTGATCGAGCAGTGCCTGGCCCAGGATCCGCGTCCGGCCTATCAGACGCCCGCGCCAGAGCGCGAATACGGCGCGCAGTTCTGGGATCTGGACGTGCGCTGGCATTACCCGACGCCCGAACAGATCCGCGTCCTGGAAGTGATCCCCGCCGCTGACTGAATTCCAAAAACGAAAAAGCCCGCGCTGCCTTCTCAGGCAACGCGGGCTTCTTTGTGTGGGAGCGAGCTTGCTCGCGAAGGCGGCGTATCAGTCAACACAACTGCTGAATGCTCCACCTTATTCGCGAGCAAGCTCGCCCCACAGATTTGAATGTGCTTACTTCTCGACGAACGCACGCTCGATCAGGTAGTCACCCGGTTCGCGCATCCGCGCCGAAATCTTCAGGCCGAAGCTGTCGAGCACTTCGCTGGTCTCGTCGAGCATGCTCGGGCTGCCGCAGATCATCGCGCGGTCGTCCTGCGGGTTGATCGGTGGCAGGCCGATGTCGCTGAACAGCTTGCCGCTGCGCATCAGGTCGGTCAGACGACCCTGATTCTCGAACGGCTCGCGAGTCACGGTCGGGTAGTAGATCAGCTTGTCACGCAGCGCCTCGCCGAAGAACTCGTTCTGCGGCAGGTGCTCGGTGATGAATTCGCGGTAGGCGACTTCGTTGACGTAACGAACACCGTGAACCAGGATCACTTTCTCGAAGCGCTCGTAGGTTTCCGGGTCCTGGATCACGCTCATGAACGGCGCCAGACCGGTGCCGGTGCTCAGCAGGTACAAGTGCTTGCCCGGGTTCAGGTCGTCCAGCACCAGGGTGCCGGTCGGTTTTTTCGAGATGATGATCTCGTCGCCTTCCTTCAGGTGCTGCAACTGGGAGGTCAGCGGACCGTCCTGCACCTTGATGCTGAAGAACTCGAGATGCTCTTCCCAGTTCGGGCTGGCGATCGAGTAAGCGCGCATAAGCGGGCGGCCGTTTGGCTGTTGCAGGCCGATCATCACGAACTGACCGTTCTCGAAGCGCAGGCCCGGATCGCGGGTGCACTTGAAGCTGAACAGAGTGTCGTTCCAGTGATGAACACTGAGGACACGCTCGTGGTTCATGTTGCTCATGTACGTGGGACTCCTGGAGATTGATCTGCGCCTGCCCGGCTCGTGTTGAAGAATGCCGACGGTGCGCAATTGCATCGCATTCTAATAGCGCCGACAATATCTGTTAACTGGATTATTAAGATAAGGGTTATCGGTTATATCGATATGCGATTTACTCTTCGTCAACTGCAAGTCTTCGTCGCTGTCGCTCAGCAGGAAAGCGTGTCCCGTGCTGCGGGCCTGCTCAACCTGTCGCAATCGGCTGCCAGCACGTCCATCACCGAACTGGAGCGCCAGTCCAGCTGCCAGCTGTTCGATCGCGCCGGAAAACGGCTGAGCCTCAACGCCCTCGGCAAACAGTTGTTGCCGCAAGCGGTGGCCATGCTCGATCAGGCCAAGGAAATCGAAGACCTGCTCAACGGCAAATCCGGTTTCGGCTCGCTGTCGGTAGGCGCGACCCTGACCATCGGCAATTACCTGGCGACCCTGCTGATCGGCGGTTTCATGCAGCGCCACCCCGAAAGCCAAGTGAAGCTGCATGTGCAGAACACTGCCAATATCGTGCAACAGGTGGCTCATTACGAAATTGATCTGGGTCTAATCGAAGGCGATTGCAGCCATCCGGACATCGAAGTGCAGAGCTGGGTCGAGGATGAGCTGGTGGTGTTCTGCGCCCCGCAGCATCCCTTGGCCAAGCGCGGCAGCGCGACCATGGAGGAACTGACCCATGAAGCGTGGATTTTGCGGGAACAGGGTTCGGGTACGCGCCTGACGTTCGATCAGGCGATGCGTCATCACCGCAGCGCGCTGAACATCCGACTGGAGCTTGAACACACCGAAGCGATCAAGCGCGCGGTGGAATCAGGTCTTGGGATTGGCTGCATCTCACGCCTGGCGCTGCGCGACGCCTTCCGGCGCGGCAGCCTGGTGCCGGTGGAGACACCGGATCTGGATCTGGCGCGGCAGTTCTACTTCATCTGGCACAAGCAGAAGTACCAGACCTCCGCCATGCGCGAATTCCTCGACCTGTGCCGCGCCTTCACCGCCGGGGTGCAGCGCAGCGACGAGATCGTTCTGCCGAGCATCGCTTAAAGCAGAATCACCGCCCACACCAGGGCGATCATGCTCAGTGCCACGAATTGCGCGGCACTCCCCATGTCCTTGGCGTTCTTGGACAGCGGGTGCAACTCCAGCGAGATGCGGTCAATGGCCGCCTCCACCGCCGAATTCAACAGCTCGACGATCAGCGCCAGCAGGCACACGGCGATCAGCAGCGCCTGCTCGACCCGGCTGACATTGAGGAAAAACGTCAGCGGAATCAGCACCACGTTGAGCAGCACGAGTTGGCGGAAAGCGGCTTCACCAGTAAAGGCGGCGCGCAAGCCGTCCAGCGAGTAACCGGAAGCGTTGAGGATGCGTTTCAGGCCCGTCTGGCCCTTGAAAGGTGACATAAAGTAGATAACCGACCGAAAAGAAGTGGGGAAGCTAGATCAACCAAAGTCAAAAAAGCGTGAAGACGCCAGCGCTTACTGGCTCGGAATTGACTCAAGTTGTTGCAGCAGTAAAGCTGCCTGGGTCCGGGTCCGCACGTTCAACTTGCGAAAAATCGCCGTGACGTGGGCCTTGATGGTCGCTTCGGACACGCTCAGCTCGTAGGCGATCTGCTTGTTCAGCAAACCTTCGCAGACCATGGTCAACACGCGGAACTGCTGCGGCGTCAGGCTGGCGAGGCCATCGCTGGCGGCTTTGGCTTCATCCGAAACGCTGACCGCTTCGAACGCCTGAGGCGGCCAGAACACGTCGCCGTCCAGCACTTTGCGCACCGCTTCCTGAATCACGCTCAGGTCGCTGGACTTGGGAATGAAGCCACTGGCGCCGAATTCCCGGGACTTGACCATCACCGAGGCTTCTTCCTGGGCCGAAACCATCACCACCGGAATCTGCGGGTACTGACCGCGCAGCATCACCAGCCCGGAAAACCCGAAAGCGCCCGGCATGTTCAGGTCCAGCAGCACCAGATCCCAGTCAGCCTTTTCGGTCAGGCGGGCTTCCAGTTCGGCGATGCTCGCCACCTCCACCATGCGTACATCCGGGCCAAGGCCCATCGTCACCGCTTGATGCAGTGCGCTACGAAAAAGAGGGTGATCATCGGCAATCAGGATGTCGTATGTGGCCATTTTTCAAATGATCCTGTTTTTGATGGCCGGCCCGCGCATTCGGACCTTGCCAAAGCAACTCAAGACACCGCCCGGCAGCGGCATCCACAGGGGCACGTTCAACGCCAATCACGAGCAAAAACGGCGTTTCAAACCTTGGCCGCACCCCAATCGGCGCCAAGCATGACCAGCGAAGCCTAGGTGGTCAAGCCGCACGACCACTGCTTTAGCAGTATGGGCCAGGATCAGGCCGGTACTGGCGCCGCGTTTCGGATATAGGGCAGCAATTCGGCGTGGGCCGGCGTCGACACATTGACGTCCAGTTGCTGCTTGGCCCCCAGGTAATGCTGGCTGAACACATCGAAATAGGCATCCAGTGCCGACGCGGCGTCCGAATCACCGGCCAGTTCCAGGCACAGCGCCGCCACTTCAGCGGTGCACAGGTGCTCGCTGCGGGTCGAGCGGCGCAGGCGATAACGCGAGAGTTTGTCGGGCAACAGGCTCAGGATCGGCAACCGGTCAAAATACGGGCTCTTGCGGAAAATCTTCCGCGCTTCGGTCCAGGTCGCGTCCAGCAGGATGAACAGCGGACGCTTGCTGTTATCGAGATCCACGGTGTTGGTCACGCGCGAAGGTTCGACGTACTCGCCGGGGAACACCAGATACGGCTGCCATTGCGGGTCGTTCAGCAGCGCCAGCAGTTGCTCGTCGGGCTCGGTCCGCGACCAGATGAAGGCATGGTTGTCGCGCACAATGTCGGCGATCAGCCAACCGGTGTTGCTGGGTTTGAACACTTCCTTGCCAGTCATGATCAGGCAAACGCCCGAGCGCGTATCGACAGTTGGCCGCCAGGCGCACAGGCAATGGCTGATGATTACCCGGCAATCACGGCAGCGCGGGGAGCGAAAGCCACGGGCCTGAATCGGCTTGATGCCTTCGTCCTCGCGCTGATCGCGCAGGCGGGCCACGGCGTTGGGGGCATGATTCATCGCAGGGGGCACCGGCAGACAGGGAAACTCGACACGAACGACACTCGGCAGGGCAATAAAGGCCGGCAGTTTACCAGAGCGACGGGCACAAGCCTGTACCCTCCCGACCGGCTCCCCTATAATTCGCCGCCACTGAACGCACAGTCACGTGGCTGGTCGAACCACCAGTCACTGAACCAGGAGAGTTTCATGCTGCGCCTTATCGTTCCCACCGCTGCCATTCTGCTGGCCTCGTCCTTCAGCGCTCAGGCTGCATCCCTGAGTGAGCAGAATCTGAACCGAGAGCTGCGCAATGTCGCCGCACAAAGCAGCGTCGGCACGCCACGGGCGATCAACGAAGACATTCTTGATCAGGGCTACACCGTCGAAGGCACCACGCTGGTCAATCACCTGAGCGTGCAAAAGAGCCACGCCGACAAAATGCGCGCCGATCCCAAAGCCGTGTATTTCCAGCTGGGCGCCTCGGTCTGCAACAACCCGTCGTACCGCAAGCTGATGGCCAAGGGCGCGATCATGCGTTACGACTTCACCGAAGTGAAAAGCAACAAGGCAATCGGCTCCGCCAGCTACCAGGAATCGGATTGCCCGAAAGCGGCTCCAGCCAAGAAGAAGTAATCATCGCGATGTAGCGCGCCGCTGTTCATCATCGGCGCGCAGTTCGGCCAGCAAGGCCTGCAAGTAACGGGAGCGGCGATCCCCTCCCGCCAGGCGTCGGCAGCACTCCTCTTCGAGACTTACATGATTGGTCTCGGCCGATGCTTTCAACAACCGATACAGCTGCGTATCGATCTCCAGAATCACTCTGGTCATGTGCCCTGCCTCCTTGCCACCCGCAAATCCTTGAATAGCGTGCACCTTGCGTACGGTCGCTGACGCTAAGTTGTCGTACGGCGCCTTTAACTTAGTAAATCAGAGCATTCAGCCCTCGACGTGGCATCGGACGAGCGGTGAAAACACTTCGCAAAGCAACAATAAGCAGTTGCCAGGAAAGACTTTGCGGCGCAATGCTCAATGAGCGAAAAATGCTTTGAGGGTCTAGATTCAACGTATTCCCGTTCATTTTATTAGCGGCAGGAAAGGAGCTGCCGGACGTTTGTTTTTTTGCAGCGCGGCACTGACGCCGCACGTCAGGGCCGAAAGCTCTGTGCAGAAGGAGAAGTTGCATGCCTTACCAACCGAATGACCTGCTCAGCCGTCATTTTCAGGAAAGCGGCCACGACCTCATCAGCAAGGTCGAAGAACAACTCAACCTGGTTTCTCCCAACAGCCCGAACACTCCCATCTACCGCGATATGATCCTGACCGTGCTGCGCATGGCCCAGGAAGACCACAACCGCTGGAACGCCAAGATCACCCTGCAAGCCCTGCGCGAACTGGAGCAGGCCTTTCGCACCCTTGAACAGTTCAAGGGGCGACGCAAGGTGACGGTATTCGGTTCGGCCCGTACACCAGTCGAACATCCCCTTTACGCCATGGCTCGTGAACTCGGGGCGTCGCTGGCTCGGTCGAACATGATGGTCATCACCGGTGCCGGCGGCGGAATCATGGCCGCCGCCCATGAAGGTGCCGGCCGCGATCACAGCCTGGGGTTCAACATCACCCTGCCCTTCGAACAACATGCCAACCCTACCGTGGACGGTACCGGCAACCTGCTGCCGTTCCATTTCTTCTTCACTCGCAAGCTGTTCTTCGTCAAGGAAGCCGATGCGCTTGTGCTGTGCCCCGGTGGGTTCGGCACCCTGGACGAAGCACTCGAAGTGCTGACATTGATTCAGACTGGCAAAAGTCCGTTGGTGCCGGTGGTGCTGCTGGACGCACCGGGCGGGACGTTCTGGCAAGGCGCGCTGGACTTCATCCGCCAGCAACTGGAAGAAAACCGCTACATCCTGCCGACCGATCTGAAGCTGATCCGCCTGGTCTATAACGTTGAAGAGGCGGTAGAGCAGATCAACCAGTTCTACGGCAACTTCCACTCAAGCCGCTGGCTCAAGCGCCAGTTTGTCATCCGTATGAACCACAAGCTGAGCGATCAGGCCCTGGACCATATGCAGGAAGCGTTTGCCGATCTGTGCCTGAGCGACCAGTTCCATCAACACGCCTACAGCGGCGAAGAACACGACGAGGCCCAATTCAGCCACCTCACGCGCCTGGCTTTCGCCTTCAACGCCCGGGATCACGGACGTCTGCGTGAGCTGGTGGACTACATCAACCTGCCGGAAAACTGGGCCCAGTCAAAACCCCAAACCGCGCAACGCAACCGCGAACCGTCGAAGGTAACGTGAAGGCAAAAAAAAACGGCCCGCTATCGAAATAGCGGGCCGTTTTTTTATTTTTTGATTGAAGCTGGAGCGATTTAATCGTCCATCCCTCTGCCGCTGAACAAGCGGTTGATCATCTCCATCGAGAATCCCCGGTACGCCAGGAATCGACCTTGTCTGGCGCGTTCCTTGGCATCGCCGGGAAGCTGTCCGGAGAACTTCCGTTGCCAAGTGTCCGTTAGCTGCTCCTGCCAGTTGATACCGCTCTCACGCAAGGCGAGTTCGATATCGGCGCGTTGCAAACCGCGCTGGCCCAGTTCTTCACGAATCCGCAGTGGGCCGTAACCGGAGCGGGCGCGATAGGAAACAAAGCTTTCAAGATAACGGGCTTCGGAAAGCAGCCCTTCTTCCGTCAAACGGTCGAGGGCTGTTTCGATCATCTCGGGGGGAGCGCCACGCTGACGCAGTTTGCGCGTCAGCTCGACTCGACCATGCTCGCGGCGTGCGAGCAGGTCCATGGCGGTTCGCCGCACCGCGACGAGGGTATCGAGTACGGCGGTTGTCATCGGTGCAATCAGATGTCAGCGTCAGCCAGGTCGTCTTCGGTCTCTTTGACCGCAGAAGCCTTGGAGTCAGCGATCACAGCTGGCGACAGCAGCTTGTCACGCAGTTGCTTCTCGAGCTTGGCCGCGACTTCCGGGTTGTCCGCCAGGAATTTGGCCGAGTTGGCCTTGCCCTGACCGATCTTGGTGCCTTCATAGGCATACCAGGCGCCGGACTTCTCGACGAAACCGTGCAGCACGCCCAGGTCAATCATCTCGCCGTTCAGGTAGATACCCTTGCCGTAGAGAATCTGGAACTCGGCCTGACGGAACGGCGAAGCCACCTTGTTCTTCACAACCTTGACGCGGGTTTCGCTGCCGACCACTTCGTCGCCTTCCTTCACCGCGCCGGTACGGCGGATGTCGAGACGGACCGAGGCGTAGAACTTGAGCGCGTTACCACCGGTGGTGGTTTCCGGGCTGCCGAACATCACGCCGATCTTCATGCGGATCTGGTTGATGAAGATCACCAGGCAGTTGGCGTTCTTGATGTTACCGGTGATTTTACGCAGCGCCTGGGACATCAGACGGGCTTGCAGGCCCACGTGCATGTCACCCATTTCGCCTTCGATTTCAGCCTTTGGCACCAGGGCGGCCACGGAGTCGACGATGATCACGTCAACGGCGTTGGAGCGCACCAGCATGTCGGTGATTTCGAGGGCCTGTTCGCCGGTGTCCGGCTGGGAAACCAGCAGGTCGTCGACGTTGACGCCCAGCTTGCCGGCGTACTCAGGGTCGAGGGCGTGTTCGGCGTCGACGAAGGCGCAGGTCGCACCGGCTTTTTGAGCCTGGGCGATCACGGACAGCGTCAGTGTGGTTTTACCGGAAGATTCAGGACCGTAGATTTCAACGATACGGCCTTTTGGCAGGCCGCCGATGCCGAGTGCGATGTCCAGACCCAGAGAGCCGGTGGAAATGGCCGGGATCGCCTGACGGTCCTGATCGCCCATACGCATTACGGCACCCTTGCCGAATTGACGTTCGATCTGACCCAGGGCCGCAGCCAAGGCTTTCTTCTTGTTGTCGTCCATTAAAGTCCTCACGTAATCAATAAGGCCTGACGGCCAACACCTGTATAAGTAGCCAGTATTATTCCACAGCGTTCACGGATCGCCTACCCCTGATTTTCGATTTCTCGTGCCGCTAGTCGCAGCAAGCCCTCTAGCGCGGCCTTCACCGTTTGTCGGCGGACTTCGTCACGGTTGCCGGGGAAGTGCTGGACCTCGCTGGAAACCATGTCGCCCACGCCCCAGGCCAGCCACACCGTGCCTACCGGTTTGTTCGGCGAACCACCGTCCGGCCCGGCCACGCCGCTGACCGCCACGGCAAACCGCGCCAGGCTTTTGTCCTGGGCGCCACGCACCATGGCCTCGACCACTTCGCGACTGACTGCGCCCACGGTGCCGAACAGCTCCGTCGGTACATTCAACTGCTGGGTTTTCTGGCGGTTGGAGTAGGTCACGTAACCCGCCTCGAACCACGCCGAACTCCCCGGAATGCGGGTAATGGCTTCGGCAATCCCGCCACCGGTACAGGACTCGGCCGTCGTGACGTGGGCGTTGAGCAACTGCAGACGTCGGCCAAGTTCGGCCGCCAGTTGAGTGATTTCTTTCACGGCGCGCTCCGGATCGGATGGAATGGGTACCACCGTACACGAGCCGGTTGCGCTTTCAATACACAAGCTTATTCAAAATGTGCAGGCGCCAGCGCTCTGATATAGGCCTGGCAGGCCTGCAAGGCAATCAGTCCGCGGTCGCCTTCACCGGTGATGGCGACAATTCGTCGAGCATGCGCCGGGTCAAGTCGGGCGCGTACGGCTGCATGATCCACGCCGCCGGCGCCGGTGGTGGCTGGCACACCGCAGCCTTGGGCAGCGTCACCTGCGTCGATGAGGACTGACAGGCGCAGATCAGCAGTGGCAAGGCGATCGCGCAGGCGATCCTGATCACGTTGGGCATCGTTCAGTGCTCGGTAATGGGTTTGTTCGCTGGCCGTGAGCCGTTGCTCCAGGGCCAGACGCTTGTCCTGCTCGGTCTGTTGTGCAGTGGCGGCCGTCAGGGTCAATTGATTGAGGGTTTCGGCATGCAACCGCGCCTGTTCGGCCAGTTGGCGGCCGTAGCGCCAGTCCTGGAACTGCCAGGCCAGTGCCGCCGAACCCGCAGCCAGCAGCACCAGGCCGATCAGCCGCCAAACGCTCATACCGAAGGCAGGCATAGCACCGCCCTCGCCCGCCCCCAAAGCTCCAGCCGGTCCTGCAAGCCGTTCAACCCGCCGTTGATCCGCCGGATAATGCTGTTGAACTGGTCCTGATCGGCCAGTTCATTCAGGCCGTTCTGCGCCCAGAACCATGCGGCGGACTCGGCCGCCCATTGCGGTTGTTCCAGCAGTTCCGGCAGCGCCAGCAAGCGCTCATCGCCGAACAGGCCGAGGCTGCACTGGCGATAGTTGCTGCGGCCGGTGATCTGGATCAGCCCGCGCCCGCGATACTTCTGCCCGTCGCCATCGGCCTCGGGCGTATTGCCCAGACGCAGAGCCAGCGTACCGGTGTCGTACTTGCTCAGGTATTGGTTGTTGCCCAGTTCACGCACGTACTGCAACTGCCCCGATTCGTGTCCGATCTGGGCGAGAAACGCGGCCACGCGTTTAGGTGTGTCGATGCGGTGGCGCGCCATGGCATCGTTGAGTGCAGAAACAAAAACGCCCGCTTGGCGGCGGGCGTTGGGCATGATGTTGAGTAGGTTGTCTTCAGTAATTTGCATAATGCTCGATCCTCCCTGGATGCTCCGATTGAATCACGGTTGGCGACCGAAGCTGATCAGCCATTGTTTACCTCAGTTTTCAGAGTGCTGTCCGGGGAAACCTGGATCATTCGCTTGAACAAACCCAGCATGCCTTGATTGGCCGTCGCACTCTCTAGCGGCGGATCCAGTGGCAGTACCTGTCCCCCGGACACCAGCCACTCCTGGTACTCCGCCCAGTCACGGTTGGTCGGCTCTTGTGGAATAAACGCTGAATCACTCAGGCGCATAACGCCAGACGATGTGAGTTGATAGCTCATGGATTTGCCTCCTAGATTTCCGCGTCTGCGGTCCATTCGATCTGCAAGATATGCCCGGGAGCGCTGCCTACAGGGGTCACGGTGCCAATGGCAAAGCTCCGTTCGGTAACACTTTGCAAATAGGTCCCGGTACACGCTTTCATCAAGCCCTGGTTCCAGACTTGATTGCTCGCATCTCCCGGGCAATACAGCACGATGGTAGGTTGTACGCGCTTGAGCACCTGCATATCGACGCTCATACCGTACTGACCGGTATTGGCTGCCGCAGCCTGGGTGAAGTTACCAATGCAGGTGGCGGCACCATTGTTCGAACGGATCTGCAGACGGTTAGCAAAAGACTTCTCGAAATAACGCTGACAAAGGCTCAGCTCTTCCGCCGCGGGACGGTATTCAAACGGTGTTGCAACCGGCCCCTCCTCCAATTGCATCTGTGCCAGATCGACGGTCTGCAACACGTTGAGCGGCAGATCGAACGACAAGGTCAGGCAGTCATTCACGCCGAGCATTTTCCCGGCGATGGTCGGCACCTGAAACGTTGCGCTGTATTTCTTCCACGAAGTACTCAGCTGAAAAACGTCGACAACCTTCACCACACTTTCCGAGCCACCCGTCCCGAACTGCTGGGTGATCGTGACTCGCAGCGGACGCGTCGCATCGGATCGGGCCCAGAAGCTGACCGTCGCCGTTCGCCCGGCCAGGGTCCTGACCGATTCGATACTCTGGGAGACTTTATGCACCGTTGCTCCGGTGCCTGCAGTGACCTGCTGCCAACGCAGGAAGAAAGCGGGTTCGCCCGTGACTTCGGTTTGACCGAGGGCAAAATCCTGGCGCGAAATGCTGATACCCGCGTTGCCGTTCCAGTCGCACCGGAAGCGATCCGCCACATACCCACCGATGCTCGGCGCCTGATTGGTCGTGCCGCGTTGCCAGATATTGAATCCACCGTTAATCAACAGATTCTTGCGATACACCTGCACAGGAAACTGCTGCAGCGGATCCGGTTTCGCCAGTTGTCGAATGGCCTGGGCAAGTTGATCGGTCTGCTCCTCATCCGGCGTCAGGCCGGCGGCCGTGATCGCGCCGAGAATCTCCTGAGTCACACTGTTGCCCCAACTGGCCGGGATCAACGATCCCGGTTTGCCAGCGATCGGGTCTTCATCGACGAATTTGCCATTCTCCAGGCCTGAGCCGGGAACGCTTTTAGGATAATCCACGTTAATTCCTCTTTGATCGGGTCAACGGCTCAGCCGTTCGACCGCAGCAAGCCTTCAAGCCAGTCAGGCTCTACCGGGCGAGCCCGGGTATCCGGAAACTCCGGATCATTGGGCCAGTCGCGCAGGGCCTGTCGATAGGCGAGCAATTGTTTGAATTCGTCGGTGCGCAGAGTGGTGCCCTCGCCGACTTCCAGCTCTTCAGCGTCACGCCATACCAGCCATTGCGTGTCCTGCAGAATGTTGTTGCGCCACGCGCGTTCCCGGGAAGACAGCACTGCCGGGGAGATGACCGCGTCTATCAGTACGGGTTGTCCACTGGCACTGGCGCTGATGACCTTGCCGCTTGCCTGCCCGGCAAACAGTTCGGCGTATTGGACGCGGGTGATTTCCACGGCGCCTTCAGGCGGCTCCGGATGGGGGCTGTCGACCACTTCAAAGCCGCGTGTCTGTGCATAAAAATAAATAGCCATGGTTATCGCCCCCAAACCAATATGCGTCCGGAGATTCCAGGTTCAGCCTTCACACTCGACGCCAGGACATTGCGAACCCTGGCAACAACCGTCGATGTCGTGGAGTTGGCCCCGTCGAATGCCCAGACAGTGACGTTTGAACTGCCCCAGCCTGCCGGATAACCTTCATTGGCGATCCCGCCGAGGACAGCATTGGGAAACATCATCGGCAACGACACCGTCATGATGCCATTCGCATCGGAGCCCCCGGTCACCCACTGCACGATCAAGCCGCTGGGAAGTTTCTGATATCCGGCCGTGGCGAACTGCGACGCATAGAGCGCCGAATACTTCAACGCAGCAGTGCCATAAACAACCCAGACACCCGACTCCCGGACAAAGGTCGCGCTCTCGCCGGCGTTCATCGTGATCGAACCCAGATAAGCCCCTTGGGGGCTTATCTGCGTACCGGTTTTACTGGCAACCGTGACCGCTGCACTGTTTCGGCAGTGCAGGCTGATCGTCGCACCGCTGGGCACCGCAGTGGCGTCCGGCAAAGTCACGGTGTACGCGGCGTTTCCGCCCATCCCGATCGAACAGCCGATATCGGCCAGGGTCAGTTGGGTCGAGCCGGAGATGCCGCGAGCGCTGGCGTAGTTGCCTAGCGCTCGCTGGACAAACTCGGCCGTTGCAGCCGATCGGCTGACATCAAATTGTGCTGCCGTCGTGAACAGCGCCGGACTGCGCAATGCATCAAGCAGTTGATGAGTGTTGGCCTCGTTGGGCGTCATGCCGGCGGCCTGTACGACGCTGAGAATTTCCTGTGTGACGCCATTGCCCCATGTGGCGGGAATCAGCGAGCCGGGCTTTCCGGCGACGGGATCCTCATCGACAAATTGCCCGTTCACCAGCCCGACGCTGGGTACGCTTTTGGGATAGTCCAAGATTCATCTCCTTATCAATCTGCTGTGCGGGTTCCAGGCACTGAAGGCCAGGTGATTTGCTCCGGGAAACCGGGCTGTTTCTCGATGCGGTTCAGCTCCACGCTGTAGAGCTTCCACTCGAGCAATTGCAGTTGCTCTTCGTGGCTGGCATCGCCGATGTCTTCGGCGTATTGCAGGGGGGCGATGCGCAGGACGGCGTCGCGCAACAGTGCGTCGCGCTTTTCCAGAACCTGTTGGCTGATGCTGAGCAAACGGGCCTGCTCATCCAGCTGCCAGGCGTCGTCGCGCCACACATGGAACTCCCCCGGCCAAGGCTGCGTTGTGAGCGTATCGGGCAACTCTCCCAGCTCACTCCAGATCTGTTGCCCGCCGCCGTCCTTGCGAAAAACCGGACCCCGCCGGTCAATCACCTCTCGCGGTACACCGTTGATCAAAGCCCAGATACGACCGGCTTCAGGCGCGGGTAATTCGAACGACAACTCCACCGCGTTGCCGGGCAGTTGAATACCAATGCCTGGGGTCACGAAAAACTCGACAGGCCCGGACAAAACGCCCGCACCGTCAAACAGATAATTGAACATAGGCACCTCAGATGAGTTTGATACGGCCGGGATAGGCAATGTTGCGAGGGCGGGATTTGAACGCCAGCAGCAAGGCGTTGGCCGCATCCCGCTGATAACTCGTACCGACAGGGAAGACGGGGCCACCGTTGACCAGCCCGGACACGTATTGCGGCTCTTCACGGGTATCGGCACCGAAACCGGTCAGGGCGTCCGACCACCACGCCCCTACCGCACCGGCACCATTGGCACCCATGGCATACGAATGAGTCGATCCGACCTGAAAGGTACCCATGGCACGGCCCGTATCCACGCCCCTGCCCTCGTCCAGAACCCGCAGAAACTCGCCTCGCCCCTCCGGACCTCGAAAGGTTGCCGCGCCGTCACCCGAGGTCCATTTGCCTTCGTTGCCAGCACGCGCAGCTTCAGTGCCCAACATCCCGGAAAGCTGGGCGTGGTCCCACAGCCAGGGCCACTCGACACGCTTCATGACAGTACCGTTGAGCGCACCGTAACCACCGGGATTGAGCAAGGTGGTCGTCTCGAAAAACGGCCGGCCAAGGGGGGTGTTGTCAAACCGGCCGACTGGCCACCAGCTACCCGCAGCATCACTGCGCAACTGCCACCAGTCGCCGCCGCCCATCAACACCAGAAACGGATAACCGCTGGGTGAAAGATGCGTGTGAAAACGAATGCGGTCGGAACCCGATGCCTGGACGACCAGACGGTTGCCGCTGTTGTCCATCCGCCGAACAATCACATCGCGTACACCCAGCGCGGCGTTTGCCGGCGGCAATGTCACCGTTACAGCACTGGATCCGCCATCGATCAGTACCAGGCCCAGCTCCGGGTCGGTCAGCGCCTTGGATGCAGTCAACCGCGTCACCACCGAACGCATCGGACTGGCGTTGCCGACAATCGACTGAATGGCTTTGAACAACTGACCGGTATCGACCTCGGCGGCTGTCAGCCCGGCGCCGGTAATCACGTTGAGAATTTCTTGCGTAACGCTGTTGCCCCATACCGCCGGTATCAACGACCCGGGCGTTCCCGCCACCGGGTTTTCATCGACGAACCGGCCATTGACCAGGCCGACGCTGGGGACACTTTTTGGGTAATCCATTGGTGCTCGTTCCTCTGTAATGACAAATGAAACGTGGCCGCGCGCAAGCTTTCGCTACGGCGCAGACGCTTCTATTCCTGAAAATAAAAAGCCCACAATGAAGTGGGCTTGGGTGACGCGAACTGCGGTTACGAAGTCAGGTTGGCGGTCAGTCCACGAATGGCCAGCAACGCCTCATCAGCGGCAGCGCGGGCCTGATCCATCTGACCTTTGGTTGCGAGCGCACGAATCTGGGTCTTGGCCTTCAGGCGCAAGGTGCGCAGGGTCAGCAGGCTGTCGCTGAGCCGGGTCGCCTTGTCCAGAATCTGATCGGCAGCCTGCCGGGCACTGCGCCCTCTGGCGACCCAGGCTGCGACGGACAGAGGCACATCGTTTCTCGGGTAGCCGGCGTCCTGAAAGGCTTGCGCGTCGACGGCAGCCTGAGCGTATTCCAGCGCCTTGAGCGGATCACCGGCCAGCACGGCACGGGCATTGTCGGCGGCCGCGTCGACCCGCACGCACAGCTGTTCGGCGGCCTGCTGATCCAGTTGTCCGGCCCGCGCGCTGTCCAGCACCCAGGCTTTGCCGTCCCAGTCATGGGCAGCGGACGGCTGAAGCGGACGCAACCCCTCTTCGAATTGATGCAGTTCCTGAATGATGTTCATCGAATCAATTCCCATGAAAAATTGACGTTGACCGCCGAGCTGAAATTGATGGCGACCCCGTTGGCGTAGTCGCCGGGTGACAGGTTTTTCAGACCCATGCTGAACAGCAGTTCGTCGCTGGAAGCATTACTGGCGCCCAACGTGTGCTCGGCCTGATAGACCTGCCAGAGAGAGCGCAACTCGTTGTGGTCGAAGCTGGCAGTCAGGGTCGACACCGTTGTGTCGTTGAGCACGTTGCTGGTGAAGATGCACGCCGTCGCACCGGCAGTGGACCAACCGTCCCAATTGCCCGAAGTCCCCACGGTCGGATTCAGGTAGCAATAGTTGCCGCCCAGCCAACCGCCCGGGGCAAAGGACACGCCGGTAATGCCTGTAGGGTGCGGTGTCGGGTTGCCTACCACCAGACGTGCCGCCCGGGCGTGAGGATCGACCGGCAAATAGACCACACCATTACCGTTGACCGTCTGGCTCCATGCCAGATGCTTGCGGTTGTAGACCGGCCTGACGATCGGAACCGACCCTGGCCCTGCGGTCACCACCCAGGCCAGACACATATCCAGCGGCGTGGATTGAAACCCACCCCCCGCCGCACTGTTGACGGTGCCCTTCAATCCTTCGGGGGCCGGGTCATAGATCGTTCCGCGCTGCATGTAGAACGTCAGGGCCCCGCCGCTGACCTGCGCCCTCAGGAAATAGCCGGTCGTCGGCAACAGATCCGCACTGCTCCAGGCCTGCGTGGTGAACGTACGAGACCTGCCCAGTTGCCCCGCAACAACCTCCTGGCCAATGCTCAAAAACACGCCGGCAGGAATCGACAAACGTCCGCCACTGGTCAGCACCGCCGTTGGCGTGATCGGCATGCGCCCGTCAGGTGTCGCTACGGTCGGCAAAGGCAGTGAGCCGACAGGCAACGCTGAATCCAGGCTCCAGCCCTTGGCCGAAACGCTTTGAATCGCTTGCAGCAGTTGATCGTATTTTTTCTCGTCCGGGGTCAGATCCCCGGCCTTGATCACATTGAGAATTTCCTGCGTGACGCTGTTCCCCCAATCCGCCGGGATCAACGATCCCGGCGTTCCGGTCAGCGGGTTTTCATCGACAAATTTCCCATTCACCAGTCCGGCGCTGGGGACACTCTTTGGATAGTCCACGGTTAGATTCCTGTAGGTATTCGCTGTGGCTCCAGCGATCGGCGGTCAGCTTGCGCACTGATGAAAAACGCCCGCACAGGGCGGGCGTCGTTCAAGAGATACAAGCGCGTATTCACGGTGCCCGCAGGGACAACCGCGCAAGCCACTTGGGTGGTTCGGGGCGCGACAGGACATCCGGCAGGTCGCCGGAGCCCGGCCAATTGCGCAGCGCCTGGCGCCAGGCCTGCAATTTGGAAAACTGTTTGTTGCTCAAGGTCGGTGGCGCCCCGACATCCAGTTCGTCGCGATGACGAATCACCAGCCAGTCAGTGGCCGTGAGCGCTGTCGTGCGCCATTGGCGCTCTGCCTCGGCTTGCACATCCGGCGAAACATCGACCTGCGGCGGCGCGCTGAAGCGCTCGTCGTCGAACAGCCAGCCTGTGGCAACCGCGAGGCCGACCGGCACCGGAACGCCGCAATCGACGTCACCCGTCATCAGCGCCGTCACCACTCCATTTTCGATAATGGCTTTCATACTCAAACCTCCCATCTGACGCGAGCGTTTATCCGACCTGACGTGCTCAGGTTCTGTGACCACGCAGCGATCGCGACACGCGCCGTGTAACGGTCGGTAAAACCACCCTCCGGCATGAACTGAGTACCGACAAAGTTGACCCCGATCTCCTCACTGATCACGCCATAGTCGGTTTTGACGTTGTCATCAAAATCATAAATCCCTGCAATGTACGCACGAGGTTTGCGCGCCCAGTTCAACGGGACCGAGTAATTGCCATTGGCACCGGACCAGACACCGACCGCTTCCATGCGGGCCTTGTTCGCCAGCAGTGTGAGCTTGGGTAAAGTCCCGGCACCTGCGGTCACCACTCTGGCCACCAGCATGTCGATGCAGGTCGAGTCGAAACCACCGCCACTGCTGCCGGTTCCCGCTTTCATCCCCGCAGGGATCACATCGGTATCGAGGCCTTTTTGCGTGTAGCAGACCAGTGCCCCGTTGCGCACCTGCATCCGCAGAAAATAGGTGCTGTTGATATCCAGTCCGGACGAGCTCCAGGCAGAGGTCAGCAACGTGCGCGGGCGGGCCGTCATGCCGGCGGCAACTTCTTCACCGAGGCAGACCAGCACACCGCCCGGCACCGACACGGTGCCGCCAGCAGACGCGCTTGCGGCGCTGACTGAAATACGCCCGTCAGCCGTGGCCACCGTTGGAAATGCCAAAGCGGCGAACGGCATCGCGTCCTGGGACAAGACATTCTTCAGCGCCTTGAGCAACTGATCCGACTCGCTTTCGGAGGGCACCATCCCCGCCGCACGGATCACGTTCAGCAGCTCTTCCGTTATGCCGTTGCCCCATGTCGCGGGGATCAACGAACCCGGAGTTCCGGTCAGCGGGTTTTCATCGGCAAATCGTCCATCCACCAGCCCGGAGCCGGGCACACTTCTCGGGTAATCCATCCCGTCACTCCTTCCTAGTCATAGTTGATGTGCACTTTGGTATGCGCCGGTGCCGCCCTGTGGATCAGGCATTCCAGCGCCGAGCCCGGATTGACGCCGAAGCGCTCGCCCCAATAGCTCGCGCCATAGCGCCGGCCGAGCAACAGCCGCCCGCCAGTGTTGAGCGTCCACATGAACTGCGCTTCCCAGGTGCCCCAGTGCGCCGCACCGAAACGCGAGCGGCCCATGCGCGGGGCTTCGAGTTCGGTGATGGTGGCGTTGGGGTAACCCTGGCTTTTGGCGATGTCCAGGTAGTAGCCGACAGCCTGGCTGCCGACTGCCAGCAAGCGCCGGCGCACGGCGAGGCGGCGGTCGTCGAACAGCGGCGTGGCGCCGAGGCACGGGTCGGGCAGGTTCATCACCTGCTCCCAGTCCGGCACCAGTTCGCTGACACCGGCCGGGTCCATTTCGTTGAGCAGGTCGGCGGCGCGGGCGTCAAGGCGCGCCAGTTCGACGGCGACGCCTTGCAGCACTTCTTCGAGTTCCGGCACGCGTTCCGGATCCCATGCCGGGCCGCTCGGCAGCAAGGCGCGCAATTGCGCCTGGTATTGCGCGGCGGTTCTTATGGCAGCCATACGCAACCCCCGAAGGTGAGCAGTTCGCTGTCACCCGCGGCCACGTTCGCCACCGGGGCCGACAGCACGTGATCGGTTTCCCCCGCCGCGCTGCTGATCGCTTCGCGGATGTGACTGATCAAAAGATCCTCGCCCAGGTCGGCTTCACGGTTGTGCAGATCACGCAACTGGGTTTCGACGGCGGCGCGCACGGCGGTGGTGTCAGGGGTCAGCTTCAGTTGATAGGTCACCGGTTTCTGCACCGGCGGACGCACATGGACTTCGGCGGTCACCGGGCGCAACGGCTCGATGTAAGCCTGCACTTCGGCCAGTTGATCGGCATTCGGCACCGGTTGCGGATCGTCGTCGCGCATGATGTACACGCCGACGGTGCCCGGCCCGAGGAAGCCGCCACGGCACCACGCGCGGGTCACGCCCGGCACTTCCAGCGCCCAGGTCTCGTAGTCGCTGGCCGAACCGCCGTGGGGGATGACGCGATAGGAGCGGATCACCCGCGAGCGCAGCGATTCCAGACTTTCCCGCGCCACGCCACCGTTCAGTCCCGGCGCCAGCACCACAAAACTGTTGCCGACCACGCCGGTGATCGGCTGCACCGGCGTCAGCGCCAGGCCGGCCTCGGCGTTGCCCAGGCTGCCGGCATCCAGCGCTGCGATGGAGGTGCTGTTGACGCCATTGACGGTGGTGCGCGCGGCGGTGACTTTGAACGTGCGGCCGTCACTCGCCTGCAGCAACGTATCGGCGTCCAGCACCGCGCCCGCCGTGGCGTTGAAGCTGACGTTGCCGGTGGCGACCTGCGCCGGTTTGCGCGGCTGGTTCAGGCGCAGTGCGGCGATGCGCTCCAGAGTCGATTCATCGGCGGTGTCGGGCAGGATCTGCTCGGCAATCCAGTCGAGGTAGCCGTACAGACCATAAGCGGCGCCGCCGACTGTGCGGGCCAGGACTTGCGCATCGGACTGGCGCAGCGAATCGCCGGCCAGGTCGCTTTGGGTGCGCTTGATCAGCACCGGCAGCGAAGGGGTTTCAAACGGCATAGATCACCTGCCAACTGTTATCGGGGTTGATGTCCAGGCGTTCGCCGTCGGCCAGGGTCAGGACCGTGCGCAGGTTCAGGCGCTGGGCGTCGAGGCGTTCGCTGATGATGTCGATGGCGCTGCAGTGGCCGTCGTCGATCAGCCATTGCAAGGCTTCGCGGGCATAGAACTCGGCGTCCATCTGGGTCTGTCGGGTCAGCTTGACCCGGCGCAACAGCCACAGTCGCGAGCCGATGCGATCGTCGGCGACGGTGGGAAAGGTGTCGCCCCACCAACCGAAACGCTCCTCGTCGTCGAGGGCATCGTCGTCGGCGGCACGGCGCCAGGTGAACAGGCTGATCAGCACCGCACGGGTGAGCGCGGCGTGGAGGTTTTGACTGAAAAGCATCACTGACCTCCCGCCGGCGCGCCGGTCTGGCCACTGCCTGCCTGCACGCCGACATGCACGTGCTTGATCTGGCTGATGCCGCCGGCCACCTGATCGCCTTTGGAAACGATCTTGCCGGTCTGGTTGATCACCGGCGTCTCGAAATTCACGGCGGTGCTGGCGCGGATGTTCAGCGTGGCGGTTTCGATGTCGATGATCCGCCCGCGCTTGAAGTGAATTTTGTCGCCCTCGTCGGTGTAGATCGCCACCTCGCCGGCCGCCAGCGATTGCAGGCGGTAACGGCGGTCGGCAACCACCAGGGCGATGGCGTGGGAACGGTCGCCGCCGAGAAACGTGACGACACCTTCGGCACCGGCCAGCGGGTGGCTGGTGAAACCGTAGGGTTCGAAGTGCTCCATGTCGTCGTTCACTTCACCGGCGGTGAGGCGCATTTGCAGCGATTGCAGCTTGGATGCCGAATTGGCGAGCACGACAGTGCCGCGCGCCAGCAGGCGTGTCAGTAGGCTCATGAATTGTCCTCAGGACTTTGCCAACACAAAACCTGTGGGAGCGGGCTTGCCCGCGATGGCGGTGTGTCAGGCAAAGTAGTGTTTGCGGTAACCACCGCTATCGCGGGCAAGCCCGCTCCCACAGGGTCAGGTGATGCCAGTCAGGTTCGGCGTCAGGCTCAGGTTGTTTTCGGGGGCGTCGGGTCAGGATCGAAGGTATGTGGCGGCGCCACTTGCAGCGTGGTGACCGAGCCTTGCGCCGACAGTGAATACGTCACCTTGGAAATCAGCATGTCGCCATCGAAGCCGAGTACCGGATCCTTGACCTTCACCAGCGTGTTGTGGCGCCACAGATCGCCGTTGGACTGGCGCCAGCCC
Source organism: Pseudomonas gozinkensis (assembly GCF_014863585.1). Lineage (NCBI taxonomy): Bacteria > Pseudomonadati > Pseudomonadota > Gammaproteobacteria > Pseudomonadales > Pseudomonadaceae > Pseudomonas > Pseudomonas gozinkensis. The sequence goes on along the minus strand of NZ_CP062253.1, from coordinate 1,396,616 downwards.
TGCACCTGATAAGTGGTGGTCAGCGCCCGGCCCATGCGCGTGGCGCTTTCCCACTGGGCCCGTTGCTGGGCCAGTTCGAACGTCAGTTGCGAGCCTTCGTTGATGATCGTGGTACGCCGACGCTTGAAGCTCAGGTCGGTCGCGCTGGATTCAACCTCGCTGACTGCCGCCCCGCTCTTCTTGTCGTTGCCCTTTTGCTGGCCGATCACCCGGTACTCGGAGAACACCTGGCTGTGATCCATCGGTGCGTCGGCCGAGAGAATGTTCTTGCCCAGCTCCAGGGCATCGCTGGCGCGGCCGCCGCTGCCCGGTTTGGCCAGCACCAGCCGGCCTTCGGCGTCATCGGTGGAAAACACCCGGTACAGCGAGAGCAGACGGTCGATCGACTGAAACACCGTTTCACCCGGGACGATGGTGTGTTTGCTCAGGCGCGCGGTCTCGGGAATCTCGTTGACCACAAACTGCGTGTATTCCCCGGCCAGGGCCTGGACGATGCTCAACAGCGACTGGTCCTGCCATTGGCCGGGGATGTTTCGCGCCGCACAATCGACCAGATCCTGGGTCTTGGAACTGCCTTCGATGCTCAGGCTGATCTGCCGTCCGTCATAGCTGATCGGGGCCTTGAACACATAACCGGTGAGCACCAGATCCTTGCCGATCCGCACCTCGCACGGGTCGCCGGCCTTGATCCGCTGATCCACGGTCTGCCCCGGCCATTGCCAGGTGATGTCGAGTTTGAAGGTGCGGAACTGGCGCTCCAGGTCCGCGGTGATCTGCACGCTTTTCCAGCCGCCGTATTCCATGTTGTCGACGGTCAGCGTGACGCGGTTGTCAGTCTCGTTCATGGCTCACTCCCGGGAAACTTTGACTTCGTTGGGTGGGAAGCTCGGATGAGACAGACCGTTGCGCTGAATGACCTCGGTCACACGGGTGGCGTCGCCAAACTGTTTGTAGGCCACGACCAGTGCCGGAAAGGTTTCCTGGAACGTTTTGCTGACCAGTCGCACACCGGACGACGCCACAGCCTTGAAGTGCCCATTGAGCGCCTCCTTAAGATCGCCGATGGCCTGATAGTGCGCGGGATCGGCCTTGTCCTGAGCCATTTGCAGCACTTCGTTCAACGCTTTTTGCAGCGTTTGCAGATCATCCGTGACCGGCACTTCCTGGCGGGTGACCGGCTGCTTCGATTGCTGATCCAGCGAAGGCGTCGAGTTGAGTTTCACCGGCGTCGACGCCACCGGCATCGACGCCACCCATTGCGCCACTTTGACGATCAGCGTGTCCTGCACCAGGTTGGCCATGGCTTGCGCGGCGGCGTTGGTGTCCTTGCCGGTGGTGATTTTCGGCGCATCGGCCTTGCGGATGGCCTCGAGTTGTTGGGACACGTCGGCAATCACGCCACGGTAGCCCTCCTTCGCGAACGCCTTCAGCTCCTTGATATCGCCGAGCAAACCCTTGAATTCCGCCGCCACTTCCTTGGGCAGTTCCTTGACGGCCCTGACCAGCTCGGTGATCTGCTTGTACTGCGCGATCAGCGGCTTGAGCTGCTCCTTGATCACGTCGTACACGCCGGTGAGGCTGTTGCGCAGATTGGCGATGCCGATCCGCGCGGCCTTGATCAGGGTCATCGCCTGTTCGAAGCGCGCCACTGCCGAACCGAGCAAACCTTCGGCCTTGATCAGCAGTACTTTTTGCGTGCTGACTGTCGCCGTCGGAAACGGCAGCGGTCGGTCCGGGTAGAACTTCAGGCTGAACGTCACCATCCCGCCGTCCTGGCGGGTATGAGTCATGTCGCACTCGCCGACCTTGACCTGCAAGCGCCCCAGCCACGGATGCACCAGTTCGCCGCTGCCCTGCTCCAGGGCCTGGAGCAGCTTGTCGCGCTGCTCCAGGCAATCGGCACCGATGATGAACGCCGTCAGGTCGTGGGTCTTGGCCTGCTGGCCGAGGTCCTCGAAAAACGGCAGGTCGCGTTGCGGATACTCGTGCAACTGCCCCTTGCGGCCGACCGGGGTTTTCGCCTGGTCGATCCAGAAGCCGACACCGCGAAAGGATGCCGGCAACAAACGGTCACGCCAGTTCATTGGAACCTCCCATGGAGAGCGAGCGATAGCCGATACGCGAACTGAGCGCCAGCCCCGGTTGATTGGTTTGCGGTTGATCGGTGCGCAGTCCCGCCGGCGCGTTTTCGAAGCGAACCGTCAGGCCGCCTTCGAGTTGCGTACGGTTGTTGGCAGCGCTTTGCTGGACCAGGTTGCTGGAAGATTGCGTCAGCGAACTGGAGTTCTGCGTCAACGAGCTGGAGTTCTGTGTCAATGAGCCGCCCGGCACCGAGCCGTCGGACGTGGAATCGGCGTCGGAGCCAAAAAAGCCCGGCGCCCATTCCCCCTTGCCTTCGGCATTGGTTTTCAGCTGAGCACGGGTCAGGACATCGACCTTGGCCGACGCCTCGGCCGCGAGCGTGCCAAGACCACCATTGAAAAATTCCCGGACTGGCGCCAGCGCGTCGTAGAACTTGTCACTCCACTTTTGAATCCACTCCGTCACCGAGCCCCAGGCCTGGATGATCATTTCCAGCGGCGACCAGCCAAACTGTTCGCGAATCACCGCATACAGCGCCAGCACCGGCAGCTTGATGTAATCCACCAGATCCTGAATAAAAGCTGCGACCGGCACCGACACTGCTCGCAGCAAATCCCAAAGCGAAGCAAACAGGCCAACCAATGGCATCCAGTTTTTCAGGATCAGCGCCTGCGGTGAGTAGGCGAACAGCGTTGCATAGAAGTCGATGACCGGCGCAGCCAGTGCCTTGAGCACGTTCCACAAAGCTGCGAAGAACGTACTGACCGGTCCCCAGTTGTTGATCAGCATGCCCAGCGGAGTGAAGTCGAACAGCGTTCTGAAAAAACCCGCCATCGGTAGCACCACCGGGGCGATCTGTTGCCACAGTCGGGAGAAGAACGCCGAAAGCGGTTTCCAGTTGGCGACAATCAGGCCGGCCGCCAGCGCGACCCCGGCGGCAAACAAGCCGATCGGCGAGGCCAACAATGTCAGCACCGCACTGAGTCCGGCAGCGGCCGTGGTCACTACGGTGAACGCCACTGCTGCCGCTGCCAGTCCTTCAACCAGTTGCGGATGCTCGGCAACAAACTCACCGACCGTGGTCATGACCGGCACCAGCGCCGTCACCAGACTGTTGACTGCCGGCAACAGCGCCTGGCCGATCTTCAACGAGATGTTGTCGAGCGAAACGTTGAATTTCGCCAGGTTGGTCGAGGTCTCGCCCTTCACCGGCGCAGGCAACTGCGCGGTCGCCGGTTTGGCCAGCGGCGCGGGTATTACTGCGTCCTTGGCCAGCGCCGGAGCCTTGAGCGTCTTGCTCTTGTTCGCCAGTTCATCCTCGGCCTTGATCGCCTTTTTCAAACCGTCCTGAAACGGCTTGAGCAAGCCACCACCGGAAACAAAACCGGACAGATCCAGCGGTTTGAGTCCACTGCTTTCCAGGCTTTTCTTGAAACCCGCGACCTTGGCGCGAACGCCTTTCATCTCGGTTTCCATTTTCTGCAAACCCTGCATCACCACGAGCATGTTGACCGTGGTCTGAATGTTTTGCTGGATCGCGTTTATTTGTGTATTGGCCATCACTGCACCTGCTGCATCGCATTGATCCGTTGCGCGTGCTCCAGCGATTCGCGAAGCACATCCAGTGGCCTGGCCATCATCTGTTCGGGGTCAACCTTCCAGAACCAGGCCAGGTCATAGGCGACCGAAATCAGGTCGGTGATGGCTCCGACGCCGCACTCATGAAAAAACTCGCAACGGCCCAGCTCAGCGCGTTGAGGTCAGCCAGGTCCAGCTGGTTGACCGACGACGGCGGAATGCCGGCGCACACGGCGATGTATTTGGCCGCCACGTCCATGTCGAGGCTGACCTCTTCGCTTTTGTCGATCTTGTACGGCAGCGCCTTGATCGCTCGCACCTCCTGCACCGTCGGACGGCGCAGGACGAGTTCGGTCAGGGGCTCGCCGTGAGCTTCGATCGCAACCTGAAGCTTCACGGCGCCGCTCATTGCCAGGTCCCCTTGATGCCTTCGAATTTCAGTTCGATGGTGGCGTCATCGCCTTTGGAGACTGGCTCTTCGACCAGGTAGGCACCGGCCAGTACGTAGACTTTGCCGTTGCTGAATTCGCAGGTGACGGTAATGTCGGTGCCTTCGATCAGCTTCTTCAGCGGGAAGTCGGCGGTGTGCAGCGCCGTCACCTTGAACGATGGCGCGATGTCGGTTTCCTTGTAGAAACCCGGCACGACGGTTTCGCGTTTGACGGCCATCAGCGGGGCTTCGCAGCCGCCGTTGATGGTCAGTTGTGCACCGTCGACCTTGACGTAGCAGGTGCCTGCAATCAGTTGACCCATGGTGTTACTCCCTTCAAATAAAAAGCCCACGCAAGGTGGGCTGAAATCACAGTGTCAAACGAGCCGATCAGGCGACGTCGTCGTACTGCAGACGGAACTGGTTGAGCAGTGCGAACACGCGCAGACCGTTGATGTAATCCGGCGGGAACAGCACGTTCACGCGGCTCGGGTCCTGCACGTCGCGTTCGACGATCAGGTGCTCGGCGAACAGCTCGGCGTTTTCCACGTGGCCTTCGAGTTCGAGCTTGGCGTACTGGGCGATCAGCTCACCGCGAATGGTCGCCGGGGTGACGATCGGCTGGCCGGCGCCGAAACGGGTGCCGTCGGAAGCCAGTTTGTGGCGACCGTACTTGCTGGTGATCACGCTTTGCAGACGACGCACGATGAACGCCGACTGGTGCATGGTTTCGCTGTCCAGGTACGAGTTGTCGGCCTGGCCGTAAGCGTTTTTCTGATAGGTGGTGATCGAGCGCTGGATGCGCACGTAACCGCCTTCGTAGTACGCGGTGGCGATGCCGTAGTTGAGCAGCGACTGACGCTCGGTCAGGGTGAAGCGCTCGCTGGCCGGTGCCGGATCGACGCCTGGCAGGCTGCCGCTCTGGGTCGGACGGCTGGCGTCAGCCGAGATGAACACCGACGTGCGCGCAGCCAGTGCTGCAGCTTGTACCCATACCGGTTGCGGAACGCCCGGCTCCAGCGCCTGAATGGTCATGTGCTGGTCGTTGCGCGCCTGACCGGCCGCCACCAGCGTGCCGACGGTGCCGCGCTTGGCGCTGTAGACGTGACCGAACAGTTGCTTGGCCCACGACCAGCGACCGGTGCTGTCGTCCATCACCGCTTGCCAGGTGTTGAGGGTGGCCAGGTCGGACCATGGCAGCGCGATGAATTCGAATGGCTCATCGCCCAGTGCGGCAACTGCTTCAACCTGGTCAGGTACACCGACGCCGCCGGTCATGGCGGTGATCGCGGTGGTCAGGCCGGCCGGGGTTTCTTCGCCGTTGCTCTTGCCCAGGCGATTGAATTGCAGGCTGATGTCGTTGCCGCTCTCGCCGGTCCATTTGGCGTTCAGAGTGACGACGCCTTCGGCCGCCGCAGCGCTTACCGGCAGATCGGCGGTGGCGTTGATTTTCTGTGCCAGGGCGGTGGCCGCCTGGGCAGCGGTGGCACCGTTGACCACGGTGGCCTGCACGCGGACGCCGCCGACATACAGGTTGAGAATGCCAGCCTGAGTCGCGGTGCCGGTCAGGGTCAGCACGCCTTTGGCGATGGCGCCGGTGGCGTTGTGCAGCGGCAGGCACCAGATCTCGCCGATCGGGTCGGCCTTGCGGAAGGTCTCGTACATCGACGCCAGCATCGAGCCCTGGCCGCCAATGCTCTTGGCCAGTGCCACGCTGGAAACCAGCACCAGTTTGCCGACTTCGCTCGGCGCGATGTTGTCGTTGACCTGCGCCACGATCAGGCGGCGCATGGACGAGGACGCGCTATTGGCGGCCGAGTTGTCCATTTCGGCATAGAACAGCGGTACACGAATGTCCGCAGGAATGTTGCTGAATCCGATCGCCATTATTTGGCTCCCTTTTGTTTAGCTGTTGCGGTTTTGAGGGTGATATCGCCGTCGGCCAGACGCCGGCGCCACCAGGCGCTGTCCAGCACTTCACGGCCTTCCAGTGGCAGCAGATCGCCTGCTTCCGGGTCCGGCACGGCACGGCCGGCGGCCGGCACTACGGTGATGCGGTTGCTCATGGGGTTACGTCTCCAGAGAAAGTCATTTCCACGCGCCCGTCAGGGCCCGGGCGTTTGAGATTGGGGTCGGCCGGGTCGATCGCATCGACCCGCACGGTGGCCCCGGTAAAGGACGACAAACCGTCCAGTTCGCGTTCGTGCCAACTCTCCGCAGGCTGACTTGGCAGATTGCGGCCCAGCTGGAACTCGGCAAAAAAGCGCAGCCGGTAGAAGGCGCGGCTGCTGTTGATCGAGACCGTTTCGCCGCCGTCATAAACGATGGCGCTGTAGTCGGTTGCGGGTTTGAATCCCACCAGCGCACGCCACAGTTCGGCGCGCAGGTCGTGCAACAGATCCAGCGCTTTTGTGGCGTCCGTGGCATCCAGTGCCAGGATGATTTCAAAGCGGTCGCGGATCGGTTGGCTGGCGGAGTTCTGGGCGGTGCTGGCGCTGGCCAGATCGGCCAGCGGTGAAACATGGGCCGAGGGCATCGGCAGATTCGGGTCACCTTGCAGCAGCGCCAGGTCGACACCTGTCGCGATATGGCCGCCAAGGCTTGGGCATTGCGCACGCAGCTGCGTGAGGATCGGGGAGATCTTCATGGGGAGCGTTCCAGGATGTGGGAGTGGCCACAGTGATGCGTGTGGCGGTGAGACCGGGGGATCAGTCCTTGGCTTTTGCCTCGGGATCCCGGCCGTTTGCTTCGATCAGGCAGCGATAGCTTTCTTCGGGCTTGCCGCTGGCAGTCACCTTCTCGATCGACCAGCGACCGCGCATGAAGTCCGGCCAGGTGTCATCGAGCACCAGCAGGCCTTCGGCAACCAATAGCGGATCACCCGGACAGGTGACTTTCAGCGTGTATTTCTCGCGCAGCATCTTGCGCACTTCGGCTTCGCCGATGGCTTTGGCTTCTTCCACACTGGCCTGTTTCTGACGAATGACCTTGAAGGGTGCCGAGCCGGTTTTCACCTCCACCTGCTTGCCGGCATTGGCGTCCCAACAGCAGACTTTGCAACCCTGATTCTGGGTGCGGGCGGTCTCTTCCAGCGTGGCGCTGATGAAGGCGTGATCGCCCGGCCGATTGGTGTGGGTCACCGACAGCCTGACGTTCGGTATCACCTGACCCGACAGGGTTTTGAGCTGCGCCGGTTTCGCCAGTACGTAGAGGTCGTTGAACGGTTTGGCCACCGCGTCGTACTTTTTCGCCAGTCGTGTGATGAAACCCATGTCGGTTTCGTTCGACTGGTCGACATGAGCGATCCTGATCAGCGCCAGTTCGGGATCGACCCGCGGCGAGAAACCGTGCGACTCGACCAGTTTGCGAAACAGCCCGCCCAGCGTCGTGGGGCCATGACTGGCCGTGCGCCGTTCCTTGAATCCGGTTTCGTCCTTGCCGCTGAAAGGCGCGGCGGTCGCGACCAGCGTCAGGCGCAGCGGGAACAGCGTCGGTGTCAGTCGAGTGACCTTGAACTGGCCCTTTTCGACCAGCCCGGTCTCCAGATACCCCACCCGCAGGCCGATGATGCCGCCCAGGGTCGGCAAGCCTTCAAGGCCTTCCAGGTCGAGCACCAGCGTCAGTTGATCGGACTCCATACCGGCGGCATCGATGTGTTCCCAACTGATCAGCCGCTGGTTCAGCAGGTCCTTGTTGGCGCCGTAGATTTCGATCGCCGGCGTAAATCCCTGTGCCATGCAGCCTCCTTAATCCCAGGCCATAACCGGTCTGATCGCGGCCGGTTTGCTATCGAGTTCCGGCAGTGTCACCCAGACACCTGCCGGCAGGATCGGGCCGTGCTCGGCCAGGGTCGGGTTGAGTGTCCAGAGGGCTTCTTCGGCGCTGTCATCGCTGCGACCGGTTTCGCGGTACAGCAAAAGATTCACCGAATCACCGGCCACGCTTCGTACCTTACGCATTGTTGAACTCCGACAATCCGATGACCCACTTGATCACCATCGCGGTGCCGTCATCGATGACCTCGCTCTGGTTTTCGTCGATGCTGTTGATCCGCCACAAACCCCAGTTGCGGCCAATACCGTCAATCAACGGCAGCGGCGCTCTCAACGCTTGCAGCGCACGCAGCTCATCGAGCCGATCCATCGCCACGGCGTACATCGAGGTGCCGGAGATGGTCAGGGTTTCAGGCTTCTGCCCCGTCTGATGGGATCTGGGTTTGCTGTTGAGGATCTGCAACTCGGTCCAGCCACCCTCGGATTTTCGCGACAGCGTGCTGTACGCAAAATCCCGGGACAGACCGAAGATGAAACTGCCCAGTGCCATTTGTTGTTTCATCGGGCGACTCCATCGGTCAGGGCTGCATCACGGCGGGTGGCGAGCGGGTTGTTGGTCAACAGCGGCAGGAACTGGCCGTGGAATTGTCCGCTCAGTTGTTGCCCGATGATCGAGCGAATCTGCTCGGCAGTATCCGGTGCCGGACAGGTGACCTGGATCAGTGGGGAGAAGGTGACTTGCTGGTTTTGACTTTGGGTGGGCGCGTTGACCAGGTTTTTAGCGACATCTCCCGGCGCAGCGAGTTTGTCGGCGGGCGGGTCTGCGAGTGCTTCTCCCACCAATGAGCCGAAATATCCACCCGCGATACTCCCGATGGCAGTACCGAAACCCGGAAGAATAAACGAGCCGACCAGAGCGCCAATGGCTGTCCCCGCCAGCTCACCCTTTGCGCTTCCCACCGCTTTCTCATCACCTTCTCGCACGCCTTTGAGACCTGTGTAAGCGGCGTGCGCCACCATCAACGGGACAGCGACCTTACCCGCCAAAGGTGCCATCCGGGACAGCATCGGCATGACCTTGGCTCCGAAGCTCCGCACCGCAGGCATGACCTTGGCTCCGGCACTCCGCACCGCAGGCAAGACCCTGGCAGCCGCACGCTTGATCGAAGGCATGACCTTCATCGCTGCACCGCGCAGGCGATTGCCCAGGCTTTGACGAACCGCGGGCTTGCTAGGCTGAGCACTTTTCGCAGAGGCTTTGGCCTGTTTGCCCCGACCCGACTTGCGAGACGATCGTTTCTTTTTACGACCGCCACCGTTGTCATCGTCACCGGTGATCATATCGCCGATGTCGGACGGTAACCGAGCTGCGGCCAGGCGCAGAAGTCTCGTGGAGACCGCATCAAGTACTGCAGACACACCGGTTTTCAGCGCGCCCGCCACGAACGGCGTGGCAGCCACCCCAAGCAGTGTCAGTGCAGCGGTGACGAAGGGGAAGGTTTCGGCCGCTGCGCCCAGTCCATTGACCACCGCAGTAAGCCCGATGGCAATGCCGTCTGTCACCGGGGCCAATGCATTGCCGACTGCCGTGGACAGCCGGTTGAGACTCGCATCCAGCGCATTCCAGCGCCCTTGGGATGTATTGCCATAAGTCGCAGCGGTTTCTGCCGCCGAGCCTGCATCCTCACCGCGTCTGGATGTTGCATACACGGACTTGTCAGAAACCAGCTTGAACGCCGTTTGAACATCCTCAGGCTTCTTCAACAACTCAAGGATTGCATCATTGTTGCCAAACAGCGTTTTGGTCAGCGAAGCCTGTTTCTCTTCCGGTTGTTTCTTGAGCTGCTCCAGAACCAGCTTGATCGTTTGGGGTGCATCGTCACTCATCCCACGCGCCAGCGACTCGGGGTTCAGACCCATTTCGGCCCAGGCCGAGCGCTGCGCCGGTGACGCCGACTCTCCCTTGCCCAGAACCGTCGTGAATCCCTTCAGCGCCGCTGCGGCATCTGTCTTGTTAGCGCCGCTGTTGAGGAACGCCGCCGCCAGTCCAGCCACTTGCTCGGGTGTCATCCCTGCAGCTTTGGCGCCCTCACCGGCGCTTTGAACGACGGAGCCGATGTCAGCAGCTTTGACGTTCAAGCCGCTGTTGCCAAGGTAATTGGTCGCGTCTGCCAGATCCTGGCTCTGCACCCGATCAAGCTTCAGAGCGGTGCGCCAGCCCGACAACATTTCGCCAGCAGCCTTGACATCGATCTTGAAGGCCGAGGCATTGATGGCAGCATCACGAGAGAAATCCCGTAACGCCTCGGTTTTCTGCTCGCCCTTCAGACCATCACTTATGCCGGACCGCAGCCCGGCGAGTTGCACTTGCAACAGATCCGCGCCGGTAGCCCCGCTGGGGGCAACCCGTTTATCACTGGCGATTTCCAGGTTCTTTTCCGAAAGAGCCTGAAGCGATTTCGTGCTCAGGTGCAGCACCTGATTCAATTCAACCAGCGCCGTCTCGTTGGCCATGGCTGATTGCAGTCTTTTCGGTGGCGGACGCTGCTCGATTTCCGCCTTGAGTTTCGACTTCGTCTCACTATTGGCGGCGGGCGGCGCCGTGACGACCTTGAACAACGACTGCTGGCTGACCAGCAGCTCCCGCAGCTTGATCTGCTCCTGGGTCAGCAAGCGGATATCCGCGCTCGCCAGCGCCATTGTCAGGTTCAAGTCCTGCAGTGGTTTGCCAAGGCCATCGGGCAGCTTTAACCCGGCTGCTGCGTTGCCACTCTCATTGGCGTATGTGAGCGCAAATTTGCTCTCTGCCATGCCGCTCTACTCCTGTTTCACGCCAAGGCGAGTGATCGCTATGTCGTAGCGGCGCAACGCCTTTTCGGCGTCCCACTCCAGAATTTCCGCCTCACTTACCGGGTAAATGAGCGGCACGATATCGAGGATTACTTCGATGTCGCGTTCTGAAAGAAGGCCGCCGGCTGGTTTAAAAAATCGTCGATGCGCACCTGCAATTGCGTCCAGTCCGGCACGCTCATCAGGGCCAGATCGGGGATCATCAGGCCGGTGCAATGGGCGGTGATGAACTCGGCGCGTTCCTTGGCCGTTTTCAGTTTCTTCATCACTTTGGTGGCCCGCAGCGCCGGCATTTCCAGGCTCAGCGAAGTCACGGTGCGGCCGGTGACGGCGAGCGGCAACAGCAGTTGCACCTGATCGGGATCATCGGACTGTTCCGCGTCTTCGACCTGGTCGAGAAAGAACGACGCCGGACGGGTCGAGAATTCGTGCACGTACTGCGCGATGGTCACGTAGTCCGGGCGCTTGAGCTGGTCGAGTTCCTTGACCGACAAGCCGGTGGCCAGCAGCGCCAGTTCAAAGAACTGGTCGTCTTCATCGTCGCCGGCGCGTTCCAGCGCTTCTTTCTGGGCGGCGTAGAACAGCGGCTTGAGCTGGATCGATTCGATCTGCGTGCCGTCATCACCGGTGATCGGCGACAGCAGGTCATGCTTGGGTGGCATCCACGACATGAAAGGAATTCCTTGGTGATTCGTTTAGATCCTCTGTGGGAGCGAGCTTGCTCGCGAAGGCGTCGGGTCCGTCAACATCAATGTTGAACATCAGATCGCTTTCGCGAGCAAGCTCGCTCCCACAGGGTTTTGTGATTGCCTTTGGCCGAGGCTTACGGCATCAGCACCGCACGACGGGCATCACCGAGGATGTCGACGCCGTTGAGCACGAACTTCTGGGTGCGCACGTCGATGTCGATCACCGGCACGCCGTTTTCCAGGCGGTTGTAGGTGCGGCAGGAGAGTTCCAGGTTGGTCTTGGGTTTTTCACCCATCTTCACCGCGGTTTCCTCCAGGGATTTCAGCTTGCCGCCTACGGTGTGGTAGGTGAACCAGGTGTTGCCATCCTGATCCTGACCGGCTTCACGCACGTTCAGCAGGATGTCGTCGCCCAGCTTCACACCCAGTGCGAGCATGACTTCGGTGCCCATGCCTTGCAGGGTCAACTTGGCATTGAGCGCTTTGCCGCCCTTGGCCATTTCTTCGACGATGAAACGGCCGCCACGCATCTCTTCCACATCGAATTCGATCTTCGGCGGGGTGAACTCTTCCACGGTTGCCGACAACGGCAGGCCTTGCAGGGTGGCCGCGATGGCCTGTCTTACGCGGTTGGTAAACATTAGAGAACGTCCTCCAGGAACTGCTCGATGATTTCATCGCGGGCGTTGAGTTGATAAACCATGTGTTCGTTCGGCGCGTATCGGCCGTAGTCGATGACCACGTACCAGGTGCCGTTCTTGTACTTCTCGACGCTGTTGAGTTCCGGGTGCAGGTACACGCTGCCGCCGGGAATGGTTTCGTCGGCGACCAGGGTCTGCAGCCAGTCGTTGATGCGTTTGACTTCCTGATCCATGAACGACTTGGTCAGGTTCTTCGCCATGGCTTTCTGGCCGGCTTTCACCAGCTTGCGGCTGATGGCGTCTTCCAGACCGACGTAGCTGATGAACTTGCCGGTGATCGAGCGGTTGCCCAGCAGCGAGAAGCCGCCAAGGATGGTGCGGGCGTAGTAGCTGACGCCGTAGCGGTTCAGCAGATCGCCTTCGGTGGAGGTGTCGAGGATGTTGTACTCGACGACCCGCGACACGTCTTCGGCGTAGGTCACCTGGTTGCCCGGGCTTTCCCACTGCTTGACCTTGGCCAGCGCGGCAATCGCCAGACTGGATGGCGCGAGGAACACGTTTTTCTTCGCGGCTTTCGAGTACACGGCAGGCATGTTGTGCACCACCAGGCAACGGTCGAAACCGAGATCCGCACCGCCCAGTTCCTGGCTGTACAGCACCTGGTCGGCGACCGAGGCGTCCTTGCCGTCCAGCACCACACGGGCCTTGATGCGCTTGCCGAACGAGGCGAACTCGCTGGCCACAGCCTTGGTGCCGGTGAAGCCCGGCGCGCCGATGATGGTCAGGTCTTCCGGAACGCTGCCCAGTGCCGCCAGACCGAGTTTGCGGCCGGTCGCCGGTTCAACACCGCCGATTACCGCGTTGACGGTATCGGCCGGGGTCGCGCCCGCTTCGACGATCACCACGTACACCGGCACCTTGACCACTTTGAGGATCTGGTAAACGGCGTGGTAAAGGGTGCCCTCTTCCGAGCCGGTCGGATCGAGCAGTGCGTGGGTGGTGAAGCTGTTGATGCGAAACGGTGCGTTGCGCGGAATCAGCGGATCGGCCTTCGGCGCGGTGCCGACCAGACCGATGACGTTGTCGCCCAGGCCACCCATGGCCTCGGGGGATTCGGTGGCATTGACGGTAATGCCGTTGTGCTCGAAGTTCAGAACCTCAGCCATAGTCAGTCAGCCTTCTTGGCAGCGGCCTTCACGGCCTGGGTGGTAGGTGTTTTCAGCTCCAGTCGACCGGCGCTGTGCAGGGCACTGGCCTCGACATCGAGCAGGTCGAGTTCCTGGCCGACACTCGACCAGTGCCCACCGCCGGTGGGGAATGGAACGAGCACGGTGTAGGTTTGGCGGGTTGCCATTTTTCGTTTCTCCATAAACGGGAAAGCCCCTCGGTTTGAGAGAGGGGCTCAATTACTGATCGGCGGACAAGAAAACGCCCCGACGGTGCGGGGCGTTTTTATTGAGGCAGGCTGGCGAGCCACGCCGGCGCTGCCGGCCGGTGTTCGCTCAGGGGCAACTCACCGCCAACCGGCCAGATACGCAGCGTGCGGCGATAGGTTTGCAGCTCGATGTACTGCGCCGGAGTCAGCAGAGTAGGCCAGCGCTCCACCTCGTCACGGTACTGGGTAACGACGCGGTCAGTGGCTACAAGCTGCTGGTTGCGCCAGACAAGTTCATAGTACTCAAGCTCTTCAGGTGTCGGCCCCGGCTGGTCAACCAGGATCGGATAGCCTTCTTCATTCGCGACAATCATTTTGCCGATGGACTGCCCGTTCAGAAGTTCCTGCCAGTACTCGCGCGAGATTTCAACGACATCGGCGGGCATTTCGGTATGAATGGCAGAATCGTAAAAACCGCCAGTGGATTTCGAATAAAACATTAGGTTCTTCCTTGTTTGATGAACAACGACTTTCAACCCCCCCTCTTGGGTGGGTTGATATGAAAACGCCCCGTTGTACGGGGCGTTATTGAAGGGTTGGGTCTGATGTGCCTGGCGAGGAATCCGGCCAGCCATCCTTGAGCATTTCATCGGTGTAGGTTTGGGCATTCACCGTTTCAGTCAGCGCCCTCTCCCGGTCAAAACAGGCCTGAACATGAAAACGAACAGCCTTTGCAATGCCGAGGATCTGCGCGGAGGTCAGCTCGACAAAACCGGCTACAGCCTTGTAACTGCAGTGATAGGTAGGGTCCAGCATCGCTGAGACAGCCATGCCGGCGATCAGCGACTGGCTGTCTCGGGAAGTATCGACAGCGACGCCATCGACCACGATGCCCGAGCCTTCACGATGGAATCGCTCTTCGGCAATAGAGGCCAACCGACGGCTTTTTATCAACGTGCCGTAGGCATGACCAAACGCCTCTTCCAGTTCGCTTTCGGTAGGTTCATGGTCAAAAAGAACCTCGCCGTCAGCCAGCGGCCAGTCCGGGGCGACACAACGAAAGGCCGTCCCCACATTTGAGTAAGCTCTCAACATAGGTAACTCCTTAAAAACTGTATTGCGAGATAAAGATGCTGTTTGCACTCGGTACGGATGTATCCACGGTGTAGTAAATCGTCTGGGACGTCGTCATTGCCATGTCGGAAAATGCGCTCAGAACCCCCAGCCTGGCTACTCCACCAATTCCGATAGTCTTCATTCCACTACCCGTTGCATCGGACGCGATTCCCAGGTAACCGCCTCCACCCGTTTCAGCATTCGCAATGTAGTGAACATATCCGCCAACTGTCTTGGCGTTCTTCGGAACCACAGCTGCCAGAGAAAGGGGTGTCCATGTCTGTGACACGCCGTTGGACAGAATCGACGTTTTGCCGATGGATACCAACCGCTGATATTGGGTACCAGATAACATCAGTCGACTCGCATAGGTCTGCCAGATACTGACCAGCGCACTTGCTGTGTAACCGGCTGGCATATTGGAACCGCCGTAGACTTCAGGGATTGAAATCGAAGTGGCGTTGACGGCCAACATCTTCGCCACTTTGGAGTCAGGGTTGTAGATAACATAGATGCCGACGCTGCCACTGGCAGGAGCAGCACCAATGTCCATTCCGCCAGCGCCGACCGTTGTCAGGTCGATGGACAAGTTGACGTTAGACAACTTGTACTGGCCAACACCCGGCTGCTCGACAATCAGTTGGTCAGCGGTCAGCGTTGCAACCGATGCGGCGACAGGCAGCGACATTCTCAGATTACGCGCGGCGCCTACTTCTGCGCCGTTGAGTCGAGCCAGTCTGGTTTCAGCTGCCAACGCGGCAACATCAATGCTTCCCTGATTGACCGGTGCATTCCAGGCCTTGATGCACCACATCACGGCGAGGTTGCGTGGGCGAACCGTTTTCCAGAACGCGTTGGTAAAGTTCTTCACGGTGACATCGGTAGCGGTGTAGTAAATATCGCCACTGAAACCAGGAGCCGGATCGGCATCGATCAAACTGGAGTTGCCGATACCTTGAACAGCTGGGGCCGTGCCGTCATCGCCCTGAGTCTTTGTACCTGCCTGATAGCTGCCGACACTACGGCCGATATCGATGCCCCGCCCATGATCCCAGCCGCGTAGAAACTCACCACGAGACTCTGGCAAGCGGAAATTCCCGGCACCTTCATCTCCCTTGTTGAACGTAGTGCCGAGATACGCCGCCAGATCCGGATAGGTCGCAATGCTCTGTACGCTGCCATCCAGTTCCAGATAACCGGCAGGCACGACGCCCATTGGGAACGACAGGACAGCACCGACCGGAACGGAGGATTTGAGCTTTTCGACTTCCTTGGCCAGTGCGGCTACGTCGATGTTTCCCTGATTGATCGGCGCATTCCAGGCCTTGATGCACCACATGACGGCGATGTTGCGGGGACGGGTTTCCGCAGAAGTTCGAGCCACCTTTGAAGCATCAAGGATCACACTGTGGTAAGCGTCTTTCTGATTGAGCGACGATGAGGACCGGCTCATGTTGCCCATTGTGAATGCGCCACTTACGGTGGTGATATCGAGATAGCCATCGAAGGTGCCGTAGATGTTCTGCAGCGTGTCACTCTGAGAACTGCCGATTACCCGACCGCCATCGATGCCGCGCCCATGATCCCAACCCCGCAAAAACTCCCCACGCGCCTCAGGCAAGCGGAAATTCCCGACGCCCTCATCCCCCTTGTTGAACTTGCCACCCAGATAGGCGCTCAAGTCCGGGTAAGTCGCGCTGCTCCTGACGCTGTTGTCCAGCTCCAGAAAACCCGGAGGTGGCGAGTCAACCGGGAACGCAACAATCGACCCCACCGGCAATGCCGAGGCCTTGGCAATCAGCGCCTCGACTTCAGCCTTGGTGTACGAATCCTTGATGCCAAACCCGGACAACGTGTCGGGGTTCGACCCGGCCGTCGCGCGGCCGTATTCGTCGACGCTCAGACTCTTGTAAGTGCCGGCAGCAATCCCGGTGCGCCCTGCCAGCATCTTGAATGTCAGCGCAGTGGTGCCGAGGGTAATCGGCGCGTTGGTGGTCAGGTGCCACAGCGAATCGCCGTTGAGCGTGCCCTCTTCCACCATCACCGTCAGGCCCGGTGTGACCTTGGCGCTGACGTTGGCATCGTTCGCCCGAATCCAGTTACCGTTGGCGACGATCCACAGACCGTTGTCCTTGGCCAGGGTCTGGTTCGGCAGCAGCACGCGGTCACCGGCGATCACCGCCACGCCGTCGATCTGCTGCGCACCGTTCAACACCACGTTGGCGGTGGCGGCGACACGTACCGATTGCTTGCCATCAAGTTTGCCGAGTTCTTCGGCGAGGTAACTCATGACCCAGGCGCGAGTGGCCTTGACCACCGTGTCATCGATCAACAGCGTCACCAGCGAGGCATTGCTGGTCTCGAAAATCGAGCGGATGTAGAACTCCTTGCCCGAGCCGGAGTTAGCCAGTACCGGCTTGAACGACTCCGGGTATTTGACGATGGCGTAGAGAATGCCGGTGTCTGTCCACAGCCCGGCTTCACGCACATACCAGCCGCCGACGTCCGGCGGAATGGTGACTTCGGCGAGCAGCCAGCTCGGATTCTTCTCGTCCTGGAACAGCGCATTGAGCGGACCGCGCCAGACTTCGCGTTTCAGTGCGGTAGCGGTTGCGGCCGGGTTGTAGACCCCGCCCTCACCACCATCGCCGACGGAAATCTGCGTCAACTTGATCGGCGTGCCCGCTGCCTTGCAGGCGGTTTCGTAGGCAATCCCTGCGTTGGTGAGCAGGGTGTAATAGTCAGCCATTCAGGCCCCCTGAGGATAAATAGTGGATGTTTCGACGGTGTACAGCGCAGCCGCCATGAAGGCCTCGCCGGATGTCTCGAGCCCTTCGAGGAAAACCGGATAAACCGTGGTCAGCTCACCGCAGAAAGTCGCGGCGCCGATGACGTGATTGCCGAAGGCGCTGAGGCCGACCGACACCGACAGCACGTCCCGTTCGCTCTTGGCATCAGCCAGGCGTCGGTCGAGACGGGCGTCGATTTCTTCGCTGTAGGGTTGCTCGCTGAAGGCCCGAACGGAAAAGCTGTAAGGCTCGCCGGGCGGTGTCTGTTCGTACCAAGAGCGAATTTCCGGCCTGAGCTGCAAGCCCTTGGCGGCGTTCTCCAGCGCCTTGCGAGTGCCGGCCTGGCGCGCGGTGGGCCAAGCCAGTTCGACGGTCAGGCGCTTTTCCGCTTCCGGTGCGTCGGTGCTCCACTCGGCAACACCACGATCCGCCGCCAGATATGGCAGGAACGCAACGGGTGTCGAAGCCGGGTTCATCAGTTCGGGAAACGGCGGCGCGACGCGATCAAGCAATGCGCCGAAGCCGATGTCGAGTGCCCGTTCCAGCGCCGAACTGTTGGCCGGCAGCAGGGTCGGACGCGCTGTCTGATCGGTCATAGCGTCTGTACCTCGACTTCAACCGCCGTGCAGTACGGCGCTTGAAACGCCGTGCACACGATCGGCGTCAGCGGTTCAACAATCTGCAACTGCACGGCGCCGGCGCTGTGCAGCGTGTAGTCGATCCAGCTCGGATCGACCCGGCCTTCCAGGCGATGGCAGCTGTCGGCGTAGGCCTGCAAGTGTTGCTGGGCGGCGACCTTGGTCAGGCCCGAATCCGGGCCGGAATTGATCCTGGCCACGACGCGGATTTTGTAGCGCTGAATCTCGGCGCCTTTGACCGTTACTTTGTCGGTTTCCGGACAAACATCCGGCCGGGCAAAATGTTTGCGCACGCCGTCGAGCAGCGCGGCGGACGGTGTGCCGTCAGCGTCGCGGGCAAGCACAGTCACCTGCACTTCACCGGGCGCCGTGCGGCGACCGTTACCGTCCTTGACCTGCGCGGCGAGACCGTCCGGGTCGAAGGTGTAAGTGACGTTCACCACACCCGCATCGGTGGATTCGACTTTCACCGCCGGCCGCTCGCCAAGGGTGAACACCTCGCGGCGATACTGCATCCGCGAACCTGCCGCCGGCGCATGGGGCGCCAGGTAATAGCGCAGCCGAGCGTCATCGTCGCTCTCGTAAATCGCCGGTACCGGCGGGAATGCCGCCGGATCGCCCGGATCGAGCAACTGCCGCTCCAGGCCCATGTCCGCCAGCCGCGCATCCAGGTTGCTGCCGGTGGCCCACCACGCCAGCATCTGCTTGATCCGGGCGTTGTATTTGCGTTCGTGGGTTTGCAGACGAACGCAGAAAGCTTCCAGGGCCAGGGTCAGCAGTTCGCTTTCGTTTTCCAGGCTGGTCTTGAGTTTTTCCGCGCTCTGCGGCGAGCGTGCGCCGACGTACTCGATGACGAAGGTCTTGAACTCGGCGAGCAGATCCTCGAACGCATCGACCTTGATCAAGGAGGGTTCGGCCAACTGGTTCTGGCCGGGGATCAACATGCTCATGTCACGACCTCGAAAGTCTGTTGGCGGTTTTTCCAGGTGCCGGCAAATCGCAGCAACAACCCCGCGCCCTGTCGAGTGGCGACGATCACGCCAGGCTGGAAATCGCCGATGCCGTTTTGCGGGTTGTAGAACGCCTGGGCTGCGTGGCTCTGGGCGAGCAACAGGATGTCGTCGCCCAGGTTCTGCCCCAGCAGCGTCGGGATCAGCGAACCGTACAAGGGCCGTTTTTGCCGGGTGCCCAGCGGCGTGGTCAGGGCCCGGGTCGCGCGCTGCACGAATTGCAGCCAGTCGTCGACCGTGGCCCCGCTGTCTCTATCGATTCCGATCATGGGAAGCTCTTGATTCAGGGGCTGATGACGCGGCCCTGGTGATCCACCAGCGGTCCGCTGAAGTGCACGCCCGAGGCGTCGATGGTCAGTCCGACGGCGCCCAGTTGCAGGCTGATCGCCTGCGGGGTCATCGCCAGTCGCGCCGGTCCGATGCTCAGTTCGAGCGATTCGCGAGAACCGCTGAAGGCGGCCGGACCGTTTTGCCAGTGCAGGGTGTGTGTGGCGTCGTCGTAGCCGCTTTCACTGCCGTCCTGATGTACCCGTCGCGTCAGCGTCGGTACGGTGGAGGCCGGCGGAAACCGGTCACTGTTGAGGCCGAACAACGCCACGCTTTGCGCGCCGCTTTCACCGCTGCCGTAGTTGAACAGCAGACACTGTTCGCCCACCGTCGGGATCCGCGACTCGCTCTGCGCGCCGGCGCTGGGGTTGAAGAACTTGATGGCGGGTGTCAGCAATCCACCGTGGCTGACTCTGCAGGTGTTACTGGCGGCATCGACTTCCTGACAGATGCCGATGCGGCAATAACTCTCGGCGCGCCGGTGCAAGTCTTCGATCTCGGCTTCCATTTCCGCCAGGCGCTCGATGATCGGGCCCAGTTGCATACGCAGTAATGCGTCGAACATCGCTCAGGCCTCCAGCGAGGTGTATTGGTCGGGATCGTCGATGTCGCTGACCTCCCAGGTCCGGGCGAATTTCGGCGTGCCGAGCGGATCGTCCAGCAGGGTCGGGCCCAGATAGAGGGTCTGGTTGAACGACAGTGTCCAGGCTTTGTTCGGTTGATCGGCGCGGATGAGCAATGACGGCAATCCATCGATGTTCATCGGCAGATCGCATTGATCACCGGACAGGCCCCAGCGGTTATCCGTGACTAGATTCTTAAGTGCCGCAATGAGATCGCACGCGGCAAATGCTGTAGCGGAAACCGCCGGAATCACTTGCAGCGACAACGTGAGCACATGAGCGATCCGTCCGTTGGCGGCGCGCTCTCCCGGTGCATTTCGTTCGATGTCGATCAGCACCCATGCCTTGTCGCCGGGGGCCGTGAAGTCATCGTGATTGCCGACTTGCACGTTCAGGTCGGCGCTGTTGCGCAAGGCCGTCGCCATCGCGGTGAACAGCTGCGAAGGCTGCTGGATCGGTGTGGGCATGCTTGACCTCCTTTTCTGATGTCCACGCGAAGTCCCGCCGCACGACGTGCAGCGAGACAATAAAGTGAGGGTTATTGCGGATCGCGCGGGGGAACTTCGCAGACGCCGATGCGCTTGGCAGCCCAGCGTTCATAAAGACCGATGGCCACGTCGGCACCGGCCATGGCCGTCAGGCAACCAAATGCCCCGGCGGCCCAGATCGACATGCCGGCGGCGTACAGCAGCATGATCGCCGACACGCCGCAGATCATGCAGGCACCGGAGCGCAGGGCCAGGCGTCGCAGCAATGGCCAGCCGCGGGCGCCATCCTTGTCGGCGCGCCACATTTCGCCGGAAACGCCACCGGCCACGGCCAGCAGGATGACCAGCCAGATCGGCATGTCCGCCAACGCTTGTTGCTCGTTTGTCATGTCACGCCTCCCGGGAGCGTTGATGAAATAAAGGGTCGTGAGCAAACAGCACCGAAGAGGTGCTGTCTTTTCACACGGGTAGTAACCGCAGCGACTCCGCGCAAAGCGTTACAGGCGCTCAACAATGACGTTGTCGATAAAGGCATAGTTGGCGTACGGGTTCTGCTCGTTGGAAAATGCCAGCGTTGTCTGCGCGGTAATCGCGGTGAACTCGTAAGTGACAGTGTTCCACTCGACCGCGACGCCTTTGGCTGTCGGTGTGTTGAACGTCGCGGTTTGCCCGGCCACTTTCACCTGAATGACACCGTCACCGGAGCGGCTGGCGAATCGGGAGTTGCCAGCACTGAAAGTCAGACGGTACCTGGCGCCCGGAGTGGTCGCGAAGTTCTGCTGAATCCCGCCACCGTTGCCGTAAACATAGTTGGCCAGGTCAACGATCATCACGCCATCTGCTGCCACGGAACCGCCGATGGCATTGGGCATGTTGAAGTATTCGGCACCGGACAGAAACGTCGTCCAGCCCGTAATGGCATTGGTTTTTGCAGGGGTGCCCAGAATGCAGCCACCACCGCATGTCGATTGTTCAAAGCTGCCGTTCACCAGGAGGTTTGCGGCGATTGCGCTGCCCCCATTGCCCAGCAGTGCAAGAGCGAGCAGTGGAGCAACGTATTTTTTCAGAATGTTCATTGTCTTTACCTATGAGTTAAATGATCCGGTTGTGCTGACGGTGCAGCACGCATGTCGCTCAAAGGCGATCGCTCGGGGCTCGTGGCCCTCACATGATTCAATGTTCCGCAGCGGGAACATTTGATCTGGAGTTCTGTGTACTCACCCACCCGGGCGAGCAGTCGTTTGCAATGGCCGCAGCGGCATTCTTTCAACATCTGCAAATCCTTTTGATTCTCCGCCTGACTGCGTTTATGCCGTGAAGCTTCGTTGAAGCGGCCTGCGTCAGGTAGGCATTCCAAAAAGCCCGGCAGCTCGCCGGGCTTTTCAGTAATGCACTCCTTTGCCTTCCTTCAATCCTGTGTACGTGAAGGAAGCTGACTTTTCGGCGCTACTGGCGCGGTACGAGTCCATTCAGATTGTTTTTCCGACCGCGGTCCCTGCCCGCCGGATAACTGCTTCTGGTGCTTTACGCTGCACACCCGGGTCAGTTGCCAACCCTCTGAACCGTTGAGGCCGGTTCATCGCTGCCTGTTCTTGTGGAACTAAAGAGCTGTTGTTGCCAGCCGCTTTGTCGAGCGGCTTGGTGGCAAGAATATGCATGGATGCATATACAGTCAATGCGTAAATGCATTTATTTATGCACAAGAAATGCGCAGATGCATGAAAGCCCCGTCATTCAAGGGTCCGAGGGTTTTGTGCAGGCGAAAAAAAACCCGCCGAAGCGGGTTTTATCTGAAAGGGATCGGGTTATCGGGCGTACATGCCCCACCAGAAGACGTGACCGAGGATGACGATCTGCTCTTCCTGCATATCCTGGAAGCTGTAGTCCTCGTCCGGATGCTCATCGCGATTGAAGCTGCGCAGACGGATACCGGTAGGCAGGCGATAGAGCTGCTTCACTCGCAATTGACCGTTGTGGTTGATCGCATAAAGGTCGCCATCAATGATGTCGCCGATACCGCACTTGCCGGCATTGACCCCGACCGTGGCACCGTCGCGCAGCACCGGCAGCATGCTGTTGCCGCGCACCGTCACGCATTTGGCCTGATCGAACTGCACACCGTTATGGCGCAGGCTGCGCTTGCCGAAGCGCAGGCTGGAGCGCTCGCTCTCTTCGATGACGAATCTTCCCGATCCAGCAGCCAATTCAACCTCGCGAAGAAAGGGCACCGACACCTCGTCGTCATCGACTGGCGTGTCGTCGTCCCACAGGCTTATGTCCTTGAGTTCGGAATGCAACTCGTCGCGTCCGGCGTTGGCGGTGGGCGCAACATCCGCGCGCCCGCGCAACTGATCGGTGCTCACGGCAAAGTACTCGGCGATCTTCGAGATGTGTTTATCCGAAGGATCGACGATCTTCCCGCTGAGAATCCGCGAGAGCGTGGATTGAGGCACGCCGGTGCGACGGTGGAGCTCCGTGGGGGAGATCCCGTGCTGATCGAGCAGTGCTCTTAAGACGGTAGATACGTTGCGTTTTTGCATAACGCGCATAGTGCTTGAAGTTTTTCGCGAAGACAAATGCTGATTTGCATAAATCGTGCATAGTCGACCTTTTTATACCCGATGCATGTCACCCGACCGCGATGCCTGCGTACCACAGACCGCCCATGGTAACCTTGCGCCCATCGCGGAAAAGCCCGGCCACGGCCACGCTTTTGCCCCACACCTTTGAACGAGTTGCCTGACAATCCGATGAATAAAGCCGTCTCCGACCTGTCCTCCCACACTCCGATGATGCAGCAGTACTGGCGCCTGAAGAATCAGCACCCGGACCAGCTGATGTTCTACCGCATGGGCGACTTCTACGAGATCTTCTACGAAGACGCGAAGAAGGCGGCCAAGTTGCTGGACATCACCCTCACCGCGCGCGGGCAGTCGGCCGGGCAGGCGATTCCGATGTGCGGGATTCCGTATCACGCGGCGGAAGGCTACCTGGCGAAACTGGTCAAGCTCGGCGAGTCGGTGGTGATCTGTGAACAGGTCGGCGACCCGGCCACCAGCAAGGGCCCGGTGGAGCGTCAGGTGGTGCGGATCATCACTCCGGGTACGGTCAGCGATGAGGCGTTGCTGGATGAGCGTCGCGACAACCTGATCGCGGCGGTGCTGGGCGACGAGCGTCTGTTCGGTCTGGCCGTGCTGGACATCACCAGCGGCAACTTCACCGTGCTGGAGATCAAGGGCTGGGAAAACCTGCTGGCGGAGCTGGAGCGGGTCAACCCGGTCGAGCTGTTGATCCCGGATGACTGGCCAAAAGACTTGCCGGCAGAAAAACGCCGTGGGGTACGTCGCCGTGCACCGTGGGATTTCGAGCGTGATTCGGCGCTGAAAAGTCTCTGCCAGCAATTCTCCACCCAAGACCTGAAAGGCTTCGGCTGCGAAACCCTGACCCTGGCCATCGGCGCCGCCGGTTGCCTGTTGGCGTACGCCAAGGAAACCCAGCGCACCGCCCTGCCCCATTTGCGCAGCCTGCGTCATGAGCGGCTGGACGACACCGTGGTGCTGGACGGTGCCAGCCGGCGCAACCTCGAACTCGACACCAACCTGGCCGGCGGCCGCGACAACACCCTGCAATCGGTTGTCGACCGTTGCCAGACCGCCATGGGCAGCCGCTTGCTGACCCGCTGGCTCAACCGTCCGCTGCGCGATCTGACCGTGCTGCTGGCTCGCCAGACCTCGATCACTTGCCTGCTCGACCGCTATCGCTTTGAAAACCTGCAACCGCAGCTCAAGGAAATCGGCGACATCGAGCGAATCCTGGCGCGGATCGGCCTGCGCAATGCCCGCCCTCGCGACCTCGCTCGCCTGCGTGATGCGCTCGGTGCCCTGCCTGAACTGCAAGTGGCGATGACCGATCTGGAAGCGCCGCACCTGCAACGTCTGGCGACCACCACCAGCACCTACCCGGAACTGGCGGCGCTGCTGGAAAAAGCCATCATCGACAACCCGCCGGCGGTGATCCGCGACGGCGGCGTACTGAAAACCGGTTACGACAGCGAGCTCGACGAGCTGCAATCACTGAGCGAGAACGCCGGTCAGTTCCTGATCGATCTGGAAGCCCGGGAAAAGGCCCGTACCGGCCTCGCCAACCTGAAGGTCGGTTACAACCGCATCCATGGCTACTTCATCGAGTTGCCGAGCAAACAGGCTGAATCGGCGCCGGCAGATTACATTCGCCGCCAGACCCTCAAGGGTGCAGAGCGCTTCATCACACCAGAACTGAAAGAGTTCGAAGACAAGGCACTGTCGGCCAAGAGCCGCGCTCTGGCTCGCGAGAAGATGCTTTATGAGGCGCTGCTGGAAGATCTGATCAGCCAGTTGCCGCCGTTGCAGGATACTGCTGGAGCGCTGGCCGAACTGGACGTGCTGAGCAACCTCGCCGAACGTGCACTGAATCTCGACCTGAATTGCCCGACCTTCGTCAGCGAACCGTGCATGCGTATCACCCAGGGCCGTCACCCGGTGGTCGAGCAAGTGCTGACCACGCCGTTCGTGGCCAACGACCTGAGCCTTGATGACAACACCCGCATGCTGGTCATTACCGGCCCGAACATGGGCGGTAAATCCACCTATATGCGCCAGACTGCCCTGATCGTGCTGCTGGCGCATATCGGCAGCTTCGTGCCGGCGGCCAGTTGCGAACTGTCGCTGGTGGACCGGATCTTCACCCGGATCGGCTCCAGCGACGACCTGGCCGGCGGGCGCTCGACCTTCATGGTGGAAATGAGCGAGACCGCGAACATCCTGCACAACGCCACTGAACGCAGCCTGGTCCTGATGGACGAAGTCGGTCGCGGCACCAGTACCTTCGACGGGTTGTCGCTGGCATGGGCGGCGGCCGAGCGACTGGCGCATTTGCGTGCCTATACTCTATTTGCGACGCACTATTTCGAACTGACCGTGCTACCTGAAGCCGAGCCGTTGGTTGCCAACGTGCATCTCAACGCAACCGAGCACAACGAACGCATCGTGTTCCTGCACCATGTGCTGCCGGGGCCGGCAAGCCAGAGCTATGGCCTTGCGGTCGCGCAACTGGCCGGGGTGCCAAGTGAGGTGATCGTCCGTGCTCGTGAGCACCTGAGCCGCCTGGAAGACACCGCACTGCCGCACGAAGCGCCAAAGCCTGCCATCAAAGGCAAACCGGCGGCCCCGCAACAGAGCGACATGTTTGCAAGCCTGCCGCACCCGGTGCTCGATGAACTGGCAAAACTGGACCTGGATGACGTGACCCCGCGCCGGGCACTCGAAATGCTATATGCGCTGAAGAACCGGATATAAGCACTGAAGAACCGGATATAACGCAAACGGCTTCAAGCTGTTAGAATCTCGCGCGGTTTGGGATGCTGCTGGCTAATAGCCTGGCTGGCAGACATCGCTCCCGAACCTGGCGACCCCAACCGTGAAGGGGCAACGCTGCCGCCGCCTGAGGAGAAAATTAGAAATGACCTTCGTCGTCACCGACAACTGCATCAAGTGCAAGTACACCGACTGCGTAGAAGTCTGTCCGGTGGACTGCTTTTACGAAGGCCCGAACTTCCTGGTGATTCACCCGGATGAGTGCATCGACTGCGCCCTGTGCGAACCGGAATGCCCGGCCGTAGCCATTTTCTCCGAGGACGAAGTTCCGGAAGAGATGCAGGAATTCATTCAGCTGAACGTTGAATTGGCCGAAATCTGGCCGAACATCACCGAGAAGAAAGAATCGCTGCCGGATGCCGAAGAGTGGGATGGTGTCAAAGGCAAGATCAAAGACCTCGAACGCTGATCTGTCCCGCGTTTGAAGAAAAGGCCCCTCGCGGGCCTTTTTGCTTTTCCGGGTTTTGCTTTTCTTCGGGCAAAAAAAGGGGCGGTTTGACCCGCCCACATTTTTTCCCTATTCCCTGTATTCCTTTTCATCGTCCTGATGAATCGCGTCCTGCGATGTCCATCCCCCTCTTCCTTGAAGGGCGTGTCTATCCGTCGACACAACCCAGATACTAGAGAGTTCCCCGATTTGGGCAACCGGTCCGTTCCGTTAAAACCTCGTGTCATAAGCGTTTAATATTTAAAAATATTCATACAAATCAAAACGTTAGACATTACTCAATAGCTCAATGGATGTCTTCCGCAGTGTAAAAATAACGAACACTTACGAAAGAGTAAGCCAGGGCTTACACCGCGAGACTACAAACCCGGGAAATGACGACCGGTCGTCAGGTTCCAGGCCCCTCGCCAGAGCCGGACAACAAAAAGCCCCGAACCAGTCGGGGCTTTTTGTTGGCGGTCATGCAGAACGCTTACTGGAACAGCGACTCGCTCGACAGGCCGTTCTTCTCGAGAATTTCCCGAAGGCGTTTAAGGCCTTCCACCTGGATCTGTCTCACCCGTTCCCGGGTCAGGCCGATCTCCAGGCCTACATCTTCCAGCGTGCTGCTCTCGTGGCCGCGCAGGCCGAAGCGGCGTACCACCACTTCGCGTTGCTTGTCGGTCAGTTCCGAGAGCCATTGATCGATGCTCTGCGACAGATCGTCATCCTGCAACAGTTCGCAAGGATCGGTCGGACGGTCATCCGTCAGGGTGTCCAGCAGGGTTTTATCCGAATCCGGACCCAGCGAGACGTCGACCGAAGAAACCCGCTCGTTCAGGCCCAGCATGCGCTTGACCTCGCCCACCGGTTTTTCCAGCAGGTTGGCGATTTCTTCGGGTGAAGGTTCGTGATCGAGCTTTTGCGTCAGCTCCCGTGCAGCCCGCAGGTACACGTTGAGCTCCTTGACCACATGGATCGGCAGCCGGATGGTCCGGGTCTGATTCATGATCGCGCGCTCGATGGTCTGACGGATCCACCAGGTCGCGTAGGTCGAGAAGCGGAAGCCGCGCTCGGGATCGAACTTTTCCACTGCGCGGATCAGCCCGAGGTTGCCCTCTTCGATCAGATCCAGCAGCGACAGCCCCCGATTGACGTAACGCCGGGCGATTTTGACCACCAGCCGCAGGTTACTTTCAATCATGCGCTTGCGCCCGGCAGGATCGCCACTTTGCGACAAGCGCGCAAAATGAACTTCTTCTTCCGGGGAGAGCAGTGGGGAAAAGCCGATTTCGTTGAGGTACAGCTGCGTGGCGTCGAGTGCCCGAGTGTAATCGATGTACTTGTGTTGTTTAAGTGAAGCGGAGTGTTTGGATTTGGCACGAACGGAAGGTGGAGCAGCCCCTTCATCATTCGACATCGAATCCGAATCGATGCCGGTCTCCATCAGGAGAACCTCATCGTCGATGTCAAACTCCGGCACTTCTTTACTGAGAGCCATTGTTATAGTCCTTTGGTGAGTTCGACCCCAAGCTCAAGCGGCGCCTTTATCCTTGGCAACGCTGGAGCCTGTCCCCTCTACGTGAAGGAACAGGCTGGTCTGCAAATCAACGTCTTGGCAGGAACTGCAGCGGATCTACAGGTTTACCTTGTCGGCGAATCTCAAAATGCAGTTTCACCCGGTCTGTACCCGTTGACCCCATTTCGGCAATTGTCTGTCCGACCTTGACCTGCTGCCCCTCCCGTACCAACAGCCGACGGTTGTGTCCGTAAGCACTGACGTAGGTTTCGCTGTGTTTGATGATGACTAATTCGCCGTAGCCCCTTAAGCCACTCCCGGCGTAAACCACCGTCCCATCAGACGCAGCTAAAACAGGCTGTCCCAAATCTCCGGCGATATCAATTCCTTTATTCAAACTACCGTTTGAAGAGAATTTTCCAATCAGAATGCCATTAGATGGCCATCCCCAGCCGGTCGGGGCCGGGCCCGGTGGAGGCAATGGAGCGGGGGGTTGCTTGTTGGCGACGGACGGTACAACCGCCGTGGAAGCTGCGCCGGTCCCCGTGGTTGTGGTGGTCGTCGTGCCATTCGCCTGGCGCCGGATAACCGTGGTTTTACTGGACGAAGACGCCGAAGAACCGGCGCTGGTGACAACCGCAGTCGACGTTGAACCGCTACGTCCGTCGAAGCGAATCGTCTGACCCGGATGTATCGTGTATGGCGTAGGAATATTGTTCCGGGCAGCGAGGGCTTTGTAGTCCCAGCCGTAGCGAAAAGCGATGGAAAACAAAGTATCGCCCGGACGGACTACATACTGCCCGGTCGTCACGACCGGACGCTGGGCCACCGCATTGTTGCGATCGACGACCCGAACGTTGCTCGATTTTGTGCTGGAGCAACCGACCAGCAAGGTGCTCAAGACAAGGCCAGTCACCAGGCGCTGAAAGCTCGTGTTACCCATACGCTGCGCAATGACTGTGAGACTCACCCGCCGCTCCCTTTGTGGTGGCTGAAAAATGTGGAATGCCGATTCCGGCATGAAACTTCGCAAGTATAACGGGCGCAACCGGCTTTACCTTTATAGAAGCGCTATCGCCTGGCGCACACGTTTGCTTGTAGACGATCCATCCTGTTTAAACACTCGCTGCCGCTGTAAGACAGGCGCGTTCGACAGGAATTCAGCGACCTCGAACAAATGCTCAGGCCAGCGGACCGTTGAGCAATGGCACGAAACGCACCGCCCCCAGAACGTGTCGGGAGAAGCCGTTTTCTTCGCGCACGATCAGCATCAATTGCTGCACTTCACCCGAGCCGACCGGGATTACCATCCGCCCGCCTGGTGCGAGTTGATCAAGCAAAGCCTGAGGCACATCGGTGGCCACCGCCGTGACGATAATGCCGTTGTACGGCGCAAGCGCCGGCCAGCCCTCCCAGCCATCGCCCCAACGAAACACCACGTTGCGCAGGTTGAGCTCGACCAGACGTTCCTTGGCCCGGTCCTGCAGCACCTTGATACGCTCCACCGAGAACACGCGCTCGACCAGTTGCGAAAGCACCGCCGTCTGGTAACCGGAACCCGTGCCGATCTCCAGCACCTTGTCCAGCGGACCGGCCTCCAGCAGCAGCTCGCTCATGCGTGCCACCATATAAGGCTGGGAAATGGTCTGGTTGTTGCCGATCGGCAGCGCGGTGTCCTCATAGGCACGGTGCGCCAGCGCTTCATCGACGAACAGGTGTCGCGGGGTACGACGGATCACTTCCAGCACGCTGGCGTTGGAAACACCCTCTTCATACAGACGCTGGATCAGGCGCTCACGGGTTCGCTGTGACGTCATCCCGATACCGCTGCGCAGCCTGTCGTCTTGTTCACGAGCCATCAGTTGAGCCCCTCCAGCCAGCCGTCGAGACTTCTGAAGGCATCATTGAAGGTGCGATCGAGCTGCAACGGAGTGATGGATACGTAACCCTGCATCACCGCATGGAAATCGGTGCCCGGCCCGCCATCTTCCGCATCACCTGCCGCGGCGATCCAGTAGCCGGCCTTGCCGCGCGGGTCCACGACTTTCATCGGCGCCGCTGCACGGGCACGATGGCCGAGACGGGTGAGTTGAATGCCGCGAATGTGATCAATCGGCAGATTGGGAATGTTCACGTTCAGTACCGTGCGCGGTGGCAGATCGAGTCCGGCATGGGCTTCGACCAGTTTGCGCGCAAAGTAGGCGGCCGTGGGCAGGTTGTCGACCTGTCGCGAAACCAGCGAGAAGGCAAACGACGGACGCTCGAGAAAGCGGCCCTCGAGGGCGGCTGCCACCGTCCCGGAATACAGCACGTCATCCCCCAGGTTAGCGCCCAGGTTGATGCCCGAAACCACCATGTCCGGCTGGCGCTCGAGCAGACCGTTGAGCCCCAGATGGACGCAATCGGTCGGTGTGCCATTGAGGCTGATAAAGCCGTTGGCCAGGTATTGCGGATGCAACGGACGGTCGAGTGTCAGCGAACTGCTGGCACCGCTCTTGTCCTGTTCCGGGGCGATAACCACGCACTCGGTGTAATCCGCCAGCGCAGCATAAAGCGCGGCAAGACCGGGCGCAGTCACCCCATCGTCGTTAGAAATCAGAATACGCATGGGCTGTCCGTCTGCCCCACCGGCACCAGATCAACGAGTTCGCGCACCAATACGGTGGCGAAGCATCCGGCCGGGAGGACGAATTCCAGTTGCAGAATGTCAGGCTCGGGATAATGCCACGTCAACCCGCCAATGGGCAGCCGCAGGATGCGACGTTCGTGGCTCATACCGGCATTAATCAACCAATCGCGCAGATCCGCCTCGCGTGCGGCAATCCCCTGCTCCAGATCATGGACAGCCCCGGCCGCCGGCGAGTCACCTTCGCCCCACTGCGGACCGGTCGGGTGCAGGTCGAGAATCGCCAGACGCGGGTCGCTGCACTCGGCCTCACCGGCCGGGAAAAAGCTGCGGCTGTCGGTAAAGGCCAGCAAATCGCCAACCCGGGCGCGCTGCCAGGTGCCATCGGAGACCCGCGCCGCGAGCACCTGATTGAACAGAAAACTGCGCGCGGTCGACAGCAGGCGCGAACGCACATTGCGTTGCTCCGGCAGTGCCTTGCGCGCCGCCCACGAACGGGCATCGACCACGTTGCCGCCGTCATGGCCGAAACGCTGGGCGCCGAAGTAATTGGGGATGCCTTGCTTGGCGATCAGTTGCAGACGCTCGTCGATGGCGGCCTTGTCGCCATTGAACTGGGTCAGGCGCAGCGTGAAGCCGTTGGCCGAATGCGCACCGCGTTGCAGCTTGCGTTTGTGGCGGGTGGTCTTGAGAATTTTCAGCGTGTCGTTTTCCGCCGCCGACAGATCCGGATCGGCCTTGCCCGGCAGTTGCACGCTGAACCACTGGCGAGTCAGCGCCTGACGATCCTTCAGACCGGCGTAACTGACCGTGCGCAGCGGCACACCGGCAGCCTTGGCGATACGGCGCGCGGCTTCTTCGGTGTTCAGGCCACGCTTTTCCACCCAGATCCACAGGTGCTCGCCGTCACCGCTGAACGGAATGTCGAGGACTTCATCGACCTGGAAATCTTCGGCGATGGCTTTCAGTACCGCGGTGCCGAGGGCATCGCCATAGGCGCGCGGGCCGAGCAGTTGCAGTTCGTTCATGCGCGCAGCAACAAGGCAACGGAATGCACGGCAATGCCTTCTTCGCGACCGACGAAGCCAAGCTTCTCGGTGGTGGTGGCTTTCACGTTCACTTGATCCAGTTCTACTTGCAGATCCGCGGCAATCAGCGCGCGCATCGATTCGATGTGAGGGGCCATCTTCGGTGCCTGGGCAACGATGGTGTTGTCGACGTTGCCGACCTTCCAGCCTTTGGCGTGGATCAGACTGACCACGTGACGCAGCAGCACTCGGCTGTCAGCACCTTTGAATTGCGGGTCGGTGTCCGGGAAATGCTTGCCGATATCACCCAGCGCAGCCGCGCCGAGCAAGGCGTCGCTCAAGGCATGCAGCAGGACGTCACCGTCGGAGTGAGCGAGCAGCCCGAAGCCGTGTGCGATTCGCACGCCGCCCAGAGTAATGAAATCGCCTTCAGCGAAACGGTGCACATCATAGCCGTGGCCAATACGCATAAAAAAACGCCCCGAATTTTGTCAGGGCGTGATTCTACCTGCATTAACCCTTCAGAGCGCGCGCGTGATGCTGCAAGTGGTCGTCAATGAAGCTCGCGATGAAGAAATAGCTGTGGTCGTAACCCGGTTGCAGGCGCAACGTCAGCGGGTGGCCCGCTTGTTTTGCCGCTTGTTGCAGGGCTTCGGGTTTGAGCTGGGTGGCGAGGAAATCGTCGCGATCACCCTGATCGACCAGCAGCGGCAGCTTTTCGTCCGCCTCGGCAATCAGCGCACAGGCATCCCACTCGCGCCACTTCGACCGGTCTTCGCCCAGATAGCGGGTGAATGCCTTCTGGCCCCACGGGCAATCCATCGGATTATTGATCGGCGAAAACGCTGACACCGACTGATAACGCCCCGGATTGCGCAACGCACAGACCAGCGCACCGTGACCGCCCATGGAGTGGCCGCTGATGCTGCGCTTGTCCGATGCCGGGAAATGCGCCTCAACCAGTGAAGGCAATTCCTGCACGACGTAATCATGCATCCGATAGTGCCGCGACCAGGGTTCTTGCGTGGCATTCAGATAGAACCCGGCGCCGAGGCCGAAATCCCACGCGCCATCGGGATCACCCGGTACGTCGGGGCCACGGGGGCTGGAGTCCGGCGCCACGATGATCAGGCCGAGTTCGGCCGCCATGCGCATCGCGCCGGCCTTCTGCATGAAGTTCTCGTCCGTGCAGGTCAGGCCCGACAGCCAGTACAGCACCGGCAACTTGCCGCCCTGCTCTGCCTGCGGCGGCAGGTACACGGCGAACACCATGTCGCAGCCCAGCACTTCGGAACGATGGCGATAGCGCTTGTGCCAGCCGCCGAAACTCTTCTGACAGGAGATGTTTTCCAGACTCATGTAGGACTCCTACGCAGCCACGCCTGCACATTGGCAGCCGTGGCATCGCGATTGATCAGAAATGAATGACGGTGCGGATGCTCTTGCCTTCGTGCATCAGGTCGAAGGCTTTGTTGATGTCTTCCAGACCCATGGTGTGAGTGATGAAAGTATCCAGCGGGATTTCGCCGCTTTGCGCCATGTCGACATAGCTTGGCAATTCGGTGCGGCCACGCACACCACCGAACGCCGAACCGCGCCAGACGCGACCGGTCACCAACTGGAACGGACGGGTAGCGATTTCCTGGCCGGCACCGGCCACGCCGATGATCACCGACTCGCCCCAACCCTTGTGGCAGCACTCGAGGGCTGCGCGCATCAATTGCACATTGCCGATGCACTCAAAGGAGAAGTCGACGCCGCCATCGGTCATGTCGACGATCACTTCCTGGATCGGACGATCGAAGTCTTTCGGGTTCACGCAGTCGGTAGCGCCCAATTGTTTGGCGATTTCGAACTTGGCCGGGTTGATGTCGATGGCGATGATGCGCGAGGCCTTGGCCTTCACCGCGCCAATCACGGCCGACAGACCGATGCCGCCCAGACCGAAGATGGCCACGGTGTCACCCGGTTTGACCTTGGCGGTGTTGATCACTGCGCCAATACCGGTGGTCACGCCGCAACCGAGCAGGCAGACCTTTTCCAGCGGCGCATCCTTGGAGATCTTGGCCACGGAAATTTCCGGCAGCACGGTGTACTCGGAGAAGGTCGAGGTACCCATGTAGTGGAAAATCGTTTGGCCCTTGTAGGAAAAGCGCGAAGTCCCGTCCGGCATCAGGCCCTTGCCCTGGGTGGCGCGAATTGCCTGACACAGGTTGGTCTTGCCCGACTTGCAGAATTTGCACTGGCCGCATTCCGGGGTGTACAGCGGAATGACGTGATCGCCAACGGCTACCGAGGTCACGCCCTCGCCGATCGCTTCAACGATGGCACCGCCTTCGTGGCCGAGGATCGACGGAAAAATCCCCTCAGGGTCGGCGCCAGACAAGGTATAGGCGTCAGTGTGGCAAACCCCGGAAGCCACCACGCGCAGCAACACTTCACCGGCCTTGGGCATGGCGACATCGACTTCTACGATTTCCAGCGGCTTCTTGGCCTCGAAGGCAACGGCGGCGCGCGACTTGATCATGCTGACTCTCCAGTGAATCCATTGAATAAAAAACCAGACAGGGAGTGTAGTCCAGCGCTGACTGATGAATAATCCGGACAAAAGCAAAACATTATTGCCATACAGGGATAATCGCCATGTCCGAAAACCGCTGGGAAGGTATTGACGAGTTCGTCGCCGTGGCCGAATGCAGCCAGTTCACTGCCGCTGCGGAACGCCTGGGCGTATCTTCCTCGCACGTCAGTCGACAAATCGTACGACTGGAAGAGCGTTTGCAGACACGACTGCTGTATCGCAGCACCCGGCGCGTCACCCTGACCGAGGCTGGTCAGACCTTTCTGCAACATTGCCAGCGCCTGCAGGATGGTCGTGAAGAAGCGTTGCGCGCGGTCGGCGATCTGACCAGCGAGCCAAAAGGCATGCTGCGCATGA
Source organism: Pseudomonas gozinkensis (assembly GCF_014863585.1). Taxonomy (NCBI): domain Bacteria; kingdom Pseudomonadati; phylum Pseudomonadota; class Gammaproteobacteria; order Pseudomonadales; family Pseudomonadaceae; genus Pseudomonas; species Pseudomonas gozinkensis. Next base: position 1,362,258 of record NZ_CP062253.1, on the reverse strand, counting down.
CCTGCGCAGTGGCCTATGGCGAACGCTTCATCGTGCCGCTGGTGACCCGATTCATGGGGCATTACCCGCAACTGCGCATCGATATCGAACTGACCAACCGCCAACTCGATCTGGTGCATGAAGGCCTGGACCTGGCGATCCGACTTGGGCGTCTTCAGGATTCGCGGTTGGTGGCGACCAGGCTGGCACCACGGCGGATGTTTCTCTGCGCATCACCGTCCTACCTCGAACGGTACGGGCGCCCACACAGTTTGTCGGAACTGGGCCGGCACAATTGCCTGATCGGCAGTTCGGACATCTGGCAGCTTGAACAAAACGGGCGAGAATTTTCCCAGCGGGTGCAGGGAAACTGGCGCTGCAACAGTGGGCAAGCGGTACTGGATGCCGCATTGCAAGGCGTCGGGTTGTGTCAGTTGCCGGACTACTACGTGCTGGAGCATCTGCATAGCGGCGCGCTGATTTCACTTTTGGAGGCACATCAACCGCCGAATACGGCGGTGTGGGCGTTGTATCCGCAGCAACGGCACTTGTCGCCGAAGGTGCGCAAACTGGTGGACTTTCTCAAGGAAGGTTTGGCCGAACGGCCGGAGTACCGGATTTAACGACGATTGGCCCAGCGCTGGCGCAACCATTCGAGGTCTTCGGGGCGGGTGACTTTCAGATTGTCCGCGCGGCCTTCGATCAGACGCGGCGCCATGCCGGCCCACTCCATCGCCGAGGCTTCATCGGTAATCACCGCATCCGCCACCAGACTGTCTGCCAGTGCGCGGTGCAGCGCACCCAGGCGGAACATCTGCGGCGTATAGGCTTGCCAGATCACGCTGCGATCGACGGTTTCCACCACCCGACCGTGTTTGTCGACCCGTTTCAGGGTGTCCTTCGCCGGCACGGCCAACAGGCCGCCGACCGGATCGGTTGCCAGTTCAGCGAGCAATTTGTCGAGATCGTCACGGCTCAGATTGGGCCGTGCCGCATCGTGTACCAGCACCCAATCTTCATCGTCGGCACCTTGCGCATGCAGGTGCAACAAGGCGTTGAGCACCGAGCAGGAGCGTTCGGCACCACCGTCGACCCGTTGAATGCGCGGATCGCTGGCGCTGGCCAGGTTCGGCCAATAAGGGTCATCAACGGCAAGACTGACCACCAGGCCTTTGAGGCTCGGGTGATCGAGGAAACAGCCGAGGCTGTGTTCGAGAATTGTGCGCCCGCCCAGTTGCAGATATTGCTTGGGACGGTCCGCGGCCATACGGGCACCGACGCCCGCGGCAGGAATCACGGCCCAGAAGGCCGGCAGGGAATCGATCATTGGGCCAACTGGTAAAGGGTTTCGCCGTCCTTGACCATGCCCAGTTCGTGACGAGCCCGCTCTTCAACGGTCTCCATGCCTTTCTTCAACTCGCTGACTTCAGCGTCCATCACCCGGTTGCGCTCCAGCAGGGCTTCGTTCTCGGCGTGTTGATCAGCAATCTGCTGATTCAGTTCGGCGACTTGCGCCAGACTGCCATTGCCCACCCACAGGCGGTACTGCAGACCGGCCAGCAGCAAGAGCAAAACGAGAAACAACCAGTAAGGACTGCGCATCGAATATCAGGTATCCAGTGAAAAAAGACAGCCACGCCAAAACTTTGAAGCATCTGATAGCACGAAGCCTGGAATATCCAGGCTTGTGCATATAAGGCATCAGATTAGTGGCAAATCCATCGCTGTCACGACTTTTCCGACACAATCCGGTGTCTTTTTACCATTTACAACTTAGCCGCGGAACTCGGAGCGACCGTTGTACTTGGCTTTGCCATTCAACTGCTCTTCGATACGCAGCAGTTGGTTGTACTTGGAAACGCGGTCGGAACGGCACAGCGAACCGGTCTTGATCTGGCCAGCCGAAGTCCCCACAGCCAGGTCGGCAATGGTCGAATCTTCGGTTTCGCCCGAACGGTGCGAGATCACCGCGGTGTAACCGGCAGCCTTGGCCATCTGGATGGCTTCCAGGGTTTCGGTCAGGGTGCCGATCTGGTTGAACTTGATCAGGATCGAGTTGGCGATCTTTTTATCGATGCCTTCTTTCAGGATCTTGGTGTTGGTCACGAACAGGTCGTCGCCTACCAGTTGGGTCTTCTCGCCGATCTTGTCGGTGAGGATCTTCCAGCCAGCCCAGTCAGACTCGTCCAGACCGTCTTCGATCGAGATGATCGGGTAACGCTCGGTCAGACCTTTGAGGTAGTCGGCGAAACCTTCAGCGGTGAACACCTGGCCTTCGCCGGACAGGTTGTACTTGCCGTCTTCGAAGAATTCGCTGGCTGCGCAGTCCAGAGCCAGGGTCACGTCGGTGCCCAGCTTGTAACCGGCGTTGGCGACTGCTTCGGAGATCACTTTCAGTGCGTCTTCGTTCGAAGCCAGGTTCGGCGCGAAACCGCCTTCGTCACCAACGGCAGTGCTCAGGCCACGGGCCTTCAGCACGGCTTTCAGGTGATGGAAAATCTCGGTGCCCATGCGCAGACCTTCCGAGAAAGACTTGGCGCCAACCGGCTGAACCATGAATTCCTGGATGTCGACGTTGTTGTCAGCGTGTTCGCCACCGTTGATGATGTTCATCATCGGAACCGGCATCGAGTACACACCCGGAGTGCCGTTCAGGTTGGCGATGTGTGCGTACAGCGGCAGGTCCTGATCCTGCGCAGCTGCCTTGGCCGCAGCCAGGGACACGGCGAGGATGGCGTTGGCGCCCAGGGTCGCTTTGTTTTCGGTACCGTCCAGCTTGATCATCGCGTGATCCAGGGCTTTCTGGTCGCTTGGGTCGGTGCCCAGCAGCAGATCGCGGATCGGACCGTTGATGTTGGCTACCGCCTTGAGCACACCCTTGCCCAGGTAACGGCTCTTGTCGCCATCACGCAGCTCGAGCGCTTCACGCGAGCCAGTGGATGCACCGGACGGCGCGCAAGCGCTGCCGATGATGCCGTTGTCGAGAAGCACGTCCGCTTCCACGGTGGGATTGCCACGGGAGTCGAGAACTTCACGACCTTTGATGTCGACGATTTTTGCCATTGTTGTAAACACTCCAAAGTTGACGAAAACGACGCAGCTAGAGGAAATCTTTTGACCGTCGGCAAGTGGTGTGCAGCGGGCAGCTTGCAGACGACAACGCTCATACCCGAGGGCATGAGCGACAAATCGTGCGGTACTTTACCGGAGAATTGAGGTTTACGCGGTTTCTACCGTCGGAAAACTCTTCACCAGTTCGTCCAGGGCTTTGAGCTGGGCCAGGAATGGCTCCAGTTTGTCCAGACGCAAGGCGCAAGGGCCGTCGCATTTGGCGTTGTCCGGATCCGGGTGCGCTTCGAGGAACAGGCCCGCCAGCGACTGGCTCATGCCAGCCTTGGCCAGGTCGGTGACCTGGGCGCGGCGACCGCCGGCGGAGTCGGAACGACCGCCAGGCATTTGCAGCGAATGGGTCACGTCGAAGAATACCGGGTACTCGAACTGCTTCATGATGCCGAAGCCGAGCATGTCGACCACGAGGTTGTTGTAGCCGAAGCTCGAACCGCGCTCGCAGAGGATCAATTGATCGTTACCCGCTTCCACGCACTTGTTCAGGATGTGTTTCATTTCCTGAGGCGCGAGGAACTGGGCTTTCTTGATGTTGATGACGGCATTGGTCCTGGCCATCGCGACGACCAGATCGGTCTGGCGCGACAGGAAGGCCGGCAGCTGGATGATGTCGCAGACCTCGGCGACGACCGCGGCCTGGTCAGGCTCGTGGACGTCGGTGATGATCGGCACGCCGAAGGCTTGTTTGATGTCCTGGAAGATGCGCATGCCTTCTTCCAGGCCAGGACCGCGATAGGAGGTCACAGAAGAACGGTTGGCCTTGTCGAAGCTGGCCTTGAACACGTAAGGGATGCCGAGTTTTTCGGTGACCTTCACGTACTCTTCGCAAACCTGCATGGCCATGTCACGGCTTTCCAGCACGTTCATGCCGCCGAACAGCACCATGGGTTTGTCGTTGGCAATCTCGATGTCGCCGACGCGGATGATCTTCTGTGCCATCGGGGTTACGCCTTCTTCTGGTGTTGAGCCAATGCCGCTTTGACGAAGCCGCTGAACAGCGGATGGCCATCGCGTGGCGTCGAGGTGAACTCTGGGTGGAACTGGCAAGCGACGAACCATGGATGATCCGGCGCTTCGACCACTTCAACCAGCGCTGCATCGGAAGAACGACCGGAAATCTTCAGGCCGGCTTCGATGATCTGCGGCAGCAGGTTGTTGTTCACTTCGTAACGGTGACGGTGACGCTCGACAATCACATCCTTGCCGTAGCAGTCGTGCACCTTGGAGCCGGCTTCGAGCAGGCATTCCTGAGCGCCGAGACGCATGGTGCCGCCCAGATCGGATGCTTCGGTACGGGTTTCGACTGCACCGGTGGCGTCTTCCCACTCGGTGATCAGGCCGACAACCGGATGGCCGCTGGCACGATCGAACTCGGTGGAGTTGGCGTCTTTCCAGCCCAGCACGTTACGGGCGAACTCGATGACCGCCACTTGCATGCCCAGGCAGATACCCAGGTAAGGAACCTTGTTTTCGCGAGCGTACTGAACGGCAGTGATCTTGCCTTCCACGCCACGCAGACCGAAGCCGCCCGGTACGAGGATCGCGTCGACGCCTTCCAGCAGCGCGGTGCCCTGGTTTTCGATGTCTTCGGAATCGATGTAGCGCAGGTTGACCTTGGTGCGGTTGGTGATGCCGGCGTGACTCATCGCTTCGATCAGCGACTTGTAGGCGTCCAGCAGTTCCATGTACTTGCCGACCATCGCGATGGTGACTTCGTGCTCTGGATTGAGCTTGGCATCGACAACCTTTTCCCACTCGGACAGGTCGGCGCCATTGCATTGCAGGCCGAAACGCTCGACGACGAAATCGTCCAGACCCTGAGCGTGCAGCACGGCCGGGATCTTGTAGATGGTGTCGACGTCTTCCAGGGAGATCACCGCACGTTCTTCAACGTTGGTGAACAGCGCGATCTTGCGACGCGACGACACATCCACCGGATGGTCGGAGCGGCAGATCAGCACGTCTGGCTGCAGGCCGATCGAACGCAGTTCCTTCACGGAGTGCTGGGTCGGCTTGGTCTTGGTCTCGCCCGCGGTGGCGATGTACGGAACCAGGGTCAGGTGCATCAGCATCGCGCGCTTGGAACCGACTTCCACACGCAGCTGGCGGATGGCTTCGAGGAACGGTTGCGACTCGATGTCGCCAACGGTGCCGCCGATTTCCACCAGGGCCACGTCGGCATCGCCGGCACCTTTGATGATGCGACGCTTGATTTCGTCGGTGATGTGCGGAATCACCTGGATGGTTGCACCCAGGTAGTCACCACGGCGCTCTTTGCGCAGCACGTGCTCGTAGACACGGCCGGTGGTGAAGTTGTTGTTCTGGGTCATGGTCGTGCGGATGAACCGCTCGTAGTGGCCCAGGTCCAGGTCGGTCTCGGCGCCGTCGTGGGTGACGAACACTTCACCGTGCTGGAACGGGCTCATGGTGCCCGGGTCGACGTTGATGTACGGATCCAGCTTCAGCATGGTGACCTTAAGCCCCCGCGCCTCCAGGATGGCCGCCAATGAAGCCGATGCAATGCCTTTCCCCAAAGAAGAAACAACACCGCCCGTGACGAATATGTAGCGCGTCATGAAAAACCCTAGAAGTCTGCGTTAAAGCGGTCCGAGCCGCCGGGGAAAGCGAAGGAAGGCCGAAGCCCCCGATCACCTGCATTAATCACAGTGCACCTTTCAAAAAAACCGCCGCGTTGGGACAGACCGGAAGTGAAAACACCGGTACGTTGCTCGCTACACATTTTTTGGAATCGCCCAGCAAAGACTGCTTGGTAATCGGCAACTCCTGCAATTCAGGCGAATCCACAGAAGTTGTATCAAGAAGGGAGCGTAGTCTACCGGAATGCCCCCTTCATCTCAAACCTTGATCTTCGTCCGAAGGCTGCCAATGCAATCGCCAGCCTTCCAGCGCATTGCCGTCGAGCCCCGGCAGGTTCGCCACGGCGAGCAGTTCGTCACCACGAAACAGCAGCGGCAATCTGCCACGCACGAAGCCCGGCACCGCGCGTTCATTGAGCAGACGCTTGAGATCGCGATGACCGCGATCCGCCAGATGCATCATCTCGCCGCCCTGCCGATAGCGAATCTGCAGCGGCCCGGCGGGAGTCTGACCGCTGAACATGACACGTCCGTTATCGGGCAAGCGTAGCGCTGACGACAGGTCATGCCAGTCGCCACTGACCACCGGCGCGCGCAACCATTGCCCGCTGAGCCACCACAAGCGACCGGCGCTTCGATGCAGCTCGCCATCAGCCAGACGCCAGACAGGCGAGGCATCGTTGCCGGCATCACGCAGATCCGCCCAACCCGACCAATGGTCGGTATCCGGTAGTCGGGTCAAAGGTTCAAGCCAGTGACTGAGCGCGTTTCGCTGACGGGCATCGGATAACCCCGCAATAGCTGCAAACACCAGTGATGGCAATCCCGGCCATTCGAACTCGCCAGGCAAGCTCGCTTGAGCCAGGTCGATTTGCGCCAGCTCATCAAGCAAACCCTGCGCCTCACGCAGATGCGCCGCGCTGCGGGCCATGCTGGCGTGTGCCTGAGGCCAGCGGCCGGTCAGCAGCGGCATGACCTGATGGCGCAGATAGTTGCGCGAGAACTGCCGATCCTGATTCGATGGGTCCTCGACCCAATGCAAACAATGGTCCTGCGCATAGGCTTCCAGCTCGGCACGCGTTACGTCGAGCAACGGCCGAACCAGACTGCCCTGCCCCAGCGCTCGCGTGACCGGCATACCGGACAGCCCACGCACACCGGCGCCACGCAGCAGGCGGAACAACAGCGTTTCAGCCTGATCATCGCGATGCTGACCGGTCAGCAGCACATCACTGGCCAGAGTCGCCGCACTGAACGCCGCATAGCGCGCATCCCGCGCCGCGCGCTCCAGACTCGCCCCCGGCTGCACCTGCACACGCACCACTTGCAACGGCACCGACAGTTCATCGCAGACAGCCTGGCAATGCGCCGGCCATGCGTCGGCCGCAGCCTGAAGGCCGTGATGGACATGGATGGCGCTTAGCGCCGGAACAGATTGGGTTTTGGCGAGATGTGCCAGAAGGTGCAGCAGGACGGTGGAATCGAGTCCACCGGAGAAGGCGATGCGCCAATGGGAAGCACTGAGCCAGGGCTTGAGATTGCGCAGAAGCCTGGAAGGCAAATCAATCGTCGGCTGACCCATATCTACACCTTTGCATAAACCAAATGTGGGAGCGAGCTTGCTCGCGAAGGCGGATTAACATTCAACACATTCGTTGCCTGTTCTACCGCTATCGCGAGCAAGCTCGCTCCCACAGTGTTTTGCATTGTCAGCCAAAACGGCGTTCGATCAGAGACCGTAGCTCATCAGACGGTCGTAACGACGCTTGAGCAGCGCTTCGTTGTCGAACTTCTTCAGCATCGCCAGTTGCGAGCTCAGCTCGGCACGGATCGAGGCAGCGGCAGCGGCCGGATCACGGTGGGCGCCGCCCAGAGGCTCGCCGATCACCTTGTCGACGATGCCCAAGCCTTTCAGGCGCTCGGCGGTGATGCCCATCGCTTCAGCAGCATCCGGCGCTTTTTCTGCGGTTTTCCACAGAATCGAAGCGCAACCTTCCGGCGAGATCACCGCGTAGGTCGAGTACTGCAGCATGTTCAACTGGTCGCACACGCCGATCGCCAGTGCTCCGCCGGAACCACCTTCACCGATCACGGTGGCGATGATCGGGGTTTTCAGGCGAGCCATGACGCGCAGGTTCCAGGCAATCGCTTCGCTCTGGTTACGCTCTTCGGCATCGATGCCAGGGTAGGCGCCCGGAGTGTCGATGAAGGTCAGGATCGGCATCTTGAAACGCTCGGCCATTTCCATCAGGCGGCAAGCCTTGCGGTAGCCTTCCGGACGCGGCATGCCGAAGTTGCGGCGTACCTTTTCACGCACTTCACGGCCCTTCTGGTGACCGATCACCATCACTGGCTGGTCTTCCAGACGTGCCACGCCGCCCACAATGGCCGCGTCGTCGGAGAAGTGACGGTCACCGTGCAGTTCGTCGAACTCGGTGAAGATGTGGTCGATGTAGTCCAGGGTGTAAGGACGTTTCGGGTGACGCGCCAGACGTGCGATCTGCCAGCTGGTCAGCTTGCCGAAGATGTCTTCGGTCAGCGTCTTGCTCTTGTCCTGCAGGCGGGAGATCTCATCGCCGATATTCAGCGAATTGTCATTACCGACCAAGCGCAACTCTTCGATCTTGGCTTGCAGGTCGGCGATCGGCTGTTCGAAATCTAGAAAATTCGGGTTCATAGGCGTCCGTCTTGGGTCGTGTCCCAAATGAGCTTGGGCCGGCCGGTTGTCTATTCGCGCCCTACCTTAAGGGAGAGGCGCGCTGAGGTCGAGATTAAAAATTCAGGTTGTGGGCAGGCGCTTTGCTGGCACCTGCCGGTCAACGGTATTGGAGGAAGACGTTGTCTCGCCCGAACTGGTCACGCAGGGCTTGAATCAAGGCATCCGCCGGGTCGATCCGCCAGGTCTCGCCAAACTGCAGCAAGGTCTTGGCATCGGGACTGGTGTATTCCATGGTGATCGGGCACGCCCCGCGATGACGCTTGAGCAAATCACCCAACCAGCGTAGCTGATCGCCTTTCAGATCCTGGGTCTGCAACTTCAGGCGCAGGCTCTCGGCCAGGTTGGTGCGCGCATCTTCCATGCTCATCACCCGCTTGACCCGAAGACGCAGGCCGCCGGAGAAGTCATCGTTGCTGACCTCGCCTTCGACCACCACCATCGCATCGGTCTGAAGCAGCGATTGTGCGGAGTGGAACGCATCGGCGAACAGCGACGCCTCGATCCGCCCGGAGCGGTCGTCGAGGGTGATGAAGCCCATCTTGTCGCCCTTTTTGTTCTTCATCACCCGCAGAGCGATGATCATCCCCGCCACCGTCTGGGTGTCCCGGGCCGGTTTCAGGTCGATGATGCGCTGACGGGCGAAACGGCGGATTTCACCTTCGTATTCGTCGATCGGGTGACCGGTCAGGTACAGGCCCAAGGTGTCTTTTTCACCTTTGAGTCGTTCCTTGAGGGTCAGCTCTTTCGCCTTGCGGTGGATCGCGTAAACGTCCGCGTCTTCCTCGACGAACAGCCCGCCAAACAGGTCGGCGTGGCCGCTGTCGCGGGTGCGCGCGGTCTGCTCGGCCGACTTGATCGCCTCTTCCATCGCCGCCAGCAGCACGGCGCGGTTGCGGTCAATGTTGGCCTGATAAGCCTTTTGTTCGTCGTGGAAGTACGGGCCGAGGCGATCCAGAGCGCCGCTGCGAATCAGACCGTCCAGCGTGCGTTTGTTGATGCGCTTGAGGTCGACCCGGGCGCAGAAGTCGAACAGGTCCTTGAACGGGCCGGCCTGACGCGCCTCGGTGATCGCTTCCACCGGGCCTTCGCCGACGCCTTTGATCGCGCCCAGCCCGTACACGATGCGGCCGTCGTCGTTCACCGTGAACTTGAACTCCGAAGTGTTCACGTCCGGCGCGTCGAGGCGCAGCTTCATCGTGCGCACTTCCTCGATCAAGGTCACGACCTTGTCGGTGTTGTGCATGTCCGCCGAGAGTACCGCGGCCATGAACGGCGCCGGGTAGTGGGCTTTCAGCCAGGCAGTCTGGTACGACACCAGGCCGTAGGCGGCGGAGTGGGATTTGTTGAAGCCGTAACCGGCGAATTTCTCTACCAGGTCGAAAATGTTACCGGCCAGATCCGCGTCGATATTGTTCGACGCACAACCCTCAATGAAACCGCCGCGCTGCTTGGCCATTTCCTCGGGTTTCTTCTTGCCCATCGCCCGACGCAGCATGTCCGCACCACCGAGGGTGTAACCGGCCATGACCTGGGCGATCTGCATCACCTGTTCCTGATACAGGATGATGCCGTACGTCGGCGCCAGCACCGGCTGCAAACCTTCGTACTGGTAATCCGGATGCGGATACGCAAGCTCGGCGCGACCGTGCTTGCGGTTGATGAAGTCATCCACCATGCCGGACTGCAACGGGCCCGGACGGAACAGGGCCACCAGTGCGATCAAGTCTTCGAGGCAGTCGGGCTTGAGCTTTTTGATCAGCTCTTTCATGCCGCGGGATTCAAGCTGGAACACCGCGGTGGTTTCAGCTTTTTGCAGCAGTTGATAAGTCGGTTTGTCATCCAGCGGGATGAACGCGATGTCCAGCGGCGGCTCGTTGACTTTGGCGCGATCACGGTTGATCGTTTTCAGCGCCCAGTCGATGATCGTCAGGGTCCGCAGGCCGAGGAAGTCGAACTTCACCAGACCGGCCGCCTCGACGTCGTCCTTGTCGAACTGGGTCACCAGACCGTCGCCGGCCTCGTCGCAATAGATCGGCGAGAAGTCGGTCAGCTTGGTCGGCGCGATGACCACACCACCGGCGTGTTTACCGACGTTACGCACCACGCCTTCGAGCTTGCGCGCCATCTCCCAGATTTCCGCCGCTTCTTCATCGACCTTGATGAAGTCGCGCAGGATTTCTTCCTGCTCGTAGGCTTTTTCCAGGGTCATGCCGACTTCGAACGGAATCATCTTCGAGAGGCGATCCGCCAGGCCGAACGACTTGCCCTGGGCCCGAGCCACGTCACGGACCACAGCCTTCGCCGCCATGGAACCGAAGGTGATGATCTGGCTCACCGCGTTACGGCCGTACTTTTCGGCCACGTAATCGATTACCCGGTCGCGACCGTCCATGCAGAAGTCGACGTCGAAGTCGGGCATCGATACCCGTTCCGGGTTAAGGAAACGTTCGAACAGCAGGTCATATTCCAGCGGGTCGAGGTCGGTGATCTTCTGCACATAGGCCACCAGCGATCCGGCACCCGACCCCCGGCCAGGACCCACCGGCACGCCGTTGTTCTTGGCCCACTGGATAAAGTCCATCACGATCAGGAAGTAACCGGGGAACCCCATCTGGATAATGATATCCAGCTCGAAATTCAGCCGGTCGACGTAGACCTGACGCTTGGCCTCGTAGTCCTCGGTGGTGTCCTTGGGCAGCAGCACGCTGAGGCGATCGTCCAGACCGTCGAACGATACCTTGCGGAAATACTCGTCGATGGTCATGCCATCGGGAATCGGGTAGTCGGGCAGGAAGTGCTTGCCCAGCTTCACGTCGATGTTGCAGCGCTTGGCGATCTCGACCGTGTTTTCGATTGCATCGGGCAGGTCGCTGAACAGCTCGGCCATTTCCTCGGCGCTTTTGAGGTACTGCTGATCGCTGTAGTTCTTCGAACGCCGCGGATCGTCGAGGGCGCGGCCCTCACCGATGCAGACGCGGGTTTCGTGGGCGGCGAAGTCTTCCTGCTTGATGAAGCGCACATCGTTGGTCGCGACCAGCGGCGCACCGAGCTTGTCGGCCAGGGCCACGGCGCCGTGTAACTGTTCTTCGTCATTCGGACGGTTGGTGCGCTGGATTTCCAGATAGAAACGATCCGGGAATACCGCCATCCATTCACGCGTCAGGGTTTCGGCTTCGGCGGGATTGCCGCCGATCATGGCCATGCCGATCTCGCCTTCTTTGGCGGCGGACAACATGATCAGGCCTTCGTTGGCCTCGGCGACCCATTCGCGCTCGATGATGATCATGCCGTTGCGCTGACCTTCAATGAAGCCACGAGAAATCAGCTCGGTCAGGTTGCGATAGCCCTGAGCATTCATGACCAGCAGGCTGATGCGGCTCAGCGGGCCATCCGGGTCCTTGTTCGACAGCCACAGGTCGGCGCCGCAGATCGGCTTGATCCCTGCGCCCATGGTGTTTTTATAGAATTTGACCAGCGAACACATGTTGTTCTGGTCGGTCACCGCAACGGCCGGCATGCCCATGCCGGTCAGCGCCTTGACCAGCGGCTTGATCCGCACCAGCCCGTCGACCAGGGAGTATTCAGTGTGCAGGCGTAGATGAACGAATGAAGCCGGCATAGTGATCCTGTCCAGTTACATAGAGACAACAAGGCCCGGATTGTACCGGGCCCCAAACAAAACATCAGCCTCGCCGCTAAACCGGCGCGAAACCTTCCAGCGCCTCGTAAGCCTGCCGCACCGGAGCAAATGAACGCCGGTGAATCGGCGTCGGCCCGAGGCGCACCAGCGCTTCCAGATGAACGGGCGTCGGGTAGCCTTTGTGCCCGCCGATGCCGTAACCCGGGTAGATCAATTCGAATGCAGCCATTTCGCGGTCGCGGCTGACCTTGGCCAGAATCGATGCAGCGGCGATGGCTGGAACCTTGCTGTCGCCCTTGACCACCGCCTCGGAACGCATCGGCAATTTAGGGCAGCGGTTGCCGTCGATCATCGCCAGTTTCGGCTGGATGTGCAGGCCAGCGACCGCGCGCTGCATTGCCAGCATGGTCGCGTGAAGGATGTTCAGCTCATCGATTTCTTCGACTTCAGCACGAGCGATGCACCAGCTCAGTGCTTTCTCGCAGATTTCGTCGTAGAGCTTTTCGCGCTTGGCTTCGGTCAGTTTTTTCGAATCGTTGAGACCGAGGATCGGCCGGTTCGGATCGAGGATCACCGCAGCCGTGACAACCGCGCCGCACAAAGGGCCGCGACCGACTTCATCGACGCCGGCCACCAGTTCTTCGACTTCGGCGACCAGGGTGAAATCCAGGCCCATCTGCATGCTTGTCTTGCTCATCGTGTTTGCCCGATCAGGTTCAGAACGGCGTCAGCCGCCTGATTGGAAGCGTCCAGGCGCAGGGTGCGATGGATCTCGTCGAAGCCGCGGGTCTGCTCTTCGCCACCGTCGATCAACGGCGACAAGGTTTGGGCAAGCGCCTCAACCGTCGCATCATCCTGCAACAATTCCGGCACCAGCAAGCGCTGGGCCAGCAGGTTCGGCAGGGAAACGTACGGGCTCTTGACCATGCGCTTGAGAATCCAGAACGTCAGCGGCGCAAGACGATAAGCCACAACCATCGGACGCTTGTACAACAGCGCTTCCAGGGTTGCCGTGCCCGACGCGATCAAGACCGCATTGCACGCCGCCAGGGCCAGGTGGGATTTGCCATCAAGCAAGGTCACCGGCAGGTCGCGCCCAGCCAGCAGTTCTTCAAGCTGGGCGCGACGCTCGGAGTTGGCGCACGGAATGACGAAACGCACACCCGGGCGCATGGCACGCAGGCGTTCGGCGGTATCGAGGAACAACGCACCCAGACGACTGACTTCGCCGCCCCGGCTGCCGGGCATCAGAGCCACGAGCGGACCGTCCGGAAGATCAAGCTCTGCACGCGCAGCGCTGCGATCGGACTCCAGTGGAATGGTATCGGCCAGCGTATGGCCGACAAACCGTACAGGAACGCCCTTCTCTTCGTAGAATCTGGCTTCGAACGGCAGCAGCGTGAGCATCAGATCGCAGCCCTCGCGGATCTTCAGCACCCGCTTCTGCCGCCACGCCCACACCGAAGGGCTGACGTAGTGCACGGTCTTGATTCCGGCCTGACGCAGCTTGAGTTCGATATTGAGGTTGAAATCCGGGGCATCGATACCGATGAACACATCCGGTTTTTCAGCGATAAGCGTGGCGATCAGGTCCTTGCGGCGCTTGAGCAGTTCACGCAACCGCCCCAGGACTTCCACCAGCCCCATGACCGACAGACGCTCCATCGGAAAATAGGACGTCAGGCCTTCGGCCTGCATCAGCGGACCGCCGACACCGATGAACTCCACCGCAGGATGCTGTGCCTTGAGGGCGCGCATGAGACCGGCGCCCAGAATGTCACCGGAAGCCTCCCCCGCCACCAGCGCAATACGCAGATTGGCCATGGTCAGCGGGTGATGCCGCGGGTCGACGACTGGATGGAGTCACGGAACATTGCGACTTCCGGGAACTGCGCGGACGGATCGGCCAGTTCGGCCAGCGCCTGCTCGACGGTGAGTCCCTGGCGATACACCGTTTTGTACGCACGACGCAGGGCGTGAATGGCGTCTTCGCTGAAACCGCGACGGCGCATGCCCTCGAAGTTCATGCTGCGCGCTTCGGCCGGGTTGCCGAACACCGTGACGAACGCCGGAACATCCTTGCCGATAGCCGTACCCATGCCGGAAAAGCTGTGGGCGCCGATGTGGCAATACTGATGCACCAGGGTGAAACCGGACAGGATTGCCCAGTCATCAACATGCACATGGCCGGCCAGTGCGGTGTTGTTGACCAGAATGCAGTGGTTGCCGATGACGCTGTCATGTCCGATGTGGGCGTAGGCCATGATCAGGTTGTGATCACCCAGGGTCGTTTCGGAACGATCCTGAACGGTGCCACGGTGAATCGTCACGCCTTCGCGGATGACGTTGTGGTCACCGATCACCAGGCGGGTTTCTTCGCCCTTGTATTTCAGGTCCGGCGTGTCTTCGCCTACCGAGGAAAACTGGTAGATGCGGTTGTGCTTGCCGATACGGGTCGGACCTTTGAGGATCACGTGTGGCCCGATGACCGTTCCCTCGCCGATTTCCACACCTGCACCGATGATCGACCACGGGCCGACCTCGACGCCGTCAGCCAGGACGGCCGACGGATCGATGATTGCGCGAGGGTCAATCAAACTCATAGCTTGCGTTCCGCACAGATGATTTCAGCCGAGCAGACCGGTTTGCCATCGACCGAAGCCTGGCATTCGAACTTCCAGATCTGACGCTTGCAGCTGATGAACTTGGCTTCGAGGATCAATTGATCACCCGGCAGCACCGGCTGGCGGAAGCGCAGCTTGTCGGAACCGACGAAGTAGTAAAGGGTGCCGTCGGCCGGTTTCACGTCAAGCATCTTGAAACCGAGGATCCCGGCAGCCTGAGCCATGGCTTCGATGATCAGTACGCCCGGCATGATCGGGTGCGCTGGGAAGTGACCGTTGAAGAACGGCTCGTTGATGCTGACATTCTTGTAGGCGCGAATGCGCTTGCCTTCCGTATCCAGCTCCACTACCCGGTCCACCAGCAGGAACGGGTAACGGTGAGGCAGGTATTCGCGAATCTCGTTGATGTCCATCATTTCGGGGGGAAGCCTATGTAAAGATTGGGAGCGCGACTGACGCGCACTCCTCTAGCAAATCAAGGAGGCAGTCCAGAGGCTGTGCACACTTGATATGGAAATGGTATCAGCCTTCAGATGAAGCATTACCGTCGGGGGTCACTTCCCCGGACCGCTTTTCCAGCTGTTTCAAACGTCGCGCGATGTCATCGAGCTGACGAATACGGGCCGCGCTTTTGCGCCACTCGGCCGCAGGCTGCATAGCTGTGCCGGAAGAATAGGCACCCGGCTCGGTAATCGAGTGGGTCACCATGGTCATCCCGGTCAGGAATACGTTGTCGCAAATATCGATGTGCCCAACCAGACCAACACCGCCGGCGAGCATGCAGTGCTTGCCGATTTTGGTGCTGCCGGAAATCCCCACGCACGCTGCCATGGCGGTGTGATCACCGACCTGTACGTTGTGGGCGATCTGAATCTGGTTGTCGAGCTTCACGCCGTTGCCGATCACGGTATCGGCCAACGCACCGCGGTCGATGGCGGTATTCACGCCGATCTCCACATCGTCGCCGATGGTCACGCCACCGATCTGGGCGATTTTCTGCCAGATGCCCTTCTCGTTGGCAAAGCCGAAGCCTTCACCGCCGAGCACGGCACCGGACTGGATCACTACACGCTTGCCGATCCGCACATCGTGATACAGCGTGACTCGCGGGGCCAGCCAGCCGCCCTCACCGATTTCGCTGCGGGCACCGACCACGCAATGCGCACCGAGCGTCACGTCCGCACCGATTCGCACACCGGCTTCGATCACCACGAACGGACCGATACTGGCGCTCGGATCGACCACGGCATCCTCGGCGATCACGGCAGTCGGATGAACGCCGGCAACAGCCTTGGGTTTCGGATCGAACAGATGGGAAATGCGTGCGTAAGCCAGGTAAGGATCCGGCACCACCAGCGCATTACCGGCATAACCTTCGGCGTCGGCAGCCTTGAGCAACAGGGCTGCGGCTTGCGAGCCTGCCAGGTATTTACGGTATTGGGGGTTTGCCAGAAAGCTCAACTGAGCTGGGCCAGCCTCCTGCAAGGTGGCTAGCCCAGTGATTTGCTTCTCGGGGTCGCCACTCAGGGTGGCGCCGAGGAACTCGGCCAACTGGCCGAGCTTGATGGTCACGGTCATGGGTTACTTCAGCTGATTCATGCGCTCGATAACCTGGCGCGTGATGTCGTACTGAGGTTTGACATCAATGACTGCGCCACGCTCGAACACCAGGTCAAAACCACCTTTCTTGATGACTTCTTCCACTGCGCTATCCAGTTTCGGCTTCAGTTGCTTGAGCATTTCGCGGTCGGCAACAGCCTTGGCTTCGTTCAGCTCCTTGGACTGGAACTGGAAGTCACGCGCCTTTTGCTTGAACTCCAGCTCCAGACGCTCGCGTTCGCCTTGCTGCATCTTGTCGCCACCGGCCATCAGACGATCCTGAATGCCCTTGGCGCTGCTTTCGAGGGTCTTGAGTTTGGTCAGTTGAGGACCGAACTTCTTCTCGGCATCCACGGCGTACTTCTTGGCCGCGTCGGATTCCAGCAGAGCCATCTGATAGTTCAGAACGGCGATTTTCATGTCGGCAAATGCCGGGCCTGCCACCAGTACGGAGGCCAGGAGAACCAATTGAGTCAACTTACGCACGATGCACTCCTACAAAATCCATTGTCGTTATCTTGGGTCAGACGCTTAGAACGTCTGGCCGAGGGAGAATTGGAACACTTGAGTTTCAGCGTCATCCGGTTTCTTGATCGGCATCGCCAGTGCAAAACTCAGCGGGCCCAGTGCGGTGACCCAGGTCACGCCGACACCGACGGAGCTGGCCATGTTGCTGAGGCTGATGTCGTTGCACTGAGTGGCAGAAGTCGAACCGACAGTCGCGTTGGTAGTCTTCTCGCACTTGGAGTCAAATACGTTACCCACGTCCCAGAATACCGAAGTACGCAGGGAACGCTGATCCTTGACGAATGGCAGCGGGAACAACACCTCGACACCACCCTGGATCAACACGTTACCACCGAACGGCAGCGGATCCTGATCCGGGTCGGCAAGCGTACCGGCGTTACCGGTTACACCCACGCCACGGCTAGGCGTACTGCGCGGACCGAGGGTACTGTCCTTGAAGCCACGAACCGAGTTGAAACCACCAGCATAGTAGTTTTCATAGAACGGCAAGCCGTCGGTCGAACCATAACCATCGCCATAACCCAGTTCGGTGTGCAGGCGCATGGTGTAGTTCTCGCTCAGAGGCTGGAACAACTGGCCACGATAATCGAGCTTGAAGAACGACAGGTCGCTGCCTGGAATGGTGGTTTCCAGGGTCAGGCTCTGGGAGCGACCACGGGTTGGCAACACACCCTTGTTCAGGGTCGACTCGGACCAACCGGCCGAAGCCTTGAAGTTCAGGTAGTTATCGCCTTCACGCTTAACGAAGTCGAAAATCTCGTCAACGGTGTACTGACCGGTCTTGATCTTGTCCTGCTGAGCGGACAGGCCGAAGGTCAGACGCGAAGTCTCGCTGATCGGGTAGCCCACGTTTACGCCGGCGCCCAGGCTGTCAACCGCATAGCTCGCTACGTCAACGTCGAGGTCTTTGTAGTCGGTGGTGCGATAGAACGCGTTGTAACCCAGGCTCACGCCATCGGCGGTCCAGTAGGGGTCAACATAGCCGAAGTTGTAGCGGCTCTGGTATTCGCTGCGGGTCAGGCCGACGCTGACGCGGTTACCGGTACCGAGGAAGTTGTTCTGAGTGATCGAACCACCGAGGATCAGACCGGCGCTCTGGGCGAAACCGACGCTGGCGGTGATCGAACCGGAAGCCTGCTCTTCAACGCTGTAGTTCACATCAACCTGGTCGTCGACACCTGGCACGGCCGGGGTTTCGACGTTGACTTCCTTGAAGAAGCCCAGACGTTCCAGACGAGTCTTGGACTGGTCGATCAGGTAGGTCGAAGCCCAGCCACCTTCCATCTGACGCATTTCACGACGCAGCACCTCGTCCTCGGACTTGGTGTTGCCACGGAAGTTGATGCGGTTGACGTAGGCACGCTTGCCCGGATCGACAGCAAACAGGATATCGACGGTGTGATCTTCGTCGTGCGGTTGTGGCACGCCGTTGACGTTGGCGAAGGTATAACCCTCGTTACCAAGACGACGGGTAATCAGTTCGGATGTGGTGGTCATCAGCTTGCGCGAGAAGACCTGGCCTTTCTGCACCAGCAACAGCGACTTGACCTGGTCCTCAGGGACTTTCAGGTCACCGCTGAGCTTGACGTCACGAACGGTGTACTTCTCGCCTTCGTTGACGTTGACGGTGATGTAGACGTGCTTCTTGTCCGGGGTGATGGACACCTGGGTCGAAGCGATATCCATGTTGATATAGCCACGGTCCAGGTAGTAGGAACGCAGACGCTCCAGGTCACCGGACAGTTTTTCACGGGCGTACTTGTCGTCGTTCTTGAAGAACGACAGCCAGTTGGTGGTTTTCAGTTCGAACAGGTCGGTCAGGTCTTCCTCGGGGAAAACCGTGTTGCCCACCACGTTGATGTGCTGAATGGCTGCGACGGTGCCTTCGTTGATCTTCACTTTCAGGCCGACACGGTTGCGCGGCTGCGAGACCACTTCGGTATCGACGGTAGCCGAGTAACGGCCCTGTGCAACGTATTGACGTTGCAGCTCGTTACGTACGCCTTCGAGGGTCGCGCGCTGGAAAATCTCGCCTTCGGCCAGACCGGATTGCTTGAGGCCTTTCATCAGGTCTTCGGTGGAGATCGCCTTGTTGCCTTCGATCTCGATGCTGGCAACCGACGGACGTTCGACGACAGTGATCACCAGAACGTTGCCTTCGCGGCCCAGCTGGATATCTTGAAAGAAACCGGTTTTGAACAACGCACGAGTGGATTCCACCAGGCGACGATCATCCGCCTGCTCGCCGACGTTCAACGGCAAGGCACCAAAGACACTACCCGCGGAGACCCGCTGGAGGCCATTGACGCGAATATCAGAGATAGTGAAGGACTCGGCGTGAACTTCGGCGATCATCAATACGGTGAGAACCGCAGTTAGCAGCAGACGTTTCATGAAGTCCTTTCTTATTCCAACTGGCAATAAACAAACTGCCGCAAAATGCGGCAGATTCGCAATTCAGCGAAGCGTTACAGACGACCCAGATCGTTGACCAGAGCAAGCAACATCACTCCGACCACCAAACTGATACCGATCTGTATCCCCCAACCTTGCACCCGATCCGACAAGGGACGACCACGCGCCCACTCGATCAGATAAAACAACAAATGCCCCCCATCCAGTACAGGAATGGGCAGCAAATTCAGAACCCCCAGGCTAATACTCAGATAAGCAAGGAAATTCAGGAAATCAGCGACGCCCGACTGGGCAGAAGCGCCCGCCACTTTAGCAATGGTTATCGGTCCACTCAAGTTTTTTACCGAGAGCTCGCCGAAGAGCATTTTCTTCAGTGAATCCAGCGTCAGGACGCTCATGGTCCAGGTACGACGGGCACCCTCGCCAATCGCCGCCAAAGGCCCATAGCTGACCTCGCGAATCATTTCCGGCGGCCAGTCGACAGCCTTCACACCCGCCCCCAGGTAACCGCTTGGCGACGCCTTCTCGCCACGCGCGGCCAGTGTCACAGGGACATCGATTTGAACACCGTCGCGCTCGACGCGCAGCACGATTTTGGTATCAGGACGCGTACGAACGGTGTCGACCACCTGCTGCCAGTCATCCAGCCCCTTGCCATCCAGCGTCAGCAGACGATCGCCGGTTTTCAGCCCGGCTGCCTGTGCCGGACCTTTCGGATCGAGTTCGGCCAGCACCGGCGGCAATGCCGGGCGCCAAGGGCGAATGCCGAGAGAGCGAATCGGATCCGGCTCGTCAGCCCCCTTGAGCCATTTATCGAGTGCCAGCACACGAGGCGAATCCGCCGTGGAACCCTGATCGCGCACCAGCATTTGCAGTGAGCCGCTTTCCCCCAGACGCCGCACCAGCTGAAGGTTGACCGCAGCCCACCCCGAGGTCGGCTCACCGTCGATCGCAACGATTTCCTGACCGGCGCTCAGTCCAGCCGTTGCGGCGATGCTGCCGGACTCCACCGAACCGATGACCGGGCGAATCTGCTCGCTGCCGAGCATGGCCAGCACCCAGAAAAACACCAGCGCGAGCAGGAAGTTGGCTACAGGGCCGGCCGCGACGATAGCGATACGCTGACGCACGGACTTGCGATTGAATGACTGATGAACTTGATCGGCCGGCACTTCGCCTTCGCGCTCGTCGAGCATCTTGACGTAGCCACCCAGCGGAATGGCCGCGACCACGAATTCGGTACCCTGCTTGTCGTGCCAGCGCAGCAGTGGCATGCCGAAGCCCACGGAGAAACGCAGAACCTTGACGCCACAGCGACGCGCGACCCAGAAGTGGCCGAATTCGTGAAAGGTAACCAGCACACCCAGAGCGATCAGGGTGCCGGCAATCATATAGAGCGCGCTCATCTACTTTCTCCGCAATCCTGTCCAGTGCCGCGTGAAGCCATGTGTTGCAAGACCTATCGGCCGTGTCGAGTCAGCCACTGTACGGCCAATGTCCGAGCAGTCGCGTCAGCGGTAAACACCGCTTCGAGATCGTTCAACGCCACAACTGGCTCGAGATTCAAGACTTCCTCGATGATACTCGCGATTTCCAGATAGCGAACCCGCCCGTCGAGAAACGCAGCAACCGCCACTTCATTCGCCGCGTTGAGCATGGCTGGTGCGCTGTTTCCCGCTTCGGCAGCTTGCCGTGCCAGACGCAGACATGGGAAGCGATCTTCGTCGGGGGCTTCGAAGTCCAGGCGCGCGACAGCGAACAGATCCAGCGGCGCCACGCCCGAGTCAATGCGTTCAGGCCACGCCAGTGCATTGGCAATCGGTGTGCGCATGTCGGGATTACCCAACTGCGCCAGTACCGAACCGTCCACATAGTCGACCAGCGAATGAATCACGCTCTGGGGATGAATCACCACTTGGACTTGCGAAGGCTTGGCATCGAACAACCAGCAGGCTTCGATCAACTCGAGCCCCTTGTTCATCATGCTGGCCGAATCCACGGATATCTTGCGGCCCATCGACCAGTTCGGGTGAGCACACGCCTGATCGGGTGAAACATGCGCCAGCTCGGCCATCGGCGTCTGCCGGAAAGGGCCACCAGAAGCTGTCAGCAAAATCCGACGGACTCCAACATTGCTCAGCCCACGAGCAAAGTCCTGCGGCATGCACTGGAAAATCGCGTTGTGCTCACTGTCAATCGGCAGCAGGACCGAACCGCTTTTACGCACAGCCTGCATGAACAAGGCGCCGGACATGACCAGCGCTTCCTTGTTGGCCAGAAGAATCTTCTTGCCCGCCTCGACAGCCGCAAGAGTCGGGCGCAGGCCGGCCGCGCCGACGATGGCGGCCATGACAGCATCCACCTCCGGCGCAGCAGCGACCTGACACAAGCCTTCCTCGCCGACCAACACCTGCGTCGACAGGCCTGCCGCACGCAAATCGTCCTGCAGGCTGCGAGCAGCGCCGGCTTCCGGCACTACTGCATATTTCGGGAGATGACGAACACACAGGGCAAACAATTCACTCAGACGCGTGAAACCGCTCAGGGCGAAAGCCTGATAACGCTCCGGATGACGAGCGATGACATCAAGGGTGCTCAGACCGATCGAACCGGTTGCCCCCAGGACGGTAATCTGCTGCGGGCGACTCACGACGCCGCCATCCACAACAGCACCGCAAAGACCGGGATCGCCGCCGTCAGGCTGTCGATGCGATCCAGCACGCCACCGTGACCAGGCAGCAGATTACTGCTGTCCTTGATGCCGGACTGACGCTTGAACATGCTTTCGGTCAGGTCGCCTACCACCGAGATGAATACGATCACTGCAGCACCGATCAAACCCTTGAACAGTTGCGCCACCGTCCAGTCACGGAACAGAGCCACCAGCGTGGTAATGACCAGACTCAACGCCAGACCACCATATACGCCTTCCCAGCTTTTACCGGGACTGACTTGCGGCGCCAGCTTGCGTTTGCCGAATGCTCGACCGGAGAAATACGCCCCGATGTCAGCGCCCCACACCAGCACCATCACCGCCATGATCAGCCAGTTACCGAGCGGGTACTGCTTGATCAGCACCAGCCCTTGCCAGGCAGGCAACAGAATCAGCAAACCGATCACCAGTTTGGTGGCAGCACTGGACCAGTGCTCACTGGAGCGCGGGTATGTCAATACCAGCCAGGTCGCCAATGCCCACCAGATCACCGAAGCGCCCAGCACCCAGGGCGCCAGCCCCGGGAGGATGTACATGACGAACAGCATCAGCGCGACCACCGCCGCGTAGCCGACACGAAATGGCTGCGCGGTGAAGCCGGCCAGACGCGCCCATTCCCAGGCGCCCAGACTCACGACCAGACCGATGAACAAGGCAAACCCGGAACCTTCGAGCAGGAAAAAACCGCCCAGAGCGATCGGCAGCAGAATCAGTGCAGTGATGATGCGTTGTTTAAGCATTAAACCCGGGCTCCAGCTTCGACCTGCTCGCTCGTTTTACCGAAGCGGCGCTGGCGCAAAGCGAAATCGGCCAGCGCATTGCGCATGGCTTCGTGTTTGAAGTCCGGCCAGAACAGGTCGGAGAAGTACAACTCGGCGTAAGCCAGCTGCCACAAAAGGAAGTTGCTGATGCGGTGTTCGCCACCGGTGCGGATGCACAAGTCGGGCAACGGCAGATCACCGGTGACCAGACAGGTCTGCAGCAGATCCGGCGTGATGTCTTCCGGCCGCAGATGTCCCGCCTGGACCTCACGAGCCAGTCGCTGCGCCGCTTGCGCGATGTCCCACTGACCGCCGTAGTTGGCGGCGATCTGCAGGATGAAACGGTTGGCACCGGCGGTCATCGCTTCAGCCTCACGCATGGCTGCCTGAAGCTCCGGATGGAACCGCGTACGGTCGCCAATGATGCGCAGACTGATGTTGTTGTCGTTCAGGCGCTTGGCTTCACGACGCAGTGCCTTGAAGAACAGATCCATCAAGGCGCTGACCTCATCGGCCGGACGCTGCCAGTTTTCACTGGAAAATGCGAACAGGGTGAGCACCTCGACCTTGGCCTCGGCACACACTTCGATCACCGCCCGCACAGCGTCCACGCCCGCTTTATGCCCGGCGACACCTGGCATGAAGCGTTTTTTCGCCCAGCGATTATTGCCATCCATGATGATCGCGACATGGCGCGGCACCGCGGACGGCGCAGTCTGCTTGGTCTTGTCCATTTAAAGCTCGACCCTTATACGGCCATCAGGTCTTTTTCTTTTTCGTCCGTGGCCTTGGTGATCTGGGCCTCGGATTCTTTGGTCAGCTTATCGATATCAGCGATTGCACGACGCTCTTCGTCTTCGCTGATTTCCTTGTCCTTGACCAGTTTCTTGAGCTCGCCCAAGGCATCACGACGAATATTGCGCACGGCAACACGCGCGTCTTCAGCAGCGCTACGCGCCTGCTTGGTGAAGCCTTTACGCGTTTCCTCGGTGAGGGCCGGCATAGGGATCAACAGCAACTCACCCAGGTTGGTCGGGTTGAGGTTCAGACCGGCGCTCTGGATTGCCTTGTCGACGGCAGCAAGCATGTTGCGCTCGAATGCCACGACCTGCAGGGTGCGCGAGTCTTTCACGGTGACGTTGGCAACGCCGCTCAGCGGAGTGTCAGTGCCGTAGTAAGGCACCATGACACTGCCGAGGATGCTCGGGTGAGCCTTGCCGGTACGAATCTGGCCGAACGCGTGGTTCAGAGACTCCAGGGATTTCTGCATACGCGCTTGGGCGTCTTTCTTGATTTCGTTGATCATTGTTGGCCTTCCTCGATCAAAGTCCCTTCTGCGCCGCCGTGCACAATGTTCAGCAGGGCACCGGGCTTGTTCATGTTAAATACGCGCAGCGGCATCTTGTGATCGCGGCACAGGCAGATAGCCGTCAGATCCATTACACCCAGCTTGCGATCCAGTACTTCATCGTATGTCAGATGATCGAACTTCTCGGCATGCGGGTCTTTGAACGGGTCAGCGGTGTAGACGCCATCGACCTTGGTCGCCTTGAGCACGACATCGGCGTCGATTTCAATGGCGCGCAGGCAGGCTGCCGAATCCGTGGTAAAGAACGGATTGCCGGTGCCGGCCGCGAAAATCACCACGTCCTTGGAGTTCAGGTGGCGCATGGCCTTGCGACGGTCATAGTGATCGGTCACACCGACCATGGAAATGGCCGACATCACGATGGCCGAGATATTGGCACGTTCCAGCGCATCGCGCATGGCCAGGGCGTTCATCACAGTGGCCAGCATGCCCATGTGGTCGCCCGTGACCCGATCCATGCCGGCCTTGCTCAGCGCTTCACCGCGGAACAGGTTGCCACCACCGATCACCAGACCGACCTGAACGCCGATACCGACCAGTTGGCCGACTTCCAGCGCCATGCGATCGAGCACTTTCGGATCGATCCCGAACTCTTCCGAGCCCATCAGGGCCTCGCCGCTAAGCTTGAGTAGAATGCGTTTATAGCGAGCCTGATAACCACTGCCCTGCTGAGCCATTGCGAATCTCTCCTGCGGCGTATTTTAAAAATTCTTTGCGAGCTGTTTACAGCTGGCGTTCACTCTAGCTTGGCGCTGCTTCAGCGCCATCGGAACATGGCTTTGTAAGTCAGTTCCAAGGGGAAACCAATTAAAAATTGGTAACCCTATCTGAAAAGAGGCTGCGCGCGTGAGCGGGCAGCCTCTTTCGGGCGACAGTTGAAAAACCGTCTTATTGCTTGGCGGCAGCCAGCTGGGCAGCAACTTCTTCAGCGAAGTTGTCGACCGGCTTCTCGATGCCTTCGCCTACTTTGAAGTAGGTGAAGGAAACGATTTCAGCGCCGCCTTTCTTGGCCAGCTCGCCAACCTTGATTTCAGGGTTCTTGACGAACGCCTGCTCAACCAGGCTCGCCTCTGCCAGGAACTTGCTGATACGGCCCTTGACCATGTTCTCAACAATATTTTCTGGTTTGCCTTTGATTTTTTCTTCGTTCAGCTGCAGGAACACAGCCTTTTCACGCTCGATCGCTTCGTCGGAGACTTGCGAAGGCAGCAGGAACTCAGGGTTGCTTGCAGCAACGTGCATTGCGATATCTTTGGCCAGCTCGACGTCGCCGCCTTTCAGGACAACAGCAACACCGATCTTGTTGCCGTGCAGGTAGGTGCCGACTACGTCGCCTTCTACGCGCACCAGACGACGGATGTTCACGTTCTCGCCTACTTTGGCAACCAGTGCTTCGCGAGCAGCTTCTTGAGAAGCGATCAGCGGAGCTGCGTCGG
Source organism: Pseudomonas gozinkensis (assembly GCF_014863585.1). Taxonomy (NCBI): domain Bacteria; kingdom Pseudomonadati; phylum Pseudomonadota; class Gammaproteobacteria; order Pseudomonadales; family Pseudomonadaceae; genus Pseudomonas; species Pseudomonas gozinkensis. Next base: position 1,336,752 of record NZ_CP062253.1, on the reverse strand, counting down.
TCAGCTTGTCAGCGAATGCCTTGTCGACGCTGGCAGCAACGAAGTTTTTGAAGTCGTCCTGCAGAGCCAGGAAGTCGGTCTGCGAGTTGACTTCGATCAGAACGGCAGCCTTGCCGTCGTCCTTGATGGCGATAGCGCCTTCAGCGGCAACGTTGCCGGCTTTCTTGGCAGCCTTGATGGCGCCCGAAGCACGCATGTCATCAATGGCTTTTTCGATGTCGCCGCCAGCCTTTTCCAGGGCCTTCTTGCAATCCATCATGCCTTCGCCGGTACGCTCGCGCAGTTCTTTGACCAACGCTGCAGTAATTGCTGCCATTTTCAAATTCCTCTTGGATAGGTTTTCAACCATTCCACCCGATCGAACGGGCGTTCAATTCTTCCCGAACCTGTTTGTAGCCGCTGCACGTTACAGATGCTGTAGCTGCGCTGCCGACAGATGGTTTTCGAGGTGGCAAAAAGGGGGCCAAGCCCCCTTTTTGCTTACTGAGTCAACGCCAGGGCGTCAATTACTCAGCTGCAGCCTGAGTTTCTTCAGCTGCGAATTCTACAGTGCCGCCAGCAACGTTGTTGCGACCGCGGATCACTGCGTCAGCCATCGAACCCATGTACAGCTGGATAGCGCGGATAGCGTCATCGTTGCCTGGGATGATGTAGTCAACGCCTTCCGGGCTGCTGTTGGTATCGACAACGCCGATGACCGGGATGCCCAGCTTGTTGGCTTCGGTGATCGCGATGCGCTCGTGGTCAACGTCGATCACGAACAGTGCGTCTGGCAGACCGCCCATGTCCTTGATGCCGCCCAGGGAGCGGTCCAGCTTCTCAAGATCGCGAGTGCGCATCAGCGCTTCTTTCTTGGTCAGCTTGGCGAAAGTACCGTCTTCGGCTTGTACTTCAAGGTCACGCAGACGCTTGATGGAAGCACGAATGGTCTTGAAGTTGGTCAGCATGCCGCCCAACCAGCGGTGATCGACGTACGGCGAACCGCAACGTGCTGCTTCTTCAGCAACGATCTTGCCAGCGGAACGCTTGGTGCCGACGAACAGAATCTTGTTTTTGCCCTGGGCCAGACGCTCTACGAAAGTCAGAGCTTCGTTGAACATTGGCAGGGTTTTTTCAAGGTTGATGATGTGAATCTTGTTACGCGCGCCGAAAATGTATTTACCCATTTTCGGATTCCAGTAACGGGTTTGGTGACCGAAGTGCACACCGGCCTTCAGCATATCGCGCATGTTGACTTGGGACATGATAGTTCCTTGATAAGTCGGGTTGGGCCTCCACGTATCCCAATGACCAACCATTGATCCGAGGATCAACGGCACCCAGGCCATCGTGTCGACACGTGTGTGGGTTAATGCTCTCGGGGCTATCCCCGGAAAGCGGCGCATTTTATACCACAGGGGCGACGCAAACGGAACCCGGAATCTGCAATCGCGTCAGGGACATGCGCGCCAGCCCCTTGGAATCGGGACAATGCACCGCATTGTATCGAGAGAAGCGATGCACGCGGGCGCGGATTTGCGCCTTTGGTCTGTTAGAATCGCGTTTTTCGGGGCCGCCAAATCAACAGCCGCGCCCCTGTCCGTATCAGCAAGCGCCGCCGAGCGCAGAGAGAGCCTGTATGACCGTCACCCTCAAAACCCCCGAGGACATCGCCGCGATGCGTGTCGCCGGCAAACTGGCCGCCGATGTGCTGGAAATGATTGCCGAGCACGTCAAGCCGGGCGTGACCACCGATGAGCTGAACCAGATCTGCCACGACTACATCGTCAACGTGCAGCAGGCCATCCCTGCCCCGCTCAACTACAAGGGCTACCCGAAGTCGATCTGCACTTCGATCAACCACGTGGTCTGCCACGGCATCCCGAACGACAAGCCGCTGAAAAACGGCGACACCCTGAACATCGACGTCACCGTGATCAAGGACGGCTACCACGGCGACACCAGCCGCATGTTCCACGTCGGCACCGTACCGGTCTGGGCCGAGCGCCTGTCGCAGGTCACCCAGGAATGCATGTACAAGGCGATCGAGATCGTCAAACCCGGCTGCCGCCTCGGTGACATCGGCGAAATCATTCAGAAGCACGCGGAAAAGAACGGTTTCTCGGTGGTGCGTGAGTTCTGCGGCCACGGCATCGGCAAGGTGTTCCACGAAGAGCCGCAGATCCTGCATTACGGCCGCGCTGGCACCGGCATGGAACTGAAGGCCGGCATGACCTTCACCATCGAGCCGATGATCAACCAGGGCAAGGCCGACACCAAGGTACTGGGCGACGGCTGGACCGCGATCACCAAGGACCGCAAGCTGTCTGCCCAGTGGGAACACACTTTGCTTGTCACCGACACCGGCTACGAGATCTTCACCCTGCGCAGCGACGATACAATCCCGCGCATCTCGGCCTGATTCACCCACCGCTCCCAGTCTATAGAAGGAAAGCCAATCGATGCCGCAGGTGGATCCCGAACTCTTCGACCGCGGCCAGTTCCAGGCTGAACTGGCCCTGAAAGCGAGTCCCATCGCGGCGTTCAAGAAGGCGATCCGCCAGGCCCGCGAGGTGCTCGATGCACGTTTTCGGGCCGGTCGCGACATCCGGCGGCTGATCGAAGACCGAGCGTGGTTCGTCGACAACATCCTGCAAAAGGCCTGGGATCAGTTCGACTGGAGTGAAGACGCCGACATCGCGCTGGTCGCGGTCGGCGGCTACGGTCGCGGCGAGTTGCACCCCTACTCCGACATCGACCTGCTGATCCTGCTGGACAGCGCCGACCACGAAATTTTCCGCGATTCCATCGAGCGCTTTCTGACGCTGCTGTGGGATATCGGCCTTGAAGTCGGTCAGAGCGTTCGCTCGGTCGACGAATGCGCCGAAGAGGCGCGCGCCGACCTGACGGTAGTCACCAACCTGATGGAAAGCCGCACCATTTGCGGCCCCGAACGTCTGCGCCAGCGCATGCTCGACGTCACCAGCACTGCACACATGTGGCCGAGCAAGGAGTTCTTCCTGGCCAAGCGCGCCGAGCAGAAGGCTCGCCACCACAAGTACAACGACACCGAATACAACCTGGAACCCAACGTCAAAGGCTCCCCCGGCGGACTACGGGATATTCAGACGATTCTGTGGGTGGCCCGTCGTCAGTACGGCACCCTGAACCTGCGCGCGCTGGCCGGTGAAGGGTTTCTGGTCGAAAGTGAAAACGCCCTGCTGGCGTCCTCCCAGGAATTCCTCTGGAAGGTGCGTTACGCCCTGCACATGCTCGCCGGTCGCTCCGAAGACCGTCTGCTGTTCGATCACCAGCGCACCATTGCCGGGCTGCTGGGTTTTGAAGGCGACGACGCCAAACAGGCTGTCGAAAACTTCATGCAGCAATACTTCCGCGTTGTGATGAGCATTGCCCAGCTCAGCGACCTGATCATCCAGCACTTCGAGGAAGTCATCCTCGCCCCGGAAGACGAAGCCCCGCCGCAGCCGATCAACTCGCGCTTCCAGTTGCACGACGGCTACATCGAGGCACGCAACGACAACGTATTCCGCCGCACGCCGTTCGCCATGCTCGAGATCTTCGTGCTGATGGCCCAGCAGCCGGAAATCAAAGGCGTACGCGCCGACACCATTCGTCTGCTGCGGGAAAACCGTCACCTGATCGACGACAATTTCCGCAACGACATCCGCAACACCAGCCTGTTCATCGAGCTGTTCAAGTGCAAGATCGGCATCCACCGCAACCTGCGGCGGATGAACCGTTACGGCATTCTCGGGCGCTATCTGCCGGAGTTCGGCTTCATCGTCGGGCAAATGCAGCACGACCTGTTCCACATCTATACGGTCGATGCGCACACGCTGAACCTGATCAAACACCTGCGCAAATTGCAGTACACCCAGGTGTCGGAGAAATTCCCGCTGGCCGCCAAGCTCATGGCGAAACTGCCCAAACCTGAACTCATTTATATGGCGGGCCTGTATCACGACATCGGCAAGGGCCGACATGGCGACCACTCGGAAATCGGCGCGGTCGATGCCGAGGCGTTCTGCCAGCGTCACCAACTGCCGGTTTGGGACAGCCGCCTGATCGTCTGGCTGGTGCAGAACCACCTGGTGATGTCGACCACCGCACAGCGCAAGGACTTGTCCGACCCGCAGGTGATCCATGATTTCGCCCTGGCGGTCGGTGACGAAACCCGTCTCGACTATCTGTACGTGCTGACCGTGGCCGACATCAACGCGACCAACCCGACCCTGTGGAATTCGTGGCGCGCCAGCCTGTTGCGCCAGCTCTATACCGAGACCAAGCGCGCCCTGCGCCGTGGCCTGGAGAACCCGGTAGATCGCGAAGAGCAGATCCGCCAGACCCAGAGCGCAGCGTTGGACATTCTGGTACGTGGCGGCACCGATCCGGATGACGTCGAGCAATTGTGGGCGCAACTGGGCGACGACTACTTCCTGCGCCACACCGCCGGCGACGTGGCCTGGCACACCGACGCGATCCTCCAGCAACCGGCCGACGGCGGTCCGCTGGTGCTGATCAAGGAAACCACCCAGCGCGAATTTGAGGGCGGCACGCAGATCTTCATCTATGCACCGGACCAGCACGACTTCTTCGCCGTGACCGTGGCCGCGATGGACCAGCTCAACCTGAACATTCACGACGCCCGGGTCATCACGTCCAGCAGCCAGTTCACCCTCGACACTTACATCGTGCTCGACACCGACGGCGACTCGATCGGCGACAACCCAATCCGGGTCAAGCAGATTCGCGAGGGTCTGACCGAAGCGCTGCGCAACCCCGCCGACTACCCGACGATCATCCAGCGTCGGGTGCCGCGTCAGCTCAAGCATTTTGCGTTCGCCCCGCAGGTGACGATCCACAACGATGCCCAGCGTCCGGTGACGGTGCTGGAACTCACCGCGCCGGATCGCCCCGGCCTGCTGGCACGGGTCGGCGGGATTTTCCTCGAGTTCGACCTGTCGCTGCAGAACGCCAAGATCGCCACCCTGGGCGAGCGGGTGGAAGACGTGTTCTTCATCACCGACGCCCACAATCAACCACTGTCCGACCCGCTGCTGTGCAGCCGTTTGCAGGATGCCATCGTCGAACAGTTGAGCGTCAATCAGGAACCCGATATCAAACTGTCGCGCATCAGCATCTGAATCAACCATTCCCCCCTGTGGGAGCGAGCTTGCTCCGGGCGGCGATCCGACGAATGCGATGTCACATTGAACATCATTTTCGACTGATACACCGCATTCGTCGGTTCGCCGCCCGGAGCTAGCTCGCTCCCACATTGAACGAGGCCCTCATGAACAACGCTCTGTCCCAGCTTCAGCCCTACCCGTTCGAAAAGCTCCGCGCCCTGCTCGGCAGCGTCACGCCAAACCCGGACAAGCGCCCGATCGCGCTGTCCATCGGCGAACCGAAGCATCGCTCGCCGAGTTTTGTCGCCGAGGCGCTGGCCAACAATCTGGATCAGATGGCGGTGTACCCGACCACCCTCGGCATCCCGGCCCTGCGCGAAGCCATCGCCGCATGGTGCGAGCGTCGCTTCAACGTGCCGAGCAGCTGGATCGACCCGGCGCGCAACGTGCTGCCGGTCAACGGCACCCGTGAAGCGCTGTTCGCCTTCACTCAGACCGTGGTCAACCGTGGCGACGACGCGCTGGTGGTCAGCCCGAACCCGTTCTATCAGATCTACGAAGGCGCGGCATTCCTCGCCGGCGCCAAGCCGCACTACCTGCCATGCCTGGACGGGAACGGCTTCAACCCGGACTTCGACGCGGTATCGCCGGACATCTGGAAACGCTGCCAGATCCTGTTCCTCTGCTCGCCGGGCAACCCGACCGGCGCGCTGATTCCGGTCGACGTGCTGAAAAAGCTGATCGCCCTGGCCGACGAATACGACTTCGTGATCGCCGCCGACGAGTGCTACAGCGAGCTGTACTTCGACGAACAGACCCCGCCGCCGGGCCTGCTCAGCGCCTGCGCCGAACTGGGCCGCAAGGACTTCAAGCGTTGCGTGGTGTTCCACAGCCTGTCCAAGCGTTCGAACCTGCCGGGCCTGCGCTCCGGTTTCGTCGCCGGCGATGCCGACATCCTCAAGGGTTTTCTGCTGTACCGCACCTACCACGGCTGCGCGATGCCGGTTCAGACCCAACTGGCCAGCGTTGCTGCGTGGAATGACGAAGTCCATGTACGCGCCAACCGCGCGCTGTATCGCGAGAAGTTCGACGCCGTGCTGGCGATCCTTAGCCCGGTGATGGACGTGCAGCGTCCGGATGGCAGCTTCTATCTGTGGCCGAACGTGCAAGGTGACGACGCCGCATTCTGCCGGGACCTGTTTACCGAAGAACACGTGACCGTCGTGCCGGGCTCTTACCTGTCGCGCGACGTCGATGGCGTCAATCCGGGTGCCGGGCGCGTGCGGATGGCACTGGTTGCACCACTGGCCGAGTGTGTCGAAGCGGCCGAGCGTATTCGCGACTTCATCCTGCGTCGCAAGTAATGCCTGAATGCCCGTGCCGGGCAATCCGGCACGGGTGTCAATATCACGTAACAGTTCCCCTCCTGTTTCTACCGCACTCCCCCATCGGCCAGACGTTAGTCTTGAGTTGCGCCATTCGCTGCGCATCAATGAATGCCAACTTTAACTTCATGGAAGAAGTGAACAATGAACGAACTTCTGGATTGCCAACTGATTCAATGGCCTGACGATCAGGCCGCTTACTCGGTAGCCATCAACGAAAATCCGGCGAATGCAGGTCCGCAAAGCGCACCGGGTTCACGCCGCAAACGCTCCGTGGTCAATTATTCGAAACTCTGGGCAAATGGCCGAACTTTAAAGATTGCTTTCCTGGATGCACCCGACGCCAACCATAAAACCGCAATTATCAACGCCGCGTGTAAATGGCTGCCCCATATCAACCTCAAGTTTGAATTCGTCGACGATCTGAAAGGTGATATCCGTATCGCCACCCGGAACAATAACAACAGCTCGATGCTCGGCACCGATGCGCTGTTGATTCATCCCGACCATCCAACGATGAACCTGGGCGTCAAACCGGAACATGCCGACTTCGAGACCATCGTGATCCACGAGTTCGGCCATGCGCTGGGAGCGCTGCATGAACATCAGCACCCTCAAGCCAATATTCCGTGGGACAAACCCAAGGTGTACGAGTTTTACCGGAATCGGGAAATGAATCCGCTGACCCGCGAACAGGTCGACCGCAACCTGTTTGCGTCCTTCGATACGCTGGATGCGATTTATACGAACTACGACAGGCGATCGATCATGCACCACCCTGTATCGAACGATTTGACCATCGGCAAATGGGAAGTCTCGACAAACCGCAAGATCAGTAAAAAAGACAAACAATTGATGAAACTGCTTTATCCGAAATAAACCGCAACTCAAAACAACACAGTTCGTCAGGCGCAACGCCTGACGAACATCAATTACACAAACATCAACTTACACCAAACAACTTTCACACATTCCCGATCATCAATAACTTCACCACCACCCGAACTCATCGAATTCGTGGACACGTCAATTATTCCCTTACAAGCAAGGACACTTGAACATGAATCAAACCGTCACCCGAACCCATCGAAATAAACGCGCAGTCGGCAAGCCTGCTCACTTCTGGACGCCAGGCCAGACATTGTGCATTGCCTTTCTGAATGGCGATCAGGCGTTCAAGGACGCTGTCAAAGCTGCAGCGAGCAGTTGGCTGCCTCATATCAACCTGAAGTTCGATTTCGTCGAGGGAGACTCGGGGGATATCCGTATCAAGAGCGATCCCGGCGTTTACTGGTCTGCTATCGGCAACAACGCAACGCTGATCGAAGCACAAGACCCGACCATGAGGCTGTCACCGGACCTGCGGGCAGCGGCATTCTTCGCCGCCAATGTCATGCATGAGTTCGGACATGCTCTGGGGGCCGAACACGAGCACCTGCACCCGGAGTCAAACATTCCCTGGAACAAGCCTGCGGTTTACGCCGCACATGGCGTGGCCGAAGACGCCGATGAAGACGATTACGCGCGCCTGTCTGTCGATGAACGCTACTTCAACCTGCTTGATGCGAGCTCGTTCGACTATTCGCCTTACGATCCGACATCGATCATGCATTACCCCGTTCGCCAGGATTGGACTCACGGCGATTTCAAGATTGATCTGAATCGGACGCTCAGTGAAAAAGACAAGGCCTTCATGGCGAAGGCCTATCCCTATCCCGCTGCAGAAACGGCGTAACCGGTGGATCGGGGCGCCTCGATTATTTGACCTGCCCCAGGTTCGCCTCACTCAAATCCAGCTCCCCCAATACTTCACGCAACACGTCATCACCAATCTGGTGCTGGCGGCTGAGGCTGTACAACTCAAGGCGCTGCGCCCGCAATGCCTTGAGGCGCAAGCGGCGTTCCAGCAGATCCATCTGGAACGCCAATGCCTGGGCTTCGGCGGAATCGTTGAATACCTCCAACTGATGGCGGTACTCGGACATGATCCGCGCCTTGAGTTCCGCTGCCAGCGCGGCTTGCGCGGCGTCCTGCGGATTGACCTCTTCGACCTCCAGCGCGTGGATTGCCGCTTCGGCGGTCTTGCGCCAGGCGTCGCGCACTTCCTGACGACGCTTGTCGTCCGGGCTCTTTTCGATGCCGCGCAACAACAATGGCAGCGCAATACACGCCGCCACCAATGACAACAGAATCACTCCGGCGGCGATAAAGATCAGCAAATCACGCTCGGGAAAGGCCTCGCCGCCCATCAGCATCGGCACCGACATCACGCCCGCCAGGGTCACCGCCCCGCGCACGCCACCGACGGTCAGCAACCAGCAGGAACGGGCGGTCGGCACTTGCGTCAGATCCCCCTTGCCGCGCAGACGGCGCAGCAGCACCGACAGACGCCAGATGCTTTGCACCCAGATGAAACGCAACAGCACCAACGCCAGGAAGATCGCCACCACATCGAGGCAGCGATAGAACAGCGTCGGCCACAACGAGGTTTCGTGGCTGACCACAGCCTTGATGATGTCCGGCAGTTGCAGGCCGAGCAGCAGGAAGATCAAACCGTTGAAGGCGAACTCCAGCAACGACCAGACGCTGCGGTTGAGCAAGCGGGTGCTGGTCTGGCGTGGCAGCAGATCGAGCCAGCTCTGCATCATCCCCGCCGCCACCGCCGAGAGAATGCCCGACGCGCCAAGCCGTTCGGCCAGCACGTAAGCGGCAAATGGCAGCAGCAACATAAACACCACGTGAGTCGCCGGATCGTCCCAGCCCCGGGCGATCATCCAGGCGCGCAGCCGTCCGACCAGCCAGCTCAGTGCCACACCGACCGCCAGCCCGCCGACCGCCACCAGCACGAAGGTCAGGCTGGCATTGGCCAGGGAAAACGCGCCGGTGACTGCCGCGACCAGCGCGAACTTGAACGTCACCAGACCCGAGGCATCGTTCATCAACGCCTCGCCCTGCAACATGTGCATCAGCGGTGTCGGCAAGCGGTTCTGCGAAATCGCCGACACCGCCACGGCGTCGGTCGGCGACAGTACCGCCGCCAGCGCAAACGCCACCGGCAAGGGAATCGTCGGCAACAGCCAGTGAATGAAGTAGCCAGCGCCGACCACGGTAAACAGCACCAACCCGACTGCCAGCGTGAGCACCGGCCCGCGCAAGCGCCACAATTCGCGCTTGGGCATGCGCCAGCCATCGGAAAACAGTAGCGGGGGCAGGAACAGAAACAGGAACAGTTCGGGATCAAGGGCCACGTGCAGGCCGAGGGTCGGCCAGGCCAGCAAGGCACCGGCAGCGATCTGTACCAGCGGCAACGGCAGTGGAATCACCCGTCCCACCAGGCGCGAGACACTGACCAGCATCAGCAGGATCAGGACGGTATAAGCAGTTTGCATAAAGCGGAAATCCCGGACAATCGACAGCATTGAACTGCCATATTAGCCGCTTAGGCTGTGGCTGACCGTTGCACCTATGTCGCAGGCCCCTCAGCAAAAGCAACCTCGGCGCCGCGAAACCGTCTGGTCATGGCATAATCCGACACCATTTTTTTCCAGCACCTGTAAAGGGGGCAATTCCTTGACCGTTTCAAGCAAAACGTTGCACCTTTTCGGCATCAAAGCCTGCGACACCATGAAAAAGGCGCGCACCTGGCTCGATGAACACGCTGTCAGCTATGACTTCCACGATTACAAGACCGCCGGCATTGACCGTGAGCACCTGACCCAATGGTGCGACGAGCATGGCTGGCAAACGGTGTTGAACCGCGCAGGCACGACCTTTCGCAAACTCGACGACGAACGCAAAGCCGATCTCGACCAGTCGAAAGCCATCGAACTGATGCTCGCTCAACCCTCGATGATCAAGCGCCCGGTGCTCGATCTCGGTGACCGAACCCTGATTGGCTTCAAGCCAGATATCTACGCGGCCGCTCTCAAGTAAGCAGCCCGTCACTTTTTGTAGAGGTATTCACATGTCCAACTCCCTGTTCAGTATCGCCTTCGGCGTCGGCACCCAAAACCGTCAAGGCGCATGGCTGGAAGTGTTCTACGCCCAGCCGCTGTTGAACCCTTCGGCCGAACTGGTCGCCGCTGTCGCACCGATCCTCGGCTACACCGAAGGCAACCAGGCCATCACCTTCACCACCGCACAAGCCGCCCAACTGGCTGAAGCCGTGAAAGGCATCGACGCGGTACAAGGCAAGCTGCTGACCCGTCTGGCTGAAAGCCACAAGCCGTTGGTCGCCACTCTGCTGGCCGAAGATGCTCAGCTGACCTCGACCCCTGAGGCTTACCTGAAGCTGCATCTGCTGTCCCACCGCCTGGTCAAGCCGCACGGCGTGAGCCTGGCCGGGATCTTCCCGCTGTTGCCAAACGTTGCCTGGACCAGCCAGGGCGCGATCGACCTGAGCGAACTGGCCGAGCTGCAACTCGAAGCCCGTCTGCGTGGCGAGCTGCTGGAAGTGTTCTCGGTGGACAAGTTCCCGAAAATGACCGACTACGTGGTACCGGCCGGCGTGCGTATCGCTGACGCTGCACGTCTGCGTCTGGGCGCCTACGTGGGCGAAGGCACCACCGTGATGCACGAAGGTTTCATCAACTTCAACGCCGGCACCGAAGGCCCGGGCATGATCGAAGGCCGCGTCTCCGCTGGCGTGTTCGTCGGCAAGGGTTCGGACCTGGGCGGCGGCTGCTCGACCATGGGCACCCTGTCGGGCGGCGGCAACATCGTGATCAAGGTCGGCGAAGGCTGCCTGATCGGCGCCAACGCCGGTATCGGTATCCCGTTGGGCGACCGCAACACCGTCGAGTCGGGCCTGTACGTGACCGCCGGCACCAAAGTCGCGCTGCTGGACGAGCACAACAACCTGGTCAAAGTGGTCAAGGCCCGTGAGCTGGCCGGTCAGACCGACCTGCTGTTCCGTCGCAATTCGGAAACCGGTGCCGTGGAGTGCAAAACCCACAAATCGGCGATCGAACTGAACGAAGCGCTGCACGCTCACAACTAAGCAGCACATTGATAACCTGTGGGAGCGAGCTTGCTCGCGAAGCTTTTTGGCGTCCTCAAGGACGCCTTCGCGAGCAAGCTCGCTCCCACAGGGTCAGGCGTATACCACATGATGATTCCCTCCCCCTGGCGCGCCGATTTCCCGGCCATCGCCGCCCTGCAACGGCAAGACCAGACTTACCTGGACAACGCCGCCACCACGCAAAAACCCCAGGCCCTGCTCGATGCGCTGGCGCATTACTACGCCAATGGCGCGGCCAACGTGCATCGTGCGCAACATCTGCCCGGCGCCCACGCCACGCAGGCGTTCGAGGACAGTCGCCTGAAGGTCGCCCAGTGGCTGAATGCCGGTGACAGCGGGCAAATCATCTTCACCCACGGCGCCACCAGTGCGCTGAATCTCCTGGCCTATGGCCTGGAACATCTTTTCCATCCGGGCGATGAAATTGTCATCAGCGCCCTGGAGCATCACGCCAATCTGCTGCCGTGGCAGCAACTGGCACAACGTCGCGACCTGAAACTGGTGATCCTGCCGCTGGACGAGGACGGCGTGATCGACCTCACCGCCGCCGTGCACCTGATCGGCCCGCGCACCCGTCTGCTGGCGGTCAGTCAGTTATCCAACGTGCTTGGCGCCTGGCAACCGTTGCCGGCGCTGCTGGCAATGGCCAAGGCGCACAACGCGCTGACTGTGGTCGATGGCGCTCAAGGCGTGGTCCACGGTCGACACGATGTGCAGGCGCTGGGTTGCGACTTTTATGTGTTTTCCAGCCACAAGCTGTACGGCCCCGATGGCCTTGGCGTGCTGTTCGGGCGCAACGCAGCGCTCGAACAACTGCGGCCGTGGCAGTTCGGCGGCGAAATGGTACTGGAAGCCAATTATCACGAATCCCGTTTCCGCCCTGCTCCGCTGGGCTTCGAAGCCGGAACGCCGCCGATTGCCAGCGTGATCGGCCTCGGCGCGACCCTCGACTACCTCGCCGGGTTGGATCAGGACGCCGTGTCCGCCCACGAAGCCGCACTGCACGATTACCTGTTGCGCGGTCTCGCCGCCCGCAATGGGATTCGTCTGCTGGGCAAGCCGCAACTGGCGCTGGCCAGTTTTGTCGTCGAAGGCGTGCACAACGCCGATCTGGCGCACTTGCTGACCGAACAGGGCATCGCCGTGCGTGCCGGGCACCACTGCGCGATGCCGCTGCTCAAGCGCTTTGAACTGGCTGGGGCGATTCGCGTGTCGCTGGCGCTGTACAACGATTCCGAAGACCTGGAGCGATTCTTTGAAGCGCTGGATCAAGCGCTGGAGTTGTTGCGATGAGCCTGCCGGTCGAGGCCGCCGAAGCGCTGCAAACGTTTCAGAACACCGCCGGTTGGGAACAACGGGCGCGGCTGTTGATGCAGTTCGGGGATCGTTTGCCGGCATTGAGCGATGCGGACAAGTGCGAGGCCAATCGGGTGCATGGCTGTGAAAGTCAGGTGTGGCTGGTCGGTGAGTTGCGCGACGGCCACTGGCAATTCGCGGCAAGCAGCGATGCGCGGATGATTCGTGGGTTGGTGGCGTTGTTGCTGTTGCGGGTTAACGGCTTGTCGGCCGCCGAGTTGCAGCAAATCGATCTGCCGGACTGGTTCAATCAGCTGGGACTGTCGCGGCAGTTGTCGCCGTCGCGCAGCAATGGCCTGAATGCCGTGCTCAAGCGGATGAATGAGCTGGCCGGCTAACCGCCATCGCTGGCAAGCCAGCTCCCACATTGGAAGTTGGTGCTACATAGAACGTGTGTTCACTGAACATCAACTGTGGGAGCTGGCTTGCCAGCGATGAGGTCATCAGCCGCACTGGTCAGGCCTGTGGCTTGACCCGATCCGCCGGGCGCCGAACACCCGCCACAATCTTGTCCACCGCCTTGGTCGCCGCGACCATGCCGAACGTCGCCGTCACCATCATCACCGCGCCAAACCCGCCGGCGCAGTCCAGCTTCACGCCGTCGCCGACAAAACTCTTCTGCAGGCAAATGCTGCCATCCGGTTTCGGATAGCGCAGTTGCTCGGTGGAGAACACGCACGGGACGCTGTAGTGGCGGGTCACGGTGCGCGAGAAGCCGTAGTCGCGACGCAGTGTGGAGCGCACTTTCGAGGCCAGTGGATCGTTGAAGGTGCGGTTGAGGTCGCAGACCTGAATCAGCGTCGGGTCGATCTGCCCGCCAGCACCACCGGTGGTGATGATCTGGATCTTGCGCCGTTTGCACCAGGCGATCAGCGCCGCCTTGGCGTTGACCGCGTCGATGCAGTCGATCACGCAATCGATGTTCGGCGTGATGTATTCGGCCATGGTGTCGCGGGTGACGAAGTCCGCCACCGCGTGCACCTTGCAGTCCGGGTTGATCCCGCGCAGACGCTCGGCCATTACCTCGACCTTGGGCTTGCCGACGGTAGTGTCCAGCGCATGCAACTGGCGGTTGGCGTTACTGACGCAGACGTCGTCGAGGTCGAACAGCGAAATCTCGCCCACCCCGCAACGGGCCATGGCTTCCGCCGCCCAGGAACCGACGCCGCCAACGCCGACAATCGCCACATGGGCGGCACGCAGGCGCTCGAGGCCCTCGATGCCATACAAACGGGCGATGCCTGCAAACCGCGGATCTTCTGTACTCATGACCATTACCCTAAAAACCGGCGCGCATTATAGGGCCGTCGGCGGCCAAGAGCATCTTTGCGCTATGAACGGCGAACGCGCCTGCTTTAATTAAAGCTGCACGCAACAAAGATTTGTCTTACACGCTGAAACGAAAGAACTTAAGTCAGGTTGGATTGCCCAACGTCCGGCATTTCCCTGTCTCTTGTAGGACTCGGCGAACTGCCGGTGTAGGATGCGCGCCCTCTTGGCGTCAACCAGCCGACCCTTCGTTCCACAGCCTTTGGAACCCGACACAGCTATGTCATCGCGTAAATTTGGACTCAACCTGGTGGTGGTTCTGGCAATCGCCGCCCTGTTCACCGGTTTCTGGGCGCTGATCAACCGCCCCGTCTCCGCGCCGAACTGGCCGGAGCAGATCTCCGGTTTCTCCTACTCACCGTTCCAGCAAGGACAGTTCCCACAGAAGGATCAGTATCCGTCCGACGATGAAATGCGCCGCGACCTCGAGATCATGAGCAAGCTGACGGACAACATCCGCATCTACTCGGTCGACGGCTCGCTGCAGGACATCCCGAAACTGGCTGAAGAGTTCGGCCTGCGCGTGACGTTGGGGATCTGGATCAGCCCCGACCAGGAGCGCAACGAGCGGGAAATCACCCGCGCCATCGAATTGGCCAACACCTCGCGCAGCGTGGTTCGCGTGGTGGTCGGCAACGAAGCGATCTTCCGCAAGGAAATCACCGCCGAACAACTCAGCGTGCTGCTCGACCGCGTGCGTGCGGCCGTCAAAGTACCGGTGACCACCTCCGAGCAATGGCACGTCTGGGAAGAGCACCCGGAACTGGCCAAGCACGTCGACCTGATCGCCGCGCACGTACTGCCGTACTGGGAATTCATTCCGGTGGACAAGGCCGGGCAGTTCGTTTTCGACCGCGCCCGCGATCTGAAAAAGATGTTCCCGAAAAAACCGCTGCTGCTGTCCGAAGTGGGCTGGCCGAGCAACGGCCGCATGCGCGGTGGCGCCGATGCGTCGCCGGCGGATCAGGCGATCTACCTGCGCACGCTGGTCAACAAACTCAACCGCCAGGGCTTCAACTACTTCGTGATCGAAGCGTTTGACCAGCCGTGGAAGGCGAGTGACGAAGGTTCGGTCGGCGCTTACTGGGGCGTGTTCAACGCCGCGCGCCAGCAGAAATTCAACTTCGAAGGCCCGGTAGTAGCGATCCCGCAATGGCGCGTGCTGGCGGTCGGTTCGGTGGTGCTGGCGCTGCTGTCGCTGACGTTGCTGATGATCGACGGCTCGGCCCTGCGCCAGCGTGGCCGGATCTTCCTGACCTTTATTGCGTTCCTGTGCGGTTCGGTGCTGGTGTGGATCGGTTACGACTACAGCCTGCAATACAGCACGTGGTTCAGCCTGACGGTGGGTTTCCTGCTGGCGCTCGGGGCGCTCGGGGTGTTCATCGTATTGTTGACCGAGGCCCACGAACTGGCCGAGGCGGTGTGGATTCACAAGCGTCGCCGTGAATTCCTGCCAGTGGTCGGCGATTCTGATTACCGCCCGAAAGTCTCGATCCACGTGCCTTGCTACAACGAGCCGCCGGAGATGGTCAAACAGACCCTCAACGCCCTGGCCAACCTCGACTATCCGGACTTCGAAGTCCTGATCATCGACAACAACACCAAGGACCCGGCGGTCTGGGAACCGGTGCGCGACTACTGCGAAACCCTCGGCCCGCGCTTCAAGTTCTTCCACGTCTCGCCCCTGGCCGGTTTCAAGGGCGGCGCGCTGAACTACCTGATCCCGCACACCGCCAAGGACGCCGAAGTGATTGCAGTGATCGACTCCGACTACTGCGTGCACCCGAACTGGCTCAAGCACATGGTGCCGCACTTCGCCGACCCGAAAATCGCCGTGGTGCAGTCGCCACAGGATTACCGCGACCAGAATGAAAGCACCTTCAAGAAGCTCTGCTACGCCGAATACAAAGGCTTCTTCCACATCGGCATGGTCACCCGCAACGACCGCGACGCGATCATCCAGCACGGCACCATGACCATGACCCGCCGTTCGGTTCTGGAAGAACTGGGCTGGGCCGACTGGTGCATCTGTGAAGACGCCGAGCTCGGTCTGCGGGTATTCGAGAAAGGCCTGTCGGCGGCGTATTACCACGACAGTTACGGCAAGGGTCTGATGCCGGACACCTTCATCGACTTCAAGAAGCAGCGTTTCCGCTGGGCCTACGGTGCAATCCAGATCATCAAGCGCCACACTCGCAGCCTGCTGCGCGGCAAGGACACCGAGCTGACTCGCGGCCAGCGTTACCACTTCCTCGCAGGCTGGTTGCCATGGGTGGCGGACGGCATGAACATCTTCTTCACTGTCGGCGCACTGCTGTGGTCGGCGGCGATGATTATCGTGCCGCAAAGGGTCGATCCGCCGCTGCTGATTTTCGCAATCCCGCCGCTGGCGCTGTTTGTGTTCAAGGTCGGCAAGATCATCTTCCTCTACCGTCGCGCCGTGGGCGTGAACCTCAAGGATGCGTTCTGCGCGGCACTGGCCGGCCTGGCGTTGTCGCACACCATCGCCAAAGCGGTGCTGTACGGCTTCTTCACCAGCAGCATTCCGTTCTTCCGCACCCCGAAAAACGCCGACAACCATGGCTTCTGGGTGGCGATTTCCGAGGCCCGGGAAGAGCTGTTCATCATGCTGCTGTTGTGGGGCGCGGCGCTGGGTATCTACCTGGTGCAAGGCATTCCGAGCAACGACATGCGCTTCTGGGTGACCATGCTGTTGGTGCAGTCGCTGCCGTACGTGGCGGCGCTGATCATGGCGTTCCTGTCGTCGCTGCCAAAACCGGCGCCGGCGCCTGAACCGGCACCGGCCGTCTAAATCCTTCCCGATGCACTAAACGGCGGCCAATGGTCGCCGTTTTGCTTTAAGATAACCGCCATTTTGCAGGGCCAAGGCCCCTATGGCCTGCCCCTAGACCTGTGGGAGCGAGCTTGCTCGCGATGAGTCCGTCACATTCAACATTTATGTTGAACAGGACATCATCATCGCGAGCAGGCTCGCTCCCACATTTACAGCATCCGGAGTTTTCCATGACGGCCCACGCCGACCTTTCGCCGACCCTCCAACTCGCCATCGATCTGATCCGCCGTCCGTCCGTGACGCCGGTCGACGCCGATTGCCAGAAGCAGATGATGCAGCGCCTGGGCGATGCCGGTTTCCAGCTGGAACCGATGCGCATCGAAGATGTGGATAACTTCTGGGCGACTCACGGCAAAGGCGACGGCCCGGTACTGTGCTTCGCCGGCCACACCGACGTGGTGCCGACCGGCCCGGTGACCGCCTGGCAGATCGACCCGTTCAACGCGGTGATCGATGAGCATGGCATGCTCTGCGGCCGTGGCGCGGCAGACATGAAAGGCAGCCTGGCCTCGATGACCGTAGCGGCCGAGCGTTTTGTCGCCGACTACCCGGATCACAAGGGCAAGGTCGCGTTCCTGATCACCAGCGACGAAGAAGGCCCGGCGCATCACGGCACCAAGGCCGTGGTCGAGCGTCTGGCCGCCCGTAACGAGCGTCTGGACTGGTGCATCGTCGGCGAGCCGTCGAGCACCACGCTGGTGGGTGACGTGGTCAAGAACGGTCGCCGCGGCTCCCTCGGCGCCAAGCTGACCGTGCGCGGCGTGCAGGGCCACGTGGCCTATCCGCACCTGGCGAAGAACCCGATCCACCTCGCCGCCCCGGCCCTCGCCGAGCTGGCTGCAGAGCACTGGGATCACGGCAACGACTTCTTCCCGCCAACCAGTTTCCAGATTTCCAACGTCAACTCCGGCACCGGCGCGACCAACGTGATTCCGGGCGACCTGGTGGCGTTGTTCAACTTCCGCTTCTCCACGGAATCGACGGTCGAAGGCCTGCAGAAACGCGTCGCCGACATCCTCGACAAGCACGGTCTGGACTGGCACATCGACTGGGCGCTGTCCGGTCTGCCGTTCCTCACCGAGCCGGGCGCGCTGCTCGACGCAGTGTCATCGAGCATCAAGCAGATCACCGGTCGCGAAACCAAGGCGTCCACCAGCGGCGGCACCTCCGACGGTCGTTTCATCGCGACCATGGGCACTCAGGTTGTTGAACTGGGCCCGGTCAACGCGACCATCCACCAGGTCAACGAGCGCGTGCTGGCGGCCGATCTCGACGTGCTGACCGAGATCTACTACCAGACCCTGATCAAGTTGCTCGCCTGATGCTGGCGTGTCCGATCTGCAGTGAACCGCTGAACGCGGTGGACAACGGCGTGGTCTGCCCCGCTGGCCACCGCTTCGACCGCGCGCGGCAGGGTTACCTGAACCTGCTGCCGGTGCAGCACAAGAACAGCCGCGACCCCGGCGACAATCAGGCGATGGTCGAGGCTCGCCGCGACTTCCTGAACGCCGGCCACTATGCGCCGGTGGCCAAGCGTCTGGCGGAGCTGGCGGCGAGTTATGCGCCGGCCCGTTGGGTCGATATCGGTTGTGGCGAGGGTTACTACACCGCGCAGATCGCTGAAGCCTTGCCGGATGCCGATGGCTACGCGCTGGACATCTCGAAGGAGGCCGTCAAACGCGCCTGCAAACGCAATCCGGCGCTGACCTGGTTGATCGCCAGCATGGCCCGCGTGCCGTTGGCGTCGGGCAGCTGCCAGTTTCTCGCCAGCGTTTTCAGTCCACTGGACTGGGAAGAAGCCAAGCGCCTGCTCAGCGTTGGCGGCGGTCTGATGAAAGTCGGCCCGACCAGCGGCCACCTGATGGAACTGCGCGAAAGCCTGTACGACGAAGTGCGCGAATACACCGACGACAAGCACCTGGCCCTGGTGCCGGAAGGCATGGCGCTGGCGCACAGTGAAACCCTCGAATTCAAACTGACGCTGGACAAGCCTGAGGATCGCGCCAACCTGCTGGCGATGACACCCCACGGCTGGCGCGCCAGTGCCGAACGCCGCGCGGCGGTCATCGAACAGCCCGAGCCGTTCGTGACCACCGTCTCGATGCGCTACGATTATTTCGTTCTTCAATAACTTTTGGTCTCGGGCAACGACCCGGGGCCGGCTAAATCCGCGAATGGATTTTTCAGACCCGCAGTGAGGATATCCATGCGCCAACCGGACATCGAGATTTACCTGAAAGACGCCGACGTCGACCACAAGGCCATTTCCGCCTGGTTGGGCGCCGCCCTCGGCCCGTGCAGCGACTGGGTACAGAAAGGCCAGACCTGGAAATGCAAGGCCGGCAACATCCCGGTGACCTGGCTGCCAAAAGCCGTGGGCAAGTGGAACAGCCTGTACCTGGAAAGCGATGCGACCCCATGGGACGACGACATCGCCTGCGCCCGCGCAGCCTTTGCCGCGCTGAACGTCGAAGTGCGCTGCGCGCCGGGGACGTGGGTCGAAGAAGAAGGTGAGGAAACGGCGGATCGCTGGATTCGTATCAGCGAAGACGGTGAAGAAGAGATCACCTGGAAAACTGCGTAACAGACAATGCACAAAACCTGTGGGAGCGAGCTTGCTCGCGATTGCGGTCGGACATTCAACATCAATGTTGACTGAAAGGGCCCCATCGCGAGCAAGCTCGCTCCCACAGTGTTTTTGGTGTTCTGAAGATTTGCGTTACAGACCTACAACGTCTTCAGCCTGCAACCCCTTCTGCCCTTCCACCACCGCATACTCAACCTGCTGACCCTCGGTCAGCGAACGGTGGCCTTCGCCACGGATCGCGCGGTAGTGCACGAACACGTCCACCCCGTCTTCGCGCTGAATGAAGCCGTAGCCCTTGGCGTCGTTGAACCACTTAACGTTGCCGGTTTCACGTGTTGCCATCTGTTCATACTCCTTTTTTATTATTGAACAGGCTTTTCGCAGGAAAGCCTTTGAGGAACGTCAGCCTGCGTCCGACGTCCATAAAAGGGCCCCGGCGACAGATCGCCGAGTATATGACAGGCGGCAAAACTCTCAACAGGAGATTACTTCGCCGCTTTTTTGCCGATTTTCGCCCAATACGGCAAACTGTCGACCGCCCGAGCAAACGCTCGGTTTATCCACTCACGCAGAAGCCGTATGACCCGTTCCCCGTTCCGCCGTCTTGTGTTTGGCACCTTGCGCCGACTGTTGTATCTCTGGGTTCGCTCCGAGACGATCAACCAGTCGTCGTTCACCCTCAACCTCGACCGCAGTCGTCCGGTGTTCTACGTCCTGCAAAACCCATCGCTGACCGATCTGGCGGTGGTCGACACCGAGTGCACCAAGGCCGGCCTGCCACGCCCGGTGCTGCCGGTGTCCGTGGGTTCGCTGATCGAACCGGCGGCGTTCTTCTACCTGACGCCGGACCCGGACTGGCTCGGCCGCCAGGACAAGCGCGGCGCACCACCGACCCTGACCCGCCTGGTCAGCGCCCTCAGCCAGAATGCTGCCGAAGACGCGCAGATCATTCCCGTCAGTGTGTTCTGGGGCCAGTCGCCGGACAGCGAAAACAGCCCGTGGAAATTGCTGTTCGCCGACAGCTGGGCCGTCACCGGACGCCTGCGCCGTCTGCTGAGCATCATGATTCTGGGCCGCAAGACCCGTGTGCAATTCTCCGCACCGATCCACCTGCGCGAGCTGATCGAACACAACAAGGGCCACGAACGCACCGTGCGCATGGCCCAGCGGATCCTGCGGGTGCACTTCCGCAATCTGAAAGCTGCGGTGATCGGCCCGGACATTTCCCACCGGCGCAACCTGGTCAAAGGCCTGCTCAACCAGCCGCTGGTCAAGCAAGCGATCCTCGACGAAGCCGAGCGCGAAAACATCTCCCCGGAAAAAGCCAAGGCCCAGGCCCTGCGCTACGGCAACGAGATCGCCTCGGACTACACCTACACCGCGATCCGCTTTCTGGAAGTGGTGCTGAGCTGGTTCTGGAACAAGATCTACGACGGGATCAAGGTCAACCACATCGAAGGCGTGCAGAAGGTCGCCCAGGGTCACGAAGTGATCTACGTGCCGTGCCACCGCAGCCACATCGACTACCTGCTGCTGTCGTACTTGCTGTTTCGCAACGGCCTGACCCCGCCGCACATCGCCGCCGGGATCAACCTGAACATGCCGGTGATCGGCAGCCTGCTGCGCCGTGGCGGTGCGTTCTTCATGCGCCGCACATTCAAGGGTAATCCGCTGTACACCTCGGTGTTCAACGAATACCTGCACACCCTGTTCACCAAAGGTTTCCCGGTCGAATATTTCGTCGAGGGCGGTCGCTCGCGTACCGGCCGCATGCTGCAACCGAAAACCGGGATGCTCGCGATCACGATGCGCAGCTTCCTGCGCTCCTCGCGGATGCCGATCGTATTCGTGCCGGTGTACATCGGTTATGAGCGCGTGCTCGAAGGCCGCACTTACCTCGGCGAACTGCGTGGCGCGAGCAAGAAGAAAGAATCGATCTTCGACATCTTCAAAGTCATCGGCGCGCTCAAGCAGCGTTTCGGCCAGGTGGCGGTGAACTTCGGCGAGCCGATCAAACTCGCGGAATTCCTCGACAGCGAACAGCCGGACTGGCGCCAGCAGGACCTGGGCCCGCAATACAAACCGGCCTGGCTCAACGAAACAACCAACCGCCTCGGCGAGAAAGTCGCCCAGCACCTGAACGAAGCGGCGGCGATCAACCCTGTCAACCTGGTGGCGCTGGCGCTGCTGTCGACCACTCGACTGGCGCTCGACGATCGCGCCATGGCGCGGGTGCTGGATCTGTATCTGGCGTTGCTGCGCAAGGTCCCGTACTCGCCGCACACCACCTTGCCGGAAGGCGATGGCCGGGCGCTGATCGAACACGTGAAGGACATGGATCTGCTGTCCGAGCAGAACGATGCGCTGGGCAAGATTCTGTACCTGGACGAGCAGAACGCCGTCCTGATGACCTACTACCGCAACAACGTGCTGCACATCTTCGCCTTGCCGGCGCTGTTGGCGAGTTTCTTCCAGAGTGCATCGCGCATGAGCCGCGAGCAGATCCTGCGCTACACCCGCGCGCTGTATCCGTACCTGCAATCGGAACTGTTCATCCGCTGGTCCCTGGACGAACTGGATGCAGTGATCGATCAGTGGCTGGAAGCGTTCGTCGAACAAGGCCTGCTGCGTTTCGAGAAAGACGTGTACCTGCGCCCGGCGCCGAGCTCGCGGCACTTCGTGCTGCTGACCCTGCTGTCGAAGAGCATCGCCCAGACCCTGCAACGCTTCTACATGACCGTTTCCCTGCTGCTCAACAGCGGCCAGAACAGCATCAGCGCCGAAGAACTGGAAGACCTGTGCACGGTCATGGCCCAGCGCCTGTCGATCCTGCATGGCCTCAACGCGCCGGAATTCTTCGACAAGAGCCTGTTCCGCCATTTCATCCAGACAATGCTCGACCTCGACGTACTGCGCCGCGACGAAGCCGGCAAGTTGAGCTACCACGAACTGCTCGGCGAACTGGCCGAAGGCGCGGCCAAACGCGTATTGCCGGCGGAGATTCGCCTGTCGATCCGTCAGGTGGCACTGCATCGCAGTGAAGATGCGGCCGATCAGCCCGCCGCCCAGCCCGAGACCTGATGCAAACCCTGTGGGAGCGAGCTTGCTCGCGAAGGCGTAGCTTCAGTCAATGTCAATGTCGACTGACACACCGCCTTCGCGAGCAAGCTCGCTCCCACATTGAAAAGGAGAACGTCCGATGAAAAAAATCACACTACTTGCCGCCGCCACCCTGCTCAGCGCCTGCCAGTCGACCTCACCGGCCGGCAAGGTCAGCCTGGACGGCGAAGTGTTCTACCTGCAACGCATCGCCCTGCCGCCAAGCGCAACCTTGAGCGTAAGCCTGCAGGACGTCTCGCTGGCCGATGCTCCGGCCGTGGTGCTCGACGAACAGAAAGGCCCGGTCAAAGGCCAGGTGCCGCTGCCGTTTCACTTGAGTTACGATCCGGCCCAGGTCAAACCCGGCCACCGCTACTCGGTCAGCGCACGCATCGAAGTCAACGGCGAGCTGATGTTCATCACCACCGAAAACCATGCCGTGCAGCTCGATGGCAAGGATCCGCAGCCACTGAAGATCCGCGTCGACGCCGCCCGCTAATTCTTTTGAACAAGGAAGCTTTCATGCTCCGCCCTACCCTTCGCTTCGCCGGCCTGTGCGCGGGCCTGATGATCTCCGCCAACGCACTGGCCCTGTCCCTTAGCGACCTGTCGCAAGGCGATGCCACCGGCGGCCTCAAGGATGCCCTGACCCAGGGCGCGCAACTGGCCGTCAAACAACTCGGCACCCCGGGCGGCTTCAGCAACAACCCGGACGTGAAGATCGAACTGCCGGGCAAACTCGGCAAAGTCGCCGGCAAGATGAAAGCCTTTGGCATGGGCGCCCAGGTCGACGAACTGGAAACCGCCATGAACAAGGCCGCGGAAACCGCCGTCACCCAGGCCCAGCCGATCCTCGTTGATGCCGTGAAGAAAATGAGCGTGGAAGACGCCAAAGGTATCCTCAGCGGCGGCAACGACTCCGCCACCCAATACCTGGACAAATCCAGCCGCGAACAGATCCGCACCAAATTCCTGCCTATCGTCAAACAGGCAACCGACAAAGTCGGCGTAGCCCAGAAGTACAACGCCTTTGCCGGCCAGGCCGCAACCTTCGGCGTGGTGGATGCAAAGAGCGCCAACATCGAAAGTTACGTGACCGAACAAGCGCTCAACGGCCTGTTCGAAATGATCGGCAAACAGGAAGAAACCCTCCGCAAGAACCCGGCCGCTGCGGCGACGAGTCTGGCGAAAAAAGTGTTTGGTACGCTCTAAACCGACACGACACGGGAGTGAGCTGTCTCACTCCCGTTATTCAATCCGTTCCGCCGTCCAATATCGCTGTACGCCACACTCTTGCGATACACATCGGTAAACTCCTCCACCGCCCGCAGAATCACCGAACACTGAAACTCGATGAAGTACGTCAGATCGAGCTCATCGGCTTCGCTGTGCAAATACGACCGCCCGTACTTCACCGGCGCGTTGCGCAGTAAAAGACTGATCGCGATATAGCGGAAGGCCGAAAAATCCTGCTTGAACATGAACCAGTAAAACAGCGCCCTGGCGACCCGCCCGTTGCCGTCGCGAAACGGATGTTCGTAACCCAGGGCAAAGTGCAGCGTGATCGCCTTGATCAGCGGATGCAGGTAGTTTTTTTGCCGAGGTGAACCCTGTGGTTGATTGATCCACTGCGAGATCAAATCCAGTCGCCTCACCAATCCGGCGGCAGGCGGTGGCGTGTGTACGGTATTCCCTTCGCCGTCCTGCACCACCACTTCATCGTTGGTCCTGAAAAGCCCCGGGGCGTACTGCTCGTCATCAATGCCCTCGACACCAACTCGATGGATTGACGCTATCAACTCCACGCTCAATGGCTCGTAACGTTTTTCCCAGGCGAAATTCATCATCCGGTAATTACCCATGACCATCCGCTCATCCGGCGTACGCGGCTGACGCCGTTGCTTGAGCATGTCCTTGGCAACACGAGTGGTGATCGCGGCGCCCTCCAGCTGACTGCTGCTGATCGCCTCATCCTCGATCAGATCGTTAAGCAAATAACTGAAATGCGCCCGCTCGCCTATCTGGCTGGTCATGTACTCCAGCGACGCTGTCGTGGTTTGCCGATCAACCACTGAAAGGGCCTTCTGCGCGGTGGGCGTCGGCACAAACTTCCCCCACTGCGCCGGCTCCCCCAAAGGCAGAAGATGAATGTACTGAGCGACCCGCGCCTTCTTGACCAACGCCCAACACAAACGCGAATCCAGCCCACTGGCCCAGCGATACCGCAAATCCTCAAAAGGCAGATACCGCCCCTGATCATCCAGCGGCTTGAGCAACGCAAGATAATCCGCCAGACGCTGCTTGTGAGGCGCGCGCATCAACAACTCAAAGACCGGATCGGCCCGACCCTTCAATACCGGCGGTTTCTTCATCAAAGCTGGCTCAAACAAGGCTGAAAAACAGCCTCGAGTACAGCACCGCCAACACAGCGACTCAATATCGGAGCGGTCTGAAAACTTGTAGGAGGCGACACAGAGTCCTACACCATTGTTTTGCTCAGTTGTCAGGCTGCCATCGCTAGCAGGCCAGCTCCGACAAGATTGAGTCCAACCCATAGAGCATGGTCGGCAGACAGGCCGCCTTCGCGAGCAAGCTCGCTCCCACAGAAAAGCGCAAAACCTACACTCCGATGCGCTTCTCACCACTCAACACAATGAGCGTTAGCTCGAGTAACGCTTTTGACGTGCCGGCCCCTTCGGCCGGCTGAGTGGAGGGATTTATCCGGGGGTAGGCGCGCAGCGCCGTTCGACGAAGTCGAACACATCGAGAGGAGGTGCAGCGAAGCAAACCGGAGGCGATGCCCCCGGATGAATCCCGGAACGAAGGAACCCCGAGCCCCAGCGAGGGGCCGAACGCCGGGGCCCAGACCTTTGGTTCCTTTGGGGCGTTTGCCAAAGGGACTCGCCGTAAGGGCGAAACCGCCAGCGGCAACCCCCGCAGAAACGGATATTCACCCAAAACCCCAAGAGCCTGGCCGGCCCAAAGGCCGCCACGCTCAAAAAATTTCAGGACTCCTTGCGAACCCTGAACCAAGCCGCATACAACGCCGGCAAAAACAAAAGCGTCAAAGCCGTAGCAACAATCAACCCCCCCATGATCGCCACCGCCATCGGCCCGAAAAACACACTACGAGAAAGCGGAATCATCGCCAGCACCGCCGCCAGCGCCGTCAACACAATCGGCCTGAACCGCCGCACGGTCGCCTCGATAATCGCCTGCCAGGGCTTGAGCCCCGCCGCAATATCCTGCTCGATCTGGTCCACCAGAATCACCGAGTTACGCATGATCATCCCCGACAGCGCGATGGTCCCGAGCATCGCCACAAACCCGAACGGCTGACGGAACACCAGCAGAAACAGCGTCACCCCGATCAACCCCAGCGGCGCTGTCAGAAACACCATCGCCGTGCGCGAAAAACTGCGCAACTGCACCATCAGCAACGTCAGCACCACGACAATGAACATCGGCACCCCGGCGTTCACCGACTTCTGCCCACGCTCCGAATCCTCCACCGTACCGCCGACATCCAGCAGATAGCCGTCCGGCAATTCGGCACGGATCGGGTCGAGCGTCGGCATGATCTGCTTCACCAGCGTCGCCGGCTGCTCCTTGCCGTAGATGTCCGCGCGCACGGTCACGTTCGGCAGACGATTGCGGTGCCAGATGATGCCTTCCTCGAAGCCATATTCCAGCGTGGCAATCTGCGACAGTGCGACGCTGCGACCGTTATCGGTCGGCACCGCAAGACTCGGCAGCAACGACAGTTCGGTGCGCTCGTGCACGGTGCCGCGCAGGAGGATTTCGATCAGTTCGTTGTCCTCGCGGTACTGGCTGACGCTGGAGCCGGTCAGCGAACTCTGGAGGAATTTCGCCAGATTCGCCGTGCTCACGCCCAAGGCACGGGCGCGATCCTGATCGATGTTCAGGTACACGACCTTGCTCGGCTCTTCCCAGTCCAGATGCACGTTCACCACATGCGGGTTCTCGCGCACCTTGGCCGCGACCTTGCGCGCCAGGGCCCGGACTTCTTCGATGTGCTCGCCAGTGACGCGGAACTGCACCGGATAGCCGACCGGAGGACCGTTCTCCAGACGCGTGACCCGCGAGCGCAGGGACGGGAATTGCTCGTTCAAGGTGTCGATCAGCCACGTGCGCAGCGCTTCGCGTTCCTCGATGGTTTTCGCCAGTACGACGAACTGGGCGAAGCTCGCCGCCGGCAGTTGTTGATCCAGCGGCAGGTAGAAACGCGGCGAACCGGTGCCGACGTAAGCGACGTAGTTGTCGATGCCCGCATGATCCTTGAGCATCGCCTCCAGGCGTTTGACCTCACCGGTGGTATTGGCCAGCGAGGCGCCCTCGGCGAGCTTCAGATCGACCATCAGTTCCAGTCGCCCGGAGGCCGGGAAGAACTGCTGCGGCACGAACCGGAACAACGCCACCGACGCCACGAACAGCAGCACGGTAAGCACGATCACGGTTTTGCGCCGACGCACGCACCACTCCACCAGACGCCGCACCCGTTGGTAGAACGGCGTGCCGTAGGGATCGGTCTGGCCGTCAGCCGTGCCGTGTTTGGCCGCGTGAATTTTCGCCAGATCCGGCAGGAGTTTTTCCCCCAGATACGGCACGAACACCACGGCCGCCACCCACGATGCGAGCAAGGCGATGGTCACCACCTGGAAGATCGAGCGGGTGTATTCGCCGGTGCCGGACTGCGCCGTGGCAATCGGCAGGAAGCCTGCGGCAGTGATCAGCGTACCGGTGAGCATCGGGAACGCGGTGCTGGTCCAGGCATAACTGGCAGCCTTGATCCGGTCGAAGCCCTGCTCCATTTTGATCGCCATCATTTCCACGGCGATGATCGCGTCGTCCACCAGCAAGCCCAGCGCCAGCACCAGCGCGCCGAGGGAAATCTTGTGCAGGCCGATGCCAAGGTAATACATGCAGGCGAAGGTCATCGCCAGCACCAGCGGAATGGTCAGCGCCACCACCATGCCGGTGCGCACGCCGAGGGAGAAGAAACTCACCAGCAACACGATGGCCAGCGCTTCGACCAGCACCTGGACGAACTCGCCCACGCCGGTTTTCACTGCTGCAGGCTGGTCGGAGACCTTGCGCAACTGCATGCCGGCCGGCAGGTTTTTCTGGATCCGGGCGAACTCGATTTCCAGGGCCTTGCCCAGCACCAGAATGTCGCCGCCGTCCTTCATCGCCACCGCAAGACCGATGGCGTCTTCGCCCATGAAGCGCATGCGCGGCGCTGGAGGATCGTTGAAACCGCGTCGCACGTCGGCGACATCGGAGATGCGGAACGTACGATCACCGACCCGGATCGGGAAGTTCTTGATCTCGTCGACCGTCTGAAAATTCCCCGAAACCCGTAGCTGCAATCGCTCACTGCCGGTTTCGAAGAAGCCGGCGGTGGACACCGCGTTCTGTTCTTCCAGCGCCTGCTGAACCGCCGCCAATGGCAAACCGAGCGTGGCGAGTTTGACGTTGGACAGCTCGACCCAGATTTTCTCGTCCTGCAAGCCGAGCAGGTCGACCTTGCCCACGTCCTTGACCCGTTGCAGCTGGATCTGGATGCGGTCGGCGTAATCCTTGAGCACGGCATAGTCGAAACCGTCGCCGGTCAGCGCATAGATGTTGCCGAAGGTGGTACCGAACTCATCGTTGAAAAACGGCCCCTGAATCCCCGGCGGCAAGGTCTGGCGAATGTCGCTGACCTTCTTGCGCACCTGATACCAGAGGTCCGGAATCTCCACCGAATGCATGGAGTCGCGGGCGATGAACGTGACCTGGGATTCACCGGGGCGCGAGAACGAGACAATGCGCTCGTATTCGCCGGTTTCCATCAGTTTCTTTTCGATGCGCTCCGTGACCTGGCGCGAGACTTCCTGCGCCGTGGCGCCCGGCCAGCGAGTCTGGATGACCATGGCCTTGAAGGTGAACGGCGGGTCTTCGCTCTGGCCGAGCTTGGTGTAGGACAAGGCGCCGACGATCGCCAGCAGAAGCATCAGGAACAGTACGATCTGGCGATTGCGCAGTGCCCAGGCGGAAAGATTGAAACCCATCGGGGATTACTCCTTGTCCGCCAGATTGACCACGCGGTTGGAGCGATCCACCGGACGCACCTGCTGCCCTTCCAGCAACACGTGGACGCCGGCGGCGACCACCCAGTCGCTGGCGTTCAGGCCTTCGAGCACCGGCACGGTTTTCTCACCGAACGGGCCGGTGCGCACCGGGGTCTTTTTCAACGTGTTGTTGGCGCTGACGACCCAGACGTAGGTCGCGCCGTTTTCGGCCGTCAGCGCCGAGAGCGGTACCGACAGCGGGATGACGTCGGCGGTCTGCACGAATACCCGGGCGCTCTGGCCCAGTTCTGCCGGGACCTTGCCGGAGGTGAATGAAATGCGTGCGGCGAAGGTCCGGGATTTCGGATCGGCGGCCGGCGACAGCTCGCGGATCTGCCCGGCGAAGCGTTGGTTCTGTTGCGTCCACAGCTCCACCGACACCGGCTGGCCGACCTTGAAGCGGCCGAAGCTCTGCTCCGGCAGGCTGATCAGCACTTCACGCTCGCCATCGGTAGCGAGGGTGAAAACAGTTTGCCCGGCGGCGACCACTTGCCCGACTTCCACCGAACGCTTGGCCACCACGCCATCCTGGGGCGCGCGCAGCACGGCGTAACTGGCCTGATTGGTCGAGACGTTGAATTCGGCTTTGATCTGTTTGAGGCGGGCTTCGCCGGAGCGGTAGAGGTTCTCGGCATTGTCATAGGCCGAGCGGCTGACCATCTGCCGTTCCATCAGGGTCTTGTAGCGGTCACGCTCGGCGCGCACCAGGTTCAGGTTGGCTTCGGCCGCCGCGACCTGGGCCCGGGTCGCTTCCAGTTGCAGGCGTACGTCCTGCGGGTCGAGTTCGGCGAGCGGTTGATCGGCCTTCACGCGCTGACCTTCATCGACCAGTCGTCGGCTGACTTTGCCGCCGATGCGGAACGCCAGATCGGGTTCATAGCGAGCGCGAACCTCGCCCGGATAACTTTCCATCGCCTGCGCCGAAGGCTCTGGCTGCACCACCATGGCCGGTCGCACGCTGACTTGCGTCACCTCTTCCTTGTCACACGCCGACAATAAAAACGCCAGACTGACTGGCACCGCAAAGGACAACGCATGGCGGAACATGGTGAAGGACCTTTCGCTAAGGAGGCTTGGAATAATTATACTGGCCGGTATGTTATTAATAGCAAACTCACCAGTCCAGTATTAAAAGCGCAGAATGTCGAACAATCTTTCCACTCCAAACGGCCCTGGCCGACCGAAGGATCCGGCCAAGCGCCAGGCGATTCTCGAGGCGGCGAAAATCCTGTTTCTGAGTCATGGCTATGCCAACACCAGCATGGACGCGGTGGCCAGCGAGGCTGGTGTGTCGAAGCTGACGGTCTATAGCCATTTCAACGACAAGGAGACGCTGTTCTCTGCCGCCGTGGTGGCCAAATGCGAGGAACAATTACCCCCGCTGTTCTTCGAATTGCCGGACGGCATCGCGGTGGAAAATGTGTTGCTGAACATTGCGCGAGGCTTTCACCACCTGATCAACAGCGATGAATCGGTGAACCTGCATCGCCTGATCATGGCGCTGGGCAGTCAGGATCCGAAGCTGTCGCTGATCTTCTTCGAGGCCGGCCCGCAGCGCATGGTGCAAGGCATGGAACGTTTGCTGCGGCGTATTCACGAAACCGGCGTGCTGAGCATCGACAACCCGCACAACGCCGCCGAGCACTTCTTTTGCCTGATCAAGGGCGCCGGGAATTTCCGCCTGTTGTACGGCTGCGGTGAGCCGCTGACCGGCGAGGCGGCGGAAAGTCATGTGCAGGAAGTGATCGAGCTGTTCATGCGGGCCTATCGCCCCTAGTTTCTGCGGTGTCTGTTCTGACGCTATCGCTGGCAAGCCAGCTCCCACATGATCGGGATTGTGTGCACACCACTGAACCTGTGGGAGCTGGCTTGCCAGCGATTGGGGACGACTCGATCTCAGGCCTTGAGCGCTTTCTTCGGGTAAATGTCATAGCGGCTGGATTTGCCATCCAGCGCATGACTCGGTTTCGGCCCTTCGATGCACGGCGCCTTGCGCGGTCGCTTGACCACCACCCGATGCGTGGCCAGTGCCAACGCCGCTTCGAGCAAGGCCGGTGCATCCGGATCATCACCCACCAACGGACGGAACAGGCGCATTTCCTTCTTCACCAGCGCGGTTTTCTCACGGTGCGGGAACATCGGGTCGAGGTAGATCACCTGCGGCGGCTCGCCCTCCCAATTGCGCATCACCTCGATGGAGTTGCCCTTGAGCAGCTTCATCCGCGCCACGATCGGCGCCACATCGAAGTCTTCCGCCGCGCGGGCCAGACCATCCTCCAGCAAAGCGCCGATCAATGGCTGGCGCTCGATCAGGCTCATCTCGCAACCGAGACTGGCCAGCACGAACGCATCTTTCCCGAGCCCCGCCGTCGCATCCAGCACCCGTGGACGCACGCCCTGTGCGATGCCGACCGCCTTGGCGATCATCTGCCCGCTGCCGCCGCCGTACAGCCGGCGATGGGCCGCGCCGCCCTCGACGAAGTCGACCCGCACCGGGCCCGGCGCATCCGGTCCCAGTTGTTGCAGCTGCAAACCCTGCTCGCCGACCTGCAGGGCAAACTCGCCGTCAGCCACCTGCAACGGCAGGTTCAGGCGCTGCGCCCACTGCTCGGCCTGCGCTTCGAACGTCGGGCCGAGGGCCTCGACATGGATGCGGCAGGCCGCGGGTTGCTCAATCATGGAAAACACGCTCAAAAAAGTTAAGGATCGGCAAAAACCGCCGATAACCCAATCAACGCGCATTTTGCCAGAGCTGAGCGTCAACCGAAAAAAATGTCAGGCATTCTTCCCACATCGATTGGCTACATTTCGCCCACAGGCGACTTCAGCCGTCATAACACTCAAGCATTGGGCGGCGTCAGCCACCTGTGGCAGGATTTCTTTGCCCAGGCACTGGCCGAACAATCGAGTGATGTGGTGCCGGCCTGCGGCACTTTCCCGCCGGTCGATCTGCAAAGCCCTGAAGAACCAACCGTCGGCAGCGAACTGCATGCGCACATCGTCAGCCAGCGTGAATGCGATGTGGTTAAAACCGAGGTGCGTCCGCCGGAGCCACTGTTCCTGCCGATCGCCGAAATCGACATGACACTGGCCGAGCCGTACCCTCCGTTCCCGGCAGAAGAAATCAAGACTCAGCAAAAGCAGCAGGATTTCGACAGCAGCTGGGTTCGTCCGGTCGTGATCAACAACGGCCAGCCGATTCCGGAACCGGGCCCAGCCCCGCAGAAAAAACCGCTGTACCTGCCGATTGCCGAGTTTGACCTGGATCTGCTGCAGCCTTACCCGCCGTTCCCGCCGGAAGAAATCTTCGAGCAGCAGAAAGCCCTGGACTTCGATAACGGCTGGGTGCGCCCGATCGTTCAGCAGAACCTGCGCATCGCCGCCTGATCCCTCAGCGACACACGCTCCAGCGCCCGACATCGACATGAAAGTGATTGCGATGGGCTGTGTTGTAGTCCGGACTCAACACCACACTGAACGCCTCGCAGGCACCATCGCGCACCTGACGTAAAAACTGCGCGTCCTGGTTTTGCTTCGGCCAGTCCTTCAGCACGCTGATTACGCGACCATCCGCCAGGCGGAAGCCGGCGATGTCCAGCGCATCGGCGCTGGCATGGCGGCTGAGGGCGCCGTTCTCGCGGTTGTAGACGTCGCGGCAGGCGAAGCTGCCGAGGTGATCGACCCGCGCCACCGACTGTCCGTAGACCTGCTGCGCCGCCGGTTGCAGCGTGTGGCGCTCGAACAGCGCAAACGCCACGGCCAACGGGCAACTGGCGAGAAAGCTGCTGCTGAGCCCCACCCCGCCGCCCTGCACGCGCAAAGCGCCGATCAGCGGACATTTGGCATCGGGACTATCGGCCTGTGGCGAAACCCGCAGGCCGGAGCTGCCCAGCGCCTGCTCGCACAAGGCCGGATCGCTGCGCAGGCGCATCAACTTGTAGCCTGTGAGCCAGTTGGGCGTCGCCTGCACGTCCAGCGGCGCCCACGGGTTCCACTGCGGCGGCACATCAAGCCAACCGCGCCAGACGCCGATCAGGCCGCCACCGATGATCAGCAGCCCCGCCAACAGCAGCCAGCGCCCCATGCTCATCCCTTGAAAAATTGATTGGCCTTGGCGTACGGCATCGAACGGGAGGTGAAGGTGAACGTGCCGGACTGCTGGATTTCCTCCGCCGCGCGGAAAAACTCGCCGAACGCCGCCAGTGCCAGCGCCGAACCGGTGCTGATCCGCTTCACGCCCATTTCTTCGAGCTGCTGAACCGTCAGTTTCAAGCCGCCGGACATCAATACATTGACCGGTTTCGGCGCCACCGCGCGCACCACCGCCAGAACTTCTTCGGCGGTGCGCAGGCCCGGCGCGTACAGCACGTCGGCGCCGGCTTCGGCAAAAGCCTGCAAACGGCGGATGGTGTCGTTGATATCGGGATTGCCGTGCAGGTAGTTTTCCGCGCGGGCGGTGAGGGTGAAGGGAAACGGCAAGGTGCGCACGGCAGCGACGGCGGCTTCGATGCGCGCCACCGCGTGTTCGAAGCAATAGATCGGCGAGTCTTCCCGGCCCGTGGCATCTTCGATCGAGCCGCCCACGGCGCCCGCCTCGGCTGCGCGGATCAAACTCTGCGCTGATTCGGCCGGGGCATCGGCGAAGCCATTTTCCAGATCCACCGCCACCGGCAGATCAGTAGCCGCGACAATCGCCCGGACATTGGCCAGCGTATCGTCGAGGCTCAGGGCGCCATCGGCCCTGCCCTGGGAAAACGCATAACCGGCGCTGGTGGTCGCCAGCGCCTGATAGCCGAGACTGGCGAGCATCTTCGCAGAACCGGCATCCCACGGATTGGGAATCACGAAAATCCCGGGGCGTTCGTGCAGGGCTTTGAAGGTTTCGGCTTTGCGGGCTTGGGCGTCCATCGGCAGGCTCCTGGGCAGGAAAGAAATCCGCCTCAGAGCAGGCCAAGTTGCTCGGCGGCGGGTTCTCTGTATAGCTCAGGCAAGGATCGCAGGCCAGGCAAACGTTGCATCAGTTGTGCGTGAAAACGTTGCGCCAGCTTCGCCGCGAGGAGGTTGTCAGCGGTGTGCAGGAAGATGTACGGCGTGCGGCCTTCTTCGATCCACTCGGCGATCTTCGCCACCCACGGCACCAGGAACGGATCGTTGGCCTCAAGCTCCGGATGGCCGATGAAGCGTACCTGCGGGAATTGAGTGAATGCTGCCGGCCGCGTTGGTACGCGGGGCTTTTTCGATTGGGCGTGGATCACCGACGACTCGGTCGAGAGGCAACTGAACAGTGCGCGCGGATCCAGACAGATGCGCTCCACGCCGCGATCCAGTAACAGGCGATTGAGCAGTCGCTCACTCTCACCCTTGGCGAAGAACTGCTCGTGGCGCACTTCCACCGCCAGCGGACAATCCAGCGCATCGATGAATGCGGCGAGCTCCGGCAAGCGGTGCGGCGTGAAGCTTTTCGACAGTTGCAGCCACATTGGCGAGACGCGCTCACGGAGCGGCTTGAGCAACTGGAGGAAGGTTTCGGCGGCGGTCAGTTGATCGCGCAAGTCGCCGCTGTGGCTGATGTCGCCGGGGAACTTGGCGGTGAAGCGAAAGTGTTGCGGCATCACCTCGGCCCAGCGCTGCACAGTGGCCGGCGAGGGGCTGGCGTAGAAGGTCGTGTTGCCTTCCACGGCGTTGAATACTTGCGAATAGAGTCCGAGGAAGTCGGAGGTCTTGGCGTCTACCGGATACAGATACTCGCGCCAGGCGTTTTCGCTCCAGGACGGGCAACCGAGGTAGTAAGGCAGATCCATCAGATGTACAGATCGAGGCCCAGCACGTCTGCATCCCAATCGACAAAACCGGCGGTGCTCAGGTAGCTGGCCAGGGCCATGGCCACGCTTTTCTTCATCGCGCGGTGATAAATCATGTCTTGTTGGCGGACGGGCAGATTGCTCAGGCGTTGGGCGGTGGCTTTGGCGGCACGGGCAGCCAGTTGCTCTTCGGTCGGGAATTCCAGCTCGCCGTCGATATCGTCGACGGACTCATCCAGCGCCGGATTGCCTTTGCGAGGCTTGCGCTTGATGGGGTAGGAATGAGTGGAAACGCCGTCTATACGCATAAAGTCATGCTCGGTATCGATGATGGCAATTTAGCGGCACCTGACCGACTTAGCAAATCGCCGAGTGATAACTAGAACACATAAAAGACAAAAGGTTTAAAGCGCGGGGTTAGAAACGGACGATTGGCTTTGTTGAGGCAAGCACTGAACTTGTGGGAGCGAGCTTGCTCGCGAAAACATGGGTATGGTCACCATTGATGGTGACTGACCCACCGCATTCGCGAGCAAGCTCGCTCCCACAGGATCTCGCATGGATCAACGAGCCTTGGGGGTGGCGACTTTGTCGCGCAGATAAACCGGCTGGGCGTCGTCCGCCGGAATCGCTTCACCGCGCTCCCAGGCAAATCGCGCGAGAGTCAGCAGGTCTTCCGCGTGAGGCAGCATGCCTGCATCGGACCCGGTCAGGTTTACAGCGATGCGTTCGCCATAGCCCCAACCAGTGCCGGCACCGAACCAGTCACCCGAAGCATCGTCCGGCAGCGCGGCGACTTCCGGCGGCAGCACCGCCTCGGCGCCGACAAGACGCATCTCCCCTGCGGTCTCGCGGTAGCAGCCCCAGTACACCTCATCCATCCGCGCATCGATGGCGCCCGCGACCTGGCTCACGCCGTGCTCGCGATGAGCGCGTTGCGCCAGCACGGCCAGGTTCGACACCGGCAACACCGGGCGATCCAGCGCAAACGCCAGGCCTTGCACCACGCCGATGGCAATCCGCACACCGGTGAAAGCGCCCGGGCCACGACCGAAGGCAATCGCGTCCACCGCTTGCAGGGTAGTGCCGGCGTCGGCCAGCAGTTGCTGGATCATCGGCAGCAGTTTCTGCGCATGCAGGCGCGGGATCACCTCGTAATGGCTCGTGACCTTGCCGTCATGCAGCAAGGCAACGGAGCAAGCTTCAGTCGCGGTGTCCAGGGCCAGCAAGGTGCTCATCGATGTGTCCGTAAATCAGGTGGGGAAAAGTGCGCCAGTATAAACAACTACGGCCCGCAAGCGGGCCGTGGGTGATGCAGCGGATCAGGTTTTTCAGCTCAGCGCTTCAAGCACCTTGGCGGTGATCGCTTCAACCGAGCCGACGCCAGGGATATGGCTGTACTTCGGCTTGCCACCGTTTTTGGCGGACAGGTTCTGGTAGAACTCCACCAGCGGCTTGGTCTGCGAGTGGTAGACCGACAGGCGATGACGCACGGTTTCTTCGGTGTCGTCCTTGCGCTGTACCAGCTCTTCGCCGGTGATGTCGTCTTTACCGGCAAGTTTCGGCGGGTTGTAAACGATGTGGTAAACACGGCCGCTGGCCTCGTGAACGCGACGACCGGCGATACGCTGAACGATTTCTTCATCCTCAACGGCGATTTCGACCACGGCGTCCAGTTCGACACCGGCAGTCACCAGCGCTTCAGCCTGAGGAATGGTGCGCGGGAAGCCATCGAACAGGAAACCCTTGGCGCAATCGGCTTGAGCGATACGGTCCTTGACCAGCGCGATGATCAGGTCATCCGACACCAGGCCACCGGCATCCATGATGCTCTTGGCCTTGATGCCCAGCTCGGTGCCGGCCTTGACCGCAGCACGCAGCATGTCGCCGGTGGAGATTTGCGGAATGCCGAATTTCTCGGTGATGAACTTAGCCTGAGTACCTTTACCGGCCCCGGGAGCTCCCAGCAGAATGACGCGCATCGATGTGCTCCTCAATTTTTTATATAAAAAACAACGGATTCGCCTCGTGGGGCCAATCTCATAAAACGGGTCGTGGCCGCCCAAACGGCCAAAGGCTGATCAAGATACACAGCAGGCTGCGCCCACACAAGACGCCAAAAGTCGGAGAAACCGGCGCCCGGCGCGACCTTGCGACGCGGTTCCCCAAGTCGCAACCCCATCATTAACTGTCGCCTGACCGCATTTTTCCCAAGACCAATAAACGGCACCCGACACGAACCCCGGGTGCCCCGCCCCACGCAGAAAACCTTAGCCGGTATTTCGCAAACCGGCGGCAATCCCCGCCACAGACACCAGCAACGCCTGTTCCACCGGGCTGCCCTGCTCGACATTCTGCTGCCGTGAACGCGCCAGCAACTCGGCCTGCAATAGATGCAGCGGGTCGAGGTAGGTGTTGCGCAGACGGATGAATTCCAGGGTGTCCGGGCTATGTGCCAGTAGCTGCGACTGACCGGTCAGGCCGAGGACTACGGAACACGCCTGCGACAATAGGTCGCGTAAGTGCGCACCCAAAGGCAGCAAGTCCGACTCCACCAGACGCTCGTCGTAGGACAGCGCAATGTCGGCGTCGGCCTTGGCCAGCACCATCTCCAGCATGTCGATGCGCGTGCGGAAGAACGGCCACTGCTCGCGCATCTGCCCCAGCAATTCGCCTTCGCCGCGCTCCAGCGCATTGTTCAGCGCGGTTTCCCAGCCGAGCCAGGCCGGCAGCATCAGGCGGGTCTGGGTCCAGCCGAAGATCCACGGAATCGCCCGCAGACTTTCAATACCACCGGCGCGACGCTTGGCCGGACGACTGCCCAACGGCAAACGGCCCAACTCCTGCTCTGGCGTGGACTGGCGGAAATACTCGACGAACTGCGGATTTTCCCGCACCACCGCGCGGTAAGCAGCGACACCGTCGGCGGCCAGCTCATCCATCAGATGGCGCCATTCGGGGGTCGGTGGCGGCGGTGGCAACAGGGTCGCTTCCAGCACTGCCGCCAGATACAGATTGAGGTTTTGCTCGGCGATGTCCGGCAGGCCGAATTTGAATCGAATCATTTCCCCCTGCTCGGTGGTGCGGAAACGTCCGGCGACCGAACCGGGCGGCTGCGACAGAATCGCCGCGTGCGCCGGGCCACCGCCACGGCCCACGGTGCCACCGCGACCGTGGAAAAGCAGCAGTTCGACTTGCTGCTCACGACAGATTTCCACCAGCCGCTCCTGCGCCCGGTATTGCGCCCAGGCCGCTGCGGTGGTGCCAGCATCCTTGGCCGAGTCGGAATAGCCGATCATCACTTCCTGCGGGCCTTGCAGCCGCGCGCGGTAACCCGGCAGCAGCAACAGGCGTTCGATCACGGGTCCTGCGTTGTCGAGGTCGGCGAGGGTTTCGAACAGCGGCACCACGCGCATCGGCCGCAGGACGCCGGATTCCTTGAGCAGCAATTGCACCGCCAGTACATCGGAGGCAGCGCCGGCCATGGAGATCACATAGGAGCCCAGCGAAGCGCCCGGTGCAGCGGCGATTTCCTTGCAGGTGGCGAGCACTTCGGCGGTGTCGGCCGAGGGTTTGAAATGCGCCGGCAGCAACGGCCGACGGTTTTGCAGTTCGCGAGTCAGGAAGCTGATGCGCTGTTCTTCGTCCCACTCTTCGTACTTGCCGAGGCCGAGGTAATCGGTGATTTCGGTCATGGCCGCGCTGTGGCGCGACGAGTCCTGACGCACATCGAGGCGCACCAGGAACAGGCCGAAGGTCACGGCCCGACGCAGGCAATCGAGCAACGGACCGTCCGCGATCACGCCCATGCCGCACTCGTGCAGCGAGTTGAAACACAGTTCCAGCGGATCGAGCAGGTCACGATTGTTGTGCAGCACATCGGCCGGCGCCGGCGTGGTCGCGGTCAGCGATGCATGGGCCCAGTTGCGTGTGGCACGCAGCCGTTCGCGCAATTGTTTGAGCACTGCGCGATACGGCTCGGCACTGTCGCCGGCCCGGGCCTTGAGCGCTTCGCTGGCTTGCTGCATCGACAGTTCGGCGGCCAGGTGATCGACGTCACGCAGGTACAGATCCGCCGCCATCCAGCGCGCCAGCAGCAATACTTCACGCGTCACCGCAGCGGTGACATTCGGGTTGCCGTCCCGGTCGCCGCCCATCCACGAAGCGAAGCGGATCGGTGCAGCTTCCAGTGGCAAACGCAGGCCAGTGGCGGCGAACAGCGCCTGATCGGCCTTGCGCATATGGTTGGGAATCGCCTGCCACAGCGAATGCTCGATCACCGCAAAACCCCACTTGGCTTCGTCCACCGGGGTCGGGCGGGTGCGGCGGATTTCTTCGGTGTGCCAGGCTTCGGCGATCAAACGTTGCAGGGTGTTGTGGATCTGCTCGCGCTCGGCTGTGGTCAGGTCGCGGTGATCCTGAGCCGCCAGTTGCGCGGCGATCGCGTCGTACTTCTGGATCAGCGTGCGGCGGGCCACTTCGGTCGGGTGCGCGGTGAGCACCAGTTCGATTTCCAGCCGCGCCAGTTGCCGCGCCAGGGATTCGGCGCTGTGCCCTTCGTTGCGCAGGCGGGCGAGCAATTCCGGCAGTACGCGGGATTCGAACGGTGCGGCCTGGGTCTCTTCGCGGCGATGGATGAGCTGGTACTGCTCGGCGATGTTCGCCAGGTTGAGAAACTGGTTGAAGGCCCGTGCCACCGGCAGCAGTTCGTCTTCGCTCAATTGATTGAGGCTGGCGCTGAGTTCGGCGTCCATCGAGCCGCGCCGGTCGGCCTTGGCGCCCTTGCGGATCTGCTCGATCTTGTCGAGAAACGCCTCGCCGTACTGGTCACGGATGGTGTTGCCCAACAGCTCACCGAGCAGGTGAACGTCTTCGCGCAAGCGTGCATCAATATCGGTCATCAGCATCTCTCCAGCAGTAATCGGTGACGGATCGCAAGTGAGTGGATGAACAGAGAGTGCCGCTCTGGGGCGCTTCTTACAAGCAGACGACGAAGGGACTTTAAACCTTGAGGGTTGAAGCTAGTCTCAAGGGTAAGCCCCACAACGGCTTGCCGCCGGCTGACGCCGGACACTCACCAAGACCTGCCATGAGCAGGTGCGACATGAGGTTTTTATGAAAATCCGTGAACTCGCCCAGCATTGGGAAGAAACCGCCAAGGGTCGCCTGACCGATACCGGCTACACGATTCATCTGGATGTGGAAGCTGCCGCACGGCTGGCGGCAATTGCCGAGATGTACCCCAAACGCCATGCCGAGGAACTGCTCGGCGAGCTGATCGGCGCCGCCCTCGAAGAGTTCGAAGCGAGCCTGCCGTATGTGAAAGGTTCGACGGTGGTGGCCACTGATGAGGAAGGCGATCCGCTGTATGAAGACGTCGGTCCGACACCGCGTTTTCTCGCGCTATCAAGAAGGCACTTGCAAGACCTCTCCGCTGCTGCCGGCAAGCAGAAACACTGATCTCTGGACATCTCAAAAACTGTGGGAGCGGGCTTGCCCGCGATGGCGTCAGCTCAATCACAGATGTATTGAATTTGATGGCCTCATCGCTGGCAAGCCAGCTCCCACAGGGAGCTGTTTCCCCCTCCAGCTCTATTCCATTTCTGCCCGCGCGTACCGCTCAAAACCGCCAAAGTTCCCGGTTTAGAGCCCTGTCCATTCGGTCAGAATATTTTTTGGCGATGAGCCATCTTTTCTGAACTTTTGAAAAATGCCTTCGGTCGGAACAGGTAACCACGCCTGGAACGAGCGTTTCAAAACGCACTTGCACATGACGGTTGCGGCTCCGCTACCAGGATGGATTTCGAAGCTTCCAAGGAGTTAACCAATGGAGTTGAAGACCATGAAGACCCAAACCTCGTTCTCCCACCTGCGCGGTCTGAAACTGGCCGCCCTGGCCATCGGCACCAGCTTCGTGCTGGCCGGTTGCGCCGGCAATCCACCGACCGAGCAGTACGCCGTGACCCAATCGGCGGTCAACAGTGCGGTCAGCGCCGGCGGTACCGAATTCGCCGCCGTGGAAATGAAGCAGGCCCAGGACAAGCTCAAACAAGCCGAAATTGCCATGCACGACAAGAAGTATGACGAGGCCCGCACATTGTCCGAACAGGCCGAGTGGGACGCCCGCGTCGCTGAACGCAAGGCTCAGGCGATGAAAGCCGAACAAGCTGTGAAGGATTCCCAGAAAGGTGTTCAGGAACTGCGTCAGGAAAGTCAGCGCACCGTGCAGTAAGCGCGCATCCCGACCGCAAGGCTGAAACTCTTATCGATAGAAAGGACGAACGATTATGCGTAAACAACTGATGATCCCCGCTCTCCTGGCCGCAAGCGTTGCCCTGGCTGCCTGCTCGACGCCGCCGAACCCGAACCTGGAACAGGCGCGCACCAACTACGCCGGCCTGCAGGCCAACCCGCAGGCCAGCAAAGTCGCAGCGCTGGAAACCAAGGATGCCAGTGATTACCTGGACAAGGCCGACAAGGCTTACCTGGACAAGCAAGACGCTGCCAAGGTCGACCAACTGGCCTACCTGACCAATCAGCGCGTGGAAGTGGCCAAGCAGACCATCGCCCTGCGCACCGCTGAAAACAATCTGAAGAACGCCGCTGCCCAACGTGCCCAGGCCCGTCTGGACGCTCGCGATCAGCAGATCAAGCAGCTGCAGGACAGCCTCAACGCCAAGCAGACCGATCGCGGTACTTTGGTGACCTTCGGTGACGTGCTGTTCGCCACCAACAAGGCCGACCTGAAATCCAGCGGCCTGGTGAACATCAACAAACTGGCGCAATTCCTCCAGGAAAACCCTGACCGCAAGGTGATCGTCGAGGGCTACACCGACAGCACCGGCGCGGCGAACTACAACCAGTCGCTGTCCGAGCGCCGCGCGACTTCGGTGCAGGTTGCACTGATCAAGATGGGCGTCGACCCGTCGCGCATCGTGGTGCAGGGCTACGGCAAGGAATACCCGGTCGCGGATAACGGCAGCGTCTCGGGCCGTGCAATGAACCGTCGGGTGGAAGTGACCATTTCCAACGACAACCAGCCGGTGATGCCGCGTTCGGCTGTCAGCTCGAACTAAGCGTCACGCTGAAATGTGAAAGCCCCGCCTGAGTGATCAGGCGGGGCTTTTTTTGACCGGAACTCTGTGGGAGCGAGCTTGCTCGCGATAGCGTCCTTTCAGTCAGCAATTGTTTGACTGACCCACCGCCATCGCGAGCAAGCACGCTCCCACATGAAAACTGAGTTACTGCTGGAGTTGCTGCGGGGTCTCCTGGCCCATGCAGCGCACGGCTTTTTTCTGGCTGTTGACCAGCACCCCGGTCAGGCCTTTCTGTTCGGTGTCGAACAGCACCAGCACGCCATCGATGCACTGCGCCACTTGCGGCGCCGGGGTCAGGGAGACTTTGTAGTCTTCGCCGGGAATGGTCTTGAGCATGGTGAATTCGTTGAGCAGCAACGCATCCTCGGGTTTGGCGAAGTGCAGGTAGCCGTAGTACCACAGGGCGCCGACGGTGCCGAGGATGCTGCAGATGCCGGTGATGATCAGCGGGATGGCGTTACGTTCTTCACTCATTGCGGACTCTCTGGTGGTTCGTCTTCAGAATTCGGGGGTGTCGGATAATTCGGGATCTCGCCGAGGCGGCGCAGGCCGTTGAAGTGTTCGGGATCGTCGAGGTAGCGCAGCATCACCTGACGCCAGACCGGATCGCCGAAGGTCTGCACATGGCCGCCGCGAGTCAGTTGCAACACGCGCGGTGGCGGCGCAGCTTGATACAGACGGATGCCGTTGGAAAGGGGCACCAGCGGATCGTCGAGGCTGTGAAAGATCAGTTTCGGCACGCCGTTGAGCTGCGGCATCGCGTTGATCGCACTGTCGCCATCCGGCACCAGCCACGACAGCGGCACCTGAAACGGCCAGGTCAGCCATGAGGTGCTGAGGGCGTATTGGCCGACGCTGCGATAACTGGCGGGCACACCGTCGAGCACCAGGGCCTTGAGCTGTTTCTGTCTTTGCGGATGTTGCACCAGCCAATGCACGGCCATTGCACCACCCAAGCTCTGGCCCAGCAGCACCAGCGGTTTTCCTTTGACCTCCGGCGCCTTGTCCAGCCAGGCGAAGGCGGCATCGATGTCCTGATAGATCGCCGGCAGGCTCGGTTCGCCCTCGGACAAGCCGTAACCGCGATAGTCCACCAGCAGCACTTGATAGCCGTTTTTCGGCAACCACCAGCTCCCGCCCAGGTGCATCGGCAGATTCCCGCCGTTGCCATGCAGATGCAGGACCGTGCCCTTGACCTCGACCCCGGGTTTGGC
The DNA here is from genome assembly GCF_014863585.1 of Pseudomonas gozinkensis. Classification (NCBI taxonomy): domain Bacteria; kingdom Pseudomonadati; phylum Pseudomonadota; class Gammaproteobacteria; order Pseudomonadales; family Pseudomonadaceae; genus Pseudomonas; species Pseudomonas gozinkensis. The sequence continues at coordinate 1,293,747 of NZ_CP062253.1, read as the reverse complement.
CGGCAGCCACCAGGCGTTCAGCTTGAGGCCGTCGGCGGTGGTCAGGGTGACGGTGCGGTATTCGAGTTTGGCCTTTTCCGGGGTAAACAACTGGCCTGGCTCGGGGTAGAACAGCAACGAGCTGCAACCGCCGAGGGTCAGGAGCAGGCAGAAGATGCCGAGGATTCTCATCCGGTGAAACCTCGCGAAGAGAGTTGAAACGCAACCCTGAGGAAAACAAATGACCTTGTGGGAGCGGGCTTGCCCCCGATGGCGGAGGATCAATCGACATCAACGTTGAATGTCAGACCGCTATCGCGGGCAAGCCCGCTCCCACAGAGGACGGTGTTGGACCTACAGGATGTTGGAGTAATCCGCCTCGATCCGGTCCAGGCTCAAGTGATTGAGGAAGTTGGAGAAGCACATCCACGCCGACAACGCGTTCATGTCGCGGAACTGGTCCGGCAGGTACTTGGGCGGCACCACCAGGCCCTCGTCCACCAGTTGACGCAGGGTTCGCATGTCCTCAAGCGTAGTCTTGCCACAGAACAACAGCGGGATCTGCTCGAGCTTGCCCTTGCGCACGGCCAACTGAATGTAGTTGTAAACCATGATGAAGCCCTTGAGGTAGGACAAGTCTTTGGTGAATGGCAGACCGGTCGGCGTCGATCCACGGAAAACCCGACTGGCATTGCCGTAACTTTCCGCCATTTCGAAGCCCTGCTCGCGGAAGAACTCGAACACCTGCAGGAAGTCCGCGCCCTCCTCGACCATATGAATGGCGCGGGTGCGGTTGGTCAGTTTGCGCAAACGGCTCGGGTAGGAGGCAAAGGTGATGATTTCCATCAGGATCGCCAGGCCTTCCTGAGTCACCGTCGACGAGGGCGGGCCCTTGGACAGGAAGGTGCAGATCGGCTGGTTCAAACCGTTGAGCGTGGTGCCGACGTGCACCAGACCTTCGTGGACTTCCAGCGCGCGCACGTCTCGGTCGTTGAACATCGCGTCAGTGCGGATCTTGATGTAGTCGGCGCCCGCCGCCGCGTCGGCGACGATACCGTCAGACTCGAACACGCGAATGGTTTCCTCGGCCTCGCCGAACACCTTGTTCAGACGGGTTTGCAACAAGTGCACGGCGTCCTTGGCGGTGAGGATCTTCGGTTCGTCCTTCAGGTCGCCACGGCCGTCGATGTTGTTCAGATAGTCCGACATCATCAGGCCGAGGTCGGCCAGGGTCGGGTCACCGGCGTGGAACGCGTCGGACGCGGCGCCGTACAGTTCCTGGGAAATCAGGCCGAAATCCTCGGTGCCGCGCGCTTCGAGCATACGCACCACCATCCGGTATTCCTTGCACATGCGGCGCATGATCTGGCCGACCGGGTTGAACTGGCCGAGCTGACGGGTGATGTCCCGTTCGATGTTCTGGAATTCCAGCTTGACCTTGCTGGAGTCAAAGGACAGCGGCCGGTTGAGGTAGTAGTCGCGATCCACCGCCGGCAATTCCTTGCCCTTGGCCTTGAGGAACCCCTTGCGGATGTTCTCGTCCCACTTGACCGCGTCGAGCACGCGGATCGGCGTCTGCGCCAGCACTATGCGATCGGACAGAATGCGTATCGTCTGCTGGTAATCGTCCACCCGAAACTCCTGTAGAAAACGTGACGAACTGAATTATTTGGCTTTGGCCTGATGCTGATAGCGCGCCGCTTCGACGAAAACGTCGGAATTGGCCGGGTCGTCGAGGTAAGCAAAGACCTTTTCAAGCGGGCTGTCGACCTGCACGCCCTCGCCGTCATCGGTCTGGAAGCCCTGGCCGTCGAGGGTCTTCTGGGCGATGGCCTGGTTGATCTGCTCGAGGTCCAGGTTGTAGATCACCAGTTCGCGCTTGTCGGTGATCTCGAAGCCGGCGATGGTGAAGTGCCCGCCGTATTGCGCCGGCACCTTCGCCGACAGATACCAGCGGTTGCCGTGGCGCGACACCGTGAACGGATAGGCTTCACGCTCGCGGGGTTTGGCTTTGAAATACGCAACCGCCTGATAGCGATCATTGCCCAGGCGCGTCAACTCCAGATTCATCGGCTCGCCCCAGGCATTGGTGCTCGACCATTGGCCGAGCAGGCCCTTGGGCGCCGGTTCACTGGCGGGCAGCGGCTCGCGGAAGGTCACCAGACAACCGCTGAGCAGCAGGAACGACAAGGCGATCAGCACGCCACGCCAGGCTTTCATTCGACACTCCCTAGACCCGAACTCACCAGCGAACCTGTGGGAGCGAGCTTGCTCGCGATGGCGGAGTGTCAGCCAATGAAGACTTTGAATGACAGATCGCAATCGCGAGCAAGCTCGCTCCCACAGGGGATTGCGCTACACCGACGCGAGTACCAAATGCATATAACGCGTCAGAATGCCGAGCATGTCCTCTTCGGCCAAAGGCTCGGCGTCGTTGAGCAGGCCCTGATATTCCATCCGTCCGATAATCGCCGTCAACACCTTGGCATCCTGCTGCGGCTCGCGCGAGCCCAATACCTGGAACAACTGGCAGGTGCCCTGCAACAGAATCTGCTGATGGGAACGCACCAGTTCCGCCAGACGCGGGTTGAGCAGCGCTTCCTGGCGGAACGCCTGCTCGGCCATCAAATGCTCGCGGCGGTTGACCAGTTGCCGGTGCACGTAGTCAGCCATCAGCCGTGCGATATCGTCGGCCAGTTGCGAACGCGACTCCGGGCTGCCGTCGCCACTGACCACCATCTCGCGCAGCAGGCCTTCGTTGTTGATCCACAGCTTGGCCATATAGGCCGCGCTGCGTTCGACGTACTGGGCGAAGGTATCGGTGAGCAGATCATCGATGTCCTTGAAGTAATACGTGGTGGCCGACAGCGGCACACCGGCCTCGGCGGCCACCGCGCGGTGACGCACGGCCCGCACACCGTCGCGCACGACAATGCGCATCGCCGCATCGAGAATGTCCTGCCGACGCTGCTCGCTGCCCTGCCGGCTGGCCTTGCGGCCCTGGTACTGAACACTTTCAGCGACCGCAGTGGCGATACCCGCTGCACCCTCTTGAGCCATTGCACCGATCACGACAGGCATTCCTCTGTTGTTTTTTTCAAAAGTAACCATTTGATACGTTTGTACCAGACAGGCAATAAAAAGCCGCCCATTTCAGGCGGCTTTTTTATTGAAACACTTACGCTTGCGGCCGCATGTGCGGGAACAGGATCACGTCGCGGATCGACGGCGAGTTGGTCAGCAGCATCACCAGACGGTCGATGCCGATACCTTCGCCGGCCGTTGGCGGCATGCCGTACTCCAGCGCACGAACGAAGTCGGCGTCGTAATGCATGGCTTCGTCGTCGCCGGCGTCCTTGTCGGCCACCTGCGCCATGAAGCGCTCGGCCTGGTCTTCCGCGTCGTTGAGCTCGGAGTAGGCGTTGGCGATTTCACGGCCGCCGATGAACAGCTCGAAGCGGTCGGTGACGTTCGGGTTGTCATCGTTGCGACGGGCCAGCGGCGACACTTCGAACGGGTACTGGGTGATGAAGTGCGGCTGTTCCAGCTTGTGCTCGACCAGCTCTTCGAAAATCATCACCTGCAGCTTGCCCAGACCTTCGAAGCCCAGCACCTTGGCGCCGGCCTTCTTGGCGATGGCGCGAGCCTTGTCGATGTCGTTCAGGTCATCGGCGGTCAGCTCAGGGTTGTACTTGAGGATCGAGTCGAACACCGACAGGCGCACGAACGGCTCGCCGAAGTGGAACACCTTGTCGCCGTACGGCACGTCGGTGCTGCCCAGAACCAGCTGCGCCAGCTCGCGGAACAGCTCTTCGGTCAGGTCCATGTTGTCTTCGTAGTCGGCGTAAGCCTGGTAGAACTCCAACATGGTGAATTCAGGATTGTGACGAGTCGAAACGCCTTCGTTACGGAAGTTGCGGTTGATCTCGAACACTTTTTCGAAGCCGCCAACCACCAGACGCTTGAGGTACAGCTCCGGGGCGATACGCAGGAACATTTCCATGTCCAGCGCGTTGTGGTGGGTTTCGAACGGTTTGGCCGCGGCGCCGCCAGGAATGGTCTGCAGCATCGGCGTTTCGACTTCGAGGAAGTCGCGCTTCATCAGGAAGCTGCGGATGTGCGCGATCACTTGCGAACGGACGCGGAAGGTCTGACGCACGTCTTCGTTGACGATCAGGTCAACGTAACGCTGACGGTAGCGCTGTTCGGTGTCGGTCAGGCCGTGATGCTTGTCCGGCAGCGGGCGCAGGGATTTGGTCAGCAGGCGCACGCTGGTCATCTCGACGTACAGGTCGCCCTTGCCGGAACGGGCCAGGGTGCCTTCGGCGGCGATGATGTCGCCCATGTCCCAGGTTTTCACCGCGGCCAGGGTGTCTTCGGACAGGGTCTTGCGGTTGACGTAGACCTGGATGCGACCGGTCATGTCCTGGATCACCATGAACGAGCCACGGTTGAGCATGATGCGACCTGCAACCTTGACCGGGATCGCAGCCTCTGCGAGCTCTTCCTTGGTCTTGTCCGCGTACTGTTTCTGCAGTGCTTCGCAGTAGTTTTCGCGGCGGAAGTCGTTCGGGAAGGCATTGCCCTTGGCGCGCTCGGCAGCAAGCTTTTCCTTGCGCAGGGCGATCAGGGAGTTTTCTTCCTGTTGCAGGGCTTGCGGATCGAGTTGTTGGTCGCTCATGTCTTTAAATTTTCCATCACAGGTTCGTTGCCCCCGGGCCTTTCGGCCCGGGGATCGCCAGCAGGCTGGCTCCTACAGGGATCGAGTTGAATCAGCCGATCCTGTATTGCGTTTCTTACAGCCCCGATTTCAGGCTGGCTTCCAGGTATTCGTCGATGTCGCCGTCGAGCACCTTGTCGCAGTCACTGCGTTCGATGTTGGTGCGCAGATCCTTGATCCGCGACGCATCGAGCACGTACGAACGGATCTGGTGACCCCAGCCGATATCCGACTTGGTGTCTTCCAGGGCCTGGGACGCGGCGTTGCGCTTCTGCATTTCCTGCTCGTACAACTTGGCCCGCAGCATTTTCATGGCGGTGTCCTTGTTGGCGTGCTGGGAGCGTTCGTTCTGGCAGCTCACCACGGTGTTGGTCGGTACGTGAGTGATACGTACGGCCGAGTCGGTGGTGTTTACGTGCTGACCACCGGCACCGGAGGAACGATAGGTGTCGATCCGCAGGTCTGCCGGGTTGATTTCGATTTCCACCTTGTCGTCGATCTCTGGCGAGACGAAAACCGCGGAGAAAGAAGTGTGGCGACGGTTGCCGGAGTCGAACGGGCTCTTGCGCACCAGACGGTGCACGCCGATCTCGGTCCGCAGCCAGCCAAAGGCGTATTCGCCCTTGATGTGCACGGTCGCACCCTTGATCCCGGCGACTTCACCGGCCGACAGCTCCATGATGGTCGCGTCGAAGCCGCGTTTGTCGGCCCAGCGCAGGTACATGCGCAGCAGGATGTTGGCCCAGTCCTGGGCTTCGGTGCCGCCGGAGCCGGCCTGGATGTCCAGGTAGGCGTTGTTCGGGTCCATCTCGTGGCTGAACATACGGCGGAATTCGAGCTTGGACAGGGACTCTTCGAGACCTTGAAGGACTTCGACGACGTCGTTGACCGCGCCCTCGTCGTTCTCTTCAACGGCCATGTCCAGCAGCTCGCGGCAATCGGCCAGGCCACCGTTCAGTTCGTCGAGGGTGTCGACGATCTGCGCCAGCGCAGCGCGCTCGCGGCCCAGTTCCTGGGCGTATTCAGGTTTGTTCCAGACTGCAGGATCTTCAAGCTCGCGATTGACTTCGATCAGACGCTCATGCTTTTGATCGTAGTCAAAGATACCCCCGAATAGTTTCGGAGCGCTCGGACAGGTCCTTGATGGTGTTCAGGATCGGGTTGATTTCCATGACGGGCAGCACTCGTTGGCGAACTTTTGAAAGCCGGCGAGTATAACGTAATCAAGCTGTCACGGCAGCCCGTCTGGCGGCTCTTGAGGCGAATGAACCCAATGGTTCATTCGATCCCTACCTGATTGCGTCCGTTGTTCTTGGCCAGGTACAGGCCGCGATCTGCCGCCGAGATCAGCAACCGGCAGTCGCTGCCCGACTCCGGCACCATCGTCGCCAGGCCGATGCTGATGGTCAGGCTCGACCCTTCGCCCGGAGCAATGTGCGGAATCTTCAGCGCCGCGACCGTCTGGCGCAGCTTTTCCGCCACCAGTCGCGCCCCGCCCGGCGAGGTGTTGGGCAGCACCAGCGCAAACTCTTCGCCACCATAACGCGCCGGCAAGTCGGATGGTCGGGCACTGGCCTCGCGGATTGCCGTGGCGACCTTGCGCAAGGCTTCGTCGCCTTCGACGTGACCGAAGGTGTCGTTGTAGGACTTGAAGTAATCGACGTCGATCATCAGCAACGACAACTGGCTCTGATCGCGTAGCGAACGGCGCCATTCCAGCTCCAGGTATTCGTCGAAGTGCCGGCGATTGGACAGCCCGGTCAGGCCGTCGGAGTTCATCAGGCGTTGCAGGACGAGGTTGGTGTCGAGCAATTGCTGCTGGCTGACCCGCAACGCGCGGTAGGCCGCGTCCCGTTGCAGCAACGTCATGTAGGAGCGCGAGTGATAGCGAATACGCGCCACCAGCTCGATGTTGTCCGGCAGCTTCACCAGGTAATCGTTGGCCCCGGCCGAGAACGCCGCGCTCTTGATCAGCGGGTCTTCCTTGGTCGACAGGACGATGATCGGAATGTCCTTGGTTGCCGGATGATTGCGGTATTCGCGCACCAGGCTCAGGCCGTCGAGGCCGGGCATCACCAGATCCTGCAGGATCACCGTCGGCTTGATCCGCACCGCGTGGGCCACGGCAAGATGCGGGTCTGAGCAGAAGTGGAAGTCGATGTTCTCTTCATTCGACAGCCCACGGCGCACGGCTTCGCCGATCATCGCCTGATCGTCCACCAACAACACCATGGCGGCGTTCTCGTCGGTTTTGATGTCATCGATCTGTAAGTCATTCATGGGCGGTCACCTGAGTGCTGCGGGGGCCAGGATTGCGGAGGAACGTGTTCATTTGGGAAAAACCTCCAGCAATCGTGGCGCTATCTTTTCCAGTGGACGGATTTCTACGGCCGCGTCGATGGCTGCAGCAGCCTTGGGCATGCCGTACACCGCACTGCTTTGCTGATCCTGCGCGATGGTCAGGTAACCCTGTTGGCGCATGAGCTTAAGCCCTTGCGCCCCGTCGCGTCCCATCCCTGTCAATAAAACCCCTACTGCGTCACCATTCCAGTGGTTGGCGACGCTTTCGAAAAACACGTCGATCGAGGGGCGGTAAATCTCGTTGACCGGCTCGGCGGTGTAGGCCAGCGTGCCGTTCTTGAGCAAACGAATATGGTGATTGGTGCCGGCCAGCAGCACCGCGCCGGCCTGCGGCGGCTCGCCTTCGCGGGCCAGACGCACGTCCAGGCCGCTGGCGCTGGCCAGCCATTCAGCCATGCCGGCGGCGAACACCTGATCGACATGCTGCACCAGCACGATGGCCGCCGAAAAGTGCCGTGGCAGGCCTTTGAGCAAGACTTCCAGCGCCGCCGGGCCGCCGGCCGAAGAGCCGATCGCCACCAATCGCTGGCGCGAGGCGGAATTGCGCGGTGTCGCAGGCGCGGGACGAGAGCGGGCGGTTTTCTCGCCGATCAGCCAGCCGATATTGAGAATTTTGCGCAGCAGCGGTGCTGCCGCTTCCTGAGGATTGCCACCGCCGATGGCCGGGGTGTCGACCACGTCCAGCGCGCCGTGGCCCATGGCTTCGAACACCCGGTGCACGTTCTGCTGGCGGTCCACGGTGACGATGACGATCGCACACGGGCTCTCGGCCATGATCCGGCGGGTGGCCTCGACGCCATCCATCACCGGCATGATCAGGTCCATCAGGATCAGGTCCGGGGTGTTTTCCGCGCACAGGCGCACCGCTTCGGCGCCGTTGCCGGCGACCCACACCACCTGATGCGCCGGCTCGAAGGCCAGCGCACGGCGCAGGGCCTCCACCGCCAAAGGCATGTCGTTGACGATTGCGATCTTCATGCCCGCGCTCCTCCGATGAGCTCAACCACCGCGTCGAGCAGGGCGTCGTCATGAAAACTGGCCTTGGCTAGATAATAGTCGGCGCCGGCGTCCAGTCCACGGCGGCGATCTTCCTCGCGATCCTTGTAGGACACCACCATCACCGGCAGCGATTGCAGACGGTTGTCCCGGCGCAGCAGCGAGACCAGTTCGATGCCGTCCATGCGCGGCATGTCGATGTCGGTGATCAGCAGATCGAAATCCTCGGAGCGCAGGGCGTTCCAGCCGTCCATGCCGTCCACCGCAACGGCCACGTCGTAGCCGCGATTGAGCAGCAGCTTGCGCTGCAACTCGCGCACGGTCAGCGAGTCGTCGACCACCAGAATCCGCTTGCGCGCCGCTTCTGCGGCCTGATGGCCGTGACGCGCAATGCGCTCCAGACGCCCGGTGTTGAGCAGTTTGTCCACCGAACGCAGCATGTCTTCGACATCGACGATCAGCACCACCGAGCCATCGTCGAGCAAGGCCCCGGCAGAAATGTCCTGCACCTTGCCCAGCCGCTCATCCAGCGGCAGCACCACCAGCGTGCGCTCGCCGATGAAACGCTCGACCGCCACGCCGTAGATTGCATCGCGCTCGCGGATCACCACGACTTTCAGGGTGTCGCCGCTGTTCTGACTGGCCGGACGCTGCAATAACTGGCTGGCCGCGACCAGACCGACATGTCGGCCTTCGTGCCAGAAATGCTGGCGCCCTTCGACCTGCACGATGTCCTCCGGCGCCAGATCGCACATGCGCTCGATGTGCGCCAGCGGGAAGGCGTAGGCTTCGTCGCCGACTTCCACCACCAGGCTGCGCACCACCGACAGGGTCAGCGGCACTTCCAGATGGAAGCGACTGCCCTCACCCGCCGTCTGTTCCAGCACCACCGCACCGCGCAACTGGCGAACCATGTGCTGAACGGCATCGAGGCCGACGCCACGGCCGGACACTTCGGTGACCTTGTCCCGCAGGCTGAAACCCGGCAGAAACAGGAAGGTCAGCAGTTCTTCTTCACTCAACTGCGCGGCGGTTTCGGACGGCGACAACTGACGTTCGACGATGCTGCGACGGACCTTTTCCAGATCCACGCCATTTCCGTCGTCGCTCAATTCCAGCACCAGCAGACCGGCCTGATGCGAGGCACGCAGACGAATCAGGCCTTCTTCGGATTTGCCTTTGAGCAGCCGTTCTTCCGGGGTTTCGATGCCGTGATCGACCGCATTGCGCAACAGGTGCGTCAGCGGAGCTTCGAGTTTTTCCAGTACATCGCGGTCGACCTGAGTCTTCTCGCCCTCGATCTCCAGCCGCACCTGTTTGCCGAGGCTGCGACCGAGGTCGCGCACCATCCGCACCTGACCGGACAACACATCGGCGAACGGCCGCATGCGGCAGGCCAGCGCGGTGTCGTAGAGCACTTGTGCGCGCTGACTCGCTTGCCAGGCAAACTCGTCGAGTTCGGCGTTTTTCTCTGCCAGCAGTTGCTGGGATTCGGCAAGCAAACGGCGCGCGTCTTCCAGCGCCTCTTGAGCTTCAAGGCTAAGGGCGTGCTCCTTGAGATGAACGTTGAGACTTTCCAGCGCCCGCAGGCCGTTGTTCTGCATGCGTTTGAGACGCTGCATGGTGGCCAGGTGCGGCTTGAGGCGCTGGGTTTCCACCAGGGATTTGCTCGACAGATCGAGCAGGCTGTTCAGGCGTTCGGCGGTGACCCGCAGCACCCGCTCGCCACCTTCAGTGGTGCGCTTGCTCTTGCGCGGCGCGGGTTCTGGCTCGGCAACCTCGACCGGGATTTCAACCGGGGCCGGTTCAACCACTGGCGGTGGCTGAAGCTGCAACTCCGCCATCGGTGGCGCACTCGGAGCGGCAGGCACCACGGCCGGTGCCGTAGGGTCGAGCAAACCACCCATCAACGCCACGTAAGCCTCGATGTCCGCCGGTTGCGGGCCATTGGCCGGGGTGGCGATGCGCATCAGCAGATCGGTGCCCTGCAACAACGCGTCGATATGCTCGGGGCGCAGGAACAACCGCCCTTCCTGGGCGCTGACCAGGCAATCTTCCATCACGTGGGCGACGCTGACGCCGCTGTCGATGCCGACAATCCGCGCCGCGCCTTTCAACGAGTGCGCCGCGCGCATGCACGATTCGAGCTGATCAGCCTGGGTCGGGTTGCGCTCCAGCGCCAGCAGCCCGGCGCTGAGCACTTGGGTCTGGGCTTCGGCTTCGAGGCTGAACAGCTCCAGCAGGGAGGCGTCGCGCATTTGCTCGGGGGTCATGTGAGGCTCCGGGACACGGCGGACAACAGCTGTTCTTCATCCAGCCAACGCAGGCTGCGACCTTTGAAAGGGAGCACGCCTCGGGTGTATTTGGCGCTGGCCTGTGCGCCGGAACGTGACGCGGCATCAAGGATTCGCTCGTCGATGGCGTGAATCCCGTCGACCTCGTCCACCGGCACCACCACCGGCCCGCCCTGGGCCGAGATGATCAGCATGCGCGGCATGATCCGCGCGCCGGTCGCCGGGGCTACGTTGCTGTCGAGGTCGAGCAGTTCGACCAGCGACAGGCACGCCACCAGCGCACCGCGCACGTTCGCCACGCCGAGCAAGGCCCGGGAGCGCTGGTGCGGCAGCGAGTGAATCGCCTGCAACGGCGCGACCTCAACCAGACTGCGGGTGGCCAGGCCGAGCCATTCTTCGCCGAGACGGAACATCAGCAGCGAGCGGGTCTTCAGCTCGGTTTCAATCTGGGTCGCCACCGGGTCGCGCTCGTCCTGCTGTAACGCATAGCGGTCGAGCAAACGCGTGGCGGCGGCGGAATACACCGAGCAATTGCGGCAATGGATGTGCTCGTCCAGCAGCGGACAGGACTTGTCGCCGTGGATGCCGATGCGGTTCCAGCAATCGTCGATGGCCCGGGCGTCTTCGTGGGTGACGTTCAAGGTGTCGGACGGGATCATCGTTTACGCTCACTGTCGGCGGTGCGGTCGCTGCGGGCGGCGCGCTCCTGCAATCGTCTGGCGCCGGCCGTGTCGCCCTGGGCCTGCAGCAACGCAGCCAGGTGCATCAAGGCTTCGGGGTGTTGCGGTTCGAGGTACAGCGCTTTTCGGTAAAAGCCCTGGGCTTCGAGGGCGCTGCCGGCCACATCGCTCAGCAGGCCGAGCCAGTAAAACACCTGGGCCACCGGCTCATGGCTGCGCAAATACTGTTCGCACGCGGCCCGGGCCTCGGCACTTTTGCCTTCGTTGGCCAGGGCGGCGATGTTGGCCAGCAACGTCGCGGCGTCGGGGTTGGTGCTTTTAGCCGTCGCGGGCAAAGGCGTCACGCCAGCAAACGGACGGTTACGCACTGGCGGCGGTGGCGTGCTGCGCACCGGCTGGCGCACAGGCAACGGCACGGCAGTCGCGGTCGGCATCGGCAACGGCAACGGTTCGGGCTGCGGTTCGCTGTGACGGCTGAAGGCGAAGGACTGCGGAATCCCGATCGAGCGCATGCCCAAACGCCCGAGCAGACTGCCCTCGGCGGGGCCGATAAACAGCACGCCATCGACATGGGTCAGGCGCTTCAGCACCGCAAATACCTGCTGCTGGGTCGGCTGGTCGAAATAGATCAGCAGGTTGCGACAGAACACGAAATCGAACGGCGGCTCGTTGACCAGCAATGACGGATCGAGCACGTTGCCGACATGCAGGCGCACCTGCTCGCGGACAATTTCATTCACCCGATAGCCGTCGTTCTCGGCGAAAAAATGCCGCTCACGGAAGTCCAGCTCCTGGCCGCGGAACGAGTTCTTGCCGTACAACGCCCGCCGCGCTTTGTCCACCGACAGAGGGCTGACGTCCATGCCATCGACCTTGAACTGATGGGGCTTGAGGCCGGCATCGAGCAACGCCATGGCAATCGAATAGGGTTCTTCACCGGTGGAACACGGCAGGCTGAGGATGCGCAGCGCGCGCATGTTGTTCAGTTCACCCAGGCGTTTGCGCGCCAGTTTGCCCAGGGTGGCGAAGGATTCCGGGTAACGGAAAAACCAGGTCTCGGGGACGATCACCGCTTCGATCAGCGCCTGCTGTTCATCCCGCGAGCCTTGCAGGGCCTGCCAGTACTCATCGGCATTCACCGTTTGCGACAGGGTGATGCGCTGGCGCACGGCCCGCTCGATGATCGCCGGCCCGACCGAGGCGACATCGAGGCCGATGCGTTCCTTGAGGAAATCGAAGAAGCGCTGGTCGCTGCTCATGGCTGCTCCTCAAGCCGCTTTGGGTCCAGCGGCGGTGACGGGAACAGCAGCGTGCGCACCGACTCGTCCAGCAAGTCGTTGACCCGCACCCACTGCACCAGCCCTTGCGCGTCTTCACGCACCGGGCCCAGGTACGGCGCCTGACGATTGTCGAGGCCGTACGGCCGGAAATCCTCCGGGTTGCAGCGCAGGGTATCGGTGGCCTGTTCGAGGATCAGCCCCAGCCATTGCGAGGGTTGCGAGTCATCCGCGCGGTAATGCACCAGCACCAGTCGCGTACTGGTGCGCGCCTCGGCAGGCTGGCCGAAAGTCAGGGCACTGAGGTCGATCACCGGCACCACCGTGCCGCGATAGGCGAACACCCCCGCCACCCAGTGCGGCGCCCGGGCAATCGGCTTCAACGGCAGGCGCGGCAGCACTTCGGCCACTTCCGTTGCACGCAAGGCGTAGCGTTCGCTGCCGATGCGAAACAGCAGGAACAACGCCTGCTTCGCCACCGGTGCAGCGCTGCGTTTGGCGGTGATTTCGCTCATCAGACTTTGAATCGCGAAACGCCGCTGCGCAGGCCCACGGCCACCTGACTCAGTTCGTCGATGGCGAAACTGGCCTGACGCAACGACTCGACCGTCTGGCTGCTGGCATCACCCAGTTGCACCAGCGCATGGTTGATCTGTTCGGCGCCGGTGGCCTGGGCCTGCATGCCCTCGTTGACCATCAACACTCGCGGCGCCAGCGCCTGCACCTGATGGATGATCTGCGACAGCTGTTCGCCGACTTGCTGCACTTCGGCCATGCCGCGACGCACTTCCTCGGAGAACTTGTCCATGCCCATCACCCCGGCGGAGACCGCCGACTGGATCTCGCGGACCATCTGTTCGATGTCATACGTGGCAACAGCGGTCTGATCCGCCAGACGCCGCACTTCGGTGGCGACCACGGCGAAACCGCGACCGTATTCGCCGGCCTTCTCCGCTTCGATCGCGGCGTTCAGGGACAGCAGGTTGGTCTGGTCGGCGACCTTGACGATGGTCACCACCACCTGATTGATGTTGCCGGCCTTCTCGTTGAGGATCGCCAGTTTGGCGTTCACCAGATCCGCCGCGCCCATCACCGAGTGCATGGTGTCTTCCATCCGCGCCAAACCTTGCTGCCCGGAACCGGCCAGCACCGAGGCCTGATCGGCGGCGGTGGAGACTTCGGTCATGGTGCGCACCAGGTCGCGGGAGGTCGCCGCGATTTCGCGGGACGTCGCGCCGATTTCAGTCGTGGTCGCAGCAGTTTCGGTGGCGGTGGCCTGCTGTTGTTTGGAGGTGGCGGCGATCTCGGTCACCGAGGTGGTGACCTGCACCGACGAGCGCTGGGCCTGCGATACCAGCGAAGTCAGCTCGGCCATCATGTCGTTGAAGCCGGTTTCCACCGCGCCGAACTCGTCCTTGCGCTCGAGGTTCAAGCGGCTGCTCAGATCGCCCGTGCGCATGATGTCGAGGATCTGCACGATGCGGTTCATCGGCGCCATGATTGCGCGCATCAGCAACAGACCACAGAGGCCGGCGGCCAGCACGGCGATCAGCAACGAGGTGAACATGCTGACCTTGGCCGCCGACACCGCTTCGTCAATGTTGGCCATGGCCTGATCGGCGACTTTCTTGTTCTCGCCAATGATGTCGTTGAGCTTCATCCGGCCGCTGTACCAGGTCGGGGTCAGTTTCTCATTGAACAGCTTGACCGCATCGGCTTCCAGATTGCGCTTGTGCAAGTCCAGAACCGAATTCTGGATCTGCATGTAAGCCTCGTGATACTTCTCGAAAGCAGCGAACTCGTTACGGTCTTCATCCGTCGCCATGGTGCTGCGGTAGTTGGCCATCTGCTCCTGCAAGCGGGTTTCGAACGCCTTGTAGTCCGCCGCATCTTCAGTGCTGATGCCCTCGCCCTGCTTGAGGCCGAGCAACTCCTGGGTCTGCAGATAACTGTCGACCCACGCGCCACGAATCATCGAGCTGTAGTAGACGCCGGGAATCGCGTCGTCACGGACGCTGTTTTCACTGGCTTCGATCTTCAGCAGCCGCGAATACGAGACGACCACCATCAGCAGCATGATGGCGATAATCACCGCAAAGCTCGCCAAAATGCGTTGGCGCAACGTCCAGTTCTTCACAGTCAGTCCTCGGGGCGGGTCGAAATGCGGGGGAGTATAGCTGAGGGCGGTGTTTCATTTATAAGACGGTTTGCCGCGCTCAGGCCTTCCGGTCATAAAACACGACGGGCTCTGGACAGGGACTTTCCGGCAATCGGCGGTCGGCGTACCAGTGGCGCATCGGCAAAAAGGGGCGATGGATCGGCCATTTCAGTTGTTAAGGGGCCGACGACACCGCAAGCGCCTGTTCATCTGCGGAGCCGCTCGCTGCAACGAAAGAACCCGCCATCCTGTGCAGGATCGCGGGTTCTTGTATCGATGACAGCGGTTCTACAGGGTAGCCACACGGACCTGCTTCTCCAGCTCCACCTTCAACCCCGGCTCCAGCTTCAACTGCCGCGCCAGTTCATCCAGATAGCTCTTCTCCATGAAGTTCTCCTCATCCACCATCATCACGCTCGCCACGTACATCTCGGCGGCCATCTCCGGCGTGCTCGCCGCACGGGCGACGTCGGTGGGGTCGAGGGGTTTGTTGAGTTCGGCGTGGAGCCAGTGTTTGAGTTCCTGATCGTTGTCGAGTCGGGTGAATTCGCCCTCGATCAGTTGGCGTTCACGGTCGTCGATGTGGCCGTCGGCTTTGGCGGCGGCGACCAGGGCCTTGAGGATGGCCTGGCTGTGTTGCTCGACTTGCGCCGGTGGCAGGCGATCGAGGGTTTGCGGTTCGCTTTGCGGGGCGATGCCTTTTTGGGCGTTCCAGTTGCCGTAGGCTTTGTAGGCGATCACGCCCAGTGCGGCGAGGCCGCCGTAGATAGCGACTTTACCGCCAACCTTGCGGGCCTTTTTGCTGCCCAGCAACAGGCCCATGGCCCCGGCCGCCAGGGCACCGCCGCCTGCGCCTGACAGCAAACCGCCGAGTGCGCCATTACTGGAAGATCCGCCCAGCAAACCGCCCAAGCCACCGGCAGCCGGTTTGTTCTGCGCCCCGCCCGCCTTGTTCTGCAGCAGATCCTGGCCGGACTTGAGGAGTTGATCGAGCAATCCACGGGTGTTCATGTTCCGTCTCCAAACAGGGGTTATCCGGATCAATAAGGCCCTCAGCCTAGTTCGAAAGTGCCCGTGACTTGGGTGCGAGTGTGCTTCCAGATGTTGCCTGACCCACCGCAGCCCTTCGCGAAAATAGATATACACTCGAGGCAATCTATAAAAACCGCCCACCGGGTAAACCTTCCATGATGACCCTGCGTCAGATCCGCCATTTCATTGCCGTGGCCGAGACCGGCTCGATCTCGGCCGCCGCGCAAACTGCGTTCATATCCCAGTCGACCCTGACCCTGGCCATTCAGCAACTGGAGGAAGAAATCGGCGTCAGCCTGTTCAATCGCCACGCCAAGGGCATGACCCTCACCCATCAGGGACACCAGTTCCTGCGCCAGGCGCACCTGATTCTGGCGACCGTGGACAACGCCAAACGCAGCCTGCAACAAAGCACCGATCAGGTCGCGGGGCAGTTGATTGTCGGGGTGACCAGTCTGGTGGCCGGTTATTACCTGGCGGATTTGCTCACCCGCTTCCAGCGTGCCTACCCCAATGTCGAAATCCGGGTGATGGAGGATGAGCGGCCGTACATCGAGCATCTGCTGGTCAGCGGCGAGATCGATGTCGGCGTGCTGATCCTCTCCAACCTCGAAGACCGTCACGCCTTGCAGACCGAAGTGCTGACCCACTCGCCGCACCGCTTGTGGCTGCCGGCCCAGCATCCGCTGCTGGAACACGACAGCATCAACCTCGCCGACGTTGCCCGGGAGCCGTTGATTCAGCTGAATGTCGACGAGATGGATCGCAATGCCCAACGCCTTTGGCGTGGCGCCGGGCTGCAACCCAAAATCACTTTGAGAACCGCTTCCACAGAAGCCGTGCGAAGTCTGGTGGCGGCGGGTCTCGGTGTTTCGATCCAGCCCGACATGACCTACCGCCCCTGGTCGCTGGAAGGCGACATCATTGAAGCGCGGCCGATTGCCGACCTCAGCCAGACCCTCGACGTCGGCCTGGCCTGGCGTCGCGGCACCGCTCGCCCCGCGTTGGTCGATCCTTTCCTGACCGTGGCCCGCGAACAGCCTCACGGCGGACGCAAGCCATCTATTTAATCGAATGCCACCTTCAGTATTTAGAATTTGTCGACCCCGGAGCCGCGCACTAGTCTTGCTGCATCTATAAGACGGTCGGCTCCCGGAACAGGGAGCAATATGACCACACAAGAAAAGAGATCCCGGAAAATGGCTGGCGCGCAGACCCACATGCACACCGCGTTGCTGATCGACGGCGAATTGATCGCCGGCCAGGGTTTTGTCGAACCGATCCTCAACCCGGCCACCGGCGAAGTTCTGACCCAGATCGCCGAAGCCAGCACCGAACAAGTCGAAGCCGCCATCCTCGCCGCCCACCGCGCCTTTGCCGAGTGGTCGCGCACTACTCCGCAACAGCGCTCGAATTTCCTGCTGGAAATTGCCAACGCCGTCGAAAAACACGCTGACCACCTCGCCCGCCTCGAAGCCCTGAACTGCGGCAAGCCGCTGCATCTGGCGCGGCAGGACGATTTAACCGCGACCGTCGATGTGTTCCGCTTCTTCGCCGGCGCCGTGCGCTGCCAGACCGGCCAGCTCAGCGGCGAATACGTGCCGGGCTACACCAGCATGGTGCGCCGCGATCCGATTGGCGTTGTCGCCTCGATTGCACCGTGGAACTACCCGATCATGATGGCCGCATGGAAGATCGCCCCGGCCCTCGCTGCCGGTAACACGCTGGTGTTCAAACCGTCCGAACACACGCCGCTGTCGATTCTGGCGCTGGCGCCAGCGCTGGCCGAGATTCTGCCGCGCGGGGTGATCAATATCGTCTGCGGTGGTGGCGAAGGCGTTGGCAGTCACTTGGTCGGTCATCCAAAAGTGCGCATGGTGTCGCTGACCGGCGATATCGTCACCGGCCAGAAAATCCTCCAGGCCGCCGCCAAAACCCTCAAACGCACGCACCTCGAACTCGGCGGCAAGGCCCCGGTGATCGTCTGCAATGACGCCGACCTCAAAGCCGTGGTCGAAGGCGTTCGCACTTATGGCTATTACAACGCCGGGCAGGATTGCACGGCGGCTTGCCGGATCTACGCCCAGGCCGGGATTCACGACAAGTTGGTGGCCGAACTCGGCGCGGCGGTCAGCAGCCTGCGCTTCGCCGGCAAACGTGATGCCGACAACGAAATCGGACCGCTGATCAGCACCCGCCAGCGTGATCGTGTGGCCAGTTTCGTCGAGCGCGCCCTCGGTCAGCCGCACATCGAACGAGTGACCGGCGCGGCAGTGCATTCCGGCGCCGGGTTCTTCTATCAGCCAACGTTGCTGGCCGGTTGCAAACAGAGCGATGAAATCGTCCAGCGCGAAGTGTTCGGCCCGGTGGTGACCGTGACCCGCTTCGACGAACTGGCGCAAGCGGTGGACTGGGCCAACGACTCGGAATACGGCCTCGCCTCGTCGGTCTGGACCCAGAACCTCGACAAAGCAATGCAGGTCGCCGCACGCCTGCAATACGGCTGCACCTGGATCAACAGCCATTTCATGCTGGTCAGCGAAATGCCCCACGGCGGGCTGAAACGCTCCGGTTACGGCAAAGACTTATCCAGCGATTCGCTACAGGACTACAGCGTGGTGCGGCACATCATGGCCCGCCACGGCCAGCATCTCTGACTACGCTAATAACAAGCCGCTGACGGCATGCTTCACCGCGTTCACAACTGCCCCGACCATAATTTAAAGAAGAGGGTTCACCATGTTCGTGCACAAGACCGCACTGCTCAGTGCAATCACCACGGCCCTGCTGGCCAGCGCCAGCCTGCAGGCCGCCGAGCCGCTGAAAGCCGTCGGCGCCGGCGAAGGCCAGCTGGATATCGTCGCCTGGCCCGGCTACATCGAACGCGGTGAAAGCGACAAGGCCTACGACTGGGTGACCGGTTTCGAAAAGGAAACCGGCTGCAAGGTCAATGTGAAAACCGCCGCCACCTCCGATGAAATGGTCAGCCTGATGGCCAAGGGCGGTTACGACCTGGTGACCGCGTCAGGCGATGCCTCGCTGCGGTTGATCGTCGGCAAGCGTGTGCAACCGATCAACACCGCGTTGATCCCGAACTGGAAATCCCTCGACCCGCGCCTGAAAGACGCGCCATGGTACGTGGTCAACAACCAGACCTACGGCACCCCGTACCAGTGGGGCCCGAACGTGCTGATGTACAACACCAACGTCTTCAAGACCGCGCCGACCAGCTGGAACGTGGTGTTCGACGCGCAGAACCTGCCCGACGGCAAGCCGAACAAGGGCCGTGTGCAAGCCTACGACGGCCCGATCTACATCGCCGATGCGGCGCTGTACCTGAAGTCCACCAAGCCTGAGCTGGGGATCAAGGATCCGTACCAGCTCACTGAAGATCAGTACAAAGCCGTACTGGATCTGTTGCGCGCCCAGCAGAAGCTGATCCATCGCTACTGGCACGACACCACGGTGCAGATGAGCGACTTCAAGAACGAAGGCGTGGTCGCGTCCAGCGCCTGGCCGTATCAGGTCAACGGCCTGATCAACGAGAAACAGCCGATCGCTTCGACCGTGCCGAAAGAAGGCGCCACCGGTTGGGCCGACACCACCATGCTGCACGCCGAGGCCAAACATCCGAACTGCGCCTACAAGTGGATGGACTGGTCGCTGCAGCCGAAAGTCCAGGGTGACGTGGCGGCCTGGTTCGGTTCGTTGCCGGCGGTTCCGGCGGCTTGCCAGGGCAGTGAGTTGCTCGGGGCTGAAGGCTGCAAGACCAACGGATTCGATCAGTTCGACAAGATCGCCTTCTGGAAAACACCGCAGGCTGAAGGTGGGAAGTTTGTGCCTTATAGCCGGTGGACGCAGGACTACATTGCGATTATGGGCGGTAGGTAATCGATCTTTCCTGTGGGAGCGAGCTTGCTCGCGAAGTGGGTATCGCATCCAACATTGCAGGTGACTGACCCACCGTCTTCGCGAGCAAGCTCGCTCCCACATGAGATCACCGCCAATACCGCGATCTCACCTGGCAACAGATAACCGTTGTTCGTTTTTCAGAAGTCCAGGCAGGGCCGCTGCGACGGCCCTCGCCTTTTTGGAGCACCGCATCATGACGCTTGCAGTCCAGTTCACTAACGTTTCCCGGCAGTTCGGCGAAGTGAAAGCCGTTGACCGGGTTTCCATCGATATCCAGGACGGCGAGTTCTTTTCCATGCTCGGCCCCTCAGGTTCCGGCAAGACCACGTGCCTGCGCCTGATCGCCGGGTTCGAGCAACCGAGCGCTGGCTCGATCCGCATTCACGGCGCCGAAGCCGCCGGTCTGCCGCCCTATCAACGCGACGTAAACACGGTGTTTCAGGATTACGCGCTGTTCCCGCACATGAACGTGCTGGACAACGTCGCCTACGGTTTGAAAGTCAAAGGCGTAAGCAAGAGCGAGCGCCACAAACGCGCCGAAGAGGCGTTGGACATGGTCGCCCTCGGCGGTTACGGCGCCCGTAAACCGGTGCAGTTGTCCGGCGGTCAGCGCCAACGTGTCGCCCTCGCCCGCGCCCTGGTCAATCGTCCGCGGGTGCTGTTGCTCGACGAGCCGTTAGGCGCTCTCGACCTGAAGCTGCGTGAACAGATGCAGAGCGAACTGAAGAAGCTGCAACGCCAGCTCGGCATCACCTTCATCTTCGTCACTCACGACCAGACCGAAGCGCTGTCGATGTCCGACCGCGTGGCCGTGTTCAACAAGGGTCGCATCGAACAGGTCGACACCCCACGCAATCTGTACATGAAACCTACCACGACGTTCGTCGCCGAATTCGTCGGCACTTCGAACGTGATTCGCGGCGATCTGGCGCGCCAGCTCAGCGGTCATCCGCAGCCGTTTTCGATCCGCCCGGAACACGTGCGTTTCGCCGAAGGCCCGTTGGCCAGTCATGAGATCGAAGTCAGCGGCCTGCTCCACGACATCCAGTATCAGGGCAGCGCCACGCGCTACGAACTGACCCTGGAAAACGGCCAGACCCTGAGCATCAGCCAGGCCAACAATCAATGGATCGACAGCAGCGCGCAACACCAGACCGGTCAGCGCATCAGCGCACGCTGGGCGCGGGAAGCGATGATTGCGCTGCACGACACCGTTGCGAGCGGGGTGTGACATGACCGCCCTCGTCCTCCCGCAATCGGCGCCGCTGCGCAAGTTTTCCAACCTGCTCTACCGCAAACCGAACCTGTATTTGTCGATGCTGCTGGTGCCGCCGCTGCTGTGGTTCGGCGCGATTTATCTGGGCTCGTTGCTGGTGCTGTTGTGGCAAGGTTTCTACACCTTCGACGACTTCACCATGGCGGTCACCCCGGACCTGACCCTGGCCAACTTCGCCGCGCTGTTTCAGCCGTCGAATTTCGACATCATCCTGCGCACCCTGAGCATGGCGGTCGTGGTGTCGATCGCCAGCGCCATCGTCGCGTTCCCGATTGCCTACTACATGGCGCGCTACACCACCGGCAAGACCAAGGCGTTTTTCTACATCGCGGTGATGATGCCGATGTGGGCCAGTTACATCGTCAAGGCCTACGCCTGGACGCTGCTGCTGGCCAAGGGCGGCGTGGCACAGTGGTTCGTTCAGCACCTGGGACTGGAGCCGGTTCTGCAGTTCATTCTGGGGATTCCCGGGGTCGGCGGCAGCACCTTGTCGACCTCGCATCTGGGCCGGTTCATGGTGTTCGTCTACATCTGGCTGCCGTTCATGATCCTGCCGATCCAGGCCTCGCTGGAGCGACTGCCGCCGTCGTTGCTGCAAGCCTCCGCCGACCTCGGGGCCAAGCCGCGCCAGACCTTCATGCAGGTGATTCTGCCGCTGTCGGTGCCGGGGATTGCCGCAGGTTCCATCTTCACGTTTTCGCTGACACTGGGCGACTTCATCGTGCCGCAACTGGTGGGCCCGCCGGGCTACTTCGTCGGCAGCATGGTCTACGCGCAACAGGGCGCGATCGGCAACATGCCAATGGCTGCGGCGTTTACGCTGGTGCCGATCGTGCTGATCGCCATTTACCTGTCCATCGTCAAACGACTGGGGGCCTTCGATGCACTCTGAGAAAGCCTCTTTAGGCCTGAAAATCGCAGCCTGGGGCGGGCTGGTGTTTCTGCACTTCCCGATCCTGATCATCTTCCTCTACGCCTTCAACACCGAAGACGCGGCGTTCAGCTTTCCACCGAAAGGCTTCACGCTGCACTGGTTCAGCGTGGCGTTTTCGCGGCCGGACGTACTGGAGGCGATAAAGCTGTCGTTGCAGATCGCAGCCATTGCCACGCTGATCGCGATGGTGCTCGGCACCCTCGCTTCGGCGGCGCTGTACCGCCGGGACTTCTTCGGCAAACAGGGCATTTCGCTGATGCTGATCCTGCCGATCGCACTGCCGGGGATCATCACCGGGATCGCGCTGTTGGCGACCTTCAAGACGCTGGGCATCGAGCCGGGGATGTTCACCATCATCGTCGGTCACGCGACCTTCTGTGTGGTGATCGTCTACAACAACGTCATCGCCCGCCTGCGCCGAACCTCCCACAGCCTGATCGAGGCGTCGATGGATCTCGGCGCCGACGGCTGGCAGACCTTCCGCTACATCATCCTGCCGAACCTCGGCTCGGCACTGCTCGCCGGCGGCATGCTCGCGTTTGCGCTGTCGTTCGACGAAATCATCGTCACCACCTTCACCGCCGGCCACGAACGCACCTTGCCGCTGTGGTTGCTCAATCAGTTGAGCCGCCCTCGGGACGTGCCGGTGACCAATGTTGTGGCGATGCTCGTGATGCTGGTGACCATGCTGCCGATCCTCGGCGCCTACTACCTGACCCGGGGTGGCGAGAGCGTGGCCGGCAGCGGCGGCAAATGAACTCATAACAGACACCACAACTCCCTGTGGGAGCTGGCTTGCCAGCGATGACGGTGTGTCAGCCACCATCATTTTTGAATGGGATGGCCTCATCGCGGGCAAGCCCGCTCCCACAGGGTTCTCGATCCGGCCAGAAAAATAAAAGTGCTAGTGAGGGCAACAACATGCAAACCAAACTCTTGATCAACGGCCAACTGGTCAACGGCGAAGGCCCGGCGCAACAGGTGCTCAACCCGGCGCGCGGTGAAGTGCTGGTGGAAATCAATGAAGCCACCGAAGCCCAGGTCGATGCCGCCGTGCGCGCCGCCGACAGTGCCTTCGCCGAATGGTCGCAGACCACGCCGAAAGACCGTTCGCTGCTGCTGCTCAAACTCGCCGACGCCATCGAAGCCCACGGCGAAGAACTGGCCAAACTGGAATCGGACAACTGCGGCAAACCCTACAGTGCTGCGCTGAACGACGAGATCCCGGCGATTGCCGACGTATTCCGCTTCTTCGCCGGCGCCAGCCGTTGCATGAGCGGTTCTGCCGGTGGCGAGTACCTGCCCGGCCACACGTCGATGATCCGTCGCGACCCGGTGGGCGTGATCGCCTCCATCGCGCCGTGGAACTACCCGCTGATGATGGTCGCCTGGAAAATCGCCCCGGCCCTCGCCGCCGGTAATACCGTGGTGCTCAAGCCGTCGGAACAAACCCCGCTGACCGCGTTGCGTCTGGCCGAACTGGCGTCGGACATTTTCCCGGCCGGTGTGCTCAATCTGGTGTTCGGGCGTGGGCCGAGCGTGGGCAGTCCACTGGTGACCCATCCGAAAGTGCGCATGGTGTCGCTGACCGGTTCCATCGCCACCGGCTCGAACATCATTTCCAGCACTGCCGACAGCGTCAAACGCATGCACATGGAGCTGGGCGGCAAGGCGCCGGTGATCATCTTCGACGACGCCGACATCGATGCCGCAGTCGAAGGCATTCGCACTTTTGGCTTCTACAACGCCGGCCAGGACTGCACCGCCGCGTGCCGGATCTACGCCCAGCAAGGTATCTACGACAAGTTCGTCGAGAAGCTCGGCGCGGCGGTCAGCAGCATCAAGTACGGCTTGCAGGATGATCCGTCGACCGAACTGGGGCCGCTGATCACCGCCCAGCATCGCGACCGCGTGGCCGGGTTTGTCGAACGCGCCGTGGCGCAGCCGCACATTCGTTTGATCACTGGCGGCAAGGCTGTGGACGGCAATGGCTTCTTCTTCGAACCCACCGTTCTGGCCGACGCCCAGCAGGACGACGAAATCGTCCGTCGCGAAGTGTTCGGGCCGGTGGTGTCGGTGACCAAGTTCACCGATGAAGCCCAAGCGCTGGAGTGGGCCAACGATTCGGACTACGGCCTCGCGTCTTCGGTGTGGACGGCTGATGTAGGACGCGCCCATCGCCTGTCCGCGCGGTTGCAGTACGGCTGCACCTGGGTGAATACGCACTTCATGCTTGTCAGTGAAATGCCTCATGGCGGTCAGAAACTGTCCGGTTACGGCAAGGACATGTCCATGTACGGGCTGGAGGACTACACCACGGTTCGGCATGTGATGTTCAAGCACTAAAAGCATCGCTGGCAAGCCAGCTCCCACAGGGTTCAGTGCAGCTCTTGTGGGAGCTGGCTTGCCAGCGATGGCGTCACCCCGGTTTCAGGAAGGAAACCGGCATTACGCATCACCAGGCATTCAAAACAATAACTACCGATCCGGGCGGCGCCTTCAAGGCACCGCCACGGTTTCGGCCATCCGAAATCTGCCGATTTCACGGAGCAAACACACATGAGTGCATCACCCGATCTCTCAGCCGCCGTTGCCGACAGCGATGCCGAACAACTGCGCCAGCTGGGCTACACCTCCAACTTCAACCGCAGCATGAGCCTGTGGGAAAACTTCGCATTGGGCTTCACTTATCTGTCACCGGTCGTAGGCGTTTATACCCTGTTCGGCCTGTGCCTGGCCGCTGGTGGGCCACCGATGTTCTGGGCTTACTTGCTGGTCGGTTGCGGGCAACTGCTGGTGTGCCTGATCTTCGGCGAAGTGGTGTCGCAGTTCCCGATTTCCGGTGGCGTTTATCCTTGGGCGCGGCGTCTGGTGGGCAAGAAATGGGCATGGATGGTCGGCTGGATCTACTCCATCGCGCTGTGCGTGACCATCGCCGCCGTTGCGGTCGGCGCCGGCCCGTACCTCGCCGCCATGCTGGGTTTTGAGCCGAGCAACAACACCAACATCGTCATCGCCCTGGTGCTGACGCTGTTTGCCACACTGGTGAATCTCAGCGGCACCAAAGTGCTGGCGCGGATCGCCATGTTCGGCTTCCTCTGCGAACTGGTGGGCGCGGTGATCGTCGGCGTGTACCTGCTGATTTTCGAGCGCCACCAGCCGATCAGCGTGCTGTTCAACACCTTCGACATCAGCGTCGACGGCTCCTACTTGCCGGCGTTCCTCACCGCGTCTTTGGCGGGGATGTTCCTCTACTACGGCTTCGAAGCCTGCGGCGATGTCGCCGAAGAAACTCCGAACCCGAGCAAGAGAATCCCGGTGGCCATGCGCATGACCATCTACATCGGCGGCATCGCAGCGATGTTCGCTTGCCTGGCGCTGATCCTCGCCGTGCCGGACATGCAAGCGGTGATCAATGGCACCGACAAGGACCCGGTCACCACCATCCTCAACAACGCCTTCGGCCCGGTCGGTTCGAAAGTGGTGATGGGCGTGGTGATGATTTCCTTCATCTCCTGCGTCATCAGCCTGCAAGCGGCGGCGAGTCGTCTGCTGTATTCCTACGCTCGCGATGAAATGGTCATCGGTAGCCGACTGCTGAAAAAGATTTCTCCTACGACTCAGGTGCCGGTTGCCGCACTGTTCGTGTCCGGCGTCCTGCCCGGCCTGATCATCGCCCTCGGCTTTTTCCTGCAAGACGCCGTGGCGACCATCGTCAGCTTCGCCGCCATCGGCATCTACCTCGCGTTCCAGATGATCGTCCTCGCCGCCCTGTACGCCCGCAGCAAAGGCTGGAAACCGAGCGGCAAATTCACCCTCGGCGCCTGGGGCTGGCCGGTGAACATCGGCGCGCTGGTCTACGGCGTCGGCGCAATCATCAACATGGCCTGGCCCCGCACGCCGGATGCGGCGTGGTACATCAACTACGCGATGGTGCTGAGCACGGCGATCGTGATTGGGCTGGGGCTGGTTTATATGTGGATAGGCAAGCCGTATGACCATGGGAAGGCGCCGGCTGGGGATGCGTGGAAAGTGGGTCGCTAAAAGCGTTCGGCCCCGGCACCGATAGAGTGCCGGGGTTCAAGAAAGCCGACGCAAAACATCAAAAGAAAAGCTCGGACTGATCGTATTTCAGCGAGGAAATACGATCGAACAGTTTGATTTTTTCGTTGGCTTTTTGCTTGGCGTGGTCAGACATGAATGCAATCAACTCTTCGAGCTGACTCACGTCTCCCACCACTTTGAATTCCTTCTCCTTGTTGACGAAGACAAGGGACTTCTTCTTTCTCGACAGCAGTTCTATGACGTTGCTGAGCGTACCGGTGCTCTTCGCATCCCATATCATCAAGCCGTAGTCAGCGGCTTCGGCCATCACCACGTCTTTCTCGGTGAAGAAGGCCCTCGATCCTTTGGAGTGTTTGGAGTCCACTGTTCTGGCGGGCCACTGTCCGAGGTTGTTCCGCGGCGCTGGACCGCTACAGAACACAGTGGTTCTGGATCGTTCGAGACTCAGCAGATATTCCTGAATGGAGGTATCGGCGCCACCTGCATCACCAACGACCACCTCGAATTCAGACGCAACGATATTATTGATACGTTCCTTAACCTTCGGATCAAGGTTCTTGATATTGATAGAGCCAGCAATAAATACAGTCGTCATTGAATTCACTTCCAGGTTAGCGCCGCTACGTAGATCTTCCCCACCTTCGGATATTCACGCAAGACAGCACAAGCCGCGTCCATCGACGCTCCGCTGTCAAACAAATCATCTACGACCAAAACATTCCAGCATCCATCTGTCGTAATTTCGTCATTAACGCTGAAACTGTTTCCAATAGCAGCAACCTTTTCTGCTTTGGAGTGCAGATCCTTGAGTGACTTTCCCGTAGTCGCTTTTCGAAGCAAATCCGAGAAAACCGGCCGCCCGACAATTCGTCCCAACTCCAGAGCGACCTCAGTAACCGGTTGTCGCTGCCGGACATTTGAAGCTGGCATGGGCAGCACAAACCCTACTTGATCCAACATAGGGAACACATTTGTCGCTACCGCTTGGGCGAGCGGGCCGACCTGATTCCAGTCTTTCTGGTATTTGAGCTGGTATGTCGCCTCACCAATCTCTGTGCGCTGATTATCGAAACAGGGGTGTCCGCGATCATCGTTGCCGAGAAAGGTACTACTTACCATGTGCTTGTCCAGCACCCATCCCTGATCCCATGGGCCGTTGATCTGTTTGAGGGACACCTTCATTGAATTCTCCATTATTCACAAAAATCCTTTAAGCCCTGAGACCAAGGGCCGAGCACCCGGAGATGCCTGAGATTCAAATAAATAAAGGAAAAATCACGCTTCAGGTGCAGTCTGGCTGACCGCCATACAAAAACAGGAATTTCCTACAGATTCAGGCTTCAAGAAGAAGCCACATTTCCTACGCTACGCGTCCACAGCGTAGACTTGGCGCCGCTAGCGCCTGACCGATAGGCTTTGTCCCGTCGCTGCCCAATCAGCGGCCCGGGGTCGAAGCCGGTACATCATCAACATGGCGCAACTGCGTCCTCCATAGAAACCGAGGCTTTTTTGCCTTTCGGATTCGCGTTATGGCGGACCGTGTGGCGCGGGCCTCTCGGCTTCCATGTTGATCGAGAATGTTCCGACTTCGAACGCCGCGCGGTTCGCCACCCAAATCTGTCGAAGGATTAGTGGCGGCTCTCATTTCAACATGGAGTAGAAATTGACTATGCACGCGCCAAATTCACCTGAACCCCAGACGTACTTCATCCCTACGGTTTTCACCCGCCACAACCGCTTCCTCCACGCTCTTCTGCTCGATCACCAAGCCTGGTTCTGCGCTCAGGATCTGGGCCGCATGATGGGCCATCCTTTGAACCCACGCGTCACCCTGAAACTCGACCCTGACCAACGCCGCACCGTACGGCTGCGCAAGGACGGTGACGTTGTCGAGACACCAATGGTCAGCGAATCCGGCATGTATGCGCTGCTGGTTCACCATTTCATCCCGGAAAACCGCAACCTGCGCCAATGGCTGAGTAATGAAGTCATTCCCATCCTGCGGGAAACCAGCTCAGCAACAGCGGAAAACTGCCCGAGCCTGAGCTCGGTGCATTGGGCCGGAGTAACCGTGCCGCTGCTGCACTGGCAACAACAGGCTTGGGTGAAATGGCGTGATATGCCTGAATTAGTGCAAGTACAGCAGCCGTATCCAGCGCCCCGCTCCTGTGGCTGACTCTGAAAGTCAGTGGGTTTGCCCCGGCGGCGACTAGGTCGCCGGGGCATCAACCAAGCATTTCGCAACACATCCCGTCTTCCAGCCGCGTTCAAGTCCACTAGAGTTTTCCTCAACCTCGCACTCCGACTGGTTGACGCCGATGTTATTGCGGCCTAGGGTGTCTACGTCGTTTACAGCGTATACACACGCAGGAGATCTTCCATGGCCTCGCCCGTTTTATCCTTCCGCGTCGAAGAATTGCTCGCTCAACAATTGGATCAATTGGCCGCGGCCACTGACCGAGACCGCCAGTACCATCTCAAGCGTGCGTTGGTTAGATATGTGGAAGCGGAGTCTTGGCATCTGCAAGCCATCAGCGAGGGGATTGCTGATGCCGATGCTGGAAATCTTACCGATCTGGATGCCGTGAAGGCTAAGTGGGCAAAACGTGCCGAACGTAGTACTGACTGAACGAGCTGAAAACGATCTCGAAACAATTTTTGAGTATTACCAAGGCATCTTGGGTGCCAATCCAGCGTTTGGTGTCGTGAACTCCATTCTTGGAGCGTTTGACCAATTGATGCAATTTCCGGGTTCAGGCCGGCCTTCAGTCGTGCCGGATACACGCGAACTGGTGCTGACCCGTTATCCATTCATTGCGCCATATCGCCTGGAGGATGGCCAGATCCAGGTCTTGAGAATTCTGCACCAGCGCGCAGAACAACCAGAAAATTGGTAAACCAGCCGTAGCAAGTACGGCTGGCTGTTCACCTCCCTAGAACCGCGAAACACTCCTCATCGCATCCACCAAATACCGCATCGCAATCCGGTCGCTCTCCGACAACTCCCGGTAACGCTCCACCAGTTTCAGTTCATCCGGACTGAGCCGGCGTCTTCGCCGGACGTTGGTGAGGCAGGGAAAGATGCCCAACATTTCGGTGATGCCTTGTCCTTTTGTCATGGACGATGTCCTTTTCCAGTACGTCAGAAATTTTCGAAAACCGCATCGCCCTGCTCCTTTAAGCAGCGATTTGAGCCCTGCCGGTCGGATGGGTCGTGACCGGCGATGCCCATAGAATAGAAATTAAATCGGCGCTGAAAAGCTGTTTTTAGAGTAATTAGTCGAAAAAAGCAGATATGCCCTATAAATCAGAAAAGGCTGTGGGATAAGTAACCGTAACGTCTTGTTTCATTGAGACGCTGTCGCCGTGCTATCAATGAATTTTGCAAAATCAGCGAACGGATTAAGCTAGCGGGCATCTGTTACTAGTCCGTAGCGTTTGGCCGAAGGCTTGTCCGAACCGTAATTTCTGATCCAGTACGTGCCAGGAAAGGCGCGGGATTGTCCACGACAGGTTGTATCTATGCACCGCAGGAATTTGCTCAAAGCGTCCATGGCCATTGCGGCTTACACCGGCCTTTCCGCCTCGGGCCTGCTCGCCGCACGCGCCTGGGCCGCCTCTGGCGGTGCCGCCGACGGTGAAGCCCAGGCCTTCGACTTCGAGACGCTGAAGCGCCAGGCCAAGCAACTGGCCGGCAGCGCGTATCAGGACACCAAACAGGTGCTGCCGCCGACCCTGGCGACCATGACCCCGCAGAACTTCAACGCGATCCGCTACGACGGCGAGCATTCGCTGTGGAAGGAGAACAAGGGTCAGCTCGATGTGCAGTTCTTCCACGTCGGCATGGGGTTCCGCCAGCCGGTGCGCATGTATAGCGTAGATCCTAAGACCCGCACGGCCCGCGAGGTGCACTTCCGCCCTCAACTGTTCAACTACGAAAACACCTCGGTCGATACCCAGCAGCTCAAGGGCGACCTGGGTTTTGCCGGCTTCAAGCTGTTCAAGGCGCCGGAACTGGATCGGCATGACGTGGTGTCGTTCCTCGGCGCCAGCTACTTCCGCGCGGTGGATGCCACTGGCCAATATGGCCTCTCCGCCCGTGGCCTGGCCGTCGACACCTACGCCAAGAAACGCGAAGAATTCCCCGATTTCACCAAGTTCTGGTTCGAAACCCCGGATCAGAACGCGACCCGCTTCGTGGTCTACGCCCTGCTCGACTCGCCGAGCGCGACCGGTGCCTATCGCTTCGACATCGATTGCCAGGCCGAGCGCGTGGTGATGGAAGTCGACGCCCACATCAATGCCCGCACCGCCATCGAACAACTGGGCATCGCGCCGATGACCAGCATGTTCAGCTGCGGCACCCACGAGCGCCGGATGTGCGACACCATTCACCCGCAAATCCATGACTCGGATCGTCTGGCCATGTGGCGCGGCAACGGCGAGTGGATCTGCCGCCCGCTGAACAATCCGGCGACCCTGCAATTCAACGCCTTCGCCGACACCGATCCGAAAGGTTTCGGTCTGGTGCAGACCGATCACGAATTCGCCAACTACCAGGACACTGTCGATTGGTACAGCAAGCGTCCGAGCCTGTGGGTAGAACCTACAACCGCGTGGGGCGAAGGCTCCATCGATCTGCTGGAAATTCCTACAACCGGTGAAACCCTCGACAACATCGTTGCGTTCTGGACGCCGAAGAAACCGGTAGCGGCCGGCGACTCGCTGAACTACGGCTACAAGCTCTACTGGAGCGCCCTGCCGCCGGTCGGCACGCCGCTGGCGCGGGTACATGCGACCCGTTCGGGCATGGGTGGATTCGTCGAGGGCTGGGCTCCGGGCGAGCACTACCCGCCCGTCTGGGCCCGTCGTTTCGCCGTGGACTTCACCGGTGGCGGTCTGGATCGCCTGCCGCAGGGTACCGGGATCGAACCGGTGGTCACTTGCTCCAACGGCAAGGTGCAGGACTTCAGCGTGCTGGTGCTGGATGACATCAAGGGTTACCGGATCCTGTTCGACTGGTACCCGACCAACGACAGCGTCGATCCCGTGGAACTGCGCCTGTTCATCCGCACCAACGACCGCACGCTGAGCGAGACCTGGTTGTACCAGTACTTCCCGCCGGCGCCGGACAAGCGCAAGTACCCTTGATGATTCTCTGACGTCAGATCGGGCCTCATCGCTGGCAAGCCAGCTCCCACATGGATATCGATTGATCACAGAGTTTGTGTACAACGGAAAACCTGTGGGAGCGAGCTTGCTCGCGATGGCGTCAGTCCAGGCGACAGTAAAAGTGGATATCGTGGGGTTCAAGATCAAACAACTCGGGATCCGGTTATGCCAGCAACCGGCAACCGTGGCGCTGATAGAACTCCACGGTATTGCGCGACTCGGTCGCCGAGACGTACAACGCCTCGGCGCCGACCTCTCGGCCATGCTCGCAAGCCAAGGCGAACAACCGTCCGCCCAATCCCTGCCCACGCCGGGCACGGCTGATGTGCAAAAACTTCAACTGCCGCATGTTCAGGCCCTGATTGTGAATAACCCGGTTATCCACAACCACCGCCGCCACCAACGTCTCTCCATCGAATAGTCCGTGTAGCCACCCGCCGCTGCGCCAGCATTTTTCCAATACCCGCGCATTCTCCTCCGCCTCCCCTTCGGGCCATCCGCGCATGTCAAAACGCGCCGGATACAGAATCAGCTCACCGTTCTCTACGCGATAGCACTCCTCGACCAACTCACTGCGGTCGATCAGCGCCAGCAGTGGCAAGTCCGATTTCGTCAGCGCTCGTTCGATCAACATTGCGATCCATACCTTTGCAATTCCAAACGGCAGGCAAGAAAAAACCCGCCGGTTCAATGGCGGGTTTTATAGG
This sequence comes from Pseudomonas gozinkensis, assembly GCF_014863585.1. Taxonomy (NCBI): domain Bacteria; kingdom Pseudomonadati; phylum Pseudomonadota; class Gammaproteobacteria; order Pseudomonadales; family Pseudomonadaceae; genus Pseudomonas; species Pseudomonas gozinkensis. Next base: position 1,262,184 of record NZ_CP062253.1, on the reverse strand, counting down.
CTTTGCGACCGGTCGGAATCAATCCCGTAGATCAGACTCGTGAATCGGCTGATCCCGATGAGTCGCACGTTGATACTGCGCCGGCCACACCGCTTTGCGTCCGCCCAGGTCATCGTCGGCATGCAGCGGCCAGTACGGATCACGCAGCAGCTCGCGGGCGAGGAAGATGATGTCGGCCTGACAGGTCCGCAGGATGTGCTCGGCCTGGGCCGGCTCGGTAATCATTCCCACGGTGCCGGTGGCGATGCCTGACTCCTTGCGCACCCGCTCGGCGAAGCGCGTCTGATAACCCGGCCCCACGGGGATTTCGGCATTGACCGCCGTGCCGCCCGATGACACGTCGATCAGGTCGGCCCCCAAGGCTTTCAGGCGTCGCGCCAGCTCTACGGTTTCATCCGGATTCCAGCCGTCCTCGACCCAGTCGGTGGCCGACAGGCGCACAAACACCGGCAGTTCTTCCGGCCACACCGCGCGTACCGCCTCGGTCACTTGCAGCACCAGACGAATGCGGTTTTCGAACGAACCGCCGTATTGATCGCGGCGCTGATTACTCAGCGGCGACAGAAACTGGTGCAACAGATAACCGTGCGCAGCATGCACCTCGACCACACTGAAACCGGCTGTCAGCGCGCGTTTGGCCGCTGCCACGAAGTCCTGAATGACTTGGGCGATCTGACTCTCATCCAGTTGTTTGGGTTGAGTGTGTTGCGGGTCAAAGGCAATCGGCGAAGGCCCGACCGGGGTCCAGCCACCGTCGTCCGGTTTGACGCTGCCGTGCTTGCCGATCCACGGCCGATGGGTGCTGGCCTTGCGCCCGGCATGGGCCAGTTGAATGCCCGCCACTGCGCCCTGCGCGTTGATGAAACGGGTGATGCGTTGCAGCGGTGCGATCTGTTCGTCGTTCCACAGGCCCAGGTCTTCGGCGGTGATCCGCCCGTCGGCCGTGATCGCCGTGGCTTCGGTAAATACCAGGCCAGCGCCCCCCACTGCACGGCTGCCGAGGTGCACCAGATGCCAGTCGTTGGCCAGGCCATCGACGCTGGAGTACTGGCACATGGGCGACACGGCGATGCGGTTGGACAGGGTCAGTTGGCGAAGGGTAAAGGGTTCAAGCAGCAGACTCATGGGGCACCTCTCAAATCAGTGGGCAGGCTCCAGGGTTCTGTTTGAAAAGTCGACGAGTGACAGGAAAAAGGTGCAGCACCCGCCCCCGCGGGCAAAAAATTCGACAAGACGTCACAAGGCCAATCAAGCAGTGCTTAGAGCCTAGTCGACATCCGGGGATGAGGGAGGGTTCAGAGTGATTCTGTGTATGTAAGTCCGCCATCGTCGGAACGCCGCCCGGAGCAAGCTCGCTCCCACAAGGACAGCAGCGTACCTGTGGGAGCGAGCTTGCTCGCGAAGGGGTCAACGCGGTTCGATGTGAGCAATCATCAATTGCACGGTCTCATTGCCGCGAAACTCGTTCAAATCGAGTTTGTAGGCCAGTTCGACCCATTTGATCGTCGGGTTCGGCCAGATATCGCGATCAATGCCAAAGGCGATGCCATCCAGCTTCACCGAACCGCATTCGGTTTTCAGCACCACTTTCAGGTGCCGCTCACCGACCACCCGCTGCTCGACCAACTGGAACACGCCATGAAACAGCGGCTCCGGAAAATGCTGGCCCCAAGGCCCGGCGTGTCGCAGGGCGCGGGCCAGTTCCAGATGAAACTCCTCGACTGCCAATGTGCCATCCGACAACAGGCGCCCGGTCAGGTCTTCCTCGCGAAGCTGCCTACGCACCTCGGCGTCAAATGCCTCGGCGAACAACGGAAAATTCTCCTGCGGCAAGGTCAGACCAGCCGCCATCGCGTGGCCGCCATACTTGGCGATCAGATCCGGATGCTGTGCCGCCACCACGCTCAACGCATCACGAATGTGAAAGCCCTGCACTGAACGCCCCGAGCCCTTGAGCAGGCCGTCACCGGCATCGGCGAAGGCGATGGTCGGGCGGAAATAACGCTCTTTCATCCGCGACGCCAGAATACCGATGACTCCCTGGTGCCATTCCGGATCGAACAGGCATAGACCGAACGGCATCGACTCGACCGGCAAGTCCTTGAGCTGGGCCAGCGCCTCACGCTGCATGCCCTGCTCGATGGATTTGCGATCCTGGTTCATGCCGTCCAGTTGCGCGGCCATTTCCCGGGCCAGCGCAGCGTCGTGGGTCAGCAGGCATTCGATGCCCAGGCTCATGTCATCCAGACGCCCCGCCGCGTTCAGGCGCGGGCCGACGATGAAACCGAGGTCGGTAGACGTGATGCGCGAAGCTTCGCGCTTGGCCACTTCCAGGATCGCCTTGATCCCCGGCCGCGCCCGCCCGGCGCGAATCCGTTCCAGCCCCTGGTGCACCAGAATCCGGTTATTGGCATCCAGCGGCACCACGTCGGCGACGCTGCCCAGTGCCACCAGATCCAGCAGTTCACCGATGTTCGGTTGTGGCTTGCTCTCATACCAGCCGAGGCTGCGCAGACGTGCACGCAAAGCCATCAACACGTAGAAAATCACCCCGACACCGGCCAGCGCCTTGCTCGGGAACTCGCAGCCGGGCTGGTTCGGATTGACCAGCGCATCGGCTTGCGGCAGTTCATCGCCGGGCAAGTGGTGGTCGGTGATCAAAACCTTCAAACCGTGACGTTTCGCGGCCGCTACACCTTCGACGCTGGAAATACCGTTGTCGACGGTGATCAACAGTTGCGGCTCGCGGGTCATCGCGACTTCGACGATTTCCGGGGTCAGGCCATAGCCGTATTCGAAGCGGTTCGGCACCAGATAATCGACGTGCGCCGCGCCCAGCAGGCGCAAACCAAGCACGCCCACGGTGCTGGCCGTCGCGCCGTCGGCGTCGAAGTCGCCGACGATCAGGATCCGCTGACGCTGCTCCAGTGCCGTCACCAGCAGGTCCACCGCCGCATCGATCCCTTTGAGCTGCTGGAACGGAATCAGCCGCGCCAGGCTCTTGTCCAGCTCCGCCTCGGACTGCACGCCCCGCGCCGCGTACAGGCGGGTCAGCAACGGTGGCAGTTCACCGAGAAACGGCAGAGTGGCGGGCAACGGGCGAGGATCGATACGCATGGGGTGACAGGAGCTTCTCTTGGATACGTGGGATTTTTCGGGAGTAGCGCGGACTTAACCGCGCTCGCCTTGCAGCCAGGTGAGCTGGACTTCGTGCTGGCCACGGTCGTCGGTGACGAAGATCGTGCCTTCGCTGATCATCACGTCCCACTTGATGACGCGGGGCATGTCCTTGGCCAGGGTTTCCAACACTTCCTGCGGAACGGCGGCGATGTTGACGTTCTTCAGGTTTTTGATTGCCGGGATCACCTTGCCTTCCCAGACGCGCAGGCTGCCGTAGGCCAGCAGGCTGGTGCGTTCGGTACGACGGGAGCACCAGGTCAGTCGATCCGCATCTGGCTGGCCGACTTCGATCCAGTGCAGAACGCGGTCATCCAGGCTCCTTTCCCACAGCGCAGGTTCATCCACGTCCGACAGACCACGACCGAACGACAGTTGCTCGTTGTACCAGAGCGCGTAGGCCAACAGGCGCACGGTCATGCGTTCTTCGGTTTCCGAAGGGTGACGGGCGATGGTCTGCTTCACGTTCTCATAGACGCTGCGGTCAAGATCGGTGAGGTTCAGTTCGAATTTGTAGGTAGTGGACGGCTGGGCCATGAACGGGCTTCTTGATACGAGGAAAGTCGGCAAGTCTAACCGATGCTGTAGGCAATCCACGAATTGATGGCGATCAACCTTGCGCGACTGACAGCCGGCTATGTTAAAACGCTGTATCTGCTCAGCCTTGTCCTACAGGATCTCGCATGCCGTTCGCCAACAAACCGCTCAGCGGTCTGAAAGTCATTGAATTGGGTACTTTGATTGCCGGGCCGTTTGCCTCGCGCATCTGCGGCGAATTCGGCGCCGAAGTGATCAAGATCGAGTCGCCGGACGGCGGTGATCCACTGCGCAAATGGCGCAAGTTGTACGAAGGCACGTCGCTGTGGTGGTTCGTCCAGGCGCGCAACAAAAAGTCCCTGACGCTGAACCTGAAACACCCCGATGGCCTGGCGATCCTGAAAAAACTGCTGGGCGAAGCCGACATCCTGATCGAGAACTTCCGTCCCGGTGTATTGGAAAAACTCGGCCTGAGCTGGGAAACCCTGCATGCGCTGAACCCGAAACTGGTAATGGTGCGTCTGTCCGGTTTCGGTCAGACCGGGCCGATGAAGGATCAGCCGGGTTTCGGTGCGGTGGGTGAATCCATGGGCGGCCTGCGCTACATCACCGGTTTCGAAGACCGCCCGCCAGTACGCACCGGGATTTCCATTGGCGATTCGATTGCGGCTTTATGGGGCGTGATCGGTGCGTTGATGGCCCTGCGTCATCGCGAGGTCAACGGCGGGCTCGGCCAGGTGGTCGATGTGGCGCTGTACGAAGCGATCTTCGCCATGATGGAAAGCATGGTGCCGGAGTTCGATGTTTTCGGCTTCATTCGTGAGCGCACCGGCAACATCATGCCAGGCATCACGCCTTCGTCGATCCACACCAGCGCCGATGGCAAACACGTGCAGATCGGTGCCAATGGCGATGCGATCTTCAAGCGTTTCATGCTGATCATCGGCCGTGAGGATCTGGCCAACGATCCGGCGCTGGCCAGCAATGACGGGCGCGACACCCGCCGTGACGAGCTATACGGCGTGATCGACCGTTGGGTCAATTCGCTGCCGCTGCAAACCGTGCTCGATCTGCTGAACCAGGCCGAAGTCCCGGCCAGCCGGATCTTCAGTGCCGAAGACATGTTCAACGATCCGCAGTACCTGGCCCGGGAAATGTTCCTCCACGCCAAACTGCCGGACGGCAAAGCCTTCAAGATGCCGGGCATCGTGCCGAAACTCTCTGAGACACCCGGTACGTCCGAATGGGTCGGACCGCGGCTCGGTGAACACAATGCGCAGGTACTCCACGATCTTGGCTACGACGAGAAGCAGATCGCCCGGTTGCGCGAAGACGGAGCCATCTGAGCTGAAGCGCCTGACGCCCCCGGCCTCGAACCGCGCCCACCATTGGTGGACCTGGCGGTTGTTCGGCCTGTTGTTTTTATTGGTACTGCCGGCGTGGGCGCAGGCCAAACCGACGTTGATCTGGCTGCTGCGCGACCTGCCGCCGCTGACCATTTTCGAAGGGCCGAAAAAGGGCCAGGGCGTTATCGATCAATTGATGCCGATGCTGATTGCCGGCATGCCGCAATACGAACACACCTTGATGCGGGTCAATCGGGCCCGTGGCCTCCAGATGCTGCATGAACATCCCTTCGCCTGCGATCCTTCGCTGATCTGGAACAAGGAACGGGCGCAATGGATCGCCTTCTCCATCCCTGCGTTTCGCGCGGTCAGCAATGGTTTGGTGGTTCGTCAGAAAGATCGCGAAGTGCTGGAGCCGTTTCTGGTCGAGGGTGAAGTCGACCTGTCGGCGTTTCTGGCCAACGGCGAGCGAAAAGTCGGGGTGGTTGCGGAACGCAGTTATGGCGAGTACATCGATGCATTGCTGCATCAGGCGCCGAACGGCGCTTTGACGCCGCATTACGGCAATGACGCACTCAGCAGCCTGTTGTCGATGCAGCGTCTGGGGCGTTTGCAGGTGGTGTTGGGTTACTGGCCGGAAATCCGTTATCAGGCGCGGCAGGCCGAGATCGCAGAGGACGAGTTGCTGTTCTTCCCGATTCGCGGCACAGGCAAGTACCTGTCGGGACATGTCGGCTGCACCGACACTACGGCAGGTCGACAGGCGATTACGGAGATCAATCACCTGTTGCGCACCCTGCCCCACGAACATCTCAACCAGCTCTACGCCGACTGGCTCGACCCCGAGAGGCGCCAGGACTATCTGGAACAGGCGCGGATTTTCTTCCAGCAACAAGCCGCACAATAAATTACGGGCAAAAGAAACCCCGAGAAGTGGGGAGACGACTCGGGGTTAAACGTGGTCTGTATCAAAGACCCGTAGCAGCAAGCGACAAGCACCGGAGCACAATGCTTGATCCTGCTGTTACGGGGTCTGACTGATCCGGGTGCAGGAAGGTTCCCACAAAAGAAAAATCAGTTTCAGAGGGTCGGGTGCTTGTCGAGGGCTGCGTTTCGCAACGCGGCGATCACACAGGGTTCCAGCCGGCCTTCGGCAATCAGGATGTCACGGTGCAAGCCGTCGACCACATCCGTCAGTTGGCGCTTGTCGCTCAATTGCGCCTGATTGAATTCGCGCTCCACCACGATCGCGCCGCTACCGTTCTTCAAGGTCACCAGGCATTGGCCATGCAGACCGCTTGGGGTCAGCGTCACCTGATACGGGCTCAGAGCCTCACCGAGCAATAGACTGATACTTTCCATCTCGATCTCCACTCAATAGTCCGAAAACACAGTGTCTGGGGCGTGTTCACAGTAAATGACCACCGGCCCGAGAGGAAAGTTCTGCTTGTCGCCGGTCTCTCCCGGAGCGTCACCGGCCTATCGGAGCATGCAGGGTGAAGATGACAGAAAAATAACCAAGAGCCTCATACCTCGACGGAATGCCGGGGGATTGTCATGTAGGTGTCCAGCAGACTCCTCATAAGCACCGCCGAGACCGGCGTGTGCAGACAGCCCAGCAACGTGATCCCGTGCACTCTCAGCAAGGTTTCCAGATCCTCCTGCAGAGCGGGCGCTACCGCCCCCACCATGATCAGCGCCTGCGCTTCCTGCCTGTCGGCCAGCTGCCGGATGAGCGCCAGCCCGTCACCGCTCTTCAACTGTGGATTGCACACGGCGATGTCAACGGCTCCGCGGCGCTCCAGCGAGCGCTTTGCCGATCCCAGTGACGGCGCGGTCAACACATCGTAGATGCCGATGGCGTTGAGCATCTGGTGCAACGCCATCAACTGGAACGGGTTGGGTTCTAGAATCAGGATCTTGAGCGAGCGCATGGGATGACCTCTGGAACGACAATCGCGGATTCACGCCGCGGTGGCCTGTCACTCTAGGGCACTCGTCCTAAGCCTCCCATCAGAAAAGTAGCCGCGTTTTATAGGACTTTTCCCATCTTTAATGCGGACATAGACACCCGTTCTCCTTTCGCCGCTCGGTGATGTCCGTCCAGCCTCCGAGCAGACCACGGAGTTTTCCATCGGCACTGTAAAACGGCACCGTCCACTGATAGATCTGACGGGGACCGCCCTTGAACAACAGCAGTCGTTTGCTGAAGCGCGTTTTACGCGTGCCCAGTTGTGCCATGAATTCGTCATGCAGCATCAATGCCGTGGCCTGTGGAAGTGCATCGATCTCGAACAGCATACGGCCCTGCACCTGTTCCAGCCGAACCGACAGCGCATCTTCATAACTGCGGTTGCACATGATCAACCGCCCTTGCAGATCGCGCACGAACACCGGGTCGGGCATTGCATCGATCAGTGCATGTTGAAAGGCCAATTGATCGCCCAGGTTCTTTTCGGCCGCGCGTCTCTGTTTTATCTCGGCCGCCAGTCGACGGTTCCACAGCAGCGACAAGAGTCCGAATACCCCGAGCCCGCCCATTGCCCAGCACCCCCACTTGATCAGCAGCGAGCCGATCGAAGGTGCCGGCGCAGGAGAAATGCCATCCAGCCATTTCAGGCGCATGGCCCGTAGCTCCGCCGCCGAAAAAGCGCCCAATGCCTTGTTGAGGATGCTCAGAAGCTCGGGCAGCCCCTTGCGTACCGCCAGATGATCCGCCTCCCACTTGCCCTCCACGAGACCACCGACCTTGAGCAGGCCGGAGGGAAACAGCTGAGCGCCAATCTCGTTTTCGATGGTGGCGTAGGCCTCGCCACTCTCCACCAGCGCACGAGCCTCGGGATAGGTCTTGACCGAAAGGATCTGGATCGACGGGTAATCGCGTCGAATGCTGTCCTCCAGCGCGTGTCTGGCCGGCAGCACCAGTACCCGTTTGGCCAGCGCTTCAAGCGACTGTATCGCCGGCTCGCCCGAATGACCGACGAACACCCATCCGGCACCGCCGAACGCGTGACTGAAGTCCAGAAACGCCTTGCGCTCGTCATTCATTGCCAACGTCGTGCTGATGTCCGCGACACCACTCTGAAGCCGCTCGAGCATATGATCGGTGGAGAACGACTCCTGATGCACAAACTGCAGACCGGTCATGGCACTGATGTGCTTGAGCACATCGTTGTTCAAACCGCTCCACTGACCATGTTCATCCTGAAACAGGTACAACGGATACTGCACCGAGGCGACGGTCACCCGGGGGTTATCACGAATCCACTGACGCTCATGCTCGTCCAGCTCGATGGGCTTTACAGACTCCACCGTATCGGAATGCTTGGCCAGATGGGCTGCTTCGGTCCACTGCGAAACTCCGAAGCCCCCCAATAAAAACAACCAGCACAGGGCTGGGTTCAATCCTGAAAAAAACCGCATTGCCACATCCTTCGTCATCGACTCGCCCGTCCTTCGTGGGCGAAACGCGCGCAGTGTGGCATGCAAAAACAAGAAAGCCCGTCAGGAGACGGGCTTCAAAATGTGACAGCTTTGCGGGCTTAGAGGGGCTTGCCTCGGTTGCCATGCTGACTGACAAAGGCTTGCACGGCTTTCAGCTCATTCGGCAGGACTGTGCAGCGCTCTTCTCTCTCAAACAAATCAGAAAGATGTGCAGGTAGTTCGAGAGCTTTTCCTACACCGGCTTTCTCCACCGCGTCCGGGAACTTGACCGGATGCGCCGTGCCCAGAATCACCATCGGGATGTCCAGGCTGCGGCGGCACTCGCGAGCGGCCTTTACACCGATGGCGGTGTGCGGATCCAGCACTTCACCGGTCTGTTCGTAGACTTCGGCGATGGTTTCGCAGGTTTGCGCATCATCCACGGCCAGCGAGTCGAACAGTTTGCGCGCCTCGGTCCAGCGTTCCTGTTCGACGCTGAAACCGCCGCCTTGCTTGAACGAGGCCATCAATCCGGCAATCGCCGCGCCATTGCGACCGTGCAGGTCGAACAGCAGGCGTTCGAAGTTCGACGAGACCATGATGTCCATCGACGGCGACAGCGTGGCGTGCAGGGTTTCCTTGACGTACTGGTTGCCGCTCATGAAGCGGTGCAGGATGTCGTTGCGGTTGGTGGCGACGATCAACTGGTTGATCGGCAGGCCCATGTTGCGCGCCAGGTAGCCGGCGAAGATGTCGCCGAAGTTGCCGGTCGGTACCGAGAACGACACCGAACGCGCCGGGCCACCCAGTTGCAGCGCTGCGTGGAAGTAGTAAACGATCTGGGCCATGATCCGCGCCCAGTTGATCGAGTTCACTGCAACCAGACGGGTGCCCTTGAGGAAGCTCTGGTCGGCGAAGCTGGCCTTGACCATTTCCTGGCAGTCATCGAAGTTGCCTTCGATGGCGATGTTGTGGATGTTCTCACCGAGGATGGTGGTCATCTGCCGACGCTGCACTTCGGACACACGGTTGTGCGGGTGCAGGATGAAGATGTCGACGTTTTCGCAGTGCTTGCAGCCTTCGATGGCAGCCGAACCGGTGTCACCGGAAGTTGCGCCGACGATCACAACGCGCTCACCGCGCTTCTCCAGCACGTAGTCGAGCAAGCGACCGAGCAGTTGCAGGGCGAAGTCCTTGAACGCCAGGGTCGGGCCGTGGAACAGCTCCAGCACCCATTCGTTGCCGTTCAGCTGACGCAGCGGCGCCACGGCGTTGTGGGCAAACACACCGTAGGTTTCTTCAAGAATCTTTTTGAAATCGGCGTCCGGAATGCTGCCGGTGACGAACGGGCGCATCACCCGGAAGGCCAGCTCGTGATACGGCAGGCCGGCCCAGGAAGCGATTTCTTCCTGGGTGAAACGTGGCAGGTTTTCCGGGACGTACAGACCGCCGTCGGTGGCGAGACCGGCCAGCAGGACGTCTTCGAAATTCAGGGCCGGTGCCTGGCCGCGGGTACTGATGTAACGCATGACTGACTCCAATGGACAGTGTTCACGACACCGGCCCCGCTGGCGGGACCGGTGAAGGAGATCAACTTAGTTCAAGTGCTCGACGCGGATCCGCACGACCGGACCCACCACGCCCGCCAGCGCTTCAAGAGCAGCGATAGCATCGTTGATGTGCTGTTCCAGCACGCGGTGGGTCAGCAGAATCATCGGCACCAGGCCGTCGTGTTCCTCGACTTCCTTCTGCATGATCGACTCGATGTTGATGCCGCGCTCCGAGAGGATGCTCGCCACCTGAGCGAGAACGCCCGGATGGTCCTTGGCCTGAATGCGCAGGTAGTAGGCGCTTTCGCAGGCTTCGATCGGCAGGATCGGATGGGCCGACAGCGAGTCCGGCTGGAAGGCCAGGTGCGGCACGCGGTTTTCCGGGTCGGAGGTCATGGCGCGAACCACGTCCACCAGATCCGCGATCACCGACGAAGCGGTCGGCTCCATGCCGGCGCCGGCGCCGTAGAACAGGGTCGAACCGGCAGCGTCACCGTTGACCATCACCGCGTTCATCACGCCGTTGACGTTGGCGATCAGGCGATCGGCCGGGATCAGCGTCGGGTGTACGCGCAGCTCGATACCGGCGGCGGTGCTGCGTGCCACGCCCAGGTGCTTGATGCGGTAGCCCAGCGCTTCGGCGTAGTTCACGTCGGCGGTGGTCAGCTTGGTAATGCCTTCGGTGTAAGCCTTGTCGAACTGCAGCGGAATACCGAACGCGATCGATGCCAGGATCGTCAGCTTGTGCGCGGCGTCGATGCCTTCGACGTCGAAGGTCGGGTCGGCTTCGGCGTAGCCCAGCGCTTGCGCCTCGGCCAGCACGTCTTCGAAGGTGCGACCCTTCTCGCGCATTTCGGTGAGGATGAAGTTGCCGGTGCCGTTGATGATCCCGGCGACCCAGTTGATCCGGTTGGCGGACAGGCCTTCACGGATCGCCTTGATCACCGGAATGCCGCCGGCTACCGCCGCTTCGAATGCCACGATCACGCCTTTCTCGCGTGCCTTGGCGAAAATTTCATTACCGTGAACGGCAATCAGAGCCTTGTTCGCGGTGACCACATGCTTGCCATTCTCGATGGCCTTGAGTACCAGCTCGCGGGCAACGGTATAGCCGCCCATCAGCTCTATGACGATGTCGATCTCAGGGTTCGTGGCCACTTCGAAGACATCGCTGGTAATCGCAATACCGGTCGTCTGGAACTGAGGCTTTGGCGTGCGCATGGCAATTTGTGCCACTTCGATTCCACGCCCGGCACGACGAGCAATTTCCTCGGCGTTGCGCTGAAGTACGTTGAAGGTTCCGCCACCGACGGTCCCTAACCCACAGATGCCTACTTTGACCGGTTTCACTGTGAACTCCCCATAAAACGGCCGACGCGAGGCCGGCCGTGAAAACAACCGCAGGTTCGCGGCTCTCTATTGATGGCCCGGCAATCCTGCCGCCGGACCACGCTCGTCACACCCGGGCGTGACGATGCGAATTACTTCGCGCCCAGCGCCAGTTTGGCGACTTGTGGCGCAGGCTGATAGCCCGGAATCACTTGTCCGTCAGCCAAAACGATGGCCGGCGTGCCGTTCACGCCGATCGACTGACCGAGGGCGAACTGCTTGGAAACCGGGTTTTCGCACTTGGCGGCCTTGATTTCCTTGCCATCGACCATTTTGTCCATGGCCGCTTTCTTGTCTTTCGAGCACCACACGGCTTGCAGTTGCTCGTCACCCGGCGAGCCCAGGCCCTGGCGCGGGAACGCCACGTAACGCACTTCGATGCCGCGCTTGTTCAGCTCGGGCACTTCGGCGTGCAGCTTGTGGCAGTACGGGCAAGTGGTGTCGGTGAACACGGTGATGTGCGACTTGGTTTCGCCCACGGCCGGGTAAACCACGGTCTCGGCCACCGGGATCGCATTGATCAGTTTGGAAATGCCCAGGCGCTCGGTCTTCTCGGTCAGGTTGACCGGTTTGCCGTCCTTGAGCTGGAACATGTAGCCCTGAACGATGTACTGGCCGTCGGCGCTGGCGTAGAGCACGCGGCTGCCCTTGAGCTTGACTTCGTAAAGGCCCGGCAGCGGGCTGGCGGTGATGGTGTCCACCGGCACATCGAGCTGGAGGTTTTGCAGGCTTTGGCGAATCGCTTTGTCGGCCGCGTCATCGGCGACGGCAAAGGTGCTGACCAACGCAATGGCTGCGGCGGCGAAAATCTGGGTCAGACGCATGAGAACTCCTGAAGGCGGACAAATGGAACGATCAGGACGCCCGTGCCGGAACACCGGGTCATAACCGCCCATCGTGCAAACCGGCAAAGCCTACCACATAAGGCTCCCGTGGCCGAATGCGCCTGTCGCAAGACAAAATGCGCTCAGCCGCGCGGGTGATGTTTGGCATGCAGATCCTGCAATCGCGCCCGGGCGACGTGAGTGTAGATCTGCGTGGTGGACAGGTCGCTGTGGCCCAACAGCATCTGTACCACCCGCAAGTCGGCGCCATGGTTGAGCAGGTGCGTGGCAAATGCGTGACGCAAGGTGTGCGGCGACAGCGACTTGCCGATCCCGGCGACCTTGGCTTGATGCTTGATCCGATGCCAGAAGGTCTGGCGGGTCATCTGCTCGCCGCGCTGGCTGGGGAACAACACATCGCTCGGGCGCCCACCGAGCAGCTCGCCGCGACCGTCACGCAGGTAGCGCTCAACCCAGACGATCGCTTCCTCGCCCATCGGCACCAGCCGCTCCTTGCTGCCCTTGCCCATCACCCGCAACACGCCCTGACGCAGGTTGACCTGCTCCAGAGTCAGGCTGATCAGCTCGGTGACACGCAGACCGCAGGCATACAAGACTTCGAGCATGGCTCGATCACGCTGGCCAATAGCTTCGCTCAAGTCCGGAGCCTTCAGCAGCGCTTCGACGTCGGCCTCCGAGAGGGATTTGGGCAATGGCCGACCGAGTTGCGGCATGTCCACGCGCAAAGTCGGATCGACCGAGATCAGTTTTTCCCGCAGCAGGTAGCGATAAAAGCCACGCACACCGGAGAGAAATCGCGCGGTGGAGCGAGGTTTGTAGTTCTGTTCCAGACGCCAGGCCAGGTGATCGAGGATCAACTCGCGACCGGCATTGATCAGCTCGAGGTTTTTCTCCTGCAACCAGCCGTTGAACAGTGCGAGATCACTGCGGTAGGCGTCGCGAGTGTTGTCGGAGAGACCTTTCTCCAGCCAGAGGGCGTCGAGAAACTGGTCGATCAGCGGATGGTCGATGGCAGGCATGGGCGCTCAAGACACGCAGGCTTGGCACTGCGCGCAAATAAAGAGTGAACGGTTGAAATGGCCGCTAGTCTTTCATAGCCCGCTATTTCAAGGAACAGGGAACTTCAATGAACGAACAGCAAATTCTGTTGGTTTTCGGCGGCATCGGCGCTGCCGCGCTGGGCTGCCAATGGCTCGCCTGGCGCCTGAAGCTGCCGGCGATTCTGTTTCTGCTGCTGACCGGCATTCTGGCGGGCCCCGTGCTGGGCTGGCTCGATCCGCAGGAAATGTTCGGCCCGCTGCTGATGCCATTGGTGTCGCTGGCAGTGGCGCTGATTCTGTTTGAAGGCAGCCTGACCCTGCATCTGTCGGAATGGCGCGAGATCGGCAGCGTCGTGCATCGGCTGGTCACCATCGGCGCACTCTCGACCTGGATAGTGATCGCAGTCGCGACCCACTGGCTGCTGGGCTTCGACTGGCTGCTCGCCATCCTGTTCGGCAGCCTGACCCTGGTCACCGGGCCGACCGTGATCGTGCCCATGCTGCGCGTGGTACGGCCGAAGGCTTCGATCGCCAACATCCTGCGCTGGGAAGGGATTGTGATCGACCCGATCGGCGCACTGCTCGCGGTGGTGGTCTACAGCTTTATCATCGCCCGGGCCGAAGGCCATGGCCTGGAACAGAGCTTGCTGACGTTCGGCGGGGTGATTGTCTGTGGCAGTGCGTTCGGCATCGCCGGTGGCTGGTTGCTCGGCACGATCATCCGGCGCCAGTGGTTGCCAGAGTATTTGCACAATCTGGCATCGCTCGCCGCAGTGCTGGGAATATTCATCGCTGCCAACCAGGTCATGCACGAATCCGGGCTGCTGGCGGTGACACTGATGGGCATGTGGCTGGCGAACATGAAGGGCGTGGATGTGCGGCACATCCTGCACTTCAAGGAAAACCTCAGCGTGCTGCTGATTTCCGGGCTGTTCATTTTGCTGGCGGCACGACTGGATCTGAAGGCGCTGATCGGCCTCGGGCCGCTGGTGTTGATTCTGTTGCTGGTCATCCAGTTGATTGCCCGTCCGCTGAACGTGGTGCTGAGTACGGCCGGTTCGAGTCTGAGTTGGCGTGAGCGTGCACTGTTGTGCTGGATTGCTCCACGAGGGATCGTCGCGGCGGCGGTTTCGGCGATTTTCGCGATTCGGCTGGATGAAGCAGGCCATGAAGGTGCGCTGTTACTGGTGCCGCTGACCTTTGCCGTGATCATCGGCACCGTCGTGCTGCAAAGTGCGACCGCCCGGCCACTGGCGCGTCTTTTGAAGGTTGCGGAACCGGCGCCCAGTGGCTTTCTGATCGTCGGGGCGAACGGGCCGGCGCGCCTGCTCGGCAAGTCGCTGCAGCAGCTGGGCAGCCGAGTGCTGCTCACGGACTCAAGTTGGGAAAACATCCGGGCCGCGCGCATGGATGGCTTGCCGACCTACTTTGGTAATCCGGCCTCGCAGCACGCCGATGCGCATCTGGACCTGGTCGGACTGGGACATTTGCTGGCGCTGTCACCGTCGGGCGAACTCAATACGCTGGCAGCCATGCGCTTTCGTCATGACTTTGGCCATCAACGCCTGTTCGGACTGGCCAGCGGTCAGGAAAGCCGTCGCAGCGACAAGCACCGCGCCAGCCTCGAACATCGCGGCAATCAACTGGGGAGCGAGGCGTTCACCTACACAAAGCTGGCCAGCCAGATGGGCCAGGGAGCCGAGCTATACAGCACGACGCTGACGGACGGTTTCGGCTGGGACGATTACCGGGCGCTGCATGGCAATCGCGCGACGCTGCTGTTCGTGCGTGATGACAGTGGCTGGGTGCATGTCGTGTCGCCGGAAACCATACTGAAGCCGGGGCCGGGGTGGACGTTGCTGGCGCTGATTCAACCGGAGAGTGTCAGCGCCTGACAGATCAAATCGCAGGCAAGCCCGCTCCCACAGTGTCCGTGTCGAACACATCATCAGCGGACAACACAAAATCTGTGGGAGCGGGCCTGCCCGCGAATGCCGCGATGCGGTGCCGGATCAGGCCGCGAAACCCGGCAGCACCGGCACCGGGCGCTTGTCATCATCGATGGCAACAAAGCTGAACTGCCCGTGAATCGCTTTCTCACGCCCATCGCAACTCATGCTTTCAACGAATACTTCCACCTCTACCTTGAGACTGGTGTTGCCAACCTTGATCACCCGCCCGACCAGCTCGACGATGGAACCTGCCGGGATCGCATGATTGAAGTCGATACGATCAGTGGACACGGTCACCAACGGCAAACGGCAAAACCGTGTGGCGGTGATGAACGACACTTCGTCCATCCAGGCCAGCGCGGTGCCGCCGAACAGGGTGTTGTGGTGGTTGGTGGTCGGCGGGAAAACCGCCTTGGTCACGCGGGTCACCGAGAGTTCGGTGCGGCGTTCGATTTCTTGCTCGCGAGGGGTCATGGGGCTGGCCTGAAACAAAAATGCTGTGGATAAATTGCGGGCAACAAAAAAGCAGCCCGTAGGCTGCTTTTTTCTGCATCGGAAGCTGGACTTAAGCCAGTTTTTCCTTGATGCGAGCTGCTTTACCCGACAGGTCGCGCAGGTAGTACAGCTTGGCTTTACGTACGTCACCGCGACGTTTAACAGCCATGCTGTCGATCTGCGGGGAGTAGGTCTGGAAAGTACGTTCTACGCCAACACCGTTGGAGATTTTACGAACGGTGAACGCACTGTTCACGCCGCGGTTACGCTTGGCGATTACAACGCCTTCGAACGCTTGCAGACGGGAACGATCGCCTTCCTTCACTTTCACCTGAACGACGATGGTGTCGCCTGGGGCAAAGGTAGGGATTTCTTTGGTCATCTGCTCTGCTTCGAGTGCAAGGATGATTTTGTTGGTCATGCTGTGCTCCTAAGGTAAATCGTCTGATCTACCATCGATACGTTGTTAACTATCGTCCCGCTCGCGGATGTATTCCTCGAGCAGCTTCTTCTCTTCTCCAGAAAGCGAGCGGCTTTCCAGAAGATCGGCGCGTCGTTCATAGGTCCTACCAAGGGACTGCTGTAAACGCCAACGCCGGATGTGTGCGTGATTGCCACTTAGCAATACGTCGGGAACACGCTGATCCGCATACACCTCCGGTCGGGTGTAGTGCGGGCAATCCAGCAAACCATCCGTGAAGGAATCTTCCTCCGCGGAGTCCGCATGCCCTAAAGCTCCAGGCAGCAGTCGTGTAACCGCATCTATCAGGACCATCGCCGGCAGCTCGCCGCCAGACAGGACATAGTCCCCAATCGACCACTCTTCATCGACATGAGCATCAATAAAACGCTCGTCAATGCCTTCATAGCGACCGGCAATCAGAATCAATGCATCCGATTTCGCCAGTTCGCGTACCGCCGACTGAGTCAGTTGACGGCCTTGGGGGGACAGGTAAATCACCTTCGCCGCCTCCCCGGCTGCTGCTTTGGCCTGAACCAGAGCATCTTCCAGGGGTTTGATCTTCATCACCATGCCCGGACCACCGCCAAACGGGCGATCGTCCACAGTGTGATGCCGATCCGTCGTGTAATCCCGCGGATTCCAACAGGTCAGCTGCAAGAGCCCCTGTTTGACCGCTCGACTGGTGATGCCGTAGTCGCCGATGGCGGAAAACATCTCGGGAAACAAACTGATCACTTCTACGCGCAAGTTAGCCACGCTTAGAAGTCCGCGTCCCAATCCACCTTCATCTCGCCCGCTGCGAGGTCGACTGCCAACACGCATTGCTCCGTATAGGGCAACAGGCGTTCGCGATCATCCAGGCTGCCAGCGCAAGGCTTGACTACCATTACATCATTGGCGCCGGTTTCCAGAAGATGATCGATTTTCCCGAGCAATTGCCCAAGTGTGTCGATGACCTTCAGACCTTCCAGCTGGTACCAGTAGTACTCGCCTTCGGTCAATTCAGCGAACAGATTGCGCGGCACGCAGATCTCGTAACCGGCCAGAAGTCGAGCTTCTTCACGATCATCAAGACCTTTGAGCTTTGCGACCAGGAACTTGTCGCTCCCGCGTCCACTGACCAGCTCGACCTGTTTGACATTGCCTTCGCGCTTGAGCGTCCAGGTTTTGTACTGCAACAGGTTTTCAGTCGGATCAGTAAAGGAATAAACCTTCACTTCGCCGCGAACGCCGTGAACAGAGTAAATTTTGCCAATAACGATCAAATCATCGGCAACAGCAGGCGTCGCGTTCATATTGCTCAGGCCGCAGCCTTAGCCGATTCCTTCAGCAACTGAGCAACACGCTCAGAAGGCTGTGCACCAACGCTCAGCCAGTAGGCAACGCGCTCTTGGTTCACGGACAGGCGGATTTCCTGACCACGTGCAACAGGGTTGAAGAAACCAACCTGTTCTTTGTGGGAACCGTCACGCGGGTTGCGGGAGTCGGTTACGGTCAGGTGGTAAAACGGGCGCTTTTTGGAGCCGCCAAGGGCAAGACGGATTGTTAGCATGTGAACATCGTTCCTGTAGTCGGTGCTGCAAATCTAAATGCACAGCGGGCATGGGTGCCCGAAAGGCCGCATATTCTAAGGAATATCCGGACTTTTGCAAATGACTTTTTCCGGCGCCTGTGGCATGCCGTGCAGATTTGCGATAGAGCCGTCGATGAAAACGGCCGGTCAGCTCCCGCCGAGTGCGGGTTTGCTGTAGATCCCGCTTCCTTGCGGGACTGCGCCGGTGCGACGACCGGCGAGTTCTTTTACATCTTTGGCATGCCGCCGCCGGGCAACATTCCGCCCATGCCGCGCATCATTTTCGCCATTCCGCCCTTGGCGGAGAATTTCTTCATCATCTTCTGCATCTGCTTGTGCTGCTTGATCAAGCGGCCGATGTCCTGCACCTGGGTGCCGGAACCCATGGCGATCCGGCGCTTGCGCGAACCGCTGATCAGCTCAGGGTCGCGGCGCTCGGCCGGGGTCATGGAGTTGATGATGGCTTCCATCTGTTTGAACTGTTTCTCTGCGGCGTTCTGGGCGTTGCCCATTTGCGAGAGATTGACGCCACCGATGCTCGGCAGCTTGTCCATGAGGCCGCCGAGGCCGCCCATGTTCTTCATCTGTTGCAGCTGATCGCGGAAGTCTTCGAGGTCGAAGCCCTTGCCCTTCTTCAGCTTTTTAGCAAGCTTGTCGGCCTTGTCCTTGTCGAGGGTCGCTTCGGCCTGTTCGATCAGGCTGAGCACGTCACCCATGCCGAGGATTCGCGAGGCGATACGCTCGGGGTGGAACGGATCGAGCGCTTCGCTCTTCTCGCCCATACCGATGAACTTGATCGGCTTGCCGGTGATCGCGCGAACGGACAGCGCAGCACCGCCACGGGCATCACCGTCGACCTTGGTCAGGATCACGCCGGTCAGCGGCAGCGCATCACCGAAGGCCTTGGCCGTGTTGGCCGCGTCCTGACCGGTCATGGCGTCGACCACGAACAGGGTTTCCACCGGGTTGATCGCGGCGTGCAGCGCCTTGATCTCGCCCATCATCTCTTCATCGATGTGCAGACGACCGGCGGTGTCGACGATGACCACGTCGATGAATTTCAGTTTTGCTTCTTTAATAGCCGCGTTGGCGATGTCGACCGGCTTCTGGCTCAGGTCAGACGGAAAGAACGTCACGCCGATATCATTGGCCAGGGTTTCCAGCTGCTTGATCGCCGCCGGACGGTAGATGTCCGCCGACACAACCATGACCGACTTCTTCTTGCGCTCTTTGAGGAAGCGCGCCAGCTTGCCGGCGGTGGTGGTTTTACCCGCGCCCTGCAGACCGGCCATCAGAATGACAGCAGGCGGAACGGCGCTCAGGTTCAAGTCTTCGTTGGCCGCGCCCATCAGGCTTTCGAGTTCGGCCTGGACGATCTTCACGAACGCCTGGCCCGGCGTCAGGCTGCGCGACACCTCGGTGCCGACAGCGCGCTCCTTGACCGAATTGACGAAGTCCTTGACCACCGGCAGGGCGACGTCGGCTTCGAGCAACGCCATGCGCACTTCGCGCAGGGTGTCTTTGATATTGTCTTCGGTCAGCTTCGCCTTGCCGGTGACATGGCGCAGCGTCTGCGAGAGACGGTCGGTTAAGTTTTCAAACATTGCGCGATCCTTTCAGGCCCTGTGTAGACCGGGATAATGGCGGCCCAGACCGGAATCAACATGTGCTCGGCGAGCCTGCGGCGTGGGCAGGTCGCGGATTATAGCGAAGACTGCGCCTCGCGGACACCTCGCTGTCAGCTTGCCGGTCTTTCGTGCGATGGCGGTTCTATGCCAAACTCAGCGCCTTTCGGGCTTGCCTAACAGGATTTATGCTCCCCTTGTCACCGAGTTTGCTGACCACCCTCGCCGCCGCCCTTCTCTACGCCGCTGCGACCCTCTATCAGGGCACCCGCCTGGCCACTGGCGCCAAGGCCAACAAGCGCCTGCTGGTCTCGCTCGGCGTCCTCGCCGTGCTGGCCCACAGCGCCAGCCTGCTTACACATTTGTTGACGCCGATCGGCCTGGGCCTGGACTTCTTCAGTGCCTCGAGCCTGATCGCCGCCGCTGTCATTGCCCTGACCCTGCTGGCCTGCTCGCGGATCCCGGTGGAAAACCTGCTGGTGCTGCTGTTCCCGCTGGGCGCGATCACGGTACTGCTGGCGCAGTTCGCGCCGACCGGCACGGTGCAGATCATCGATGAAGAACCGGGCATCCTCGCGCACATCCTGTTGTCGATCCTTGCCTACGGCATGTTCACCATCGCGGTATTCCAGGCCCTGTTGCTGCTGGTTCAGGATCATCAGCTCAAGCACAAACACCCGTCCGGGCTGATCAAGAACTTCCCGCCGCTGCAAACCATGGAAAGCCTGCTGTTCGGTTTCCTCTGGGCTGGCTGGACGCTGCTGTCGCTGTCGCTGATTTCCGGCTGGCTGTTCGTCGAGAACCTGTTTGCCCAGCATCTGGTGCATAAAACCCTGCTGGCCTGCCTGGCCTGGATCGTGTTCAGCGTCCTGCTGTGGGGTCGCAACCGCCTCGGCTGGCGCGGGCACAAGGCAATCCGCTGGACCCTTGCCGGTTTCTGCCTGCTGATGCTTGCGTATTTCGGCAGCAAACTGGTCCGTGAATACATCCTGCACATCTGACGGGCGGCATAAATGGACGGTTTGCCCATAGGGCCGATGCTCGCGGTATTTGTCCTGCTGATTCTCTGGTCGGGGCTGTTTACCGCCGTCGAAGCGGCGCAACAGCACTTGCTGGCGCAACGCACCGCATCGCGCGCCAATGACAAGCCCCTGGCGAAGCTCAGCTTCCCGCTCGACAGCCTGATCCTCTGCAATACCTTGTGCCGCGCCCTCGCCGTCATTCTGGCCACCCTGCTGGCAATTTTTCTCTGTGAAGAAAACGGCCCCTGGGCGGCCTGCCTCGGTGCCGGCGCCCTGCTGCTGGTCTTTGCCGACTATTTCCCGCGCGCGCTCGCCCTGCGTTATCCGGATGCAGTGCTGTCGTTCGGCAATACGCTGCTGGCAGTACCGCTGAAAGTGGTTTACCCGCTTGCCTGGCTGCTGAGCCGCATCAGTGGTTTGCTGATGCGCCCGTTCATCCGCAAGCCCCAGGTGGTGCAACAGAGCGAAGACGATGAGCCCGCGGAGCGTCATGACGACCCGGACCATCCTGTGCGCCCGCACCCGGTTTCAGGCATCCATGCGCTGGACAACATCACAGTCAACGACATCCTGGTGCCGCGCAGCGATGTCGACGGCATCAACCTTGACGATCCGATCGAAGAAATCATCGAGCAATTGCGCAAGAACCGTCGCACTCGCCTGCCGGTGTTTCACAGTGATATCAATCAGGTCGAGGCGGTGCTCAACACCCGGCAGATCCGCCACCTGCTGGACAACGGCAGCCTGACCCGCGAAGCGTTACTGGCGGCCAGTTACGAGCCGTATTTCGTCCCCGAAAGCACCCCGCTGCAACTCCAGCTGCTGAACTTCCACAAGCAGCAGCGGCGTCTGGGCATGGTGGTGGATGAGTACGGCGAAGTGCTGGGGATTGTCACCCTGGAAGACATTCTCGAAGAAATCGTCGGCGAATTCGAAAGCGAGCACAGCCTCGACAACCCGCACATCCACCCGCAAGCCGATGGCCGCATGGTGATCGATGGTGCGGCGTCGATCCGCGAACTGAACAAATGCCTGGGCTGGCACCTGCCCAGCGACGGCCCCCGGACCCTCAATGGCCTGGTGACCGAAGCGCTGGAAACCATCCCGGAAAGCGCGGTCTGCCTGAAGATCGGCCGCTATCGCCTGGAGATTCTCGAAACCGAGGAGAACCGCGTGAGCAAAGTCCTGATCTGGCACACCTCCTCGGCCCCGGCGCTGGCCACTGCCCGCTAGACAGCCCCTTGTTCAATCGTTAGCCACCTTCCTATAATCGCGGTGCTTACCCAAGCCCCGCCGAACTGTGTGCTTACCCTGCACCCGACTGGTTCCGGCCGGATCATCGGCAATATCCGCATCACACCGACGACTGTTCCTACCTGAAGCAGCGATCGCGCCTCATCCCACATCCCTGGGTGTTCGACCATAATAATTCGCTCCAACGGAGCTCATGACTGTCAGGGATCACCGCATGACGACCAGTACCGCTTACAGCGACACCACGCCTGCCCAACCGACCAACTCCGCCACCCGCGTGGCCACCGCGAGTTTCATCGGCACGGCCATCGAGTTCTACGATTTCTATGTCTACGCCACCGCCGCTGCGCTGGTCATCGGGCCGGTGTTCTTCCCGCAGACTTCCGGCACGGCGCAGATGCTCTCGGCATTCCTGACCTTCGGCATCGCCTTCCTCGCCCGACCTTTGGGTTCGGCACTGTTCGGCCATTTCGGTGACCGGATCGGGCGCAAATCGACTTTGGTCGCTTCGCTGCTGCTGATGGGTATCTGCACCACGCTGATCGGCGTACTGCCGGGCTACGACAGCATCGGGGCGTGGGCGCCGATCCTGCTTTGCGTGCTGCGCTTCGGCCAGGGCCTTGGATTGGGTGGGGAATGGGGCGGTGCGGCGCTGCTGGCCACCGAAAACGCCCCGAAAGGCAAACGGGCGTGGTTCGGCATGTTCCCGCAACTCGGCCCTTCGATTGGTTTTCTGGCGGCAAACGGCCTGTTCCTGACCCTGGCCATGAGCCTGAGCGACGAACAGTTCCGCAGCTGGGGCTGGCGGATTCCGTTCCTGCTCAGTGCAGTGCTGGTGATGGTCGGGCTGTACGTGCGCCTCAAGCTTCACGAAACCCCGGTGTTCGCCAATGCCATTGCGCGTCAGGAGCGAGTGAAAGTGCCGCTGGTCGAGCTGTTCAGCCAATACTGGGCACCGACGCTGCTGGGCGCCGCCGCCATGGTGGTGTGCTATGCGCTGTTCTACATCTCGACCGTGTTTTCCCTGAGCTATGGCGTATCCACATTGGGTTACAGCCGCGAGACGTTCCTCGGCCTGCTGTGCTTCGCGGTGCTGTTCATGGCGGCCGCCACTCCATTATCGGCATGGGCCAGTGACCGATACGGGCGCAAACCAGTGCTGATCGTCGGCGGTATACTGGCGATTCTTTCCGGATTTCTGATGGAGCCGTTGCTGACTCAGGGCTCGACCTGGGGCGTGGCGCTGTTCCTGTGCATCGAGCTGTTTTTGATGGGCGTGACGTTCGCCCCGATGGGCGCTCTGTTGCCGGAACTGTTTCCGACGCACGTCCGGTATACCGGTGCATCGGCGGCCTACAACCTCGGCGGTATTGTCGGGGCCTCGGCGGCGCCATTCTTTGCGCAGAAACTGGTGGCGATGGGTGGTTTGAGTTATGTCGGCGGGTATGTGTCTGCGGCCGCGGTGCTCAGCTTGATCGCTGTGCTGTGCCTGAAGGAAACGCGCAATAACGATTTGAATCAGGTTGCCTGATCCTGGATCAAAAGCTTCGCGAGCAAGCTCGCTCCCACAGTGTCCGTGCCACACACATAATTTGTGAACACCGCCGAACCTGTGTGAGCGAGCTTGCTCGCGATGGACGCGACTCGGTTTACAGCTCTACAACGACCGCCTGAGAAGCACGGGTCGCTTTGGCGCGAGCGGCTTCAATCGACTCGTCACGGGCCAGCGCAACACCCATGCGGCGCTGACCATTGACCTCAGGCTTGCCGAACAGACGCAGCGCGGTATCCGGTTCGCTCAGCGCAGCGCCGAGGTTGGCGAATGCGGTCTGGGTCGACTGACCTTCCACCAGAATCACCGCCGAGGCCGATGGGCCGAACTGACGGATCAGTGGCACCGGCAGGCCGAGGATCGCCCGGGCGTGCAGGGCGAACTGCGACAGGTCCTGGGAAATCAGGGTCACCAGACCGGTGTCGTGTGGGCGCGGCGATACTTCGCTGAACCACACCTGATCGCCCTTGATGAACAGCTCGACGCCGAACAGGCCACGGCCGCCCAACGCTTCGGTCACAGCTTTGGCAACGCGCTCGGATTCAGCCAGTGCGATTGGGCTCATGGCCTGCGGCTGCCACGACTCCTGGTAGTCGCCCTTCTCCTGACGGTGGCCGACCGGCGCACAGAATGTGGTACCACCCACGTGACGCACGGTCAGCAGGGTGATTTCGTAGTCGAAATCGATGAAGCCTTCGATGATCACCCGACCTTTACCGGCGCGACCGCCCTCTTGGGCGTAATCCCAGGCTTTCTGCACGTCATCGGCGCTGCGCAGCAGGCTCTGGCCCTTGCCCGAGGAACTCATCACCGGTTTCACGACACACGGGAAACCCAGGTCCTGAACGGCTTTGCTGTAGTCCTCGAAGGTGTCGGCGAAATGGTACGGCGAAGTCGGCAAATCCAGTTCTTCGGCAGCCAGGCGACGAATGCCTTCGCGGTTCATGGTCAGTTGCGCGGCGCGGGCAGTCGGGATCACGGTGAAGCCTTCGGCTTCCAGCTCCACCAGCGTGGCGGTGGCGATGGCTTCGATTTCCGGCACGATGAAGTGCGGTTTCTCGGCCTCGATCACTGCACGCAGGGCAGCGCCGTCGAGCATGTTGATCACGTGGCTGCGATGGGCAACCTGCATGGCCGGCGCGTTGGCGTAACGGTCGACGGCGATCACTTCAACGCCCAGGCGTTGCAGTTCGATCACCACTTCCTTGCCCAACTCACCACAGCCACACAGCAATACGCGGGTCGCGGTCGGCGACAATGGAGTTCCGATACGGGTCATCTCAGGTCCTCAAAGAAGCGGATCATCGAGGAAAGCAACGCCGGACGCGCTTTCCATGGGGAGAAAGCGCGGCATTTTACATGAACCTGAGGGTTTGGCTTCAGCCGGCGACAGCCTGTTTGCGTTCACGCCAGGCCATGATCAGCCAGACGGCGGTGACACCGGCGAACTTCGAGGTCAGCGCAGTGATGAGCACCGGCGGCGTCAGCAGGTCGATCATGCCGAAGAAGATGAAGGTATCGAGGGGAATGCTCAGCGCCGAGCTGATCCACAAGCGGTCGCGCAGCGGGCGCTTGGTGATGGTGAACACCAGCCAGTCGATGCACTCCGAGACCGCGAATGCCGTGGCGCTGGCCAGCGCAATCGACGGATCGGAAGTGACATAGGACAGCACCAGCGCCGCCAGCATCGCCGCAATCGCGCCGTGGCCGAAACGGATCTGCACCATGTCGCGCAGCACGAACACCAGCCCGCCCCAGGCCGACCAGATGATGTCCAGGTGCGGCGCGGTGGAGAAGGCGAAGTTGATCAGCACGACGCTGCTGATGTAAGCGATGAGGAAAATCATGGGCGTGACCTGTCAATTTGGCGCACAGGTTACTTCAGCCCTTCGATGACGCCAATCAAATCGGTTATTGCCCCGGTGTTTTGCCGATCATCCAGACCAGTCCACTGGCCTTCGCCCGCTCATGACACAGCCCTAGCACCACCCGCCGCTCGTCATTGGTCATGCGACTCCAGCGGGTGATCTCCTCGACCGTGCGCTGGCAACCGGTGCAAATGTCGTCCTCATCCAGCGCGCAAATGCTCACGCACGGCGAGGCGACGGGTCTTTCCGGGGTTGTCATTCTTCCTGCTCGACCAGATCGCGCGCATAGCGCTGGGAGTTATGCACATAGTGCGCGGCACTGGCTTCGAGCATCTTTTTCTGTTGCTCGGTCAACTCGCGCACGACCTTGCCCGGCGAGCCCATCACCAGCGAACCGTCAGGAATGTCCTTGCCTTCGCCAATCAGCGAATTGGCGCCAATGATGCAGTTCTTGCCAATCTTCGCGCCATTGAGGATGACGGCGTTGATGCCGATCAGGCTGTAGTCGCCGACCGTGCAGCCATGGAGCATGGCGTTGTGGCCGATGGTCACGCCGGTGCCGATGGTCAGCGGATAGCCCATGTCGGTGTGCATCACCGTACCGTCCTGCACATTGCTGTTCTTGCCGATCAGGATCAGTTCGTTGTCGCCACGCAGCACGGCGTTGAACCAGACGTTGGCGCCCTCTTCCAGTCTGACCTTGCCCACCAGCACGGCGTTGGGGGCGACCCAGCTCTGCGGATGGGTTTCGACACGGGCGTCGCCCAGGCGGTATTTCATCTTGTATTCCTCAGGGCTCACGATGGCTGGCCATTCGAACGATGGCTTCAGGTATTGATGAAGCTTTTTGGCGGTTGATGCAGGCTGATTTTGGCGTCATAGAGCAGGTTGATCAACTCGACGATCATGATCGCCGTCAGACCCCAGATCTTGTATTCGCCGTAGCGATAGCTCGGCACATACCAACTGCGACCCTGATAGTCGATGCGATGGGTGTGTTCGCGGGGGTCCTTGCGAAAGAACTCCAGTGGCACGCTGAACACCGCAGCGATCTCGGCATCATTGGCCTGGTATTCGACAAAATCGGGAATCACCCCGACATACGGCGTGACCTTGATGCCATGCAGGGAAATCAGCGGACTGAGCGGACCGATCACTTCGACCAGTCCCGGCGGCAGGCCGATTTCTTCTTCAGCTTCACGCAGGGCGGTAAACACCAGGTCCGGGTCTTCCGGATCCCGTCGTCCACCGGGGAAGGCGACTTCGCCGCCGTGGGTCGAGAGCCCGCTGGCGCGCAGGGTGAGGACAAGTTCGGGTTCGTCACTGCGAGTAATCGGCACCAGGACAGCGGCCTCGGGGAAACGCGTGTCGGTCTCCAGCGTGCGCGGCGTGTGATTGCTTACCCGGTGCAGTAGCTCGTCCAGCATAAGTGTTCTCGATCGGTGCCTTACCCTGCATCATGCACCAATCATGGCGACCGCCCAAGCCCCGAACGGGCGTCATGTCGCGAAACGACAACTTGCCGACTGACACCGCTGCACGCCAAGATAGGCGCAGCATTCAGGAACCCCAGCATGAAATTTTGCAGCCAGTGCGGCAACCCGGTGACCCAGCGCATTCCCGAAGGCGACTCGCGGCTGCGATTCGTCTGCGACAGCTGTCAGACGATTCACTACCAGAACCCCAATATCGTGGCCGGTTGTGTACCGACCTGGGGCAGCAAAGTCCTGCTGTGTCGCCGCGCCATCGAGCCTCGACTCGGTTACTGGACGCTGCCTGCCGGTTTCATGGAAAACGGCGAGACCATCGAGCAGGCCGCCATCCGCGAAACCGCGGAGGAAGCCTGCGCCCGGGTGCACAACCTGAGCATCTATACCTTGATCGACGTGCCGCACATCAGTCAGGTGCATGTGTTTTTCCGCGCCGAGCTGGCGGATCTGGACTTCGCCGCCGGCCCAGAGAGCCTGGAAGTGCAACTGTTCGACGAGGAAGACATTCCCTGGGACGAACTGGCTTTCCGCACGGTGGGCCGTACTCTGGAATGCTTCTTCGCTGACCGCCGCGTCGAGGTCTATCCGGTTCGCTCCGAATCGATCCCGCCGCTCGCTCAACCGGCCATCACTTGATTTCGACGGCGGCCGGCCGATAACCGGCTAACGCAGCCCGCGACAGCGCCTGCACACTATCTATAAATAAAGTATCTGCTTCATTTCTGGGGAATCGTTTCAATGCGCTGGTTGCTTGCCCTGTTCTGCCTGTCGTTCGTCACCGTCTCCCAAGCGTCATTCGTGACCACCGTGACGCCTTCGAACACCCCGCTCATCGAAAAAGTACTGGTGCTCAAATCGGCTCATCAACTGCAGTTGATCGCCGACGGCAAGCCACTCAAGAGCTATCGTATTTCCTTGGGCAAGGGCGCGAAAAAAGGCCCGAAGCTGATTGAAGGCGACAAACGCACACCGGAAGGTTTCTATTGGATCGACTGGCGCAAGACCAGCGACAAATTCAACCTGTCGATGCACATCTCCTACCCGAACATCAGCGACTCCGCCCGCGCCCGCCGCGAAGGTGTCGAGCCTGGCGGGATGATCATGATCCACGGCACACCGGATTCCGAGGACAACCCCGAACAACTGTTCCACACCCTGGACTGGACCGATGGCTGCATTGCCATGCGCAACGTCGACATGCGCGAAGTCTGGAATCTGGTGCCGGATGGCACGATGATCGAAATCCGCCCTTGATTCTCTAACAAGGGAACACGTTCTACAGGGCCACAAGGTGGCCCTTTTTCTCGACCATTGGTCGCCCGTAAAAAATAAATTCAAAAAAATCGCAACCTGCGACAGCTCTTCAACGGTGATACCACTTTCACCCGGAAGAACTGCCGCAGACTGCGATTTTTTGCTTTCCGTCATCGACCCCTAATACCACTTGAAACCACCCACCCTCAAACACCCGAACCCAAAGGACTACAGGCATTTCCGACGCGTTGACATGGTATTCAAGTGGTATTAGGTTTCGCCCGACAACCGAGCGACAACAATCCTATATCAGCGCCGGAAATGCCTTACATGAACGAGCTCCACGCCCTACGCCCAGACGACTCCCAGCCGACGCCGCTGTACCTGCAACTGGCGCGCAACCTGGAAGCGGCGATCCATGCCGGCCAGTGGAAAGCCGAGCAGGCGATGCCGTCGGAGCGCAATCTCAGCGAGATGCTGGGGATTTCCCGGGTCACCGCCCGCAAGGCGCTGGAAGTCCTGCTCGATCAAGGTTTGATCCGCCGCCTGCAAGGTTCCGGCACCTTCATCACCCCGCGCCTTGAACAACCGCTGTCGCGCCTGTCGGGTTTCAGCGAAATGCTCCGCCTCAAGGGCTTCGTGCCCAGCTCGCAATGGCTGGAGCGTGAAATCACCCTGCCTACCCACGAAGAACTGATCCGCCTCGGCCTGTCACCAAACGACAAGGTTGCGCGCATGAAACGCCTGCGCAAGGCCGACGACACCGTGATGGCCATCGAGATGAGCACCCTGCCCGCCTCGATCATGCCCAAGCCACAAGTGGTGGGCGATTCGCTCTACGAACACCTCGACAGCATCGGCAAACCGATCGTGCGCGCCTTGCAGCACATCCAGGCGATCAACGCCTCGGACGAGTTCGCCGCGCTGGTCGGCATCGCCCCAGGCACCGCGATGCTGCTGATGACCCGGGTCGGCTACCTGGAAGACAACACGCCGATCGAAGTCACCGACACCTATTGCCGCAACGACTACTACGACTTTGTTGCAGAGCTTCGCCGCTGATCAGCAGCCAGGCCAAACGAGAGAAGCGAAATGTCTGAAGACAACATCCTCACCGCTGACGGCTGGGTTCGCGGCCGGCTGATCCACGAACACGGCAAAGTCGTGTCGATCGAAGGCGTGCCTTGCGATCCGGCGACCAATGACTTGCCGTATCTGCTGCCGGGCTTCATCGACCTGCACGTCCACGGCGGTGGCGGCAAAGACATCATGGAAGGCGCCAGCGCCTTCGAAACCATCACCAAGACCCACGTGCGTTTCGGCACCACCTCGCTGCTGGCCACCACGATGACCGCGCCGAGTGCCGAGATTGCCAGCGTGCTCAAGGAGGTCGGCGAGTTCTGCGAGCAGCGTCCGAAAGGCGCCGCCCGAGTACTCGGCGTGCACCTCGAAGGCCCGTACATCAATCCCGGCAAACTCGGCGCCCAACCGAACTTCGCCCACACCGCGCTGATGGCCGAGGTCGAAGACTATCTGGCACTGGCGCCAATCCGGGTGATCACCATCGCCCCGGAAATCGCCGGCCATGACGGCTTGATCAGAGAGCTGAGCAGCCGTGGCATCCGCATGCAGATCGGCCACACCCTCGGCAGTTACGAGGAAGGCGTGGCCGCCCTCGAAGCCGGCGCCACCAGTTTCACCCACTTGTACAACGCCATGAGCCCGCTGCATCACCGCGAACCGGGCATCGTCGGCGCCGCCCTCGCCCACGCCAAATTCGCCGAGTTGATTCCGGACTTGCTGCACGTGCATCCCGGCGCGATCCGCGTGGCCCTGCGCTCGATTCCGTGCCTGTACTGCGTCACCGATTCCACCGCCGCCGCCGGCATGCCCGATGGCGAGTACAAGCTCGGCAGCCACACCGTCACCAAATGCCTGGGCGGCGTGCGCCTGCCCGACGGCACCCTGGCCGGCAGCACCCTGACCATGGATCAGGCCCTGCGCAACCTGGTGAAGATCGGTCTGCCGATCAGCGAGGCCTCGCAACGTCTTTCGCAATTCCCCGCCGACTACCTCGGCATCACCGAACGCGGGCGCCTTGCACCTGGCGCCTGGGCCGACTGCGTGCGGCTGGATCGCTCACTCACACTGACCGCCGTCATGGTCGAAGGAGAAGACATTGACTTCAAAAATGCTTGAGGAGGCGCTGTCCTCGTTCGAGGCCGTGCAAGCCCAACTGCAACAGCTCGACCCGCAAATGATCGAGATTGCCGGGCGCCTGCGCCGTCAGCCGCCGCAAGTGGCGATGACCGTCGCCCGTGGCAGCTCCGACCATGCGGCGAGCTACTTCGCCTACCTGACCATGCAGCAACTTGGCATTCCGGTGGCTTCGTTGCCGATGTCGGTGGTGACCATGCAACAGGCACCATTGAAGGTCAGCGGTCAGGTCGCGTTCGCGTTTTCCCAGTCGGGCCAGAGCCCGGATCTGGTCAACAGCCTGCGCCTGCTGCGCAAGCGCGGCGCCCTCAGCGTGTCGATGGTCAACGCCGCCGATTCGCCGCTGGAAGCCGCGTGTGAATTCAGCCTGCCGTTGCTGGCCGGCACAGAAAGCAGCGTCGCCGCGACCAAGAGTTTCATCGCCACCCTCAGCGCCAGCGCCCGTCTGATCGCCCACTGGAAAGAAGACAACGAATTGCTGGAAGCGCACAACGCCTTGCCCGAAGGCCTGCGCGAAGCCGCGCAGCAGGACTGGAGCCTGGCCATCGACGCCCTGCGCGATTGCGAGCGGTTGATGGTGATCGGCCGTGGCGCCGGCTTCGCCATCGCCCAGGAGGCCGCGCTGAAATTCAAGGAGACCTCGGCGATCCAGGCCGAAGCCTTCAGCAGCGCCGAAGTCCGTCACGGCCCGATGGCCCTGATCGACGAACACTACCCATTGCTGGTGTTCGCCCCGCGCGGTGCCGAACAGGCCGGCCTGCTGAGCCTGGCGGCCGAGATGCGTCAGCGCGGCGCCCGGGTGCTGCTGGCCGCACCGGATGACGTGAGCGAGCGCGACCTGACGTTGAGCCGCGCCGAGCACCCGGCCCTCGATCCGATCCTGGCGATCCAGAGTTTCTACGTGATGGCGGCCGGTCTGGCCGTGGCCCGTGGCATGGACCCGGATCAGCCGCGACACCTGAGCAAAGTCACCCGTACGCACTGAGTCCGAACCGAACGTTTTCCTGATGAGACCGAGCCATGCACAACAACAATAAAGAGCTGACTTTAAGCGCCCCGCTCAGCGGCCCGGTGCTCACGCTCGCCAAAGTTCCGGACGCGGTGTTCGCCAGCGGCGCGATGGGCGACGGCATTGCCATCGACCCGCTGAACGACACCCTGCATTCGCCTTGCGCCGGCGTGGTGATCCACGTCGCCCGCACCGGCCACGCACTGACCGTGCGTGCCGACAACGGCGCCGAGCTGTTGCTGCACCTCGGCCTGGACACGGTGGAGTTGCAGGGCGAAGGCTTCTCGATGCTGGTCAAGGAAGGCGCGCGGGTCAGCAATGGCCAGCCGTTGCTGCGCTATGACCTGGACAAGGTCGGCCGCCAGTGCAAAAGCCTGGTCAGCCTGCTGATCCTGACCAACAGCCAGGATTTCCAGGCGCGCCCCATCACCCTGAAAACAGTGAAGGTGGGCGAGCCGCTGCTGCACATCGTCGCTCGTCACAGCGCAGCGGCGAACGCAGAAGAACTTGGCGGGCCCGAAGTTCACGGTCACGTGCAGGTCGCCCATCGCGGCGGTCTGCATGCGCGTCCGGCGGCGTTGATCCGTCAGACGGCCCAAGGATTCAAAAGCCAGTCGCAACTGCATTTCGCCGGCAAGTCGGCACCGTGCAACAGCCTCATCGGTCTGATGGGCCTGGCGATTGGCGAGCAGGACGAAGTGCAGGTCAGTTGCCAGGGCCCGGACGCACAAGCGGCGTTGCAAGCCTTGCTCACCGCACTGGCCACCGCTCTGCCCGAAGATCATCACGCCGCCGCACCGGTTGCCGCCACTCCACGCAATCGTCCGGCCGAGGCTGGCGTGCTGCACGGCGTGTGCGCCGCACCGGGACTGGTGGGCGGGCCGCTGTTTCGCTTGAACGCGATCAGCCTGCCGGCGGACAGCGGCAATCACCAGCCCGAGCAGCAATTACAGATCCTCGACACCGCGCTGAATCAGGTGCGCAGCGAAATCGACGGCACCCTCGCCCAGGCAAAAAAACAGCGCAATGCCGACGAAGAAGCGATCTTCGCCGCGCACCTGGCCTTGCTGGAAGACCCGGCCCTGCTCGACGCAGCCCAGCAATCGATTGAAACCGGCACCGCGGCGACCCACGCCTGGAGCCAGTCCATCGATGCGCAATGCGAAGTGCTGCAAAACACCGGCAGCCCGCTGCTGGCCGAGCGCGCCAACGATCTGCGCGACCTCAAGCAACGGGTGCTGCGCGCCCTGCTCGGCGAAGCCTGGCATTACGACGTACCGGCCGGCGCCATCGTCGCCGCCCACGAACTGACGCCGTCGGACCTGCTGCAACTGAGCGCGCAAGGTGTCGCTGGCTTGTGCATGGCCGAGGGTGGCGCAACTTCCCACGTGGCAATTCTTGCCCGAGGCAAAGGCCTGCCGTGCATGGTCGCACTGGGCTCGGCGCTGCTCGATCAGGCGCAAGGCCAATCGGTGGTTCTCGACGCCGACGGCGGTCGCCTCGAACTGACGCCGAACGCCGAGCGTCTGGCCGAAGTTCGCCAGACGCAGATCGACCGCCAACAACGGCGCGATGCCCAGCAAGCCCAGGCCCATCTGCCGGCGGAAACCCGCAACGGCGTGGCCATCGAAGTGGTCGCTAACGTCGCCTCCAGCCATGAAGCGGCCGATGCGTTTGCCAACGGCGCCGACGGCGTCGGCCTGTTGCGCACCGAGTTTCTGTTCGTCGATCGCCATATCGCGCCGGACGTCGAAGAGCAACGCGCTGCCTATCAAGCCGTGATCGATGCCATGGGCGACCAGTCGGTGATCATCCGTACCATCGACGTCGGCGGCGACAAACAACTCGACTATCTACCGCTGCCGGTGGAAGCCAACCCGGTGCTCGGCCTGCGCGGCATTCGCCTGGCTCAGGCCCGCCCGGAAATCCTCGATCAGCAACTGCGCGCCCTGCTGCAAGTCAGCCCGTTGCAGCGCTGCCGGATCCTGCTGCCGATGGTCACCGAAGTCGACGAACTGCTGCACATCCGCCAACGGGTCGATGCGCTGTGCCTGGAGCTGGGCATCAATCAACGTCCGGAAATCGGCGTGATGATCGAAGTGCCGGCCGCCGCGCTACAGGCCGAGCAACTGGCCGAACACGCCGACTTCCTGTCCATCGGCACCAACGACCTGTCGCAATACACCCTGGCCATGGATCGCGACCACGCCGGCCTCGCCGCACGGGTCGATGCCTTGCACCCGGCGCTGCTGCGCCTGATCGCCATGACCTGCGAAGGCGCGGCGGTGCATAAACGCTGGGTCGGCGTGTGCGGCGCCCTCGCCTCGGATCCGCTGGCGACGCCGGTGTTGATCGGCCTGGGCGTGACCGAACTGTCGGTCAGCCCGGTGCAGATCGGCGAGATCAAGGATCGCGTGCGCCAGCTGCACGAAGCCGAATGCCAACGCCTCGCCCGGGACTTGCTCAAGCTGAGCAGCGCCGCTGCGGTGCGTCACGCCTGTCATCAACATTGGCCTCTGCGCTAACAAAAACAACAAGGACAAACGCCATGTACCAACTCTTCATCGAAGGCCTGCAACGCCTCGGCCGGGCACTGATGCTGCCGATCGCGATCCTGCCGATCGCCGGCCTGCTGCTGCGCCTGGGCGACACCGACCTCCTGAACATCGCGATCATCCACGACGCCGGTCAGGTGATCTTCGCCAACCTGGCAATGATCTTCGCCATCGGCATCGCCGTCGGCTTCGCCCGGGACAACAACGGCACCGCCGGCCTTGCCGGAGTGATCGGTTACCTGGTGATGATCTCCACCCTCAAGGTGCTCGAC
Organism: Pseudomonas gozinkensis; assembly: GCF_014863585.1. Taxonomy (NCBI): domain Bacteria; kingdom Pseudomonadati; phylum Pseudomonadota; class Gammaproteobacteria; order Pseudomonadales; family Pseudomonadaceae; genus Pseudomonas; species Pseudomonas gozinkensis. The sequence continues at coordinate 1,228,276 of NZ_CP062253.1, read as the reverse complement.
GCCAGCATCAACATGGGCATGCTCGCCGGGATCGTCAGCGGCCTGATGGCCGGCGCGCTATACAACCGCTTCAAGGACATCAAACTGCCGGAGTACCTGGCATTCTTCGGCGGCCGGCGTTTCGTGCCCATCGTCACCGGGTTCAGCGCGGTCGGCCTGGGCGTGCTGTTCGGCTACATCTGGCCGCCGATCCAACACGGCATCAACAGCTTCGGCACCTTGCTGATGGAAAGCGGCAGCTTCGGCGCCTTCGTCTTCGGCGTGTTCAACCGCCTGCTGATCGTCACCGGCCTGCACCACATCCTCAACAACATGGCGTGGTTCGTGTTCGGCAACTTCACCGACCCGACCACCGGCGCGCTGGTCACCGGTGACCTGTCCCGCTACTTCGCCGGCGACCCGAAAGGCGGCCAGTTCATGACCGGCATGTTCCCGGTCATGATCTTCGGCCTCCCCGCCGCCTGCCTGGCGATGTACCGCAACGCCCTGCCGGAACGACGCAAAGTCATGGGCGGGATCTTCCTGTCGATGGCCCTGACCGCCTTCCTCACCGGCGTCACCGAACCCATCGAATTCGCCTTCATGTTCCTCGCACCGCTGCTGTTTTTACTGCATGCGCTGCTGACCGGGTTGTCGATGGCAATCACCAACGCACTGAACATTCATCTGGGCTTCACCTTCTCCGGCGGCTTCATCGACATGGTGCTGGGTTGGGGACGCTCCACCAACGGCTGGCTGGTGGTGCCGGTGGGCCTTGCGTATGCGGTCATTTACTACGCGGTGTTCGACTTCTGCATCCGCCGCTTCAACTTGAAGACGCCGGGTCGTGAAGACGTCGCCACCGCTGACAAAGCGGTCCTGACCGAAAACGAACGCGCCGGCGCTTATATCAAGGCACTCGGCGGCGCCGAGAATCTGGTCACCGTCGGCGCGTGCACCACGCGGCTGCGACTGGAAATGGTCGATCGCAACAAAGCCTCCGATGCGGACTTGAAAGCACTGGGCGCAATGGCCGTGGTACGTCCGGGCAAGGGCGGCAGTTTGCAGGTTGTTGTGGGGCCGATGGCCGACAGCATTGCCGACGAAATCCGCCTGGCGATGCCTGCGTCGGGCCGAGCCGTGGTGGCTGCCCCTATCGCCGTTGTTGAAACCAGCGAACCCGTCGCAGTCTCCACACCGCAGGCCCAACAATGGCTGACTGCCCTGGGCGGCAGTGACAACGTGCTGCAACTCGACTGCATCGCCATGAGCCGGATTCGATTGCAACTGGCCGATGGCAAAGCGCTGTCGGAAAGCCGATTGAAAGAGCTTGGATGTCTGGGTGTGAGCGCGCTGGAAGATGGCGTGTGGCACTTGCTGGTGGGTGAGCGGGCGCAGAGCTTGAGTGCGTCGCTGGAGGGGTTGGTCAATCGGAGTGAGGTGAGTGCAAAAGTCTGATGGTTTCCATCAAGTTTTTACTTGAGCGGTCAAAACCAAGAAACCCGGCCCTGCCCGGGTTTCTTGTTTACACCCATTAACATCAAGACATTTTTACTCGCTGTTCTGCCTCGTAATGCCGGGTCTGGAATGGCATGAGTGTCTGCACCTTCAATCCCAGACTTTCTTTCAATCCCCAAGCGACAGCCAATTGATCACAACGATTGCGTAAAGAAACAGCTTTTTGAGGCGTCACGTTCTGCTCGGGTGTTGAATGGGTAAAAAGCTCAAGCGCGTGAAGCGTTTCCATTACGCGGTTATCCGATACGCAAGCAAAACGAGTGAATCGCTCAAGCAGATAAGCCGCCCGACGGCGCTCGGTTTCATCGCAATGAAACGCGAGGAAGGTTTTGACCTCATTTTCAAGATTCGACTCTGAATACCAGACTTCTCTGGCGGCATTCACCAGCGCTACCCCATCAGCCTGATCCAGAGGGCTTCTGACCAAAGTGTCCAATGCGGATGAAAGGACGTGACCGTCAAATGACTTCAACATCTGATTCCTCCAGGTAGTCCTGCAAAATATTGGTCAGCACCGAGGTAGGCGGCTCTTTGTTGCCAACATATACATCAATGGCCTGCAATGCCAGACGCCGGAACTCACTGGAAAGAATGAAACCGGATCGAAGAAGCGCGTTGATATCCCCAATATCGTGATCGGTAGCCCTGCCAAGCTTTGTTATAGCAACATCGACAGGCGCTGCAATGTGGACCTGTAGTGGAGACATCTTTGAGAATTCTGAAAGCGGGATACTACGTGCCCAATAATCCTCATGAATCGGACCAAAACTCGTGTTGTATTGCAGGTCATAGTTCAGTTCCATCATTCGAGCTGATCGCTCGTCCATAAAAGGCTCTGGAACCTGCGCGAGCAGGGCTTGAAGGTCAAGCCCGTCAGGAATGCAAGCTTCATAAATCTCAGCGTCAACATCAATGGAAATGCGGTGATTTGTATAGAGATGAACTGCGCACCCTCCGAACAATAATCTTCACTGCGCCGGGAACTGCATTCTCCTGCATCAACTCTGCTTCGACCGACTTGAACATCGAAATCAAGGCCTGCCCCAATCCAGTACTCGTATTGATGCGAGGAGCGACTACATCAAGCAATTCCATTTTAAACCTCGGATCCTGGCGATTGTTTCAACAACGAGTTCGCCAAGGTAGGGATGTGATTTCCGAGGGACAACCTGAAAAAGTGGTAGGAAAAATGGTGGGTTTGTCAGCTTGCAGTAAAAATTCTGACGCCTATCAAAGCCCGTCACTGGAAAGACGGATCACCGCCCACAACTCCTACTGAAAAATCGCAGGCAACAAAAAACCCGCTGAAATCACTCTCAGCGGGTTTTCTATTCAAACGGCAAGAAAGATCAAAAATCCTCCAACCGCCAAACCTCATAAGCCGGCGTCTCGTAAGGATGGCTAGCCTTCAAAGCCCCCACCACCCCACGAATCAACTCATCGCCAACGACAAGCTCAACCTTCCACTCCTCGACCCGCTCAACCCGCCCCGCCTCACCAATGAACGGCTGACTCCCGTCCAAAGGCCGAAACTGACCCGATCCAAGCACCTGCCACGCACAGTGGTCATAGTCACCGATCCGCCCACCACCGGCAGCGAATACAGCATCCTTGACCACCTCGACATGACTGTCGGGAACAAAAAACGCGAGCTTGTACACAGCGCTTAGTTCACCCACACACGAGCATTACGGAACATGCGCATCCAAGGAGCGTCTTCGCTCCAGTCTTCCGAACGCCACGAGTTCTGCACGGCCCGGAACACACGCTCCGGGTGCGGCATCATGATCGTCACGCGACCGTCGCGGCTGGTGAGACCGGTGATCCCGCGCGGCGAGCCGTTCGGGTTGGCCGGATAGGCTTCGGTGACCTTGCCGTGGTTGTCGACGAAACGCATCGCCACGCAACCGGACAGATCGGCTTCGAGCAGTGCCTCTTCGCTTTCGAATTCGGCATGGCCTTCACCGTGAGCGATGGCGATCGGCATACGCGAACCGGCCATGCCCTGCAGGAAGATCGAGTTCGATTCCTGAACCTGAACCATCGCCACGCGCGCTTCGAACTGCTCGGAGCGGTTGCGCACGAAGTGCGGCCAGAACTCGCTGCCCGGAATCAGTTCGTGCAGGTTGGACATCATCTGGCAACCGTTGCACACGCCGAGGGTGAAGCTGTCATTACGTTCGAAGAAGCCCTGGAACGCATCGCGGGCACGGCTGTTGAACAGTGCGGACTTGGCCCAGCCTTCACCGGCGCCGAGAACGTCGCCGTAGGAGAAACCACCGCAGGCCACCAGACCTTTGAACTCGTTCAGGTCCACGCGGCCGGCGAGAATGTCGCTCATGTGCACGTCGATTGCGTTGAAACCGGCACGGTCGAACGCAGCCGCCATTTCCACCTGGCCGTTGACGCCCTGCTCACGCAGTACGGCAACCTGTGGGCGGATGCCTTTCTTGATGTAAGGCGCGGCGATGTCCTGGTTGACGTCGTAGCTGAGCTTGACGCTCAGGCCCGGGTTGTCTTCTTCCAGCAGCGCATCGAACTCTTGCTCGGCGCAGTCGGCGTTGTCGCGCAGACGCTGGATCTGGTAGCTGGTCTCGGCCCACTGACGCTGCAGCAGACGACGCTGGCCTTCGAACACGGTGTCACCGTTGAAGGTGATGTTGATCTGGCCATTGTTGATCGGCTGGCCGATCACCGATACGCAGTCGCCCAGACCGGCCGCGCTGAATTGCGCGAGGATGTCCGGGGTGGCGTCCTGGCGAACCTGGATCACGGCACCCAGTTCTTCGTTGAACAGGATGGCGGCGATTTCTGCCGAGGATTCAGCAACGCTGTCGAGATTCAGGCTCAGACCGCAGTGGCCGGCGAAGGCCATTTCCACCACGGAGGTCAGCAGACCACCGTCGGAACGGTCGTGGTACGCCAGCAGGTGACCGTCGGCGTTGAGGCCCTGGATCACGGCGAAGAAGGCTTTCAGGTCTTCGGCGTCGTCGACGTCCGGAGCCTGCTTGCCGAGCTTGCCGTGAACCTGCGCCAGGATCGAGGCGCCCATGCGGTTCTGGCCGCGACCGAGGTCGATCAGGATCAGGTCGGTGGTGCCCTTGTCCATGCGCAGTTCCGGGGTCAGGGTCTGACGGATGTCAGCCACTGGCGCGAAACCGGTCACGATCAGGGACATCGGCGAGGTGACGGTCTTGTCTTCGCCGTTATCGTTCCAGCGGGTGGCCATGGACATCGAGTCCTTGCCGACCGGGATGGTGATGCCCAGCTCAGGGCACAATTCCATACCGACCGCTTTCACGGTGTCGTACAGACGCGCGTCTTCGCCCGGGTGGCCGGCAGCGGACATCCAGTTCGCCGACAGTTTGATGTCGGAGAGCTTGTTGATGCGCGAGGCGGCAATATTGGTCAGGGTTTCGCCGATGGCCATGCGACCCGACGCCGGAGCGTCCAGCAGTGCCAGCGGAGTACGCTCGCCCATCGCCATCGCTTCACCGGTATAGACGTCGAAGCTGGTAGCGGTGACGGCAACGTCGGCCACCGGAACCTGCCAAGGGCCGACCATCTGGTCACGGGCCACGAGGCCGGTGATGGTGCGGTCGCCGATGGTGATCAGGAAGCTTTTGCTCGCCACGGCCGGGTGGTGCAGGACGCGTTCGATGCTTTCGCCGATGTCGAGGTTCGACGGGGCGAAGTCATCGCCCAGCTCGGCTTCGCGAACCACCGAACGGTGCATGCGCGGCGCCTTGCCCAGCAATACTTCCAGTGGCATGTCCACCGGGTTGTTGCCGAAGTGGCTGTCGGTCACGGTCAGTTGCGGCTCGGCGGTGGCTTCGCCGACAACGGCGAACGGGCAACGCTCACGTTCGCAGATCGCCTTGAAGCGCTCGAAGTCCGCCGGGCCGACCGCCAGAACGTAACGCTCCTGGGATTCGTTGGACCAGATTTCGTGCGGGGCCATGCCCGGCTCGTCGTTCGGAATGTTGCGCAGTTCGAAACGGCCACCGCGGTCGCCGTCGTTGACCAGTTCCGGGAAGGCGTTGGACAGACCGCCCGCACCCACGTCGTGGATGAAGCTGATCGGGTTCTTGTCGCCCAACTGCCAGCAACGGTCGATGACTTCCTGGCAGCGACGTTCCATTTCCGGGTTTTCACGCTGAACGGAAGCAAAGTCCAGATCCGCCGAGCTGGTGCCGGTGGCCATGGAGGAAGCAGCGCCGCCGCCCAGACCGATCAGCATCGCCGGACCGCCGAGGACGATCAGCTTGGAGCCGACAACGATCTCGCCTTTCTTGACGTGCTCTTCACGGATGTTGCCCATGCCGCCAGCCAGCATGATCGGCTTGTGGTAACCGCGAACTTCGTCACCGTGCGGGGTGGTGATCGATTGTTCGAAGGTACGGAAGTAACCGGTCAGGGCCGGACGACCGAATTCGTTGTTGAACGCAGCGCCGCCCAGCGGGCCTTCGATCATGATGTCCAGCGCGTTGACGATGCGCTCAGGCTTGCCGTACGGCACTTCCCACGGCTGTTCGAAGCCCGGGATCTGCAGGTTCGACACAGTGAAACCGGTCAGGCCGGCCTTCGGCTTGGCACCACGACCGGTTGCCCCTTCGTCGCGGATCTCGCCGCCGGAACCGGTGGACGCGCCCGGGAACGGAGCGATCGCGGTCGGGTGGTTGTGGGTTTCGACCTTCATCAGGATGTGCACCGGCTCCTGCACCGCGCCGTACTGGCGGGTTTCCGGATCCGGGAAGAAGCGGCCGGCGACGTTGCCGACGATCACCGAAGCGTTGTCCTTGTAAGCGGACAGCACGCCTTCGCTGTGCATCTGATAGGTGTTCTTGATCATGCCGAACAGGCTTTTTTCCTGGCTCTCGCCGTCAATATCCCAACTGGCGTTGAAGATCTTGTGGCGGCAGTGCTCGGAGTTGGCCTGGGCGAACATCATCAGTTCGATGTCGTGCGGGTTGCGCTTGAGACCGTTGAAGGCGTTGACCAGATAGTCGATCTCGTCTTCGGCCAGGGCCAGGCCCAGTTCGACGTTGGCTTTCTCCAGCGCAGCGCGACCACCGCCGAGGATGTCGATGGCGGTCAGCGGCTTCGGTTCGGCGTGGCTGAACAGACCGGCGGCCTGCTCGAGGTTGGCCAGAACGATCTGAGTCATGCGGTCATGCAGTACATCGGCAATCTGCTGCGCTTCGGCCTCGCTGAACTGGCCGGCCACGTAGAACGCGATGCCGCGCTCCAGGCGCTGGATCTTGCTCAGGCCGCAGTTGCGGGCGATGTCGCTGGCCTTGCTCGACCATGGCGAGATGGTGCCGAAACGCGGCAACACCAGGAACAGACGACCGGTCGGCTCTTGAACCGGAACGCTTGGACCGTACTTCAGAAGGCGCGCGAGCACCTGCTGTTCGTCGCCGGTCAGGACGCCGGTGACTTCGGCGAAGTGAGCGAATTCAGCATACAAGCCACTGACAGCCGGAACCTTCTGGCTCAGTTGCTCAAGGAGTTTGCTGTGGCGAAAGGCAGAAAGGGCAGGAGCGCCGCGCAGGATCAACATCTTCGGGACAGCCTCGGGAAGGGGTGTGCTTTGAGGCCGTGCATTCTAGCCTAAACCGCCCTCAACATCACCCGAAACGCTACGCACGGTTGCACCCGGATGTCGAGTGGTGTTCCTGCCTTGAGGGTCAAATTTAACGGGTGTAGGAACGCCGGTTATTTTTTCTGTCACAAAATGCCTTTCGGGCCCGTTCCTGCGGGGTTTCGAGCGGTTTTGTGATCCCTAGCAGACAACCCCGCAACTGTCGAGATATGGCGCCCGTTGTCCTTTGCGTATACTGCGCACATGTTTTCCCCAACGGCTTTGCGTCCGCGGTACGCCAAATGGCTGATCGCTACCGGACTCTTCCTGATGCTCAGTGGCTGTGTTGATAAACCCAACACACTCGAGCGCGTAAAGGAGGATGGTGTGCTGCGGGTGGTCACCCGAAACAGCCCCGCCACCTACTTTCAGGATCGCAGCGGTGAAACCGGCTTCGAATACGAGCTGGTGAAGCGCTTCGCCGACGATTTGGGGGTCGAGCTCAAGATTGAAACCGCCGACAACCTCGACGACCTGTTCAACCAGGTCGGCAAGCCGAACGGCCCGGTACTGGCCGCCGCCGGCCTGGTCAGCAGCGAACAGCGCAAGAAACAGGTGCGCTTCTCCCGCTCCTACCTCGAAGTCACCCCGCAGATCATCTATCGCAACGGCCAATCTCGTCCTACCGACGCCGGCGATCTCGTGGGCAAGAAGATCATGGTCCTCAAGGGCAGCACCCACGCCGAACAACTGGCGGAGCTGAAACAGAAATATCCTGGCATCCAGTACGAAGAATCCGACGCCGTTGAAGTGGTCGATCTGCTGCGCATGGTCGATGAAGGCCAGATCGACCTGACCCTGGTCGACTCCAACGAAGTGGCGATGAACCAGGTGTACTTCACCAACATCCGCGTGGCCTTCGACCTCGGCGACGCCCGCAGCCAGAGCTGGGCCGTCGCCGCCGGCGAAGACAACAGCCTGCTCAACGAGATCAACAGCTATCTGGACAAGGTGCAGAAGAACGGCACCCTGCAACGTCTGAAAGACCGCTATTACGGTCACGTCGACGTCCTCGGCTACATGGGCGCTACCACCTTCGCCCAGCATTTGCAGCAGCGACTGCCCAAATACGAACAGCACTTCAAGGCCTACGCCAAGAAAGAGAAAGTCGACTGGCGCCTGCTGGCGGCCATCGGTTATCAGGAATCGCTGTGGCAACCGGCGGTCACTTCGAAGACCGGCGTACGCGGACTGATGATGCTGACCCAGAACACCGCCCAGGCCATGGGCGTGTCCAACCGTCTCGATCCGAAGCAGAGCATCATGGGAGGCGCCAAGTACCTGGCCTACATGAAGGATCAGCTCGACGAGTCGATCCAGGAACCGGATCGCACATGGTTTGCCCTGGCGGCCTACAACGTCGGCAGCGGTCATCTGGATGACGCGCGCAAACTGGCGGCCAAGGAAGGGTTGAACCCGGACAAGTGGCTGGATGTGAAAAAGATCCTGCCGCGCCTGTCGCAGAAGCAGTGGTACAGCAAGACCCGCTACGGCTACGCCCGGGGCGGCGAACCGGTGCATTTCGTGGCGAACATCCGTCGCTACTACGACATCCTGACGTGGGTGACCCAGCCGCAGCTTGAAGGCGATCAGGTCGCCGAAGGCAACCTGCATGTGCCGGGGATCGACAAGTCGAAGCCGGCTCAAGAGCCCGCCCCGCTCTAATCATCACCAAGAACCCAAAGTGGGAGCGAGCTTGCTCGCGAATGCGTAGTGTCAGTCGACAAACTCTTTGGCTGATACACCGCTATCGCGAGCAAGCTCGCTCCCACAGGGGATAGGTTGAGGCTTAGTGCTTCGCGGCGGCCAGGATCAGCGCTTTCATTTCAGAGACAGCAGACTTGAAGCCCACGAACAACGCATGCGCCACCAGCGCATGACCGATGTTCAGCTCGTTGATGCCTTTGATCGCGGCAACCGCCTCGACGTTGTGATAGTGCAGGCCATGGCCGGCATTGACGATCAGGCCCTGGGCCAGACCGAAGGCCACGCCGTCCGCCACACGCTTGAGCTCTTCAGCCACTTCGGTCGGCGTTTCGGCATCGGCGTAACGTCCTGTGTGCAGCTCGATGGCCGGTGCGCCGACGCGCTTCGACGCAGCAATCTGCCGCTCGTCGGCGTCGATGAACAGCGACACTTCGCTGCCGATCTTCGACAGACGCTCGACCGCCGCCCTGATCCGTTCTTCCTGCCCCGCCACATCCAGACCGCCTTCGGTGGTCAGCTCCTGACGGGTTTCCGGCACCAGGCAAATGTGCGCCGGACGAATGCGCTCGGCGAAAGCCATCATTTCTTCGGTGACGCCCATTTCGAAGTTCATGCGGGTTTGCAGCACATCCTTGAGCAGCAACACATCACGCTCCTGGATGTGTCGGCGATCTTCGCGCAGGTGCACGGTGATGCCGTCGGCGCCCGCCTCTTCCGCGTCCAGCGCTGCCTTGACCGGATCCGGATAGCGCGTGCCACGGGCCTGGCGCAGGGTGGCGACGTGGTCGATGTTCACGCCAAGAAGAATGCGATTGCTGGTGGTCACGGATGCGCTCCTGAATGGAAAGATTCGGCGCACAGCATATCAGGGCTTGCGAAACAGCTCGCGACTGACGAGGGGACGACCGCCCAGATGCACGGCCAAAGCCTGGCGCATCAAACGCTTGGCGGCGGACAACGCGCCGGGGGCCGTCCAGTCGGCTTCGGCCATGGCCAGCAATTCGGTGCCGTTGAACAGACCGGGTTGCAGCAGATAGACCCGTTCGAGTCCGGCATCCACCTGCAAGCGATAGAGGCCGTCCGCAGCGATGGGCTCGTCGTTGATGTCGGTGTTCAGGGAAAAACCGTAACCGAGGTCGTCGAGCAGCCGCCACTCGAAGGAACGCAGCAGCGGCTCCAGCGGCCGGCCTTCGGCCAATGCCAGCAAGGTCGCAGCGTAGTGATCGAACACCGCCGGGTGTGGGTCTTCGGCAGGCAACAGGCGAATCAACAGTTCATTGAGATACAGACCGCTGAACAGCGCCTCGCCGACCATCCAGGTCGCGTTGCCGACACTCTCCATGCGCCCGACATTCTTCAACTCACCCTTGCCGCGAAACTCCACTTCCAGCGGCACGAACGGCCGCGCCAGCGTCCCGGCCTTGCCCCGCGCACTGCGTAACACCGCCCGCAGCCGACCTTGCGGCGTGAGGAAGTCCACCAAGGCGCTGGTTTCGCGATAGGCGCGGGAGTGGAGGACGTAGGCGGGTTGAGCGGGAGGCGCTTGAGACATGGACTTCTCGTTGAGGGAAACGCGGTTTACTCATCACCCAAAACCAATGTGGGAGCGAGCTTGCTCGCGAAAGCGGTGCAACAGTCAACATCAATGCCGAATGTTACATCGTCTTCGCGAGCAAGCTCGCTCCCACAATGGATCGATGTGTTGCTTTACAGGTCGCCGTAACCCAGCGAACGCAGCGCGCGCTCGTCGTCGGACCAGCCGCCCTTCACCTTGACCCACAGGTTGAGCATGATCTTGGAGTCGAACAGCAGCTCCATGTCCTTGCGCGCCTCGGTGCCGATGCGCTTGATGCGCTCGCCCTTGTCGCCAATGATGATTTTCTTCTGGCCGTCACGCTCGACGAGGATCAGCGCATGGATGTGCAGCGTCGCACCTTGCTGCTTGAACTCTTCGATTTCCACGGTGATCTGGTACGGCAGCTCGGCACCGAGCTGGCGCATGATCTTCTCGCGTACCAGTTCGGCGGCGAGGAAACGGCTGCTGCGGTCGGTGATCTGGTCTTCCGGGAAGAAGTGATCGTTTTCCGGCAGATGATCGGCGATGACCTTTTCCAGCGCGTCGAGGTTGTGCCCGTGTTGCGCCGAGATCGGAATGATCTGCGCGTTCGGCAGCTGTTCCTGCAACCACGACAAGTGCGGCATCAGCTCGGCCTTGTCTTCGATGCGGTCGGTTTTGTTCAGTGCGACGATTAGCGGGCCGGTCACGTACTGCACGCGCTCCAGCACCATCTGGTCTTCTTCGGTCCACTTGGTGCGGTCAACCACGAAGATCACCACGTCGACGTCTTTCAACGCTGCCGAAGCGGTCTTGTTCATGTAGCGGTTCAGGGCCTTTTCACCGCCCTTGTGCATGCCGGGGGTGTCGACGTAGATCGCCTGCACGTCGCCCTCGGTCTTGATCCCGAGCATGTTGTGGCGAGTGGTCTGCGGCTTGCGCGAGGTGATCGCGAGCTTCTGGCCGAGGATGTGGTTCAACAGCGTGGACTTGCCCACGTTGGGACGGCCGACGATGGCAACATAGCCACAGCGCGTTGCGTTTGTATCAGTCATTGCCATTCTCCACACCCAGGGCAATCAGTGCTGCGGCGGCCGCTACCTGTTCGGCAATACGACGGCTCACACCCTGACCCCGGCTTTTTTCATTCAATAGGACAACTTCGCACTCGACGAAGAAGGTACGGCAGTGCGGCTCGCCCTGGATATCCACCACTTCATAGCGCGGCAGTTCGCAGCCGCGCGATTGCAGGAATTCCTGCAGGCGGGTCTTCGGATCCTTGTTGGTGTCGACCAGCGTCAAGCCTTCGAACTCACCGGCCAGCCAGGCCAGTACGCGTTCGCGGGCGACTTCCATGCCGGCGTCGAGATAGATCGCGCCAATCAGCGCTTCAAGGGCGTCGGCCAGAATCGACTCGCGACGGAAACCGCCACTCTTCAACTCGCCAGAACCCAGACGCAGGTAATCGCCCAGATCGAAACCGCGGGCCAGCACCGCCAGCGTCTCACCTTTTACCAGCCGTGCGCGTAAACGCGACAACTGGCCTTCGCGAGCCAGCGGGAAACGGTCGAACAAGGCTTCGCCGGCAACAAAGTTGAGGATCGCATCACCGAGGAATTCCAGACGCTCGTTGTTGCGTCCGGCAAAGCTACGGTGCGTAAGGGCCAGGACCATCAGTTCCTGGTCCTTGAAGGTGTAACCGAGCTGACGCTCGAGACGGCTTAGAGAAACGCTCACGGTTTGACCACGCTGAGTTCGTGGCTGGATTCCACCGCCATCGCCGGGATACGGCGCAGGCCTGGGACAATTAACGCTGTGTTCAAAAATGACGTCCTGAATATCGTGGCTTCATGCCCCGGAGCCGGTTGTGCCGACGCCAGAAATGCATTCGGCGCTGTGGTCAACAGCGCCGTGTTTGTTTACTTGATCAGGCCGACCCGCGAGAAATTCGGCAGGTGGCTGAGTTTCGGTTCCGGCCAGCTCATCCAGACCGCGAAGGCCTTGCCGACGATGTTCTGGTCGGGAACCATGCCCAGCAGGTCCTTGGGAATGTTCGGGTCATCCCAGTAGCGACTGTCGTTCGAGTTGTCGCGGTTGTCGCCCATCATGAAGTAGTGCCCGGCCGGCACGGTCCAGGTATGGTCCGGCGTAGCCCGGTAGCGGCTCATTTCCTTGCGGATCAGGTGCTCGGCGGCGCCGAGTTTTTCCTTGTAGAGTTCCGCGCTGCCCAGCGTGCCCGGCTCGGAACCGACCAGTTGCTCGGCAATCGACTCGCCATTGACGAACAGACGCTTGTCGGCGGTGTACCGCACGGTGTCGCCCGGCAGGCCGACTACACGCTTGATGTAGTTGACGTTCGGATCGCTCGGGTAGCGGAACACCATCACATCGCCGCGCTGCGGATCACCGACTTCGATGATCTTCTTGTCGATCACCGGCAAACGGATCCCGTAGGAAAACTTGTTCACCAGAATGAAGTCGCCGACGTCCAGGGTCGGTTTCATCGAGCCGGACGGAATCTGGAACGGTTCCACCAGGAACGAACGCAGCACCAGCACGATGAACAGCACCGGGAAGAACGACTTGCCGTACTCGACCAGCAGCGGTTCCTTGTTCAGCTTCTCCACCACCACCCCGTCAGGCTGGCTGACGCTGCCCTGATAGGAGGCGATGGCAGCACGCCGACGCGGTGCCAGGATCAACAGATCGAGCAACGCCAACAGACCGCAGACGAACACGGCAATGACCAGCAACAGCGGGAAATTTAGTGACATAGGACCTGACTATTCCAACCTGAGCACGGCGAGGAAGGCTTCTTGTGGAATTTCCACGTTGCCGACCTGTTTCATGCGTTTCTTACCGGCCTTCTGCTTCTCCAGCAGCTTTTTCTTACGGCTGACGTCGCCGCCGTAGCACTTGGCCAATACGTTCTTTCTGAGCGCCTTGACGGTTGTCCGGGCGACGATCTGACCACCAATGGCAGCCTGGATGGCCACGTCGAACATCTGACGAGGAATCAGTTCTTTCATCTTCTCGGTCAACTGGCGACCTTTGAAGTGCGAGTTGTCACGGTGCACGATCAACGCCAGAGCATCGACCTTGTCGCCGTTGATCAGCACGTCCAGTTTCACCAGATTAGCCGATTGGTAACGATCGAAATGGTAGTCCAGCGAAGCATAGCCGCGACTGGTGGATTTCAGACGATCGAAGAAGTCCAGGACCACTTCGTTCATCGGCAGGTCATAGGTCACCTGAACCTGATTGCCGAGGAACAGCATGTCGACCTGCACACCGCGTTTTTCGATGCACAAGGTGATGACGTTGCCCAGGTGCTCCTGCGGAACCAGGATGTTGGCACGCACGATCGGCTCGCGCATGTCTTCGATCGCGGACACGTCCGGCAGCTTCGACGGGTTGTCGACGTAAATCGTTTCACCGGTTTTCAGCACCAGCTCGAAGATTACCGTCGGCGCCGTGGTGATCAGGTCCAGGTCATATTCGCGCTCCAGGCGCTCCTGGATGATCTCCATGTGCAGCATGCCGAGGAAGCCGCAACGGAAGCCGAAGCCCAGAGCATCGGAGCTTTCCGGGGTGTATTGCAGCGACGAGTCGTTCAGGGTCAGTTTCTGCAGCGCTTCGCGGAAATCCTCGAAGTCGTCGGAGCTGACCGGGAACAGACCGGCGTAAACCTGCGGCTGGATGCGTTTGAAGCCTGGCAGCACCGGAACGTCCGGGGTGGAGCTCAGGGTCAGGGTGTCACCGACCGGCGCACCGTGAATGTCCTTGATGCTGGCGATGATGAAGCCCACTTCGCCGGCTTTCAGGTCAGCGGTGGCGGTGTGTTTCGGGTTGAACACGCCAACGCTGTCGACCAGATGCACCTTGCCGGTGGATTTCACCAGGATCTTGTCGCCCTTCTTCACGCGGCCGTGACGCACGCGCACCAGGGAGACAACGCCCAGGTAGTTGTCGAACCAGGAGTCGATGATCAACGCTTGCAGCGGATCTTCGATGTTGCCGGTCGGCGCAGGAATGGTGGCGACCAGACGCTCCAGCACTTCGTCAACACCCAGGCCGGTCTTGGCGCTGCAGGTGACGGCGTCGGTTGCGTCGATGCCGATGATCTTCTCGATCTCGTCCTTGACGCGATCAGGTTCGGCCTGCGGCAGGTCGATCTTGTTCAGGACCGGCATGACCTCGAGGCCCTGCTCGATGGCGGTGTAGCAGTTGGCCACGGACTGGGCTTCAACGCCCTGCCCCGCATCGACCACCAGCAAGGCACCTTCACAGGCCGCCAGGGAACGGCTGACTTCGTAGGTGAAGTCGACGTGGCCCGGGGTGTCAATGAAGTTCAGCTGATAGGTGACGCCGTCTTTGGCTTTGTAATAGAGGGTAACGCTGTGGGCCTTGATGGTGATCCCGCGTTCGCGCTCAAGATCCATGGAATCCAGTACCTGGGCTTCCATTTCACGCTCGGCCAGGCCGCCGCACATCTGGATGAAACGGTCAGCCAGCGTCGACTTGCCATGGTCAATGTGGGCGATGATGGAGAAATTGCGGATATGACTCAAATCACTCACGGATCAACACTCAAAAAGGCTGCAGGCTTGGCCCGCCGAAAAATAGCCGGGAATTGTACCTGATACACGGCGCAAGCGTCACGTTCGCCTGTCACCCGGATTGCATGCAAAAACGCCCCGGTCTTGCGACCGAGGCGTTTTCAAGGCTGAAGCGAGGGTGAAACCTTGTTCATCAACCAGCTCGACGCAACAGCCAGACACCCGCCAGCGCACACACGCCGGCCGGCACCAGCACCGCAAACAGCGGCGAGAAGCCGAACACCAGACTGGACGGGCCCAGCAGATCCTGAACGATGCGGAAGGTGAAGCCCACCAGCACACCGGTGAACACCCGCTGACCAAGGGTCACCGAACGCAGCGGACCGAAGATGAAGGAGATTGCCATCAGCACCAGCGCGGCGGTCACCAGCGGCTGCAACACCTTGACCCAAAATGCCAGCCAGTAACGGCCGTTGCTCAGACCCTGATCAGCCAGATAGTGGATGTAACCCCACAGGCCGGTGATCGACAGCGATTCCGGCGCCATCACCACAGTGCTCAGCAGTTGCGGGCTCAGGGACACATCCCAGCGCTCGACCGGCGTATTGACCACTTCAGTGCTGCGTTCATTGAAACGCGTGGTCGTGACATCGGAGAGCTGCCAGTGATCGGTGTCGAACTCGGCGCGTTTGGCGAAGCTCGAACTGAGCAGATGGCGCTCCTTGTCGAAGTGATACCGGGTCACGCCGTACAGGCGACCGTTGGGTTGCACGGAGTTGATGTGAATGAACTCTTCGCCCTGACGGTGCCACATGCCGTGCTTGGCGCTCTGCGCGTCACCGCTGCCTTGCGCCAGCGAACGGTTGGCCTGGGCCATGCTTTCGGTGGCCGGCGCCACGTACTCGCCGATCAGCACGCCGGCCAGCATCAGCACCAGCATCGGCTTCATCACCGCCCAGACGATCCGCCCAATGGACACACCGGCGGCGCGCATTACGGTCAGTTCACTGCTGCTCGCCAGACTGCCGAGGCCGATCAGGCAACCGATCAGTGCCGCCATCGGCAGCATGTCGTAAAGCCGGCGCGGCGCGGTCAGGAGCACGAAGCTCAGGACATCGACCAGAGTGTAGGTGTCACTGACGTCGCCCATCTCGTCGATGAATGCGAACAAGGTAGCCAGGCCGAGAATGATCGCCAGCACCGCGATGATCGCCATGAACACGCTGCTGCCGATGTAGCGGTCGAGTTTAACCACGGGCCACCTCCAGCGCTGCGCTGCGACGGCTGGCCAGCTTCAGGCGCAGGGGCTCCCAGTACAACAGGCCAAGACCGATGACCAGGAAGATCGCATGCACCCACCACAAGCCGAGGGCCGGTGGAATCTTGCCTTTCTCGAGGGCGCCGCGGGCGGCAATCAGGATGGTCAGGTAAGCCATATAAAGAAGAATCGCCGGCAGCAGCTTGAGGAAACGCCCCTGACGCGGGTTGACCCGCGACAGCGGCACCGCCATCAGGGTCACGATGAATACCAGCAGCGGCAGCGACAGGCGCCATTGCAATTCGGTTTTCGAGCGAATGTCGTCACTGCCCAGCAGGGACGAAGTCGGCATGGCGTCACGGTCGGTGACTTCCTCGCTGACATCCGGCTTTGGCAGCAGCACGCCGTAGGTTTCATAGTGAATGGCGCGGTAGTTGGCCTGACCCGGGCTGCCGTCGTAGCGATAGCCGTTGTCGAGAATCAGGTAGCGGTTGCCGTCGGGGCGCACTTCCTGACGGCCCTTTTCCGCAACCAGCACGGAAATTCCGCGATCTTTCTGGTTTGCGCCGAGGTTCTTCTGCGAAATGAACACGCTGCCGAGGTTGACCCGGTCGTCGCTCAGGGTTTCGGTGTAGGTCACTCGTGTACCGTCACGCAATGCCTGGAAACGACCTGGCTCAAGAGTGTCGAACTCGGTCAGCGCATCCTGCTTGTTCAGCAGCAGCTGGAACTGGTTGGCGCCTTGCGGGGCGAGACCCAGGCTCAGCCAGGCCACTACCAGGGCTACCAGGGTGGCCGGGAACAGGGTCATGCGAAACAGCCGCTGCTGACTCATGCCGGTAGCCGAGAGCACGGTCATCTCGCTTTCCAGATACAGCCGGCCGTACGCCAGCAGAATCCCGAGAAACAGCCCCAACGGCAGGATCAACTGCATGAAGCCCGGCAGACGATAGCCCATGATCAGGAACAGCGATCCCGGGTCGAGCTGACCCGCGGCGGCCTGGGCAAGGTATTTGATGAAGCGACCGCTCATGATGATGACCAGCAGCACGGCACTTACCGCACTCAGGGTCAACAGGACTTCGCGGGACAGATAACGGAAGACGATCAAACCAGACACTCCAGGGTTGTCAGGCTAAGGCGGCCAAACAAGCAAACGTATCGACAGGCCCGCAAGGCAGAGCCGTCGAAAAAAGATGCGGCATTATCCTGTGATTGAGTGCGCCTGTCACTGCGCACACTCATGCAAGCGTGCAATCCGTTGAAGATCGTACAACCGAGGGTTGTCAGGCGCGGTGAGCGAGGTTCAAACTGCCGCCTCTGTCGCAGGCACTGGCCTGCGCCTCTTCTCTCTATAAGCAGGCGACGGCGGACACGTCGAACGCCTGCGTGTTGACCATTCATTCAGGGATCCGGACATGGAACTGGTTGTAAAAAGCGTTAGCCCAGAAACGTTGAAAACCGCCACCCTGGTGGTTGCCGTCGGCGAAGGCCGCAAACTCGGCGTCGCCGCCAGACAGGTCGACGAATTGAGCGGTGGCGCCATCAGCGCCGTGCTCAAGCGTGGCGACCTGGCCGGCAAGGTCGGCCAGAGCCTGTTGCTGCACAGCCTGCCGAACCTGAAAGCCGAACGCGTGCTGCTGATCGGTGTGGGCAAGGATGAAGAACTGGGCGACCGTCCGTTCCGCAAGATCGTCGCCGGCATCCTCAACACCCTTAAAGGCCTGAACGGCAGCGACGCCGTACTGGCACTCGATGAAATCATCGTCAAGAACCGCGACAGCTACGGCAAGACCCGTCTGCTGGCTGAAACCCTGGTCGACGGCGAATACACCTTCGACCAGTTCAAGAGCCAGAAAGCCGAACCGCGCGCCCTGAAGAAAATCACCCTGCTGACCATCAAGGCTGCTCAGGCCGAAGTGCAACGCGCCGTGAACCACGCCACCGCGATCGCCAACGGCATGGCGTTCACCCGCAACCTGGGCAACCTGCCGCCGAACATCTGCCACCCGACTTTCCTTGGCGAGCAAGCCAAAGACCTGGGCAAAGAGTTCAAGGATCTGAAAGTCGAAGTCCTCGACGAGAAGAAGATCAAATCCCTGGGCATGGGTTCGTTCTACGCCGTCGGCCAGGGCAGCGCCCAGCCGCCGCGCCTGATCGTCATGCAATACAACGGCGGCAAGAAATCCGAGAAGCCGTACGCACTGGTCGGTAAAGGCATCACTTTCGATACCGGCGGCATCAGCCTGAAACCGGGCGCCGGCATGGACGAGATGAAGTACGACATGGGTGGTGCCGCCAGCGTGTTCGGTACCCTGCGCGCCGTGCTGGAACTGAAACTGCCGATCAACCTGGTGTGCATCCTGGCTTGCGCCGAGAACATGCCGAGCGGCACCGCTTCGCGTCCGGGCGACATCGTCACCACCATGAGCGGCCAGACCGTGGAAATCCTCAACACCGACGCCGAAGGCCGTCTGGTGCTGTGCGATGCCCTGACCTACTCCGAGCGCTTCAAACCGCAAGCGGTGATCGACATCGCCACCCTGACCGGTGCCTGCGTCGTTGCTCTGGGCGCCCACACTTCGGGCCTGCTGGGCAACAACGACGAACTGATCGAGCAACTGCTGAGCGCCGGCAAGGCTGCCGACGACCGCGCCTGGCAACTGCCGCTGTTCGATGAGTACCAGGAGCAACTGGACAGCCCGTTCGCCGACATCGCCAACATCGGCGGTCCGAAGGCCGGCACCATCACCGCTGCCTGCTTCCTGTCGCGCTTCACCAAGAACCTGAACTGGGCGCACCTGGACATCGCGGGCACCGCCTGGACCAGCGGCGGCAAGGACAAGGGCGCCACCGGCCGTCCGGTTCCGCTGCTGACCCAATACCTGCTGGACCGCGCCAAAGCCTGAAACCGATGACTGCGAGCGGCGCCTCTCTTGAGGGGCGCTGCTTGCAGCTCAGGAACCGCAATGACCAAAGTCGACTTTTATATCCTGCCCAGCGCCGATCCTTCGGCTCGCCTGGACTTTGCCTGCAAGCTCACCGAAAAAGCCTGGCGCATGGGCCACCGCATCTACCTGCATTGCAGCGATGCCGCCCAGCGTGATGATCTCGATGCGCGGCTGTGGGCGTTCAAGGGCGAAACCTTCGTACCTCACGGCCCGGCCGAAAGCGAACCGGAAGGTTTGATCGTACTGGGATTGGGCGATGACTGTGGCCAGCACGCGGACTTGCTGGTCAACCTCGACCTGAAAGTCCCGGCTTTCGCCAACAAATTCGCCCGCGTGGCCGAGGTGGTGGTGGAAGATCCGGCGATCCGCACTGCGGCGCGGGAGAGTTTCCGTTTCTACCGCGAACAGGGCTATCCTCTGCAAGACCACCGTTTACAGCGACTCTGAGTACGCCGATGGACACTCCAAAACCGCTGCAAAAACCCGCGCACCTGCTGGATGACCTCGAGTCGATCCGCCAGCTGCTCGGCGATGACAACCTGCAACCGCCGCTCTTGACCGACACGGTCGAGGATGGCGAACAGGAACAGATTCCTATGTTGTTCGACTCGGTCGACAACACACCGCAAGCCGTCGAGGCTGCGCCCGCGCCGACGCCAGCCCCGCAGCCTGCCGCTGCACCTGTGGATAAAGGCCCCGACGCCCTCCTGCACCTGGACAGCGAACTGCGCGCCGCCGCACAACTGATCATGCAGGACGTGATCGACGATTTCGCTCCGCACATCGAAACCGAAATCAAACGTCGCCTCGAGGCGCGGATGGAACGGCTTCTCGCACAATACGAATAATTCCCCGATCCCCTGTGGGAGCTGGCTTGCCAGCGATAGCATCGCCGCGCCTTTCCCGAAAAACCGCGGCGCCTGCATCGCTGGCAGGCCAGCTCCCACATTTAAGCCTCCGCCCGGCCCGCCCCGCTCGCCCTGCGCCCCATGCCCCGCTATACTTCCCGGCTTTTCCTGAATAAATGCCAATAGGGTCCCGCCGCGCATGGATAAGACCTACCAGCCGCACGCCATTGAAACTTCCTGGTACAACACCTGGGAGTCCGAGAACTACTTCGCCCCGCAAGGCGCGGGCGACTCCTACACCATCATGATCCCGCCGCCGAACGTCACCGGCAGCCTGCACATGGGTCACGGTTTCAACAACGCGATCATGGATGCCCTGATCCGTTTCCGCCGCATGCAGGGTCGCAACACCCTGTGGCAGCCGGGCACCGACCACGCCGGTATCGCCACGCAGATGCTGGTGGAGCGTCAACTCGAAGCCCAGGGTCAGAACCGCCACGATCTGGGCCGCGAAAAATTCCTCGAGAAAGTCTGGGAGTGGAAGGATCAGTCCGGCGGCAACATCAGCCGTCAGATCCGCCGCCTCGGCTCGTCCGTGGACTGGAGCCGCGAGCGCTTCACCATGGATGACGGCCTCTCGGAAGCCGTTAAAGAAGCGTTCGTACGCCTGCACGAAGACGGTCTGATCTATCGCGGCAAGCGCCTGGTCAACTGGGACACCAAGCTGCACACGGCGATTTCCGACCTCGAAGTGGAAAACCACGACGAGAAAGGTTTCCTGTGGAACCTGAAGTACCCGCTGGCCGACGGCGCGAAAACCGCTGAAGGCAACGATTTCCTGATCGTCGCGACCACCCGTCCGGAAACCATGCTCGGCGACTCCGCCGTCGCGGTGAACCCGAACGACGAGCGCTACAAAGCCCTGATCGGCAAATTCGTCGAGCTGCCGCTGGTCGGCCGCCGCATCCCGATCATCGCCGACGATTACTGCGATCCTGAATTCGGCACCGGCTGCGTGAAAATCACCCCGGCCCACGATTTCAACGACTACGAAGTCGGCAAGCGCCACAACCTGCCGCTGCTGAACATCTTCGACAAGAACGCCAATGTGCTGCCATCCGCGCAAGTGTTCAACCTCGACGGCACGCTGAACGACAGCATCGACGGCAAGATTCCGGCCGAGTACGCCGGTCTCGAGCGTTTCGAAGCGCGCAAGCAGATCGTTGCGGCTTTCGATGCCGCCGGCCTGCTGGTCAGCGTCGACGACCACAACCTGAAAGTGCCGAAAGGCGACCGCTCCGGCACCGTCATCGAGCCGTGGCTGACCGACCAGTGGTACGTATCGACAAAGCCGCTGGCCGAGCCTGCGATTGCTGCCGTTGAAGACGGCCGTATCCAGTTCGTGCCGAAGCAGTACGAAAACATGTACTTCTCGTGGATGCGCGACATCCAGGACTGGTGCATCAGCCGTCAGCTGTGGTGGGGGCACCGGATTCCGGCCTGGTACGACGAATCGGGCAAGGTCTACGTCGGTCGCGACGAAGCCGAAGTGCGCACCAAGCACAACCTCGGCCCGGACGTTGCGCTGCAACAGGACAACGACGTTCTCGACACCTGGTTCAGTTCGGGCCTGTGGACCTTCTCCACCCTGGGCTGGCCGGAAAAGACCGAGTTCCTGAAGAAATTCCACTCCACCGACGTGCTGGTGACGGGCTTCGACATCATTTTCTTCTGGGTCGCCCGGATGATCATGCTGACCATGCACCTGATCAAGAACGAGGACGGCACCCCGCAGGTTCCGTTCAAGACCGTTTACGTGCACGGTCTGGTGCGTGATGGCCAGGGCCAGAAAATGTCCAAGTCCAAGGGCAACGTCCTGGACCCGCTGGACATCATCGACGGCATCGAGCTCGAAACCCTGGTGCAGAAACGCACCTCCGGCCTGATGCAGCCGAAACTGGCGAAGAAGATCGAGAAGCAGACCCGCGACGAGTTCGCCGACGGCATCGCCAGCTACGGCACCGACGCCCTGCGCTTCACCTTCTGCTCGCTGGCGTCCACCGGTCGCGACATCAAGTTCGACATGGGCCGCGTCGAAGGCTATCGCAACTTCTGCAACAAGATCTGGAACGCCGCGCGGTATGTTCTGGACAAGGGCGAAGACTGCGGCCAGAACGGCGAAGCCTATGAGCTGTCGCTGGCGGATCGCTGGATCATCTCGCAGCTGCAACGCACCGAAGCCGAAGTGACCCGTCAACTGGATCAGTTCCGTTTCGACCTGGCGGCGCAAGCGCTGTACGAGTTCATCTGGAACCAGTACTGCGACTGGTATCTGGAATTGTCCAAGCCTGTGCTGTGGGACGAAAACGCGCCGGTCGAGCGTCAGCGCGGCACTCGCCGCACGCTGGTGCGCGTACTGGAAGTGGCGTTGCGCCTGGCCCATCCGTTCATGCCGTTCATCACTGAAGAAATCTGGCAGCGCATCGCGCCGCTGGCCGGCATTCAGGGCAAGACGATCATGCTGCAAGCCTGGCCGGTGGCCAACGAAGAGCGCATTGATCCGGCGGCCGAAGACGACATCGAATGGCTCAAGGGCCTGATGCTCGGCACCCGCAACATCCGTGGCGAAATGAACATCGGCCCGGGCAAACCGCTGCCGATCTACCTGAAAAACGTCACCGCTGAAGACCAGCGCCGCCTGACCGAGAACGAAGCGCTGCTGAAGAAGCTGGCGCGTCTGGAATCGATCACCGTACTGGCGGCCGGCGAAGAAGCACCGCTGTCCGCCACCGCGCTGGTTGGCGAAATGGAAGTGCTGGTGCCGATGGCCGGCCTGATCGACAAGAACGCCGAGCTGGCGCGTCTGGACAAGGAAATTCTGCGTCTGCAGGGCGAAGTCCAGCGGGTTGGCGGCAAGCTGTCCAACGCCGGTTTCGTTGACAAGGCCCCGGCCGAAGTCATCGAGAAGGAACGCGCCAAACTGGCCGAAGCCGAACAGGCTCTGGGCAAGCTGGCTGAGCAGCACGCGCGAATTGCCAGCCTGTAACGGCAAATCGCACTGAAAAAGGGAGGCCCGCAACGGCCTCCCTTTTTTGTCCCCGGCACTTTTCCGGCCAACAACACGGCTCCCTGTGGGACAATGGCCGCCACTTTCAGCCCTACCCGAATCGACCACGCCCATGAACGCCCCACGTACACCGAAACCTGCGCGCAAGAAGACTGACTCCGCTACCCCGGCCAAGCCCGTGGAACCGCGTAAAGAAGCCAGCCTGCACCCGCGCAATCGCCATCAGGGTCGTTACGACTTCCCGGCGCTGATCAAGACCACGCCGGAACTGGCGAAGTTCGTGATCACCAACCCGTACGGCAAGGAAAGCATCGACTTCGCCAGTCCCGATGCGGTGCGTGTGTTCAACCGGGCGTTGCTCAAGTCGTTCTACGGCATCCAGCACTGGGACATCCCGGCCGATTATCTGTGCCCGCCGGTGCCGGGCCGTGCCGACTACATCCATTTTCTGGCTGACCTGCTGGCCAGCAACAACGACGGCGTGGTTCCGCGCGGTGCCATCGTCAATGTGCTGGATATCGGCATGGGCGCCAACTGCGTTTACCCGCTGATCGGTAACAGCGAATATCGCTGGCACTTCCTGGGCTCGGAGATCGATCCGACCGCCGTGGCTGCTGCCAGGGCCATCGTGCAGTCCAACGACCTGAACAAGGTCATCCAGCTGCGCCAGCAGGAAAACCGCAAGCACATCCTGATCGGCCTGCTGGAGCCAGGCGAGCGCTTTGACCTGACCATGTGCAACCCGCCGTTCCACGCGTCGATGGAAGAAGCCACCAAGGGCAGCGAGCGTAAATGGCGAGCCTTGGGCAAGGCCGACCCGAAACGCAAACTGCCGGTGCTGAACTTTGGCGGTCAGTCGGCCGAACTGTGGTGTGAAGGCGGCGAAGCGCGTTTCGTGACGCAACTGATTGCCGAAAGTGCGAACTTTGCGCACAAGGTGCTGTGGTTCAGCACCCTGGTCTCGAAAGCCTCGAACCTGCCTGCCATCGAAACCGCACTGAAAAAAGCCGGTGCGCTGGAAAGCCAGGTGGTGGAGATGTCCCAGGGGCAGAAGCAGAGCCGTTTCGTTGCCTGGACCTTCCAGACCAAGTCCGAGCAGCAGATCTGGCGGCGCGAACGCTGGGTTCGCAAGTAATACGTTTCAACCGGGGCGGCGCTTGATTGCAAAGCAGCCGCCGCTACTGCTGAAACACAAACAGCAGGCACAAAAAAAACCGTGCCCGGATCGCTCCGGTGCACGGTTTTTTTATCGCTGCGTCTTACTTGTTCACAGCGTCGGTCAGGCCTTTGGCCACAACCAGCTTGATCACTTTCTTGGCAGGGATTTCGATGGCAGCGCCAGTCGATGGGTTACGGCCAGTGCGGGCAGGACGCTCGGTCACTTTCAGCTTGCCGATACCTGGCAAAGTGATTTCGGCACCGTTTTCCAGCTGATCGGCAACGATTTGGCCCAGTTGGTCCAGAGCGGCACGCGCGGTGGTTTTCGGCGCGTCGATAGCTTCGGCGATGTCGGCGATCAGTTGGTCTTTAGTAAGAGCCATGTAGTGTTCCTTCCCTATCAAATTCATATGGATTGCAGAGTGCAGTGTCAGCCATCGAGCCCGATCTTCTGGATCTGGCACCCTCGGCGATAACCACGACGAGTCGGGGTTATAGATGCCGAAATCAAGGTTTGGTTCGACCTGACAAAAGCTGAATGCATGCTTGTCGCGGTGACTTCGCACAAGACCGGGCAAAACTAGCACAGAGACAAGGAAATATCCGCCTCTAGCTAGCCAAATGGTCAGGTTTATTGCGCTAAATCGGTAAATAAATGCATAAGGGCCGTCGGGTGACCCGGATTTGCCCTTCACCCCGCGCCAAATCCAGTGGTTGCGGTACACTGAGCGCTTTTTCGGAGGAGCCCGCCCTCCTCCCTTTCACTTGCCGAGAAGCCCATGCCGATCCGTCATTGCATCGTCCACCTGATCGACAAAAAACCCGATGGCACGCCCGCAGTCCTGCACGCCCGTGACTCTGAACTGGCCGAGTCCGCCGCCATCGAGAACATGCTCGCCGACCTCAACGAGAGCTATAACGCCAAACAGGGCAAAGCCTGGGGGTTGTTCCATCCGGAGTCCGGCGCGTTCCCGTTCAGCGGCTGGCTGAAGGAATACATGGAAGGCGGCAAGGACTTCACTGCGTTCAGCAAAGTCGCGGTCGAGCATCTGCAGAAGTTGATGGAAGAGTCGAACCTGTCGGTCGGCGGCCACGTGTTGTTCGCCCACTATCAGCAAGGCATGACCGATTACCTGGCCATCGCCCTGCTGCACCACAGCGAAGGCGTGGCGGTAACCGATCAACTGGACGTGACCCCATCACGCCACCTCGACCTCGGTCAACTGCATCTCGCGGCGCGGATCAACGTTTCCGAGTGGCAGAACAACAAGCAGTCCAAGCAGTACATCTCGTTCATCAAGGGCAAGAACGGCAAGAAGGTCTCGGAGTACTTCCGCGACTTCATCGGCTGCCAGGAAGGGGTCGACGGCCCGGGCGAGACCCGCACCCTGCTCAAAGCCTTCAGCGACTTCGTCGAGAGCGAAGACCTGCCGGAAGATTCCGCCCGCGAGAAAACCAAGACCCTGGTCGACTACGCCAGCAGCCAGGCCAAACTCGGCGAGCCGATGGGCCTGGAAGAGCTCTCTGAGCTGATCGACGAAGAACGCCCGAAAGCGTTCTACGATCACATCCGCAACAAGGATTACGGCCTCTCGCCGGAGATCCCGGCGGATAAGCGCACGCTCAACCAGTTCCGTCGCTTCACCGGCCGCGCCGAAGGCCTGTCGATCAGCTTCGAAGCGCACCTGCTGGGCTCGAAGATCGAATACGACGAAGAGGCCGGGACGCTGGTCATCAAAGGCCTGCCGACCTCGCTCACCGATCAGCTGAAGCGTCGCAACTGATGCTCGGCAATGTGCTGAAAAAGGTTGCACTGGTTCTGCTGGTGGTCGTCGTCTATCAGAACTGGGGCAAGATCGAGCGAGTGTTCAATCCGTCGCAAATGGTCGCGGAGCAGACGCGGGCGCAGGCCAATGTCGTGCTGTATGCCACCGACTGGTGTGGCTACTGCAAGCAGACCAAGCGCTTTCTCGACAGCAAGGGGATTCCATTCAAGGAATTCGATATCGAAAAGGACGCCGAGGCGCGTAAGGCGTACGAAGCGCTGGGCGGCCGCGGGATCCCGCTGATCGACGTCAATGGCACGTTGATTCGCGGGTTTGATCCGGACGAAATTCTCGCTGCACTGAAATGAATGAGGGAGCCAATCGGCTCCCTCATTTGTTTCAGCGTTTCTCGATTCGGAAACCGAAACGCGGGAAGTGCACATGCACCACACCGCCGCGTTCGTCTTCACGGCGCAGGATCAGCTCCTCGCGACCGGCAAACAGCAGCTCACCGGCGACCGGATCAACGCCGTAGTCTGTCGCTGCGATCAGCACCTGCTGACCTGCCACGAACCCGTTCGGATCAGTGAATACCTCATCCGGCAACGCTGCAGGGGTCGAGCTGCGCGCGATCTCCAGTGCCTCCTCGGAGCTCATCTCGCTGGCCGCGCCATGGCCAAAACCGAGCACACGCCCCAGCCACGCAGACACTGCCGGATAAGCGTCCACCAAGGGCGCCGTCACGTGCGTGGCCTTGAGGAACCACAACGGATGGGCCATGGAGAAGTCAGCAATCGACGGCTCGCCGAACAGGAAGTCACCGTCTTCACGCTGCAACTGTTGCTCCAGACGCGCCATAAGGGTCGGCCAATTGTGCTTGGCCTGCTCCGCTGAAAGCCTGGTCGCACTGCCACCGCTGAACAGCCCGGCACGATCAGCAAGAAACGCCTTGATCGCTTCCGGCGGCAACTTGCCAAATCGCACCGCAACCGATTCCGGCTGAAATACCAGGCTCACTGCGTGCTGAAATACAACCGAGTCCGCCCATGTGGCAAAACTGGCGGCGATCATTTCCTGACCTTCCGGGAAGAACGAAGGCTGGGCCTTTTCCTGCTCGAGGCGACGGGCGATCAGCGCGGTGTCGCAGTAGATGTCGGCGCCGATCTGCAGCACCGGGGTCTTGCGGTAGCCACCGGTCAGGGCGGTCAGGTCCGGTTTCGGCATCACCGGCGAGATGTGCACCGAACGCCAGGACAAGCCCTTGAAACCCAACAGCAGCCGGGCCTTTTCGGCGAATGGAGAGGTCGGGTAATGATGCAGAATCAACTCGGACATGCTCGGCTCCGCCGCACAGAAAGTGAGCCAGCAGCTTAGCGCGCAATTCGTTCGCAGCCTACGGATCCGGCTGATGGGAACTGATCAGTCAGGTTGATAATGGGCGCAAAGCCGAATAATCTTCGTCCACGCTAGTGTGTCCATTGAGATGCAGTAAACCCGGCCGCAAACCGGCGTTTACAGAAAAAACCGCCCCGCAAAGGCGGTTTTTTTTCGCCTGTCGTTTGCCGGAGGGCACCGCGTCGACGCGGAGATTTCTAACGTTTGCCAATACCCGATCAATCAGGCCGATAAGACGCCACCAGACACTCCTTCGCACTCTTCCTGAGCTTCTTGATCAATCGCTCCTGACGCAACGCATCACCCTTGTCGCGACAACGCTCGGTGTAGACCAGCGCCATCGCCGGGCTTGAGAGA
The DNA here is from genome assembly GCF_014863585.1 of Pseudomonas gozinkensis. Taxonomy (NCBI): domain Bacteria; kingdom Pseudomonadati; phylum Pseudomonadota; class Gammaproteobacteria; order Pseudomonadales; family Pseudomonadaceae; genus Pseudomonas; species Pseudomonas gozinkensis. Next base: position 1,200,514 of record NZ_CP062253.1, on the reverse strand, counting down.
AAGAATCGCGCGCCTTTGCCGCTCTGGTGCTTGGCGAAACGGCGCACGGGATCATCGCTGATCCCGCAGTACAGCGAACCGTTGGCGGCGCGTACGAGGTAGACGAACCAGGACTTGCTCACTGGAGCGTCGGCATCGAGGGGTTTTTCGCTGAGGCTGGTCACGGGGCAATTCAGGCGTAGGGAAAACAGGCCGCGATCTTATCAGCGACTCGCTTGAAATGCCTTCAGCCCTTTCAGCGCCTGGGCGCGGACGGCGTTGCGCACCAGCGGCGTCCAGCCCAGCAGCAGGCCTTTGAAACCCAGTGCCTGGCGCGACCAGCGCCACAGATCGAAGTGGTCGTGGTGTTCGCAGATCCTGCCGTCACGGAAGACGAAACGTGCCTGGATGTCGTTGATCACGATGTTGCCGGTCTGGCTGAACAGGTACGTCGCTACCCAGTGGGCGCCGCCGCTGCGCTCGTCGGCGCGAACATTGTCGAAGGTCAGGGAGAAGTCCTTGGCGCGGGTGGTGAGCATCCGCCACATATCGCCGGCATCGCGGCCGCGCAGCTCGCCGAAGGCCGGATCGCTGAACACCACGTCGTCGGTGTAGCAAGCCGCCATGGCCTCGGCGTCGAGGCGCTGGAAAGCCTGGTAGAAACGGGTGATCAGGGCGCTGTGGGCTTCTTCACTCATGGGCAATCTCCAGGAAAGGTACAGATTGCCAGCACGATAATCCGCAAACGCCCGAAACACTATCGGCATTCGCATTTCGAATACCGACAGTGTGTGCGTATCAGACCTTTTCGCTTACCACCTGCACGTACAACGCACGCCCGGCGCCGAGGCCGGCGAGTATCGCTCCCGCACCGATGATGCCGAAGATCCAGCCCACGGCGTTCCAGCCGCCAGTCCAGTCGTGCACCACGCCGACCGCGAACGGCCCCATGGACGCGAGGGTGTAGCCGAAGCCCTGGGACATGCTCGACAGGTTCGCCGCCACGTGGGAATCCCGCGAGCGCAGCACGATCAGGGTCAGCGCCAGGCTGAACGTACCGCCCTGCCCCAGGCCCAGCAGGATCGCCCAGCCCCACAACCCTTCGATCGGCGCGTAGAGGCAACCGAACAGGCCGCCGAGGGTCAGCGCCATCACCACCACGATCGCCAGCCGCTGATCCTTGCCGCGCGTGGCCAGCCATGGTGCCGCCAGGGAGCTGGCGAGCTGGATAATCACCGAACCGGACAGCACCAGGCCGGCCTGGGTCGGCGTCAGACCGCGACCGATGAGGATCGACGGCAGCCAGCCGAACACGATGTAGGCCAGCGACGACTGCAGCCCCATGTACAAGGTCACCTGCCAGGCCAGCGGATCACGCAGCAGACCGCGCACTCGATAGGCAACGTTGTGTGCGCCGTGCTTCTGGCCGATTTGCGGCAGCCAGAACACTGCCGCCACCAGCGCCGGTATCACCCAGAAACCCAGGCCCATGGCCCAGCTGTGATCGAAGTGTTCGCTCAATGGCACGCTGGAACCCGCCGCCATCGCCGCGCCCAGGCACAGAGCCATGGTGTAGACGCCAGTCATGGTGCCGGCATGTTTGGCGAAGTCGCGCTTGACGATGCCCGGCAGCAACACGCCGATGATGCCGATGCTCGCGCCGCCCAGCACGCTGCCGGCGAACAGACCGATTTCGCCAAAGTTGCTGCGCAGGATGATGCCGCCGGCCAGTGTCAGAAGAATCCCCAGCACCACCCGCTCGGCACCGAAACGCCGCGCGAGCACCGGGGCCAGCGGCGCGAACAGACCGAGGCAGAGCACCGGCAACGTCGTCAGCAAACCCGCCTGAGCGGCGGACAAGCCAAGGCTTTTCGACACTTCGCTGAGCAGCGGCGCCATGCTCGACAGCGCCGGACGCAGGTTCAACGCCACCAGAATCAACCCCAGCAGCAACAGCCACGGACGCCGTACCAGCGGATGGCTTTGCTGCACCTGCTCGTCATCGGCTTCGGCGTCGATCAACAACTCTTCGAGCTCGGCCTTGCGAACGGGTGCTGGGGAGACTTCTGGGCGGGACATGGTTTTCTCGGTTTCAAGGTTCATTGATCAACTGCCTCGACAGGGCTTTGGCCCGCTCCGGATCGCGTTGCTCGACGGCCTCAAGCAAGGCGACGTGCAAATCGAAGACTTCCTGTCGACGGGGGACGATGTTCAGGGTCTGGCGCAATTGCGCGCCGACGATGCTGGAAAAATAGCGATACAGCTCGCTGAGGGTCGGGTTGTGCGCGGCATCCACCAGACGACGGTGGAAGACCAGATCGCAGCGGATGTAACTGTCGAGATCGCCGTGGTAGTGGCTGCCGGCGACACCCAGCGCCTCGCGCAACGCGACGAGGTCTTCATCGGTCCGGCGTAATGCCGCCAGGCCAATGGCCTCGACTTCGAGGATGTGCCGGGTTTCCCGGGCCTGATCCAGCGAGCATTTCGACAGTGCCTTGAGCGTGTCCATCGGATCGACCACCGCCCGCAGGTAACTGCCGTCACCCTGACGAATTTCGATCAACCCGGAAAACGCCAGCACCCGCATCGCCTCGCGCACGGTGTTGCGGCTGATGCCGAGCTCGGCACACAGCTCGGGCTCGGTCGGCAAACGCTGACCGACCTGCCACGTGCCGTCGGTGATGCGCTGGCGCAATTGATCCAGGGCCTGATCGACCAGGGATCGCTTAATGAGTGGAGAAATGTCTGACATAGGATTCGCCCTTTCATCCAATCATGGGATGAATTTTCTGACATGTTAGTCAGCTCCGTGTAGGACGGCAACCACCTAGGGTCAGAGAGAGGCAAATGGAGCGGGATTTTCAATTAGTCAAAATTACCCTTTAAGGGTAATTTCAGGGACAGGGTTTTGGTTTCTTATGGAAAAGAACACACCCCATTACGACTTGGTGGTGATCAAGGCTGAGGTCAGGCGACTTGGCAAAAAAGCCTTCACCAGGTCTTCGGCAAAATCCGGTGAGAAGCTCGGCTTTAGCTTCAGAGAGATGCAAGAGATCGTTTTCGAGTTACAGAACAGGATGTTGCACAAATCCATGACCACTTATGACGATCATCGAGTCTGGCAGGACGTGTATCACATCACTTCACAAGATCAGGAGATTTACATCAAGGTGACCTACCGCCCAGGCGGCCCACCGGTAATTTCCTTCAAGGAGAAAAACCCATGAAAACCCAGCAATGTGTCAGCTGCGGTGCACGTGAGGGAATGAGGCATTTCGAGGGTCGCGCCGAAACCTTGAGTGTCAAAGGCATGGAGCGCCGTGTAGATAATCTTTCTGGCTGGGAGTGCCAGAAGTGCGGTGAGGTCGAGTGGGACTTCGACACTGACAGCGCGGAACGTTTTGGGGAAGCAGGGGATGAACTGGTATTCGCTGCCAGGCAAATGATCGGTGACGAGATGAGGCGTATCCGTCGAAAATTGCACCTTACGCAAAAAGAGACAGTGCAATTATTGTCGGGTGGAGGACATAACGCTTTCTCTCGCTACGAGCGCGGCGAAATATTGCCGCCCAAAGCACTGATACTGCTGATGCGACTGTTGGATCGTTACCCGCACTTGCTGACTGATGCGAAGTCTCTCGGCGAAGGAGCAGACTTGAGAGGCTTCACGCACACCGTCCACAAAGAACACGAAACCCTCACCGTGTCCTGATCCCCAAAAAACAAACCCGGCACAAGGCCGGGTTTGTTTTATGCATCAGATATCAATGCAGAATCTGACTCAGGAACAACTTGGTCCGATCATTCTGTGGATTGTCGAAGAAGTCGTTCGGTGCCGCCTGCTCAACGATTTCGCCCTTGTCCATGAAGATCACGCGGTTGGCCACGGTGCGGGCGAAGCCCATTTCGTGGGTCACGCAGAGCATGGTCATGCCGTCTTCGGCCAGGCCGATCATGGTGTCCAGTACCTCCTTCACCATCTCCGGGTCGAGTGCCGAGGTCGGTTCGTCGAACAGCATGATTTTCGGTTTCATGCACAGTGCGCGGGCGATCGCCACACGCTGCTGCTGACCGCCGGACAGTTGCCCCGGGTACTTGTGCGCCTGCTCCGGAATGCGTACGCGCTCCAGGTAATGCATGGCGATTTCCTCGGCCTTGCGCTTGGGCATCTTGCGCACCCACATAGGCGCCAGGGTGCAGTTCTGCAGGATGGTCAGGTGCGGAAACAGGTTGAAGTGCTGGAACACCATGCCGACTTCACGGCGGATCGCTTCGATCTGCTTGAGGTCGTTGGTCAGCTCCACGCCATCGACCACGATGCGGCCCTGCTGGTGCTCTTCCAGACGGTTGAGGCAGCGGATGGTCGTGGACTTGCCGGAACCCGACGGACCGCACAGCACGATACGCTCGCCCTGACGCACGTTGAGGTTAATGTCTTTCAGCACATGGAACTGGCCGTACCACTTGTTCACGCCCTGCATCTGAATGATGCCTTCAGGGCCCACTGGCTTTTTGATTGCTTCGCTCATCGAAAAAACTCCTAACGCTTGTGGCCAGTGTCGAGCTTGCGTTCCAGGTGCATGGAATAGCGCGACATACCAAAACAGAAAATCCAGAACACCAGGGCGGCGAACACGTAGCCTTCGGTGGCCATGCCCAGCCATTTCGGATCGGCAGCGGCTTGCTTGACGCTGTTGAGCAGGTCAAAAAGGCCGATGATGATCACAAGGCTGGTGTCCTTGAACAGCGCGATGAAGGTGTTGACGATGCCGGGAATCACCAGTTTCAGGGCTTGCGGCAGAATCACCAGGCCCATGGCGCGCCAGTAACCGAGGCCCATCGCGGCCGCGGCTTCGTACTGACCTTTGGGGATCGCTTGCAGACCGCCGCGCACCACCTCGGCGACGTACGCCGACTGGAACAGGATCACGCCGATCAGCGCCCGCAGCAGCTTGTCGAAGTTCATGCCTTCGGGCAGGAACAGCGGCAGCATCACCGAAGACATGAACAGCACCGTGATCAACGGCACGCCGCGCCAGAACTCGATGAAGGTCACGCAGACCACACGGATCGCCGGCATGTTCGAGCGTCGGCCCAGCGCCAGGACAATCCCCAGCGGCAACGCACCGGCGATGCCGACAGTGGCGATCACCAGGGTCAGCATCAGACCGCCCCACTGGCTGGTCGCAACGGTGTCGAGGCCGAAGACGCCGCCATGCAGCAGGCACCAGGCAACGATCGGGTAGACCACCAGGAAGCTCAGGCCGTACACCGCCTTGTGCGCCACGCGCTTGATGAACAGTGGCGCCACGCCGATGACCGCCAGCCACACGGTCAGGTCCACGCGCCAGCGCAGTTCCGGCGGGTAGTAGCCGTACATGAACTGGCCGAAACGCTGCTGGATGAAGACCCAGCAAGCGCCGTCCTTGGTGCAGTCGGCGCGGGTGGTGCCGACCCAGTTGGCATCGATGATCGCCCAGCTGAGGATCGGCGGCACCACCAGGTAGATCAGGTAGAACGCAAACAGGGTCAGCAGGGTGTTGAGCCAGCTGGAGAACATGTTCGCGCGGATCCACGCCATCGGGCCGAAGACCTTGGCCGGCGGCGGCATGTCGGGTTTGAAAGTATGAGTACTCATGCGCTATTCCTTACCGCTCGATCAGCGCAATGCGCTTGTTGTACCAGTTCATCAGCAGGGAAATGCTGATACTGATCGCCAGGTACACGCTCATGGTGATGGCAATGACTTCGATGGCCTGACCGGTCTGGTTCAGCACGGTGCCGGCGAACAGCGAAACCATTTCCGGATAACCGATACCGGCCGCCAGCGAGGAGTTCTTCGCCAGGTTCAGGTATTGGCTGGTCAGCGGCGGGATGATGACCCGCAGCGCTTGCGGAATGATCACCTTGCGCAGGGTCGGACCGTTGCGCAGGCCGAGCGAATGCGCCGCTTCGGTCTGGCCGTGGCTGACCGACTTGATGCCCGAACGCACGATCTCGGCGATGAACGCCGCGGTGTACACCGTCAGCGCCAGGGTCAAGGCCAGCAGTTCCGGAATCAGCACCCAGCCACCGACGAAGTTGAAGCCTTGCAGCTTCGGCATTTCCCAGTGCACGGGTGCACCGAAAATCAGCGCGCACACCGCCGGAATCACCAGGAACAGCGCCAGGCCGGCCCAGAACTTGTGGAACGGCTCGCCAGTGGCTTCAAAGCGCTTGTTGGCCCAGCGGCTCATCAGCACGATAGCGACGATAGCCACCACGATGCTGATCACGAACGCCCAGAAGCCGTCGGCCATTTGCGCGGCCGGCATGTTCAGGCCACGGCTGCTGACGAAGAAGGTATCGCCGAAGTTATGGCTGTTGCGCGGCCCCGGCATGGTCAGGAACACCGCGAAGTACCAGAACAGGATCTGCAGCAGAGGCGGGATGTTACGGAAAACCTCCACGTACACCGTTGCCAGTTTGGAAATGATCCAGTTCTTCGACAGGCGCGCGACGCCGACGATGAAGCCGAGGATCGTGGCCAGGATCACGCCGATGAAGGTCACCAGCAGCGTGTTGAGCAGGCCGATGACGAACACCCGGGCATAACTGTCCGCTTCGGTGTAGGAGATCAGGTGTTGAGCGATGCCGAACCCGGCACTGCGCTCGAGAAAGTCGAACCCCGAAGTGATACCCCGGTGTTGCAGGTTGGTCTGGGTGTTATCGAACAGATACCAGCCCAGGGAGACCACCGCCACGATGGTGATGATCTGAAATACCCACGCACGCACTCGTGGATCGCTGAGGCTGAGCCTCTGCTTTGGTGCGCCGATTGAATTTTGCATGAAGTGCCCCGGAAATAATGGAACAGAACGTCACCCGGCAGTTGGCCTGCCGGGTGACAGAACCATCAGCGCACTGGTGGTGCGTATTGAATGCCGCCGTTGTTCCACAGCGCGTTCAGGCCGCGGTCGATTTCCAGCGGAGTGCTCTTGCCGAGGTTTTTCTCGAAGATTTCGCCGTAGTTGCCGACTTGCTTGACGATCTGTACGACCCAGTCCTTCGGCAGTTTCAGGTCTTTGCCGTATTCGCCGTCTGCGCCGAGCATACGAGCGACATCCGGGTTCTTGGTCGCTTTGGCTTCAGCTTCGACGTTTTTCGAAGAGATGCCTGCTTCTTCGGTGTTCAGCAGCGCGTAGCCAACCCAACGAACGATGGCCAGCCACTCGTCGTCGCCGTTACGCACGACCGGGCCCAGAGGTTCCTTGGAAATGGTTTCCGGCAGAACCACGTAGTCCTTCGGCGAAGCCAGCTTGCTGCGCTGGGCGAACAGCTGGGACTTGTCGGAGGTCAGCACGTCGCAACGACCGGATTCCAGCGACTTGGCGCTTTCATCGGAGGTGTCGAAAGTGATCGGGGTGTATTTCAGACCGTTGCCGCGGAAGTAGTCGGAAACGTTCAGCTCGGTGGTGGTACCGGCCTGGATGCAGATGGTTGCACCGTCCAGCTCTTTGGCACTCTTCACGCCCAGCTTGTTGTTTACCAGGAAGCCGATGCCGTCGTAGTAGGTAATGAAGCCCGGGAATTTCAGGCCCATGCCCGCGTCACGGGAGCTGGTCATGGTGGTGTTGCGCGACAGGATGTCGATCTCGCCCGACTGCAGAGCGGTGAAACGCTCCTTGGCGTTCAACTGACTGAACTTGACCTTGGTCGCGTCGCCGAATACGGCAGCGGCCACGGCGCGGCAGACGTCAGCATCGATACCCACGATCTTGCCGGTGGAATCCGGAACCGAGAAGCCTGGCAAGCCATCGCTGACGCCGCACTGCACGAATCCTTTCTTCTTCACTGCATCCAGGGTTGCACCCGCCTGAGCGAACCCGCTGACACCCAGTACTGCAGCAGCAGTCACGATCGCCAGAGTGGATTTCAACATCTTCATTCAAACCTCCAGTTTTGCTCTTGTTGTGTCGGAGCTTGAGTCCAGTCGCACCCTTTTGAGGCGTTGTTGACCCGTGTTGGCTTTTTTTGGGGTCAACCGACGCAGGACCTTCGCTATGAGTCTAGTAGGAGAAAATCCACATCATGGACAACTCACTTCTCACCAGTCGGCCGAACGGGCGGTAGCCCTTTCACGTTCGCTAAGCCCGTTGCGGCCATTGGCGAACATCCATCACCGGATTCTTTGCTATCCCGTCGCCAGGCGTTCACTGATAGTGTTACCGCCAGGCGCGAGAACGATTGCACGACTACCTCATAGCAAAGCCCGTACCACACCGGCTGCTGAAGCGATTGAGTGACAGGTCAATAGCAAAACTTGCACCCTTGCGACATCTTCTTAACGGATCAACCGGGCGCGCACGCAAATCACGCACTCAATGAGAGCGCCCGCACACAATTGGAGCAGCCATGACCGAGCCCTTGATTCTTCAGCCTGTTAAGCCCGCAGACGCCTGCGTGATCTGGCTGCACGGCCTCGGCGCCGACCGCTACGACTTCCTGCCGGTGGCTGAAGCGCTTCAGGAAACCCTGCTGAGCACGCGTTTTGTCCTGCCCCAGGCGCCGACCCGTCCGGTGACGATAAATGGCGGATATGCCATGCCGAGCTGGTACGACATCAAAGCCATGAGCCCCGCGCGGGCGATCGACCGCGATGAGCTGGAAGCGTCCGCCGACCGCATCATCGAATTGATCGAAGAACAGCGAAGCAGCGGAATAGACGCCTCGCGAATTTTCCTCGCCGGTTTTTCCCAGGGCGGCGCCGTGGTCTATCACACCGCGTTTCTGAAATGGCAGGGGCCGCTGGGCGGGGTACTGGCATTATCGACATACGCGCCGACGTTCAGTGATGAACTGGAGCTGTCCGCCAGCCAGCAGCGAATTCCGGTACTGGCGCTGCACGGCCAGTTCGACAACGTGGTGCAGAACTCCATGGGACGCACGGCTTATGAGTATCTCAAGGCCCATGGTGTCACCGTGACATGGCAGGAATACCCAATGGAGCACGAAGTGTTACCCGAAGAAATTCGCGACATCGGCACGTGGTTGAGCGAACGCCTGCGCTGACAATTGCGACAAGGGTCGCCCTTTGATCATCCCACTACGCCGCGCCCGTTTCTTGCATTACACTGGCCGGCGTACATTCCTTAACCAATTGATGAGATGACCGTGCTCAAAGCACTCAAGAAAATGTTCGGTAAAAGCGAGGCTGAGCAGCTCGCGCCAGTCCCCACTGCGCCGTCGCACGCCCCCGGTCATCGCAGCGATGCCAGCCAGGCCGACCGCCAGACGCCCGCCACGTCGCCTCAACGTGAACCGAAACCCGCTCCAGCTGCCGCGCCCGCCACTGAGCCGGCCCGCAGCGAAGCACCGAAACCGGCCAGACCACGTCGCGAACCCAAGCCCAAGGCGCCGGTGATTCCCTGGAAACTCGAAGACTTCGTCGTCGAGCCACAGGAAGGCAAGACCCGTTTCCACGATTTCAAACTCGCCCCGGAACTGATGCACGCCATCCACGACCTGGGCTTCCCGTATTGCACGCCGATCCAGGCCCAGGTGCTGGGTTACACCCTCGCCGGCAAAGACGCCATCGGCCGCGCCCAGACCGGCACCGGCAAGACCGCCGCGTTCCTGATCTCGATCATCACGCAGCTGTTGCAGACCCCGCCGCCGAAAGAGCGCTACATGGGCGAGCCACGGGCGCTGATCATCGCGCCGACCCGCGAGCTGGTGGTGCAGATCGCCAAGGACGCCGCCGACCTGACCAAATACACCGGCCTCAACGTCATGACGTTCGTCGGCGGCATGGACTTCGACAAGCAGCTCAAGCACCTCGAAGCCCGCCACTGCGACATCCTGGTCGCGACCCCAGGCCGTCTGCTCGACTTCAACCAGCGCGGTGACGTGCACCTGGACATGGTCGAAGTGATGGTGCTGGACGAAGCCGACCGCATGCTCGACATGGGCTTCATCCCGCAAGTACGGCAGATCATTCGCCAGACCCCGCCGAAAAGCGAACGCCAGACCCTGCTGTTCTCCGCGACCTTCACCGATGACGTGATGAACCTCGCCAAGCAGTGGACCACCGACCCTGCCATCGTCGAAATCGAGGTCACCAACGTGGCCAACGAGAACGTCGAACAGCACATCTACGCGGTGGCCGGTGCCGACAAGTACAAACTGCTCTTCAACCTGGTCAACGACAACGGCTGGGAGCGAGTGATCGTGTTCGCCAACCGCAAGGATGAAGTGCGACGCATCGAAGAACGCCTGGTACGCGACGGCATCAACGCCGCGCAGCTGTCCGGCGACGTGCCGCAGCACAAGCGGATCAAGACGCTGGAAGGCTTCCGCGAAGGCAAGATCCGCGTTCTGGTCGCCACCGACGTGGCCGGTCGCGGTATCCACATCGACGGCATCAGCCACGTGATCAACTTCACCCTGCCGGAAGTCCCGGACGACTACGTGCATCGTATCGGCCGTACCGGTCGTGCTGGCGCCGACGGCGTGTCGATCAGCTTCGCCGGTGAGGACGACTCCTATCAGTTGCCGTCCATCGAAGAAAAACTCGGTCGCAAGATCAGCTGTGAAACGCCGCCGACCCATCTACTGCGGGCGGTTGAGCGCAAGCGTACACAGTAAGCGACGTCGTAAAGAGAAGCGCAGCCGGCAACGGACTGCGCTTTTTTTTTCGCCCGGATATTGTTCAACAAAACTAAAAGTCCATAATGGACAAATAAGTTTAAAAACAGCCTCCGGAGTCCGACATGTCCAGTACGCCTTACGTGATCGACCAAACCCAGGCCCGCGAGCTGCTGGCCCGGATCGATGTGCCGCAGATCCTGCGCAAGCTGTTCCGCGATCTGGCGGCCGGGCATGCGGTGCAACCGGCGCAGCAACTGGTGGAGTTCCCTCAGGGCGCCGGGGACTTCATCAACTATCTGGGCGTATTGGCCGAAGATGGCGTGTACGGGGTCAAGACTTCGCCGTATATCGTTCGCGAACAAGGCCCGCTGGTGACGGCGTGGACACTGCTGATGTCGATGCAGACCGGCCAGCCGCTGCTCCTTTGCGATGCCGGCGAACTGACCACCGCACGCACGGCTGCAACCACAGCTGTCGCTGTCAACGCCCTCGCCCCGTTGCAGGCCGCGCGTCTGGCAATCATCGGCAGCGGCAAGGTCGCCCAGGCGCATCTGCATTACGTCAAAACATTGCGCGACTGGCAAAGCATCAATGTGTACTCGCCTACCTTGAGCGACGACCCGGCAACCGCCCGCCAACTGCAAGCCCTCGATTCACGGGTGGGCATCGCCGACAGCCGCGAAACCGCCATTGCCGAGGCCGACGTAATCATGCTCTGCACCTCGTCCGCGGGCCCCGTGATCGACCCGGCAACTTTAAGCAAACCGGCGCTGATCACCTCGATCAGCACCAACGCACCACGCGCCCACGAAGTGCCGCCGCAAAGCCTCAACGACATGCAGGTGTTCTGCGACTATCGTCTGACCACTCCGGGCTCGGCCGGCGAGATGCTGATCGCCAGCGAACAGCATGGCTGGGACAGCAGCGCGATCCTCGGTGACCTGGCGGATCTGCTCAGCGAAAAAGTGCAGCGCCCCGGTTACGACCGTCACGTGTTTTTCCGCTCCATCGGCCTGGGCCTGGAAGACATCGCCCTGGCCAACGCCGTTTACCACTTAAGTAACTGATACCACGATCCCTGTGGGAGCGGGCTTGCCCGCGATGCAGACAACTCGGTAACTCAGGAAAACCGCAGTGATGCCATCGCGGGCAAGCCCGGCTCCCACAGGATTTGCGACAACTTCAACTTTGCAATTCAACGTGGAGTTTTTCATGAGCCAGGCAGATTTCATCATCATCGGCGGCGGGATTGCCGGCGCTTCCACCGGTTTCTGGCTGTCGCAGCACGGCAAGATCGTGGTGCTGGAGCGCGAGTCGCATCCGGCCTATCACTCCACCGGGCGCTCGGCTGCGCTGTTCACCGCCGCTTATGGCACCCCGCAGGTTCGGGCGCTGACCCAGGCCAGTCGAGCGTTTTTTGATCACCCGCCCAGCGGCTTCTGTGAACACCCGCTGCTGACTCCGCGCGGCGAGATGACCGTGGACTTCACCGGTGACGCCGCCGAACTGAACAATCAATACCTCAGCGCCAAAGCCACGGTGCCGGAGATGCAGCTGCTCAGCGCGGACGAAGCCTGCGCGCGGCTGCCGATCCTGCGCCGGGAGAAAGTCCATGGCGCGATCTACGACCCGACCGCCAGCGACATCGACACCGACGCCCTGCATCAGGGCTATCTGCGCGGTATCCGCCGCAACAACGGCCAAGTGCAGACCGATTGCGAAGTGCTCGGACTGAGCCGGGACGCCGACGGCATCTGGCACGTGCAGACCAACGGCCAGACCTTCAGCGCCCCCATCGTGATCAACGCGGCAGGCGCCTGGGCAGACAAGATCGGTGCCCTCGCCGGCGCCCGGCCGCTGGGTCTGCAACCGAAACGCCGCGCCGCGTTCATCTTCGCCGGTCCCGAAGGCGTGGACATTCATCACTGGCCGATGCTGGTCAGCCTCGACGAATCGTTCTATATGAAGCCCGACGCCGGGATGTTCCTCGGCTCACCGGCCAACGCCGACCCGGTCGAACCGCACGACGTGCAGCCGGAAGAACTGGACATCGCCATGGGCATTTACCAGATCGAGGAAGCGACGAACCTGACCATCCGCCGCCCGACCCGCACCTGGGCCGGCCTGCGCAGTTTCGTCGCCGACGGTGATTTGCTGTCCGGCTTCGATCCGCAGGTGCCGGGGCTGTTCTGGGTCGCGGCCCAGGGCGGCTACGGCATCCAGACTTCGCCGGCAATGGGCCAGGCCAGTGCCGCGCTGGTACGTGGCGAATCGTTGCCCGAACATCTCAAGCAATTCGGTCTGACCGCCGCCATGCTCGCCCCTGCCCGCCTGGCCTGACCGTCCGCCCGGATGACGCGCCCGACGGATTGCGGCACACTCGCAACGCCCCCGGATCAAGGGGGCGTTGACGTTGCCTGGAGCTCCACAGTTATGACCGCCCCCGAACACACGCCCGAGCCGAATGACGCCGCGCTGGACAACTACCACGCCATCGCCGACGCCATCGCTACGCTGTTCTTTCCCCACGCCGAAGTGGTGCTGCATGACCTGCGCACGCAGAAGGTCGACTACATCGCCAACAACCTGTCGAAACGGGTGATCGGCGATGAGTCGTCGCTGGAAGACATGCTCAGCGACGATGTCAGCGAACGGAACATCGGTCCGTACGAAAAGCTCAATTGGGACGGCCAGAAGATTCGCAGCCTGAGCACCGTGCTGCGCGACAGCGAAGGGCATCCGCTGGCGGTGCTGTGCATCAACCTGAATATTTCGCTGTTCGAGAATGCCAAGGCTGCGCTGGACCTGTTCCTCTCGCCGAGCAAACTGATCCCGCAACCGGACTCGCTGTTTCGCGATGACTGGCAGGAACGGATCAACACTTTCCTGCACGCCTGGCTACGGGAACGGCAACTGAGCCTGAACCTGCTGACCCGCGATCACAAACGCGAACTGGTGCTGGCGCTGCACGCCGAAGGGGCGTTCAAGGGCAAGAGCGCCTCGAACTATGTGGCCAATGTGCTGAACATGGGGCGGGCGACGGTGTACAAGCATTTGAAGGAATTGAAAGGCTGAAGATTTGCGGTGAATGTTACGGCCTCATCGCTGGCAAGCCAGCTCCCACAGTGCCCGCGTCGTACACAAAATATGTGATCACCGCTGAATCTGTGGGAGCTGCGGTGCGACGACTCGACTTGCCAGCGATGGCGGACTATCAGTCGCCGTAGATGTCCGACTTGAAGTACTTCTCGGAAATCTTCTGGTATTCGCCACTGGCGCGAATGCCGTCGATGGCAGTATTCAACTGGCTGACCAGTTCGGCGTTGCCCTTGCGCACCGCAATCCCCGCGCCCTCGCCCACGTATTTCGGATCCTTCAGCTCAGGCCCGACAAACGCATAACCCTTGCCCCGCGGCATCGACAAGAAGTCATTCAGTGGAATGGTGTCGGCGAAGATCGCGTCGAGTCGCCCGGCCGCCAGGTCCATGTAGATCTCTTCGTTATTGCCATAACGCTTGACGTTGATGCCCTTGGGCTCGAACACCTCGGTGGCGTAGCGGTCGGTGGTGGTCGCACGCTGTACGCCGACGGTCTTGCCCTTGAGGCTGGCGTACTGGTCATCAACAGTCGCGCCTTCCTTCATCACCAGCCGCGACGAGGTGAAATAGTACTTGTGGGTGAAGTCCACCGATTTCTTGCGGTCTTCGTTGATGGTCATGGACGACAGCGCCATGTCGATTTTCTTCACTTTCAGGGAAGGAATCAGACCGTCGAACTCGCCCTCGACCCACACGCACTTGACCTGCATCTGCGCGCACAGCGCATTGCCGATGTCATAGTCGAAACCGACGATTTCACCCTTGTCGGTCTTCGAGGCGAAGGGCGGATACGCCGCTTCGATACCGATGCGCAGGGTTTTCTCGGCGGCGAACGCGCTGCTGCACGCCAACAGGCTCAGTGCCAGACCGGTGATGAGGGGGAATTTCTTCATGTTCGTTCTCTCGCGGGTTGTTGTTGGTTTGGCAAGACAGAAGAAAAAGCTGAAACAGGGAAGACCTTTTTTGTACTTGTAAATCCATACTGGACTTTTACGTACAAACCGTCAATTGGGCGAGACCGATCATTTCTGGCCGATGGTCGGGGAGGTGAACTTGAGGGAATTGGTGATTCGGATGGCCACTTCGCGAGCAAGCTCGCTCCCACAAGGATCATCGAAAACCTGTGGGAGCGAGCTTGCTCGCGAAAACTGACTCTAAGTCGACAGAGGAATTACTGCTTCCAACGATCCGCCGCTGCATGATCGCTGTCGCGACCTTCGACCCAGCGCGGGCCGTCGCTGGTGTTCTCTTTCTTCCAGAACGGCGCACGGGTTTTCAGGTAATCCATGACGAAGGCGCAGGCGTCGAACGCCGCCTGGCGGTGGGCGCTGGCGGCAGCAACAAACACGATCGGCTCGCCAGGCTCCAGCGCGCCGATACGGTGCAACACTTCCAGTTTCAACAGCGGCCAGCGCTGCTCGGCCTCAACGGCGATCTTGCCGAGGGCCTTTTCGGTCATGCCCGGATAGTGTTCGAGGAACATCCCGGCGACATCGAGGCCGTCGTTGAAGTCGCGCACGTAACCGACAAAACTCACCACCGCGCCGACGCCGACATTGGCCGCGTGCATCGCGTTGACTTCAGCGCCCGGATCGAACGGTTCGGACTGCACCCGAATGGCCATGGCTCAGCCTCCGGTCACGGTGGGGAAAAACGCCACTTCGTCGCCATCGACCACCGGCTCGTCGAGCTGGCAGAGGTCTTCGTTGCGCGCGCACATCAGGTTCTGCTCGCTGAGCACCTCGGCGCCCTCACGCTGCGCCAGCAACGCACGAACGTCATCGACAGTGGCGAAATCACCTTCGACCTTCACCGAATCCACGCCCAGCGCCTCGCGGTAGCGGGCAAAAAACTTCACGGTCAGGTTCATGGCTGCTCCGCCTGGAAATGCCCGCTCTTGCCACCGACCTTTTCCAGCAGACGCACGCTTTCGATGGTCATGCCACGGTCCACGGCCTTGCACATGTCGTAGATGGTCAGGGCGGCAACGCTGGCGGCGGTCAGTGCTTCCATCTCGACGCCGGTCTGCCCGGACAATTTGCAGCGAGCGACGATGCGCACCGCGTCGTCGCCTTCAGCGCTGAGCTCAACCTTGACGCCGGTCAGCATCAGCGGATGGCACAGGGGAATCAGGTCACTGGTTTTTTTCGCTGCCTGAATGCCGGCAATGCGCGCCACGGCGAACACGTCGCCCTTGGGATGGCCGCCGCTGACGATCATCTGCAGGGTGTCGGGCAGCATGCGCACCAGCGCTTGGGCCGTCGCTTCACGGAACGTCACGGCTTTTTCGGTGACGTCGACCATGTTGGCGCGACCTTGGGAATCGAGATGAGTCAGCACGGGATTACTCCTGATCAGGAGCGCCGATTGTAAACCTGGGGGTCAGAATTGCGCACATAAAAAACCGGGCGACTTTGCAGTCGCCCGGTTCGGTTTGACGGTTACAGATGCGATTCGGCGTATTCGGCCAGGATCGAGCGAGGCACCCCTTGCAGGGTGATGTGCACACCGTTGGGGAAATCCTTGAAGCGTTCGGTCAGGTAAGTCAGCCCGGAGCTGGTCGCGGACAGGTAAGGGGTGTCGATCTGTGCCAGGTTGCCCAGGCACACCACTTTGGAACCGGCGCCGGCCCGGGTGATGATGGTTTTCATCTGGTGCGGCGTGAGGTTCTGGCATTCGTCGATCAGGATCAGGCTCTGCTGGAAGCTGCGACCGCGAATGTAGTTGAGCGATTTGAACTGCAACGGCACTTTGCTGAGGATGTAGTCGACGCTGCCATGGGTGTTTTCGTCATCCATGTGCAAGGCTTCGAGGTTGTCGGTGATGGCGCCCAGCCAAGGCTCCATTTTTTCCGCCTCGGTGCCGGGCAGGAAGCCGATTTCCTGGTCCAGGCCCTGCACGCTGCGGGTGGCGATGATGCGGCGATAGCGTTTGCTGACCATGGTCTGCTCGATCGCCGCGGCCAGCGCCAGAATGGTTTTACCCGAGCCGGCGGCGCCGGACAGGTTGACCAGGTGAATGTCCGGATCCAGCAGCGCGTACAGCGCCAGGCTCTGATAGATGTCCCGTGGCTTGAGGCCCCAGGCTTCCTGGTGCAGCAGCGGTTCCTGGTGCAGGTCGAGGATCAGCAACTTGTCCTCTTCGATCTCCTTGATCCAGCCGACAAAGCCCTGCTCATCAATGATGAACTCGTTGATGTGCACGGCAGGCAGGTTGTCGATCAATTGCACCTGATGCCAGGTGCGGCCGTGGTCCTGACGGGTTTCGACCTTGCTCACGCGGTCCCAGAAGGAGCCGGTCATGTTGTGATAACCGTTGGGCAGCAGGGACACGTCGTCGACCAGTTGGTCGGTGCTGTAGTCCTCGGCGTCGATCCCGCAGGCGCGCGCCTTGAGGCGCATGTTGATGTCTTTGGTGACCAGCACCACCGGTTTTTTCGGGTCGCGGGTGTGCAGGTCGATCAGCTGGTTGATGATTTTGTTGTCGTTCAGATGCTCGGGCAGGATCAGGTTCGATTCGGCCTGCTTGCTCATCAGAATCGACAGCAAGCCCTTCGGGCCGCCCTTGCCGCGCTGGATCGGCACGCCCTGTTCGACGTCATCGGGTGAAGCATCGCCCAGGGTCTTGTCGATCAGCCGGATAGCCTGACGGCATTCGGCGGCCACGCTGTGATGCCCGCTCTTGAGCTTGTCCAGCTCTTCAAGCACGGTCATCGGGATCGCGACGTGGTGTTCTTCGAAATTCAGCAGGGCGTTCGGATCGTGAATCAGTACGTTGGTATCGAGTACATAAAGGATTGGCTGGTTGGAGGAAGGGCTACGTCCGTGATCATCCATACTCGGTCACCTTTGTGGGAGCCATTCGACGCAATACCTCGGCGGTGCTGCGCCTCGAAGTGACTGCCGAATCCACCTGCACAGCTTTTGTCGGGATAGCAGGTGAACCGCACACAAAATGGGTCTTGGAAGACGCCACCTGTGTTGCAGGTTTCGGCGGTCTGACTTCGTAATACTCCAAAACCCGTGACAGAAAAAAGCACTTTGACGCTTTTTTGAAGTTTATTTTGCAAAGTGACGAAAAGCCCTTGGCGGACTGCCCTGCCCCCGTTAGAGTCGGAAGTCCGCCTGCATCGAATTCTGCAAAAAATTCACCCCAAGCCCAATGTTTCCGGGCTCTTGCCGTTTTTTAGCGAAACGCGTCCTGACAGTCTTCCCAGCCGATGCCGCTTTGCGCGGTTTGCGTGATCAGCCACGGCAACGCGGTCTTCACCGCATCCTGTTTCATGTTGAAATTGATCACCCCGTGCCGCCACAACAGCATCAGGGTCAGCACCCGCTGCGCGCTCGGATTGCCCTTGAGCTTGCCGGCGCCGTCCTGGGCATCGATGTCCCACAGCGCCACTTGCAGGCCCTGACTGTTGAAGAAACTGCGGGCATCGCTGCGACGTTGCCCTTCCGGAGGACGGAACAGCGGCACGTAGTTTTCCGGCAACTTGTTGCGGACCAGATCGGCACTGCGCCGCACCGAATCCTGCCAGTCCTGCCAGTGGCTGTGGGAGCGGAACTCCCAGCCTTGCACGCCAACGCACTGCTGCGAAAACGCCGCTTGCAGGCTGCTGACGGATCGGTCGGCCAGCCGCGCCTGAACATCCTTGCCCAACATAAAGAAGGTGCCGCTCAGGTTCGACTTGCGCAGGTACTCGGCGAGCCAGTCGGTGTTGTCCGGTTGCAGGTTGGCGGCGCTGTCGAAACTCAGCAGAAACAGGCGGTCGTGCATGTCGTCGCCGTTGCGCTCGTAGTCTCCGAAATGATCGAGTTCGCTGCTGGTCTGCGGCGAAAGCGCAGCCTTGCGCATCAGCTCATCGAGATATTGCAGGTGGAAGATCCGGCTCGGCTCGGCCCACTTGGTGTAATAGCTTTCGTCGCTGACCACGAATTTGGCCGCCTGCTCGCGCAGGGTCGGCAGGTCTTCGACGAGGAAGCAGAACGAGGCGTCCTGATCGCAGCTTTGCTGGGCGAAGTTGTAGTTGGCGAGCAGGCGCTGCCACAGGCGCTCGCGCAGGCTGTTGATCGCATCCAGATTGACCGTGCGCAGCCCCAGACGCTGGGCCAGCGCGGCCTCATCCAGCGCTTCGGTGCCGAGCAGGCCGCGGGCGAACATCAGGATTTCCGCCCGTGAGGCGACGTCGAACAGGGTCGGATTGTCGAGTTTTTCCGGCCAGGTGCTGCGATCCAGCGTCGCGATATCGCCCGGCGCCGCAACGGCACCGACGCTCAACAGCCACGCGGTGAAAAAAAGAACAATGCGCAAAGGGTGTCTCCATAACAAAACCCGCGCGGCACTATAGCCGATCCTGCCCCATTCCCCGCAGCAACACCTATCCCTTGTGAGAGCGAGCCTGCTCGCGAATGCGGTGTGTCATCCAGCACATCAGTCGACTGGAACGCCCTCTTCGCGAGCAAGCTCGCTCCCACAGGATTTGTGTACAGCCGCCGATCACCTATGGACGCGATAGCTGGAGTCATCCGCCCCAACCCCCTAGAATCGCCCCCACGATTAAAGGAGACGACTTCATGCTGATGGTGATTTCCCCCGCCAAGACCCTCGATTACGAAACACCGCCGGCGACCCAACGCTTCACCCAGCCGCAATACCTCGACCACTCCCAGGAACTGATCCAGCAACTGCGCGAACTGAGCCCGGCGCAGATCAGCGAACTGATGCACGTGTCCGACAAGATCGGCGGCCTCAACGCCGCGCGCTTCGGCAGCTGGACACCGGCGTTCACAGCGGAAAACGCCAAGCAGGCACTGCTGGCCTTCAAGGGCGACGTCTACACCGGACTCGACGCCCAGAGCTTCAGCGAAGCCGATTTCGATTACGCGCAACAGCACCTGCGCATGCTCTCCGGTCTCTACGGCCTGCTGCGCCCGCTCGACCTGATGCAGCCGTATCGCCTGGAAATGGGCACCAAACTGGCCAACGCCCGGGGCAAGGATTTGTACGCCTTCTGGGGCACGCGCATCAGCGAATGGCTGAACGAAGCGCTGGCCGACCAGGGCGACGACGTGCTGTTGAACCTGGCGTCCAACGAATACTTCTCGGCGGTCAAGCGCACGGCCCTGAATGCTCGGATCATCAATACCGAGTTCAAGGACCTGAAGAACGGCCAGTACAAGATCATCAGTTTCTACGCCAAGAAAGCCCGGGGGCTGATGAGCCGTTTCGTGATCCAGGAACGCATCAACGATCCGGCAGCCCTCAAACAGTTCGACGTTCAGGGTTATCGCTACAGCGCCGAGCAATCGAAACCGGACAATCTGGTGTTCCTGCGCGACCACGCACCGGAATAAAGCATGCACTTCTGCACGACTCTTTATAGAGAGGGTCGTGCAGCTCGCACGACGTCAAAAATCCCCCGCCCGTTTACGCCGATTTATTGGCGCCATAAAAACATCACCCTGTTTTCTATCTTTAGTTTCACTCGACAGTTGTCATTTTTTTCAGTAGTGGCACCTAAATTTTTTCACGGTAGTGGCACAAAACCATCTAAGACGATTATCTCCCTATCAATAAAGGGCGAAATCGAAAGTGCTATCAATATGAAAGCAGTGCCATCTTTCTCAATATTTCAAAAAATTTCAGATTTCGCGATGAGCGGACAGGAACTATGTCCAAATGCATAGCTCATACCACCGGTAACGATTCTCGCCGAGTTTGTACGAGATAACTTACGCAGAGAACAAACCCATGTAACCAAGTTGTCACAGCAACTTGCCCCTAATGGATAACAACTCTGGACAACTAGCGAAGGACAGGAGATACGCACCATTAATATCCCCTACAAGGCCAAGGCCGCGCCCTTATAAACGTGCTCGCCAGAGCACCCAACCGCCCGATCTACAGGCCTCTCGCCTGACATCGAGCGCGCAATACGATTGCACGAGAGCCCTCTGACAAGAGGATCAGCTGCATAACAGGGCACGTCATAACAACAAGGCCTGGTTGCGCACATCTTGAGTGCACTTATTTAGACACTCGGAACTTAAGTATGCCTGCACACGGCATTGTGACGCCTGCGAGTCACACTTTCGAGTGCACTAAGACCGCTGAACACCATTAACTCCGGCCTTCTAATGGCCTGATATATACAGAGGTAATTGCGATGCGCATCAGCATATTTGGTTTGGGTTACGTCGGCGCTGTCTGTGCCGGTTGCCTGTCTGCACGGGGCCATGACGTGGTTGGCGTCGATGTTGCCAAAGACAAGATCGACATGATCAACGCTGGCAAATCTCCCATTGTCGAACCGGGCCTGGGCGAGTTGCTGGCACAAGGTATCCAGACCGGTCGTCTGCGCGGCACGACCAACTTCGCCGAGGCGATTCGTGATACCGACCTGTCGATGATCTGCGTCGGCACGCCGAGCAAGAAGAACGGCGACCTGGAACTGAACTACATCGAAGCGGTGTGCCGCGAGATCGGTTTTGTCCTGCGTGAAAAGTCCACCCGCCACACCATCGTCGTGCGCAGCACCGTATTGCCGGGCACCGTGGCAAACGTTGTCATCCCGATCCTCGAAGACTGCTCCGGCAAGAAAGCCGGCGTTGATTTCGGTGTTGCCGTGAACCCTGAGTTCCTGCGTGAATCCACTGCGATCGCCGACTACGACCTGCCACCGATGACCGTCATCGGCGAGTTCGACAAGGCGTCGGGCGACGTTCTGCAATCGCTGTACGAAGAACTCGACGCACCGATCATCCGCAAGGACATCGCCGTCGCCGAGATGATCAAGTACACCTGCAACGTCTGGCACGCCACCAAAGTGACCTTCGCCAACGAGATCGGCAACATCGCCAAAGCGGTGGGCGTCGATGGCCGCGAAGTGATGGACGTGGTCTGCCAGGACAAGACCCTCAACCTGTCCCAGTACTACATGCGCCCGGGCTTCGCCTTCGGCGGCTCGTGCCTGCCCAAAGACGTGCGCGCCCTGACCTACCGCGCCGGTTCCCTGGACGTCGAAGCGCCGCTGCTCAACTCGCTGATGCGCAGCAACGAATCGCAAGTGCAGAACGCCTTCGACATCGTTGAAAGCCACGATAAACGCAAAGTCGCCCTGCTCGGCCTGAGCTTCAAGGCCGGCACCGACGACCTGCGCGAAAGCCCGCTGGTGGAACTGGCCGAGATGCTGATCGGCAAGGGTTACGACCTGAGCATCTACGACAGCAACGTCCAGTACGCCCGTGTCCATGGCGCGAACAAGGATTACATCGAGTCGAAGATCCCGCACGTGTCGTCGCTGCTCAACGCGGACTTCGATTCGGTGATCGACAACTCCGACGTGATCATCCTCGGCAACCGCGACGAGAAGTTCCGCGCGCTTGCCCAACAGGCACCGCACGGCAAGCAGGTCATCGACCTGGTCGGCTTCATGGCCAAGGCCACCGATGCCGGCACCCGCACCGAAGGCATCTGCTGGTAACGCAGCAGCAAGCCCCGAGTTTCAAGCCGCACGCCGTGAATCGGCGGGCGGCTTGAAGCCCCCATCACCTTCGGATGACGGTCATGTCCAAGCTCAAACATTTTTTTCTGCAATCCGCCGGCTGGCTTTTGTTTCTGAGCCTGCTGATGGGCCTGGCCCTGATGCTGCCCACGTCCACGTTCGACTCCGAGTCGAAGGACTTCATTTTCCTGATTGGCGCCGTGGGTATCTGGCGCTACTCGATGGGTGCCACACACTTTGTGCGCGGCATGATCTTTCTCTACATCGTCTACCCGCACCTGCGCCGCAAGGTTCGCAAGCTGGGTAAAGCGGCGGACCCGTCGCATGTGTTTCTGATGGTCACCAGTTTTCGCATCGACGCGTTGACCACCGCGCAGGTCTACAGCTCGGTGATCCGCGAAGCCATCGACTGCGAACTGCCGACCACCGTGGTCTGCTCGATCGTCGAAATGTCCGATGAGCTGCTGGTCAAGGCGCTGTGGGCGCGGATGAATCCGCCAGAACGCGTGAAGCTCGACTTCGTGCGCATCCCCGGCACCGGCAAGCGCGATGGCCTGGCGTTCGGTTTCCGCGCGATCTCCCGCCACCTGCCGGACGACCGCGCCGTGGTAGCCGTGATCGACGGCGATACCGTGCTCGGCGAAGGCACCGTGCGCAAGACCGTGCCGTGGTTCCAGCTGTTCGGCAACGTCGGCGGCCTGACCACCAACGAGTTCTGCGAAGTGCGCGGCGGCTACATCATGAGCGAATGGCACAAGCTGCGTTTCGCCCAGCGCCACATCAACATGTGCTCGATGGCCCTGTCCAAGCGCGTGCTGACCATGACCGGTCGCATGTCGGTGTTCCGCGCCACCGTGGTCACCAACCCGGAATTCATCGCCGACGTCGAAAGCGACTCGCTGCAACACTGGCGTCTGGGCCGTTTCAAGTTCCTGACCGGCGACGACAAGTCGAGCTGGTTCAGCCTGATGCGCCTGGGCTACGACACCTTCTACGTGCCGGACGCGGCGATCAACACCGTTGAACACCCGCCGGAAAAGCGCTTCATCAAGGCCAGCCGCAAACTGATGTTCCGCTGGTACGGCAACAACCTGCGGCAGAACTCCCGGGCCCTGGGCCTGGGCGTGAAACGCCTCGGCGCCTTCACCTCGGTGGTGCTGTTCGACCAGCGCGTTTCGATGTGGACATCCTTGCTCGGCCTGACCGTGGCCATTATCGCCAGCTTCAAGTACGGCACCGCGTTCATCCTGGTTTACCTGCTGTGGATCGGCATCACCCGGCTGATTCTGACGCTGCTGCTGTCGTGTTCGGGCCACCGGATCGGTCCGGCTTACCCGGCGATTCTCTATTACAACCAGATCGTCGGCGCGCTGGTGAAGATCTACGTGTTCTTCCGCCTCGACCAACAATCCTGGACTCGCCAACCCACTTCCCTGACCCGTGATCTCGCCAGCTTTCAACGTTGGTTCAACACCTGGTCGTCTCGGACCATGACCTTCTCCGCCGGCAGCATTTTCGTCGCCGTGCTGCTGATGATGGTCTGACCCGCCCCTATTGAATTAACAAGGAAATCGCCCCTATGAATACCGCCGTCAACGTCAACGTAGTGCATGAATCCGAAGCCCAGCGCCAACACGCCCGCGTGAAAATCCCGGCCAAACTGCGCTTCTTCGGCCCCGACCGGACACCGGTTGAAGCGCGGGTCATCGACCTGTCCGCCGGCGGTCTGGCGTTCAACGCCGGGCAACTGCCGCTGACCGTCGGCGAGGTGTACAAGGCGCGCCTGCAATTCGTCATCGACAACCTCGGCCTGGCCATGGACGTGGAGCTGCAGGTGCGCTCCTTCGACCGCCAGACCGGTCGCGCCGGGTGCCAGTTCCAGAACCTCGAACAGCAGGACATTTCCACCCTGCGCCACCTGATCACTTCGCACCTGGCCGGCGACATCGTCAGCATCGGCGAAGTGCTGGCGACCCTGCAGCGCGACAACTTCACCAAGGCACGCAAGGTCAAGGACGGCGGCTCCGGCATGACCCCGTTCGGGCGTCTGAAAGCGGTGACGTTCAGCGCCGGTGTCTTCGCAGTCGGTCTGGTCGCAGCGGGGTTCATTTTCAAATCGGTGTACAGCATGTACTTCGTCAGCCATGCACAGGCTGGCCTCGTCAGCGTGCCGGGCATGAACATCACCATGCCGCGCGACGGCACCGTGCAGAGCCTGGTGAAATCCGACGGCGTCGCCGCCAAGGGCGCACCACTGGCGACTTTCAGCACCAGCATGCTCGACGTGCTCAAGGGCCATCTGGATGAAGATCAACTGCAGCCGGCCAAAGTTGAAGAACTGTTCGGCAAGCAAATGACCGGCACCCTGACCTCGCCCTGCGATTGCACCGTGGCCCAGCAACTGGTGGCCGACGGTCAATACGCGAGCAAAGGTGATGTGATCTTCTCGCTGGTACCGCGCAACACCCAGGCCACCGTTGATGCACGCTTCTCCTATCGCCAGTTCGGCGACGTGCGTCCGGGTACCCCCGTGAGCTTCCAGATCGCCGGCGAAGACAAGACCCGCACCGGCAAGATCGTCAGCAGCACCAGCCTGAAAAGCGCCGACCTGTCCTCCGACATCCGCGTGCAGATCCAGCCTGACGAACCGCTGGACAGCAGTTTCGCCGGCCGCCCGGTGGAAGTGAACAGCGACCGTGGTCCGAACCTGAACTGGCTGATCGACAAAGCCATGGCTGCCGGTCTTTAAGTCGAGGACATGCCCGTGACTACTCCACCCATCTCGAGCACACCACAAACCCTGTGGGAGCGAGCTTGCTCGCGAATGCATTCTGACATTCAGCCTCAGTGCCGACTGACACACCGCTTTCGCGAGCAAGCTCGCTCCCACATGGGTTCATTGTGCGCATTGGCATTGGCAGTGAGTCTGGCCGGTTGCGCTGGCCTCCCCGACCAGCGTCTGGCCAACGAAGCGCTCAAGCGCGGTGACACCGCGACCGCCGCGCAAAACTACCGTGCGCTGGCCGATCTGGGATACAGCGAAGCCCAGGTAGGCCTTGCCGACATCCAGGTCGACAGCCGCGATCCGGAACAGATGAAACAGGCCGAAGCCACCTACCGCGCCGCCGCCAGTGTTTCGCCGCGTGCCCAGGCCCGACTCGGCCGCTTGCTGGTGGCCAAGCCCGGCGCCACCGAGGCCGAGCATCAGGAAGCCGAAAGCCTGCTGAAGAAAGCCGCCGCCAGTGGCGAAGGCAACACGCTGATCCCGCTCGCGATGCTGTACCTGCAATTCCCGCACAGCTTCCCGAACATCAACGCTCAGCAGCAGATCGACCAATGGCGCAAATCCGGTTACCCGGAAGCAGGTCTGGCGCAGGTACTGCTGTATCGCACCCAGGGCACGTATGACCAGCATCTGGATGACGTGGAAAAAATCTGCAAGGCCGCGATCAACACCACCGACATCTGCTACGTCGAGCTGGCCACGGTTTATCAGAAACGTGGCGCGCCGGAGCAACAGGCCGAGCTGATCAAACAAATGCAGGCCGGCTACAGCCGCGGCACCGTCAGCGCTCAGCGGGTGGATTCGGTGGCCCGTGTGCTGGCCGATTCGACCCTGGGCAAGACCGACGAAAAAACCGCGCAGTCGCTGCTCGAGCCGATCGCTCCGGGCTACCCGGCGTCATGGGTCACCCTCGCGCAACTGCTCTACGATTTCCCGGAACTGGGCGACACCGACCAGATGATGCAGTACCTGGACAACGGCCGAGCCGCCGACCAGCCGCGCGCCGAACTGTTGCTGGGCAAACTCTACTACGAAGGCAAACTGGTCCCGGCCGACGCGAAAGTCGCCGAGGAACATTTCCAGAAAGCCGTCGGCCGCGAAGTCGCCGCCGACTACTACCTCGGCCAGATCTACCGCCGTGGCTACCTGGGCAAGGTCTATCCGCAGAAGGCCCTCGACCATCTGCTGACCGCTGCGCGCAACGGCCAGAACAGCGCCGACTTCGCCATCGCCCAGCTGTTTTCCCAAGGCAAGGGCACCAAGCCCGACCCGCTCAATGCCTACGTGTTCAGTCAGTTGGCCAAGGCGCAAAACACCCCGCAAGCCGATGAGCTGGCGACCACCCTCGCCGCGCAACTGCCGCCCGAGCGTCTGGCCGAAGCCCAGCGCCTGCTGCAACAGGAACAGGCGACCCGTGGCGCCCTGAGCCAGAACACGCTGCAACTGCACGCCCTGCAAGAAGAAGACGGCGAGGAAAAATTATGAAATTGAATCCCTTTGTGAAGGCCGGCATTGGCCTCACGTTCGCGCTGATCTGGTCTTGCCCGACCCTGGCCGCGATGACTGAATCGAAGAACTTCGGCCTCGAAGTGAAAATCACCGGCCAGTCCGAAGACGACCGCGACCTCGGCACCGCCAGCGGCGGCGACGTCAACGGCGTCGGCCTCGATCTGCGTCCGTGGGTCTACGGCGAAAGCGGCGCCTGGAGCGCCTACGCCATGGGCCAGGCTGTGACCTCGACCGACATCATCGAGACCGACACCCTGCAGCAGTCCGACAGCGAAGGCACCCAGACCACCGACAACGGCGACCGCAAGACCAAGAAAAACTACCTGGCGATGCGCGAGTTCTGGGTCGGCTACAGCGGCCTGACGCCTTACCCCGGCGAGATCCTCAAGTTCGGTCGCCAGCGCCTGCGCAACGACGACGGCCAGTGGCGCGACACCAACATCGAAGCCCTGAACTGGACTTTCGACACCACTCTGCTGCGCGCCAACGCCGGTGTGGCCGAACGCTTCAGCGAATACCGCACCGACCTCAAGGAGCTGGCGCCGAAAGACAAGGATCGCCTGCACGCCTACGCCGATGCTGCGTATCAGTGGACGCCGGGCAACTGGGTCGGCATTCGCGGTCACCACACTCACGACGACGGCAAGCTCGACTATCCGGAGCCGGGCGTGGCTGGCGACTCGCTGGACAAGAAAGAGAACGGCGACATCAGCTGGCTCGGCCTGACCGCCGACAGCGACGCCTACAACTGGCGTAACACCAACACCGTCAACTACTGGGGCAGCATCACCGGCATGAGCGGCGACCGCGATACGGTCAACGCCCTCAACGCCGACGGCACCCGCCCGGCCCAGGCCAAGCGCAGCGACAACGTCGACGGCTGGGCCACCGACATTGGTGTGCGTCTGCGCCTCGATCCGCAATGGCAGGTCGGTGCAGCGTATGCCCGCGCCAGCGCCGATTACGAACAGAACGGCCTGGAAAGCAACCGCTCGAACTACACCGGTACTCGCTCGCGGGTTCACCGTTTCGGCGAGGCCTTCCGTGGCGAAATGAACAACATGCAGACCGCCACCCTGTTCGGTTCGTGGATGCTCAATGACCAGTACGACGCCAGCCTGATCTACCACAAGTTCTGGCGTGTGGACGGCAACAAGCCGGTGGGCAGCAACGGCATCAACGCCGTGGAAAACAACACCGACGACGTCACCGGCGCGATCCTTTCCAGCACCTCCCTGCCATTGCAGGACGGCAACAAGGATCTGGGCCAGGAAATGGATCTGGTGGTCACCAAGTACTTCAAGCAAGGCTTGCTGCCGGCGGCGCTGAGCCAGTCGATCGACGAGCCTTCGGCGCTGGTGCGCTTCCGTGGCGGCGTGTTCAAGCCGGGTGACGCCTATGGCAGCCAGGTCGATTCGTACATGCACCGCGCGTTCATCGACGTGATCTGGCGCTTCTGATGCAAACCGCCAAGGGAGTGCCCGACATGAACAGTGCCCGCAAAGGCTCACTCAGCCTGCTGGCCGGCGCGATGCTGCTGGCTTCGGCCGGCGCCTTCGCCAGTGTGGAACCGGCCAAGGCTGTGACCACCGCCAAGGAGCTGCAACAGGCCAAGACCTACACCGTCAGCAGCGCGCCGACCGAAGCGCTGGAACTGGCCAAGCCGAAACTGCCCGACCTCTCCGGCTACACCGCCGAAGCCGCCGCCGCGAAAATCGTGCGCAGCAAACCGGGCAAGATCAGCGTGCGCCGGATGATGCAGGAAGACGCCCTGAAGGACTTCATCGGCGGCGACAACAAGATGGCCGAATGGGTGGTGCGTCAGCACGGCATCCCGCAGGCGATCTTCGTCGACGACGGCTACATGAACCTGAAAGAACTGGCGCAGAAACTGCCGAAACAGTACTTCAGCGAAACCTCGCCGGGCGTGTATCTGGCCAAGTTGCCGATCGTGGTGGGCCGCAAGGGCATCCTCGAAATCGACGGCCAGACCCAGGAGTTGCGCCTGTCCCAGGAGGCCGGTTCGTTCCTGGTCAACGACGG
Organism: Pseudomonas gozinkensis; assembly: GCF_014863585.1. Classification (NCBI taxonomy): domain Bacteria; kingdom Pseudomonadati; phylum Pseudomonadota; class Gammaproteobacteria; order Pseudomonadales; family Pseudomonadaceae; genus Pseudomonas; species Pseudomonas gozinkensis. The sequence goes on along the minus strand of NZ_CP062253.1, from coordinate 1,171,968 downwards.
TCAGTTGTTCGTGCGTGACACCAAAATCACTGGCTGGCGCGAGAAGGAAAACGGCCCGGCAACCTTCCGGTCGCCGAAGGAATTCCGCCCTTTCCTGCTGGCCTGGGGCGGCACCGAGACCTACATCGTCAACAGCAAGATGGCCAGCTTCGGCTACGCCAACAGTAAGTCGTACGGGGTGAGTATTTCCCAGTACACGCCGAACATGGCCAAGGTGCTCAAGCGTCCCGAGCCGACCGGCTGGATCGTCGGCTCCGAGTTCTCGGACATGTGGTATGGCTTCTACTGCTACGAGACCCGCGACTTCGTGGTCAAGGGCAACACCTACAAGGACAACATCGTCTACGGCATCGACCCGCACGACCGTTCCCACGGTCTGATCATTGCCGAGAACACGGTGTACGGCACGAAGAAGAAGCACGGGATCATCATTTCCCGTGAGGTCAACGACAGCTTCATCTTCAACAACAAAAGCTACGACAACCACCTCTCGGGGCTGGTGATCGACCGTAACAGCGTGAACAACCTGATCGCCTACAACGAGATCTACAAGAACCACACCGACGGCATCACCCTCTACGAGTCCGCCGACAACCTGCTGTGGGGCAACAAGGTCATCAGCAACAAGCGCCACGGCATCCGCATTCGTAACAGCGTGAACATCCGCCTCTACGAAAACGTCGCCATGGCCAACGGCCTGACCGGCGTCTACGGGCACATCAAGGACCTGACCGACACCGACCGCGACATCAAGCTCGACCCGTTCGACGCCCAGGTTTCGCTGATCGTCGTCGGCGGTGAACTGGCGGCCAACGGCAGCGGCCCGCTGTCGATCGATTCGCCCCTGAGTGTCGAGCTGTATCGCGTGTCGATGCTGGCGCCGACCAAATCCAGCGGCATCAGCTTCAACGGCATCCTCGGCGAGCGCCAGGATGAAATTCTCGACCTGCTGGTGCGCCAGCAGAAAGCCGTGCTGATCGACCCTGTCGAACGCCAGACCGAACTGCGGGACTGAGGACAATTTTATGCACCCACACTTGATCAAATTACTCAGCCTGTCGGCCCTGACCGTGGGCATTCTGGCGGCCAGCAACGGCGCCCGCGCCGATGAAGTCCAGCCGCCGAAATTCACGGCCGAACCTTGCTGCAGCCTGTGCCCGGCCGCCCACGACGCGAAGAACTACACCACTCGCTACCAGCAGAACTTCACCACTCTGGTGCAGGCGCAGGGCGACTGGTTGTTCCGGACCCAGGAGGATTTGCGCACCGAGTTCAACACCACCCCGGCCGGCTACAAACGCCTGCAACAGCTGCACGATGCGTTCAAGGCCAAAGGCGTCGAACTGGTGATCGTCTACCAGCCGACCCGTGGCCTGGTGAACCGCAACAAGCTCAACCCGGCAGAAAAAGCCGCGTTCGACTACGAGAAAGCGCTGGGCAATTACAAGACCATGCTCGGCCGTTTCGCGAAGATGGGTTACGTGGTGCCGGACCTGTCGCCGCTGACCAACGAATCGCTGCCGGACACCCTGCCCGCCCACGATTTCTACTTCCGTGGCGACCAGCACTGGACGCCATACGGTGCCCAGCGCACGGCGAAAATCGTCGCCGAGCAGGTCAAGCAGATCCCGGCCTTCGCCGACATTCCCAAGCGTGAGTTCGAAACCAAACGCTCCGGACGCATGGGCAAGACCGGCACCCTGCACAACATGGCCGGACAACTGTGCGGCACCAGTTACGCGATCCAGTACATGGACCAGTTCACCACTGAACCGAAAGGCGAGGCCGGCGACGGCGATCTGTTCGGTGATTCCGGCAATCCGCAGATCACTCTCGTGGGTACTTCGCACAGCGGCAAGAACTACAACTTCGCCGGGTTCCTCGAAGAAGCCATCGGCGCCGACATTCTCAACGTCGCCTTCCCCGGCGGCGGTCTGGAAGGTTCGATGTTGCAGTACCTGGGCAGCGACGAATTCCAGAAGACCCCGCCGAAAATCCTCATCTGGGAATTCTCGCCGCTGTACCGCCTCGACCAGGAAACCATCTATCGCCAGATGATGTCCCTGCTCGACAACGGCTGCGAAGGCAAAGACGCGCAAATGTCCGCGAGCACCACGCTCAAGCCGGGCGGCAAACAAGAACTGCTGGTCAACAGCAAGAACCTGAACCTGCAGAACAGCAGCCATCAGGTCGACATCCGCTTCGCCGACACCTCGGTGAAAACCCTGCAAGCCACCCTCTGGTACATGAACGGTCGCCACGAGGACATCAAGATCGAGAAACCGGAAACCTCCGACACCGACGGTCGTTTCGCCTTTGAGCTGCGCACGGACGAAGACTGGGCCTCGCAAAACCTGCTGGCTGTCGAAGTCCAGGGCCCGGAAGCGGGCACCGCGCCACAGAAAGTCGAAGCGAAAATCTGCAAACGCAACGTATTCCCGGGCGCTGGGCAACAAACCGCTCAGGTCGGGCAATGAGGTCTGCTATGCGAAACCCGAAACTGAAATCCTTACTGGCACCAACGCTGCTGAGCCTGGCGATGTTCGCCGGGGGCACTCAGGCCGCCGCGCCACTGCGTCCCCCTCAGGGCTACTTTGCGCCTGTGGATAAATTCAAGACCGGCGACAAGAGCGAAGGCTGCGATGCGATGCCGGCGCCGTACACCGGGCCGCTGCAATTTCGCAGCAAATACGAAGGCTCGGACAAGGCTCGCGCGACGCTGAACGTGCAGTCGGAAAAAGCCTTTCGCGACACCACCAAAGACATCACCACCCTGGAACGCGGCACCGCCAAGCGGGTGATGCAGTTCATGCGCGACGGTCGTCCGGAACAGCTCGATTGCACACTCAACTGGTTGACGGCGTGGGCCAAGGCCGATGCGTTGATGTCAAAGGACTTCAACCACACCGGCAAGTCGATGCGCAAATGGGCGCTGGGCAGCATGGCCTCTTCGTACATCCGACTGAAGTTCTCCGACTCCCATCCGCTGGCCCAGCACCAGCAGGAAGCGCAGTTGATCGAAGCCTGGTTCAGCAAGATGGCCGATCAGGTGGTCAGCGACTGGGACAACCTGCCGCTGGAAAAAACCAACAACCACTCGTACTGGGCCGCCTGGTCGGTGATGGCGACATCGGTCGCCACCAACCGCCGCGACCTGTTCGATTGGGCGGTCAAGGAATACAAGGTCGGGGTCAATCAGGTCGATGCCGACGGCTACCTGCCGAACGAACTCAAGCGCCAGCAACGCGCCCTCGCCTATCACAACTACGCCCTGCCGCCGCTGGCGATGATCGCCAGTTTCGCCCAGGTCAACGGTGTGGATCTGCGTCAGGAAAACAACGGCGCGCTGAAACGTCTGGGTGACCGGGTGCTGGCCGGGGTGAAAGACCCCGAAGACTTCGAGAAGAAGAACGGCAAAGAGCAGGACATGACCGATCTGAAAGAGGACATGAAATTCGCCTGGCTCGAACCGTTCTGCACCCTCTACACCTGTTCGCCGGATGTGATCGAGAAGAAGCACGGCATGCAGCCATTCAAGACCTTCCGCCTCGGCGGCGACCTGACCAAGGTCTATGACCCGTCCCACGAAAAGGGCAACAAAGGTTCCTGAGGACACTGATAAACCCTGTGGGAGCGAGCTTGCTCGCGAAGAGGATCTGACATTCAAAAATGATGTCGTCTGGCACACCGCTTTCGCGAGCAAGCTCGCTCCCACAGGTTAAGTGTCAGGTTTGAGATGTGTGAGTTAGCTCTCCAGTTTTCAGCGGGGGGTTTGGGGGGGCTTTGGCCCTTGACTGTTGGTTCAAACATGGAGAGATCGGGATGGTATTTTCATCCAACGTGTTCCTGTTTCTGTTCTTGCCGATCTTTCTCGGCTTGTACTACCTGAGCGGGCAACGCTATCGCAACCTGCTGCTGCTGATCGCCAGCTACGTGTTCTACGCGTGGTGGCGGGTGGACTTCCTGGCGCTGTTCGCCGGCGTCACCCTTTGGAACTACTGGATCGGCCTGAAAGTCGGCGCCGCCGGCGTGCGCACCAAACCGGCCCAGCGCTGGCTGCTGCTCGGCGTGGCGGTGGACCTGTGCATCCTCGGCTACTTCAAGTACGCCAACTTCGGCGTCGACAGCATCAACGCGATGATGACGTCGGTCGGTCTCGAGCCGTTCATCCTGACCCACGTGCTGCTGCCGATCGGTATCTCGTTCTACATCTTCGAGTCGATCAGCTACATCATCGACGTCTACCGCGGCGATACCCCGGCCACCCGCAACCTGATCGACTTCGCGGCGTTCGTGGCGATCTTCCCGCACCTGATCGCCGGCCCGGTGCTGCGTTTCCGCGACCTGGCCGACCAGTTCAACAACCGCACCCACACCCTCGACAAGTTCTCCGAAGGTTGCACGCGGTTCATGCAGGGTTTCATCAAGAAGGTGTTCATCGCCGACACCCTCGCCGTGGTCGCCGACCATTGCTTCGCCCTGCAAAACCCGACCACGGGTGATGCCTGGCTCGGCGCGCTGGCCTACACCGCGCAGCTGTATTTCGACTTCTCCGGCTACAGCGACATGGCCATCGGCCTGGGTCTGATGATGGGTTTCCGCTTCATGGAAAACTTCAAGCAGCCGTACATCAGCCAATCGATCACCGAGTTCTGGCGCCGCTGGCACATCAGCCTGTCGACCTGGCTGCGTGACTACCTGTACATCACCCTCGGCGGCAACCGCAAAGGCACGCTGATGACCTATCGCAACCTGTTCCTGACCATGCTGCTCGGTGGTCTGTGGCACGGTGCGAACATCACCTACATCGTCTGGGGTGCGTGGCACGGCATGTGGCTGGCGATTGAAAAGGCGCTGGGCCTGAATACCTCGCCGCGCAGCCTCAACCCGATCCGCTGGGCGCTGACCTTCCTGCTGGTGGTCATGGGCTGGGTGATCTTCCGCGCCGAGAACCTGCACGTTGCCGGCCGCATGTACGGCGCGATGTTCAGCTTCGGCGACTGGTCGCTGTCGGAACTCAACCAGGCCAGCCTCACCGGCCTGCAAGTGGCAACTCTGGTGGTGGCTTACATGACGCTGGCGTTCTTCGGCCTGCGTGATCTGTACACCAACCAGCCTCCGGCCAAAACCAAACCTGAGGTCAACGTCGAGGCCAACGGCCCAGCCACGGCGACTCCAGGCCTGATCAAGGCAGCGCCTGGCGAAAACCCGGCGAGCATCCACGAGCCTGGCTACACCGTCGGCGTCGACGCCCAGGTGCAACCGGCGTACTGGACGGCGGACTGGTCGCGCTACGTGATGCGCGGGCTGATCCTGCTGCTGTTCATCGCCTCGATTCTCAAACTCTCGGCGCAAAGCTTCTCGCCGTTCCTTTACTTCCAGTTCTGAGGGATCTGACATGACCCGCTCATTACGCATCTTCTACATCGCGCTGTTTCTGGTGACCCTGCTGGTGCTCGGTCTGTGGTCGGTGCGCAGCTTCTTCGGCTTCAGCACCAACGCGGACGCGACGGTGCTCAACGGCCGCTGGACCAAAGCCGTGGAAACCCACTACGACGACGAATTCCCGATCAAACGCCTGGGCACCAACCTCTGGGCCGCGCTGGATTTCAAACTGTTCAACGAAGGTCGTCCGGGCGTGGTGCTCGGTCGCGATCAGTGGTTGTACAGCGATGAGGAATTCAACCCGATCGTCAACGAAGAGCTGAACCTGCAAGGCAACTACGCGCTGGTCGAAGGCGTGCGCCAGACCCTGAAAGAGAAAGGCGTGAAACTGGTGATGGCGATCGTGCCGGCCAAGGTTCGCCTGTACCCGGAACACCTGGGTGAAGTGAAACCGGCGAGCATCCACGCCAACCTCTATCAGGACTTCCATGCCCGTGTCGCGGCGGACAAGATCCTCGCCCCCGACCTGCTCGGCCCGCTGCAAGCTGCCAAGCAGAACGGTCAGCAAGTGTTCCTGCGCACCGACACCCACTGGACCCCGGAAGGCGCGGAAATCGCCGCCAACACCCTGGCCAGAACCATCGCCGACAAGTTCCCGCTCAGCGGCGAGCCGCAGCGCTTCGTCACCACGCCAGCCGAGAAGGTCACGCACAAAGGCGACCTGCGTCTGTTCCTGCCGCTGGATCCGCTGTTCGAAAACCTGATGCCGGCGCAAGAGCCGCTGCAAAAGCGCAATACCGTGGCCGCCGCCGAGCAGCCTGCCGGTGACGACGCGCTGTTCGCCAACAGCGAAGTGCCGGTCGCGCTGATCGGCACCAGCTACAGCGCCAACCCCAACTGGAACTTCGTCGGTGCGCTCAAGCAAGCGCTGCACAGCGACGTCGTCAACTACGCCGAGGACGGCCACGGCCCGATCCTGCCGATGCTCAGCTACCTGAAAAGCGACGACTTCAAGAACAGCCCGCCACAGGTGCTGATCTGGGAGTTTCCTGAACGATATCTGCCTGTGAACAACGAAATCGGCGACGCCGACCCGCAGTGGGTCGCAGAGCTTAAACAAGCCGGCGCGCGCCAACAAAACGTAGCAATCAACACTAAATCCGAGACGCCCGATCGGGCGCAAAACTGAAAGAGAGGTACACCATGACTTTCACTACAACTCCTCGTCGTCTCGCAAAACGCATTGCTCTGGTGGCGGGTCTGAGCGTGCTGTCGGTCCAGGCCTTCGCCGGTGGCGACGCCGCGCTGTACGGCCCGACTGCACCAAAAGGCTCGACCTTTGTGCGCGTCTACAACGCCAGCAACGCTGAAGTCAGCGCCACCGTCGGCAGCACCAATCTGAGCGACGTCGCGCCGCTGGCCAGCAGCGACTTCAGCTTCATGCCGGGCGGCGACTACAGCGCCAAGGTCGGCAGCCAGACCCTGCCGGTGAAACTCGCCGGTGATCACTACTACACCCTGGTCAACAACGCGTCCGGCGCGCCACAACTGATCGAAGAACCGCCGTTCAAGAACAAGCAGAAATCCCTGGTGCGCGTGCAGAACCTCAGCGACAAGCCGCTGACCCTGAAGACCGCCGACGGCAAGACCGACGTGGTGCCGAACGTGGCCGCCAAGGGCCGTGGCGAGCGCGAAATCAACCCGGTGAAAGTCAGCCTCGCGCTGTACGAAGGCGACAAGAAGGTCGGCGACGTGAAACCGGTCGCCCTGGAGCGCGGTGAAGCCGCAGTGCTGTACGTCACCGGCAACGGCAGCAACCTGTCGCCGGTCTGGGTGAAACGCCCGGTGTCGACCCGCTAACAAATTTTCCCGAACCGCCCCCGCTCCCTGTGGGAGCTGGCTTGCCAGCGATGCAGACAACTCGGTTCTGCAGACATACCGAGGTGATGCCATCGCTGGCAAGCCAGGCTCCCACAGGGACCGAGGCAAGAGTTCGGATACGAGACAAAAGCAAGAGTGAAACGACACAGCGTTCGTGCCTCTAACCAATCGATTTTATGGAGTAAACAATATGATTCCGGTGATCTTGTCAGGTGGTAGCGGTTCACGTCTTTGGCCGCTTTCGCGTAAGCAGTTCCCTAAGCAATTTCTCGCCCTGACCGGCGAACACACGCTGTTCCAGCAAACCCTCGAGCGTCTGGTGTTCGAAGGCATGGACACTCCGATCGTGGTCTGCAACAAGGATCACCGCTTCATCGTCAACGAGCAGCTGAGCAACCGGAACCTGGAATGCCAGCGCATCCTGATGGAACCGTTCGGTCGCAACACCGCGCCGGCCGTGGCGCTGACCGCGATGATGCTGGTCAATGAAGGTCGCGACGAACTGATGCTGGTGCTGCCGGCCGACCACGTCCTCGAAGACCAGAAAGCCCTGCAACGTGCGCTGGCCCTGGCCACTGTGGCGGCAGAGAACGGCGAGATGGTGCTGTTCGGCGTACCGGCCACCAAACCGGAAACCGGTTACGGCTACATCAAATCCACCGGCGATTCGCTGCTGCCGGAAGGCGTCAGCCGCGTCTCGCACTTCGTGGAAAAACCCGACGTCAAACGCGCCACCGAGTACGTCGAGTCCGGCGGTTACTACTGGAACAGCGGCATGTTTCTGTTCCGCGCCAGCCGCTTCCTCGAAGAACTGAAAAAACACGATCCGGACATCTACGACACCTGCCTGCTGACCCTCGAACGCAGCGCCCAGGACAACGACACCATCACCTTCGACGAAGCCACCTTCGCCTGCTGCCCGGACAACTCCATCGACTATTCCGTGATGGAAAAGACCCAGCGCGCCTGCGTGGTGCCGCTGACCGCCGGCTGGAGCGATGTCGGTTGCTGGTCGTCGCTGTGGGAAGTCAACGAGAAGGACGCAAACGGCAACGTCAGCAAAGGCGATGTGGTGATCCAGGACAGCAAGAACTGCATGATCCACGGCAACGGCAAACTGGTGTCGGTGATCGGCCTGGAAAACATCGTGGTGGTCGAAACCAAGGACGCGATGATGATCGCCCACAAGGACAAGGTCCAAGGCGTCAAGCAGATGGTCAACACGCTCAACGAGCAGGGCCGTAGCGAAACCCAGAACCACTGCGAGGTCTACCGTCCGTGGGGCTCCTACGACTCGGTGGACATGGGCGGTCGCTTCCAGGTCAAGCACATCTCGGTCAAGCCGGGTGCCTGCCTGTCACTGCAGATGCACCACCACCGCGCCGAACACTGGATCGTGGTCAGCGGCACCGCCGAAGTGACCTGCGACGAGAACGTGTTTCTGCTCTGCGAGAACCAGTCGACCTACATCCCGATCGCCTCGGTCCATCGCCTGCGTAACCCGGGCAAGATCCCGCTGGAAATCATCGAAGTGCAGTCGGGCTCGTACCTGGGCGAAGACGATATCGAGCGCTTTGAAGATATCTACGGTCGCTCCACCCCGATCGAACGCGGCGTGTCGGTGAAAACCATCGCGCAGTGATCGCCCCGTGATAAGAAGCCCCCGTCCAGCCCGCTGCGTCCCCTATCCGCAGCGGTTGGGCGGGGGCTTTTTTACGCCACTTTTCTGGCTCCCAGTCTTTTGGCGATAGCCGCTGATCGCGGATTGACCGCGGCCGTCCTGACTTTCTGAACGTTGTGCGTGCTCACCATCCTGGCCAACGACTTGACGGTCAGGTAGGTCCCAATACCACGCAATTTGAAAGGTTGGATGGCCTCGGTGGCCTCGACCGATTCACCCAGGAACTTATCCACGCCCGGCTGTGTCAGTGGGTGCGCAAGTATGTTGCTCACATGAACCGTGCTTTCTCCGTCCTTTGTTGACGAGACACTCAACTCAGCGATGCCATAAATCACTTTATCCTGGCCCTTCTTTTCAACATCGTCGCGATTGACCAATGCGAAGTAGTGCTTGGTGACCGTTTTTTCCTCCGATACACGTGGTTCGCTTGAATACTTGAGGGACGAGGATGTGATCTCGGCGATCTCTTTTCCCAATTCAAAATTTTGTTCCGCGCTGATATTTGTGTTCTGCATTTCTCGCCGCATAGAGTCGTGGTACATCTCACGGTACTGGCGCCGGTACATCCTCAGATGACTCGACAGCTCGCGCTTGCTCACTGAAAAATCCGGGCCCTCGCCGACTTCAACCAGTTTGAAATCAGCAGACTTGCTGTATTCCACTCCTCCCGGCTCAAGCCTGGACACATGTGCTTGGGAGGAAAGCAGCTTGAACGCCAATCTCACTCGAATGCCCACGTCCGCTTCGTAGGTTCCGGTCTCGGCTTGCAGCCCCAGCGCGTCTCTCATCGTGAGCGGATTGTTGCGAACCATCCGGTAAATATTCAGCCCATCCGAATATCCGCCAGGATCGGTGCTTGCCCAACGTTGCAACCACGGGATGTAGTAGCGGAAGCCGTAATCGTAAAGACCGGTCGCATCGTGCTCCTTGCCCGAGTAACGTACGTATTTATATTCGAATTCACCGTTTTGCCAGGCCGTTGTACCGAACGGGTGAAATAACTCCTGACTGATCACTGCGCCACGATCGTCCGACTCCAGGCTGACTGATCCCAGGTGATCCGAACAGGCATATCGATACCGATCGTTGATCCCCGAAGGCGGAGGGCTCTCCCAATGCAATACTCGAATATTGTTCAGCCCGCCCTCGGCAGTGATGACTTGCAACCGTTCACCGATCCCGTTATCGGTACGCAGTTCCAACCCGGGCAAATAGCACACCTCGGCAACCACGGTGCGTGTACTGGCCTGTAACAGGCGGATCTTGCGAACCCGCTGGTGACCACCATCGTAGAGATAGGTCTCGCTGTCATTGGCACCGGAAGCGCGCTCCACCGGGCTGACTGATTGCAGTTGGTTGCGCAGGTTCCAGCTCAGTATCCGCCCCGGCTCCAGCTGCAACAGGTTGCCTCTGCGGTCATAGGCGGCTTCGATTTGAGCGTCGTCGGGAGGTGCGTGCCCGTAAGGCAGAGCACGATTGCTGTAACTCGCCGGTTGCAGTTTGCGCCCATGACTTTGTGCGCCGACATGAGTCAGCCTGCGCAGGTTGCCGCCGGGATCATATTCGTAAGTCTGCTGATAGTTGCTGAGCGCCGCCGGATTGACGCGCCCCACCGACTGCGGACCCTGATTGACAGCGCCGGCTTCCCAGCCGGACGCCCCGATCAATTGGTAAAGACTGTCATAGACAAAGCGACTGACCGGATTGATTCGCTGATTCCCGAAGTAACGGATCGGCAAAGACTTGTCTTCGATGCTCAAGACATTGCCCACCCGGTCATAACGATAAATCAGGTGTTGCAACACTCGACCGTCAGCATCTTCAGCACGGCGAACCATCAGGCGCCCGTCCTCGGGGCGATAGGTCAGTGTGGTTTGTACACCGTTGCCGGTGGCTTCCTGCTCGATGCTGCCAAACGCTTTGTAGTGAATATCAGTAACCAGGGTCTGCTCAGTCTCCCCCTTCAACTGCAAGCGGCGCTCGCGCAAGCGGCCATCGATGGTAAGTGCGAGTGTATGCCGGTTGTCTCGGGCGTCCGTCTGCTCCAGTACGTCGCCGAGCGCACCATAGCGCCACCGCGATGTCGCACCGCCGCCGGGTTCCAACAGCCGTGCACGATCCGCCTCCTGCTCCGGCCAGTCGGGTGTCAGCGGCTCCAGAGTGAAGTGGCGGGTGTCCTCGGTGCAGGGGCCGATGATTGCAAAGGCATTGAACAGCACGCTGCCCGCCGGATGGTCATGACGAATCAGCTGACCGAACTGGTTTCGCGACCGATCCCCGCTGCCGGGATGACCGTAGGTCAAGCGTTCGACGCAATGCCGTGGCTCGCTCGCCCCTTGCTCGAATATCGCGACGGGGCGCAGCAAGGAGTCGTGTTCGATCTCGCGTCGCATCTGACGGCTGTCCCAGCTGAACACCGTTTGTGCGGCGAGCCCCTTCAAATCGATTTGCGTACCGGCATCGACGCTGTCTGAACGAATCACCCTGGCGTCGAGGGTAAACTTCTGTATCAGGTTGGCCGGCGTCAGCGGGTCGCCGGTTTGTGACAGCCAAAGCCGCGGATCCCACAGCTTCACCGCACGCTGCGCCGAATCATTCAGGATGCGGTTGATCCGGGGCTCGACAGGTCCGCCCTCGACGGTTCGACAGTAATCGACCGTGCGGACCGGTAAACCGCGCGGATCGAACGCTGACATCCTCGGTGTATTGATGTGCAAGCTCATAGAGCGCGCTCCCCGCGCGAACGGCGTTCGTTGTGCCTCTGGCATCTGAGCAAGCTCGGTGCTGTTTCGGCTACTGTCAGAAACTACAGTACCGACCGACGGCACCTACGCTCAATCCGTGAATGTCCATTCCCGCGCCCCTTCGGTAGGATGGTCATCACGAGTTCAAGGAGCGTTCGAACATGTTCATCGGCGTCTTGCTGGTCATCACCTGGCTGATCCTGTTGTTGCGCTACCCGGCCAAAGCCTTGCCGGTATCCATGGCCGCCGCCGTCGGCCTTGGGCTGGTGGCAATGTGGGTGGTGTGGCTGGACAACCGCGAGGTCAAGCAACTGGCACGGCTTGAACTGCGCATCGTCTATGCCCCCGAACACTGCCCCGCCGACCGCCCGCTGCTGCTGAAGATGAACAATGGCAACGACGTGCCGCTGACCGAACTGCGCTGGCGCATCGCAGCGTATGCACCGGGCGACACCGTGAACCTGGCCGACAATCAATACGCCGCCCCACGCTATCGCGGCCCCGGCGAATTGCAGGCTGGCGGCAACTGGGAAGACTGTCTGCCGATGCCGCCGTTGCGTCCCGGTTATCGCCCGCAAACCCTGGAGTTTCGCGCCGAGCGATTGCAGGGTAGTTTCTCCGACTGATCCCCTCCCCCCACACGTTTGCACAAGGAATGCGCCATGCCCGTTGCGTTGATTACCGGTTGTTCCAGCGGCATCGGCCGCGCCCTCGCCGATGCCTTCAAAAGTGCCGGCTACGAGGTCTGGGCCAGTGCGCGCAAGGCTGAAGATGTTGCGGCACTCGCCGTTGCCGGATTCACCGCCGTGCAACTCGACGTCAATGACAACACAGCACTGGAACAACTCGCCGAGCGGATCAACCAGCAACACGGCGGTCTCGATGTGCTGATCAACAACGCCGGTTACGGCGCCATGGGGCCGCTGCTCGACGGCGGTGTTCCGGCCATGCAGCGCCAGTTCGAAACCAACGTGTTTTCAATTGTCGGCGTGACCCGTGCGCTGTTCCCGGTGCTGCGTCGGGCCAAGGGCCTGGTGGTGAACGTCGGCAGCGTTTCCGGGGTGCTGGTCACGCCGTTCGCTGGAGCCTACTGCGCCTCGAAAGCGGCGGTGCATGCGTTGAGCGATGCATTGCGCATGGAGCTGGCGCCCTTCGGGATTCGCGTGATGGAAGTGCAGCCGGGGGCGATTCAATCGAGCTTCGCCAAGAATGCCGGGCATGAAGCCGAACAGCTGATCAACGAACAATCGCCGTGGTTTCCGTTGCGCGAAGGCATTCGGGCGCGGGCCAAGGCCTCGCAGGACAAACCGACGCCGGCCAGCGAATTTGCCGCCGAGCTGCTCAAGGCTGTGCAGCAGAGCAAACCGCCACGACTGATCCGCATCGGCAATGGCAGCCGGGCGTTGCCGCTGCTGGCGACGTTGTTGCCGAAAGGATTGCTGGAGTCGACGTTGATGAAGCGGTTCGGGTTGGGCGGGCAACTCTGAAACCGCGTCAGCCCCATCGCGGGCAAGCCCGCTCCCACAGGTTTTTGTGCCGTACTGGATATCTGAACACACCGCTAAACCTGTGGGAGCGTGGTTTGCCCGCGATGGGGCCAGTGCAGACACCGCAGAGCATCACCCCCACCCTTTCATGAAATCAATGAACGCCCGCACCTTCAGTGGCAGGTGTCGGGTGTCCGGGTACAGCGCATAAACCCCTTGCTGCGCGAAACGGTAATCCGGCAACAAGCGCTGTAACCGCCCGGCGTCGAGGTCTTCCTGAATCAGCCATTGCGGCAGAATCGCCACGCCCTGCCCGGTCAGTGCAAAGGCACGCAGGGTCGCGGAGTTGTCGGCAACGATGGCGGTGGTTCCCGGTTTTGGCTGATAGACATGCTCGGTGCCGGCGGGGTCGCTGACCGTCATTTCCGGCACTCGCCCATGCCCCAGCGTCGGCATCGATTCAAGCACCGCCAGCGTATCGACCGGCACAAATCGCTCGACCAGCCCCGGTGCCGCCACGGCAAACACCTCGAACGTCGACAACTGCACCGCCCGCAGATTCGAGTCGTGCATGCGACCCAGGCGGATCGCCATGTCGAACCGTTCGGAGATCAGATCGGCGTGGGTCGAGGACGTGGACAAGTGAATGTTCAGTTGCGGCTGCTGTTGCCGAAACACTTCCAGCGCCGGCACCACCTGAGCCAGCGCGAACTCCACGGTCGTGGTGATGCGCAGGGTGCCCTTGAGCTGCGAGTGCTCCGAACGTGCTTCCTCGATGGCCAGCCGTGCTTCGTCCAGTGTGCGCAGGCAGCGCCGATAAAAGCGTTCGCCGGCATCGGTCAGGGCCAGTTGCCGGGTGTTGCGGGTGAGCAAGGTGACGCCCAACTCTTCCTCAAGACGTTTGAGGTTGAAGCTCACCACCGCCCGCGTTTGCCCCAGCGTGTCGGCAGCGGCGGTCAATGAGCCGGCCTCGACCACGGCTTTGAAGGTGTCGAATCGATCCAGGCTGACCATGTTCACTGCGCTCCCTGTCAAAATAATTTTGACAAACTAGCAGTCAAACCAGCGTATTTCTATCGCTTCCAGCGCCCTAACCTGCACGCCTCATCACAGGGAAGCTGCCATGGCCTATCGCTCGAAAGTCGCGCTGGTGTATCTGTTGGGGTTCGCCCTCGACCTGCTGAACATGTTCGCCGCGAGCATTGCCTACCCGGACATCGCCGCGCAGTTGCACGCCTCGGTGACGCAACTGGCGTGGATCACCAACGCCTACATGCTCGGGCTGACGCTGATCATTCCGATGAGCGTGTGGCTGGCTGCACGGGTGGGCGAGCGGCGGCTGATCCTCGGTTCGCTGCTGGCGTTCGGGATCGCCTCCGGTCTTATCGCTCAGGCGAGCTCGATTGAAAGCCTGATCGGCTGGCGACTGCTGCAAGGACTCGGTGGCGGGTTGTTGCTGCCGGTCGGTCAGGCGCTGGCCTATCGGGAGTTTCCGGCGACACAACGCGCGCACTTCACCGGTGTGGTTTTGCTGGTGGCATTGATGGTGCCGGCGCTGTCGCCGGCGGCGGGTGGTTTGATCGTCGAGTTGCTGTCGTGGCGCTGGATTTTCTACCTGAATATGCCAGTGGCGCTCTTGGCTTTCGGATTGGGCCTGCTCTGGTTGAAAGCGGATCAGCCAGCAAACGCACGCCCGACACTGGACGCTCGCGGCCTGCTGCTGGCCGTGGCAGCGCTGAGTCTGTTGCTGATGGCCGTCAGTCTGGCGAGCGAGCCCGCAACCCGACATCTCGCGGGCGGTGTCCTGCTGCTCAGCATCAGCACCTTGTGGATCTACCTGCGCGATGGCTGGAACAAACCGGGTGCAGTCCTTGATCTGCAACTGATCAAGAACCCTTCGTTGCGCCTGGCGATGCTGATCTACCTGTTCGTGCCCGGCATCTTTACCGGCACCAACATGATTGCCGTGTTGTACCTGCACGACCTCGGTTTCGGTGCAGCGCGAACCGGGGCGTTGATGCTGGCCTGGGCGGCGGCCTCGGGCGTGGCGATCATGCTTGGCAAACGCAGCTTCAACCGGACCGGCCCCAAGCCGTTACTGATCGCCGGCATGCTGCTGCAATCACTTGGCATCGTCGTGCTGTTGCAGATCGATCAACCTGCCAACGGCCCGTTAATCCTCGCCTATGCCCTGATGGGGCTGGGTGGCAGCCTGTGCAGCGTCACCGCGCAGACCCTGGCATTTGTCGGCATCACGCCAGAAAAAATGGGCCACTCCAGCGCCCTGTGGAATATCAATCGCCAACTCGGTTTCTGCCTCGGCGCGGCACTGCTCAGCTCTCTGTTGGGCGCTTTGGGCACCAACGGATTCAAATACTGCTTTCTCGCCGCTGCACTGCTCACGCTGTTGCCGATGGCGGCCGTGCTGCGTTTCGATTCGACAAAAGTGCTCGCCCTTCTGCGCTCACCTCACCTTCAGGAAAAATCCACATGACTGACTACGCCGACTATTTTGACGAAGTGATCCAGGCCCATGAAGCCATCGAACGATGGTTTGCCGTTGAGGAAGACGAGGCAGCGCTGGAACGATTGCTGGCGCGTTTTTCGCCACGGTTTTCCATGGTGACGCCGCTGGGGCGTGTGCTGGATTTCGAGGCCTTGCGTGGGTTGTTTCAAATCGCGGGCGGCAAGAAAAGCGGGTTCAGGATCGGGCTCGGCGAGCTTCAAGGGATTGCCTTGCATGAGCGCGGCGCGACGGTGAATTATCGCGAACAGCAGACCGATGCGAGCGGGGTGCACACGGATCGGCGTTCAACTGTGGTGTTCGAAAAAACCGGATCCGGACGGGTGATCTGGCGGCATCTGCACGAGACGTTTTGCAGCGAGTAGAAGCTGAGTATCTCCTCTCAAAACCGAGTCGCCGGCTTCGCGGGCAAGCCCGCTCCCACAGGTATTGTGGCGTACTCAGAATGCCCGGACGCCGTGATACCTGTGGGAGCGAGCTTGCTCGCGAATGGCTACGACGCGGTCTGTCAGTTATCCACAGCGTCCTGCTTCACAACAACGGTGCAGGTAATCCCCGCCGCCAGCAGCACACCTTCCGGCACTTCATCGATGTGAATCCGCACCGGCACCCGTTGCGCCAGCCGCACCCAGTTGAAGGTCGGGTTCACATCGGCGATCAGCTCGCGGCTTTCGGGGTTGTCGCGGTCGTAAATACCACGGGAAATGCTTTCCACATGGCCCTTGAGGACTTCGCCGCTCATCAGTTGCATGTCGGCATTATCGCCAACGCGCACGTGGGGCAGTTTGGTTTCTTCGAAGAAGCCGTAGACCCAGAAAGAATTCATGTCGACCACGGCCATTTTCGCTTCGCCGATGCGGGCGTAGTCGCCGCGATGCACATTGAGGTTGGTCACGTAGCCGTCCACCGCCGCGCGCACTTCGGTGCGTTTGAGGTTGAGTTCGGCGGCTTCCAGTTGCGCTTGGGCCTGTTGGTAATCGGCGAGTGCCGAGTCGGCGATGTTGCTGGCGTCGTCGCGGTTTTCCTTGGAGATCACCAATGCGTCCATGTCGGCGCGGCGATGGGCGTTGACCTTGCGCATCTCCCAGGTGGCCTTGCGCGAAGCCACCAGCGACTGCGCCTGTTTCACCGCGAGGCGATAGTGCTCGGGGTCGATCTGCATCAGCAAATCACCTTTCTTCACCAACTGGTTGTCGCGCACCGGCACGTCGACCACTTCACCGGTGACGTCGGCGGCGACGTTGATGATGTCGGCGCGCACCCGGCCGTCGCGGGTCCACGGGGTGTTCATGTAGTGCTCCCACAACGTGCGGCCGATCCACAACGCCAGGGCCAGCACCAGCAGGGTCGCGAGCAGGCTGAAAAACTTTTTCATCGGGACAATTCTCAGACTCAACGGTAGACAGTCAGCGCCATCGCGCCGAACAGACAGGTAAACAGGCTCAGGCGCAGCAGCGCCGGGTGCCAGAAGAAGCGGTACAGATCGAACCCCGAGAGGAATCGGTCCAGCGCCCAGGCCAGCGCCGCAGCGACGAAAAACATCAGGGTCATGGTCGGCATGTACACGCCGTGGAAGGCGATTTCACGAGGCATGGGCAAGTCCTTCGGGCTTGGCGATGGCGTAGGCAGCAAGGGGCGACTGCGGGTCGAGCAACGAGGTGCGGATGAAGTGCAGGTAGCTTTTCACCCGACGCAGTGCCGAGGTATCGAAGTGCGGTGCGAACGGCTCGTCAGTGGCGGCGACTCGGCTGATGGCGTGATCGACAGCGACCAGTGCGCGTTCCAGATTGCTCGAATTCGGTTGCAGGAACAGCCGCACCAGCGAGCGCCCCATGACCCGGATCGCCTGGCGCCATGGCTGGGATTCGGCATACGCCGGATGCACCGGCAGAATCGCCTGTTCCTTGCGCAACTCGATGATCGCGTGACCGACTTCCAGCACCACGAACATCCAGCGCAGCAGGTTTTTCTGCACCAGCGGCTGACCGGCCGCCAGACCATAAGCCTGATGCATCAGGTCGCGGGTACGGCTTTCGAAGCTCGACGCCAGCCCCTTGAGTTTGCCGCTGATCGCGTACACCACTTGCCCGCGCAGGTCCTGTTCCAGACGCTGCCACAACCAACGGCTGTTCGGCGGCAGAATGATCGCCCCCGCCGCCGCGCAGACCAGCATGCCCATGACCATGGCGATGTAGTCGTTGATGAAGGTGTAGGGGTTGTAGATCGTCAGGTTGTCCGGCACGGAACCTGTGCTGAAGAAGATCAGCAGACCGAGGCCGACACCGGCGTATTGTGGCCGCGAAGCGAGGAACGAGCCGAGCACGATCACCGGCGCGAGCATCACGCACAGCAGCGGAAAACCGTCGATCCACGGGAAGATGAAAAACATCTCGACGAAGCCGATCAACGCTCCGAGGAACGTGCCGCAGGCCATCTGGAACGCCATGCGTTTCGGGTTCGGCGTCGCCGCCGACAGACCCACGGTGGCAGCGGCAATCAGGGTCATGGTCGCACCGCTCGGCCACGCGGTGGCGACCCAGTAACTGCCGAGCACGACCAGGATGAACGTGGCACGAATCCCCGAAGCCGCCGCCGCCCACCAACTGGTCTGCGGGGTGAACGGCTCGTCCCAGCGCTCGCGTTCGTGGCTGTGATCAGCCAGAGAGGCGTGAGTCTGTGCATAACTGTGCAAGTCATCGACGAAGCGATAGAGCAGCTCATACGCGGTATGGAAATCCAGCTGTTCGGCGTCGCTCGGCTCGCTCTCCTGGAAGATCGCCCGCAGGCTGCGCACCCGCGCCGGCAAGCCTTCCTTGTAGGCCGCCAGCGCCAGCACCAGACGCGCCGCATCCGGACTGGTCAGGGCGCGGCCGCTGAAACCGTCGAGCACTTCGGCCAGGTCCTGCAGGCCCGGTTTGATTGCGGCTTCCACATGGTCGGCGCCGTTGCGACGCAGGCGTTCGAGCAACTGGTGCAAGGCGTTGAAACGGGTGGTGATGCCCATGAATTCGCTGTTGAGGCGACTGAGCCGACCGTTGCGCCGACGCATGTGCGGGTCTTCGAACACGGTCACGCTACGCAGCCCTTCCAGCCCCACCGCTTCGGCGATAAAGCGCACATTGCTGGCCTCGAACGATTCCGGTTTGCTGCGCCCGCGCAGGCCATCGGTGACGAACAACGCGAACACACCGAAGCGCTGATACAAGGCGTTGCGCATCGCGGCGCTGGCGGTCTGCGGCAGGATCGCGGCACTGACCAGGGTCGAGCAGAGAATCCCCAGCGAGATCTCCAGCACCCGCCACACCGCCGCCATGAACGCACCGTCAGGATGGGCGAGCGCCGGCAAACCGACCATCGCGGCGGTGTACCCGGCCAGCACAAAACCATACGCACGGAAGTTGCGGCAACGAGCGGCGCCCGCCGAACAGATGCCGACCCAGATCGCCAGCGAACCGAGGAACAACTCAGTGTTCTGCGCGAACAACGAGATCAGCGTGACCATCATCGCCGACCCGGCCAGGGTGCCGAGGAAGCGATAGAAACTCTTGGCGAACACCTGACCGCTCTGCGGCTGCATGACGATGAACACGGTGATCATCGCCGTGCGCGGCTGCGGCAGCTCCAGGCGCATCGCCAGCCACAGGGTCAGGAACGCGGCAATCAATACCTTGAAGATGTAGACCCAGGTCACGCCGTCGCTGCGCGCCCAGTCGAAGAAGCCCCGGCGCCATTCCAGGGAGTAGAGCCAGCGCAAAGGTGCGGGCAAGGGAGTCATTCAAATATGCTCAATGAGTTTCAGGTCGGCCCCATCCCCTGTGGGAGCGAGCTTGCTCGCGAAGCGGGAGTGTCAGCCAGCACACATGTCGGCTGACACACCGCATTCGCGAGCAAGCTCGCTCCCACAGGGATTGTGTGTTCAACGCAAGAGAACCGGGGTTTTAGGTGCCTGGGTTTGTCGCTCCGTCGGCACGTCTTTACCCGCCCCCAAACCACCGCCCAACGCCGTCACCAGTTCCGCATGGGCACTCAAGCGCGCCGCCTGCACCTGCTGCTGAACCTGCTGCTGTTTGAACAGCAGGGTCTGGGCGTTGAGCACGTTGAGGTAATCGGTGAGCCCGCGCTGGTAGGCGATCATCGCGATGTCGTAAGTCTTCTGCGCGGTGGCCACGGATTCGGCGGCGAACGTCTGCTGCTTGTCCATCGACTCGCGGCGGATCAACTGGTC
The DNA here is from genome assembly GCF_014863585.1 of Pseudomonas gozinkensis. Taxonomy (NCBI): domain Bacteria; kingdom Pseudomonadati; phylum Pseudomonadota; class Gammaproteobacteria; order Pseudomonadales; family Pseudomonadaceae; genus Pseudomonas; species Pseudomonas gozinkensis. The sequence goes on along the minus strand of NZ_CP062253.1, from coordinate 1,152,041 downwards.
GGAGATGTTCTTCAGCGCATTGACCAGAGTCTGGTTGTAATGCGCGACGGCGATGTCATAACCCGCCGAGGCTTCGCCTAGCTCGGCACGCAGTCGCCCGCCGTCGAAGATCGGCAGCGAGATCGCCGGGCCGACGTTGTAGTTGAGCTTCTTGCCGGTCAGGAACTCCAGCGCCCCGCCGCCGGTGGCCATGTAGCCGAGGCTGCCGACCAGATCGACGTTGGGGTAGAACCCGGCATGCGCGACATCAATCCCGCGCGCCTGCGCCGCCACTTGCCAGCGACTGGCGACCACGTCCGGACGCTGGCCGAGCAGTTCGGCAGGCAATGCCGACGGCAACTTCAGCGCTGCCCCGAGGGACAGGGTCGGACGCTGCAATTGCGCGCCGGCGCCCGGGCCTTTGCCGGACAGTGCCGCGATCTGGTTGCGGCTCAGGGCGATTTCTTCGTCCAGCGCATCCAGTTGCCGATGGGTTTCCGGCAACGGCGTTTCGGCCTGGCTGACTTCAAAGTGCGTGCCGATCCCGCCGTTCAGGCGTTTCTGCGCCAGCTCGAGAATCTGCTGTTGCTGCTTGAGCGTCGCCGCAACGATGTCGCGCTGGGCGTAATGCAGTGACAGTTCGATGTAGGCGCGCACGATGTTGTTCTGCAATTCCAGCTGCGCCTGACGCGCCTCGGCAGCGCTCATGTGCGCCAGATCGACGGCCCGCTCGGTGCTGTTGCTTTCACGGCCCCAGAGGTCGAGCGCGTAACTGAAACCCAGCGCGGCGTTGTTGTCCCAGGTGGTGCTGTTGGCCAGCTCACCGGGGCCGTAGAACTGGTCGGTGGGCCAGTTGTGGCGCTTGAGGGTCGACTCGCCATTGATCTGCAACGACTCGGCTGCTTCGGCGACACCGGCCATGGATCTCGCTTGACGCACTCGCGCGGCGGCCATCGCCATGGTCGGGCTGCCTTGCACGGCGAGGTCGATCCAGCGGTTGAGTTGCGGGTCGCCATAGGCTTGCCACCATTGGCCGGTGGGCCAGTTTGCGTCACGGGCGGCGTGGGCGATGGCCTCGTCGGTGGCCAGTTCATTGGCCTCCAGAGCCTTGCCCTGCGGGGCAATCCCTCCGGTTCCGATGCAGCCGCCGAGACCTAACGAAAGAGCCAGAACACTGAGCGGCAAAAGCGCTCTGTTGATGCGACGCGGCACTGCTGCGAATTCCTGAGGTGGGAGATGTTTCGAGGTGGGCGCAATTCTAGGGGGGCGCCATTACGGCGATAAGCTGGGAATCCTGTGAATCTTTGTTACCGTTAACGAGATAATCCCTTGGTCGGGGGTCTCAGCCCCTGAAACTTCGTGTCACAATTTGCCATCTCCCTTGAGAGCACCCCATGGACACTTTGCAAAACATGCGCGCCTTCAGTTGTGTGGCCGAAGCGGGCAGCTTCACTGCCGCCGCCGTGCAACTCGACACCACCACCGCCAACGTCTCGCGCGCGGTCTCCAACCTTGAGGCCCACCTGCAAACCCGACTGCTGAACCGCACGACCCGACGCATCGCCCTCACCGAAGCCGGCAAGCGCTACCTGCTGCGCTGCGAGCAGATCCTTGCCTACGTCGAAGAGGCCGAAGCCGAAGCCAGCGAGGCCCACGCCCGCCCGGCCGGACAATTGAAAGTCCACACCATGACCGGCATCGGCCAGCACTTCGTGATCGACGCCATCGCCCGCTACCGCAAGACCCACCCGGACGTGACCTTCGACCTGACCATGGCCAACCGCGTGCCGGACCTGCTCGACGAAGGCTACGACGTCTCCATCGTCCTGGCCCGCGAACTGCCGGACTCGGGCTTCGTCTCGCAACGCCTGGGCATCACCTACAGCATCGTCTGCGCCTCCCCGGCCTACGTAAAAGCCAACGGCTGCGCACAAAAACCCAGCGACCTGCTGAACCACGCTTGCCTGCGCCTGGTGAGCCCGGTGATCCCCCTGGAAAAATGGGCCTTCGACGGCCCTGACGGCCAGGAAATGGTCACCATCAACAGCTCGCCCTTCCTGGTGAACTCCGCCGACGCGATGAAAACCGCGATCATCAGCGGCATGGGCGTCGGCGTGTTGCCGGTGTACGCCGCCATCGAAGCCCTGCGCAACGGCTCGCTGGTACGGGTGATGCCGAACTACCGATCGCAGGAACTGAACCTGTACGCGATCTACCCGTCGCGGCAATATCTGGATGCGAAGATCAAGACCTGGGTTGAATACCTGCGTGGATCGTTGCCAGAGATATTGGCGGGGCATCAGGCGGAGTTGGCGGCTTATGAGATGAGTGGGAGCCTGGCGGGGGTGCGGGTAGCGAATTGAGTTTGGCGTGAACCGAGTGCTGGATAACGTCGGAGTACAACGTTATCCCGCCCCCTCAGAGTCGCCCTGACTGAACGGACTTGCCAGCGAATGCCATCGTCACTGGCAGATCGATTGGGACGCAGAGCGTCCCGGGCTGCATTCCCACGCGGAGCGTGGGAACGATCAAAAGCCAGCCCGCACTCGCTGTTCGCTGTTCGCTTCCCACCACTCACCACGATGAGCGTTAGCTCGAGTACCGCTCTTGACGTGCCGGCCCCTTCGGCAGGCTGAGTGGAGGGATTCATCCGGGGGTGGGAGCGCAGCGACCGTGCGGCGCAGCCGCATGCATCGAGAGGAGGTGCAGCGAAGCAAACCGTAGGCGATGCCCCCGGATGAATTCCGGAACGAAGGAACACCGAGCCAAAGCGAGGTGCCGAACGCCGGGGCCCAAGACCTTTGGTTACTTTGGGGCGTTTGCCAAAGTGACCCGCTGTAAAAGCCATCCCTTTCAAGGTCTTTTCGTTTTGGCGGCCTTGATTACCCGGTCCGTTGAAACATGCGCATGCACCGCAGCGCCTTGCACCCATGTTTTGGGTTTGGGCACCTTGGGGCCCCGGGGACTTTTGGCAACTTGTTTTGGCTGGATGTTTCTGGCCAGTTCCAACAAGCGCTGGGCCAGTTTTTCCAGAGGTACGACGGGAAAGCATTCCGAGGGCAGCGCAATTTGCAGACCTTCATAGCCACTGCGGACCTGAACCGCCAAGTGATAGGTTGAGGCTTCCCAGCCCTCAGGCTGGGAAGCCTGATGGGCTTGCTCGACGCTTCGCTTGAGTACGGCCAGGACGTTGTAGGCCAAAACCGCAGTAGCAAACCCGAGCAGGGCAGCCTTTGGGCTACCAAGGGTTTCGATTTCACTTTCCAGGATTGCTTCCAGTCGCTGGAACATGCCTTCAATGCTCCAGCGGCGGCGATAGAGTTCCGCGATCTGCTGCGCGCTGACGCTGTCAGGCAGATTGCTCCAGAACATCAAGCTGCTGTCACCCGAGTCCGTTGGCGAGTGAAGCGTCAGTTCGACACGCCGACACTGGTAACCGCCTCTGACCTGAATAATCTGCTCACGCACAGTGCCCGTACTCACAGGCACTGGTTCTTGCCACTGCCCCTCCTGAATCAAGCGTGGATGCTTGGCTTGTTGGCGAATGACAAAGGAGGTTTTGACCTGTTCGCAAGCCTCCATAACCGGGAGCGTGCAATAGAGTCGATCAGCCAGCCACACTTGGCCCGACTCGGCATCGGCCAAGAGAGGCAACACGCAAACACGCTCGCTTGCGTAGGCATCCTCACACGCCTGCAGGTCGATGACCTGATCCAGGTCGGGATCGTAGACAACCACCGAAAAACCGGGCCGAGCGGCGCCTCGCTCGTGGCGTAAAGCCCCGAGTCGTTTCTCAGTGGATGCCAAGTGATTACCGTCCACCACCCGAACCTGCCAACCCGGCAGCATCGCCGTGCAACCCAACTCCCTGATCGTTGGAGCCAGGCGCTGTGCACAGCCCGTGACCAGGGCGCGCAACAGAGCTGGCTCGGTACGACTGATCTTGTCGTAGAGGGCCGCCAGGCTGACAGGAAGATCTTCCAGTTGCCGCGCCGCAGCGTGCAGGGATGGCTTCAAGCCCAATGAAACAAGGGACATCAGCTTGATGATGGTCGAGAACAGTAGCTCACGAGAATACTGCCGTTGCCGATGCTCTTCGAAGACCTGATCGACCCACTCAGGGGCAATAGCTTGCTCCAGCGCCAATTTGGCCATAACGCTGGCAGGTGCTTTTTTCTCGAAACGCGCTAAAACATCGGCCCACATCGTTCGGGTATCCCTGATAGAAACTTCAGGGGATTTTACCTAAGACCTTGAAAGGGATGGCTGTAAAAGCGGAACCATAAGCAGCCGTTACCGCAGCAACGGATATTCACCCAAAACCCCAAGAACCTGGTCGGCCCAGAGGCCGCCAAGACAACCCCAAACAGAAAATGTTAGCTTGCTTGGCAATCACATCAGCCGCCCAGCCGAGCCCAATGCCAATGAAAAAAACAGTCCTGGCCTTCAGCCGCATCACCCCGCCCATGATCGAACGCCTGCAACAGGACTTCGACGTCATCGTCCCCAACCCGAAAAACGGCGACATCAACGCCCAGTTCAACGAAGCCCTGCCCCACGCCCACGGCCTGATCGGCGTCGGTCGCAAACTCGGCAAGGCCCAACTGGAAACCGCCACCAGACTCGAAGTGGTCTCCAGCGTCTCGGTCGGCTACGACAACTACGATCTCGCCTACTTCAACGAACGCGGAATCATGCTCACCAACACCCCGGACGTCCTGACCGAAAGCACCGCGGACCTGGCCTTTGCCCTGATCATGAGCAGCGCCCGCCGCGTCGCCGAACTGGACGCCTGGACAAAGGCCGGCCAATGGCAGGCCAGCGTCGGCGCACCGCTGTTCGGTTGCGACGTACACGGCAAGACCCTGGGCATCGTCGGCATGGGCAACATCGGCGCCGCTGTCGCCCGTCGCGGCCGCTTTGGTTTCAACATGCCGATCCTCTACAGCGGCAACAGCCGCAAGACCGGACTGGAGCAGGAACTCGGCGCGCAATTTCGCAGCCTTGACCAACTGCTGGCCGAAGCCGACTTCGTTTGTCTGGTAGTGCCGCTCAGCGACAAGACCCGCCACCTGATCAGCCACCGCGAACTGGCGCTGATGAAACCGGACGCAATTCTGGTGAACATCTCCCGCGGCCCCGTGGTCGACGAGCCGGCACTGATCGAGGCATTGCAGAACAACCGGATTCGCGGTGCAGGTCTGGACGTCTACGAGAAGGAACCGCTGGCCGAGTCACCGCTGTTCCAGCTGAAAAACGCCGTGACCCTGCCGCACATCGGCTCCGCGACCCACGAAACCCGCGAAGCCATGGCCAATCGTGCCTTGGCCAACCTGCGTAGCGCCCTGCTCGGCGAGCGTCCGCAGGACCTGGTGAATCCGCAGGTCTGGCGCGGATAAAAAAATCGGGCAAGTACTGCAAAGTGCTTGCCCGTTCAATATCCAGCCAATACATACTTTGAAAACCAACACACCAACTAAACAAACCATACCGCTATAAACTTTCCGGACTTATCCAACATAACAATAAGCACCCCGGAGAATAGCCACCTTGAGAATTTCCAATACCGATCAATTAATCCGTTACAGCAAAGTCTGCCTGATGGCCTATATCAGCTTTTTTGGCCTGCTGGTGATGTACGGAAACTTGACGGACTACTCGGCAAACTATGAGTACGTCGGACACATCCTGAGTATGGATACGACTCAAATCAACGAGAACATACGTTACAGGGCGATCGAATCGCCCATGATGCACCACCGGATCTATTGGTTCATCATCACGACGGAAGCGATCTATACTGCCTATTGCCTGTTGGGGACTTATTATCTCTATCGAAAAATAAACGAATCCGCCGCAGCCTTTCACGAGGCAAAAAGATATTCGATCATTGGCTTGTTGATCGCAATCTTCACCTATTACGTTTGCCTGCAGAGCATCGGTGTTGAATGGTTCGACATGGACACTTCACAAGTATGGAACGCCAAGGACTGGGCACGACACATTGTCGACTTCATGTTGCCGGTACTGATCTTCATAACATTGAAAAACGAGCGCTGAATAATCAACGCTCAACACTCAATTAATTTCAGGCCAACTTTCCATGCTTCGGGATAACCGCAACTGCGGGTTTACGAAACACCAGCACATTCCCCAGCATCACCAGTACCAGCCCCGCCAAGGCCGGCGCCGTCCACTGATAACCCTCGGCAAAGGCCGAGACGTTCAGCGCCACCACCGGGAACAGCACCGTGCAGTAAGCAGCGCGCTCCGGGCCCATCCGGCCGACCAGTGTCAGATACGCCGTGAAACCGATCACCGACCCCGGAATCACCAGATACAGCAACGCACCGATGTAGCGTGACGTCCACTCCATCTCGAATGGAATGCCTTTGACCAGACACCACACCGACAACATCGCCGCTCCGTAGGCCATCCCCCAGGCATTGGTGGTCAGTGGTTTGAGACCGGCCTTCTGTTGCAGGCTCGACAACATGTTGCCTGCCGAGAAACACAGGGTGCCGCAGAGTGCCAGCCCCAGGCCGAGCAGGGTTTGCGGACTCGCGTGATGACCTGCCAGCTCCGGCCAGAACAACAGGCCCAGACCGCACAGCCCCAGCGCCCCGCCCATCAACACATTGCGTGCGATACGCTGGCCGAAGAACACCCGCGCATTCAGCGCGTTCCACAAGGTCGCGGTGGAAAACACCACCGCCACCAGACCACTGGGGATCCATTGGCTGGCGGTCAGGAAACACATGAAGTTGACGCAGAACAGACACAAGCCCTGCGCCACGCAGATCAGATGCCCGCGCCGGTTCATCGGTTGCAGGCGACGGCTGAGCAACAACAGCGCAAACAACACCAGCGCGGCGAGGCCGAAGCGATAGACGATCGACACAGGAATCGCCACCACGCCCAGTTGCCATTTCAGGGCTATCCAGGTGGTGCCCCAGATCAGCACGGTCAACAAATACAACGACAGATTCATGGCAGACACTCCTTGATTGGGTTTCAGTGTCTGCCTGCGCCCTCGATCCTCGCTTGCATAAACTTGCGCTTTTGTCGGCGCACAGGCTGGCAGCGCGAAATCTACGGAGTAGGATGCAAGGCGTTGAAGAGAACCGACCATGGCCGCCATCGATACCCTGCAAGTCTTTCAAGCCCTCAACAATTCGCCCAATGCACGCCTGGTGCACAGCGCCGAGTTGGGTGACGGCCTGTCTGCAGCTTTGTGGACCAACCACCACGACGCCCAGGAATACGAAGCGCCGAGCCATCACACCCTCTCCTGCTACATCGCCGGCGGCACCGGCACCTTCCGTCGCGGCGAACCCGGCCACAAGGGCGGCCCGGACAAACTGTGCATCCTGCCGGCCGACCACGAATCGGGTTGGGTCATCAACGGTGATATTCGCCTGGCTCACTTGTATTTCAGCGCCGAACAATTTGCCCTGGGGTGCGTCACGCTGCTGGATCGCGAGCCCCGGGAAATGCAGCTGCGCGAACAGACCTTTCTGGAAGATCCGCAACAGGCCCGACGGTTTCGCCAGTTGCTGACCCTGAACTGGGACGAACCCGGCGAGCGTTTGCTGACCAGCAGCCTCGCCCACGAACTGATCAGCCATACCCTGCTGAGCCAGGTTGGCGTGCGACAGGGCTTGCGTCTCAAGGGTGGACTGGCGCCGCATCAGCGTCGGCAACTGGTGGAATTCATCGACAGCCAACTGGCCGAGCCGATCAGCCTCGGGCAACTGGCGGGGTTGTGTGCATTGTCGGAATACCACTTTGCGCGGATGTTCCGGGTGAGCTTCGGCTTGCCGCCGCATCAGTACGTACTGGCGCGGCGTTTGAGCCGGGCCCGGGAGTTGTTGCGAGGGACGGCGTTGCCGTTGGGCGAGATTGCGCTGGCGTGCGGGTTTGCCAGTGCCAGTCACTTCACCAACCGCTTTCGTCAGGTGCTGGGTGGAACGCCCGGCGAGTATCGCCAGGCGTTTTTGCGCTGATCAGAACTCCAGCGTGCTCGACAACGAAATCTGCCGCGAATCGCCCATCGACACGAAGAACCGGCTGGCCGCCGAGGTGTAGTAAGTACGGTCGAACAGGTTCTTCACGTTGAGCTGGAACTTGACCTTCTGCCCTTCAACCCTGGTGTCGTAAGTGGCGAACGCATCGGCCACGGTGTAGCTCGGCAGCTCGAAATCATTCACCGCGTTACCCGCTCGCTCACCGACATATCGCGCGCCGGCGCCGACCCGAAGTTGATCGCCACCGATCACGCTGCCGAAGTCGTAGACCGCCGACAGCGAGCCGGTATTCTTCGCCACGTTCTGCAGCTTGTTGCCTTTGTAGTCCGGGTCTTCCGTGACCTCGGCGTCGGTGTAGGCGTAGCTGCCGATCATGCTCCAGCGGTCGCTGAGCTGGCCGGTCAGATCCACTTCCAGGCCACGGGAACGCACTTCGCCGGCGGCGCTGTAAATCGTGGTCGGGCCTTCGGCGTTGGCCACCAGCACGTTGCGTTTCTTGATGTCGAACAGGGCGATATTGCCAGTAACGCGCCCCGGAATGTCGAGGCGTGCGCCCAGCTCCCAGGACTTGGCTTCTTCCGGCGCAATGCTGCCGTCGAGCACGGTGCTGCTGCCGCTGAGCGGCGCGATGGTCGAGTTGGGTTTGAACGATTCGGTGTAGCTGCCGTAGAACGACAACGCGTCGGTATAGCGATACACCAGACCTGCGCGCGGCACCCACTTCTGGCCGTTACTGTCGGTGTTGGCCTTGAACGGCACGCCCTTGCCGGCGTACTGGTCGTATTCCTGAAAGCGCCCGCCAGCCACCAGAATCCACTGGTCATTGAGGTGGATGGAGTCCTGCAGGAACACCGAATCGCTGCGCAGCAGATCGGTCTGTGCACTGTCCGCCGGGCTGACGGTGGTGCCTTCGACTTCGCGGCCGTAGACCGGGTTGACGTAGCTGAAGGTGCTCAGGCTTTTCTGGCGGATCAGGTCGGCGCGGTAGATCTTGCGGTACTCGTCGTCGACGCCGAACACCAGGTCATGCTGCATGCCCAGCACGTTGACCTTGCCTTCGAGGCTGGCGGTGGTGAAACGGTCGGTGCTGATCGCGCCCTGGGTGCCGTCCATGCTGCGGGTCAGGGTGCCTTTCCTGGTGTCGATCGCGGTTACGCGAACCTGGCTGGCGTCGTAGGTTTCGCGGTTCCAGCTGTAGCCGAAATGGGCTTTCCAGTCGTCGTTGAGCTCGTGATCGGCTTCGAAGTGATAGAGGTCCGAACGCCCTTCCATGTCGTTGAATTTCTCGTCGAGACGCTCGTTGCGCGAGATGTCCAGCGGATGGTTGGTGCGTGGATCGATCAGGGTGCCACGATCAAACGGGGTCAGGAATTCGCGGTGCTCATAGGCGAACAGCAACTTGGTGCGCTCGCCGTACCAGGCAATCGACGGCGCAATCAACGATTCACGGTGAGTGCCGAAGTTGCGCCAGTAATCTTCGTCTTCGTGGTCCAGCACCATGCGATACGCGAGGCCGGAGTCCCCCAGCGCACCGGTGCTGTCGAACGAGCCACCGCTGCCGTTCTTGCCGTCGCCGTAGGTCGAGCCGCGCAGGGTCAGCGCGTTGTACCGGGTCAGTTCGGGTTTCTTGCTGACCATGTTGACCACGCCGCCCGGGTCCTGAATCCCGTACAGCAGCGACGCCGGGCCCTTGAGCACTTCGACGCGATCCACGGTCGCGTTCATGCCACGCCCCTGCACCACCGGCATGCCGTCGCGCATGATCGAGCCGTTGCGGTTGTCGCCGAAGCCACGGGTCATCACCGAATCCTGAGTGCTGCCCAAGGTGTTGCCCTGGGTGATGCCGCTGACGTTGGCCAGCGCGTCATCGAGATTGCGCGGTGCCTGATCGCGAATGACCTGGGCCGGAATCACGTTGACGGTCTGCGGGATTTCCTGAAGCGAAGCGGAAGAGCGCATCACCGAGCTGGTTTCCGGTGGCTGGTAACTCATCGGCTGGTTGACCACCGAGGTGATGGTGGTCGCGCCGAGGTTCAATGCGCCTGCGGTCGGTTGCGGTTCGAGCGCCAGGGTATGGCTGTCGGTGCGGCGGAAGGTCAGGCCCGAGCCGGTGAGCAGACGTTGCAGCGCCTGTTCGGCACTCATCTGGCCGTTGATCGCTGGAGCGGTCAGGCCGTAAGGCGCTTCATCGGTGTAGACCACGCTCTGCCCGGTGACGCGACTGAAATCGCTCAGGGCCTGAGGCAACGGCTTGGCGGCCAGGGAAAAACTGAATTGCTTTTGTGGCTGACTGCTGACGGATTCAGCGGCCAGCGCCACGCTCATCGGCAACAGGGCCAACGCCGAAAAACTCAATGCCGAAACGCCTAACCACTGTTTGACCGAACCCGATTTTGCCCTGGACTTCATTGCTCATGACCTGTGTAGAACCGCAACGGATGCGAATGACTCGCAGTTTCAGTCACTACACGGATGGCGTCCGGGTTTACCTCACCACAAAGTTGAAAATATTTTCGTTGTCGCTGCCGACGCCTTCGCGAGCAAGCTCGCTCCCACCTTGGAATGCACGACCTGTGGGAGCGAGCTTGCTCGCGAAATGGCCAGTGAGGTCAGCGAAGAATTATCAGATGTCCTAGCACCTGATGCTGCTCGAATCCCAACACCCCTTGCAGCGAATTCAACACGGCTTGCGGATCCTTGCTCGGAAAGCTTCCGCTGACCTTGCGCGCGCCCAGTTCGTCGTTGAGCAACACGATCCGTCCGGGGTAATAACGCCGCAGATCCTGCACCACTTCGGCCAGTGTCGACTTGTAGTAAGTCAGCCAGCCCTGGCGCCACGCCAGTTGCGCTTCGCTGTCCACGGCATGCAGTTTTTGCGCAGTGCCTTCGCCATACGCCACTTGCTGGCCGGCGGTGAGAATCTGCTGTTCGGCATCCCGCGCAGCCGTCACGCCGACGCGCCCTGACAGCACAGTGACTTGTGCGCCAGGAGATTGCAGGCGCACTTCGAATTGCGTGCCCAGCACTCGCGCCTCACCCTTCTCGGCCTCGACCACAAAGGGATCGCCGGTGTGGGTCACGCTGAAAAATCCGGCGCCGCGACGCAATTGCACATGCCGCTCGCCATGACTGAAATCCACGGCGATGGCGCTGTCGGCGTCCAGCGTCACTTGCGATTGATCGGCCAGGATCACGGTGCGGATCTCGCCCGGTGCCGACACGTAATCGGCGCCCAGATCTTCGATCCAGCGCTGCGGCTGCCAACCGCTGCCGAGGCTGATCATCAACAGCAGACAGGCCGCCATGGCCAGCGCGCCGGCCCAGCGTCGAACCGGCGCACGGCGCGGTCGATCCATCGCCTTGAGCAAACCCTGCAACGCGAGCGCGTCTTCATCAGCCAACGTGCGCGCCGGCCCTTCGCTCAATTCCCACACCACTTGCGCCTGGGCGTAGGCCTCGGCGTGGGCCGGGTCAGCGCGCAGCCATTGACTGAAGGTCAGTTGATCACCGGTGCTCGGGCGGTCATGCAGCAGGCTCAGCCAGGCGAAAGCGGCCTGTTCCTGAGCGGGCGTCGGGATGACGCGTTCGGTGTAATTCACGGTGCTTTCCCTGGCAGGCGTGGCGCGGGTTCGCGCAGGCTGGCCTTGCAGGCCTCGAGGGCGCGCATCATATGTTTTTCCACGGCGCTTTGGGACAGGCCCATGGCTTTGGCGATCTCGGCGTACTTGCGCCCGTGGATGCGATTGAGCAAAAAGATCTGCCGCGTGCGCTCGGGCAAAGCGCGCAACGCCGCTTCGACATGGCGCAAATCGTTGCCCGCTTCGAGCGCGGCCTGCGGCTCGCTGGCGCTGCTGTCAGGCTCATCCGGTTGCCAGCCTTCGTTGACCCGCACCCGCGCGCCTTCGCTGCGCAGATGATCGATGGCGATGTTGCCGGCACAACGCAAAAGATAAGTGCTGAGTTCTTCGACCTGCACCAGCGGCCGACGCCAGAAACGCAGGAACAGGTCCTGCACCAGATCCGCCGCCGTCGCCCGGCAACCGACGCGCCGGCTCACCAGCGCTTCCATCTGCGAACGCTGGGACAGGAACACCTGAAGAAAATGCGCACGGGCGCCATGGGGTTCGTCGTCGCGACGCTCGGGAGGATGGCCGATCAACATGTCAGTTCAGGGCCCACGCAGCGACCGGGCTGGCGAGCAGGCTCAGCCCGGCCATCGTAATGACTAGCCGTGGGCGATAGGGCAGCAGCAGAACCAGAGTCAGCGCACTGAGCATCAACACCGCGCACCAGTCGACCAGACCGAAACTCCAGCCCTTCCTGGAAACGGCCGCCCAGAGCGAAAGTCCCAGCAGCAACCAACCGGCGATCTTCAGGCCTTGTCGCCGGGATGCCGAAGGTTTGTGGCCGAGTACGTCTTCGTGATGCCGGGGCATCGCCAAACACAATGCGGTGAAGCCGGAATAGCAGAGCAACAGCGCCAACAGCATTCAGTTCGCCCCTTGCTCAAGGGTGATCGGCCGGGCCTTTTCGCGGGCTGGTTTTTTTACGCTGACGGCGTGTCCGGCGCGCTGCATTTTTCGGGCAGCCCAGGCGAGGAACAGACCGCTGCCCAGACACGTCAGGTCGAAGCCAGCCAGAACCCAGTCGCCTTCGGGCACTGTCACACCGAGGTGATACGGAGTGGTCAAACCATTAAGAACGGGCACCGTGACAAACAGTGCAGCCCCCAGCGAAAGCTGTTCGACCCAGGCCTTGCGCCCCGGTCGCAACATGGCGTGCACCACGCTCAAGCCCCAGGCGATGAAAAACGCGTTCACTTCCCAGTCGTCACGCCCGGCCAGACTCACCGGCAGCAGACGATTGGCCCAGAAGAACACCGCGACTGCTGCCACCAGTCCGGTCATGCTGGCAATGTTCAACACTTCCACCAGTCGCAACTCGAACGGCATCACACCGGTCTTGGCGTGTTTGAGCTGACGCTTGCCGAGCCAGATCACCAGCCCGGTGCCGATCATCGCCGTGCCGGCCAGACCACAGATGAAGTACAGCCAGCGCAGCACAGGGCCGGCAAAGTGCCCCATGTGCAAACCATAGAAACTGCCGGCAACCGCCATCGCCATCGGCTGTTCAGGAGGGGTGCCGATGATTTGCCCGCTGACTCCGTGAAAGGTCACGGCGCTGCCGGAATCATTCACCACACGGTCGGAACCGGCGCGGGACATCACCACCGAGGCGTTGGCATCACCCGGATTGTTCACGCTGATACGCCCGACACGTCCGCCCGACCATTGCTCGCTGGCCGTCAGCAGCAGGGGCGCCAGCGGTGCCAGCGTCGCCGGTTGACCGGCACGCTCGGGCACATTGGAGGCGGGAAATACCTCATCGTAAAACGCCCGGACGTTGTTGCCGTACGAAGCCAGAATGCTCGCCGGCATCACCATCGACATGAAAATCACCAGACTGCTGTAGGTGATCATCAAGTGAAACGGCAGCACCAGCACGCCCACCGCGTTGTGCCCGTCGAGCCACGAACGCTGGCCCTTGCGCGGGCGGAAGGTGAAGAAGTCCTTGAAGATTTTCTTGTGGGTGATGATCCCGGTGATCAATGCAACAAACATCACCATCGCGGCGATGGTCGAGAGCCAGCGGCCCCACGGGTAAGGCATCTGCAACTGGAAATGGAAGCGGTAGAAGAACTCGCCGCCCATGCTTTCCCGGGCCTGCACTTCGGCGCCGGTCTGTGCGTCGAGGGTCTTGCTGATGAACTGGCCGCGCTCGCCGGGCTTGGCCGGGGCCTGTTGCCAACGCACGCCAAGACCAGGATCACGGGCATCAGGCAGGTCGATCAACCAGCGTGAAGCGCCGACCGCGTGCTGTTGCAGGTAATGTTGCGCCAGGGTCAGGTTCGCTTCGGCATTCACCGCGCGGGCCGGGATTTCCGGCTGCATCCAGTGACTGATTTCGTCCTTGAAATAGGCCAGGGTCCCGGTCAGGAAAATCGCGAACAGCAGCCAGCCGAAGACCAGCCCGGTCCAGGTGTGCAGCCAGGCCATCGCCTGACGGAAGCCCTCTTTCATGCCAGACCCAGGCCGCGCGCAGCCCCGGAAACGGTCGCCAGGATCACGCTCGGCACCAGCAGACCGACCCACGCCGACCACGCCGTGCGACAGGCGAAACACCAGAGCACCGCCACCAGATAGACCAGAAACGAAACGGTCATGCCGGTCACCACTGCCTCGGCGCGATTCAGCGGCAGCCATAGCGTCAGCGTGACGCTGGCCAATGCCGCGACCAGATAGCCGCCAAACACCGCCGCGAGCACCCGCGAAGTGACGGCCAGACGATAGGACATGGGGAGTGTGGCGAGTTTGGCTTTCATGTTTCGACCCTGAAACGGTTAACGTCCGGCCAACAGGCCGAGACGACAGGCATGCGATATTAATGATAAATATTCTCATACGCAAAAGAGTCTGATTGCCGGCACGCACTCGCAGCCCTACAATGCGAACCATTCTTGTTCTCTAACGCATCCTGCATGCGCCCGGAGTGATGCCGTTGTCGTCCGCCCATCCTGTCGAATCGCTCTATCAGGCCCACCACAGCTGGCTCACCGGCTGGCTGCGGCGCAAGCTCGGCTGCCCGGACAGCGCCGCCGATCTGGCCCAGGACACCTTCATCCGGGTACTGACCGCCCGCGAGCCGCCGGTGATCATCGAGCCACGCGCGTTCCTCACCACCCTGGCCAAGCGCGTGCTGTTCAATCATTACCGCCGCCAGGATCTGGAGCGCGCCTACCTCGACACCCTCGCACAGATGCCGGAAATGGTTGCGCCGTCGGAAGAAGAGAAGGCGATCATCCTGCAAACCCTGATGGAGCTGGATCAGTTGCTCGACGGTCTGCCGCGCGCCGTCAAACGTGCATTTCTGCTGGCACAGGTCGATGGCTTGACCTATCCGCAGATCGCCGCCGAGCTGGGCATTTCCGTGGCCACTGTCAAACGTCATCTGAATAAAGCGGCGATGCGCTGCTATTTCGCCCTGTGAACCCGCCGATGGATTTTTCCGCGCAGGTCGCCGAACAGGCGGTCCACTGGTTGCTGGAAATGCAGCAAGGACAACTGAGCCCGCGCCAGCAACAGGCCTGGCAGCAATGGATCGACGCCCACAGCGAACACCGTCGCGCCTGGGAACACATGCAGCGGGTCAATTCGCGGTTGCGCGGATTGTCGTCGCCACTGGCCCACGCCGCGCTGAATGCGCCGAAGTCCGCCAGCCGTCGTCAGGCGCTGAAGCTGTTGCTGATTCTCGGCGCCGGATCGGCGGTGACCTGCGGGATGCGCGAATACAATCCGTTGCCATCGCTGCTGGCCGATTACCGCAGCCCGATCGGTCAGCGGCGCAAGATCTCGCTCGGCGCTGGCGGCCAATTGCAGCTCAACACCGCCAGCGCGGCGGATGTCCGGGGCGATGGCCTGATCCGTCTGCTCGAAGGCGAAATGCTGCTGACCGCCACTCAATCTTTCGAAGTGCAAACCGCCCAAGGCGTGCTGAAAACCCAGGGCGCGCGAATAAACGTGCGGCAATTTGCCGACCGTACGCAGATCGCACTGTTTGAAGGGCGGGTCGAATTGAGCACACAAGGTCGCGTGCCGATGTTGCTGCCGATCGCCCGACAATTGAGTTTCAGCACCACCGGCGTCGGTGAGGCAAAACCGCTGGACGCCAACAGCGGCGCCTGGGCCGACGGCATGCTGGTGGCCGCGCACATGCGCCTTGGCGACTTCCTCGACGAACTCGGCCGCTACCGTCGCGGGCAGCTCAACTGCGATGCGAAAGTCGCCGACTTGCTGATCTCCGGGACTTATCCACTGGACGACAGCGAGCGGATTCTCGATCTGCTGGAAATCAGTTTGCCGGTAAAAGTGAAGCGTTTTACGCGTTACTGGGTGACGGTGGAAGCCAGAGCCTGATCGCTCCCACGCTCTGCGTGGGAGCTCAACCCGGGCGCTCCGCATCCCCTGTAAAAATAAATGAGCCGTTTTTCAGATCTGGCGTGACAGAGAAGGAAAGCCCCCTTGATTCAACCTTCTCAGGACCGTCCTCCATGCACCCCACCCGCCTCACGCCGCTGGCCCGAACCCTGCGCAACCTTGTCCTCGGCGCCAGCCTGAGCTTCAGCGCCCTGCCCCTTGTGCAGGCTGCCGACACCAAGGCTTATCACATTGCCCCGTCGTCGCTGGAAAATGCCCTCAACCAGTTCGGCCGTGAAGCCGGTGTGCTGATTTCATTCGGCTCGCAAGTCACCAGCGGTGTGCAAAGCCGTGGCCTCGAAGGCAGCTACACAGCCGAGCAAGGTCTGAACGCGCTGCTCGAAGGCACTGGTCTGCAAGCACGGGCCGAAGGTGGTAATGCCTTCAGCCTGCAACCGTCGAACGACAGCGCCCTGGAGCTGGACACCTCGAAAGTGGTCGGCGACTGGCTGGGTGAAGCGGCGCAGGTCAACGTCTTCGAACATCCCGGTGCCCGTGACGTGATCCGCCGCGAAGAGTTCAAACGCCAGGGCGCGACCCAGGCCCGCGATGTGCTCAACCGCATTCCCGGGGTCAACGCTCCGGAAAATAACGGAACCGGCAGCCACGACATGGCGCTGAACTTCGGTATTCGCGGCCTCAACCCCCGTCTGGCTGCACGCTCGACGGTGTTGATGGACGGCATTCCGGTGCCATTCGCGCCTTACGGTCAGCCGCAGTTGTCGTTCGCGCCAATCAGCATGGGCAACATGGACGCCGTGGACGTGGTGCGTGGCGGCGGCGCCGTGCGTTACGGCCCGCAGAACGTCGGCGGCGTGGTCAACTTCGTGACCAGGGCGATTCCGGACGAGCCCACCGTCAAGGGCGGATTCCAGACCGAAACCAGCCCATCGTCGAGCCACGACGGCTTCAAGACCAGCGCCAATCTGCTGGCCGGCGGCACCAATGCCAATGGTCTGGGCGGCGCGCTGCTTTACTCCGGCACTCGCGGTGGCGACTGGCGCGAACACAGCGACACGGAAATCGACGACCTGATCCTCAAGGGCAAATACCAGCTCGACGAAGCCAACAGCTTCAACGCCATGGCCCAGTATTACGAAGGCAAGGCCGACATGCCCGGCGGTCTGAATGTCGCCGACTACGATGCCGATCCGTATCAGTCGACCCGGCCGAAAGACCAGTTCTGGGGCCGCCGCACGATGTTCAATTTCGGCTATCGCTATCAGGAAGATCGCCGCGAGTTCACCGCCAACACGTTCTTCACCAAGACCCTGCGCAGCGGTTATCTGGATCAGGGCACCTTCCTGTCGCTGTCGCCCCGCGAATACTGGGTGCGAGGTCTGGAAACCCGCTTCGCCCAGGGCTTCGACCTCGGCGCCACCAGCCATGAAGTCGGCGTCGGCTATCGCTACATCAATGAAGCCGGCCATGAATTGCGCTATCGCACGCCGATCAGCAGCAACGAATACCCGACCACCAACAGCCGCAATGACCGCGACACTCGCGGCGGCACCGAAGCCAATGCGTTCTTCGTCGATGACCGGATCGACATCGGCAAGTGGACGATCACCCCGGGCGTGCGCTACGAGATGATCGAGTCGCAGCAGACCAACAACCTGACCAACGTCAAATACAAGGGCGACTACAACACCGCGCTGCCGGCGCTGAACGTGCTGTATCACCTGACCGACAGCTGGAACCTGTACGCCAACACCGAAGGCTCCTTCGGCAGCGTGCAATACAGCCAGATGCCCAACCGCGTCAGCAGCGGCGAAGTGAAACCGGAGAAGGCCCGCACCTGGGAAGTCGGCACCCGTTACGACAACGGTGCGCTGCGAGCGGAGATCGGCGCGTTCCTGATCAACTTCGACAACCAGTACGAAAGCAATCAGACCAACGACTCGGTGATCGCCCGTGGCGAAACCCGCCATCAGGGCATCGAAACCAGCGTCAATTACGCCCTCGACGACTTGAGCCCGGCGCTGGCCGGCTTCGATATCTACGCCACTTACGCTTATGTGGATGCGACCATTCGCGAAGACGGGCCGAACAAGGGCAATCGTGTGCCGTTCTCGTCGAAACACAAAGGCACGATCGGCGTCGGTTACACCGAAGGGCCGTGGAAGCTGAACCTGGACAGCAGCTTCCAGAGCGACCAGTTCGCCGACAACGCCAACACCTCGAAAGAAAGTGCCGACGGCAGCACCGGCAAGATCCCGGGCTACATGCTGTTCAGCAGCCGTGCCGGCTATGACTTCGGCCCGCAGCTGTCGGACCTGAACGTCGCGGTGGGGGTGAAGAACATCTTCAACACCCAGTATTTCACCCGCTCGTTCGATGACAACAACAAGGGCAAGTATGTCGGTGAGCCGCGCACGGTGTACGTGCAGACTTCCGTTGCTTTCTGATCCCTGCTGAAAACAGAAAGGGCCTGCAATTGCAGGCCCTTTCTCATTGGGTGGCTTGAAAAATCAGCGCATCAACTGTTGATCGCTGCCTGTTCGTTCTCGTCAAACTCTTCCGCCAATAGCTTGTCATTGGCCTTGCTTGTGAATGGCACCACAGCGGCTCGTGGTTTGCCGCGCAGTTTGCCAAACAGGTGCTCCAGCGCGTGCTCCAGTTTTTCGGCTGCACCATCGATCGCCTGTTCCAGCGAATCGGCTTTGTGGGTGACGGAAATCGGTTGATGGCCTTTTGGCCGCGCTTCCAGTTGGCAGCGCAAATCATGAGGACCTGGTTTGTCACCGTTCTCGTCGCTCAGATGGACTTCGACACGGGTCAGGTCTTCTTCATAACGGTCGAGCGTGCTCTCAATTGTGGTTCGTACCCACTCCTCCAGTCGTTTGCTGCTTTGAATATGGTTGTCGCTGTTGACTTGGATTTGCATAGTTCATCCCTTATTTCAGCTAGCTCGCAAGAGGCCTGGAACAGGATTTCGTGACCTCTTGATTACAACAATCGGCCCGCCGGACGAACATTTCAACCCCTTAAAAAAGATAAATATTCATACGCAAAAAAAGCCGGACAACCGAGTAAAGCGCTGGTAAGGTCGGGAGTTGGGTCGCCTCGCCGCCCCGAAAAATCTGCTCACAATTGGCCATCACCCAACGGGTGCAGGCTGCGGAAAATCCCCGCCTCTTCCACCAGCCAGTCATGTACCGCCCGCACGCCCGGATGGCTCAACGCCCCCGGCGCATAAAGCAAGACATAGCGCTTGTGATTGGGCACCGAAATCCCGAACGGCACGATCAACGTCCCCCGCTCCAGTTCATCGTTGAGCAGCGTTCGCCGGGCAATTGCCACGCCCATGCCGGCAATCGCCGCTTCGATGGTCAGGTGGTTGCGATTGAACGTGTGCCCGCGCCGCACATCGGCACCCTCGAAACCGATGGCATTCAGATAAAACTCCCACTCCGCGTATTCATAACTGCCACGCCAGGCGGTGATGTCGTGCAACAGCGGGAAATGCACCAGATCCGCCGGCCCGTGCAGCGGCGGCCGCCCACGTAGCAGGCCCGGTGCGCACACCGGAAAGATCTGCTCGTCGAGCAAGGCTGTGGATAACAATCCCGGATAGCTGCCGTCGTTCAGGTCGATGGCCAGGTCGAAATCCCCTTCATGCAACGGCACGCTGCTGTCCTCGGCCACCAGCCGCAACTGGATGTCCGGGTAACGTTGTTGCAGGCGTGGCAGACGCGGGGTCAACCATTTGCTGAGGAACGATGGAATCGAACGGACTCGCAGAATCCCGCTGATCATCCCCGCATCCAGGCGCCGCAATTCCGCATCGATGCTGCCGTAGGCTTCGTTGACCGTGATCGCCAGTCGCTGCCCTTCCGCACTCAGCTCCACGCCCCGCGCACGACGGTGAAACAGGCGAAACCCCAAACGCTCTTCCAGCTGTCGGATTTGCTGGCTCACGGCCCCCGGCGTGATGTGCAGTTCTTCGGCACAGCGGGTGAACGACAGGTGCCGCGCGGCACAGGAAAACACCTGCAGCCAGACGTAAGTCTGGGCATGCAATTGACGACTCATGGTTTAGTCCTGCTAAAGGCTTACTTAGGAAGTTTCGTTAGTCACGTTGAAGCGAGGTAGGCAGTATCGCCGACATTGCGCTTGTCCTACAAAAAATGGCAGCGATTCCTACTCCATTGCTTGTAAGGGTTTAGCATGGCTATCAGTGTTTTCGAGCTATTCAAAGTGGGTATCGGCCCGTCCAGCTCCCACACCGTCGGCCCGATGCGCGCCGCCGCGACCTTCGCCCAGGCCCTGATCGAGCAGCATTTGCTGAACGATGTGCAACGGGTGGAAATCCGTTTGTACGGCTCGCTTTCGGCCACTGGCGTCGGTCACGCCACTGACCGCGCAACGGTCATGGGGTTGATGGGCGAATGGCCGGACAGCATCGATCCATCGACCATCGAGCCACGTATCCAGCAACTGCGCGAGACCGGCCAACTGTCCCTCGCCGGTGAACGCTCAATTGCCTTCAACTGGCAGCACGATCTACTGCTGCTGGACGAGAGCCTGCCCTACCACCCCAACGCCATGTCGCTGACAGCCTTCGGTGCATCAGGGCAACTGTTCGAGCAGACGTACTACTCGGTCGGTGGCGGTTTCATCATCGAAGCGGCCGAAGCCGAATCCGGTGTGGCGCCGGCCGGCGACGTCGAGTTGCCTTACGAATTCTCCAGCGCCGTCGAACTGCTCGCACTGTGCAAGCAACACAACCTGCGGGTTTCCGAACTGATGATGGCCAACGAACGGGCCTGGCGCAGCGACGCAGAGATCCGTCAGGGCCTGCTGCACATCTGGTCGGTGATGCGCGAATGCGTCGAGCAAGGCCTGCGTCACGAAGGCATCCTGCCTGGCGGTCTGAATGTTCCCCGTCGTGCGGCGAAATTGCACCGCAGCCTGCTGGAAATCGGCAAGCCGAACGTCATCAGCTCGACCCTGTCGGCGATGGAATGGGTCAACCTGTTCGCCCTCGCCGTCAACGAAGAAAACGCCGCCGGCGGGCGCATGGTGACTGCGCCGACCAACGGTGCCGCCGGGATCATTCCGGCTGTCCTGCACTACTACATGAAATTCAATCCGGACGCGTCCGACGATGACGTGGTCGCGTTCTTTCTGGGCGCAGCTGCCGTAGGCATCCTGTGCAAGAAAAACGCCTCGATTTCCGGCGCCGAAGTCGGCTGCCAGGGCGAGGTGGGCTCTGCCTGCGCGATGGCCGCTGCGGGTCTGGCCGATGTGCTCGGCGCCACCCCGGAGCAACTGGAGAACGCCGCCGAAATCGGTCTGGAACATAACCTCGGCCTGACCTGCGACCCGGTCGGCGGGCTCGTGCAGGTGCCGTGCATCGAGCGCAACGCCATCGCTGCGGTGAAGGCAATCAACGCCACGCAAATGGCCCTGCGCGGCGACGGCAAACACTTCATTTCCCTCGACCGGGTGATCCGCACCATGCGCGATACCGGCGCCGACATGCATGACAAATACAAAGAGACTTCACGGGGCGGCCTGGCCGTGAGCTGGGTGGAGTGCTGAGGAGCACTCCCTGACCGCCCGTAACACGTGAGCCCGAGCAAGAATAATAACGAGGCAAAAACGATGACCGATGTACGCACACCTGCTGCCGAAAATCCCGCTGTAGACCGCACACGCAACAACGAAACCGCCCACAAGGGCTGGAGCAAATTCGACACCACCTGGATGCTCGGCCTGTACGGCACAGCCATCGGTGCCGGCACCTTGTTCCTGCCGATCAACGCTGGTGTCGGCGGCTTCTGGCCATTGCTGATCCTGGCATTGCTCGCATTCCCGATGACGTTCTTCGCGCACCGGGGCCTGACCCGCTTCGTGCTGTCGGGCCGCTCCGGTGACATCACCGAAGTGGTGGAAGAACACTTCGGCATCGGCGCCGGCAAACTGATCACGCTGCTGTATTTTTTCGCGATCTTCCCGATCCTGCTGGTGTACAGCGTGGCGCTGACCAACACGTTGAGCAGCTTCCTCGAGCACCAGTTGCACATCGCCCCGCCGCCGCGAGCGGTGCTGTCGCTGGCGCTGATCCTCGGTCTGATGGCCATCGTGCGTTGCGGTCAGAGCGTGATCGTCAAAGCCATGAGCGTGCTGGTGTATCCGTTCGTCGCCGCGCTGCTGTTGCTCGGCATCAGCCTGATTCCGAACTGGAACGGCGCATTCTTCGCCAGTGCTCAAGAACCGATGGAAATGTCGGTGTTCCTCAAGACCCTGTGGCTGGCGATCCCGGTGATGGTGTTCTCGTTCAACCATTCGCCGATCATTTCCGCCTTCGCGGTTGAGCAAAAACAACGCTACGGCGACCAGGCCGAACGCAAGAGCAGCGGCATTCTCGCCATGGCCCACGGCATGATGGTCGTCACGGTGATGTTCTTCTGCTTCAGTTGCGTGCTGGCATTGTCGCCGGCGGATCTGGCAGCGGCCAAGGCACAGAACATTTCGATCCTGTCGTACCTGGCCAACCATTTCCAGACCCCGGTCATCGCTTACGCCGCGCCGCTGATTGCACTGGTGGCGATCACCAAATCCTTCCTCGGCCACTACATCGGTGCCAGCGAAGGCTTCCAGGGCATGATCGTCAAAAGCCTGCGCAGCCGTGGCCGGGTGATGTCGGCGAGCTGGCTGAACCGTGCGACCGCACTGTTCATGATCCTCAGCTGCTGGGCCGTGGCGACCTTCAACCCGAGCATCCTCGGCATGATCGAAACCCTCGGCGGGCCGGTGATTGCCTGCCTTTTGTTCCTGATGCCGATGTACGCGATTCGCCGCGTGCCAGCCTTGCGCCAGTATTCGGGGCAGGTGTCGAACGTGTTCGTGGTGCTGATCGGCCTGATTGCACTGTCAGCGATCATCTACTCGGTTCTGCCCTGAAACGGGCCGTAAACGAAGAAGGCGAGCCAGGGGCTCGCCTTCTTTTTGGCCGGTTTCATTGTTCGACAATATTCCCGGCATGTCCCTTGCTACATCGCTGAAGGAGACAAGACCACGGAAGGGCCGATGGTCAGGTTTGGCGAACCAACCCGATCAAGGCCGGTCAACAACTGCACGTTCAATCAGGCGGTGACGCATCATGGACAATCCTTTTCAGATCATTACCGATGCCTTCGCGCCGGACTATCAAATCAACCTGAGCATTCAGGGACTCGACGGCAGCATCATGCTGACCCTCTCCAATGGCGGGCGGATCGTCGCCAAACGGATGATCAGCGCCGAACAGCGCAACGACCCCAAGCGCCTGAAGCGCCTGGTGCAAAGCATTCAGTTCGGCATCGCCATTGAACAGGGCCACAGCGCCATGGCGATCCTCGACGCCATGACTCGCGGCGACGGAATCGCTCCGCCACCGCGCCGCGCCAACCACCTGCCCCGGCCAACAGCCGGCCTTTAGAGTTCGCCTTTCTCCACTTCAGGATGTTCACTGGAACCCGTACCGATCTTGCGGTGCGGGTTCTCGATTTTCACCGAGGGGAATTGCGACGAGGCGTAACGCACCACCAGGATCGAAAACGCCAGCAGCAGAATCCCGCCGCACAGGTAGATGATGCCCATGTCCGGCGGGTTGTGATGCGAGACGTTGGAGATCAGCAGGCGCGTCAGTGCCGTGATCGCCACGTAGATCAGGAAGCGCACCGGCATGTGGTTGGTCTTGAAGTAAATCCCGACCATCGCCCCCAGTTCCAGATAGATGAACAGCAACAGAATGTCATCGATCTTGATGTGCCCTTCTTCGAGCATCCCGAGAAATTCCATCACCGCCGCCCATGCGGTTACCGCACCAATGGCGAACAGCGCCAGGTAATGGAAGGTCTCGACGAACAGGTTGCCCAGGGACTCGGCCAGTTGATGCACGTTTTGCCGCAGTTTCTCGGCCCAGTTGATTTT
Source organism: Pseudomonas gozinkensis (assembly GCF_014863585.1). Classification (NCBI taxonomy): domain Bacteria; kingdom Pseudomonadati; phylum Pseudomonadota; class Gammaproteobacteria; order Pseudomonadales; family Pseudomonadaceae; genus Pseudomonas; species Pseudomonas gozinkensis. Next base: position 1,128,079 of record NZ_CP062253.1, on the reverse strand, counting down.
CACGATGAAGGTTCCTTAGCCCGGTTCGAGCGGATGTTGCGCATTGGACGTGACGGTTATTACACACGCACACGGATGCATGCAGAAAAGAGGCCACGCCATGATGGCGAGGCGCCGCGAAACCCGCGCCGTGGCGTTTGGTCGCACCTGTGCGTAACCGTCAGGCTGAAAAAATCCGAATCCGGTCTACATTGAAAAGCCACTACCCAAAGCGCAGGGATTCGCTTATCCTTTTCGCTGTATATAGATACAGTAGTCGCAAAGACAACTTAATGTGAAGGCATGTGAGGTGGTGAATGGCCGTCGAAGTGGTATACCGCAGCAGCCGAGATCTGGAGCGCTTGTTCATGGATAAAGCCGAAGCTGACCGTCATGACAAAATGCTCGAACTGGCCGAACTGTTGGCCGAAGTGCTGGAAAAAGCCGTTCCTTCGTTGAGCGAGCAGCAAGTGGAAGAAGTCGGGATCTTCATGGCGAAGAACCGCGATGTGTTCGCCCGGGCGTTCAAGAGCCAGCCTGACGCACTGTCGGAGCTGATCAACGCACCAGCGGCACCGGTTGTGGCGACCGAGCCAGCAGATGTGGCCGAACCGGCAGAAGCACCCGCCAAACCCGCCAAGGCGGCAAAGGCTGCGAAGTAATCGATAGCTGAATTGAAGCCTCTGAATTGAAGCCTCTGAATTGAATAGCCCCTGAGTTGAAAGACTCAGGGGCTTTTTCATGCCCGGACCAACCTCAGCGGTACAACACCTTCTCCGCCAGTTCGTCCGCCACCCGCGCAGGTGAACGTTTTTCCGCCTGGGCGTGGGCAAAGACTTCGGTCAGTCGCGAACTGATCTTCGACAGGTGCGCGGTGATGGTCGTCAGCTCTTCGCCGCGATGCTTGAGGGAAACGTAGATCAGCCCGCCAGCATTGATCACGTAGTCCGGCGCATACAGGATGCCGCGCCGTTCCAGTTGATCGGCGACGTCCAGATGCGTCAGCTGATTGTTGGCCGAACCCGCCACCGCCGAGCAGCGCAACTGGGTGACCGAGTGGCTGTTGAGCACCCCACCGAGGCCGCACGGCGCGAGGATGTCGCACGGCGTGCTGAGCAACGCATCATTGGCGATCGGATGAGCGTTGAGTTGCTCCATCGCCAGTTGCACCTTGCCGTGGTCGATGTCGCTGACCAGCAGTTCGGCCCCGGCGGCATGCAATTGCTCGGCGAGCGCAAACCCGACGTTGCCCAGGCCCTGGATCGCCACGCGCAAGCCTTCGAGGTTGTCGCTGCCCAGACGCGCCATGGCCGTGGCGCGAATTCCGGCGAACACGCCCATCGCCGCATGCGGCGCCGGATCGCCGGCCGAGGTGGTGCTGGTGACATGTTGGGTCTGCTGGGCGATGCAGTCCATGTCCGCCACGGATGTGCCGCTGTCGATGGCAGTGATGTAGCGCCCGTCGAGCTGGTCGATGCAACGCCCGAAAGCCTCAAACAGTGCGGCGCGGTTTTCCACGTGGACCGGCCGCACGATCACGGCCACCCCGCCGCCCTGGGCGAGGCCGGCCAGCGCGGCCTTGTAGCTCATGCCCTGGGCCAGACGTATGGCGTCCTCGACCGCGGACTCGTCGTTCGGATAGGCAAGATAACGACACCCGCCCAGGGCTGGCCCGAGGCGACTGTTATGAATGGCAATGACCGCCTTCAATCCGGACACCGGATCAACGCTAAGGTGCAGCGATTCCAGGCGAGTGCTTTGCATGAGAGCGAACATCGGCAGGCTCCCGAATCACTTCTGGTAGACGCCAGTATAGGCTTGCGTCTGAAAATTGCTGAAGCACGCCGGAATAAGCACCGCCACCCATCAGAGGGATGTGGCATAACCCGATGGCAGAGCGGCCCGGCACTGGACGAATGGCGAAGACGGGGCTAAAACGAGGCAAGCCCCGGAGATTGAGATGAGTCCGCGCCAACATTTTTTCGATTGTCTGCACCGTTCACCGCCCGCGCTGTTCGAAGCCGCGTTGTGGATGGCCGCCGAACACGACAAACAAGCCGATCCCGAAGCGCTGCTGCAGGAATTCAAGGAACTGCAACAACGGGTCAGCTATGGCTTGCCGTTGCTGCCGGTCAGTGAACTGGCGCAACCGCTGCTGCGGCGCATGACCGATCTGGGTTTTGCCCAGGACGATTTCGTACCTCTGCGCCCGCAGGCCGCGATGGTGCACAAAGTCATGCAGACCAAACGCGGCCAGCCACTGGCGCTGGCACTGATCGCTCTGGAACTGGCCCGTGGCCTGGAGATTCCGCTGGTTGGCGTCAACTTCCCCGGGCATTTCCTGCTAAAGGTTCCCGGGGCCGATCACCTGCTCGACCCCTGCGGCGGACGGCGCCTGTATCCCAACGATTGCCGCGAATTGCTGCATCGCCAGTACGGCCACCAGATGAAACTCAATGCCGATCACCTGCTGACTGCCGAGCCGGTGCAGATGCTTCAGCGTCTGTCACGCAATCTGCGTCAGTTGCACCTGACCCACGACGACTTCATCGCGGCGCTGATCGATGCCGAGCGCGTGCTCGAACTGGGCAATGCCAACGCCGCCGACTATCTGGCCCGGGCCAGTCTGTACCAGCGCCTCGATTGCCCGAACGCCGAGCGTTTCGATCTGGAGCACGCGCTATTGCTCAGTGACGACCCGATTCAGCGACTTCGCCTGACGGAACGACTGGGGCATCTGCCGCCGAACTCAGTCGTCCACTGATCCCTTGTGGGAGCGAGCTTGCTCGCGAATCAGGCGACACGGTCGATCAGTCAAACCGCGTTATCGTTCTTCGCGAGCAAGCTCGCTCTCACAGGATTTTGCGCGAGCTGCGAAGGCGAACGCACCTGCATGATCAACAACGCCGCAATCACCGCCGGAATCGCGCAGAAGAAGAAAATCTGCTCCACCGGAATGTGCATCGCCAGCAGCAGGCTGCCGAACAGCGGCCCGAGAATCGAGCCGAACCGCCCTACTCCCAAAGCCCAGCCGGTGCCGGTGGCTCGCACATGCGCCGGATAGAAATTGCTGGCGAACGCGTTGAGCGTCAGTTGCCCGCCGATGATGCAGAACCCCGCCGCGAACACACAGGCCACCAGATAACGCGGGTTGTCGTGATTCAGACCCAGCAGGATCGTGCACACCGCCGCACCAGCCAGCACGCCGGACAACAATCGCACCTTGCTTTTCAAACGGTCGGCGAACCACGCCATGCAGGTCGCACCCAACGTGCCGGCGAACAGGAACATCGACGTCACCAGGTTCGCTTCATTGAGTTTCAGGCCACTTTCCAGCAGCAGCGACGGCAGCCAGCTGATCATGAAATACAGCAGGATCAGGCTGACGAAAAACGTCGCCCAGATCAGCAAGGTCGGACGTGCGTAACCGTTACGGAACAACTCCACCACGATCAGTTTGCTGCCCTGCTCGCGTTCGTTCTGCTCGACTGATGCAGCCGGCGGCTGCCAGTCCGGCAGCATTCGCGCGGTGACCTTGCGCAGGCGCGCATACGGTGGTGCGTCACGCAGCAGTCGTGGCAAGGATTCCGGCAGCATCCACCAGAGGAACGGGAACAACAGCAATGGCGTGACGCCGCCAGCGAGGAACACCGCTTGCCAGCCGAAACGGTCGATGAATCCCGCCGCGACAAAACCGCCCGCTGCCCCGCCAAAGGAGAAGCCGCACGCCGCCAGCGTCACCATCAACGTGCGCAGGCGTGGCGGTGAATATTCCGACATCAACGCCATGGCGCTGGGCATCGCACCGCCCATGCCGATACCGCAGATGAAGCGCGCGATCATCAGGATATTCAGGGAATCGGCGAACACCATCAGCACGGTGAGGCTGGCGTAGATCAGCACGCAGGCGAGCAGAATCCTTCGCACGCCGAAGCGGTCGGCCAGTGGCGTCACAGCGAGAGAGCCGAGGGTCAGCCCCAGCAGGTTGGCGCTGAACACCGGGCCAAACGCGGATTTCTCCAGGCCCCAGTCCTGCGCCAGCGCCGGTACCACGTAACCGAGCACCTGGGCGTCATAGCCATCGGTGACCAGCAGCAAGGCGAGAAGAATCAGGAGCAACCACTGAAAGCGGGACACAGGACGGGCGTCGAGTGCCGCCCGAAAGCTGGCAATCTGGTTGTGCATCGCAAGGAACCTGTTTTGTTTTTATGTTTTTTTGGTCACAGCGCATATCTATTGTGGGAGCGAGCTTGCTCGCGAAAGCGGTCAGTCAGGCGACATTGCTGGCGCTGCCCCTCCCTCTTCGCGAGCAAGCTCGCTCCCACAGGGGTTACGGCGTGTCCGGCTGATTCGCCGGATGAGCCGCAATGAACGCCGGATGCTCAGCAGCCAACGCAGCTACCCGACGAATCCGTGGGTAAGCCTCCAGCGAAACGTTGAACCGCTCGGCCGCGTACAGCTGCGGAATCAGGTACACGTCCGCCACACACGGCCACTCGCCGAAACAGAAGCCGCTGTCGCCGATCAACTGCTCAACCGTCGCCAGCCCCTGGCTGATCCAGTGGCCGATCCACTCGTTGACCTGCGGCTCGTCATGCCCCAGACCGCGCAGACGATTGAGCACGCTGACGTTGTGCAGCGGATGCACATCGCAACCGATCACCGCCGCCACGCCGCGCACCCGGGCGCGGGCAACGAGGTCTTCGGGTAGCAGCGGCACCTGTGGATAACGCTCTTCCAGATACTCGATGATCGCCGGCGATTGAATCAGTAACTTGCCGTCATCAGTGCGCAGCGCCGGCACCCGACCCTGCGAATTGATCGCCAGGTACGCCGGTTGCCGATGCTCGCCACCGGGCGGTGCGATCAGGTTGACCGGCAATGCCTGGTAGTCGAGGCCCTTGAGTGCCAGCGCGATCCGCACCCGGTACGACGAGGTGGAACGGTAATAGGTATAGAGATCCATGAGCCGCTCCTGTCAGCGTGCCGCCAGCACGGTGCCACGGCATTCGCCGAAACCGATCGAGGCAAAACCTTCGCGGGCGCAACGGGCGCGCAGGATGATTTCGTCGCCGTCTTCAAGGAACTTACGCACCTCACCGGAGGCCAGTTCGATCGGCTTTTTGCCGCCCTCGGTGATTTCCAGCAGGCTGCCGAACTGGCCGTTTTCAGGGCCGGACAAGGTGCCCGACCCGAACAGGTCACCGGCCTGCAACTGGCAGCCGTTGACGCTGTGGTGCGCGACCATTTGTGCAACGGTCCAGTACATGTAGCGAGTGTTGCTCAGGGTCAGGCGATGGGCCGGCAGGTTCTGCTCGCGCATTTTCTCGGTGAGCAGCAGCACCTCCAGTTCGATGTCGAAGGCACCGCCATCCTGATCGCGTTTGTCGAGCAGGTACGGCAGCGGCTGCGGATCACCCTGCGGACGCGCCGGTTGCGCGGTGCGGAATGGCGCCAGCGCTTCGGCGGTCACCACCCATGGCGAGACGCTGGTGATGAAGCTCTTGGACAGGAACGGACCGAGCGGCTGGTATTCCCAGGCCTGGATGTCACGGGCCGACCAGTCGTTGAGCAGACAGAAACCGGCGATGTGTTCAGCGGCGTCACCGATGGCGACCGGCTCGCCCATCTCGTTGCCCTGACCGATCCAGATCCCCAGCTCCAGCTCATAGTCCAGACGCGCGCACGGGCCGAAGGTCGGTTCGGTCGCACCGGCCGGCAAGGTCTGGCCTTTCGGACGGCGCACGTCGGCACCGGAGGCGCGCACGGTGGAGGCACGACCGTGGTAGCCGATCGGCACGTGTTTGTAGTTCGGCAGCAGCGGGTTGTCCGGGCGGAACAGTTTGCCGACGTTTTGCGCGTGCTCGATGCCGACGTAGAAGTCGGTGTAGTCACTGATGCGCGCCGGCAGGTGCATCTGGCAATCGGCAGCCAGCGGCAGCAGTTTCGCGCCTTGGGCTTCGACATTGCCGCGATGAGTGCTGCCCTCGCTGAACAGTTCCAGCAGACGTTCACGCAAGGCAACACGAGCGTCGCGACCGAGTTCGAAGAAGGCGTTCAACTGACCGCCGTGCATGGCTTCAACCGCGCTGCGCGCGACGCCATCGAACAGCCCGGCCTCCAGCGCCACTTGCAGATCAAAGATGTGTTCGCCAATCGCCACGCCCGCACGCGGTGCCGAGCCTTCGATGCTGAACACGCCCAGTGGCAGGTTCTGCAGCGGGAATTCGGTGTGGCCGTTGGCCGAAGCGACCCAGCTGCGGGTGATGGAATTCTGAGTCATGGGTTATCTCCGGGTCGGGTCGAACGTGGCAGGCAGCGTGGCCCAGCAGGCGTCGTAAGTGGATTGCAGTTGCGGACAGTCGAGGGCGAAGCGGCTTGGGCGCAGCACCTGGCTGGTCTCGAACATGAAGGCCATGGTGTTGTCGATCTTCGCCGGTTTGAGGTCCGCGTTGATGGCTTTGGTGCAGGTCTCGCCGTCCGGGCCGTGGGCGCTCATGCAGCTGTGCAGGGACGCGCCGCCGGGCACGAAGCCTTCGGCCTTGGCGTCGTATTCGCCCTGGATCAGACCCATGAATTCGTTCATCAGGTTGCGGTGGAACCACGGCGGACGGAAGGTGTTCTCGGCCACCATCCAGCGCGGCGGGAAGATCACGAAGTCGAGGTTGGCCAGACCGTGGACGCTGGTCGGCGAGGTCAGCACGGTGAAGATCGACGGGTCCGGGTGATCGAAACTGACGGTGCCGATGGTGTTGAAGCGGCGCAGGTCATATTTGTACGGCACGTTGTTGCCGTGCCAGGCGACCACGTTCAGCGGCGAGTGATTGAGTTCGGTGCCCCACAACTGGCCGAGGAATTTCTGCACCAGGGTGGTCGGTTGTTGCAGGTTTTCATAGGCGGCGACCGGGGTCAGGAAGTCCCGCGGATTGGCCAGGCCGTTGCTGCCGATCGGCCCAAGATCCGGCAGACGCAGTGGCGCGCCATGGTTCTCGGCGACATAACCGCGCGCTTGCGGATCGAGCAGTTCTACCCGGAATTTCAAGCCCCGTGGCAGCACGGCGATTTCCAGCGGCGCCACTTCCAGCACACCCAGTTCGGTGGCGATGCGCAGGCGCCCAAGTTGCGGCACCAGCAGCAGCTCGCCGTCGGCGTTGAAGAACACCCGTTCCATCGAACGGTTGGCGCAGTAGTGATAGATGCTGATGCCGGCAGGTTTCTCGGCGCCGGAGTTGGCTGCCATGCTCACCAGGCCATCTATGAAGTCGGTCGGTTCGCCCGGGATCTCCAGCGGGTTCCAGCGCAGGCGATTCGGGGTGACTTCACCCAACGGCCCGCCCGCCAGTTGCCGCTCCAGTTTGACGAACGCCGGGTGATTGGCCGACGGCTGGATCCGGTACATCCAGGTACGCCGCGCTTCGCTGCGGGTCATGGTGAACGCGGTGCCGGAGAACAGTTCGGTGTACAGACCGTACGGGGCTTTCTGCGGGGAGTTCTGGCCGACGGGCAGTGCGCCGGGCAACGCTTCGGAGCTGAATTCGTTACCGAAACCGGACTGGTAAGCCAGGGCTGAATCGAGGTTCATGGAGCCTCCTGAACAGGGAGTCGGCATGGCCGGACGCTCTGGATCAGAGGTCTTGGCACGCCGGGGTTATTTTTATCGTAATTCAATTACGCATAACGTAATTTGCTCGCTATCCAGCGTCAAGCTATAAAGACGCCCATTCGTTCCGGGACACGGCAGCACCATGGAAAAAACCAGCGACAGCAACGGCAAACAGAAAGTCCGCTCCGCCGAAGTCGGCACCGACATCCTCAAGGCCCTGGCCGAGTTGTCGCCGTCCACTTCGCTGTCGCGTCTGGCCGAACATGTGCAGATGCCGGCGAGCAAGGTTCACCGCTATCTGCAGGCATTGATCGCCAGTGGTTTCGCCGAACAGAACACTGCCACCAACCACTACGGCCTCGGCCGTGAAGCGCTGCGCGTGGGCCTGGCCGCACTCAACAGTATGGACGTGCTGAAAGTCGCCGCCCTGCCGCTGGCCGAGTTGCGCGACGAACTCAACGAAACCTGCTTTTTGGCGGTCTGGGGCAATCAGGGCGCGACCGTGGTGCACATCGAGCCGGCGGTGCGCGCGGTGACGGTGGTGACGCAACTGGGCTCTGTGTTGCCGCTGCTCAGTTCCTCCACCGGTCTGGTGTTCAGCACTTACCTGCCGCATCGGGAAACCGACGAATTGCGCGAACAGGAAATCGCCAGCGGCGGCCATCCGCTGGCGGACGAAAAAGCCTATGCGGCGTTGTGCGAACAGATCCGCGAACGCGGTCTGCATCATGTGCATGGCTTGCTGATGCCCGGTGTCGATGCCCTGTCGGCACCGGTGTTCAACGCCCTCGGTCAGATCGCTGCGGTGTTGACCATCGTCGGCCCGACCTCGTTGTTCCACGCAGACGAAAACGGCCCGGCGGCGCAGCGGTTGCTGGCGGCGACGCGGGCCGTGAGTTGGCGGATGGGGCATGAGCCGCAAGCCTGAAACGCTCGCGGCCGAATCCGGGCATCAGCGTACGGTGGTCTGACTCCTGCGACTTTGATGATCCTGCATCATTTGCTCGATGATCTCGATCAGGCGCTTTTCTCCCATCTTCTGGCCCGTGGCCTGGGACATCCAGCCCACCACAGTCCTGGCATCCTTGCCCAGATCAAACAAGGTCTTTTGCGCAGGCGTGACCTTGACCGGCTTGCCGGCAGCGGCGGCCTTTCCAAGGCTCACCAGTCCGACCAGTGCGGATTTTCCATGTCCAAGGGCCGACTGGTAATCACCCAGCTCATAAGCGCTGGCACCGTCGTAAAGACTCTTGAACACTTCCACGGCCGTCACAACTACGCCGACCGGGGGAATCACAAGACTGATGAGATTGGCGGCAAAAATCACGTTGTCGTACACCAGGCCGGCAATGACCTCATTCAGACTCGTGGTTTGCGCGTCGATGTCGCTGAGAACGCGATAGATCCGGTCATCATGGAGCATGTTCAGGCCCGACAACCGCATCGCGCCCTCCGGCTGAGGTGGCTCGACGGCGTTGACCGTAGCGACCAGAGTGTCGAAGTAATCATTCACAACCTTCCAGTCTTCGATCTTCACCCGTGCCGCGTAGTACTCACGCAATGGCCCGAAGCGCAAACGAATGGAGCCGACAAACTCGTCAACCGAGCGAATAGCCACACTGTCCGGAGCATTGGGCGTGTAAAGGTAGTCATGGAACTTCCCGTAAATCGAGATCCGGAAAATATAGACGCCTTCCACGATTCGCCGGCCCGGCAAGCGGAACTTGTAAATCCCTTCTGCATTATTCGATGGAAACGGAGAACCCTCATTGCCTGCAGTCTCCTCCAGGTTGTCGAGCAGCCGTTGAATCCCCCTGAAAACTTCCAGTGAAAGTTGACCGGAGTAATGCTGATGACAGGTGTCGTAGTGCATCTCGCAGCGAATCTTCCTGGCATGCACAGCTCGCTTGAACTCATAGCCCGGATGCTTGCGATCCAGGTACTCACTTTGCAGAAACCGGGTGTAATGGTCGCCGGGACGCAAGGTTTTCGACCAACTGGAAAGATCCCTTATGTCCAGTTTTTCAATCGAAGGATGAACACCGGTCACATAGAACCTGGGGTTGTCATCAATCGACCGGCCGGGCGTCGCAGGTACTTCAAAGTGGCGTCCTTCGATCAGGACGGTGGTCAGATCCAGATGAAAATCGTCGGTCTGGATCATGATTTTGTCAGGATCGACCTGGACCCTCTGACCTCGCGAAAGCAGTACCTCTTCAATCCGCTGCTTGATCAGATCACGGGAAAACTGTTCGAAAGTCGGATAGCCGTTTTCCCGGGAATCCACCATCGACAATGCCCTGAGTTCAGTACTGAGGCGGGCATAACTTTGCCGCGCCTGCGCACCGGCATAGGCGTAGGCAGCCGGCGCCAACGCACGAACCCGGGCGGCCTCACTCGCATACGCCACTTCGCCATGACTGAATAACGGCTCACCGGTATTGAGTCCAATGAGTCCAGGCACCGGATCCAGTTCATACAGGTAGTGCAGCGGTGTATCCCCGCCCCCCATCAACTGGCCGGCAGCCAGCAGTTCGTCAGGCGAGATCAACGATTCGGCATAGGCACGGTTATCGGACAACATGGACTCCAGCCAGCGATTGAACTGGAAGATGTCGGCAAACTTCACCCATTCGAACTGGCCGTGAGGCATCTTGATCAACGCATAACGGGTCTTGGTTGTGCGCGGCATGAACAGCAGCACGTTCTGCAAGATCGATGGCCGGTACTTCAGTTTCACTCCGCGAATTTCCACGGAAGGATCACCCTGCAAAGTGCGCTTGATCAATTCAACGTCAGCTTCACTGAAACGGGCAGAATGTCGGGCGACGTAGAGTGCGAACTCCGCCTGACTGTGCAGATAGTTGTACCAGGCCTCGCGAAACGCTTGCGGAGTATCGTGAGGCAGGGATCTGCTGAACTCCACACGCAGATCCCGGTTGGCCAACCAGCCCTCCAGTCTGGTGACGGTCAGCCCGCTGTCAGCCGGAGCACCTTCGATACGCAAGGTCGCGCGGTTGGCGGCATCATGCAGGCCGATGACGATGAACTCGGTCAACGTGCGAGTATCCTCCTGCTCGATCGTGCGACCACCGACGTTGATCCGGTACAGGCTGTGGACGTTGATCGCATCCGGATCCAGGCGCATGCCCAATGTGCTCTCACACCAGGCGCCGAAGCGGTCCACGGTGAAATCACGCAGCGAGAACAGCGTATCGAACACCCGGACATACTCGAGCTCATACCCTTCCTTCGAAGCCTCGAGGGTTTCGTAGGTATTTCGGACTGTTGCACTGGCCGATTTCAACCAGTCTGGCCACTCCTGGCGCTTGACCAGCGTTTGCAATGCCCTGATCCGCTGGTACAGATCGGCATGCATCGCATGAACCTGTTGAATGTTTTCCAGTTCGCGGACAAATCCCTCTGCGCGTTGCTCACTGGATCTGATCCGCGCAGCAAACTGAGCCTCCTGATCCTTGAGCCGACTGTCCACACAGTGCGAGAACACGCTTACCGACAATGCAGGATACGTAATCGCATCAGGTGCAACTGCCAATCGGCTGCACAATCCTGCATGCATATCGGAACTGCTTGAGTAATATTCAAAACCGTTGTCCGGCGTATAAAGGAACCAGCCATAAGCGTCGCCGGACAGCTTGATCCGGGAAGTAGCGATGGAGGAATAGGACATGACGAAGCCAGATACCAGATCCCGCGTCAGTCCGGACGCCGAGCGGAGACTGATCTTGAATCCACCGGGTGACCGGGCCTGCAGTAACTCGGCGGCGCGCAGCGCCTGGTAGCTCTTGAGCGAACCGGCTACTTCCGTCAGGGCCAACTCGGCCCGCAAGGCTTCAGCGAAAGCCGTTTCCAGCAATTGCTTGTGAGATGTCGACTCTTCGGATTCGCTGTGGGCCGGACTGCTCCAGTATTGTCGAAGTGCACTCGCCTGATAACTTGCCACCTGTTGCAAAGCCTGAAGCAGAACAGCCTCAACTTCCGTAATCCTGATGGATTCGATTCTCGATCGTGCATCTACCGTCTGCGGCCCGGAATAGACAAAATCACTTCCCTGAATATAGGCCGGATAAAATCCACGCTCCAGACACTGCATGAACACGTCGAGTATCGAACCAGAAGGTCTGTTATGGATATCATCCTTAATATCACCTGCCGCAATATAAAGACTCTCCACATCAAAAAACCTGCCCAGCCGCACGAACCGTTCAGAGAGATTGATACGTACAACGTCTCTCAAGGAAGGAGAACGCTCCAGCAACATCCTCAATTCATCTCCTGCACGCCTTGCTTCATCCAGTGCCAGTCGCCCATCAGGGTTTTTCAGCACCGCTTCAACCATTGAACTCTTGGATATCACACTCATCGGACACACTCTGTTTTTATTGAATCGAAAGCAACTTGATGCCACTTCCACAACAAGTGCCCAGAGTACTTACCCGATTAAAAATCGAAAGGCCCCACCTATTTCAATATATACAAACAGCAATATCCAGACTTGAACGATTCAACATAAACTCAGCAACTTTGCCTTCGCAACTGCCTGAGTCCGGCGTTCAACCCCCAGCTTTCCATGTATGCGTCGAACATGAGTTTTTACTGTATGCAATGAGATGAACAACTTCTCGGCAATTTGCTGATTGGAATCGCCAAAGGCAATCAGCTCCAGAACTTTAAGTTCTCGCTGACTGAGGGGATTGACCGACATGCATTGTTCGCCCGCCCGCTCCGCCGCCGTTCCAGCGACGCGCCAGTGCAAGGGAATCTCCGTGCACCGACCATACAGCCCGGTCAACTGTTGCTGCAGGTTGCAGCGTTGAATGATCTGAATGCCCTGTTCGAAGCACTTTCTGGCCTGGTCCGGCTCTCCAAGGATCAACGCCGCTTCGGTCAGCGTCATCAGCAACTCGGCCTCCAGCCTGACCATCCCGCGAGACTGCGCCGACTCCAGCAATGCAAGCAACCGAACCAGAGGCCGTTGCGCCTGCCGCAAGCGGATTTCGGCCAGAATCAGCAAACACTCGATGCGTGGGATCAGCTCCAGCGTTGCCGGCGGTGCCTGTCGCGCGTGGGGACCGCGATAGTGCCGGAGTACGCGACTCAGCGCCTCGCGAGCCAGTTCCGGCCGCCCTTGTTGCAGCCAGAATTCACTGCTGGCGTGCAACAAGGCCCCGCGATAAACCGTGTCCGGAATCTGTCGCTGCTGCATCAGCCGTTCGGCATCGCGCAGGTGCATGAACGCCTGCGAGTAATCCCCCTGATCGGCGGCCAGTTGCGCCCGACCGAGAAAGCCGTAAAGCACGCGCTTGTCAAAGCTGCGCAGACAGTCGTCGAGCCCTTGTTGAAAGAACCCGGCTGCCCGATCCTGCTGTCCCATGCTCAGCGCCAGCCGCCCGCGACGCAGGGCGATGCGCCCCAGCAGCGGCGTCGGTCGCTCGACGGACGAGCAGAGCATTTCGCAAAGATTGGCCAGCAACTCTTCGGCTCGGGCAGCCCCACCACGCTGCTCCAGCAGTTGGGCATGATCAAGTTCCAGCAACGCTTCGAACAACAATGACCCCTCAGCCCGGGCCAGACACAGAGCTTCACGATTGATCGAGTGAGCCAACTCCAGATCACCGCACAGCAACGCCTGCTGAGTGCGGCCCGACAGACACAGCAGGCGTGCCGTCCAGGCTTGCGGTGACAGATCGTTCAAGGCTTGCTCGAAATGCTCGCGCGCCTCCTCCATCCGTCCTTGCAGGTGCAACAGCCAGCCTTGCTGAGCCTGCCAGCGGGCGATCAGTTGCCGTTGCTGACCCGCCGACGGAGGCGGTAAAAAACGCGCCAGTTGTCCGATGCAGTCCGCCGCCTGGGCAAAGCGACCGGAGAACAGCAGCGCCGCCGTGATCAGCCCGACCAGTTGTGCCGAACCCAGAAGCAGTTCCTCGCCGCGTTGCTCGTACAGACGCAACAACAGCACGACCGTCTGCTCCTCGAACAAATGCTCGAAACTGAAGTGTTGCAGCAGGCTCACCGCGACCTCGTACTCTTCGGCCAGCAACGCCTGTTCGAAGGCGCATTTCCAATGCTGCCCGGCAGCAAACCACTGGCAGGCCCGACGATGCCAGGAACGTCCGGCAGACCAGGGTTCTTCGCGCATAAGACGCGACAGCGGAGCGCACACTTGCAACCAGTCCGGCGCCCCTTGCCAAGGCTCGATAAAACACCCGAGCGTTTGCAAAGTACGCATCCACTGTGCGCCTTCGCCTGCACCGAACAGGTGATCGCACAGGCTGGCGTTGAACCGCGGCAAATGCGCCAGCACGCGCCAGACCTCGGCCAGCTCCGGGCTCAATCCACTGAACATCTCGTGTTGCAGATATTCCAGCAAAGTGTCCATGCGTTGCTGCGGCAAGGTCTTTTGCGACCAGTCGCATTTTTGCATCAACAGTATCCGCACCCCGGCGCACCACCCACCGCTGCGCTGGAGGATCCGCCCGGCCACGTCATCGGCCTGGGCTGGCGGCAGATGACGCAACAGTTGTGCGATCTCGCCGCGACTCAACGCCAGCGCCGCGCTTTCGCATTCGTACAAGGCGTCATCGAGCAGCAGGCGCGGCCAGTTGCAGCGCGGACGTCGGCGCGTACCGATCCACCAGGTGACGGCGGGACTGGCGAGCGCCAGCATGCGATCGATCAGAGCATCCAGCGCGGGCTCCTCGATACGACAGTAATCGTCGATAAACAGCCAGACGGGCGAGGACCAGCGCGTCAGCTCATGCATCAGCGACGACTCATCCACAGCCACCAGCCCCAGAGCCTGCGCCAGCCGCTCGCAAAATACCTCGACACTCATCGACATGCCCGCCAACGGCAGCCAGCACACCGTACATTCGGCAGGCGCCTGCAACAGGCATTCGGTAAACAGCGTGCTCTTGCCACTGCCGGCCGGTGCGCAGATCAGCCGAACCCTTGCCGCAGAGTCGAGCAGTGATGCAGTCAGCCGTGGACGCGGAAGATGATGAGCGGAGAGTCTGGGCAAAAATCCCGGACGATCCGGAGCGTGGGTCATGGCGGTCATCGGGTACGCCTTTTTATCGTTCTACGCTCACCCTAGCCCTCTCCCCGCTGCTTGTTGACGAGTATTCAGTACGCTGATTGGCGTCCATAAAAAAGGCGACCGTGCGGTCGCCTTTTATCCTGCCCATGTATCGAAACCCTTACCGTACGCCCTCCGAACGCAGGGCCGCCGGGGTGTAGTCGGCGGCCTTGGCTTCGAAGCCGAATTCAAAGCTGTGCTTCTCTTCGTTCTTCATTCCCAGGGCAATGTATCGGCCGGCAATGATGTCGTAGAGCGCTTCGAGGGTGTAGGCCTGGGCCTGGTGGTCGTAGTAATACTGAGCATGTCCCTCGGCCACTCGCCACAGTTGCCCGCGACCGTCGTAGTGATCGGCCAGCGCCACTTGCCAGCTGTCCTCGTCGATGTACATGTGGCGCTTGGCGTAGATGTGCCGCTCGTTCGGTTTGACTGTGCCGACCACTTCCCAGACCCGGTGCAGTTCATACCGCGTCAGGTCCTGGTTGATGTGCCCGGCCTTGACGATGTCGTCGTACTTGAGGCTCGGCGAGTCGAGCTTGTAGCTGTTGTATGGAATGTACATTTCCTTCTTGCCGATCAGCTTCCAGTCATAACGATCCGGTGCGCCGGAGAACATGTCGAAGTTGTCCGAGGTGCGCAGACCGTCGGCAGCGGTGCCCGGCCCGTCATAGGCAACCTGCGGCGCACGACGCACCCGGCGCTGGCCGGCGTTGTAGATCCACGCCAGACGCGGTTCCTTCACCTGATCGAGAGTCTCGTGTACCAGCAGCACGTTACCTGCCAGGCGCGCCGGCGCAGTCACCGACTGCTTGAAGAAGGTCAGCACGTTGGCGGCTTTTTCCGGATCGAGATCCTTCATCAGTTGCGGCACGGCGATCTCCTCTTCGAAGCGGATCGGCGTGTAGCTGCCGTTGGTCTGCGGGGTCACCTGAGTGATGATCCGTTTGACGTTGCCGCCGTGATAGCGGGTGATGTGGTTCCACAGCACCTCGACCCCGTTCTTTGGAATCGGGAAGGCGTAGTAGCGATTGCCGGTGAAATTGGCCAGACCGTTACCGTCGTTGATCGTCGTGACGTTGAGCGCACTGCGCTTGGCCGACTCGTAGATTTCCGGTGGCACGGCCACGGTGCGATGGGTCGGGTAGACCGGAATCTTGTAAGTCTCGGGATAGCGCTTGAACATCGCCACCTGGCCGTCGGACAGCTTGTCCTTGTACTTGTCGACGTTGGCAGCGGTGATGGTGAACAGCGGTTTTTCGCTGGCGAACGGGTCAGCCAGGAAGCCCTTGCTATCGACCGCACCGGCATTTTTCGGGATACCGCCGGTCCAGGCCGGAATCGACCCGTCAGCGTTGCCGGCCTTCTCGGCCCCCAGCGGCGTCAGGCTGGTGCCGAGCTTGTTGGCTTCGTCCGGCGACACCGCCGCGATCACATTGGCGGCCAACAGGCTCAGGGCCAGGACACCGCATTGCAGAATCATCTTGCGCATTGCATTCATCCTTCTCGGGCAGATCAGAAGTTCACACCGAAGCTCAGGGCCACGAAGTCACGGTCTTCGAGGGTGTTGTAGTCACCGCCGAAAAAGTCGGTGTAACTCAGGCTCGCGGTATAGGTGTTGCGGTAGTCGGCATCGACCCCGACGCTGACGGCTTTGGCGCCTTCGTTGAACAGACCGTTGGGGCCATAACCGGCAACGTCGTGGGACCAGGACAGGTTGGGCTTGAGGTTGATCCCGCCAATCACGTTGGCGTAATCGAGGATCGCCCGGGCGCGATAGCCCCAGGAGGTGGAGGTGACGAAACCGTCGGTGTCACCGCCGAAACCGTACTGGCCGTACACCGAGTCACGGCCGTAACGCAGCTTGCTGCGCGACTCCAGGCCACCGACCCGCACCACCGCCGCTTCGCCCACCACCGTCAGACGTTGAGCGCCCCATACCTGATCGAAAAAGTGCGTCAGCGTGCTCTGGATCTGCGTCACTTCCTTGCGCCGGTAGCCCTTGTTGTCGGCGCCCGGCGAGGTGGCCAGCGGCGACGCGGCACCGCCGGCAATCGGATTGAGCAGGGCCAGGGTCAAGTCGTTGGTGTTGACCTGCACCGGCGCGTTGGGCCGATAGCTGATCTCGCCGGTCCAGGCCGTACCGGTCGGCAGCGTAGTGGAGAAACTCGCGCCGTACAGGCGGATGTCTTCCGGGTATTCGAGGTAGTACTGGCCGCGCCCGAGCATCACGCTTTGCGCCAGTCCCGAACCACTGCCGGGTGCCAGGCGGTTGGCCGTCGCGACCATGCCGGGCAACGCCGAGAGGGTCGACAAACCGGCCGTGCTGGTGCCGACCGTCGGCGTGCGGCTGTGGTAGTTCATGAAGTAGAGGCCGTACTCGGTGTCATCGCCGAGCCAGCGCAACGCCGTGCCCCATTGCCCGGAATCCCGCGCATCGCGGTCGCCGCCACGGGGCACGATCACACCTTCGCGGGTCACCTGGATCGGCTGGCCGAAAGCTGCCGCCAGCGGCGCCAACGGGGCGATCGCCGGGCTGCCGACGGTGTAGCCGTTGTTGCAGCCGTCCGCCGCCACATCGACACCGAAAAAGGTGCCGCAGTTATCGAGGACGGTCTGATCCCATTCCAGTTGATAGAAGCCCTCGACCGTCAGTTGATCGGTGAGCCCCTGAGAGGCGAACAGCATGTTCACCGGAATCAGCCCTTCCTTGATCTCCGCACCGGGCCGGCGAAACGCCGAGACGTCTATCGGGTTGATGCTGTTGATCGAGTTGCCGATGAAGGTACTTTCGCCCCAGCTCACCACCTGCTTGCCGGCGCGCAAGGTGCCCGGCAGGTCGGCGATGGAATAGTTGTGATAGACGAACGCATCGAGAATCTGCGCGCCGGACGACTTCGCGCCCTCCTTGCGGCCCTTGTCGCTGATCGGCTTGAACTCGCGGTCTTCGTCCTTGAGTTCGAAGTCGTACCAGTACTTGCCGCGCACGAACACACCGGTATCGCCGTACTTCAGTTCGAGATCGTGGATGCCTTTGAAGATCTTGGAAAAGGTCTCGCCCTTCTTGAAGTTCAAACGCCCGTCATCACCGGTGGAGGACTGGCCGGTCCCGCCGTTGACCGTACCGACCAGCGACTTGTCGGCATCGCGCATGCCCCAGCTCGCACCGACCGACAGCGACGAATCGAAGGTGCCTTCGATTTCGCCGATATTGAAAGCGACCGCGTGCGCCTGGGCGCAGCAACCCAAGGCCACCGCAGCGGCCAGCGCTTGCGGCGTGAAGATGGCGCGCATTGTTGTTTTTGTCATGCGTCTTCCCCGGTGAGTGACAGAAGGCCCCACCCTACTGCCGCGCCACGGCGAGGATAAGCGCACCAAGGAGGTATTCACGCTGTCGCTCGAAAGGATGAATCCCCGCCTGCGACAAGGCTTTGCGCCAGCCATGAACCGGCTGGATGAACCACTATCAACGCAACGGATAATGACCAGGCCAGTGCGCGTCACTGTTACATGCCCCGTAACAGTGCATGTCCGGAATCGCTATTTTTCCCTGAGGCGCCTGCCCTTATTCTGAGCGGGCTTTCACGGCACACAGCCAGCAAGCACAAAGTCCGCGACCGAGTCGTCGGCAACCGATTTCTGATGGCGCGAAGCGTTTTTCGATCCATCGCCCCGGTGTTCACTGACGTTGATTTGTAGCTCCTTGATCCAACGTCTTACCTTGGCCGCTGCGTTTGCAGCGGCCTTTTTTATGGGCGGTGTTTTGGGCGGGAAAACAGCGGCAGAGGCTCTCGAGGCGAGCGCTCGAAGGGGAAAGCAGGACTGGGAAAGTCCTGCTGAATACCTCAAGGAATCAGAGCGAATACTTCTGCAGATTCCCCATCATTTCCTTCAGCGCTTCGATGTTGTCCTTCGGATGCGCCGCGCCTTCGAAATCACAGATCTGCTGCCAGTGCGCCGCGACGTCTTCCGGGGAAAAACCGACGCGAGGATCGAACCCGGCGCCCAGGCTGCGCTCCCAGCGCACCTTGCCCATCCAGCCGCCGCCGACTTCGAACAGGCCCGAGGTTTCCTGGCATTGTTCGCTGCCCAGGTACACCACCAGCGGGCTGACCAGTTCCGGTTTGAGTTGCTCGAACACTTGCGGCGGGATCAGGCCTTCGGTCATGCGCGTGCCGCCGGTGGGGGCGATGGCGTTGACCAGGATGTTGTTCTTGCGACCTTCGATGGCCAGGGTGCGGGTCAGGCCGTAGAGGCCGAGTTTGGCCATGCCATAGTTGGACTGGCCGAAGTTGCCGTAGATGCCCGAGGTCGAGGCGGTGAAGATCACCCGGCCGTAGTTTTGCTCGCGCAGATGTGGCCAAGCCGCGCGTGTCACCCTGTAGGCGCCTTCGACGTGGACGCGATAGACCAGATCCCAGTCGGCGTCTTCCATTTTGTGGAAGGTCTTGTCGCGCAGGATCCCGGCGTTGTTGACCACCACATCGACGCGGCCGAACACATCGAGCGCGTTCTGCACCAGTTTGTCGCCGTCGGTGACCGAGTCATGGTTGGCTTCGGCGATGCCGCCGGCTTCGCGGATTTCCGCCACCACGCGATCAGCGGCCGAAGCGTTGGCGCCTTCGCCCTGGGTCGAGCCACCGAGGTCGTTGACCAACACTTTGGCGCCCTGTTTGGCGAACAGCAAAGCATGAGCCCGCCCCAGGCCACCACCGGCTCCGGTGACGATCACGACTTTATCTTCGAAACGCACAGACTCATTCATCGGGGCAACTCCAGCAGGCCTGAGGGACAGTGTCCCCGAGTGTCAGGCACAGAGCGTGCGGTCACAACGAACACGGCTGGGGCTGAATGGTGCGCGATAAGGCTGGGGGATGATGAAAACATGCCGAGGCGCCAGGCGCCTGCGGCACGTTTTCAGGAGCATGCCACCTTGCGCGGCGGCAACACGAAGTGATCGCGAAACTCGAGGTAGTGCTTGAGCACCTGCACCGGCGCTTCGGTTTGCGGGTAGTGACCAATGCCCGGCAACAGTACGGTGTCCGCGTCGGGAATCAGTTCGCGATAGCGCTCGACCATGTGCGCCCCGGAAATCGGATCGACTTCGCCATCGATCACCCTCAACGGCACCTCGCCGCGCTGCATCGCCGCGACCCAGCGATCACGCTGAACCCGGCGCTCGGGAATGTAGTGAATCAGCTTGTGCATGACTCGTGGCCCGCGATTGCATTCGATCAGACTCCAGAAATCATCCATTTCGCTTTCGCTGGGCCGGGTGTCTGGGCCGAAAACCTGATGGAAACTTTTCACCAGCGCATCACGGGTGAACGCCCGGCCGATCATCCAGCCCAGCGGGCTGAGCAGGAGTTTTTGCGTCAGCAATGGCCGATGGGTTTCCGGAAACAGACCGCCGTTGAGGAACACGCAACTGGCGACCTCGATCTGATCTTCGTAATGCCGGGCCAGCAGTTCCTGGGCAACGCTGTCGCCGTAGTCGTGGGCCAGAACGTGTACCGGTTGCTCGATCTGCAGTTGCGCCAGCAAGGCCTGTTGCAGATCGGCCTGCTCCAGCAGGCTGTAAGTGTGATTGAGCGGTTTGGCCGAGTCGCCGAAGCCGAGCATGTCGCAGGCAATCACCCGGTAGCGCTGGGACAGCGGCTGCCACAGGTAATGCCAGTCCCAACTGGCCGTCGGGAAACCATGGATCAGCAGCAGCGGTTCGCCCTGCCCGGCCGTCCAGTAACGGATCGGCTGACCACGGAAGACAAACGTCTGGCTGCGTTTGCGCCAGACACTCAGAGGGATCTCGGTGAGAGGCATTAGAGTCTATACCCCGGGTCTTGTTTATCGAGTTTGCGCAGCAGCGCCGGCCAGGCCAGCGCGCCACCCATGCCTTGAGCACTTTTGGTGACGCCGGCGATCATCGCCTTGGCGCCTGCCAGGATCTGCGGTTCGATGGCGATCAGTTCGGCACCGCCGGTCTGCGCCATGACCTGGATGTCGCACGCACGCTGAAAGGTGAACATCATCAGGAACGTGTCGGCGATGGTGGCGCCACAGGTCAGCAGACCGTGGTTGTGCAGCATCAGGAAATTGTTGTCACCCAGATCCGCCTGCAACCGCGCTTTCTCTTCATGGTTAAGCGCCACACCTTCATAGGCGTGAAAGGCCAGGCTCGACAGCACGAACAACGATTGCTGACTGATCGGCAACACGCCCTGCTTCTGCGCCGACACCGCGACACCCGAGGCGGTGTGGGTGTGCAGCACGCAAGCCACGTCGTGCCGGACTTCGTGCACGGCGCTGTGGATGGTGTAGCCGGCGGGATTGATTTCGTAAGGGCTGTCCATGAGCTTGTTGCCGGCCTGATCGACCTTCACCAGACTCGACGCGGTGATCTCATGGAACATCAGGCCAAAGGGATTGATCAGGAAATCTTCGGTGCCCGGCACCTTGGCGGAAATGTGGGTGAAGATCAGATCGTCCCAGCCATGCAGCGCGACCAGACGATAACAGGCGGCCAGATCGACCCGGGTCTGCCATTCCGCGGCACTGACCTGGTCTTTGACATTCACGGACGAAGGGACGGGGGCTACGCTCACTGTATGCACCTCTGCGTTCTTATTGTTTTTGCGTGTGTCAGCAGTCTAGTCAGCCCCGGACCGTCGCGTAGTTGCATTGGCAGCCAGCTTGATGACTGAACGAGTCAGCTACGCAAACAGCTTGGATCCATGTCAAAGCAACGACGCCAACAAAGGCGCTGCGAACAGATTGAGCAGCCCGGTCAGCACCATCACCAGCCCCGCCACCGAGCCTTCTTCGCCGCCCACTTCATGGGCCCGGCTGACCCCGGCACCGTGCGCACCGACGCCGAACAATGCACCGCGCGCCAGGGCGCTGCGCAGCGGCAGCCACTTGAGCAGCACGCCGCCGAGCATGGCGCCGAACACCCCGGTGAACATCACGAACACCGCTGTCAGTTCCGGCACGCCACCGAGGTCTTGCGCCAACGGCATGGCGAATGGCGTGGTGATCGAGCGCGGCACCAGCGACAGCGTCACCGAACTGTCCAGCGCCAGCGCTTTTGCGAGGCCGAACGAAGTGGCAATCGACGCCGCACTGCCGGCCAGCATGCCCAGCAGCAACGCCGACCAATGCCGCACCAGCAATCGCCGCTGTTGCCAGATCGGCACCGCAAACGCCACGGTGACCGGACCGAGCACCCGCATCAGCCAATGGGTGTTGCTCGAATATTCGGCGTAAGCGGTGTGCAGCGGCACAGCAAGCGCCAGCAGCAACGCGGGGACCAGAATCAGTGGTGACAGCACGTAACGCCCCGTCCGGCGATACAGCCAGCGACTGAACAGATAGGCCAGCAACGTGAATGCCAGCCAGAACATCGGCATCAACTCAAGCTTCATGGGACCGCCTCAGGCGCACGGCCAGTTCCACGGTGAACGCGGTCACCAGCATCACCATCAGCGTACTGGCCGCGATCACCAACAAGATCCGCCAGCCGTCATCGCGCAGCAACGCGCCGTAATCCAGCAGACTCATCAGCGCCGGAATGAAGAACAGCAACATCTCGGCCATCAGCAATCCTGCGCCCATTTGCAGCGCCGCCGGCTTGACCCAGCCGAACGCGAAACCCAGCAGCAACAGCGCCATGCCGATTACGCCGCCGGGAATCGGCCAGGCCAGCCACGCAGCGATCTGGCAGCCGAGCAGGTAGAGAGCGAGCAGCACGGCCAGTTCGGCCAGCAGGCGGGAGAGGTATTTAAGGGTCGAGGCTTTCATCGGCTGGCTCCTTTCAGGTGCCTATTTTACGAACCCGCCTGCCATCTCCGAAGCGAATTGTTAGACTCAAAGTCATTCCAATCTGGAATCAGGCCATGGAATTCAAACAGCTCAAAAGCTTCGTCGAAGTCATGCATCAGGGCGGTTTCACCCAAGCCGCGAAAACCCTGCACATCAGTCAGTCCGCCGTGAGCAAGCAGATCGCACAGCTCGAACAGAGCCTCGGCACCCCGCTGCTCGAACGACTCGGCTCGCAGATACGCCTGACCGCCGCCGGCAGCGTGGTGCTGCAACGGGCCGAAGGCATGCTGCGGTTGCGCAATGAATTGCTCAGTGAACTGGATGACCTCAGCCATCTGGCACGCGGCGAGTTACGTCTCGGGCTGCCATTGCTCGGTAGCGATGCGTTGTTTGCCGGGCTGTTCGCCGAATACCGCCGGCGTTATCCGAACATCAGCGTGCAGTTGCTTGAGGGCGGCAGCCGCAACATTGAACAGGCGGTGCTCAGCGGGGAGCTGGAGTTGGGCGGCAGTCTGCTGCCGAAAGATCCGCAGTTCGACTTCCAGCCGTTCTGCGATGAGCCGCTCGATGCGCTGCTACCGGTGGATCACCCACTGGCAACGAAGGGTGGCATCGGTCTGGAGGAATTGGCCGATACGCCGTTCCTTTTGTATCAGCGCAGTTTTGTGCTCAACGATCGGTTGCTACAGGCGTGCCAGCAGATGGGTTTCACCCCCAAGGAAGGCGGGCGCAGTGGCCAGGCGGATTTTCTCGCGGCGCTGGTCGCCGCCGGACAAGGCGTGGTGTTGCTGCCCAGCGTGGTGGCGCGCGGTCTGGTGCGGCCAGGCGTGGTGCGCCTGACCTTGAAAGCACCGGATTACTTGCGCTGGGACATCGCTTTCATCTGGCGTCGGGGTGCCTACCTGTCGAAGGCTGCACAAGCATGGCTGGAGTTGTTGCGCGAGCGCGGGATCAGCCCTTGAGCGTGGCGATCAACTGTTCCAGCCAAGGCTCGGCGTCGGTTTCCGGGGTGACGCTTTCACTGGCGTCGATGCGCAGCATGTCCTGCACTTCGCGCACACCCAGTTCGCCGAACAATTCGCGCAATTGCTCGCCGCCGCCGCAGAAGGTGTCGCCGTAGCTGGCGTCGCCCAAAGCGATCACCGCGCCTGGCAAACCACGCCAGGCCGCCGGCAACTGGTCGCGAATCGCCGAATACAACGGTTGCAGGTTGTCCGGCAGCTCGCCCATGCCGGTGGTCGAAGTCACCCCGAGCAAGGCTTCAGGTCCGAAGGCCTGGAGATCGGCAAGGCTGGCGCGCGCGTTATAGAAGGTTTCAAAACCGGCGGCTTTCAACAGGCTCTGAGCGTGGCGAGCGACTTCTTCGGCCGTGCCGTACACCGAGCCGGAGAGGATGGCGACTTTCATCAATCTGATCCTGAAACTGAAAAAAAGAGCGGCGATAGTAACAGCCAGTGGCGACATGTTGCGATTGGCTCTCGATAAGCGCTGATGGCCAGTAGACAGCGCCGGTCGATCTTCTAGAATGCCTGCCACCGAAATCCTTGTAAGGCTTCATAGATGATCAATGCCAATCTACTGCAAATGGTGATCAACGCATCGAACGACGGGATCGTGGTGGCAGAAAAGGAAGGCGATCAGGACAACATCCTGATCTACGTGAATCCGGCATTCGAAAAAATGACCGGCTACACCCGCGAAGAAATTCTCTATCAGGACTGTCGTTTCCTGCAGGCCGGGGATCGCGACCAGGCCGGTCTCGGAGTGATCCGCGAGGCACTGAAAAGCGGTGGTTCATGCCGCGAAATCCTGCGTAACTACCGCAAGGACGGCACGCCCTTCTGGAACGAGCTGTCCCTGTCGACAGTAAAAAATGCCGAAGACGGGCTGACCTACGTCGTAGGCGTGCAAAAAGACGTCACGGTTCAGGTCAAGGCACAGCAGCGGGTTGTACAACTGGAAGCCAAGGTTGCGGCACTCGAAGCCGAACTCGCAGCCTTGAAAGCGACGAACGGCGCAAACAAAACAGCGAACTAATTGTCATTAACTACAATCACCAATGACTTTGTAATTATTCATTTCGAGTTAGCCATGCAGCGTGACGCCCTCCTGACCCAGGATGAGCTGGATTTCATCCAGACCATGCAACACAACCCGCAGCTCAATGTGCGGGATGCGACGTCGAGCCTGCTGGTCAATGGTGGTTCGCAGATCCGTGATCTGCTCACGCGCCTGGCGGCCCATGAGCAAGTCACCATCCAGGCCAACTTCGAAAATCAGCAGATGACTTTTCCGCTGCATCTGGTGGAAGACGAGTTCCATGCCCTGCACCTGCGCCTGGGCGTACCCAGCATCTATGAAGATGGGCCAATGGTGCGGCCATGGCGCCTGACCCTGGAAGAACCGGTGGCACTGGAAAATGCCAAAGGCCAGCCGGGTACGCTGTGGGTTCACGAGGTTTCGCACAAAGGCGTGTTGCTGGAAGTGCGCAACAAGACCAAGCCACCTAAGCATTTCGCCTTGTGGTTCAGCCCGTCAGGCTATGAGCGGATTTCCCTGCGCGGCACCTTCGAACGGGAAACCGAAAGCGGTTTCTACGCCTACGACTTGAGCCAGAGCGACGCCGACGAAACCGAACGTCTGCGCCAGTTCATCCTGCAGCAGCATCGTCTGACCCACCCCGCCCTGCACACCTGATTCTCAGGTATCCAGCGTTCCTGCGAGGAACTGATTCATGCGCTGGCGCATGGTCGATCCTTCATTGCCCAGGCAGCCGACCGATGATCCCGCCAGGCTGTCCTGCGCCAGATCGGCCGCATCGCCCGCCAGCATCAACTGACAATCAAGGCTCAGGGCCAGACGGCTCAAACGTCTTGGCAGTTCTGCGGTCGGCGCGTGATTGGAAAACAGCACCAGCGCCTGAGGCCTGGTCTTTTCGCACACCAGTGTCAACTCATCGAACGGCTGACCGGTAGTCAATACCCGAACGCCCGCTTCATGGCCACTGAGAAACAACGCCGCTACCAGCAATTCAAGTTCACGGCATTGACCGGCCAGTGCGCTGACAATCACCTTGCGCGGTTGCGAGCCCCGCAGCACGACGATGCGCTGCAGCACCTTCGCTCTCAGAAAACCATCGAAGAACAACCACTCGCTGGTTTGTCCGAATGCGTCCTGACGCTGCAGCATTTGCAGCCACAGCGGCATCAGGATGTCCTGAAACACTACGGGCAAGGTATAGGAGGAGAAAATCTGTCCGTAAACCCGGTCGAGCAACTGATCATCGAATGAACTGACCGCCTGCTGGACCTGCTCTTGCCACTGGATGTAGTCCGCCTGCACCAGATCATCGGGAATGAAGTAACTCAGCACCTTCATCGGCTCGGTCTTGGCGAGGATCTTGCCGACCTTGCTCACCGAGACACCGCGGTCGATCCAGTCGACGATGCTGCGAACACGCTCGATATCGGTCATCGAATACAAACGATGCCCACTTTCGGTGCGCGTTGGCTGGATCAAACCATAGCGGCGTTCCCAGGCGCGCAACGTGACCGGGTTCACGCCGGTCAGACGCGCCACTTCACGTATCGGGAAAAGCTCTTCGCGCTCAAGCGCAACAGATGCCTGCATAGCAGGGCGAACGTCAGTAATGACAGGCATTTGCTCGGACACGTCCTTGTTGGAAGAGTTTGTGGGCGCAGTTGGATCCCATTCTACTCCTGATGCCCCCAAACGGTTCAAGCCATGAAATGGTACGAAAGTCTCTGGTTCGTCACGAAAATGAGGAATAATCCTTGCTTGTCAAAAAACGCAGCCCTCTACCCCGGCGCTGCGTCAGGCGAAACTCCTACCCGGAGCGACGCAAATGCAATACGGAGATACACAATGTCTACTTCCCCCGTCACGCTGATGGTCGCGCGTCGTGTTGCCAATGGTCGTTATCAGGATCTGATCGCCTGGTTGCGAGAAGGCGAACAACTGGCCACCGACTTCCCCGGTTACCTCGGCTCCGGCGTACTCGCCCCGCCTCCCGGCGACGATGAATTCCAGATCATTTTCCGCTTCGTCGACGAACAGACCCTGCACGCCTGGGAACACTCGGCATCGCGCACGGCGTGGCTGGCCCGCGGCAGCGATCTGTTTGCTCACCCCACGGAACATCGAGTCAGCGGAATCGAAGGCTGGTTCGGTGCTGCCGGCCATCGCCCACCGCGCTGGAAACAGGCCGTGGCGATCTGGGTGGCGTTCTTCCCGGTGTCGCTGCTGTTCAATTTCGTGCTGGGCCCGCTGCTCGCTGAAATGAGCCTGTTGCCGAAGGTTTTCGTCAGCACGCTGTGCCTGACCCCGTTGATGGTCTACTTCTTCATCCCGCTGTCGACCCGCCTGCTGGCCGGCTGGCTCAACCCTGCCCCGGCACGCCCGCTGCCTGCCGCACCCTCCGCGCAAAATCGCTGAAGCCGTCGCTCGCGTCGCTGTTATAGTTTTTGCTCTGACTTCGACGCGAGCCGTACATGACTTCTCCCACAGCTCCCATCCTCATTACCGGCGCCGGCCAGCGGATCGGCCTGCATTGTGCGCAGCGTCTGCTGGAAGACGGTCATCGGGTGATCTTCACCTACCGCAGCGAACGACCGGGTGTGAAGACGTTGCGGGATCTGGGCGCCATCGGGTTGCACGCGGACTTTTCCAGTGAGGCCTCGATCCTCGCGTTCATCAAAGAATTGAAGACCCACACCGACAGCCTGCGCGCCATCGTGCACAACGCCTCGGAGTGGCTGGCGGAAACCGACGACGGCGAAGCCGAAGCCTTCAGCCGGATGTTCAACATTCACATGCTGGCGCCGTACCTGATCAACCTGCATTGCGCCGAACTGCTGCAACGTTCGAGTCCTGCCGACATCATCCACATCAGCGATGACGTCACCCGCAAGGGCAGCAGCAAACACATCGGTTATTGCGCCAGCAAGTCCGGGCTCGACAGTCTCACGTTGTCCTTCGCAGCGCGCTATGCGCCAGCAATCAAGGTCAACGGCATTGCGCCAGCCCTGCTATTGTTCAATCCCGACGACGACGCGGCATACCGCGCCAAGGCGCTGGCCAAGTCCGCGCTGGGTATCGAACCCGGCAGCGAAGTGATTTATCAGAGCCTGCGTTATCTGCTCGACAACCCGTATGTCACCGGCACGACCCTGACCGTCAACGGCGGGCGGCACGTCAAGTAATACGCCCCCGCGAGGATGCTCCATGACCCGTTCCCTGCCCGAGAATTACCGCGAGATCCTGATCGGTCTCGGTGAAAACCCTGACCGCGAAGGACTGCTCGACACACCGGTGCGGGCAGCCAAGGCCATGCAGTATCTGTGTCACGGCTACGAACAAAGCGTCGACGAAATCGTCAATGGCGCGCTGTTTGCCTCCGACACCGACGAGATGATCATCGTCGCCGACATCGAGCTCTATTCGTTGTGCGAACATCACCTGCTGCCCTTCATCGGCAAGGCCCATGTGGCTTATATTCCGACGGGCAAGGTGCTGGGGTTGTCGAAGATCGCACGGCTGGTGGACATGTTCGCCCGCCGCCTGCAGATCCAGGAAAACCTCACCCGCCAGATCGCCGAGGCGGTCCAGCAAGTCACCGATGCCGCCGGTGTCGCGGTGGTCATCGAAGCCCGGCACATGTGCATGATGATGCGCGGTGTCGAGAAACAGAATTCGACCATGAACACCTCGGTCATGCTCGGCGCCTTCCGCGAGTCGAGCAACACCCGTCAGGAGTTCCTGCAATTGATTGGACGGAGCAAGTAAATGCCACAACTTCAACCGGGAATGGCGCGCATCCGGGTCAAGGATCTGCGCCTGCGCACCTTTATCGGGATCAACGAGGACGAAATCCTCAACAAGCAGGATGTGCTGATCAACCTGACCATCCTGTACGCCGCGCAGGAAGCGGTGCGTGACAACGACATCGACCACGCGCTGAACTACCGCACCATCACCAAGGCGATCATCGCCCATGTGGAAGGCAACCGCTTCGCGCTGCTCGAACGCCTGACCCAGGAACTGCTGGATCTGGTGATGACCAACGAATCGGTGCTGTACGCCGAAGTCGAAGTCGACAAGCCGCATGCGTTGCGTTTTGCCGAGTCGGTGTCGATCACCCTCGCCGCCAGCCGCTGAACGTGTCTGGCGCTCCGGGCGTCAGACTTTTATCATCCGCGCCACGATTTGACTGCACAGAGCCCATCATGACCGAGCAACAACGCCTCGAACTCGAAGCCGCCGCCTTCCGCCGGCTGGTCGCCCACCTGGACAGCCGCAAGGACGTGCAGAACATCGACCTGATGAACCTCGCCGGGTTCTGCCGCAACTGCCTGTCCAAGTGGTACAAGGCCGAGGCCGACGAGCGCCGGATCGAGGTCAGCCTCGACGATGCCCGTGAAGTGGTTTACGGCATGCCGTACGCCGACTGGAAAGCCCAATATCAGCAAGAAGCCAGCGCCGAACAACAAGCGGCGTTCGCCAAAGGAAAAACCCATGAGTGACCTGAACACCCTGCGTGCCCGCCTCAAGAGCGGCGAACACGTTTTTGCCGACACCTTGTCCTTCATCGCCACCGGTTACGACTACCAGCCTCAGGCGTTCAACAACGGCGGCGTGGAAAACGCGGCCGGGCAGAACGAAGGTTCGTGCAAGACATTGGGTCTGGCGCTGCTGGAAGGCTTGAGCGATGAAGAAGCGCTGCTGGCGTTCGGCGAGCACTATCGTTCGGTCGTGGCAACGCCTGAAGGCAGCGATCACGGCAATATCCGTGCGCTGATCCAGCACGGTCTGGCCGGCGTGAAGTTCACCGCGCAGCCCCTGACCCGTCGGTAAATTCCGAAACAACACTATCCCTGTGGGAGCGAGCTTGCTCGCGATAGCGGAGTTTCAGTCAATACATGAGTTGAATGTGAAGCCGTCATCGCGAGCAAGCTCGCTCCCACAGAGAACAGTATTTACCGCAAAGTAGCGGGCACAAAAAAACCGGCCAATAGGCCGGTTTTTTTGTGCCTGCGTTCTTAGAACGAAACGTTCTGCAGATCGTCCAGGTAACGCTCGGTGTCCAGTGCCGCCATGCAGCCGGCGCCGGCCGAGGTGATGGCCTGACGGTAAACGTGGTCGGCCACGTCGCCGGCAGCAAAGATGCCTTCGACGCTGGTCGCGGTGGCGTTACCTTCGCGGCCGCCCTGAACCACGAGGTAGCCGTCCTTCAGCTCCAGCTGACCTTCGAACAGCGAGGTGTTCGGAGTATGGCCGATCGCGATGAACACGCCGTCGACCTTGATCTCGTCGAAGCTGCCGTCGTTGTTCTTCAGGCGCGCACCGGTCACGCCCATGTTGTCGCCCAGCACTTCGTCCAGGGTCGCGTTCAGTTTCAGCTCGATCTTGCCTTCGGCCACTCGGGCGTTGAGCTTGTCGATCAGGATCTTCTCGGCGCGGAAGGTTTCGCGACGGTGGATCAGGGTGACCTTGCTGGCGATGTTGGCCAGGTACAGCGCTTCTTCGACAGCGGTGTTGCCGCCACCGACCACAGCCACCGGCTTGTTGCGATAGAAGAAACCGTCGCAGGTCGCGCAGGCCGAAACGCCTTTGCCCATGAACGCTTCTTCCGACGGCAGGCCCAGGTAACGAGCGCTGGCGCCGGTGGCGATGATCAGCGCGTCGCAGGTGTAGGTGCCGCTGTCGCCGGTCAGGCTGTATGGCTTGGAAGCGAAGTCCACAGCGTTGATGTGATCGAACACGATCTCGGTTTCAAAACGCTCGGCGTGCTCGCGCATGCGCTCCATCAGCACCGGGCCGGTCAGACCGTGGACGTCACCCGGCCAGTTGTCGACTTCGGTGGTGGTGGTCAGTTGACCGCCGGCCTGCATGCCGGTGATCAGCAGCGGCTTGAGGTTGGCACGGGCAGCGTAGACGGCAGCGCTGTAACCGGCAGGGCCGGAACCGAGGATGATCACTCGCGAATGACGGACTTCAGACATGAACCTGCTCCTGTTGACCGGCCAAGACACCTGGCCGGACGCCGGACTGCCGGCGGGAATAAAAAAGGACTGTGGATAACCTTGGGGAAGGCGTGAGCTCGACAGTCCTGTAAAAAGTTGGGTGCAGCGTATCGAGGGGGGCAAGATTAAGGAAATACGGTTTAACAATCCAGCTCATAGGTGGTCTCTATGCCGACACACTGACGAGATGGACGTCTTTGTTACAGTGAATGTCGATCCCGCTGCCGCGCTTTCACAGGTTCTGCAAAGTCGGTAAGGTCGGCGCGTTTTCCCTTGCTCGGAGCACCTTATGCCCGCCCCTGTTCTGTCCGGCCCGCAATACCTGCGCGAAGGCCTCAAACTGGTCTTGAGCCCGGGCCTGCGCCTGTTCGTGCTGCTGCCGCTGGCCATCAACCTGGTGCTGTTCGTCGGATTGATCTATCTGGCCGGCCACCAGTTCAGCCTGTGGGTCGACACGTTGATGCCGTCGCTGCCCGAATGGCTGAGTTTCCTCAGTTACATCCTGTGGCCACTGTTCGTGGTGCTGGTGGCGTTGATGGTGTTCTTCACCTTCACCATGCTGGCCAACGTCATCGCCGCGCCATTCAACGGTTTCCTCGCGGAGAAAGTCGAAGTGGTGGTGCGCGGCACCGACGACTTCCCGGCCTTCAGCTGGGGCGAACTGATCGCCATGATCCCGCGCACCCTCGCCCGGGAAATGCGCAAGCTCGGTTACTTCCTGCCCCGGGCGATCGGCCTGTTCATTCTCTCGTTCATCCCGGTGGTGAACATCGTCGCCGCGCCGCTGTGGTTGCTGTTCGGGGTGTGGGTGATGGCGATCCAGTACATCGACTACCCGGCGGACAACCACAAACTGGGCTGGAACGAGATGCTCGCCTGGCTGCGACAGAAGCGCTGGCAGAGCATGAGCTTCGGCGGGATCGTCTATCTGGTGTTGCTGATTCCGGTGGTGAACATCCTGATGATGCCGGCGGCCGTGGCTGGCGCGACCCTGTTCTGGGTGCGTGAGCGCCGGAATTGATCCCTACTCGGTGACGATGGCATCTTCAGGTGAAAGGACCTCGATCTTCAATGAGGTCCTCGTGATGCTGACTTAAAAGTGCCTCAATTTCCTCACGGGCTTGAACAATCCTTTCCGCGGCAACTTCATCCTCCATTTTTACCGCCAGCGCGACTATTGCCAAGTTAAAGAAATAAACGGCGGACATGGAGAGAAACACAGCAAAGGACATCCGCTCCACTTCACTGGCTTCATTCATATCCACTTCCCGCGGCAACCCTGGATGATTATTCAGATAAATATTAAAAATATCTTCGGACAACGAATGAACAGAATTTGAACCCGACGCATAAATTGTGCGATAGCTCCCCTCCAGCCCGACACTCTTGAAAAGATCGAAAATTTTCACAGGCCATCCCGGTATGTGTTCCAAGCCGGGATTAATAATAAATAACTTCTGATAAAACCGGCAGGTTTCTGCTTTTTGCGACGCTATCGCCTCTCCCGTCTCGTCACCTTGATCTGCAGCCAGGCGTTGCCACTGCGAGCTCGCCTTCTCGGTGCGCTCTAAATAGGATTTTATGAAGGAAATCCCTCTTTCCTTGGTATTTTCACTCAGCAGGTAAATTAAATTTACCGAATGTTCAATCGCCACCCTTGAAAGGGCTTCAGCGGTAGAGTACGCGTGGGACTTGAGCGCATACAACGTTACATCCACATTCTGATAAACGCTATGCAGCGTGAAGCTCAGCATAACCTTTGGAATATAGCTCAGCAAATCAGAGCTACCAAAATCCAAATCATCGAGAACCTTTCGAGTATCTTTCAAACATTTCGAAATAGCGACGTCATGCTCTTTGTGCTTTTGATTCCTCTGCATGAACTCTTCAATTTTATTACTTTGCGACATACATCCTCTGTTATCAGTAGCAATACCATCTGAACTGCAATACCTACACCTTCATAAATTTAACATAGAGCTGTCACACCGACGACATGGCCTCAGCCGACACTGAGGTCATGACGACAGCTCTACATATCACCCTCATCAGCGAAACCTTCCCACCGGAAATCAACGGCGTGGCCAATACCCTTGGCCGCTTGTGCGACGGTTTGCGCGCACGCGGGCATCGGGTGGAACTGGTGCGACCGCGCCAGGCCGACGATCCGCAGCGCAGTGAAGATGACTCGTTGTTGCTGTGTCGAGGCTGGCCGTTGCCAGGGTATCCGGGGTTGCAATGGGGTCAGTCGTCGATGCACAAGCTGCTGCGACGCTGGACGCGCCAGCGCCCGGACGTGCTCTATATCGCCACCGAAGGTCCGCTCGGGTTGTCGGCACTGCGCGCGGCACGGCGTCTGGGGATTGCCGTAGTCAGCGGTTTTCATACCAATTTCCAGCAATACACCCACCAGTACGGATTGGGTTTGCTGACGCGCTTGCTCACTCATTATCTGCGCTGGTTCCACAATCGTTCGGCCATGACCCTGGTGCCGAGCTTCAGCCAGCGACTGGAGCTGGAGCGTCGGCACTTCGAACGCCTGGCGCTGCTGTCGCGAGGTGTCGACAGTCAGTTGTTTCACCCGGCCAAACGCCTGAATGCCTTGCGTGAGCAATGGGGTCTTGGCGAGCAGGACATTGCTGTGATTCACGTAGGACGCCTGGCGCCGGAGAAGAACCTCGGCCTGCTCAAGCGCAGTTTCGAAAAGCTCGCCGGCACTTATCCACAGCGCAATCTGAAGCTGATCGTGGTCGGCGACGGGCCGCAACGAATGGCACTGGAAAAGGAACTGCCCGAGGCGATTTTCTGCGGCTCGCAACGGGGCGAAGCGCTGGCGGCGCACTATGCGTCGGGGGATGTGTTTCTGTTTCCGAGCCTGACTGAAACCTTTGGCAACGTCGTGCTGGAAGCGCTGGCCTCGGGCCTTGGGGTGGTGGCTTACGATCAGGCCGCTGCGGCCCAGCATATTCGCCATGGTTACAACGGCGTGCTGGCGATGCCCGGGGATGAAGAGGCGTTCTGCGAGGCAGCGGCATGGCTGCTGGAAGAGGATGAAAGGTTGCGCTGCGTACGCCTGAACGCACGCCAACACGCCAGCCGCCAGGGTTGGGCGGCCATCGTCGAACAGTTTGAAAATCATTTGATGGGGGCTTGCCGCGACCTGCGCGACAAGCCGCCCACGACGATCAAACCAGCGTCATCAACGCCTCACGGCTGAACGGCAGAATGTCCTGCTCGCGGCCTTCGCGCACTTTCTGCGCCCAGTCCGGATCGACCAGCAACGCACGCCCTACCGCCACCAGATCGAACTCGTCGTTGTTCAGACGCTCAAGCAGTTTTTCCAGACTGGCCGGTTGCGCGACCTTGTCAGTGTTGACCATGAACTGCAGGAACTCGCCATCGAGGCCGACGCTGCCGACGGTGATGGTCGGCTTACCGGTCAGCTTGCGTGTCCAGCCGGCCAGGTTCAGTTCGGAACCGTCGAATTCCGGCTCCCAGAAACGACGCGTCGAGCAGTGGAAAATGTCCACGCCAGCGTCGGACAACGGCTTGAGGAATTCACCCAGCGCTTCGGCGGTTTGCACCAGACGCGCGGTGTAGTCCTGCTGTTTCCACTGCGAGAAACGGAAGATAATCGGGAAGCCCTCGCCCACCGCCGTACGCACAGCCTGAATCAGCTCGATGGCGAAACGCGAACGGTTGGCCAGGCTGCCACCGTATTCGTCGGTGCGCTGGTTGCTGCCTTCCCAGAAGAACTGGTCGATCAGGTAACCGTGGGCGCCGTGGATTTCCACGCCATCCATGCCGATGCTCTGGGCATCTTTCGCCGCTTGGGCGAAGGCTGCGATCACGTCCTGGATGTCCTGTTTGGTCATACCGTGCACCACGACCTGACCGTCCTTGAGTTTTTCCGACGGACCATACCCCGGTACGCTTGCGTCCGGTTCGGTGCCCAGACGGCGCACATTGCCGACGTGCCACAGTTGCGGAACGATCTTGCCGCCTTCGGCGTGCACCGCGTCCACGACTTTCTTCCAGCCAGCCAACGCGGCTTCACCGTAGAAGTGCGGCACGTTTGGATAACCGTTGGAAGCCTGGTGGCCGACGGTGGTGCCTTCGGTGATGATCAGGCCGACACCCGCCGCTGCGCGACGACGGTAGTACTCGATCACTTTGGAATTGGGTACGCCGCCCGGGGAGAACGAACGGGTCATGGGCGCCATGACCACGCGGGTCGGCAGTTCGAGGGCACCGAGCTGAAACGGTTTGAACAGGGCTTGCACGGGCATGGGAGGCTCCACGAAAAATTGATCGACGGGCATGCGATTCATATGACGGCGATAATATGCGGAGTTTCAAACGGCCGGTAGCACTATTGATCTGAATGATTAAGGGTCAAAAGGCAGGCGAAAAAATCGCAGCTCGAGGGCTGCGATTTTCGTGTTTCAGCTCAGGGCTTTTTCAATCGCCGTAATCACCGAAGGATCATCCGGCGCCGTGCGCGGCGAGAACCGCGCCAGTACCCGACCGTCCTTGCCGAGCAGGAATTTCTCGAAATTCCAGGTGATGTCACCGGGAAACTCCGCGCCCTCGCCCGCCAGCAGACGGTACAGCTGATGACGGTCGTGACCGTTGACTTCGAGCTTTTTCGACAACGGAAAACTCACGCCATAGTTGAGACTGCAGAATTCCTGAATCTCCTGCTCACTGCCCGGTTCCTGACCGGCAAACTGGTTGCACGGCAGGCCCAGCACACTGAAGCCTTTGCCTTTGTATTGCTGATAAAGGTTTTCCAGCGCCGCGTACTGTGGGGTCAAGCCGCATTTGGAGGCGACGTTGACCACCAGCACGACTTGGCCCTTGAAGGGTGCCAGCGGTAGCTCCTGACCATCCAGGGCTGTCAACTTAAGGTCGTGAAAAGCACTCATGACGAACTCCA
The DNA here is from genome assembly GCF_014863585.1 of Pseudomonas gozinkensis. NCBI lineage: Bacteria > Pseudomonadati > Pseudomonadota > Gammaproteobacteria > Pseudomonadales > Pseudomonadaceae > Pseudomonas > Pseudomonas gozinkensis. The sequence goes on along the minus strand of NZ_CP062253.1, from coordinate 1,092,602 downwards.
GATTCCCGTGTTCTACTCGAAACAGCCACTTGGCGAGGCCACCAAGGACAGCCGCGGACTAAAAAGGCGCCCTCGGGCGCCTCTCCAGTTCTCTGAGCTTAGCGCAGAAAATCAGTGGTGATGGCCACCTTCGCCATGGACGTGACCATGAGCGATTTCTTCCTGGCTGGCGTCACGGATGGCAACGACCTTCACTTTGAAGTTCAGGCGCTGACCGGCCAGCGGGTGGTTGCCGTCGACGGTGACGTCGTCGCCGTCCAGATCACGGATGGTGACGATCTGCATCTGGCCGTCCGGCGCCGAAGCGTGGAACTGCATGCCGACTTCCAGCTCGTCAACGCCTTCGAACATGCTGCGGCTCAGGGTGCTGACCAGTTCGGCGGCGTATTCGCCGTAGGCATCTTCCGGCTCGACGGAAACTTCCAGCTCGTTGCCGACTTCTTTACCTTCCAGGGCTTTTTCCAGGCCCGGGATGATGTTGCCTGCGCCATGCAGGTAGACCAGCGGAGCGCCGCCGGCGGAGCTGTCGATGACCTCACCAGCGTCGTTGGTCAGGGTATAGTCGATGGAGACAGCCTTATTGGCGGCGATCAGCATGGGGCGAGACCTTTTGCATAAGAATGAAGAACGGACAAGTCTAAACAAGGATTTGCCCGAAAGCGAACAGAACCCGGACAGACGGGACGGATTGGCGCCCGTGACCGTCACCGGATTCCATCAGGACGAGGACGGCCACTGGGTCGCCGAGCTGTCCTGCGGCCACACGCAGCATCTGCGCCACCTCCCGCCCTGGCAGTCCCGGGCATGGGTCCTGGACGCCGCGCAACGTATTGAAAAAATAGGCCAACCCTTTGCTTGCGGTTGGTGCGCACAAGGCTCGGTTAGCGATAACCTTGGCGACTGAATTTCGGCAGATCGGCACACAGAGACGATCGCCATTGCCATGCACCCTTAGAGAATCCGCATGCAAACTTTTTTTATCGCGCCCACCGACTTTGGTGTGGGTCTGACCTCCATCAGCCTCGGGCTGGTGCGTACGCTGGAGCGGGCCGGGCTGAAAGTCGGTTTCTTCAAACCGATTGCCCAGCCGCATCCGGGCGACACCGGCCCTGAGCGTTCCACTGAACTGGTGGCCCGCACCCACGGCCTGAAGCCGCCGCAGCCATTGGGCCTGGCCCACGTCGAGCGGATGCTCGGCGACGGTCAGCTTGACGAGTTACTCGAAGAAATCATCACCCTCTACCAGCAGGCCGCCATCGGCAAAGACGTGCTGGTCGTTGAAGGTATGGTGCCGACCCGCAGCGCCAGCTATGCCGCGCGGGTCAACCTGCACCTGGCCAAGAGCCTGGATGCCGAGGTGATACTGGTCTCGGCCCCGGAAAACGAAGTGCTGACCGAACTGTCCGGCCGCGTCGAGTTGCAGGCGCAATTGTTCGGGGGGCCGAAAGACCCGAAAGTCCTCGGCGTGATTCTCAACAAGGTCAAGACCGACGAGAGCATGGACGCCTTCGCCGCGCGTCTGAAAGAGCATTCGCCATTGCTGCGCAGCGGTGACTTCCGTCTGCTCGGCTGCATTCCGTTCCAGCCGGAACTCAACGCCCCGCGCACCCGCGACGTCGCCGACCTGATGGGCGCCCAGGTGCTCAACGCCGGCGACTACGAAACCCGGCGCATGACCAAAACCATCATTTGCGCGCGCACCATGCGCAACACCGTGGATCTGCTCAAGCCTGGCGTACTGGTGGTGACCCCCGGCGATCGTGACGACATCATCCTCGCCGTCAGCCTCGCAGCCATCAACGGCGTACCGCTGGCCGGCCTGCTGCTGACCAGCGACACCTTGCCGGACCCGCGCATCATGGACCTGTGCCGTGGTGCGCTGCAGGCCGGTCTGCCGGTACTGTCGGTGAGCACCGGTTCCTACGACACCGCCAACCTGCTCAACGGCTTGAACAAGGAAATTCCCGTCGATGACCGCGAACGCGCGGAGATCATCACCGACTTCGTCGCCAGCCACTTGGATGCCAAATGGCTGCACCAGCGTTGCGGCACACCACGGGAAATGCGCCTGTCGCCGGCGGTGTTCCGTTATCAATTGATTCAACGCGCCCAAGCCGCCAACAAACGTATCGTCCTGCCCGAAGGCAGTGAGCCGTTCACCGTGCAGGCGGCGGCGATCTGTCAGGAGCGCGGGATCGCCCGTTGCGTGCTGCTGGCCAAACCGGCAGACGTCGAAGCCGTGGCTCGGGCCCAGGGCATCGTGTTGCCACCGGGGCTGGAAATCCTCGATCCGGACCTGATTCGCGAGCGTTACGTCGAACCGATGGTCGCCCTGCGCAAGAGCAAAAGCCTCAACGCGCCGATGGCCGAACAGCAACTGGAAGACACCGTGGTGATCGGCACCATGATGCTGGCGCTCGATGAGGTGGACGGTCTGGTGTCCGGCGTCATCAACACCACCGCCAACACCATCCGCCCGGCCTTGCAACTGATCAAGACGGCACCGGGCTGCACGCTGGTGTCGTCGGTGTTTTTCATGCTGTTCCCCGAGGAAGTGCTGGTCTACGGCGACTGCGTGATGAACCCGCATCCGAGCGCCAGCGAACTGGCCGAGATCGCCCTGCAAAGCGCCGACTCGGCCGCCGCGTTCGGCATCACTCCGCGCGTGGCGATGATCAGCTACTCCAGCGGCGAATCGGCCACCGGCGAAGAAGTCGAGAAAGTCCGCGAGGCCACCCTGCTCGCCCACGAACAACAACACTCGCTGCTGATCGACGGGCCGTTGCAGTACGACGCTGCTGCCAACGAAACCGTGGCCCGGCAACTGGCGCCGAACAGCCAGGTGGCCGGTCGCGCCACGGTGTTCGTGTTCCCCGACCTGAACACCGGCAACACCACGCACAAAGCCGTGCAGCGCAGCGCCGATTGCGTCAGCCTCGGCCCGATGCTGCAAGGCCTGCGCAAACCGGTGAACGATCTGCCGCGCGGCGCGCAGGTCGACGACATCGTCTACACCATCGCCCTGACCGCGATTCAGGCTGCCAACCGACCTCTGGATATCTGACCCGATGCTGGCTTTTCTACCTGCCCCTCTGCGCGGCGTGATCGCGGCGCTGTTGCTGGCGCTGAACACCATTCTGCTGTGCTCGTTCCTGTTTCTCGTGGCGCTGATCAAAGTGCTGCCGCTCGACCTCGCACGCCGTGCCTCGCGCTGGCTGATGAGCCACACCCACGAAGCCTGGATCAGCAACAACAAGGGCTGGATGAACCTGGTGCGCCGCACCCGCTGGCACCTCAGCGGTCTGCAAGGCCTGGACTATCAACACTCATACCTGATCACCAGCAACCACCAGAGCTGGGTTGACATTCTGGTGCTGCAATACGTGCTCAACCGCCGCATTCAGCCGCTGAAGTTCTTCCTCAAGCAGGAACTGATCTGGGTGCCGGTGATCGGTCTGGCGTGGTGGACCCTGGGCTTTCCGTTCATGAAGCGCTATTCGAAAGCGTACCTGGAAAAGCACCCGGAAAAGAAAGGCAAGGACCTGGAAACCACCCGCAAGACCTGCGCGAAATTCCGCGACAACCCGGTAGGCATCTTCAACTTCGTCGAAGGCACACGCTTCACCGAAGGCAAGCATGCGCAGCAACAATCACCGTTCAAATACCTGCTCAAGCCCAAGGCCGGCGGCATTGCGTTCGTGCTGGATGCGATGGGCGAACAGCTGGAATCGATCGTCAACGTGACCATCCACTACCCCGGCGGGCGCCCTGGTTTCTGGCATCTGCTGTGCGGCAATGTGCGGGACGTAGTGGTGCACTTTGAAGAATTGAAGATCCCGCCGCAGTTCATCGGCAAGAACTACGACCAGGACGGCGAATACCGCCTGCAATTCCAGGGCTGGATCAATCAGCTGTGGCAGGACAAGGATGCGCTGCTTGCGCAGATGCACCGCGAGTATCCGGATCGCCGCTAAGTGATCGTCCACACGTCGAGGCACTGATCGTTCCCACGCTCTGCGTGGGAATGTAGCCCGGGACGCTCTGCGTCCCTGCCGAAGCGGACGCGGAGCGTCCAATGAGGCATTCCCACGCAGAGAGTGGGAACGATCACAGCCCAATAAAAAACCCGCCGATGATCACTCATCGGCGGGTTTTTCACTTCTGCTCAGCGCTTAGATCGCGCCACGCTTGCGCAGCAGATCCAGCACTTGCTTGACGCTTTCATCCAGCGACAGCGACTGGGTGTCGACCACCAGATCGGCGTCCAGCGGCACATCGTACGGGAAGGACTCGCCCGGAATGTTGTCGCCACCGGCAGCGTACAGACCTTGCGGATCACGCTCGGCGCACACGGTCGGCGAAGCCTGGACATAGACCGTCAGCAAACGCTCCTTACCAATCAGTTCCTTGGCCTGCTCACGGCCTTCGGCACTCGGCGCCACGAACGCAGCAAGCGTCAGCAGGCCGGCTTCGTTGAACTGACGAGCCACGTGCGCGGCACGACGCCAGTTTTCGGTGCGGCCGGCACGATCCTGCGGCAGACCTTTGTTGAGATCGTGACGCAGGTTCTGACCGTCGAGTACAAACACCGCACGACCAAGGTCGAACAGCTTGCGCTCGACCGCATAGGCCAGCGTGCTCTTACCAGCGCCCGACAGGCCGCTGAACAGTACGGTGGCCGGTTGCTGGCCGAAACGCTGAGCGCGTTCTTCGGTCGCTACATGGGCCTGCTTACCGTGGTGCGTAGCCGTGCCATGGGTCACCGGCTGAGCGACGATCATGCCGGCGCCGACGGTGCCGTTGGTCAAACGGTCGATGACGATGAACGCGCCGGTGGTGCGGTTGCTGTCGTAACCGTCGAGGGCGATCGGCGCGTCGAGCGCAATCTTCACCTTGCCGATTTCGTTGAGCTGCAACGCGCTCGCCGGGCCCTCTTCGAGCGTGTTGACGTCGACCTTGTTGACGATGCTGGCAATGGAGCCCGGCACGTAACTGGTGGCGCGTTTAATGTCGTATTTCTTGCCCGGCAGCATCGGCTCTTCAGCCATCCACACCAGCATCGCTTCGAAGCTGTCGGTGACCGGCGGAACGTTGTCGGCGTGAACCAGCAGGTCGCCACGGGAGATGTCGATTTCGTCTTCCATGGTCAGCGTCACCGCCTGACCCGGGCCTGCGTGTTCCAGTTCACCTTCGAAGGTGACGATGGATTTCACGCGGCTGCTCTTGCCCGACGGCAGGACCACGACTTCGTCGCCCTTCTTGACGATGCCGCTGGCCAGAGTGCCGGCGAAACCGCGGAAGTTCAGGTTCGGACGGTTGACGTACTGCACCGGGAAACGCAGATCGGTGAAGTTGCGATCGCCCGCCACTTCCACGGTCTCGAGAATTTCCATCAGCGACTGGCCGGTGTACCACGGCGAGCGCTCGGACTTGTTCACCACATTGTCGCCCTTCAGAGCGGACATCGGCACGAAGTGCATGCTCGTCGGCTTCATTTTCAAGCCTTCGGCGAACTTCAGGTAGTCGGCCTTGATCGACTCGAACACGCCCTGATCGAAGCCCTTGAGGTCCATCTTGTTGATGGCGACAACGATATGCTTGATGCCCAGCAACGAGGCGATGAAGCTGTGGCGACGGGTCTGGGTCTGTACGCCGTAACGGGCGTCGACCAGGATGATCGCCAGGTCACAGGTGGACGCACCCGTGGCCATGTTGCGGGTGTACTGCTCATGGCCGGGGGTGTCGGCGATGATGAATTTGCGCTTGGCGGTGGAGAAATAGCGGTAGGCGACATCGATGGTGATGCCCTGCTCACGCTCGGCCTGCAGACCGTCGACCAGCAATGCCAGGTCGATGTCGTCACCGGTGGTGCCGACTTTTTTCGAATCGCGGGTGATGGCTTCGAGGTGATCTTCGTAGATCATCTTCGAGTCGTGCAGCAGGCGCCCGATCAGGGTGCTCTTGCCGTCATCGACATTACCGCAGGTCAGAAAGCGCAGCAGCTCTTTACGTTCGTGCTGGCCCAGGTAGGCGAGGATGTCCTCGCTGATCAAATCAGATGCGTGCGACATGACAACCCCTTAGAAATAACCCTGACGTTTCTTGTCTTCCATCGAGCCTGCGCCATCGTGGTCGATGACCCGGCCCTGGCGCTCGGAAGTTCGCGTCAGGAGCATTTCCTGAATGATGTCCGTCAGGCTTTCGGCCTCGGACTCCACCGCGCCCGTCAACGGGTAGCAGCCAAGGGTACGGAAACGCACTTTCTTTTTGACGATGCGCGCTTTGTCTTCATCAGACAGGTGCTCGAGGATGCGCTCGTCGTCGATCATGATCAGCGTGCCGTTCTTCTCGATCACTTCGCGTTCGGCGGCGAAGTACAGCGGCACGATCGGGATGCCCTCGAGGTAGATGTACTGCCAGATGTCCAGCTCGGTCCAGTTCGACAACGGGAACACACGAATGGATTCGCCCTTGTTGACCTTGCCGTTGTAGACGTTCCACAGCTCGGGACGCTGATTCTTCGGGTCCCAGCGGTGTTTGCTGTCGCGGAACGAGTAGACGCGCTCCTTGGCGCGGGACTTCTCTTCATCGCGACGGGCACCACCGAAAGCTGCGTCGAAACCATGCTTGTCGAGTGCCTGCTTCAGGCCCTCGGTCTTCATGATGTCGGTGTGCTTGGCGCTGCCGTGGGTGAACGGGTTGATGTTCTGCGCCACGCCATCGGGGTTGATGTGAGTGATGAGGTCCAGGCCAAGCTCTTCGACCATCTTGTCGCGGAACTTGTACATTTCCTGGAATTTCCAGCGGGTGTCGACGTGCATCACCGGAAACGGCAGTTTGCCCGGGAAGAACGCCTTGCGTGCCAGATGCAGCATCACGGCGGAGTCTTTACCGATGGAGTACAGCATCACCGGGTTGTCGAACTCGGCGGCCACCTCGCGGATGATGTGGATGCTTTCCGCCTCCAGCTGTTTCAGATGCGTCAGTTTGTCGACCATGGCTACTCACGAAAGCTTTCTTATGAACGGCCAGCGGGCCGTGTTCGAGCGGGGAATCCTAGCACAGCGCCCCCTTCTAATCAGGACGCCAACTAGATCGAAAGGGTATATGAATATGCCTGCCCGTTCGGGTTCTCTTGAAGGAAAAGTCAGATCGGATTCGGGCAGTCGATGAAGATATGCTCCAGGGCAAAGCGCTTCGCCAGATAGTCACCCAGCGCCTGCACACCATAGCGTTCGGTGGCATGGTGACCGGCGGCGATGAAGCTGATGTCGTTTTCCCGGGCGCTGTGGAACGTCTGCTCGGAGGCTTCGCCACTGAGGAACAGATCGACACCGGCCGCGATCGCATTGTCGATGTAACCCTGACCGCCACCGGTGCACCAGCCAACCCGACGGATCATCGCGCTGCCTTCGACCAGCAGCGGTTCACGACCCATGACCTCCTGCACCTTGCGGGCGAAGTCACGCGGGGTCATCGGTTCGCTCAGGGAACCGACCAGACCGACGATCTTCAGATTATCCGGATCCAGCGGCCCTTCGACGGTGATATCCAACTGACGGGCCAGTTGCACGTTGTTGCCGACGTCCGGGTGCAGATCCAGCGGCAGGTGATAACCGAGCAGACTGATATCGTGCTTGAGCAGCGTCTTCAATCGGCGCTGCTTCATCCCGGTAATGCACGGGTTCTCGCCCTTCCAGAAATAACCGTGATGCACCAGCACCAGATCGGCGTCGGCCTCGACGGCGGCATCGAGCAACGCCTGACTGGCGGTAACGCCACTGACGATGCGCATCACCTGCGGACGGCCCTCGACCTGCAGGCCGTTGGGGCAATAATCGGCAATTTTCGCACTGCCGAGGTAACGGTCGGCTTCTTCGACCAGGGTACTGAGGGCAACGGCCATGAAAGACTCCTGAAAATCCCGTTCAGAGGCGCGCGCGGCCTCGTATAATGCGCGACATTATGGGCGGTCTGACCCCGCCTGCAACTTTTCCAGGACGTGCTTAATGCTCAAGGCGCTGCGTTTTTTCGGCTGGCCGTTGTTGGCCGGCGTGCTTATCGCTCTGTTGATTATTCAGCGTTACCCGCAGTGGGTCGGGCTTCCGAGCCTCGACGTCAACCTGCAACAGGCCCCGCAAACCACCAGTGTGCAGCAGGGGCCGGTGTCCTATGCCGACGCGGTGACCATCGCCGCGCCGTCGGTGGTCAACCTCTACACCACCAAAGTCATCAACAAGCCGAGCCATCCGCTGTTCGAGGATCCGCAGTTCCGCCGTTTCTTCGGGGACAATTCGCCGAAGCAGAAGCGCATGGAATCGAGCCTCGGCTCCGGCGTGATCATGAGCCCGGAAGGCTACATCCTGACCAACAACCACGTCACCAGCGGTGCCGACCAGATCGTCGTGGCGCTCAAGGACGGTCGTGAAACACTGGCGCGGGTGATCGGCAGCGACCCGGAAACCGACCTCGCCGTCCTGAAGATCGACCTGAAAACCCTGCCGTCGATCACCGTCGGCCGCTCCGACAACATCCGCATCGGCGACGTCGCACTGGCCATCGGCAACCCGTTCGGCGTCGGCCAGACCGTGACCATGGGCATCATCAGCGCCACCGGCCGCAACCAGTTGGGCCTGAACAACTACGAAGACTTCATCCAGACCGACGCGGCGATCAACCCGGGCAACTCCGGTGGTGCGCTGGTCGACGCCAACGGCAACCTGACCGGCATCAACACCGCGATCTTCTCCAAGTCCGGCGGCTCCCAGGGCATCGGTTTTGCGATCCCGGTAAAACTGGCGATGGAAGTCATGAAGTCGATCATCGAGCACGGACAAGTCATTCGTGGCTGGCTGGGGATTGAAGTGCAACCGCTGACCCAGGAACTGGCCGAGTCGTTTGGCCTGTCCGGCCGTCCGGGGATCGTGGTGGCGGGCATTTTCCGCGACGGCCCGGCACAGAAAGCCGGCCTGCAACTGGGTGACGTGATTCTGAGCATCGACGGCGAACCGGCCGGTGATGGTCGCAAGTCGATGAACCAGGTGGCGCGGATCAAGCCGACCGACAAGGTCACGATTCAGGTCATGCGCAATGGCAAGGAGTTGAAGCTGACGGCTGAGATTGGTCTGCGTCCACCACCCGCGCCGATGAAAGAAAAAGAAGAATAAAACTTCGTTCGCGCCAGGGGCACGAATAAAAGACATTCTCAACAGGCATGTTATATTGTTTCAATTATGACAATTGGAACAACATAACATGTCGTCTCGAACAAAGGCCTCCCTCCTCGGCCTGAGTCTCGGTTTGCTGGTCGATCCAGCCTTCGCCGAAGAACCCACCCCACTCGAACTCGACGCCATCAGCGTCATTTCCGACTACGAGTCACCGACAGGCCCGGTCAAGGGTTATCGCGCAACACGTTCCTCCAGCGCGACCAAAACCGATACAGCGATTCGTGATATTCCCCAAGCGATCAGCGTGGTACCCGCCAGCGTGCTCAAGGACCTGGGCAGCACCAGCGTCGAGCGCGCACTGGATTTTGCTGGCGGCGTGTCGAAGCAGAACAACTTCGGAGGCCTGACGCTCTACGAGTACAGCGTGCGCGGCTTTACCACCTCCGAATTTTACAAGGACGGTTTCAGCGCCAACCGGGGTTATCCCAGCACGCCGGATACCGCCAATGTCGAGCGCATCGAAGTGCTCAAGGGCCCGGCAGCGAGTCTTTATGGCCGGGGCGATCCCGGTGGCACGGTGAACATCGTCACCAAAAAGCCGCAGCCGGAAGCCTTCACCACCCTGCAAACCAGCGCCGGCAGTTGGGATCGCTATCGCACCGCACTCGACGTCAACACGCCGCTGGATGATCAGAACAATGTGCTCTCACGAATCAACCTTGCCGTAGAGGACAACCACAGCTTCCGCGATCACGTCGACAGCCACCGGGTATTCGTCGCGCCCTCAATCAGCTGGCAACTGAACCCGGACACATCGCTGCTGGTGGAAAGCGAAATCGTCCGCCACAACTCCACTTTCGACCGTGGCATCGTCGCACCGAACAACACGTGGAGCGGCGTCTCGCGCTCGACCTTTCTCGGCGAGCCCAACGACGGCAACATCGATAACCACAACAACTTGCTGCAAGCGACCCTCGAACATCATCTCAACGACAACTGGAAGCTGCGTCTGGCCAGCCATTACAAGGAAGGCAAACTCTGGGGCGACGCTTCCGAAAACCGCCCGTTGAACGCCGACGGCCACACCGTCAACCGCCGCTATCGCGAACGCGATACCAACTGGCACGACAGCATCACGCAACTGGAACTGCGCGGCCTGTTCGACCTCGGCCCGTGGCAGCACGAACTGCTGATCGGCAGCGAATACGAAAACTTCCGCAAGAACGAGCGCGTCACCACCATTGCCGGCGGGCCTTACGCCATCGACATCTACAAACCGATCTACGGCCAGCCGAAACCCAACGGCGCTCGCTCGGGCACGGATTTTTTCGAACACGTCGAAAGCCACGCGTTGAACCTGCAGGATCAGATTGTCTTCACCGACAAACTGCGCGGCATGATCGGCGCACGTTTCGAGCATTTCGACCAGCGCATCGACGACCACAGCCGTAACGCCAGGAGCAGCCAGCGTCACGACGCCCTCACCCAACGCGCTGGTCTGCTCTATCAACTGACGCCGAACACCGGCGTATTCGCCAACGCCTCGACCTCATTCAAACCGAACAACGGTCTCGACGCCTCTGGCAAATCCTTCGACCCCGAAGAGGGTGTCGGTTACGAAGTCGGCATCAAGAACGAACTGTTCGACGAACGCCTGAGCAGCACCCTCGCCTTCTTCCACATCGACAAGGAAAACGTTCTCGCCCTCGACCCGGCCACCGACAACAGCCGCGCCATGGGCAAGGCGCGCAGTCGCGGTTTCGACCTGCAAGTGACCGGGCAAGTGACCGACGCGGTGCGGGTCATAGGCGCCTTCGCCTGGATCGATGCCGAAGTGACCCAAGGCGACGTGGTGATTCCCACTGGCAGCCGCATCCTCGGCGTAGCCAAGCGCAGCGGCAGCCTGCTTGGGGTCTATGAATTTCAGGTTGGCCATCTGCGCGGCTCGGACGTAGGCGCCGCGTTCACCTACGTCGGCGACCGCTCCGGTGAAGCCGGTGGCGATTTCGAATTGCCGGCCTATCACACCGTCGACCTGCTGGCCCATTACAAGGCCAGCGACAACGTCACGGTCGGTCTGAATCTGAACAACCTCTTCGACGAAAAATATTACGAGCGCTCCTACAGCAACTACTGGGTCAACCCCGGCGAGCCGCGCAATTTCACCGTCAGCCTGACACTCAACCTGTAAAAGGACGTCACCATGCAATACGGCAAAACCCTTGTACTCTTCGCCGCGCTGTTCGCCGGCCAGGTCTCGGCGCATGGCCTGTGGACTGAGCAACGCCGCGGCAATATCGAAGTGGTCTATGGCCACGGCGCCGAAGATAACGCGTTCAAGGCGCAGAAGATCGGCGGCGCGTGGGCTTATGACGCGAGCGGCAAAATGATTCCGGTCAGCGTTGAACGCCTCGCGGATCACGCCCGCTTGAAACCCTTGAGGTCGCCTGCGGTAATGGCCGTTGCGCTGAACAACGGCATGTGGGCGCAGACGTCTGACAAGAAGTGGATCAACAAGGGGCGCAGCGAAGTGCCAGGGGCTGTCGAGGCGACGGAGACCTTCAAATACAGTCTGGCGATTTACCAGCCGGGGGCGAAGTTGCCGAAACTGGATCAGATCAAATTGCTGATCCTGCCAGAGGTCGATCCGCTGAACGTTGGCCCGGGGAAATCATTGCCGGTGCGAGTATTGATCGATGGCAAACCGGCAGCGGGCGTGAAGTTGATCGGTGATTACCGCAGCGCGCCGAATACCTTGAGCACTGAAACCGACAAGGACGGTCGCGCGCAGGTGCTGGTGCGTAATGAAGGGTTGAATGTGATTGCGGCGCAGGTGGAAGTGCCGGTGAAGGACAGTGCTGAAGTGAACAGCAGGGGGTTGTTCAGTTCGTTGACGTTCCTGGGCGAACCGCATCACGAATAAACCAACGCTGATCCCTGCGGGACTGAACCCACAGGGATCAGCGTCGTTTCAGAGCTCGCCGAGACCGTCGATCAACGCCTGATTCTGCTCCGGCGTACCGATCGAGATCCGCAGGAACTGGGCAATTCGTTCCTGCTTGAAGTGGCGCACGATCACACCCTGCTCACGCAGTTTGGCCGCGAGCCCCGCCGCATCGTGTTGCGGATGCCGGGCGAAGATGAAGTTCGCCGCTGACGGCAGCACTTCAAAACCCTTTGCCTGCAACTGCGCGACCACCCATTCGCGACTTTCGATGACCAGCGCGCAGGTCTTGTCGAAGTACTCGCGATCCTCGAACGCCGCCGCCGCGCCGACATTCGCCATGCGGTCGATCGGGTAGGAGTTGAAGCTGTTCTTGATCCGCTCCAGCGCCTCGATCAGCTCCGGATGCCCGACCGCCAGACCGACCCGCAGGCCCGCCAGCGAACGGGACTTGGACAGCGTCTGGGTCACCAGCAGGTTCGGATAACGATCCACCAGAGTGATCGCGGTTTCGCCGCCGAAGTCGATATAGGCCTCGTCGACCACCACGACCGAATCCGGGCTGGCCTTGAGAATCTGCTCGACGGCTTCCAGCGCCAGCAGGCAACCGGTCGGTGCGTTCGGGTTGGGGAAGATGATCCCGCCGTTCGGTTTGGCGTAGTCGGCCGGGTTGATCCGGAACTGTGCGTCCAGCGGTACCGCGTCGAACTTGATGCCGTAAAGGCCGCAGTAGACCGGATAGAAGCTGTAGCTGATGTCCGGGAACAGGATCGGCTGATCGTGTTGCAGCAGGCCGTGGAAGATGTGCGCCAGCACTTCGTCCGAACCGTTGCCGAGGAACACCTGATTGCTCTGTACGCCGTAGTACTTGGCGACGGCGTTTTTCAGCAGGTCGCTGTTCGGATCCGGGTACAGACGCAGGTTGTCGTTGAGTTCGGTCTGCATCGCCGCCAGGGCTTTTGGCGACGGGCCGTACGGGTTTTCGTTGGTGTTGAGCTTGACCAGGCGGGTCAGCTTCGGCTGCTCGCCCGGCACGTAAGGCACCAGATCCTTGACGAACGGGCTCCAGAATTTGCTCATGTTCAGTTCCCCTTCACTTCGTCTTTGATGCGGTATTCGGCGCTGCGCGCGTGGGCGCTCAGCGATTCGCCACGGGCCAGGATCGATGCGGTCTTGCCAAGCTCCGAAGCGCCGGCCTCGGAGCAGAAGATGATCGACGAGCGTTTCTGGAAGTCATAAACGCCCAGCGGCGAGGAGAAACGCGCGGTGCCGGAGGTCGGCAACACGTGGTTCGGACCGGCGCAGTAGTCGCCCAGCGCTTCGGAAGTGTGACGCCCCATGAAGATCGCGCCGGCGTGGCGGATCTGCGGCAGCCAAGCCTGCGGGTCTGCGACCGACAGCTCAAGGTGTTCCGGCGCGATGCGGTTGGCGACTTCGATGGCCTGGGCCATGTCCCGCACGTGAATCAGGGCGCCTCGGCCATTGATCGAGGTTTCGATGATGGTCGCGCGATCCATGGTCGGCAGCAGTTTGTCGATGCTCGCGGCGACCTTGTCGAGGAACTCGGCGTCCGGGCTGACCAGAATCGCCTGAGCGTCTTCGTCGTGCTCGGCCTGAGAGAAAAGGTCCATGGCGATCCAGTCCGGATCGGTCTGGCCGTCGCACACCACGAGGATTTCCGACGGGCCGGCGATCATGTCGATGCCGACCTGACCGAACACGTGACGCTTGGCCGTGGCGACATAGATGTTGCCCGGACCAACGACCTTGTCCACCTGCGGCACGCTTTCGGTGCCATAGGCCAATGCGGCAACTGCTTGCGCACCACCGATGGTGAACACCCGGTCGACGCCGGCGATGCACGCCGCCGCCAGCACCAGCTCGTTGACTTCACCGCGCGGGGTCGGCACCACCATGACCACTTCGGTCACGCCGGCAACCTTGGCCGGAATCGCGTTCATCAACACCGACGACGGGTACGACGCCTTTCCGCCCGGTACATACAGACCGGCGCGATCCAGTGGCGTGACTTTCTGGCCCAGCACCGTGCCGTCGGCTTCGGTGTAGCTCCAGGAGTCCTGCTTCTGTTTCTCGTGATAGCTGCGCACGCGGGCCGCGGCTTTTTCCAGCGCTTCGCGTTGTGGGACAGTGATGCGGGTCAGGGCCAGTTCCAGACGCTCGCGCGGCAGGATCAGGTCCGCCATCGAGGCGACTTCGAGGCCGTCGAATTTCTGGGTGAACTCGACCAGCGCCGCGTCACCGCGCTCGCGCACAGCCTTGATGATGTCCAGCACCCGCTGATTGACCGAGTCGTCAGACACACTTTCCCAGCTCAGCAGATGATCCAGATGATGCGCGAAATCCGGGTCAGCAGCGTTGAGTCGGCGAATTGCAGTCGGTGCGGTCATAGCGAGAGCCTCATAGGAATGGCAAAAACTCAGGCGCCCTAACTTAGCAGTCGTTTCCGCTTGGGCACCTGAGATTCTGGCTATGAGGCGGATAGACGGGCGCGACTTAACGTCGCGCAGGTACATCAGCCGCGGTGTCGAGACTCCACTGCCTTGCGCAGGGTGTCGATCAACGCCTGGATTCGGGCGTGTTGCATTTTCATCGAAGCTTTATTGACCACCAGACGCGAGCTGATCGTGGCGATCAGCTCCTGGGGTTCCAGGCCGTTGGCTCGCAGGGTATTGCCGGTGTCGACCACGTCGATGATCTTGTCGGCCAGACCGATCAGCGGTGCCAGTTCCATCGAGCCGTACAGTTTGATGATGTCGACCTGACGGCCCTGTTCGGCGTAGTAACGCTTGGCGACGTTGACGAATTTAGTGGCGACGCGCAGACGGCCCTTGGGCTCGACAGCACCGACCTTGCCGGCGGTCATCAGCTTGCACTGGGCAATCTGCAGATCCAGCGGCTCGTACAGGCCTTGCCCTGTGTATTCCATCAGCACGTCTTTACCGGCAACGCCGAGGTCGGCCGCACCATGCTCGACATAGGTCGGCACGTCGGTGGCCCGCACGATCAACAGGCGAACGTCTTCCTGGGTCGTGGGGATGATCAGCTTGCGGCTCTTGTCCGGATTCTCGGTCGGCACGATGCCCGCTTCGGCGAGAAGCGGCAGGGTGTCGTCAAGGATGCGGCCCTTGGACAGTGCGATGGTCAACATGGGAAACGTCAGTCCTTATCAAGGTACTCATGTCCGGTCGCAATCGGCGCCGGACATACTTCGAGGGCGTTGCCCCCCCCGATCAAAACGAATTCAACGGACACTTCCCTGTGTCCAGATGCAGCGATTAGCCCGGAACGCGACGGATCCTGGCGCCCAGCATCTGCAGTTTTTCCTCGATGCACTCGTAACCACGATCGATGTGGTAGATGCGGTCGATCAGGGTATCGCCCTGTGCCACCAGTGCCGAAATCACCAGGCTCGCCGAAGCACGCAGGTCGGTTGCCATCACTGGCGCGCCCTTGAGTGTTTCGATGCCGGTCACGATGGCGGTGTTGCCTTCGACCTGGATGTGCGCGCCCATGCGGTGCAGTTCGTACACGTGCATGAAGCGGTTTTCGAAGATCGTCTCGATGACCGCGCCAGTGCCTTCGGCAATGGCGTTGAGCGAGATGAACTGCGCCTGCATGTCGGTCGGGAACGCCGGGTACGGCGCAGTGCGCACGTTGACCGCTTTCGGGCGCTTGCCGTGCATGTTCAGCTCGATCCAGTCTTCACCACAGGTGATTTCTGCGCCGGCTTCACGGAGTTTTTCCAGAACGGCTTCGAGAATGGTCGGATCGGTGTCCTTGACCTTCACACGGCCACCGGTGACCGCAGCGGCCACCAGGTAGGTGCCGGTTTCGATGCGGTCAGGCATGACTTTGTAGAAGCACGAACCCAGACGCTCGACGCCATCAATGGTGATGGTGTCAGTGCCGGCGCCGGAAATCTTGGCGCCCATGGCATTGAGGAAGTTCGCCAGGTCCACCACTTCAGGCTCGCGGGCGGCGTTCTGCAGCACGCTGCGGCCCTTGGCCAGAGCGGCAGCCATCATGATGTTCTCGGTACCGGTCACACTGACGGTATCGAAGAAGAATTGTGCGCCGCGCAGGCCGCCTTCAGGGGCCTTGGCCTTGATGTAACCGCCTTCGACATCGATGACCGCGCCCATGGCTTCCAGGCCACGGATGTGCAGATCGACCGGGCGCGAACCGATGGCGCAACCGCCAGGCAGTGCGACTTCGGCTTCACCGAAACGCGCAACCATCGGGCCCAGCACCAGGATCGAGGCACGCATGGTTTTCACCAGTTCGTACGGAGCGATCAGGGTCTTGATGGTGCGCGGGTCGATTTCGACGCTGAGCTTCTCGTCGATCACAGGCTCGATGCCCATGCGACCGAACAGCTCGATCATGGTGGTGATGTCGTGCAGGTGCGGCAGGTTGCCAACGGTCACCGGGCCATCGCACAGCAGGGTGGCGGCCAGGATCGGCAGGGCGGAGTTCTTCGCCCCGGAAATGCGGATCTCGCCATCAAGACGAGCGCCACCGGTAATAATCAATTTATCCATAACAATCTCGACGCCCTAGGGCTCAGGTGCGCTCGGCCCAGGCCGCGCTGCTGAAAAATTTCATAGTGACCGCGTGGATGCTGCCATCGGCGATCCATGGGTTCAAATGGGCATAGATGCTTTGCTGACGCTTGACCGGGCTCAACGCCGCCAGTTCATCGCTAATCACGTTCAGCTGAAAGTTGCAGCCTTCGCCTTCAACTTCCACCCGGGTTCCGGGCAGCTTTCCTTCAAGGAAGCTCTTCACTTCTACGGCCTGCATGCTCAACCTCAATCGGCGCCCTGTGCGCACGGGTCGGACATCATACAAAAAAGCCCCGCGCCTGCGAACCCCGCTGCGCAGGACTCTGACGGGGGGCTTCTCTATTGATGCGGGTTCAGGGTTGCGCCAACAGCTCGGTCAGTTCGCTGACCTGAGCAATTTCGCGCATGTCTTCGGGCATCCCGCGAATGCTGACAGCCTTTCCGGCGGCCTTTGCATCGCGAATGAAGCACAGCAGCAGCGACAGACCGACGCTGCTGGACTTCTCCACCGCCGAACAGTCGATCACCAATGCCGGGGCATTGCACGACTTGATCAGCGCCCGGCCCTGCTCGCGCAGGTCCGGGGCAGTGCGGTAATCCAGCACGCCGCTGAGCTGCAGTTCACTGGCTTCGTCCAGACGAATGGCCGACTCGGTCATTGGGCAGGCTTCTCGTTCTGCTCGGCCGACTGCTTGGCCTTGGCGACTTCCCCGGCCCAGCCGTTGATGGTCTTGTCCAGGTCGTTGCCATTGCGCTGCATGGCGTCGGCGAACTGGTCACGGAACAGCTTGCCGATGTTGATGCCGTTGATGATCACGTTGCGCAGTTTCCACTCGCCGTTGATCTTCTCCAGGGTGTACGAAACCGGATAGATCGCGCCGTTGTTGCCTTTGACGGTCATGCCGACGCTGGTACGGTCGCCCGACTCGTCCTTGGGCGCATCGACGGTGATGCCCTGGTTGTTGTACTCGAGCAACGCGTTGCCATAGAACTGGAACAGACCGCGCTTGAAGTTTTCCTCGAAGGTCTTCATCTGCGCCGGAGTTGCCTTGCGCGAATACTTGACCGTCATGATGCTCTTGGAAATGCCTTCGGCATCCACGACCGGCCCGACGATGGTGTTCAACGCGGTGTAGAAGTCAGCCGGATCCTGCTTGTACTTCTCTTTGTTGGCGGCCAGATCAGCCAGCATCCGGTTGGTGGTGTCCTGAACCAGGTCATGCGCCGAAGGCGCCGCCACGGCATTGGCCACCAGCGGCAGCGCTGCAAGCAACACCAACAGGCCACGTCGCAAGGTAGAGATCATTCAAAAGCTCCTCATTTGGCGTCTTTGCTAACGGTATTGAGCAGGAATTTACCGATCAGGTCTTCCAGTACCAGAGACGACTGGGTGTCGTGGATGGTTCCACCATCCTTGAGCCGGGTGTCTTCCCCGCCCACGCTGATACCGATGTACTTCTCGCCCAGCAGACCCGCTGTCAGGATAGATGCTGTGGAGTCGGTCGGCAGATTGTCGACGCTTTTATCCACTTGCAGGGTCACCCGACCGGTGAAGCTGTCGCGATCCAGGTCGATCGCGGTGACCTTGCCGATGGTCACACCCGCCATGGTCACTTTGGCTCTGACCGTCAAACCGGCGATATTGTCGAAATACGCGTAAAGCTTGTAGGTATCGGTGGTCGAAGTCGGAGACAGGCCACTGACCCGCAGGGCCAGCAGCAACAAAGCCAGGATCCCTGCCAGCAGGAACAGGCCGACACCGATTTCCAGGGTGCGGTTTTGCATCAGAAATCTCCAAACATCAAAGCGGTCAGAATAAAGTCCAGGCCGAGGACTGCCAGCGAGGCGTAAACCACGGTCTTGGTGGTGGCACGGCTGATCCCCTCGGAAGTGGGTTCGCAGTCATAGCCTTGAAATACGGCGATCCAGGTGACGACAAAAGCGAATACTGCACTTTTGATGATGCCGTTGAGCACATCGTCACCGAAGCTCACGCTGTTCTGCATGTTCGACCAGTAGGAACCTTCGTAGACACCCAGCCAGTCGACAGCGACCCACGAGCCGCCCCAAATGCCGACCACGCTGAAGATCATCGCCAGGACCGGCAGGGAAATGAAACCGGCCCACAGACGCGGAGCGATGATGTACTTGAGCGGGTCGACCCCGATCATTTCCAGACTGGACAGCTGTTCGGTGGATTTCATGTTGCCGATTTCCGCCGTCAGCGCCGAACCGGCACGCCCGGCAAACAACAGCGCGGTCACGACTGGCCCCAGTTCACGCAACAGGGTCAGCGCCACCATCTGCCCGACAGCCTGTTCCGAGCCGTAGCTCGAGAGGATGTTGAAGCCCTGCAGCGCCAGCACCATGCCGATGAAGATCCCGGACACCACGATGATCACCAGCGACATCACGCCGACGGAATGCAACTGCTTGACCAGCAGACCAAAACCGCCGCCGATGCCGCCACGCCCGAGCAAGGCATGAAACAGGAACAGTGTCGAACGCCCGAACACCGCAACGCTGTCGATCCCGGCCAGGCCGAAACGGCGCACACGCTCCATTAAAGTAATTCTGCGCATCAGCGGCGCTTCCCCAGAAGATCTGCGCGGTAATCCGGCGCTGGAAAGTGATACGGCACCGGGCCATCGGGTTCACCGGTCATGAATTGACGAATACGCGGATCATCCGAGCTCATCAGTTCGTCCGGCGTGCCCTGCCCCAATACCTGGCCATCACCGACCACATAGATGTAGTCAGCGATGCTCGCGGTTTCGGCGAGGTCGTGGGACACCACGATGCTGGTGATCCCCAGGGCATCGTTGAGCAGGCGGATCAGGCGAACCAGCACGCCCATGGCGATCGGATCCTGGCCGACGAACGGTTCGTCGTACATGAGGATCTGCGGATCGAGGGCAATGGCCCGGGCGAGCGCGACACGGCGTTTCATGCCGCCGGACAGCTCGTCGGGCATCAATTCGATGGCACCGCGCAGACCCACTGCCTGCAATTTGAGCAGCACGATGTCGCGGATCATCTCGTCCGGCAGGTCGGTATGAACACGCAGCGGGAAGGCGACGTTCTCGAACACGTCGAGATCGGTGAACAGCGCACCGCTCTGAAACAGCACGCCCATGTGCTTGCGCGCATCGAACAGATCGCTGCGCGACAGCTTCGGCAGGTTCTGGCCGTTGACCCAGACCTCGCCTTTGGATGGCCGCAACTGGGCGCCCATCAGGCGCAACAGCGTGGTCTTGCCACACCCGGAAGGCCCCATGATGCCGGTGACCTTGCCGCGCGGGATGCGGATATCGACGTTATTGAAAATGCTCCGCGCACCGCGCTTGAAGGAGACTCCCTTCAGCTCGACCGCGTAGGCGTTATCGGCACTCATCTAAACTCCTTGCGATGCAGCCTCTCACTCGGACGCCTGGCTTTCTTGGGAAAGCCCCTACATCCCGGGCAGGCCGAACTGGCGGCGAACTATATCACTGCAAAGGGCAAGCGCCCAAGGCCTGCACGGGCCCGCATTCTGCGAGTTGAAGGGCTTGAAGCCTTATTTGCAGAGTTTTGGTAACCAGGAATGACAAAGCACGACGAACTTGCGTGAGGCTTTTCAACATAACCGCTATAATCGCCGCCTTTTCATCGGGCTATACGATTTCTGACATGAGCCAAACCAGCGACCTGATTCAATCGGCACAACGCACCATCCGCCTCGAAGTGGAAGCCGTACAAGGCTTGTTGCCCCATATCGACGCCGATTTCGTACGCGCTTGCGAGATGATTCTGGCCAGCAAGGGCCGTGTCGTCGTGGTCGGCATGGGCAAGTCAGGGCACATCGGCAACAAAATCGCCGCGACCCTGGCCAGCACCGGCACACCGGCGTTTTTCGTGCACCCGGCCGAGGCCAGCCACGGTGACATGGGCATGATCACCCGTGACGACGTCATCCTGGCCCTGTCGAACTCCGGCTCCACCAACGAAATCGTCACCCTGCTGCCACTGATCAAGCGCCTGGGCATCCAGCTGATCAGCGTGACCGGCAACCCGCAATCGCCACTGGCCAAGGCCGCCGAGGTCAATCTCAACGTTCACGTCGAGCACGAAGCCTGCCCACTGAACCTGGCGCCGACCTCCTCGACCACCGCTGCGCTGGTCATGGGCGACGCTCTGGCCGTGGCGCTGCTGGAAGCACGCGGTTTCACCGCAGAAGACTTCGCCTTTTCCCACCCGGGCGGCGCACTGGGCCGACGCCTGCTGCTGAAAGTGGAAAACGTCATGCACGCCGGGCAGGAACTGCCGCAGGTACAGCGTGGCACCCTGCTCAAGGACGCACTGATGGAAATGACCCGCAAGGGTCTGGGCATGACCGTCATTCTTGAAGCCGACGGCAAACTGGCCGGGATCTTCACTGACGGCGACCTGCGTCGCACCCTGGATCGCAGCATTGATATTCACAGCGCCACCATCGACCAGGTGATGACCGTGCACGGCAAGACCGCCCGCGCCGAGATGCTCGCCGCCGAAGCCCTGAAAATCATGGAAGACCACCGAATCAACGCGCTGGTTGTCGTGGACGAAGAGGATCGCCCGATCGGCGCCTTCAACCTCTCCGACCTGCTGCGCGCAGGAGTGATGTAAATGAGCACCGATCTGCTGCAACGCGGCAAAGCCATCAAACTGGCGGTTTTCGACGTCGACGGTGTCCTCACCGACGGACGCCTGTACTTCCTTGAAGACGGCAGCGAGTTCAAGACCTTCAACACGCTCGATGGCCAGGGCATCAAGATGCTGATGAATGCCGGCGTACAGACCGCCATCATCAGCGGTCGCAAGACCCCGGTGGTCGAGCGTCGAGCAAAAAACCTGGGCATCCCGCACCTGTTTCAGGGACGCGAGGACAAACTGGTGGTTCTTGACGGCCTTCTGGAGCAACTGGGCCTAAGCTATGAACAAGTGGCTTACCTCGGTGACGACCTGCCTGACTTGCCGGTGATCCGCCGCGTAGGGCTGGGCATGGCCGTCGCCAACGCCGCCCCCTTCGTGCGCGAACACGCTCACGGTGTCACTCAGGCCCGTGGCGGCGAAGGTGCCGCCCGCGAATTCTGCGAACTGATCCTGCGCGCCCAAGGCAGCCTCGACGCCGCCAACAACGCGTACCTGTGAGTCCAACCATGTTTAGCAAAAAGTTTCGCAACATCCTGCTGTTCGGTTGCATCGCAGCGATTTTCGGTGCGGTCGGCTACTGGAACATCAGTCCGGAACGCTTCCTCGACAAACCGCCGGTTTCGGCAGAGGAAAGCCCGATCGACTGGTATGCGACCAATACCCACACGATCCAGTACCTCGAAGACGGCAAAGTGCAGTACGAAATGACGTCCGACAAGGCTGAGCACGTCAAGGCGACCGACATTACACTGGTCACCAAACCCGACCTGAACATGTTCCGTGGCACCGATTTCCCATGGCACGTGACCAGCGAGCGCGGCGAAGTGAACTCTGGCGGCACCGAAGTCGAGCTGATCGATTCGGTTCGGGTCAAGCGCACCGATGAAAAGAACCGCGACACCCTGATTACCAGCACACGCATGACCGTGTTCCCACAGCAGCAATATGCGCAGACCCAGCAACCCGTTAGAATCGACGGCGCTGGCGGTGTATCGACCGGCGTGGGAATGAAAGCGTATTTGAAGGAAAGCAGGATACACCTGCTATCGAACGTAAGAGGACAGTATGAGGCTCGTTAAAACCCTCCCTATTTTGCTCGGTCTGGGCGCAGCACTGGGAAGCGTGAGCGCCTGGGCTCTGCCGAACGATAGTCAGCAACCGATCCGCATCCAGGCCGACGACGCTCAGCTCGATGACAAGAATGGCATCGCGACCTACAAGGGCGACGTGATCATCACCCAGGGTTCGATGATCGTCAAAGGCAATACCGTGACCATGACCCGTGCGCCCAACGGCGACATCGACGTCGTGACCTCGGTGGGCAACCTGGCCTACTTCGAGCAATTGCAGACTGCCGGCGATGCCAAACCCGTACAGGGCTGGGGCGTGACCATTCAGTACCACGCACAGCAAAACCGCGTTGTACTGATCGACAAGGCAAAAGTCGTCGACAAGGACAACAACACCACTCAAGGCGAAAAGATCGTCTATGACACGGTGAAAAAACTGGCCAGCGCCGGTCGAGCCACCGGCAGCAAGGTCACCGAAGCGCGTCCGCGCATTGATATGGTGATCCAGCCGAAGAAGAAAACCGACGAGAAAACCCAGTAATGGCAACTCTGAAAGCTCAGCACCTGGCCAAGGCCTATAAAAGCCGCCAGGTTGTGCGTGACGTCAGCCTGTCGATCGACAGCGGCCAGATCGTCGGCCTGCTCGGCCCGAACGGCGCCGGCAAGACCACGTGCTTCTACATGATCGTCGGCCTGGTTCAGGCCGATCAGGGTCGCGTACTGATCGACGACCTGGACGTCAGTCACCAGCCGATGCACGGTCGTGCAAAGGCCGGTATCGGCTATCTGCCGCAAGAAGCGTCGATCTTCCGCAAACTGTCGGTGGCCGACAACATCATGGCTATCCTCGAGACCCGTCAGGAGCTCGACAAGGCCGGCCGTCGCAAGGAGCTGGAAAGCCTGCTGCAGGAGTTCCACATCAGCCACATCCGCGACAACCTCGGCATGAGCCTGTCCGGTGGTGAGCGCCGCCGCGTGGAAATTGCCCGCGCTCTGGCCACCGCACCGAAATTCATCCTGCTCGACGAACCGTTCGCCGGTGTCGACCCGATCTCGGTCGGCGACATCAAGCAGATCATCCACCACCTCAAGGCCAAGGGCATCGGTGTACTGATCACCGACCACAACGTCCGCGAGACGCTGGATATCTGCGAAACCGCCTACATCGTCAACGACGGCCAATTGATTGCCGAAGGCGACTCCGCGACCATCCTCGCCAACGATCTGGTGAAGGAAGTTTATCTGGGTCACGAGTTCCGCCTGTAAGCCACGCAGATGCCCGATCGGCTCGATCGGGCGCCACCCAGCGGGATGGGTCAACAAGGTTTTATCGCTTTTTACTGTTACAGCGCTCCAGGCAAACACGACGCTCCAAAGATTTTCACCACTGCCCGGATCGCCGCGTCAACAAAGTTTTATCGCTTTTTATTGTTACAGCGCTCTAGGCAAACACGACGCTCCAAAGATTTTCACCACTGCCCGGATCGCCGCGTCAACAAAGTTTTATCGCTTTTTATTGTTACAGCGCTCTAGGCAAACACGACGCTCCAAAGGTTTTCACCACTGCCCGGATCGCCGCGTCAACAAAGTTTTATCGCTTTTTATTGTTACAGCGCTCTAGGCAAACACTTCGGTTTCGGGCATATAATTTGCTTAAGTTTGGCGCTCCGGCGCCCTGTAGTGGATGGCGCATAGCGCCGGCGAATAAGGTGTTAAGCCCCTGCCATGAAACCATCGCTAGTCTTGAGAATGGGCCAGCAGCTGACGATGACACCGCAGCTGCAACAGGCCATCCGCCTGCTCCAATTGTCGACCCTGGATCTGCAACAGGAAATCCAGGAGGCTCTGGAATCCAATCCGATGCTCGAACGCCAGGAAGACGGCGACGACTTCGACAACTCCGATCCCATGGCCGACAACGCCGAACAGAAGCCCAACACCGAGATTCAGGAACCCTCCTACCAGGAAACCGCGCCGACCGTCGATAATCTCGAAGACGGCGAATGGAACGAACGAATCCCCAACGAACTGCCCGTCGACACCGCCTGGGAAGATGTCTACCAGACCAGCGCCAGCAGCCTGCCGAGCAGCGACGATGACGAGTGGGACTTCACCACCCGCACCTCCGCCGGCGAGAGCCTGCAAAGTCATCTGCTGTGGCAGTTGAACCTGGCACCGATGTCCGACACCGATCGCCTGATCGCCGTGACCCTGATCGATTGCATCAACAATCAGGGCTACCTCGACGAAACCCTCGAAGAAATCCTCGACGCCTTCGATCCGGAACTCGACATCGAGCTGGACGAGATTGAAGCTGTCCTGCACCGCATTCAGCAGTTCGAACCGGCCGGCATTGGTGCTCGCAACCTGGGCGAATGTCTGTTGCTGCAATTGCGCCAGCTGTCGGCCAAGACCCCTTGGCTGACCGAAGCCAAGCGCCTGGTCACCGATTACATCGACCTGCTCGGCAGCCGTGACTACAGCCAGCTGATGCGGCGCATGAAGCTCAAGGAAGACGAACTGCGCCAGGTCATCGAACTGGTACAGAGCCTGAACCCGCGACCTGGCTCGCAGATCGAGTCCACCGAAGCCGAATACGTAGTGCCTGACGTGATCGTGCGCAAGGACAACGAACGCTGGTTGGTTGAGCTGAACCAGGAGTCGGTGCCCCGTCTGCGGGTCAACGCCCAATACGCCGGTTTCGTGCGCCGCGCAGACACCAGCGCCGACAACACCTTCATGCGCAATCAGTTGCAGGAAGCCCGCTGGTTCATCAAGAGCCTGCAGAGCCGCAACGAAACCCTGATGAAAGTGGCCACCCAGATCGTCGAACATCAGCGCGGTTTTCTGGAGTACGGCGACGAAGCCATGAAGCCGCTGGTCCTGCATGACATCGCCGAAGCGGTTGGCATGCACGAGTCGACGATTTCCCGGGTGACCACGCAGAAATTCATGCATACCCCGCGGGGCATATATGAACTGAAATACTTTTTCTCCAGTCATGTGAGCACCTCCGAAGGCGGTGAATGCTCGTCCACGGCGATCCGCGCGATCATCAAGAAACTGGTTGCCGCGGAAAATCAGAAAAAGCCGTTGAGTGACAGCAAGATCGCTGGTTTACTGGAGGCACAAGGCATTCAGGTGGCTCGCCGCACCGTCGCCAAGTACCGCGAATCCCTTGGGATCGCGCCTTCGAGCGAACGCAAGCGGTTGATGTAAGCCACGTTACAGCGTTCCAGTGGCAGGCTCTTCGGCCTGCCGCTTTATGCACTGGCAACGAAGGAGAAGCTGTATGCAAGTCAACATCAGTGGACACCAACTGGAAGTTACCCAACCTCTCCGTGAGTACGTTGAGCAAAAGCTCAAGAGGCTTGAGGGACATTTCGACAAGATCACCAACGTGCAAGTCACGATGTGCGTCGAAAAGCTGAAGCAGAAAATCGAAGCCACGCTGCATATTCCCGGCAATGAGGTCGTCGCAAATGCGGAACATACCGACATGTACGCTGCGATCGACGCGCTGACCGACAAGCTTGATAAACAACTCAAAAAGCATAAGGAAAAGACCCAGAGCCTGCTTCAGGGCGCTACCGGTCGATAACGCCCACCCCCATGATCCGACTTGAAAGTATCCTGACCCCCGGCCGTTCCCTGGTGAACGTGCCGGGCGGCAGTAAAAAGAAAGCCCTCGAACAAATTGCCAACCTGATCGCCCGGGAAGTCCCGGATCTGGAGATGCAAGATGTCTTCGAGGCATTGATTGCCCGTGAAAAACTGGGTTCCACCGGTTTTGGCAACGGCATCGCCATTCCTCACTGCCGCCTCAAGGGCTGTGAAGCGCCGATCAGTGCGCTGATGCACCTTGATGCCCCTATCGATTTCGACGCTATCGACGGCGCGCCTGTGGACCTGCTGTTCGTCCTGCTGGTACCGGAAGCCGCCACCGATGCGCACCTGGAGCTGTTACGCCAGATCGCCAGCATGCTCGACCGCAAGGACGTGCGCGACAGACTGCGCAGCGCACCAAGCAACGAAGCCTTGTACCAGGTTGTACTGGAAGAACAGAACAGGCCGTAATCATGCGCTTGATCATTGTCAGTGGCCGTTCCGGCTCGGGTAAAAGTACCGCCCTGGATGTCCTTGAGGACAACGGCTACTACTGCATCGATAACCTGCCGGCAGGCCTGCTGCCAGAGCTGGCCGAACGCGCGCTGATCCATACCGAGCTGGCGCAGCCGCTAGTGGCAGTTTCGATCGATGCACGCAATCTGCCCAGCCATCTGACCCGTTTTCCTGAACTGCTTGAAGACGCGCGCGCCAAGCACATTCAATGCGATGTTCTGTATCTGGATGCCGACGAGGAAACCCTGCTCAAGCGTTTCTCTGAAACGCGCCGCCGCCATCCACTGAGCAACGCCAATCGTTCGCTGGCAGAAGCCATTCAGGATGAAAGCGCCCTACTCGGGCCGATTGCCGATCTCGCCGACCTGAAGATCAACACCACCAATCTCAACCTGTACCAGCTACGTGACACGATAAAGTTACGCCTGCTGAACCAGCCGGAGCCGGGCACCGCGTTTCTGGTGGAGTCTTTCGGTTTCAAACGCGGCATGCCGGTAGATGCAGATCTGGTGTTCGATGTACGCTGCCTGCCGAACCCCTACTGGAAACCGGAACTGCGCGCGCAATCCGGTCTCGATCAGCCGGTCGCCGAATATCTGGCGGCCCAGCCGGAGGTCGAGGAGATGTACCAGGATATTTACGCTTATCTGCACAAATGGTTGCCCCGCTTTGCGGCGAGCAACCGTGCTTACGTCACCATTGCCATAGGCTGCACCGGCGGGCATCACCGTTCCGTTTACCTGACCGAACGTCTTGGCCAGGCGCTGCAGAAGACCCTGAAGAACGTCCAGGTTCGCCACCGCGACCTCAGCTAAAGGATTTACACCGCGATGCCTGCTCGGGAAATAGAAATCATCAACAAGCTGGGCCTGCATGCCCGTGCGTCTGCAAAGTTCGTTGGCGTGGCGGGTCAGTATCCCGACTGCACGATCAGAGTGGGCCGCACCCCGGAAACCACGGTTGATGGCAAAAGCATCATGGCGATGATGATGCTCGCTGCCGGCAAGGGCACCAAAATCCACCTGAGTACCGATGGCCATCAGGAACAGGAAGCCATGGACGCGCTGGTCGCGCTGATCAATAACTACTTCGATGAAGGTGGTTGAACACGCTTGAGGCGAGGGAGCCCGCTCCCTCCTCCGGTTCAACCCAACGCCGTATCCATCACCATCATCAGACAGAAGCCGATCAACAATCCCAGGCTTGCCAGCTTCTCGTGACCATTGCGTCGCGACTCCGGGATGACCTCGTGCGTCACCACCAGCAGCATCGCACCTGCCGCCAACGCCAATCCCAAAGGCAACAACAGTTCGGCAAGACTGACCAGCCACGCACAGAGCAGCGCGAACACCGGTTCGACCAGCCCTGAAGCTGCGCCAATCAAGAACGCCTTGACCCGC
This sequence comes from Pseudomonas gozinkensis, assembly GCF_014863585.1. Lineage (NCBI taxonomy): Bacteria > Pseudomonadati > Pseudomonadota > Gammaproteobacteria > Pseudomonadales > Pseudomonadaceae > Pseudomonas > Pseudomonas gozinkensis. Next base: position 1,064,639 of record NZ_CP062253.1, on the reverse strand, counting down.
GACATCCCGGCCCCTGCCAGCACCAGTGCAATCACCAGCCCTTCCGGCACATCCTGCAAGGCAATGCCCATCGCCAGACTGTCTGCATCGGGCATTCCACCGCCGGCAGATACTCCGACCGCCATACCTTCCGGGATGTTATGGGCAATAATGGCGAACACGAACAACCAGATCCGCGGCGGAATCACCGGATGCTCGACCGTGCCGATGAGCATTTCCGGCGAGGCGCCCGACACCCGGCGATCAACCAGATACAGGCCGAACGCCCCGAGCATGATGCCGAAGCAGATCAGGCCGCTGGCGCCCCATGGACTCAGCCCCAGACTTTCGGCGGCGGCGATTCCCGGCACGATCAGCGAAAACGCGGTCGCCGCCAGCATCACACCGGCGCCAAAACCCAACAGCGTATCGCCCAACGCCTGAGGCATGTTGCGGATCACCAGCACCGGAACTGCGCCGAGCGCGGTACCGAGGGCGCAAATCGCACCGCCCTGCAACGCCCGCGACAGCCTTGGTTCCAGATTCAGCCATTCCAGTCCGTGGGCGACCAACAAGGTCATGCCCGCCAACAGCAGCAACGATCCGATTGCGTAACGAAACATACGCCCACTTCCGATCGCCAGTGTTTCAGTGCCCATAGTCAGCCTTGGATTGTTTTTATTGGAGACTCAAACCAGCGCGGCCTGATAGCGCGCAGCGACTTGCGGCCAGTTGATCACGTTGTAGAACGCGCTGATGTACTCCGGACGGCGGTTTTGATAACGCAGGTAGTAGGCGTGCTCCCAAACGTCGAGCCCGAGAATCGGCGTGTTGCCGTTCATGAGCGGGCTGTCCTGGTTGCCGCTGCTTTCCACCACCAGTTTCTTGTCCGGAGTGACACTGAGCCATGCCCAGCCACTGCCGAAACGGGTCAGCGCGGCTTTGGTGAAGGCCTCCTTGAAGCTGTCGAGGCCACCCAGTTGCTCATCAATCGCCTTGGCCAGCGCGCCGTCCGGCTTGCCGCCACCGCCAGGCACCATCACTTCCCAGAACAGCGAATGGTTGGCGTGACCGCCGCCCTGATTGATTACCGCCGCGCGAAGTTTTTCCGGCAGTTGCTGGACGCTGGCGACCAGTTTTTCCACTGGCCACTCCGCGAACTCAGTGCCCTCGACCGCTGCGTTCAGGTTGTTGATGTAGGTCTGGTGATGCTTGGTGTAGTGGATCTCCATGGTCTGCGCATCGATGTGTGGTTCCAGTGCGTCGTAGGCGTAAGGCAAGGCTGGCAGGGTAAAAGCCATTTCAGTGGACTCCATGGTGATGTGGGGCAGGCGCGCGGCGCGCATTGCCGGTATCCGGGTGCAGCAAGCGCTGGGTGCGCGGGTATTCGCCGTGTTCGCTGATGAAATTGAGCAACTCGACGTAGGTCTTGCTGCTCTGGCGCAGCGCCGCTTCACGCAGCGCCGGGCGCAGGCGTTCGTCCTGCATGGTCTGCAACAGCCGTTGATGGATCGCGCACAGGTATTCGGCGCTCTCCTCCGGCTGATTCAGACGCAGATGCAGATCCGCCAGGTTGTGGTGGGAGATGACGCAGGCCGCCACCGCTTCGTCGGCATCGGCCCAGCGCTCGAACAACACCTGCGCCAGGGCCAGCGCTTGCAGATAGGCCTCGCGGGCATCGATCAGCTCGCCCAGCATGAAGCAGCGATTGGCCCGTTCGATCGTGCGTTTCCAGTGCTCCATGGTGAACCTCCAAAGCGGTTGCGGTGCTTACACGCCGCCAGCGGTGAGTTTCTCGGGATTGAGCAACTCTTCCAGCTGGCTGCGCGACAGGTCGGTATGTTCCAGCGCAACGTCGATCACCGGGCGGCCCTGTTTGTAGGCCTGCTTGGCGATCTCGGCGGCTTTCTGGTAACCGATGATCGGGTTGAGCGCGGTGACCAGAATCGGGTTACGCGAGAGCGCTTCCTTGAGACGCGACTCGTTGACCTTGAAGCTGGCAATCGCCTTGTCACCCAGCAGTCGGCTGGAGTTGGCCAGCAACTCGATGCTGCTCAGCAGGTTCTGGGCGATGATCGGCAGCATCACGTTCAGTTCGAAATTGCCCGACTGCCCGGCGATAGTGATCACCGAATCGTTGCCGATCACTTGCGCGGCCACCATCGCGGTGGCTTCCGGAATCACCGGATTGACCTTGCCCGGCATGATCGACGAGCCCGGTTGCAGCCCTTCCAGTTCGATTTCACCGAGACCGGCGAGCGGGCCGGAGTTCATCCAGCGCAGGTCGTTGGCAATTTTCATCAGCGAGACGGCGGTGGCCTTGAGCTGACCCGACACAGCGACGGCGGTGTCTTGCGAACCGATCAGGGCGAACAGATCCTTGCCCGGCGTGAACTGGACGTTGGTCAACTGACTGAGCTGGCGGCTGAAACGCGCAGCGAATTCCGGATGCGCATTGATCCCGGTGCCAACCGCTGTGCCGCCCTGGGCCAGGGATTGCAGGCTTGGCAGCAAGTCCTGCAGGTGACCGATATTGGCCTTGAGCTGCTGCGCCCAACCGTTGAGCACCTGGCTCATGCGCACCGGCATGGCGTCCATCAAATGGGTGCGGCCGGTCTTGACGTGGTGATGGACTTGTTCGGACTTGCGCTCGATCACCTGCACCAGGTGCAGCAGCGCTGGCAACAGTTGTTCGTGCAGGGCCAGCGCGGCACTGACGTGGATGGTGGTCGGGATGATGTCGTTGCTGCTCTGCCCGCAGTTGACGTGGTCGTTGGCGTTCACCGGCTCGTCGAGCAAACGGCTGGCCAGGGTGGCGATCACTTCGTTGGCGTTCATGTTGGAGCTGGTACCGGAACCGGTCTGGAAGATATCCACCGGGAAATGCTGCATGAAGTCGCCTTCCAGCAAACCTTGAGCAGCGTCGCTGATGGCTTTGCCTTGCGCTGCGCTGATCTGGTTGAGTTCAACGTTGGCGCGAGCGGCGGCCGCCTTGGCCAGAATCAGCGCGCGGATGAACTGGGTCGGCATCGGTTTGCCGCTGATCGGGAAGTTATCCACCGCGCGCTGAGTCTGCGCGCCGTAGAGAGCGTCCACCGGCACCTGCAGTTCGCCCATGCTGTCGCGCTCAATACGTGTCTTGGTCATCTGAAAATCCTTGCACCAGTTCAATAAGAGGAATCGAGGGTTGCAACTCGCAGGTGGCGAGCTGCCAGGTGTAGCTTTGCCAGCGTTTGAGCCGGCATTTACACAGCGACAGGCGCTCCATTTCACGCAACGGGCGCCAGGCCTGGTCGAGACAGAGGCTGCGCCAGTGCCACGGCAACGCGATGTCGGTGGCCGTGTCGAGCAGCAGGCGGAAAGAAGTTTCAGCGACCGTCCAGGGCGAGGTCGCCGTGCAGCAGGCCAGATACCGGCCTTCGGCCAAGTAATGCTCGATCAGACGTGGTTCGTCGGGATCCATGGCGCAACGGATCTGGCGACTCATCCAGCGCCAGCTTTCGAGGTACGGCTGCTCGTGCAAGGCAGAACTCATGATCTCGGGCTCATCCGATAATGAGATTTATTATTAGATGATAATGAGAACCAAAACAAGCGCAGCTTTTAGCTACCCTCGTCTGCCCGGAAAATTTACGGATACAAAAAAGGCGCGCCACCCAATCGGGTGACGCGCCTTTTGTGTACCTGCCTGGGGCTTAGCTGCCCGCGACGGTCATCTTCTCGATCAACACCGAACCGGTGCGAATGTTGCTGCGCAGCTCGAGATCGTTACCAACCGCGACGATCTGCTTGAACATGTCGCGCATGTTGCCGGCAATGGTAACTTCCTGCACCGCGAACTGGATTTCACCGTTCTCGACCCAGAAACCCGCCGCACCGCGCGAGTAATCACCGGTCACCATGTTCAGACCATGGCCCATCAGCTCGGTGACCAACAGTCCACGGCCCATGCGCCGCAGCAACGCAGCCTGGTCTTCATCGCCATGAGTGACGAACAGGTTATGCACGCCGCCAGCGTTGGCGGTGCTTGGCATGCCGAGTTTGCGACCGGAATAAGTGCCGAGGATGTACGAGACCAACTCGCCTTTCTCGACGAACGGTTTGGCATAGGTCGCCAGACCGTCACCGTCATACGACGCACTGCCCATGGCACGCATCAGGTGTGGACGCTCATCGATGGTCAGCCATTCCGGGAACAGCTTCTGCCCCAGGGTGCCTTCGAGGAACGACGATTTGCGGTACAGACTGCCGCCGGAAATCGCCGACAGGAAGCTGCCGAACAATCCACCCGCCAACTCTGCCGAAAACAATACTGGTACTTCGCAGGTTGGCACCGGACGCGCACCAAGACGGCTCGCCGCCCGCTGTGCCGCGCGCTGGCCGATGCTCACCGGATCCGCCAGCAAACTGCCCTGGCGGTTCACGTCGTACCAGTAATCGCGCTGCATCTGGCCCTCGGCCTCGGCAATCATCACGCAGCTCAGGCTGTGTCGGGTCGAAGCGTAACCACCGATAAAGCCGTGGCTGTTGCCATACACGCGGCAGCCCTGATGAGTGCTCAACGTAGTGCCATCGGCATTCTTGATGCGTGCATCAGCGTCAAACGCGGCGGCTTCGCAGAGCAGCGCCTTCTCGATGGCCTGCTCCGGGGTGATATCCCATTGGTGGAACAGATCGAAATCCTGAATATCCCGGGCCATCAGCGCGGCATCGGCCAAGCCCGAGGCTTCGTCTTCGGAGGTGTGTTTGGCAATCGCCAGCGCCGCAGCGACAGTCTCGCGAATCGCATCCGGCCCGGTGGCGGAAGTGCTGGCAGAACCCTTGCGCTGACCGACGTACAGCGTGATGCCAAAACCCTGATCGCGGTTGAACTCGACCGTTTCGACTTCACGCTGACGCACCGACGTCGACAGGCCCTGCTCCAGCGACACCGCTACTTCGCAGGCACTGGCACCCTGACGCTTGGCTTCGGCGATGATCTGCTCGACCTGTTCCTGCAGTGCCGGCAATGCCTGTGGGCCGACGCTTTCAACTGCACTCATGCTCATCTCCACTCAAATTCTGCTTTCGGCTGGGGCCTTCGAGCGACCGGGCCGGACAAGCGGCCCCCGACTGGTTATCATGGCGGCGTTTCTTTGCGGACTGCCACCATGGTTGATTCTTACGACGACTCCCTCGATACGGGAGAAAAAAGCAAATCCCAGGTCAAACGCGAGCTGCATGCTCTGGTTGACCTTGGCGAGCGCCTTACAACGCTCAAGCCCGACTTGCAGGCAAAACTGCCACTGACCGACGCTTTGCGCCGGGCTCTGGCCGATGCGCCCAAGCACACCGCGAACATCGCGCGTAAACGGCACTTGCAGTTCATCGGCAAACTGATGCGCGATCAGGACACTGACGCGATTCTCACCCTGCTCGATCAACTCGATGCCTCTACCCGTCAGTACAACGAGCGTTTCCACAACCTCGAACGCTGGCGTGACCGCCTGATCGCCGGTGACGATGCCGTGCTGGAGAAATTCGTCGTCGATTACCCGGACGCCGACCGCCAGCAACTGCGTTCCCTGATCCGTCAGGCCCAGCACGAGGTTGCGCAAAACAAACCTCCTGCCTCGAGCCGCAAGATCTTCAAGTACATCCGCGAGCTGGACGAGACTCAACGCGGTCTGCGCTGATATTCGCCACCGGGTGGCCGCGCTGCGCGCCACCCGAAGCTCCATCCCTTCTTATGCGCCCGTGCCACCCACGGTGATCGCATCGATTTTCAGCGTCGGCTGACCGACACCCACCGGCACCGACTGCCCGTCCTTGCCGCATGTTCCCACGCCGCTGTCCAGCGCCAGATCGTTACCGACCATCGACACCCGGCTCATCGCTTCCGGGCCGTTGCCGATCAATGTTGCGCCTTTGACTGGCGCGGTGATCTTGCCGTCCTCGATCAGGTACGCCTCGCTGGTGGAGAACACGAACTTGCCGCTGGTGATGTCAACCTGACCGCCGCCGAGGTTGGCGCAGTAGATGCCCTTCTTCACCGAGGCGATGATTTCAGCCGGATCGCTCTGGCCGCCGAGCATGTAGGTGTTGGTCATCCGAGGCATCGGCAAGTGTGCGTAGGATTCGCGACGACCGTTGCCGGTGCGGGCCACGCCCATCAGCCGCGCGTTGAGCTTGTCCTGCATGTAGCCCTTGAGTACGCCGTTTTCGATCAGCGTGGTGCACTCGGTCGGGGTGCCTTCGTCGTCGACGCTCAGGGAGCCGCGACGACCGCTCAGGGTGCCGTCATCGACGATGGTGCAAAGCTTGGATGCAACCATTTCGCCCATGCGACCGCTGTAGGCGGAACTGCCCTTGCGGTTGAAATCGCCTTCCAGACCGTGGCCGACCGCTTCGTGCAGCAGCACCCCGGACCAGCCCGAGCCCAGAACCACCGGCAAGGTGCCGGCCGGTGCCGGAATCGCTTCCAGATTCACCAGTGCCTGACGCAGCGCCTCACGGGCATAACCCATGGCGCGGTCTTCAGCGAGGAAGTAACGGTAGTCGGTACGCCCGCCGCCGCCGTGACCGCCACGCTCGCGACGGCCGTTCTGCTCGACGATCACGCTGACGTTGAAGCGCACCAGCGGACGCACATCGGCAGCCAGACCACCGTCGGTCGAAGCCACCAGAATACGCTCCCAGACCCCGGCCATGCTGACGCTGACCTGCTGAATACGCGGGTCGAGGGCGCGGGTCGCAACGTCGATACGCTTGAGCAGGTCGACTTTTTCAGCGCGACTCAGGACTTCCAGCGGGTTATCCGGCGCATACAACTGGGCGACGTCCTGCGTACTGAACGCCTGCACCGTGCCGTTCTGCCCGGCACGGGAAATCGAACGGGCCGCACGGGCCGCCGCGCCAAGGGCTTCAAGGGTGATCGCGTTGCTGTAGGCAAAACCGGTTTTCTCACCGGACTGCGCTCGCACGCCAACACCCTGGTCGAGGTTGAAACTGCCTTCCTTGACGATGCCGTCTTCCAGCGACCAGGACTCGGAAATCTGCCCCTGGAAATACAGGTCGGCCGCATCGATGCCTGGACCCGCCAGATCACCGAGCACGCCTTGCAGGCTCTCGATCGTCACGCCGCCGGGCGCCAACAGGTGATCACTGACTGAGGACAACAACTCGCTCATAGGTTTTACGCCTTAAATTCGTGTTCTGAAGCAGGTCGCTGTGCGCCCTGCGAAAAAAACCGCCGATGACCCGTCACCGGCATTCGCGCCCGGATGGACGCCTGTTCGTTGCTGTCGCGTTCGGCCAGCAACACGGCCTCGCCTTGCTCCTGTTGCGCCAGCACACGGCCCCACGGATCGACAATCGCCCCGTGGCCAAAGGTTTCCCGCGGCCCCGGATGCATCCCGCCCTGGGCTGCCGCCAGCACATAGCACTGGGTTTCAATGGCCCGCGCGCGGATCAGTACATCCCAGTGCGCCGCCCCCGTCACTGCGGTGAAGGCCGACGGTGCGGTAATCAGTTCAGCCCCGGCAGCGCGCAATTCGCTGTACAGCTCCGGGAAACGCAGGTCGTAGCACACCGTCAGGCCCAATCGCCCGACCGGCGTGTCCGCGACCACCACGCCCCTGCCATAAGCATAGTCATCGGATTCGCGGTAACGGCCGCGATTGTCCGCCACGTCGACATCGAACAGGTGCAACTTGTCATAGCGTGCAACGATTTCGCCCTGATCGTTCACCAGCAGCGAGCAGGCATGGGACTTGGCCTCGGGCTGCCCCACCGGCGGTAACGGCAAGGTGCCGGCCACAATCCATAACCTGAGGTCGCGGGCGGTCTGTTTCAACCACGGCAGGATCGGGCCTTCGCCGAGCGCTTCGGCACGGCCGATATCAGCGATGTCGCGACGGCCCATGGCCGCGAAGTTTTCCGGCAGCACGGCCAGCTTCGCACCGGCGCTGGCTGCCTGTTCGAGCAAACGTCGGGCATCGCGCAGATTGGCCAGCACATCGCTCTGGCTGACCATTTGAATCACCGCTAAAGACATGGCGCACTCCGCAAGAGGTATGCGGCCATGCTACTCCATCGGTTCAAGGGCTGGCTGTTCAAAAAGGCTTGTCGAAGGTGATTTTCGGCTCTTTCCACGGGCCTTTGACGGTGTATTTGACGCTGGCGAAGCGTGCCACGCGATCACCGATCAGCTTGTCGATCAGGAACAAAGCGCCGCCGACTGCCGGCGCGCCGACAATCAGCGCGGCAATCGGCAGGTTGTTGGTCACCGGCAAGGTCACCAGCAATTTGGCATCCACCTTGTCGCCCACCAGATCCAGCGTGCCGTCCAGTTCAAGGTTGCTCGACGGACCGGTCAACTTGATCGGCTCTTTCGTCACATACACGCCGTTGGTCGCCTCCAGCAATCCCTTGACCCGGTCATAACTCAAGCCTTTGCCGAACAGGTCAGAGAAATCGAGTCGCAGGCGGCGACCGATGGAGTTGAAGTTGAGCAGACCGAACACCCGCAATGCCTGAGCGCCGCCCTCCACTTCAACAAACTGGCCTTTGTTCAACGACGCATCGAGGGTGCCGGAGAAGCGCTTGGTCGCCAGCCACGCCGGTGAACCCGGCCAGCGGCCGTCGACATCCATGTGGAATTCTTCGCTGGTCACGCTCGGCGCAAAACCCCAGCCCTTGAGGACATCGGCGAGGTTCTTGCCGCCGATCCGCCCTTTGTACCAACTGGTCGTGGCACCGGGCGTTCCTTCCCAGCCGCCACTGCCCTGCAAAAGAATGCCCTTGAGGCCCAGATCGAGGTTGTTCAGCGCGATGCCCTTGGCGGTCGGCCGAACCTTGAGCGACCAGCCGCCGACCAGGTCCTGGCCCTGAAACAGCTGATTGATGGTGATATCCAGCGCCGGGATCTTGCTCGGATCGACCGAGGCCAGTGGATCCGGCGCGTTCTCGTCGGCCTGCACCGTCGGATCCGGCGCCGGCAACCGCACATATTGCAGGTTCACCGCAATCGGCGCGCCCTTGGCGTCGGGAATGCCGGCCGTGCCTTTGGCCTGCTGACTGTCGAGGGCCAGAGCCCAGGCGCCAGGCTTGCGATTCACCTGCACGGCCGCCTGATCCAGCGTGGTGCCGAAGGCTGTGAGTTTGCCGATCTTGAAGTCCGCGCTGCTGAGCAACTGCTTCGCGTTGCCGCCCGGATCCTGACCGGCGTACTTGTCCAGCAGATCCTGCCAGGGTTTGACGTCCAGCTCGGACAACACGCCGCGCACCCGCAGGCCCTTGTTGCCCGGTAGCACGGCTTCGCCGGCACCGAGGAACAATTCGCCACGGCCATCGGCAAAATTGCCCGGTGGCGCGGCGAAGGTGAAGTTGGCCAGTTGATCGTAATTGACCCAGTAACGCCGCTCCTGTCCCTGCAATGTCATGCGGAACACCGTGTCACGCCCGACATCGGCCGCCATGCCGAACGGCGCCGGCAGATCCACCGCCACGCCTTTCAGACTGGAACTGACCATCAATTGGCTGTCGGCGCCGTCCAGGTTCACTTGCAGCTGATAAGGGATGGTCCCGGACACCGGCAACGGCTGAGTCACGCCCAGCCAGTCGGTGAGCTTCTTGACCTCGACCTGCCCTGACGCCGCGACCCGGGTCTTGAGTTGGCCGGGGCCGCCGTCGGCGAAGATCTGCGCGGTGACCGGCTTGTCGAAGGCCCGGGCACTGATGTTCTGCCCGCTCAGGCCCTTGGCGCTGTCGAAGCGGAAATCACCCTTGAGCTGGCTCAGTTCGAGCTTCGGCTCCGCCAGTTTCAATCGCGCATTGGCGGTTTTGAAATCGACGAGGATTTTCGGCTGATCGCCCTTGGCCAACGGCACATCGAGTTTGAGCTTGCCCTGCAGATCGCCCTCGCCTTCCCAGCCGGCGAAGGTGTCGGCGGTGCCGATCGGCGCTTCCTGGAGAATCTTCAGGCCATCGCCCAGCCCTCCCGCGAAGGTGCCGTCGAGAAACATATGGCTGTGCTCGCCGCTCGGCACATGGGGAATATTGACGAAGACGTCGCTGACCTGGGTGTCGAGCAACTGGCCCTTGCTGGCGAGAATCCGCACACCGCTGTCTTCGATGAACACGTCACCGTTGACCTTGCTCACGTGCGGCCAGCCCGGCTGAAACGCCAGCTCGGCGTCGTGCACCTTGAAGAACAGGCTGATGCTGCGATCCGCTTCTCCGGCGTTCTTGTTCAGCGACCCCTGATACTGGAAGAAGCCCTGATCCACCGCGCCCTTGAGAATCGCCGTGCGCAGCCACTCGTCGAGGGCCGGGCTCAGGACTTGCGGCAGGTACTTGGCGGTGTAACGACCGTCGCCGTCCACCAGGCCGACCCGCAGGTCCATGTAGTCTTCCTGGCTGTGGTCGAAATGCAGGCGGATCAGGAAGTCGCCGGCAATCTTGCCTTCCTCGCCGAGCACCTTCAGGTACGGCGCGATCAGGGTGAAACCTTCTTTATCGAGCTTCCAGGTCAACCGGGCGTTGGCCTGAATGTATTGCCATGGCTTGGCAAAAATCGGATCGAGGTGCAGGACGAAGTCCTTGCTGTCCATGCGCAGTTCGCCGCCACCGAGGTTGCCGCTCAAGCTGCCGCTGACATTCCGTGCCGCCGGGGCGCCGTGATAGGCGTCGAACCCGACTTGATCAAGGTTGGCGGCGAAGCCGAATTTGCTGTCGTCGGTGGCGTTCGGCCGGAAATCCAGCAACACGTTACGCAGCCCGCCGGTCACTTTCAGGCGCTCGACCACGGTGGCGAAACCTTGGGGTAACGGGCCGAGGGCATTGAGCAAGGGCGTGATCGGGGTCAGGTCGAGACGGTCGGCCTGCAGATGCCAGAGCTCTTCTGACTTGTCAGTGGCGGCGGTCTGTTTGACCTGGACATGTGATTCCCAGCGGTTTTCGCCGAAATTCATCGCCAGCGAATCGAGCGTGACGGTAATTCCTTCGGCACCCCGCTGGAAATACCCATTGAGCGCTAGATTGTTGATCTGGATCGGCTTGCGCTCGGCGTAGGCACCGGTCAGTTGTGGCGCATTGAGACGGATCGCAGCGCTCTGCAACGCACCCTCGCGCCAGTTGATCCACAGCTCGCCACCGGCCTTGATCTCGGAGAAATTCCATTGCTGGGTCAGACGCTCGGGCAGCCATTTCGACCAGTCGCTCTGCGGCAGGCTGACATAACCTTCCACTTCGCTGTTCTGCCACTGACTCGGACGAATCCGCGTGCGCAGGCTCAGCGCCACAGGCTGGCCGTCAGGCAGGGTCAATCGTGCATCGAGACGCTGACGGCTGGTACCGGTCTTGAGATTGAGGCCGACATACGTGAGAGTCAGCGGTGCCTGTTCTCGCGGCTGTAAGGTCACCTGACTGTCGAGCACCGACAGTTGCTGAATCATTTGCATGCGGTTGAACAGTTGTTCGGGATCCATGGGCTGGTCCTGCTGCACCGGCAACCCTTCAAGCGCCCACTTGCCGTCTTCGCCTTCCTTGAGGCTGATCTTCAGACCGTTGAGTTCAAGATGGGCGATGCGCACTTCGCGGGCCATCAGGCTGGCCCACAGATCCGGCACCGCACGTACCCGATCCAGGCGCAAGGCGTTGGCGCCGCTGCCGACCATCACGTCGTGGGCCAGCAGAATCGGGGCGAATCCGCTCCAGTTGCCTTCCAGTTCGCCGATCTGTAGCGGCATGCCCAAGGCCGCACTGGCCCTGTCTTCGATGTCGGTGCGGTATTCGGCCACCAGTGGCGTGAGTTCCCGGCCGAGACTGACGTACAACGCCATCAATACCAGAACCAACGCGCACAGGCCCAGACCCCAGCGGGTCAGTGCGGCCAAAATGCGTGTCAGACGTTCCATGTCAGTTGGCTCCCATGGCAAAAATACTGCAAAAAGCTGAGGCCAGCCGTTTCAGGAAAAGGGTGACGCAGGGGTTCAGAGCAGCACCACGTCATATTGTTCCTGGGAATACATGGTTTCTACCTGGAAGCGTATGGTGCGCCCGATGAAACCTTCAAGTTCGGCCACATTACCGGACTCTTCATCGAGCAAGCGATCTACGACTTTCTGGTTCGCCAGCACCCGATAACCCTCGGCCTGATAGGCCCGGGCCTCACGCAGGATCTCGCGGAAAATCTCGTAGCAAATGGTTTCCGGGGTTTTCAGCTTGCCCCGGCCCTGACAGCTGCTGCACGGTTCGCACAGCACTTGCTCAAGGCTTTCGCGGGTGCGCTTGCGCGTCATCTGCACCAGGCCCAACTCGGTAATGCCGATGATGTTGGTCTTGGCGTGATCGCGCTCCAGTTGTTTCTCCAGGGTACGCAGCACCTGACGCTGGTGCTCTTCGTCTTCCATGTCGATGAAGTCGATGATGATGATCCCGCCCAGATTGCGCAGGCGCATCTGCCGGGCAATCGCAGTCGCGGCTTCGAGGTTGGTCTTGAAGATGGTTTCTTCGAGGTTGCGATGACCGACGAACGCCCCGGTGTTCACGTCGATGGTGGTCATGGCTTCCGCCGGGTCGATCACCAGATAGCCGCCGGACTTGAGCGGCACCTTGCGTTCCAGGGCTTTCTGGATTTCGTCTTCGACGCCATACAGGTCGAAGATCGGTCGTTCACCCGGGTAATGCTCCAGACGATCAGCGATTTCCGGCATCAGTTCGGCGACGAACTGCGTGGTTTTCTGGAAGGTTTCCCGGGAGTCGATGCGAATCTTCTCGATCTTCGGGCTGACCAGATCGCGCAGGGTGCGCAGCGCCAGACCGAGGTCTTCGTAGATCACACTCGGTGCGCCGATGGTCTTGATCTGCTCGTTGATCTGATCCCACAGACGACGCAGATAGCGGATGTCCATCAGGATTTCATCAGCCCCGGCGCCCTCGGCGGCGGTGCGCAGAATGAAGCCGCCGGCCTCCTTGATGCCTTCTTTGGCCACGCAGTCGCTGACTACCTGCTTGAGGCGTTCGCGCTCGGCTTCGTCTTCGATCTTCAGGGAAATGCCCACGTGAGCGGTGCGCGGCATGTACACCAGATAGCGCGAAGGGATCGACAGTTGCGTGGTAAGCCGCGCACCTTTGGACCCGATCGGGTCCTTGGTGACTTGCACCACCAGGCTCTGGCCTTCGTGCACGAGGGAACTGATGCTTTCCACCGCCGGGCCTTCGCGCAGGGAAATTTCCGATGCGTGAATGAATGCCGCGCGATCCAGGCCGATGTCGACGAATGCCGCCTGCATGCCCGGCAGGACCCGCACCACCTTGCCTTTATAGATGTTGCCGACGATCCCGCGTTTTTGCGTACGCTCGACGTGCACTTCTTGCAGCACACCGTTTTCGACCACCGCCACGCGCGATTCCATCGGCGTGATGTTGATCAGAATCTCTTCACTCATGGCAGGGTCTCGTTCAGGCATGTTCACGATAATGGCCGCATCTTGTCCGTTCGACGCTCATTGCGCGTTCAGGGTTTGCCAACAGGGTATGCCGAAATGGCCGAGCAGTTCTGCGCTTTCGCACACCGGCAAGCCGACGACCGCCGAGTAACTGCCATTGAGGCCGGCGACGAACACCGCGCCGAGCCCCTGAATGCCATAGCCACCCGCCTTGTCCCGGGGCTCGCCGCTGGCCCAGTAGGCGGCGGCTTCTTCGCGGCTGATCGACCGGAACCGCACCAGACTGCGCACCACACGCGACTCGCAGCGCTCGCCGTCGAGCACGGCGATCGCCGTCAGCACTTCATGCTCCTTGCCGGACAACATCATCAGCATGGCGCATGCATCGGCTTCGTCCACCGGTTTGCCAAGAATTTTGCCGTCCAGCACCACGGCGGTGTCGGCGCCCAGTACGCAGAACGCTACGTCGGAAACGACGGTGCGCCGCCCGGCCTCGGCCTTGCCGCGCGCCAGACGCTCGACATAGGCCGATGGGGATTCATTGACGAGAGGGGTTTCATCGATATCCGCGCTGATGGCGGTAAACGGGATGCCGATCTGCGTGAGCAACTCACGCCGACGCGGCGATCCTGAGGCGAGGTAAAGCTTTTTCATCAAGACATCTCCCTGTTTGGTGCCCTGCCTCACAAATGCTGTTCCCTATGGTCGGCGTCTGTTGTTGCCATACTGCGTTGCCGCTCCTCGCCATAGCACGCTATGACTCGTCACGGCGCCTTGTCTGGCAACAACAGCCACTCGCCCAAAAAGAACCTCATTTGCGAGGCAAGGCACTGGTACGGGCAAATGCCTGACCGAATCAGTTGATTTTGTAGCGCCGGCGCAATCCACGCAGAGCGAAGCTGACCCATGGCCAGAGCAAGGCACTGACCAGTGCCGGCAGTACCAGCGCGAGGGTCGGCTGACGGTTGCCGGTCAAGGCACTGAGCCAAAGCTGTACAAGCTGGGCGAGGCCGAAGATCACCAGAATCACCAGGCACTGCTGCCACATCGGGAACATTCGCAGGCGTTGCTGCAACGACAGCACCAGGAACGTGATCAGGGTCAGGATCAAGGCATTCTGACCGAGCAGATCGCCCTGCAGCACATCTTCGGCCAGTCCCAGGCAGAACGCCGTGACCATGCCGACGGTATGCGGCAGATACAAAGCCCAGAAAGTCAGGAGCAAGGCCAGCCAGAGCGGGCGCAGGATTTCCATGAAAATGGGCAATGGCGATACGCTGAGCAGTATGCCGACAATAAACGTCAGCCAGACAATCCAGCCGTTACGCGATGCGGTAGCCCCCACCATTATTCTTGCCTCCCGGTTGTGGCCGGCGCAGTGACAGGCGGTTTGGCCGCTGGTCGAGCAGGCTGACTCGCCGGTGGTTTGCTGGCCGCTGGTGTGGCTGCAGGCGGTTTGCTTGCAGCGGGTTTGGCCGGCGTGGTGCTGGCGGCAGGCGCAGCCGACGGAGTCACCGTGGCAGCGCTTGTCGCGGCGGCAGGCGGGGTGACGACTTTCGGCACCGTGGCCGGAATCACCGGACCGCCACCGAAAGCATCGAGGTTTTCCTGAGCCTGGGCGGCATCGTTGGCGCGTTCTTCGGCGGTGCGGTTGTCACTGAATACCAGCAGCAGGTAACGGCTGCGGTTCAGTGCGGCGGTCGGCACGGCGCGAACGATGGCGAAAGGCTGGCCGGAATCGTGGATCACTTCCTTGACCGTCGCCACCGGGTAACCGGCCGGGAAACGCTGGCCGAGACCGGAGCTGACCAACAGGTCCCCTTCCTTGATATCGGCGGTGTCGGCGACGTGACGCAACTCGAGGCGTTCCGGGTTACCGGTGCCGCTGGCAATCGCCCGCAGACCGTTACGGTTCACCTGCACGGGAATGCTGTGGGTGGAGTCGGTCAGCAGCAACACTCGGGAGGTGTACGGCATCAATTCGACCACCTGCCCCATCAGACCGCGCGCATCGAGCACCGGCTGACCGAGCACCACGCCATCACGCTCACCTTTATTGATGATGATGCGATGGGTGAAAGGGTTGGGGTCCATGCCGATCAGCTCGGCCACTTCGACCTTCTCGTTGACCAGCGCGGAAGAATTGAGCAACTCACGCAGACGGACGTTCTGCTCGGTGAGGGCGGCAAGCTTCTGCATGCGCCCCTGCAACAGCAGGTTCTCCGACTTGAGTTTTTCATTTTCGGCGACGAGCTCGGTGCGACTGCCGAACTGGCTGGCGATACCTTCCCACAACCGTCCGGGCAGGTCGGTAATCCAGTAGGCGTCCATCAGCACCAGAGAGGCCTGGCTGCGTACGGGTTTAAGCAGGCTGAAGCGCGCATCAACGACCATCAGCGCAACCGACAGCACGGCCAGCACCAACAAGCGCACGCCCAGTGAGGGGCCCTTGGCGAAAAGCGGTTTAATAAGCCGCTCCTCCCAGGCAAATGTTCTGTTTATTCATACGGCATCAAACCGGCCTGGATGAAGACTGACAGAAGATAAACGCCAACAGGCAGCACTGCAAAGTGCTGCCTGTGCGCTCACCCACGTATTGCACCCGGCGACTTATTCGCTGGAGAGCAGGTCCATGGTGTGCTTGTCCATCATTTCCAATGCACGGCCACCGCCGCGAGCGACGCAGGTCAGCGGATCTTCGGCAACGATCACCGGCAGACCGGTTTCCTGGGCCAGCAGCTTGTCGAGGTCACGCAGCAGCGCGCCACCACCGGTCAGCACCAGGCCACGCTCGGCGATGTCGGAAGCCAGTTCCGGCGGCGATTGCTCCAGAGCGCTTTTCACGGCCTGAACGATGGTAGCCAGCGACTCTTGCAGAGCTTCCAGCACTTCATTGGAGTTCAGGGTGAATGCGCGTGGAACACCCTCGGCCAGGTTGCGACCGCGAACGTCGACTTCGCGAACTTCGCCGCCCGGGTAGGCCGTACCGATTTCCTGCTTGATGCGCTCGGCGGTGGATTCGCCGATCAGGCTGCCGTAGTTGCGGCGCACGTAGGTGATGATCGCTTCGTCGAAGCGGTCGCCGCCAACGCGTACGGATTCGGCATAGACCACACCATTCAGGGAGATCAGCGCGATTTCGGTAGTACCACCACCGATATCCACGACCATCGAGCCGCGTGCTTCTTCAACCGGCAGGCCGGCACCGATCGCAGCGGCCATCGGCTCTTCGATCAGGAACACTTCACGGGCACCGGCGCCAAGGGCCGATTCACGGATGGCGCGACGCTCAACCTGGGTGGACTTGCATGGAACGCAGATCAGCACACGAGGGCTGGGCTGCAGAAAGCTGTTTTCGTGAACCTTGTTGATAAAGTATTGCAGCATCTTTTCGCAGACGCTGAAGTCGGCGATCACGCCGTCCTTCATCGGACGAATGGCAGCAATGTTGCCCGGCGTACGGCCGAGCATGCGCTTGGCCTCGGTGCCGACAGCAACGACACTTTTCTGGTTACCGTGTGTCCGAATGGCCACAACCGATGGCTCATTCAGGACGATACCGCGCTCGCGCACGTAAATAAGGGTGTTGGCAGTGCCCAGGTCAATGGAAAGATCGCTGGAAAACATGCCACGCAGTTTCTTGAACATGGGAAAGGGACCCTAGGCAACGCGTGGGTAAAAAAGTGCGGCAAACTCTAACAACGACAGGGATTTTGGGCAAGGCGCCAATATGTTAAATTGGCCGCTTTTCTGTGCACCAAGCCCCACAATCGCGGCCTTATGACCGTAGAAGTGCGGTAGTGTTCCGACAATCTAACACACGGACGCCGTCCGTCCTGTTTTCCACTGGAGAAACCCGATGGCGCTAGAACGCTCCGACGTGGAAAAAATCGCTCATCTGGCCAGCCTTGGCCTTAATGACGCCGATCTTCCACACATCACTTCGGCCCTCAACAGCATTCTCGGGCTGGTCGACGAAATGCAGGCGGTCAATACCGACGGTATCGAGCCGCTGGCCCACCCGCTGGAAGCCAGTCAGCGCCTGCGCGCCGACGTCGTGACCGAAAGCAATAACCGCGAGGCTTATCAGTCCATCGCACCAGCGGTCGAAAACGGCCTGTACCTGGTTCCGAAAGTCATCGACTAAAGGGAAAGAGCCTGCAATGCATCAATTGACTCTGGCCGAGATCGCCCGCGGTCTCGCCGATAAAAAGTTTTCTTCCGAAGAGCTGACCAAAGTCCTGCTGGCGCGCATTACCCAGCTCGACCCGCAGCTCAACAGTTTCATCAGCCTCACCGAAGAGCTGGCCCTCGAGCAGGCGAAAGCCGCCGACGCGCGCCGGGCCAATGGTGAGAGCGGCGCGCTGCTTGGCGCGCCGATCGCCCACAAGGACCTGTTCTGCACCCAGGGCATTCGCACCAGCTGCGGCTCGAAGATGCTCGACAACTTCAAGGCCCCGTACGACGCCACCGTGGTGTCGAAACTGGCTGCCGCCGGCACCGTAACCCTGGGCAAGACCAACATGGACGAATTCGCCATGGGTTCGGCCAACGAGTCGAGCTGGTACGGCGCGGTGAAAAACCCGTGGAACCTGGAACACGTCCCAGGCGGTTCGTCCGGCGGTTCGGCGGCGGCGGTTGCCGCTCGTCTGTTGCCTGCCGCAACGGCCACCGACACCGGCGGTTCGATCCGTCAGCCGGCCGCGTTCACCAACCTCACCGGACTGAAACCGACCTACGGTCGCGTTTCGCGCTGGGGCATGATCGCTTACGCCTCCAGCCTCGATCAGGGCGGCCCCCTGGCTCGCACCGCCGAAGACTGCGCGATTTTGTTGCAAGGTATGGCTGGCTTCGATCCGAACGACTCCACCAGCATCGATGAGCCGGTGCCGGACTACGCCGCCGGTCTGAATGGCTCGCTGCAAGGCCTGCGCATCGGCGTGCCGAAGGAATACTTCGGTGCCGGTCTCGACCCGCGCATCGCCGACCTGATCCAGAACAGCATCAAGGAGCTGCAGAAGCTCGGTGCCGTGATCAAGGAAATCAGCCTGCCGAACATGCAGCACGCGATTCCTGCGTATTACGTGATCGCCCCGGCAGAAGCCTCCTCCAACCTGTCGCGTTTCGACGGCGTGCGCTTCGGCCACCGCTGCGAAGATCCGAAGAACCTGGAAGACCTGTACAAGCGCTCCCGTGGCGAAGGCTTCGGGCCTGAAGTACAGCGCCGGATCATGGTCGGTGCCTACGCGCTGTCCGCCGGTTACTACGACGCCTACTACCTGAAAGCGCAGAAGATCCGCCGCCTGGTGAAGAACGACTTCATGACCGCCTTTAATGAAGTCGACATCATCCTCGGCCCGACCACGCCAAACCCGGCCTGGAAACTCGGCGCCAAGAACAGCGACCCGGTCGCTGCCTACCTGGAAGACGTCTACACCATCACCGCCAACCTCGCGGGCCTGCCGGGCCTGTCGATGCCGGCCGGTTTTGTCGATGGTCTGCCGGTTGGCGTGCAACTGCTCGCTCCGTATTTCCAGGAAGGCCGTTTGCTCAACGTTGCGCACCAGTATCAGTTGAACACTGACTGGCACACCCGCACCCCAACCGGCTTCTGAGGAGACACACATGCAATGGGAAGTCGTGATCGGGCTGGAGATTCACACCCAGCTCACCACCCGGTCGAAAATCTTTTCCGGTAGTTCCACCACGTTCGGCTCCGAGCCGAACACCCAGGCCAGCCTGATCGACCTGGGTATGCCCGGCGTGCTGCCGGTGCTGAACCAGGAAGCGGTGCGCATGGCGGTGATGTTCGGTCTGGCGATTGACGCCGAGATCGGTCAGCACAACGTGTTCGCCCGTAAAAACTACTTCTACCCGGACCTGCCGAAGGGCTACCAGATCAGCCAGATGGAATTGCCGATCGTCGGTAAGGGCCACCTGGACATCGCCCTGGAAGACGGCACAGTCAAACGCGTCGGCATCACCCGCGCGCACCTGGAAGAAGACGCCGGCAAGAGCCTGCACGAAGAATTCAGCGGTGCCACCGGCATCGACCTGAACCGTGCCGGCACGCCGCTGCTGGAAATCGTTTCCGAGCCGGACATGCGCAGCGCCAAGGAAGCCGTGGCCTACGTCAAGGCGATCCACGCGCTGGTACGTTACCTGGGCATCTGCGACGGCAACATGGCCGAAGGCTCGCTGCGTTGCGACTGCAACGTGTCGATCCGTCCGAAAGGCCAGGTTGAATTCGGCACCCGCTGCGAGATCAAGAACGTCAACTCGTTCCGCTTCATCGAGAAGGCGATCAACTCCGAGATCCAGCGTCAGATCGACCTGATCGAAGACGGCGGCAAAGTGATCCAGCAGACCCGTCTGTACGATCCGAACAAGGACGAAACCCGTCCGATGCGCAGCAAAGAGGAAGCCAACGACTACCGTTACTTCCCCGATCCGGACCTGCTGCCGGTGGTCATCGAGGATTCGTTCCTCAACGACGTGCGCGCCACCCTGCCGGAACTGCCACCGCAGAAACGCGAGCGCTTCCAGAGTGCGTTCGGTCTGTCGGCCTACGACGCCAACGTGCTGGCCACCAGCCGTGAGCAAGCGGACTACTTCGAGAAAGTCGCAGCCATCGGCGGCGACGCCAAACTGGCAGCTAACTGGGTAATGGTCGAGTTGGGCAGCCTGCTCAACAAGCAGAATCTGGACATCGAGGATTCGCCGGTTTCTGCCGAGCAACTGGGCGGCATGCTGCAGCGCATCAAGGACAACACCATCTCCGGCAAGATCGCCAAGGTTGTGTTCGAAGCGATGGCCAACGGCGAAGGCAGCGCAGACGAGATCATCGAAAAGCGCGGCCTGAAGCAAGTCACCGACACCGGCGCGATCTCGGCGGTGCTGGACGAAATGCTCGCGGCCAACGCCGAGCAGGTCGAGCAATACCGCGCGGCAGACGAAGCCAAGCGCGTCAAGATGTTCGGCTTCTTCGTCGGTCAGGCCATGAAAGCTTCCAAAGGCAAGGCCAATCCGCAGCAAGTGAACGAACTGCTGAAAAGCAAGCTCGAAGGCTGACCACAATGGAGCCAGATTTCAAACCTGGCTCTGATCCCTGTGGGAGCGAGCTTGCTCGCGATAGCGCAATTTCAGACACAGCAAGAGTGACTGTCAGATCGCCATCGCGAGCAAGCTCGCTCCCACAATGGTTTCTGGAAACCTTTGAATGAAGCGTCTATTCATCAGCTGCGCCCTGCTCTCCCTGTTGGCCGGTTGCGCCAGCACCGATGTCATCGACCCGCACGGTTATGACCAGACCGGCGTCGCCTCCTATTACGGTGCCAAACACCACGGTAAACGCACCGCCAGCGGCGAAGCGTTCAACCAGAATTCCCTGACCGCCGCCCACCGCCAGTTGCCGTTCGGCACCCGGGTGAAGGTCACCAACCTGAAAAACGATGAGTCCGTCGTGGTCCGCATCAACGACCGCGGCCCGCACACCCGTGGCCGCCTGATCGATGTTTCACGTGCTGCGGCCGAACAGCTCGGTATGCTGCGCAGTGGAACCGCCCGGGTCCGGATCCAGGCCCTCGACGACTGATGGAGCGTCCACCATTTTCGGACTGACCGACTTACCGCTGATCAGCGTGATCGAATTGCTCAGCGGGCTGTTCCTGCTGATCGTCGGCGCCGAGCTGATGGTGCGCGCCGCCGTGCGCCTGGCCGCGCGCCTGCATGTGCGACCGCTGATCATCGGCCTGACCATCGTCGCCCTCGGCAGCAGCGCCCCGCAAATGGCCGTCAGCCTGCAAGCCGTGCAGGCACACACGCCGGACATCGCCGTCAGCAGCGTGATCGGCAGCAGCATTTTCAACATTCTCGTCACCCTCGGCCTGTCGGCGCTGATCATTCCGCTGCGGGTATCGCGGCAACTGGTGCGCCTCGACATCCCGTTGATGATCGGCGCCAGCCTTCTGGTGTTCGTGCTGGCGTGGAATGAAGAACTCGGGCGCTTCGACGGCATTCTGCTGCTCGGTGCCCTGGCGCTTTACCTTGGTCTGTTGCTGCGCCAGTCGCGGCACTCGACCCGCCCGCATTCCGATCAACCGCACGATCCGCAGGCGCCGTGGTTCACCAGCCTGCTGATGATTGTCGGCGGTCTGGGCATGCTGGTGTTCGCCGGGCACTTGCTGCTGGGTGCAGCCGTGGTCGTCGCCACTGACCTGGGATTCTCCGAGCGGGTGATCGGCCTGACCGTGGTCGCAGTCGGTACCTCGCTGCCGGAGCTCGCCACCTCGCTGATTGCCGCGCTGCGCGGTCAGCGGGACATTGCAGTCGGCAACGTGATCGGCGCCAACCTGTTCAACCTGCTCGGGGTGCTGGGCATCACCGCACTGATCGCGCCGACGCCGTTGTCGATCTCGCCAAACGCGCTGGATTTCGACTTGCCGGTGATGCTCGGCGTCGCGGCGCTGTGCCTGCCGGTGTTCTATTCCGGCTATCGCGTGACCCGGGCCGAAGGTTTGTTGTTGCTAGGTTTGTACCTGGCGTACGGGTTGCACGTGGTGTCGTTCACCACCGGCATGCCACTGGCCGGCAAACTCGAGCGACTGATGCTGTTTTATGTGCTGCCGACGCTGCTGACGTTTCTGTTTTTCACGTCCGTGCGCGCCTGGCGCCGCCAACACCACAAGAGGGATGTGCCATGACCGAATCGAAGAAATCCGGGGTTGAAGTCCGCCGTCAGGTAATGGGCGACGTGTTTGTCGACCGCGCGCTGGGCAATGCCACCGAGTTCACCCAACCCTTGCAGGATTTCGTCAACGAACACGCCTGGGGCGGCGTGTGGAATCGCGAAGGTTTGCCGCTGAAAACCCGCAGCCTGATCACCCTCGCCGCGCTGACCGCGTTGAAGTGCCCGCAGGAATTGAAAGGTCACGTGCGCGGCGCGTTGAACAATGGCTGCACGGTCGATGAGATCCGCGAAGCCCTGTTGCATTGCGCGGTGTATGCCGGCGTGCCGGCGGCGATCGATGCGTTTCGTGCGGCGCAGGAAGTGATCGACAGTTACCAGAAGCCTGAATAAGCGCCGGTCTCAGATCCACCCGCCCCACTGCAAAAAGAAGATCCCGATGTTGGTGGTGATCGCCGCCATCAACGTGGTCAGTACGATGATCGCCGCCGCCAGTTCATGATTGCCCTGCGCCGCACGGGCCATGACAAAACTGGCGGCGGCGGTCGGGCTGCCGAAGTACAGAAACAGAATCCCCAGCTCCGCCCCGCGAAAGCCCCACAGCCATGCGCCCAAAGTGGCGATCACCGGCAGACCGATCATCTTCACCAGACTCGAACTGAGCGCCATCTTGCCGCTCTTGCGCAGCGCCGCCAGCGACAGTGTGCCGCCAATGCAGATCAGCGCCAGCGGCAGCGTGGTTTGCGCCAGGTACTGGCCGGACGTCTCCAGCCAGCCCGGCAGACCGATCTTGAAATAAGCGAACGGTGCGGCTGCGATCACGCTGATGATCAGCGGATTGCTGACCACGCTTTTGCAGATGCTCCACGGGTCGGACTTGATCACCGGGCTATAGACCGCCAGCACGATGGTCGACAGGGTGTTGTAGAACAGGATCACCAGCGCCGCGAGAATCGCCCCGAGGGAGATCCCGTAGTCGCCGTACATGCTCGCCGCCAGTGCGAGGCCGATCACCCCGTTGTTGCCGCGAAACGCACCTTGGGTGTAGATGCCGCGATCCTCGCGCGGGCAGCGCAAAATCGCCCAGCCCCAGGCCACGGCAAAACTGACCAGCGTAGCGAGTGAGAAATAGATCAGCAGCGCCGGTTGCAGTGCGGCGTGCAGGTCGGCATGCAGAATGCCGAGAAACAGCAGCGCCGGCATGGTGACGTTGAACACCAGCGACGAGGCCGTATGGATGAAGTTGTCGTTGATCCAGTCGATGCGCTTGAGCAGCACACCCAGAAACAGCATGGCAAACACCGGCGCGGTGATGTTCAGGGTTTCGAGGAAGATAGCCAACATGCCGGGGAGCCTTGGAGGTGAGCGTCGTTAGGGGGCTAATGATAAGCCACAAGTTCTCCCGCGTCTGGTCGACCGCTATCGCGAGCAAGCTCGCTCCCACACTGATCTTTGATGATTACACAATTTGTGTAACAAAGAAGATCCCTGTGGGAGCGAGCTTGCTCGCGATGCAGGCGACTCGGTCTCAAGTAATAGGCGCCGGATTGAACAACGTAATGTCGTTATGCAGCTTGTGCTTCTCCGCCCACGTCTGCTGCTTGCCGCTCGCCACATCCAGGTAGTAGTGGAACAACTCCCAGCCCAACTCCTCGATGGACGCGCGACCGGTAGCGATCCGCCCGGCGTCGATATCGATCAGATCCGGCCAGCGCTGCGCCAGCTCGGTACGGGTCGAGACCTTCACCACTGGCGCCATGGCCAGACCATAAGGCGTACCACGACCGGTAGTGAACACATGCAGGTTCATTCCCGCCGCCAGTTGCAAAGTGCCGCAGACAAAGTCACTCGCCGGCGTCGCACAGAAAATCAAACCCTTCTGCTTGAAGCGCTCTCCCGGGCCGAGCACACCGCTGATCGCACTGTTGCCGGACTTCACGATCGAGCCCAACGACTTCTCGACGATGTTCGACAACCCGCCTTTCTTGTTGCCCGGCGTGGTATTGGCGCTACGGTCTGCTTCGCCCTTGGCCAGATAACGGTCGTACCAGTCCATCTCGCGCACCAGTTCCACGGCAACGGTTTTGCTCTGGGCCCGTGAGGTCAGCAGGTAGATCGCATCGCGCACTTCGGTGACTTCGGAAAACATCACCGTCGCCCCCGCCCGCAGCAGCAAGTCCGAGGCGTAACCCAGTGCCGGGTTGGCGGTGATGCCGGAAAACGCATCGCTGCCACCGCATTGCATGCCAAGGATCAACTCGGACGCCGGCACGGTTTCCCGGCGGCGCTGGTCGAGTTTCTTCAAGCGGACTTCGGCCAGCTCCATGATCTGCTCGATCATCTCGGTGAAACCGTGACTGGAATCCTGCAAGCGATACAGCCACGGCTCGCTCAGATCCACCGACGCATCGTCCTCATGCATCACCTGCCCGGCCTGCAACTTCTCGCAGCCCAGGCTGATTACCAGCGCCTCACCACCCAGGTTCGGGTTGCGCGCCAGATTGCGCACGGTACGGATCGGGATGTAGGCGTCGGTGGCGGTGATGGCCACGCCGCAACCGTAACTGTGAGTCAGCGCCACCACGTCATCGACGTGCGGATACTTGGGCAGCAGTTCATCCTTGATCCGCTTCACCGCGTGATCCAGCACCCCGGTGACGCATTGCACGGTGGTGGTGATCCCGAGAATGTTGCGCGTGCCGACGGTACCGTCGGCGTTGCGATAACCCTCGAACGTGAAGCCTTCCAGCGGTGCCTGGGCGGCCGGTACATCGGTGGACAGCGGCAGGCTGTCCAGCGGTGGCGCGGTCGGCATGCGCAGTTGATCTTCCTTGACCCAACTGCCACGGGGAATCGGCTGCAACGCGTAGCCGATGATCTGGCCGTAGCGAATCACCGTGCCGCCCTCGGGGATATCCACGAGGCTGACCTTGTGACTTTGCGGCACAAAATCCACCGTCACCAGGCCATCGGCAAATTCGGTGCCGGCCGGAACGCCCTGGTCATTCACCACTACCACTACGTTGTCCCGCTCGTGCAGGCGGATGTAGCGCGGCGAGTCGGAATGTTCAATCAACTGCATGACGCCGCTCCTCAGGAATGCGCTTGAGACAATTTACCAGTCGCTTCGGAACCACCGTTGGTTGGTGGCTCTTTCAGCACGACACGTTTGATCGGGCCGACGATCACCAGATAGCTGAACACCGCCACCAGCGCGTTGGCGCCGACGAACACCAGTGCCCATTTGAACGAACCGGTGGAGCTGATGATGTAGCCGATGACGATCGGGGTGGTGATCGACGCGATGTTGCCGAAGGTGTTGAACAGGCCACCGCTCAGACCAGCAATCTGTTTCGGCGAGGTGTCGGACACCACCGCCCAGCCCAGTGCGCCCACGCCTTTGCCGAAGAATGCCAGGGCCATGAAGCCGACCACCATCCATTCAACGTCGACATAGTTGCACGCCACGATGCTGCTCGAAACCAGCAGACCGGCAATGATCGGCGCCTTGCGGGCGAAGGTCAGCGAATGGCCCTTGCGCAGCAGGTAATCGGAAATCACCCCACCGAGCACGCCACCGATAAAACCGCAGATCGCCGGCAACGAGGCGATGAAACCGGCCTTGAGGATGGTCATGCCGCGTTCCTGCACGAGGTACACCGGGAACCAGGTCAGGAAGAAATAGGTGATGCCGTTGATGCAGTACTGGCCCAGATAAACGCCGAGCATCATGCGGTTGGTCAGCAACTGACGGATGTAATCCCATTTCGGGCCGTCAGCCTTTTTGCCTTGCTTCTGGTCCATATCGACCATACCGCCGTTGTCGGCGATGAACTTCACTTCTGCTTCGTTGGCCATCGGGTGTTGGCGCGGGCTGTGGATAACCTTCAGCCAGACCAGCGAGAACACGATGCCCAGAATACCCATGACGATGAACACGTGCTCCCAGCCAAAGGTGAACACGATCCAGCCCATCAGCGGTGCGAACAACACGGTGGCGAAATATTGCGCCGAGTTGAAGATCGCCGATGCAGTGCCACGTTCAGCGGTCGGGAACCAGGCTGCGACGATGCGCGCGTTGCCGGGGAACGACGGCGCCTCGGCCAGACCGACCAGGAAACGCAGCATGAACAGCGCGACGATGGCCGTGGACATGCCGAACTCACCGACGAAGCCTTGCAGCACGGTGAACAGCGACCAGGTGAAGATGCTCAGGGCATAGACTTTTTTCGAGCCGAAGCGGTCGAGCAGCCAGCCGCCGGGGATTTGCCCGGCCACGTAGGCCCAACCGAAAGCAGAGAAGATGTAGCCGAGGGTGACCGCGTCGATGCCGAGGTCTTTTTGCAGACTGGAACCGGCGATCGCGATGGTGGCGCGGTCGGCGTAGTTGATCGTGGTCACCAGGAACAGCATGAGCAGGATCAAATAGCGGACGTGAGTCGGCTTGGACGATTGCATGTAGATGTACTCCCACTGATTATTTTTATGCGCGGGTGGATCTTCTTTGGTCGTTGTGGGAGCTGGCTTGCCAGCGATGCAGGCGACTCGTTGTATCAGTCACTCCGCGGTGATGCTATCGCTGGCTAGCCAGCTCCCACAGGTATTGCGTGGATCAGGAACCGATGTAGCTGGTCTTCACGACCGTGTAGAACTCTTGCGCATAGCGGCCTTGCTCACGTGAGCCATAGGATGAACCCTTACGGCCACCGAACGGAACGTGGTAATCGACACCGGCGGTCGGCAGGTTGACCATCACCATCCCGGCCTGGGAATGACGCTTGAAGTGGTTGGCGTACTTCAGCGACGTGGTGGCGATACCCGCCGACAGACCGAATTCGGTGTCGTTGGCCATGGCCAGTGCAGCCTCGTAATCGGCCACGCGAACGATGTTGGCGACAGGGCCGAAGATCTCTTCGCGGCTGATGCGCATCAATGCTTCGCTGTCGGCAAACAGGGTCGGCGCGAGGAAGTAGCCTTCGGTGTCGCAGGTCACCAGACCGCCGCCACTGACTACGCGCGCACCTTCGGACTGGCCGATGTCGATGTACTTCAGGTCCTGCTCAAGCTGCGCTTGCGAGACCACTGGACCGATGTCGGTGCCAGCCTTCAGCGCGTGGCCGACCTTGATCGACTTCATGCGCTCGGCCATGGCTTCGACGAACTTGTCGTGAATCCCGGCGGTGACGATCAGTCGGCTCGACGCGGTGCAACGCTGGCCGGTGGAGTAGAACGCGCTCTGCACCGACAGCTCGACCGCTTGCTTAAGGTCGGCGTCGTCGAGAATGATCTGCGGGTTCTTGCCGCCCATCTCCAGCTGAACCTTGGCCTGGCGCGACACGCAATTGACCGCGATCTGACGCCCCACACCGACGGAGCCGGTGAAGCTGATGCCGTCGACTTTCGGGCTGTTGACCAGTGCTTCACCCACCACCCGACCGCTGCCCATCACCAGGTTGAACACGCCGGCCGGGAAGCCTGCGCGGGAGATGATTTCGGCCAGCGCCCAGGCGCAACCCGGCACCAGATCCGCCGGCTTCAACACCACGCAGTTGCCGTAGGCCAGGGCCGGGGCGATTTTCCACGACGGGATGGCAATCGGGAAGTTCCACGGAGTGATCAGGCCAACCACCCCAAGGGCTTCGCGGGTGACTTCAACGTTGACGCCCGGACGCACCGACGGCACGTAGTCGCCGGACAGACGCAGGCACTCGCCGGCGAAGAACTTGAAGATGTTGCCGGCGCGGGTCACCTCACCGATGGCTTCCGGCAGGGTCTTGCCCTCTTCCCGGGCCAGCAGGGTGCCGAGCTCTTCGCGACGGGCGAGGATTTCGGTGCCGACTTTGTCCAGCGAGTCGTGGCGGGCCTGAATGCCCGAAGTCGACCACGCCGGGAACGCGGCGCGCGCGGCGTCGATGGCGGCGTTGACCTGGGCCAGGTCAGCCTTGGCGTAATCGCCGATGGTGTCGCTCAGCTCGGACGGGTTGATGTTGACCGAGTAATCGTTGCCGGCGACCCATTCACCGTTGATGTAGTTGTCATAGCGCTTGGTCACGAATCATTCTCCTGACGCAAAAAGCCGCTGATTGCTCAGCGGCCTTGTTTATAGGGTTGTGTTACTGCGCACCTTGCTTGTCGATCAGCGCGGCGAGCATTTCGTACTCTTCGCGGGTCAGGTCGGTCAGCGGCGCGCGCACCGGGCCTGCGTCATAACCGGCGATCTTGGCGCCTGCCTTGACGATGCTCACGGCGTAACCGGCCTTGCGGTTGCGGATGTCCAGGTACGGCAGGAAGAAGTCGTCGATGATCTTGCCGACGGTGGCGTGATCTTCACGGGCAATGGCGTGGTAGAAGTCCATCGCGGTTTTCGGGATGAAGTTGAACACCGCCGAGGAGTAGACCGGCACGCCCAGGGCCTTGTAGGCAGCGGCGTAGACTTCAGCGGTCGGCAGACCACCGAGGTAGCTGAAGCGATCACCGAGGCGACGACGGATCGACACCATCAGCTCGATATCACCCAGACCGTCCTTGTAACCGATCAGGTTCGGGCAGCGCTCGGCCAGGCGTTCCAGCAGCGGCGCGGTCAGGCGGCAGACGTTGCGGTTGTAGACCACGACACCGATGTTGACCGATTTGCACACAGCCTCAACGTGGTCGGCGACGCCGTCCTGGCTGGCTTCGGTCAGGTAGTGCGGCAGCAGCAACAGGCCTTTGGCGCCCAGACGCTCGGCTTCCTGTGCGTATTCGATCGCCTGGCGGGTCGAACCACCGACACCGGCGAGGATCGGCACGCTGCTGGCGCAGGTATCGACGGCAGTCTTGATGATTTCCGAGTATTCGCTGGCGGCCAGGGAGAAGAATTCACCGGTGCCACCGGCGGCGAACAGGGCTGAAGCACCGTACGGGGCCAGCCATTCCAGGCGTTTGATGTAGCCAGCGCGGTTGAAATCGCCCTGAGCATTGAAATCGGTCACCGGGAACGACAGCAGGCCGGCGGAGAGGATGGACTTCAGTTCTTGTGGATTCATTATTCGAACACCCTGGTAGCAACGTTTTTTTGTGAGTGGACCGTTCAGCCTTCGCCGAAGTTGTAGGTCATCGTACAACTTAAAAGATAACCGTCAACTGCATTTCATCGCTGGGAGGCATTTTTTGTCGGACAAGATTTCTTTTTGACGTAGGAGATTTCTCGACTAGGCTCGATTTAACTGTATATACATACAGTTAAATAAGCGTCCACCGACGACATATCAAGGAGAAAGAAATGTCCGGTCTACAAACAAAATGCCTTGAAAAACCCACACCGGTCATCGCCCGATTCGATGACCTTTTCACCCCCGGCGGGATCGCCTTCAGTGCCGGGAATCCGCACCTGTTGCTGCACATCGCCGACTCGCACAGCGATGTCGAACCCGTGACCGCCCTGCCCGGCCAAGCCTTGAAAGGCAAACCGCAGTTACGCTTCGAGGGCGCGGAACACACGGCTATCGGCGACAACACCCGGCTGCGCTTCGTTGAAAATGCCGAGCCGATGCTCGCTCAAAACGTGCCACTGCATCTGCCGAACGGGTTGGCGCTGACCTACGGCCAGATGCTGGCGCTGGGCGGTGATTTCTACGGAATCGTCGACCGGCCGATCAATGAAGGCGCCACTCCGGCGGATCGCCTGCAACGCTTTTCAGCGGCATTCGGCACCCTCGCTGCCCTGCCGGCATCAAAGGCCGAAGCGCCACAGATTCTCGCGATCATGCAAAAAGAGATCGACGCCGTTAAACAGGCGATCAAGGACGGCAAGCAACCCCATGAGGCGTATGACGCGTTGGGAGATACGTTGTCGGAAGAGTGGAACAAAATCACCGGCGGCGGCAGTTTTGTCTCGGCGCTGTTTCCGCTCGGTCGCTACCTGAAACTGGCAGCGAACAACGCCGACCACTTCGGCGAATGGGCCCGCCAGGCCTACATCGCCGGACACACCGCAGCCCTGCAAACTGCCGCTGCTGCTCACGCCAGTCAGGACGAACTGCAACTGGAACGGGCCTACGCGATGAACGCATTCGCCGATCACTACCTCACCGACCTGTTCTCCTCCGGGCATTTGCGAGTGCCGCGCAAAGCCATGGCCACCGCAGTGACGCCGAGCGACCTGGGTTCGCTCATTACGCGCTTCATGCACGACGAAGACAGCAAATTCGGCCTCAAGGTACGCAACGGACACGGCGAGCAATGGCGGGCGTTCGGTGACAAGCGCTACTTCGATGCCACGGACGCCGACAACCGCAATCAGGTGAATCTGGCGGTACAGGATTCGGCGGACGAGGTTTATGCCGCGTACTCCAGCGGCAATGTACCGACCACTTTCAACGCGCTGCAACGGCTGCCGGATCTGACTTTCGTGATGAGTCTGGCCAACAACTTCTCGCCACTGTTCCGCCTTCAGGGCAACAAAGTCCTGCGGCGCAAGGACGTCAACAACCTCAACGACACCGCCACCGTCGACGACTGGTGGGGCTGGAGCACGTACCTGCTGCTCAAGGACTATCACCCGACCGGCAACACGAATTAAGGAACGATTCGATGACAATTAAATTGAAAGTGGAACTGGCCTCGGGCCAATCGATGAAAGGTGCACCGCTGCAATTGCTGCGCGACGGCGTGGCCATCGCGCGGGCGTCTGTGGATGCTCATGGCCAGGCAACGTTCGACGTCAGGCCTGGCCCGGGCAAACTGGCGGTCAGGGTGGATCGTTCGATTCTGCCCCAGAGCTGAAATGCCCGGACAAGATTGCCCCGGCGCTTCTCACGAGTTCGCCGGGTAAAGTGCGACGACTGCCGCGAAGGATCGCGGCAGATCTTTCAAGGAGAACGAAGCATGACGTTTGCCGCTGCACACCTTCCGCAATTCCCCGACCACGCCAGCGACTCGATCATCCTGCGGCTGTCGACTCTGGATGACGACTTGATCGTTCAGGTACCCGATGGCCAGAACACACCGCCGAACTGGGACGTGTACCCGATCCTCGGCGATGACCCGCAAGAGCCTGAATGGCAGGGTTTGTCGGAGCCGACCGGCGTCTGGGATGACGCACTGGATGACATGGTGGGCATGACGGGAATTGAATTGAGCATCCCCAGATTCGAGCTGGAAAAGTACCTGAACAGCACGGTCGAACTGCGCTACAAGTTTGCTGATGAGGCCAGTCTCGAACCGAGTTCCGAACCATTGAAACTCTACGTCGAAGCCTGACTTCTCACCCCTGCGCCTGCGCCTCTTCATGCGCCTGACGCAGCCGTTCGCGGCTGTTCGTCAAATGCAGGCGCATGGCCGCGCGGGCGGCATCGGAATCCTGACGGGCGATGGCCTCGTAGATTTCCTCGTGCTCGCGGCTCAGGCGATTCATGTAGTGCTGCTGGTCATCATGGGCCAGGCGCGCCGAATTCAGCCGCGTGCGCGGAATGATGCTGGTGCCCAGATGGGTCATGATGTCGGTGAAGTAGCGGTTGCCGGTGGACAGGGCGATTTGCAGGTGGAACTGGAAGTCCGACGCCACCGCATCGCTGGCGTGGGCCACGCTTTCGTTCAGCGCATCGAGGGCGGCGCGCATGGCGGCCAGTTGCTCGGCGCTGCGACGTTGCGCAGCAAGGCCGGCGGATTCGACTTCGAGGCTGATGCGGAATTCGAGAATCGCCAGCACGTCACGCAAAGTGACCACGGTGGCCGGGTCGATCCGAAAGCCGCTCGGGCTCGGGGTGTCCAGAACGAAAGTGCCGATGCCATGACGGGTTTCCACCTGGCCGGCGGCCTGTAGCCGTGAAATCGCCTCGCGCACCACGGTGCGGCTGACGCCATGGGCGTCCATGATCGCCGACTCGGTAGGCAATTTGTCGCCACGCTTGAGCAGACCATCGCGGATCTGTTCGGTCAGCACCGTCACCAGTTCCTGAGCCAGGCTGCGGCGCTTGCGAGGGAGGCGCGGGGTGTCGATCGGGTTTTCCATGGTCTGCGTTGGTCTCGAAAATTCGGCTTGTGGGGCATCATAGCCCAAGCGGGTTGTACGATCACTTTCCGTTTCCACACAAATCCTGTGGGAGCTGGCTTGCCAGCGATGAGGCCAGATCAGTCGAGAAAGATGTCGACTGAACCGACGCTATCGCTGGCAAGCCAGCTCCCACAGGGAAAGCGTTGAGATATCAAGCGGTCACGGTTTGCTCCACCAGATGCCCGCCGTCGATCCGCACATGCCGTGGATGGAAGCGCTTGAGGCTGCTGCGATGGCCGACGCTGACGATGCTCAGCCCCGGCAACTGGTCGATCAACGCCTGATACAGCGTGGCTTCGTCTTCTTCATCCATCGCCGACGTCGCTTCGTCCATGTACAGCCATTGCGGCGCGTAGAGCAGCGCGCGAGCGAAGGCCAGCCGTTGCTGTTCACCCGGCGACAACATGCGCTGCCAGTGATTGGCTTCGTCCAGACGTGCGACCAGATGCGGCAGACGACAAGTCTCCAGCACTTGTGCATAGCGCTCAGGCGCGTAAGTGTCGCCCGGTTGTGGATAACTCAAGGCATCGCGCAGGGTGCCGATCGGCAGATACGGTTTCTGCGGCAGGAACAGGTAACGCGAGGCCGGCAAACGAATACTGCCGTGCCCGGCCGGCCACAAATGGCCCATCGCACGCAGCAATGTCGACTTGCCGCTGCCGGAGCGGCCGCTGAGCATCACCCGGTCGCCCTGCTCCACGGTCATGTCGGCGCTGGTCAGCAGGTGACGGCCATCGGCCAGGTCCAGACCAAGGTTATGAACCTTCAGCTCATCGCCCTGATTCTGCACGTCGATGGCCGGTGCACGCTCTTCGTTGTCGGTCATGGCCTGACGGAAACTCAGCAGACGATCACACGTCGCGCGCCACGCGGCGAGGTCCGCATAGGCGTTGATGAACCAGCTGAAGTTCTCCTGCACGTTGCCGAAGGCCGAGTTGATCTGCATCAGCTCACCCAGCTCGATCTTGCCAGTCAGGTAACGCGGGGCCGCGACGATGAACGGGAAGATGATTGCGATCTGGCCGTAGCCCGAGGTGAAGAACGTCAGGCGTTTGGACACGCGCATGATGTCCCAGAAGTTGTGCCAGACCAGACCAAAGCGGTTGCTCAGACGACGATTCTCGTTCGGTTCGCCGTTGTACAACGCAATGCTTTCGGCGTTCTCACGCACCCGCACCATGGAGAAACGCAAGTCGGCTTCGAAGCGTTGTTGTTGGTTGTTCAGGCCGATCAGGCGTCGACCGATCAGGTGCGTCAGCCAGCTGCCGACCGCCGCATACAGCAGCGCACACCAGAACATGTAGCCGGGAATCTCGATGCCGAACACCTCGATGCTGCCGGACACGCCCCACAGAATGATCGAGAACGACACCAGGCTGACCACCGTGCGGATCAGGCCCAGGGCCAGACTCAAGGTGTTGCTGGTGAAGGTATTGAGGTCTTCGGAAATACGCTGGTCAGGGTTGTCGGTGTAGCCGCCCTGCTCCAGCTGGTAGTAATTCTTGTGCCCGAGCCAGCGCTTGAAATGGTTCTCGGTGAGCCATGCCCGCCAACGGATGGTCAGCATCTGCGTCAGGTACAGGCGATACACCGCGCCGAGGATCGCCACGGCCGCAATGCCGCAGAAATACAGGATCAACTGCCAGAACGCCGCCTCGTCTTTCTTTTGCAGGGCGTTGTAGAAATCCTTGTACCAACTGTTGATCCACACCGAGATCGCCACGCTGAACAGCGTCAGCGCGATCACGGCAATCAGCAATGTCCAGGCCTTGCCCTTCTCTTCGCTGCGCCAGTAAGGCGTGGTCATGGCCCACACCTTGCGAAAAAACTGCCCGCGCACAGTATCGTTGACCGCGGAATATTCAGCGTTCTGATTCATGGAAAAGGCTCGATAAAGAAAAGAACAGACACGCACCGATCATAGATGATCGGTGCGCTTTATCGCGAGGGCTGGCGATGGTCGTTCAGCGCAGGTTCAGCGACGAACCGGGCGCTTCTGCAGTTTGCGCTGCAGCGTGCGGCGGTGCATGCCCAGGGCGCGTGCAGTGGCGGAGATGTTGCCTTCGTGCTCGGTCAGCACGCGCTGGATGTGCTCCCACTGCAGGCGATCCACCGACATCGGGTTCTCCGGCACCAGGCTGTCGAGGTCGGCGTGTTCGGACAGCAGCGCCGCCAGCACGTCGTCGGCGTCAGCCGGTTTGCACAGGTAATTGCAGGCGCCGCGCTTGATCGCTTCGACCGCCGTGGCAATGCTCGAGTAACCGGTGAGGATCACCACGCGCATTTCCGGGTCCAGCTCCAGCAGCTTCGGCAGCAGGACCAGACCGGAATCGCCGTCCATTTTCAGGTCCAGCGCGGCGTAATCCGGCAGATCGGCCTGGGCGATGGTCAGGCCCTCTTCAGCGGAACCGGCAGTGCTGACGCGGAAACCACGGCGGGCCATGGCACGGGCCATCACCCGGGTGAAGGTTGCGTCGTCATCGACCAGCAGCAAATGCGGCAGTTCTTCGCCTTCTACTTGGATTTCGTCACTCATGTTGCTCTCCTCGGGCGCCGTGGGGCAGGCGCAGCTCGGTGAGCGTGCCGCCTTCCTCATGACTATAGAGTTTCACTGAGCCGCCGGCGCGTGTCACGCTGGCCTTGCTCAAAAACAGGCCCAGGCCGAAACCTTTGCCCTTGGTGGTAAAAAACGGTTTGCCGATCTGTTCGGCGATAGCCAGCGGCACACCGGCGCCATGATCGCGAATGCTGATGGTCAGGTCTTCGGCGGTCCAGTCCAGGGTCACCTGAAGGTTTTCCGGACAGGCGTCGGCGGCGTTGTTCAACAGATTCAACAAGGCCTGGGTCAGATCCGGCGGCGGCGCCACACGTGGCAGCGGGCCCTGGCCCAGACGCTGGAAGCGGTAACTGGCTTCGGGGCGCATCAGGTGCCAGCGGTTGAGCGCTTCGTCGAGCCATTCGGTGACGTCCTGCATCTCCACCGCCATCCGGCGATTGGCCTCGGCGGCACGCACCAGCTGCTGCAGGGTCTCCTTGCAGAGCTTCACCTGATCCTTCAACACCTTCAGGTCTTCCTGGAGCATCGGGTCGTGATGATCCTGCTGCATTTCATTGAGCAACACGCTCATCGTCGCCAGCGGCGTCCCCAGCTCATGGGCGGCACCGGCGGCCTGAGTCGCCACGGCCAGCAATTGCTGATCGCGCAGGCCTTCTTCACGGCGGATCGCACGCAATTCTTCCTGCCGGCGCAGCTCTTCAGCCATGCGCGCGGCGAAGAAGGTAATCACCGCAGCCGCCAAAGCGAAGCTCAGCCACATGCCGTAGATCTGCAGGTTCTCCCGGGCCACCGGCAGGGTTTCCAGCGGATAGAAGTGCGTCAGCATCAAGGTGTACAAGGCCAGCGCAATACCCGACAGCACCACCGAATAACGCCATGGCAGCGTCACCGCGGCAATGGTCAGCGGCACCAGATAATACGAAACGAACGGGTTGGTCGAACCACCGGAGAAATACAGCAAGGCACTGTGGATAACCAGATCGCAGGCCAGTTGCAGCGCGTATTCGAGCTCGGTGACCGGCCACGAAGTGCGCAGACGCACGGCGGTGAACACACACAGCAGAATCGAACAGCCGAGGGTCATCACCAGTTGCACCCACGGCAACGGCAACAGATCCAGCCAGTAGGCCAGGCCCACGGAGCCGGCCTGTGCGGCGAGCACCAGGGTGCGGATGAAAGTCAGTCGCCAGAGATTCTGGCGAGTGGCGGAAGTCAGTTGTACGGGGGCGAGCATGAGCTCTCCTGATGAGCGCTCCAGGCGGATCGCACGGAGTATAACCAAGGCGCGGGCTTGAGAGGCGAAAGTGCGGCAAACGACCACATGGCGCAAAGATTTTCTGCGGCTATAAGGGCGCCTTCACCAAGGGTGGTCACCGGCATTGCACACGGCGACCTGATACTCAAAAAACCGGCGATCTGTTCCTGATTACCGGTTTGCATGATCAGTCGATTTCACATCCCGTATGTTTGTTGATTGATCAATCCCTGCACGCGACTCCACCCTTCACTCTCTGAGCCAAAGGGCCCATCCGTCTGTTTGCCATTGAAGTAAACCCAATACGACCAACTGCCGGGACTCCGTTCCTGGAACTGAACTGAATAACCTCGACTTTTTGCATCGGCCTGTTCTTGTGCGTTCATCTCAGATTTCCTTATTCGTAATTGTCGTGTTTGAAGCCGAGTGACATGGCGGCTCACAAACATGCTCAATCCGCCGACGAAATCCGTCTACTGTCAGAACCAACAGGAATCCCCTCCTATACGACGGACGGCGCACTCTCACATCTGTATAGAAGTTGTAACTGGGCGAACCGGATCATAAAAGCTAGAGTCTGATGGTTTCACGCAGGCCCCCGAACCATCACCTGCGCCCTCATCAAGGAGCCTTCATGCACACATTTCGCCGCAGCGCCGCCCTTCTCGCCCTGACCGTCGGCAGCGTCGCCAGCCTTCCGGCCCTGGCCGCCGATGAGCTGCACTACAACCAGATTTCCCTGCGCGCCGAAGTCAGCCAGGAAGTGGCCCGCGACCTGATGATCGTGACCCTCTACACCGAAGAGCAAAACACTGACCCGGCCAAACTCGCCGCCGACGTCAGCACCACCATGAACAAGGCACTGGCCCAGGCCAAGCAAGTCAAAGACATCACCCTGCGCCAGGGCAGCCGCAACAGCTACCCGATCTACGACACCAAGGGCCAGAAAATCACCGGCTGGCGTGAACGCGCCGAACTGCGCCTGGAAAGCGCCGACTTCGCCGCCCTGTCCAAACTCACCGGCGAACTGCTGACCGACCTGAAAATGGGCGGCATGGACTTCGCCATCGCCGACCCGACCCGCAAGGCCAGCGAAGACAAACTGCTGAAAGAAGCCGTCACCGCCTTCAAGGCCCGCGCCCAACTGGCCACCGACGCCCTGGGCGGCAAGGGCTACAAAATTGTCAATCTGAACCTCAACAGCAACGGCTTCCCGCAACCCTACATGCGCGCCCCGATGATGATGAAAGCCGCTGCCGGCATGGACGCTGCGCCAGTGACGCCTGAAGTCGAAGCAGGCACCAGCCAGGTCAGCCTGACCGCCGACGGCTCGATCGAAGTGTTGATGCAGTGATTGAGTGACGGCTGAATGAAAAACCGGCGATCCGTGATGATCGCCGGTTTTTTTGTGCCTGAATTTTGTGCTGTCAACTCTGCCGTCATCGCTGGCAAGCCAGCTCCCACCGGTTCTGCGGATTTATTGAAATCGTGCACGACCCTGTGGGAGCGGGCTTGCCCGCGATGAACGGTGACACGGTCTCAAGTCCGCGGATCAACTCGATCCAGCGCGCGGTTCACCGCAAGCTCGGCCAGCATGATGATCTGCTGGATGCCGAGCGCGGTACTGCGCTGCGGGCCGGTGAGCTCATTGGCGAAATTGCTGGTCATCGTACTGGCCGACGCCAGGGATTCGCAGGCGTTGGCCAGCAGGCTTTCGGTGTCGACGTTGGGCGTGACCATGTACATCGTGCTCGGCGGGCGCGGTTTGGAAAGGTTGGGGCAGAGATAGAAATCGAGGGCGCGTTTGATGGCTTCGCGGTTGCGGGCGAGGTCTTCGGCGCGCATGGCTTCTTCGAGGGGGGTGGGTGATTCGAGGGGTGGATCGGGGACAACCTTGTTCATTGATTAACTCCTTGCTGACTTGAAGCCACCAAATGCCGTTCTCACGCGGCGAAGAGGTGGCAGCTATGTGCGGGGTGAGAAACCGGGCAAGGAGATTCCGGCCAGACCGAAGTCTGCCCGCACACAGCCGCCATAAATCAATTACAGGCAGCAGGAATGCTGGCGGCAATTATGGTCGGACTGACGTTTGAATAACACTCGCTTGCCTGGGTTCTCACACCCAATCACAGAGTTTTCTGCGACAACCAAAGACTAGAGAGCGTGCTTCCGACGGACAACCTGAAAACCTCGTGGGAATGTTCGGTGAATTCCACACATCTTTAAACATTCGAAAATGGAACGCGGAGCGTCCCGGGCTGCATTCCCACGCGGAGCGTGGGAACGATCAAGCAGTCCGCAGTTGCTTTCTGCTTTCTACCTTCTGCTTTCCACTTTCCGCTTTTCTGCTTCCCACCACTCAACACGATGAGCGTTAGCTCGAGTGAAGCTCTTGATCTTTTGGCCCCATCGGCAGGCTGAGTGGAGGGATTCATCCGGGGGTGGGAGCGCAGCGACCGTTTGGCGAAGCCAAACACATCGAGAGGAGGTGCAGCGAAGCAAACCGTAGGCGATGCCCCCGGATGAATCCCGGAACGAAGGAACCCCGAGCCCCAGCGAGGGGCCGAACGCCGGGGCCCAAGACCTTTGGTTACTTTGGGGCGTTTGCCAAAGTGACCCGCTGTAAAAGCGGAACCATAAGAAGCCGTTACCGCAGCAACGGATATGTACACAATCCCCCCAGATATACCGAGATAGACGCATCCCCTCAAAAAACGATATTTCCGAACACCCCCAAATCCCCGCTAACCTCAAGGAACAACCACCTCCAGACCCACGGGCCAGACATGCAAAGATCCACCCTCAAACCACTCTTGATCACCCTGGCCCTGACCGCCATAACCCCACTCGCAAACGCAGCAACGACCTTGGTCTACTGTTCCGAAGCCAGCCCCGCCGGCTTCGACCCCAGCCAATACACCAGCGGCACCGACTTCGACGCCTCCGCCGAAACCGTCTTCAACCGCCTCACCCAATTCAAACGCGGCGGCACCGAAGTCGAACCCGGCCTGGCGACCAATTGGGACGTAAGCCCGGACGGCCTCCAATACACCTTCCACCTGCGCCAGAACGTAAAATTCCACACCACCGACTACTTCACCCCAACCCGCACCTTCAACGCCGACGACGTGCTGTTCACCTTCCAGCGCCTGCTCGACCCGGACAACACCTTTCGCAAGGCCTACCCCGCCGAATCCCCGTACTTCAACGACATGGGCCTGAACACCACGATCAGGTCCGTGGAAAAGCTCGACGAAAACACCGTGCGCTTCAACCTGAACAACGTCGACGCCGCCTTCGTGCAAAACCTCGCCATGAGCTTCGCCTCGGTGCAATCGGCCGAATACGGCGCCCAACTGCTGAAGGAAGGCCACGCCGCCGACCTCAACCAGAAACCGGTCGGTACCGGCCCGTTCGTGTTCAAGCGCTACCAGAAGGATGCGCAGATCCGCTACGTGGCGAACAAGGACTACTGGAGGCCCGAGGACGTGAAGCTCGATAACCTGGTGTTCTCGATCACCCCGGACGCCGCCGTACGCCTGCAAAAGCTCAAGACCGGCGAATGCCAGGTCAGCGGCTACCCCCGCCCGGCCGACATCGAAGTGATGGAAAAAGACCCGAATCTGCGGGTGTTGAAGCAAGCCGGTTTCAACCTCGGCTTCCTCGCCTACAACACCACTCACCCGCCGCTGGATCAGCTCAAAGTGCGCCAGGCCCTGGACATGGCCATCGACAAACCGGCGATTATCAAAGCGGTTTACCAGAGTGCCGGGCAGTTGGCGCAGAACGCCTTGCCGCCAGCGCAATGGTCGTTCGATCCGAACATTAAAGACGCGCCACACGACCCCGTAAAAGCCAGGGC
Source organism: Pseudomonas gozinkensis (assembly GCF_014863585.1). Taxonomy (NCBI): domain Bacteria; kingdom Pseudomonadati; phylum Pseudomonadota; class Gammaproteobacteria; order Pseudomonadales; family Pseudomonadaceae; genus Pseudomonas; species Pseudomonas gozinkensis. The sequence continues at coordinate 1,024,837 of NZ_CP062253.1, read as the reverse complement.
GCTACTCAAGGAAGCCGGGGTTGCACCCGGTACAACCATCAACCTGTGGGCCATGACCGTGCAGCGCGCCTCGAACCCGAATGCGCGGATGTCGGCACAGATGATCCAGCAGGATTGGGAGAAGATCGGTATCAAGGCCAACATCGTCAGTTACGAATGGGGCGAGTACATCAAGCGCGCCAAGAACGGCGAGCACGACGCGATGATCTATGGCTGGACCGGTGACAACGGCGACCCGGACAACTGGCTGGGCGTGCTTTACAGCTGCGCGGCGGTAAAAGGCAGCAACTACGCCAAATGGTGCGATCCGGCCTACGACAAGCTGGTGCAACAGGCCAAGGTGTCCACGGATAAATCGCAACGGGTAAAACTGTATCAACAGGCGCAACTGATCCTGAAACAGCAGGTGCCGATCACGCCGATCGCCAACTCCACGGTGTTCCAGCCGCTGCGCAAGGAAGTCACCGACTTCAAGATCAGTCCGTTCGGTCTAACCCCCTTCTATGGCGTGGGTATAAATAAGTAACACCCGGCCCCAATCCGGCGCGCACATCGTGACCAGCGCACCGTTTTGGGGCTTCATTTGCACCGTAAAAACCGGCCGCAAACGGTCAAATGCGTCAGAAGTTATACGGATGCGACATTAAGGTACGTTCGTGCCACGCTTTGACGCCGCCGAGCGCTCTGGATCTTGCATTGGGTATGGGCCCTGCATAAGTATCCGCAGGCACGACTCACGAGGTCGTACCTCACTACTAAAAAATGACAACAAATCATGAGGCCAACATGCTTAAACACGCGGTCATTCCGTTTTTAGTCGGCGCAGGCTTGTTAGCCTCCGCACCTTTCGCCACCGCTGCGACTAACCTGGTGTTCTGCTCCGAAGGCAGCCCGGCCGGTTTCGATCCAGGCCAATACACCACCGGAACCGACTTCGACGCCTCAGCCGAAACCATGTTCAACCGTCTGACCCAGTTCGAGCGTGGCGGTACCGCCGTGATTCCTGGGCTGGCGACCAAGTGGGACATCTCGGATGACGGCCTGACTTACACCTTCCACCTGCGTGAAGGCGTCAAGTTCCACACTACCCCGTATTTCAAGCCGACTCGTGAGTTCAACGCCGACGACGTGCTGTTCACCTTCAATCGCATGATCAACAAGGATGACCCGTTCCGTAAGGCATACCCGACCGAATTCCCGTACTTCACCGACATGGGGATGGACACCAACATCACCAAGATCGATAAAGTCGACGACCACACCGTCAAGTTCACTCTGAAAGAAGTCGACGCCGCGTTCATCCAGAACATGGCCATGAGCTTCGCTTCGATCCAGTCAGCCGAATACGCAGCGCAACTGCTGAAGGAAGGCAAGGCTGCCGACATCAACCAGAAGCCGATCGGCACTGGCCCGTTCGTGTTCAAGAGCTACCAGAAAGATTCCAACATCCGCTACACCGGGAACAAGGACTACTGGAAGCCTGAAGACGTGAAGATCGACAACCTGATCTTCGCCATCACCACCGACCCGTCGGTACGTATCCAGAAGCTGAAAAAGAACGAGTGCCAGGTCACTCTGTTCCCGCGTCCGGCTGATCTGAAAGCGCTGAAAGAAGACAAAACGCTGAAGATGCCTGACCAGGCCGGCTTCAACCTGGGTTACATCGCCTACAACGTGATGGACAAGGTCAAGGGCAGCGACGAGAAAAACCCGCTGGCCGACCTGCGCGTTCGCCAGGCACTGGACATGGCTGTGAACAAGCCACAGATCATCGACTCGGTTTACCAGGGCGCAGGCCAACTGGCCGTCAACGCCATGCCACCGACCCAGTGGTCCTACGACACCACCATCAAGGACGCCAAGTACGATCCTGAGAAAGCCAAAGAGCTGCTCAAGGAAGCCGGCGTCAAGGAAGGTACCGAAATCGTCCTGTGGGCGATGCCGGTTCAGCGTCCGTACAACCCGAACGCCAAGCTGATGGCCGAGATGCTTCAGTCCGACTGGGCGAAGATCGGCCTGAAAGTGAAGATTCAGAGCTACGAGTGGGGCGAGTACATCAAGCGCTCCAAGGGTGGCGAGAACCAGGGCATGCTGATCGGCTGGAGCGGTGACAATGGTGATCCGGACAACTGGCTCAACGTGTTGTTTGGTTGCGACTCCCTGAGTGGCAACAACTTCTCCAAATGGTGCGACAAGAAATTCGACGGCCTCGTGAAAGAAGCCAAGCGCACCACTGATCAGGCCAAGCGCACCGAACTCTACAAAGAGGCGCAGCACGTCCTCAAAGATGCAGTCCCCATGACACCTATCGCTCACTCGACGGTGTATCAACCCATGCGCGCCAACGTGCAGGACTTCAAGATCAGCCCATTCGGCTTGAACTCCTTCTACGGCGTCAGCGTCAGCAAATAAAAGAGGCAGCGGCGACGTTTTCAGCGTCGCCGCTGTTTTTTTGCCGAGAAGTTAGGAATTTGCCTACAACCTTTTCCAGCCCGTCTGACCGGGATGGTTTAGGACGTGTCGCCTTTTCCTACGAGTCTTTAGGACTCTGCGCATTTACTGCCAGACCCACGGCCCCTACCGTCGGGTTCTGACCAGTGACGGCGCGGGCTTTCGGTTTTGCTGTTCGTTTCGGTTTGAGCTCGATGCAGCCACAACGTCCCTGGACGGGAACGCGGCGCATTGAAAAACACTAAAAAAAGAGGGAGCGTCATGCGCCATACCTTGGTTTTTTCCGCATTGCTGGGCGCCGGCCTGTTGGCCGCCACGTCCGCCAGTTTCGCCGCCAGCAACAGTCTGGTGTTCTGCTCCGAAGGCAGTCCGGCCGGTTTCGATACCGCGCAGTACACGACGGCGACCGATAACGACGCCGCCGAACCGCTGTACAACCGACTGGCCGAGTTCGAAAAAGGCGCGACCAATGTCGTACCGGGCCTGGCAACCAGCTGGGATATTTCCGAGGATGGTCTCAAGTACACCTTTCACCTGCGTGAAGGGGTGAAATTTCATACAACGCCGTACTTCAAACCTACGCGCGATTTCAACGCCGACGATGTGCTGTTCACGTTTAACCGCATGCTCGATCCGCAACAGCCTTTCCGTAAGGCTTATCCAACCGAATTCCCGTACTTCAACGGGATGAGCCTCAACAAGAACATCGCCAAGGTCGAGAAGACCGGACCGCTGACCGTGCAGTTCACGCTCAACAGCGTCGACGCCGCGTTCATCCAAAACATCGCCATGAGCTTCGCCGCCATTCTGTCTGCCGAATACGCCGACAAACTGCTGGCCGAAGGCAAGCCGAGCGACATCAACCAGAAGCCGATCGGCACCGGGCCGTTCGTATTCAAGAGCTACCAGAAAGACTCGAACATCCGTTACACCGGCAACCCGCACTACTGGGATCCGAGCCGCGTGAAGCTGAAGAACCTGATTTTCGCGATCAATACCGACGCTTCGGTGCGCGTGCAGAAGCTCAAGGCCGGCGAATGCCAGATCACCCTGCACCCGCGCCCGGCCGATGTGCCGGCGCTGAAGAACGATCCGAAACTGCAATTGATCGAGAAGCCGGGCTTCAACCTCGGTTATATCGCCTACAACGTCCGCCACAAGCCGTTCGACCAGCTTGAAGTGCGCCAGGCGCTGGACATGGCAGTGAATAAACAGGGAATTCTCAACGCTGTTTATCAAGGCGCCGGCCAACTGGCCGTCAATGCCATGCCGCCGACCCAATGGTCCTACGACGACACCATCAAAGACGCCGCCTACAACCCGGAGAAAGCCAAAGAGCTGCTCAAGGCTGCCGGCGTCAAGGAAGGCACCGAGATCACCCTCTGGGCAATGCCGGTACAACGTCCGTACAACCCGAACGCCAAACTGATGGCCGAAATGCTCCAGTCCGACTGGGCCAAGATCGGTCTGAAAGTGAAGATCGTCAGCTACGAATGGGGCGAGTACATCAAGCGCACCAAGAATGGCGAACACGACATCAGCCTGATCGGCTGGACCGGTGACAACGGTGACCCGGACAACTGGCTGGGCACGCTGTACAGCTGCGATGCGATCGGCGGCAACAACTATTCCATGTGGTGCGATCCGGCTTACGACAAGCTGATCAAGCAGGCCAAGGTCGTCACCGACCGCGACCAGCGCACCGTGCTCTACAAACAGGCCCAGCAACTGCTCAAGCAGCAAGTGCCGATCACGCCTGTCGCTCACTCGACGGTCAACCAGCCGCTGAGCGCCAAAGTCGAAGGGTTCAAGGTGAGCCCGTTCGGTCGCAACGTGTTTTCGGGTGTCAGCATCGATTAAACAAAAAACCGATTAGCCGCAATGCTGAGGGGGCCGTCTACCCCCTCACGCAAGCGCTTTGCCGAAATTCGCCAATCAGGCCTTTTGCAAACGTTTGCGATGTGTGAATGAGTTCTAAACCAATAACCGGCCAACCCAAAAAAGCCGGCATAAAAAGAAAGTAAAGGAGCTTCACCCATGAAACTGAGCAATACCGCGATATTGGCCCTGGCCATCAGCAGCATCACCGCCACGGCTTACGCGGAAACCCAAAGCCAGGCGTTCACCCCGGTGACCGTCAATGAAAAGAGCGCCCAGGCCGAAGCCACCGGCTTCCTCGAAGGTCAGTCGATCAGTGGCTCGACCCGTAACTGGTACGCCAACGAACAACTGAAACGCGGCGGCAAGTTCACCTATCGCAAGGATGGCGTGGCCACCCCGACCGACCGCCGTATCAACTGGGTGCAAGGCACCATCGTCAAGTACAACTCGGGCTTCACCGAAGGCACCGTCGGTTTCAGCACCGAAGTGGCGGCGTACAACGCCATCGCGCTGGAGCGTGACCGCGAGAACCTGGCGTCCAACAACGGTGGCGCACCGGGCACCCGTCCAGGCGCAGGCAACAACCGTACCCTGACCCGTGAAGGCGGCGAAGCCCAGGGCCAGTGGAGCAAAGTCGGCCTGGCCAACGTCAAGGCGCGCATCTCCAACACCACCCTGACCGCCGGCCGCATGAACTTCAGCAGCCCGCAGGTCGACGTGATCGGCAACCGTCCGCTGCCATCGAGCTTCGAAGGTCTCGCGATCCACAGTGAAGAACTGAACAACCTGTCCTTCGATCTGGCCACGTTCGACCGCGTTTCGCCGCGTACCGAAGAAAGCCTGAGCAAGTTTCGCTCCGAATACGGCGCGATCGATGCCGAAGCCGACCACGTTCACACCGGCGGCATTTCGTACCAGCCGTTCGCCAGCCTGACCACCAGCCTGTGGGGCACCCAGGCCGAAGACCTGTGGAACCAGTACTACTTCGGCGCCACCCACGTGCTGGGTGACAGCTCGGTTCTGGCTCTGACCACCGGTCTGAACTACTACAAGACCGTGGACGAAGGTAAGAAAAAACTGGGTGAGATCGACAACGACACCTACTCCCTGTCGTTCGGCCTGACTCACCAGGCCCATACCCTGACCTTCTCCTACCAGGAAGTGAACGGTAACGAGTACTTCGACTACCTGCACGAAACCAACGGCATCTACCTGGCCAACTCCCTGCTGTCGGACTTCAACGGCCCGAACGAGAAATCCTTCCAGGTGGCCTACGGTCTGAACATGGCCGAATACGGCGTGCCAGGCCTGAAGTTCAACATCTACCAGGCCCGCGGCTGGGGCATCGACGGCACTCACTACAAGGGTGGCGGCTACGATGGCGTGCAGTCGATGGACGGCGAGCACCATTACGAATACGGCATCGGCGCCTCTTATGCCGTACAAAGCGGTCCTCTGAAAGCCACCACCGTTCGCGCAACCTACACCGCGCACCGTGCGAGCGAAAACCAGGCTGACGGCAGCATCAACGAGTTCCGTCTGGTGACCACCGTTCCATTCAACATCCTGTAAAACCGCACGCCGACGGCTGACTCAGTGACGAGTTGGCCGTTCGGCTTTTTGTCTTCAACCGATTGCAGAGGGTTCTTGATGAAAATGCTTCCCCTACGTGCAGCCATCGCGGCTGCGTTGCTGAGTGTCGCTGTCGGCGTCTCGGCCAAACCCTTGGTGGTCTGCACCGAAGCCAGCCCGGAAGGCTTCGATATGGTCCAGTACACGACTGCAGTCACTGCCGACGCGGTGGCCGAAACCATCTTCAACCGTCTGGCGGACTTCAAGCCCGGCACCACCGAAGTGATTCCGGCGCTGGCCGAATCCTGGGACATCAGCGAAGACGGCCTGACCTACACGTTCCACCTGCGCAAAGGCGTCAAGTTTCACACCACCGAATATTTCAAGCCGACCCGCGACATGAATGCCGACGATGTGGTCTGGAGTTTCCAGCGTCAGCTGGACCCGAATCACCCGTGGCACAAACTGTCGAGCGTGGGCTTCCCGTACTTTGAAAGCATGGGCTTCAAGGAACTGCTCAAAAGCGTCGAGAAAGTCGACGACAACACCGTCAAGTTCACCCTGACCCGTCGCGAAGCGCCATTCCTGGCCGACATCGCCATGGCCTTCTCCTCGATCTACCCGGCCGAATACGCCGACCAGTTGCTAAAGACCAACAAGACCGGCGACCTGAACAGCAAACCGGTGGGCACCGGCCCGTTCATCTTCCAGCGTTATGCCAAGGACGCCCAGGTTCGCTTCAAGGCCAACCCGGATTACTTCCGTGGCAAGGCCCCGGCTGACGCGCTGATCCTGGCGATTGCCACCGACAACAACGTGCGTTTGCAGAAGCTCAAGGCCAATGAGTGCCAGATCGCGCTGTATCCGAAACCGGATGACATCCCGAGCATCAAAAAAGACAGCAACCTGAAAGTCGATGAAATGGACGCGATGACCGTCTCCTACATCGCCATGAACACCCAGCACAAGTACATCAGCGACGTGCGGGTGCGCAAAGCGATCGACATCGCCTTCGACAAGGAAGCCTATGTCAACGCGCTGTTCGGCAAGGGTAACGCGACCGTTGCGGTCAACCCGTACCCGCCGACCCTGCTGGGCTACAACCACGACCTGAAGAACCCGCCACGTGACCTCGACAAGGCCCGTGCCCTGCTCAAGGAAGCCGGTGTACCGGAAGGCACCACATTCACCCTGTTCACCCGCAACGGCGGCGGCCCGACCAACCCGAACCCGATGCTCGGCGCACAGATGATGCAGGCTGACCTGGCGAAAGTCGGGATCAAGATCGACATCCGCGTGATGGAATGGGGCGAGATGCTCAAACGCGCCAAGGCCGGCGAGCACGACATGGTCTCGGCCGGATGGGCGGGCGACAACGGCGACCCGGATAACTTCCTGACGCCTATGCTCAGTTGCGAAGCGGCCAAGAACGGCGAAAACTACGCTCGCTGGTGCAACGAGAAATTCCAGACCCTGCTCGACGAAGCACGGGCTAAAGTAGATCCGGCCGAACGCGCCAAACTGTATGAAGAAGCGCAAGTCATCTTCAATCAGGACCAACCGTGGATCAGCATGGCCCACACCCGCATGTTCACCGCAATGCGCAACAACGTAGAGGGTTATCACATCAGCCCTCTGACAACCAATAACTTCGCCACCACCCAGGTGAAGTAGATAAGAAACTCCCGGCGCCCCTGACCCCAGGGTCGCCGGGCACGCCTAACCGGCTGATGAGGTACCACACACGATGTTTAGTTTTATTGCCCGCCGACTGGGGTTGTTGATCCCCACGTTTTTCGGCATCACCTTGCTGACTTTCGCGTTGATTCGCATGATTCCCGGCGACCCCGTGGAAGTGATGATGGGCGAACGTCGGGTCGACCCCGAAATGCACGCTCAGGCAATGGAACGCCTCGGTCTGAACAAACCGCTGTACGCCCAGTACCTGGACTACATCGGCAAACTGGCCCACGGCGACCTCGGCGAATCCCTGCGCACCCGTGAGAGCGTATGGACCGAGTTCACCTCCCTCTTCCCGGCGACCCTGGAACTGTCCATGGCCGCCCTGCTGTTCGCCGGTATCCTGGGCCTTCTGGCCGGGGTGATTGCGGCCCTCAAGCGAGGATCCCTGTTCGACCACGGGGTGATGGGCATCTCCCTCGCGGGTTACTCGATGCCGATTTTCTGGTGGGGCCTGATTCTCATCATGTTCTTCTCGGTAAGCCTGGGCTGGACCCCGGTATCCGGGCGGATCGACCTGCTCTACGACATCGAGCCGCGCACCGGCTTCATGCTGATCGACACCCTGCTGGCCGATGACATGGGCGCGTTCCTCGATGCCCTGCACCACCTGATCCTGCCGGCCATCGTGCTGGGTACCATTCCGCTGGCGGTGATCGCGCGGATGACCCGCTCGTCGATGCTCGAAGTGCTGCGTGAAGACTACATCCGTACCGCCAGGGCCAAAGGCCTGTCGCCGTCGCGCGTGGTGTTCGTGCACGGTCTGCGCAACGCGCTGATTCCGGTACTGACCGTGGTCGGCCTGCAAGTCGGCACCCTGCTGGCCGGCGCGGTCCTGACCGAAACCATCTTTTCCTGGCCCGGCATCGGCAAATGGCTGATCGAAGCCATCGGCGCCCGGGACTACCCGGTTGTGCAAAACGGCATCCTGTTAATCGCCTGCCTGGTGATTCTGGTCAACTTCGTGGTGGACATCCTCTACGGCTTTGCCAACCCACGCATCCGTCATCAGCGCTGAGGTCAATACCCATGAGCACTCCAACTTCCTCAGTAGCCACCGCTGCCACCGCCGTGGATCAAAGTCTGCTGTACCCGTCACCGTACAAAGAGTTCTGGCAGGCTTTCGCCAAGAACAAAGGCGCCGTCGCCGGCCTGCTGTTCATGCTGCTGGTGATTTTCTGCGCGCTGTTTGCCCCTTGGGTCGCGCCGCATAACCCGAGCGAGCAATACCGTGACTTCCTGCTGACGCCGCCGGCGTGGCTCGAAGGCGGGCAGATGCAATTCCTGCTCGGCACCGATGAACTGGGCCGCGATCTGCTGTCGCGCCTGATCCAGGGTTCGCGTCTGTCGCTGCTGATCGGTCTGTCGTCGGTGGTGATGTCGCTGATTCCGGGGATCCTGCTGGGTCTGTTCGCCGGTTTCTTCCCGAAAATGATCGGCCCGACCATCATGCGTCTGATGGACATCATGCTGGCCCTGCCGTCGCTGCTGCTGGCTGTGGCGATCGTTGCCATCCTCGGCCCTGGCCTGATCAACACCGTGATCGCGATTGCCGTGGTTTCGCTGCCGTCCTACGTGCGTCTGACCCGTGCCGCCGTGATGGGTGAGCTGAACCGCGACTACGTGACCGCCGCGCGCCTGGCCGGTGCCGGCCTGCCACGCCTGATGTTCATCACCGTGCTGCCGAACTGCATGGCGCCGCTGATCGTTCAGGCGACCCTGAGCTTCTCCTCGGCGATCCTCGATGCCGCCGCCCTGGGCTTCCTCGGCCTCGGTGTCCAGCCGCCAACCCCTGAGTGGGGCACCATGCTGGCTTCGGCCCGCGACTACATCGAACGCGCCTGGTGGGTGGTGAGTCTGCCTGGTTTGACCATTTTGCTCAGCGTGCTGGCAATCAACTTGATGGGCGACGGCCTGCGCGATGCGCTGGACCCGAAACTCAAGAACGCCGCCTGAGGAGATTCCCATGTCACTGTTAGAAATCAAGAATCTCAACGTTCGCTTCGGCGACAAGAACGCTACCCCGGTCGTCGACGGCCTCGACCTGAAAGTCGACAAGGGCGAAGTCCTGGCGATCGTGGGCGAGTCGGGTTCCGGCAAGTCCGTGACCATGATGGCGCTGATGGGCCTGATCGAGCACCCGGGCATCGTCACCGCCGACGCGCTGAGCTTCGATGGCAAGAACATGCTCAAGCTGAACAACCGCCAGCGTCGGCAGATCGTCGGCAAAGACCTGGCGATGGTGTTCCAGGACCCGATGACCGCGCTGAACCCGAGCTACACCGTGGGTTTCCAGATCGAAGAAGTGCTGCGCCTGCACCTGAAAATGTCCGGCAAGCAAGCGCGCAAACGTGCGATCGAACTGCTGGAAAAAGTCGAAATCCCGGGCGCCGCCAGCCGTATGGACGCCTACCCGCACCAGCTGTCCGGCGGTATGAGCCAGCGTGTGGCGATTGCCATGGCGATTGCCGGCGAGCCGAAACTGCTGATCGCGGACGAGCCGACCACGGCACTCGACGTGACGATCCAGGCGCAGATCATGGACCTGCTGCTGGCGTTGCAGAAAGAGCAGAACATGGGCCTGGTGCTGATCACCCACGACCTCGCCGTGGTCGCCGAAACCGCCCAGCGCGTGTGCGTGATGTACGCCGGTCAAGCCGTTGAAGTCGGCCAGGTGCCGCAACTGTTCGACATCCCGGCCCACCCGTACAGCGAAGCGCTGCTCAAGGCGATTCCGGAACACAGCCAGGGTGCCGAGCGTCTGGCGACCCTGCCCGGCATCGTGCCCGGCCGTTACGACCGCCCGCAAGGCTGCCTGCTGTCGCCGCGCTGCCCGTACGTGCAGGACAGCTGCCGCGCGCAGCGTCCGACCCTTGACCCGAAAAGCCACAGCCTCGCCCGCTGCTTCTATCCGTTGAACCAGGAGGTGGCGTAATGGCCGTCGTACTTACCGCCCGCGACCTGACCCGTCACTACGAAGTCTCCCGTGGCCTGTTCAAGGGCCATGCGACCGTACGCGCCCTCAACGGCGTGTCGTTCGAGCTGGAAGCCGGCAAGACCCTCGCCGTCGTCGGTGAATCGGGCTGCGGCAAATCCACCCTCGCCCGCGCCCTGACCCTGATCGAGGAGCCGTCGTCCGGCTCCCTGAAAATCGCCGGCCAGGAAGTGGCCGGCGCCGACAAGGCCCAGCGCATGCAACTGCGCAAAGACGTGCAGATGGTGTTCCAGAGCCCGTATGCGTCGTTGAACCCACGGCAGAAAATCGGTGATCAACTGGCCGAGCCGCTGCTGATCAACACCAACCTCTCGGCTGCCGAGCGTCGCGAGAAAGTCCAGGCGATGATGAAGCAGGTCGGCTTGCGTCCCGAGCACTACCAGCGTTATCCGCACATGTTCTCCGGCGGTCAGCGTCAGCGTATCGCGCTGGCTCGCGCCATGATGCTGCAACCGAAAGTGCTGGTGGCGGACGAACCGACCTCGGCGCTGGACGTGTCGATCCAGGCGCAGGTGCTGAACCTGTTCATGGACATGCAGCAGGAGTTCAACACGGGTTACGTGTTCATCTCGCACAACCTGGCGGTGGTGCAGCACGTGGCCGATGACGTGATGGTGATGTACCTCGGTCGCCCGGTGGAAATCGGTCCGAAGCACGACATCTACGCCCGTCCTCTGCACCCGTACACCCAGGCGCTGTTGTCGGCGACCCCGACCATCCACCCGGATCCGGACAAGCCGAAAATCAAGATCGTCGGCGAGTTGCCCAACCCGCTGAACCCGCCACCTGGCTGCGCGTTCCACAAGCGCTGCCCATACGCCACCGCGCGTTGCAGCAGCGAAGAGCCGGCCCTGCGCCAGCTCGACACCCGTCAGGTGGCGTGCCACTACGCCGAGCAGTTCCTCGACGGCGCGGCCTGAGCAGATTTGGAGATCGACACAAAATACTGTGGGAGCGAGCTTGCTCCGGGCGGCGATCCGACGAAAGCACTGGATCAGTCGACATATAGGTCAACTGACACACCGCAATCGCGAGCAAGCTCGCTCCCACAAGGATTGGGTTGTTCTCTGAATTGAAGCGTTGACCAAACCCCTTCTGCCCCGATTGCGCATCGATCGGGAAAGAAGGGGTTTTCTTTTGCCCGGAATCTACGTCTGGCTGTCACCTTCATCCGCATCGTCACTGTCCGGCTCATCGGTGGTCGAGTCGTCATCGTCGGCGCTGCCCCCCTGGCCCTGATCGCCCGGCTCGGACTCGGACTTGGCCAGCATCAGAGCGCTGTGCCCCGCCTGCCCACTGGAGGCCTGGGTATCGTGATCCTCGCACTCGGCCCAGGCCGTCGCGGTGCCGAGGGACAGCATCACCATCACTTTCAACAGCAGCAAAACGCGTAGCAACCTGTTTTTCATAGCCGAGTCCATCCTGTTCCAGGTGAGAAATTCATGCTGACCTGACGCTGATTGAAATCTAGTTCCGATCCGCCGGGTTCACCAGATAGGACGCTAACCCATGCCCGGAAATGCCATGCGTGGACAGACCGCTTTCGAATAACTCTCATAACCGGATCGGCTAAGCGTCTGCGCCTTGTATGGCTCGAATGCGGTTTGCCTGATCACTCAGCACAATCGCCGATCAACGGCCGACGCGCGCCCCAGCGTTCCCCCCAGTGCGACATGGGAATATGCAAGCCGCCCAGCATAGAACCCCGACATCGTAAGCCGCCAACACCAGCCAACGGTCTCGATGGCGAAGCCTGGTTCCAGATGCAGATACAGCACCATTTACAGCTTGACCATGCTGCTGAGGCGATTGATGAACAGCAAAACAGCGAGCATCCATGCCATCGGACTGAAGTAGTCGGCCAGCCGAATGAGACGCGTCAAATTAGCAATCACGCCATTGATTCCAATGTTTCTTTAGCGGGAAAACCATTTACCCGGACAGTAGACATGAACCATCGAATTGTCTCTGGCCATAGAAGTGCTATTGAAAAATCAAAGCCGAACCACGACGTCTGAAGAAAAGAATCACAGAGAGCCTGCAGAGAGACTTACTCATTGTTTTTCTTCGACGACTTCCAGCTCAGGAGTGAACTGCTGTCCAACCAAGGCCATTTCACTGACAACCGCCATGATAAAGGTGCAAGTAAAACTTACTCCCTGAAGCAGCCACCATAAACTTACCAGAGCTAAAAAATCAAAACGTCTGAAATCCGCAAACAAATACATAACTGAACCCGCCATCAAGTACGCCAACGCAATAACTGTCTCGACAAAAGACGAAGATAACGCCCGATGAAAGCTACTGGACTGCTTAAACTTATCCGTTCGAACCCAAGTCATTTTCAACTTTAAAAAAGGTATAAAAACTGCTTTGATACCCACCCATCTCAACGCACTTTTCATCATACCCATTAAAAAGTAATCCTTGATTTTCCGCCCGCCCAACTCCCTCACGCCAATCCAGCCAATCAGCAACGCCATCCCCGAGCTTGATGCAATGGCTGCAAGCAGGGCGCCAGGAACAATCACAACCATTTTATTCAACACCAGATAGACACAGACAATAACAATCAACGAATCAAAAATAAATAAACTTGCACTCATCATATCTTTCAGCACGGCATAAAAACGAAAAGCCCTTTGCACCCATGTCAAATGCTCGCAAGGGGAAATACCCAGATATCGACGCCAATTATATATAAACTCCTGGTTCGCCCCCGCCCACCAACGAAACTGCTGTTTTTTTACACCATCCATTGTCTCAGGAATGAGGCCCACTCCCAAAGTATCAGAGAACACATAACCAGTATATCCATGTGCCATTATGCTCATGGATAATTCCAGATCTTCGGTCAAGGCCCATTCTGCCCAGCCCCCGACCTGCTCAACTAAATGACGCCTGATCAGGCACATTGTGCCGACCAGATAACCTGTGCCATATTCACTCAGTGCAGGGTGCATCGTCTTATGTGAAACAATGTAATGAAAGTAAGTACCGGAGAGAAACGGATTATCTCGCCAGTCACGGTAATCATGACTGGTTTGTACGAACGCTGTGGTCTTTTCTTTAAACAATGGCACATACCGATTCAGAAAATCTGCATCTGTAAGATAGTCAGCATCTATCACCGCTATGATTTCCGAATCCGGTGATGTATGGCGCAGCGCGAAATTGACCGCTCCAGCCTTCGCTCCGCTCAGCGGATCAACGTGAAAAAAACAATACCGCTCGCCTAATTTTTTACAGTGCTCAGCTACGGGACGCCAGAGATCGGGATCCTGGGTATTATTATCAACAACAATCACTTCATAGTTATCATAATTCAACTTATCTATCGCATCCAACGTGGCAATCACTAAATCTGGCGGCTCTGCATAACAAGGGACATGGATGGAAACCTTCGGATAAAAACTCCCATCATCTGACTCAATATATTTTATTGCGCCGTCACGCCGGGGATAATTCAACGTAAATACCGACAGATCCAGAAGAGCTTCTCCGATGAGAGTCACTGCGGACAGAAGCAGAAACATCAACACAATCGAATACCAGACTCCCCACAAAACCATGGGGAACTGGACAGTTTCCAAAACCCCATCGATAAACAATACCAGGGCGATCGGCATGCTGAACCGGCACATCAACAAGCCAATGCCGAACAGCTTGAAATAGGGCACAAGCAGGCGAATACAACTCCCCACTAATAGCCCCCCGACCAGCAGCGTTGCAACGTCTACTGCTTCTCCTGTTATCGACCATACTAATAAGGCCGCCAACATGGAGGATGCCAACCATGTGCACGCCCAGAACAAGTCCGATATTTCTTTAAAGTAGAACCTGAAGAAAATAACAAACCCACCCAAAATATTCAGCAAGACGGCAAAGTATAAAGATTCCATAGCTTCTTCCATGACCGACCCAAGTGAAAACACAAACACCGTCGAGTTATATACCCACACTTACCATGACATCTACTATCAGAACTGACAGGTAAATACGAAAAATGCTACCGCTTATCTGAAACAGAAAAGTCGCCGGACCTACTAATCAATAATTACGAAAATTCTTTCAAAGAATTAAATGACGCTCATACCTTTCCAGAAAAATCCAAGGCAAAAAAAAGGGCGAAGCCATAACAGCTTCGCCCTTTCGTATACATTTCAGCGCTTAGTGATGCTCGCGCGTCGCACGGAATTTCACGTCAGGCCAGCGCTCTTCCATCAGGGCCAGGTTGACGCGGGTCGGCGCGAGGTAGGTCAGGTGACCGCCGCCGTCCAGTGCCAGGTTTTCCACAGCCTTGTTGGAGAATTCCTCCAGCTTCTTCTTGTCGCTGCATTCGATCCAGCGCGCGGAGTACACGGTGATCGGCTCGTAGGAGCACTCGACCTTGTATTCCTCTTTCAGGCGGCTGGCGACCACATCGAACTGCAGCACACCGACGGCGCCGAGGATGATGTCGTTGCTGCGTTCCGGGAAGAACACCTGGGTCGCGCCTTCTTCGGCCAGCTGTTGCAGGCCTTGGCGCAGTTGCTTGGATTTCAGCGGATCGCGCAGGCGTACGCGGCGGAACAGTTCCGGGGCGAAGTGCGGGATACCGGTGAAGCCCAGGGTTTCGCCTTCGCTGAAGGTGTCGCCGATCTGGATCGTGCCGTGGTTGTGCAGACCGATGATGTCGCCGGCGTAGGCCTCTTCCAGCTGTTCACGCTCGGAGGAGAAGAACGTCAGGGCATCGCCGATGCGCACGTCCTTGCCGGTACGCACGTGGCGCATCTTCATGCCTTTCTCGTACTTGCCGGAGCAGATACGCATGAAGGCGATGCGGTCGCGGTGTTTCGGGTCCATGTTCGCCTGGATCTTGAAGATGAAGCCCGAGAACTTCTCTTCCACCGGCTCCACGGTGCGCTCGTTGGCTACGCGTGGCAGCGGGCGCGGGGCCCAGTCGACCACGGCGTCGAGGACGTGATCGACACCGAAGTTGCCCAGTGCGGTACCGAAGAACACCGGGGTCAGTTGACCGTCGATGAACTCCTGCTGGTTGAACTCGTGGCAGGCGCCCTGCACCAGTTCCAGCTGCTCGAGGAAACGATCGTACTCGTCGCCCAGATGAGCGCGGGCTTCGTCGGAATCGAGCTTCTCGATGATCTTGGTTTCGGTGCGTTCGTGACCGTGACCGGCGGTGTAGACGATGATGTAGTCGTCCGCCAGGTGGTACACGCCCTTGAAGTCGCGGTAGCAACCGATCGGCCAGGTGATCGGCGCAGCCTTGATCTTCAGGACGGCTTCGATTTCGTCGAGCAGTTCGATCGGGTCGCGGATGTCACGGTCGAGTTTGTTGATGAAGCTGACGATCGGCGTGTCACGCAGACGGCAGACGTCCATCAGCGCGATGGTACGTGGCTCAACACCTTTACCGCCGTCGAGAACCATCAATGCCGAGTCAACCGCAGTCAGGGTACGGTAGGTGTCTTCGGAGAAGTCTTCGTGGCCCGGGGTGTCGAGCAGGTTGATCATGTGTTCGCGATACGGGAACTGCATGACCGACGTGGTGATCGAGATGCCCCGCTGCTTTTCCATCTCCATCCAGTCGGATGTCGCGTGGCGGTCGGATTTACGGGATTTCACCGTACCGGCCACAGCAATCGCCTTGCCCATCAGCAAGAGCTTTTCGGTGATGGTGGTTTTACCGGCATCGGGGTGGGAAATAATGGCGAAAGTGCGGCGTTTCGCGACTTCGGCGGCCTGTCTGGTCATGGGAAATCGCCTGGCGGTGATTCAAAAAAGGGCGGCGATTATAGCCCAACTCGATTCAATAACCGAACCGTTGAGCACATTAAGGGTGGCCAAATGCTGCCTCAGATGGGAACCTTTTAAAGCACGGAGACGTCCATCCCCTGTTACGACAATTCGTCGGGGGCTGAAAAATCAGCAAGTTAGCCTGACGAGGCTGCGCTCATGGCTCGCTTTCAGACCGCTTTTGCCGGGCTGAAAAAAAGCTGCTTCTCGCGAACGACTCTCCCGGCAGCCATGTACGGCATGCCACACGGGACTGCGTTCGCCGACTAAAAAAAAGGAGTCCGCCTGTGGCTATCCGCTATGGCAAAGGGCTGATGGGAGGTGCGGTGGTGATCGCGCTCCTGGCCCTGCTGGTCCACTGGATCGGCATCAACACGATCGAACACTACCGCGACGATTTGTTGTTTTACCTGCAAGCTCATCTGATTCTCGTCCTCGCTTCAATGCTGGCCGCCCTGGTCGTGGGCATTCCCGCCGGTATCTTCCTGAGCCGCCCGACCATGGTCGGCCGCGCCGAACGCTTCATGCAGATCTTCAACATCGGCAACACCGTGCCTCCGCTGGCCGTGCTCGCGATTGCCCTGGGGATTCTCGGCATCGGCAGCGGTCCGGCGATCTTCGCCTTGTTCCTCGCCTCGCTGTTGCCGATTGTGCGCAACACCTATGAAGGCCTGAAAAACGTCCAGGGCTCACTGAAAGAAGCCGCCGTCGGCATCGGCATGACTCCGCGTCAGGTGCTGTGGAAAGTCGAGTTGCCCAACGCCGTGCCGATCATCGTCGGCGGTGTGCGGGTCGCGCTGGCGATCAACGTCGGTACGGCGCCGCTGGCGTTCCTGATCGGCGCCAACAGCCTTGGCAGCCTGATCTTCCCCGGCATCGCCCTGAACAATCAGCCGCAACTGCTGCTCGGCGCCGCGTGCACCGCGCTGCTGGCCCTGCTGCTCGATGGCGTGGTCACCCTCGCCAGCCGTCTCTGGCTGGAACGCGGTTTGCGCCCGTCTTAAGGCTTTTGCGAAGGAATGAATATGAAACGACTTAGCCTGATCTTGAGTTGCGTCCTGCTGTTCGCAGGGTTGGCACAAGCCGCCGAAAAACCGGTGATTCGCCTCGGCGCCCGGGTGTTCACCGAGCAGACCTTGCTCGCAGAAATCACCGCGCAATACCTGCGTAGCAAAGGTTACGACGCGCAGATCACCGGTGGACTTGGCAGCAACCTGGCCCGCAGCGCCCACGAAACCGGACAGCTGGACATGCTCTGGGAATACACCGGCGTGTCGCTGGTGGCCTACAACCACGTCACCGAAAAACTCGACAGCGCACAGTCCTACGCCCGGGTGAAAGAACTCGACGCGAAAAAAGGCCTGGTCTGGCTCACGCCATCGAAATTCAGCAACACCTACGCCCTCGCCCTGCCGAAAAAAGTGGCGGAGCAATACCCGCAAATCCACAACATCAGCCAGTTGAACGACGTGTTGAAGGCTGAAGCCAAGACCATTCACCTGGTGGCGCTGGACACCGAGTTTGCCAACCGCTCCGACGGTCTGGACGGCATGGTCAAGCTCTACGACATGAACCTGACCCGCCAGAACATCCGGCAGATGGACGCAGGCCTGGTCTACACCGCCCTGCGTAACGGTCAGGTGTTTGCCGGTCTGGTCTACACCACCGACGGTCGCCTCAACGCGTTCGGGCTGAAGCTGCTGGAAGACGACAAGCATTACTTCCCGGACTACACCGCTGCTCCCGTGGTACGTCAGGCCTACCTCGACGCCCACCCGCAACTGGCGGAGCAACTCAAGCCGCTGGCCGAACTGTTCGACGACGAAACCATGCGCCAGCTCAACGCACGGGTCGATGTCGATCACGAGAGCCCGTCGAAAGTCGCTGCCGATTTCCTGCGCCAGCATCCACTGAACTAAAGGAGGAAAAGTCATGGAATTCCTGAACGCCTTTTCCCACCTCGACTGGCAGCAGGTGATGCACCTGACCTGGCAGCACATCACGCTGGTCGGCATCGCCGTCAGCCTGGCGATCCTCATCGGCGTGCCGCTGGGTATCCTGATGACGCGTTTCCCGAGTCTCGCCGGTCCCTTGCAGGCCAGTGCCACGGTGCTGCTGACCGTGCCGTCGATTGCGCTGTTCGGACTGCTGCTGCCGTTCTACTCGAAATTCGGCCAGGGCCTCGGCCCGATGCCGGCGATCACCGCCGTGTTCCTTTATTCACTGCTGCCGATCATGCGCAACACCTACCTCGCCCTGACCGGCGTCGAACCGGGCATCCGTGAAGCCGCGCGCGGTATCGGCATGACCTTCGGCCAGCGCCTGCGCATGGTCGAGTTGCCGATTGCAGTGCCGGTGATCCTCGCCGGCGTGCGCACCGCGGTAGTGATGAACATCGGCGTGATGACCATCGCCGCGACCATCGGCGCCGGCGGCCTCGGCGTGCTGATACTCGCCTCTATCAGCCGCAGCGACATGTCGATGCTCATCGTCGGCGCGCTGCTGGTCAGTCTTCTGGCGATCTTCGCCGACCTCATTTTGCAGTGGCTGCAACGTTCGCTGACTCCAAAAGGACTCCTCAAATGATCGAACTTCAAAACCTCAGCAAGACCTTCCAAAGCAACGGCAAAGACGTGAAAGCCGTGGACTCGGTAAGCCTGACCGTCAATGAAGGCGAAATCTGTGTGTTCCTCGGGCCATCGGGCTGCGGCAAAAGCACCACGCTGAAGATGATCAACCGCCTGATCAAGCCCACCTCGGGCAAGATCCTGATCAACGGCGAAGACACCACCGACCTCGACGAAGTGACCCTGCGTCGCAACATCGGCTACGTGATTCAGCAGATCGGTCTGTTCCCGAACATGACCATCGAAGAGAACATCGTCGTGGTGCCGAAACTGCTCGGCTGGGACAAACAGAAATGCCACGACCGCGCCCGCGAACTGATGAGCATGATCAAGCTTGAGCCCAAGCAATATCTGCATCGTTACCCGCGCGAACTGTCCGGTGGCCAGCAGCAACGGATCGGTGTGATCCGCGCACTGGCGGCGGATGCTCCGCTGTTGCTGATGGACGAACCGTTCGGCGCGGTCGACCCGATCAACCGCGAGATGATCCAGAACGAGTTCTTCGAGATGCAGCGCGCGCTGAACAAGACCGTGATCATGGTCAGCCATGACATCGACGAAGCGATCAAGCTCGGCGACAAGATCGCGATCTTCCGCGCCGGCAAACTGCTGCAGATCGACCATCCGGACACCCTGCTCGCCCATCCGGCGGACGACTTTGTCAGCAACTTCGTCGGTCAGGACAGCACCCTCAAGCGTCTGCTGCTGGTGAAAGCCGAAGACGCGGCGGACAACGCGCCGTCGGTGAGCCCGGAAACCCCGGTCGCCGATGCGCTGGAGTTGATGGATGAACATGACCGTCGTTATGTCGTCGTGACTGACGCTGAGAACAAGGCACTGGGTTATGTGCGCCGTCGTGATCTGCATCGTCAGACCGGCACGTGCGCGCAATTCCTGCGTGAGTTCAACGCCACTGCTGCCTATGACGAACACCTGCGCATCCTGCTGTCTCGGATGTACGAGTTCAATCGCTCATGGCTGCCGGTGATGGATGCCGAGCGGGTATTCCTCGGCGAGGTGACCCAGGAGTCGATTGCCGAATATCTGAGCTCAGGCAAGTCCCGAGGGGGCAAGACCAGCATCGTGTCGCCGGCGGAAGTTGCGTTGACCTGAAGAACGGGCTGTAAAAAAGGGCGGTGCTTGTGGATAAGCACCGCCCTTTTTTGTTCAGGAGGAAATGGCCTGATCGGCGGGGATGAACTGGAATGTCGCGTCTTGCGTCGCATTTTGCGGAAGGGTCATCCGGATCATCGGAAGCCAGATTCCGGTTTGTGTTTTGAAATCACGCTGGTCGTATTGTGCGTTAGCCTTGCCCGTATCATTGAAATAGAAAAGCGCGATGATGGGCAGTACTGCCCCCTGGTTCTGCCCCCACTTCTCCAGTCGAAACTCATTCTGCGTACCGAATGCACTTGGCGGGAGCTCCCCCTGAGCCTTGACTGCCTCATTGAACGCGTCTGTCGCCGCCTCATCCAAAGAGTCGCGCACATCAAATCCGCACAAATGGTCATACCTTTGCGGATTCTGTTGAAAATGCACTTTATATTGTGCAGCAGTGTGTATGCCTTGACTCTGACAGGGGGCAGAGTTTGGCCAGGCAGACGCACCACAACCTTTATCTGCACGGTTAGTCGTTGCGCCATCAGTTGGGTAGAAACACAGAATCTCAGGTTCGATCTTTCCGGAAAATGCGAACAAATACGGACTGAAAATAAAACCATTCGGATAACTGAATGCTGTTGATCCAAACTTGGCGGCCTTGTTCAGCCAGGAAAAGGAAACGCCCGTGGAGCTCGGATTTGGATTCCAGAAATGAAAGGCTGTGGAGTGCTGGGTCGCTCGCAGCATCACACCGCTGCACAGGAACTTCGGCGCTCTGGGATTGGCCCGACAGTTGCGGATAGAAATATTGTCGTAGTACTCCGTTAAATAGGCCGCTGTCTCAGGCCCAGTATAGGACTGTGTTGCTCCCGCACTTGCGGACTGCACAGCTTGCGAATTTTTGTCGACCGTAACGCTCGGAGCAAGATCATGAGTCACACACCCTGAAATCAATAAAACAACCAGCCACAGTAATATCCTGTTCATTTCCCCTGCCTCCAAAAAATTATGAGTAACACCACAAATCTGAACTTTCACCTTGCAAAAAAAATGCGCCTTAAAGACCAGCTATTGGAATAGCATCCAGACAAACCCAGTACGACAACTCGAGAAGGGCGGCGTTTGTGGATAAGCACCGCCTATTCTGTTCAGGAGGAAATGGCCTGATCGGCGGGGATGAACTGGAAAGTCGCGTCGGCTGCCGGTGTCTGTGGAAGAGTCATCCGTATCATTGGAATCCAGATACCGGTTTGCGTCTTGAAATCACGCTGATCATATTGCGCACCGGCCTTGCCTGTATCGTTGAGGTAGAACACCGCCTCGATCGGCAAAGTCGCTCCCAGATTCTGCCCCCAGACATCCAGCCGAAATTCGTTCTGGGTGTTAAACGCGAAGGTTCCACCCTGCTCTTGGGCTTTTACCGCTTCGTTGAAAGCGGTCGTCGCTCCTTGATTCAGATAATCGCGAACATCAAATCCGCATAGGCTTCCGTACTTGCCGGGCTGGTTGTTGTAATGAGCGAGGTATTGCGCAGCAGTATTTATACCCTGAGTTTGACAACGTACACTCGTGGGCACGTTCGGCACCTGTCCACAACCTTTATCCGGGCGGCTCAGTGTTGCACCGTCCACGGGAAAAAAGCACAGAATTTCAGGCTCGATCTTCCCCGCAGGTTTAAAAAAATAGGGATAAAAAATAAATCCATTGTTATACCCAAATACTAGCTTATTGAACTTTGCATCCACACGCAGCCACGAAAAAGAAACACCGGTAGAACCGGGCCTTGGATCCCAAAAATGAAACAGGGTGGAGTTTTCGGTCGCCCGAAACAGTACTCCGCTGCACAAGAATGGTGGCGCGCTGGGATTATTACGACACATGTTTATCTTGTCATGATAGGCCTTTGTCAAATACGCCGCGATCTCGGGCCCTGTACCTGCACCCAAAATTCCAGTGCCAGCGGATTGAACACCGGAGGTACCTTGATCGGAGTCAACCTTGGGCGAAGGTTCGTGAGTAGCGCACCCTGACAGCAACAATACAAACATCCATAAAATGATTCGCTTCATCTCAATCACCCTCTACAAAATCCAACTCCCTGCTGCACACTCGCAACTTCCTTACATGCAGGCAGATGCCTGAAAGTTGAAATACCAGAACTGGCACCTCAACTCATTTCAGCGTGATGGCTGTGCACTAACCCTAATAACAATCGCGAAATTAAACACCTGTCATAAATGACAGTAGGCGACGCTACTGCGATATTTTTTCGGGATTAAAACGTGCAGGGTTATAGCCAGACTGCGCATCCAATCCACCGGAAGGTGACGACAAGGGGAACATCAGCTTGTCATGCAGGTCGGTTACACCGGTGACTGAGCGCTACCGCACGACGGAAGCGTGCAAAAACGCGACATTTTTTGTTGATCTCAGGCCCCTCACGCCCTAAAGTTCGCGCCGAACGTCCATGC
Organism: Pseudomonas gozinkensis; assembly: GCF_014863585.1. Taxonomy (NCBI): domain Bacteria; kingdom Pseudomonadati; phylum Pseudomonadota; class Gammaproteobacteria; order Pseudomonadales; family Pseudomonadaceae; genus Pseudomonas; species Pseudomonas gozinkensis. The sequence continues at coordinate 1,002,203 of NZ_CP062253.1, read as the reverse complement.
TGGAAACGATCCATCCGGCTCAAGTACTGACGACGAGACAGCAAGGCCAAGGGCAGCGCCGCTTCCCATGGCCTTTTTGCTTTCGGCGACATGCCTTGGGAAGTAGGCGAACCAAAGTGGGGATACGGAGGACGTTCATTTGCACCCATTGATTACTAACGTTTGCCAGTAGGAGCTCCCAGGTATGTCGATCCAGGTCGAAGACTATTTCGCGCGCGAAACCTTTCAGAAAATGAAGGCGTTCGCCGACAAACAGGAAACCCCGTTCGTGGTGATCGACACCGCGATGATCGCCCAGGCCTATGACGACCTGCGCGCCGGTTTCGAATTCGCCAAGGTCTACTACGCGGTCAAGGCCAACCCGGCCGTCGAGATCATCGACCTGCTCAAAGAGAAGGGTTCGAGCTTCGACATCGCCTCGATCTATGAGCTGGACAAAGTGCTGAGCCGTGGCGTCAGCGCGGACCAGATCAGCTACGGCAACACCATCAAGAAATCCAAGGACATTCGCTACTTCTATGAGAAGGGCGTGCGCCTGTTCGCCACCGACTCGGAAGCCGACCTGCGCAACATCGCCAAGGCTGCACCGGGCGCCAAGGTCTATGTGCGCATCCTGACCGAAGGCTCGACCACGGCCGACTGGCCACTGTCGCGCAAATTCGGCTGCCAGACCGACATGGCCATGGACCTGCTGATCCTCGCCCGCGACCTGGGCCTGGTGCCGTACGGCATCTCGTTCCACGTCGGTTCGCAACAGCGCGACATCAGCGTCTGGGACGCGGCGATCGCCAAGGTCAAAGTGATCTTCGAACGCCTGAAAGAAGAAGACGGCATCCACCTGAAACTGATCAACATGGGCGGTGGCTTCCCGGCCAACTACATCACCCGCACCAACAGCCTGGAAACCTACGCCGAAGAAATCATCCGCTTCCTCAAGGAAGACTTCGGTGATGACCTGCCGGAAATCATCCTGGAGCCGGGCCGTTCGCTGATTGCCAACGCCGGCATCCTGGTCAGTGAAGTGGTGCTGGTCGCCCGTAAATCCCGTACCGCCGTCGAGCGTTGGGTTTACACCGATGTGGGCAAGTTCTCCGGCCTGATCGAAACCATGGACGAAGCGATCAAGTTCCCGATCTGGACCGAGAAGAAAGGCGAGATGGAAGAAGTCGTGATCGCCGGCCCGACCTGCGACAGCGCCGACATCATGTACGAGAACTACAAGTACGGCCTGCCGCTGAACCTGGCGATCGGTGACCGCCTGTACTGGCTGTCGACCGGTGCGTACACCACCAGTTACAGCGCCGTTGAATTCAATGGCTTCCCGCCGCTGAAATCGTTCTACGTGTAAGCGACGCTTCAACTGAAAAGGCCCATGCATGCATGGGCCTTTTTTATTTGCGCAGCCATGTCTCAAGGTGATTGATCATTGCCATGAACTCTTCAGCGCCCTCCTTCGTGGCCGTTAACTGGAAGTTCAGCTCTCCGACTTTCGACACGCGTTCTGCCTTTAGCAACGCCTGGAACACCGTGTCGATGCGCAAGATCGTTTCTTCGAGAAACACGCTGATTTGCGAACTCGCAGAGGCCAACCCGTTAAACAACGTGGCGATATCGGCTTTGTATTCTGTGGCCCTGACGTGAGGTTCCGCTGACGAATAAGCCAGGTCCCAAACCGGCGCAGTACGCGCTTCGCGAAACAACTCCTCGGCCACTGTCGGCTGGGTATGACACTGGCACGAGCGATGATCCATCGCCCTGACAAACACTGACTTGAGTCCGAACGACTCGTCATGCACTTCAGCGATGGTGTATTTCAATTGGCGGATGTCCGCCCTCAACGAGGAAAACCGAAGCGCCAGTTCGTGAATCAGATCTGGTACATCGTTGGGGGGAAACAACTGCCAGGTGGGCGACCTGGATAAACCGTACAACTTGAAATCCACCTGACTGAGGGGCTCGTTCCTTGAGGTGTTTTTGATGATGTCCCGGGTTTCGGCGGTAAACAGGCTGAGGTCTGCGACATAAGTGCTGCACAGACGCCGAGCGTCTTCGGTGCGCTGCCAGAATTCCCGCAAGTAACGCGCATTGAAACTGGCGTTGTTCAAGCGCGAATCGCTGGCCAGTACCGCCAATCGATGACCACTGGCTCTGCGGCGCTCAAACACCAGGGGAATGTTATTGAAGGTTGTGTACAGAGAACTCAGGAAACAGGTGTATCGATCCAGCACGCGCCGTTGTGCGATGGAAAATTCATAGGCAAGTGTATTCATGACTGGTCGGGAAGCGGCAGGCATTGCGCCCACCGCTTCGACTCCTTACTGCTGAACAGTTTTCAGATACTGCCTGACGTCGGCAATCCGGACGATTGCAGCAGTCGTTCGCTGTTCGACCGGCTGCGACTTGTCTTGCTTGAAGTCTCGGGAGAAGGACTCGATCCGGGCCACCAGATTCGAGAACTCATTCACGTACTCCCAGCGTTCGTCGTCCAACTGATCGAGGACTTGCACCAGGTGAAGCTTTCCATCGATCTGGGCAATTTCGCTGACGTATTTCTTCAACTGCGCCCTCAGATCACCCGCCTTGTCCTTGAGCTGGTTGTAAGCCGCCAGCATGTTCAGATAGGAAATCGCCTCACCGATACCCGAGATCACTTTTTTCAAGGTATCAATGGCGAACAGTGCCACTTGAACCTGCGGTGGTGCCAACCCCAGAGCTTTCAGGTTATCCAGCGTTAACTGGGCTTCCTGACCAATCTTCTCCACTCCGGCTTTCGCGATCAGCTCAAGTGCTTCAGACACCGACTTCATCTGTTGTTCCAGATCGGCGACTTTCTCTTCGGATTTGATTTTCAGCGTTTCGCTGAAAGCACGATCCTGCTGCAGCGTTACAACCCATTGCGCCGAAGCCGATCGGTCATAAGCGGTACTCAAGCCGTTGTGTGTCATCTTCAAATCATCTGCGTGCTCGGAGACTTTCATCGATACATTCTTGAGTTCGGCTTCCATTTCCTCACGGATTTCGTCCGCATCTTCCGGATATTCGAGAAGTTCAGTCTGCGATGTTTTCAGCTTATTCTGCGCACGCTCCAGACTGATACTTGTAGCCTGGGCCTGATTACGAAGTTCAAATGTGGCTTTCTGGATAGCCATCGTCAGCCCATTCATTGTGCGGACAGTACCCGGCAGATAATTGAACTGCTCACCGAGCATTTGCGCAGTGACATTGCTTTCTTGAACGGCTACAGCCTGGGCACGTAAAGCAGCGACGTCAAAATCCGAACGGGCTGGATGACTATTCAGTGAAATCCTCACTGTTTTACTCCTGAACATTGTAGAACTGCTTCCATACTCTTTATCTGCCGCAGCGAACACACCCAACAGCTGATCGGAACTGGTCTTTATCTGCCCCCACGGATCAATAATGCCGAGAATCTGGTTTTTGAATTTCCTCAGGGAAGTTGCTTCCTCAAGTAAGTCGACTTCTTTGACAGATGCACTGATATAGGTACTGAGCGCATTCCACACCAGCATCAGATTCTGCGTGGCCACTTCCGCCTCGATCGCTACATAGCTCAGGTTCTGCAAATCGTCGCGTACTTTGTTCAAGGAGCTCAGCGTTTGATTCTTGCTGGCCATGACCTGGTTGGAAGCCTGTTGCTCTGCCTTCAACCTGTTACGCTCCTTACGGATTTTTTCAGCCTTGACGCCCTGATAGATGCCGAGAATCAAACCACCGATATTCAGTGTCGCTGCCGACTTGATCGCTTCCTGAACCAGCTGATCATATTGCTTGTTCAGTTCATCGATTTCTTTCGAGCGCTGGTCGATTTCGCTCTGTAGGGCCTGGATGTCTGCCTGATAGGTATTACGAGACACAAACTCCAGTCGCAGTTTGATCTCTGGCAGCACGACCTCACGCATATCCGTACCAAAACTGTCGAGTTCCGATCTGACGCGCTCGGCCTTCTCGTGACACTGCATGACTTTGGCCAGCATGTCATTGAGGTAGGTCTTGATTTCCGGAACATCGCCGGACGGCAAGACCAGGTCGGGAAGATTCGGGATCGTGAGCTTGAGCTTCAGATACTCTTCCGGCGAATTGATATCGTGTTCTTCCAGGTATCTGGAAGCCTTCAAGTCTTCGTAGATCTCTACAATTCCTTTACCCGTGCGAATAATGCTGCCGGCAAAAATCTTCAGATCAGTACCGGTGAGCATGATTTTTTCACGCAACGGCGACCAGCGTTTCGCATGATCGTAGGTGTAGGTGAATGTCCGCAGAAAGTCTGCTGCCTTGAGACCAGTGCCCCCCGCATCTCCGGCGCCATAGTTCAGATAGGCAACGACATCCGCCAGCCGAACGGGAAGCGACAGCCCCAGAACTTCATACTTGCGCAGGCTGATAATCTGCTCTTTTGTTAATTGAATACCGGTTTCACGACTGTACTCTTCACCCTCGCCGAGCGAAGCATCTACAAATACCCGAGGCGCCTTTGCGGCGGCCTCGACAATCTTGCTGTCCATCCTGAATTCCATAAGAGACTCCTTGTCTTCTTCGGATATTTAATAAAAGTCATTTTAGATATACGGCACCCTCAAGCGATTCATTCAACTTGAGCGCCGACATCGCAATACGACCTTAGGACAGCAAGATAACAACCAACAAGCACTTAAATATTAGCAATCAAGACAAATCACCCAGCCACTCACCATGACTAACGAGCAACAACCCCATGCAACTTTATTAAAGTAACTCACTGCAGAACAAATAATTACAAAGCAACTAACTCAGCCAGACGCAACTTATAAGCATCCGCCATTGCGCGGATTTGCGGATGTTGCGCATTTAACAAAGACACACTGGCAACTCGCAGGAAATTCACATTGCCCGTATCCAGTGCCTTTCGTAACCAGCCGAGAGCGTCATCGATGCGCCCTTCATCGGCAAGCATCGCGGCGTGACTGAACTGACCACGGAAATCGCCGCCCTCGGCCGCACGCCGATACCAGTCGCGCGCCGTTGGCAGATCTTGCGGGCAGTGGTGCCCGTCCTCCAGATACCGACCCAACAGGTTCATCGACTTCGCATGCCCCGACTCGGCAGCACGGCGGTACAAGGTCAGGGCCTGCGCATGATTCTCGGCCACTCCACGCCCGGTGGCATGCAGGTTGGCCAGGTTGTACATCGCCCAATCCAGCCCCGCGTCGGCGGCCGTCTGGTAATAGCGCGCAGCGAGTCCGGCGTCGACCACACAACCCCAGCCGTGCTCATGGCAGCGCCCGAGCATGTTGCGCGCCATCAGATGACCTTGCCCTGCGGCGATTTCAAACCAGCGCAAGGCCAGCGGCTGATCCTGAGCAATCCCGTGACCATCAAGCAGGATCTGCCCGAGCAGCGCCTGCGCTTCCAGCACGCCCTCACCCGCCGCCAGCAGAATTGCCTGAGCCGCACGGGCCGGGCTTTCTTCGAGCATCGCGGTGAGGCGTTCACCGTCGAGGACTTCTTCGCGACGTAACCGAAAGTCCGCCACTTACACCTCGACCCAGCGACGCAGCAGGTTGTGATAGGTGCCGGTGAGGCGGATCAGCGAAGGGTGATCGGGCATGTCCTGAGTGAGTTGCTGGATCGCACCGTCCATCTCGAACAGCAAGGCGCGCTGACTGTCCTCGCGCACCAGACTTTGAGTCCAGAAGAACGAGGCATAACGCGCGCCGCGAGTCACCGCGTTGACCTTGTGCAGGCTGGTGCCGGGGTACAGCACCATGTCGCCGGCGGGCAGTTTCACGCGCTGGGTGCCGAAGGTGTCCTGGATTTCCAGCTCGCCGCCGTCGTAGTCCTCGGGTTCGCTGAAGAACAGCGTGGCGGACAAATCCGTGCGCACCCGCTCGATGCTGCCCTTGGGCTGGCGTACCGCGTTGTCGATATGGAAATCGAAACTGCCGCCCGCCGTGTAGCAGTTGAGTAATGGCGGAAACACTTTGTGCGGGAGCGCGGCCGACATGAACAGCGGATTTTTCCACAGGCGTTCAAGCATCGCCGCGCCGATTTCCTTGGCCAGTGGATGGCCTTCCGGCAGTTGCAAATTGTGCTTGGCCTTGGCCGATTGGTAGCCGGCGGTGATCTTGCCATCGGCCCAGTCTGCCTGTTCCAGAGCCTCGCGGATGCGCTGCACTTCTTCTTTCGCGAACAGCCCGGGGATGTGCAGCAGCATGGCAATGTCACCTGATGGCAAAGAGGCGGCAATGGTATTGATTCTTATTGGCCGTGTAAAACCCGCTAGACGAATGAACTGGCAAAAACCGTAAGGTTAAATTGTAAAGAATGTAAATTCAGTGCGAATAACAATGTTTCGCAATTGATACGAATACCTGTTTACCCTATATTCCGCCGCCTCAAATCCTTGGGGAGGGGAATAAAAATGGCACGTCAACCAGCACAATTACCGGTCAGTTCACCACGTCTGCTCGCTTCCGCCATCGGCGTGGCGATCACCGCCGGCTCCGCAGGCCACATGGTGTTCGCCGCCGAAAAAACCGACAGCAAGGCCACCGGCAATGCCATTGCCCTGGACGCCACCGCCATCACCGGCGAGGCCCAGGACTCGACGTCCTACCAGGTCGAGAAAGCCTCCTCGCCCAAGTACACCGCGCCGCTGGTCGACACGCCGCGCTCGGTCACCGTTATTCCGCAACAAGTCCTGAAGGACACCGGCGCCCTGAACATGCAGGACGCGCTGCGCACCGTACCGGGCATCACCTTCGGTGCCGGTGAAGGCGGCAACCCGCAGGGCGACCGCCCGTTCATCCGCGGTTTCGACGCCCAGGGCGACACCTACCTCGACGGCGTGCGCGACACCGGTTCGCAGAGCCGCGAGATCTTCGCCGTTGAAAACATCGAAGTCAGCAAGGGCCCGAACTCCGCCATCGGTGGTCGCGGCGCGGCGGGCGGCAGCATCAACCTGGTGAGCAAGAAAGCGCACCTGGGCAACTCGTTCGACGGTGGTTTCACCTGGGGCTCCGACCAGACCCAGCGTTACACCCTGGACGGCAACTACCAGTTCAGCGACACCGCTGCCGGCCGTCTGAACCTGATGAGCCACGAGAGCAACGTCGCCGGTCGTGACAGCGTCGACTACGACCGTTGGGGCATCGCGCCTTCCCTGGCTTTTGGCCTGGGCACCGACACCCGCGTCAACCTCGACTACTACCATCTCGAAAGCAACGACACTCCGGACTCGGGCATCCCGTACACCATTCCGAAGGCCGGTTCGGCGGCACGCACCAAGTCCAACCCGGACAAGCCGTACTCGGGTGGCGATCACAGCAACTTCTACGGCCTGGACGGTCGCGACTTCCGCAAGGGCCGCACCGACACCGCGACCTTCGCCATCGAGCATGACCTGAGCGACTCGTTGACCATCAAGAACACCCTGCGTCACGGCACCAGCATGCAGGATTACATCCTGACCCAGCCGGACGACAGCAAGGGCAACGTCAACAACGGCAGCGTCTGGCGTCGTGCGAACACTCGCGTGAGCAACACCGAGACCACTACCAACCAGACTGACCTGTTCGGTAACTTCTACGTTGCCGGCTTCAAGAACAGCTTCTCCACCGGTGTCGAATACACCCGTGAGGAAAGCCAGAAGTCCTCGTACAACGTCAACACCGACACCACGCCGCGCAGCGCTGGCAACTCCAGCACCAACTGCACCCCATCGATGATCGGCGCATCGAGCGGCTACAACTGCACCTCGCTGTCGAACCCGAACCCGAACGATCCGTGGAACGGCGCGATCTCGCGCAACTACGCCGGCACCGACACCCAGTCCGATACCTACGCGCTGTATGTGTTCGACACCCTGGAACTGTCCCAGCAATGGCTGGTGAACATGGGCCTGCGTTACGACCACTTCGAAACCGGCTACAACACTTACAACAACGCTGGCCGCACCACCTCCAAGGGTTCGGACACCAGCGAGTTCGTGACCGGCCAGTTCGGCATCGTCTACAAACCGGCAGAGAACGGCAGCATCTATGCGTCCTACGCCACCTCCGCCACGCCACCGGGCAGCACCCTGGGTGAAGGCATGGACGGCAACCCGCTGGGCGGCACGCCGGATCGCAACGGCAACCTGCTCAAGAGCGATATGGAGCCGGAAACCACCAAGAACTACGAAATCGGTACCAAGTGGGATCTGTTGAACGATCGCCTGTCGCTGACCGCCGACATCTTCCGCACCGAGAAAGAAAACGCGCGTGTCCAGGTGGATACCACCTCGTACGAAAACGCCGGCAAGACGCGCGTACAAGGTATCGAGCTGTCCGCCAGCGGCAAGATCACCGACAAGTGGCAAGTGTTCGCCGGTTACGCCTACATGGACAGCGAACAGGTTGACGGTGGTGACCTGCCGGCCAACAAGGCCAACAACGGTAACGAACTGCCTAACACGCCGAAAAACAGCGCCAGCCTGTGGACCACTTACCAGGTCACGCCGAAGCTGACCATCGGTGGCGGTGCGTTCTACGTGGATGATGTGTTCGGCAGCGTGGCCAACACCACCATGGTCGATTCCTACGTTCGCTACGACGCGATGGCGGCGTACAAGCTGAGCAAGAACGTCGACCTGCAGCTGAACGTGCAGAACCTGACCAACGAAACCTACTACGACAAGGCCTTCTCGACTCACTTCGCCAACCAGGCGGCGGGCCGTACGGCATTGCTGAGCACCAACTTCCACTTCTGATCGAAGAGGGAAGTACCGAGCCCCGTTCATTCATTTGAGCGGGGCTTTTGTGCGTAATAAAGAACGTTTCTCGATAAGCCACGGCATAATGCACGCCGTGAACACAACCTCCGAACGGACAAGGCAAGCGACGTGTTGAAGAAAACCCTGTTCCAGTTGCACTGGTTTTTTGGCATCACTGCCGGGCTGGTGCTGGCCCTGATGGGCATCACCGGCGCTGCCTATTCGTTTCAGGACGAAATTCTCAAAGCCCTCAACCCCTCCGTGTTGCAGGTCGAGAAGCAGGTCGCCGGCGTTCTGCCGCCCGCCGATCTGGTGGCGCAGATCGAAGCGGCCTCGGGCAAGAAAGTCTCGATGCTCTCCGTCGAAACCGAAAGCGGCAGCGCCGGGCGCGTCTGGTTCACCCCGCCCAAAGGCGAGCGTCGGGGCGAGATGCGTTACTTCGATCCCTACACCGCCGAGTTCAAGGGCGAGGCCACGGGCCAGGATTTCTTCGGCCTGATGCTGCAACTGCACCGGTTCCTCGCCATGGGCGATACCGGCCGCAACATCACCGGCGCCTGCACCCTGATGCTGCTGTTCTTCTGCCTGTCCGGTCTCTATCTGCGCTGGCCGCGCCAGTGGAACAGCTGGCGTGTGTGGCTGACCCTCGACTGGAAGAAAAAGGGCCGCAGCTTCAACTGGGATCTGCACTCGGTGTTCGGCACCTGGTGCATGCTGGTTTACCTGTTGCTGGCGCTGACCGGACTGTCCTGGTCTTACGAGTGGTACAACAAAGGCCTGACGAAATTGCTTTCCGATGCGCCGCAGAACGAACGTGTGCGCGGCGGACGCGGCCCCGCACCTGAAGGCCCGGCGCCGACTGCCGATTACGCCGCGATGTGGGTCAGCATCTACAGCACCGCTGGTCCGGGCCTCGCCGCCTACAACATCCGCATGCCGCCCGTGGCCGGTCAACCGGCGACCGTGTTCTATCTGCTCGACAGCTCGCCCCATGACCGCGCGCTGAACCAGATCACCCTCGACCCGGCCACCGGCGTCGTCAAACGCGTCGACCGCTACGCCGACAAAAGCTTCAAGGCGCAATTGCTGACCAGCATTTACGCGCTGCATGTCGGCAGCTATTTCGGTCTGGTCGGACGGATCATCGTCACCGTCGCGGCGGTGTTGATGCCGCTGTTCTTCATCACCGGCTGGCTGCTGTACCTGGATCGCCGGCGCAAGAAAAAGCAGATCAAGGATGCCCGCCAAGGCCTCGACCAACCGGCCGGCGATACGCCCGCGTGGCTGATCGGTTTCGCCAGCCAGAGCGGTTTTGCCGAGCAACTGGCGTGGCAGACCGCCGGGCAGTTGCAGGCAGCCGGATTGCCGGTGAAGGTGCAGCCGCTGGCGAATGTCAGCGAGCAGGATCTGCGCGAATCGAACAACGCGCTGTTCGTGGTCAGTACCTTCGGCGACGGCGAAGCGCCGGACAGCGCTCGCGGTTTCGAGCGCAAGGTACTGAAGAACGCCTCGACCCTCGACAGCCTCAACTACGCCGTACTCGGCCTCGGCGATCGCCAGTACAAACACTTCTGCGGTTTCGCCCGGCGCCTGCATCAATGGCTGGGCGAGCATGGCGGCAAAACCCTGTTCGCCCCGGTGGAAGTCGACAGCGGCGATCCTTACGCCCTGCGTCACTGGCAAACCCAGCTGGGCCTGCTCACCGGGCAAGCACCGGTCGACACCTGGCAGGCACCGAGCTACGAGAACTGGACGCTGGTGCGCCGCGAGCTGATGAACCCGGACAGCAGCGGCTCCCCCGTTTTCCTGCTCGGCCTGACGGCACCGACTTCGCGCAGCTGGCTGGCCGGCGATCTGGTGGAAATGCTGCCGCGCAACTGCCCGTGGGCGATCGAGCATTTCCTCGACGGCCTCGGCATCCGTGGCGAGACCAGCGTCAAGGTCAACGGCCTGGAAGAGTCGCTGGAAGTCGCCCTCGCCACCCGCCAGTTGCCCGAGCACCGCGCCCATCTGGTAGGCCTGCACGCGCAGGCGCTGGTCGATGCGATGGTGCCGCTGGCCATGCGCGAATACTCGATCGCCTCGATTGCCGCCGACGGCGTGCTGGAGCTGATCGTGCGCCAGGAACAGCATGCCGACGGCAGCCTCGGCATCGGTTCCGGCTGGCTGACCGAGCATGCTCCGGTCGGCGGCAGCATCAGCCTGCGGGTCCGCCGCAACAGCGGTTTCCATCTGCCGAACGCGCCGGTGCCGATGATTCTGCTGGGCAACGGCACCGGCCTCGCCGGCTTGCGCAGCTTGCTCAAGGCGCGGATCGCCGACAATCAACAACGCCACTGGCTGCTGTTTGGCGAACGCAATCGCGAGCACGATTTCCTTTGCCGTGCGGAGCTGGAAGAGTGGTTGATCAATGGCGATCTGGAACGCCTCGATCTGGCGTTCTCGCGGGATCAGGCCGAGAAGATTTACGTGCAGGATCGCCTGCGCGAATCGGCAGATGAGTTGAAGAAATGGCTGGCGGACGGCGCGGTGATCTACATCTGCGGCAGCCTTCAAGGCATGGCTTCAGGGGTGGATCAGGTGCTCAATGAAGTGCTGGGCGCCGCCGAAGTCGAACGCCTGATCGAACAGGGTCGCTATTGCCGCGACGTTTACTGACCACACATAACAACTGTGGGAGCGAGCTTGCTCGCGATGAGGGTTCTACATTCAACACATTTGTTGTCTGTTATACCGCTATCGCGAGCAAGCTCGCTCCCACAGGTTTTTTTGCGGTGAACTCAAGTCGGTTGCAGCTTCTGCTCAAACACCGCAACACCCTCCAGATCCCGCAACACCACGCTCATCTCCCCGCTCTGCCCTTCAATATTCACCTCACCGAAAAACTGAAACCCGGCGAATGGCGAAGTGTTCTGCACCGCCGGTGCTTTCTCGAACACCACTTGCGGTCCAAAGGTCTTGTCCAGCGGATTGGGCCCGAAACTGCCGGCGTTCAACGGTCCTGCGACAAATTCCCAGAACGGTTCGAAATCCTGGAACGCCGCGCGATCCGGGTGATAGTGGTGCGCCGCGCAGTAATGCACGTCCGCCGTCAGGAACACGAAATTGCGCACCTGCTGCGCGCGCAAAAAGCCCAGCAATTCGGCGATTTCCAGTTCACGGCCCTGAGCCGGACCTGGGTCGCCGTTGGCCACCGCTTCCCAGCGCGCGACACCGGGGCTGACCTCGCCATCCGGCACGCCGAGGCCGATCGGCATGTCGGCGGCGATGACTTTCCACTGGGCTTTCGAGGCCTTCAGTCCGCGCTTGAGCCAGTTCAGTTGCTCACGCCCGAGGAACGGTTTTTCCGCACCGAGATTGTCGTCGTTGGCCCCGCGATAACTGCGCATGTCGAGCACGAACACATCGAGCATCGGCCCGTAACTCAGCTTGCGGTAAATCCGCCCGCCACCATCGGCAGCCTGCAAACGCATCGGCGAATATTCGAGCCAGGCCTGGCGCGCACGACCGACCAGAGTGTGGATATTTTTTTCCTGATAACGCTCGTCGAGCTGCTTGCCCGGCGACCAGTTGTTGACCACTTCATGGTCGTCCCACTGCCAGATCTGCGGCACTTCGGCATTGAAGCGACGGACGTTTTCGTCCATCAGGTTGTAGCGGTAATTGCCGCGATAATCGTCGAGGGTCTGGGCGACCTTGCTCTTGGCTTCGGTGGTGAGGTTGCGCCAGATCCGGCCACCTTCCGTGGTCAGTTGCGCCGGCACCGGGCCGTCGGCGTAGATGGTGTCGCCGCTGTGGATAAAGAAGTCCGGCAGGCGCATGCGCATGGCTTCATAGATGCGCATGCCGCCGATATCGGGGTTGATGCCGAAGCCCTGACCGACGGTGTCGCCGCTCCAGACAAAACGGATATTGCGCCGCGCTGTCGGCGCACTGCGCAAGTGGCCGAGCCACGGTTCGCTGGCAACGCCGGTGCGGGCGTCCTTGAAATACACGCGGTAAAAAATCGCCTGATCGGCGGGCAGCCCGGTGAGTTCGACGCGGGCGGTGAAATCGCTGCGGGCATCGGCCAGTGCCGAGACGACCCGGCGCGGATGGCGGAACTGGCTGCGAGTGTCCCACTCCACCACCATCTGCGCCGGGCGGTCGGCGCGGCTCCAGATCATCGCCCGGTCGCCCTGCAGGTCGCCGGATTGCACGCCATCAGTGAGTTGCGGTCGATCCTTGACCGACGCGATCACGGCCGGCGCCAGCCCCGGCATCAGCAAACCGGCGCCGACGGCTTGCATCACGCGGCGGCGACCGGGATTGAAATCGCTCATGGTGTTCTCCCTGAAAAAAGGAAAACTTAAACACGGGATCATGAATTGGGGATGACAACACATCCCCTGTGGGAGCGAGCTTGGTCCGGGCGGCGATCCGACGAAAGCGTCGGATCAGTCAATACATCTGTTGAAGGTCAAACCGCGTTCGCGAGCAAGCTCGCTCCCACAAGTTTTCGCAGTGTCACGCTTTCGCGGGCTCCAGCGCCAGTTCCACGGCTTCCGGCCGCTTGACCAGCGCATACACCACCGCCGTCAGCAGGCTGCCCGCGACAATCGCCAGCAGGTACAACAGCGCATGGTTGATCGCGTTCGGAATTGCCAGCACGAACAGGCCACCGTGGGGCGCCATCAGTTTGCAGCCGAAATACATCGACAGCGCACCGGTCAACGCACCGCCGGCGATGCTCGCCGGGATCACCCGCAACGGGTCTTTCGCGGCAAACGGAATCGCCCCTTCAGAGATGAAGCACAAGCCGAGCACCAACGCCGCTTTACCGGCTTCGCGCTCGGTCTGGGCGAACTTGCGACGGGCGATGAAAGTGGCGATGCCCAGACCGATCGGCGGCACCATGCCGGCGGCCATGGTCGCGGCCATCGGTGCATAACTCTGCGAGGCCAGCAGCCCCACCGAGAACGCATACGCGGCCTTGTTGATCGGCCCGCCGAGGTCAACGCACATCATGCCGCCCAGCAGCACACCGAGCAGGATCGCGTTGGTGGTGCCCATGCTGTCGAGGAAATGCGTCAGCGCCGCGAGCATTCCGGCCACCGGTTTGCCGACCACGTAAATCATCACCAGCCCGGTGAACAGACTGGCGAACAACGGAATGATCAGAATCGGCTTCAGCGCCTCCAGACTTTGCGGCAGCGCCACATACCGACTGATCGCCTTGGCCGCATAGCCTGCGATAAATCCGGCGACGATCCCGCCGATGAAGCCGGCGCCCAGAGTGCTCGCCAGCAAACCACCGATCATGCCCGGCGCCAGACCGGGACGGTCGGCAATCGACCAGGCGATGTAACCGGCCAGCAGCGGCACCATCAATTTGAACGCAGTCTCGCCACCGATCTGCATCAGCGCTGCCGCCAGCGTGCCCTCTTCCTTGAACGCGGTGATGCCGAACACGAACGACAAGGCGATCATCAAGCCGCCCGCCACCACCATCGGCAGCATGAACGACACACCGGTCAGCAGGTGTTTGTAGACGCCGCTTTTCTCTTGTTTGGCCGGGGCCTTGCCGTCGCTCGCAGCACTTTCCTGCTTGCCTTCGGCCAGGGCTTTTTTCAGCGTGGCCTCGGATTGCTTCAAGGCAATGCCGGTGCCGCAGCGGTAGATTTTCTTGCCGGCGAAACGCTCGGTGGCGACTTCGATGTCAGCCGCCAGCAGCACCACGTCAGCCTCGGCAATCGCTGCCGCGCTCAGCGGATTGCGCGCGCCGACCGAGCCCTGGGTTTCGACTTGCAGGTCGTAGCCCAGACGCTTGGCAGCTTGCTGCAAGGCTTCGGCGGCCATGAAGGTGTGAGCGACGCCGGTCGGGCAGGCGGTGACCGCGACCAGACGTGGAGCTTGTGCGCTGGCAACCACGGGCGGCATTTCGTCAGCGACGTAAACCTCGGCCTCGACGGCGCCACGCCGCAGCACGTCTTCGACATCCTGCAGGGCTTGCGCCGGCGCGATCCGAAAGACTTTATTGCCGATGAACCGGGTCATGTCCACCGGTCCCGTGGCCACCAGCAACACCCATTCGGCGGCTTCGATGGTGGCCGCCGACAATTCGCGTTCCGGGTGCGCCGCATCCACCACTTCGACGCTGGTGCTCCAGCCCTGACGCTGGGCCGCAGCATCCAGCAACCGGGCGCACAGCACACTGGTGACCATGCCGTTCGGGCAGGACGTGACAATGGCTAACTTCATGACAAACCCTCTTATTGTTCTGTCAGGGGGCGCACGCGCACGCCCTGTTCGAGCTGCGTCAGTTGCGCAGCATCGTGAATACCGAATCCGATCTGGGTCACCGCCTGCGCTGCAATCGCCGTGGCCGTGCGCAGGGTCTGTTCCGGTGTGTCGGCGCTGAGCAGACCGTGGAGCATGCCGGCCAGCAACGAATCGCCGGCACCGACCGTGCTGGCGACGCTGACCTTCGGCGGCGTCGCCTGCAGCGCCGAGCCGACACTGAACCAGTTCACGCCTTCGGCGCCGTGGGAAATCACCACGTGCTCGATGCCCTGGGCGTGCAACCGATTGGCCGCTTCAGCCTGAGACCCGTGCGACACCACTTCACAGCCCAGCGCATCGGCCAGCTCTTCGGTGTTCGGTTTGATCAGCCATGGACCGGCCTTGAGCGCTGCGCGCAAGGCGTCGCCGCTGGTGTCCAGGGCGACTTTCAGGCCCAACGCTTTCAAGCGCTCGACCAGTTCGCGCAACCACTGTGCACTGACCCCGCGCGGCAGGCTGCCGGCGACCACCACCGCGTCATGCCCCGGTGCAATCTGCACCAGACGATCCAGCAACGCCTGTTGCGCCACCACGCCCACTACCGGCCCCGGGCCGTTGATGTCGGTGATGCGGCCATCCTGTTCCGCGACCTTGATGTTGCTGCGGGTCTCGCCCGGCACCCGGATAAACGCATCGGTGAAACCGCGCTTGGCGAACAGGGTTTCGAAGGCTTGCAGATTGTCTTCGCCGAGAAAGCCGCTGACCGTCAGTTGATGACCGAGATCAGCCAGCACTTGCGCGACGTTGACGCCCTTGCCGGCGGCGTGGGTGTGCATCTCGTCGCTGCGGTTGACCTGACCGGCCTCCAGACGTGGCAACTGCACCGTGAGGTCCAGCGCCGGGTTGAGGGTCAGGGTGAGAATCTTGGCCATTACAGGGCCTCCACTAATGCGCGCACTTCGTTGGCGCTGCCCACGGCCAGGGCTTGTTGAGCAAGGGTTTGGGTCTGGGTCAGGCTGAGTTCGCGGATGCGCGCCTTGACCTCGGCGATGCTGCGCCCGGAGACGCTCAGTTCATCCACACCGAGGCCGACCAGCACCGGCACCGCCAGCGGATCCGCCGCCAGTTCGCCGCAGACGCCGACCCATTTGCCATGGGCATGGGCCGCGCGCACGGTGATGTCGATCAGTTGCAGCACCGCCGGGTGCAGGCCGTCCGCCTGGGCGGACAGGGTCGGATGACCACGGTCGATCGCCAGCGTGTACTGGGTCAGGTCGTTGGTGCCGACACTGAAGAAGTCCACCTCTTTGGCCAGTACCGGCGCCAGCAATGCGGCGGACGGCACTTCGATCATGATCCCAAGTTGCAGATCGGCCACCGGGATTTCCAGGCGCAGGCGTTCGGTCATGTCGCGGGCCTGACGCCATTCTTCGACGCTGCCGACCATCGGGAACATGATCCGCAATGGACGGTTGTCCGCCGAACGCAGCAAGGCGCGCAATTGCGCTTCCATGATCTGCGGACGCTGCAAGGTCAGGCGAATGCCGCGCACGCCGAGGAACGGGTTTTCTTCCTTGGCGATCGGCCAATACGGCAGCGGTTTGTCGCCGCCAACGTCGAGGGTGCGCACCACCAGCGGCCGACCGGCGAGGCCGTCGAGGACGCGGCGGTATTCAGCTTCCTGGGTCGCTTCGTCCGGCGCTTGCGGATGGGCCATGAAAATCAGTTCGGTGCGCAACAGACCGATGCCTTCGGCGCCCTGCTCCACCGCGCTGATCACACCGGCGCTTTCACCGATGTTGGCGAACACTTCCACGGCATGGCCGTCGGTGGTGTGCGCCGGTTGATGACGTTGCTCGGCGGCGGCTTTCAGGCGTTGTTCGCGGGTGTCGCGCTCTTCGCTGGCGCGTTGCAGGGTCGCGGCATCCGCGTCCACATGCAGGCGACCGCGCTGGCCGTCGAGCAGCAACGGCGTGCCCGGTTTCAGCAGCAACACCGCAGCGCCCGCACCGACCAGCGCCGGAATGCCCAGCGCGCGAGCCACGATTGCGCTGTGTGCGGTGGCGCCACCACGGGCAGTGAGAATCCCCGCGACCCGCGCCGGATCCAGCCGCGCGACGTCGGACGGGCCGACCTCGTCCATCACCAGAATGTACGGTTGCTCAGGCTCGGCGGGCGTCTGCACGCCACACAGTTGCGCCAGCACCCGGCGACCAATGTCGCGCAGGTCGGCGGCGCGTTCGGCGAGCAACGCGTCCTGCAACGATTCCTGTTGCTTCGCGGCGGCCTCGATCACGGCCATCCACGCCGCCTCGGCGCTTTCGCCCTGCTTGAGGCGGGTGTCGACTTCGTCGGTGAGTTCCGGGTCGTCGAGCATTTCCTGGTGGGTGATGAAAATCTCGCGGATCGCCTTGGCCTTGCTGCGCTCGATCAGGCCCTGAATGTCCTGGCGCACGTCGGTCAGCGCTTGCTTGAGACGCTCGCGCTCGATGGCGGCGGACTCGCCGCGCAACGGGTAATCGATGGTTTGCTGGACCTGAATATGCGCCGGGCCGATGGCGATGCCGGGGGCGGCAGGAATCGCTTGCAGCAGGCTGCCGGAGGCCGGGGCGCTCAGGACTTCGGCGATGTCGGCAATGACTTCGCGCTGCTGACTGACGGCTGGCAGCGGCTCGACTTCTTCGCCGAGGCCTTCTTCGATGGCGGCCAGCAACGCCGGCAGGGCGTCAGCGGCGATGCTCGGTTCGGCGATGATTTCCAGCACCTGCCCGCGACGGGCGCCGAGGCTCAGCAGTTTGCTCAGGCTCTTCACCGACACGGCGCTGTCCTGACCGTCAACGATGCGCACACGAATTTCGCCGTCAAAACTCTTCGCCAGTTGCGCGAGAATCTTCGCCGGCCGCGCGTGCAAACCATGGGCGTTGGCCAATGCGATACGCGCGCTCGGCCAGTCGGCCGGCAACTCGCCGCCGAGCACTTCGAGGACTTTACGGCTGCTGGTGGCGCGGCCCAGTTCATGGCCGCGACCTTCGATCAGCAACGCGCACAACCGCTCGAGCAACGCCTGATGCGCTTCACCGAGGCTGGCCAGACAGAACAGACCGCTGAGCGGCTGGCCGAGGTAACGCATCGGTTTGTCGGGCGTGACGAACGCCAGGCCCGGACGCTTCACGGTCTGCTCGCTGTGCAGCCACCACAGGCCATCGCCCAGCGGCAGCGCTTCGACCTGCTGCAACACCCCGGCGAAACCGTTGCTCACGCAATCGGCCTGACGTAGCAGACGTGCCCCGCGCCAGACCAGTTCTTCGAAATCGTCGGCGGAGACCCCGAGGCCGATCATCTGCGCATCCAGCGCCAGCTCTTGCGGTGCACCTTGCAGCAGTTTCAGCAGCGCTTCGGGCGAACTGGCACGGCGCAGGGCCTGGCCCAGATCGGTCTCGCCGAGGGCGCGGGTCAGCAATTGCAGCAGGCGCAAATGTTCGTCGGATTTGGCGGCGATGCCGATGGCCAGATAAACGATCTGGCCATCGCCCCAGTCCACGCCGTCGGGAAACTGCATCAGCCGCACGCCGGTGGCGAACACCTGATCGCGGGTTTCGGGCGTGCCGTGGGGGATCGCAATGCCTTGGCCGAGGAAGGTCGAGCCCTGAGCCTCCCGGGCCTGCAGGCCGGCGAGGTATCCGTCGGCGACGAGGCCATCGGCGACCAGATGACTGGCCAGCAATTGCAAAGCGGCGGGTTTATCCACAGCCGACTGGCCCATGGATATCTGCTCTACAGTGAGCTCGAGCATGCGATCTCCTTTTTGACGCATTCATGCGCCAGGTATTGTTTTGAATGGTTGCAGCTTAGGCGCTTGTAGGCTTCCTTTTCAGGAGGCAGTTTTGGCGGTTTCACGGCAGAACCGGCCAAAGGCGTCTAAAACGTAGAAAATACGCTTGCTGAAACGTTTAATCTAGATTGATCGGCACGTTACTCGATAATGCCCCATCCTTGAAGTCCAACTTGTCGGATGCGCTGAGACAATGGTCGCCTGCCTGAATCGGGTAGGATTGGCGAAAATGTCGCGGCAAGCTCGAAAAAACAAGGAAATCCCGGGTTGAAACTCAGTGATATCGCGCGGTTGGCCGGAGTGTCCGTGACCACCGCCAGCTACGTCATCAACGGCAAGGCCGAACAGCAACGCATCAGCAACGCCACCGTCGAGCGGGTGCGGGCGGTGGTCGATCTGCACGGCTTTACCCCCAATCCACAGGCGGCCGGGCTGCGCAGTCGGCACACCCGGACCCTGGGTTTTATCCTGCCGGATCTGGAAAACCCCAGTTACGCGCGGATCGCCAAACTGCTGGAGCAAGGCGCCCGGGCTCGCGGTTATCAGCTGCTGATCGCCAGCTCCGACGATGCACCGGACAGCGAGCGGCAACTGCTGCAACTGTTCCGCGCCCGGCGCTGCGATGCGTTGATCGTCGCCAGTTGCCTGCCCGCCGGTGACGACAGTTATCGTCAGTTGCAGGCCAAGGGCCTGCCGATCATTGCCATCGACCGGGTGATGGATGCCGAATACTTCTGCTCGGTGGTCAGCGATGACCGTGAAGCCAGCCTGCACTTGACCGAAAGCCTGCTCGAGTCGCAGCCAAAGCAGATCGTGCTGCTGGGCGCGCGTCCGGAACTGAGCATCAGCCAGGAACGTGCCGCCGGGTTCAAACAGGCCCTCGCCGGGTTCAAGGGCGAAGTGCTGATCGAACACGCCGAATCCTTCAGCCGCGAGTGCGGCAAGCAGTTGATGGAGGAACTCCTGCAACGTCTCGGGCATTTGCCGGACGCGCTGGTGACCACGTCCTACGTGTTGCTGCAGGGTGTGTTCGACGCGCTGCACGACTACCCGCTCAAATCCCGCCCGCTGCGCCTCGGCACATTTGGCGACACCCAGTTGCTCGACTTCCTGCCGCTACCGGTCAATGCCATGGCCCAGCAGCACCAGTTGATCGCCGACAAGGCGCTGGAACTGGCGCTGGCGGCGGTCGAACAATCGGACTACCAGCCTGGCGTGCAGGCCATCGCCCGTACCTTCAAGCAGCGTATTCACCGGGACTGAGCCGTGGAGCTGATCGACAGCCACACCCATCTGGACTTCCCCGACTTCGACGCCGACCGCGCGGCGCTGCTGAGCGAAAGCCGCGCCCTCGGGGTGCGGCGAATGGTGGTGCTCGGGGTCTACGAGGCGAACTGGCAGCGGGTGTGGGATCTGGTGCAAAGCGACACCGACTTGTACGCCGCGTTCGGGTTGCACCCGGTGTATCTCGATCAGCATCGGCCTGCAGACCTGCTTGCTCTGGGCGACTGGCTGACACGGCTAAAGGGTCATCGGCAGCTGTGTGCAGTCGGCGAAATCGGCCTGGATTACTTCGTCGAAACCCTCGACCGCGAACGCCAGCAAGCGCTGTTCGAGGCACAGCTGCAACTGGCGGCGGATTTTGAACTGCCGGCATTGATCCATGTACGGCGCAGCCATGCGGCGGTGATTGCCACGCTCAAGCGCTTCAAGCTCAAACGCGCCGGGATCATCCACGCTTTCGCCGGCAGCCGTGAAGAAGCGCGGGAATACATCAAACTCGGTTTCAAACTCGGCCTTGGCGGTGCGCCAACCTGGCCGCAGGCATTGCGTATGCACCGGGTGCTGGCCGACTTGCCGCTGAATTCAGTGGTGCTGGAAACCGACTCACCGGACATGGCGCCCGCCATGTTTCCCGGCGTGCGCAATACGCCTGCGCATCTGCCGGCGATTTGCACGTCACTCGCCGCATTGATGAACATCAGTGCACAAGAACTTGCCGCCGCCAGTACCGCCAACAGCTGCGACGTGTTCGGCTGGTAGTCAGTCGGCGTGGGCCTTGGCCGCGTCGAGAATCAGGGTCAGGTGCTGGCGCTGGCGGGCATAACGAATCACTGCGAAGTACACGAAAATCGCGATCAGCGACGCGTTCAACTGCTCGGTGACGCTGAGCAACCCTACCCACTCCATCACCAACGCCACCAGCAGCGCGGTGCACACCGTCACCAGTGCACTGGCGCGCAGCAGGCCAAGTGAATCGAGCGAACGGAAGCGTTTGATCTGCTTCGGGCAGCGCAACTCCAGGCTTTTCTGGCAATGGGCGCAGGTGAAGGCTTCGTGAATCGAGATGGCATTGAGCTGCCAAGGCTTGAGCACCAGCGTAGTCTGGCAGTGGGCGCAATGGCCCTGAACTCCCAGGGTTGCGACGGACATGAGCGGCCTCCTCCAAGTGGTCAATGAACTGAGCTTGGTTCATTGAAGACGAAAATCCAGCCCCCGGAGGAAATCAGGATTTGGCTTACAGATGTAAGCAAAAAAGTACTACAAGGCATTCCGAAAAAACCTGCCTCACAAGAGGCAGGTCCATTCAAACCCGGAACGCGCTGATCAATTGCTTCAACTCAACCACCTGTGCCGATAGCGCGCGGCTGGCATCTTCAGTCTGATGGGCACCTTCTGCGGTGCGCTCGCCGGCACGGTTGATCTCGACGATGTTCTGGTCGATGTCGTGGGCGACGGCCGTCTGTTGCTCGACGGCGGCGGCGATCTGCTGGTTCTGGTCGACGATCATGCCGACAGCGCCGAGGATGTTTTCCAGCGCCTGCTGGACCTTTTCCGATTGCCCCACCGTGCCGTTGGCCATCTGATGGCTGACACCCATGGCCTTCACCGCGGCGCCGACGCCGCCGTGGAGCTTGGCGATCATCTGTTCGATTTCTTCGGTCGATTGCTGGGTGCGTCTGGCCAGGGTCCGGACTTCGTCAGCGACCACGGCAAAACCGCGTCCCTGCTCACCGGCCCGCGCCGCTTCAATCGCGGCGTTGAGCGCCAGCAGATTGGTCTGCTCGGCGATGCTCTTGATCACTTCCAGAACGCGGCTGATTGACTGGCTGTCGCTGGCCAACTGGTTGATCACCAGCACCGATTGATCGATTTCGCTCGCCAGTGCCGCGATGCTGCCCTGTTGTGATTCCACCAGCCCACGACCACTGATGGTTTCGTCGTTCACGCTGTGGGCGCTGCTGACCGCTGCCGCCGCACTGCGTGCCACCTCCAGCGATGTCGCCGACATCTGGTTCATCGCGGTGGCTACTTGCTCGATTTGCGTGCGTTGCCCGGCGACTGCCTGGTTACTTTGCGCCGAGACGTTTTCCACCTGCCCCGCCTGCCGCTCGACCTCGCCCACGGTGTGGCCGACCCGTTCGATCAGGTCATGGATTTTCCTCACCGTACCGTTGAACACTTCCCCCAACTCACCGAGTTCATCGCGACTATTGGCGTGGAAATTCACCGTCATGTCGCCCGCCGCCACCTTGTCCATCATGGCGCCGAGGTTTTTCAGCGTGGCGCGGGTCGACGCGTAAAAACCGCCATAGAGATAGAAAATCAGCACGAACACCACCGACAGCGCCACAGCTTGCAGCACCATGTGCGTGCGGTTTTGCCCCAGGCGCTGCTGCAATTGGGTGTCGAGGAATTTCAGGGTGGCGTCGTTGAGCTGATAGGTGTGGTCCATCAGCCCGGTGACCTGGTCGTAAAATGCCTGCCATGGCGCGTCGAGCGTTTCGGCCATCACCACTTGTTCTTCGATCAGTGTGCCGGCCTGCTTCAGCGACGCCTTGCTGGCATCGGCCGGAGCGCTCAGGGAATCACGGGCGGCTTTGCTCGAACCCAGTGCGTCCTGCAATTTCAGACCGTACTCGGCCTGAAGTTTTTCGATCTGCACCAGCAACTCGTCGAAACGGGTGCTCGACGAACTGTTGAGAAAGCCCTGGCCCAAAGAATACGAGCCCATTGCCCGACCTTCGCCCAAGGCCTGGGTGACGGCCGGTGTGATCGCGGTGATCAGCTCGCTGAGCTGACGTATGTCGCTCTGGTTGTCACGGCTCAACCCGGCCTGACTGGCCACGATCTGGCTGAAAATCTGCGCATTGCCCAGCAGTTTGCCGATCAGCGCACTTTTGCTTTGCAGGGAGTTTTCCGCTTGCTGGGCCTTGAACGCAGCGATCATTTCATCGCGTTTGGCGTCGAAGAATTTGATCTGCTCCGGATCTTCGGTCATGGGCGTCAGCCCTTGCAGGCGCGCCACAACGTTTTGCTCAAGGTGGGTGATCTGCGCCTCGACATTGCCGGCCTTGCCGGACTGTCCGAGGGTGACGTTGATCTGCACCAGATTGTTGAGGGTTTCCAGATCCCGGCGCAGGGCCAGACTGCTACCCAGCAGATCAAGGCTCTGCAGCTCCACCCGGGTGCCCTGGAATTCGCGATAGGAATCGCGCACCAGATAGAAATTGGTCACCAGCATCGGCACCAGGAACAGCACGCTGATCAGGCTGAACTTCATGCCGAAGCTCAAGCGGTTCATCAGCGAGACGGCGGGATAGAGCAAGCTCTTCACTGGAAGTCTCCCTTGGTTTTTTCTTGTTTTTATTGGCAGGCGCGGGGCGACAGCAGATAGCCACTATCGGGCGCCATCTCTGTATAGCTCAAATCGAGGGGAGGTTTTGTAACTTAAGGTTAACGAGGGGGATTGCCCCCCTCGTCACGCGAACGACCTACGCCAGCACCGTCCACAAGGCAAAGCCGGCATACCAAAGCACCGCCGCCCGCAGCAGCAGTTCCCACAGGCAGTCGAGGGTATTGATGCCTTCAGGACCAACGGCGGCCGGCGGAATTTCCCCGGCAGCCAGCCCGACCTTGTTGATCAGTTGCGCAGCGCTGATGTTCCAGTTCAGCAGTTCGTGCAGCATCACCCGGCTGACCGCGACGAAATTGCCGACCAGGGCAAGACTCGCCGCCAGCAGGCGCACCGGCACCCAGTCGAAGGCGTGACGCAGTTGCCCGGCCCGTTCGGCCACCGCCGGGTTCTGGGCGTTTTCTTCCGCCAGCGCCAGCAAGCGATAGCTCAGCGCCGCGACCGGCCCGAGCAGGAAATACCAGAAAATCACCGCAAAGAAGCTCTGGTAGGCCTGCCACAACAGATGCCGTTGCACTTGCTCCAGCAATTGTTCGCCGCTTTCGGCGCAAATGTTCAGATCACGCTTGGCCACGTGCGCGGCGGCCTGCAGATCCTCACGGCGCCAGGCGTCGCGAAACGGCCCGAGTCCGCCAAGCAGATCGCCCCGTCCCAGGCTGTAAATCACCACCAGCAGGTGCACTGGCAACGCCAGCAAACCGTAGGCCACCGGATCCAGCACCACCAGCAGTAATCCCAGCAGCGCCACCGGCAACAGCACCAGGACGGTCAGCACCAGCCACGGCTGTTTGGCCAGCCCGCCGGTTTCAAGCTTGTGCAGTTCGCGGATCCATCCGCCATCGCGTTGAACCCGTTGGCGCAGGGCCGAGAACTTCTCGATCCAGACCGCCAGCAGTAACACCAGAAAACTCATTGTCCTTCCTCTTGTGCCAGGGCGGCGCGGTAGCGTGCCCAGTCGAATGCGGGTCCGGGGTCGGTCTTGCGTCCGGGGGCGATGTCGCTGTGCCCGCAGATGCGCTCGACGGTGATCGCCGGGAACGCCGCCTGTATCTGCCGGGTCAGCACGGTCAACGCCTGATACTGTGCATCGGTGAACGGCAGATCATCGGTGCCTTCCAGCTCGATGCCCACCGAAAAATCGTTACAGGTTTCCCGTCCTTCGAACACCGAAACGCCGGCATGCCAGGCACGCTCAAGACAGGAGACAAACTGGGTGACCTTGCCGTCACGTTCGATCAGAAAATGCGCGGACACGCGCAGGTCGGCGATCCCGGCAAAGTAGGGATGTTCCGTGACATCCAGACGATTCTGGAAAAATTCCTGGACCTTGCCGGTGGCGAACTGCGCCGGCGGCAGGCTGATGTTGTGGATGACCAACAGGGAGACTTCGCCCGCCGGGCGTTCATTGAAGTTGGGCGAAGGGCAGACCTGCACCCCGTGACACCACCCGCTTGCGGGATCCAACTGCATACCGATTCCTTCAACGCCGACTGTGTTGGCGACCAGTATGCCGTGATCGGCCCCCGGCGCGCGATCACTTGCCGCGATTGAGCCGCCGCAGATTGCCGAGCACCGACTCCAGTGCCCGGTCGAACAGCAAGGTATCATCCAGCGCCCGCACCGCGCCGCGACGAAACGCCAGGGCCAGTTCAGTGCGGTCGCGCTCCAGCACTTTCATCCCGGTGCGGTCGACAAACACGTACTTGCCGGTGGCTTCGATGATCGCCGCCAGTTTGCAGCGCAGGGTGTGCTCCTCGTCTTCCTCGAACGCCACCCAACTGCCCAGGCGTAACTGATCGACCTGACGCAGGCCTGCGTCGTCGGCCGGCAAACGCGCCGGCGTGCGAGGTTGAAGGCCGTCTTCGGCCATCTGCAAGACAATCGCCTGCGACACTTCGATCATTTCCGGCAACGCGACCTGATCCGGTTCACTGGACGCTTCGAGCAGGCGTACATGCAGCCCTTCCAGTTCACTGAAAAAGCCGCTGGTCGCAAACGGATCGAAGGCCGAACTGCTCAGGCCATCGCGCAGTGACTTGAGCAACCCCGGCACCAGCGCCAGCAGACGCAGGCCGGCTTCAGCATCCTCGTGACGCTGCACGCTCCAGATCAATTGTTCCATGGTCTGCACGTCGGCCTGCCATTCGGCAGACTGATCGCCGTGCTTGAGGCAGGTCAGCAGCAACACTTTGCTCCAGGCCTCCTGCACGAACGTCACCACCGACGGTGGCAGGACTTTGCCCAGCAACGCCTGATTCAGCGCCTGCTCCACCCGTTGGCGCGCCAGTTCGGTTTTCGCCCGGCCCTCTTCGGCATCGCGCAAACGCTGTTCAAGCAATTCGCTGCGACGGCGCTCGTCACTGGTGAACGCGAGGAAGTCCGCCAGCAACTCGGAAAAAATCGCCGGGTCATCGACGAAATCCGTCAGCAGGCGCTGCACCACTTGCTCGATGCGCAGGTACAGGCTGTCGCGTGCATTAACGTCGCACTCGCCCCAGCCCATGGCCGCCTCGGCAATTTCGTTGAGCAGGCGACGCGCCGGATGGCTGCTGCGGCTGAAGAAGCTTTTGTCGATGACCGCGACCTTCAACATCGGGATCTGCAAACGTGCAATCAGTGCCTTGAGCGAATCTGGCAGGTTGCGATCATCAAGAATGCAGTCGAAGACCATCGCCACCAGATTGATCACGTCCTCGTCAGCCCCGCCGACGATTCTTGATTTACCGCTGCGCACGCTGACGCGGGTAAGCAACTGCTCAAGCTGATGGCGCAGATCGAAGTCGTCCTGCACCGCCAGCGCCGGTACGTATTGCTGCAAGTGCGAGAGCAGGCGCAGCAGGTCGCGGGTGGAAATCGGTTGGGCGGGAGCGCTGGGCTCAAGGGTTGGCGCAACGGTGCCACGCACGTGCAGCAACAACTCCTGCAACGCGGCGAAGACCTCCTGCACGCCTGCATCCGTCTGGGGTTTATCGACACCCTCGAATTCGCTCTGCACGCTGGCCACGGCCTGATCGATGGCGCGACGGGCCGGCGCCGGCTTGAGCTCGGGCAACACGCCCGTAGCAATCAGCAGTTGGTTGGCTTCGGCATAGAGTTGATCGGTATCGGCCAGGACATAACGTTCGAACAATTTGAGCAGGATCAGTTTGACCTTGATCTCCACTCCCAGATTGCGTCCGGCCTGCAGGAAGTACTCGCAGAGCATCGCCGGGCCCAGCGGGTTGTATTGATCGTCCAGGGTCTTGCCCAACAGCGCGTTGAATCGCGCGGTCAGTTGATCGAGGGCAAATCCGTCGCGATTCAGCACGCGGCCGACCATGGTTTCGACCGCGACGCTGCGCTCCATGTCGTCGGTGCGCGCGGTCGTGTCCTCGTATTGCAAGGCGTGAGACAGGACAGCGGGAACGGGATCGAATTGAGTGAGGCCGACAAAGGCTTCGAAGAACTGCTCGAGAAAACCGCGCTCGATGTTCTTGCGCTTGAGGCGCAGGTCGCGCATGGCTTCGAAAAAGATGTTCTGTTCGACGTCGTTACGCGCCCGGTCGGCCATTTCAAACAGGGTGTCGTCGGCGTTATCGAACAGCTCCTGCAAACCATTGCGCAGGCGCTGGGCAGCCTTGTCGCGAACCTGAAGCAGAATCACAGGCAGGCGGGCGAGCGGCGAGTGAGTCGCCTGATCGGTAGTGGCCTTGTGCAAAGGCACTACATTCCCGTCGTTGTGCATCCAAGCCTCCTGAAACGGTGATTTGCCGACGTCAAAGTCATGGCGTCAAATGCAAGGCGGATTATCTTGCAAAAGGTGTCCCCGGCGCCAGAGCCGTCAGGGTTTCCCCTATGCGCCGACACCTTCCAGTGACCACGACAGAAACGGGTTTGCTCAAAGAAAATCGACCGGATGCAGCGCTGCGTGGCTGTTCTCGCCTTGGGTTGGCCGTCGCCATGCCCCTATAATCGGGCCACTTAGTTTGTGGAGCCCGTTATGCCGAATCTACGTCTCGCCGATTTGACCGCCGAAATCGAAGCCAACGTGCGCCGTGCGTTGCTCGAAGACATCGGCAGCGGCGACATCACCGCGCAACTGATCCCGGCCGAACGCCTGGCCAAAGCCACCATCATTACTCGCGACGCCGCCGTCATCAGTGGCACGGCCTGGGTTGACGCGGTGTTCCGTCAGCTCGATCCTCGGGTGGCGGTGCATTGGCAGGTGCGCGATGGCGAACGGGTATCGCCGAATCAGCCGCTGTTTCATCTGGAAGGTCCTGCCCGTTCGCTGCTGACCGGTGAGCGCAGCGCACTGAACTTCCTGCAATTGCTGTCCGGCGTGGCGACCCGCGCGCAGTACCTGGCGGACTTCGTCGCCGAGACTTCGGTGAAACTGCTCGACACCCGCAAGACCCTGCCGGGCCTGCGTCTGGCGCAGAAATACGCGGTCACCTGCGGTGGCTGCCATAACCACCGCATCGGTCTGTACGACGCGTTCCTGATCAAGGAAAACCACATCGCCGCCAGCGGTGGCATCCCCCAGGCCATTGCCGCCGCGCACAAGATTGCGCCTGGCAAACCGGTGGAAATCGAAGTGGAAAGCCTGGAGGAACTGAAAGAAGCGCTGGCCGCCGGTGCCGACATCATCATGCTCGACGAACTGAGCCTCGATGACATGCGCGAAGCCGTGCGCCTGAACGGCGGCAAGGCAAAACTGGAAGCCAGTGGCGGCATCAACGAAAGCACGCTGTTGCCAATCGCACAGACCGGTGTGGACTACATCTCGATCGGCGCGATGACCAAGGATGTGAAGGCTGTGGACCTGTCGATGCGCCTGAGCATCTGAGGCCATCGAGCAATAAAAAACGCCAGCCCTTTCGAGGCTGGCGTTTTTTTTCAGACCACCAGATTGTTCATCTCGCAGTATTCATCCCACTCGACGCCCAACACCTCGGCCGCTTCCTTGTGCAGCTCGAGGCGCCTGGCCTCGAACTCCTCAGGCGTGCTGGTGTACTTGAGTGTCAATTCCCAAGGTTGCAGGCCCTGGGCTTCGGCTTCGTCTTCGAACGCCCACTGGATCTGGTCCTTCTGATCATCGGGACTCAGGTCCTTGATCTCGTCCATCAGCTCTGGCGCATCAAGCTTGTACTTTTCCAGTGCTTGTTCGTGGCGTTGTTCTTGAGTCAGTTCAGTCATGGCGTTCTCGCTGATCGTAAGAATGGAAGATGGATGTGGATCATCAAGGATCTCTCTGACACGGATTGTCCGGCCTTCGGAACCATTCGGGATCATCTGAAAACTGCTGGGCGATGCTCATGCAGACAACGAATATAGGACGTTTGGCGAGCGAATAACACGGGACTTTACATCTCTCCCACAAAAAGTTGACCTGCGGAACATAATCCGGATTTCCAAGTCATAGCGATGTGCCATCTCGGCACTCACCTTAGCTGTTCACAAGGAAACCCAGTGATGCGCAGCTTTTCGAAGATTTCTTCTGTTGTGTCCGCCACCGCTTTGACCGCCCTGCTGGGCATGCTGGCCCTGCCGGCCAGCGCAATGGCAGTTGAACTGAGTAACAGCAGCCCGTCCTTTGGCGACCAGATCCCTGCCCTTCATAACGACTACGGCAAAGACGTGGTAGTCAGAAGCGGCATCAGCGTCGATGAGCTGAAAAAGATGCGCGACACTGTCAACGAGCAGTCGCGTCAGATCGAAGAGTTCAAGCGCAGCAGCGGTTCCAGCTCGAGTTCCAGCGGCAGGGAGATCGAAGATCTGAAGAACAAGGTCAAGGAACAGGATCGCCAGCTCGATACGCTCGGCCGTCAGGTCGAAGACCTCAAGCGCAACAGCGGCTCCAGCTCCAGTTCGAGCAACAGCGAAATCTCCAGCCTGAAGCAGAAGCTCAACGATCAGGATCGCGCGATGGATCAGCTCAAGCGCACCGTCGAGGAGTTGAGCCGCAAAGTGAAATAAGGGGAAGTGGTGCCCGAGACAGGAATCGAACCTGCGACCTTCGCGTTACGAGTGCGCTGCTCTACCGGCTGAGCTACACGGGCGGTGGGCTAAACCTAGCACTGGTCTCGAAGGTCGGCAACTTCGCCGAATGACCCGATATTTCACGGACAAAAAAATGCCCCGCCGTTTTCACGGCGGGGCATTTTCATTGTGCTGGAGCTGCGGGGTGATTAAACGCCCGAAGCCTTGGCAGCTGCCACGTCTTTGATGGACAGCTTGATACGGCCGCGGTTGTCCACGTCCAGTACCAGCACTTCCACTTCCTGGCCTTCTTTCAGGATGTCGGTCACTTTCTCTACGCGAGCGTCGCTCAGCATCGAGATGTGAACCAGACCGTCCTTGCCCGGCAGGATGTTGACGAATGCGCCGAAGTCGACGATGCGCTCAACCTTGCCGACGTAGATCTTGCCGATCTCGGCTTCTGCGGTGATACCCAGAACGCGCTGACGTGCTGCTTCAGCCGCTTCCTTGGTTTCGCCGAAGATCTTGATCGAACCGTCGTCTTCGATGTCGATCGAAGCCTTGGTTTCTTCGCAGATCGCACGGATGGTCGCGCCACCTTTACCGATAACGTCACGGATCTTGTCGGTGTCGATCTTCATCGCGATCATGGTCGGAGCGTTGGCCGACAGTTCGGTACGCGACTGGCCGATGATCTGGTTCATCTGGCCGAGGATGTTCAGGCGCGCTTCCAGGGCCTGGCCCAGAGCGATTTCCATGATCTCTTCGGTGATGCCCTTGATCTTGATGTCCATCTGCAGCGCGGTCACACCTTTGGCGGTACCGGCTACTTTGAAGTCCATGTCGCCCAGGTGGTCTTCGTCACCCAGGATGTCGGTCAGGACGGCGAATTTCTCGCCTTCTTTAACCAGACCCATGGCGATACCGGCAACCGGCGCCTTCATCGGAACACCAGCGTCCATGAGGGCCAGGGAAGCGCCGCAAACGGAAGCCATCGAGCTCGAACCGTTGGATTCGGTGATTTCCGATACCACACGGATGGTGTACGGGAACACGTCAGCAGCCGGCAGCATGGCCGAAACCGAGCGACGAGCCAGACGGCCGTGACCGATTTCACGACGACCGGCGCCACCCATGCGACCACACTCGCCCACCGAGAACGGAGGGAAGTTGTAGTGCAGCATGAACGGGTCTTTTTTCTCGCCTTCCAGGGTGTCCAGCAGTTGTGCGTCACGGGCGGTGCCCAGCGTCGCAACTACCAGAGCCTGGGTTTCGCCACGGGTGAACAGGGCCGAACCGTGAGTCTTCGGCAGAACGCCGACTTCGATGTTCAGTGGACGTACGGTGCGAGTGTCGCGACCGTCGATACGTGGCTTGCCATTAACGATGTTTTCGCGAACGGTGCGGTATTCGATTTCGCCGAAAGCAGCTTTTACGTCAGAAGCCGAAGGCTGGCCTTCTTCGCCGGACAGCTTGGCAACAACCTGATCCTTCAGCTCACCCAGGCGAGCGTAACGGTCGGCCTTGATGGTGATGGTGTAGGCCTGGGAGATCGCTTCGCCGAACTCGGAACGGATAGCGGCCAGCAACTCGGTGGCTTCTGGAGCAGGCGCCCAGGTCCAGGTTGGCTTGGCAGCTTCGGCAGCCAGTTCTTTAACGGCGTTGATCACAACCTGGAACTCGTCGTGAGCAAACAGTACCGCGCCCAGCATCTGGTCTTCGGTCAGCTCTTTGGCTTCCGATTCAACCATCAGCACGGCGTCCGAAGTACCGGCCACGACCATGTCCAGGCTCGAAGCAGCTTGCTGCTCGTAGGTCGGGTTCAGCAGGTAGCCGGTGCTTTCGTGGAAAGCCACACGAGCGGCGCCGATCGGGCCATCGAACGGAATGCCGGAGATCGCCAGGGCAGCCGAGGTACCGATCATCGCAGCGATGTCCGGATCGGTCTTCTTGCTGGTCGAAACGACGGTGCAGACAACCTGCACTTCGTTCATGAAACCTTCAGGGAACAGCGGACGGATCGGACGGTCGATCAGTCGGGAAGTCAGGGTTTCTTTTTCGGAAGGACGGCCTTCACGCTTGAAGAAACCGCCAGGGATCTTACCGGCAGCGTAAGTCTTTTCCTGGTAGTGAACGGACAGAGGGAAGAAGCCCTTGCCCGGATCGGCTTGCTTGGCACCGACTACGGTCACCAATACGCTGACGTCGTCGTCAACGGTGACCAATACTGCGCCGGAGGCCTGACGGGCGATACGGCCAGTCTCGAGGGTAACGGTCGACTGACCGAACTGGAATTTTTTGATTACCGGGTTCACGGTGTCCTACCTTCTTTGTGGCTCTTGGGGGAACTGGTTTCTTGCGAAATTCTTGGGCAATGCCGGGAATCGGCCCGACGCCTGTCCAGGGTAAAACGTGTATCCAGATAAAACTTGAGGCTGGGAGCCTGCCAGGCGCCGGCGGAAACCCGCTGACGTCTGACAGACAACCAACCTCAAAGCGCAATCGCTGATTAGCGACGCAGACCCAGGCGAGCGATCAGAGCGCTGTAACGGCTCACGTCCTTGCCTTTCAGGTAGTCCAGCAGCTTGCGACGCTGGTTTACCATGCGGATCAGACCACGACGGGAGTGGTGGTCTTTACCGTTGGCCTTGAAGTGACCTTGCAGTTTGTTGATGTTGGCGGTCAGCAGTGCAACTTGCACTTCTGGCGAACCAGTGTCACCAACAGCTTGCTGGTAGTCGGCAACGATTTGAGCTTTTTCTTGAACGTCGAGAGCCATGAGGCAATCCTTTTATCAGGAAACTGTTTCAAAAACAGTTTCAACAGGCCAGGGACAAATCCCTGTATCTATAAAGGAGTAGTGACCGTGCCTGTTGACAGCCACACTCGCCGGCCTGCTGTTACACAGACCGGTTTCCGGTCATTCTGACCGAATCAGTCGACGCGGCGCGATACGCCCGTCTTCGCTCACTTCACCGATACCGATGAAGCGACCGTTGTGATCCTGTACCCGCACCATGCCGAACTTCGGAGCATCCGGGGCACGTACCGGCTGGCCGTTGAGCCAGTAGAACGCGCTCGCTTCCGAGAACTGCAGCAACGGCCAATCCTGCAGGCCGCTGTCCGATGGCATCAGGAAGCGGTCGACCGCTTCGTTGCCGCCTTCGGCATGTACCGCTTCCAGCTCTTCGAGGGTCACGGTCTGCGCCAGGGTGAAAGGCCCGGCCTGGGTACGACGCAATTCAGCGACGTACGCACCACAACCGAGTTGCTCACCGATATCCTCCACCAGGGTGCGAATATAGGTGCCCTTGCTGCAGTCCACCGCAAGACGCGCAGTATCGCCTTCGAAGGCCAGCAATTCCAAGCGCGCAATAGTAACAGAACGCGGTTCACGCTCCACTACTTCGCCTGCACGGGCCAACTTGTACAGCGGCTGGCCATCACGCTTGAGAGCGGAGTACATCGGCGGTATCTGACTGATTTGCCCGCGAAATTTCGGCAGAATCGCTTCAATGTCGGCCTGACCAACGGTCACCGGACGCTCCTGCAAAACCTCACCTTCGGCGTCCGCCGTGGTGGTGGTCTTGCCCAGTTGCGCCAAGGTTTCATAACCCTTGTCGGAATCGAGCAGGTACTGCGAGAACTTGGTCGCCTCGCCAAAGCACAGCGGCAGAACGCCGGTGGCCAGTGGGTCGAGACTGCCGGTGTGACCGGCCTTCTCGGCGTTGAGCAACCAGCGAACCTTCTGCAACGCGGCGTTGGAGGTGAACCCCAGCGGCTTGTCGAGCAGGATGATGCCGCTGACGTTACGACGGATACGTTTGACCTGAGCCACCGAGTTACTCCTTGGTGTCTTCGGGTTCTGCCGCAGCCACGTGCTGATTGTCCTCAGCCACGGCACGCTCGATCAGGGCCGACAAGTGCGCACCACGCACGACGCTTTCGTCGTAGTGGAAGTGCAATTGCGGCACGCTGCGCAGCTTCATTTCACGGGCCAGCTGCATGCGCAGGAAACCGGCGGCAGCGTTGAGCACCTTGATGCTTTGCGCGATGTCTTCGGCGTTGTCCTGCCCCATCACGGTGATGAAGATCTTCGCGTGACCGACGTCACGGCTGACTTCAACAGCGGTAATGGTGACCAGGCCGACGCGCGGGTCTTTGACTTCACGACGGATCAGTTGGGCCAGCTCACGCTGCATCTGATCGCCGATACGTTGGGTACGGCTGTATTCTTTTGCCATGATTTGTTACCTGTTACTGCCCCGCGGTGAAACCCGCAAGGTCTGAAAGCGGCAAACGCCCGGCCTGACAAAAGCCAGACCGGGCGTTGCGTTTAGAGTCCTGACGCCGTGCCGCGCACTTGCATGCGACGGCCCGACGTGGCCCTTGAAGTGCGCGAGTCAGAGGCTGCGAGCAACCTGAACCTTCTCGAAGACTTCGATCTTGTCGCCGACTTTGACGTCGTTGTAGCTCTTCACGCCGATACCGCATTCCATGCCGGCACGTACTTCGGAAGCGTCATCCTTGAAGCGGCGCAGGGATTCCAGCTCGCCTTCGAAGATCACGATGTCTTCACGCAGTACACGGATCGGACGGTTACGGTGAACAGTACCCTCGATCACCATGCAGCCAGCGATGGCGCCGAACTTAGGCGAACGGAACACGTCACGGACTTCGGCCACACCGAGGATGTTCTCGCGAACGTCGCTGCCAAGCATACCGGTCAGGGCTTTCTTGACGTCTTCGATGATGTCGTAGATCACGTTGTAGTAACGCATGTCCAGACCTTCCTGCTCGACGATCTTCCGTGCGCCGGCATCGGCACGCACGTTGAAGCCGAACAGTACAGCGTTGGAAGCCAGTGCCAGGTTGGCATCGGATTCGGTAATACCACCGACGCCGCCACCGACCACGCGCACTTGCACTTCGTCGTTGCCCAGGCCATTCAGAGCGCCCTGCAAGGCTTCCAGCGAACCACGGACGTCGGATTTGAGGACGATGTTGAGCGTCTTCTTCTCTTCCTGACCCATGCTTTCGAAGATGTTTTCCAGCTTGCCGGCGTGAGCGCGAGCCAGTTTGACTTCGCGGAACTTGCCTTGACGGAACAGAGCCACTTCACGGGCTTTCTTCTCGTCGGCAACCACGCTCATCTCGTCGCCAGCGTCAGGCGTACCGTCCAGGCCGAGGATCTCGACCGGAATGGCCGGGCCCGCTTCCTTGATCGGCTTGCCGTTCTCGTCGAGCATGGCGCGCACGCGGCCATAGTTCGAGCCGACCAGCACCATGTCACCTTGACGCAGCGTACCGTCCTGAACCAGAACAGTCGCCACCGGGCCACGGCCCTTGTCGAGACGCGATTCAACCACGACACCACGGCCAGGCGCCGATGGAGTGGCGGTCAGTTCGAGAACTTCAGCCTGCAGCAATACAGCTTCAAGCAGTTCGTCAACGCCGGTACCCATCTTCGCGGAAACCGGAACGAATGGAGTGTCGCCACCCCAGTCTTCAGAAGTCACGCCGTGGGCCGACAGTTCGCTACGGATGCGATCGAGATCTGCACCCGGCTTGTCGATCTTGTTCACCGCAACCACCAGCGGAACGCCAGCAGCGACAGCGTGCTGAACGGCTTCGATGGTTTGTGGCATCACGCCGTCGTCCGCCGCAACCACCAGGATCACGATGTCGGTCGCCTTGGCACCACGGGCACGCATGGCGGTAAACGCGGCGTGACCCGGGGTGTCGAGGAAGGTGACCATGCCGCGTTCGGTTTCAACGTGGTATGCACCGATGTGCTGGGTGATACCGCCGGCTTCGCCAGCAGCTACCTTGGCACGACGGATGTAGTCGAGCAGCGAGGTCTTACCGTGGTCGACGTGACCCATTACGGTCACAACCGGCGCACGAGGAACCGCTTCACCTTCAAACTTCAGGGACTCGGCCAGGGAGTCTTCCAGGGCGGTGTCGCTGACCAGGGTCACTTTGTGGCCCAGTTCTTCGGCGACCAGTTGGGCAGTTTCCTGATCCAGTACCTGGTTGATGGTGGCCGGGGTGCCCAGCTTGAACATGAACTTGATGATTTCGGCAGCCTTCACCGACATCTGCTGGGCGAGATCGCCAACAGTGATGGTTTCGCCGATCTTCACTTCACGCACCACAGGGCCGGTCGGGCTCTGGAAACCGTGGGCGTTGCGCTTCTTCAGCTTGGCCTTGCCGCGACCGCCGCGACGGAAGCCATCGCTTTCTTCGTCGGTAGTGCGTGGCGCCACACGTGGAGCCGGTGCCTTTTCCTTGACCGATGCGCGATGCGGAGCGTTTTTGCGCTCGCCATCACCACCGCCACGACGGTTGTTGTCGTCGGCACGTGGTTTGTCCGGACGGCGCTGTTCGTCACGCTTGCGAGTGTCGGCAGCTGGCGCAGCAGCAACAACCGGCGCGGCTTCGCGCACAGGTTCGGCCACTGGCGCAGGAGCAGCGACGGCTTCGGCAGGAGCGGACGGCGCAGCAGGCTGGCGACGCGCTTCTTCTTCGGCGCGAACGCGGGCTTCTTCTTCAGCCTTCTGACGGGCAGCATTTTCTACTGCGCGACGTTCATCCAGTTCACGCTTGCGCTCGGCTTCGATTTCTTCCGGGCTACGCTGTACGAAAACTTTCTTCTTGCGGACTTCAACGCTGATGCTTTTGCTGCCAGCCACACGCAGGGTGCTGGTGGTTTTACGCTGCAGCGTGATCTTGCGTGGTTCTTCCACTTTCGCCTTGTGGCTGCTTTTCAAGTGGGTCAGCAGGGATTGCTTCTCACTGTCAGTCACATTTTCTTCGGCGGCGGTGTGCGGCAGACCTGCCTCACGCATCTGCTGCAACAGGCGCTCTACCGGTGTTTTGACCTCATCGGCCAGTTGTTTCACCGTGACTTGCGTCATGCACTTCTCTCCTCAGGCCGCGCCTAATTACTCGAACCAGTGGGCTCGGGCGGCCATGATCAACTTGCCGGCACGATCATCGTCAATGCCGTCGATGTCGAGCAGGTCGTCAATAGACTGCTCGGCCAGGTCTTCGCGGGTAATTACGCCGCGCACCGCCAGTTCCATCGCCAAATCCTTGTCCATACCCTCAAGCGAGAGCAGGTCTTCGGCCGGATGGGCGTCTGCCAGCTTTTCCTCAGTAGCGATGGCTTTGGTCAACAAACGATCCTTGGCACGAGCGCGAAGCTCGTTGACGATGTCTTCGTCAAAGCCGTCGATGTTGAGCATTTCTTCCAACGGTACGTAGGCAATCTCTTCCAGGCTGGTGAAGCCTTCGTCTACCAGAACCTGAGCCAGCTCTTCGTCGACTTCCAGCTCGTCGATGAAGTTGCGCAGGATGTCGCCGGTTTCCGCTTGTTGCTTAGCCTGGATGTCCGATTCGGTCATCACGTTCAGGGTCCAGCCAGTCAGCTGGCTCGCCAGACGCACGTTCTGACCACCACGACCGATGGCCTGAGCCAGATTGTCTGCGCCAACGGCGATGTCCATGGCATGGGCATCTTCGTCAACGATGATGGCCGCCACTTCTGCCGGCGACATGGCATTGATCACGAACTGAGCCGGATTGTCGTCCCACAGGACGATGTCGACACGCTCGCCACCCAACTCGCCCGACACGGCCTGGACGCGCGAACCGCGCATACCGATGCACGCGCCTTGCGGGTCGATGCGTTTGTCCTTGGAGCGGACAGCGATCTTGGCACGCGAACCCGGATCACGGGATGCGGCCATGACTTCGATCAGGCCTTCAGCGATTTCCGGCACTTCGATACGGAACAGCTCGATCAGCATTTCCGGCGCGGTACGCGACAGGATCAGCTGAGGGCCGCGATTCTCGGTGCGGATTTCCTTGAGCAGCGCACGCAGACGCACGCCAACACGGAAGGTTTCGCGAGAGATGATGTCTTCACGGGCCAGCAACGCTTCAGCGTTATTACCCAGGTCGACGATCACGTTGTCACGGGTCACTTTCTTCACGGTGCCGGAGATGATTTCTCCCAGGCGCTCGCGATAAGCGTCAACCACTTGAGCGCGCTCGGCTTCGCGCACTTTCTGCACGATGACCTGCTTGGCAGTCTGCGCAGCGATGCGGCCGAACTCGATGGACTCGATCTTTTCTTCAACGACGTCGCCAACCTTGGCGCCAGGGTGCGTTTCAGCAACCTTGCTCGGCCAGGTTTCGATGGCCGGATCATCGAGATCATTCTCTTCGACGACCGTCCAGCGACGGAAAGTTTCGTAAGAACCGGTGTGGCGGTTGATTTCCACACGCAGATCAACTTCGTCTTCAAAACGCTTTTTGGTAGCAGTGGCCAGAGCCAGCTCCAGCGCTTCAAAAATTACGCTTGCCGGTACACCCTTTTCATTGGATACCGACTCAACAACCAGCAGTACTTCTTTGCTCATCGTACGCCTCGCCTTTCGCAAGCCATTGGATCCGCGGGATCCGCGTCTCAGTCAAAACTGGGAATAATGTTGGCCTTGTCGATCATATCGATCGGCAACAGGAACTCATGGTCATCTACCTGCACCACGACGTCCTGCTCTTCTACACCGCGCAGAAGGCCCTGAAAGTTGCGTCGACCTTCAAAAGGCGAGCGCAGCTTGATCTTCACTTGTTCACCGACATATTTGGCAAACTGCTCAAGAGTGAACAGTGGGCGTTCCATGCCTGGCGAGGAAACTTCAAGGGTGTATTCAACGGAGATCGGATCTTCAACATCCAGCACACCGCTGATCTGACGGCTGACGATGGCACAATCGTCCACCAGTACGCCGCCTTCCTTATCGATATAAACGCGCAACATTGAGTGGCGACCTTGAGCCGAAAACTCAATACCCCAGCATTCATAGCCTAGGGCCACGACCACCGGGGCCAGCAAGGCCTGCAACTCTTCTAGCTTGCTCGACACCTGAACCCCCTCGTGCATGTATGTGCATGCTATGCAAAATAAAAAAATGGGCGAAACGCCCATCCTTGAAACGCCGTCGAACAGCGGCGTTGAAAGTGTCCAGCTAACAAAAAGCCCCTTAAAAGGGGCTCCTTAAACTGGTTGCGGGGGCCGGATTTGAACCGACGACCTTCGGGTTATGAGCCCGACGAGCTACCAGACTGCTCCACCCCGCGACAAAGCTGGGGCGGAAGTATACGACCGATCCCTTATAGGGTCAATGTAACCTTCCACCTGCAAGAAAGCCCGCAACAGCGGGCTCTCCTGACTAATTGGTACCGAGAAGGGGACTCGAACCCCTACACCCTATGGGCACAACCACCTCAAGGTTGCGTGTCTACCAATTCCACCACCTCGGCAATACTACGTTTGAAACCCTTCTTACTTCTGCTCTTGAGCTGGAGGTACGTCAGTCGCTGGAGTAGCCGACTTTTGCTCTTGAAGCACCGGGACATCATCAGAAGCCGGTTGTTGCTTTGGAACTTCCAACACTGCCGGATTTGGCAAACCTGCTTGAGTCAGCTGATGAGCCTTCTCTTTAGCAAAGTATCCTAACCCCAAGCTGGTTATGAAGAAACCGGCGGCAAGTATAGCAGTAAACTTACTAAGAAAGGTAGAGGAACCTTGGCTTCCGAACACAGTATTTGAAGCACCTGCTCCGAAAGACGCGCCAGCGTCCGCACCTTTACCCTGCTGCAGCAAAACCAGAGCAACTACGCCCAATGCACCCAGCAGATGAAAAACGACTACGACTGTTTCCAGCATTTTTTCAGTTTCCCGCGGCGCGACAAATCGCACCGAACTCATCTGCATTCAGGGAAGCTCCACCAATGAGCCCCCCATCGATATCCGGCATGCCGAACAGTTCGACCGCATTGGCCGCCTTCACGCTGCCGCCGTATAGAAGCCGCACACCTCGTGCCACTTCAGAATTCTCTGCCGCCAACTGCTCGCGAATGGCCTTATGCACATCCTGAGCCTGCTGCGGCGTTGCAGTCAGCCCGGTGCCAATCGCCCAGACCGGCTCGTAAGCGATCACTGCGTTGGCAAAAGCACCGACACCCAGCTCCTCGATGATGCTGCCCAGCTGACGCCCGACAACCTCAAGAGTCTTTCCGGCTTCACGCTGCTCCAGGGTTTCCCCTACGCACAACACCGGAATCAAGCCACATGCCTGTGCCGCTGCGAACTTGCGATTCAGCATTCCGTCTCGCTCACCCATGATCTGGCGGCGTTCGGAGTGCCCGACAAGCACCAGGGAACAACCTGCATCCACCAACTGACTCGGCGCAATCTCGCCCGTCAACGCACCCTGCATGGATTCCACCGCAGAGTTCTGCGCACCGACCGAAATCGACTTACCTTTCAAGCCATCAATCACTTGATTGATATACAAGCAAGGCGGGAATACCGCGACATCAACACCGCTTGGCAAGGCCAGATGACGAAGGCCGTTGATCAGCTCAGCGACGCTGGCGCGGGTACCGTGCATCTTCCAGTTACCAGCTACCATAGGGCGACGCATGCTGTACCTCGTCGGTCAAAGTGGGCGCAGATGTTACCCAACACAATCATGGCTGGCAAGCCGAATCAGGCAGAAACTTCAGTTACCAGTTTTGCCAGTTCTTCGGCATAGCCACGAACCTGGGTTTCGTCCTCGCCTTCGACCATCACACGCACCAGAGGCTCTGTCCCGGACTTGCGCAAAAGCACACGACCACGACCCGCCATCGCCTGGGTTACGCGCGCACTCGCTTCCTTGACAGCCGGGTGTTCCAGCGGGCTTTCGCCCCCACCGAAACGCACGTTGATCAGCACCTGCGGACACTTGCGCAACGCCTGGCGAGTTTGAGCAAGCCCCTCGTTACGCGTCTTCAGCGCCATCAGCACCTGCAAAGCCGCGATGATCGCATCACCCGTGGTGGTGTGATTGAAGCACACGACATGCCCCGAATTTTCCCCCCCCACCAGCCAGTTACGCTCCAGCAGTTCGGCGATCACATAGCGGTCACCGACATTGGCACGCACGAAAGGAATACCCAGATCTGCGAGCGCGAGCTCAAGCCCGAGGTTACTCATCAAGGTACCGACCACACCGCCCTGCAACTTGCCGCGCCCATGCAGATCGCGCGCAATGATGTACAGCAGCTCGTCACCATCGACAATCGCACCAGTGTGATCGACCATCAGCACCCGATCACCATCGCCATCGAAAGCGATACCCAGATCCGCATGCTCGGACAACACCGCCGCCTGCAATTGCCCCATGTGCGTGGAGCCACAGTTGTCATTGATGTTCAGGCCGTTAGGCTGAGCCGACAAAACAACGACCTCGGCGCCCAGCTCACGGAAAACACTCGGAGCAACCTTATAGGTGGCACCGTGTGCGCAGTCGATGACAATCTTCAAGCCCGAGAAACTGGTGCCGGTCGGCACAGAGCTCTTGCAGAACTCGATATAGCGACCGGACGCGTCATTGATTCGCGACACCTTGCCGATCTTGCTCGACTCGACAACGGTCATTGGCGTATCGAGCAATTCTTCGATCATCAGCTCCAGCTCATCAGGCAGCTTGGTGCCCTTACCGGAGAAAAACTTGATGCCGTTATCGTCATGCGGATTGTGCGATGCGCTGATCACGATCCCGGCCTCAGCCTGGAACGTACGCGACAGATAGGCGATGGCCGGAGTCGGCATCGGGCCGAGCAGCATCACATCAGCACCCGCGGATGTCAGGCCGGCCTCAAGTGCCGATTCGAACATGTAGCCGGAAATCCGCGTGTCCTTGCCGACCAGCACCTTGCAGGCGCCCATCTTGCGAAAGGCCATACCGGCAGCCCAGCCGAGCTTGAGCATGAAGTCAGGAGTAATCGGGTATTCCCCGACACGACCACGAATGCCGTCAGTACCAAAGTATTTCTTGCTCATAAGTGCTCCATCATTCTTATTCGGCTGATTCCACGGCCGCGAGCATTCGCACCACGTCCACCGTTTCCGCCACATCATGGACGCGCAATATACGCGCACCTTTCACCGACGCCAGTGCAGCCAGTGCCAAACCACCGTATAGACGCTCGCCCACCGGGCGATTCAAAGCATGGCCGATCATGCTTTTGCGCGAAACACCCACCAACAGTGGCCGCCCCAGCGCATGCAGGGCTTCCATATGCTTGAACAAGCTTAGATTGTGCTGCAGGGTTTTGGCGAAGCCGAAGCCCGGATCGAGAATGACCCGCTCGGCTGGAATGCCTGCCACCTCACATTGAGCCATGCGTTCGGCAAGAAACTCACCCACTTCCCGGGTGACATCCTGATAACGCGGGTCATCCTGCATATCTCCAGGCTCGCCGAGCATATGCATGAGACACACAGGCAAACCGGTGGCAGCAGCAGCATCCAGCGCGCCATCCCGCCGCAGCGAACGAACATCATTGATCAAGCCAGCACCCAGCCGCGCCGTTTCGCGCATGACCGCCGGGGTGGAGGTATCGACCGATATGACTACATCCAGTTCGCGGTTGATCAGCTCGACGATGGGAGCGACACGCTCCAGCTCCTCCAAAGGAGAAACCGCCCGCGCGCCTGGCCGGGTCGACTCCCCACCCACATCGATCAGTGTCGCACCCGCCGCAACCATGGCTTCGGCATGACGCAAGGCCGCATCGCGCTGGCTGTATCGGCCACCGTCGGAAAAGGAATCGGGAGTGACATTGAGAATGCCCATGACATGCGTCCGGGCCAAATCAAGAACCCGGTTGCCGCAAGGCAACCGGGTCAGGGACTGTACAGAAGTCATTTCAAACCTTAAACGTCGGCAGCCGGACCGCCAATCGGTGTTTCCGGACGCTCGCCCTGAATGACAGGAGGCGTACCAGTACCGGTGCCACCCGACCAGTCGCGAGGCTCGCGAGGTGTACGACCGGCCATAATGTCGTCAATCTGTTCGGCGTCAATCGTCTCGTACTTCATCAAGGCATCCGCCATGGCATCGAGCTTGTCGCGATTGTCCGTAAGGATCTGCTTGGCCGTGCCGTAGCACTGATCAATGATGCTGCGCACTTCGGAGTCGATCAGCTTGGCTGTCTCACCGGAGAAGCTTGCATTCTGACCGCCACCGCCGCGACCGAGGAATACTTCACCCTCTTCTTCGGCGTACATCAACGGACCGAGTTTTTCCGACAGGCCCCACTTGGTCACCATGTTTCGCGCAATCTGACTCGCACGCATGATGTCGTTGGAGGCACCAGTGGTCACACCGTCAAAGCCCAACGTCATTTCTTCAGCAATACGACCGCCGTACAGCGAGCAGATCTGACTGATCAGCGCACGCTTGGACAGGCTGTAACGATCTTCTTCCGGCAGGAACATGGTCACACCCAGCGCACGACCGCGCGGGATGATCGACACCTTGTAGACCGGATCATGCTCGGGCACGACGCGACCAACGATAGCGTGGCCTGCTTCGTGATAAGCGGTGTTCT
Organism: Pseudomonas gozinkensis; assembly: GCF_014863585.1. Lineage (NCBI taxonomy): Bacteria > Pseudomonadati > Pseudomonadota > Gammaproteobacteria > Pseudomonadales > Pseudomonadaceae > Pseudomonas > Pseudomonas gozinkensis. Next base: position 959,249 of record NZ_CP062253.1, on the reverse strand, counting down.
GCTTTTCCTTCTCGGACATGACCATGGATTTGCGCTCGGCGCCCATCATGATCTTGTCTTTGGCCAGTTCGAATTCTTTCATTTCGACGATGCGCTTGCCGGCACGGGCAGCGAACAGCGAAGCCTCGTTGACCAGGTTCGCCAGATCGGCACCGGAGAAGCCCGGAGTACCACGTGCGATAACGGCCGGAGCAACGTCGTCACCCATTGGCACTTTACGCATGTGAACCTTGAGGATCTGCTCGCGACCACGGATGTCCGGCAGACCCACCACCACCTGACGGTCGAAACGGCCAGGACGCAGCAACGCAGGGTCCAGCACGTCAGGACGGTTGGTCGCGGCGATGACGATGATGCCGTCATTCATTTCGAAACCATCCATCTCGACCAGCAACTGGTTGAGAGTCTGTTCGCGCTCGTCGTGACCGCCGCCCATGCCGGCACCACGATGGCGACCAACGGCGTCGATCTCGTCGATGAAGATAATGCACGGAGCGTGTTTCTTGGCCTGCTCGAACATGTCACGAACACGGCTGGCACCGACACCGACAAACATTTCAACGAAGTCGGAACCGGAAATGGTGAAGAACGGCACCTTGGCTTCGCCGGCAATTGCCTTGGCCAGCAAGGTTTTACCGGTACCCGGAGGACCAACCATCAGCACGCCGCGAGGAATGCGGCCACCCAGGCGCTGGAATTTGCCCGGATCACGGAGGAATTCGACCAGTTCGCCCACTTCTTCCTTGGCTTCGTCGCAACCGGCAACGTCAGCCAGGGTGGTTTTCACCTGATCTTCGGACAGCAGACGCGCCTTGCTCTTGCCAAAGCTCATCGGCCCGCCCTTGCCGCCCGCACCGCCCTGCATCTGGCGCATGAAGAACATGAACACCGCGATGATCACCAGGATCGGGAAGCTGGCTACCAGAAGCTGGGTCCAGATGCTTTGCTGCTCAGGCTGCTTGCCCTCGACCACAACGTGGTTGTCGACCAGATCGCCGATCAGGCCATTGTCCTGGATTGCCGGACGAATGGTCTTGAAGCTGTCGCCATCGTTGCGTTTGCCGGTAATCACGTAGCCGTCGACGGCCACGCGCTCGACCTTGCCATCCTTGACCTGCTGGATGAAGTCGGAATAGTTGAGGGTCTGCGGCTCGTTAGGGCTGGAGAAGTTGTTCATCACCGTCACCAGGACAGCCGCGATGATCAACCACAGGATCAGATTCTTTGCCATATCGTTCAATTAACTACCCTCTGAAGCAAGCTCCGCTACTGGCGCGCGCTTCGCATGATATTCACCGGCCTAACTTACTACATTACCTACAGCTCTGGCAGGCGCCGTCTGTAACCCTTTGTGAAACACTTTCTACACAATATTCGCTTATGCACGCGGGGCGAAATACGAAAAACCTATCACCCCGCCAAAAAACCTCGTTTTACTCGCTACGACCGCGATAGCCCCAAGCCAGCATGTATTGCTCGCGAGAGCTGCCACGAGAGGAGTCCGGCTTCATCATCTGGATCTTGTCGAACTTCTTGCGAGCGTCCTTCAAGTAAGTATCGAACCCCTCGCCCTGAAAAATCTTGATCAGGAAATTACCACCCGGCTTGAGTATCCGCTCTGCCAGATCAAGCGCCAACTCGCAAAGGAACATGGCTTTGGGCATGTCCACTTCGGGCGTACCACTCATATTGGGGGCCATATCGGAAATCACAAGGTCCACCTGCGAATTACCTACGGCTTCGAGGATCCGGGCAAGCACTTCGTCCTGAGTGAAGTCACCCTGAATGAAAGTCACGTCCGGAATGCTGTCCATTTCCAGGATGTCCGAAGCGATCAGACGCCCCTGACCACCGATCAACCGACTGGTGACCTGCGACCAGCCGCCGGGCGCCGCGCCGAGGTCGACGACGCTCATGCCCGGGCGGATCAGTTTGTATTTTTCCTGGACTTCCAGAAGCTTGTAACTCGCACGCGAACGGTAACCGTCCTTCTGCGCCTGCTTCACATAGGGGTCATTGACATGTCTTTTCAGCCAACCAAGGCTTGTCTTGGAACGCGCCATTGGGCACCTCGTTGATTAGGGTCGTGATTAATTGGGCGGATCCACGAGCCCTCGGGTAAAATGGCCGCCATTTTACAGAATCCAGACGAAAGGGTCAGATTATGCCGCTCACTCCAGAGCAGAAGAAACAGTACAAATCCATTGGCCACCACCTGAAACCAGTTCTGACTGTGGCTGACAACGGTTTGACTGAGGGTGTTTTAGCCGAACTCGAACGCGCATTGGCAGATCACGAGCTGATCAAGATCAAGCTCAACATCCTTGATCGCGAGGCGCGTCTGGCGTCCGTTGCAGAGCTGTGCAAGGTCGGCAAGGCCGATCTGGTTCAAGTCATCGGCAAAATGGCACTGATTTACCGCAAGAACTTCAGCGTCAACAAGCAGCTGTCGAACGTCCATCGCTTCAAGTGATGGCAAGGGTCAAGGGTGTGCTTCGCGCACCCTGCCACTCCATCCCGGCACCGGCTGCAACACCAGCACCAACCCGGAAAAACCCAACACAAGAAAGCTGAACACCTGCCAGCGCTGCGCACCCGGCCAGCCGACACGCACTGCGACAGACATCGCACACGCATACAACGCCATCAGCAACACTTGCCCGCGAAAATCCCGCCATAGACTGGCAAGGCCCTCGGCCTGTACCAGCACCAAAGCCTGAAATATCACGCATGCGACGGCAAACCCCACCATCGCCACTTCAAACGTACCTGCAACTTCATCGATCAGCAGCGGTGCCAGGCCGATTTGACCCAGCACCGGCCGCAGACCGAGATGCACCAGCCACAGGCCTCCGACCCACAACATCTGGGTCAGTTGCCAGAGCATCGCGCCCGCATGCAGCGGGCGCCCACTCTCAGATGTGACGGACTTCGACAATCTCGTACTCGATAACGCCACCAGGCGTTTTCACCGCGACCACATCACCTTCTTCCTTGCCGATCAAAGCACGGGCGAGAGGCGAACCGACCGAAATCTTGCCGAGTTTGAAGTCAGCTTCATCCTCGCCCACGATGTGGTAGGTGACGCTTTCATCAGTCTCGACGTTGGCGATTTCAACGGTGGTGCCGAAAATCACTTTGCCTGTGTGAGGAATGGTCGTGACATCAATCACGACCTGATTCTGGATCCGGCCTTCGATGTCTCGGATCCGCGCCTCGACCATGCCTTGCTGTTCGCGGGCGGCATGGTATTCGGCGTTTTCCTTCAAGTCACCCAACTCGCGGGCCGTACCGATGTCCTGGCTGAGCTTCGGACGAACGACCTTGGTCAGGTGAGCGTGTTCTTCTTCCAGGGCGCGAGCGCCCTGAACAGTCATTGGGTACTTGGTTATGCTCATGCCTTCAATCCTGCGTGTAGATCCTGCAAGCGGCGTACGGTCTTCTCGGGACCGAACTTCAGCGCTTCACAGATAGCTTCGCCAGCAGCAATGGTGGTGGTGCAGTAAATCTTGTGCTGCAAGGCGTTACGGCGAATGGAATAGGAATCGGCGATCGACTGACGACCTTCGGTGGTGTTGATGATCAGGGTGACTTCGTCATTCTTGATCATGTCGACCACGTGCGGACGACCCTCTGTCACCTTGTTCACGCGACGCACTTTCAGGCCTGCGGCTTCGATCAGCTTGGCAGTGCCGGCAGTGGCGACGACCTCGAAGCCCAAGTTGATCAGATCACGGGCCACGCCTGCAACCAGTGGCTTGTCATCGTCGCGTACGCTGATGAATGCGGTACCGCCGGTCGGCAGCACTTCACTCGCGCCCATCTGGGCTTTGGCAAAGGCTTCGCCGAAGGTGTCGCCGACGCCCATTACTTCACCGGTGGACTTCATCTCTGGGCCGAGGATCGGGTCAACGCCAGGGAATTTGGCGAACGGGAACACCGCCTCTTTCACGCTGTAGAAGTTCGGAATGATTTCTTTGGTGAAGCCGATTTCCTTCAGGGTTTTACCGGCCATCACGCGAGCTGCGATCATCGCCAGGGAAACACCGATGCACTTCGACACGAACGGTACGGTACGGGAAGCACGCGGGTTGACTTCGATGACGTAGATGTCTTCGCCTTGCAGCGCCAACTGAACGTTCATCAGGCCGACCACGCCCAGTTCCAGGGCCATTTTCTTGACCTGTTCGCGCATCTCGTCCTGGATGTGCGCCGGCAGTGAGTACGGCGGCAGCGAGCATGCGGAGTCACCGGAGTGAACGCCCGCCTGTTCGATGTGCTGCATGATCGCGCCGATCACCACGTCCTTGCCGTCGCAGACCGCATCCACGTCCATCTCGATGGCGCAGTTGAGGAAGTGGTCGAGCAGCACCGGGCTGTCGTTCGACACTTGCACCGCGTCACGCAGGTAACGCTTGAGCTCTTCTTCCTTGTAAACGATTTCCATCGCCCGACCGCCCAGTACGTAGGACGGACGCACCACCAGCGGGTAACCGATCTTCGCGGCTGCGCGAACAGCTTCGTCTTCGCTGCGCACGGTGGCGTTTGGCGGCTGACGCAGGTTCAGACGCTCAACCATTTGCTGGAAGCGCTCACGGTCTTCGGCACGGTCGATGGCGTCAGGGCTGGTGCCGATGATCGGCACGCCGGCTGCTTCCAGGGCGCGAGCCAGTTTCAGCGGGGTCTGGCCGCCGTACTGGACGATCACGCCTTTCGGCTTCTCGACGCGGCAGATTTCCAGCACGTCTTCCAGGGTTACCGGCTCGAAGTACAGACGGTCGGAAGTGTCGTAGTCAGTGGAAACGGTTTCCGGGTTGCAGTTGACCATGATGGTTTCGTAGCCGTCTTCGCGCAGGGCGAGGGCGGCGTGTACGCAGCAGTAGTCGAACTCGATGCCTTGGCCGATACGGTTCGGACCACCACCCAGAATCATGATCTTGTCGCGACCCGACGGTGCGGCTTCGCACTCCTCCTCGTAGGTCGAGTAGAGGTAAGCGGTGTCGGTGGCGAACTCGGCAGCGCAGGTATCAACGCGCTTGTAGACCGGGAACACTTCCAGCTTTTGGCGGTGCGTACGCAGGTTCTTCTCGGTCACGCCCAGCAGCTTGGCCAGACGCTGATCGGAGAAGCCTTTGCGCTTGAGCTTGAACATCAGGTCGCGGTCGATAGCGGACAGACCGAGGGTCTTGACCTTCTCTTCGTCCTTGATCAGATCTTCGATCTGCACCAGGAACCATGGGTCGATCATGTTCATGCCGAAGATGTCTTCGACGGTCATGCCGGCGCGGAAGGCGTCCGCCACGTACCAGATACGCTCGGCGCCCGGCACGGTCAGCTCGCGCTTGAGCACGCTCATGCTTTCCGGGTTGGTCAGGTCGACTTTTTCGTCCAGACCGCAAACGCCCACTTCCAGACCGCGCAGGGCTTTCTGCAGGGATTCCTGGAAGGTACGGCCGATGGCCATGACTTCGCCTACCGACTTCATTTGAGTGGTCAGGCGTGCGTCAGCGTTGGCGAACTTCTCGAAAGCAAAGCGCGGCAGCTTGGTCACGACGTAGTCGATGGACGGCTCGAAGGACGCCGGAGTCTTGCCGCCGGTGATGTCGTTCGACAGCTCGTCGAGGGTGTAGCCGACTGCCAGTTTGGCCGCGACCTTGGCGATCGGGAAACCGGTGGCTTTCGAGGCCAGAGCCGACGAACGCGATACACGCGGGTTCATTTCGATCACGACCATGCGGCCGGTGTCCGGGCAGATACCGAACTGAACGTTGGAACCGCCGGTCTCGACACCGATCTCGCGCAGTACCGCCAGCGAGGCGTTACGCAGGATCTGGTATTCCTTGTCGGTCAGGGTCTGAGCCGGGGCAACGGTGATCGAGTCACCGGTGTGCACGCCCATCGGGTCGAAGTTCTCGATCGAGCAGACGATGATGCAGTTGTCCTTTTTGTCGCGGACAACTTCCATTTCATATTCTTTCCAGCCGATCAGGGATTCGTCGATCAGCAGTTCCTTGGTTGGCGAAAGGTCCAGACCACGGGCGCAGATTTCTTCGAACTCTTCACGGTTGTAAGCGATACCGCCACCGGTGCCGCCCATGGTGAAGGACGGACGGATGATGCACGGGAAGCCCAGGCGCTCGAGCACCGCGTTGGCTTCTTCCATGCTGTGGGCGATACCGGAACGCGGGCATTCCAGGCCGATGGCTTTCATCGCCTTGTCGAAACGCGAGCGGTCTTCAGCCTTGTCGATGGTGTCGGCGTTGGCACCGATCATCTCTACGCCGAACTTCTCCAGAACGCCTTCGCGCTCCAGGTCCAGGGCGCAGTTCAGAGCAGTCTGGCCGCCCATGGTTGGCAGCACGGCATCCGGACGCTCTTTTTCGATGATCTTGGCAACGGTCTGCCATTTGATCGGTTCGATGTAGGTCGCGTCGGCCATGTCCGGGTCGGTCATGATGGTGGCCGGGTTGGAGTTCACCAGGATGACGCGGTAACCCTCTTCGCGCAGGGCTTTGCAAGCCTGGGCGCCGGAGTAGTCGAATTCGCAGGCCTGGCCGATAACGATCGGGCCAGCGCCGAGAATCAGGATGCTTTTAATGTCTGTACGTTTTGGCATGGGTTTGTCACTCAAATCCGCAGGTCAGTCGGCAAGCCGTCTTGATCGATTTCTGAAGTCCCGAGGGGGCCGCCGGTTCCGGGGCCGCCCTCGAGGGGCTTCTCGCTACAGTCTCAAGGCGAGCGCTTAGCGTCGCTTGGCCATCTCGTTGATGAAGCGGTCAAACAGAGGGGCCACATCGTTCGGGCCCGGGCTCGCCTCAGGGTGACCCTGGAAGCTGAACGCGCTCTTGTCGGTGCGCTCGATACCTTGCAGGGTGCCGTCGAACAGCGATTTGTGGATCGCACGGACGTTGGCTGGCAGGGTTTCTTCGTCAACCGCGAAACCGTGGTTCTGGCTGGTGATCATCACGACGCCAGTGTCCAGATCCTGAACCGGGTGGTTGGCACCGTGGTGGCCGTGGCCCATTTTCAGGGTCTTGGCGCCGGAGGCCAGGGCCAGCAGCTGGTGGCCGAGGCAGATGCCGAACACCGGGATTTCGGTTTCCAGTACTTCCTTGATCGCCTTGATCGCGTAGTCGCAAGGCTCCGGATCACCAGGGCCGTTGGACAGGAACACGCCGTCCGGCTTCAGGGCCAGCACGTCGGCAGCCGGGGTTTGCGCCGGCACCACGGTGACGCGGCAACCGCGCTCGACCAGCATGCGCAGGATGTTGACCTTGACGCCGTAGTCGTAGGCAACCACGTGATATGGCAGCTCGGAGGCTTCGATGGTCGCGTGACTGTCGGTTTTCAGATCCCAGACAGTGGAGCGCCACTCGTATTGAGTCTTGGTGCTGACGACTTTCGCCAGGTCCATGCCCTTCAGGCCCGGGAAGCCTTGCGCCGCGGCGATGGCCGCTTCTTCGGAAATGTTGTCGCCGGCCATGATGCAGCCGTTCTGTGCGCCTTTTTCACGCAGGATGCGGGTCAGGCGGCGGGTGTCGATACCGGCGATTGCCACAACATTGTTGGCTTTCAGGTAATCGGACAGGGACATCGTGTTACGCCAGTTGCTCGCTACCAGCGGCAGGTCACGGATGACCAGGCCAGCGGACCAGACGCGGTCGGACTCGGCATCTTCCGGCGTGGTACCGGTGTTGCCGATGTGCGGGTAAGTCAGGGTAACGATCTGTTGGGCGTAGGAAGGATCGGTAAGGATTTCCTGATAGCCGGTCATTGCGGTGTTGAACACCACCTCACCAACGGTCTGACCGTCGGCTCCAATGGCTTCGCCGCGAAAAATGCTGCCATCAGCAAGGGCGAGTATGGCTGGCTTAGTCAAGAAGACCTCCCGTAAATAACGCATGAAAGGGCAATCGCAGGTTGTAAAAAAGCGGAGTGACGTATGGACACGTCACCCCGCTTCTTCACTGAATTATTCTGCGCGCTTTTAGTGGACACACTAAAGCTGTAGCTTACAGAAAAAGGGATTTTTGGTCTACCGCCAATGAGGCCGAAAAGCCGGAGAATGCGACAGGGCGTCGCTCGGCGGAGCAAAACCGGCACAAACAGGGCGTTTGCGCCGGCTTCAGAACATCTCAATGCAGGTCGAGCACGTCCTGCATGTCGTACAAACCAGGCTCGCGACCGTCCAGCCACAACGCCGCACGCACCGCGCCCTTGGCGAACGTCATGCGACTCGAAGCCTTGTGCGTGATCTCCAGGCGTTCGCCTTCGCAGGCAAACAGCACCGTGTGATCGCCCACCACATCACCACCACGAACAGTGGCAAAACCGATGGTTTCACGCTCACGGGCACCGGTGTGTCCTTCACGACCGTAGACCGCGACTTTCTGCAGATCACGACCCAGGGCATTGGCAATCACTTCACCCATGCGCAGGGCCGTACCCGACGGCGCATCGATCTTGTGGCGGTGATGGGCTTCGATGATTTCGATGTCCGCATCATCCGCCAACACCCGCGCCGCCATGTCGAGCAGCTTCAGCGACAGGTTGACGCCGACACTGAAGTTGGCCGCGAAGACGATCGGAATATCCTTGCCCGCCTCGGCCAGCAGCTGCTTCTGCGCAGCGTCCAGCCCGGTCGTGCCGATCACCATCGCCTTGCCGGCCTTGCGGCAGAAGGCCAGGTTTTTCAGCATGACTTCCGGCAGGGTGAAGTCGATCAACACATCGAACTCTTCCGCCACCGATTCCAGATTCCCGGACAGCGGCACGCCGATTCGACCCAGCGAAGCCAGCTCACCGGCATCCACACCGATCAGCGTACTGCCAGGGCGGACAATCGCGGCCGTCAGACCGGTCAGCGGCGCGCGCTGCTGCACCGCCTCGACCAGAATCTTGCCCATGCGCCCGGCAGCGCCCATCACAGCTATACGTCGCATGCCGACTCCTTACAGATCGCCGAAGAAGCGTTTCACACCGTCGAACCAACCGGTGGTTTTCGGCGAATGACTGTTGTCGTCCGCCAGGGAGCTGCGGAACTCTTCCAGCAATTCACGCTGACGACGGTTCAGATTGACCGGCGTCTCGACAGCCACACGACACATCAGGTCGCCCGCACCACCGCCACGCACCGGCGCAACGCCTTTACCGCGTACGCGGAACTGCTTGCCGGTCTGAGTACCTTCCGGAATCTTCAGTTTGACGCGACCGTCGAGGGTCGGAATCTCCAGTTCGCCCCCCAGGGCTGCGTCGACGAAGCTGATCGGCACTTCGCAGAACAGGTGCTTGCCGTCACGCTGGAAAATGTCGTGCTCACGGACGTTGATCACCACGTACAGGTCGCCGGTCGGGCCACCCTGAGTACCCGCCTCGCCTTCGCCGGACAGACGAATACGATCACCGGTGTCGACACCGGCTGGCACTTTCACGGAGAGGGTTTTGTACTCTTCAACGCGACCGTCACCGTGGCAGGAATCGCACGGATCGGAAATGATCTTGCCCTGACCATGGCAGCGCGGGCAGGTCTGCTGCACCGAGAAGAAGCCTTGCTGCATGCGCACCTGACCGATGCCGCCGCAAGTCGGGCAGGTCGAAGGCGACGAGCCTTTCTTGGCGCCCGAACCATCGCATGGCTTGCAGTTGACCAGTGTCGGAACGCGGATATTCACGGTCGTGCCGCGCACCGCCTCTTCCAGGTTCAGCTCCAGGGTGTAGCGCAAGTCGCTGCCACGCTGGGCGCCGCCACGGGAACCGCCGCGACCGCCACCGAAGAAGTCACTGAAGACATCGCCGAAGATGTCGGAGAAGTTCTGACCGCCGAAGCCTGCACCGCCGCCACCCATGCTCGGGTCGACGCCAGCATGACCGTACTGATCGTACGCTGCACGCTTGCTGGAATCGGACAGCACTTCGTAGGCTTCATTGGCCTCTTTGAACAGCTCTTCCGATGCTTTGTCATCGGGATTACGGTCCGGGTGGTGCTTCATCGCCAGGCGGCGGTAGGCCTTTTTCAGGTCTGCTTCGCTTGAGCCGCGCTCAACACCCAATACTTCGTAATAGTCACGCTTAGCCATAAGTTCTTCATACTCTTGAGGACGTTCGGCAAACCCCTCCTGAGCTTCGCCAAACTCGTTGAGCCCCAATACAGGCCCGGACCCAACTCACGTCAATTCAACGATCCTGGTCTTTGGTTCATGCGGTATTTGCGGCGCGAAAAGCAGGAGCATTCCCGGCCATACCGCCAGCATTCGAGCCTTGTCGCATGCTGTAAAAAATCGCGTATTCCAGATACGCCAACGCGGGAGCAAGCTCCCGCGCGGCGACATCCTACCAGTCAGTGCCCAAAGGCAGTCAACCGGCCGACCAACAACTTACTTGTGGTCTTTGACTTCTTCGAACTCGGCATCGACAACATCGTCAGCCTTTTCAGCTTTCTCGTCGTGCGGTGCCGCGCCTTCAGCAGGCTGAGCCTGTTCGGCGTACATCTTCTGGGCAACCGGCGCAGAGACCTTCGACAGCTCTTCAACCTTGGCGTCGATGGCAGCCTTGTCGTCGCCTTTGACGGCGGCTTCCAGGGCAACCACGGCCGCTTCGATTGCAGTCTTCTCTTCTGCAGTCACTTTGTCGCCAGCGTCAGCGATCATCTTGCGAGTCGAGTGAACCAGTGCATCACCCTGGTTACGGGCAGCGGCCAGCTCTTCGAACTTGCGGTCTTCCTCGGCGTTGGCCTCGGCGTCACGCACCATGCGCTCGATTTCTTCGTCGGACAGACCGGAGTTGGCCTTGATCACGATCGACTGGGTCTTGCCGGTAGCCTTGTCCTTCGCACCTACGTGCAGGATGCCGTTGGCGTCGATGTCGAAGGTCACTTCGATCTGCGGCACGCCACGTGGAGCTGGTGGAATGTCGGCCAGGTCGAACTTGCCCAGGGACTTGTTCTGTGCGGCTTGCTTGCGCTCGCCTTGCAGGACGTGAATGGTCACGGCGCCCTGGTTGTCGTCGGCAGTCGAGAAAGTCTGCGATTTCTTGGTAGGAATCGTGGTGTTTTTCTCGATCAGCGCGGTCATCACGCCACCCATGGTTTCGATACCCAGGGTCAGCGGGCTGACGTCGAGCAGCAGAACGTCTTTCACGTCACCGGCCAGAACGGCGCCCTGGATGGCAGCACCCATGGCAACGGCTTCGTCCGGGTTCACGTCTTTACGTGCTTCTTTACCGAAGAAATCGGTAACCAGCTTCTGTACCAGCGGCATACGGGTCTGGCCGCCGACCAGGATCACGTCGTTGATCGCGCTAACATCGAGACCTGCGTCTTTCATGGCAATGCGGCAAGGTTCGATAGTGCGCTGAACCAGGTCTTCAACCAGCGCTTCGAGCTTGGCACGCGAGATCTTCACGTTCAGGTGCTTAGGACCGGTGGCGTCTGCAGTGATGTACGGCAGGTTCACGTCGGTCGACTGAGCGGACGACAGCTCGATCTTGGCTTTTTCAGCGGCTTCTTTCAGGCGCTGCATGGCCAGCGGGTCACCTTTGAGGTTCATGCCGCTTTCTTTCTTGAATTCGTCAACGAGGTAGTCGATCAGACGAATATCGAAGTCTTCACCACCCAGGAAGGTGTCACCGTTGGTGGCCAACACTTCGAACTGGTGCTCGCCGTCAACTTCAGCGATCTCGATCACGGAAACGTCGAAAGTACCGCCACCCAGGTCATAAACGATCACGGTGTGATCGCCCTTGGCCTTGTCCATACCGTAAGCCAGAGCAGCTGCGGTTGGTTCGTTGATGATACGTTTTACGTCCAGACCCGCGATGCGGCCGGCGTCTTTGGTTGCCTGACGCTGGCTGTCGTTGAAGTAGGCCGGAACGGTGATCACCGCTTCGGTCACAGCTTCGCCGAGGTAGTCTTCGGCGGTCTTCTTCATTTTCTTCAGAATTTCAGCCGAGATTTGTGGCGGAGCCATTTTCTGGCCGTTCACTTCAACCCAGGCGTCGTTGTTGTCAGCCTTGACGATCTTGTAAGGGACCATCTGGATGTCTTTCTGAACGACTTCTTCGTCGAAACGACGGCCGATCAGACGCTTCACCGCGTACAGGGTGTTGTGCGGGTTGGTCACTGCCTGACGCTTGGCGGACTGGCCGACCAGGATTTCGCCATCGTTGGCGTAAGCGATGATCGACGGCGTGGTACGCGCGCCTTCAGCGTTTTCGATAACTTTTACGTTGCCGTTTTCAAGAATGGAGACGCAGGAGTTGGTAGTCCCCAGGTCGATACCGATAATTTTGCCCATGTTCACTCTCCCGAAACTTTGGATTTGGTTGCCGCAGCGGTTGTGGCCAACTGCGGTAGCACTTAAACGCTTGACTTCTAAATGGGGGCCTTGCGGCTAATTTCAAGCCTTCTCGTCAATCGAAGGCGAAACTGGCGCCGGCGCCTTGCTGACCACGACCATCGCAGGACGCAGGAGGCGACCGTTGAGCTGATAGCCCTTCTGGAACACCTTCAGAATGCTGTTCGGCTCAAGGTCTGCACTTTCCTGCATGGCCATTGCCTGATGTTCCACGGCGTTGAACGGCTCGCCTTCCTGCGGGCTTACAGCGACAAGCTGATAACGCGCGAGGGTGTCGTGAAACATTTTCAGGGTCAGCTCGATGCCTTCGCGCATCGGACGGATGCTCTCGTCATCCGGGCTCGACAGCTCGAGGCCGCGCTCCAGGCTGTCGACGATCGGCAGAAGGTCGCCGGCGAATTTTTCCAGCGCAAACTTGTGCGCCTTTTCGACATCCTGCTCGGCACGGCGACGGACGTTCTGCAGATCGGCAGCTACGCGCAGCGATTGATCCTGCGCGGCGGCCAATTGCTCTTCGAGCACTTGTACACGGGTCGCCAGGTCATCACCCGAAGCCTCGGGCGCCTGATTGGCTTCTGGATTTTGCGTATCTACTGTCTGTTCGTCAGCCATAGAATTCTCCTTTCAATATCGTCCGCGAGTTCGATTCGCGCTTCTACCCCGGTATATGGGGCCGCAAAATCAGGCTTCAAGGGCTGACAACGATTAACCCTACAAAAAAGTGCTGCATTGTCATTCCCGGGCGCGATAAGCATTTGATCGGATCATCCCCATCGAGCTAAGCGAGGCATTGTCAGCCTGAAACAAAACACTGTATAAATAACCAGACCTGAAGCCTGGGAGCGGCCTTTATGCTGGTGCACCTGTCCGTACACAACTACGCCATCGTTGAACATCTCGATCTCGAACTCGATCGCGGCATGAGCGTGATTACCGGGGAAACCGGCGCCGGCAAGTCGATCATGCTCGACGCCCTGGGCCTGACGCTCGGCGATCGCGCCGACAGCGGCGTGGTTCGACCGGGCGCCGACAAGGCCGACATCCTGGCGACTTTCGATCTGGCCGACATCCCCGAGGCCAGCGCCTGGCTGGCGGAACGCGACCTGGAAACCGACGGCCCGTGCATCCTGCGCCGGGTCATCACTTCCGAAGGTCGCTCACGCGGCTATATAAATGGCACGCCCTGCCCGCTCGGCGACCTCAAGGCGCTCGGCGAGCTGCTGATCGATATCCACAGCCAGCACGAACACCAATCCCTGCTCAAGACCGACACCCACCGGCGCCTGCTCGACGAGTACACCGGGGCCACCGATCTGGCTCGCCAGGTCCATCTGGCCGCCCAGCGCTGGCGCCAGACCCGTCAGGAGCTGGAACGCCTGTCCAACTCCGGCGACGAACAGCGCGCGCGCCATCAACTGCTCAGCTACCAGCTCGAAGAACTGGAAAACCTCGGCCTCGGTGAAAATGAGCTGGAAGAACTGGAGCAGGAACACAAGAACCTGACCAACGCCGAAACCCTGCTCGGTATTTGCCGACAAGTGGTCGAGCAATGCAGCGAAAGCGATTCCGGCAACGTGCTGAATGCCCTGACGGCCAGTCTCAATCGACTGTCGAGCGTGAACAACTCGGTCGGCGCGCTCGGAGAGGCGAGCAGCCTGCTGACCAGTGCGCAGATCCAGGTCGAAGAGGCCGTCGGCGAACTCAATCGCTTTCTCGACAATTTCGATGCCGATCCGGCGCGCCTGCAATATCTGGAAGAACGTCTGGACTCCATTTACACACTGGCACGCAAACACCGCATTCAGCCGACGGAAGTGGCAGAGATGCAGCAGAAGCTGCTAGACGAAATCGAAGCCCTCGACGCCAACGATGAATCCATCGAGCGCCTCGCCGAAGAACTGGCGTCCTATGCCCGCCACTATCAGGAAAAGGCCCGCGAGCTGAGCGAGCTGCGTCATCAGGCGGCCGGCAGCCTGGCAAGCGCGGTGGAGCAGGAGATTCAGCGCCTGGGCATGCCCGGCGGTCGCTTCACCATCGAATTGCGTGCCAACAACAGCAGCGAGCTGCAACCCAATGGACTGGAACAGGTCGAGCTGCTGGTCAGCGCCAACCCGGGCCAACCCCTGAAAGCTCTGGCCAAAGTGGCCTCCGGCGGTGAGCTGTCACGGATCAGCCTGGCCATCCAGGTGATCACCGCCCAGACCTCTCGCGTTCCGACGCTGGTGTTCGACGAAGTGGACGTTGGGATTGGCGGTCCGACGGCCGAAATCGTCGGCCAGTTGTTGCGCCGCCTCGGGGATCGCGGACAGGTACTGACGGTCACGCACTTGCCGCAGGTCGCGGCTCAGGGACATCAGCATCTGTTCGTGCACAAGGTGCGAGGCGAGCAGGCGACTCACACGGCCGTTTCGAAGCTGAGCAAGAATGACCGTATAGAAGAAGTCGCGCGGATGCTTGGCGGCATCGATCTGACCAAAGAGTCTTTGGCGCACGCGAAAAAGATGGTCGTTACTGCAAAGGTTTAAAAACCGCAGAAAGCACGAAGGCGACCCTTGGGTCGCCTTCGCTCGTTTCGCGAACCTGAAATTCGCGCGACATGCTTATTTTTTCTTGCGTACGTACAGCACCAGGTTGTGATCCACCAACTCGACACCGTGCTCCTCGGCAATTGCCTTCTGGAGTTTTTCGATTTCCGGGCTGACGAATTCCACCACCTCACCGGTTTCCACGTTGACCATATGGTCGTGGTGGCCACCGTCGGCCAGTTCGAATACCGCGTGGCCGCCGTCGAAGTTGTGACGGACCACGAGGCCAGCCGCTTCGAACTGGGTCAGAACACGGTAAACCGTGGCCAGACCGACGTCCTCACCAGCTTCCATCAACGCCTTGTAGACGTCCTCGGCACTCATGTGGCGCTGCTCTGTAGAGTCGAGCATTTGCAGGATCTTGACCCGTGGCAGGGTCACTTTGAGGCCGGCTTTGCGTAGTTCGCTATTTTCAACCATGGTCAGCTTTCTCGCGATGCTGCTTCGCAGCTTCTCTTAATGCGGGTATGATCGGCGTTTACGTTGTCCCAGCCAAGATAGTGGAAGTCGCCCACCGATGCAAAACACCAAGCTCTTGCTAACCAGTTTCACCTTTGTGGGACTGCTCGCACTCGCCGGTTGTTCATTCCCCGGGGTTTACAAAATCGACATCCAGCAGGGCAATGTCGTCACGCAGGACATGATAGACCAGTTACGCCCGGGAATGACCCGGCCGCAAGTACGGTTTATCATGGGCAACCCTCTGCTTGCCGACACGTTCCATGCCAATCGCTGGGATTATCTGTACAGCCTGCAACCTGGTGGCGGTGAACGCCAGCAGGAACGCATGAGTGTCATTTTCGACTCGAATGACCGGCTCGCCAGCCTGTCCGGGGACTTCATGCCCGGTGTCAGCCGCGACGAAGCCATTCTCGGCAAGGACAGCGGCACCAGCGTGACCGCTCCTGCTGAAAACGTCGAGCAGCCAAAACCGGAAAAACCGGTCAAGCCAGGCTCCTTGCTGGATCAGATCCAGAAGGACGTCGATGGTGTGGAAACCGTTCCGGTTCCAACGCCAGAACCGCTGGACACCTCGCCGCAATAATTTGCGACGCAATAAAAAACCCGGAAATCCCGGGTTTTTTATTGCCTGCCGTTTGGCCAGCCTACTGGTTTAGCGCCTTGGCCTCGGCAGCTTTGGCGGCACGTAGACGACGCACTTCTTTCGGGTCAGCCAGCAACGGTCGATAGATCTCGATACGATCGCCTTCCTGAATCCGTCGAGCATCCGGATCAGCGATCACTTTGCCGAAGATCCCCAAGGGACAGTTCTTCAGATCCAGCTCCGGAAATTCAGCGTCAATCCCGGACGCCATCAGAGCCGCACGCACCGTCGCACCCTCAGCGACGCTGACTACGCGCAAAACCTGACGATCAACGGCGGCATACACCACTTCGATTTCGATCACCGGCTCAACCATGCATCTGCTTGGCACGCTGGCAGAACGCATCCACCAGTGTATTGGCCGCCTGATTGAACAAAGGACCGAGCGTCGCGCGGACCAGCGGCCCGGCATAGTCAAAGGACAGATCCAGACTGATCTTGCAGGCCTTCTCGTTCAGCGCCTTGAACACCCAGACGCCGTGCAGCTGATTGAACGGCCCCTCCTCCAGGTTCATCTCGATCGACTGCCCCGGCACCAGCGTGTTGCGGGTCACGAAGTGCTGACTGAGGCCGCCCTTGGCCACGCCGACACTGGCGCGCATGTGTTCCGGCGAGCTTTCCAGGACTTCAGCAGACGAGCACCACGGCAGAAATTCCGGGTAACGCGCCACGTCATTGACCAGGTCGTAGAGAAATTGCGCCGGGTAAGGCAGCAGCGCCGATCGTTGAATATGTGTCGTCATGTAAGCGTCACTTCCAGAGCTGGGCGGCAAACACTACAAGAATGCCGATGGGCGCCACATAGCGCATCAAGAACAGAGACAGGGCGAACAGCGCCGGGCTACGAATCGACAATTCTTCACGCACCGCCTCACGCCCCATCACCCAACCGGCAAACAGCACGAAGCACAGTCCGCCGAGCGGCAACATGATCCGCGAGGTGAAGAAGTCGATCACACCAAAGAAGTCCAGGCCACCGGCCGCACCCCATTGGTAGAGATGGAACACCCCGCCATCGTTCACGAAAAATTTGGCTTCCTTCCAGATATTGAAGGAAAACACCGTCCCCAGGCCGACGAACCAGCAAGTGAACGCCAACCAGAATGTCACCCAGTTACGACTGATTTTAGTCCGCTCGACCAGATAGGCGACCATCGGCTCCAGCAGGGAAATCGCCGAGCTCCAGGCCGCAATGGCCACCAGAACGAAGAACACCACGCCCATCAACTGGCCGAAAAGCACGTTACCGAAAGCAAATGGCAGGCTGACGAACATGAGCCCCGGGCCTTCACTAGGGTTCAAACCACCGGCGAACACAATCGGAAACAAGGCCAGACCGGCCACCAGCGAAACAAAGGTATCGAGCAGCGCCACACCCACGACGGTGCCGGACAGCGAGGCTTCCTTGGTCATGTAGGCGCCGTAGATCATGATCGAGCCCACGCCCACGCTCAGGGAGAAGAACGCGTGACCCATGGCCGGCAGCAAGCCGTCGAGGACTTTCTCCGGGTGGAAGTCGAACATGAAATGCACGCCCTCCATGAAATGCCCGGTGGTCATGCTGTACCCCAGCAGCACCAGAATCATCACGAACAGCAACGGCATCATGATCCGCAGGCTGCGCTCAAGGCCGGCAACCACGCCTTTGGCGATCACCACCGCAGACAGCAGCATGAAAACCGTGTGCCAAAGTGTCAGGCGCCACGGGTCGGAGATGACATTGCCGAAATAGGCCCCGACCTGATCGGCCGTAGCGCCCTGGAAGTCTCCGCGCCCCATATCAATGATGTAATCCAGCGACCAGCCGCCGACCACACTGTAGAAAGACAGGATCAGCAACGCCGTGATCATTCCGGCGAACGCGCCCCACGACCACTTGCCCGAGTGTCCGGCTTCCAGCGCCAGCACCTTCAGGGCATTCGCCGGACTCTGACGGGCACGGCGGCCGATCAGGGTTTCGGCGAGCATCACCGGGATGCCGATCAGCGCGATACAGGCCAGAAACATCAGCACGAAGGCGCCGCCACCGTAGACCCCGACCATGTAGGGGAATTTCCAGATGCTGCCCAATCCCACGGCCGAACCGGTCGCGGCGAATATGAAAACCCAGCGGCTAGCCCAACTGCCGTGGACAGAAACCTTGTCTGTCGACATCGTTTATCACGCCCAAGCGTTAGAAAAAGAGGCCGCATTGTCCGGGATTCACTCAACCTGCTCAAGCACGCAGCATCACCGTAGCCGACAGCCGTTTATCTCCATATAATGCCGCCCCTATGGCTAAACAGAAGAAACACCCAACAGGGACCATCGCGCAAAACAAAAAGGCGCGACACGATTACTTCATCGAGCACAAGTTCGAGGCTGGTCTGGTCCTGGCCGGCTGGGAAGTAAAAAGTCTGCGGGCAAGCAAACTGCAACTGGTCGACAGTTACGTGTTGCTCAAGGATGGCGAAGCCTGGTTGCTCGGCAGCCACATCACGCCTCTGATGACCGCCAGCACCCACGTCATTGCCGACCCGGTGCGTACCCGCAAGCTGCTGCTCAACCGCCGCGAGCTGGACAAGCTCGCCGCCGCCGTGCAGCAGAAGGGTTACGCCTGCGTGTGCCTGTCCTGGTACTGGAGCAAGCACATGGTCAAGTGCGAGATCGCGCTGGGCAAGGGCAAGAAGGAATACGACAAGCGTGATACCGAACGCGAACGCGACGCCGGTCGCGAGTTGCAGCGTGCGGTGCGCAACAAGGGCAAGGAAGACTGATTCCTCTGCCTGAATGACCGTTCCCGCGTTCGGCACGGGAACGGTCATGCCTACATCCCTTTGCGTCGCTCGGCCCGAGCCATGCGCTGTACTTCCTGACGCACCTCTTCCAGCACTTCCTGCACATACAGAATGTGTCGGCTGGACACCTCACGCGCCTGTTCCGCGCGCCCCTCGATAATCGCCAGATACAATTCCCGATGCTGTGTGATCAGCATGTCGCGGGTTTCCGTGCGTTGCTTGTACATGCCACCGATGTTGGTCACCACGTTACGCTTGAGCAGATCGAACAAGCCGCGAATGGTGTGCAGCAACACTGCGTTGTGACTGGCTTCGGCAATCGCCAGGTGGAATTTCGCATCCGCCGCACCCTCTTCCGCCCGGCTCACTTCATCGTGACGCGAATAGCAATCCTGTAACTCTTCAAACGCAGCCGTCAGCCGTTCCCGATCCACATCTGTGGCGCGCAATGCTGCGTAATAGGCACACGATGCCTCCAGCGTGTGGCGAAATTCCAGCAGATCGCGCTGCGCCTCGGGATTGCTTTCCAGCAATTGCAGCAGCGGATCGCTGAACGTCGAACCGAGACTTTCCACGACATAGTTGCCGCCGCCCTGCTTGCTGACCAGCAAACCCTTGGCCGCCAGTTTCTGAATCGCCTCGCGCAACGAGGGCCGGGAAACGCCGAACTGTTCCGCCAGTGCCCGCTCGGCCGGCAGACGCTCGCCGGACTTCAGCGTGCCCTCGAGGATCATCCCTTCCAGCCGCTCGACAATGTCGTCAGACAAACGGCGCTGACGTATCTGATCAAACCCCATCACTCAACTCTCCACCATCCCGACCGCTCGCCGGGCTCTCTATTCTGGCCTATCGACGCTGCGCCGACACCTGCCAGATGACGCCAATTCAACCGGTGCAATCCGACCCGCCGTCCGGTTGTTCGACAAAAGTTTTAGGGCGGCAAATTGACACACCGATATCAAGGCTTTTACCCTAGCCAACAGCGATTGTAAATTGGTCTTACCAATTAACCAAGAACGCTGACAGTGCCTGACCAACAACAATTAGGGGCCACCCCATATGCAAACCTGGCAACAGCTCTACAGCCCGCTCGGCAGTCTCGGCGTGTCCGCACTCGCGGCCGTCATCCCCATCGTTTTCTTCTTCCTCGCCCTGGCGGTGTTCCGCCTCAAAGGTCATGTGGCCGGCAGCATCACGCTCGCCCTGGCCATCGCCGTGGCGATCTTCGCGTTCCAGATGCCGGTCGACATGGCAATCGCCGCCGCCGGATATGGTTTCGCCTATGGTCTGTGGCCGATTGCCTGGATCATTGTGGCGGCGGTGTTCCTGTACAAACTGACGGTCAAGAGCGGTCAGTTCGAGGTCATCCGCAGCTCGGTGCTGTCCATCACCGACGACCAGCGTCTGCAGGTGCTGCTGATCGGTTTCTGCTTCGGTGCATTCCTCGAAGGTGCCGCCGGTTTCGGCGCGCCAGTGGCGATTACCGCTGCGCTACTGGTGGGACTCGGCTTCAACCCGCTGTACGCCGCCGGTCTGTGCCTGATTGCCAACACCGCGCCGGTGGCGTTCGGCGCGCTGGGGATTCCGATCATTGTGGCCGGGCAAGTCACCGGCATCGACGCGTTCAAGATCGGCGCCATGACCGGTCGCCAACTGCCACTGCTGTCGCTGTTCGTGCCGTTCTGGCTGGTGTTCATGATGGACGGCCTGCGCGGCGTGCGTGAAACCTGGCCAGCGGCGCTGGTCGCAGGTTTGAGCTTCGCCGTGACCCAATACTTCACGTCGAACTTCATTGGCCCGGAACTGCCGGACATCACGTCGGCCCTGGCCAGCCTGATTTCGCTGACCCTGTTCCTGAAGGTCTGGCAGCCGAAACGTGCCGCCGGCCAGCACATTGCCGGTGCCGTTTCCGCTTCGGTGGTGACTGCCAGCGTCGGCGGTTTCGGCCAGAAGCGCACCACCGTCGCTTCGCCTTACAGTCTCGGGGAAATTTTCAAGGCGTGGTCGCCGTTCCTGATCCTCACCGTGCTGGTGACCATCTGGACCCTCAAGCCCTTCAAGGCCATGTTCGCCGCCGGCGGTTCGATGTACGCCTGGGTGTTCAACTTCGCGATTCCGCACCTTGATCAACTGGTGATCAAAACCGCACCGATCGTTGCCGCCCCGACCGCGATTCCGGCCGTGTTCAAACTCGATCCGATTTCCGCGACCGGCACGGCGATTTTCTTCTCCGCGCTGATCTCGATGCTGGTGATGAAGATCAATTTCAAAACTGGTCTGACCACTTTGAAGGAGACCTTCTACGAACTGCGCTGGCCGATCCTGTCGATCGGCATGGTGCTGGCGTTTGCCTTCGTCACCAACTATTCCGGCATGTCCTCGACCATGGCTCTGGTACTGGCAGCAACCGGCGCGGCGTTCCCGTTCTTCTCGCCGTTCCTCGGCTGGCTCGGCGTGTTCCTGACCGGTTCCGATACCTCGTCCAACGCCCTGTTCAGTTCGCTGCAAGCGACCACCGCACACCAGATCGGGGTCAACGACACCTTGCTGGTGGCGGCCAATACCAGCGGCGGCGTGACCGGCAAGATGATCTCGCCGCAATCGATCGCCGTGGCCTGCGCAGCAACCGGCCTGGTGGGCAAGGAATCCGATCTGTTCCGCTTCACCCTCAAGCACAGCCTATTCTTTGCAACGATTGTCGGCCTGATCACTTTGGCCCAGGCCTACTGGTTCACCGGCATGCTGGTGCACTGATACCTAGAAGAAGACTACAAGCGACATTGAAATAACCGACGCTGGTTTGTGATTCCGGCGTCAGCAATTCACAACCCGGTCTGTAAGGCTGCTGAAAGCAACGCGCTCTATATTCGGCAGCCTCAACAGACGGATAACCGGGCCCACCCGGAGACACGCCTGATGAGCGAGCTTTTTTACAACGCTGTGCCCAACGCCACTCGCGTCGCACCGCCACTGCCCGAACCCCGGCAATACCCCAGCGAGAAACCGTCGCGGGTCTACCTGTTCGGCACCTGCGTGGTCGACCTGTTCTACCCGGAAGCCGGGATGGACGCGATCCACTTGCTGGAACGCGAAGGCATCCGGGTCGACTACCCGCAAGGGCAGAGCTGCTGCGGACAACCGGCCTACACCTCGGGTTACACCGAGCAGGCACGGACGGTGGCGCGCTCGCAACTGGCGCTGTTTGCCGGGGATTATCCGGTGGTGGTGCCGTCGGGTTCGTGCGCCGGGATGATCCGCGAGCATTACGCCGACTTGTTCAAGGACGAGCCGGAGACGTTGAAACAGGTACAGGCCCTTGCGGCCCGCACCTATGAATTGGCCGAGTTTCTGCTGTTCGTCTGCAAGGTGCAGCTCAAGGACAGCGGCGAGCCGGTAAAAGTGGCGCTGCACACCTCGTGTTCGGCGCGACGGGAAATGAACACCCACCTGCACGGCCGCGAGTTGTTGGCGCAGTTGAGCAACGTGGAACGGGTCAATCACGACCATGAAAGCGAATGCTGTGGCTTCGGTGGGACATTCAGCGTCCGTATGCCAGACATTTCCGGCGCGATGGTGGCTGACAAGACCCGGGCATTGAAGGAATCCGGCGCGCATCAGGTACTCAGTGCCGACTGCGGCTGCTTGATGAACATCAACGGCTCGCTGGAAAAACAGAAGGAAGCGCTGCGCGGGCAACACCTGGCGAGCTTCCTCTGGCAACGAACCGGAGGTGCGCGATGAGCACTTCCACGATTATTCCTACGGTTGCCGTAGAAGAAGATTTCCGCACCCGGGCACACAACGCCCTGGGCGACTCGCAGTTACGGAACAACTTCCGCACCGCGATGGATTCACTGATGACCAAGCGGGCAGCGGCTTTCAGCGATGCCCACGAAAGAGAACACCTGCGTGAACTGGGCAATGCAATCCGTGCCCGCGCGCTCTCCAAGTTGCCCGACCTGCTCGAGCAACTGGAACAGAACCTGACCCGCAACGGTGTGACAGTACACTGGGCGGAAACGGTGGACGAGGCCAATGGCATCGTCCTTTCGATCATCCGCGCTCACGAGGCGCGGCAAGTGATCAAGGGCAAATCGATGGTCAGCGAAGAGATGGAGATGAACCATTTCCTCGAGGCTCGGGACATTGAATGTCTGGAGTCCGACATGGGGGAGTACATCGTCCAGCTCGACCACGAGAAGCCTTCACACATAATCATGCCGGCAATCCACAAGAATGCCGGTCAGGTCGCGTCCTTGTTCCACGACAAACTTGGCGTGGAATACACCAAGGACGTTGACCAACTCATTCAGATCGGTCGCAGGGTCCTGCGGCAGAAATTCTTCGAAGCGGACATCGGCGTCTCCGGTGTCAACTTCGCCGTGGCCGAAACCGGCACCCTGCTGCTGGTGGAAAACGAAGGCAACGGCCGCATGACCACCACCGTGCCACCGGTGCACATCGCCGTCACCGGCATCGAAAAAGTCGTGGAAAACCTGCGTGACGTGGTGCCGCTGCTGTCATTGCTGACCCGCTCGGCGCTGGGCATTCCGATCACCACCTACGTCAACATGATCTCCGGCCCGCGCAAGGAACATGAGCTCGACGGCCCGCAGGAAGTGCATCTGGTGCTGCTCGACAACGGTCGCAGCCAGGCCTTCGCCGACAGCGAACTGCGCCAGACGTTGAACTGCATCCGCTGCGGCGCCTGCATGAATCATTGCCCGGTCTACACCCGCGTCGGCGGCCATACCTACGGCGAGGTTTACCCCGGCCCGATCGGCAAAATCATCACCCCGCACATGGTTGGCTTGGCGAAAGTCCCGGATCACCCGAGTGCGTCTTCTTTGTGCGGCGCCTGCGGTGAAGTGTGCCCGGTAAAAATTCCTATTCCCGCACTGCTGCGCCGCCTACGCGAAGAGAACGTCAAAGCTCCGGACTCGCCACATCAAGTGATGCGCGGCCAGGGCAGCAAATATTCGCGCAAGGAACGCTTCATCTGGAACGCCTGGGCGAAGCTCAACAGCTCGCCGACTTTGTATCGACTGTTTGCGTTTTTCGCCACACGCCTGCGCGCCCTGGCGCCGAACAACGTCGGCCCGTGGACGCAGAATCACAGCGCGCCCAAACCCGCCGCCCGCTCATTGCATGACATGGCTCGCGAACACCTGGCCAAACAAGGAGACCGTTGATGAGCGCCAAGCAAAACATCCTCGGCAAGTTAAGGAAAAGCCTGACCGGCACCACACCGATTGCCGACAACTTTGACGTCGATCTGGTGACCCAGCCTTACACCTACAGCGCCGAACAACGGATTCCGCAACTGCGCAAACTGATGGAAGCGGTGCACACCGAAATCCATCTGACGTCCGCTGATGCATGGCCGGGGCTGCTGGCGCAATTACTGCGCGACCGTCAGTTGCCGAGCTTGCTGATTGCACCGACTACGCCTCACGGGCAGCGCATCACACAACACTGGGCGAACAATCCTGATCTGCCGGCACTAAAATCCTACGACCGCCCGATGGAAGAGTGGAAAGCCGAGCTGTTCAACGACACCCCGGCCAGCCTGACCGGCACCCTCGGTGCCATCGCTGCTACCGGCAGCCTGATTCTCTGGCCGACCCGCGAAGAACCACGGCTGATGAGCCTGGTGCCGCCGGTGCATTTCGCCCTGCTCAAGGCCAGCCAGATCCGCGATAACTTCTATCAGGTGCAGCAGGAATTCGAGTGGGCGCAAGGCATGCCGACCAACGCGCTGCTGGTGTCCGGCCCGTCGAAGACCGCCGACATCGAACAAGTCCTGGCCTACGGCGCCCACGGCCCGAAAGACCTGGTGGTATTGATCCTGGAGGACCAATGACCTTACCGGCGACTTTCCTGCGCGATGCGCAACAACTGATTCCTGCCGAACGGCGTTTCGACGATCCGCTGTCGACCCTGGCCTTCGGCACCGATGCCAGCTTCTACCGGTTGATTCCGCAACTGGTGATCCGCGTCGAATCCGAAGATGAAGTGGTGGCGCTGCTGAAACTGGCCCAGCGCGATCAGGTTCCGGTGACCTTCCGCGCCGCCGGCACCAGCCTGTCCGGCCAGGCGATCAGCGATTCGGTGCTGATCGTGCTTGGGGATAACTGGAACGCCCGGGAGATCCGAGGGCAAGGCACACAAATCCGCCTGCAACCGGGCGTGATCGGCGCCCAGGCCAATGCATGGCTCGCGCCATTCGGGCGCAAGATCGGTCCGGATCCGGCATCCATCAACGCCTGCAAGATCGGCGGCATCGTCGCCAACAACGCCAGCGGCATGTGCTGCGGCACCGCGCAAAACACCTATCACACGCTGGCCGGGATTCGTCTGGTGCTGGCCGACGGCACACGTCTGGATACCGAAGATGCTGCCAGCGTCGCGGCGTTTCGAGTCAGCCACGGTGAATTGCTGGAACGCCTGTCGACCTTGGGCCGCGAGACCCGCGCCAATGCCGAACTCGCTGCACGAATTCGCCACAAATACCGTCTGAAAAATACCACCGGCCTGTCGCTCAACGCCCTGGTGGATTTCGATGAACCTGTGGATATCTTGAGCCACTTGCTGGTCGGTTCCGAAGGCACCCTCGGCTTCATCAGCGCGGTGACCTACGACACGGTGATCGACCACCCGAACAAGGCGTCAGCGCTGATCGTATTCCCTGACGTCGAGACCTGCTGCAACGCCGTCACCGTTCTGAAAAGCCAACCGGTGTCGGCCGTGGAACTGCTCGACCGCCGCAGTCTGCGCTCGGTGCAGGACAAACCCGGTATGCCGGATTTCGTACAGCAACTGTCGAACAATGCCTGTGCGTTGCTGATCGAATCCCGCGCCGCCTCTTCCACTTTGCTGCAGGAACAACTGGCGCAGATCATGGCGTCGCTCAATGGCTTCCCGGTGGAAAAGCAGGTCGACTTCACCGAAGACCCGGTCGAAAACGCCCGCCTCTGGGCGATCCGCAAAGACACCTTCCCCGCGGTCGGCGCCGTGCGCAAGACCGGCACCACGGTGATCATCGAAGACGTGACCTTCCCGGTGGAGCAACTGGCGATCGGCGTGAACCGTCTGATCGAGCTGTTCGACAAACATCACTACGACGAAGCGATCCTTTTCGGACACGCACTGGAAGGCAATCTGCACTTCGTGTTCACCCAAGGCTTCAACAGTGCGGAAGAAGTCGCACGCTATCAGGCGTTCATGGACGACGTGGCGCAACTGGTGGCCGTGGAGTTCGGCGGTTCGCTGAAGGCCGAACACGGCACCGGACGCAACATGGCGCCCTTCGTCGAGCTGGAATGGGGCAGCGACGCCTATCAGTTGATGTGGCAGCTCAAACGCTTGCTCGATCCCAACGGCATTCTCAACCCGGACGTGGTGCTCAGCGAAGATCCACAGATCCACCTCAAGCACCTGAAACCGCTGCCGGCGGCCGACGAGATTGTGGATAAATGCATCGAGTGCGGTTTTTGCGAGCCGGTCTGCCCCTCGAAAGGCCTGACCCTGAGCCCGCGCCAGCGCATCGTGATCTGGCGCGATATTCAGGCGCGAAAGCGCGCCGGAATCGACACCACCGAACTGGAAAAAGCCTACGAGTACCAAGGCATCGATACCTGCGCTGCGACCGGTTTATGTGCGCAACGCTGCCCTGTAGGCATCAACACCGGCGAGCTGGTGAAAAAGCTTCGCGGCCGTCACGCCACGCATACGAAAACCGCCAACTTGATCGAAGGAAATTTCGCCACCACCCTGCAAGGTGCGCGTTTTACCCTGCACGTGGCCAACGGTGCGCGGATGTTGTTGGGGGCACCGCGCCTGGCAAAGCTTTCAGCGACACTGACGCGGCTGTCCAAGGGTCAGGTGCCGCTGTGGACCAACGCCATGCCGCAGCCGGAAAAGGCCATTCGCTTCAGTCCGGCGGTGTCGGACGAACGTCCGCGCGTGGTGTACTTGGCAGCGTGCGTCTCGCGAGTGATGGGGCCGGCGGCGGGCGACAAGGAGCAGATGTCGCTGTACGACAAAACCCGTGGCCTGCTGGAAAAGGCCGGTTATCAGGTGGTGTTTCCGGACAATCTGGACAACCTCTGCTGCGGCCAGCCTTTCGCGTCCAAAGGCTATGCAGAGCAGGCTGAACACAAGCGTCAGGAACTGATCGGCGCATTGCTCCAGGCCAGTCGCGGCGGGCTCGATCCGATCTATTGCGACACCAGCCCCTGCACGTTGCGGCTGGTGCAGGATGTGGGAAATGTTCGCCTGGATCTATATGACCCTGTGCGATTCATCCGTACGCATCTGATGGATCGTCTGGAGTTCACGCCGCAGGAAGCACCGATTGCCGTTCACGTGACCTGCAGTACTCAGCACCTTGGGGAAAGCCAGGCGCTGATCGACCTGGCGCGCAAATGCAGCAAGACGGTGGTGATCCCGGAAGGCATTCACTGCTGCGGCTTCGCCGGCGACAAGGGTTTCACCACGCCGGAGCTCAACAGCCACTCACTGCGAACACTCAAGGATGCGGTGCAACAGTGCAGCGAGGGGATTTCCACCAGCCGCACCTGTGAGATCGGTCTGACGCAGCACGGTGGAATCGACTACCACGGTCTGGTGTATCTGGTGGACCGGGTGACCCGGGCCAAAGCCCCCGCAACCGCCCTCTGAAGAAAAATAGAACCCTTGCGAGCGACCGCAGTCCACAGAACAGGCCCCGAACAATCGGGGCTTGTCCTCCATTCGGTTGCCCGTCCTGACGGCCAGCGAAGTCTGGATCCCTCAGTTCAAGGAGATTCATATGAAACGTTCTGTACTGTTAGGTCTGTTCGTTACTGCCTCGATGATGGCGTCTGCTTCATTCGCCGCCGACAAGCCCGCCGATCTGTGCGATGCCAATCTGCAAACCATCAACAACGCCAAGGCGCAGGCAATGGCCTCACCCGACCTGAATCAACGGGTAGAAGCCAGTGTGCAGAAGGCCCAGGCACTCAAGGCCCAGGGCAAGATCGACGAATGCGTGGCTGAAACCCAGCAAACCATTCTGGAAATCCGCAAAACCAGCGGAACCAACAACTGATCGAAGCTCAGGCCAACCTTCGGGTTGGCCTTGTGAGCCGTTTGGCGTACACTGCGCAGGCTTGTTGCTCACAAGATACACAGAGCACCAGGCTCGGGGCCGTTTAGGATTCGACGCCGGTTGCGAAACTCTAGGTGCATGCCGACTTGGTAACAGAAGTCGTAAATCCACTGTTGCAACTTCTTATAGTTGCCAATGACGACCAATACGGTGCTGCTCTCGCTGCTTAATTGCAGCTGACATGCACTCCTGGTACCTTCGGGTCCAGCAATCATCAGGGGATGTCTGTAAACCCAAAATGATTGTCATATAGAACAGAATCGCCGTGCAGTACGTTGTGGACGAAGCGGCTAAAACTTACACAACTCGCCCAAAGCACCCTGCCCGTCGGGTCGCTGAGGGTTAACTTAATAGACACGGCTACGCATGTAGTACCGACAGCGGAGTACTGGCGGACGGGGGTTCAAATCCCCCCGGCTCCACCACTTCATCATCTAAAGACGTCCACGGACGTCTTTTTTTGTGCCTGAAATCCAGCAAAATCAAGGCTTTAGGGTCTACTGGCGTCCATAGACGTCCGGCGCAATCTACGACATCGGGTATTCCAAGTGGTATTCCAAGCCCTTCAGTGGTAATTTTTGGAATACCAATTGATGTCATGGAACACCTCATGTGCGCCCAAGCCACCCGCCTCTCTGATCGCCAGCTCAAAGCGGTAAAGCCGAAAGACAAGGACTACGTCCTCAGCGATGGAGACGGCTTACAGCTGCGCGTGAGGGTCAATGGCTCTACGCTATGGAACTTCAACTACCGCCAGCCGATCACCAAAAACCGCATCAATATGGGCCTCGGTACCTACCCAGAACTCTCACTCGCTCAAGCCAGGAAGAAGACGGTCGAAGCGAGAGAACTTCTCGCCCAGGGTATCGACCCGAAAGAACAACGTAGTGAATTGGAGCAAACAAAAAGGCAGGCAACCGAGCACACATTCGAGAACGTGGCGTCTGCTTGGTTTGAACTGAAAAAGGATTCTGTGACTCAAGCTTATGCCGAAGACATCTGGCGCTCGCTCACACTGCATGTCTTTCCATCACTGGGAACAACACCTATCTCGCAGATCAATGCCCCGAGGGTCATCGAACTGCTGCGCCCTTTGGAAGCCAAAGGTAGCCTGGAGACAGTGAAGCGACTGACCCAACGACTTAACGAGATCATGACCTACGGCGTGAACTCGGGAATGATCTTCGCCAACCCGCTCAGTGGTATTCGGGCCGTTTTCAAGAAGCCGAAAAAGCAGAACATGGCAGCCCTCCGCCCCGAAGAGCTGCCCGAGTTAATGGTCGCCATCGCCAATGCGAGCATAAAGAGAACAACCCGCTGCCTGATCGAATGGCAACTCCACACCATGACCCGCCCTGCGGAAGCCGCCACGACGTCCTGGGCTGACATCGACCTCGATAAGAAAATCTGGACGATCCCGGCGGAACGTATGAAGAAGCGACGCGCTCACGTCATACCGCTGACCGAACACGCACTTGCTCTGATAGAGACGATCAAGCCTTACAGCGGACACAGAGAGTACGTGTTCCCAGCCGACAGAGACCCACGAACTCACTGCAATAGTCAGACGGCAAATATGGCCTTGAAGCGTATGGGTTTTGAAGGTCGATTGGTGAGCCATGGCATGCGCTCCATGGCCAGTACCATCCTGAACGAACAGGGATGGGACCCGGAGCTGATCGAGGTCGCACTTGCGCACGTGGACAAAGATGAGGTGCGTAGCGCCTACAATCGTGCGGATTACATTGAACGCAGAAGACCAATGATGAACTGGTGGAGTGAGCATATTCACCGAGCAGGCATGGGTAGTTTGTCTATGTCGGCCACCCAGGGAGCTACGAGGTTAAAAGCGGTATCAGTGCGATAACTGGCGCAGGATCTCACCACCAGCGAGCTGGGCTTGGCAGACGAGATCGATACTCTCGCGAATCTTCGACGCAGTAACCCAAGGGAATACGCTGCAAGATTTCAAGGCAGATATCTTCGACAATTAGGCTAAAAATCCCGACCAGATCAACCTAATGATGCTCCACAGCTCGAAGGGGGTGGGGTTTCAGGCTGCTTTCATGATGGGCTTGGAGAACGGCGTATTTCCAAGCTCCTGAAATAGGACCGGTAAGCAACTGGCGGACGCCGCGAGTTTGATCTACGTTGGCGTGACACGTGCAAAAGCACAGGCTCATCTGATGTTTGACTCGCATGACTCCCAACTAATCACAGCAATTCGAAGGGCTACTTAGCCGCGCCAAGAATACGGTTGGAAAAACGACTCATTTGATTGTCAGGCTCAAACCATGGACATAAGGTTGGGTAAAGATGTTTACGGTCATTGATTCAGCGCAGCGGATCCCACCTCAAGCGAACTCCCAAGTATTTCTTCTGGTGGATTATTGGGATGACTGGTTCAAATTCCGCACGACGTTTAGGATCATCGTTTTTGACGCCACCGGTGTTCGGCATATGCCCGGATCCGTAAAAATTGGTCAAGCTGGCCTTCTCCCTGCGCCGAGGGGGTCGGACCCTCCGCCAGGGACACGAACTCCGGATCTCCCGGAAAATTTTGTCGCCCTTGATCCAGCGCAGTTCTTCTCACTTGGCCAAGACGAGGACTACTACGCAACCCTTGCATCGCTCCCCCAAGGATTCGGCTCAGTTATTCTCCAAGGGCTATGTGATTGCGCCTTTGACCTCCAAATCTTTAATAGGCACCACCACGAAGAGGTGATGGGCGAGTCCTTGCTCCGGTCGCTGACAGAGCCGAATGTGCGCAATCGCCTGAACCGTCTTGCGCACGGAAACGCGGTCCTGACTCGATTTGAGTTCGAATACACGCTTCCCCCACCACCTCCACCTATTGATGGCGGTGTTCTAGCTCCGCCTCCACCAACTATGCAATTCCAGGTAATTCCTAACGCCGAGCCTCCAACGAATCTGCACGTGCTGGTGGGTAGAAACGGGGTAGGTAAAACCCGTTGCGTTCAAGGCATCATAAATACTCTGTTAGAGCGAGATAGCGAATCCGCACCACGAGGAGAGTTACGTCGGCTGGGAGCAAATCACGACGACTGGACATTCTCCGGGCTGGTCTCCGTATCGTTCAGCGCTTTCGATAGCTTCGAATTACCGCCGCCAGCCACTATGCGGACCACCGCTGTATTCGTCGGCTTAAGATCGCAAAGAGAAGTGGATGGGCAAATTGTTGAACATCTCAAAAGCACTCAGGAATTAGCAAACGACTTCGTCCTGAGCCTAGAAAGATGCCAAAGTGAACCTCGGCGAGCACGCTGGCTTCGCGCCGTGGCAAGCCTAGCCACCGACCCGCTCTTTGCCGAAAATACAGTTGAACAACTCATCGAACCTAGTGACGATTGGCGAGAGCGTGCTAGCCGCTTTTTTAGGCTCCTAAGTTCGGGGCACGCAATAGTTTTACTTACAACCACTCGACTCGTCGAGCTCGTTGATGAAGGCACGCTGGTGGTGTTGGATGAACCCGAAGGGCACCTACACCCTCCTTTGTTATCCGCGTTTATTCGAGCAGTGGCCGATCTCCTCGTCGCTCGGAATGGGGTCGCCCTGATCTCGACTCACTCTCCAGTGGTACTGCAAGAAGTCCCGCGTAGCTGCGTTTGGATGCTAAGGCGAACCCGCACTCATTCAGCCGTTGAACGCCCATCCATAGAGACCTTTGGGGAAAGCGTTGGTGTCTTGACTCGAGAAGTGTTCGGTTTAGAGGTAACGGACTCAGGCTTCCATCAGCTTATCGCGGAGGTTGCTCGCAGACCTGGACAAACGTTTGAAGCAGTCGAAAGCCACTTTAGAGGGCAGTTAGGAGCCGAAGCACGAGCGCTTGCGCGAAGCCTTACCATTCATAGGGACGTGCCGTGAAACGTCTAGATCCACCTGCGTTCAACGCCACTTTGACGGTAGAGACCTGTGCCGCTGGCATCTCCATCCCCGAGAGAGCTCAAGCGCTCAGGGATGCATTACCTGTTATTCAAGCCTCGGAGGTCGAGTATCGAGAGCTTGGTTCAGCCGGCCAACTGTTTGAAATCGTCGGAAGCGACACAGTAACCCCACAGCTCAATGCAGACTTGATGGGAATAATCTACAAGTCGCACTTTGCCCGGAAGGGGTCACCGTCAAGATCACTTTATGAGCAGATCAGAATGGCTCCTGAGTTCGGCATCTGTCCATTGTGTGCTCAGAGGACCGTCGCCACGGTTGACCATTACTTGCCTCAAACTCGCCACCCCAAGCTCAATTTGACACCGGCCAACCTTGTCCCTGCGTGCTCAGACTGCAACAAACGCAAGCTTGCGGGGGTTGCCACGAGAGCCGAGGATCAAACCCTACACCCTTACTATGACAACTTGGGCAATGAGCGCTGGCTCGTTGTCGAAGTTCAGGCATCTTCGCCACCAACGATTTCCTTTTCCGTACGTCCCGCGGGGACATGGGGTGAAGTGCTCACAAAACGCGTGCATCATCATTTTCGAGTGATGGGCCTCGGTGAGCTTTACGCTGCACAAGCAGCCAGTGAAATGGCGGATATCTCGTATTCGCTTGAGGATGTCGGGGCCAGCTCGGGCCCCGCTGGGGTTCGCCAGCATCTTGATGGCCAATTTCGGTCCCGACACGCCCGCGACGCTAACTCTTGGAAAACCGCTCTGTACGAAGGGCTCAGAGACTCAGATTGGTTTTGTGTTGAAGGCTACCGACAGATTCGTACGCCCCGAGCATGAATGACTCTTTATCCTCCCCAATCGCGCCTTTGACATTGTCAGATTTTTAAATGTAATATCTGACAATGTCAAAACCGGTACTCACTGGGGGCTGGACGAAATGAGCGATGGGCCACATAGAAGCTTGAAGCTGCGAAAGCCATGGAAAGAACTGGCAAAGCGTGCGGACCAAGACACCTACAATGCCTCCCAGATCGCAGAGGCAACGACGCACGCAGTTGCCAGCGACTTCAAAATGGAGGTCTCGTGGCATCTGATGGAAGCCTTGAAAGCAGTCTTTACCGGCCGTGATAACTCTCTGGAAATGCCGGAACTTGCGCTGGATCAACTTGAAAATGCGAAAGCCCTAGCAGCAGCCTCCGTTTTTGGAACGAATCTTGTGGAATGGAGCATCACTCTTATCCATGAAGGCAAATTTGGAATTGAAGCATTCCATGAGGCGGTAGGCCTCGCCGCCAAAGACCGCTGCCACGCAAACATACGGTCGATCGAAGAACACTACCTTCGCGACTCGAATGAGCAAAGAGCAGAGCACGTGAGTAATAGACTCCAGAATGCCATTTCTACTCTATCGAGCACCCAACTCGGTCTGGATCTTGTGGGCCCAGAGCCCACTCGAATCCTCCCCCCTAGGAAGATGGAAGGTCTTGATGACGGGGTATCGTTGTGATGAACACCTTGCCGCCTAAGGAAATAGCTGTAGATATACTTGAACCTGGCGCCCGCAAAAGAAACGGTGTGGTCCCGTGTTACATCGAGAAGAACATCGAGTTCGACCTTGAGGCTCTCGCATCCTTCTCATCCCATGACAAATGGGAACCCGTAACTTATGACGCACTTCTCATAGCCGCTGCAGTCGAGTTCTGTGATCGCATCCTTGTCCGCAGCACCATGAGTTGGGGCAGGAGGTTCATCGTGCATGTTCCAGTACACGACGTTGAACGGTGGTCGAGTAACGAGGTAGATCGAGCGCTCGTCAACGCGCTGAACCTCCTGACCGGCGACGACTGGAATTTCAACTTTCGATCTCGAAAGCAAACCGCACAGAGACCGCCACAAGGCCAAATAGCTTTTCCTTCCGATGCAGAGGCGGTCATTGCTTTCAGTGATGGAATGGACTCCCGTGCGGTCTCTGAGCTTGAGAGCAAACGCCTAGGTAAACGCCTGATTCGTCTTCGAATAGGGAGCAAACAACACGACATTTCAAAGAAGGAACGCCAAAGGATTCCATTCACGGCCATCCCATATTCAGTCAAGCTTGATGATGCAAGAAGCGCCGAGAGAAGTGCGCGCAGCCGCGGATTCAAGTTCAGCATCATATCCGCAATTGCGGGGTATCTAATTGATGCTCCAATGGCCATCATCCCCGAAAGCGGACAAGGTGCACTTGCACCTGTGCTCCTTCCTGTTGCACATGGGTATGAGGACTATCGAAATCATCCCCTCTTCACCAAGCGGATGGAGTGCTTTATCGAAGCACTTCTTGGCTATCGATTCCAGTACACCTTTCCCAGGCTTTGGATGACGAAAGGCGAGACCCTGCGCGAGTTTGTGGAAACCTGTGGCCCTAGCGCGAATTGGATAACGACCAGGTCGTGCTGGCAGCAATCCCGACAGGTAGCCGTTTCAGGCGCAAGAAGACAGTGCGGCATATGCGCCGCGTGTATGCTTCGCCGCCTTAGCGTTCACGCTGCAGGATTAGAGGAGCCACCAACGAACTATGTATGGGAATCCCTAGACAGCCCGACCTGGGAAACAGGCGCAGCAAAAGAATTCACCAGTTTTACTAAAGCCTTGCGACAATACGCTATCGCAGGGGTGCTTCATTTCGAACACCTTTCTTCGATTCGGGAATCTTCGCAGTACGAACTGATCAAACGCCGCAGAACGAGCGAACTGGCTCGAGCTCTGGCCGAGTCGCCACATGCCGTGGCGCAGAACCTTGACAGGCTCTTGCAGCAACATGCCAAGGAATGGTCAGCGTTCACGAGCGATATGAGATCAGAGTCGTTCGTGAGGAAGTGGATAGATGGCGCATCATGACCAAACCAAACTTTGAACTGAACCCAGCTGAACTGGGTGAACGACTGAAGGTCGCGCGCGAAACCGCGGCCATGACCCAAGACGCAGCGGCCAAAGCAGTTGGCTTTGCTCGAACCACTCTTGTGGCCATTGAAAAAGGACAGCGCTCTGCAAAGCTTGACGAGATCCAGATGCTTAGCCGCTGTTATGGAGTATCTGCTAACTCTTTGCTACGCCGAGAAGCGGTCCATGTGGACCTTGTTCCTCGCTTCCGCTCACTCCCAGACACTGGTGATGCAGGCATCGACCAAGCTGCTCGGATGTTGAATGATCTCGTCAGGGCGGAAGTAGAACTTGAGAACATTTTAGGCGTTCGGAAAACCTCGAATTATCCGACTGAAAAAAGCATCTTACCTGGTGATGTACGCAAACAAGCAGAGCACGATGCCCATAGCCTCCGAAGCTGGCTAGGGCTCGGCGAGAGCCCGATTCAAGATCTGTTTTCACTCATAGAGATGCAACTTGGAATTCGTGTCTATAGCCGGAGACTTGAATCGAAAGTGTCTGGGCTGTTTGCCTATGACGACGCCGTTGGCGCCTGTATGCTAATAAATGCAGTACATCGAAAGGATCGTCAAACTCAGACTGGCGCCCACGAGCTCGGGCACTTTATAGCGACGCGGCGTCAGCCCGAGATCTATCAATCCGAAAAGTATGAGAACTCGCGTGAAGAGCGTTACGCGAACGCTTTCGGAAGCGCGTTTCTAACGCCTGCCCGTACTGTTATGGAAAAGTTCAAGGAAGTGACCATTGGATCAACCCACCTCACTCGTCGGCACATCATCCTACTCGCTAGTTTCTTTGGTGTTTCACGCCAGGCGATGGTGATGAGGCTTGAAGAATTGGACCTGACGAAAAAGGGTACTTGGGATTGGTTCATGGATAATGGCGGTATAACCGACGACCAAGCCCAGCAGGTACTAGGCCCGAAAGCTCACGATTCCACGCCTATGGAAGGCGCGCAATCCACGAGGCTTTTTTTGTTGGCTATCGATGCGTGGAAGAAGGATCTAATCAGCGAAGGGCAAATGTCGGATTTGCTTAAGCTCGACAGGGCGAAAGTACGCGAGTTGCTTGATGAGGCAGAAGAGGATGAGGTTGATGACCTTTTCAAGCTGTCTCACTGATCGAGATAGCATTCTCGTTCTCGACGCCAGTGTCATCATAAACTTGCTGGCGACCGGTTATGCAAGCGCAATTCTGCAAGCAGTTCCGACTCCTATTGTCGTCACCGACAATGTAATACGGGAGATTGAGCTAGGAGCAGTAAACAGCCGGCCTGAGCCGAAACAGCTTTTGGAGCTAATCCATAATCAAATTTTAAAGAGAGAAGAGCTTTCTGGCATTGCATTAGAGCACTTCTTTGAGTTGGTATCCGGATCCA
This sequence comes from Pseudomonas gozinkensis, assembly GCF_014863585.1. Classification (NCBI taxonomy): domain Bacteria; kingdom Pseudomonadati; phylum Pseudomonadota; class Gammaproteobacteria; order Pseudomonadales; family Pseudomonadaceae; genus Pseudomonas; species Pseudomonas gozinkensis. Next base: position 923,073 of record NZ_CP062253.1, on the reverse strand, counting down.
CAGCAGCCTCGCTCGGAGACGGAGAAGCCGCGACACTCGCCCTTGCACATTGCAACGGTTTCACCGCTGTCATCGATGAAAAAAAAGCAACCAAGATCTCCTCTGAACGCTTTGAAAATCTACGCCTGATTACGACGGTGGATATTCTCGCCTATGAACCTGTGCGGATTTCACTCGGAGATGAAGCGCTAGCTCAGGCAACGCTTCAGGCATTGAAAAATGCCAGAATGCAAGTTCGAGAGAACCAATTCGACTGGATTCAAAGGCTGATCGGATGTGAGAACGTAAGTTTATGCCCAAGCCTGAGGCGGCTCATAAAACTCAAAGCTGCAGGACGTTGTTGAATTGGTCAGTAATAGGCTTGAATCGCCCCTAGTTTCGTAGACACCTCCAAGCCTTAAAATGAGACCCATTAGGAGGTGCCATGAGCAACCCGCGTTATCCCGAAGAATTCAAAATCCAAGCAGTCAACCAAGTGACCGAAAAGCAGCTTCCTGTCTTGGAGGTGGCTGTGCGATTGGGTGTGCCTGTGCAGACCAAGCCATCATGCTCTCGCCAGCTTTATGCCTATAGGTGAGCACGTTGAAAGAATTTCATTGAACCGCAGCGCCAGCCGCGTCACTTTAGCCTTCTGCTAACCACCCATGTAAGCACTCGAAAACAGCATCGCGTCTAGTAAGTACCCCAGCCAAATCAATGCTGCAGATCACCAGTTGTACATCAGTGTCCTGGATTGATAGCTTGTCACGCACCCCGGGACTGACGCCTTCCATCGCTGGATAGATCAGCGCCAGCCGCTGACATTGGTAGCGCTGGGCGTAGCTGACCAGCTGATAAAGGTCGGCTGATGAAATACCCAGCTTGCGTTCTTTGAGATTAAGGATTTTCCACTTGGCATCTGCAATAGCGACCACCTGCTTTCCATGGAGCACCGATATATCTGGGCGTAATTGGAACACCTCATGCCCCACCTCATTGACCGCAAGATAGCGACGTGGCCCCTGAGCCTGGATCTGATGATCCTTGAAGGTGCGGCGCATCCGCCAGGTAACATAGCCTTCAAACAAACGGTTCATATCGAAGAGCAGAGCCAGCGCCGGCATACCGCCGGCAGTCACATTAGGGTGCAGTGCACGTAGAAAGTCCCCACAACGCTGGAATACGGGCTGCCAACGCTGATTGAGCCGATCGAATGCCAGCCCCTCAACTGCCTCAGACGTGAAATTGCGATCCGAAACCGCCGCAAGGTGTATCAACAACTCATTGATGCCACGCTTGATGTCGGGATGCTGGGTGCGCCGCAACAGCAGACCTAGCACATGGCGTAGCACCTGGTTGTATGGGGTGTCGATATCGAACTCATCAAAACGACAATGTACTCGCTGCGGTGTGAAGGCATTCAGCCGCACCTGCCTGACCAAATCAATTCGTCCGCGTACGGTGCTGAGTTCATCTTGTCTCGGCACATATCGACGAATCAGTCCGAGCTGCATCTGCTGAGCGATCATGCCGCGAAAGTGTTCAATGAACACATCCAACAGAGCATGTCTTTGTTGGCCCAGTGAAGCCTCTCCGATACTAGGCGGCGACAACGAACCGGTTAGCTGCAGCAGGCGTACTAGAATCTGCCGACACAACTGCGCGTCACGCTCGTGGCGAGCGATCTTCGGTAGTACCTCGATGATCAGTTCACCGAGCTGGATCACCCCGCAAAACTGGGTGAATTTCACCGCTGTCCGCCGCCACTCAAGTGCCTTGGCTGGCAAGGAAGCAGCAAGCTGTTCGAGCAATACCGCTTGCTGCAAGCTCAGAGACTGACCGCCTCCGGCTCGAATGGGTAGCCATTCGTGTTCGAGAACCTGCAATAACGTCATGCCAGGAGCTCATAGATCTTTCGAATGGCCTCTGGACTGATCTCACCTGGTGAACACACCTCGTAGCGCTGCGACTCGGGAAGGTCATCCTCCAGCTCGCCGAAGATATCGCTCGCCAAGTCACTGAATTCGCGGACGATCTGCATTTCAAACGGAGCCTTTACATCCCCGAATATCAGCCGAATGCGCTGCCAGTCGTTGTAGAAGACTTCTTGCAGTAGCGGAATGACTTCGCGGCACAGCACACTGCGCAACCCGTCCATATCGCTCACTCGAGTAAGGAAGGCATGACCGATTGTTTGATCACGGTGCAGCAAATAAGCGATACGACGGTTCAGCGTATCCAACAACGCGCGCAGGTTCAGCACACCACCCTCGCCATCCGGGATATACCCATCCCCCTGTGCCCCTGAAATCACCAGCGAATCAGGCATCAGCTCACGGAATTGGAAGCGTCGACGCAAGGCCGCATCCAGTAGCGCAATCGAACGGTCCGCCGTATTCATGCTGCCGTAGATATCTAGGTTGCGTGGTACTCCGAAATGCTCCCCGGAGTAAGGCAGGGTCAGCTCCATGCCATCCAACAGTCGGCCTTCGATGTCATAGTGGGCGCGCTTGTCCACCTCAATTAGCGTGATCAGCTCACCCAGGATCTTCGCCACATTGCCGCGGTTGATCTCGTCGATGAAGATGGCATAGCGATGCTGCGGATTCAGCCTGGCCCGTTCACACAGCCGCTTGAACACGCCTGGCTTCACTGCATAAATAACACCCTGTCCGTCGGCGGACGGTTCAGGACGTATACCCTCAATGAAATCTTCGTAGCTATAGGACTGATGAAAAGTGACGAACTCATAGCGCTTAACCAAATGCTGATTGGACGACTTCGGGCCTTTCTTGATCAGCTCAGCATGCTCGATCCACTCAGCGCAACTCTCCTTCCAGTCCCCCGCAAGAAACCATCTCCCTTCCTCGTCCTTATCGAACACATAAGGAGCCCTCCGGGCTGCCGTATCGCGTTGAACAGTCGCTGAGTCGAGAACTGTATGGCTCTGCAATGCCTCCCAGCAAGTTGCGCGCAGGTTGCTGTTGCTACTGCGAGACTTCGCCTTAGCGACAAAATAGCGATGGCCCATCAGCTGACTAACTTTCGCTTTGCCCCCCAGGGCGTGAAGGGCCATGAAAATCACCTGCCACCAGACAACATCCACTAAGTTAGAAAGGAGCCACTCGGTCTCCGTCAGCGTGCTCGAACTGTCTTCATACTTGGATAGGCGCGCTTTCAGGCTATGAGTCTTACCGGTACCAGGAGGGCCATAAAAGATCAGATTTCGCGGTTCCTCGACCAGCAATGGCTTACCCGAAGGCGGCTGTTCAGTTTCAGGCTTTACCAGGCGCCAACGATCTGCCCAAGGGCTTGTATAAAAGTCCACTTCACTACCTGCTGCGGTCTCCTCGGCCTGCCGAATTTCCAGCAACTCCCTGTCGAGCTTAATCGCTGGCCATGCCTTCACCTCAGGAAGTGCCAAAGTCTTGAAGGCAGATATGATGGTCGCTTTGTCATTGGGGCTGGCAATCCGCTCGAAAGTCCCCGGGAACAACAAATGAAGCAGAATATGCCGCATCTGCCGGCCGCCGCCCCATGGCTGAGCATCCAACCATTCAGCACAGTGCCAAGGTTCCTTCAGATACTCCTCTTGCTGAGTGCGCGGTAACTGATGAAAAGCCTCGACCATTCGAATCAACCAAGCCAGCTCTTCAGCCCGGTAACGATTAAAGCCCTGCCCTGCCGAGCCTAGCCCCTCAAGGGTTTCGTCTGTCATCAGCGTATTACTGAGCGGAAAATCGCTCCCCGACCAACTCCATACCTGCTTGATATTTTCGCGCTTCTTGGTCGCCGTTACATTGCTTTGGAACAACATCACCACCCAGAGCACCTCGGCCATCAGTTGGATAGCCTCAGGTGACGCGTCAGCCAACTGCCCTTTAAGCTTCTCCAAGAAGACCGCCGAGGTCTCATCGGGGCTGTCGATGAAACGCAAATGCAGCTCACCAAGCAGATCACTGGTCCAGCGCGGGCCAACAGCAAAAAGCGTCTGACCGTCGAGCAGGCAGTTTTGCTTCCACTGCTCGAAGGCGGCAAAGATGGGTGCTGCATTGTGATGAGGGTTGAAAGTCGACATGACGTTCCCTGTAAAAGCAACTGCGAATTCAGGTACCAGACGCACCTGACGTTAAGTACTACTGCGCGTTGTAGTCCACCCGATTCCACTCAATCGCACGCTTACGCCAATGCTGTTCGATGGCCTGGGTAAAGTCGGCGCGGACAATCTTGGCGCGAGCCTCGCACCAGTCGGCAGATTCGCGGCGGATAACCAGCCCCTCCAAAGGGCCGCTACGAAAATGGCTAGACGAAATCTGTACCTGCTCAAGTAGCGACTTCACGCTGGTTCGCCCAGAACACACCTGCGGCACGATCTTCAAACCAGCCTGGGCGGCCAGCGTATTACGCCGCGTGGTGCTCCAGAACTTACCGGCGTAGCGGTCATATACATCGAACAACAGGAACCAGTCCGGCAAGGTGCCGTAATCCAGTGAATGCCGAGCAGCACACCACTCGCCGAAAAGCAGCAGCTCGGGGCGTAAAACCACGCGGATCGCTTTACCATGCTGGGCCAGCCAGGCAGGCAGGCGTGAGAACTGCCCGACATGCGGCTCCTGTAGGTACTGGCCACGATTCTGTGCACGCAGTTGGCCGTCGTCCGCCAATGAGAGGCCCAAATTTGCCCCGTCGAGCTTTTCCTCCACCACCACGCTACCCGCCAGCAGGACCTTGGCCTCGGCTGCGTCGAGCACCTTGTCGTCTCGGGGTTTATCTGCACCCAACCAGACAAGATGTGGTGTGTGGGGGAAACGAAAGAACTCAGTCATCGCAACTGCTTTTCTGCATATTTCTGCCGCGACCAGTCTTCAATGATGGGATCAAGCAGTATCTGATGGGTCTGAAGCGCCCCTTCCCAGTCATGCCAGTCCGTGTCGCCAGCAAAAGCGACACACCCCTCCCCGAACGCTACATGTGAAGCCAAAGCAGCAGCCACCATCTTCCTGTCTGCTAAATCATGTACCACAGCCTGTAAGGATTGCGGTAAGACTCCACCGTTCTCATCGTATTCCACTATCACATCGTCCACGGCGGCTGTGCTCCACTTGTGCATCACCACCTGAATGCCGAAGTCGTTAAAACCCAGCTTGTGATTGTACTCCTCATAAATTTGGCCCTCCCCATCTAGGACCAACCGGGATTCGCTCCGCTGGAAGCTGTCCAGCCAGGTCCAGACCACCATGCGCAGCGCCGGATCTTGAGGAGTTGCGTCAATGTCACTGGGATGTATCGGATCAGCAGCGCTCGCTGCTATCAGCACATTGGTATCGACCACATAGCGCGCTTTCAAATCTTTCATGATTTGGCACCTTTCTGACGCTCAAACATCAGTCGTGCCTGTTCGCGTGTCTCACCCAACGCATCACCGAAGAAACCTTCAGGCCAATTCCTTACCCGTCCAAACGCATCAAGCTCCAACTCACGTAACCTTGCATAGTTATGTTCGCGCTCGACGAAGTACATCGCTGCCTCGGCTACCGTACTAATTTCCTGCTTTGCCACAAGCGTCTGCAAACGCCGGAACAAGTGCTCGGAGTGTGTCTCGACGATGAACTGCACCTTGCGCTCACGGCTGATCTGAGCAAACAGTTCGGCCAAAAGGGACTGCGCCAACGGGTGCAGATGACTTTCTGGCTCCTCGATGATCACAATATGTCCGGGCTCGGCAAACAGAGCCGACACGATGACCGGGAGAACCTGCGATACGCCTACGCCTACATCCTTGAGGTTCGACTTGCTGCCCTGATTCTCGATTAGCAGCTCATAACGCGCCGAGCCACCCAGCGCACGAACGGTAAGGCCATCGGCGAGCCCCATTTCCTTCAGCCAGTGGATAGTCTGCTGGAAGAGTTGCGCCTCAGCTGGCGGGGTCTTTCTGCCCCTGTGTGCAGCTTGTAACGCCACCCCACTGGCAATCAGTGCATCCACGGCCCTCGCTCCATCATCGCCGATACTAGCTGGCATACGGCCTGCCCAGATGTAATCGCGCTGGGCAAGGCGGCGAACCGGCCCCAGATAGATGATCTTGCCCAGCTCATCCAGCAATGCGGGGCCAATATCCCTGATCATTTCGCCTCGCGTGCCCAGTGAGGCAATCGCCGAGGCTGCAAAGGCGAAGGAGCGCTGAGGCCGAAAGTGCGGGCTTTGCCCCACAGGGCGATGCTCCGCTCCCAACTGCAAGCGGTAGATGCCCGGCCTGCGCCGCGCCACGAAAAAGCCCTGACCATCCTTGCCAAGGCGCAGATAATCCAGCTCGGCACTGCCACCCGGCCCCTGCCGGTAGCGTGCGGAAAAGATGGTTGCCTCTTCTGGCTGGCCGGATTCGCTCCACTTGAACTCGACCCCGACCTGATTGGCCTTGATCGCTTCAGACTCACCGCCATGACGGGATAGCAGATCCTTGAATTGCCCCAGCGTGACGGAGTCACCATCATCAGGATTGCCGAGATTAAGATCTAGGTTGGGGTCGTCGCCTTTCACCGTCTGGCGGATCAGCAACAGGCTTTGGATCAGACTGGACTTACCCGATGAGTTGGTACCCAACAGCAGAGTGATTGGAGCCAGACGTATAGCTCCGGTGGAACGCCAGATCTTAAAATTATCCAGTTTCAGATGGGTCAGCATGTTCGTTCCTTAAACCAATTCGCCTTTTTCCAGCTTGTCCCAGGCCTCTAATACTAACCTTTGAGTGCGATACTCGCCGAACTCACGGATCTCATTGCGCTTAAGAACTGCAAAAGTCTCAGATGGATACCCAGGCTTTGCAGAGTCTGGCTCCAAGATGAATGCAAGGTCGAAACGACTCAGGCCATACAAGCGGGCATAGTACGCATCCAGCTCTGCCTGCAGCCTGCTTCGAAGCTGCTCATTAAAGGGAAATGGTTCGGCCACATACCCCAAGTCAGCAGCCCAATCTCTCATATCAATGGCGTTATAAGTAAGTTGAAGTACTCGCGAAACTATAAATTCAATATCAGCCGCACCATAACTATCAGGAGGCAGCACAGGAAACTGCCGCATCGCAAAATAGTTTAGGTTCAGGCCGCCAACCTTGTTACGGACTACATAATCGAGCACCAAACTCGAGAGATTCCCCAAAAGCACCGCATAAAGGCGAGAATCTTCAAATTGACCAGGCAGCATAAGATTCAGACTGTCCCCTGAGCCTACATATGGAAGAACAGAAGAGATCAATGTTCTTGCACTAGCACGAGAGTCAGTCACCTTACGAAATGCAAAAAACCATTTCCTCGTCCAAGCCACACCGCGCGATCTTGCCTCTACTTCTGACTCGCGTACCCAGTAATAAGTGGCAGGTAGATAATCACACTTTGTTAGTCTCAAAGTATTGATCTCAGGGAGAATATGGGCTCTCTTCCCTCCAGAGTCCGTAAAATCGCCATATCTGTGCGTATAGACATGCATGAGCTTAGCCTCGTACAGTGGAAGCCAACGCTCTTGTTCCGAAACAAATGTATTCCCTTCGAGATGAAACCCTTCTCCAGAAAAATCAGACATACTTCTGAAAAGATGCGAATCATTCGCCATATCAAACATTCTAAGAAAGCCGACTCGCCATGGGTTATTTTCACCATCTGTAGAGCCGGCCTCTCTGACCAGCACCGGTACCCTGGCATAAATTCGACGGGTAATGTCAGCATCCATCCGTGAACGGAAGATCGGACAGGTACGAGTATTAGGGTTGACCTGGATGATTTCTTCTGCCGTCAGAGTAAACACCCGCTCAGGATCCTGCAGCTCATCAAGCTGCTTGCCCTGGAACAGGAAGCGCGTCGCCCCCGCCTGCTGTTGGGACCCGAGCACCGTGGTCAGGGCAAAGCGCAGCATGTGCCCCTGGCCTGCCCCTTTGAAGTAGCCTTCGTTCTCGAATTCAAAGAAGCTTTCCAGCGACCGTTGCTCAATCAGGTCACCAAAGAACGCCTTGGTGGTGCTATCGGTAGCCAGTCCGGAGGGGACGATGAAACCGGCACGTCCCATCGGTCCAATTACTTGGCGAATTGTCTCGGAGAACAGCGCGTAGGTATTCACATCGCCGACACCGGTCAGCGGGAAGCGCCCGCCGTCCTCGCCATTCACGTGGGCAAATACACTGGCAGCCTCGGCAGTTCGGCGGGCAACAATAAATTCACGATATAACCGCTGCTCGGCCTCACGAGCTTCAAAGCTCGATACTTGGCCCGGATATAGGTTTTGTGCCAGCAGCCCCTGCGACAGCCAGTCAATCCGCTGGCTACGCTCAGCCTTATTTCCCGCACTGGCGACCATTTGACTGCGTGAAGCAAAAAACTCCTCCTCCTGTAGCTTGATGCGTTCCCATGGCGGATTGCCCAGCACGCAGTCGAAGCCACCAGCCCTGAATACCTGCGGAAATACCAGCGGCCAGTGCAGTACCCGTGCTTCCTCACAGGCCATAGTTGCCGCACCAAGCTGCTGTTCATGCTGCGTGCTGCGAGATTCGCTAAACAGCTCAAGATACAGCGTCTTGCTGGTGGGAATAATGTCCTGCGATACCTCCGTCTTCTCGAGCAGGAAAGCACCAACCATCAGATTGGCGGTGTGCAGCAAACGACTGCCCTGAGCTTGCTGCTTGTAGGCACGGTAAGCCTGATCCTTGGCGGCGATATCGGCCAGGGTATCGTCAGGCAATGCATCGAGAGCTAGCAGCTCGTTGTAACCAACCGCAGACTCCAACGAGAGACTGATGGTTTGCTGGCGATCAAAGGCTTTTTCTAGTGCTGTGAGACCATCCTTGTTTTCCTTGGCGAGCCGCTTACAGGCCCCCTTATCATCTCCAGAAAGCGCCTTGAAGGCATCTTTCGGAATACCTTTTTCCAACTCATTAAGATCCTTGAGACCAAGCAGCGCGTTACCGCACTGTATATGTGCATCAAGGAAGCCTAGCGGTTTACCAGGCTCCAGCGCCTCCAGCCACAGCGCCGTTTTGCACAGCTCAATGGCCATGGGATTAAGGTCAACACCGTAAATACAGTGCAACACCACTTCACGTAATGCATGGCGGTACTGCGCTTCAGTGTACTGATCACCGTGAGCGTCCAACTCAGCCACTTTGGCCGCGAGACGACGGGCCGCAGCGAGCAGGAAGTGGCCACTACCGCAGGCTGGGTCGCAGATCTTGATCAACAGCAGCGCAGCACGTGGCTGCTCGGGATTGGCCTTGAGACGCTGGTCGATCACTGGCAACAACGCGGACTGGATCAACTCCTGCACAAGGCTGTCCGGTGTGTAGTAAGAGCCGCTGGTCTTGCGCGCATTGCCTTGGTCGCTCTCGCCCTCGGCATCACCGATAAAGCCAAATTGCCAAGGCAGAGCGGCGGGATTGATACGTGGGATGAGCTCGAGCAGCGACTCGTAAACCGAGCCTAGCTCTTCAGTATCCATGTCTCGGTAGTTGATACGGGTGGCACCGTTCTTACGCTGCACCCAAGTAACGGCACGAATAGCGCCGAGCAGCGCCTTATTACCGAGATGGGCAGACTCAAGATCCTGACACTGCTCGCCCGCGAAAAGTCCGCCAAGCGCTGGAAGACCGAGCAACGGCTGGCCATTACGCAGTGCCGCGAAGGTAGTGCTTAGTGCTTGCCACAGGTCGGCATAGTCGTCATACAAGCGTCGCTTACGTGCTCGCTCGCGAAGTAGACTCAGGCTGTAGCCCTGAGCGTATAGGCGGCAGGAGTCCGGTGTGGCCGTCGCAGGATCATGAAGAATATTACGATCCTCGGCAGTGAGCAGAAACAGCAAGCGATAGACCAGACGCAGCAACTGCTGGAAGTAGTCATTAGAACTGAGCTGGCCAGTAGAAAGCGCTTCTCGCAGCGCCTTATTGGCCGGATGGGCCACAAAACCACCACCAAGCGCCCTCAGCGCCTGCTCCACTCCCGCACGCAAGTCATCGCGCGCGCGCTCGCCCTCAATCGCAGCCTGCTCGCACCACTGCTCCAGCCAGCACTGGGCGATTTTGCCGTTCTGGGCGAGAAAGCGGCTGGCATGCAGCGTCAGCCATAGGGCAACAAAGTCCGAGTAGAGGTCGTCTTCGAACAGACGAACCAGATCTACCTCGACAAAGGCAGGGCGTGTCATCGACGGGTTGTCCCGCAGGATACGCAACACCAGACCGTTGCTGACGATGCCCCACAGTGCCTCGCCACTGGCGTTGAGGTACTCCTGCAGTAGCCCTTGCGGCGAGCGGCGACGCCCCTCGTCGCCGAAGGCGAGGTGGCTCTTGTCCAGATCGAAGTCCGGCCCCGTCAACACCAGCGGGATATGCGCAATGCGGCGGGGCTCGCTGCTGGCAACCACTCCCAGAGCAAACCCTGAGTCGGCTGGATTCTGCTCAACATAGCCCGCCTCGTGCGTGAGCGGAAAACGCCGCTCGCCCAGAGAGCGTGGCTGGCGGCAGGCCTGCAAATCTGTGAAAGCAAACACCTGCTGCAACAATGGCACCAGAAAACGCTCTACGGCCAGCATCGTACGATCAGTGTCCTGACGCTGACGACCATCGTTGAAAGCCTCCCACTCAGCCTTGGCAATACGCCAGTAACGACTGACCTCGTCACGCAGCTTAAGGGTGCGGTGGAGCCCGTAGTCAGTACTGCCCTGCCCCTTGAGTTTGAGGTCACGCACGGCATTGAGGAACTCGCCTGGAAAAATACCGCCTTCGACACGCAAGCTGTCGAATTCACGGTGGATGGTGCGGGTCATGTGGTGATTTTCCGTGTCTTGCCTGCCGGCATGGGCCGGCAGGCGAACATTCATTATTGTCAATCAGCGTTTCAGATCAGTTGTGCGTCCGGCATAAGTACGTAAATGCCGACCACATCGACCGGTAGCTGCGGATACACGTCATAGGTCCCTTTGGCCTTGGCGGCATCACGCACACGACGGTGATCCTTGAGCAGTTCGTTGGCACGCTGGCGGGCGATATCGTCGAGCGCCGGCTGCCAGGCTTGCACTTGCTCCAATGCTTGCTCGACCTGCCGCTGGCGCATCTCGGGCGTCATATTGCGGCTTACCGGCTGCTGCATTAGAGCCAGCACCTCGGTTGGAGTAATGACTTGCGGTGGATTTTGGCCGTTAACAGCAACAGCGATGGCCTCTTCGGCGAGGAGTTCGCGGCGTTGACTGGCTCGCGTCATAGTGAGTTGGGTGCGCAGACGAACCAGCAACACAGTGGTACGCAGCGCTACTGCCCGGGTGAACCAGGCACCGGCCCGGCAAGCTGCTGCACTTTCGCCCCCTTTAAGCGCCTCCTCGGCGAGCTGGTCAGCCAGCCCAGCTACCAACGGGTGAGTACGGTGGATATGCTCGGCCACCCCAGCCGGTGGGTAGCTGAAGTCAATGTTACGCAGGCTATCGATACCGGACTGAGCGAGACGGTCTCGCAGTGGTTCAGGCAGCTCGGCATAGGGTAGACGCATGATCTGCTTGTACTGACCCAGCGGCGCATTAAGCGCCTGGCAGGCGGCAATAACGAAGCGGCGCACGTCAGCCTCGTCACCTAGCACCTCGGACATACGTGCGAATTCGGGAATGACATCTTCTGGTTTAAGAGCTCGCTGGGCAAAAATGGTCTGGTTGCGGCGCGCCTTTTCTTGAGCGTTCTGCCACTTGTTCTCCAGGTCCTCCTCGATGGCCTGCTGACTGTCGAAACCAAAGTCCAAGGAGAAATTGTGCTTCATCTCGTCGCGAGTGAGCAGCACGGTTCGCATAATTGCCTGACTGATACGGGCTTCATCCTCAGGCATGGGCACGGAAATACCCAGTGCTTTGCGGATGCTATCTGCCTTGCGAATGATGACCTGCAGAACCGCACCGTCCACGGGATTATCAGACCCATATAGCGTCAGCGCACGCACTTTGCTGGAACGCTGTCCAAATCGATCCACGCGGCCTTCACGCTGTTCATGGCGGGTCGGGTTCCAGGAGAGATCGTAATGAACGACAGCGTCGAATACATCCTGCAGGTTGATACCTTCAGATAGACAGTCGGTAGCAACCAGGATGGCCGGCTTGTCGACGTCGCGTAGGACGAGAATCATTTCCTCGCGCTCGCTGGGGCTGAGCTCACCTGTGATGCTTGTCACTTCGTGATCTTTGAATAACGGCTGCAGGGCCGCCGCCACGTAGTGAGCGGTAGCGATATAGCGGCAGAAGACCACCGGCTTGAAGCCCTGCTTGACCAACGACTTGACCTCGATGATCAACTGCTGGAGTTTTGGGTCGTTGTCATCGGCTAGACGAGCGGCCTTTTCGATCAAGTTGCGCAGACGCTCGGAATCTTCTTCCACCACAGCACCTGGTTCGATGTCGTCGGTAGAAAGTCCACTCTCGCTGGAGCCATCCAGCACAGTGTTGATACCCATGGCCTCAATTTCTGCCAGTTGAGCAGCATCATTGACAGCGCCATAACCTTCGGCTCGCTTGAGCCGAGTCTGCAGCGCGCGCACGGCGGCTGCGGGCGAGGAGGATATACACCTCAGCAATGCTAGAGCAGCCCACCAATTGAGACGCTGATGCAGGGTATCCAGACCTTCCGCCCCACGAACCAACTCGCGTGCGTAATCGAGCACATCGTTGAACAACGCACCCCAGGAGCCGCTCAGCTGGTAGGTCTTTTCTGCTGTTTCGCGTTGAGGAAAGCGCGTGCTGTCCTGCCATTCACTGATATCGACCCGACGGCGCTGGACTAGGTGATCACCGAGCTGTTTGTACAGCGGGTGGTCGGCGCGGGAAACATCCTTCAGGCCTACAAAGGCCTTGTTCAGCAAGCCGAGCAGGTTGTAATAGGCGTCCTCGTTGCCACTGTGAGGGGTGGCCGTGAGCAGTACCAGGTGACGCTCGGTGTCATCGGCCAGGGCGCGCAGCAGTCGGTAGCGCTGGTGCTTACCGCGACTGAGGCCCTCGGCGCAGGTGTGTGCCTCGTCGACGATGACCAGTTCAGGACAGGCGTTTTGGAACTCGTCGCGGCGCCGGTCAGACTTGATGTAGTCAAGGCTAACCACGGTGAAGGGGTATTCAGTGAATATCGAAGTGTGGGTCTGCAGGCCTCGCTCCAGACGCTCGACGGTGCCAGTGGTGACCACCTCGGCGCGAATATTGAACTTACGTTGCAGCTCTTCCTGCCACTGTTCGCAGAGGTGCGGCGGGCAAAGTACGGTGAAGCGCTGGATCTCGCCACGGTCGAGCATTTCCCGGGCGATCAGCCCGGCCTCAATGGTCTTACCGATACCCACGTCATCAGCAATAAGTAGGCGAATCACTTCGTGCTTGAGCGCCATTAGCAGCGGAACAAGTTGGTACGCGCGTGGCTCGACGTTAATGCGACCTAGCGCGCGGAACGGGCCAGCTCCAGCGCGCAGTTTTAGTAGCAAGGCATCACGCAGAAGCAGCGCCGAATTCTGCGTACCGCGCTGTGCCTGGGTAGCATCGGGCAACGGGAAGGTGGCCGGTTTCGGCGCCTCTCGCTCAAGCAGAGCGTGAATGACAATTACATCGTCGTCCGAGCCACCCAATGAGCGCAAATGCAAACGAGGGCCGTCGGACTCAGGCAGTACGATCCATTCACGCCCGCGGGCGCTGACGATGCTGCCGGGTTGAAACTCCTGAGAAGCGCTCATGCGCGGAAATCTCCAAAAATGTCCGGATAGCGGCGCACGACGTCGGGCCAGCTACGAGTATCACGGGTGAAGCGGATGACGGTAAAACCATGGTCTACCAGCTCGCGAGTCAACTGCTCGTCGAACGCGCGCTGACCCGGCTGCTCATGGTGTGGGCCATCGATATAGACCAGTGCCAGCGCTTCCCGATAAACAAAGTCGGGCCGGGTCTGCTGGGACTCCAGGTAATGCTGGGCAAGATCTGGCTTGCGCAACTGATGTTGCTCGATGAAATCCAGCCATGCCTGTTCCAGGCTGCTGGCGGACTGCTGACGCAGGTTGGCCATGTGGTCCTGCCCTTCGCCGTCGAGGTGACCGACTTCTAAGGTGGCGCTAGCCAGGGCGCAGAGCAGGTCAGTGACTTCATTGAGCTTGCGATCCAGCAGTTTGTGGTCGGGCTGGTTGTAGTAGCTGAGTAGGCAGCGGTAACAGGCTGCGTCGCACTCCTCGCTTGCGTTCTCCAGGTTGGAGGCCGACCAACTGTCGTCCGGGCTCCGGTAGTGCATGATCTCCAGCGCCCGGCGTGCGACGCGCGGTAGTCCGGCCGGATCGGTAGCCAAGCGAGTGAGCACCCCGGCACCGCCTTCGGCCGACTCGTAGAACAGCATGCTGTTGCGCTCGTCGCGACCAGGCAACGGCTCGACCATCAACTCGCTTTCTTCAAGCTGGAACTCAGCCTCAATACCGCGCTTAAGGGCGTACTGCAGGGTGGCCATGCCACCTTCATCGAGTGGTATCGAAGGCTTGATCACCAGGACATTTCGACGATCCTCGACAAAGGGCGAGATACGCTGAGCCTGGATTCTATCGATCTCGGCGCTCTCGTTTTCCTCCTTGGGCGCCTGCTCGTCGTTGCTCCAGTAGCCGCTAACCGGGTCAATCTTGAAGCCGTAGATCTCCGTATCCTTACGTCGGCGCCAGCCAAGATTCATGCGCCACACCGTGGCGGCCGGAGCATATTGCAGGTCGAGCAACGGAGCATCACCCTGCAACATCAGGCTGCGGACTACTTTGGGCACGCCATTTTCTTCCTGATACTGCAGGGTGGTACGCACCTCGTAGCCCTGTCGCATGCGCTCTTCTTCATCACATGTGATACGGGTAACCCGTTGGGTGCTGACGTTCTCAATACGGAACAGGTTGTTGATGACCTTGCCGCCTGCCAGCGGTGCCTGGCACGACAGGCACTGTTCGTAGTGCCGCTGATTGCGGAAATGTCCGTAGCCACAGGCGGGACACAGCAGAGCCTCTTCGGTAACAATCCGAGCCTCGTTGGTGCCCTGATTGCGCACACCTAGAATCACTCGCTTGACCCGGTATTGACTGCCTTCGTGGTAGATCAGGCTCAGCGGTCCAAACTCGGAGATAGCCAAAAAGCGCGGACGAGATAGCACGCTGTCACGGCCGACCCCACCCATACGGCCGGGTATGAACGCGGAGAGGGGAAGACGCGGGAAGTTGTAACCGGGCAGGAAGCCCTGACTGGCCAGGTAGCGGTAGGTCTCGAAATCCGAATGACTGCCCCCGCTGGTTTCCAGCAGCAGATTATGCTGAATCATCGCCTCGCGGTGACGACGCTCGGCAATCTTGCGCTCTTTCTCGGGCGCAGCCGGGTTGGTCATGATCGCGCTCGCCTCGTCGATCTGCCTGCGCGTGGAGGCATAGAGGTCACGCCAGCGTTGAAGAGCCATGTCGAAGCGTAGGAAGGTAGAACCAAGCTTGGCATCCAGCCATTGAGCAGCAGCCTCGTCAACAGGCTTGCCGCGGTCCAGCCAAATACCCTGCGCGCTTGCTAGCTCGTCACGCAGCATGCCCAGCAAACGAGTTCCGCGCCGACCTGCCCGCGCCAGCGCGTCCTTGTTGCCGAGGGCAACCACATAGTCGTCGAGCAGCGGCATGTCGCTGGGGCTTTCCATATCAAGCATGGTGTTAATGGTCGATGGCAACTTGCAGCCAGTTTCCGCCAGCCAGGTGGCGAACAGGTGACTCTCCACCAGATCCTCATTAGCTAGGTCTAGAGTTGGCGGGCTGACCTCGCCATAGACCATGCGCCGCGGCTCCTGAAAGAAGTACTGGTCGTGCGGGCTGAGCGCAGCGCAGTAGGTGATGATCAACGCCGGTTGCCCGGAACGCCCTGCCCGACCACTACGCTGGGCGTAGTTGGCCGGGGTCGGCGGCACATTACGCAGGTAGACAGTATTGAGTGAAGCGATGTCCACGCCAAGCTCCATGGTTGGCGAGCAGAACATGGCGCGCAAGTCGCCAGCACGAAAGCGTTCTTCACGCTCCTCCCGCAACTCTGCTGGGACCTGAGCCGTATGTTCGCGAGCCTCTAGGGTGAACAAATCACGCTGCTGGCTCTCTAGCATGTCCGCCACACCGTTGTAGAGCCGCTGGAAATAGGGGTTACGGCTGACCGTCTGGTTGAGCAGGTCAGGCTGTGGATCACCTTTACCCATGCGCCAAAGCAGAGCCTCGCCTAGCACCTGATAACCGCGAATGCCCTTCTCGAGCTCGACGCCCTCGATCAGCCCATAGCTTTCGACGATATCCAGCAAATCCTGGATGAACTGGGCGTAGTTAGCCTCCTTAAGAGGCTCATAATGTCCACCCTCCCAGAACGAAGTGGTTTTAACCACCTGGCCAAAGCGGGTACGCAGGCCAAGGGTCACCGTGTTCAGGTCCTTGCGAGGCTTGCTAAGCGTAGCGTAGCCGGCTTCGGTGAGGATCTCGTCCTCAGTAAAGGCCCATGGTTCCTTGAGATGCTGGCGGCTTTTGTTTTTCCACTCTTCGAGGTTGTAGCGATCGAGATAGCGGGTCTTGATACAGAGGTTACGACGCATCACGTCCAACAGCATCTGCACCAGCTTCTGTCGCACGGTGGGGCTGGCCAGCGCCAGCATCGGGTGCACCTGGCGCTCACCTGCAGCTCCTGGCCTTGAGGTTTTCTGCCAGCGACCATCGTCGCAACAAAGCGTCGGTAGATCCTCGTACTCGATGCGTAATAGGTCGAGCTGTTCGAGGTTGGGATTGTTGAAACGCCAGCCGCGTCGCAGATCGAAATACAGCCGGTAACCGAGAATGTTCCGCATGGTCTCCTCGGCATCGCGGCGCAGGCGCGGCGCAACGTTGCCAGGGTTTTGCAGGTATTCGCCGCGGATCAACGGATCATCGATTGCGAAGCCGAGGGCCTGGAAAACCTGCTGGGTGATCTGGCTATCGCTGAGCGGATCGTCGCCACGCTGTCGCACGCAACTAAACAACGCACTACGCATCAGTAGGACCTGCATGAAGTCATTGAAGTGACCGGCCTGCAAAGAAGCGTCCTGGCGGTTGTCAGTGAAGCCCAGCAGCTTACGAGCATCAGCGGCCAGTTCGCTGTCCGCACCCAGCATGTAGCGCAGGGCGGAAATGCTCAGAATAGTGGTGGCTGAGCTGCGACCTTCACCAGAAAGGCCGGACAGCCGCGTCCAGTCTCGCCCACGCGACTGGTTGGCCCCGCAGCACAAACAGAAGCGGAAGCTGCCGGGGATGAACCAGCAGCGCACGCCCTGCAAGGTTATCTGGCCATTGCTGGCGGCAAAGATCTCCTGCGGCTGGTATTTGCGGTAGGAGGATTTGATGCGAGGCTCCTTACCTGTCAGCTCCACCCAGCTTTCTGGATAACTCTCGAGGTTTTCACCATCCCAAGTGCGCTGAGGATCGATCATCAGAAAGCCGTGATGCACATCCTCATCATCGTGGCTAATTTCCTTGATGCTGCGCGGTGCAAATGAGCGGTTGCCGTTCTCCACTTCATCCCAAACCGGATAGTACTCCTGGCCACAATTGCGGCAGAAATGCACACTGTAAAAACGCCGTTCGCGCTCACCGGCGACAGTAAGCTGCCCGGATAAATCCAGCTTGCGTGTGCTTGGCACCTCCAAAGTGGCATACAGATCAGCGGCACCGGAGACGAACTGGTGCAAGCGGAAGGCAAACAGGGGTTTGCCACTGACGTCTTTACACTGGTAAGCCGTAAGAAGGAACTCAGACAAGAAGACTGCGCAACGCTCGGCCGACTCTCCGCTCGAATCGGCAAGCCGATGGGCAGCCTCCTCAATGCTAAGCGGTTTTGCGCGAACCCAACGACCTTCGGTATGCGAGAGGCCAAGTGTCAGCTCGACCCAGGCGGAAATTGGGTGTTCACGTAAGCTCTTGAACGAGGGGGTCTGCGGCACGCTAGCATTGATGGCGCTGGCCAGCACATCTGCAGCGGGGATCTCCAGTGCTGGCGTCACCCGCTGCAGAGTTTCAGTGATGATGTTTTCCGGCTTGACCTTCGCACCAAAGATCTTCCCGGCAACTTCAGCTACAACCTTGTTGCGTTCGGCGAGAGTGCCTTTTGTGGACATGGTGGCTGATGTGCCAACGCACAAGAGACCACTATTTAGGCGTTCGCGCACCCTTCGCACCAGCATAGCAACGTCCGCCCCCTGGCGGCCGCGATATGTGTGGAGTTCGTCCAATACCAAAAATTGCAGTCCATCTGCCGCCTGTATAAAAGCACGATCTTGCTCGCTCTGCCGGGTCATTAGCAGTTCGAGCATCATAAAGTTTGTGAGGATGATGTCTGGCGGATTGATGCGCATTCGATCGCGCTCGTCGGACTTTTCTTGTCCGGTGTAGCGACCGTAGGTTACCGGACGCGGCTCAGTGCCATAGCTGGCTAAAAACTTTTCCAGCTCCTCACACTGGCTGTTCGCCAATGCGTTCATCGGATAAATGATGATCGCCTTGATGCCCGCTTTGGCGCCCTGCTCCTTGCCCTTGAGGATCGCATCAAAGATCGGAATGAAGTAGCTGAGCGACTTACCGGAGCCCGTGCCAGTAGTCAGCACATAGCTCTCACCTGCTTGGCAGCGAGAAATCGCCTCCTGCTGGTGCTTGTGCAAGCTCGCCGGCACGCCTGGTTTTCCGCCTTCCTTGCCGAAGCGGAAAATATGCGCACACTCCGGATGTAGGGTCCGGTTGGCAACGAGTTGCTCTATATTCTGCCCGGCGACAAAAAAGGGATTTACCTGAATCAATGGCGATGGCCAGTAACGCCCAGTGCTGTACTCAGCCTCCAAATACGCCCGGATATCCTCAGCTCTCGGATTGGTGAAGCTGCGAGCAAACTGCTCGTAATCTCGAATAACCTGATTGCGAAAGCTAAATGCATCCACCTTGATGCGCTCCTTGGGCTCGAAAACTACTGGGACACTGGCCCCGCGTCATATCAAAACAGCATCTTACTTCATAAGTGTCTCAGGTGGGCTGATGGTCTTGATTGGATAGTGGCGATCAGCGAACACCTAGCCGGGAAGGCAAACGTGGTTATGAGCTAGAGGCTCTGCGAGCCAGTCTGATTGACTACGTAACAGATCAACAAGGTGCCTTCACCATACGCTTACCGATCGGGTGCATGATGGACCAGCTATGAAAGGCGCTGCCGTGTAGGCGCTAACGCCGAATGGCCCCATATGCCAGTGGGGCTCAACGCCGGCCAATAACAATACCGTAGGTGATTCGGCACTTCGTTGGCTCAATGCCATTCCAATGGTTAGTCGCATAACAGCCGTACGAAGACCAACTCGAATCAAAATATTTTCAGTCCTACATCACCGCCATGACAATCACTCCATGGAGCCATCCCATGTCATTGCAGTGCCCCCTTTGCAACTCCCAAAAAATTGCTTCAATCAGAGCCGCCATGGAAACTGGCGCCGCTATCGGCACCATTGGCGGCGCAGCACACGGCGCAAGCTATGCGTTGGCTGGCGGTCAGTTCGGTGCCGCTGTCGGCGCTATCGCCGGACCGATTGGCATGAGCCTTGGCACAATTTCCGGTGCGGTCCTCGGCGGCATGGTCGGTGGCGTAGGCGGATGTACCCTTGGCGCTCAGCTTGGCGAAAAACTGGATCGTCATGTCTTAGCGAACAATCTTTGCCTCATCTGCGGTCATCGCTTCAACTTGCCTACCTGACTCACAACCTACCAACCTTTTCCGAGCAGTGCTGCGCGTTGCACAGCGCTTATGCCGCATTGTGTTCAAAAGGATTTTCCGCATGAAATATCACAAGCTCAAAGCCGGTGAAACGACCGGAACCTATGTCATGGATTCACCAGTCACCGAGGCCGATATTCTGCAGATGGCTCAACAACTAGCGATGAGTCGTCTGTCTAAAGGCAGGGCACTGACTGATCCGAAGCAGGTTTTCAACCACCTGCAAACGCTACTGCAATATCACGAGCACGAAGTTCTTGCTTTGCTACTGCTTGATACTAAACACCGGGTAATCAGCTTTCGGGAGCTATTCAGAGGCACGCTGGACGGTGCTAGCGTGTACCCACGGGAAGTGCTCAAGATTGCGTTGGAGCACAATGCGGCAGCGGTGATTCTGGTACATAACCATCCTTCCGGCGATCCTGAACCCAGCCAGTCCGATCGTACGCTAACCCTGGCGCTCAAGAACGCCCTCAGCATGATTGGCACCCAGACGTTGGATCACATTGTTGTAGGTCATGAAGGCTGCGTATCGCTGGCCGAACGAGGTTACCTTTAACTCCTATGTTCACACCGTCCGATAGACTGCCCTTGGCATTGCCAGGGAGGTCATCGGTACGGTGACCTTTTATTTATTTTTTTGTCGTGATTCAGCGTTGTGCTCAGCTTCTACTGCATCCGAAACCATGGGAACCATCCCCAAAAACCTTCGTGCTCGACTTACACAGATAGCTCGCACGATGGAAGAAGGCTGCCTGCCCAGCTATCTCGTCGCGATGCAAGTGATAATAAGGATTTTGTGGAATCTCGACCAACCCGCTGACAGCCTCTACTGACAACCCTAAAGCACTTGCCCACGCTCCTTCCAAGCGATTAAACATGTTGTCTCTGCCTGATTCGAGCTTCCCCAGCGCATTGAAGGCATCGTAGTTCAGCAAGATCGCAAAGTGATGATGTGGTCGCCCGTGCTGCCCTTGCTCCCTAGCCCAGACGTAACGCACCTTGGTGTCGTGTGCGTACTTATTCACAAGTTTCGCCATTTGGCGATTGTGCTTGATCTTGGCTTTAAAGGATTCGATAAAACGGTCAGCAACCTCGTTCGTGAAAGCGTAATCGGGCAATTGAATGTTAGCTGGTAGCCGTAGGTCAAACCTGAGTGCAAATACACGAGAGTACTGATTAAGCGCTCGAGATACCGTCTGATGAAGACGGTTTAGGTACTCTTGAATGAAAGGTCCCTTATCCACTTGCACGGCCAAGCCTTGGTAAGAGCCTTCGCAATGAAGGGTTAAGTTCGTGTTGCCTGGATGTCTAGCCATGATGGAGCTCCGATTATTTAGTTTCATATAGTCAGGACTCCAAGTACATTTTTACCTTGCATCTAAGAAAGCGGAGCACAATATTGCGCTTCGCTTAGAGAGACCACCTTTCCTCCAATACGCCTCCACTACATTCAACTAGCAAAGACAAGCCAAGCTCATAACAGAGATACTGTATAAGCATATTACCAATACCGAAAACCCTGACGGCACCACACTAAATAAAACACCCGCAAACCCTGTTAAAACGCAACATTACAGAGACCACAATCACTCTGGAAAAACACCATCAAGGAACTTATCCTTGATGGCGTTAACTGAACTTAGCCAATCAAGCTTCAAAGACAACCACTGCAGAACCTCAATTACTCCTACTCACCAATTTATCCCGATCTTTAACTTTATCCAGAATCCAATCGTGAACTTCACTTTCCAGCCAACCTACACAACGGTCCCCCAAGGGAATAGGCTTTGGAAACAAGTCGCCCGAAATAAACTTGTAAATCGTAGATCTAGCAAGGCCAGTGAGATCCATGACCTCTTTCAATCGAATTATCCTCATGAACGCAGCTCCTGTATTCGTCCAGAGGATTCGTAAGCCCAGTAAAAATTAACGTGCTACGGACTCTACCCTTCATCCAAGAGCAGGCCCTGGCGAGGCAACCTTGGCAAAGCAGCGCACCTAATGGTAATCAGACGAAAAAATTGCTTGTGGAATGGAGCAGTATCAACTCGCAAGATCGCTGCTGAAAATAGGCTCATCCCCAAGTAAAGACTGATAAATCGCCATTTTTTATCTACTAGGGACAATCTTGATTGACACATGAGTGACTGCATAGTAAATCTATATTTTTACTTAAATCACGCTAGGATGACCCTACAGTGGCACTAAAAATTGAGGACGATCTCTCCCAGATACTGGGTGAAACGGAATACAGTCACCGTTACGATGTATGGCTGTGGTACACACTTTTATTTTACGACTCAGCATTTAACCCACAGAACTTCGCGGATTTTGGCATGAGAGACAAAATGGCCAGATATCTACAAACCAGGACGTGGAGAGTCGAAGAACTTCTGAAAGAAAGACGCAAGCAACTTGTGCACAAAAGAGAAATTGAGTGGATAACTGAAAACCGTCGCACAACAGAGTGGATGACAAGAGAAATTCAAAACTCGACAGGACACAGCCAACTCGATAACTACTTTGACTTAAAAGAAAAAGATCTACCTATCGCGATCCTCGACGTATGGCAGAGAGACGTAACTCAAAAAATAAACCTACTCCGAGATCTTAAACAAAGATGGAGCAACCTTAGATCAAACGACAAAGTGTATACCTGGTTTAAAGATGACAACCAGAAAAGCCAGTTCGCCTGGGACTGGTTAGAAAAAAACTCATCCACCTTCACACTAGGCTCAACTGCCTTCGAAACATTCGAAGACATCTTGATTTTTTTTGATAAAGCAAATTACTCACGAGAACAAAAAGAGCTTTACATAGGAAAAATTAAAAAAGGATGGGGCCAAAAAAAATATAGAGAGAATCTAAAAGACAAAGCTCAGTACAACTTCGTCATTTCAGACAAGGCAATTGATAACCTCGACAAGCTGGCAGCTCGATATGAAATAAGCCGCGCAAGAACCCTAGAAATACTGATAGAAATGGAAGTAGAAAAAAATGATCACATACCTGAAAGAATCAGAACACTACAACTACTACGAAGCCCATAAATCAACAACAGCACAAATTTTCTTGAACTAGCCCTTGTTTTTTTACACTTAAATTCTAACGAAACCATTTAAATTTTAACTGAGATTTTTGTCAAACGGCAGGAGTGAAATACCTGAGCAGAGCAGTGCCACCTCTTTTAAACCACCATTACTCAAGCGGCCTAAGGATATACAGATCACTAAACTCTTATTTAGTCACATATATTTTCGAGTATCTCCTGTTACTTAAACTCCATCAATATTGCGCTTAATGTTAGTAGACACCATCTAGGGCTTCGCCTGATCGAGTGCAGGTAGAACAATTGAAAGAGCGGCCTCTTCATGATTGCACTCAAGGCCGTCATGTAATTCACGGTGTGATACCCCTCGCACCAGACAAGAAACTTGAAGGAGAGAACAGGAGGCACTCTCAAAGTTAGGACGGCTTTTCAGTCCCTCCAAAAGGCTGCGCTGGGAGCAGGTCAGCAGGTAGACTAGCGTTTTAAGCGTCGGCTGGAGTTTCGCATGAGCACGCAGGAAAACATGACGAGTGCCGGAAGAAATTCGCTACGGCTTTCCCGGTTGCGGCTGCGTGATTTCCGCTGCTTTGAAACGATCGATATCGACTTTCACCCGCAGCTGACAGTGCTGGTTGCGGCCAATGGCACGGGTAAAACGTCCATTCTCGACGCCATCGCCATCGCCTTCGGTCCGTATGTAGGGGCGTTTGACGAGGCTGTGGGCAAGCATTTCGAGCCGAGTGATATACGCCAGTTTCGTGCCAGGCAAACCGCTACAAACGAAATGGAGTACGCTCCTCAGGGGGCTAGGCTCGAAGCCACGGGGTTTATTCCCGGCAGCCTGCTCGATCAACTGTCCGATGATCTGCTGCCCACCATTTGGAGCCGTCATCTCTCCAGCACAACCAAGACCAAAACCTCGGTCAAAGATGCCAAGGAATTGGTGAACTATGGCAAGCGCATGCAAGAAGCGTCGCGCACGCCGGACACTGAAGTCGTTCTGCCACTCATCGCATACTACGGCACTGGGCGGCTGTGGCAGCAGAAAAAACTGACAGATGCGAAGAACATCCAACGCACCTCAAGGACCGTTGGTTATACCGACTGCCTCGATCCGGCTTCCAGCTATAAATCGTTCGTGCAGTGGTTTCGCTACTGGAGCCTGAATGCCAAGCAAGCCCAACTCAAAGCGCTTGAAGCTGGAGTCAGCATTGCCAATACTGAATTCGACGCCTACGTCCAGTCAGTGAGTCGCGCGGTGAACGCTTGCATCCAACCGGCAGGCTGGAGCGGCATCGAGTACT
Source organism: Pseudomonas gozinkensis (assembly GCF_014863585.1). NCBI lineage: Bacteria > Pseudomonadati > Pseudomonadota > Gammaproteobacteria > Pseudomonadales > Pseudomonadaceae > Pseudomonas > Pseudomonas gozinkensis. The sequence goes on along the minus strand of NZ_CP062253.1, from coordinate 898,959 downwards.
CCTTCACCCGTGACGCACTGGTTGCCCGCCATGAGCAATTTGGCGAACTGCCAGTCGAGTGGCTCAGCGACGGTATTCGCAACATGATCGGCATGGTTGCCGATATCGCATTCCGCGCGACCAAACTCAACGGCCACCTCAGTGCGCAGGCGGCGCAAGAGACACCAGGTCTACTACTAATCGACGAAGTCGACATGCATCTGCATCCGGATTGGCAGCAAGTGGTGCTGCTCAACCTGGCCCAGGCGTTCCCGGCCATGCAGATTATCGTGACCACTCACAGCCCCCAAGTGTTGAGTACGGTTTCCTCGGACTGTGTTCGAATCCTGCGCACTGAAATCGATCCCGAGACCACCAGCCGAGTCACCACCGTCAGTGAGCCACAATGGCAGACCCGCGGTGTCGCCAGCTCCGACCTACTGGCTCGTATTATGGGTGTCGACCCGATACCCCATGTGCCTGAGGCCATCTGGGTTTCCGATTATCAGGCGCTGATCCAGCAAAATCTTCATGAGCAACCTGAGGGGCGCATATTGAGAGACAAGCTGGAGGCCCATTTCGGAGCGGAACATCCAGTCATTCGCGAGTCTGACCGACTGGTTCGTTTACAGGGCATTAAGCAACGTCTGCCACGTGACCTTGGCAATGGGGAGCGTTGAGGTGCGTCATCTGGATCGGCAGGACGACCCGCCATTGGGCCTGAGGCGTTACCGGCACGGCCAGGACGCCTGGAGTGCCACTTGCCCGACACAAGAGGAGCGACAGGCTATATGGCTGGCGCTGGACTTAATGCAAGGGTCTCGATGTGCTTACTGTGAGGGGCCAATGGGTGAGGGAAATCGACACATCGAACACTTCCGTCAGCGCCGAAGTTATCCTCAGGGTACGTTCGACTGGAGTAACCTGTTTGGTTCCTGCAACCGCGCCGGCACTTGCGGCAAGGCCAAAGACCAATGCGGAACGTACCCACCAGGGACGCTGATCAAGCCTGATATCGAAGACCCCGACGCGTTTCTGGTGTTCACCCCCGGTGGCACCGTGGAGCCACGGGCGGGCCTGAGCGTGGGCGACCATCTTCGTGCCAGCGAAACCATCCGCATTCTCGCCCTGGACGGTGCCCTGAATCAGATTCGTCGCGCTGAACTCTGTGGCTACATCCAGACCATGGAGTATTTTGTAGAGTACGCCGAGGCGTTTCCCGACGACGAGGGTTGGGTTGAGGAGCTGGAGCGGGAAGTGCGAGAAACCGCGCATTTGCCATACGCGACGGCAATAAGGCACGTGCTGACTCGCCAGAGCGAGTGAAGATATGACCATGCGCCAGCAATTACTATCAGAGTCCGGTGGAAGCGCTCAAAGCGAGATCCGAAGTACATCTATAGGATCGACTTTGGTCCGACGTAAAGACGGGAATCTCAGAAGTCTCACGGATGGTATTCCAAAAGGTATTCCAATAAGAAATTTAACCGAAGATAACTCATTAAAATCAATACCTTATAAAATCTGTTCAGATTACCCCGGCCCACCAACTCTCAACGACAAGGCCCGCCAAGTGCGGGCCTTGTCGCATCTGGAGATTCACCCCGGGAGACCTCATGCGCCAAGCACTGCTGATCATCGACGTCCAACCCTGCGTCTCCCCGCCGCAATGGCTGATCGACGGCATTCAATCACTCATCGGCAAACTGCCCAGCGTCGCCACGGTCGAGCGCCATGACGAGAGCCGCACACCGTTCCAGCGTCAGCTCGGCTGGCATCCGGCGGCGGATGACGACAGCCTGATCGCCGCAGACCGTATCTTCATCAAATACGGCTACGCGCCCTCCCCGGACACAATCGAATACCTGAAAAGCCTGAATCTGGATCGCGTGGTGGTCTGTGGACTGCAGACCGAAACCTGCTGCCTCGCTGCAGGGTTTGCGCTGTTCGATGCCGGCTTGCAGCCGACGCTGCTCACGGATCTGACGGTGGGATCGTCGCTGGATCGTTCAGGTGGTCTGGGTGTGCGGTTGTGGGAACATCACTTCAAACACACGCTGACGTCGAGTGAACTTCACTCCTGTCTGCAGGGGTCCTAGGAAATTTCCCGCAACCCGCGTCGACTTCCATGAACTGGTTCAAGATGCTTCCAAACGCTAGTCTTCGCGCTCCGCTGCAACCCGGCAGATGGTTTACCAAAGGAATTCGCCGGGAGCCTGAAACCATGGAGCCTCGTCATGAAAAAAGACACCCGAAGCCTGCCTGATCAAACACCGCCTCACGAAACCGAAGCGAAAGAGCCAGCTGTGCTCACCCAGCCTCAGGAATACGTGAGAAAGCCGCGTCGCACCCTGCCTTTCAACGAAATTTTCTCCGTGCGCACCGACGTGGATACGGCCACTTTGCTGACCCATGCCTGCGAAACCCTGGCGGCGCTGAACATGGTGACGGCCAACATTGCCGATGATTTCACAGGCTCTCAACGCAGCCGGTTGCTGGCGATCCGGCAGCTGTCGATCATGACCGAAATGCTGGTCAATCGTGCCGTGGAGAACCTTGATCCGGTGAATCTGGTGCCCCGTACGACGGCGCCTGTCGTGCACTGACAATGACCGCTCGTCGATGACGCAAGTCGTTCATCGACATGAACTTTTCTTCACCCCGGCGGCGGTGATGGCCATGTACATTGGCCTCGCTCATTCAAGAAACTACGGTTCGCCCGCGCTCCTGCGGGCTTTTTTTCGCCCGGAATCTGGCGGCGATTTGTTTTTTCCTGCCTGCCGGGCAATTCTGGTGATCAATCCCGAGACCCGGAGCACCCGATGCCGCTGCTTACCCTGCCCTGTCAACGCCTGACGCTCGCGGTACTCGACCCGGATCAAGCTCCGCTGGAAAGCGCGTTCTACCAGCGCAATCAACGCCACCTCGCACCGTGGTCGCCGATTCGTACCACCGATTACTTTTCCACCGAACAGATCCGCCGACGCCTTGAAATACAGGCCAGCGCCTTCGAAGCCGGGCTGGCGGTGCATATGGCGCTGCTGACCCCGGATGGTGAGCAAATGATCGGCGCCTGCAATTTCAGCGGGATCATCCGCGGTGCGTTTCAGGCGTGTTATCTGGGTTATCACATCGACGAGGCGCATCAGGGCAAGGGCTTGATGCAGGAAGCGCTGGAGGCGGCCATCGCCTACATGTTCGACACCCAGAACCTGCACCGGATCATGGCCAACTACATTCCCGGCAATGAACGCAGCGCCCGGTTGCTGGAGCGCCTCGGGTTCGAGCGTGAAGGCTATGCGAAGGCGTACCTGAACATTGCCGGGCGCTGGCAGGATCATGTGCTGACGGCACGGGTCAATCCGCGTTTCGAAACGCCGGAGCAACGCTGGTCGCGACCGCTGTCCTGACGTTCACAAATTATTAAGGATTGGCCGCGTAAGCTCGGGTTTCCGCTCACTTCCGGTTGCCTGAACCCATGCCGCGTGCCGCCTCTTCCCTGCTTCTGCTTGCCGCCCTGCTGTTCTTTTTCGCCCTCGGCAACCATCAACTGCAAGGCTCCACCGAGGCCCGGGTGGCGGGCATTGCGATGGAAATGCATCTGGACAACGACTGGGTGACGCCGCGTCTGTTCGGCGAGCCCTTTCTGGAAAAACCGCCACTGAGCCTGTGGCTCGACGCCGGTGCCATGCGCGTTTTTGGCGTCTCGCCCTGGGCGGTGCGACTGGCGTCGGCGGTGGCCGGGTTGCTCAGTGTGATGCTGCTGTACGCAATGTTGCGCCGCTTCGAACGTCCGAAGGCCATCGCCTGGACGGCGGGGATTCTGCTGGCGACCATGGCCAGTTACTGGAGCAACGTGCGCGGGGTCGGTGAAGATGCGTTGCTCGCACTTGGCGTGACCACCGCACTGCTGGCGTTCTTCCAGGCGCAACGAGAATCAACCTTCGGCAATTCGTTGCTGTTTGCCGTCGGGATCGCCATCGCCACACTGAGCAAAGGCGTGCTCGGGCTGGCGATGCCGGGTGTGGTGATTTTCGCTTTTCTACTGGCCGACAACCTGATGGACAAGCGCTTCAAACTGACGGACTGGTTGCGTTCGGGTTTGCTGACCCTCGTCGGCCTGATCCCGCTGATGATCTGGCTTGCCGTGCTCTATCAGCGCGGCGGCGTCCAGGCGGTCAGCGAAGTGTTGCTGACCAACAGCGTAGGACGTTTCAGCGGATCGTTCGTCGAAGCCGGGCACTACGAGCCGTTTTACTACTACCTCGCCAAACTGCCGCAGGCGTTCCTGCCCTGGAACATTCTGGTCTATCTGGGGCTGTGGCACTTCCGTAAACAATTGAAGGCCAACCGTTACCTGCTGTTTTTCAGCCTGTGGATCATCGCGCAGTTCATCCTGCTGACCCTGGCGTCGAGCAAGCGGACGGTGTACTTGATGTCGATGACGCCGGCAGCGGCAGTGATCGCGGCGGAATATGCAGCCGTACTGTTCGAGAGGTTGAAGGAACGTAACAGCGGGTTTGTCGGACGAATCGCCCGTCATCGTCAGATACTGGCGGCTGGGGTACTGACAGTGGTCATCGCCAGCTACCTTGGCGCCGCGCAATGGGCACTGCCAAAAGCCGATAAACACCTGTCGTTCCTGCCGCTGACCGAACACATCCAGTCGCTGCAAGCGAGCGGAAATCAGGTCGCGCTGTTTCAAGCCAACGAACGGGTCGGCGGCGCCAGCGTGTTCTACACGCGGAGTGTCCTCAAGGGCCTGGATACCGATGCGCAGCTACGGGATTTTCTCAACGCATCGCCATCGAACATCGCCGTGATGTCGGGAGACAGCGAACCCGCCGCCCCGCTGAAAGTCCACAAGACCATGATGGTCGGGCGCCAGGCGTATTACTTCGTCGGCTATTGATGCCACGACAGCACAAACGAAAAACCCGCCGGTGATGGCGGGTTTTTCATTTCAGCGGCGAGGACTCAGAGAGAAACCTCAGGCTGTGCAGCGAACACCTTCCGCTCACGCTTGCTCAACACCGGCAATTCCAGACGAGCCCGTCCGTAGAACGCCAGCGCCGTCAGCAAACACGCCAGCCACACGAAGATCCCGGCCCAGAACGTGTGGGACATGTAATGCCAGCCCTGTAGGACTCGCGTGGTGCCGTAGACAAAACCGAGCAGCAGCGAGCCCCACAGCAACGCGCTGGAAAAGCGCCACTTATAACGACGCGCCACGAAGTACAGCGCCAGCATGGTGAATCCACCGGAAGCATGGCCGCCCGGCCAGCAACGCCCTTCACCCGCTTCGTGGAACAGCTGGAAATTGTTGTACCACTCGATGTGCGGCATCTTTCCGCCGTACAGCGTGGTCTCGATCGGGCAGTAAACGCTGGTGTGCGCCTTGAGGAAATGAATTACCCCGGTGCAGACCGCGAAAGCCACCACCACAAACAGAAAATCCCTACGGTGATCGGCGGCAAAACGCAGCACCGGCGCGACTTTGCTGCGCTCGAGAAAACCGCCCAGACGCGGATGCTTTTGCGGCTTCACCAGCGGCCAGACAAACGAAAGCATGGCGCCGATCAAGGCGATTTCCGCCGTCCAGTTCGGAATGATCCGCGCCCACTTGTGGGTCAGCTTTTCGAAGAAGTGGATCTTGTCGAGCGGGAACGTCTGGCTCAGCGGATCGAACAGAAGGTTGCTGAAAGCGATGTCGATACGGGTCATGTCGAACATCAGGAACACCAGCGCGGCACACAGCAGCGGGATGCCGAAGTTGTAAGCATAAAAGCGGGATTTCATTGGGTGGTCACCGTGCGCCAGTCGGAGGCTTCAATGAAGCCGAGCATCTGTGGGGCCGCCGGGCTGGCGGCGGAAACAAACAGCGATGCGCCGTAACCGAGGGTCGAGGCCGGCACCTTCAGGTCTTTTTCCAGCTGGGCCATGCATTCGCTGTGGGTCACCAGAATCAGGTTGCGTCCCGGGACTTTGTGCGCGAGCGCGTCCTCCAGCATCCGGCCCTTGCAACTGATCAGCCAGTCTTCGCCGGTCGCGGCCTTGTTGAACATGTAGCCGGCGGTCTGCACGGTGCGCATCATCGGGCTGTTGTAGACGTCGGCCTTGTCCAGACCCAACTGCTCGAACTGCGCGCCGACGCTCACCGCGACACTGCGCGAACGGTCGGTGATGCCATCATTGCCACTCAGGCACGGGGCTTTCGAGTGATCGCAGCGCTCGACATGGCGTACCAGCACGATCATCTCGCCCTTGTCCCAGCCGTCCTTCAGCGCCTGCGCTCCGGCCACATTACCGTGGGCAAGGTCAGGCACCGCCGCCGGGGCGAGTAGCCACAGGGTCAGCGGAATCACCAGCACCGACGCTGCCAATACCACCCAGGTGTTTCGAAAACGGGCCAGACCACTCAGATCAATCGAGCGCTTGACGCCGAACAGACTCAGTCTCAATTCCACAAAAAGCCGCCATCACTTGTCATTCGATGCGGCGAGAGTAGAGAGGAGGCTGTGGGCAGGCAGTGAAACCCATGTGAAAAAAATCTTCGGATCCATTGTTACAAATTCCGTAGGACAAAATCCTTTCAGCTCTCGGATTTGCGGCCGATACAGTCCTGCTTACACCCTTGCTGGCTCAAAAAAACAACAATCTTCCAGCCTGACCGACGATCAAGACGCACAACGTTTTCTGGAGGATTTGTGATGAATAGCTGGTTCGGCAACATCAGCGTTAACCTGAAACTGGGGCTCGGTTTCGGCCTCGTCCTGGCCCTGACCTGCATCCTGGCGCTCACCGGCTGGACCAGCCTTGGCGGCCTGATTGACCGCAGCAACTGGATGAGCGACATCACCCAGCTCAACGCCGGCCTGACCAAACTGCGCGTGGTGCGCCTGCAATACATGCTGACCAACGGCGACGAAACCGCCGCGCAGAACGTGCAGACCACCCTCGACGGGTTCGCCGCACAACAGCAGAAGCTGATCAGCAGCTTCAAGAGCCCGGAAAACGTCAAACTGCTCAAGGAGCAGGCGGCGACCATCGCCGAGTACCAGACGTCCCTGAACAAGATGCGTAACGCCTACCGCACCGGCAACACGGCGCGCGACACCATGGCCGCCAATGCCGAGACCGCGTACAACCTGATCCAGTCGATCAGCACCCGCGTCCAGCAGATGGACATGAGCGAACAGCGTTTCGAGCAGTTCCAGGCCATCACCGCCGCCAAGGAAGCGTTCATCCTGGCGCGTTACGAAGTGCGCGGCTACACCGCCACTGCCAACGCCGAGACCGAGCAGAAAGCCGTCGGCCAACTGGACGTGGCCATCGCCAGCCTCAAGCAGTTGAACGTGCATTTCGCCAGCACCCAACAGGATGCCCTGCGTCAGCTGGAAACTGCACTGACCAACTACCGCAGCGCCTTGCAGGCCTTCAAGAACGCCAATACCGACGCGGTGCAGGCGCGCAAGGAAATGACCGATCAGGGCGCGACCATCGTGACCCTGAGCGAGCAGCTGTATCAGATCCAGCTGGATCGTCGTGACGTGGAAAGCGCCCAGGCCCGTACTCTGCAATTGATCAGCACCCTGCTGGCCTTGCTGGTGGGTGTCATCGCCGCGTTCATCATCACCCGTCAGATCACCCGTCCGCTGCAGGAAACCATGGCTGTGGTCGACCGCATCGCCAGCGGCGACCTGAGCCACAACGTGATTGTCACCCGCCGCGACGAACTCGGCGTGCTGCAACAAGGCATCGCGCGCATGGGCGTGACCCTGCGTGACCTGATCAGCGGCATCCGCGACGGCGTGACCCAGATCGCCAGCGCCGCCGAAGAACTGTCGGCCGTGACCGAACAGACCAGCGCCGGCGTGAACAGCCAGAAGGTCGAGACCGATCAGGTCGCCACCGCGATGCACGAGATGACCGCCACCGTGCAGGAAGTCGCGCGCAACGCCGAAGAAGCCTCGCAAGCCGCAGCCGCCGCTGACGGCGAAGCCCGCGAAGGCGACAAAGTGGTGAACGAAGCCATCGCCCAGATCGAGCGTCTGGCCAGCGAAGTGGTGCGTTCCACCGAAGCCATGAGCGTGCTGCAACAGGAAAGCGACAAGATCGGCAGCGTCATGGACGTGATCAAGGCCGTCGCTGAACAGACCAACCTGCTGGCCCTCAACGCCGCCATCGAAGCCGCCCGTGCCGGTGAAGCCGGTCGCGGTTTTGCCGTGGTCGCCGACGAAGTCCGTGGCCTGGCCCAGCGCACGCAGAAATCCACCGAGGAAATCGAAGGCCTGGTGGCCGGTCTGCAGAACGGCACGCAACAGGTTTCCGCCGTGATGAACAACAGCCGCGCCCTGACCGACAGCAGCGTGGCCCTGACCCGCAAGGCCGGCTCGTCCCTGGAAAACATCACCCGTACGGTGTCGAACATCCAGTCGATGAACCAGCAGATCGCCGCAGCCGCCGAACAGCAAAGCGCCGTGGCCGAAGAAATTAGCCGCAGCATCATCAACGTCCGCGACGTGTCGGAACAGACCGCTGCGGCGAGTGATGAGACGGCCAAGTCCAGCGTTGAACTGGCGCGGTTGGGTGGGCAGTTGCAGCAGATGGTGAGCCACTTCCGCGTTTGATTTTTAGCGTCGAATAGCGATCTACAACGAAAAAGCCCGCGCCCGAAATGACTCATTATCACTTCGAGCGCGGGCTTTTTTGCGAGAGCGCTACAAACGGCTAAGGCGTCGCTACGGTCACCCAGGGATTAATCACCTCAACCCCGCTGAACTCAAAATCCTTCACATTGCGAGTAGCAATCGGTACTCCGTGAGTTCGACAGATGGCTGCAATCTGAGCATCTCCCATCGACGCGGTTCGCCCCTTTGATTCACAGTCTGCAACTAGTGTCGCGTACTCAACGGCGGCATGAGCATCGAATGGCAAAATGCGTCCGGCGAAGTCCTCTTCAAACATTGCCATGGCAAGGGCTTCAAGGTTTTTTTTGCGCTTGCCTGAGGGAAGCCGTGCGATTCCGTGGAGTATTTCCGCCACTGTTATCGCGCTGACAGCCAAATCCATCGCAGGTTGTGCATCAACCCAGGCAAGCACCCGAGTCTCAGGTTCTACGCGCATAAACTCTGAAAGAACGTTGGTATCGAGCACTATCATTCAGAAAAATCCACCCCGGTAGCTTTCTCTGAACGCTCAGGCAGATCAAGGTCCACTCCGCCTACAGCACTGAATCTATTGCGTATCCGGCTTCCAAGACCTCCGGCGCGATCAACTGCTGCCAAAGCTCGGCCGAGTATCAAACGAGCCTCTTCCTCCATGGAGTGTCCGTTGTGAGCAGCGGTAATTCGCAACTGCTCCTTGAGCTTTTCATCAAGGTTTCGAATGGTGATGCTGGCCATGATGCCTCCTGCAATCAATGAAATCATTGATTGCAGACTAACACACTGGATCTTGCTCAAACTTGAAAACTGCCGAACGGCCGATTTACCTGTTCAGCGCGTCCCACGCTGCCGCAACGCCGACGGCATGAAATACGAATCCTCCGGCACCGGTTGCGAGAAGTCGACGGTGGAGGCCTCTTCGTTATCCAGGTTTTGCACGTAGTACCGACGCGCCTGCAAGTCGTGGAAGACGTCGAGTGCGCTCCAGGTGGTGGGCAGGTCGTAGAAGTTTTTCAGGTAGGCCATCGACACGCGCCACAGCTCCCCTCGCCCGTCGTATTGATCCACCAGTGCGGCGCCCCAACTGTCTTCGTCGAGGAACAGCACGCGTTTGGAATAGATATGCCGTGAGCCTGGCTTGAGTGTGCCCTCGACCACCCAGACGCGGTGCAGCTCGTAGCGGGTGTATTGCGGGTTGAGGTGGCCGGGGGTGAGCAGTTGGGCGTATTTCACGTCGGGGCTGCCGACTTTGTAGTTGTTGTAGGGGATGTAGATTTCCTGCTTGCCCTTGAGCTTCCAGTCGAAGCGGTCCGGCGAGCCGTTGAACAGGTCGGTGTCGTCTGCGGTGCGCAGGCCATCGGAGGAGGCAATCGGCGTGTCGTAGGCGAGGTTCGGCGCGCGGCGGACGCGGCGTTGGCCGGCGTCGTAGATCCAGGCCTGGCGGGCGTCCTTGAGCTGGTCCAGTGTCTCGTGCACCAGTGCTGCACCACCGGCGAGGCGTGCCGGGCTTTTCACGAAGGCGAGATAGTAGAAAAGGATGTTTTTCAGGTCGGCGAACTGGCCGCCCGGGCGGTAGTAGTTGAAGAAGCCTTCCTGCTGCGAGGTCACCAGCGCGAAGCTGCCGTTGCGTTGCACGGGTGCTTCGGAGGCTCGGCGGACCACGTAGATGCCGCGATAGCGAGTGATGTGATTCCACAGCACTTCGACGCCATCCTTGGGCACCGGAAACGGCACGCCGCCATAGGCATCGGCGAACCCGCTGCCGCCCTCCAGCAGTTTGGCCGAGGTCGCATTTTTCAGGGTGTTGTCATACAGCCATTGCGGCGCCGAGCCGGATCGGCGCGAGGGGTAGACCGGCATCTGGAAGGTGTCGGGGTAGCTGTTGAACAGGGCGATCTGACCCGGCGTGAGATGCGCCTTGTATTGGTCGAGGTTGGCCTTGGTGATGGTGAACAGTGGTTTGTCCGCCGCGTACGGATCGGGGTGATGCTGGCCAGGTTTGTAGCCGGCCGGCGCCTGGGTGATGCCGCCGGTCCAGGCCGGAATGGTGCCGGCCGCGTTGCCGGCACGCTCGGCGCCCATGGGGGTGAGCGAGGTTTTCAGTTGTTCGGCTTGCTGGGGTGTGATGGCGGCCAGTGCACTGCCGGTGACAAGGCCGAGGACGAGTGCCAGCGAGATCTTGGTCAGTCTTGAAGTGTGAAACATGATCTTCTCCGAAGTACAAAAACCTGTGGGAGCGAGCTTGCTCGCGAAAGCGGTTTGTCAGGCGACATCTGTGTGGAATATGCCGGCCTCTTCGCGAGCAAGCTCGCTCCCACAAGGGATGAGCTGCCGCAAAAATTGTGTTTGGTACTCACAAGAAATACTTGAGGTTGAAACCGACGTTGTCGCGGTCGCGAATGCCGTTGTTCTGCCCACCGCCGTAGAACTCGGTGTACTGCAACTCGGCTTCGAGCCTGTTCTGGTAGTTGGCCTTGATCCCCAGCGTGTAGGCCTTGCGACCCTCGATGGTGTTGCCGGCCTGGTAGCTGTTGCCCTTGAAGTCGTCCTTGTAGACGACGTAGGGCGAGACGTTGACCCCGGCGTACACGTCGTTCCAGGTGCCGTTGAACATCACCGTGTAGCTGTAGGAATCGCGGTTGACCTGATCGTCGCGATCACCGCCGGACACATATGAAGTGTTGCCGGTGCCGGCGTAGTAACGGTTGCTGCCGTCGTAGGCGGTGTATTGCAGGCTGCTGCCGCGCAGGTGCTCGGAGGCCAGTTCGAAGATGCCGAACATCGAGTCGAACGACAGCGTCGGGCCGAAGTTGTAAATGCTGCCCAGCGAGGTGTTGAACGCTTCCACCCGCTCGGCGTTGTTGATCTGGCTGTCGAGGGTGACCATTTGCCCGCCGACGTTGATGGTCTTGCCGGACACTGCTGCGGCGGCGCCGTTGGCCAGGTCGCCGATCAAATCGTTGGTGGCCGCGACGCCAATCGGCAGGTTCGGTCGGTAGGCCACTTCACCGAACACCGAGGCCTCGCCCAGCGTGGTGTTGAAGCTGAAACCGTACATGCGGATGTCTTCGGCATAACGCCGATGGGCCTGGATGTTGCCCATCACATCGGCAGTCGCCAGCCCGTTGGCGAGGGCCCCGGCCTGACTGCCGGCAACGCTGGAGAGCATGTTGGTCAGGGCATTCATGTCGATGCCGTTGTAGCCGCCAAGGTCGGCAGCGATGGTCGGTTCCTTGGCGTGGTAATTGACCATGTACAGGCCGAACTCGGTGCTGTTGAGTTCTTCGGCGATGTAGCGAAAGGCAAAGCCGAACTGGCCGTCGTTGCGTGCGTTGTAGTCCTTGCCGATGGACGCCACCTTGAGGGTGTTGCCATAGGCCGGGGTCACGCCATTGGCATAAAGGCCGGTGGACTTCAGCGCCGGGCCGAGCAACGGGTTATTACCCAGTGCGCTGTACAGACCGATCACATTGCCGAACCCCGGCACCGGTGTGTCGAGGGCGGTGCCGCTGAAGTTGTTGTAAGCGGTGTTGCCGCCGTCGGCGAACAGGTCGGTCTGCGAGTAGAAGGTGCCGACCGGGTCGATGCGGGTTTCTTTCCAGTTGGTCTGGTAGAAACTCTCCATCGTCAGGTTGTCGCTCAGGCCGATGTTGAAGCTGACCGCCTCCACCGGCATCAGCACTTCCTTGACCTCGGCACCGGGCAAGCGATATTTCGCGGCGTCCACCGGATTGGTGGTGTTGACCCCACCGCGATAGAAAATCCCCTCGCCCCAGTTGAACACCTGACGCCCCACCCGCGCGGTGACCGGCATTGTCGCAACGTCCCAGGTGCCATGGACGTAGGCGTCGAGCATTTCAATCCGGCTGCCGGCGATGTCGCGGGTCTGGCCGGTGAAACGGTCGTCCTGGGGATAACTCTGGCTCGGCTGCGACGGGCTGTTGTTGTGGTAGTAGTCGTTGCGCTTGTCCATCAACTGGGTGTCGTAGAACGCGGTGCCGCGCAGGAACATCCCGTAGTTCTGGTAGTTGGCCTCCAGCTCCGAAGTGATCTTGTACACCTCGGAAACCAGCCCGGTGTCGAAGTTGCGATTGCCGTCGTTGGTGTTGACGTCATCGTTGGTCTTGTCCCGGCCCTGGACCCGCCACAAGCGGCCATAGGACAAAGTCGTGTCGAGCGAGCCGGTGACCTGATTGTCCAGCACGCTGAACTCGGCGGCCTGCACCGCATCGACTGCGCAGAGTTGCAGCAACCCTGCCAAACCGACACCGGGGAGCGCTACGCCAGACAGGCGCAATCGAGTGTTGATCATCTGTTCCTCCTTCCCTGTTCTTATTGTTGTGTGTTGCCGCGATGCTTATGGCGCCAGTCCCGCACGGACATAAATCCGGCTGTGGGCGCCGAAATGGCCGAGCAGTTTGAGTAGTTGCCGATTCAGTTCCGGATGGTCGAAATTCTCTTGCTGCAACTGATTGCCGGCGCTGAAATCGCTCGTGACCGGCGCCGTTTCCAGCCACTGGCCGATGGCCTCATCGAAGGCCGCGGAGTCGTCGACCGACTCGGCACTCACCACTTCGCGCAGGTAGTCCACGGAGTACGGCGGGTAATGCGCGTCCCCGCTAGCATCGGCGTAGGCGTCGAGCATCGGATGCGGCTGTCCGGCGCGCAGCACGCGACGCAGCCAGGTCGACTGGTATTTCTCGACTTCCATGTGGCGGGTCGCGACCCGTTCGATGGACGCCTGTTTGTCATCCGCGAAACCGGCCAGTGCCTTGCCTTCCAGCAGCAGAAGGCTCGGCAGTTCGACGCCCGGCAATGGCTTGGCGTGATACGGCTGGGTCAGGTCCTGAACGTGGTGCAGGCCCCAGCCGAGAAAGCGATAACCCCAGTAAGAATGACCGCTGGCAAACGCCAGTCGCGCCAGCCCCATGTACTGATACGCGCGCCAGTCCGGCCAGCTGCGCTCGAGAAATCCGGCGGCCGCGTACACCACCGGGCTCTCATGGAAGAAGCCCATGTGGAACGGCGCCTGGGAACTGTACTGAAAGCGCGCATCGCCAAACGGCTGCGGGCCGAAGCCGTACAACGCGGCGACTTCGCCGGGGTTGTCGCTGAACAGGTTGATGTCGTGGCCGTAATCCGGCTCATCGGCGGCGCTCGCTAGCACGGCGAGGGGCGCGACTTTTTCGTGATCGGCCACGCGAATGAAACGCTGGCGATTCCACGGCGAAAGTGTCTGCTCGACCATGACCTGATCGGCCTGCAGATGCTCGCGCTCGGGCAGGTCCTTGCCCGGCAACGGCTGGATGACCATCGCCAGAAAAATCTGCGGATTGACCCGCAACGCGCTGAGGAAGTCGTGGCGCAGATTGTCGCTCGGCTCGGCGGGCAACTTGAGATTGTCGGAGCGCGGCGGGTACTGCTTGAAATGCTCGCGGGCGAAGCGTTCCTGCTCATCGAGCAACGCGACGATGGCCGGGTATTGCTCGGAGATAAACTGCTCCAGCAGTTCGACTTCGACGGGCGACGCATCGCGCAACGCCGGCAGATCCTGCAACGCCAGGTAGCTGCCCACCGTATGGTTCGACCAACCCCACGCCGTGGGGGCCATTGCGCAAAGCAGCAGGAGGGAGATCAGCTTCATTGCTTCTGGTTCTTGTTATGTGTGCCGTGGGGATCGAGCCTAACAATCGACCCCGCCTCTGACACTGTCCGATCTCACCAGAAAAGTTCTCCGATAGCGCCACGCGCGATGTTCGTTCAGGCCGGGTAACCGGTGATCTTGCGAATGCTCTGGTACAACGGTTTGAGCTGCCGATACATGCGCAAATAGACGTCCTTGTACAGTCGCTCGTAGACCTGCTGCGCCTCGGGTTGCGGCTGAAACACAGCACCGACCCGGGTCATCGCCGCAATCGCCGTGGGGAAATCCGCGTGCAACCCCAGCCCCACCGCGCAGCAAATCGCCGCGCCCAGGCCGGACGCTTCATAAACGTGCGGACGCTCCGCCGGCAGGCCGAAAATGTTCGCCGTCAGTTGCATCGCCGCATCACTTTGCGAGCCACCACCAGCGACTCGCAAACGGGTGACGGAGATCTTCGAACGCTTCTCGATTTTCTCCATGCCCTGACGCAAGGCATACGCCAGCCCCTCAAGGATCGCCCGGTAAATGTGCGCGCGGGTGTGCACATCGCCGAAGCCGATCATCGCGCCTTTGGCTTCCACACCCGGCTCGCGAATCCCCGGTGACCAGTACGGTTGCAGCATCAATCCCATCGAGCCCGGCGGCACCGCATCCACCAGCGCATCGAACAGTTGCTCGGGCTCGATGCCCTGCTCTTTGGCCTGCTGCATTTCCCGCAGGCCGAACTCGTTCTTGAACCAGCTGACCATCCAGTAGCCGCGATAAATCATCACTTCGCAGTTGTACTGATCCGGCACCGCCGAAGGGTACGGTGGAATCAACGGGACGATTTCCAGATAGCGCGAACGGGTGCTGGTGATCGTCGCGGTGGTGCCGTAAGACAGGCACACCGTGCCCGAATCAACGACGCCGGAACCGAGCACTTCACAGGCCTTGTCGGCCCCCGCCGCAATCAGCGGAACGCCTTCGGGAATACCGGTGTGGAGACTCGCTTCGGCGCTGATATGGCCGAGGGTTTCACCGGGTTTGTGCAAGGTCGGCAGTTGCTCGGGACGCACCGCCAGCGCCTGCCATTTCCAGTCACGGGTTGCGGCCCAGCGCAGGCGTTTGAAGTCGAACGGCAGGTAGCCGACGCAACAACCCACCGAGTCGACGAATCGCCCGCACAATCGATGAGTGAGGAACCCGGACAGCAGCAGAAACTTGTCGGTCGCCGCCCACACGTCAGGCTGATGGCGGGCGATCCAGTTGGCCTCGGCCTGGGCACGAAAGTAATCCACCGTGGCCTGCGCGCCGGCCAGTTTGAACAGCCAGCCCCACGGTCCCTTGATCCCGCCTTCGACTTCGCTCTGGCGCTGATCGAGCCAGAGAATCGCCGGGCGCAACGGTTTGCCCTGGGCATCGACGTTGATCACCGTGCCGCGCTGGGTCGTGAGAGAAACCCCGGCAATCTGCGAACGATCGATGCCGGTTTGCGTCCACACCTGCTGGCAGGCCTCGCCCAGTTTCGCCCAGTAATATTCCGGGTCCTGCTCGGCCCAGCCTGGTTGCGTCGAGTAATAGGCCTGCAATTCAACCTTGCCCTTGCCGAGCAGGTTGCCCTGCAAATCGAAGAGCAGCGCGCGCACGCTCTGGGTGCCATTGTCGATGGCCAGCAGGTAACGCTTGTTCGGGTGGTTGTCCATGGAGCTCTCTTCGAGGGGCATCACTGCGCGATTTCCGGCAGGCCGTGATGGCGTTGCCATAACGCCTGATAGCGTTGCTGTTCCTGTTGCCAGTGTTCGTCGCTCCAGCCCAGCCGTGGCTGGCAGAGTTGGCGAATGGCCGGGAAATAATCCGCGCCGCCATGGGGTAGCAGCAGGCCCAGACGGGTTCGGCGCAGTAGCAGGTCATCCAGGTGCAGGACCATTTCGGCTTCGCAGGCGAAGGCCAGTTCGACCCACAAGGTGTCGGTGGCGCCGACCGTTTCATGACCCAGTTCGATGAGCAGTTGCGCCAGCCTCGGCAGGTCCCGGCCATGTCGCCCGGCCAGGCGTCGCCACTGAGCGGGGCTGAGGCCGGGGATTGTCAGTGGCGGCACGGCGGCAAACACCGGCGCGGCATCATCTTCGAAAGACCGACCGAGCATGTCGGCGCAGGCCTTAAGCACTTCGATAGCTTGCGGGCGGAACGTCGTGAGTTTGCCACCGGCCAACGTGACGCAACCCGGCTCCTGCCACAGCACATGTTCACGGGTTTCGTTCGACGGTTTGCCCTGATGCTCACCCGCCGCACTGCCCACCACCGGGCGCACACCGGACCAGGTTGAAAGCACGTCGGCGGCTGTCACTTCAGCGCCGGGAAACTGCTGTTGGCAGGCGGCCAGAAGATAGTCGAGTTCTTCAGCGCTGATGCTCGCGCTCTGGTCCAGATTCTCGCGGTGATCGAGATCGGTGGTGCCCACCACTGTGGCGCCTTCCCACGGGAAAACGAACACCGGTCGCCGATCCTGCTCGTGCATAAACGTGAAGGCCTGAGCCACCGGCAAGCGCCAGCCCGGCAGCAGCAAATGACTGCCGCGCAACGGACGCAACTGACGCGGCGCCTCAGATGGACGCAGGCGTTCGGCCCAGGCCCCGGTGGCCACCGCCAGCACACCACATCGTAATTGCAGCGACGAGCCGGCCTCGCAATCTTCGACCTGAACCCCACACACCCGCCCGTTATCCCGCAACAGATGTTCGACGCGCACACCGTTGAGCACCACCGCGCCGTCGGCCCGCGCTTCGCTCAACACGCGCATCACCAGCCGCGCGTCATCGGTCAGCGCATCGATGAAACATGTGCCGCCCAACAGGTCATTTTCTTTCACGCCCGGCGCCAGATAACGCAGTTGCTGCGCGTCATGGAAACGATGATCGCGGCGTCCGGCCAATGCGTCATAGATCGACAACAGACCACCCAGCACTCGCGGCCCGGGAAAGCCGCCGCGATAGTGCGGCATCATGAAGCTCATCGGTTCCACCAGCCCCGGTGCTTCGTCGAGCAGGCGCTGGCGCTCGCGCACCGAATCGCGGGTCAGGCGCCACTGGCCCTTGGCGATGTAACGCAAACCGCCATGGACCATTTTCGAGGATCGACTGGACGTGCCCCAGGCAAAATCACGCTGCTCCAGCAGCAGGCAACGCCAGCCACGGCGTGCAGCTTCACGCACTATGCCGGCGCCGCTGATGCCGCCGCCGATGACGATCAAATCCCAGGTTTCAGCCGCCAGTGTCGGCAGGATTTGCTGGCGCCATTCGGCGTTCCAGTCCGCGCTCATCGCCGTCACTCCTGCAACAGCGTGCCGGGGTTCAGGCGCCCGGCCGGGTCGAAGTGCCGGCTCAGCGCCTGCAACGTGTCCATTGCCAGCGCGCCTTTTTCGCGCAGCAGATACGGCGCATGATCCTTGCCCACGCCGTGCTGGTGGCTGATGGTGCCGTGGTTGTCGACGATGGTCTGGCTGGCCGCGTGCTTGAGTGCCTTCCAGCGAGCCAGTGTCGCGGGATAGTCCGCCGCCGGGCGAAACACGTAAGTGGTGTAGATGCTCGAGCCTTCGCCGTAGACGTGGGACAAGTGCGTGAACACGTGCACTCGCTCACCCTCCGCCGCCAACGCATCGCGCAGGCTGTTTTCGATCCGGTTGAGCAGGTTGTCGACGTTGCTCCAGTCGGTGGCTGTTTCGAGGGTGTCGACCACGTAACCGGCGTTCCACAGGTTCTCCCGCAGATACGGAAAACGAAAGCGGTTCTGCGCCCATTTCTTGCCCAGCAGCGTGCCGGTGAACACACCGCCGAATGCTTTCAGATGCTGACGGGCCTGGCTCAGGGACAGCGCGTTCTGCTTACGATTGCCGGTCACGCCGAAGGTCAGCAGGCACTTGCCCTGCCCCGCGCCGCGCAGGTTCAGGTACTTTTCCAGCCAGGCGATCTGCTGCGGATGACCGGCCAATGCCAGTTGAGTTTCGGTTTCCACCGCGTTGGACAGGCGCAGCATCGACAGCGGCACCCGCGCCTGGGCCAGTTGCTGAATGGCTTGCAGCGCCTTGCTCCAGCAGGGCAGAAACACGCCGTAAAAACGTTCATCGGCCGGCAGCGCACTGACCCGCACCTTGACCTCGGAAATGATCCCGAAACGCCCCTCGCAACCCAGCACCACTTCGCGCAGATCAGGGCCCGCCGCCGAGGCCGGGAAGGTTGGAATTTGCAGCGGTCCGGCAAAGGTTTCCAGGGTTCCGCCGGCGAACAGTTGCTCGATCCGCCCATAGCGCAGCGATTGCTGGCCACTGGATCGACTGGCCACCCAGCCGCCCAGCGTCGACAGCTCCCACGACTGCGGAAAATGCCCCAGCGTGTAGCCTCGGGCGCGCAGTTGGCTTTCCACCTGCGGGCCACTGGCGCCGGGGCCGAAAGTCGCCAGCAGGCTTTGTTCATCGAGGTCGATCAGACGGCTCATCCGCGCCAGGGAAACAGTCACCACGGGCCGCGCGGAGTCCGGCGGATTGATGTGCCCGGCCACCGACGTGCCGCCGCCGTAGGGAATCAGGCACAGGTCCTGCGCCTGGGCGAGCGCCAGCAACTGGCGGATGTGTTCGGCAGTTTCCGGGAACGCCACGGCGTCGGGATAGTTGCCCAGCGCGCCTTCGCGCAACGCCAGCCAGTCCGGCAGGCTCTGCCCGCGTGCATGCAGCAGACGGTCATGGGCATCGATGCTGTACAAGGCGTGTTCCGCCAACCGCGAGACCGGCACGCGGGCCAGCGTCGCCTCAAGCGTTGCATCGGGCAGCGCGCGGCCCTCCCCCAGTCGCTCATGGAGAAAACTTGCGCCCTGGGCCGGCAGTTCGACCACCGTGGTTGCATCTCCCCAGCCGTTCCAGCGTCGCATGCGTGTGTCCTTCTGTGCAGTCTGATCAGTGAGATTTCAGGCCCTCATACTAGTCAGCCGGCCGAAAGTGTCACGGTCGCATCCGGCCAGTTCGAGTAGCCAATTGAGTCAAACGTCGCGCAAGCGTCAGCCATTTACTTTAGTCGTGGATTCAAATTACCTTTCAGGGCGCTCATCCGCCCGTGGCGGCCTCGATCAAGGGAATTCGGTCATGCAATCGCTCGGCTTCACCTCCGTTCCGCCGCTGCTCAAATACCTGCGCCATGCCGAACATCTGGGCCTGGCCATCGAGCCTGCGTTGGCGGCGGCCGGGTTGCAGGCGCAGCAGTTGAGCGACAACAGCCTGCGTCTGCCGGGTGAAACCCATGAGCGGTTGCTCGATTACTTTTGCGAGCACTCGGGCGATCCGTTGTTCGGTCTCAACGCCGCGAATTTTGTGCTGCCCAACTCGTGGAGCGTGCTGGGTTACATCACCATGAATTGCGCGACATTGGGCGATGCCATGAGCCGCATCATGCCGTTCGAAAAACTGGTGGGCGACATGGGCGTCAGCCGCGCCGAGGTGCACGACAGCCACGTGCACCTGATCTGGAGCTGCCGCTTTGAACGCCCGCGGATTCGCCGGCATCTGGTGGAAAACGTGCTCGGCTCCTGGCTGCAATACGCACGCTGGATCGCCGACACCCAACTGTCGCCGGCCGCGGTGTGGCTGGAACACTCGATCCCGGCGGACACCACGCAGGCGCAGTACGAACAGTTTTTTGAATGCCCGGTGCTGTTCGATCAGCCGTATTCCGCGCTGATCGTGCCGTTGCCGTATTTGCAGTTGCCGTTGCGTCAGGCCGATGCGCATTTGCTGCGCACGCTGGAAGAACACGCGCAAAGTCTGATGGCGACGCTGGAGGATGCATCCCTGGAGCAGCGGGTCAAAAGCATCCTGCGCCAGTTGCTCAAGGAAGGCCTGCCGCGCAAGGAACAGGTGGCCGAACATCTCGCCGTCTCGGTGCGCACGCTGCAACGCCAGCTGCATCAGGCCGGCACTTCGTATCAGCAGATCCTCGATGAACTGCGCCAGGAACTGGCCGAGCATTACCTGCTCAACAGCACCTTGCCGATTCAGGACATCGCCCAGTATCTGGGCTTCACCGAACCACGCTCGTTTCACCGCACCTTCAAGAGCCGACGCGGGATGCCGCCCGGTGAGTTTCGGCAGACTCACCGGGTAGCGAACGACAGTTAGAGGCTGATCGCGTTGGTGAACACCAGGCGATTGCCGAACGGATCGGCGATAGTCATGTCCTGGCTGCCCCACGGCATGGCCTGAATCCCCGGGTGCGAGAACTTGTAGTTCTTGGCGACCAACTGCTGCTGGAACGCCTCCAGCTCATCGGTCTCGATCCGCAGGGCGGAACCCGGTGTTGCATCGCCGTGGTGTTCGGACAAATGCAGCACGCACTCGCCGCGCGAGACTTGCAGGTACAACGGGAAACCGGGTTCGAAACGATGCTGCCAATCGATCTTGAAACCGAGGAAGTCGACATAGAACTCCAAGGCCTTGGCTTCATCGAAAATCCGCAGGATCGGGGTGGTTTTGCCGAAGCTCATGGGTTGCTCCCTGACTGATTGGCCCCAGAGTGTAGCCGGGGTGGATGTCAGCAATTCGGCTTGGTGATGGCTTTCTTTAATTGCAATGTGCCATCACCGTGACGCAGTCAGCAAAATTCAACGAAAGCCGTCGCGCAGATCGCCCTGGCGCGCCAGGAACCGTCCTGGTCTTTGGCCGTTGGCCTGACCGTCGCGGTAACTCAAAACACCATTGATCCACACACCCTCGATACCTTGGGCGGCACGTTGCGGGTCGTTGAAATCCGCCACATCACGCACGGTCGCCGGATCGAACAACACCAGATCCGCCCAGTGTCCTTCACGAATCTCGCCCCTTTCCTTCAAGCCGAAACGCGCGGCCGACAGACCGGTCATCTTGTGCACGGCGGTGTGAAGGGGAAAGAGGCCGACATCACGACTGAAATGTCCGAGCACACGTGGGAAGGCTCCCCACAGGCGCGGATGCGGGAACGGGTCTTCCGGCAGACCATCGGAGCCGACCATCGACAGCGGATGGGCAAGGATCCGTCGCACGTCGTTCTCGTCCATCCCGTAATACACCGCGCCCGCCGGTTGCAGGCGTTTGGCGGCGTCGAGCAACGACAGGTTCCATTCGGCAGCGATGTCCATCAGGTCGCGACCGCCCATTTCCGGGTGCGGCGTCGACCAGGTGATGGTAATGCGGTGGGCGTCGGTGACCTGCTTCAAATCCAGAGTCGAAGAGCTCGCCGCATACGGATAGCAATCACAGCCGACCGGGTGAGTTTTCGCCGCTTCTTCCAACGAGGCAAGCAACTGCGGACTGCGCCCCCAGTTACCGGCGCCAGCGCATTTGAGGTGGGAAATGATCACCGGCGACTGTGCGTGGCGTCCGATGCGAAAGGCCTCGTCCATCGCTTCCAGCACCGGTTCGAATTCACTGCGCAGGTGGGTGGTGTACACCGCGCCGAACGCATTCAATTCTTCGGTCAGTTGCATGACTTCATCGGTGGATGCCGAGAACGCGCTCGCATACGCCAGACCTGTGGATAAACCGAGGGCGCCCGCCTCCAGGCTTTCACGCAACTGCTCGCGCATCGCGCTGATTTCAGCGTCGGTCGCGGTGCGAAACAGATCATCAAGATGATTGCTGCGCAGCGCCGTATGCCCGACCAGTGCCGCGACGTTCAGCGTGGTATTGGCCGCTTCGACCGCTGCGCGGTAATCGCTGAAACGTGGGTAGACGAATGCGGCGGCAGTGCCGAGCAGGTTCATCGGATCCGGTGGATCGCCCTTGAGACTGACCGGTGCGGCGCTGATCCCGCAGTTGCCGACAATCACCGTGGTCACGCCCTGGCTGAGCTTGGGCAGCATTTGTGGCTGGCGAATCACCACGGTGTCGTCGTGGGTGTGCACGTCGATGAAACCCGGTGCCAGCACACGGCCGCCGGCGTCGATTTCATCGCTGGCGCGGGCATCGCGCAAATCACCGATGCGCGCGATGCGGCCATCGAGGAGCGCCACGTCGGCGGCGTAACCGGGGCTGTTGCTGCCGTCGATGACCAGGGCGTTGCGAATCAGGGTGTCGTACAGCATGTCAGTCTCCCAGCGGCAGGTGATCGTCGCCGCCACGGTATTCGTCGAGGGCGAGTTTGATCCGCCGCAGACGTTCTTGATTGTCTTCAGGATTGGCCAGCGCCAGCTCGGTGGCCAGCACGTCGATGGCGAGCAGCATGCCGTAGCGCGCCGCCGTCGGTTTGTAGATGAACGAGGTCTCGGCGCCTTGCAGCGGCAGGACGATATCGGCCAGTTCCGCCAGCGGCGAGTCGGCGCGGGTGATGGCGAGGATCCGTGCGCCGTAGTTGCGCGCCAGCGCTACGGTCTCCAGCAACTCCGGGGTGATGCCGGTCAGCGAACAGACGATCACCACCTGCTCGGCACTGAGGCTGGCGGCGGTGACGCGCATCATCACCGCGTCGTGGCACACCGCAATCGGGTAGCCGAGGCGCACCAGCCGCACTTGCAACTCATCGCTGCACAGGGTCGAGCAACCGCCGATGCCGAAGGCGTGGATCATCCGTGCCTGGCCCAGCAACTTCACCGCATCGGCGAAGCGCGATTCGTCGAACGCCGCCAGATGCTGGCGCAAGGTGGTTTCGATATCGCCGACGATCTGCCCGTAAAACGCCGACTGCTCGGGCGTGCCCGCCGGGTCGAGGAAACGGCTGCCGACGCCGCTGGCCTGGGCCAGTTGCAGGCGCAGGTCGCGCAGGTCGCGGCAACCGACGGTGCGGGCGAAGCGCGACAGCGTGGCGGTGCTGACTTCGGCCCGCTGGGCCAGCTCTTCGAGGCTGGCGGAGGCGGCAAATCCTACGTCGTCGAGCATCAGACGGGCGATGCGTCCTTCACCGGCGCTGAAGGAATCCTGACGGGCGCGGATCTGATAAAGGATGTCCATGGCGGATAACTCCGACTACAGCAGGTAAGAAAGACCGACGGTCAGGGCGAAAGCGACAACCGAGATCAGGGTTTCCAGCACCGTCCAGGTCTTGAACGTCTGGGCCACCGTCATGTTGAAGTATTCCTTGATCAACCAGAAGCCGCCGTCGTTGACGTGGGAAAAGATAACCGAGCCCGCGCCGGTCGCCAGCACCAGCAGTTCCGGGTGTGGATAACCCAGACCGATGGCCACTGGCGCGACCACGCCGGAAGCTGTGGTCATCGCGACGGTGGCCGAACCGGTGGCGATGCGCATCAATGCGGCGAACAGCCAGCCCATGATCAACGGCGACAGATGAAATTCCTGCGCCAGGCCGACGATCTGATCGGTGACCCCGGCGTCCACCAGAATCCGGTTCAGACCGCCGCCGGCGCCCACCAGCAAGGTGATGCTGGCGGTCGGTGCCAGGCATTCGTTGGTGAATTTGAGGATCGATTCGCGGTTGAAACCCTGGGCAATGCCGAGCGTCCAGAAACTCAACAGCGTCGCCAGCAACAGCGCGATCACCGAGTTGCCGATGAACAACAGGAACTGGTTGAAACCGCTGCCCGGCGTGGAAATCAGGTTGGCCCAGCCGCCGATCAGCATCAGCACCACCGGCAACAGAATGGTCGCCATGGTAATGCCGAAACCCGGCAGGCTGTCACGAGGTTCGCGTTCGAGGAATTGTTTTTCCAGCGGGTTATCCGCCGGCAACTGAATGCGTGGCACGATGAATTTGGCGTACAGGGGGCCGGCAATGATCGCCGTCGGAATGCCGATGGCAATCGCGTACAGCAAAGTCTGCCCGACCGACGCCTGATAAGCCTGCACCGCCAGCATCGCCGCCGGGTGCGGCGGCACCAGCGCATGCACCACCGAAAGACCGGCGACCATCGGCAGACCGACCATCAGAATCGACACGCCAACCCGCCGCGCCACGGTAAAGGCAATCGGCACCAGCAACACGAAACCGACTTCGAAAAACAGCGGCAGCCCCACCAGAAACGCGATGCACACCATCGCCCAGTGCGCGTTCTTTTCGCCAAAACGTTCGATCAACGTGCGCGCCATCTGCTCGGCCCCGCCGGACTCGGCCATCATCTTGCCGAGCATCGTCCCCAGCGCCACCACCAGCGCAATGTGCCCCAGCGTCTTGCCCACCCCGGCCTCATACGCCCCCACCACGCCGGACGGCGGCATCCCCGCCACCAGCGCCAGACCGATGGAAATCAGGGTGATGACAATGAACGGATTGAGTCGGTAACGGGCGATCAGAACGATCAGGGCGATGATGGCAACGGCGGCGTACACTAGCAGCCAATAGCCGAAGGACGGTGTCATGCGGTACTCCTCGAAAGGGTCACGTTCGAATGGGTTTGTGAAACTCATAAATCATTTCGAGATCGAGTTTTCAAACGACGTGAAAGTAATTTTCGTGGAGGGATAAGGGTTGTCGTTTTTGGATATGTCTTGTCGCGAATAATGAAAATCGCGGGGTGGGATTTTCATGACCCGGCTGAAGGTTTCGCCCGGGCCACAAGGTTTTCAACATCAGTCCAGGCGCTATACTCGGCAGACGCTTTCTATCGAGTTCCTGCCATGACTGCTTCGCGCCGCCGCCCCAAAAAGCTCACTGCCGAAGTGTTGATACGCGCGATTGCCAGCTCGACAGCCATCGAAACGGGTCAGAGCGTTGAATCGATTGAGCGCAAGCTGAAGCTCAAGGACAGCAAGTTTCTGCATCTTTCTCTGGCCAAATAGAGTCGTCATTCAGTTTCTGAAAAAGTGGCGAATTCACTCAATCTCGGCGCCAAGACAAATCCAAAAACACAAACGGCTGCCCAAAGGCAGCCGTTCACAGGTTAGTCGCAAAGCCCTCTCGGGTTTAATCAACCCTCACACCATTTCGTTACGAATCCATTCAACCACCGACGTGCGCTTCGGCGCCCAGCCCAGCCCTTCGCGGGCGTGTTTGCCGCGTACGCGACTGTTGGAGCCGAGGCCGTAGTTGGCCATTTCGTAGCCCCACTCGGCTTCGGCGTCTTTCAGTGGCCAGTCTTGTGGCTGGCCCAGATTCAAGGCTTGGGCCATGGCGGTGGTCATGTCGATGAACGACGCTTCGCCGCTTTCGACGAAGTAGAAGGTGCCCGGGACGTTTTTGGTCAGGGCCAGCAGGTACAGCGCCACCACGTCTTCGATGTGCACGTTGGACCAGATGTTCTGGCCGGTGCCGACGTGACGCACCACGCCGCTTTTGCGCGCCTGTTTCAGCAGGCGCGGCAGTTGCACGCTGTCGCGATTGACGCCCAGGCTGTGGCCGTAGATCAGGGTGTTGCAGATGACGGCCGAGTTCACGCCTTCCTTCGCTGCGGCGAGGATCAGGTTGTCGATGGCCACGCGTGCGGCCTTGTCGACGGTCGGCTCCGGCAGGTTGTCTTCGAAGTAGATGACGTCGCTGGATTTGCCGCCCGAGGCGTCGCCGACGATGCTCGAACCGCTGGTGTGCAGGAACACTTTGTTCGAGCCGCGCAGGGCATCGAGCAAGGCTTCGACCGCGCCGCGATGGTCGCTGCTGGCGGCGTTGATCACGGCATCGGCGGCGCGGGCCTGTTCGGCCAGCAATGCGTTGTCGTCGAGGGTGCCGATCACCGGGGTGATGTTCAGTGCCTTCAGCTCATTAGCCTGTTCGGCGCTGCGTACAAGACCGGTGACGGTGTGGCCAGCCTGGACCAGACCGGTGGCGATGGAGCCGCCGATAAAACCGGCAGCGCCGGTGACGAATACGTTCATGGAGAAACTCCCTGCGTGAGTAAGTGATGCAACGAGTATCGACCGGCGCGTCCTGTGGAAAAACCCGCCCACAACCAAATCACTGTTGCGCAGGGATCACGAATCAGCCCTTGAAATCGGCGCTGGCGTAAGCCGCCAGTTTGCTCTGAATGAAATCCAGGAAGCACTGGATGCGCAGCGCCAGCTGCGAGTTGCGGTAGTACACCGCGTTGATCGGCTGGCGATAACCGCTGTTGAATTCCGCCAGCAACACCTTGAGGCGCCCGGCACGAATGTCGTCGATGGTCATGAAATGCGAGAGGCAGGCAATGCCCTGGCCTTCCAGCGCCAGATGCCGGACCGTCTCGCCGCTGGAGGCACTGATTGCCGGAGTGATCGGCCAACGGTCGCCGTGCACGTAACGCAGCGGCCACTGGTTGAGGCCTTCGTTCTGGGTGAAACCGAGCAAGGTGTGCTCGCTCAGATCGGCCACTTCGAGCGGCGCGCCGTGCTTTTCCAGATACGCGGGACTGGCGACGATCAGCAGCGGACTGCAACCCAGCGAGCGGGCATGCAACGTCGAATCGGCGAGGGTGCCGATGCGGATGGCGACGTCGGTGCTTTGTTCCAGCAGGTCAATGATCAGGTCGTTGCTGTTGAGTTCGAGCTGGATGTCCGGGTACAGCCGACGGAATTCGTCGATGTACGGCACGATGGCGTGGAGCATGAACGGCGATGCGGCGTTGATGCGCAGTCGTCCTGATGGCGTTTGCTGGCGCGAAGAGAGGCGTTCTTCGAGCTGATCCATCTGGTCGAGGATCAGCTTGGCCTGTTCGAAGAAATACTTGCCCTCTTCGGTCAGGTCCATGCGCCGGGTCGTGCGGTTGATCAGCGTGGTGTCGAGCTTGGCTTCCAGCCGCGACAGCGTGCGGCTGACCGCCGACGGCGTCTGTCCGACCTGCTCGGCGGCGGCGGAGATCGAACCGCATTCGATCACGCAGACGAAAATCTGCAACTCATCGGATCTGGCTTTCACGGGTGTCCTCGAATCGAAAGGCCTGCTGCGCAAGCTCAGGCCTTCGATAGTAGCCGAGCGTCAGGCCTTGAGGCCAAACACCTCGGTCAGATGCTGCTCGTAACGCGCCACGTCGGCCTCGATGTTCGGGCGTTTCATTACGTCCACAC
Source organism: Pseudomonas gozinkensis (assembly GCF_014863585.1). Taxonomy (NCBI): domain Bacteria; kingdom Pseudomonadati; phylum Pseudomonadota; class Gammaproteobacteria; order Pseudomonadales; family Pseudomonadaceae; genus Pseudomonas; species Pseudomonas gozinkensis. The sequence goes on along the minus strand of NZ_CP062253.1, from coordinate 871,748 downwards.
AGAGGAACGTCGGCAGGCCGGTCATGCCGAGGAACTGGTTGGCCTTGTGGAACGGGAAGTACACCGCGTCCACGCCTTTGGCTTCGAAGAAGTCGGTCGGATCATCAAACGCCTGCTGCGGTGCATTCCAGGTCAGCGACAGCATGTACTGCTTGCCGTGGATCAGACCGCCGCTGCCGTACTTCTGCGACGCGTCGGAACGGGTGCGGCCATCGCTGGCGTAGAGGCTGCCGTGGCCTTCGGTGAAGACTTCGTCGATGTACTTCTTCACGGTCCACGGCGCGCCCATCCACCAGCCCGGCATCTGATAAATGATCACGTCGGCCCAGAGGAATTTGGCGACTTCTTCGGCGATGTCGTAACCCTCGTCGATGAAGGTGGACTTGACGTCGACACCGCCGCGATCCAGCACGCTCAGCGCCGCTTCATGCAGGGTGGTGTTGTAGCGACCGTCGGAGTGGGCGAATTTTTTACCGCCATTGAGCAACAGCACTTTTTTCATGGGAGAGCCTCGATCGGATTCCGATGCGCAGCGCAGAGCGCTGGATGGAGAAGGGGAAAAATTGAATGGCGGCAGATTAGCGATCCGCCTCGCGCGGAATAAGCACCGGTTGCGCAAAATTCATTTGAGTAAAACGCACGAATCGATTGCCGATTGTTGCCGTAGGATTGGCCGCCATCTGAATCTGAATGGAGTTTTTTGCGATGAGCGAACGTCAGGGTTTCATCCTGCACGCCAAGACCCGCCCGGAAAAAGCCGAGGCCTTCGAAGCGTTTTTCCGCGCTTATGTCGAGCCGAGCCGCGCCGAACCCGGCTGCATCGAGTACCACATGCTGCGCGACAAGGAAGACCCGAGCCTGTTCATCTTTTACGAGATCTGGGAAAGCCAGGCGCATCTGGACGTGCACTCGAACCTGCCGCACATGCAGCAATTCCTGGCCCAGCGCATGGAGTATCTGGAGCGGGATTTCGATATCCGCCCGATTGAAATGCTCAGCGCGTCATCCGCTAACCGCTGATCAGCAGATGGGCGCCGAGCGCGCCCAGACCGATGAAAAACATCCGCTTGAACAGCACGGCGCTGATGCGCTGACGCAGCCATTGGCCGAGCAACATGCCGAGCACCGCCGGGATCAGCGCCAGCAGCGAAGCGCTCAGTTCCGCGCCGCCGAGCGACCCGCGCCAGAGCAATCCGCCGGCCAGCGCCAGGGTCGACACGGTGAAGGACAGGCCCAGCGCCTGGACCAGTTCATCACGGTTCAAACCCAGTGCCTGCATGTACGGGACGGCGGGAATCACGAACACACCGGTAGCCGAAGTGATGACGCCGGTGATCACGCCACAGAGCGGACCGAGCCACGGTTCATGGCGGCGACTGACACTCAGCGTCGGCAGGAACAAACCGCTCAGCACATAGAGCAACAACGCCGCGCCAAGTCCGCGCACCACCCAATGCCCGCCTGCCATGCCAATCCACAAGGTGCCAACGGCAGTGCCGAGAAAGATCGCCAGCAGCATCGGCCACAAGCGTTTCACCAGCCCCTGCAAATGCCCGCCGAACGCCAGTTGCCAGACGTTGGTCAATGTCGCCGGAATGATCAGTAATGCCGCAGCCTGCGACGGTGCCATAGCCAGACCGAGCAGACCCATGGCGACAGTAGGCAGGCCGAGACCGATCACGCCCTTGATCATGCCAGCGACGACGAAGGTCGCAATCACCAGCAATGAAAGGGCCAGACCGAGGTTTTGATAGAAATCTGCGAGTGCGTTCATGGCCACACTTTGCGCTTGCGCGGATGAACTGAAAATCTGTCATACACTGAGGCAGCCTCTCGCCCTGCCTGAGGCTTGTAGATTTTTTGCGGCCACTGGCCTCTTCGTCGGATCGCCGCCCGGACCAAGCCCGCTCCCACAGGTTTGATGTCGAACATAAGTTCTGTGTACAACACAAACACTGTGGGAGCGGGCTTGCCCGCGAAGGGGTCGGGACTGACACCACTGATATTGAGGCTGCCCCATGCACTTCGACCTCACCGACCTGCGCCTGTACCTGCACATCCTCGACAGCGGCAACATCACCGCCGGCGCCGCGCGCAGCCATCTGTCGCTGGCGGCGGCCAGTGCGCGGATCCGGGCGATGGAAGCATCGTTGGGCACCGAGTTTCTTGAGCGCGGGCGCCGTGGTGTCACGCCGACGCCGGCCGGCAAAGCCCTGGCGCAACATGCGCGGGTGATGCTGCAACAGGCCGAACGCCTGCAACAGGATCTGGCCGAATACGCCCGCGGCGTCAAAGGCCAGGTGCGCTTACTGTGCAACACCACGGCGCTCAGCGAATACCTGCCGGAGGTGCTGGCGGATTTCCTGCGTCAGCATCCCAACCTCGACATCGATCTGCAGGAACTGCCCAGCGCCCGTATCACTCATGCCTTACGCCAGGGCGCGGCGGATCTGGGTATTGTCTCCGACGCAATCGACACCACCGACTTGCAGACCCGAGCCTTCCACGATGATCCGCTGGTGCTGATTCTGCCTTTGCAACATCCGCTGTCTGACGCGACCGAAATCAGTTTCAGCGACGCACTGCGCCACGACTTCGTCGGTCTGCATGCCGACAGCGCACTGGCGGTGTACCTGGAGGAACAGGCCCTGCACAGCGGCTCGCGGATGCAGATCCGCATTCGCGCCGATGGTTTCGACGGGGTGATGCGCATGGTGGCCCGCGGTGCCGGGCTGGGTATCGTGCCGCTGGCGGCGGTTCAGCGCGCCGGGCCGCAATCCTTCAAGACCCTGCCGATGAATGAAGGCTGGGCGATGCGCAAACTGTTGCTGTGCGCCCGGGATTTCTCCACGTTGCCGCCCTATGCCACAGCCTTGTTGCAAGCCTTGGCACTCCCCGGAGATTGATCTTTTCATCGGCAAAATAAGCACAAGGAATAGCTTGCAAGGTACGTATACATACGTACTATATCGCCAGAGCGAACGTGTTGCCCGATAGCCGTTTTCGCACGACGACAACGGACAAGGAAGAACGGATCGGCTCCATTAAACCTACATGGAATGAGGTGACGCGATGGTTGATTCAACGGAGTTTCGTAATGCAATGGCGATGCTGGGGAGTGCCGTCACCATCGTCACGACCGATGGCCCTGCGGGGCGTTTCGGCTTTACCGCGTCGGCGGTGTGCAGCGTGACGGATTCACCGCCCACGCTGCTGGTGTGCGTCAATCGCTCGTCGTCCAATCACGAGCATTTCAAGACTAATGGCGTGCTGTGCGTGAACGTCCTGACCGGTGACCACCAGTCGACATCCGGCGCGTTCGCCAATCGGCAGTTGAGCATGCAGGAGCGTTTTTCCAGCGTGAACTGCCAGACGCTCAAGACCGGTTCGCCGGTGATCGAAGAAGCGCTGGTCAGCCTCGATTGCCGGGTCAGCAAGGTCGACGAGGTCGGCACTCACAGCATCTTCTACTGTGAAATCCTCGAGCTGCAGCAACACAGCGAGGCCACGGAAGGCCTGGTCTATTTCAACCGCAGTTACTACCGTCTGAACGACGAACTGCGCCTGGCACCCGAGCAGTGATCCAGACACCCGCCGGCCTCGGCTGACGCCGGCCGGCGGGTCATGACAGGGATGTAACCATGCTATTCAATGAAGACAACTTCGCGGATATCGACCTGAACCTGATCATCATTTTCCTGGTGCTGTTCCGCGAACGCAGCGTGTCACGCACGGCCGAGCGCCTCCACGTCAAACAACCCGCCATCAGCGGATCGCTGGCACGGCTGCGCAAGCGGTTCGATGATCCGCTGTTTCTGCGCTCATCCAGAACCATGCGCCCGACCTCGAAGGCCGAGCAACTGGCGCAAGCGCTGACGCCGGCCATCAAGCAGATCGAAGCGGTGATCCGGCTCTGAACAATCGGCGAAAAAAAACCTGCGGACGTGAACGCCCGCAGGTTTTTTTCATCAGGCCGACTTTAGCGCCTGAGCGTATTCAACCCGTGCCCAGAACGCCGGCAAGAAGCATTCGCTGACCAGCAGCGCCGAACCATTGCGGGTGAAACGCGAACGCCGGGCCAGCAGCCGTTTCGCCTGTGGCGCGAAGCGATAGGACAGCGCCGCCAGCGGTGCGCCGGGAGACAGCAAGGCGCACTGGAAAGGCTCGCGCAGGGTCTGCTCCGACGTGTAGAGAATCTCGGCCAGCGGTCGACGGCCATAGCCGTTCAGATCCGCCCAGTCGCCATTCAGCGCCGGCACGCTGGTCAGGCTGCGAGCGGTGACGCAGGCCTCGCCATCGAGCCTCATCACCACCTCACGCACCCAGCCGAGGGTGGCCGGCGGTACGTTCAGCGCTTGCGCTTCTTCAGGATTGAGCGGGCCATGGAACTGCTCGACGACTTCGATTGAATAATCGCCCATGGCTTTCAGACGTGGGGTCAGTGCCCCGGGCAAAAACAGCCAGTGATGCTCGGAGCTGGTCAATTCCGACAGCGGTCGCGATGACCAGTAATGACTTGTATCCATACCCGCTCACACCTTCCTGGTGATGGTGAATTGTTGGTTGCCGTGGAAGGCCAACCCTTCACCGGCGGTGTCTGTCACTCGGCTCCGTTTTCTTCGGTCACTTCGTGTTTGCTGATGACGCTGATGGTCTGTTCATCGGTCTTGACCGCCGACAGCAGCGAGTCGAGCAATCCCGGAAAACGCACGTCCATGTCTTCACGACGCAGGGACAGCAGGTTTTCCCGACCGTAAGGGCGCTGCCAAATCAGACCGCTGTCGCGCAGAACCCGCCAGTGGTGGGTCATGGTCGACTTCGATGCGCCCTTGAGGATCCGGCCGCATGGATGTTCCTGGCCATCGGACAACACTTTCAACACGGTCAGGCGTAGCGGGCTTCCCAATGCGTTCAGCACATTTTCCAGAAGGATCTGATCCTGATTGGGATGATTCGGGACGTTCATAGGTAGGTACCCTTGATGATATAGGCGGGAAAAATCCGGCTTGTATTCGTCTATACGAGAACAGTAAGACTATACACAAGATGTTTTTTCCCCGCGACAGCCGCCCCGAAGGCGGCGTCCCGCAAAACAACTACAAATCGCTGCTCTGCGCTGTCTCCAGCGCGGGCGCCTGGAAGCCGCCGCCCAGCGCCGCCATCAACGAAACCGAACTGTCGATGTGCTTGCTGTTGAGGAAGGCCAGACGCATTTCGTCCTGAATCAATTGTTGCTCGATGTTCAGCGCATCAAGGAACGTGTCCTCCCCGGCCTTGTAGCGCGACTGCGACAGATCGTAAGACGACTGCGCAATCGAACAGGCATCGCGCTGCACGACGATCTGCTGCTCGAAAGAACGCAGCTGCGTCACCGAAATCGCCACCTCGTGCAGGGCCGAATTCAACACCCGGTTGTACTGCGCAATCGAACTGTCGAGTTCGGCATTCCCGGCCTTCAGATCCGAGCGCAGACGTCCCGCATCGAAGATCGGCAGCGACACCGTCGGCGCCACATTCCAGAACTTGCTGACCCCGGCGAACAGCGCATCACCGGTCAGCGCATGGGAACCCGCCGCTGCCACCAGATTGATGTTCGGGTAGAACGTGGTCTTCACCGCCTCGACGTTTTTAGTCTCGGCCTCCACGCGCCAACGTGCGGCGACGATGTCCGGACGACGGCCCAATAGTTGAGCCGGCAACTGCGCCGGCAAGGCCACCACACTCGCTTGCAGATTCGATGGCCGCTCAAGGGTGTGCGCACGGTCAACGCCCTTGCCGATCAGCGCCGACAATTGAAGACGAGCAATTTCGATGTCTTCGTTGGCGCCGATCAGGGTCGATTCCGAACGCGCCTTGAGGCTCTGAACCTGCTTGAGTTGCGAAAGGTTGTCGAGGCCCGAGCCGTAACGGGAATCCGTCAGGTCCACCAGTTTGCTCAGGCGCTCGAGATCCCGTTGATTGAGCTCCGAGACCTGCCACGCATAGGCCAACTGGTTGTAAGCCTTGACCACGTTGACCGCCAGAATCAGCCGCGACGATTGCAGGTCGACTTCCGCCGCCCTTGCGCTGTTGAGCGCCGATTCCCAGGCGGCACGCTGGCCGCCCCAGAGGTCGAAGGTGTAGCTGAAATTCACCGCCAGATTACGCGCGGTGAAGTGCTTGTGACCCTCGCCGCTGTAGTCCTCGAAACGCGACAGCCGACCGCGAGTGACGCCCGCCGATGCGTCCATTTCGGGATAGCGTTCGGCGTCGCGCAGGTCGAGAAAAGCGTTGGCCTTGGCCACCCGGGCAGCGACTTCCTGCAAGTCAGGGTTGCTGGCATACGCCTCTTCGATCAGTGCGCCCAGACGTGGATCGCCCAGCGATGTCCACCAGTCCGCACGCGGCCATTGAGCCGGCGGCAACTTGTCTTTCAGGCTGTCGGACGGCGCATCGCCGACCGCCAGCAATTTGCCCTGATGATCGATCCCGGCGTAGTTCACACAACCCGCCGCCAACAGGATGGACGCCGCCAGCGGCGCCAGCATCAAACGTGTAATCGAATGCATGTCACGTCCTCACAGGATGGGTTGCGGCACACCGGCCGGTTCGGCTTCGGGTGCGTGGCTCGGTTGCTTGATCGAACTGAGCAGCGTGTACACCGACGGCAGAATGAACAGGGTGAACAAGGTGCCGATCAGCATCCCCACCACAATCACCAGGCCCAGGCCGAAGCGGCTGTTGGCGCCGGCACCGCTGGCGAACAACAGCGGCGCGAGGCCGACCACCATCGCCGCGGTGGTCATCAGGATCGGCCGCAGACGAACCTGCGCGGCGTGCTGGATCGCTTGCACACGGTCCATGCCTTGCTGGCGCTGCAACTCGTTGGCGAACGCGACCATCAGGATCCCGTGCTTACTGATCAGACCGATCAGCGTGATCAGGCCGATCTGGGTGTAGATGTTCATCGAGGTCATGCCCAGCGCCAGTGGCACCAGGGCCCCGCAGATCGACAGCGGCACGCTGATCAGAATGATGAACGGGTCGCGGAAGCTCTCGTACTGCACGCTCAGCACCAGGTAGATGATCACCAGGGCCAGGCCGAAGGTGAACGCCAGGCTGTTGCCTTCCTGCACGTATTGGCGGGCGTCGGACTGCCAGTCGAAACTGAAGCCGGCCGGGAAGCCTTCCGATTGTTTTTGCAGGAAGCCCACCGCATCACCCAGGGTCACGCCTGGCGCCGGAATGGCCTGGAACGTGGCGGAGTTCTGCTGGTTGAACTGGGTCAGGCGATTCGGCTCGACCTTGACGCTGAGGGTGGCCAGCGTCGACAGCGGCACCGGATTGCCCTTCTGATCCTTCACGTAATACAGCTTCAGGGTTTCCGGGGTCAGGCGATCCGCCGACACCGACTGTGGGATCACGTCATAGGAACGGCCGTGGAACGAGAACCGGTTGACGTACTTCTCGCCGATCAGGCTGTTGAGCGTCTCGCCGATGTCCTGCATGCGGATGCCCAGGGCGTTGGCCTTGGCGCGGTCAACCTGGATTTCCACCACTGGATTGTTGAAGTCCAGATCGCTGTCGACCACCGCGAACAGGCCACTGGCTTGCGCCGCCTGCTTGAGCTGATCCATCACGTTGAACAGCGCCAGGTATTCCTGATCGCTACGGATCACCATCTGCACCGGCAGACCACCGGTAGAGCCCGGCAACGGCGGCATCTGGAACACGAAAATGCTCGTGCCTTCGATCTGGTTCACCCGCGCCTGCAAGTCAGGCTGGATGGTGTTGGCATCGCGGCCGCGTTTTTCCCAGTCCACCAGGTTGATCCCGCCGACGCTGTTGGACAGGCCGTCGGAACCGTTCGCCACCCAGTTGCTGTAACCCTCGGGGATTTCGTTGAAGGTCTTGTACAGCTCGTGTGCGTAGGCCTCGAGGTAATTCAGGTTGGCGTGCTGCGGTGCCTTGATCGCGGTCAGCAGGATGTTCTGGTCTTCCAGCGGCGCCAGTTCGGTCTGCGCCGAGCGATAGAGGAACGGCAGGCTGAAGAAAATCACCAGCGCCACGCTCAGGCTGATCCAGCGCCGCGCCAGCGAACCGCCGAGCAGCGCGCCATAACGACGGGACAGGTACTGGAAGAATCGATCTGCCTTGACCGCCATGAAGCCTTCGCTGGTTTTCGCGTCCAGCAGTCGGGTACTCATGATCGGCGACAGGGTCAGGGCGACGATGCCGGAAATCACCACGGCGCCCGCCAGGGTCAGTGCGAACTCCTTGAACAGCGTGCCGGTGAGGCCGCCCATCAAACCGATCGGCGCGTACACCGCCGCCAGGGTGAAGGTCATCGCCACCACCGGCCCGGCCACTTCACGGGCACCGATCAGTGCGGCGTCGAACGGCGTCTTGCCCTCTTCGATGTGACGGTGGACGTTTTCCACCACGACGATGGCGTCGTCCACCACCAACCCGATGGCGAGCACCATGGCAAGCAAGGTCAGCAGGTTGAGGCTGAAGCCGAACATCTGCATCAGCATCGCCGCGCCGAGCATCGACAGCGGAATGGTCACCAGCGGAATCAGCACGGTGCGGAACGTACCCAGGCACAGGTAAATCACCAGCACCACGATCACCAGCGCTTCGAGCAGGGTGTAGCTCACCTCGTCGATCGACGACTGAATGAAGTGCGCCACTTCGAACGGGATCTGCACGGTCACGCCCGGTGGCAGGGTTTCCTGGATCTGCGGCAGCAACTCGCGCACGCGTTTGACGATGACCAGCGGGTTGCCGGTCGGTGCGGCGTCCAGGCCGAGGAACAGCGCCGGCACATCGCTCATCGAGCCGCTGGTGTCGGTGGAGGCTGCGTTCAGTTCCACAGTGCCGACGTCACGCACACGGATGATGTGGCCGTTGTCGTTGCGCAGCACCATGTCGCGGAAATCTTCGACGCTGTTCAGGTCAGTGTTGACCCGAAGGTTGCTGACCACGTACAGGCCTTTGACCTGACCCGGAGCAGCCTGGAAGTTGTTGCCCTCGATGGCCGCCGACACGTCCTGCCCGGTCATGCCGTAGCCGGCCAGACGCTGCGGATCGAGCCACAGGCGCATGGACAGTTTCTGCTCGCCCATGATGTTGATCTTGGCCACGCCTTCAATGCCGGCGAACATCGGCTCGACGACACGGGAGATGTAGTCCGACATCTCCGGAATGGTCAGGTTGGAGCTGGCGAACGCAACGTAGGCCACGCTGGTAAAGCCGCCGGACGTGCGTTCCACCACCGGGTCGTAGGCGTCCTTCGGCAGGCGGTATTTGATCTGGTTGACCTTGGCCATGACCTCGGTCAGCGCCGCGATGGAGTCGCTGTTGAGCGCCATGCGAATCGTCACCTGGCTGCGGCCCTGGGTCGAGGTCGACGACAGATAGTCGATGCCTTCGACCGAGGCCACGGCCTGGCTGATCGGCTGCGTGACGAAGCCTTGCATCAGTTCCGAAGAGGCGCCGGGGTACTGGGTGGTGACCGTGATGGTCGACGTTTCCAGCATCGGGTACTGGCGGATCGGCAGGTTCATCAGCGCGCGCACCCCGAACAGCAGGATCAGCGTGCTGACCACCACGGCCAGCACCGGGCGGCGAAGAAAGAGGTCGGTGAAATTCATTTTTCCAGCCCACTGAGTTTGAGAGCAATCGTGTCCGGCACGCCTTCCACCGCCACGCCGTCGTGGAGCTTGAGCTGGCCGGACGTCACCACCTGCACGCCTTCGGTCAGGCCCTTGTCGACCACTGCCCAGCCATCGCGGCGCTCGCCGACCTTGATGCTTTCGCGCTTGACCTTCTGCACGCCGGCTTCGTCGGTGTAGACCGAGAACACACTCTCGCCGTAGGCGTTGTAGGTGATCGCGGTTTCCGGAATCAGCAGCTCGGCGGTCTGCGGCAGGGTCACCGAGACACGGGCGTACATGCCGGGACGCAGGCGTTTTTGCGTGTCGGTGATGACCGCTTGAACGTTGATGGTGTGGGACTGGTTGATCTGCGGATCGACCGCCACGATCTTGCCGGCGAAGGTCGCATCACCCCAGGCATCGACCTTGGCTTGTACGGTCTGGCCCAGTTGCACTTGCGAACCATCGCGCTCGGCGAGGGTGAAGTTGACGCGCAGCAGACCCGGATCGGTCAGGGTCGCCACCGCGCTGCCGGCTTGCAGGTATTGGCCCAGATGCGCCTGGCGAATGCCAAGGGTGCCGGCGAACGGCGCACGAATGTGGCGTTGAGCGATCTGCGCCTGCATGCGCTCCATGTCGCCTTTGGCCGCGTCGTATTGAGCGCGGGCACTGTCGAAGGCGCGGCGGCTTTCGGCGCCGGTCTTGGCCAGTTCCTGGACCCGGGCAAACTGCGCCTTGGCCGACTCGTACTCGCCTTTCAGGCGCACCAGTTCGCCTTGCTCCGGCGCATCGTTGAGCTTGAGCAGCACCTGCCCCGCCTTCACTTCATCGCCGGACTCGAAATCGATGTCCACCACTTTGCCGCTGACTTCAGCCGACACCAGCACCTGGCGCTGGGCTTCGAGTTTGCCGATGGCCTCAAGGTAGTAGGTGTACGGCTGCTTCTTGACCACGGCCAGACCGACCCGGGTGCTGGGGATCCGTTGCTCGGCCGCCGCCGGTGGCGGCGACCAGAAACGCCAGCCCAGTGCAGCGGATAACACCACCACAAGAACAATAAAGATCAGCGACTTGATAATATTTCGAGCAAGCATGTGGCACTCCCTTGACTCTTTTCTGCGAGCACAAAAGTTTGAGTTTTAAGAAAATAAAGGTGCAACTCAAGGCGGGCGCGTTATCGATCCCTGTGAACTTTCACTTGTAGACGCGCCCGCCTTATTTATCCGCTGTTAAGCCGCGGCCAGTACGTTGGTTTTATCCAGGTAGTACTTGCCGATACCGTGCAAGTTCAAAGGCGACAGGGTGAAGTGCTTCGAACCAGTGTGGATATCGCGGAAGCAGCGCTCCAGGAAGTGCGATTTGTAGACGGCTTTGGAACCGGCCATGGAGTAGATCTGGTTGACTGCATTGACCGAGTTTTCGGTCAACACCGAGGCTGCCAGACCGACACGGGCGCTGACCGGTTCGCCGATGGTTTCACCCCGGTTGATGACCTGGTGGATCGCATCTTCCAGCAGCAGTTGTGCGGTGTGTACCGAGGAGATGGCGCGGCCGGTCTTCTCGAAGATCACCCCTTCAAGACCCGGATCGGTGTTCACGGCGCGGTCATTGCGGAAATGATCGACCGCCGCCCGGGCCACGCCCAGCACGGTGGACATCGCGGCCAGGGTGCCGAACTCGTAGTAACCGGTGGCGTAGGCCCGGGAGCTGCGCGCTTCGGGAGATTGCTTGAGGGTTTCGACGTCCAGCGAGAAGGACTTGTGGACGATCACATTGGAGCACTGGAAGTGATGGCTGCCGGTGCCGCGCATGCCCAGCGTGTCCCAGGTCGGCAGGATGGTGCACTGGCTGGCCGGGACGAAGAACATCCGCACTTCGGGAGTGGTGTTGTTTTCGGTGCCTTTGACGGTGGCGGTGCAGACCAGCCAGTCGGCATGGGCCGAGCCACTGGCGAACGCCCATTTGCCGCTCAGCAGGTACTCGTCGCCCATCGGCAGCGCTTCGCCGCCGGAGTGGATGGCGCCGATCACAAAACCGTCGCAGTGGTTGTAGATCGCTTCGGAAGTGGCTTCCGGCAGGTAATCCGACAGGCGCCCCATCGCCACTTGCACCGCCAGCTGCCAGGACAGCGAGGCGTCAAACCGGGCGAATTCCAGCAGCAGGGCGGAGGTGGTCTGGATATCGACCTGGGACCCGCCGAACGCCTTGGACACCGAGGTGCGGCCAAAACCATCCTTGAAGAATCGGGACATCACATCCTTGTGCGTCGCATTTGTCTGCTCGCTGTAATCGCGGTGCTGAATAATCAGCGGATTCAGTGCACGCACCTTCTCGAGCCATTCATTGGATTCGGAGGGAAGGCTGTTCCATTGCATTAGATTTTTCATAACGGCTCCTAGCTATTATTTATTTACGATCAGCAGACGAAAAAACAGACAGAACTTTTTATTGTTGTTAAACCCCGATAAAAATGTACGTCTACAGTCGTACATTTTACAAGCACTATTATCAGATTTCTTTCATTTCCCAATAAAAGAGCAATCACTGTCCGACAATAACGCAAGGTGCAAGAGGCCAACGTAACTTGCGCACAAGTTACGCTGCTTGAATCTTTTGATTAGTTCACGCCGGCGCGTCGGTCACTGACTTTCGACAGTGACGCCCAGTCCTGATCGGCCTGACCATGGGCCATGCCGTCCAGCAGGTTGTCCTTCAACACGCTCGCAAACGGAAGCGGCACCTGCGCCGCTTCACCGGCTTCCAGCGCCAGGCGTACATCCTTGAGACCCAGCGACAATTTGAAACCGGCCGGCTCGAATGTTTCATCGACCATCAGCTTGCCGTAGCCCTGATAGACCGGTACGGCGAACAGGGTCGAGGTGATCATCTCGATGAACGCCTCACGACTGATGCCGTAACCGCCGGCCAGGGTCGAGGCTTCGGCCATGGACTCGATTGCCGAGGCGATCATCAGGTTGGCCGACAGTTTGGCAGCACAGGCCACCTCGGCCGTGTCGCCGAGCGTCCAGGTCTTGCGCCCCAGCACGTCGAACAGCGGCTGTACCCGGGCCAGTGCTTCGGCCGGCCCGGAGGCGAGAATGTTCAGATTGCCGGCGGCCGCCACATCGACCCGCCCCAGCACCGGTGCCGACACGTAACCGACGCCGCATGCTTCATGCACAGCCGCCAGTTCCCTGGCCAGCGCCACGGACACCGTGGACATGTTGACGTGAACGCTGCCGGCCTGCAGACCGTCCAGCGCCTTGGCGTCGAAGAACACCGAGCGGATTGCCGTGTCATCGCCGAGCATCGAAATCAGCACCTCGGCCTGCGCCGCCAGTGCCGGTGTCTCGACTGGTTCGGCGCCGGCCTTGGCCAGTGCTTCCAGCGGTGCCGACGAACGATTCCACACGCGGACCCGATGCCCGGCTTTCAGCAGGTTCAGCACAATCGGTGCGCCCATCGTGCCCAGACCGATAAATCCCAGTTCCATGTCGCGCTCCTCTCTCGATGAGGTCTTCAAATCCGTTTGGACGATGATCCAGAATTGCGATTGTACGTGTACAGGCGTACATTTCAAGTGCCGCGATGATTCATTCTTCGCGGCAAGGGTTTCAAACACACCTTTACCCAAGGCAAGGAGGCTTTATGCAATTCGGGATCTACACCGTTGGCGACGTCACACAAGACCCGACCAACGCCCGTACCCCCAGCGAATCCGAGCGCATCCAGGCCACCCTGCAAATTGCGCAGAAGGCCGAAGACATCGGACTGGATGTGTTCGCCACCGGCGAGCACCACAATCCTCCGTTCATCACCTCCTCTCCCACCACGCTGCTGGCCTACATCGCAGCCAAGACCGAACGCATCATTCTCTCGACGTCCACCACCCTGATCAGCACCAATGATCCGGTGCGCCTGGCCGAAGAATATTCGCTGCTGCAGAACCTCTGCGGCGGCCGCATGGACCTGATGCTCGGCCGGGGCAACACCGCGCCGGTCTATCCCTGGTTCGGCAAGAGCATCGCCGACGGTCTGCCCCTGGCGATGGAAAACTATCGCCTGCTGCACCGGCTCTGGCGCGAAGAAGACCTCAACTGGAGCGGACGCTTTCGCACGCCGCTGAAAAACTTCACCTCGATCCCGAGGCCCCTCGATGACCTGCCGCCCTTCGTCTGGCACGGCTCGATCCGCACCCCGGAAATCGCCGAGCAGGCCGCGTATTACGGCGACGGCTTTTTTGCCAGCCACATCCTCTGGCCCCGTGAGCACTTCATGGCGCTGGTCGAGTTCTACCGCGCGCGGTTTGCCCATTACGGTCACGGCACACCGGAGCAGGCGATCGTCGGTCTCGGCGGGCACATTTTCATGCGTCGCAACTCGCAGGATGCGCGCCGTGAATTCCGTCCCTACTTCGACAACGCCCCGGTGTATGGCCATGGCCCGTCCCTGGAAGAGTTCATGGAAATGACCCCGCTGGCCGTCGGCAGCCCTCAGGAAATCATCGACAAGACCCTGACCTTCCGCGAGTACTTCGGCGACTATCAGCGCCAGCTGTTCCTGTTCGACCATGGCGGCATTCCGCTGAAAACCGTGCTGGAACAACTCGACATGTTCGGCAAGGAAGTGTTGCCGGTGCTGCGTGAAGAAACCCGCAAACGCCGCTCGCCGCTGGCGGCCGAAGCGCCGACTCACGCCAATCGCCTGACCCGTTTGCACGACTTGCAAACGCCACCTGCCGATCCGCGCTCCGATGTGAAGGCCCGACGACACGATAGCGTGACCGGCCACTGAACCTGTGGGAGCGAGCTTGCTCGCGAAGGGGCCCTTACGTTCAACAACATAGTTGACTGATGAATCCCTTTCGCGAGCAAGCTCGCTCCCACAAGATCTCGAAACGGTCAGGCAGCGCCTTTCAACGGGCGCTGCCCGTCCATCGACACCACCACATCATCGTTGATCAAACGGGCCAGATATTGACCGTAACCGGTCTTGCTCATGCTGCCTGCGTGCACCAGCAATTGCGCGTCGTCGATCCAGCCCTTGTTGTAGGCGATCTCTTCGAGGCAGGCGATTTTCAGGCCCTGGCGTTTCTCGATGGCCTGCACGAAATTGCCGGCTTCCATCAACGCGTCGTGGGTGCCGGTATCCAGCCACGCCATGCCACGACCCATCACCGACACGTTCAGTTTTCCGCGTTGCAGATAGACGTTGTTGACGTCGGTGATCTCCAGCTCGCCGCGCGGCGACGGCTTGATGTCGGCGGCAATCTGCAGCACTTCGTTGTCGTAGAAATACAGGCCGGTGACGGCGTAGTTCGACTTCGGATCGCTCGGTTTTTCGCAGATGCTCAGGGCCTTGCCGGCAGCATCGAATTCCACCACGCCAAAGCGCTCGGGATCGGACACGTAGTAGCCGAACACTGTCGCGCCTTCATCACGCGCCGCCGCTTGCAGCAGGGTTTCACCGAAACCGGCGCCGTAGAAAATGTTGTCGCCCAGCACCAGGCAGACGTTGTCTGCACCGACGAACTCGCGACCGATGATGAACGCCTGGGCGAGGCCGTCCGGGCTTGGCTGTACCGCGTAACTCAGCTTCAGGCCCAACTGGCTGCCGTCGCCAAGCATACGCTGGAAGCCCGGCAGATCTTCCGGGGTGGAGATGATCAGGATCTCGCGGATTTCCGCCAGCATCAGCACCGACAGCGGGTAGTAGATCATCGGTTTGTCATACACCGGCAGCGACTGTTTCGAGACGCCCAGGGTGATCGGGTGCAGACGCGAACCGGCGCCGCCCGCCAGCAGAATTCCTTTGTACTTGGCCATGCTTTTTTCCTTTCAAGCAGTGAGAGTTGAATGACTGAATGTTCAGGCCACGAGGGCTTCGTCGCGTTGCTCGCCGAGGCGCTCCAGCGCGTAGGCACCGGACATCACCCGCACCCACCAGGCGCGGTTATCCAGATACCAGTCGACGGTTTTCTGCATGCCGCTTTCGAAAGTTTCCTGCGGCGTCCAGCCCAGCGTCGCGTGGATTTTTCCGGCATCGACGGCGTAGCGTTTGTCGTGGCCCGGACGATCCTTGACGAAGGTGATCAGATCGCGGAAGTGCGCGACGCCTGCCGGTTTTTCCGCACCGCGCGCCTCGAGCAGGTCGCACAGGGTGTGCACCACTTCCAGGTTGGTCTTCTCGTTGTGGCCGCCGATGTTGTAGGTCTGCCCGACCTCACCGCGCGTGACCACCGCATACAGCGCACGGGCGTGATCCTCGACAAACAACCAGTCGCGAATCTGCGCGCCATCGCCGTACACCGGCAGCGGCTTGCCTTGCAGCGCATTGAGAATGACGTGGGGAATCAGTTTTTCCGGGAAGTGGTACGGCCCGTAATTGTTCGAGCAATTGCTCATCACCACCGGCAGGCCGAAGGTGCGATGCCAGGCGCGAACCAGATGATCGGAACCGGCCTTGGTCGCCGAATACGGCGAACTTGGCGCATACGGCGTGCGCTCGGTGAACGCCGGATCTTCAGGCTCCAGGTCGCCATACACTTCGTCGGTGGAAATGTGATGGAAACGGAACGCCGCCTGACGCGCCGCGTCCAGTCGGTTCCAGTAACCACGTGCCGCTTCGAGCATGGTGTAAGTGCCGACGATGTTGGTTTCGATGAAGGCCTGCGGGCCATCGATCGAGCGGTCGACATGGGACTCGGCGGCCAGGTGCATCACCGCATCCGGTTGCAGGCGCGCGAACAGTTCGTCCAGCGCCGGCTTGTCGCAGATGTCGACCTGGCAGAACCGGTAACGCGGCGAGTCGGACACATCGGCCAGCGATTCAAGGTTGCCGGCGTAGGTCAGTTTGTCGACGTTGATCACTTCACATTCGGTCTCTTCAATCAGAAACCGCACCACGGCCGAACCGATGAAGCCCGCGCCCCCTGTCACTAAAATTTTCATCAGCGCCTCCCCTGGCAAAATGATGATTTAACGTCCTTCGATGCTGTGTACAGGTCAGTTCAACAACGCCACCCAGTATGGCGACAGCCCTTGTTCGAGGATCAGCAATGTCTGGATGCAGACGAAGCTTTCGTCGGTGGTCGCCGAGGTCGCATTGAGTGGGCCGAAACCTCCGTCCTGCTTCTGATGGGAAGCGATCCAGTCTTTCGATTCCTGCAAATACGTCGGCTGTGCGTCGAGCAGAAACATTGCCGCGATAGCCATGTAAGTACCCACCAGGCTGACCGCTTTGCCCGGCCGGTAATGGAACGAGCCGTTGGCCAGTTGCAGGCTCTGCAGCCAGGCGACGGTCTGTTCGGCATCAACGATGCGGCGGTTGAGAATGAACAGCGTGGACATCACGCGGTACACCGAAAACGCGTCCGGCGGATAACCCGGCTTGTTGGCGAAACCGCCGTCGGCGGAGCGGCAGCGCAAGGCAAACGCCATCACGCCCTGCTCGTCCGGCGCCTTGGCTTCAAGCGCATGCAGCGACAACACCGCCAGATTGGTGTGCCAGATATCCGAGCCGAAACCCGGCACATCGCCAAATCCGCCATCGGGGTTCTGACACGCTTGCAGGTAACGCACGCAACCGCCGATATCGTTCGGCAGCGCGCCCAACACTCGCAGCGACAGCACCGCGCAGTAGGTCGCGAACACGTCGCTCAGATGCCCCGGTTGCTCGGCGAATCCGCCGTCGGTGTTTTGCGAGGCCCTGATGCAGTCGATCAGGCTGGCCTTGTTTTCGATTTGCAGGCCCAGTGCGTGCAAGTCCGAGATCACGTGCAGCCCGGAGAACACCTGCCAGGTCTTGTCGGCGCGAAAACCCAGCGGCGCGGTTTCGGCGGTCAGCCCGTAAGGCGTTTCGTTCGATGCCCGGGCCTTGGCCAGCCATGCCAGATAACGCTGCAGATCGACATTGATGGTCGGCACACCATTCGGGTGAATGCGTTGCACATCACCACCGCCATCGATCACTTGCAGCTCACGGTTGACCAACGCTGCATCGTCGTGATGAGTAACGACAGCGGCTGGCTCGATGGACTGCAAGGCGTGGGCGGCGGCGAGCTGGGTTTTCAGACTTTTCAGGTGCAGCGGCAGGTACGTCAGGTTGCCGATACTGAAAATCCCCGGCTGACGCGGTGGAGCCCAGAACTGCCGAATGAACGGCACGGTCGGGTCATCCGGGGTCGACCAGAAATAGCCCTTGCCCATGAACAAACCGCCATTGCGGGCGTCATGAAATTCCAGCAACGCCGCTGTCACCGAAGCCCTGTCGGCTTCGCTCGCGCCGGACGGCAACGCCTGAATCGCCTGCAACAGTAACGCCACGTCGTAGGCAGTCTTGATCGGGAATGGCGACTCGTGATGCTTGTACGAGGTGTGCCAGTCGCAACGCACTTTGCCGTTGATCCCGACCCGATCCCAGTACCCGCCGTACGCCGGATCGCGGAACAGCGCCAGGGTTTGCAGCAGGAACGAACGAGCCAGATTCGACAACGCATTGTCATCGCGCGCATCAGCCAGTTGCGCCAGCACCAGGCTGACCTGCGCACGCACACCGCAACGTGTGAGCGCCACATCGACACAGGATTGGCTGTCGCTGCCGGCCACCCGGCCGATCAGGTTCTCTGCATGAATCTGCAAGTGCCCGACCAAGTCAAGACCCAACGGCTGATTGTCGATACGCGCCAGCAAGGCTGTGGCGCTGATGTCGAGATCAATCGAAGTCGCCAGCTCCAGGGGCGTCGACCAGTCGCTGCTGTACAGGCCGGCGACCGTGGAACGGGCGTAGAGTGCTTCGACCTTTTCCAGCAGGCCGTGGATCGCGGCGTTGCTCGCCGCGTCCTGCGGCACCCGGCGCTGATAGGCAATCAGTGACGCCAGCGCATCCAGTTGCAGCGCCAGCGTGCGGCAACGTCCGGAGCCGTGCGGCGTCCAGTAACGGTCCGCGAGCTCGTGGAAACCGCCATTCGACGCATCATGCAAACGCATCAGCCCGTCATGGGCAAAACGCAGTTCGACATCGTCGCCGTGCTCGGCCTGATAGAGCGTCGCGGCGACCTGATCCTGCAACTGCTTGTCGCTGGAAATCGCAACCTCGCCACTGGCATCGGTCACGGCGAAAAAACCGCCGTGGTCGATGTCCTTGAGGCCTTGATCAAATAGAAACTGCGGATGCAGTGACATGGTGAATCCCTCTTCCTTGAGGTTAAGCGGCTTTGCTTTCGGTCAGCGATACAACGCTGCCCTGGCACAACTCGATGATGCGCGTCGCGGCGCGGGCGGCACCTTCGCCATCGGGCGCGGCCACTTGCTGATGCGGTGCGTAGTAGGTCGAAGCGTCGGTGTCTTTTTCCAGTTCGCCCTGGATCAGCTCGACGATACGATCTCGGTCGTACCCGATATGTGTCGGGAAGCCCAGCAACTCCAGACGACGCAAAGCTTCCAGTTCGTGGTATTCGGACTTGGACGACAACAGGAACAGGGTGGGAATGTTCATCGCCGCAATTTCGGTCACAGTGATCCAGCCCGGTGCCGAAATCAGCAGGCTTGATTCGCGCAGCAGCCCCATCCAGTCCGGGTAATACGGTACACACACCACACCGTCCTGCTCTTCGATGTCCTTGCGACCCAGCAACACCATTTTCAGCTCAGGATTGCGTTCGCGCAGGATTCGGAAACTGTCCAGATAAGCAGCGAGCAAGGCGTCCTTGTTCTCTGCAAACATGGTCGTGCCGCTGATAGAGGCGACAATGAACGGCGCGTCACCCAGGTTCAGTTGCTCACGCACGTTCAAGCCGCTCTGCACGGTGATGTCGCGAATCATCGGTCCGACAAAATGCGCCTTGCCGCTGGCCAGTGCCTCGGCCACCGGGGTGCCTTGGTCAAGGGAAGGAATGAAGGGTTTGTCGGTCAGCACCAATTGCGCCTGGCTGATCATCCAGCTGAACTGACTGTGCAGCGCCGTTCGAGCCCGGGACATCTCCAGCGCATTCACCTCGAAACCGCCCTCGGCCAGGTCGTGATCCTGCAATTGGCAAAGTGTGAAGTCATAACGCTCGGTCACGAACACCAGCGGTGTGCCCGTGAAAATCGCTGCAAGGCAGGCTGCCATGTTGTAGTCCGACACCAGCACGCTTGGCTTGTGCTCGGCGATCAGCGCCAGATAAGACAGGATTCGCTCGCCAGACAGGAAAGTAGTCGCAATATAACTGCCAATATAAGTGGCCCAATCGAGCTGTTTCGACAAGTTGCTCTTTTTCGAGTAGTCGACCAGTCGCCCGGCAATATCCACGACTTCAATTCCGGATTTTTCGAACAAAGGGGTAAATGTCGGTTGCAAGGAAGCCAGCGCGACCGTCAATGGCATATCCGGACGCTGTTTCTTGATCGCCTGAGCGATGGACAGCACGCGCATGTTGTGGCCGGAACCGGTTGGGTTAGGGGCAAATAAAATCATTCTTGAATCTCCATTAGTTGAACAACGCCATGAACCACAGTGTTTTCCAATACATCCCTTATAACCACCGAATACGGTTTGATAACGGCACCGTCACCGATATTCAGTGGACCTGCCAAGATGGCGCCCTCGCCAATAACGCAACGACTTCCAATGCGCACCGGTGCCTCCTCCCAAGGCAGTGAGCGAAAAGAATGATCATGAGTAGAGGCAACGATGGTGACCCCCTCGGACAACTCGCTGAAGGCACCAACGGATACACCGCCGGCCGCCTCGATAACCACACCGGCAGCCAGCCGCACGCCAGTTCCCAGTTCGATACCGCCCAGTTGCGACATGCCGCCCTGACGGTTGCTGCGCCCGATCAGAATGCAGTCCCGGGCGATTTCCACCGACGCCCCGCCGCGCAATTCGGCATCGATCAAGGCTTCGTCGCTGATGTCCCAGGTGAGGGTGTCGGGGTTCAGCGACTTGAGCCGCGCGACCGACTGCGTGGACCGATCGAGCATCGACGGCAAGCCTTGACGCGCCCGGTCCCGGACTTTGGCCAGCACTGGCTCGGGGCTCGGACGGCCGTCTTCGACCACCGTGCGCTGGGCAATGACCCGCGCCGGGCGGCCGACGACGATCGCGTCCGGCGGCACATCGGCAGTCACCAGCGCACCAGCCGCCACCACAGCCCCTGCACCTATGGAAATACCGGCAGCCACGGTGGCCTTGGCGCCCACCCAGACGTTTTCGGCAATTCGAACTGGCGACTGCGCAGTCCCCAGGCACTGTGCGCCAGTGGCGAACATGCTGGACTTGCCGATAGAGGCGAACTGCAAATCGCACCTGAAACCGATAAAGCAGTCATCGCTGACCTGCACATTTGTCAGGCGGCTGCCGGCACGCACCCAGACGTGCCGGCCAAGTTCACTCGCACTATCAACAATCGTCGAAATTTCAATTACGTTTATGTCGTCCACAATAAAGCCTCATTCCATTGATGCCGGGCACATAAAAATTCGATGGGTGTGCGTATCCCGCAGATATAAATCCGCCAGTGCACAAATAATAATTAACTGTTTATTTAAGGCTTCTACTCAAAGTACGCGAGGCATTGCGTCCGCGCCACTTATTAACTGCCCGGTTCATTCAACTGTCATTATTCATTAACAACAGATAGAAGTTCACACTTGAGCCGAAGATCAAGTCAGTTATCGAGATGAGAAAAAGCCGATTCGAGTCTGTCCGTGACTCAGGTGGAGCTCCCTTCCGAGGAATAGTCCTTTAGTACGAATGTTATAGTACAGACGATTTTGTTTTGCAATAGGTGTCAGAATGGTTATCTCGTTTTAGTCTAAAAATTGATTGAACTTTTATGGTGCATGCTTGTATTAAAACCGTCATATATGCACGCACATGGTGCAAATTCGGACTTTAAGCCGATCTGGGCCAGCGCTTACAGGCATCTGGAGGTCGACCCCAGACATTCCGACAGCTCCCGCGAACGTTACGGTGATGGCTCTAACTCCCTCTGGCCTGGAGCCGTCATGCCCGCACCTGTCACCGTTTTGCGCGACACCCACCCCCTGCCCGTACTCGACGCCTGCAAATGGGAAAAGCTCGAGGGCGACCCGCACACCGTCAATCTCAACGCCTACACCAGCGAAGACGGCAGCAAGATCATGGGCACCTGGATCTGCACGCCGGGCAAGTGGCGGGTGGATTACGTGAAATGGGAGTACTGCCATTTCCAGGAAGGCTACTGCGTCATCACCCCGGACGGCATGGAGCCGATCCACCTGCGTGCCGGCGACATCTTCGTCGTTGAGCCAGGCATGAAGGGCACCTGGGAAGTGGTCGAGACCGTACGCAAATATTTTGTGTTCACCTGATACAAAAAAGCCGGGAAACCACCCGACGTGATTTCCCGGCAACACTTACTGCATCTGAATTGCAGACCTGTGACGAGCACCGGCCTGACGACGATTACTGCGGCTTGCGATAGCTGTTGATGATCGCCGAAAAGTCCTTGCCACCTTCCCCGCGCTGACTCATCGCCTGATACAACTGCTGCGCTACCGCGCCCAGCACCACCGGCTGATGGGCCTGACGCGCCGCTTCAGTGGCCAGTCCCAGATCCTTGAGCATCAACTCGGCGCCGAAACCGCCGGTGTAACCACGCGAGGCCGGCGCCGTTTCGACGATGCCCGGCCACGGGTTGTACATTTCCGAACTCCAGCAACGCCCGGTCGAGCTGTTGATGATCCCGGCGAGCACTGAGGTGTCGATGCCCAGTGCATCGCCCAGCGCCATCGCCTCGCTGACGCCGACCATCGAAATGGCGAGCAACAGGTTGTTGCAGATCTTGGCGATCTGGCCGGTGCCGACCTCACCGCAATGCACGATGTTGCGGCCCATCTGCGCCAGCACCGGTTGCAGGGTGGCGAACAGTTCCGGGGTGGCGCCGACCATGAAGGTCAGCGTCCCGGCCGTGGCACCGCCGGTGCCGCCGGACACCGGGGCATCGGCCATGGCCACGCCTTGTTTGGCAGCCGACGCCGCTACATCGCGCGCAGTCTGCGGATCGATGGTGCTGCAATCCACCGCCGGCACGCCTTTGCCGATCCCGGCCAGCACGCCATCTTCACCGAGCCAGACGCTGCGTACATGCACCGCCGCCGGCAGCATGGTGATCACCAGTTCTGCATCTTCAGCGGCTTCGCGAGCCGAAGCGCGGATGGTGCCGCCCAATTGCTCGAGTTCCGCCAGTACGGTTTTGTTCAGGTCCACCAGATTCAGCGAATGCCCGGCCTTGATCAGGTTACGCGCCATCGGCGCGCCCATGTTGCCCAGACCGATAAATGCGATTTTCATGGCCATTCCTCAGCGCAGGTTAATGGTGGTGTTCACGCCGTCGTTGACGCTGTCGTCATCGAACCAGCGCGCCGTGACCGTTTTGGTCTGGGTGTAGAACTGCACCACTTGCTTGCCGTACGGACCGAGGTCGCCGAGTTTCGAACCGCGCGAACCGGTGAAGCTGAAGAACGGTACCGGCACTGGAATCGGGATGTTGATACCGACCTGACCAACGTCGATTTCAGTCTGGAATTTACGCGCCGCCGCGCCGCTCTGGGTGAACAGGCCGGTGCCGTTGCCGAACGGGTTGGCGTTGACCAACGCAATGGCCTGATCGAGGGTATCGACTTCCAGCACCACCAGCACCGGGCCGAAGATTTCCTGGGTGTAGATCTGCATGTCGGTAGTCACCCCGGAGAACAGGGTCGGGCCGACGAAGTTGCCTTTCTCGTAGCCCGGCACGCTGATGTCGCGACCGTCCAGCTCGAGTTTCGCGCCTTCCTTGATGCCGCTCTCGATCAGATCGAGAATTCGCGTCTTGGCCTTTTTCGAAATGACCGGACCGACATCGGTGCCCGGCTCGTTGCCGGCGTTGACCTTGAGTTTCTGCGCCAGCGCTTTCAGATCCGGCAGCCACTGCTTGGCCGCGCCCACCAGCACCACCACCGAGGTGGCCATGCAGCGCTGACCGGCCGCACCGAAACCGGCGCCGACCAGAGCATTGAGTGCTTGCTCGCGATTGGCGTCCGGCAGCACCACCGCGTGGTTCTTCGCGCCCATCATCGATTGCACGCGTTTGCCGTGTTTACCGGCCAGGTCATAAACATGAGTGCCCACAGCGGTCGAACCGACGAACGAAACGGCCTTGATGTCTTTATGGGTGCACAGGCCATCGACCACGTCTTTGCCACCATGGACGACGTTAAGCACGCCAGCCGGAATGCCGGCCTCGATGGCCAGTTCCACCAGCAACATGGTCGACAGCGGATCCTGTTCGGATGGCTTGAGGACGAAGGTGTTGCCGCAGGCGATGGCCATCGGGAACATCCATAGCGGGATCATCGCCGGGAAGTTGAACGGCGTAATGCCGGCACAGACGCCGATCGGCTGGCGCAGGGTGTAGGTATCGACGCCGCCAGCGACGTTTTCGGCGAATTCGCCCATTTGCAGGCTGCCGATCGAGCACGCGTGTTCGACCACTTCCAGGCCACGGAAAATATCGCCTTCAGCGTCAGCGATGGTCTTGCCCTGCTCGGCGCTCAACACCACGGCGATACGTTTGGAGTGTTCGCGGATCAGCGCTTGAAGCTTGAGCATGATGCGCATGCGCGCGCCGATTGGAGTCAGCTTCCAGGTCTGAAAGGCGCGCTGGGCGGCACTGACGGCGGCATCCACTTCAGCGGCGGTGGCGAACGGAACCCTGGCCAGCACTTGCTGGGTCGCCGGGTTGACGATGTCATGCCACTCGGTGGTCTGCGACTCGACCCACTCGCCGTCGATCAGCAGCTTGACCTTCTGGATCGTGGTTTCGTTGGGCGTAAGCGAT
Source organism: Pseudomonas gozinkensis (assembly GCF_014863585.1). NCBI lineage: Bacteria > Pseudomonadati > Pseudomonadota > Gammaproteobacteria > Pseudomonadales > Pseudomonadaceae > Pseudomonas > Pseudomonas gozinkensis. The sequence continues at coordinate 847,265 of NZ_CP062253.1, read as the reverse complement.
GCGTTCATGCTGGTCTCCAGAACTTGTTTTTATCTTAGGAGCCAAGGCGAAAGGTTCGCCTTGAGATGAGGCGTGTGTCACGAATTGGTTGTCGGACTGTTTTTGGAGTATAGATGTGCAAACTTCTAATAAGAACGCACATATAAGCCCGTCCATCATGCAAAAAAACATCACCTCTCTAGGCTCGCTGAACTGGGACGACCTCAAGTTTTTCCTCGAAGTCGCCCGTACCCGCAAGGCCAGTACTGCAGCCAAACGCCTGGCGGTGGACTACACCACCGTGTCGCGGCGAATCAGTTCGCTGGAAGCGGCGCTCGGCACCTTGCTGTTCGAAAAGTCACGCACCAGCGGTTTCGTACTGACTGCCGAAGGCCAGCGCCTGCTGAGTTATGCCGAGTCGATCGAAAGCACGCTGCACATGGCCTGCGAGCAGGTATCCGGTTCCGGCGTCGCGCTGTCCGGGCATGTGCGGATGGGCTGCACCGAAGGTTTCGGCAGCTTTTTCATCACCCCGCAACTGAGCCACTTCGTCGACGCCTACCCGGCGATTTCGGTGGATATCCTGCCGCTGCCGCACTTCATCAGCCTGTCCAAACGCGAGGCCGACATCGTCATCGCCCTCGAACGCCCGGAACACGGGCCGTACGTGTGCTGCAAACTCTGCGACTATCGCTTGCAGCTCTACGCAACCCAGGAATATTTGGACAAACATCCGCCGATCCGCCGCCCCGCCGACCTGGGCAAGCATCAATTCATCAGTTATGTGGATGATCTGGCGTTCAGCTCGGAGCTGCTGTATCTGGCGAACGTGTTGCCCGGCGCCAGCGCCAATTTGCGCAGCACCAGCGTGATTGCACAGTTCGTGGCGGCGCAGCAGGGACGCTCATTGGCGATTCTGCCGTGTTTCCTCGCGGCACAGGATCCGCGCCTGTTGCCGGTGTTGCCGGAGGAAATCGACATCACCCGGCAGTTCTGGATGTACTGCCGGGAAGATCTGCGCAAGTTGAAACGGATCACCCTGTTGTGGGATTACATCCGTGAGGTGACCGAGCGCAATCAGGATCTGTTGATGGGTGAGACCCGCGAAATGCAGTTCGCCGACTAGTCGGCGCTGACCACGATCGACACCCGGCGGTTTTCGGTGCGGCCGGCGGCGGTGTCGTTGGAGGCGACCGGTTCGCGGCTGCCGAGGCCTTGCAGCTGGATATTCTCGTCCTTCATACCGATGGAGGTCAGCACTTTGCCGACGCTTTTCGCGCGACGCAGTGACAGCTGCTGGTTGTAGGTTTCCTTGCCCGAGGCGTCGGTGTGGCCATCAACCCGCACGCGCTCAATGCTGACACCCAGCAACGCTTTGCCGATACGCTCGACGATTTCGGTACTTTGCTTGTTCAGGCTTTCGACATCGCTCCCAAACAACACTTTGCCCGACAGACCAAATTCCCAGCCATCATCGGTCAACTCGAAGCCTTGCTGCTTGAGGACCGCGACCTGGGCCGGCGTCAGGCCTTTTTGTGGAGCGGTCTGGCAACCGGTCAGGGCCAGCATGGCCGTCAGCAGCAGGGTGGAAAACAGTCGAACGGAAAGTGAAAACACGGGCATCAGCTCCTGGTTTTAACGGGATCGACCGGGTGCTCCGACCCGGCCGTGTATTGGGCGCCGCGCGACAAACGCTTGGCTTGGTACATCGCGGCATCCGCCGCATCGAGCAAGGTGCCTGGCGTGGCGCCATGATCGGGGTAAACGGCGATGCCGATACTGAGCGAAGTCACGACACTGCTGTCACCCGGCAGTGCAATCGGGGTATCCATGCTGGCGAGGATCTTGTCGGCAATGCGCTCGGCGTCTTCGGTCTTGTGCAAGGGCGTCAGCAGAACGGCAAACTCGTCACCGCCCAGACGCGCCACCAGATCTTCTTCACGCAACTGCGCTCGCACCCGATTCGCCACCGCCACTAGCACCGCGTCGCCGGCGGCATGACCGAAGCTGTCGTTGATGTCCTTGAATCGGTCGCTGTCGAGAAACAGCACTGCCACGCGCTCGTTCAGTTTTTGGGCGCTGCGTAGCGCACGGATCAGACGGCCTTCGAAAAACGCCCGGTTCGGCAATCCGGTGAGACTGTCGTGGCTGGCCTGGTGGGCGAGGGTTTCGTTCTCGCTTTTCAGGTGGGTTTGCCAGTCTTCGAGTTCATCAAGCAAGGCATTGAAGTCGTTGCCCAGGTTGTCCAGTTCGGCAATCTTCGCCCGTGGCACCCGTCGATCCAGTGCCCGTTCGCTACGGGCGGCGTGCGCCACTGCCGCCAGGCTATGCAACGGGCCGATGATCCTGCGCAACTGACGACGCGCCAGATAGAGCGCGACCCAGGCGCTGATCGCCGTGCAGAGAATGATCCCCGCCAGACCGCTCAACAGAAAGCGCATCAGACTGCCGCCGTGACCGATCAGCAAAATGCGCCCGATCTCGCGATCCTGATGGAGGATCGGCAGGCTGATGGGTTTTTCCAGAATGGCCCGCGCGACCTGCATCTCCAGCTCGGAAAACAGGCCGTTCTCCGGACGCCGCCAGCGCGCGATCAACTGGCCCTGAGTGTCCAGCACCTGGGCATCCGCCACTTCTTCGGTTGATGCGATCAACGCCAGCGCTTCGGTCGCGGCGACCTTGTCATTGAACACCACGGCGGCTTCCACGGTGTAACTGATCGAGCGGGCAATCAAGTGCAGGTTGTGATCGGCATAGACCCGCAGCGCCAGCACCCCAAGCAGCGTCAGCGACACACTGGCCATTGCCACGGCGACCAGCGCCACAATCAGGTTGCCACGGCCGATGACCAGGCCCAGGGTCGGACGCCCTGTGGATTTGTCGCGTCTCATGGCACCGCCGGTTTGCGGCGCGACAACTGCAGCACGCTGGGGTGAATGCGTACACCGCTGCGGGCGACGGAATCGAGATTGACCTCGAACGACACTTGCTCATCGCCAATCCGCAGGCAGAACAGACTACCGACCGTGCATTGATCGCCGCCCTCGCTAATGCTCAACACCGGATGCCCGATCAAGGATGCAAAGAGCCGGCTGCGTTCGTCTGTTGTCAGTTTGCCGATGTAGACTGCGTCGCACTCGCTGACGATGGCCGGGTTATCAGCCAGCAGTCGACGCACGATGACCGGACGCCCCGTGGCCTGGGTCGTACCCTTGACCAGGTCGTCGGTGTATTCGGTCGGGCCTACGATGCACAGGCGCAGCTGCGCCGGCTCCACCGGCCAGCGTGCATAACTGAGGATGCCGAGGACAACCTGAGTGACGGACAAGGCCCTGTGTTCAGCCATGCCCACCGGAGTTTGAGTCTGGGCAGCGGCCACACCCGTGAGCAAACAGAGCACACCGGCAAGCAACGCCTGCCTGCAGCCAACTACGCGCTCTGTCGCCCAGACAGCCACCTTCATGCAGGGATTCTCTTGGATCGTTACGAAATGATGCCGCAACGATAGCACAGCGTTGGAACGCCAGCGATACAGCGACCTCTGACCGGCTGGTCAATTATCGTCGGCAATCGCAGGCATCTTCATCCTCGGGGCGGTGTCCCTTCTTCCAGTTCCAGCATCAGTCCGCTCAAGCGTTTCACCTTGCGCTGCACCGCCTCTTCAAACACGCCGTCCCGAGGTTCGATCAGGGTGAACCAGTCCTTTGCGCGGGTAATGCCGGTGTAGATCAGCTCCTTGGTCAACACGGGATTCAGGGCGTCCGGAAGGATCAGCGCGGTATGGGCAAATTCCGAGCCCTGGGACTTGTGCACGGTCATCGCATAAACGGTCTCGACATCATTGAGCCGGCTCGGCAGCACGAAGCGCACCCCTCCACGCCCGTCGTTACGCGGGAACGCCACTCGCAACACCGACTTACCGGCGTCAGGCCCATCGCGCTCGGGCAGTTTCAGGGCGATACCGATATCACCATTCATCAACCCCAGACCGTAGTCATTTCGGGTCATCAGCACCGGCCGGCCTTCGTACCATTGCTGGTCGCTTTCGATCAGACGCGCCTTGAGCAACGCGTCGGTGATGCGCTGGTTCAGCCCTTCGACACCCCACGGCCCTTTGCGCACTGCGCACAACAACTGGAAGGTATCGAAGGCCTGCAGGACGTCACGCGCCCAGTCGACCCAGTCCGGGTGCTCGAGTGGCGTTCCACTCGCCGGACGTCGATCGCGCAAGACGCTCAGATAGTGTCGATATCCGTGAGGGCCTACGCCGTGCCCATCGAGCACCAGGTGCTCAAGTTTTCGGTCGTGCTCGTTCTGAAGTGGCAACGAAAACACATCGCCATGAGTTTTGGCGCCCAGTAACTGGCGAGCCTCTTCCGGGAGCTGCTGATTCACCCGCCGCGCCAGTTGGCCGATGCCACTGCCCTCGCCGAAACGCCGCGAGTGTCGCAGCATCACCACTTGCTGGGCCAACGGATGCGAACCATCAGTGTCTTCGTGCAAGCCGCTGTCCTGCAGGGATTCGCCGCTCACCTGTTCCAGCCACTGGCGCGTCTGCGGACTGTACCAACCGGCTTCGGCATCGCGGCACAAATCCCCCAGCACCGCACCAGCCTCCACCGAGGCCAGTTGATCCTTGTCGCCCAGCAACACCAACCGGGCATGAGGCGGCAAGGCATCGAGCAGGTTGGCCATCATTTCCAGATCGATCATGGACGCTTCATCGACCACCAGAACGTCCAGAGGCAGACGGTTACCGGCATGGTGACGGAAGTGCCGCGTGCCGGGGCGACTGCCGAGCAGGCGGTGCACCGTGGTCACCTCGGTCGGGATTTTTTCCCGGACGCTGTCAGCGACCGTCAGCGATTGCACCTGCTGACTGATGGACTCGGTCAACCGCGCCGCCGCTTTACCGGTAGGCGCCGCAAGCCGAATGCGCAATGGTTGATGCGCCTCGACCGCCGGTGCCTGGAGCAACGCCAGTAAACGGACCACCGTCGTCGTCTTGCCGGTGCCCGGGCCGCCCGTGATGATGCTGAAGGCACTTCGAGTCGCCAGGGCGCAGGCCAGTTTCTGCCAGTCGATGACATCCGCACGCTTTGCCGGATCGAACAGTTCGTCCAGCCGCCGAGCAAGATCGGGAGGTGTCGCTTCCTGCTCCGCGAGTCGCTGACGCAGTGCGCTGTCGATACGCCGCTCGTAGGCCCAATAGCGCCGCAAATACAAGCGTTTGCCGGACAGCACCAGCGGGCGTTCCTGAGCCGACGTACCTTCGTCGGCGGCCAGTGCCACCAGCGAACTGCCGGCCAGCACCTTGCACCAGTGTGCTCCGTCGAGGGTTTCGAGCAGTTGCGATGGCAGCAGCAACACGCCGGGTTGCGCATCCCCTTCCGGCGGCAGGGAAAGAGCGAAATCCGGCGCCTTGAGGGTTTCGAACAGATCCAGGCAGACATGACCATGGCCGAGCTGGTGACTGGTCAATGCGGCGGCGAGCAACACCAACGGATCGACATCGGGCGCCAACTCATGAAGAAAGGCCACGAATGCCTTGTCCAGTGCCCGCAGCCAACCGCGCTCGACCCAGCGGGTGAGCAACAGCAACAGGTCATCGGCACGGGTCAGTGGCGTCAGTTGCGCAAGGCTGTCGGCGGTCAGCGGCGTTGGCAGCAGGTCGGCGAATGTCCGGTTCATAGCAATTCTCCCTGTTCCCACGCGGGCTCGACCTTGGGTTGCGGCTTGCCCTGGAACATCAGGTCCAGACGTTCGATCAACTCCCGTGGTGGTCGCGCGAAGTAAACGCCACCGCCAGGAGCCCGTGTCCCGCGCAGGAACAGATACAACGCGCCGCCGATATGCCGGTCGTAGTCGTAGTCGGTAAGCCGCGCCTTGAGCTGACGATGCAGTGCCAACAGGTACAGCACGTATTGCAGGTCGTAACGGTTGTCGAGAATCGACTGCTCCATGGCTCGCTCGGTGTACGCAGCGTCATCGACGCCCAGCCAGTTGGATTTGTAATCGGCAACGTAGTAGCGGCCCTCGTGCTCGAACGTCAGGTCGATAAAGCCTTTGAACATGCCATTGAGCTGCACCGCTTCGGCGCCGACCCGGGCAACACCGTTGTGAGTGAATTGACGCACCTGTTCGTCGAGCTTGAGCACGTCCACTTTGTGGCTGGCGAACCAGAACTCCATCTCGACCCGATACTGCTTCAATTGCTCGAGCACCACTGGCGGCTGGTCGCCCCCTGCGGGCAACGGCAGTTTGAGCAAGTGTTGCAACCAGTCGCCGAGGGTGATGATCCAGCCTTCCCAGCCCCGTCGATTGCAACGCCGGGCAATCGCATCGTCCAGCGACACGCGGGTGACCGCGAACCCTTCCTCCCCTGCCCACTCCAGCAAACCGTGAAGGAAGGTTCCCGGATTCGGGCCACGGGGGAAGCGGTGAATGTCAGCCCCGCCGGCGATGATCTCGCGCGGAGCTTCAGGATCGAGGCGTTCGTCGTCGAACAGCTTTTGCGCCTGCGGACTGTCGGGAGCTTCGTCATTGCCGACGCTCAGCACGTCACTGATGCGCAAGGCGCTGTACGACGCGATCCACCAGTTTTCGCTGGCCCTGCGGCTCGGTAAAAGGGTGGCACGTAGCGTGGCTTCGTTACGCGGAGGCTGGTACTCCTCGCTGGTGGCCTCCGGCATTTCAACAACGCTCAGCGCCGAACAGTCCTGTTGCAGATCGCGCAACCAGCGGGCCAATCCGCTGGACTCGTTCAACGTTGCGCCGCCGCCCAACAGATAGCCCAGCGCAGAAAGATGCAGCACCGAGCTGCTGTGATTGCCGCGCTTGAGATCCGTCACCCCGAGCCAGCACGCATGTTGTGCGCGAGTCAGCGCGACGTAGAGCAAGCGGAGATCTTCCGCCAGGCGCTCGCTGTCCGCCAGGGCGATCAGTTCGGCGTCGGGTTTCAGACTGATGCGGGCCTTGCCGGACTCATCGTGGTAATGCAGCGGCAATCGACTGCCATCCACGGGTTTGGCCGAGCAGATGAACGGCAGGAACACCAACGGGTATTCAAGCCCCTTGGACTTGTGAATGGTCACGACCTTGACCAGTTGTTCGTCGCTTTCAAGACGCAGGATCTGCTCTTCACCTGCCTGCCCGGACAGCGCCAGATGCTCGGCCAGATGGCGGATCAGTGCCTGCTCGCCATCGAGTTCCGACGCGGCTTGTTGCAACAATTCCGACAGGTGCAACAGGTTGGTCAGCACCCGCTCGCCATCACTGCGGGCGATGAGCATCTGCGGCAGTTGAAAGTCGTGCAGCAGGCGCCGCAACATCGGCAGCACCCCTTGCTTGCGCCAGAGCTCACGATAACCCCGGAACTGCATGACCCGGGTTTCCCAGACCAGTTCGTCTTGATTCAGACGCTCCAGCTCAACCAGTGGCAGGTTCAGCGTGATGCACGCAAGCGCTGCTTTCAGGGAGCGTTCGACATCCGGTTCGGCGCACGCCTTGAGCCACGAAAGCAGGTCATGGGCTTCCTGAGCAGCAAAAACCGAGTCCTTGTCCGACAGATAAACGCTGCGGACTCCGCGCGCTGCGAGCTCACCGCGTACCGCCTGCGCCTCTTTACCGTCGCGGACCAAAATCGCAATGTCCGCTGGCCGCAGCCCACGCCAATCCTTGCCCTCCTGCACAAACCCGGCGCGACCGGTTTGCCCGCCATTGAGCAGGGTCGTGATTTCACTGGCGCAGGCCGCCGCCAACTCCTGACGATAAACCGTCCCGGACAACGGCTTGTCGGTGGATAAATGCCAGATGTTCAGCGCTGGCACATCAAGCCCGGATACCTGCAAATGTTCTTTACGCCCCTGAGCCTCTACAGGCTGGAATGGCACCGGGTTATCGCCGTTTTTCTCTCGGAACAGAAATGCTCCGCGCCCTTGCTCACGGGACTCGGCGCGTTCGAATACATGGTTGACTGCACTGACCATCCCGTGACTGGAACGGAAGTTCGTGCCCAGGGTATGCAGTCGCCCGGTTGTGGCCTGCCGGGCTCGCAGATAGGTGTAGATGTCCGCGCCACGGAAGGCATAGATCGCCTGCTTCGGATCGCCAATCAGGAACAGCCCGGTCTCGGGGTTGTTCTCTTCAATGCGATAGATGCTTTCGAAGATTCGGTACTGCACCGGGTCCGTGTCCTGGAACTCATCGATCAGTGCGACCGGGAACTGCTCGCGGATGAGCGTGGCAAGACGTTCCCCACCGTCGGATTGCAAGGCAGCATCCAGACGCAACAGCATGTCGTCGAAACCCATTTCGGCTCGACGGCGCTTCTCGTCTTCAAAGCGAGCACCGACCCATTTGGCTGCATGCTGCAGCACGGCCGCATCGGGCGTCGGCAAATTGTCGAGGCTCGACTTGAGCACAGGCATGGCATCCAGGCCCGGGTGACTCGGTGGCTCACCTTTCCAGGCTTCAGCCATGCCGTCCGGTGTGAGCCGGGCGAACCCGGTGCCGATATCCAGTTGCTCGAGCGTCTCGTCCTCGGCCCAGGCCTTGAGTTTTTCGAACCAGGGTTCGAAATAGCGGGCCTGCATCTTACGCCCGTCCACGGTTTTGTTGGCGACGCCCTGATGGCAGATGGCGAGTAATTCATCGGTCCACTGCCGCCATGGTCCCTTCAACTCCACCAATGCCGCACGGCGTTCCTGCAGGCATTCTTCGATCAGTTCGGATGGCGTCTTGTCTGAATCCCCTTCGCGCTCGGTGCCAAACAGCCCACGCACACGCGGCAACAGGGCCGCCGGACCTCCCCAGTGACTGCGAACCCAGTTCAAGGCATCGCCCTGCATCGGATAGCAGAACAGCCGCCAATAATCGCGCAGCACTTCGCCGAGCAGGTCGCTGTGATCGGTTTCCAGGGTCTGGGTAAACAGACTTCCGCTGTCGAACGCATGCTCGCGCAGCATTCGCTGACACCAACTGTGAATCGTCGAGACAGCCGCTTCGTCCATCCATTGCGCGGCGATGTCCAGGCGGTTGGCACAACCGGGCCATTGTTGCGGATCGAACCCTGCCCGCAGTTCATCGATCAACGCATCAGGAGGAGGCGTCTCGTCACGGAAGAAACGGGCGGCTTCGGCCAGCCGCGTGCGTATGCGTTCGCGCAGCTCTTTGGTGGCCGCGTCGGTGAAGGTCACCACGAGAATCTGCGGGGGCAACAGCTCACGGCCGAAACCACTCGCCTCGCCCCCATGCCCGAGGATCAACCGCAGATACAACGCCGAAATGGTAAACGTCTTGCCAGTGCCCGCACTGGCTTCGATCAATTGGCTGCCCTTTAACGGGAATGCCAGGGCGAGTGGCGGCTGGTTACTCATGCGCCTGCCTCCTCGTGGGTCCATGAGCGCCACGGTGCCTCAAGCAAAGGACGATACAGTGCATCACACCAACCGGAGAAGGTTTCATCCGCCTGCAGTGCATCGAAGTCGGCGAATTGTCGGGACAGAGCCGGGCTTTCGCGCCGCTCGCCTTCGCTGGTCTGACCATCCCCCTCATAGGCTTTGCGGGCAGCCGCTTCAGCCTTGACCGGATCGGTCTGGGCCAGCCATGCAAAAGCCGTTTTCACCGCAACAGGTAGTGGCTGCCGCATGCCCGTTTGCCAGGCGAGCAGCAGATCCTCAAGCATTCGCCCTGCCCTGGTTCGTTCCAGAGGTTCAAGAAGGAGCGTGTCATCACTGGCCACCAGTGCGGTCGTCAAGGAAAGTCCACAGGCACACGCGACAAGATGGCTGACCCAGGGCTTGGTCAAGCGATGCCATTTGCGACTCTTGATCGAGCCAATGCTGTTGGGGATCGTCGTGACTGACAGCACGCCGCCATCGGCGCGCCGGTGCAGGCCACCCAGCCATCCTTCAAGGCGCAGTTCCTGCCATTCAAAATTGATCGGTAACGCATTGTTCAGGGGTGTTGGCCATAACGCCAAGAGCTGTTGATATCGTTGCAACAAGTCTGGCAAAGGCTCGATCAGCTCTCGTTGAAGGCATTCACCGAATCCGGCCATGGGCAACAATCCGCTGTTTTGCAGGCGTTGGGCTTGAGACTCGAGCGCCTGTTCGACATTACCCGGGTGTCTCAAGGCTGCCTCGAGCAAGCTGTCGCTGAGCATATATCGTTGCAACGCATCCAGTACAAAGGGCTCCTCGTCAGCCTGAGGCACCTGCGCCGCTTCGAAGTAAACCTTGAGCCGTTGAGTGAAAAAATGTCGAACCGGATTGCGCAGAAAGTCCTGCAGCAACTCCAGACTCAACGGCTCCTCCTGGACATGGGCGGCAAGCATTGTTGCGACATCGTTCTGCTCGTGATGTTGATGCAGCACCTGCCACTCGCTGGCGTAGCTGAACAGCTTGTCTTCCTCATGGAAGTAGCGCGAACTGAATGGCTGCAACGGATGCTCCTGAGTCATGGCAATCAGGAGATCCTCGCTGTCGTCGGCCGATCGCCATCCATTGGCGAGATGATCGCGCAACTGGCCGATCAACACAGAGGCTGGCCGCTCGCTGTTGTCGCGAATGCTGCGGCCCACCCAACTGATGTAGAGCTGGTGACGGGCGGACAAGAGCGCTTCGAGCAGAAGATAGCGATCATCCTCCCGACGGGAGCGATCTCCCGGCCGGTAGTCGCTGCCCATGAGATCGAAGTCCAACGGCGGTTGAGCGCGTGGATAATCGCCATCGTTCATGCCCAACAGGCAAACCAGCTTGAACGGGATAGCGCGCATCGGCATCAGTGTGCAAAAGTTCACGGCTCCCGCCAGGAAGCGCTGCGAAAGACGCCCCTGATCCAGCCCCGCCAGCCAGGCCTCACGGACGACGGTCAGTGGCAGCTCATCCAGCAGACCGACGGCCTCGCAGGTTTCCAGCCAGGTTTCGCGCAACTCCTCGAGTTGAGCCAGCAGGTAGTCGTCATGCTCATCTTCGGGTTTGAAAAACAGCTGCATCAACGCCTGAAGCCGATGTCCCCATTCCTGTGGTTGCGCGGGTTTCATCAGTTGCTGATGCGAAAGCTCCAGGGCATCCAGCAACGCTACCAATGGCCCAATCAACGCGGCATCGAGACCACCGATTTCATCGTACGGCTCGATATCCCCACAGGCACCGGAACTGCCGACCGCATAACCGAGCAGCATCCGGCGCAGACCAAAGCGCCAACTGTTTTGCTCCAGTTCGTCGGGTAACCCCAGCTCGGCCCGTTGCCCGGCGTCGATACCCCAACGCACCCCGGCGCCCTCGATCCAGCGATGAAGGGTCGGCAAGTCTCGCTCTTGCACACCAAACCTGGCGCGCAACGCAGGGACGTCGAGCAAGTCGAGTATCTCACTGACGGGAAAACGACTGTCTGGCAGCTTGAGCAGATGTTCGACAGCGATCAGTAATGGATCCCGCCCGCGCTGCCCCTGATCGGCCATGGTGAACGGAATGAAGCGTGGGTCATGACGATCCAGTTGCCCAAATACGGCGCGGATATGCGGCGCATAACTATCGATGTCGGGCACCATCACGATCACATCGCGAGGGCGTAAATGAGGGTTGGCACTGAAACGGGCCAGGAGCTGGTCGTGGAGAATCTCGACTTCGCGCTGGGCGCTATGGGCAATATGAAAGCGGATCGAATCGTCCAGAGTCAGGTCGACTGCCGGCCAGAGCGCTCGAGTCTCGCTGAGCGGCCGCAGCTCCAGAATATCGTCCTGTAACTGATTGAGCATGTTCTTCGGCCGGTTTTCGCTGAACAGATCGATACGTCCGTTGCGAAATGCTGCGCGATAGCTGTCCGGCTCATCGTAGCTGTCGAGAAGGTTGATGTAATCGCGACCTTGCTTGCCCCACGCTGCGAGGAGCGGGTGAGCATGTTGGTGGAGTGATTCCGAATCCAGCACCACAGGCATGCCGTTTTTTCGGGACTGTCGCTTGTACTGATGCCGCAAGAGATCCTTGTCGGCAACGATATCGGCCCAGTGATAACGGCAGGGATTATGGACACACAACAAAACCTGACTGAATCGGGAAAGTCCGGCCAATGCTTCCAGTACCTGGGCGGGCAACGAGGAAATTCCGAAGACGATCACTCGCTGGGGAAGTCCGCTCGGTGCGCTTTCAAGACTGTTGATACGTTCCATGAATCGCTGGTGCACGCCCGCCCGACTTTGGGCCATGCCTTGCTCGCCCACATCATCCAGAAGGGCGCGCCACAACTCTGCCTGCCAACAACTGGTCGGGGGCAGCGGCTTTACTTCACCCCTCACGTTGCGTAACTGATGATGCCCCTCCGCCCAATCCTCAAGCCAATCAGCTCGATAGACCTGGTATTGGTCGAAGAGGTCTGCCAGACGTTCGGACAACTGGTAGCGCTTGCGCAGATCGGTGTCATGGGTGAGGAAGCGTTGCAGTGGTTCGAAATGCGGTCGGTTGATGACCTGTGGCAGCAGGCGCATCAGACGCCAGGTCAACGGTGCCTTGTCGAGCAGCGACTTTGCCGGGATTTCCTCTCGCCCCAGAACCATCCGGTAAAGCTGCCACATGAAACTGCCCGGCAGTTGCACATCAATAGCAGCGGCGATACCACAGCCGCCGGTGTCGTCCTCTTCAGGGTCCTCAGCCAGTGCCAGCTTGAGCCACTGAGCGATGCCGTTGCTCTGTACGAGCGCGATTTCGTTCTCCAGGGGAGCCAGTGGATAGCGCCGCATGATGCTGATCACAAGGCTGCGCAGTTCATCCAGGCTGTTGCTCTGAACGACCATGAATGCAGCGTTGAGGGACTGGGTGTCCGGCATGAAGGCTTCCTTGGAAAAGTGCAAAAGCTAGGGCTGAACCTTAACATTGTCGGTCGGCGACGACAGCCGCAAGGCGGCTGAGAATGCTGTAAGAACTTTCCTGCGGGCAAAACAAAACCCCAACTGCTTTCGCAATTGGGGTTTCGGAATTTAATCTTGACGATGACCTACTCTCACATGGGGAAACCCCACACTACCATCGGCGATGCATCGTTTCACTTCTGAGTTCGGGATGGGATCAGGTGGTTCCAACGCTCTATGGTCGTCAAGAAATTCGGGTACTGACTCGTGACCAGATGGCCTCGCTTCAGCAAATTGGGTATGCGATAGTTTTCGGTGTTTTGTGAGCGTCGAACTTTCGGTTCATCTTCGTCTTCACACACCGCAACCTGGTCTCTTTCGAGTCTACAGATTGCTTGGGTGTTATATGGTCAAGCCTCACGGGCAATTAGTATTGGTTAGCTCAACGCCTCACAGCGCTTACACACCCAACCTATCAACGTCGTAGTCTTCGACGGCCCTTCAGGGAACTCAAGGTTCCAGTGAGATCTCATCTTGAGGCAAGTTTCCCGCTTAGATGCTTTCAGCGGTTATCTTTCCCGAACATAGCTACCCGGCAATGCCACTGGCGTGACAACCGGAACACCAGAGGTTCGTCCACTCCGGTCCTCTCGTACTAGGAGCAGCCCCTCTCAAATCTCAAACGTCCACGGCAGATAGGGACCGAACTGTCTCACGACGTTCTAAACCCAGCTCGCGTACCACTTTAAATGGCGAACAGCCATACCCTTGGGACCGGCTTCAGCCCCAGGATGTGATGAGCCGACATCGAGGTGCCAAACACCGCCGTCGATATGAACTCTTGGGCGGTATCAGCCTGTTATCCCCGGAGTACCTTTTATCCGTTGAGCGATGGCCCTTCCATACAGAACCACCGGATCACTAAGACCTACTTTCGTACCTGCTCGACGTGTCTGTCTCGCAGTCAAGCGCGCTTTTGCCTTTATACTCTACGACCGATTTCCGACCGGTCTGAGCGCACCTTCGTACTCCTCCGTTACTCTTTAGGAGGAGACCGCCCCAGTCAAACTACCCACCATACACTGTCCTCGATCCGGATAACGGACCTGAGTTAGAACCTCAAAGTTGCCAGGGTGGTATTTCAAGGATGGCTCCACGCGAACTGGCGTCCACGCTTCAAAGCCTCCCACCTATCCTACACAAGCAAATTCAAAGTCCAGTGCAAAGCTATAGTAAAGGTTCACGGGGTCTTTCCGTCTAGCCGCGGATACACTGCATCTTCACAGCGATTTCAATTTCACTGAGTCTCGGGTGGAGACAGCGCCGCCATCGTTACGCCATTCGTGCAGGTCGGAACTTACCCGACAAGGAATTTCGCTACCTTAGGACCGTTATAGTTACGGCCGCCGTTTACCGGGGCTTCGATCAAGAGCTTCGCGTTAGCTAACCCCATCAATTAACCTTCCGGCACCGGGCAGGCGTCACACCCTATACGTCCACTTTCGTGTTTGCAGAGTGCTGTGTTTTTAATAAACAGTCGCAGCGGCCTGGTATCTTCGACCGGCGTGGGCTTACGCAGCAAGTGCTTCACCCTCACCGGCGCACCTTCTCCCGAAGTTACGGTGCCATTTTGCCTAGTTCCTTCACCCGAGTTCTCTCAAGCGCCTTGGTATTCTCTACCCAACCACCTGTGTCGGTTTGGGGTACGGTTCCTGGTTATCTGAAGCTTAGAAGCTTTTCTTGGAAGCATGGCATCAACCACTTCGTCGCCTAAAGGCAACTCGTCATCAGCTCTCGGCCTTGAAACCCCGGATTTACCTAAGATTTCAGCCTACCACCTTAAACTTGGACAACCAACGCCAAGCTGGCCTAGCCTTCTCCGTCCCTCCATCGCAATAACCAGAAGTACAGGAATATTAACCTGTTTTCCATCGACTAC